>NZ_QOKZ01000009.1 GCF_003697785.1 Paracoccus alkanivorans | reverse complement strand
TCAGCGAGCCACGGCGCTTCGGGGCGGAATTATAGAACGACCAGTTCGTGGTCTTGTATTTCGTCGGGGTCCAGCTGCTCATGCCCAAAGATATCACGCTGGATTCACAAGATGAATCCCGTCAACCCTTTGCGCAACAAAGCCCGTCTTGGGTCGTTTTCATGGGCTGGTATTGGCGTGGCGGCACGGAAACTTCAACGCCTTGACGGCGCCAACTGGGGAGCGCGCCAAATAGGTTACTTGCCGCAGCATCCTGTCCGGGCGCGCGGCTTCGATCCGGTTTGGAGAGCCTGCCGGGTAATCCCAGAACGGAGTGTCACCGAAAGAATGGCGATATCGGCGCAACAGCTTCGACCTCCTACGGCGCAGAAATGACGGGACCGCTTTCCAATGGTCATCCCACAACCATTATGCTACCTCCATCTGGCCGATGTTCATGCGATGAGCGATGAAGGTGACGGCGCAGAACCGTGTGGGGTCAATCCATTTCACTGCGTTTCCACCCTGCGCCGCGATCCAATCCGAATCTGGTCGCATAAGGGGCCACCGTTCGGGCAGCTCATAGGATAGTCGCGGACCGGTTATCGGCCCCCCCCGGCATCCAGCATGGTCATCGCCATCGTGGTGCCGCAGCGCCCGAGTCCGGCGACGAACAGAACGGGCAGATCGGTCATGCTCGCCCCTCCCGCAAACTAGGGGAGTGCTTTTGGGTTCGATGAACCTGCGTGAACCCGGATTCTCTGCACAAACCGGGAACATGCCTGTTCAAAAAACCGCTTTTTTGCGGATTATCTCTTATTCTGCGCGGGATGCTGACACTTGGTAAGGGAGAGGTCGAGAGTTCAATCCTCTCTCGCAGCACCAGAAAACTCCTAACGGATCAACGCACCTGAGCAAGACAGCACCCTTGCGTTTGCTCTGTCATTGCTCAGAACGGTGCAAGAACACGCAGGCACATGCGGCAAGTTTCGGGCAAGGTTTGTTCTCGATTCTTCCTCCCTTTGGCAAGGTGTCGTGATGCGCTTCGCCCTCTGCGTCGTCTCCACCTGCTTCGTCATAGCCGCAACAGTTGACTACCTCGCCAGCATCGGTGGCCTTTCTGCCTGTGTGTTGCGTCAGGTGGAGCACGGGCAGAGTCCAGAGGAACCGGTGCCGGATCACCGCCAAGCATTAGTACTCTGAATCACGACAGGCACCAAAAATCAATGAGGCCTGGTTCTGATCAGGCACAGACCGCGCCCGAGATGTTTTAAAGTTCCTTATCCGGGATACTGCGTGGCAGGTCGTCAGCCCATGTGCAAATGGCAGCTCTCCACCCCGACTACAGCGAGTGCCCCAGTCTACTTTTCCGCTTTTCGAGCGACAAAGTCGAGGAACGCCCGTTGGGCCGCTGGCATATGCCGATTGCTGGCATGGACAACGCGAAGGGTTCCGCCATCGATACCATAATCGGGTAGAACCTGCTGCAGCTCTCCGTTTCGAAGATGATCCGCGATCGGGGCCATCGGCAGAAGCGCAATTCCGAGGCCTGCGAGCGCGGATTGAATCTCGGCATGTGAACCTTCCACCGCGATGCGGCCCGACACGTTGATCTCGATCCACCCCCTTGGCCCCTTCAGGCGCCATCGCTCCGCGTCGAGCGACGGACCGAAGGCAATACAGTCATGGTGTTGCAGGTCCTGTATGCGGGCCGGTATCCCGCGTCTCTCCAAATAGGCGGGGCTCGCCACCAGTATCAGGCGCGTCGTGCCGATAGTTCGGATGATCAGGCTCGAATTGGCGGGACGCCTCGTCCAGAAGGCAATATCGACGCGATGTGTAACCGGATCAATCGGATCATCCGTCAGCCTCAACTCGATGCGCACCTGTTCGTATTTCTCCAGGAACTCGGCAATCCAACCCATCAGGTTGCGGGTCCCGAACGCGACCGGGGCCGCGATGCGCAGGGTGCCGCTTGGAACCGCCTGTGCCGCATCGATCCTTTGCCTTGCGGTCGCGAACGCTGCCAGGCCACTGGACGCCTCCTCGTAGAAGGCGCGACCCAGTTCCGTCAACTCGACACGACGGGTCGTCCGATTAAGCAGCCGCGCACCGAGCGTTGCCTCAAGCTGTGCCACATTCCGGCTTATGGTCGCTTTCGGTGTGCCAAGGGCTCGGGCAGCGGCGGAGAAGGAGCCGGTTTCCACAACGCGCGCGAATACCGAAATATGGTTCAAATCCATGACGGTCTACACCAATGCCGGGACAGATTGCCGCAATTGCAACGGATCGGGGGCTGGTTATTCGATCGGACGCGTTACCCGGCTTATTGTTGATGTTTATGTAACTGTTATTTTCAATTGTAATCTCTACTCAGACAATCTTGCCTGTGTCAACCTGCACCTGCCTCAAGCAGTCGGGCGGCCATCATGATCAATCGGGTTGGAAAGATTTGCTCTCGCGGCTTCTGCAATTGTGAGCCCGGTCATCGGCCGCGAGACCGTCATACCCACCGGAAGCAGAGCCTCATACCAAGCGTTTGGTGGTCAGGTCATGCAGCGAGGTTTCACCAATGTCTATCAGTTCGAGGATAGTGAATGACACCATCCCGCACGCCACACGAATGCTGTTCCCCCGGGTGCGAGCACCGCGCATTTCGACCAGGCGTGCCTGCCTTCTTCTGCGCGCTGCGCATATCGATCAATCCAACTCATTCAAGGAAACAGGACAATGAATGACAGCATCGGAAACAATCTGTCGAGCACTTCGCGTCGCCATGTGATTGCCGGAGGCGCCGCCCTTGCCACCCTCGCGACCATACGGCCCGGTTGGGCGCAGACCGGGGTGGTTGAAAGCGGCCGGGTCGTATTGATAACCGGAACCAGTTCAGGCTTCGGCCGTCAGATGGCAGAAGGTTTCGCCCGTGACGGAGCGCATGTGATTGCCACGATGCGCGAGGCGAGCAGCAGGAATGCCCCGGTAGCGGAAGAATTGCGGGTATTGGCCAAGCAGGAGGACCTCCGTCTCGAGATCGTCGAGATGGACGTGCTGAGCGATGACTCCGTGGCGGCGGGAGTAGCTCAGGCCATCGAGATTGCCGGACGCATCGACGTGCTGGTCAGCAATGCCGGGATCGTCGTGCCCGGCCCCGTCGAGTTGCAACCACCGTCTTATTTCAACGCCAATATCGAGACCAATGCGACCGGCGCGCACCGAATGTATCGTGCCGTCGTGCCGCATATGCGGAAACAAGGGCGCGGCACCATCATCCAGATGTCGAGCGCGCTTGGTCGTGCCATCGACCCGATGCTTGGCGGCTACTGTGCCTCGAAGTTGGCCGTGGAAGCCGCTGCCGACGCCCTGCGTTACGAGGTGGCGGCCTCCGATATCGAGGTCAGCGTCGTTCAGCCCGCCGGCGCCTATCCAACCGAATTGCAATCCAATGCGAAGCGCCATTGGGAAGAGATGATTGCCAATCTGGATGCTGGCGGCCGGGCAAGGATGGAGACATACGCTCCTCACATCGAAGCCATGCTTGCCGGGCTCGAACCCGATCCGGAACTCGATCCCCAGGACGTCGCGGACGCCGTTATCCAACTTGCTGGCATGGAATTTGGCACGCGCCCAACGCGCCTGGCGATCGGCCCCTACAAGGATGGCATCGACCCCGTGAATGCGGCACATGAGCAACTCCAGAACGAAATGATCGCGCACAATCCGATCGTTGAACTTCTGACGCTCAGATGATGTTGCCGAGCCTCGCACACCAAGCGGCATGGGGCCCGTCGGCACGACGGTGGTGCGATCCTCCTCGCCTTCAGGAAGGCCAGCAATACCCCGATGTCGGCAACACGGGTCTTTCCCGGGTTGCTGACTGGGCGGGAATTCGCGATTTCCTTCCACATATATAGATCGGGTTCCAGGGAAATCGCGCGGACCGTGACGCAAGTGACAGGCAAATAGCTGCTGGCCCTCTGCCTGCCGGTCCTGTTTGGGCTTTGACGCGCAGCCGGGATTCTGCGACAGTCGGGCAACACAATTCCGGCAGCGGACACAACCGACGCCACGCTTTCAAAGGGACGCAACCGTTAGAAATGATTGAATTACAGGGAAATAGGAAATGGGAATCCTTGATAGTATTAAGAATCTTCTCGGCGCAGGCGGCAGTGAGGGGTTGAACCTTGAAAATATCGCGTCTCAGGTGGGATTGAACTCTGAACAGGTCGAGCAAATCCTCTCGGCTCTTGGCCAGTTTCAGGGCGAGGATGGTGACACCGCAGAGAGCGCAGCGAATGCCACCGGCATTCCGATCGATCAGGTTCTGGCGGTGCTGTCGCAAATTGGCGGTGAGGGCGCGTTGGGCAACTTGTCCCAGATGCTTGGCGGTTTGGGCCGGAACACATGAGCGGCCATCCCGGATTTTCACATTTCCGTCAAGGAGGAAGCAGGCCGATGAAAGCCATTCTGGCAACGATGATCTGCGCGGCAGGCCTGGCAGCAGGCGCCGGAGCCATATCGGCTGGCGAAACGCCTTCGCCTGAAGGGGCCAGCGTCTATTTCGTCAATCTCGAGGATGGGGCCGTGGTCTCCTCTCCGGTCAAGGTAATCTTCGGTCTCAGCAATATGGGCATAGCCCCTGCCGGGACAGAAAAGGAAAACACCGGCCATCACCATATACTTGTCGACCGTCCGCCGCTTGGCGAGGGCGAGGCCGGGGCGGCGGAACTGGATGAGAGCCTGCCGGATGACGACCACCACGTTCATTTCGGCGGTGGTCAAACCGAGACGACGCTGGAGCTTGAGCCGGGAGAGCACACGCTGCAACTGGTTCTGGGTGACATGAACCATATTCCGCATGATCCGCCGGTGGCGTCCGAGATGATCACCATTACTGTGGAGTGAAACAGGACCGGGCGGTGAATTTCGGGGCAGATCGCTCCGGGTTCACTGCCCAGTTAAGGCATTGTTCCAGGCTTCATGGCATGCTGCCAAGCCCGGCTTGCCAACCGTGGGGTGCCGCGTGGTAACGGCACGGCCTTGGGACTCATGGAGAGGCGGGCGCTCCCTCGAGCGCCATGACCTTGTTGGAATAGCCCCGCTCCCCGGTGACCTCGGAGCCGAACCAGTCGGGCGGAGTGAAGGATCGGGCAGCGGCCAGGCTGTCAAATTCGACTTCGACCAGGCGCAACGGTGCGTGACTGCCCTCGAAGATATCAAGTTCATAGACGGTGCCGTCGGATAGATTCCCGGTCCAGCGGGTCTTTTCGATCCGTCGGCCCCCGGTGGCAGGCCAGAAGATGTCGAACTGTTCTTGGGTAATCGTTGTTTCGCGTTCTTCCCGAGCCATTCCCTCGCCGGATTTCAATGTCATCAGCAGCTTGCTTCCCTTCTGCCGCAATCGCATCTCGACCGAATCCGCGGGCAGGGTCAGGTAACCCTGCCGCACCGCAACCGGTTTGGCCGCGCCCAGATCGGGCAGCGCTGCCACAAGGAATTTGCGTTCGATCTCCATCGCCTCGGTTGTCATAGCTGCTCCATCAACTCGCGCCAGAGCGCGTCATACGCTTTTCCGGCGCCACGTTTCCCGGTGAATTCCGCGACCGGGGCGCGATGGATGCCCATCTTCTCGATATCGGCGGCAAATGGGATGGCGGCGGCCAGGAAGCGCTTGGGATAGGCGCCCAGCATCCGCGTCATCGTATCGCCGTGCAGCTTCTTCGTCGCCTGCACCATGGAAAAGAAGCCCATCACCTTCTTGTGCTTCAGATTGCGCTGACGGAAAAAATCCAGAAGCTGCTCGAATGTGCGTTCGGACAGGGTGGTCGGGATCACCGGCACGAGAACCAGATCCGCGGCGCGGAACACGTTTTCCGACAGGATCGAGATATTCGGCGGACAATCGAGCAGGATGATATCGTAATCGCCACCGCCCGCCTTCAGCGCCTTCTTCAGCCGTGAGCGCGAATTCTTCATCCGCGACAAGAAAATATCGAATTCGCGGAATGTCATGTTCGCGGGAAGAATGTCCAGATTATCGTAGTCGCTGCCACGAATGGCGCCGGTAAATCGTTTCACATCCCTGAAGAAGCGATCCTCCTTCAGTTTCCTCGACGGCTTCACCCGCAGGTAGAACCCCGAGGCGCCCTGCGGATCTAGATCGCAAAGCAGCACCCGGTATCCGGCCGAGGCAAGCGAGTGGGCGAGATTGACCGAGGTGGCCGTCTTGCCGACCCCGCCCTTGTTCGAATAGCAGGCGATGGTTTTCATGATGCTCCCCCTCCTGTCCTGAACAGCCTCTCGAACCCGTCCCGTGTGGCCGGGCTGTCGAAGGCCATGAAATATGCGGTGACTTGGCCGCGCGCCCTCTTCTGGCGCTGATCGAGCATCGTCAGAAGCGCACCCACGCTTTTCGCGATCTCCAGCTTGCGATCGGCATAGGTTTCGTCCAACCCATCGAGAATATTCGCTAGAGCCTCCTGCTGAACCGAGCAGTCGTTGAAATCGCCAAGCGTATCCTGCAGTTTTTTCAAAGGCTTGATCAGGATCCTGATCTCGTCCGCAGCGAATAATGGCGCGAAAAATTCGATCAGGTAGCGCAGTTTCTTGCAATGGATGCGCAATTCGTGAATCTGCTCATCCGGGGTCGCGTCGCTGATGATCGCGGCGGTCGCGCAGACCTTGCGGTAACGCTTCCAGATCATCACGCGGGCATAGTCCAATGCGGGTTGATCGGCCTTCGGTCCCTTTGGCAGGCTGCTGTCCGGCGTATCGAACAACCGGATCAGGTCGCGCATCTCGCGACGGTAACCGTCGCTGCGCAGATGCGCTGCAAAACGCCTTTGTTCAATAGTGCGCTCTGCGGCGAATTCCTCGAACAGCATTTTCAGTCCCGGCTGCATGTCCCGGGGAACGAGATCCAGATAGGTTTCGCGCTGGATCAGATAGACATCCAGATCGCGCAGCCGTCCGCTCCGCGCCATCAGGGTGTTGAAGCGGGCCTTCAGGTCATCGGTGAAATCGGCGGCGTAGACATTCCTGAACAATGACAAGACTGAACGGATCTTGCGCAGCGCGATGCGGTAATCATGCAGGAACTCGCTGTCGATATCCTCGATCACCCCATCCTCGTTCTGGCGCGCCACTGCGATGTAGTTCCGAATGATATCGCCGGCGGTATCAAAGGCGGTCCCGTCCGGGGCGATATCGATGGCGGGCTTGGCGGCATAGCCGGTTGTGCCGGGAAAAAGCCTGCCCGCGACCATTTCCACGGACAGGGCATTCTCGAACCCGCCGAGGCGAGCGCATAGTCTTGAGAAGGCCTTGTCATAGCCCCGGACGCCCTGCAACGCTATGCGCGTTATCGTTGGGCCTGCCTTGGTCATAAATGTCCAGCACTCGCACCGAACCCGGGTCTTGTGCTCGTCGTCCAGCAGCGCCAGCAACCGGCAATCCAGATCACCTTCGCCGATCAGCATCAGCCGCCGCAACGGCGAAACGATCCCCAAAAGCACCTCCCTTACGGGACCATCGCCCATATCGGCAGTGAAACCGGGCAATGCGCCCCTTTGCCAGATCGGATCGATCTTCTCTCCCAGCAGGCAAAGCTTGTCGCCCGTTCCGATCAGCAACCACCCCTCCCTGGCCAGTTGTCCGTCGAATGTGTCATATGCTGAGAAGCCGGTATGGACCACCTCTTGCCTTGGCGCCATCCTGAGCCTGCCGATGCATGACTCCAACAGGTTTTGCCGCAGATCACCGGTAAAATATGATTGTTTCGCAAGCGTAACTGTCATGATCTGCCGCGCGATGGAGACATGAGCCCTCCGTTCCTGTTCTCGAAAGCCTGTCGCTCCGTTTCGTCCGAATATGGGAAAACAAACATGGGCGCCGGTTACGGGCCATACTGGATAGGCGACCAGAATGTCATAAAATCGTCAAAACTGACAAGCTCCGAGGAAACCGGGTCAGATCTGCCGCCGGTCCAGTGGCGCGGATGACAACGGCAAGAGCGAAGCGGCCGTTTTGCTGGGTGCCCCTATAGCTACGACCTGACGCAGGACACGGAACTGGCGATCAACATCCACAATATGCTTGAAAAACAGCATATTATCGGCCGTTATTCAGCCGATTACCATAATCCGGACAGGTCGATTTCGGCGACCTTGCGTCATCGCTGGTAAGGATCCGGCTTCGGCAGGCGCCCCCTGCCAAAGTCCGACCGGATTTTCGAGAGATCAACTGAAGGGCCGGTCATGCGTCAGCATGGCGGTTGCCTACAAGCGTCGGACTCCGGCGCCGCCGGAACATCACCAGATTGCCAAACCCTGCCAGAATGACACCCGCAATCGCGGTCGGTGTCCACTGATATCCCTCGAACAGGGTCGAAGCCAGCAGCGCCACCACCGGGAACAGCACCGTCGCATAGCCTGCCCTGGCAGAGCCGAGACGGCTGACCAGCAGCAAATAGGTCGTGAAGCCGATCACGGACCCGATCACGGAGAGGTAAAGCAGGGCGATCCAGTAGACGGTTCCACTGGGAACGACCAGGGAATGGCCGGAAACAAAGATGATGATCAGCAAGGCAACCGCCCCGATCCCCATTCCCCATGCATTCGCCGTCACAGGTGTAATCCCCAGAGACGAATTATGGCGTGACGCCATGTTGCCCCATGAAAAGAACATCGTGCCCAGGGCCGCCCATCCGATGCCGCGTATCGTGTCCGGATCAAGCGATATCGCAATGTCCTGCCAGAACAGCAGCACCAATCCGCAGACACCGATCGCTCCGGCGAGGATCGTTTGCCCGGTCATGCGATCACCAAAGAAGATACGGGCATTGATCGCGTTGAAGATCGAGGCGAGCGAGAAGATCACCGACACGAGGCCGGAAGGAATAAGCGCTGTGGCATTATATATCCCGATGAAGTTGAGGCAGAACAGGCAGAGCGCCTGAAGCGCCACGAAACGCCATGCCGCAGGCCGTTTCAGCCTGCCAAACACGGCAAGGGCGGCCAGAAACAGCACCGCCGCCAGGGCAAAGCGGTAAAACACCGATATGATGACCGGTGCATCCCCGACCTGAAAGGCTATGGCGATCCAGGTAGTGCCCCAGATCAGGACGGTGGAGGCAAACAGAAAGGCATTCATGCGCTGATCCTTTTTTTGCGCTTGTGTAGCCCGGTCAGCAGCCCGGGTTTTGCACGATCTTGCGGTATAATGCCGCCTCCGGCTTTTGCCCCTCCAAGGCATCGATTATGGTTGGTTCATGCGTCAGACCGTGCAGGATTTCCTCGGGCATTCCCGCTTTGCCCATACACTGGCCCGCCTCGACCTGGGGGCGGGGCGGGCAGTGACGATATGGGAAAACCATGACGATCGCATGGTGTATGATGCGCCCCTGGGGCATACGTTCAGCTATTACCTGGATGGTGGAACCGGAACCCGGCGACTGGACGCAGGGGCGATTCACGGCTGGCCCGGCGCCATCTGCGTCATGCCGGAAGGTCACAGATCGGAATGGGAGATCACGACCTCGTTTCGCTTCGTGCATCTGTATATGCCCGATGCCGAGCTACGCGCCGCCTATGCCATGACGCATGATTGCGACGCTCGCAGGCTCGATATGCGCGAGGATACTTTTGCCGATATTCCTGCCATGTCTGGCCCGTTGGGGCACTTGGCCCGAGCGGCGGATATGGGCGAAACGCTGCTGGCGGACACCGCGCTTGCCGAACTGATCGCCCATCTTCCGAGCCGCCAGATCAACCTGCGCGGCGGTCTTGCGCCCCATGTCCTGCGCCGGGTGGATGAATGGATCGAGGCCAATCTGGACTCCTCGATCCGCCTGGCGGACCTGGCCCGGATCGCTGGATTGTCGGAGTTCCATTTCCACCGGATGTTTCGCATGTCCCGGGGAATATCGCCGCATGGCTGGATCACAACGCGAAGGATCGAATTGGCAAAGGAACTCCTGCGAACGCCGACACCAATCGCCGAAATCGCCGCCGGCTGTGGCTTTGCCAGCCAAAGCCATCTTGCCCGCATGTTCCGAAATCACACCGGCAGCACGCCTAAGGAATATCGGGCAGCGTATCGATATGACGGCCCGGCCCGCTCCCGCAACCGGCGGTAAGGTTTCAGGAATGGCGGTATGCTTGATGGCTGGCTTTCACCCCTTCCAGGGATCTTGCGCCTGTCTGCGGCACTTGATGCCGGCGGAAACAAATCGTGTGCCCTACTCGTCCGATAATCCTTCGGACTTGAATATTTTCGCACATAGCGGCTCGGTCAGCGCTGCAAATTCGTCCTCCGCCAGTTTCCCGTAGCAGGCGGCTCTCAAGCGCCGTTCATACATCTTGCCGGGATTCGGACGTTCCGGCCGAGCTCCCTCGACAGGGATCGTCTCGGACATTCTCATGAATCTGCCCGAAGGTGGGTCGAAGGCAAATTCCTCTCCATAGATCTCCTCCAGGCAAGCCATGCCCCGGGACGAGTCCCGCAGGTTGAAAATCACGCCCTCCCTGTCCAGCAGCGCCTCCCCGGCCCCCTTCGCGACATTGCCTGACGGATCTTCCTTTACTGCGGCCTCGCACTGATCGAGCAATTCCCGCATGGGGAGGCTGCCGTAATGCTCGTCAGCCAGAAGCGGCGCGGGCAATCCCGCGAGCACGGCAACAAATATGGCTAGCTTCAAGTTTCTCTCCGGTGAATGACGCAATTGACTTAACTGGCCACGTATAGGAGCAGCAAGCAAGTTCAGGTTCCGTTGGCCAGGCGGCACCGGCAAAGATTGGCCAAGCGGGAATACCTGGCAAACAAGCGATCACTTGGCGGTTCGTCACGCGAGTCTACTGGCACATCGGGATGCCGAGTCCACAAGTGCTCCTGGTTAGCGGGGCTGGAAACCCCGATCACCGAGGTATATGCATAGCCAACGTTACCGGCGGTTCGGCGAACTGCTGCAAGGCGCAATCCAGATTTCAAGACGGCACCCATGCAAGACATACGGCCGAAGTCGCCGCCGCTTTCGGAGCTAACACGCCCACAGGTCCGCTGGATTCTGGGCGGGGTCGTGATGACGCTGGCGACGATGCCGGGGCAGACCAATTTCATCGCCCAGTTCAACGCTGCGCTGCGCGCGGAATTCGGGCTGAGCAATGGGGCATTCGGCGCGATCTACACTCTGGCGACGCTGATCAGCGCCACCGGGCTGGTCTTTGCCGGTGTGCTGGCTGACCGGATCGCGCCGTTGAAACTGGCATGCGCCTCGATTGCAGGGCTCGCGGTCACAGCCATCCTGATGTCGCAGGTCGACGGCCTGCCGCTTCTGGTTCTGGCCTTGGTGTTCCTGCGATTCTTCGGACAGGGCATGCTGATGCATATCGCCATGACCGCCATGGCCCGCTGGTTCAACCGGTTTCGAGGCCGGGCGATCTCGTTTGCCGCCTTCGGTATCACCATCGGGGATTCGCTGCTACCATTCACGCTGACGATCTCGATCCTCGCCTTCAGTTGGCGCAGCGTCTGGATCGCGACGGCAATTTTCCTGGTGGTGGCGCTGATCCCACTGCTGCTTTTCCTGCTTCACGATCCTCCGGACAGCAAACGGGCACGGCAGTCAGGAGCGGTCAATCCCGACGCGGCGCTGTCCGACGTCCCGACCGGGCTGAACTGGTCGCGCGCCCGGGTCCTGCGCGATCCGCTGTTCTTCCTGATCCTGCCGGGCATCATGTCCATGCCCGGGATCGGCACGCTCTTCGTCTTTCACCAGGCGAATCTGGCCGCGCTGAAAGGCTGGCCGATCGAGACCTATACCGCGTTCTTCCCGGTCATGTCCCTGACCGTAGCGGCGGCCTCGCTGGCCGCCGGTTTCATGGTGGACCGGATCGGGGCATGGCGGCTGATGCCGATATTTCTTCTGCCGCTGACCTTGGCCTGCATACTCGTGGCAACTCTGCATCCGGTCTGGGCGATCCCGCTCATCTTCCTGTGCTTCGGCCTGACGCAAGGCGTCATGAATCCGATCATCGGGGCGCTATGGGTCGAACTTTACGGCACCGCGCATATCGGGGCCGTGCGGTCCCTTGCCACAGCGGCGCTTGTGGCGGCAACCGCGCTCGGGCCGGGCATCTCCGGGATTCTGATCGACCTGGGCATCAACCTGGAGCGACAGGCCGTGGCTTATGCCGCATGGTGCCTGTCATGGTCCGGCATCTATCTGTGGCTGCAACCGAGATTCGGTTTTCGAGCCAGTGAATTGGTCTGAGCAGTTGCCCCAGGGCTTCGATGCCAAGGCGACCCGGATGCCATCGCCGAGTAATAAGCACGGGCAACCCTGTTTCCATACCGTTATCATCGGACAATCAGGACGAGCGGCCTGCCCGCCACAGGTCCCGGCCTGACGACCCTCGACCATCTCTTCCGGCAAGTGGCACGGTATCATCCCCACCACACGGAGTTGAATATATGAACAGCGGGACCTTGCCGCCTATTCCGGAAATTGGGAACAGGCCCGCCCGGATACTGGAAGCAGGCGGGGAATGACAGGCTAAGCCATGGAAAATGAAGGGCGGTGATGGGCCCGAAGCCCCGGCATCTTCGGTATAAACGAAACCGTCGCCCGCCAGGATATCGGTATTTGGCCAATAGAACGCTTCCTCAAGCAATGGATGTTCTGGGTTTGCCCGGGGTTTCGAGGTTCACACAGGTTCACTGAACCCAAGCACATTTCGCAGTTTCGGCTCTCCGGCAAGCAAGGTTGGTTCATGCCCGGCCGTCTTCGATGTGGCATGACGCGAAATCTTGCAGGACGTGGCAGCGAAATTTGCGGCAGATGATGAAGGGGCTTGAAGGAACGGTTTAGGGCTTCACCAGGCACGGGTCAGTGCAATGACCGCCAGTAGCCCGGCATGAACACGATAAACACCGTCAGTATTTCAAGCCTCCCAAGATACATGCCCAGGGACAGGATCAGCTTTGCCGGGTCACTCAGCGTGGAGAAATTGCCTGCGGGGCCGATGATCGGGCCGACACCCGGACCGACATTGCCCAAAGCTTGAAGTGTTCCGCTGACCGCGCTGGTGAAATCGACACCAACAAGATTCAGCACAAAGGACATGGCCACGAAGGTCGCGAAATAGATCGTGACGAAGGAGATGACGCCACTTAGCACATCTTGCTCGACCACGCGCCCTTCATAGCGAATGACCTTGACGATATGCGGCTGGTAGATTCGGGCGATTTCAGCCTTCAAAACCCGGGCCATGACGATCCAGCGCATCGCCTTGATGCCTCCGCCAGTCGAGCCGGTGCAGCCACCGACAGCGGTCAGCATGAAGAAGATTGCGACCGCAAGGCTTCCCCAGGCCGTGTAATCCGTAGTCGCGTAGCCCGTTGTGGTGACAACGGATACGACGTTGAATGCCACCAGCCGCATCGCCACGAAAAAATTCTGATCGCCAAAGAGGGCCAGCCACAGCGAGATGGCAAGGATGGACAGGATGAGGCTTGCCATCATCATGCCAATCTGCTCGCTCCGTAGTGATCTGCGCGTGTAGACCCGGATATACCAGACAAAGGGCAAGGCCCCCAGCACCATGAAAACCGTTGCCGACCACTGCAGAAACGGGCTTTCGAAATGTCCGAAAGACGCGTCGTAATTCGAGTACCCGCCGGTGGCCAGGGTCGTCATCGCATGGGTGATCGCGTCGAAAGCTGTCATTCCGCCCAAAGCATAGATGACAGCACAGATCAGAATCAGGCCCAGATAGACGATCAGTGTTGCCAATGCGAAGCGTGAGGCGCTTTTCAGTTCCTTGTCGGCCTGGTCCGAGCTTTCCGTTCGGAACAACTGCATGCCGCCGACCCGCAGCATCGGCAAAAGGGCCATGCCGGTTACGATGAACCCGACACCGCCAATCCCCTGCAAAAGGGCGCGCCAGAACAGGACCCCTTTGGGCGTCGTGTCGAGCCCGGTCATTACCGTCGACCCGGTGGTGGTGATCCCCGACATCGATTCAAAAACGGCATCTACGGGGGTGAGCCCCCAAAGCCATAGCGGCATGGCTCCGGCCAGAGCTGCGGAAACCCAAGTCGTCGAGGTCAGAAGAAACGCGTGCAGCCGACGGAAGCCCGACCAGTCGGAGGCCCCGGCAACCGCGGTCATCCCGCCCGCAATCCCGCAAAGCATTCCCGAAAACAGGAAAACGGAACCAGTGGCCGGGAAAATCGCCGCATCCAGGATCATCAGTATCGCGAAGAACAGAAACGCCAGACCGTTGACGAAGATCACAAAGCTCATTTGTCGCCTCGCCACCTGTATCCAGCGCGTCTGCTTAGGTAGTATTCACCATCTGGTCAACGGTGGCGAGTAAAGGATCCGCCTACTCTGCCGCCTCTCCCGATAGCGCTTGCGCAGTTCAGGGAACTCCGTCTGGACGCCACGACCGCCCCCTGATCCGCTGCAGAGCCTCCGACAGCGACAGTTTCGGCGGGATCGACAGGAACATGTGGACATGATCACTTCCAGAACCGCGCATGATAGGCGCTCCATCCCATCGCTTGGCTGCCGGATGATTACCCTGATGCGTTCCCGCATGATGCCCTGCAGGACCCTGTAGCGATATTTCGCGACCCACACGACGTGAAACCTATGGTAAAATCGGGTAGCGCGGATGACGAATGGCGCTTGATCCTTCTCCCCGGAATCAGAAGCCATACCGCCTAAGCAGGCTCAGATTCCGCTGTAGCTCGCCTCCGCCGTGCGACTTAAAGCTCAGTGAACCTGCGCACGCTTCGAAAACCGCAACGAAACACGTTCTAGCTAGCTGAATTTAATGAAATATTTTGGTGGGCGGTGAGGGATTCGAACCCCCGACATCTTCGGTGTAAACGAAGCGCTCTACCAGCTGAGCTAACCGCCCCCGGAATCGCTTTTAGCCTGTCGCGTTTGCTAGCGCCAGACCTCATGCACAGCTTTTCGGACGACATGCACCGCCCCTTGCTCGACAGTCAATTCCCCGAGTCTGGTCAGCGGCCAGCCCATCGCCAGAATCCGCAGCATGCGAAGCGTAATGCCATGCGTCACGATAAGCGCAGGCTCCGTGAGGCTATCGAGAAAGTCGCTTGCACGTCTGGCCAGGGCAGCGAAATGCTCCCCCCCGGGCGCGCGATCATACCAGTCCAGCCTGCCGCCTGCGAATATATCGGGCTGCTCGACGCGCAACCGCTCGATCCGGCGGCCGGTGAAATCGCCGATATCGATCTCGCGCAACCTGTCGTCGGTTGCAAAGCGCCCGTTGCCGAACACAATTCCGGCTGTTTGCTGCGCGCGGCCCTGTGGGCTGGCAATACGATGACCTTCGAGTGTCCCGGTCAGTTCCCGCTGCCGCTGCGCCTGCTCGATCCCTAATCGGGTCAGCGGCGAATCGAGGCGCCCTTGCATGCGGCCCGACAGGTTCCATTCGGTCTGGCCATGGCGCATCAGATAGAGATCGGGATACATGCTCGGTTCCACCCTCCAGCAGCTTCGCTTTTCGGACAGCCACGAAGCAGGTGTTTCGCAAAGCTGGACCAGCCTTGGCGATACCCCGCTTCGGGTATTCGTCCCAATCATGCAATACATTGGCCGCGACAGTGGCGCATGTGCATTCGTTGCGCTTGCAAAGCAGTGCTCAAAGCCCCGGGATGCAGGAGTTTCGCCACAGAAAGGCGGCTCAAAGGCCGGTTCGGCCGATAGCCTCGCGGGTCCGGAAGTCGGGAAAACATATGCCTCATCGCTCCGACGGCTTTACAGGCCTGTCCCGGAGCCGGGAGATTTCTCGTTCGATCGTATCCAGTGCACCGGGCTGTCCCTCCCGTGCGGCCTTGATCGCGGCATGGATCGCGGCCCATGCGGGGTGATCGTCCGCAATCAGGCGACCGTCCATATGCGCCACGGTCAGCGCATGAGCGTACACCACCCTGTAGGCCGGTCGCCGGATCGCCTCGTCGCGCATGTTCCGCAGGCACTTGTAAAGCCTGAGTCCGGTCATGGCGCGGCGGCCGAGCGTGAGGGTTCCGCTTTGCGGAGACCCGCCGGATGGTCAATCGCGGCCCAGCTTGGCGCGGGTCTTTCCATGCAAGCCATCATCCTTCCATTCCATTCAGCCCCGAAAACCGATCAAATCGATTGTCTCGCCCGAACGCAAGACGGTCGCCACCCCTGCCGGCATCCGTCCCGCTTCGCCGGACGGCACGGTTTGCACGCCGCTTCGGCGAATTGTTGCGCGTTGCCCAATGCCGGCCAAACCTTGATCAACAAACTGATTCAGAATGATTTTATTTCCAACCATCTTCAAGCCACTGCGCCGCCGGCAGATCGGTCATGTCATGGAACCGCTCATGGAGACACCGATGGGGAACCGCAAAGTAGTATGCGGGTTGAGTGCGTGTTTATAGGTGTTTTGGAACCGTCGATCTTTAGCAACGGGACGAGAAGCTGTGGTGAGCACGATAAATCCGGTAAAGAAGACAGCAGGCGGCGACGGGACCGACGCACAGGGCTTTGCGCTGCGCTTTGGCTGGTATCTCTGTCTGCTGGCCTTCGCCATCCCCCTGACCGTTTTTCATTACGCCGCCTCTCCGGTCTGGAAATGGGCCGCGCCGGAACGCATGGTCGAGTTGCAGGCCGCCAGTCCCTTCCAGCAGCGCATCTTGATGCCCGCGATCGTGGGAACGATCCAGAAGGCCGCGCCCTGGCTGGACCTGCACCTGCTTTTCGCCGCCGCCGAAGTGGCCGCCTGGATGATGCTGATCGTCATCGCCCATTGCGGCTTGCGCGCCTTCAGGATAGGCCCGCCCGGTTTGCCCCGCCGTCTTCTGGCGATGACTGTTGTCGTGCCCGTCGCGATGCACCTGATCGTCCCGGATTTCAAGGTCGTCTCGAGCCTCTCGACCAATGGGGGGGACCTGGGGCTGGGCGAATGGAAGCTGGTTCCCTATTTCCGCTATGTCTACGACCTGCCCGCCGCGGTCTTCATTCTTGGCCTCGTCATCCTGCTCAAGCGTTTCGCCGACCGTCCCGACAGCAGCCGTTTTCTTGCCTATCTGGGGCTGTTCGCGCTTGCCACGGTCAACCGGGAAACAACGCTGTTCATGTTGCCGGCCTTCTTCGTCGCGTGTTTCGGCGTGATCGGGCGCAACCTGCTGGTGCTATGCGTGGCCGCACAGGCCGCAGTCTTCGCGACGGTTCATGGCCTTGTCAAATGGTTCGCGCCCGGTCTTGAAAATTCTCACGCGGCGATTCCCGCGACGAATTACGAAAACCATTTCCTGAAGAATCTCGAATTGTTTTCCGATCCGCTGTATCTGCTGATCTATCTCGTGCGCTTCGGCGCCGGACTCTATCTCGTGGTCCTGCTGCTGCACCGTCATGTCGATCCGGTATTGAAGCGCGCCCTGCTTGCCTTTGGCATCCCGTTATTCGCATCGGCCCTGCTGGTCGGGCGAATCGTCGAGCACAGGGTTGTTATCGAACTCATCCCGATCCTGTGGCTGGCTGCCGTGCAAGGGGTCATGGTCTGGTGTGCCGAACAATCGCGCATGGCAGAATTCCGGCCTGAACGCAGCGCCTGACCCGGCAGGTCACAGGCAAGGTCGAAAAACCGCGGCTTGGTGAATGCCGCGCTTACCTCGACCGCCGAAGCCGCTTCATCTTCGCTTTGCTCCGCGCTAGGTTCGGCCAATATCCGAACCCCAAGGAGATCACATGAGCCAGCGACTTCATCTTGTTTTCGGCGGTGAACTCGTCGATCCGCAGCGAACCGAGTTCCGCGACACCAACGACATCCATTATGTCGGCATATTTCCCAATTACGAACAGGCCTACAGCGCCTGGAAGGCCGAGGCGCAGCGAACCGTGGACAGTGCCCATACGCGCTATTTCATCGCCCATCTGCATCGTCTGCGGGACGAGGAAACCCCGGCCGGTCCGACCGAGGAACTTGGCAACTGATGATGGCGGCGGGGCTGGGACGGCTTGGCCTGTGGCTGCATCTGCGCCATGAAAACCCGGCTCGACCGTTTCCGCCGCTCCCTGCCGGGGAGGGGCCGTTACTGGCTCTCAGCGCCTCACAGTCCAGCCGTTCGGCAGCAACGCGGATCCGCGCGATGCTGCAAAAGCACCGCCCCGGCCTACGGTTTCTTGACCTGAACGCAGCAGATATGCCGGATCAGGAAACCGATCGCACGGCAATGCGACATCTGCTTGAGCGCGCACGGCCCTTCGCCGTCCTGCTTCTGGGTTCGGACCTGCCCCCGGCACTGGTGGTCAGTGCCGGCGATCTGGGCCTTCCGGTGATCATGGGCGAAGCCCGTTTCGACGGGCGCGAGACCCGCTGGAACCTGCGCGCCGGGATGCGCCGCGACTTGCTGGCATCCATCAGCCGAATCTTTGTCACCGACACGGCCAGTCACCATATCGCTCGGCATATAGGCATTGCTCCCACGCAGGTCAGCATGGCCGGACCGGTGGCGGAGATCCACGAGCCGCTGCCCTGTAACGAGGCCGAGCGCGCCATCCTCGCCGAACTTCTCGGAGGTCGTCATTCCTGGCTGGCAGCCTGCATTCCGCCCGCGGAGGAAGAGGCGGTGCTGGCCGCGCATCTTGCCGCCTTGCGCCAGTCGCACCGCTCGCTGTTATTTGTGGTTCCCTCCGACCCCGGTAGAATCGATGCGCTGACCGGACGTTTCGAGGAATGCGGCCTGATCGTCGCCCGCCGCGACCGTGACGAGGAGCCCACCGACGAGGTGCAGGTGATGATCGCGGATACGAATGCGGAACTGGGTTTGTGGTATCGGCTTGCCCCCGTCACCTATATCGGCGGCACCCTGAGTGGTGACGATGAACTGACACGCCATCCTTTCGAACCGGCCGCCCTTGGATCGGCGGTTATTCACGGCCCCGCCACCGGACGCTTCAAGACCGAATGGCAGCAGCTCGATGGCGGAAAGGCGGCGCGGCTGGTGCCGGGCGCCGGGACCCTGGCCGAGGTCGTGGCCGAGCTGACCCAGCCCGATCTCGTGGCCGAGCTTGCCAGCAACGCGTGGTCGGTCAGCACCGGTGGCGCGGGCGTGGCGATGCAGATCACCTCGGCGGTTCTGGACCTGCTGGAGGAGACCGGGAAATGAGGCGCGCACCCGCCTTCTGGTATATCCGCCCGCCGGTCTTGCGGGCCCGGCTGCTTTCGCCGCTTGGAGCAATCTATGCCCGCGCGACAGCGCGACGGCTGGCTGAGGGGGCGAGGCGGCGCGCCGGCGTTCCGGTGATTTGTGTCGGCAATCTGAACGCGGGCGGCACCGGCAAGACCCCGACGGTGATCCATCTGCAGCAGGAATTGCAGGCGCGCGGGATCGCCGTCCATGTGGTGTCGCGCGGTTATGGCGGCAGTTCCAAGGGCGTGTTGCGCGTGAACGAGCGCGATCACGACGCCGCACTTACCGGGGACGAACCCCTGCTGATGGCCGCGTTCGGGCCGGTCTGGGTCTCGGACGACCGGGCTGAGGGGGCGCAGGCGGCGGCGATGGCGGGGGCTCAGGCGGTCATTCTGGATGACGGTTTCCAGGACCCGTCCCTAGCGCATGACCTTTCGCTGATCGTCGTCGATGCGGCAAAGGGCTTTGGCAACGGGTTGTGCCTGCCGGCCGGCCCGCTGCGCGAGCCCGTGTCCAGCGGCCTCGCCCGCGCCGATCTGCTACTGTCCATCGGCAATGCCGAGGCGCAGGCGCGATTTCAATCCCCCCGTGACATGCCGCATCTGCGGGGCGAACTCGCGCCCCTGCAAACTGGCATTGACTGGCAGGGGCACCGGGTCCTGGCTTTCGCCGGTATCGGTCATCCCGAGAAGTTCTTTGCCACGCTGAAGGATCTGGGCGCCGAGTTGGTGCGGGGCGAGGCACTGGACGATCACCAGCCCTTTACCCCCGCCCTGCTGACCCGGCTGGAGAACGAGGCAAAGATACTGGGCGCGCAGCTTGTCACCACCGAAAAGGACGCAGTGCGCCTGCCCCGCGCATTTCGTCCAAAGGTTCTGGCCCTGCCCGTTCGCCTGTCGATACGCGATGCATCACCGCTGACACGGGCGCTGGACCATCTGTTTCCCGGCTAAAGCATTTCCAGCAAAAGTGGATACCGTTTCGACAGAAAAACAGTCCCCCGGACTGTTTTTCGATCCTGCCTCAACGCGTCCGGAAATGCGTAAAAACAAAAACTTGCATCGTTTGGGTGTTTCAACGAAAAACCGAAACGATGTAAAATGCGCCGACCAAGCCATGCCAAGCACCGTCTTTCGCGAAGGCCGGAGATATGCTTGAAATGCGGCCATAGCCTTATCCGTCGCGCAGCAGGATCAGTTCCGCCGTGACGCAGACCGGATTACGTCCAGGTTCAAGCCGCCCCGAGGCGCGGATTCCATCGATCCCGACGATATCGATGGCGATATCGGCCGCGCTGTCAGCCACCCGCCCTTCCGAGACCAGGAATTCGCTCGCATGGCTGTCCAGCACGCAGCCATCGGCAAAGCGTGCCGTATTGAGGCTGCCAATGCCTTCGATCCGAGCGCCAGGCCAGCCAAGTTCCCTCACCGCATCCGTCACTCCGGCGCAAAGATCGATATGCGGCGCGATCCGCAAGAGCGCAGAACTCGCATCTCCGGCAATCCCGCCTGCCGGTTTGAAAAGGGTGAAGGCGGTCTCAAGGTCCTCCTCTGCCGTGAAACGCGCATCTGGAAACAACAGGACATCAGCCTGAACCGGGCGGGTCAGCCGCGAAACGTCCAAAAGCAGATGCCCCATCGTCCCGCCCCAAAGCCCGTGGCAATGACCGAACACCCGGCCTTCGCGCCAGCCCCAGACAATCCCCGCCCGGTGGATCGGCGCATCCGGCAGATCCCGGGGCGCGGAATACCACGCGCCATGCAGCCCGTCCGTCGCCCGGTCAGGCAGCACGAAACGCAGGTCGCCCCGTGCATCGGCGAATGTGATCCAAGCGCTGTCGGCGCCTTCCAGAGCCTCGGCAATGGCGGCCTCCAGCGGCTTTCCGGCTGCCAGCGTGACGGAACGGCGCTCGGCCCGGCTTGGGGCCAGCAACAGGCGCGGGCCATCCGCCGGACCAGGATGGCGCAACATATCAGCCATTTGCGGCCTCTTCATCGCGGCGGATCAGTTCCTCGCGGACCAGCTTCTTGGTGATCTTGCCATAGCCCGATTTCGGCAGCGCCTCCCAGAACAGGAACCTTTTGGGCAGCTTGTAGCGGGCGATCTTCGGCCCCAGCCATGCCTCCAGATCGGGCCGAGCACCCCCCCGCGTCACGCAGATCGCCACGCCGATCTCGCCCCATTTCGGATCCGGCATGCCAAGCACCGCGCATTCCGCGATATCTGGATGCAGCAGCAATTTCTCTTCGATCTCGCGCGGATGGATGTTCGAGCCGCCCGAGATATACATGTCGCTTTCGCGCCCGGTCAGGTAGAAAAAGCCGCGCTCGTCCATATGGCCCAGATCGCCGGTGCGGAACCAGCCGTTGCGGAAGCTCTTGGCATTGGCCTCAGGGTTGTTCCAGTAACCCGCGAAAACCGCCCCGCCGGTGACGCAAAGCTCACCCGTCTCGCCGGGGGGCAAGGGGTTGCCCGCCTCGTCCTGGATCTCGACCTGGATACCGGTGCGGGGATAGCCACAGGATCCCTCCAGCGCCCATCCCTCGCCAGTCTCGTGCAGCCGCGCGGGCAGAACGGTGATGCAACCCGTCACCTCTCCCAATCCGAAATACTGGACCAATACGGGACCGAGCTTCTCCAGCGCCCGGATCTGGTCGGCGCGATACATCGGCGCACCGGCATAGATGACATGGCGCAGGCTGGAATGGTCGAACCGGTCGACCGCCGGATCCTCGGTCAGCAGCTTCACGATGGTCGGCACAGTGAACATGTTGGAGACGCGATGCGTTTGAATCAGCCGCCAGATCTCGGCCGGGTCGAAGCCCTTTTCCGGCAGGATCGTCACCGCGCCGCGCGCCACCTGCAGCATCTGGTGGATGCCCGCGCCGTGGCTGAGAGGAGCAACGACCAGCGAGGCGTCTCGCTCGCCCGTGCCGGGGATCAGGTCGGCAAGGTGATTGGCGATGACGAAACCCATCTGCCCATGGGTCAGCACTGCCGCCTTGGGCTTGCCGGTCGAACCGGAGGTAAAGAACAGCCAGGCCGGATCGTCGCGCTCCACATCCGCCGCACGCAGCGGGGCATCGCTCTGCGCAGCCAGGGCCTCGTCGATATCCGGGCCGAAACCGGCCTGCCCGATGGCCAGCACCGGCAAGCCCATATCGGCGTGGTCCGGGTAATCGGCATGACAGATCAGCAGCTTTGGCTGCGCCAGTTCCACCATCCAGCGCAGATCGTCCGGCGCACCGCGAAAATTCGCGGGCACCCAGATGGCACCAAGTTTCAGGCAGGCCCAAAGGCTTTCCCACATCTGGTTGTTGTTCGGCGACTGCACCAGCACCCGGTCGCCCTTGCCCACGCCCCGCGCCGCCAGCAACCGCGCCATCGCGTCCACGCGGGCGCGCATCTGCGCCCAGCTCCAGCGCCGCTCGCCCCAGATCATCGCCGGATGATCCGGCAGACGGCGGGCGGTCTGGTCCAAAAGGTGGCCAAGGTTCATCGTTCGGGTGGAACAGGGCAGGCTCATTTCACCCTCTCGAGGATCGAGACATAGTTCGCGACCGCGGCCCCGCCCATATTGAAGACCCCCGCCAGCAAGGCATCCGGGATCTGCATTGCCCCGGCCTCATCGGCCAGTTGCATCGCGGCCATGACATGCTGCGAAACGCCGGTCGCGCCAATAGGATGGCCGCGCGATTTCAGCCCTCCCGATGGATTCACCGGCAGTCTGCCGCTCCGCGCGGTTATGCCCTCGGCAATGACCCGCCCGCCTTGCCCGCGCTCGGCCAGTCCCATGGCCTCGTATTCCAGCAGCTCGGCGACGGTGAAGCAATCATGCGTCTCGACCAGCGACAGATCGTCCAGCGACACGCCCGCCTGCACCAGCCCCTGCGCCCATGCCCGCCTTGCCCCTGCAAACTCCAGCGGATCGCGTCGCGACAAGGGCAGGTAGTCATTGGCCTGGCGCTGCGCGCGGAATGCGATGGCACGGGGGGCATCCGTGGCGATATCGGGATGCGCGATCACCAGCGCCGCCGCCCCGTCCGAGACCAGCGAGCAGTCGGTGCGCCTTAGCGGTCCCGCCGCGATGGGGTTCCTGTCACTGACGGTATTGCAGAAATCGAAGCCGAAATCCGTCTGCATATGCGCGTAAGGGTTCAGCGCGCCATTGGCATGGTTCTTGGCCGCGATCATCGCAAGCTCGCGCGAGGCATCCCCGTAGCGCTGGAAATAACTGTTGGCGATGCCGCCAAAGACACCCGCGAAACCGCCCGGTATGTCGCCTTCCTCGGCGCGATAAGAGGCGCCAAGCAGGATATCGCCGATCTCGGTTCCCGGCGTGGCGGTCATCTTTTCGGCCCCGATCACCAGCGCCACGCGCCCTCGGCCTGATCCAATGAAATCCAGCGCCGCCGTGATCGCCGCCGAGCCGGTGGCGCAGGCATTCTCCAACCGCACGGCAGGTGTATGTGCCAGCCCCTCGGCACCAAGCGCGACCAGCGCCGCCTCGAAACCCTGCTTCTGGAAACCGCCATTGAAGACGCCGACGAAAATCCCCTCGACCTGATCAGCAGGAATGGCGGCGTGATCCAGCGCGGCGCCGGTGACCTCGGCCATCAGCGCTTCGACATCCGGGGCCTCGGACTTGCCGAAACGGCTGTGGGCCCATCCGATGATTCGCCCTTCGGGGGCGGGCGGCAGATTGCTATGGTCGGTCATGTGTTCCTCCGTTGCCGTGGCGGGATCTCTCCCATGCATGACGGCTTTTCAATGCGCGACATATTGTGCCGCTCGGCCAATTCCGTAAAGATGCCCCGAAATTTCGATCGGGAGGGAATGATCATGTTCACCAGAATGGCCCTTGGCCTGACCACCGCGCTTGCCCTGTGCCTGCCCGCCGGGGCTGAAACGCTGCGCCTGTCGCACAATACGGGTGACACGACGACCTGGCAGCAGGGCGCCGACAAGTTCGCGGAACTCCTCGCGGCCGAGACCGGCGGCGAATACGAGGTGCGGGTCTTTCCGAACGCCCAGCTTTCGGGCGGCGACCAGATGAAACAGGCCGAGATGACGGGACGCGGCGCCATCGATCTGGTCCTGACTTCGGCCATCAACGTCACCCCGCTCGCGCCTGAAATGGCCGCCTTCTCGCTGCCCTATCTCTATTCCGATTACGACGCGGTGGACCGCACAACTGCGGGCAAGGCCGGTGACAAGATGGAAGAGATCATGGCGGGCCATGGCATCCATATCCTCGCATGGGGGGAGAACGGCTTCCGCGAGGTTACCAACTCCAAACATCCGATCAAGTCGCCCGAGGACATGAATGGCCTCAAGATGCGCGTCGCGGGGCCGATGTATATCGACGTGATGAACGACCTGGGCGCCAACCCGCAGCAGATGCAATGGACCGAGACCTTCCCGGCGCTGCAGCAGGGTGTCGTGGACGGGCAGGAAAACCCCATCGGCGCGGTGATCATCCCGCAGCGCGTCTACGAGGTGCAGAAATACATCACGCCCTGGCATTACAGCTATGACCCGCTGTTCCTTGGCATTTCCAAGGCGAAATGGGACAGCCTTGACGACGAGACCAAGGCACAGTTCCAGAAGGCCGCCGACGAGGCGATGGCTTACCAGATCGAGATCAGCCGCGAGGCCACCGCCGAAGGGCTGGAGTTCCTGAAGGAACAGGGCATGGAAGTCTATGAGCCCACGCCCGAGGATCTGGCGGCCTTCAAGGAGGCGACCAAGCCCAGCTTCGACAAGTGGTCCGAGCAGATCGGTGCCGATATCGTCAAGCTGTTCACCGACGAAGCGAATGCGGAATAAATGCGCCTGCTGCTGGATCAGTTCGAGAAAATCGCCTGCGCGGTGCTGCTTTTGCTGATGACGCTGCTTGGCTTTGCCAATGTCGTCATCCGCTACGGCACCAATCGCTCGCTGGCCGCGACAGAGGAACTGCTGACCGGCGGTTTCGTCCTGCTGACGGTCTTCGGCGCGGCCATCGCCGCGCGGCGGGGCGAGCATCTGGCCGTCGAACTGATTTCGGACATGCTGCCCGCCCCCTTGCGGCGGGCGGTCATCGTGATCGCCACCTTGCTGTCGGTGCTGCTGCTGGCCGCCTCGGTCTGGTTCTGCTGGCAACTGCTGGTCAACCAGATGGGTAACGGCATGCGCAGCTATGCGCTTGGCCTGCCGCTCTGGTGGTATTCCGCCGCCCTGCCCTTCGGCTTCGCTCTGGTGCTGATCCGTTATGTGCAGGCGGCATTGAGGGGGCGGGATGGCTGATATCGGCGCGGGCAGCCTGATGGTCGGGCTGTTCTTCTTGTTTCTGGTCCTGCGCGTGCCGGTGGCCTTCGCACTCGGCCTGTCGGCATTGGCCGCAATGTGGCAGCTCGGTTTCGGCCTCGATCTGGTTGGGGACCTGCTGACCGCCGGCATCGCGAAATTCTCGCTGCTGGCAATTCCCTTCTTCATCCTCGCCGGCAACCTGATGGGCAAGCTCGGCATCGCCGACCGGATGATCCGTTTCTTCCGGGTGCTGGTCGGGGGGCTACCGGGCGGCATGGGCCTTGTCGGCACCGTGGTCTGCCTGTTCTGGGGCGCGGTCAGCGGCTCTGGTCCCGCTTCGGTCGCCGCCATCGGACCGATGATCGTCAAATCCATGGAGGAGGACGGCTATTCCCGCGCCTTCGCGGCCGGGCTGGTCAGCACCGGCGCAGCCATGTCCATCGTCATCCCGCCCTCGATCGGGCTGGTCATCTATGGCGTGCTGGCCGAAACCTCGATCGCCGACCTGTTCATCGCCGCGATCATCCCCGGCCTCGTTTGCGGCGCACTGATGCTGGCCGCCCTGCCCTTCGGTCGGGTGCGGAACGCCGCCGCTACGAAGGCGCTAAGCCCGGACCCCTATCCCGGCCTGTCCTATGGCGCCGCGCTATGGCGTGGTTTCCTTGACAGTTTCTGGGGGCTGATGACCCCGGTGGTGATCCTTGGCGGAATCTATTCCGGCATCTTCACCCCGACCGAAGCCGCCATCGTCGCCTCGGTCTATGCGCTGGCGGTCGGCGGGCTGGCCTATCGCACGCTGAGCATCCGCGGCCTTTACGAATGTCTTGCCGACAGCGCGGCGGGATCCTCGGTGGTAATGTTGGTCGTGGCCTATGCGGGGCTGTTCGGTTGGGTTGTCACGGTGGATGACCTCATCGGGCAATATTCGGGCGCGCTTCTGGGGCTGTCGCAGAACCAATGGGTGATCCTCGCGGTGATCATGCTGGTGGTGCTGATCGCGGGCATGTTCATGGACGCGGTGACGATCATGTTCATCTGCCTGCCGATCTTCCTGCCGGTGATGCGCGAATTGCAATGGGATCCGATCTGGTTCGGCGTACTGATCATGATCAACCTTGCCATCGGGCTGATCACGCCCCCGGTCGGCATCAATCTCTATGTTGCAGCCAATATCACCCGCCTGCCGCTGGAGAAGGTCGCACGCGGAGCCCTGCCCTTCCTGTTGACCAGCCTCATCGGCCTGGCCGTAATCGCCGCTTTTCCCGGATTGGCGCGGGTGATGCTGCCCTAGATTTCCTGCATCGCTCCGGCGGCGATCTCGAAACTGCGCAGCCGCGCCCGGTGATCATGGATCTGACCGGTCAGGATCACCTCGTCAGGTCGATGCGTCTCGATCAGCTCGGCCAGTTGCTCCCTCACCTGTCCGAGATTCCCTACGGCGGTGATCCGCAGCGCCTGATCCACCATGCGCCGCATCTGCGGGCTGATCTCGGCATCCAGCTCTCGGGTCGGACGCGGCAGCTTTCCGGGCATTCCCGTGCGCAGCCGCGCGAATGCCAGTTGCATCGTCGTGCGCAGGTAATGCGCCTCTTCGGCATCATCTGCGGCAAAGACATTGATCGCCAGCATCGTCCTTGGCCTCTCATTCCAGGGCGAGGGGCGGAAACGGTCGCGATAGACCGCCAGCGCCTGCTCCAGATCACCCGGCGCGAAATGGCTGGCAAAGGCATATGGCAATCCCAGATGCGCGGCCAGTTGCGCCCCGAACAGGCTGCTGCCAAGGATCCAGACGGGCACCTCGGTGCCCTCTCCGGGCAGCGCCCGCACCGCCGCACCGGGGCGCTCGGGTCCGAAATAATCCAGCAATTCGACCACGTCCTGTGGAAAGCTGTCGGCCATCGGATCGCGCCGGAGCGCCCGGATCACCGCGCCATCGCCGCCCGGAGCCCGTCCCAGCCCCAGGTCGATCCGGCCGGAAAAGGCCGTCGCCAGCGTCCCGAAAGCCTCGGCCACAGTCAGCGGCGCGTGGTTGGGCAGCATGATACCGCCCGCACCCACGCGCATCCGTTCCGTCGCCTGTGCCACCAGCGCGATCAGCACCGCCGTCGCGGCGCTGGCGATACCGGGCATGTTGTGATGCTCGGCCATCCAGTAGCGGTAATAGCCCCAGCCCTCGGCATGCCGGGCCAGGTCGATCGTGTTGGAAATGGCATCCGCCGCGTTGAAGCCTTCCGGCACCGGCGAAAGATCAAGAAGGGAATAAGGAATGCTGCTCATATCCCGCAGTTATGTAGCCCGGCATCAAATGCAATAGCGGCATTTGCATATTCTGCAATCCACCCTTCTTCTTTGCGGGAAATACCTTCGGGGGTGAATTGCGCATCAGCGCGAGAGGGGGCGCGAGCGCCCCCTTTCATCCGCGAAACGTCATCATTCCATCTTGCGCAGATAGGTCCAGGTCGGGACCCGGGCATTCCGCGCCACCGACCAGCTTTCGGCATCGCCCAGATAGACGAAACCGCTATTTGTCAGCACCCGCGCCGAACCGGGATTATCTTGGAACGCCTCGGCAAACAGGGTTCGCGAACCATGCGGATTGGCCGCCACCAGCGCCTCGACCGCCTCGGTCGCGAAGCCGGTATTCCAGAAACCCGCGCCGATCCAGAAACCCAGTTCGGACTGGTTTCCCTCCATCCGGGTCAGCGAGACCACGCCCAGCAATTCGTCCAGCCGATGGGCCGAGCCGTCGATGGCCCAGACATCCTCGGTCCGGTCAGGCGACAGCGCACGGGCGACGAAGCCCTCGGAGGCACCGGGCGGCAGGGGATGCGGGATCGCCCGCGTGCCCTCGGCGACACGGCGGTCGGAGGTGTAATGCGAGATCATACCCACGTCGGAAGGACGCAGCGGGCGAAGCACGAAACGGTCGGTTTCGATCACGGGCTGGTTCAACGCGGCAGCATCAACTACTTTCAGGTCATCCAACCGCGTTCCCTCCCGCATTGGTGCAGACATCATCATTTTTCCTCCCCCGGAAAACTGATTGGGGGACCGGCTTTCGCCGATCCCCCCTCTAACATCGGAATGTTACCTTTGGGTTACTCGGCGGCTACCTGGGGCGCTGGAATTACCGAAATGAAGGTGCGGCCCTTGAGGCCCTTCTTGAAGGTCACCTGGCCATCGGTCAGCGCGAACAGGGTATGATCCTTGCCCATGCCGACATTGTCGCCCGGCCACCACTTGGTGCCGCGCTGACGCACGATGATGTTACCAGCGGTCGCAGCCTGACCACCATAAAGCTTCACGCCAAGACGGCGGCCAGCCGAATCGCGACCGTTGCGGGACGAACCGCCTGCTTTCTTATGTGCCATGGGTCAGTCTCCTTACGCTTCAGTGGCGTCAGCCGCCGGTTTCTCGGCAGCAGCGTCTTTCTTGGCGGGCTTTTTCGCCTTCGCAGGCTTGGCCGCGACCACGTCATCCTTGGTGCGTGCACCCACCGCAGCTTTTACATCGGATTTCCCGGCGCCTTTTTCAAGGACATCGGTCACACGCAGCAGGGTCAGTTGCTGACGGTGGCCGCGGGTCCGCTGCGAGCTGTGCTTGCGGCGGCGCTTGACATAGGTGACGACCTTGTCGGCCTTGATCTGGTCGATCACCTCGGCCTGCACGCAGGCACCTTCGACCAGCGGCGTGCCCAGGGTCGAGCCAACCATCAGAATCTCGTTGAACTGGACTTTATCGCCAGCGGCAGCATTCAGCTTCTCAACGCGCAGCACGTCACCCGCCTGCACCTTGTATTGCTTGCCGCCCGTTTTAAGAACCGCGAACATCGCTTTGTTTTCCTTCGTTTTCCGCGTCCTTTGGCCCCGGATGTCCCGGTGTTTGCAGGTCTAACCCGCCTTCGGACAGCGCCCCGGCTCAACCGGGGAGTCATATAAATAACGCACCGGCCAAAGGCATTTGCCCGGCCGGTCCGCGTGGATATGGCGGATTCGGGCAGGCAAGTCAAGCAATTCCCCCGGGATTTACCTCTGCCGGCCGGCCGGCAGGTCTATCCGGTGGCCTTCTCTTCCAGCATCAGCCATTCCTCTTCGGCCTCGGCCAATGCCGCCTGCCGCTCGGTCAGCGCCTCGGTTGCCTTCTCGAACTTGGCGGGAGCGGTCCGGTAAAGCTCGGGATCGGAGAGAAACTCCGACAACTTGGCGATCTCGGCCTCAAGACGTTCGATAACGGCGGGCAAGGCCTCCAGCCGGTGTTTCTCGGTAAAGCTCAACCCTTCCTTCACCGGTTGCTGCTTTCCAGCCGGTTTCGGTGCCGAGGCGGGCTTTACGGTTTCCGCAGGCTGAACGACCGGATCTTCGCCCCGCTGCGCCCGGTAATCCGTCCAGCCCCCGGCATAGGTAACGGCGCGGCCGTCCCCCTCCATAGCGACCGTCGTATCGGCGACGCGATCGATGAAGTCACGGTCGTGGCTGACCAGCAGCACTGTGCCGTCATAATCGCCCAGGATGTCCTGCAACAGGTCCAGCGTCTCGACGTCCAGGTCATTGGTCGGCTCGTCCAGCACCAGAAGATTCGAGGGCTTCGCCATCAGCCGCGCCAGCAGAAGCCTTGCCTTTTCGCCCCCCGACAGGCTGCGAACGGGCGCGCGGGCCTGTGCCTCGTCAAAGAGGAAATCCTTGAGATAGCCGACCACATGTTTCGGCTGGCCGCGCACCATCACCTGGTCGGCCCGGCCGGAAACGCGCATGTCGGGATCGCCGGTCAGCGAGTCCCACAGGCTCTGGTCGGGGTCCAGCGCGGCGCGGGCTTGGTCGAAGACGGCGATTTCCAGGTTGGTGCCCAGCTTGACCTCGCCCTGATCCGGCGCGATCTCTCCGGTCAGCATCCTGATCAGCGTGGTCTTGCCCGCCCCGTTCGGGCCGACGAATGCCACCCGGTCGCCCCGCTGCACGCGCAGGTCGAAGGGTTTCAGGATCACCCGTTCGCCGAAAGCCTTAGAAATGCCCTGCGCCTCTATCACCCGCTTGCCCGATTGCGGCCCCGTGTCCAGCGCCATCGCGGCGGTGCCCTGGCGGCGGATCTGCGAGGCCCGCTCGGCCCGCATCGCCTGCAAGGCCCGCACCCGCCCCTGGTTGCGCTTGCGCCGGGCGCTGATGCCCTCGACCGCCCAACGTGCCTCGGCCTTGATCTTGCGGTCGAGCTTGTGGCGCGCATCGTCCTCGGCGGCCCAGACCGCCTCGCGCCAATCCTCGAACCCCTCGAAGCCCCTTTCCTGCCGCCGCACCTCGCCACGGTCGATCCACAATGTCGCGCGGGTCAGGCGGCGCAGGAAGGCGCGGTCATGGCTGATGATGACATAGGCGGCACGGGTCTGCGAAAGGTGATCCTCCAGCCAGCCGATCGCCTCGATGTCAAGGTGGTTGGTCGGCTCGTCCAGCAGCATCAACTCGGGCGCCTGCGCCAGCAGTCGCGCCAGCGCCGCCCTTCGGCGCTCTCCGCCCGAAGCGGTGGCGACCGGGCGGTCGGGATCGAATTTCAGCCCTTCCGCAGCCATCTCGACGCGGTAGCCCTCGCCCTCCGGCAGGCCAGCCCGCGCGAAATCGCCAAGCGTTGCAAAGCCCGTCAGATCGGGGTCCTGCTCCATGTATCCGACATGGCTGCCCGCATTCAGCACGACCTCGCCCCGGTCCGGCTCGACCAGCCCGGCCATGACCTTCATCAATGTCGATTTGCCCGAGCCGTTACGCCCGACCAGCGCCACCCGGTCGCCCTGCTGGACGGTCAGGGACAGGCTTTCGAATACGGGATCGCCGCCGAAGGTCAGCGAGATGTCGGTCAGTTGTAACAAGGGTGCGCGTGCCATGGCCGCGCCCTATAGCGGGCCGGGCTCGCGGTCAATGCGCCGCGATATGGGTGCAGCTTTGCGGCCCCTTCAGTTTTGCACATTCTGCATAATAATTTCAGGCTATTGACGCAGCGATGCCTGTGATGTGAGAAACGAGCAGAAACCTGACCAAAGGAGTCAACGATGCGTTCCCTGCTTCTCGCTTCCCTGATGGGCGCCTCCGCTCTGCCCGCACTGGCGGAGGAAGTGAATGTTTATTCCAACCGCCAACCCGAATTGCTGAAACCGCTGACGGATGCCTTTACCGAAGCGACCGGAATCACCGTCAACGCGGCTTATGTCGAAAAGGGCATGGCCGAACGGCTGAAGGCCGAGGGCGAGCGCTCTCCGGCGGATCTGATCATGACTGTCGATGTTGCGCGCTTGGGCGAGGTGAAGGATGCCGGCGTAACCCAGGCTGTCGAGAGCGAGGCACTGAATGTCGTTCCAGAAGCGCTGCGCGATGTCGATCGCCATTGGTTCGGCCTGACCACGCGCGCGCGTATCATCTATGCCAGCAAGGAGCGCGTGGCGGATGGCGAGGTGACAACCTATGAGGATCTGGCCGATCCGAAATGGAAGGGCCGCATCTGCACCCGCCCCTTCACCCATAATTACAATGTCGCGTTGACTGCTGCCTACCTGGCGTATCACGGCCCCGAGGAAACCAAGGCGTGGCTTGAAGGCGTCAAGGCGAACCTGGCGAAAAAGCCCGAAGGCGGTGACCGCGATCAGGTCAAGTCGATCTGGGCCGGGGAATGCGACATCAGCCTGGGCAACACCTATTACATGGGCAAGATGCTGGAAGACGAAGAGCAGAAGGCATGGGCCGATTCAGTCCGTATCGTCTTTCCGACATTCGAGAATGGCGGCACACATGTGAACATTTCCGGCGTGGCGATGACTCCAGCCGCGCCGAACAAGGAGGCTGCCCTGAAATTCATGGAGTTTCTGGTCAGCGACGAGGCACAGAAAATCTATGCCGAGATAAACTACGAATTCCCCGTCTCGGATCATGTCGAGCGCTCGGAAGTGGTTCAAGGCTGGGGTGAGTTCACACCCGACAGCACTCCGTTGAGCGAGATCTCCAAACTGCGTCCCGAGGCGCTGACGCTGATCGAGGAAGTCAATTTCGACGGTTGAAACTGTCAAGGGCGGTTCCGGATCGACCGGACCCGCCCTTGCGATGAAATCCTATTCCTTGACCGCGCCGGTCATGGACGACACGTAATAGTCCACGAAGAAGGAATAGAGGATCACCACGGGCAGCGATCCCAGCAGTGCCCCCGACATCAACGCGCCCCATTCATAGATATCGCCACGCACCAGTTCGGTCAGCACGCCCACCGGAACTGTCTTGTTCTCGGAGCTGGAAATGAATGTCAGCGCATAGATGAACTCGTTCCAGCTCAGCGTGAAGGCGAATATCCCCGCCGAGATCAGGCCCGGCACCGCCAGCGGCAGCACCACCTTGGTCAGGATCTGCCAGCGGCTCGCGCCGTCTACCAGCGCGGATTCCTCCAGTTCATAAGGAATCGAGCGGAAGTAACCCATCAGCAGCCAGGTGCAGAACGGAATCAGGAAGGTCGGATAGGTCAGGATCAGCGCCAGCCGTGAATCGAAGATGCCGACCTGAAAGACGATATAGGCCAGCGGGATGAACAGGATCGAGGGCGGCACAAGATAGGCCAGGAAGATCAGAAGGCCGGTGATCCGCGCGCCCGTGAAACGCAGCCGCTCGATCGCGTAGGCCGCCAGCACCGAGGTGAACAGCGCAATCACCGTCGAGGCGACCGAAACGATCATCGTGTTCCACATCCATGCGGGATAAGAGGTCTCGAACAGCAGAAAACGCATGTGGTCCAGCGTCGGGCCGACGACCCAGAACGGGCTGTGGTTCTGGTAATCGGTCAGTTGCGAATCCGGCTTAACCGCCGTGATCGTCATCCAGTAGAACGGGAACAGCAGCACAAAGACAAACACGGCAAGCGGCAGGTAGACCACCAGGATGCGGCGCGGCAGCGTCTCGAACTGTTCGAGCGGGGCGGAGTGATCTTCGGTCTTGTCGGCCATGATGCGCGTCCTCTCAATCCCGACCCTGTTGCCATTTCCGGCGCTGAAGGCCGAAGAAGCTGAACAGGATCGCAGCCAGCAGGAAGGGGATCATGGCAACCGCGATTGCGGCGCCCTCGCCCAGCTGGCCGCCGGGAATGGCGCGCTGGAATGACAGCGTGGCCATCAGATGTGTGGCGTTCACCGGACCGCCGCGGGTCAAGACGTAGATCAACTGGAAGTCGGTGAAGGTGAACAGGACCGAGAAGGTCATCACCACCGCGATGATCGGCGTCAGCAGCGGCAAAGTTACCTTGGTGAAGCGCTGCCATGGCGTCGCGCCGTCGATGGCCGCCGCCTCGTTGAGCGATTGCGGGATGGTTTGCAACCCCGCCAGCAGCGAGATCGCCACAAAGGGAATCCCGCGCCAGACATTCGCGGCGATCACCGACCAGCGCGCATTCCACGGCTCGCCCAGGAAGTTGATCGGCCGGTCTATCAGGCCCAGCTGCATCAGCGACCACGAGATGATCGAAAACTGCGAATCGAAGATCCACCAGAAGGCCATGGCCGACAGGACGGTCGGCACCACCCAGGGCAGCAGGATGATGGCGCGGAAGAAATTCTTGAACGGCAGGTGACGGTTCAGGATCAGTGCCAGCCACAGTCCCAGGCCGAATTTCGCGACCGAGGCCACCAGCGTATAGATCATCGTATTGAAAACCGAGAGCCAGAAGACCGGGTCGTCGAAAAGCCAGATATAGTTCTCCAGCCCGATGAAAATCCCGGAACGCCCGATCCGCGTGTCGGTAAAGCCCAGCCAGACGCCCAGACCCAGTGGATAGGTCAGGAAGAACAGCAGGAACGCCACTGCCGGCAGCATGAACAGAAAGCCCAGACCGTTCCGGCTTTCCGACAGCCGCGCCCAGCCCCCTTTGCGGGGCGGCGGATCATCCTGCATGCGCGGGTTCTCGGCAAGATCGGGCTCGGGCATATCGCGTCCTTTCCGTGGGCGGTGTCAGACAAGGACGGTCCGGACGGCGGTGGAATGCGCCATCCGGACCTGAGCGGATCAGCGGTAGTAACGCTGCAGGCGCCGCTCGGCATTGGCGATGGCGTCCTCGGGACTGCGCTGACCGGTGACCGCCTCGGCGAACATGTCGACCAGCACGTAATCGGCCATCGCCCCCGCCGATGCCGGACCCAGCGGGCCGGCATAGCCGTTCACACGCAGCGATTCCGAAGCCCTGGCATAGGGCGCGTGGACCGGGTTCGAGGTCCAGACCGGATTGTCGGCGAATTCCTTCAGCGCCTGGCAGCAATAGGCGCTGGCGGCCTCGATCCACTTGTTCATGTTTTCCGAACGATACATGAACTCGATATAGGCCTTGGCCGCATTCGGGAACTTGCAATGGTTGAAGATCGACAATGTCGAGGTCTGGTGTAGTTCCACCGACTCGCCGACCGGGCCGATAGGCAGGTTGGTCGTGCGGATATCCTCGGCCAGTTCCTTCATCGCCGGGTCGTTGATCGCCGCGTAGTAAAGCGACACGCCATTGGCGGTCAGTGAAATCTCACCTGCAAGGAAGGCGCGGTTGTTGTTGATGTCGAGCCAGCTTTCCGTGCCGGGGATGAAGGTCTCGTAAAGCTGCCTGGCATATTCGATGGCGGCAAGCGTCTCGGGGCTGTTGATGACGACCTGCCCCGCCTCGTCCACGGTCATGCCGCCATGCGACCACAGCAGCCAGTGGGCATAGTTGTTGCCGTCGCCCACCGCCTTGCCATGCGGGAAACCGGCCGGAGTGCCCTTTTCCTTGAGCGCCAGGCACAGTTTCAGGAACCCCTCGGTGTCAGACGGGAATTCCTCGAAGCCCGCGGCCTTGATGTGGCTGTCGCGGTAGCAGATGGCATTGCCGATCGCGCAAAGCGGCACGGAGATCCATTTCCCGTCCTGCGAACCGTAAGCGGCAAGCCCGTCATACCAGCCGCCATGCGCCTCGCCCAGAGCGGTGCAGAGATCCGTCACATCGACAAGCCGGTCGGGATACTGGAACGGATCGTCGAACCAGCTCATCACCATATCGGGACCCGAGCCCACATTCGCGGCGACGGCAGCCTTGGGACGGACATCCTCCCAGCTTTCCTGGTCGATCGTGACTTCGACGCCGGTCGCCTCGGTAAAGGCCCTGGTGTTAGCGTTCCAGGCCTCCTCCTCACCCTCGACGAAGGGCACCCAACGCAGAAGGCGCAAGGATGCCCCCTCTTCCGGGGTGAATGAAGGCGCGGCCTGCGCCAGGGCGCGGCCGGGACGGAACGGGCCGACAAGCGCCCCCGCAGCGGCCATCGCGGCCGTGCCCTGCAACAGTTTCCTACGGTCAATGGTCATGGTTCTTTTCCTCCCTTGGTGCAGCGGACGATCTGCGTCGCCCGATGATGACGCCCCGCCGCATTCCTCCGCCGCGGCAGGGCGATGCCTGGTGTTTCATCCCGAAACGCGCTGGCCGCTGGCCTCGTCGAACAGATGAACGCCCGCGGGCGTAACGCCGATCTGCATTGCGCTTCCGGGTTCGACGGCCACGCGCTCGCGAAAAACGCCAGTGATCTCGGCCCCGCCAAGCCGGCCCACGACATGGGTCTCGGCGCCGGTGGGCTCGATCACGTCGACGGTAAGCGGGATATCTCCGCCGGGGCTCATCAGCTCAGGACGCAGGCCATAGACCAGCGGCTGTCCCGGCCTGGCGCTGCCGGTATCGCCAACCGGCAGCATCGTGCCGTCCTTCGCCTCGAACCGGCCATCCCCGGTCAGGGTGCCGGCAATCATGTTCATCGCGGGCGAGCCGATGAAACCCGCCACGAACAGGTTGTCCGGCCGGTCATAAAGCTCCAGCGGCGTGCCGACCTGCTCGACTATGCCGTCATGCATGACGACGATCTTGTCGGCCATGGTCATCGCCTCGATCTGGTCATGGGTGACATAGACGGTCGTGGTCTTCAGGCGCTGATGCAGGTTCTTGATCTCGGTGCGCATGGTCACGCGCAGCTTGGCATCGAGGTTCGACAGCGGCTCATCGAACAGAAAGACCTGCGGATCGCGGACGATGGCGCGGCCCATGGCGACACGCTGGCGCTGACCGCCCGACAGCATTCGCGGATAACGCTCCAGCAGATGCGCAAGTCCCAGGATCTCAGCCGCGGGACGCACCTTCTCGGCGATCTCGGCGCGCGAGACGCCGGCGAGCTTGAGCGAAAAGCCCATGTTCTCGGCCACGGTCAGATGCGGGTAAAGCGCGTAGTTCTGAAAGACCATCGCGATATCGCGTTCCTTGGGCGCAAGGTCGTTGACGACGCGATTCCCGATGCGGATTTGCCCCGACGTGATATGTTCGAGCCCCGCGAGCATCCGCAGCAAGGTCGATTTTCCGCAGCCCGAGGGACCGACCAGAACGACGAATCCTCCTTCGTCTATCGAAATGTTGATGCCATGCAATATCTCGACCGAGCCATAGGATTTTCTTACGTTCTCGATCGTGACCGATGCCATTGCCGTCCCCCTCCGACAGGTATCCATTGAGGGATGCTATGCGGCAATCCTCGGACCGCGCAAGCAGTTTCTCGTGCATTGGCAAAGAAGCGGCGATGCTCAGGTTCCATTTGACAACGTATACATTGTAACCAAGACTGCCCGCAAAGAGATGCGAAACAGGGGGGAGTGCATCGATGACCGGAAAGATCGTGAAAGCCATTGGGAAGAACCGTATCGGCCGCCGTGCGGCGCTGAGCGGTATCGCGATGGTTGCGGCAACTGCAATGGGGATGCTGCCGGGACCGATGGGCGCTGGCAAGGCGCTGGCTGAGTTTCCAGAGCGGCCGATCGAGATGATCGTGCCGTGGGGCGCGGGCGGCGGCACCGATGCCGTGGGGCGCATATTCGCGCAGATCCTCCAGGAAAATCTGGGCCAGCCAGTCAATGTCGTGAACCGCACCGGCGGCTCGGGCGTCGTCGGCCATACCGCCATCGCCAGGGCCAATCCCGACGGCTACACGATGGGCGTGATGACCATCGAGATCGACATGATGCATTGGCAGGGCCTCACCGAGCTGACCCATGAGGATTTCGATATCCTCGGCATGGTGAACGCCGATCCGGGCGGGCTGATGGTTTCGGCCGACAGTGAATGGAAAGATGCCGCCGCCCTGCGTGATGCGATCAAGTCCAGCGAGCCGGGCACCTTCAAGGCCTCGGGCACGGGTCAGGGAGGCATTTGGCACCTGAACCTGCTGGGCTGGCTGATGTCCGAGGGCATCCCCGTCGATGCCGTTACATGGGTGCCGAGCGAGGGCTCGGTGGCCGGTCTGACCGACATGGTCGCGGGCGGCGTTCACATGGTGCCCTCCTCGCTTGCCGAAGGCCGTGCGCTGATCGAGGCAAGCAAGGTCCTGCCGCTGGCCAGCATGTCCGACGAACGCCAGGAACTGTTCCCCGACGTGCCCACGTTGAATGAGGCCACGCAATCAGATTGGAAACTGTCGGTCTGGCGCACCATCGTCGTGCCCAAGGGCCTGCCCGATGATGTGCGGGCGAAGCTGGCCGAGGCTGTCAAGGCAGCCTATGAAAGCCCGACCTACCAGGATTTCATGAAGGAACGCGGCTTCGGCCTGCGCTGGCTTGGCCCCGAAGAGGCCACGGCACAGGTCGCCGACGATGACGCGAATCTCGGCGCCGTCATGAAAGAAGCGGGCCTGGCCAAGTGAGCCAGCCTCATCGGACCCGCGAAATCGGGCTGGGCGTCATCTCGATCCTGATCGGGGTGGCGCTGATCCTCGGCGCGCGCGGACTTGGCGCGATCCCCGGTCAGGATTACGGCGCCGACACCCTGCCTCGCGTGATCGCGGTGTTCTCGATCTGCGTCGGCATCGCCATGCTGATCCAGGCCCTGCGGCCGCGACCTGCAGCGGATAGCGCACCCGCCGCCGATGGCGGTGCGGACTGGATGCGGAACATCAACGCATGGTTGCGGCTGGCCGGAGGATTGGCGCTGGTCATCGCCTATGCGCTGTTCTCGCCGATGACCGGGTTCGTCATCGCGGGTTTCGTCACCGTCGCCGGCCTCGCCCTGCTGATGGGGGTCAAGCCGCTTTACAGCGTGATCCTCGGTATCGTTGCGGCCTTCGTGCTGCGTTATGTCTTCGCCGATCTGCTGCTGGTGCCGCTGCCGCGCATGTCCCTGCCGGGTCTTGGGGGATAGGATGGTTATCTCGGACGCTCTGGACCTCGTATTGACGCCGCAGGTGATCCTGACCATGATCGCTTCGGGCGCTTTCGGGATGTTCCTGGGGGCGATGCCCGGCCTGACCGCGACCATGGCAACCGCGCTGCTGGTTCCGATCACCTTCTTCATGGAGCCGGTCCCCGCCATCGCCGCCATCGTCACCGCCGCCGCCATGGCGATCTTCGCGGGCGACCTGCCCGCCGCGCTGCTGCGCATTCCAGGCACCCCGGCCAGCGCCGCCTATACCGAGGATGCATGGCGCATGACCCGGAGCGGTCGCGCCGCAGATGCGCTTGGCGCCCTGCTTGTATTCTCGGCCATCGGGGGCACCCTGGGCACCATCGTGCTGATCGTCGCCGCGCCCGCGCTGGCCGAGGTGGCGCTGAAATTCTCGTCCTTCGAATATTTCTGGCTGGTGGTGATGGGGCTGTCCTGCGCCGTCTTCGTCTCGCCCGGATCGTCGCTGAAAAGCATGCTGTCGTTGGTGGTCGGCCTCACGGCGGCCTGCGTCGGTTTCGACAACCCGGCGGGCCAGCCGCGCTTTACCTTCGGCAATGTGGACATGATGGCGGGCATTCCGCTGATCTGCGCCATGATCGGCCTGTTCGCCGCCGCCGAGGTCTTTCGCGCCATCGTCCACCCCTCCCGGGCGGTCAGGGCCGAGCGCCCCGACACCAGCCATATCTTTGCCCGCCAGTGGCGGAATATCCGGCGTTATCCGAAACAGATGCTGCGCGGCAGCGCATTGGGAACGATTATCGGTGCCCTGCCCGGCGCGGGCGCAGATATCGCCGCCTGGATCAGCTATGCCATTTCCAAACGCTTCTCCCGCGAACCGCAGAAATTCGGCACCGGCCATGTCGAGGGGCTGGTCGAGGCGGGCTCGTCGAACAACGCCGCCGTCTCGGGCGCGTGGATTCCGGCGCTGGTATTCGGCATCCCGGGCGATTCCATTACCGCCATCGTGATCGGCGTGCTCTATATCAAGGGCATGAATCCGGGCCCCACGGTATTCCTGATGCAGCCGCAGCTCATCTATGCGCTGTTCATCGTCTTTCTGCTGGCGAACCTCATCATGCTGCCCCTGGGCTGGGTGGCGATCAAGCTGGGCGCGCGGCTTCTATCGGTGCCGCAGAACATCCTGATGCCGGTGATCATGCTATCCTGCATCATCGGCGCCTTCGCGATCACCAACTCGATCTTCGGGGTCTGGGTCATGCTCGCCTTCGGCGTGATCGGCTTTGCCATGGAGGAATGCGAGATCCCCATCGCTCCGGCGATTCTCGGCCTTGTCCTCGGGCCGATGCTCGAAAAGAACTTCATCACCTCGATGATCAAGGCCGATGGCAACCTGCTGGCCTTTTTCGAACGGCCGATCGCCGCGGTGCTCGGCATCATGGCGGTCGCCTTCTGGCTGTTGCCGCTGATCCGCGCCATCCTCAGGCGCAGAAAGGCGGCAATCGCATGAGCATTTCGGCGGGAGTGATCGGGCTTGGCTCGATGGGCATGGGCGCTGCGGTATCGTTACTGCGCGCGGGTATCCCGACGCAAGGGCTGGATTTGCGTGAAGAAGCCCGGGCAGCCTTCGCGGATGCGGGCGGCACCCTCGCCCCGGATGCAGCGGCACTGGGCCGTGAATCCGACGTGGTCCTTATCTATGTCGTCAATGCGGCGCAGACTCGCGAAGTGCTGTTCGGCGATGCCGGCGCCGTCCCTGCTGCCCGTCCCGGCACGGTCTTCGTGATTTGCGTGACCATGGAACCGGCAGAGGCCGCCGATATCTGCGGGCGATTGGAACAGGCCGGGATGATGGCCATCGACGCCCCGGTCTCGGGCGGCGCGGCCAAGGCAATGGAGGGAGAGATTTCGATGATGGCCTCCGGCTCCGAAACGGCGTTCCAGCATGCCGCTCCGGCGTTGGAGGCGATCTCGGCCACCGTGTTCCGGCTTGGCGAGAGGTCCGGTGCGGGTGCGCGGATGAAGGTCATCAACCAGATGCTGGCGGGCGTTCATATCGCCGCCATGGCCGAAGCGATGGTTCTGGCCGCAAGCCAGGGCATGGATCTGGACGAAGTGCACCGCGTCATCCAGTCCTGCGCCGGCAATTCATGGATGTTCGCCAATCGCGGCGCGCATGTGGTCGAGGGCGACTACACACCCCGCTCTGCCGTCGATATCTTCGTCAAGGATCTGGGCATCGTGACCAGAACCGCGGGCGCATCGGGCGCACCTGCGCCGTTGTCGCACACCGCGCTTGAACTGTTCCGGCAGACCTCCGCGGCGGGCCTGGGCCGCAGGGACGACTCGGCCGTGGCCCTTTACCTCGCGCGGCAGGCAGGGGTGAAGCTGCCGGGTGACGGGGAGCAAGGCACATGATCCTGGGCTGCATCGCCGATGATTTCACCGGTGCCACCGATCTGGCCGCGCTGCTGGTGCGGGCAGGCGTGCCGGTCTCGCTGCGGATCGGCCTGCCCTCGGAACCCGCCTCCCCCGGCCCACCCGAAGCTGTCGAAGTCATCGCCCTGAAGATCCGCGCGATTGAGCCCGGCCGGGCCGTGACGCAGGCGCTTGCGGCGCTGGACTGGCTGCTGGCGGCGGGCGCGCGGCACATCTACTGGAAATATTGCTCGACCTTCGACAGCACGATGCGCGGCAATATCGGCCCCGTGGCACAGGCATTGATGGATCGGTTGGGGACGGAAAGGACAGTTTACGTGCCGTCATTCCCCGAAAACGGGCGGAGGGTTTTCATGGGCAACCTGTTCGTGGGTGATCAGCCGCTTGCGGAAAGCCCGATGAAGGATCATCCGCTGAATCCGATGCGCGACAGCGACCTGACCCGCGTGCTGGCCCCGCAACTGGGCGATGATGCAGGCAAGGTGGGGTTGCTGGACTGGCCGACGATCAGGCAAGGACAGGCTGCGGTTGCCGGGGCCATTGCCTCGGGCGCCCCCCATCTGGTCTGCGACGCCCTTGATGACAGCGATCTGGAGGCACTGGCGCAGGCGGCACATGCGCTGCCCTTGCTGACAGGCGGCAGCGCCTTTGCCCGTCACCTGCCCGATGCGTGGCGCGCGGCAGAGCTGCTTGCCTCCACCGAAGGCGACGAGGTCTTGCCAACCATGCCCAAGGGACCGGCTGTCGTGCTGGCTGGCAGCTGTTCTGCCATGACCCGCAAGCAGGTGGCGCATTTCGCCGCCATGGCGCCCACGCTCAGGCTGGATCCACAGCGGCTGGCCGAGGGCGATGACGGCGGCATGCAGGACTGGATCATCGAATGTCTGGACACCGGCCAGGACTGCATGCTGCAGGCGACCGCCGGGCCCGATGAGGTCGCCGCCGCGCAATCAGCCCTTGGCGTCGAAAAGGCCGGTGCCGTGGTTGAGGAAGCTCTCGCCCGCGCGGCAAGGATCGCCCGCAGTCACGGCGCGGCCCGCCTTGTCGTCGCGGGCGGTGAAACCTCGGGTGCGATCACCAGCGCGCTTGGCATCACCGCCTTGCGTATCGGCGCCGAAATCGCCCCGGGAGTCCCATGGTGCCGGGGAGAAGATGATCATGGCTCGCTTGCCTTGGCATTGAAATCCGGAAATTTCGGCGAGGAGGATTTCTTCACCCGCGCATTGGAACAGACTTCCTAGATACCGTTGGGACTCCGCGCTTTTCTGATGGCCATGAAAAAACCCGCCGGCAAGGGCGGGTCATTTCGTCTTCGCGGTGATCCCGCCGGTCAGCCCTGACGGGCCTTGAAGCGGCGATTGGTCTTGTTGATCACGTAAACGCGGCCCTTGCGGCGCACGACACGGCAATCGCGATGCCGGCTCTTGAGCGAGCGGAGCGAGTTGCGAACCTTCATCGGCCTTCTCCTTCGTCGCGGCGCATCGCAGCCGCCAGGAAAACGAAATGCCCCCGACATCGGCCGGGGGCGGCGAAACAATGGTGGGCGGTACTGGGACGACCACCCTCCGCACAACCATCTGATATAGCTGTTCCCGTCCCAAGCGCGGGTTGGAATGTGCACCACTCCTGTGTCACACCTGTCAGAGAGATGCAAGCCCGAAAAACCTTGTCGGTGAGCAAAGGCATTGTTGCATTACTCTGGCCTGAGACGTGAGTTCCCCTTGCCCCACTGACGTCATGCCATGCGGACGATGTCGGGGGTGCCGAGTGCGTTGAAGCGGTTGATGAGTGCGACGCGGATGTGGATTTCGGCGGCTTGGCGGTCCGGGTCTCTCGCCATGATGCGTTCGCCGAAGGCCTTGAGGCAGCGCATCCTCGCCTCGATGTGAACCGCCCCGGGTTTACCGGAGATGTTTTGGCTCAAATATTACGCGGCATTTTGGGTTTGGTTCAAGGCTGCATAGAAATTCACCTCTGCTTCATTTGGGGTGATATATCCGATGGGTTCCAGCAGGCGGGATGTGTTGAACCAGTCGACCCATCTGAGGGTCTCCCATTCGACCTGCCCGACTGATTTCCACGGTCCGAGGATATTGATGACCTCGGCTTTGAAGAGTCCAATGATGGTCTCCGCCATGGCGTTCTGCGCCTTAAAACGGTCCGGGGGACCGTTTGATCCGCTCTGCGGACCGGCTTGAACTCATAGGAATCGCCGACGCTGCCCACGGATGGATCGATGCCGGCCTCGGCCAGCCGTTCGGTGTATTTTATGGACAGATATTGCGATCCGCGGTCGGAATGATGGGTCAAGCCGTCCGCTTTTGACGGGCATCGCTGGCAAATCGCCTGATTGAGCGCATCCAGAACCAAGCCCGTCGTCATTGATGTCGAAACCCGCCAGCCGACGATTTTGCGGGCGAAGACGTCGATGATCGAGCCATGGGAACGCCACTGGTCCGAGTGACCGTGGCGAGGGGCGACGTAACTCATGCCCTGCCAGGTGGGCACACAGGTGAAGTCCGACAGCCAGAGCTGGTTTGGACGGTCCGCCCGGAACTGCCGGTTCACCTTGTCCTGCGGGCAAGGACGTGCCGCATCGGGGTTGGTGGTGATGACCTTCTTTCCCCGAACAACGCCTTGCAATCCCATGGATTTCATCAGCCGTTCTACTGTGCATCGCGCGATATCCTTCCCTTCGCGGCGTAGGGATCGCCAGATTTTCCGCGCCCCATAAAGGCCACGGTTCGCGTCAAAAACACGCCGAATCTCCGCGCAGTACTCACGGTCGCTGAAGCGCCGGGCCGAAGCCCGCTCAGGCGCGGCTTCAAGCTGCTTATGCACATAGAAGGTCGATGGTGCGATCCCCAGAACCCCGCAGATCGGCCCGACACCAAAACCCTCCCGATGAGCATCAATGAAGGCAATCATTTCCGGAATGGGCGGTCGAGCTCCGCCGCCGCGAAATATGCGTTCACAGGCTCTCTCGAACGCATGGCGTTCGCCTGTTCACCTATCTTCAAGATCTCATTGGCTGTGCGCAATTCCCGGTTCTCGCGCTCCAGTTCCCTGATCCTGTCCTTCTCAGCACTGGTCAGCCCACCGCGCTGGCCGGCATCACGCTCGGCCTGCTGGCACCAGACGCGCAGGCTGTCCGGAGAACAACCAAGCTTCGGCGCAATCGCACGGTAGGCGGCTGAATCGCTGCTGTAATCAGCACGATGGTCACGAAAAAGCCGAACACCTCGATCACGCAGTTCGGATGGATAAGCAGGAGTATATCGATTCTTTGTCATAAGGCTCACCTTTGGAGTGTTTTACTCTCCGGTAAACCCGGGGCGGTTCAAGAAGTCCGGCACGGACCAGTCCAGTCCCGCCAACTTCAGCAGGCTCGCCACCATCCCGGCGGTTTGGCGCAGAGGGAGCTTGAAGAGAACCTTGATCGAGAGGCAGAACTGGATGGCCGCATCGGAAAACACCGCTGGCCACCCGTCACGCGGCGCGAGCCAGGTCATATCCTTGTCAACCCAGATCAGGAGCGAACCCCGTTTCCGCAGCGATGCGTTGTAGCTGGACCAGTTCGTCGTGCGATAGCGGGCGGGAGATGGTTTTCTCATGCAGCGCGTCTAACGCTATGGATTCGCAAAGTGAATCCCCACAAACCGAGTTCTGCAACAACGCCGACAACACCTCGCCGCAGCATAATTACCTCCAGCAGAGGGTTTCCTACGGTCTGCGCAAAAGTTTACAACAGAGCTGCTTTTCGGCGTTTTTGGTATGGCGGTACAAAAGCTGTCGCGTTTTAGATCCGGTCGGAAATGGTCGCGCCGCAACCGGGGAGTAGTCGTATTCGCGCAGTTCCGGAAAAAGCGTGTATATTTCCCGGACTGCTTCCGGTCCCACGCTCTCCAATACATGCGGTCCGGGATATAGCGATTCTGTTTCTGCATCATTCGAGATGACGATCTCATGCTGATCGAAAAGCATATGGTAATACGCAACCTCATTCAGATCGTCCGCGATATCGATCCCTTCAACCGACGTCAGATGCATGGCCGCAACCAGAACCTCTGGTGAACCGAACATCCGCTGTGCAATCTTTGAGCGGATTAAGATGCGATGTTGCCGCGAAACCAGCAGGTCCGACGAAGGCGTATTTTCTCCCAGCGCCCCCGCCCGGATACAGATCGGCCATAGTTTCGGATTGGCCTTCAACTCGGCGGCACTAAGTTTACGCTGGCCGATCCAACGAATGTTCTTATATCCATTGTCAACTGTCTTAACCAGGTCACCTATCTTTAACGTCTCGATCCGAACATCGCCATGCGGTGTGGTGATCAATGTGCCGTGCGCGAAGCACATAACACCCGTCCGATCAGAGGTCAGGTCTGATCCGCCGACTGCGGCGCCTTCATTCTGGATGGTCAGCGTGTTAGTATCGCTCCACCCTGCTTCTGTATCGTTCAGGACGCCGTCATCATCCTGGTCGGCCTGCATCCATTTCAGCGGATTGCGGATTACGCTGGGGTCAATGGCCCCGTTTGCAACCGCGCGATCATAATTGGCCTGGCTGTAGTGGCCGCTCAGATCGATAAAGTCGTTATTGGTGTTGTTCCCATCATTTGCCGCACCCGATTCACCGGTTGTGAAATCGGTGATAACATCGTGTCCGTCACTGACCGTGAACTGATCATCACCCGCACCGCCGGATATGCTGTCAGAGCTATTACCCCCATCCAGCGTATCATTGCCATCCCCGCCATCAAGCGTATCCGCACCCTTGCCCCCGGCCAGGCTGTCGTTCCCGGCGCGCCCCTCCAGGCGGTTCGCCCCGTCATCGCCGGTCAGTGTGTCGCTTTTATCGCCACCGACGACATTTTCGATGCCGGAATATGTTCTGCCGTAATTATCCGTCCCTTTAGCAAGGTTTATATCATACGTGTAGCTTTCCACCGCGGTGCCATCGATCTGCACCGTATCGATGCCATTGCCGCCATCGAGCGTTTCGGCAACCTGACTGGTATTATTAAAGCCTTGCAGGATAAGGTCATTACCCGCACCGCCGGATATGCTGTCAGGGCCATTACCCCCATCCAGCGTATCATTGCCATCCCCGCCATCAAGCGTATCCGCACCCTTGCCCCCGGCCAGGCTGTCGTTCCCGGCGCGCCCCTCCAGGCGGTTCGCCCCGTCATCGCCGGTCAGTGTGTCGCTTTTATCGCCACCGACGACATTTTCGATATTGCTAAGCGTAAATTGGCTGAGGCCGAAGGTACCTGCCGTTCCCGACGCAAGATTTACAGTGAATGCCGCACCCTCCTGGTCCGTGCCGTCGATCTGAAGCGTGTCGGTGCCGGTACCGCCATCTATGGTTTCCTGAATGTTACGGTAAACGACACTTACACGGAGTTCGTCATCGCCCGCTCCGCCAGACAGGTCATCGGAACCAAGGCCACCATCCAGCGTGTCATTGCCATCGCCACCTTCCAGAGCATCAAGCATCTGTGAGGGAGAGCCGTCTGATTTTGCACCACCAAAAAGGGAGTCATTTCCAGCGCCGCCGCGAAGCGTGTCCTGACCGTGACCGCCGTCAAGCGTATCGTCGCCGTCCAGTCCGAGCAGACTGTCGTCTCCCTCGCTCCCGGTGAGAGAATCATTCCCAGACGTTCCCAGAGATGTCGACATTTACTAAACTCCAACTGGCTACATTGACCAAAACTCGGCTAACTCGCCTTTGCCACCGCCCGCGCTTCCTTGACTTTTTTCCGTTTCAGGTTGCTCCACAGCGTACAGCCAGTATGACTTCGCATAACAATAACTGTTATCTACATTCAGGCTCACGGAAGTGATATCCAGAACAGGCAGATACTTGCCCTCACGCCCCCTTATAGCTCTGGTCCTTGTTGCCGAACAGGAAACATTTCCATTATCTTCTATGCAAGCTTGAGGGATTATTTTAAGCAGTGACTTTCGCATATCCGATGTATCAGATAACGGGCTTCTCCTAAGGCGATCTACGATATTCGAGACGGCTTTATACTCTTTCTTCTCCATGTCGGTGGATATATTCTTCTGCGGAACGCCGCATCCAAACATGAGAGTTGATGGCGGGACGACAAGCAGCAGCCTACGCAACGTCTTACCCTTTCTTTTCTTTACATTTACATTCATCATGTTCTCCTGGAACGATAGTTATGCATTTCCAACACCAGCACAGCCTGCATCAAGTGCTTGGAATTGCGTTTGCTTGCATGAATTGATTTCACAGCACAACTCTCGCAACCCTAGATGCCCGGCATCCTCGCCAATGCGATTTTTAGAAATGGTGGCACAGGCTTGCATTTCCCGGAAGGGGAATTGATATATTTGGTTAAATTTCGGTAAACACACGAGCCCCCTCTGGGGTCCGTCTTAATTTTCCGGCGAATTTTTGCGAGGGGGCATCTCTATTCCCGCCCGCTCCAATTCTCCCCCATGGCCCCTTATGGCGCAAAGGCGTGACCGAACGTGGCAAACATCCGTTCTTCGCCCGCCCTTGAGCGGTCGGCCATCCGTCCGGCGAGGTGGGTGCCGAATGAACTGGCTCCCGCTTGACTGTCCGACAGGGTATACCCCTGCGGACATGCCCAGAGGGTACGAAAATCATGTCCGTTAGGGTTGTTTTAATCCAGCGGACATATGTTCAACCGGACACAACCCTTGCGAACAGGTTTTCAGCATGTCCCGAACGATCCTCTATGCCCGCGTCAGCACAGCCGAACAGACGCTTGACCATCAACGCAGCCAGGCCGAGGCGGCAGGTTTCCGGATTGACGAGGTAGTTGCGGACCACGGTGTATCCGGCGTCAGGGTTATGCTGGCGGACAGGCCGGAAGGCAGACGGCTGTTCGACAAACTGCGTTGCGGCGACACTCTGGTTGTCCGTTGGGTTGACCGGCTGGGCCGGGACTACCGCGACGTGACCGACTGCATCCGCGAGTTCATGCGCCGGGGCGTGGTCATACGCCCAGTCATCAATAACATGACCTTTGACGGAGCAACCCGTGACCCGGTTCAGCAGGCTGTCAGGGACGCACTGATTGCCTTCATGGCTGCAACCGCGCAGACGCAGGCCGAGGCAACCAAAGCGGCTCAGCAGGCCGGAATCGCATCGGCGCGGCAAGACCGGTCCCGCTATCGGGGCAAGAAACCAAGCTATGACGGTGTAAAGCTGGACACGGTGTTGAGCATGTCCGCAGCCGGAGCGGGCACGAGCGAGATTGCCCGAGCGGCTGGTCTGTCCCGGCAGACTGTGCTGAGGATCAGGAACGACCCGGTATCGGCCCGCGCGGCTCTGAAACGCTGGTCACTGTAAGCGGGTTTTACTGCTGTGCCTGTCGCGCTCGTCAAACCCCATGTTTTTGCTCGCAGAGCGCCGTTTCGTTCTGGATAGGTTGGGGTCGGGATAGCGTCAATGGCCTGCAAGCGGCCAAAAAATCCGGGTCTGCGGCGATTCTATGGATTGAGCCAGGGTCATGCCGGATTGTGGCGGTTGGCGGCAACGCTCATACGGTCGCGTGTATCTATCGCTTTTGCCGGATACCAGTTTGTGCTTTATCCATCGCCGCTTTCCCAGCGGCTGAAAGCTTATCTTCCCGAGTATGGGAATATATGGACGGGGGAAGGACGGGTATTACTCTATCCGGATGGGTGGCGTTTGTCCGTATCGTTTCCTGAACTCTCCGGCCATGACCGCAACCAGTTCATCCGTATGCTCACGCTGAATGATGGCGCTGTCATGCACCGGAAGCACGGGAATGCCCTGATCGGCAAAATGCATCATGACGGCCTCCATCAGATCGCTGTCTGCCCTCTGTAACCGCATTCCCACACCGGAACCGAACTCTCCGGTCAGCATCGGGAACGCGTCTCTGACATGCTGGCGGAACCGGGCTTTGGTCATGCCGTGCGGCTCTGTATCGAAGTCTTCCGGTGCTACGGTCGATCCCGTTGCGTTCAGCATCGCGTTGAAGGTTTCCTTCACGGCAGCGCGCCATGTCTTTTTGACAGCCGCACTGCCCTTTGCAGCCGAAGCCGGGACAGGTACGGGGGAATACGGATCGTCCGGTATCTCAAGCCCTCGTTCCGCGAACAGGATCGCGGGATGCAGCCCCCTGTAATCGGCCTCAATCGTCGGCAGTCCGTTGATAAGTATCAGCGGACGGATATGCTTGCGGACGCATTGCCACCATCCGCCATAGAACCTGCCGCCCTGACCGAAGGAGTTGTTATTGAAAACCCGGTACAGGTACCGTTGCCCCAACAGCGGCTCGCCCTCGAAGTCGCGACCACGACACAATGGTCCTGCGGTCGAGATATCGGCAGTGTCGAGCACCGAATTGATCACGGACAGGTTCTCGCGCATCCGCCGGGTTTCCGCCGTTTCCCGGTAGTCGGTGAGCCGCCTGCTTTCGTCTTTCAGCCTTATGGTCTCGCTGTCGGGGTGAACGTGAAAACAATCGGTGTTGTTCGCCCGGCTGCGACGAATATCCCGCCTTACCGCCACTTCAAGCCGGTAGCGCCCGACCTGCGAATGCTCCGGCAGATGGTAGCCCCGCGCCGTCCGCTCCATCAGTCCGCATTCCATGAGCGCCTTCATAGCCGTCAGAAACGCGGTCGCCGTCATGAACGCCGGATGATAGCGTTTCTCGGAATAAAGCCTGTCCTTCCCCGTCGGGATACCAACCGGCAGGCCCGCTGCCCCGGCGCTTTCAGCATGAAGCAGGTTCAGCACGATCAGCCGCAGGCAACATCTTACATTGGCAACCATGGAGGCTTTGGGTTTTCGCTGGGTGTAGCCGCCGACCCAATGCCGGAAAGCCGTCCCGGTGAGGTCTGCAGCCAGCCGGTCAATATCCACGTCACGGGTTTCAAGGCAGGGCTCGAACGCAAGCGAAGCGCCGGTCTGGTCTTCCAGACCCGCAATCATATCCCAAGTGAGTCCGAATTGCTCTTCCAAAACTGTCGGCATCAGTAACGCCCTCTTTGCCACCGGCACACAAAACGCGCCGTCAGAACCCGAACCGGTTGATCGCCGCCTGTAACTGCGCGGGCCGGAAGCCGTGGAAATAGGTGCTGTAGGTTACTCCCGGCTGCTCATGCCCCAGAATCGCCTTCACCTGCGTATCCGGCACGTCATTGCGCGACAGCAGTGTCGCCATCGTGTGCCGCAGGCTGTGAAACACCAGTTGCTCCGACTTCATGCCCAATGCGGGCAGCAGACGTTCATTGAACCATCGTCCGGCATTCCGGCCATAGCCGTTCTTCGGGCACCAGGGCTGATCGGGGAACAGCCGCTGTGATCCGCCGCTGTGCCGCTCTTCGACGAATTGCAGCACCCGCTTCAAGCAGCCGGTCATGCACCGGTACGAGGCGCTGCGAGGCGGAATTTTTCAACCGCTTGTTTCCCGCGCCGCTGGCATTGACATCGAAGAACCGGACGCCGTCGCTTTCCTTGATGTCGGCAATGTCAAGCTGCGCGATCTCGTTCAGCCGCATGCCGGTGAATATCCCGATCAACGCAATCCACCTGTGATCGTCCTTGCGCACCAGCCGGTCAGGGTTTTCGGTCAGGTGTCGGAACAGGATACCAAGCTGTTCCTCGGTGAATGCCTCCCGGCCCTGCTCCTTGACCCGCTTCGGCAGTCTGACCCGCATGCCCTGAAATATGTTCTCCTGCACGTAGCCGTTATTGGCCGCCCAGCTATAAAAGGTTTGCATATGGCTGATATAGGTATTCATGGTACGGGCAGAGATGATTTCAAACCCCTGCATCTCCAGTATCTCACTCAGCGGTTTTCCTCTTGTTCCGCTCAGCTTGTTCCGGTTCCGTGGCAATCGCATAAGCGCCTGCTTCACCTTCTGAGCGTCGGCCTTGGTGAGTGCGGCAAAGGGTTTCTGCTCAACGATTTCGTTCAGCAGGTTCAGTACCTCGCGCTTCTCGAACTCTGTCTTTGCGGCAAGGCTCGCCGTGCGCCGCGCTTCATCGAAGTACCGCTCCAGCAGGTCGGTGTTGCCGATTCGGGCAATCCCTGCGGTCGGTTCTGGCGCGGATACGCTTTGCTGCGGCGTTCCCAGTTCAATGCTATCGAAGCGTTCGGCATAATCCTCCGCCGCTGCGCAATAGGCTCCATGACCGCGCTGAATGGCCCGCAACAGCCAGTTGCGCTTGGCGGCGGTCAAGTCCTCTTCGGAAATGCCGCGACGGTCGCAGAATGCGCCGAGAATGCCGGAAGCGCCATCCGGGTCTGCCACATCAATCCAACCGTCGGTATCCGCCCCGGCAGCCATCCGGCCTGTCCGCAACGCCTCCAGCCGCGCGGCATCGGCAGGACCGTCCTGCGCGATACCGGCCTGAAATTGCTGCAACAGCCCCTGGAAATGCTGTCGCACATGTTCGCGGAGTTCATCGTAATGCATGGCCCGCGCCATAGCGGGAATTGGTAAATTTTCTCCTAACGCTGAGAGTAATCGCGACAGCCGCCGCGCAACAGCCTTGGAGCGCGTCCCCAGGGACAGCCGGATATCGCTTCGCCTGCCCTTCGGATGCAGGACCGAAGGAAGCGGCCAGCGGAAGTAAAATATACCGTGACGGGATTGGCTTAAATAGGCTGCCATGGGCATGACTGTGTCTCACCTGTGCGGCGCACCGGAGAAAAACAGCCATAAGTCATTGTGCTCAGATAAAATGGTGGGCGGTACTGGGATCGAACCAGTGGCCACTACGATGTCAACGTAGTGCTCTACCGCTGAGCTAACCGCCCATACCTTCGGTGATTCTGCCTCAATTCACGAAGAATTGCCGGCTAACCCGCCTTCGGTCCGCGTGTCTATACATATGCCGTCAACGGGTTTCAAGACCTATTGGAACAGATACGCTCTGGTCTATAAGGTAGGGGCACTCTGGACGTTGGGGAATGCCTTGTGACAAAGCCTGACATACCGTTTTCGCTGAAACGCCCGGCGCATTGGACGAACGGCGTCATATTCGCCTCGCCCCATTCGGGCAGCGATTACCCCGACTGGTTCCTTGAAAGCACGTCACTCCCGATGAATGCCCTGCGCTCGTCCGAGGACGCCTTCGTCGACCGGCTTATCGATTGCGCCCCGGAATACGGCGCAGTGGCCCTGTCAGCCCGCATGCCGCGCTGCCTGATCGACCTGAACCGGGGGGCCGACGAAATCGATCCGCTGGTCGTGCGCGGCATCCCGCGTCATCCGCTCAATCAGCGCACGATCGCGGGGCTGGGGGTGATTCCCCGCGTCGTCGCGCAGGGACGGACCATTCACAACCGCCCCATCGACCGCGCCGAGGCCGACCGCAGGATCGACGCCTATTGGCGTCCCTATCATCTGGCCCTGAGCACCCTGATCGCCGAGGCGCAGGCGAGTTTCGGGCAGGCGATACTCATCGACATGCATTCCATGCCGCATGACGCCCTGTCCCATCTGCACGGTCAGCGCCCGGAATTCGTATTGGGCAACCGCTATGGCCTTTCGGCCGCCACCCGGGTTCTGGACACGATCGCCGGCGTGATCGAGGACGAGGGCTGGAGCGTTCGCAGGAATTCACCCTTTTCGGGAGCCTATATCTGTTCGACCTATGGACGCCCGGGACAGAACGTTCATGTCGTGCAGGTCGAAATCGACCGGGCCCTGTATATGGACGAGGCCACCATCACGCCGCTCCCCGAGTTCGAGAGCTTTTCCGGCCGGCTGGCCAATGTGGTCCGCAGGCTGTCGGCATTCGATACCGGTGCGATGCCAGACGAGCGTATCGCGGCCGAATAGTTTACCTTCAAGATGAAGTAGGTCGACTACACACCAGATATACATTTTTTTTTGATGTTTCACCGATCAAGCGCAGGCGCTTTTCATTCAGGAAATCACTTGAAAATCGGGGGAGCGGGATCACCGAGGATATGACTAGGATCGCATTACATGGAATTGCCCGTGATCAATCCTGTTTGCCCCGGGCTTGTCGTGTCGCCCCGCGCGCGTTATCACCCCTGATCTGACCCAAGAGCCCCGGGAGCCGATCATGCGTGCCGAGACGCAATCCACTATCGAAGCCATCCAACGCTCGCTGAGCCTGCTGGGGCAACGGATGGACTGGCAGACCGCTCCGCACCGGCTGGAAGAGATGAACGCGATGATCGAGGCCGGCGATCTCTGGTCCGACCCGGCGCGCGCGCAGAAGCTGATGCGCGAACGGCAGGCGCTGGTCGATGCCATCGAAACCTACAAGCGGATCAGGGACGATCTGGCGGCCAACGCCGAGATGGTCGAACTGGCCGAGGCAGAGGGTGACGAAGAACTGGTCGCCGAGGCAGAAGGCAACCTGAAGGCGCTGGCCGAAATGGCCGCGAAAAAGGAGCTGGAGGCGCTGCTGAATGGCGAGGCGGATGCCAATGACACCTTCCTCGAGATCAACGCCGGCGCGGGCGGCACGGAAAGCTGCGATTGGGCCGCGATGCTGGCCCGAATGTATGTGCGTTGGGCCGAGAAGAAGGGCTACGAGGTCGAGCTGATGAGCGAAAGCGCCGGGGAAGAGGCCGGGATTCGCAGCGCCGCCTACCGGATCAGCGGGCATAACGCCTATGGCTGGCTCAAATCGGAAAGCGGCGTGCACCGGCTGGTCCGTATCAGTCCTTTCGACAGCTCCGCGCGCCGGCATACCTCTTTCAGTTCGGTCTGGGTCTATCCGGTGGTCGATGAGAATATCGAGATCACCGTGCCCGACAGTGAAATCCGCATCGACACCTACCGCTCCTCAGGCGCGGGGGGACAGCATGTGAACACCACCGATTCGGCGGTGCGGATCACCCATATTCCCACCGGGATCGTGGTCACGAGCTCCGAGAAGTCGCAGCACCAGAACCGCGCCAACGCGATGGCGGCGCTGAAATCACGGCTTTACGAGATGGAGCTGCGAAAGCGCACCGAAAGCATCCAGGCCCAGCATGACGCCAAGGGCGACGCGGGCTGGGGCAACCAGATCCGGTCCTATGTGCTGCATCCCTACCAGATGGTGAAGGACCTGCGCACATCCGAGGAAACCAGCGATACGCAAGGTGTGCTGGATGGCGACCTTGACGCCTTCATGGCGGCCACCCTGGCGATGGATGTCGCGGGCAAGAGCCGGGCCGAGGCGCAATCCGAAGATTGATCATCCCACCGGCAGGCAGGGAACATGCGGCGCTACATGTTCCGGCAGCAGGCCGCTCAATCGCGGATCGGGGATGATCTCGACCTGCCGCCGGATCGGGATGAAACCGGAGCGACGGTAGAAATCCACCGCGCCGGGATGATCCATCGTGCAGGTATGCACCCATAGCCGGGTCAGAGGCCGGGCCCAGGCCAGTTCAAGCGCCCGGTTCATCAGCCAGCGTCCCGCGCCGCTGCCGATGAGTTCCGGGGCAAGGCCGAAGAACGCCAGCTCGCATTCACCCTCGGCCCGGAAATCCAACTCCAGCAGTCCGGCCCCTTTCGGCGCCGTCAGCCTGCGGATCTCGACCTTGGGATCATGGATGATTGCCACCAGTTCCTCATCCGTCATCATCAGCCGCGAACACCACAGCCAGTCCTCGCCCACACGGCGGAACAGTTCGCGATATTCGTCCGGTGACGGGTCGTGCCATCGTTCCAGCCGCCAATCCCCTGTCCCGCGTTCGGGACGCGAGGGCGGCGCACCGCGCATCTCGAACGAGGTTACCACGGTTGCGACCGTCCCGGGCGGGGTGTCGTGATAGCCGGGGGTCAAGGCCGATTTCATTGCGATATCCTTCCTCTGCGCTCTGCCCTTGCGCGGCAACCTAACCTATTCGCGGGAAGAGTGAATAACGGTTTTCCTGCGATCTCTCAGCGTGCCTTTGGCTGAAATCGGCCAAGAACTCGTCGCACTTCAAGCAAGATTGCGCTCAAATCATCCATTCTCCCGACACATGGGAACATGCGGTTGTGGTGCCCGGTTAGGCTCGTGGACAAAAACTTGTCGAGACAAAGAACATCAAGGAGTTCAACATGAAACCAATGATCAAAGCCGGCATCATCTCTGCCCTGACCGGCCTGGGAGCCCTGGCGGTGCTGACCCCTGCATATGCCGCCGGTTTCGCGGAACTGGATGCGAATGCGGATGGCCAGCTTGACGCGGCCGAGCTGGAGGCGAGCTTCGGCGTTCATGCCGAGGCCACGCTGGAAGCATATGACAGCGATGGCGACCAGATGATCAGCGTTGCGGAGGCCGAGGCGATGGCAGCAAGCTCCGCGGCGGCATCGGCCGAGGGCGCAGCCACCGCAGCCGATAGCGCGGCCACGGCGGCGGAAACCGCAACCACCGAGGCGACCGAAGGACTGGCGACCGCCGGCAGCGCAGTCACCGGTGCCGCAGAAACCGGCCTCTCGACGGCTACCGAGGCCACGGAAGGCGCGGCTGAGGCCGTCGGAAACGTTCTGCCTACGGCAGAGGCTGACGTCGAAGCGGGCGCATCGGTCGAGGCAGGCACGGAAGTGTCGAACTGATCGTTTTTCGATCCGCACAAGTTGGCTCCGATCGGGCTACCCGGTCGGAGCCTTTGCCTTTTCAATGCCTTGTGGTTCGATGCAGCCCGGCATTATGGTGCATCTGAGTAATCAGTACTGGAACCGGGGATGAAAGAGAAACATGTCAACCTGGCCCTGCAGGGCGGCGGTGCGCATGGTGCCTTTGCCTGGGGGGTTCTCGACCGGCTTCTGGACGAAAGCTGGCTCAGGATCGCGGCAATCACCGGCACCTCCGCAGGCGCATTGAACGGCGCGGCACTGAAAGCCGGGCTGTCGCGGTATCAAGGCGCCAAGGGCCGGCGGGCGGCACGGGAAAATCTCGACAAGCTCTGGGGCGAGGTCGGGGAAATCTCGGACAATAATGTCGTGCGCTGGATGCATTCCCGCATGCCAATGCCGCGCGGGCTTCACCGCCTGACCGAGATGTTCTCTCCCGCCGCATGGCTGGACAGCATAACCCGCATCTTCAGCCCCTATGATTACGGCCCCTTCTATGTGAACCCGCTGGCGGCGGTTCTGCGCGAATTGCCCTATCCGGATTTCAGCACCGAAGAGGGGCCGGAATTATTCGTCGCGGCGACGAATGTGCGCACGGGACGCATGCGTGTATTCACGGGCCGAAGGGTGACACCCGATGCGGTGATGGCCTCGGCCTGCCTGCCGAGCCTGTTCCGCGCGATCGAGATCCGCGACCCCGAAACCGGAGAGACGGACGCATTCTGGGATGGCGGCTTTACCGGCAATCCGGCCATGTTCCCGCTCTATCGCTCCCATCTGCCACGCGATATCGTCATCGTGAATATCAACCCGATGATCCGCGACTGTGTGCCCAGAACGCCGGTGGAGATTGCTGACCGCGTCAACGAGATCAGCTTCAATTCCGCGTTGATGGCCGATCTGCGGGCGATCAACTTCGTCAAGAAACTGGATGCCGAGGATCGCCTGGGTGACCGGGCGATGAAGGTTCCGCTGATCCACATGATCCTTGACGACACGCTGATGAACAACCTGTCCGCGCGCTCCAAGATGATGCCGGAGCCTGGGATGCTCGCACGCATGAAAGAGGCCGGGCGCGTGGCCGCCGACAGTTTCCTGAACGATCATGCCGATGCGCTGAACAACAGCGATACGGTGGATCTGTCGGCAATGTTCACCGGGGTCACCGTCGGGCAACCGGGGAAGCCTTCTTGATCTCGCGGCCCCCTGCCCGGTCGCGGGGCTATCCTTTCAGGATGTGATCGGCGGCCTTTTCTCCGATCATGATCGAGGGACCGTTGAGGTTGCCATTGGTGATGCGCGGAAAGACCGAGCTGTCGGCCACGCGCAAATTCCCGGCACCGATAACGCGAAGCTCGGGATCGACCACGGCCATTGGATCATCCGGCTGGCCGATCCTGGCGGTGCCGCAGGGATGAAACGCGGATTCGGCATGTTCGCGGATGAAGGCGTCGATCTGTTCGTCGCTTTGCACATCGGCACCGGGCTGGATCTCGTCACCACGATATTCCTCGAACGCCTTCTGGCCGAAGATCTGACGAGTCAGGCGCACGCAGGCGCGGAATTCCTTCCAGTCATCGGGATGCGACATGTAGTTGAAGCGGATTTCCGGCGCATCCACCGGATCGTCTGAGACCAGCCGGATGGTGCCGCGCGATTTCGACCGCATCGGGCCGACATGAGCCTGGAACCCATGCCCCTTGGCCGCCGCCTTGCCGTCATAGCGCACCGCCAGCGGCAGGAAGTGATACTGGATATCCGGATAGTCGATATCCTCGCCCGAACGGATAAAGCCACAGCTTTCGAACTGGTTCGACGCGCCAAGGCCGGTCTTTTGCAGCAGCCACTCGATCCCGACCCGGCTTTTGCCCAAGAGGTTGTAATAGGTATACAGGCTGACCGGCTTCAGCGCCTTGTATTGCATGTAGATTTCAAGATGGTCCTGCAGGTTGGCCCCGACACCCGGCCGGTCGGCCAGCGGCGTGATGCCATGTTCGCGCAGGTGATCCGCAGGGCCGATACCCGACAGCATCAGCAATTTCGGCGTATTGACCGAACTGGCCGAGATGATCACCTCGCGCCCCGCGGTGATACTCTCGATCCGGCCCTTGCGCTCGACCTCGACGCCATAGGCGCGGTTGCCGTCCAGCAGGATACGGCGGGCAAAGGCGCGGATCACCTGTAACCGGCCGCTCTTGCGGGCCGGGCGCAGATAGGCATTGGCGGCGGACCAGCGGCGGCCCTTCCAGATGGTCGCCTCCATCGGGCCGAAACCCTCCTGATGCTCGCCGTTGTAATCATCCGTGCGCGGCCAGCCAGCCTGCGTGCCCGCTTCGATGAAGGCGTTGAACAGCGGGTTCTTGCGTTTGCCACGGGTGATATGCAGCGGGCCGCTGTCCCCGCGCCATTCCGAGACGCCGCCATGCCATGTCTCCATGCGCTTGAAATAGGGCAGCACATCGTCATAGCCCCAGCCCGTCGCGCCGGATTCCTTCCAGTATTCAAAGTCCTTGCGGTTCCCTCGTACGAAAACCATACCGTTGATCGAAGAGGAACCACCCAGCACCTTGCCCCGTGGCGTGACCAGCCGCCTTCCTCCCAGATGGGGCTCGGGCTGCGACGAGAAACCCCAGTCATAACGGGGCATGTTCATCGGATAGCTGAGAGCGCCGGGCATCTGGATGAAGGGGCCGATATCGCTGCCCCCGAACTCGATCAGGGTGACGCTGCGGCCCGCCTCGGTCAGCCGATAGGCCAGTGCGCAACCGGCACTGCCTGCGCCGATGATGACATAATCGGATTGGCTCATTGCTGCATCTTTCCAGAACGGCAGGGCAGATCAGTAGGGCGCGTCAACGCCACCCATGCCCACATAGACGGATTTAAGTTGCGAATAATGCTCGATCGCAGCGGCGGAATTTTCGCGGCCCAGTCCCGACAGCTTGACGCCGCCGAAGGGCATTTCGACCGGCGTGAGGTTGTAGCTGTTGATCCAGCAGGTGCCCGCCTCCAGCCGCCCGACGACGCGATGGGCGCGGCTCAGATCCTGCGTGAACACCCCCGCCGCAAGCCCGAATCCGGTCGCATTGGCGCGGCGGATCACCTCTTCCTCGTCATGGAAGACCAAGGTGGTCATGACCGGGCCGAAGATTTCGTCGCGGGCAATGGTCATCTCGTCCGACGCATCGATGAAAACCGTCGGCGGGACGAAGGCGCCCTCGCCCGGCCCGCCGCAAAGAAGCCGCGCGCCCTCAGCCTCCCCCGCCGCGATGGCGGCACGAATTTTCCCGGCCTGCACGGGGCTGACGATGGGGCCATGCTGCGTCTCGGGATCCAGCGGGTCGCCCATGCGGACATTGCGGACACGCTCGGCAAGGCGATCGAGAAAGGCTTCGCGGATACCGTCTTGCAGAAACACCCGCGTCCCGTTCGAGCAGATCTGCCCCGAGGAATAGAAATTCGCCAGCACCGCCGCGCTGACCGCATGCTCCAGATTGGCGTCGTCGAATATGATCAACGGCGACTTGCCGCCAAGTTCCATGGTGACATGGCGCATCCCCTCGGCGGCGGCGGTATAGACCCGGCGTCCGGTGGGCACCGAGCCGGTCAGCGAGACCTTGGCAACATTGGGATCGGTGGTCAGCGCCGCGCCGACCTGTCCGCGCCCCTGCACGACGTTGTAGAGCCCTGCGGGAAGCCCCGCCTCCAAGAGGATTTCCGCCAGTTTCAAGGCGCCAAGGGGCGTTTCCTCGGAGGGCTTGAAGACCATGGCATTGCCCATGGCCAGGGCCGGAGCGGCCTTCCAGCAGGCGATCTGGCTGGGATAGTTCCAGGCCCCGATACCCGCGCAGACGCCAAGCGGCTCGCGCCGCGTATAGGCCCAGTCCTGTCCCAGGGGGATCATCTGGCCGGTAATCGACGCTGCCAGCCCGCCAAAGAATTCCAGCGCCTGCGCCCCCGATTCCCAATCGGCCACCAATGTTTCCTGAATCGGCTTGCCGGTATCCAGCGTTTCCAGCCGCGACAGTTCCTTATTCCGTTCGCGGATGATCGCGGCGGCACGGGTCAGCACCCGGCCTCGTTCGACCGGCGCCAGCGCGGCCCAGGCAGGCTGCGCCGCCGCCGCGACCCGGCAGGCATGGGCAACCTGATCATCTGATGCCTCGCGCAGGCTGGCGATCTCTTCGCCGGTATAGGGATAGAGAACCGGCAGCGTCGCGCCCTCGCCCTCCACCGGGCATCCGTCGATGAACAGGCTGGCGGCGGGTTGGGCGGTCGGACTCATGCAAGGGCCTCGTCAAGATAGTCGTTGATGATGTTCAGCGCAGCCGCGCCATCGGTCGGCCCCCGGGTCAGCACCGCCCGCAGATAGACGCCATCGATCAGCGCTCCCAATGTGTCGGCGATATTCGCGGGATGATCGGTCAGGGGCCGCAGCGCCACGATCAGATTCGACCGCAACCGGCGATGATAGACCCGCAACAGGCGGCCCGCCTGTTCATTCAGCAGCGAAAGCGCGTAAAAATTGAGCCATGCGCTGATCACTTCGCGCTGGAAATTCTGCGGCGCGAAACTGGCGGTCACGATAGCGTCCAGCCGTCCGCGCACACCCTGCCCCGGCAAGGCCGCGAGCACGGATTTTCCATATGTTGCAAGGATATGGCGCATCGCCGCCAGGAAAATTTGTTCTTTCGAGCCGAAATAGTGATGGGCCAATGCGGGAGACATGCCGGCGGCGCGCGCGATCTGCGCCACCGTCACGTCCAGTGATCCCGCCCGCCCCACTTCGGCAATGGCGGCGTTGATTAAGGCGGCTTTTCGGATAGGTTCGGCCCCAAGTTTCGGCATCTGGATATCCGTTGTCGGAGTTTTCGGTTGCTTTTGCAGTCTAACCAATCTTTAATTGACTGGTCAATCAAGAACACAGGGAGCAAATAATGACCCTTACCCGTTTCACTGCCGTTCTGGCGCTGACAGCCGCCACCACCACTGCCGGCCTCGCCCAGGAACCCGAGCAGTGCCAGGAGATCGTCTTCTCGGATGTCGGCTGGACCGATATCACCGCGACGACCGCTCTGGCCACGACCGTGCTGCAGGCGATCGGTTACCAGACCGAGACCAAGATCCTGTCGGTGCCGGTCACCTACACGGCCCTGTCCACCGATGATGTCGATGTGTTCCTCGGCAACTGGATGCCGACGATGGAGGCCGATATCGGCCCCTATGCCGAGAACGGCACCGTCGATACTGTCCGCACCAACCTGACCGGCGCCAAATACACGCTGGCCACCAACAAGGCGGGTGCCGATCTGGGCATCGATGATTTCGGCAAGATCGCCGAGCACAAGGACGAACTCGACGGCAAGATCTATGGCATCGAACCCGGCAATGACGGCAACCGCCTGTTGCTGGAGATGGTGGCCGGGGACAAATTCGGGCTGGGCACTTTCGAGGTCGTCGAATCGAGCGAGCAGGGGATGCTGGCGCAGGTGTCGCGCGCCGACAACGCGAACAAGCCGGTGGTCTTTCTTGGCTGGGAGCCGCATCCGATGAATGCACAGTTCGAGATGACCTATCTGACCGGCGGCGACGATGTCTTCGGCCCCAACCTTGGCGGCGCCGAAGTCCGCACCAATACCCGCGCGGGCTATGTCGAGGAATGCCCCAATGTCGGGAAATTCCTGCAAAACCTGGAATTCACGCTGGAAATGGAAAACGAGGTCATGGGCAAGATCCTGAATGACGGCCAGGATCCCATGGATGCCGCCAAGGAATGGCTGCAGGCCAATCCCGAGGCCGCGACCCCATGGCTGGATGGTGTGACAACGGCGGATGGCAACGATCCGCAAGGCGCTTTGAACGAGGCGCTGGAGGGATGAGGCTGGCATTCGCTGCCCTTGTCGCGGCGGCAGCCCTGCCATTCGCGGCCCTGGCCGGGCCACCGGATCAGGCAGGCTGGGACGCCGCACGCAAGACGGTATCCGTCGGCCCGGAACTGGTCGCCGGATATGTCGAACTCGGCGCGCCTCCTGCCGAGGCCGAGGGTGTTCCGGTGGTCCTGGTCCATGGCTATACCGATAACAGCCGCAGTTGGTCGCTGATGGCCCCGGCCTTGGCTGAGGCATTGCCCGGCCGCCGGATCGTCGCGATAGATCTGCGTGGCCACGGGATCTCGTCGGCTCCCGATTGCTGCTACGGCCCGGCCGATCTGGCCTATCATGTCGCAAAGGCGATGGATGGGCTGGAGATCGGGCAGGCCGATCTCGTCGGCCATTCGCTTGGCTCGATCACCAGCGCCTACCTGGCGGCGACGGAACCCGAAAGGGTCAACCGGCTGGTGCTGATCTCCAGCACGACACGGATGCCCGCCGAGCCGACGCAATGGCTGTGGGACAATGTTCCCGGACTGCCCGAAAAAATCGATCCCGACAGCCAGTTCATGCGCGACTGGTTCTCGAATCCCAACCCGATGCCGGCAGAATTCCTGGACCGCGAACGGACCGAGGGGGCGAAGGTTCCGCATCACGTCTGGATGGGCGTCCTGCAATCACTCAGCGCGACGGACTGGACACTTCTGGCACCGTGGATCGAAGCGCCGGTCGCCGTTCTCTGGGGCGATCAGGACCCGCTGTTCGGCAAAGAGACGCAAGATTGGCTGCAAGACGCCTTACCCGACGCGACACGCCTGACCTATGAGGGTGCGGGCCATAACATGTTCTGGGAACAACCGGACAAGCTTGCGGCGGATATCGCCGCTTTCCTGCAGCAATAGCAAGACCGGGCGCGCCGTATCCGGGCGGAGCGGCGCTGGTCCAAGCAAGCGAAAGGACATCCGATGGAAGAGCTGACCTCCCTGGTCACCGACAACAAGATCCCGGTAGGAAACACCGCAAAAACGGTTTTCGACTGGCTGAACGCGAATGCGACATGGCTGTTCAATACCGTGGCGGGCGTCATGGAATGGCTGATCGGCCGTATCCTCGCGGCACTGGAATATCCGCATCCCTTCCTGTTCATCGCGCTGGCGGTGGCACTGACATGGGCCCTGCAGAGAAGCTGGAAGACCTGCCTGCTGATCGGGCTGGGCCTGCTCTTCGTGCTCAACCAGGGCTACTGGGAAGAGACGCTGCAATCGCTGACCCTGGTGCTTGCGGCCTGCATCGTCTGCATGGCGATCGGGGTGCCGATCGGCATTGCCGCCGCCCACCGCCCCCGGCTTTACGCGTGGATGCGCCCGGTGCTCGACCTGATGCAGACCCTGCCGACCTTCGTCTACCTGATCCCGGCCATCGTGTTCTTCGGCATCGGCATGGTGCCGGGCCTGCTGGCCACGGTGATCTTCGTGCTGCCCGCGCCGATCCGGCTGACGCAGCTTGGCATCAGTTCGACCCCCGAACCACTGATCGAAGCGGCAACCGCTTTCGGCGCGACCCCGCGGCAGCTTTTGTGGAAGGTGGAATTGCCGAGCGCCCTGCCCCAGATCATGGCCGGGCTGAACCAGACGATCATGCTGTCGCTGTCGATGGTGGTCATCGCGGCGCTGGTCGGGGCCTCGGGCCTTGGCGTGCCGGTGGTGCGGGCGCTGAACAGCGTGAATACCTCGCTCGGTTTCGAATCGGGCTTCGTCATCGTCATCGTGGCGATCATGCTTGACCGGATGCTGCGGATGGAGGGCCGGAAATGAACGAGCAATCACCAAACGCCGTCGAATTCGACCGTGTCTGCATCGTCTTCGGCAACAGGCCCGAAACCGCCCTGCCGTTGATGGACCAGGGCCAGGAACGCGGCGCGATCAAGGCCGAGACCGGGCAGGTCCTGGGTGTCCATGATTGCAGCGTGAATGTCCGGCAGGGCGAGATACTCGTGCTGATGGGCCTGTCCGGTTCGGGCAAATCCACCCTGCTGCGCGCGGTCAACGCGCTCAACGATGTTTGCCGGGGCGAGGTCCGTGTCTGGGACGGCGGCAAGATGATCTCGGTCACCGGTGCCGGCAAGCGCTCGCTTCGGGACCTGCGCTTGCGCCATGTGGCGATGGTCTTCCAGCAATTCGGCCTGCTGCCATGGCGCACCGTGCGCGAAAATGTCGGGTTGGGCCTGGAACTGGCTGGAATATCCGCCCGGGACCGGCAGGATCGCGTGGACCGTCAGCTTGAAACCGTGGGCCTCACGGAATGGGCAGAGCGCAAGGTCGGGGAATTGTCAGGCGGCATGCAGCAGCGTGTCGGACTTGCCCGCGCCTTCGCGACCGAAGCCCCGATCCTGCTGATGGACGAGCCGTTCAGCGCGCTCGATCCGTTGATCCGCGCCCGCCTGCAGGACGAGCTTCTGGAACTGCAGGCCAAGACAAAGCGCACGATCATCTTCGTCAGCCATGACCTGGACGAGGCCTTCAAGCTGGGCAACCGCATCGCGCTTATGGAGGGTGGCCGGATCGTCCAGATCGGCACCGCGCGCGAGATCATCGCCAATCCGGTCAATGATTACGTGGCCGATTTCGTGGCTCATATGAACCCGCTCGGCGTGCTGACCGCCTCTGATATCGCGGAACCGGGCGAGGCCGAGGGCACACCCGTGCCCGCCGACATGCCGGTCCGCGAGATCATGGGGCTTCTGGCCGACGCCCCGCAGGGCACGGTCCCGGTCGAGGGCGGCGGGTGCATCACCCGCGACGCGGTATTGGCCCGGCTGATCGATCCGCGCGGCAAATAGGACTGCACGACAGGAGGAGACAGCATGTTCGAGGGCTTCACCGAGGAATACGTGCCGGTCGGCGAAGGCCGGATCTTTCTGCGTCACGGAGGCCATCCCGAGGGCCCACCCGTGCTGCTCCTGCACGGTTATCCGCAAAGCTCGGCAATGTGGCATCGGGTGGCCCCGATCCTGGCCCGTGACCACCGGGTGATCTGCGCCGATCTTCGCGGTTATGGCCGGTCGCACAAGCCGCCATCTGACCCGGATCATGCGGCCTATTCCAAGCGTGAGATGGCACGCGAACTGGTCGAGGTCATGCAGACCCTTGGTCATGACAGTTTCCATGTCGGCGCGCATGACCGGGGCGCGCGGGTCGCGCATCGGATGGGGTTGGACATGCCCGGGGCCGTGCGCTCCATGCTGCTTCTCGACATTGCGCCGACGCGCGAAATGTATGCCCATACCGATGCCGCCTTCGCCACGGCCTACTGGCACTGGTTCTACCTGATCCAGCCCTGTCCCCTGCCCGAGAACCAGATCGGGCTGGACCCGGAAGGATTCTGGAAAGCCAAATGCATCAACCAGGCCGGCGGCAAAAATCCCTTCGCGGCAGAGGCGCTTGCGGAATATCTTGCCGCCTTCAGGGATCCCGCCTGCATCCATGCCAGTTGCGAGGATTACCGGGCGGCAGCGACGATCGACCAGCAGCATGACGATGCCGATCAGGACCGCAAGCTGACCGTGCCGCTGCAGGTTATCTGGGCACGGAACGGGGTGATCGGGAAATGTTTCGATGCTCTGGCATTGTGGCGGCAGCGCGCAGAAACGGTCGAGGGTGAGGCGGTGGATGCCAGCCATTACATGGCCGAGGAAATCCCCGAGGATATCGCCCGCCGCATGTCCGCCTTCTTTGCCCGGCATCAGGAAAAGGGCTCCGCGTAGACAGGCGAACCGCACCCCCTTATTCCGCCGCCTCCATGATCCCGCGCAATGTCGCGGCGGACAGAACCGCCGGATTGGCCTTCATCGATGACGAGCTTGCCGCCGCCTCCGCCGCCGCGTGCTGCGCCTGAATATCGACGCCGAGCCCCGTCAGCGAGGCAAGTCCATTGGCGCGCGACCAGCCTGCCAATGCATCCGCCGCCTGCCTTGGCCCCGCATCCGGAAGGTCGAAAGCATCGCCGATCCACACCGCCACCTCGTCCAGCCGCGCAGCATGCGCCCGATCCGTCACGGCGTTCCGGTTCGCAGCCAGCACATGCGGCAAAAGCACTCCGCAAATCGCCCCATGCGCCGCCCCGGTCAACCCGCCAATTGGCCCCGCCAGCCCATGCACCGCGCCAAGCCCCGCATTCGCCAGCGCCAAACCACCACAGAGACTGACCCATGCCATCTCGTCGCGCGCCTGCGCATCCTCGGTCTCCATCAGGCGGCGCAACGCCGCCAGCCCGCGCGGAATCGCATCACGGCACAGCGCATCGGTCAGCGGATTGGCGCGGGTGCAGACATAAGGCTCGATCACCTGCGTCACCGCGTCCAGCCCCGAGGCCAGCGTCACGGCACGCGGAGATAGATCGGTCAGCGCCGGATCGACGATCGCCAATCGCGGCAGCATCCGCGCGTCCCGCAGGCTGACCTTGCGGCGATGCTCGGGCACACCGATCACCGCGTTGCGGGTGACTTCGGCCCCGGTGCCCGCCGTGGTCGGCATGGCCACGAAGGGTAACGGCGGATGGTCCAGCGGCAGACCCCGCCCCACGACCTCCAAATGATCCAGCGTCGGCCGTGTCGCGGGAACCAGCGCGGCGATGGCCTTGCCCGCATCGATCACCGCACCGCCGCCGATCCCGGCAACGACCTGCACAGCGGCCGAGCGGGCCGCCGCGACGCCCGCCTCGATCATCGCCATGTCGGGCTCGGCCGCAACCCGGAAATCAGTCACCTCGCAGCCTGCCGCCATCAGGTCACGTCTCAGCCATTCGCTGCGGGCGGGATTGCTGCCATGAACAAGCAGCACCTTTTGACCCAAGGCAGCGATCCGGAAGGGCGCAGCGGCAGCCTGACCGCGACCGAACAGGATCTCGGTCGCGGTCGCAAAGGCGAATGGATTCGGCATGGTACGGGTCCTTCCGATAGATGTCGTCCCGAAGCGGATAGCCAATCCCGGTCCGCCGGTGTAGACCCGTCGCGATCAGGCGACCGCGGCGCGATCCTCTGCGGCCAGTTCCGCGTCCAGCGCCAGAACCTGACGAACAGCCTCGGCAGCCTCGCGGCCTTTCTTGACGAAATGGTCGCGGAAAAAGGCGGTCATCACCTCGACCTCCTGGTAATTATGCGGCGTCAGCGAGACCGAGAAACAAGGCACCTCGGTTTCCAGCCCGACATTCATCAGCCCGGTCACGACCGCGCCGGCCACGAAATCATGGCGATAGATGCCGCCATCGACGACGAACGCCGCCGCGACGACCGCGTCGTATTTGCCGGTCTTCGCCAGTTTCTTGGCCAGGAGCGGCATCTCGAGCGCGCCCGGCACGTCGAAGGCGTCGATCCGCGCTCCGGGGATGATCCGGGCAGCCTCTTCGGTAAAGCCTTCATGGGCACGGTCGACGATATCGGCGTGCCAGCGGGCCTTGATGAATGCGATGCGGGGGGTGGTCGTCTTGGTCATCGTTTAGGAACCTTCCGTTCAATTGCGTCAGGTCCCAGAGCATGAGCCATGACCGGCCCATGGGAAGGGTATCGGCCACGGTTCTCTTCCATCCGGACTATACCGTCGGCCCCGGAATTTCACCGGATCTGCTGACCCTTCCCAAAGGAAGGCGCTCGCGGGCTATCACCGCCGGTGGGGAATTGCACCCCGCCCTGAGAACGGGAATCGCTTAGCATATGGAATCGGTCTCGCCAAGAGAGATCACGCTGTTCGCAGCCCGGACAAAAGTCGGACAAGACCCGCTGCCGTTGGCGGTCAAGAGGTCAGGGCTGAACCATCGCCGCATTCCATTCGGCCAGCAACCCCGCCTTTCGCAACTGGTCGTCATAGACCAACAGCCCGGTATCCAGCCGAATAGGGCGCAGATGGATCGAGGGTTTCGGTCCCGTGCCCGGAATCAGCGCGACATTGGCGCTGGCCGCGATCTTGCGTTGCGCCGGCTCCGACAGCAGGTAGGACAGAAGGTCGGTGGCGCCCGCCGGGTTGCGCGCATTGGACGGCACCAGTGCCGAGCGAACGATCGCCAGCGTGTAATCCTCCAGCGCGACGCGGACGATATCGGGATCGTCCGGCGCGAAACGCGCGGCATAGCTGGCCACGACATTATAGGCGACGGCAACCCGGCCCGCGCGCAATTCGTCGATCATCCCGCCCGAACAGCAGAACAGCCGGGCGTTCAGGCGTCCCATGACCTCGGCCAGACGCCAGAAACTTTCGGATTGCTGGCTGTCCTGCGACATCAGGAAATAGCCGACACCGGATTCCTGAGGGTCGTAGCTGGCGATACGCCCGTTGAAACGCGCCGGATTCTCGCGCAGCATCGCGATCAGGTCGCGCCGCGTTCTTGGCACCGGCAGATCGCCAAGCCCCTGCCGTGACGCCAGCGTCACCACCGGCTCCAGCCCGACGCCGAAAAGCTGATCGCGCCAGCGCGCCCAGTCCGGCAACCTCCCGGTTTCGGGCGAAATCGAAGCTGCAAAGCCGTCATTGGCCAGCTTCATCTGCAGATCCATGGCCGAGGACATGACCAGATCGAAAACCGCACCCTCGTCGTGAATGGCGCGGAACACCTCGACACTGGCGGCCTGCTCGTAACGGATCCGCTGTCCCGGATGGCTGGCGGCGTAATCATCCAGCACCGGGGCGATAGAGGCCAGGTCGGTGGTGGACAGCACGGAAATCTCGCGCCCGCCGTCGGGGCCGAAGTAACGCTTTTCCTCGATCTCGTAACCAGCGGCCGGGAATGCCAGCGTCAGGAAGAAGATGACGGATCGGACAGCGGCAAGGACAGGCGCGCGCATGTGCCCCTCTCTGGTCGGGATTTCAGGATAAAGCGGCCGCCATGCGCGACCGCGACTTCGTTCACGATGGTCAGGCCAAGGCCCGAGCCGACAATATCACCGACATTGCTGCCCCGGCGAAAGCGAGCGGTCAGGTCCTCGTCTCCGGGGCCAAGCCCCCTACCCTCGTCCAGCACCGACAGTTCGGCCATGCCGTCATGCCGGATCAGGGAGAGATGCACCTCTCCCTCCGCCCGCGAATATTTCAGCGCATTGTCGAGTATGTTACGCAGGGCGACCTCGATCATCCGCTCATCACCCGGAACGAGACAAGGCGAAGCGAGCCCCTCGACATGTATCTCGATCTCGCGCATTTCCGCCACGGGCCGGATCGAGCGCAGCACCGCGCCGGACAATGCCGCGAAATCGACGGGCGCGGCAGAGAACTGGTCGCTGCGATACAAGACCATCGCGTGATCGAGGATCTGGCTGGCCGAACGGCTGCTTTCCCCGATCGCGCGGACCATCCGGCGCAGCCGCTGACGGGTCGCCTCGTCCGTTGTTTCGGCCAGTGCGATCTCGGCCTCGGTGCGAACCAGCGAGAGCGGCGTGCGGATGCGATGGGCGGCCTCGAAGATAAAGGTCTCGGCCAGCGCAAGCGCACCCCGCAGCCGCGCGATGAAGCCGTTCAGGGCACCTACCAGCGGCAGCAATTCCCGCGGCGCCGGATGACGAACCGGCCGCAGGTCATGCGGGCCGCGCCGGGCGACCGCCTCGGCCAGACGATCCACCGGGCGAATCACCGCGCGCGCCGCCCAGAGCGCCAGCGGCAAGGCCAGCATGAAAAAGCCCAGCCCGATCCATACTGAACTGCGGGCCGTTTCCCGGGCGATTGCCGCCTGTCCATAGCGGGTCTGTCCGAGAGTTACGGTAATTTCCTCGACCTGCGCATCCACCAGCACCCGGCGCGAAATCGCGGCCATGCGCAACCGGTTGCCCCGGTAATCCGCATCCCAGAACACCGGGGAAAGATCGCCGGGAATCTCGGGCGGCAGTGGGAGGTTATCATAACCGGTGATCAGCCGTTCTTTCGTGGTCAGGCTGTAGAATACCCGCTCATCCCCCATCGCGCCCAGCATCGAGAATGTCGCATAGGGCAGATCGAGTTCCAGCCCCTCGTCCACAGCCCGTAACCCGTCGCCGATCGATATGACCGCAGCCTCCAGAATCGCGTCCTGACTGGCGCGGGAAGCGCGCTCGGCCGCGAAACGGACGGCGAAGAACAGCGCCAGGACCAACAGCCCGGACAGCGCCACGAACTGCCAGACCAACCGCCTGCGCAGCGAAAAGCGGGCCTGACGTGCCGTGCGGGGTCTCATTCCGGGATCAGCCGGTATCCGACTCCGCGCAGCGTTTCGAGCCGCGCCCCGGAACCCTCCAGCTTGCGCCGCAGCCGAGCCACGTAAACCTCGATGGCGTTGTCGCTCACCTCTTCGTCGAATGAAAACAGCCGGTCGATGAGATGGGCCTTGGAAAAGGCCTGGCCGGGTCGCGACAGCAGGATCTCCAGCAACCGCAACTCCCGCGCCCGCAATTCGCGCTCCTCCTCACCGATGGTCAGGGTCGCGGCAAGGGCATCGAAGACAAAGCCCGCGTAATGCTGCCGGCTATCGGCCACCCCGGCATGGCGGCGGCGCAGAACCGCGCGGCAGCGGGCCTGCAGTTCGGCGAAATCGAAGGGCTTGGTGATATAGTCATCCGCGCCCTGATCCAGCGTATTGACACGGTCACTGACCGAGGCGCTCGCGGTCATCATGATGACGGGCGTATCACGTCCGGCCTTTCTCTCCTGGCGGAGAAAATCCCTTCCATCACCATCAGGCAATGAAATATCCAGCAAAATCAGATCGTAAGGCGCGGATTCAAGAAACTCTCCAGCCTCGGACAAACTCGCGGCCCGATCAACGCCATGCCCGTCCATCGCCAACCGCGAAGCCACCGCAGCCGCCAATTCATCACTGTCTTCGACCAACAGAAATCGCATTTGTTCAACTTTTGGGCAGCACGTGACAGGTTCATGTCAGCTTTTCATCAAATTGTAGTTATCGCAATCCCGTGATCCTGCGCGGGAGTCGAATGATCCTATGGGAGGATATCATGAAGAACTGGACCAAAGCGGCCGTTGCCGCAATTTTCACGAGTATCGCTGTTCCCGCGGCCGCCGAGGAATGCATTGCCCCGGCCAATCCGGGCGGCGGTTGGGATTTCACCTGCCGCCAGATTGGCCGAATCATGACCGAACTGGGCGTGGTGCCCGATCTGGTGCAGGTCACGAACCTCGCCGGGGCCGGCGGTGGCGTGGCCTATTCGCAGGTCGTGAACGAGCGCAATGACGATCCGAATGTCTTCATCGCGGCATCATCCGCGACCACCACGCGCCTTGCCCAGAACGCTTTTGGCGGCGCAACGCCCGATCAGGTGCGTTGGGTGGGCACGATCGGCGGCGATCCCGGCGTGATCGTCGTGGCAGCCGACAGTGAATACAAGACCCTGACCGACCTGGTCGAGGCGATCAAGGCCGATCCCTCCTCGGTGGCATTTGCGGGCGGTTCGGCCGTGGGTGGCTTCGATCACCTGAAAGTGCTGATGACGCTGGACAAGGCCGGTTTCACCGATATCCGCAAGGTCAAGTATATCGGTGTCGATGGCGGCGCCGATGCGATTACCCAAACCGTGGGCGGTTTCGCGCAGGCGATGACCGGCGACCTTTCGGAAATCACCGGCTTCATCAAGTCCGGCGATGTGCGCCCCATCGCGGTGCTGTCGGAAGAGCGCGTGGAAGGTTTCGAGGACGTGCCCACCGCCAAGGAGCAGGGCATCGACATCGTCGCCATGAACTGGCGCGGCATCTATGTGCCCAAGGGTATCAGCGACGAGGACTACCAGAAATGGGTCGATGCACTGAAGCAGGTCGGTGAAAGCGAGGAATGGCAGAAGGTCATGACCGAGAACGGCCTCGCGCCCTACAGCATCTATGGCGAGGACTTCGAAACCTTCGTGGCTGACAACATCGCCCAGGTCCAGAAGATCTCGAAAGATATCGGGTTGCTGCAATGATCCGCGGCGACCGTATCTTCGGAGCGGTCATGATCGTGCTGGCGTTGGGGTATATCCTCACCGCCAGTCGCATCGGAACCAGCTTCATGTCCGATCCGGTGGGGCCCCGCGCCTTTCCATACATGATCGCGGGGGTAATCATCCTGTGTGCCGTCAGCATGATCCTGCGCCCCGATCCCGAGGCCGAATGGCCCGCCGGACCGATGCTGCTGCAACTGGGCATCGCCTTTGCGGCATTGATCGGATACGCTTTTGCAATCAAACCATTGGGATTCATCCTGCCGACGGTGATCGTCGCAGGCATCCTGAGCTGGCAGATCGGCGGCCATCCGAAACGCGCGGCAATCGCCGGTGCGGGCCTGGGTATCGGGCTGTTCGTGCTGTTCCGCGTCGTCCTTGGACTGGGGCTGAAGGGCCTGCCTGCGGGCTGGGGGTTCTGAACCATGGAAATTCTAAGCAATCTCGCGATGGGTTTTTCCATCGCCATCTCTCCCTACACGTTGCTGCTGGCGGTGATCGGCTGCTTTGTCGGCACCATAATCGGCGCCCTGCCCGGGCTTGGTCCCGCCAATGGGGTGGCGCTGCTGATCCCGATCTCCTTTTCGATGGGGCTTGACGCGATCTCGGCTCTCGTCCTGCTGACCTCTGTCTATTACGGAGCGATGTATGGCGGCCGGATCAGTTCGATCCTGCTGAACATCCCGGGCGACGAGCCGGCGATGATGACGACGCTGGACGGCTATCCGATGGCCAAGCAGGGCATGGCGGGCGAGGCGCTGGTCGTATCCGGCGTGGCCTCTTTCGTGGGCGCCTTCATCGCCACCATCGGGTTGATGATCTTTGCCCCCTACCTGGCCCGTGTTGCCTTCAAGTTCGGCCCGGCGGAATATTTCGCACTTTACATGCTGGCCTTCTGCACGCTTGGCGGAATTGGCTCCAATAACCAGGCCAAGGCGGCGATGGCCGCCGCGATCGGCCTTGGCATCGCCATGATCGGGCTGGACAAGACCACCGGCATGCCACGCTTTACCTTTGGCGAGCTGCATCTGCAGGACGGGGTGGATTTTCTTGTCGCCATCGTCGGGCTTTTCGCGGTCGCCGAGGTGTTTTTCTTCATCGAGACTCATGGCAAGAACAGTGCCATCGGCGTGAAACTGGGCAAGATCCTCGTGCCATGGCGAATGCTGAGGCAAACCACCGGGGCGATGCTGCGCGGCACCGGGATCGGCTTTGTCGCAGGGGTGCTGCCGGGCGCGGGCGCCTCACTGGGATCGTTCCTGGCCTACACGGCCGAGAAATCGGTAGCCCGCGACAAGTCGCAATTCGGCAAGGGCAATCCACGCGGCGTCGCAGCGCCCGAGGCCGGCAACAACGCCGCCGCCGGTGGCGCGCTGGTGCCGATGCTGACACTCGGCGTGCCGGGATCGGGCACGACCGCGGTGCTGCTGGCGCTGCTGCTGACGCTCAACATCACGCCGGGACCGCTGCTGTTCGCCGAGCGGCCCGAAGTGGTCTGGTCGCTGATCGCGGCGCTGCTGATCGCCAATATCGTGCTGCTGCTGATGAACGTGCCGATGGTCAAGGTCTTTGTTCATATCCTGTCGGTGCCGGCATGGATCCTGCTGCCGGGCGTGACCATGGTCGCCTTCGTGGGCATCTATTCGCTGACCGGCTCCAGCTTCGACATGCTGATGATGGTGGGCTTCGGGGTGCTGGGCTATATCATGCGCAAGCTTGAAATCCCGACGGTTCCGGTGATCCTCGGCATCCTGCTGGGCAACGCCATGGAGGACAATCTTCGCCGCGCCATGGTGCTGTCGGACGGGGACTGGACCTTCCTGTTCAGCTCGCCTATCGCAATCGGGCTGTGGATCGCGGCGGTTCTCGGCTTCATCGCGCCGATCTTCCTGCGCAGCTTCCTGAAGAGGCCGCCGCTGCCGGAAACCGAACCCAAGGTAGGAGACTGACATGCCGACTCGCGTTCTGGTGCCTTCGGGCGTTCTTGGCCTCGGCTTCGACCGCAAGGCGCTGGCACGCGGAGTGGCCATGAAGCCCGACATCATCTGCATTGACGGAGGGTCCACGGATAGTGGGCCCTTCAGCCTTGGCGCCGGGCAGTCGAAATATTCCCGCGCCGCGACCAAATCCGAATGGCGCATCCTGATGCAAGCCCGCGCCGAGGCTGGCGTGCCGTTGGTCATCGGCACCGCGGGTACTTGCGGCACCGACAGCACGGTGGACTGGATGCATGACATCACTACCGAACTTGCCGAAGAACTAGGCCAAAGCCTGAAAATCGCGCGGCTCTATTCCGGCCAGCCGGTCGGGCGCATCGCCCGGGCGCTTGAGGCCGAAGATGTCACGCCACTGCCCCCCGCCCCCGAGATCCGGCTGGACGATCTGACCAATATCGTCGCCCTGGCGGGGGCCGAGCAGATACAGGCCGCGCTTGCCACCGGTGCCGATATCGTCATCGCCGGCCGCACCACCGACACCGCCACCATCGCCGCCCTGCCGCTCTTGCGCGGGGATGCCCCCGGGGGCGCATGGCACGGCGCCAAGATCGCCGAATGCGGGGCGCTGTGTTCGACCAACCCGACCTCGGGAGTGATCATGGTCGATTTCGACACGGACGGCTTCACGGTCGAGCCCATGGCCGAAAGCGCCGCCTGCACGCCGCATTCAGTCTCGGCCCATATGCTTTACGAGAATTCCGACCCGTTCCGGCTGTATGAACCGGGCGGCTTTCTGGACGTGACCGGCGCGCGCTACACCGCGCTGGACCAGCGCCGCGTGCGGGTGGAGGGCTCGGAATGGGTGCCCGGCCCCTATACCGTCAAGCTGGAGGGCGCGCGGATCGCCGGATATCAGACCACCATCCTCGCCATCCTGCGCAATGCCCATTACGTGAAGAACGCATCTCTATGGGTGGAGCGGCTCACCGCCTATCTGACCGGCGAGATCGAGAGCCGGATGGGATTGAGGCAAGGCGCTTACAGCCTCGAATTCCGGCTGATCGGGGTGAACGGGGCGCTTGGCAATCTTGAAAGTCGTTCCGGCGATCCGGTCGAGATCGGGGTGCTGGGCATCATCACCGCCGCCTCCCAGGCTGTGGCTGCCGAGATCGGCAAGCTGATCAACCCCTTCGTCCTGCACTACCCGCTGACCGACAGCGAGGAACTGCCGACCTTCGCCTTTCCCTATTCCCCCGCGACGACCGACCGGGGGCCATTGTATGAATTCGCGCTGAACCATGTCATGCGGCTGAACGACCCGATGGAGGCGTTCCGGATCGGGCTCAGCCAGATCGGCGCGGAGGTTCCGGCATGAGGCTTGGCGATCTCGTCCTGAAGGTGCGTTCCAAGAATGCCGGCCCGTTCTGGGTGACCATCGACATCTTCTGCGATCGGCCCGAGATCTTTCGGCAGGTCCGGGACAATCTGCACACTCGCGCGGTCGCCGAATTGTACCGGGTGCCCGAGCAACTCCTGAAACGGTTCGACATCGAGGATCTGCGGGTCGTCAAGTTCAGCATCCCGCGCCCGGTGGTGCAGGGTTCCGCCGCCGACCGCGACATGCACGGCGCCCAATATGCCGCTTTGCTGGAAGAATATGAGCTCGACTAAACGCCGTATCCTGACCCTGGCGCTGGCCGCCGTCGGCGCGGGAATCTTCCTGCTCTTTGGTCTGCCCCTGCCGATGCTGCTGGGTCCGATGCTTGCCTGCCTGATCGCGGCGCTGGCCGGTGCGCCGCTGATGGGAGCGGGCGGATTCGCCGTCTTCATGCGGACCTTCCTGGGCGTCGCCGTGGGCGCCTCGATCACGCCGCAGGTGCTGGGACAATTGCCGGGCATTGCCGCTTCGCTGGCCTTCGTGCCCCTGTTCATCGGGGTCATCGCACTGATCGGCTATCCGATGTTCCGACGGCTTTTCGGCTTCGACCATCCGACCGCATGGTATGCGACCATGCCCGGCGGGCTGCAGGACATGCTGGTCTTCGGCGAAGAGGCGGGCGGCGATGTCCGCGCCCTGTCGCTGATCCATGCGACCAGGGTTCTGGTGCTTGTCACCGTCGCACCGATGATCATGCATGCCTATTGGGGCGTGGATCTCTCGCAGCCGCCCGGAGCCCCGATCCGCGATACCGCCCCCTATGAGATCCTGCTGATGGTCGCCTCGGGTTTCTTCGGCTGGAAGATAGCGGAAAGGCTGGGACTGTTCGGCGCCTCGATCCTCGGGCCGATGATCCTGACCGCGATCCTGTCGCTTTCCGGCGTCATCCAGCACCGCCCCCCGGCCGAGATCCTTCAGGCGGCGCAATTCTTCATCGGCATCACCGTGGGCGTGAAATATGTCGGCATTACCGGACGGGAGCTGCGCATCGACGTGACGGCGGGGTTGGTGCATGCGGTCATCCTGGCCTGCATCAGCCTGGTCTTCTTCGAGATCATCGTGCAACTGGGTCTGGCACCGGCGCTGGACGCCATGCTGGCCTTTCTGCCCGGAGGTCAGGCCGAAATGGTCGTGATCGCCATCATCGCGGGTGCCGACCTTGCTTATGTGGTCAGTCATCACCTGCTGCGGATCATCATCGTCATCACGCTTGCCCCCATCGTCGCCAAGATCATGAGCCGTGCGCGCCATTGATGGCGGGTTTTTGGCGGCCTGCGCGACCGGATGGCTTTGCCTTTCGCGGCGCAAAGCTATTATACGGCATGAAACCGGCTGCGTATGGGAGCCGATCAGGATTTGCGGCATTCAAGGAGAGTGACAATGGACCGCCTGCCCCATGAAAAGGGTTTCCACGTAAGCTGGGACCAATTGCACCGCGACGCACGCGCCCTCGCGTGGCGGCTGGACGGGACCGATTGGCGTGCCGTCGTTGCCGTGACTCGCGGTGGACTGGTTCCGGCAATGATTGTCGCGCGGGAACTGGACATTCGCACCATCGACACGATCAGCATCAAATCCTATCACAAGCAGGAACGGGGCGGGTTGGAAGTGCTGAAACGTCCCGACCCGGAACTGATGGGCGATGGCGACGGGATTCTTGTCGTGGACGATCTGGTCGATTCCGGCCGCACGCTTGAACTGATCCGCGAGATGTTCCCCAAGGCGCATTTCGCGACCGTCTATGCCAAGCCCCAGGGCAAGCCGATGGTGCAGACCTATGTGACCGAGGTCAGCCAGGATACCTGGATCTTCTTTCCCTGGGACATGGCACTGCAATATGTGCAGCCCTATCGCGGCGAGGATTGAGATCCGGCCTCCCGGACGTAGCAGGGTTGTCTTTTTGCCACCGCGTCTCCGGGCAATGTAAACAATATGTCAAGATATCCCCGATGCGGGAACCCGGACCCCAACCGGCGCATTGGTTCATGGTGTTGCACCACGCAAATATCCCGGTGCGATACCTATACTGAAAAGGAGACTTTAATGCGCAGGCTTTTCATGACGGCCGCTTTTGTGCTGCCCCTCGCTTGTGTCCCCGCCTTCGCGCAGGACGCGGCGACCGGAACGCCCGCCATGGTTCCGGCTGCGGAAGCCCATGGCGAGCCAGCCGCGGGCGCGAAAGAGGCGCTGAAGGCCGAGGTCACGGAAAGCGGCAAGATCGCGCAGGAGCAGGCCACGAATGAGCTGCGCCTGGACTGGATCACCGATGCGATGGTGACGGCGCCGGATGGCTCTGCGATCGGAAGTATCAACGACCTGATCCTGGATGGAGAAACCGGCGAGATGATCGCGGCGGTCATCGGTGTCGGCGGCTTCCTTGGAATCGGAGAAAAGCAGATTGCCGTGCCCTGGGAGCAACTGACGGTAAATGCCGACGCACAGGAGATCACGAGCGATCTGACCAAGGAAGAGGCCGAGGTCGCACCGGCATATGTGTTCCGCGACCGAGCCACGGATCCGAACGCCTCGACCGAGGGGGTCATCGAACCCAATGACGGCACGGCAGCTTTGTCGGGTGACGCCGAACTGGCCCGGGACGAAAGCGGGAATGGAAACGAACCGGTCAGCAACTGATGGCTGGCCGCAACAGGTCCATCGCATGAAAAAGGCGGCCCGGGTGGCCGCCTTTTTCATTCCCCGGAATGACTCATGGCTTCACCCGACCTTGAGCTCAACCATTCCCGCGCACGAAACGCGCCGCCCCTTCGGCGGCCCGTTGCAGGGCGCGGCTCTTGTTGACGGTCTCCTGGAATTCCGCCTCGGGATCGCTGTCATAGACGATACCGCCACCGGCCTGGATATACAGGGCTCCGTCCTTGACCAATCCGGTGCGCAGGGCGATGCACATGTCCATCTCGCCATTGGCGGCGAAATAGCCCACTGCGCCGCCATAGACACCGCGTTTTTCGGGTTCCAGCTCGTCGATGATCTCCATCGCGCGAACCTTGGGCGCCCCGGAAACGGTCCCGGCAGGCAACCCGGCCAGAAGGGCAGAGAGCGCATCCTCGCCATCGCGCAACTCGCCCACCACGTTCGAAACGATATGCATGACGTGGCTGTAGCGCTCGATCACGAATTGCTCGGTCGGGCGCACCGTGCCGGTCTTTGCCACCCGCCCCACATCGTTGCGGCCCAGGTCCAGCAGCATCAGATGCTCGGCCAGCTCTTTCTGGTCGGCCAGCAGATCGGCCTCCAGCGCCCGGTCCTCGGCCTCGTCACCGCCGCGCGGCCGGGTTCCGGCGATCGGTCTGATCGTAACTTCGCCATCGCGCAATCGCACGAGGATCTCGGGACTGGCGCCGATGATCTGGAAACCGCCCATGTTCAGGAAGAACATGAATGGCGAGGGATTGGTGCGGCGCAGGCTGCGGTAAAGCGCGAAAGGCGGCAACGGGAAATCCATCCGCCAGCGCTGCGAGGGCACGACCTGAAAGATGTCCCCTGCCCTGATATATTCCTTGGCCCGCTCGACCGCCGCCAGATAGTCCGGCTTGGCAAAATTCGAGACCGGCTCGCCGATGGCCGCGTCATGTCCCAATGCGCGGGGCTCGGAGGGCTGACGGTCCAGCGCGCGCAGCGCATCCATCACCCGCTCGGCGGCGCGGGCATAGGCGGCGCGGGCATTTTCCCCCGCAACATGCCAGGCCGGAGCGCAGAGCGTCACCTCCCCCTTCACCCCATCCAGAACGGCCACCACCGAAGGCCGCATCAGCATGGCATCGGGCAGATCAAGCGGATCGGGATTCACGTCCGGCAGATGCTCGACCAGCCGGATCATGTCATAGCCCAGATAGCCGAACAGCCCCGCCGCCATCGGCGGCACTCCTTCGGGCATCCGCTCGATCCGGCTTTCGGCGATCAGCGCGCGCAGACTGTCCAGCACCGGGCGATCATCGGACTGAAACTCATCCGAGAACCGCGCATGACGATTGATCCGGGCCTTGCCGTCACGGCATTCCCAGACCAGATCCGGCTTCATCCCGACGATCTGATAGCGGCCGCGGATCTCCCCGCCTGTCACCGATTCCAGCATGAAGCTCATCGGCGCGGCATCCGTCAGTTTCAGCATCAGGCTGACGGGCGTATCAAGATCGGCGGCCAGCCGGATCGTCACCAACTGGTTGTGCCCTTCGGCCCAACCCGCCTCGAACTCGGCAAAATCCGGAGAAAGTTCCATCACTGAACCTGGGCGTTGATGGCATCGATGGCCGATTGGTTGACCTCGACCTTGGCCTTGCTCTGCGCGGCGCGAGCATAATACTCGAAGATATCCGCCTGCAGCGACTGCGCCAGACGTTGCCGGACCCTGTCCTGCACCTGCACAGCATCCTCGCTGTCAAGATCCGCCGCGTGGACCGCATCCAGCCGCACCAGGAAAACCCGGTCATCGGCATCCACGATCTCGATATCGCCCATGGCATCGATATCGAAAACCTCGGTAATGAGCGCGGGCGGCAGGGCCTCGATCCAGCCATCGCGCGTCAGCCCCGTCTCGGTGTTCCACTGCAAATGCGGATCAACGGCAGCGACGGTCTCCTCCGTCCCGTCAGCGGGTTCCTCCTGCGCAGCAGGGGAGGTCGTGGCATTGGTATCCTCATCCTCTTCCGTATCCACGGCATTGGGATCGGGAGTTTCGGCCGAGATCAGGTTCACCCGATCCTCCTCGGCATGGGCAAGCAGGAGCCGATGGACTTCCGCGGCCCGCCAGTCCGCGGCAACCTCATCGCGAATTTCGTCGAACGGCCGGAGCGTGGGCGGAACCACCTCGTCCAGCCGTATCGCGAATATGCCGCCATCATCCAGCCGCTCGATCTGCGGGAAATCATTCTCGCTGATTTCGCCCGCTCGCTCGCGGAAGGCCGGATAACCGGCGATACTGCCTTCCCCGGGCTCCATGTCCGACGACCAGTCCAGCTTTCCCAACTCCATCGGGGTCTCTTCCGACATTTCTTCAAGTGTCGCGCCACTGGCCAGAAGATCCTCGTATTCCCCCATCCGATCGTCGATCATCCGGCTCGCCCGATCCAGCGCGGCCTCGGCACGCAAATCCTCGCGCGCCTGCTCGAAGGGAATATCCACCGCCTCCAGAATCGCGTTCATCGAAATCAGCGCCGGACCGAGATCGGTCTGAGCCGGACCGGCGATTCCCGGAGCCTCCAGCGCAAAAACCGCGTCGGCGGCCTGCCCCAGATCCTCGCGTGTGACTTCGCCCAGATCAATGTCGTCCACTGTCAGGCCCCGTTCGGCCACTAGTTCGTCAAAGGTTATATCGCCGGAATCCAGCCGTTCCCTGGCGGCCTGGGCTTCTTCCATCGAAGGAAAGACCAGCCTGCCGACGATCCGCCGCTCGGGCTGGCGATACTGGTCGATACGCTCTTCATAGGCCGCCCGCAGGGCATTTTCGTCCAGATCGACCTCGTCCGATAGCATCTCCGGGGTCAGCCAGACATAGCTCAGCTTGCGCTTTTCCGGCGCGGTGAAACGGTCGGCATTCGCCTCGTGCCAGGCCTTCAACGTTTCCTCGTCCGGATCCGAGACAGGAGTTTCGAGATCGTCCGCCTTCACCTCGTGCCAACTGAAATCACGCGTTTCAAGCAGCCAGCCCGCAGTTTGATCGACCATGGCTTCCGGCGCGACGACCCCCTCGCTTACGGCGCGCTGCAGCAGCATCCGGGCCTCGTCGGTCCGAATCTGCTCTTCGAAATCGGCCTCGCTCAGCCCCTCGCGGCGCAGGATCTGGGAATAGGCGCTCCGGTCGAACTGCCCATTCGGGCCCTGAAAGGCCGGCGCCTTCGAGATCGTCTGCGCAACCCGCTGATCGCCGACCGAGATACCAATGCGGCGGGTCTCCTCTTCCAGCGCGGCGGCGGTGAAAAGCTGTGCCTGGATCATCTGCGGCAGCCCGATCGCCCTGGCCTGTGCCATGGTGAATAGCTGTCCCGCCTGCTGCGAATAGGCGCTCAGTTCCGAGCGCAGCGCGCGGGCATAATCATCGGCGGTGACCTTCGTCGCGCCGACCGATCCGATCTCGCTCGAACCTCCCGAAAAGCTGGTCACGCCGAACCCACCCAGCCCCAGGACCAGAAGACCCATCAGGATCCAGACGATGGTCGATTTCCCCTTGGTGCGCAGGTTCTTCATGCCACGGGCTTCCTCTCGATCGTGTCGGGATCGTCTTTAGGACGGGTGTGCAGCCGCGACAAGCCTTCAGCCGACGAAACTGCCAAGCCTTTCGGCAAGTTCGGCAATCCCGGCAGCGTCCACATTGGCGAAGGCGATACGGAAATGCCCGGTCCCCAAAGGGTCGTCCTGCGGCAGGAACATCGTTCCGGGCAGGGCCAGCACACCTATTTCGGCCACCATGCGCGGCGCCAGTTTCGCGGAGGAAAGACCGAAAGGATGTTCGACCCAAGCGAAATAAGCCCCGGCAGTTTTCAACCGCCACCCCGGCAGCCCCGAGATCGCCCGGACAGTCGCGGCGCGGCGCGCGAGGATCTCCTCGCGCTCACCGGCCAGCCAGCCGCGCAGGTTCCGCATTCCCCACAGCGCCCCGATCTGCCCCAGTTGCGAGGTCGAGATCGCCACCGTGTCGAGGAATTTCTCGATCTCGGACATCCGATCACGGGACGCGATCAGCGCCCCAACCCGATGCCCGGTCAGCCGGTAGGCCTTGGAAAAGGAGTAAAGCTGGATCACCGTCTCTTCCCAGCCTTGCCGGGTCAGCAGGTCATGCGGAGCCCCCGTCCGGCTGTCGAAATCGCGGTAGGTTTCGTCGAGAATGAGGGCAAGCCCGTGGCGTTGCGCGAGTTCGAAGAAACCCGCGACCAGTTCCGCCGGATATTCCGCACCCGACGGGTTGTTCGGCGTCACCAGCACGATGGCGCGGCTGCGCGGCCCGATCAGCTTTCCGGCCTCTCCGGGATCGGGCAGCATGTCCTGTCCGCAAGCCAGTGGCCGCGCCTTGATGCCCTGCATGTCCAGCCACATCTTGTGATTGAAATACCATGGCACCGGCAAAATGACCTCGTCCCCCGCCTTCGCAAGCGTGCTGATCGCCGCGCAAAAGGCCTGGTTGCAGCCCTGCGTGATCGCCACCTGCTCCGGATCGACGCGTCCGCCATAGGCAGTGGAGAACTCTGCCGCGACCGCCTCGCGCAGATCGGGGTTGCCCAGCACTGGCCCGTAAAGATGTGCATCAGACCGCTCCAGGGCCGCCTCGGCAATCGCGCGGCGCAGCCCCTCTGGCGGAGGTTCGACCGGGGCAGCCTGGCTGACATTGATCAGCGGGCGATCGGGCGGAAAGTCCACGCCTCGCAGCCAGCGCCGCGCCTCCATCACCGGGGGCGCGAAGGTCGCGACAATATTAGGGTTGACCGGCTGCATCTGAATCCCGTTGCAATGCGCGCAGATCGGACAGATCCGGCGGGGTGGACAGATCGAGCGCCGGGGAAGGCAGATCCGGCACCGTGGTTTCCTGTTCGCTTTCCGCAACGGATGGACCGGACGAATTGGCCGGTCGCACCTCTTCCTCGGGCGGCTGTGCGGCTATCGCCTCGACCGGGGTAGATGCGGGCAGGCTGTCCTGCCCGCTGGCCCGAACCTTGCCGGGCGCCTCCGGTGCAGCCGGTGCGGATTGCGATGACGGCAGGTCGAAACCGAGCCCCTCCTCGGTTTCGGGTGTTTCGGATTGCGACAATTCGCTGCCGGGCACCACCGCCTCGGGAGGCAGCTCCGCACCCGTCACTGCAACCGGAGCCGGCTCAGAAGCCGGAGCGCTGACCGCCGAGGGTTCGGATCGTTCCGATGGCGAAGAGGCCAAGGGCGCCGGCAATTGCGGCGACGCATCGCCGCCGCGCCCGAAATCGGAACCGACGGGCAAGTCTATCGCCGTCGCCTGCGGCTGGTCCTCGTCCTCCGCCGTGGCGGGCTCTGCCGTGCCCTCTTCGATGACTGACTCTGCCGTGGCACCCGTTGCCGCGGTATTATCCGTTCCGGTCTTCACCTCCTGCGGTGCCGTCCCCGCTCCGGTATCGGGCCCCGGATCGTCCCGCGCGGTTTCCGCCTCCGGCACCGATTCGGGCGCATCACCAGCCATGCGATCCTCTGACCCGGCAACCCCGATTTCCTTCGGCAGCGGCGCCAATAACGACAATGCCCCCAGCCCGATGGCGCTGATTACAGCGCCATGCAGCAAACCTGTCCAGAATCCCCGTGCCATCCGCCTCTTCACCCTCTGGCCGGGCTTGACCCCCCGGCGCGCTTTGGCCCATCTATAGCGAACCCGCATGCGGGGGGAAACCGCCCCGGAACCAAGGCAAGACAATGATCCTTCTGATCGACAATTACGACAGCTTCACCTGGAACCTCGTGCATTATCTGGGCGAAGCCGGGGCAGAGGTGGTCGTGAAACGCAATGATGCTCTCTCCGTCGAAGAGGCGCTGGCGCTGCAACCTGACGGCATCGTGATCTCTCCTGGCCCTTGCGACCCCGCACAGGCCGGGATTTGCGTCGAGTTGATCCGGGCAGCAGCGGAGCGCGAACTGCCCCTGTTCGGCGTCTGCCTTGGCCATCAGGCCATCGGCGAGGCCTTCGGCGGCAAGGTGGTGCGCGCAAGCCGCATCCTGCACGGCAAGGTCGATGCGATCAGCCATGACGGCAGCGGGGTATTCACCGGTCTACCCTCGCCGCTGAAGGCGACGCGCTATCATTCGCTGACCATCGAGCCAGAGAGCCTGCCCAACTGCCTGCGTATCACCGCCAGATCAGATGACGGCACGATCATGGGATTGATCCACGCGGACCTGCCGGTCGAAGGCGTGCAGTTCCATCCCGAATCCATCGCATCCGAGCATGGGCACGAGATGATCCGCAATTTCCTTGCCCGCTGCCGGCCGGGAAAGCAGGCCGCATGACCGATATCCGCCCCCTGATCGGCATCGCCGCCACCCGCCCGCTCACCGGCCCCGAGGCCGAGGCCGCCTTTTCGGCCCTGTTCGACGGCGCCGCCACTCCCGCCCAGATCGGCGGGCTGCTGATGGCGCTGCGCGTGCGCGGCGAAACCGTGGACGAAATCGCCGCCGCCGCCCGTGCCATGCGTGCGCGGATGAACCGGGTGCAGGCCCCCGATGGCGCGATGGATATCGTCGGCACCGGCGGTGATGGCAAGGGCACGTTGAACATCTCGACCGCAACGGCCTTCGTCGTCGCAGGCGCGGGCGTGCCGGTCGCCAAGCATGGCAACCGCAACCTGTCCTCGAAATCCGGCGCGGCGGACGCACTGACCCATATGGGGATCAATGTGATGGGCGGCCCGGCGATGGCGCAGCAGGCGCTGGACCGGGCCGGTATCTGCTTCATGATGGCGCCGATGCATCACCCGGCCATGCGCCATGTCGGCCCGCCCCGCGCCGAACTGGGCACCCGCACCGTCTTCAACCTGCTGGGGCCGCTGACCAATCCGGCCTCGGTGCGGCGCCAGTTGACCGGCGCGTTCAGCAGCCAGTGGCTCCGCCCCATGGCCGAAGTGCTGCGTGATCTGGGTTCCGACGCGGCATGGCTGGTTCATGGCAGTGACGGCACCGACGAGATCAGCATTGCGGGCGAGACCCATGTCGCCGCGCTCAAGGATGGCGAGGTCAGCGAATTCACAGTCACTCCCGAGGATGCCGGGCTGCCCCGCCATCCTTTCGAGGCGATCATCGGAGGAGAGCCCGCGGACAACGCCCGCGCCTTCCGCGCGCTTCTGGATGGGCAGGCCGGGGCCTATCGCGATGCGGTCCTGCTGAATGCCGCGGCAGCATTAGTGATCATGGGCAGGGCCGGCGATCTGCGGGAAGGCGCAGCACAAGCCGCCGAGTCCATCGACAGTGGCAAGGCCAAGGCCCGGCTGACCCATCTGGCCGAGGTCACCGGCCCACCGGAAGCATGACCCCTCCCGAGGCCTGGGCCCATTTGCCCTTCTTCGATCAGGACTGGCCTGTGATCCGGGACCGGTTGCTCGATACACGTGGCTGGCTGCCCGGTCCCGATCGGATTTTCGCCGCGCTGGAGGCCGTCTCGCCGGACAGGCTGCGCGTCGTGATCCTGGGCCAGGACCCCTACCCGACGCAGGGCCACGCCAATGGGCTGGCCTTTTCGGTTGCACCCGACATCCCGCTGCCCCGGTCGCTGCGGAACATCTATGCCGAGATGCGCGAGGATATCGGCGCCAGTCCCGCGAATGGCGACCTGTCGCATTGGGCCCGGCAGGGCGTATTACTGTTGAACACGTCGCTCTCCGTCCCCGCCGGCTCTGCCGGCGCCCATGCCAAATGGGGCTGGCACAAGCTCGCACAGCAGGCCATCGCCGAGGCGCAGCGCCATGGCCCGCTCGCATTCCTGCTTTGGGGAGGCCATGCGCAAAAGGCCGCCGCCGGGCTTCCCCGAAAGCAGGACCTGACGATTGCCACCGCCCACCCCTCGCCCCTGTCGGCGAGACGGGGTTTCTTTGGCAGCCGTCCTTTCAGCCGGATCAATGATTGGCTGACCGCTCAAGGCCATCAGCCAATCGAATGGGCAGATCCGCCCTCTTCTTCCTTGTGAGAATACCTTCGGGAGAGTCCCCGGAACGGGGATGGGGACAGGCTGCCCCCTTTCCCCGAATCAGACCATGCGATCGACCATCATATGCTTGATCGAGGCAATCGCCTTCGCCGGGTTCAGACCCTTGGGGCAAGTATTCGTGCAGTTCATGATCGTGTGGCAGCGATACAGCTTGAAGGGATCCTCCAACTCGTCCAGCCGCTCCCCCGTCGCCTCATCGCGTGAATCGATGATCCAGCGATAGGCATGCAGCAAAGCGGCAGGGCCGAGGTAACGATCGCCGTTCCACCAATAACTCGGACAGGCGGTCGAGCATGACGCGCAGAGGATGCATTCATACAGCCCGTCCAGTTTCTTGCGATCCTCGATCGACTGTTTCCACTCTTTTCCCGGCGTGGGGGATTTGGTGATCAGATAGGGATTCACGCTGGCATGCTGGGCATAGAAATGCGTCAGGTCGGGGATCAGGTCCTTGACCACCGGCATATGCGGCAGCGGATAGATGGCGATGTCGCCCTCGATCTCGTCGATACCATAGATACAGGCCAGGTGGTTGCCGCCGCCGATATTCATCGCACAGGAGCCGCAGATCCCTTCGCGGCAAGAGCGACGGAAGGACAGCGTCGGATCGATCTCGTTCTTGATCTTGATCAGGGCATCCAGAACCATTGGTCCGCATTTGTCGAGATCGACGAAATAGGTGTCCAAGCGCGGATTTTCCCCGGTATCGGGATCCCATCGATAGATCTGGAATTTCCGGACATTCTTGGCCCCTTCGGGCTTGGGCCAGGTCTTGCCGACGCGGATCTGACTGTTTTTTGGCAGGGTGAACTGGACCATGGGTTGCTCCTTTCAGAGAGTGCCTTGGGGCCGGTGATCGGGATTGGACAAGGATTGCGTGCGAAAGATCAGGTTCCTTTCCTGCGCATGTGCAGGAGGAGTTGCATCCATGATATCGAAATGCCATGAAAATTTCGTTTCGCCATCATTCAGTAATGGCATCGCCTCCCCATCCGGCAGCATCGTGGCGGCATGCTCGGAAGATCGTTGGATCGACATGTTTCCGGCCTTCCGAGCACCGATTTGCACGATCAGGCGGCGTTTGCCCTTTAAGGCTCGCTTGCTTAGCTGGCCCATAACCATCTTGCCTATCCACGCCAGCCGGGCTGATCCGCCAGAACCCGGGTCGGCAACTGCCCGGATTTGCGCAGGACGCAGCGGTTGAACACATCCGACGGATCCCGCCCGAGAATATAATCAGAAGAAATCTCGAGCTCGACACGGCCGGCGGCACGGGTTCCCCCGCCACCACCACCGATCGCGCCGATGGCCACCTCGCCGCGCGGACGGCTGGCCAGTTCGGCATCGCGCAGACAGCTTCGCTCGGCCCGGTCGACAGGGACCGGACCACATGCCGCCAGAAGCGGCAGCAACAGCAAACCGAATGCGCAATGCCCTTTCCGCATCAGGCCGTGCCTGCGGCGCCCGAGATGCATTGCGTGGTCGCCGGCCGTGACACGATGCTTGCCACGCTGTCAGCCGTTCCCGCCACTCCAGCGCGGGAGGCCTGGGCGATGTCGATCAGCTCGGCCGTGGTGGCATTGCTCATCACGCAATCGGTATAGGGCGCGACATTCGCCCCCGGCAGCCGCTTTTCCATCTCGGAATTGATGACATTACGCGCAACCTGGCGCGAGGCGGCGTCGAGCGTGGTGGGGGTCGCGGGTGTCGTCGTGGGCGCTGTCGGCACCGTGCCGGTTTGGGGCGTGGTCACCGCGCATCCCGCGAGCGCGAGCGCGACGACACCAATTCCGGCGAAAGATATGAAACGCATCAGTAAACCCTCTTCTTAGGAGCAATCTTCTTCAGGTCGATCCCACCATCCTCGGCCTTTGTCAGCGGCTCCAGATGCACGGGGCGATAATCCAGTTTAACCTTGTTTCCCTCGACCCTTGCAAGCGAATGCTTGCGCCAGTTGGCATCATCCCGCTCGGGGTAATCCTCATGCGCATGGGCACCGCGGCTTTCCTTGCGCGCCTCGGCGGCGGTGATGGTCGCCAGCGCGTTGGGCATGAGATTCGTCAGTTCCAGCGTTTCCATCAGGTCGGTATTCCAGATCAGGCCACGGTCGGTGACATGCAGATCGTCCAGCTTGGCGGCGATGGCCTCCATCTTCTCGACGCCCTCGGCGAGCGTCTTGTCGGTGCGGAACACGGCGGCATCGGCCTGCATGGTCCGCTGCATCTCGTCGCGCAGTGCGGCGGTCGGCGTGCCCCCGCTGGCGTTGCGGATACGGTCAAAGCGGTCAAGCGCCTTGTCCACCTGTTCCGGGTTGGTCGAGGGGATGGCGGATTCACGATCCACCACCTGTCCCGCCCGGATCGCGGCAGCGCGGCCAAAGACCACCAGGTCGATCAGGCTGTTCGAGCCAAGGCGGTTGGCACCGTGGACACTGGCGCAGCCCGCCTCTCCTACCGCCATCAGGCCAGGGAATATGGCATCTGGATCATCCCCGGTCGGGTTCAGCACCTCGCCCCAGTAATTCGTGGGGATGCCGCCCATGTTGTAATGCACCGTCGGCAGCACCGGGATCGGCGCGCGGGTCACATCGACCCCGGCAAAGATCTTGGCCGATTCGCTGATCCCCGGCAGACGTTCAGCCAGTGTTTCGGGCGGCAGATGCATCAGGTTCAGAAAGATATGGTCCTTGTGCTCGCCCACGCCACGGCCCTCGCGGATCTCCATGGTCATGCAGCGGCTGACCACGTCGCGGCTGGCCAGATCCTTGTAGGTCGGAGCATAGCGTTCCATGAAGCGCTCGCCCTCGGAATTGGTCAGGTAGCCACCCTCTCCCCGCGCGCCCTCGGTGATCAGGCAGCCCGAGCCATAGATGCCCGTAGGGTGGAACTGGACGAATTCCATGTCCTGCAGCGGCAGCCCCGCGCGTGCCACCATGCCACCGCCATCGCCGGTGCATGTATGGGCGCTGGTGGCGCTGAAATAGGCCCGGCCATAACCGCCGGTGGCCAGCACCACCATCTTGGCGTTGAAGACATGGATCGTGCCATCGTCCAGCCGCCAGCAGACCACGCCGGTGCAGCGCCCGTCTGTGATGATCAGATCCAGCGCGAAATATTCGATGAAGAATTCCGCGTTGTTCTTGAGCGATTGGCCGTAGAGCGTGTGCAGAATCGCGTGACCGGTCCGGTCGGCGGCAGCGCAGGTGCGCTGCACAGGGGGACCCTCGCCGAATTCCGTGGTGTGGCCGCCGAAGGGGCGCTGGTAGATCTTGCCCTCTTCGGTGCGCGAAAACGGCACGCCGTAATGATCCAGTTCGTAAACGGCCTTGGGCGCCTCGCGCGCCAGGTATTCCATCGCGTCGGTATCGCCCAGCCAGTCCGACCCCTTGACCGTGTCATACATGTGCCACTGCCAGTTGTCGGGGCCCATGTTGGACAGCGAGGCGGCGATACCACCCTGCGCGGCCACCGTATGCGAGCGGGTCGGGAAGACCTTGGTCACGCATGCCGTGCGCAGTCCCTGTTCGGCCATGCCGAGGGTAGCGCGCAGACCGGCGCCGCCCGCACCCACCACGACCACATCATATTCATGCGTTTGGGTTTCGTATGCAGCCATGATGCCCTCAGATCGCAATGGTGAAAAGTGCCATCTTCGCCAAAGCGAAGACCGCCGCCGCGATAACGGCCCAGCCAAAGATCACCGAGACGATGATCGCGGCCTTGCGCGCACTGTGCTGGAAGTAATCGTCGATCATGATCCGGGTGCCCTTCATGAAATGGACCATGCCCACGATCACGAACAGCGCGGTGACGATCCCCGGCCACGGGCGCCCGAAATGGGCGATCAGCGCTTCCCGCGGCAGGCCGATGGCGCAGCCGACGGTGATCATGAAGAAAGGGGTCAGGATCAGCAGCGCCCATGCGCTGACGGTCATGGCCCAGTGATCGGAGGTTCCGGAACGGGCAGAGCCCAGGCCGGTGGCGGCTTTGCGGGGGGTTATGTAACGCATCTTTTCCCTCGCCTCAGAAAATGAAGAACAGGATCAGGGTCAGCAGGGTCATCACCACCGAGCCGATAATGATCGCCCAGGAAGCTTTCCTCGCCTCTTCGATCTCGAGCATGTGGCCGGCGTCGTAGAACAGGTGGCGAATGCCCGCCAGCAGGTGATACCACAGCGCCCAGACCGAACCGGTCAGGATCAGAAAGCCCAGCCAGGACCGCACCACCCAATCGGCGGCGGCAAAGGCATCCGGCCCGCTGACCGCGGCAACCAGCCACCAGACCAGCAAAAGAATGCCGGCAATCAGTGCATGGCCGGTCACCCGGGTCAGGATCGACGTGACTGCCGCGACCGGCAGCTTGTAAACCTGAAGGTGGGGAGATAGCGGCCGGTTACCCCGGTTCACATCGGCCATGATACGGGCCTCCTCTATCGGTTCGAACTGATCCCGTCGCAGGCGCTTGGCTGGCCGCTCGGGCTGGCGTTTGGCGGTGTGTCTGGCGGCATTCTTGCCATCTGTCACCAGCTTATGCCAGTCCTTGGGCGCAATTTTAACTGATTTCGCCAATTGTGATCACACATACCGCATGCGTGATCACAAGAAACGGCAAACCAAGAAAATTCGTCGGGTTCTGCCCCCCGGAACAGGGAGGCGCTGGATCGACCGCAGGTTTCAGACCGGCATCAAGGCCCAGCAATCCAGATCAAGCAGCACCTCCGGCGCATATTTGCCGTCCTCGCCCTTCAGCACGAAAGCGCCGCTGTCGCCTTTCGTGGCGACCAGCCGCAAGCGGATCGCTCCCACGCCCGGCGCGGCGGTTTCTGCCTTGTCCAGCACCTCTGACCATGCCCGCACCGTATCGCCGGAAAAGCAGGGATTGGCGTGGGCGCCCGCGTTCAGTGCCGCCACCATCTGCGCATTCGCCAAGCCGTTGAAACTGAGCGCGCGCGCCATGCTGATGACATGCCCGCCATAGATCAGCCGCTTGCCATCCTCGCGATTGGTGGCATCGAAATGGACCTTGGCGGTGTTCTGCCACAGGCGCGTGGCCAGCATATGCTCGGCCTCCTCGATGGTGACGCCATCGACATGGTCGATCCTCTCGCCGATCGCGTAATCACCCCACCGGTGGCTTTCACCCGCAAGTTCAAAGTCGTATTTGGAAAAATTCAAGCCTTCCGGAATGACAAGACCGGCGGCATCCACCACCTCTGCAAGCTTTGGCACGACCGTCTCGGGTGCCGGGGCTTCGGGGTCGCGCTTGCGCACCATCACCCAACGGACATATTCCATGACCGCCTCGCCCGACTGGTTCAGGCCGCGCGTGCGCACCCAGACCACGCCGGTCTTGCCGTTCGAATTCTGCTTGAGCCCGATCACCTCGGATTCCGAGCGGATCGTATCCCCCGGCCAGACCGGCCTGAGCCAGCGCCCCTCGGCATAGCCGAGATTGGCGACGGCGTTCAGGCTGATATCCGGGACCGTCTTGCCGAAGACGACATGGAAGGCGATCAGGTCATCCAGCGGCGCGGCCTTCAGCCCGCACGCCCGCGCGAACTCATCCGACGAGGCCAGAGCGTGACGCGCCGGATAGAGTGCGTGATACAGCGCCCGCTCGCCGCCCGAAACGGTGCGGGGAACCGCGTGCCGGATCACCTGACCCATGCGATAATCTTCGAAAAAACGGCCCGGATTGGTCTTTGTCATTGCTGTCCCAGTTTCATCTCGGGGTGGTAATCGGCCTCGACCTCCTTGGTGACGGCCTGCGCGCAGCGCATCACACCGCGCGCGGAATCGAAGGAGATCGAAGGGCTGCCATGCAACTGCCAGCCCTTTGCCAGCGCATCGCTGACCTTGTGACAGAAGGCCGAGGTGTCGTCTTCGGTCAGCAGACGGTAGATCGTACTCATGTCAGCCTCCATATGGCTGGGGTCCGACCCAACCGTGCAAGGTTGCGACGACAGCCATGACCACGATGGCCCCGACAATCGCCATGACTTCCTTCCGGGCCGGGAACGGGCCGGCCGGCGGCGTCCATGCGCTGTCGCGGTTGATGACGACGATCTCGGCCAGCGCCCAGATCAGCAATCCGCCGAACAGGATGAAGGAGGGCAGGTCGCCATTGACCAGCAGATGCGCCACCGCCCAAAGCGAGAAACCGACCAGTTGCGGATGGCGCAGGTAAGCGGTCACACGGGTTTTCATACCAGCCGCGGCGAAAAGGTAGAACGCGATCAATACCAGCAGGTTGTTGATACCGACCAGGGCCCCGCTGCGCCCCCACCAATATGGCCCATCCGAAATTCTGTAGCCCCAGATCATCAGGATGACCGACAAGAGCAGCAGCCCAGCCATCAGGCCCTTGCCGCGATCGCCCATCGCCTCGCGGCGCCCGGGGGCCAGGCGTTTGAAAAGATGCGCGCCCCACCACAGGGCCACGCCAAGAATCAGGATCAGCATCTCGCTTCCTTTCGCTGGATGTGAATCCCATTCACTTTGCCATCATCCCGCCATGGCCGCAATCGCTTCGGCGTGATCCAGCGTCTTGCGGGCGGTATCGACATGCAGGTTCTCGACGATCTTCCCATCGACCACGGCCACGCCCTTGCCGGTGGCGGAAACCGCCTCGAATGCCTCGATCTGGCGGCGCGCAAGTTCGACCTCGGCTTCGGTCGGGGCGAAGACCTCGTTGGTGACGGCCAGTTGTGCCGGGTGGATCAATGTCTTGCCGTCAAAACCCATATCGCGGCCCTGCTCGCATTCGGCGCGCAACCCGTCATCATCCTTGAAGGCATTATAGACGCCATCGACGATCAGCTTGCCATGCGCCTTCGCTGCCAGCAGGCACAGCCCCAGCCCCGCCTGCATCGGCAGGCGATCCGGGCGAAAGCGGCTGTTCAGCTCCTTGGCCAGGTCATTGGTGCCCATGACCATCCCTTCCAATCGGGGATGCGCAGCAATCTCGGCGGCGTTCAGCATGCCCAGGGGCGTTTCTAGCATGGCCCAGAGCGGGGTATCGGGGACCAGTGCCGCCGCCCGGTCCAGATCGGCGGCGCACTCTACCTTGGGAATCAGCATCGCGTCGATCTTGCCCGCCAAAGCTCCTGCACAGAGTCGCGCGTCATCCTCGCCCCATTCCGTCGCCAGCGCATTGATCCGAACGATCAGCGCGCGCCGCCCGTAATCATTGGCCAGGGCCGCCGTCAGATGTTCCCGCGCGGCGGCCTTTTCGTCAGGCACGACCGCGTCCTCCATGTCGAAAATGATCGCATCCGCGGCCAGGTTCTGCGCCTTTTCCATCGCGCGCGTGTTGGCCGTGGGGATATAGAGAACGGAACGGTAGGGGCGGGCCATGAAATCCTCCGGGCAATTTTCTTGCGCGAAACTGCCTTGAAGCGCCAGAAATGGCAAGGGGAAAATTGCTGCGCTGCGGCATCAACCCGAGAGGGCCTGCCAGACCAGCCGCGAGGATACGGCCAGCAGCCCCCATGTGATCAGCTTGTAGAACAGCGCTTGCGGAATAATTCTCACCAGCCGCAGCCCAACCCAGACAGAAACCAGCGCAACCGGCGTCAGGACCGCCGCCACTTTCAGGTTCGCCGGCGACAGCTGGCCGAGGGCGGCATAGGGGATCAGCTTGATCCAGTTCACCACCGCGAAATACCATGTCGTGGTGCCCGCAAAGATCACCGAGGGCAGGCGAAGCGGCTGCACATAGACCTGATAGGGCGGCGCGCCGGAATGGCTGACAAAGCTGGTGTAGCCGGCGAGCGCGCCCCAGAAACTGCCGCGCAGGGGCGAAGGCTGCCGCGCGCGGGCAGACAGGTCCGGGCGGATCAGGGCATTCAGCGCGAATACGAGGCCGATCAGTCCCACGATCAGCGTCACGCCCCGGTCCGGCACGATATGCGCCGTCGCCCATCCCATTCCGATTCCGACAGCCGCTCCGGGCAGCGAGGTCTTCAGCACGCGCCGGTCGAAATCGCGCCGGAACGCCAGCAGCCCGCCGAGATCCGAAACTATATAGACCGGCAGCATGAGCCCCGCCGCCTGCACCGGGGACATCACCAGCGACAGGATCGGCACCGCCAGGATCGCGACCATGGCCAGCCCTCCCTTGGCCAACCCGACCGCCATCGAGGCAAGGATGGCCAGCAGCCACCCTTCGGTGGAAAGCTCCAGCATCCGCTTCTCCCACGATGTTTCACCGTGTCGGGCGGTAGTCCGGGCTTAACCTTCCGTCAAGCACGGTTGCGGCTTGGACTTGCGATTCGCGCGGTAACGTTCTAACCACCCGGCTGCAAACACCCACCATATCGGAGGTTACTCATGGCCCGACCCAAAATCGCACTGATCGGTGCGGGGCAGATCGGCGGCACGCTGGCACATCTGGCTGCGATGAAGGAACTGGGCGACGTCGTTCTGTTCGATATCGCCGAGGGGACTCCCCAGGGCAAGGCGCTGGATATCGCCGAATCCGGCCCGGCCGAGGGCTTTGACGCGAGCCTGAAGGGCACCAATGATTATGCCGACATCGCGGGCGCCGATGTCTGCATCGTGACGGCGGGTGTCCCCCGCAAGCCGGGGATGAGCCGTGATGACCTGCTGGGCATCAATCTCAAGGTCATGAAAGCGGTCGGCGAGGGCATCAAGACCCATGCCCCGGACGCCTTCGTCATCTGCATCACCAACCCGCTGGACGCGATGGTCTGGGCACTGCGCCAGTTCAGCGGCCTGCCCCGCAACAAGGTCTGCGGCATGGCGGGCGTGCTGGACTCGGCCCGCTTCCGGCATTTCCTGTCGCTGGAATTCGGCGTTTCGATGAAAGACGTGTCGGCCTTCGTGCTGGGCGGTCACGGCGACACCATGGTTCCGCTGACCCGCTATTCGACCGTCGCCGGCATTCCCCTGCCCGACCTGGTCAAGATGGGCTGGACCACGCAGGAGAAGCTGGACGCCATAGTGCAGCGCACCCGCGACGGCGGCGCCGAGATCGTCGGGCTGCTGAAGACCGGCAGCGCCTTCTACGCTCCCGCGACCAGCGCCATCGAGATGGCCGAGGCCTATCTGAAGGACCAGAAGCGTGTCCTGCCCTGCGCGGCACATGTGGATGGCGCCTATGGGCTGAAGGGGCTTTATGTCGGCGTGCCCACCGTGATCGGCGCGAATGGCATCGAGAAAGTCATCGACATCAAGCTGGACAAGGACGAGCAGGCGATGTTCGACAAGTCCGTCGATGCGGTGAAAGGTCTTGTCGAGGCCTGCAAGGGGATCGACAGCTCCCTGGCCTGAAATCCTGCCTTGTGATTTTCGCGACGGCGCGCCACCATCGGCGCGCCGTTTTTCATTTGCAGGACTTTTTGATGCGCAAGTTCCTCGCCGCCATGCTGATCAGCGCAGCACCCGCACTGGCGGATGATACGACCACCTCGACCCTGATCGCCGAAAAGGGGCTGGGCGCCGCCATGGAGGGTCTCGAATCCTCCGCGCCCTCACCCGACCGCGACATGGCGCTGGCGGCGGTAAGGTTCCTGTCCGGCGTGGAGCAGGCCTATCAGGCACGCTGGCGTATCGGCGCGACCGAACCACTCATACCCGCCCCGATCCTGGGCAGTTCGCTCCCCGGCAATCCCTCGCCCGAGCCGATGCGCGCGGATTTCGTTAACGGACTCGCCGCCGATCTGTCAGCCTCCATGCAATCGGCCCGTGAAACCCTGCCAGAGGGCGACGCCGCCCTGGTCCTGCGGCTTCCGGATCTGTGGCTGGATGTCGATGCCGATGGCCGGCGCGGCCCGTCAGAGGGGCTGCTGGATCTGGCGCTGATGCCGCTCCCCGAAGGGGTGGATGGCGAGATCCGCTTCGATTCCGCCGATACCGAGTGGTTGCGCGCCTACACGCATCTGATCGAGGCGGCGACCACGCTGATCCTTGCCTTCGATCCCGAGCCGGCACTGGCGCGGAATATCGAACTGGCAGAGGCGCTGCGCGAGCAATTCTCGACATCCTCCCCCGATGCGCAGTCCGATCCGGGCATGAAGCGTGAAGCCGAGTATTTCGGCCCCATGATCGATCGGATCGCGGTCGTGATCCAGACCCTGCGCAACCGCCCCGACAAGGCCAGGATCAGCGAGGCCGCCCAGCATATCCGGGCAATGATCGATGCCAATCGTAAATTCTGGAAGCTCGCCGGGGAGGAGACCGATAATGACCGCGAATGGATCCCCAATGACCGGCAGCAGGCAGCGCTCGGCTTCGACATTCCCAAGGGGGCGGGCCAGGCTTGGCTGGCGGTTCTGGAAGATGCGGAACAGATTCTGGAAGGCGAGCGCCTGATTCCCTATTGGCGTTTCGCGCCCGGGCACGGAATCGATCTTAAGCACTGGCTCGACGATCCGCAGCCCGTCGATCTGGTTGGCTGGATTCAGGGCTCCGCCGCCCTGCCCCATGCCCGCAAGGGCAAGACCGTCAGCCGCGATTCATGGCGGGAATTCTCTGGAATCTTCGGCAGCCGTGCGGGCCTATACATGGTCCTGTTCAACTGAGACCTGCCGTGGCTCGATGTTAGCGCTGCGGGAATCGCCTATCTTTCAGGCTTTGTGATCACGTGCAGAATGCCTGTGATCACAAAATTCCCATTGCGTGCAATTTTACCTATTTTCCCGGAAAAACGGTTCCCTACCAGTGCAAAGCTGTGCCAAGAGTTCGGATAAATCTGCTGAACCGACGAGGGGGTCGCGATGAACATTCACGAATATCAGGCCAAGGCGCTGCTGCGTCAATACGGCGCGCCGGTCAGTGACGGCCGCGTGGTGATGAAGGCTGACGAAGCCAAATCCGCCGCGGGCGAACTGGATGGCCCGCTTTGGGTGGTCAAGGCGCAGATCCATGCCGGCGGCCGCGGCAAGGGCTCGTTCAAGGAAGCCGCGGCGGGCGAAAAGGGCGGCGTGCGGCTGGCCAAATCCGTCGCAGAGGCCGAGGAGCTGACCCGCCAGATGCTGGGCCGCACGCTGGTCACGCATCAGACCGGCCCCGCAGGTAAGCAGGTCAACCGCATCTATATCGAGGATGGCTCGGATATCGAGCGTGAGCTTTACCTCGCCCTGCTGGTCGATCGCGGCACCTCGCGCATCAGCTTCGTCGCCTCGACCGAGGGCGGCATGGATATCGAGGAGGTGGCGGCAAGCACCCCCGACAAGATCGTCAGCTTCAGCGTCGACCCCGCCTCGGGCCTGTCGGATTTCCATGGCCGCCGCGTGGCCTTCGCCCTCGGCCTGAAGGGTGCGCAGGTCAAGCAATGCGTGGCGCTGATCCGCAACCTGTATCGCATGTTCATCGAGAAGGACATGGAGATGCTGGAGATCAACCCGCTGATCGTGACCACCGACGGCAACCTCAAATGCCTCGACGCCAAGATGGGCTTCGACAATAACGCGCTCTATCGCCAGTCGGACATCATCGCGCTGCGCGACGAGACAGAGGAAGACCCCAAGGAACTGGCGGCATCGAAGTTCGACCTGAACTATATCGCGCTGGATGGCGAGATCGGCTGCATGGTGAACGGCGCCGGCCTGGCGATGGCGACGATGGACATCATCAAGCTGTTCGGGGCCGAGCCCGCCAACTTCCTCGATGTCGGCGGCGGCGCCACCACCGAAAAGGTGACCGAGGCGTTCAAGATCATCACCTCCGACCAGAACGTCAAAGGCATCCTCGTCAACATCTTCGGCGGTATCATGCGCTGTGACATCATCGCCGAGGGTATCGTGACCGCCGTGAAAGAGGTGGGGCTGCAGGTGCCGCTGGTCGTGCGCCTGGAGGGCACCAATGTCGACAAGGGCAAGCAGATCATCAACGAAAGCGGTCTGAACGTGATCGCCGCAGATGACCTCAAGGACGGGGCCGAGAAGATCGTGAAGGCGGTGAAGGGGTGACCCTCTGCCCACGAACGCAACGAAACTCTCGTAAATTCGGAGACGCCAAATAATGGCCATTCTCGTAGACAAGAACACCAAAGTCATCTGCCAGGGGATCACCGGCTCCCAGGGCACCTTCCATACCGAGCAGGCGATCGCCTATGGCACGCAGATGGTCGGCGGCGTGACCCCCGGCAAGGGCGGGACCGAGCATCTGGATCTGCCGGTTTTCAACTCCGTCCATGAGGCCGTCGCGAAAACCGGCGCCAATGCTACTGCCATCTATGTGCCGCCCCCCTTCGCCGCCGATTCGATCCTTGAGGCGATCGACGCCGGGATCCCGCTGATCGTGGCGATCACCGAGGGTATTCCGGTGCTCGACATGATGCGGGTCAAGCGCGCGCTCGAAGGCAGCGCCTCGAAACTGATCGGGCCGAACTGCCCCGGCATCATGACGCCCGACGAATGCAAGATCGGCATCATGCCCGGCAGCATCTTCAAGCGTGGCTCGGTCGGCGTGGTCTCCCGCTCGGGCACGCTGACCTACGAGGCGGTCAAGCAGACCTCCGATGTCGGCCTTGGCCAGTCCAGCGCCGTGGGTATCGGGGGCGATCCGATCAAGGGGATGGAGCATATCGACGTGCTGCAGATGTTCCTCGACGATGACGAGACCGAATCGATCATCATGATCGGCGAGATCGGCGGCAGCGCCGAGGAAGAGGCCGCCGAATTCCTGGCCGAACAGAAGAAGAAGGGCAAATGGAAGCCCACCGCCGGTTTCATCGCCGGCCGCACCGCGCCTCCGGGCCGCCGCATGGGGCATGCCGGCGCGATTGTCTCGGGCGGCAAGGGTGATGCCGAATCCAAGATCGAGGCCATGAAACGCGCCGGGATCGTCGTCGCCGACAGCCCCGCGGGTCTGGGCGAGGCCGTTCTGAAGGCCATCAAAAGCTGATGAATTGACAGCCCGTGCCCCCCATCTGAGTATGGGGGCACGGGACAACCACCGCGCGAGGCATGACGTGGACGAACAGGGACCAGAGGCCCGACAAGCAAAACCCGCAGGAATGCGTCCGGCGTGGCATTCCCGTTCCATTGCTCCGCTGTCATTCGCCGCGCTGCTGACACTGACCGCCTGTGGCGGCAAGCCCACGGATCTCGTTTTGCCCGGGGGTATCCCTGCCCGGACCGACCTGCACAGAGCCAGTTCTCTTCCAGCCGATTCAGTCCGCACCGTTGCCCGTCGCGATTACGGCTGGCGGCTGATCTACCATCCTGCCCGCGCCCCGGCCTCCGCCGATCAGGGCGCGGCGCGGGCGCTTTGCGGCCTCGAAAGCCGCAGGGTCGCCCGCATCGAACATGTGCCCCGCATCGATCCCTATACCGATCCCGGCGCCGCCATGATCGATATCTACTGTGCCTGACAACCTTTTCTTCTGCCCTGAACCGGGGATGAGCCATGAACGACCAGCCAAACAACTCTGATTTCCACGATTCCTCGTTTCTCCAGGGCCATAACGCGGCCTATGTCGAACAGCTTTACGGTCAATGGGCCAAGGATCCGGCCGCCGTCGATCAGGCCTGGGATGCCTTCTTCCGCACCCTCGGCGATGCCGACGGGGATGCGCTGCGCGAGGCCCGGGGGCCGTCATGGGCGCGCAGCGACTGGCCGCCAATGCCGAGCGACGACAACACCGCCGCCTTGACGGGCGAATGGCCGATGGCCCCGAAGGCCGAGGCAGACGCCGCGATGAAGAAGATCGCCGCCAAGGCCAGCGAGAAGGGCATCGACCTGACCGAGGGCCAGATGCGTCAGGCGGTGCTGGATTCGATCCGCGCCCTGATGCTGATCCGCGCCTATAGGATTCGCGGCCATCTGCATGCCGATCTGGACCCGCTCGGGCTGCGCAGTGTTCCCGATCATGGCGAATTGAAAGCCGCCACCTATGGCTTCGGCCCCGATGACCTGGACCGTCCGATCTTCATCGACAATGTGCTCGGGCTCGAAATTGCCACGATCCGGCAGATCGCCGAATTGATGAAGCGAACCTATTGCGGCACTTTCGCGCTGCAATACATGCATATCTCCAATCCCGAGGAAGCCGCCTGGCTGAAGGAGCGGATCGAGGGTTACGGCAAGGAGATCCAGTTCACCAAGAATGGCCGCCGCGCCATCCTCAACAAGCTGGTCGAGGCCGAGGGCTTCGAGAAGTTCCTGCATGTAAAATATATGGGCACCAAGCGTTTCGGTCTCGACGGTGGTGAAGCGCTGATCCCCGCGATGGAGCAGATCATCAAGCGCGGCGGAGCGCTTGGCGTGAAAGAGATCGTCATCGGCATGCCTCACCGCGGCCGCCTGTCGGTGCTGGCCAACGTCATGTCAAAGCCCTATCGCGCGATCTTCCACGAATTCCAGGGCGGCAGCTTCAAGCCCGAGGACGTGGATGGTTCGGGCGACGTGAAGTACCATTTGGGCGCCTCCTCGGACCGCGAGTTCGATGGCAACACGGTCCACCTGTCGCTGACTGCCAATCCCAGCCATCTGGAGGCGGTGAACCCGGTCGTGCTGGGCAAGGCCCGCGCCAAGGGCGACCAGTTGAAGGACAGCCCCGACCGGACGGCGGTGCTGCCGATCCTGCTGCATGGCGATGCAGCCTTTGCCGGTCAGGGCGTCGTCGCGGAATGCCTGCAGCTTTCGGGTATTCGCGGGCACCGCACGGGCGGTACGATGCATATCGTCGTGAACAACCAGATCGGTTTCACGACCGCGCCGCATTTCAGCCGTACATCGCCCTATCCGACCGATATCGCGATGATGGTCGAGGCGCCAATCTTCCACGTCAATGGCGACGACCCCGAGGCGGTCGTGCATGCCGCCCGCGTGGCAACCGAATTCCGGCAGAAATTCCACAAGGATGTGGTCCTCGACATCATCTGCTATCGCCGCTTCGGCCACAACGAAGGCGACGAGCCGATGTTTACCAACCCGGCCATGTATACCAAGATCAAGTCGCACAAGACGACGCTGCAGCTTTACACCGACAGGCTGGTCGCCGACGGGCTGATCCCCGAGGGCGAGATCGAGGATATGAAGGCCAGCTTCCAGGCGCATCTGAACGAAGAGTTCGAGATCGGCAAGAATTACAAGCCGAACAAGGCCGACTGGCTTGATGGCAAGTGGTCCGGTATCGAACGCGAGGGTGCGGAATATGTCCCTGGCGAAACCGGCATCGCTCCCGAAGCGATGACACAGATTGGCCGCGCGCTGACCACGGTTCCCGACGGGGTGAGCCTGCACAAGACCGTGGGCCGGCTGCTGGAGGCCAAGAAGAAGATGTTCGAAACCGGGGAAGGTTTCGATTGGGCGACGGGCGAGGCCCTGGCTTTCGGCTCGCTGCTGGCCGAGGGGCATGGCGTGCGGCTGGCCGGGCAGGACAGTGCGCGCGGCACTTTCAGCCAGCGTCATTCGGCGATCATAGACCAGAAAAGCGAAGAGCGTTATTATCCGCTGAACCACATTTCGAAGGACCAGGCCCGTTACGAGGTCATCGACTCGATGCTGTCGGAATATGCGGTGCTGGGCTTCGAATACGGCTATTCACTGGCCGAACCGAACGCGCTGGTCATGTGGGAGGCGCAATTCGGCGACTTTGCCAATGGCGCCCAGATCATGTTCGATCAGTTCATTTCCTCGGGCGAAAAGAAGTGGCTGCGCATGTCCGGGCTGGTCATGCTGCTGCCCCACGGTTTCGAGGGTCAGGGCCCCGAGCACAGCTCGGCCCGGCTGGAGCGTTTCCTGCAGATGTGCGCCGAGGACAACTGGATCGTCGCCAATTGCACGACTCCGGCGAATTACTTCCACATCCTGCGCCGCCAGATCCATCGCGGTTTCCGCAAGCCGCTGGTCCTGATGACCCCGAAATCGCTGCTGCGCCACCCGCTGGCGGTCAGCAAGGCCGAGGAGTTCCAGACCGGCTCGACCTTCCACCGCGTGTTGTGGGACGATGCCGAGCGGGGGAACTCCGAAACCAAGCTGGACGCTGACGACAAGATCCGCCGCGTCGTGATCTGCTCGGGCAAGGTCTATTACGACCTGCTCAAGGCTCGTGACGAGGCGGGCATCACCGATGTCTACCTGATGCGGCTGGAGCAGTTCTATCCCTTCCCCGCGCAGGCGATGGTCAAGGAACTGGGGCGCTTCAAGCAGGCCGAAATCGTCTGGTGCCAGGAAGAGCCCAAGAACCAGGGCGGCTGGTCCTTTGTCGAGCCCTATATCGAATGGGTGCTGGAGCGTTTGGGAGCCAGGCACAGCCGTGCCCGCTATGTCGGGCGCAATGCCGCCGCCTCGCCCGCGACCGGCCTCGCCTCGCGTCACAAGTCTGAACAAGAAGCGCTGGTGAACGAAGCGCTCACTATCGAAGGATGATCCGATGACCACCGAAGTTCGTGTCCCCGCACTGGGCGAATCCGTCACCGAGGCGACCATCGCCACCTGGTTCAAGAAACCCGGCGATACGGTTGCCGTCGATGAAATGCTGTGCGAACTGGAAACCGACAAGGTGACCGTCGAGGTTCCCAGCCCCGCCGCCGGCGTCCTGGCCGAGATCGTGGCAGCCGAAGGCGAGACCGTCGGCCCCGCCGCCCTGCTGGCGCAAATCGCAGAGGGTGCATCCGAGGTTGCGGCGAAACCAGAGGCACCCAAAGCGCAGGCGGCAGACGGCAAGGCCGACCCTGCTCCGTCCCCCGCTCCGGCCAAGAGTGGCGCCTCGGTCGACGTGATGGTTCCGGCGCTCGGCGAAAGCGTCACCGAAGCGACCGTCGCCACCTGGTTCAAGCAGGTGGGCGACAGTGTCGCCGCCGACGAGATGCTGTGCGAGCTGGAAACCGACAAGGTTTCTGTCGAGGTGCCCGCCCCCGCTGCCGGTGTATTGGCCGAGATCCTCGCACCGGAAGGTTCCACCGTGGATGCCAAGGCGAAACTGGCGGTGATCTCCGAGGGCGCCGCAGGCAACGCGACAGCCAGCCCCGCCCCGGCGACCCAGCAAGGCAGCGCCACGACCAGCGCCCCGGCCACCGGCAAGGATGTCGAGGATGCGCCCGCCGCCAAGAAGGCGATGGCGGAAAAGGGCATCAGCCGCGATCAGGTGCAGGGTTCGGGCCGCGATGGTCGGATCATGAAGGAGGATGTGGCCGGCGCCGCCGCGCCGAAAACCGTGCCCGCCGCCGCGCGCGCGCCTTCCCCCGCACAGGACGCCGCGCGCGAGGAACGGGTCAAGATGACCCGGTTGCGCCAGACCATCGCCCGCCGCCTGAAGGACGCCCAGAACACCGCGGCGATGCTGACGACCTATAATGAAGCCGACATGTCCGCCATCATGCAGCTTCGCAACGAATACAAGGACGCCTTCGAAAAGAAGCACAAGGTCAAGCTGGGCTTCATGTCCTTCTTCGCCAAGGCCTGCTGCCATGCGCTGAAGGAAGTGCCCGAAGTCAATGCCGAGATCGACGGCACCGATGTGGTCTACAAGAACTATGTCAATATGGGCGTGGCCGTCGGCACCCCTTCGGGCCTCGTCGTGCCCGTCGTCCGCGATGCCGACCGCAAGAGCTTTGCCGAGATCGAGAAGGAGATCGGCGAGCTTGGCGCCAAGGGCCGCGACGGCAAGCTGAACATGGCCGAGATGCAGGGCGGCACCTTCACCATCTCGAATGGCGGGGTTTACGGCTCGCTGATGTCCTCGCCGATCCTGAATCCGCCGCAATCGGGCATTCTGGGCATGCATAAGATCCAGGAACGTCCCATGGTGGTCGGCGGCGAGATCGTCATCCGCCCGATGATGTATCTGGCGCTGTCCTATGACCACCGCATCGTCGACGGCAAGGGCGCCGTGACCTTCCTTGTCCGCGTCAAGGAGGCGCTGGAGGATCCGCGCCGCCTGTTAATGGATCTGTAAGCCAAAGACCTGCCGGGACGGGGCTCGCACCCCGCCCCGCCAATGAGGTATTCATGTCCGCCAAGACGCAATCCAGTCTCACCACAGCCGCAGGCCAGCCCGGACCGGCGCAGGCGGAGACCCGCAACTGGATTGGTGTCGTCAGCCGTGACCACGCCCTTGAAAGCATCGAAGGCGGCTTCACGGTGCTGGGTCATGGCAAGCTGGGCCCGCTTCTGCGTCTGACGCCGGGCGATTGGCTGATCTATTATTCGCCACGAACCCTGCCAAACGGCGGCGAGATCCTGAAAGCCTTCACAGCTATCGGCAGCGTGAAGGACGCAGAGCCCTATCAAATCAGGATGAATGGCGGAGTAATGGGTTTCCGCCGCGATATCGACTGGCTCGACGCAACCGAAACGCCGCTCGCCGAGTTGACCAAGCAACTGGACTTCACGCGTGGAAGCTGGGGGATGCTGGCCCGACGCGGGCTGTTCGAAATCACCGATGCGGACCGGCGCGTGATCCGTGCGGCACTGACGAGGGAATGATCCATGCAAATGCTCGCCCATTACCGGATCGGCGACTATGCCACATTCAAATCCGCCTTTGATGCCGATGCCGAGGATCGCGGAAATAACGGGCTGTCGCTGCTGCAACTCTGGCGCGAGGACGGCACAAATATATGGGCGCTATTCAACGTCACCGACGCCCGCGCGGCCAAGGCTTACCTGGACGGCGCGGCGGGCGTGTTCAACTCTCAGGCAGGTGTGACCGGCACCAGCTTTCACTTCGTCGAAACGGCATGACATGGGCGCGGAGTTGACGGCATTGGCGCTGGCCGGGCTATTGCAGGGCCTGCAATTCGCGGGTTTCTCGATCGCCGCGAACCGGCAGATCGGCCCCGAAGCCGCGTTGGGCCCTCGCGATGACGTCCCCGCCCTGACAGGCCGGGCGGGCCGGCTGCACCGGGCGCTGAACAATCACTTCGAAGGGTTGATCCTGTTCACCCTTGCAGTGGTCGTGGTGGTGACGGGCCAGCAAAGTTCGGCCCCGACTGCCATTTGCGCGTGGATCTACCTGCTTGCCCGGATCCTCTATGTGCCCGCCTATCTGCTGGGCTGGGTGCCGTGGCGCTCGGCCATCTGGGCGGTCGGCTTCGCGGCCACGATGCTGATGATACTGGCGGCGCTGTTCTGATGCGGCGCGGAAAAACGATACAACAGCGGTCGATAGGCCGCATGGCCCGAAGGACAGAAGGAGTGTGTAATGTCCACCTATGATCTGATCGTGATCGGCGCCGGTCCCGGCGGTTATGTCTGCGCGATCCGTGCCGCCCAGCTGGGCCTCAAGGTCGCCTGCGTCGAAGGGCGCGAGACGCTTGGCGGAACCTGCCTGAATGTCGGCTGCATCCCGTCCAAGGCACTCCTGCATGCCAGCCACATGCTGCATGAGGCCCATGAGAATTTCGACCGCATGGGCCTGATCGGCGGCAAGATCAAAACCGACTGGACCAAGATGCAAGGCTACAAGGCCGAAACGGTGGGCGGCAATACCAAGGGCATCGAGTTCCTGTTCAAGAAAAACAAGATCGACTGGCTGAAGGGTTGGGCCAGCATCGAGGGTCCCGGCAAGGTCAGAATCGGCGACACCCTGCACGAGGCCAAGAATATCGTCATCGCGACCGGCTCGGTCCCCTCTGCGCTGAAGGGGGTGGAGGTCGATAACGATGCCGGCGTGTTGGTCGACTCGACCGGTGCGCTGTCGCTGCCGAAGATCCCGAAATCCATGGTGGTGATCGGCGCCGGTGTCATCGGGCTGGAACTCGGCTCGGTCTATGCCCGCCTCGGCACCGAGGTGACGGTGGTCGAATATCTTGACGTCATTACCCCAGGCATGGATGGCGAGGTGCAGAAACAGCTTCAGAAAACCCTGACCAGGCAGGGCCTCAAATTCGTCCTCGGCGCGGCGGTCATGGGGGCAGAGGTCGCCAAGGGCAAGGCGAAACTCACCTATGCGCTGAAAAAGGACGACAGCGAACATGTGCTGGAGGCCGATTGCGTGCTGGTCGCCACCGGCCGCCGCCCGCAGGTCGAGGGGCTGGGGCTGGACAAGATCGGTGTCGGGATGACCGATCGCGGCTTCGTCAAGATCGATGGGCATTGGGCCACGAATGTGCCCGGGATTTATGCCATCGGCGATTGCGTTCCCGGCCCGATGCTGGCGCACAAGGCCGAGGATGAGGGCATGGCGGTGGCCGAAATCATCGCCGGCAAACATGGGCATGTGAATTACGACGTCATCCCCGGCGTGATCTACACCACCCCCGAGGTGGCGAATGTCGGCCTGACCGAAGAGGCCGCGAAGGAAAACGGCCGCAAGATCAGGATCGGAAAGTTCCCCTTCATGGGCAATGCCCGCGCCAAGGCGATGATGCAGCCGGATGGTTTCGTCAAGCTGATCGCCGATGCCGAGACCGACCGTATCCTCGGCTGTCACATCATCGGCCCCAATGCCGGAGAGATGATCCACGAGGTCTGCGTGGCCATGGAATTCGGCGCTTCCGCCGAGGATCTGGCGCTGACCTGCCATGCTCACCCGACCACCTCCGAGGCCGTGCGCGAGGCTGCCCTTGCCTGTGGCGACGGGGCAATCCATGTCTGACTGGGCGTCGCCCATGCCCCCTGCCCGGAGGGCTCCGGGCGGAGGAATCGCGCGCCGCGGATTGCTGCTTGGCGGTCTCGCGCTGGCAGCCTGCGGCCGGAAATCGCGTGAACCGCGAGGGAAAGGCGACGAATCTGGCCTTCATCCCAACGAGACACCTTATCTGCGCTCGCGCATCAATTACTGGGCGGCGCATTACGGCGTCCCCGCTTCTCTGGTTCAGCGCATCGTTATCCGTGAATCCACCCATAGGCCCGGCGCGCGCAACGGCCCCTATTACGGGCTGATGCAGATCCTGCCGCAAACGGCCCGGACAATGGGCTATCGCGGCCCCGCCAGCGGCTTGCTCGACGCCGATACCAACCTGAAATACGGGGTGAAATACCTGCGCGGCGCCTATCTGGTCGCCAATGGCAATCATGACAAGGCGGTCATGTGGTATGCGCGGGGCTATTACTACGAGGCCAAGCGCAAGGGCCTTCTGGAAGAAACCGGGTTGCGGAGCTGACGCGGACAGGTTGTTTCTTCTTTGTCCAAATACCTTCGGGGGTGAATTGCACCGCAGGTGCAAGAGGGGGCGCGAGCGCCCCCTCTTCCCGCGCCGTCAGGCGCAAATCGCATCGCGCCCGGCAGGGCGGCGCGTCCGCCGGGCTACCGGTCAGGCACCCTTGTAGATATCGACGAGCTTCTGCAGCATATCCAGCGCGTCCTCGCGCGACCGCTGGAAGCTGTTGCGCCCGATGATCGAGCCGTTGCCGCCGCCATCGCGGATCGCCCGCGCATCGTCATAGACCGCATCCGCGCCCTTCGCCGCACCGCCCGAGAACACCACGATCCGGCGCCCGGCGAATGCCGATTGCATGCAATGCTCCACCCGCTTGGCCTGGGTCGAGATATCGATCTTCTGCGCCTCATAGACCTTCTTGGCCTCGCCGAGTTCCAGGTGATCGGTCGACAGCTTGATCTTGATGATATGCGCACCCAGCAGCGCCGCCATCTGTGCGGCATAGGCGGCGATGTCGATGGCCGTTTCGCCATCCTTCGAGATCGCCTCGCCGCGCGGATAGGACCAGATCACCGTGGCAACACCCTTGGCGGCGGCTTCGCGGCGCATCTCCTTGATCTCCTCGAACATGTCCAGCGCCATGTCCGAGCCCGGATAGATCGTGAAGCCTATGGCAGAGCAGCCCAACCGCAGCGCGTCATCGACGCTGGCGGTCAGTGCCTGGTTCTTGCCCGCCGTTCCCGACATCAGGCTGTTGGCGCTGTTCACCTTGAGGATCGTGGGGATCTGGCCCGCGAAACTGTCGGCCCCGGCCTCGATCATGCCAAGGGGTGCCGCGAAGGCGTTCAGCCCCGCATCGATGGCAAGCTGGTAATGGTAATGCGGGTCATATCCCGCCGGATTGGGCGCGAATGAACGTGCTGGCCCATGCTCGAAGCCCTGGTCGACCGGCAGGATGATCATCTTCCCGGTACCGGCCAGCTTGCCCGTCATCAGCATACGCGCAAGCTGCGCCTTAACACCCGGCGTCTCTCCTTCGTAATTGGCAAGAATGCGGCGCACCGTATCGGTCATCATCATCAAATGCTCCTGTCATGATTGCGGGCTGCATATCATGCAGGCCGGCACAGACAATCTTGTTTTCGCTAACACTTTTCGGGCAACGCACAGACTTGCCGATCGCGGAGCGGGTTCTTGCCGGTGACGATGCCAACATCCCGGCCCCCGGCTTCCCGGCCGCGGCAAAAATCGCGGCCGGGCCACGCCATGACCGGCAGGATATGCTGGCTCAGACCATGCGGCCAAGGCGCAGACGGGGCAGCGAAGCCGCCGCCGCGCACCATGCCAGCAGGGCGCAAAGCGCGATCCCGGCAACCATTGTCGCGGATGTGTTATCCATGAACGGCCCCGTGACCGCGATCATCAGCCCCCCGGTCAGCATCTGGATCGTGCCGCCAAGCGAAGAGGCCAACCCCGCGATATCCGGATGTGGATCCAGTGCCATGACCATCGTGGTCGGAATGACCAGCCCGAGGCAGGCATTCGCCACCAGCAGCCCCGCCACCACCAGCGGCAGCGCATCCGCCCCCGACCAGACCAGTGCCGTCAGCATCAGCGTCAGCCCGGAGAATCCGGTGATCGCCAGCGAGATAACCCGCTCCATCCCGAATTGCTCGGCCAGACGTCCCGCGAATTGCGAGGCGCTGAAGAAACCGATGGCATTGATCGCGAAGGCGATGGAGAAGCCGGTCGGGCTCAGCCCGTATTGATGCTTGTAGACAAAGCTCGCCGTGGACAGGAACACGAAGAAGCTGGCCATGCCGAAACCGCCGATCATGGTCAGCCCCATGAAGCGGCGATCAGTCAGCAATCGCCGCGCGCCTGCCATCATCTGCGCGATCCGGACCGGTTGCCGGTTCTGCGGCTCCGACGTCTCGGGCAGCACGGCAAGGATCAGGAACAGGCTCAGCAACGCCGCCGCACCCAGCACCCCGAAGATCTCGCGCCACCCGCCCCAGGCCATGACCAGCGAACCGGTCAGCGGCGCCAGCATGGGCGAGATCGAGATGACGATCATGATTGCCGCCATCATCTTGGCCGCGGCCGGTCCGGTGGCGACGTCACGGATCACCGCGCGCGGCACCACCATCAGCGTTGCCGCCCCGAAACCCTGCACCGCCCGGGCCAGGATCAGCCAGCCGATCGTGGGCGCCAGCGCCGCTGCTACGGTGGCGACCAGAAAAATCGCCACCCCCAGGGCCATTGGCTTCTTGCGCCCGATCGCATCGGCCATCGGGCCATAGATCATCTGCGCGATCCCGAAGGCGATAAAATAGGAGGTCAGCGTCAATGCCGCACCGGCCTCGGTCGTATTCAGATCGGCGGCCACCTGCGGCATCGCGGGTAAATACATGTCGATCGCGAAGGGACCGACGGCGGATAATAGCCCCAGAACAAGGGCCATGCGGAACAATTGGTCACGCATCGTAATCAACCTATGATATAGACATGAAAGGACGGCGCACAGAATCGCGCCATGGATTTCGCCGCCGCCGTTAACCGTATTTGCCACCGGCTCACGAATTTGGCAACCCCCTGCGGGACAGAATGCGGAGTTTCGCCATCTTGATGGCCATAGCGGGTAACGCTATCTGCTGCCGCCATGGCCAAGCTCTATTTCCATTACTCGACGATGAATGCCGGCAAGAGCACGCTCCTGCTGCAAGCCTCCTACAATTATCGCGAGCGGGGCATGCGGACGCTGCTCCTGACCGCCGCGCTGGACGACCGCGCAGGCAAGGGACGCATCGCCAGCCGGATCGGCATCGCCGATGACGCGCTGACCTTCGACAGCCGAAGCGACCTCTTCGCGCTCATCGAAGAGCATGGCGAAAGCTCTGCCTGCATTTTCATCGACGAGGCACAGTTCCTGACGCGCGAACAGGTCTGGCAATTGGCCCGCGTGGCCGATGACCTGAACATTCCCGTCATGTGCTATGGCCTGCGCGTCGATTTTCGGGGCGAGCTGTTCCCCGGCTCCGCCGCCCTGCTGGCACTGGCCGATGACATGCGCGAGGTCCGCACCATCTGCCATTGCGGCAGAAAGGCCACCATGGTGATCCGCCGCGACGCCGATGGCCGCGCCATTACCGAGGGCGCACAGGTGCAGGTCGGCGGCAACGAAACCTATGTCTCGCTCTGCCGCCGCCATTGGCGCGAGGCAGTGGGGCGCTGACATCTCCACGCCCCGCTCCGCTGACCGGGCGGACCCGATCACGGCCTCAGTTCAGCCGCACGGACATGCCGCCATCGACCACCATCGCGCTGCCGGTCATGAAGGAGGACCGTTCCGACAGCAGGTAGAGGGCACCCTGCGCGATCTCCGTCGGGCTCGCCATCCGTTTCATCGGATGCAGGTCAGAGATAAAATCCAGAACCTCCGGATTGCCCTCGCCCCCCGATGGCGTGACCGTGCCGCCAGGCAACAGCGCGTTGATCCGAATTCCCTCGGCCGCGAATTCCGAGGCCATCGATTGCGTCAGGCCGATCAGCCCGGCTTTCGCCGCCGCATAGGCAGCCATTCCCGGAAGTCCTCCATTGCTGAACCCCACGAATGACGAGGTATAAACAATCGCGCCACCGCCATTCCGCCTCAGCGCCGGGATCTGGGCCTTCGCGGACAGGAAGGCGCTTGTCAGGTCGGTCGCCATCACGTCGTTCCAGTTGGCCAGCGACATCTCGGGCACGGGCACCATGTCACCGACGATCCCGGCATTGTTGAAGGCGCCGTCCAGCCTGCCGAACTCGGCAACCGCAAGCTCGACCAGTTCCGGGGCGTAGGTTTCGTCCCTCACATCGCCCGGAAGGAAAACAGCCCGGCCGCTGCCCTGATTGATGGTCTGCGCCAGGGCCTTCAACTCGGGTGATCTGCGGGCGCCAAGGACGACATTTGCCCCCTCTTTCGCGAAGAGGAGCGCGGCCGCCGCACCGATCCCGCTGCTCGCGCCGGTGATGATGATGGATTTACCCTTCAGTTCCATGTTCTCTTCTCCATTGAGCCATATTCACGGATCATCGATACCGGACCGGCCGAACCGCGGGGCGCGCGAAACGGGCGCGGCATTCATTTACCGACCGGCAAGAGGACATTCGCCGTGGCACCACATGTCACGCCACCCACTTGCCCATATCCCCCCACCCTGCCAATCTCTTGAACAGGCTGGTGATATGTCGCGGTTTTGGGAGGAATGCAGCGATGGACAATCTGACACCGCGCGCGGGGCTCGATTCAGCCGAGATGGGGGTGATCGCGCATCTTTATCGCGGCGAGATCTATCGCTCGACCCTGTGGCGAACGCGGCTGGACACCACGACCAACTGGTCGGTGGTAACCTTGGGCGTGGCGCTTTCCATCGCCTATTCCTCGCCGCAGGCCTCGCCCCTGCCGCTGGTGCTGGTCGGCATCCTGATCGTGTTTTTCCTGATGCTCGAAGCGCGGCGCTATCGCTATTTCAATGTCTGGCGGGCGCGCTGCCGATGGATCGAGTTGCATTTCATGGTGCCGATGCTGACCGAGGGCGATCTGCATATGGAAGAGCGCTGGCAGGACCGGCTGGCCGAGGATTACCGCCGTCCCTCCTATCATGTCAGCATGTGGACGGCGGTCGGGCGGCGCATCAGGCGCAATTACTTCTGGATCCTGCTGATCCAGACCATCGCCTATCTCGGCAAGCTGGTCGTCCACCCGGAACCACTGCAATCGGCCGGAGAGCTTCTCGAACGCGCCTCCATCGGCCCTTTCCCCGGTTGGCTGGTGCTGGGCTTCGGATGTTTCTACTGCACAAGCTGGGGTGCCATCGCCCTGTGGAGCGCACGAAGCGACGCCGAACGCGCCCGACATCGCAGCGATCCACTTGGCATGGGCTGAAGCAAACCCGCATGGCAGGGGCGGCGCTTCCGCGATTGACATAAGCACATATTCGTATTCTTGATTGTTATACGGAAACCGCTTCGGGCGGTCATCGCGGAAAGGACAGGCATATGCTGGAGATCGGATATTGGGGTGCGGCAGTCGCAGGCATCCTGTCGTTCCTGTCGCCATGCATATTGCCCATGGTGCCGTTCTACCTGTCCTACATGGCCGGGATCTCGATCTCACAACTGCATGGTAATGGCGGGATCTCGCGCGGTGCCACCCGGCGTCTGGTTGCCTCCTCCATCGCTTTCGCGCTTGGTGTCACCACGATCTTCGTTCTTCTGGGACTGGGGGCGACAGCGCTTGGACAGTTATTCGCCCAATGGCGCGGTCCGCTTGGCTATGCCGCTGCGGCTATATTGGCGCTTTTCGGCCTGCATTTCCTCGGTGTCATCCGCATCCCCTTCCTATATCACGAGGCAAGATTGGACGGCCCGAGCCAACCCGCCGGCATCGCGGGTGCCTATGTCATGGGCCTTGCCTTCGGCTTCGGCTGGACGCCCTGCGTCGGCCCGGCCCTGACCGCGATCCTGCTGGTCGCCTCGGGCAGCGGTGATCTGTGGCGCGGCGGCACGCTGCTGCTGGTTTATGGCCTTGCCATGACACTGCCCTTCGTCCTGGCAGCAGCTTTCGCCCGGCCCTTCCTTGCCTGGGCCGGCCGCAACCGCAAATATCTGGGACATGTCGAAAAGCTGATGGGAGGCATGCTGATCCTCTTCGCGATCCTGATCGCGACGAATACGGTGAACCTGATCGCCGCCTGGATGATCGAGCATTTCAACTGGTCCGCCACATTGATCTGAAGGAGGATAACATGGGTTTTCTTCGCACGACCCTTCTGGCACTTGCCCTCGCCCTGCCCGCCCATGCGGTCACACTTGGCGATGACGGGCTGTATGACGAGCCCTGGATTCGCGAGACTTTCATGGATCTGCGCGAAGATCTGGCCGAGGCGAATGCGGAGGACAAGCGCCTGATGATCCTGATCGAACAGCGGGGCTGCATCTATTGCACCAGGATGCATGAAGAGGTGTTTTCGGATCCGGCCATCGCGCAACTGATCACAGACAATTATTTCGTTGTGCAGATCAATATGTTCGGCGACATTCCCGTCACCGATTTCGACGGCACCGAGCTGCCGGAGAAAGAGATGGTGAACCGTTGGGGGGCGATGTTCACACCCACCATGATCTTCCTGCCCGAAGAGGTGGGGGAAGACGTAACCGCCTCGCAGGCATCGGTCGCCACCATGCCCGGCGCCTTCGGCAAGGGGACGACCACGGCGCTTTTGGAATGGGTCCGCGATCACGGCTATGAATCGGGCGAGAATTTCCAGAAATATCTTCAGGAAAAGACCACCGGGCAGAATTAATCCCCCAGTCCCGTCTCGCGCAGGTAATGGCGCACCGCGTCCGCCACATGGCGAAAGCGATCACCTCCCAGATGCTTGCCGCCATACCAGCGCGTGACGACAACCACGTGATCCTGCAGCCTGGCCCGCTCCAACATCTGGAGCATCAGCGCGCCCGCCCCGGTCTCGCCATCGTCATCCTTCACCGGCTCCCCGCCCAGAATCGCCGCCCAGCTGTTATGCGTGGCCTTGGCGAAACGCTTGTTCCGCTTCAGTTCCGCAAGCAATGCCGCAACCTCGTCCCGGTTTTTCGCCGCCCCACCCGAAACGGCATAACGCGATCCGCGATCCGATATGATCTTGTCGAATACCTGCATGGATTTCTTCTTTGTTCCAACACCTCGGGGGAGCCCGGACCCCACGGGCCGGGCGGGGGCAGAGCCCCCCTTCCCCAATTCCGCCTTCGGACGCGTCAATCCGATCTCATAGATTGCCGCATGCCCTGCCCAGCCCAGGATGTAACCCGGATTATCAGCTTCGATAGGCATAACCGCCGGCAAGGATCATGTCGGCGGCTTTTTCCGCGATCATGGTCACCGGCGCATGCGTGTTTCCCGAGGGGATCAGCGGCATGATCCCGGCATCCGCGATACGCACCCCCTCGATCCCGTGCAGCCGCAACTCCGAATCCACCACGGCCATGGGATCATTGCCCATCTTCGTGGTTCCGACCGGATGAAAGATCGTCGTCCCCACGTCCCCCGCCGCCCGGGCCAATTCATCATCCGATTGCAGATGCGCTCCGGGTTTGACCTCTTCGGGCCGGAATTCCGCCATCCGCCGCGTTTCCATCAGCCGTCGCGCGTGACGGAGGCTGTCGATGGCCACCTGCCGATCCGCTTCCGCCGACAGGTAGCGTGGCGCGATGGAAGGCGCCGCCGCCGGATCGGGTGTCGCGATATGGCTATGCCCCCGGCTCTCGGGCCGCAGGTTGCAGACCGAGACGGTCAGGCCGGGAAAATCATGCAGGGGATCACCGAATTTCTCCAGCGACAGAGGCTGGACGTGATATTCGATATTCGCCGTCTCGAAGACTTCCGAGGATTTCGCGAAGATCCCCAGCTGGCTGGGTGCCATGGCCATCGGCCCCGACCGCCGCCACGCATATTCCAGCGCGATCCCCGCCTTGCCCCAGATCGACCGCGCCCGATCATTCAGCGTGCGCGCACCGCTGATCCGAAACACGGTCCGCAGTTGCAGATGGTCCTGCAGGTTCTCTCCCACTCCCGGCAGGTCCAGAACAGTCTCGATGCCCAGATCCGAGAGCCGCTCGCCCTGCCCGATCCCGCTCAGTTCCAGGATCGCCGGGGAGTTGATCGCCCCCGCTGCAAGGATCACCTCGCCCCGCGCCTTCGCATGCATCCGGCGGCCCTTTTGCTTGAATACGACGCCGGTGGCGCGGCCGCCCTCCAGCGACAGGCACTCGACCTGCGCATGGGTCTCGATCCGCAGGTTCTGGCGGGATTTCGCGGGGTTCAGAAAGGCCTTGCGAGAATTCCACCTTTTGCCGCCATGTTGGGTGACAGGGAAATAACCCACCCCCTCGTTATCGCCGCTGTTGAAATCGTCGCGGACCGGCAGACCCAGCTCCTGCGCCGCCTCGGCCACGGCATCGAGGATCGGCCAGTTCAGCCGCTGCCGCTCGATCCGCAATTCGCCGCTGTCGCCATGGAACGCGTCGGACGGGCCGTAATGATGTTCGGAACGACGGAAATAGGGCAGCACATCGTCCCAGCCCCAGCCCGGATTGCCTGCCTGCCGCCAGCGGTCGTAATCGCCCGCCTGCCCCCGCATGTAGATCATGCCATTGATCGAGGAACAGCCGCCCAGCACCTTGCCGCGCGGATAATTCAGGCTGCGGCCATTCAGCCCCGGCTCGGCCTCGGTGCGATAACACCAGTCAAGCGTCGGATCGCCCATGGCGTAAAGATATCCGACCGGCACATGCACCCAGAAGCGGTTGTCGCTGCCCCCGGCCTCCAGCAGCAGGACACGATTGCGCGGATCGGCGGAAAGACGATTGGCGAGCACGCAACCGCCCGAGCCCGCGCCCACGATGATGAAATCATACTCCCCGAAATCCTGCATATCCCCTCCCATCAACCTCTCCGGACCGCTGGTCGAATCCTGACAGGCCCTCTTCTTCTTTGTCCAAATACCTTGCAGGGGCCGCCGACGAGTCCCGCCACCGCTCCGTGAAGCCCGCCGGCGACGGGTCTGCCCCTACTCCGCCGCCGCCAGCAGCGAGGCATTGCCCCCCGAGGCGGTCGTATCGATGCACAGATGCCGCTCCAGCACCGCATAGCCCGGCAGTTCCACCGAGGTCACCAGCGGAATGATCGCCCCCTCGCGCGCCGCCAATGCCTGCCGGTATAGCCGTGCCTGCTCTTCGGGACCGTCATAGGCCACCAGCGCCATGCCCGACAGCGTTCCAAGGGCATCGGCGGGCAGGCTTCCCGGCACCTCCACAGTGGCGCAACCCTTTGCCCGGGCGATAGATGCCTGCGCTGCGCTGTCCGGACCAAGGCACAGCACCGTGCCCCGGGCATGGGTGGTCAGACGGTTGGATTCCCCCGTCGGACCGGGCAGCAGCAGGGTTTCACGCGGGGTCGCGCTATCGGTCCGTGCGGCATCCAGCGCCTTTTGCAGCGCCGCCGGATCGGCCTCGGGTCCCTCCGCCGCGGGCATCCGGTTCACCTTCGCCGCCCGGAAACGCGGGACATAATGCGGCCCACCCGCTTTCGGCCCGGTCCCCGACAGCCCCTCGCCGCCGAATGGCTGACTGCCGACGATGGCGCCGATCTGGTTGCGGTTCACATAGAGATTGCCGGCATTCACGAGACTGTCGATATGCTGCACCCGGTCGTCGATCCGCGTATGCAGCCCGAAGGTCAACCCGTAGCCCGAGGCATTTATCGCGCCGATCACCCGGTCCAGGTCGCTGGCCTCGAAGCTGGCGACATGCAGAACCGGGCCGAAGATCTCGCGCTCGACATCCTCGATCCCACCCACGCGGATCGTCACCGGCGCCACGTAATGCCCGCGCCCCGGCGTCTTGAGCCGATGCAGGATGCGCCCTTCGCTGCGCGCCTTGGCGATATGATCCTCGATCCCCTTCTTGGCGGCGGCGGAAATGACCGGGCCGATATCGCTGTCCAGATACCACGGATCGCCGATATGCAGTTCATCCATCGCACCATGCAGCATCTTCAGCAGCTTTTCCTCGACATCGCGCTGCACATAGAGCACCCGCAGCGCCGAGCAGCGTTGCCCCGCCGACTGGAAGGCGCTGGCGAGGATGTCGCGCACCGCCTGTTCGGGCAAGGCGGTGGAATCCACGATCATCGCGTTCAGCCCGCCGGTTTCGGCGATCAGAGGCGCATCGGGCGACAGATGCGCGGCCATCGCCCGGTTGATCGCCTGCGCGGTGGGCAGCGAACCGGTAAAGCATACCCCGGCCACACGCGCATCGCTGCACAGCGCTGTGCCGACACGCCGTCCCTCGCCCGGCAAAAGCTGCAGCGCGGTTACGGGCACCCCGGCCTCATGCAGCAATTGCGTTGCCCGCCAGGCGATCAGGCTGGTGGTTTCGGCGGGCTTGGCCAGCACCGCATTGCCCGCCGCCAGCGCCGCCGCGATCTGGCCAGTAAAGATCGCCAGCGGGAAATTCCACGGCGAGATGCAGGTGAACACCCCGCGCGGAGCGTCCCCCGCCGCGAAACCCGCGTAATAGCGCAGGAAATCCACCGCCTCGCGCAGCTCGGCCACCGCGTCGGGCAGTGATTTTCCCGCCTCGCGCGAGATCAGCGCAAACAGCTCACCGTAGTTCGCCTCGTAAAGATCGGCAGCGCGGCGCAGGACCTCTGCCCGTTCCTCGGGCGCGGCATCCCAGATCTGCGCCGCCGACAGGGCAGCCGCGATATCCTCATCCGTGGCCCATGCCACCTGCCCCACGCGGTCATTGCCATGTGCGGGATTGACGATCTCTTCCAGGTCGCGCCCGTTCTCGTCACCGGCAGCCGCCAGCAAGGCTCCGCCCGTCCAGCGATGCTCGATCCAGCGCGTGCGCTCGGCCTCGATCCGCGCCAGTTCCAGCGGGTCGCGCAGGTCGAAGCCTTTCGAATTGATCCGGTCGGGGGCGAAAAGCTCGGCCGGGCGAATTACGCCGGGCGCGGGCTTGCCCGCCACCGCCTGCCATTCGGCAAAGGGATCGGGGGCGACATCCTCGGGGGCGATGTCCTCGTCCACGATCCGGTTGACGAAACTGGAATTCGCGCCGTTTTCCAACAGTCGGCGGACCAGATAGGCCAGCAGATCCTCATGCGCGCCGACCGGGGCATAGATGCGGCAGCGGGTGTGATGCCGCTCCTTGACGATCTCGTGCAGCGCCTCGCCCATCCCGTGCAGGCGCTGGAACTCGAAATCCCGGTCCTCTCCGGCCAGATGCAGGATCGCGGCGACGGAATGAGCGTTATGAGTGGCGAATTGCGGATAGATGCGCGGACTGGCCAGCAGTTTCCGCGCACAGCAGATCCAGGCGACATCGGTGGCCGATTTATGCGTCCAGACCGGGAAATCCGCCAACCCCTCGACTTGGTAGCGCTTGATCTCGGTATCCCAATAGGCGCCCTTGACCAGCCGCACCATGATCCTGCGGTCAAGGCTTTCGGCCAGCGCCTCCAGCCAGTCGAGCACTGCGGGCGCGCGCTTGCCATAGGCCTGCACCACGACGCCGAACCCATCCCAACCGGCCAGCGAGGGATCGGACAGCACCGCCTGGATGACATCCAGCGAGATGTCCAGCCGGTCGGCTTCCTCGGCGTCGATATTCAGCCCCATCCGCGCCTCTTTCGCCTGCCGGCACAGGCGCAGCACGATCGGCACCAGTTCGGCCATGACCCGGTCGCGCTGCGGCTCTTCATAGCGCGGATGCAGCGCCGATAGCTTGATCGAGATACCGGGATTGTCGCGGATATCGCCCGCCTTCGCTTCGCCCGCAAGCGAGCGGATCGCCCCTTCGTAAGCAGCCAGATAGGCGCGGGCATCGGCCTCGGTCCGCGCCGCCTCGCCCAGCATGTCATAGCTGTAGCTGTATCCCTGCCCGACCCGTTCGCGCCCTCGCCTGATCGCGTCCTTGACCGTTTCACCCAGCACGAATTGCTGTCCCATCTCACGCATGGCGCGGTGCACGGCAGTGCGGATCACCGGCTCGCCCAAGCGGCGGATGGCATTGCGCAGATGGCCCGCGATCCCCGGATGCGGCTCGTCGCGCAGAACCTTGCCCGTCAGCATCAGGGCCCATGTCGAGGCATTGACCAGCGACGAGGACGACTTGCCCATATGCTGACCCCATTCCGATGGCGCGATCTTGTCCTCGATCAACTCGTCCATCGTCTCGGCATCGGGCACGCGCAGCAGGGCCTCGGCCAGACACATCAGCGCCACGCCCTCCTCGGTGGACAGGCCGTATTCGGCGAGAAAGACCTCCATCAGTCCCGGCTTGCTGTCGGAGCGGATAGCCCGGACCAGATCGGCAGCACCGGAGGCAATGCGATCGCGTGCCTCCTGATCGGGGGCATGGGATCTCACCAACTCGCCGATCAGGGCTTCCTCATTGCTCAAATGCAGGTCGCGGATCGTCTGGCGGATATCGTCAAGCTGGCTCATCGGTCACTCTCCCGGGGTCAATACGCCGCACCCACCCGAATCAGCGGGCGGTTGCACGAGGTTGAAGCACGGTCTATCTGCTGATGCAAAAGATCAACCGAGGCCATCATGATTGTCATCGCCGCCATTGTCATCGGCGCCCTTCTGGGCTGGCGCCGCGCCGCCGCACTTGGCGGGAATCGCCGCGATCGCGCCCAATACGCCGCCGCCTTTGCGCTGGCCTTTGCGGTGATCGGCCTGTTCGCCACCGTCATCGTCGACCGGATGGTGTGATGTTCATTCCTTTCCTCGATCAGTTGCGCAGGCAGGGGGTGCCCGTTTCCCTGCGTGAATGGCTCGATCTGATGGGAGGGATGCAGGCAGGCGTCACCGGCTGGTCGGTCGATGGTTTCTACCATTTCGCCCGCGCCGCGCTGGTCAAGGACGAGCGTCATATAGACCGTTTCGACCGCGCCTTCGGCGAGGCCTTCGCCGGGCTGGAGCATGTGCCCGTCGAGGCGCTGGTCCATGAGCAGGCGATCCCGAAGGAATGGCTGGAGAAACTGGCCGAGAAACTGTTGACCGACGAGGAACGGGCGCGGATCGAGGGCAGCGGCAGTTTCGAGGAGTTGATGAAGAAGCTGCGCGAGCGCCTGGCCGAGCAGCAATCCCGCCACCAGGGTGGCAACAAATGGATCGGCACGGCGGGCACCTCGCCCTTCGGCGCCTATGGCTACAATCCCGAGGGCGTGCGCATCGGCCAGCACGAGAGCCGCCACCGCCGCGCCGTCAAGGTCTGGGACAAGCGCGAGTTCCGCGATTTCGACGACAGCGTGGAACTGGGCACCCGCAATATCAAGGTGGCGCTGAAACGGTTGCGGCAATGGGCGCGTCATGGCGCGAACGAAGAGCTGGACCTGCCCGCCACCATCCGCGCCACTGCCGATCACGGCTATATCGACGTGCAGACCCGGCCCGAGCGGCACAACGCCGTCAAGGTGCTGCTGTTTCTCGACGTGGGCGGCAGCATGGACGACCATACGCGGCTGGTGGACGAACTGTTCTCGGCCGCCCGGGCGGAATTCAAGCATATGGAGCATTTCTACTTCCATAACTGCCTTTATGAAGGCGTCTGGAAGGACAATCACCGCCGCTGGACCGAGCAGATCCCAACATGGGATATCCTGAACCGCCTTGGCCGCGACTACAAATGCATCTTCGTCGGTGACGCCTCGATGTCCCCCTACGAGATCGCGGTGCCTGGCGGGGCCAACGAGCATTGGAACGAGGAACCCGGCGAGATCTGGCTGCGCCGCGTCTGCGAGACATGGCCCGACCATGTCTGGCTGAACCCGGTGCCCGAGGCGCATTGGCGCTATACCCAATCCATCGCCATGATCCGGCAGATATTCGAGAACCGGATGATGCCACTGACGCTGGAGGGGCTGACACAGGCGATGCGGGTCCTGGGATAGCGCTTTCCCGGGAGCGTGGCGCCGGGAACCGGCCCTGCCCATCAATGGTGTTCACTGGAGGTTCAGCCCTCTGTGCCACGCCGCCGGATATTCCGGCGCAGCGCCAACCTGGCAAACCCCCTTCGTTCGGACACGGGCGAGAAGTGATGGCGGTTCTTTTTGCCACTTCCCCCGCCCCTTTGTATGGCACGGACGGATGGGCAGGCTGTTGACTCACTCCGAAGGCGCTTGATCCGGTGCGGGTTCATTCGCTCCTTCTTCCGTAGGAGGGTCCGAAGCCTCGGGTGCAGTTTCCACGGGAGGCGCAGAAGAGGTCTCGGATGCCGGCCGGGACGTTTCTTCCTCGGTCAGGATTTCGTCGGTCTTGGTCTTTATCTGATCTGCCGTTTCCTGACTTATCAAATCGTAACTAACCGCAAAACCAACGATCAGAGCGATGGCAGCTCCAACGATTGCAGTTTTCAGCTTTTTCGACATCCGGGCGACTTCCCACGAGGCGGCTCTTATGATGATTGCTCGATCCTGCCAGGAAACTCAACCCTCCCGACGATCTCATGCGCGGTATGTATGATCAGGCCCGGGTCCATGATGAACAACGCCGGCAAGCTGCGGAATGTGGGAATACCGACAGGCAACTACCCTTGTGCCTGTCACATTCCTGGCTTCGACAGCCTGCCTGGCCCGCATATTTTCGCAGCTTCCAAGGTCTCGACCTGGATGAACAAGGCCGGAGACCGGGATCGATCAGCACTTGTAAGGCGGTGGCTGATGTCCCGCCGGCACGCCCGGAATCCATGTGCGGCATTCCCCCGGCGGTGGTTTATGGCCGTAAGGCACACCAACGGCGCCGTTTTCGACACATGCGGACAGCGGAATTAGCGAAAGGATAATGAATGGTATTTTGTTCATCTTGATGACCCCGGGCTGCTCAAGCAATCTGTCCCCCGAGATTAATCGCGAGTTTCCCACTTAGCCAGCCTGACGGCCTTCGCCGGATAAGTTCAGACGGCAAGGCTGAGCCCGCCCTGACAAGCCGATTCCTCGGCGCGGTCCAGCAGGCGCTGCAATGCGGCACCCCGCGCGAAGTCGGGATCGGCTGCGCCCTCGCCGCGTATCGCATCGATGAAACGGCGATAGATCGGAACCACGGGAGGGCAGTCGACATCATGCCATTCAGCGCTTTGCAGATCGGGGACAAGGCAGGCGCGCAAACGGCTTTCCTGACGCTCGAAGCCCACTTCCAGCCCGCCCCTGTCGCCATAGATACGCAACCGAAGATCGTTCAGGTGGCCGCTGGCAAAGCGTGTCGCGGCCACGGTTCCCAATGTGCCGTTTTCCAGCAGGATCTGCATCGTGGCAGAGTCATTCGCATCAAGGGTATATTCCCCGATCCGCCCGCCGGGCACCTTGTCGAAAGTGGCAAGGCGACAGGAGACCTCGCGCGCGTCCTGCGCGGCGATGAAGGTCGCGAAATCGAGGATATGGATCCCGACATCGCCCAGCACGCCCTTGGAACCATGCGCGGTGGACAGCCGCCACAGCCATTGACTTTCGCTGCGCCAATCGCCCCAGGCAGGCTGGGTCAGCCAGCTTTGCAGATAGGATGCCTCGAAATGCCTTACCGTGCCGATCCGGCCGGCGCGAACCATGCGGGCGGCCTCCTGCAGGGCGGGCACATTGCGGTAGGACAGGTTTACCATATTCACCACGCCCGCCTTCGCGGCAGCCTCGGCCATTTCCTGTGCCTGGACGGCATCGGTCGCCAGGGGTTTTTCACAGAGCACATGCTTGCCCGCCGCCAGCAGAGGCATGGTCGTCGGGTAATGCGCGGCATCGGGAGTCACATTCGTCACCGCATCGAACTGCCCCCACGCAAGCGCCTCGTCCAGCGAGCCGAAAGCGTTTGGGATGCCATACTCCCCGCAAAAGGCGGCAAGCTGGTCGGCGCGGGTATCCACGCCCGCGGCGATCTCGACACCCGGAAGCTCGGAGAAACCCTCGGCATGGTTTCGTGCCATGCCGCCGGTGCCAAGGATCAAAAGCCGGATATTGCTCATCAGCGGAATCCTTCCTCGCCATGTTGATGCAGCCGGGGGCCGCGCTCCTCGATGGGTTCGAGCGCCTCGGTCACGGGAACATTCGGCGCGATATTGGGATCGGAAAGCCGCGGCGCCGGGTTATACGCCCATTTCGCCGCGTTCAGCAGCACGCGCTGCACATTGGCGTCGTGATAGGTCGGATAGGTCTCGTGCCCCGGCCGGAAATAGAAAATGTTTCCGGCCCCGCGCCTGTAGGTCAGGCCCGAACGGAACGCCTCGCCGCCCGAGAACCAGCTCAGGAACACCGTCTCCAGCGGCTCGGGCACACCGAAGGGTTCGCCATACATCTCTTCGTGTTCCAGCTCGAAATGGTTCGGCAGTCCGGCGGTGATCGGATGGCCCCGCGAGGTGATCCACAGCCGTTCCCGCTCGCCCGCCTCACGCCAGGTCAGGTTGCAGGGGCTGCCCATCAGCCGCTTGAAGGGCTTCGAGAAATGCGCCGAGTGCAGAAAAACCATCCCCATGCCGGACCAGACGGCATTGCAGACCCGCTCGACAACCTCATCGGCGACCTGGCCATGGGCGCAATGCCCCCACCAGAACAGCACATCGGTCCGGGCCAGCCTTTCCTCGGTCAGCCCATGCTCATCCTCCTGCAGCGTGGCGGTGGCGGCGGTGATCGCGGGATCGGCATTCAGTTCTTCGGCAATCGTGCCATGAATTCCTTTCGGGTAGATCGACGCGACGATCTCGTTTTCCTGCTCATGGACGTTCTCGTTCCACACGGTGACGCGGATATTCATCTTGCTCTCCTCGGATTGACCCGCCGACCGCATCGGCGGGGTTTGACTGGTATTGCTGGCGGCAGTGTCAGCGGAGCGGCTGGCCGTCCACGCCGAAGCGATGCAAATGCTGGGCCTGCGGTTGCAACGATACCCGGCTGCCATAGGGTATTGCCAGCTTGCCGGGCTGGCGCACGACCACGGGCTCATCCGCGCCGATCTCGACGAACAGGTAGTTGTCCGAGCCGAGATCCTCGGCATGAACCACTTCGCCCTGCCACTCGCCGCTGCCATCCGGTGCCAGCTCGATATGTTCAGGCCGGGCGCCAAGTGTCGCACAGCCCCTGGCATCCGCAAAGCTGCCGGTCAGGAAGTTCATCTTCGGACTGCCGATGAACCCCGCCACGAAGATCGATTTGGGATTCTCATACAGCTCCGCCGGTGTGCCCACCTGTTCCAGCTTGCCATCGCGCAGCACCGCGATCCGGTCGGCCAGCGTCATGGCCTCGACCTGGTCATGGGTGACATAGATCATCGTGGTGTCATCCATCGCGTGATGCAGCTTGGCGATCTCCAGCCGGGTCTGCACACGCAGCGCCGCGTCAAGGTTCGACAACGGCTCGTCGAACAGGAATACCCGAGGGTCGCGCACGATGGCGCGGCCGATGGCAACGCGCTGACGCTGACCGCCCGAAAGCTGCTTGGGCAGCCGGTCGAGCAGATGCTCGATCTGCAAAAGCCTTGCGGCCTCGCGCACGCGCCTGTCGGTCTCGGCCTTGTCCGCCCGTGCCAACTTCATGCCGAAGGCCATGTTGTCATAAACCTTCATATGCGGATACAGCGCATAGCTTTGGAATACCATCGCGATACCTCGGTCGGACGGGACGAGATGGTTCACCTTCTGGTCGTCGAACAGCAGGTCGCCCGAGGTGATCTCTTCCAGCCCCGCGATAAGACGCAGCAGGGTCGATTTTCCGCAGCCCGAGGGGCCGACAAAGACCATGAACTCGCCCTTGCGGATTTCCAGGTCGATGCCCTTGATCACCTCGACGGCGCCATAGGATTTGGTGACGTTCTTCAGTTCGATCTTGGCCATGGTTTCAGCCTTTCACTCCGCCTGCGGTCAGGCCCGCGACGATCTTGCGTTGGAAGATAAGGACGAGGACGATCAGCGGCACGGTCACGATGACCGAGGCCGCGAGGATCGGCCCCCAGGGAATTTCCTGCTGCGAGGCACCTGACAAAAGCGCGATGGCCACCGGAACGGTGCGCATGGATTCCGAACTGGTGAAAGTCAGCGCGAACAGGAATTCGTTCCACGCCCCGATGAAGGCCAGAAGCCCGGTCGTGACCAGCGCCGGCCAGAGCAGCGGCAGGAAGACGCGGGTGATGATGACCCAGGGGCTGGCGCCGTCCACGATGGCGGCCTCTTCGATCTCGACCGGCAGATCCTGCATGAAGGTTGTCAGCACCCAGACCGTGAAGGGTAGGGTGAAGATGGTGTAGGACAGGATCATCGCCCAGGGGGTGTTGAAGATGCCAAGGAACCGGACAAGTTCGAACAATCCCGCCAGAACGGCAATCTGCGGAAACATCGACACGGCAAGGATGGTCATCAGCAGCAGGCCCCTGCCCCGGAACCGCACGCGGGCCAGCGCATAAGAGGCGGTTACCGCCAGGAACAGCGCGAAACCCACCGTGCAACCGGCGATGAAGACCGAGTTCAGGATCGAGCGTGAAAAGTTTCGACTGCCCAAAACGGCCTTGTAATTGGCAAGATCGAACACCTTCGGCCAGTAATTCACCTGGAACAGCGCCGTACCGGTCGAGAAGCTGGTGACGATGGCATAGTAGAACGGGAATACCGCGAACAGCACGATCACGGCGACCAATGCATAGAACGCGATGCGGGAAGGCAGGTTGCGGGTCATCGCTGGCTTTCCCCCGACAGATCGACGCGCCCCAGCCAGATATAGAGGCTGACGAAAACGGCGATGATGGCAAAGAGCAGCGTCGATTGCGCGGCCCCATAGGCGAATTTGTCGAAATCGATCATGTTCTCGCGGCTGATGACCGACATGGTCTTGGTTGCCGCCGAGTTCGGCGTCAGCACATAGACCAGATCAAAGATTCGCAGCGCGTCCAGCATCCGGAAGATGACGGCGACCATCAGCGCGGGCTTGATTAGTGGCAGGGTGATGCGGAAGAACACCTTGACCGGATGGACTCCGTCCAGCCGCGCCGCCTCGTAGATGTCGCGGGGCACCATCTGAAGCCCGGCCAGGATCAACAGCGCCATGAAGGGCGTGGTCTTCCAGATATCCACGATCAGCACCGCGGTCATCGCCGTGTCCACGCTGGCGGTCCAGGCGATCTTCTGATCGATCAGGCCGATGCCCATAAGGATATCGTTGATGATCCCGAACTGGTCGTTCAGCATCCAGCCCCACATCTTGGCCGAAACGATGGTCGGGATTGCCCAGGGGATCAGGATCGCGGCGCGCACCAGCCCCCTGCCCTTGAATTCGGCATTCATCACCAGCGCCACGACCAGGCCGAAGGCGGTCTCGAAACCGACCGAGATCAGCGCGAAGCGCACCGTGTTCCAGACCGCGTTCCACCAGTCCGGATCAACAAGCGTCCCGCGATAGACGACGCGCCCCGAGGACAGGGTCCGGACGGACAGGTAATTGTCGAAACCGGTCCATTCCGCGTCATAGAGGCCGGACAGGCTGGCATCGGTCATCGAGAACCAGATGGTGCGCAAGAGCGGCCACGCGGCGACGCAGAACAACGCGATCAGCATGGGCGCCAGGAACCAGAAGGCCGCCCTTTGCCTGCGTTGCTTCAGACTGGGACCGGCGGCACGGCCCAAGGTAAGGTCGGTCATTGGAATATCTCCTCGTCATGGCCCTCCTGGCCGATGAAGGGGCGGGCGTGGTAAACGCCCGACCCGGTCGGCGGGGCCGTCAGGCGGTCAGATCACCAGCCCGAACCCTGGATGTCGCTGAGATCCAGTTCCAGCAATTCGAGATTCTCGGCGGCACTCCCCGTCCCGGACAGGGTTTCGTGGACAGCCGACCAGAATTTTGCCGAAACCTCGTTATATTTTCCCTTGGTCGCCGCCGAAGGGCGCGGGACCGCCTGTTCGAACACCTCTTTCCAGCGCGGGACGAACGGCACCTGCTCGGCGATGTCGGGATCGTCGTAAAGCGCGGTGATGGTCGGCAGGTTGCTGTTTCTCAGCGTCGTGCTCTTCTGTCCCTCGGGTCCCGACAGATACAGCGCAAGGCTGATCGCCGCCTCCTGCTTGGTCGAATATTTCGAAACCGCGACATTCCAGCCGCCGAGCGTTGCGGCAGAGCCGTCTCCGCCCGATGGCAGCGGCGCCACATCGAATTTTCCCTTCACCGCGCTGTCATCGCCATTCGACAGGTTGTAGGCATAGGGCCAGTTGCGCATGAAAACCGCGTTGCCGGTCTGCCAGACGCCGCGTGCCTCCTCTTCCTGATAGGCCAGCACGCCCTCGGGACTGATCGTGCCGACCCAGCCAGCCGCCATCTCCAGCGCCTTTGCCGCCGCGTCGTTATTGACCGAGATGGTGCCGTCCGGCTCGACGATCTGCCCGCCACCGGCGGATTTGATCCATTCCAGCGCATTGCAGGTCAGACCTTCATAGGCGTTGCCCTGCCAGACATATCCCCACAAATCCGCCGCGCCCTCGGCACGTTCAGCATCCTGGATTTCCTGCGCGGTTCGGGTCAGCTCCTCCCATGTCGCGGGAATTTCCTTGCCGTATTTCTCCAGCAAGTCGGTACGGTAATACAGTGCCGGCGCGTCGGTGAACAACGGCAGCGCGACCAGCTTGCCGTCAACGGTCTGGCTTTCGATAACCGAGGGGAAATGCTGCGGGATCAGGTCCTTGGCGGCATCGGACAGATCGACGAAATGATCGGCCAGCTGCGGCGCCCAGATGACATCGGTCTGATACAGATCCACATCCGTCGTCCCGGCAGCCAGCCACAGGCGATATTGCGCGAACTGATCCGAACTCGAAGCCGGCATGGGCACCAGCGTCACGGTATGCCCGGTCGCCTCCTCCCATGGCTTCACCGTCTCCCTGAAGTTCTCGAGGGCATTCCCGACCGCCCCGCTGACATAGAAAAGCTCTTCGGCGCCGGCAGGCGACATCCCCGCGGCCACGCATAGCGCGCATATCGACAAGCCGGACTTCACCATCCGTATTTTCATGATCTTCTCCTCCCTGTTTGCGGCACCGACATGGCCCGCTTCGCTCCCCGTTGCGTCTCGCCGCGATGTTTTTACTTAAATCACAATCCGAAACGTTTCGGATTTGTTAGCGGAAACATTCTCGCGCTGTCAACGATTCGTTAAGCAAAGAGGGTTTTCAGCTTTGCGGCGCGGCGGTGGACCGACGAAACCGGAACTGATGGGAGCCTATCAACTGCAATTTCGACAATGGCGCTCCGGTGATCGCGTCGGCCAGGCACCCGGCCAAGGGCTCCCAGCTGTCACGCAAGGGCGCATCGGTCACGCTGAGCGCGGGATAAAAGGCTGCAGTCTGCAGATTGCCCAGATGATCGTCATGCGCCATGACGGACACATCACCCGGAACCGTCAGCCCAAGAGCCTGCAACGCCTGATACACTCCCTTGGCGATCCGCACATTGCCGCAGATGATCGCCGTCGGCGCATCGCCCCCCGGTGAGAACAGATCGACCGTCGAAACCAGCCCGAACGCCTCGGTCATCTTGCAATTGCGGGTGATGGCCTTGTCAGCGTCCACTCCCGCCCCGGCCAGGGCACGCAGATATCCGCGCAACCGCGCACCCACATAGCTGCGCCCCTCGACCCCGTTGAGCAGGGCTATCCGTCGGTGGCCGAGAGAGAGAAGATGATCCGTCAATTCGAAAAAAATACTTTCGTTTTCAATGTCGAAATAGGGATGAACCGGATTTTCGCCGATCCGCCCATGCACCACGAATGGCACATCGAGTTCGGTCAGGAACGCCGCCCTCTCGTCATTGTCCTCGGGATCGATCAGAACGAAACCATCCAATGCGCCGTTTCCGATCAGCCGTCTATAGACCGGCAGGATCGGTTCCCCTTCCTGCGCGACATGAACGACGAATTGCATCTCGCGCGCGGAAAAATGCGTGGACAGCCCGGCGACAACCTCCATGAACAAGCCATCTGACGCCAGATCGGGAGACCGGGGCACAACCAGCCCCACCATGCCCGATCGTCCCGATACCAGCTTGCGCGCCGAAAGATTGGGTTGATAGCCCAGTGAGCGCGCAACCGCCTGCACATGCTCGCGCGTCCGGGCGCTGACATCGGAATGATTGTTGAGCGCACGGCTGACCTGGGTCACCGAAAGCCCGGCCTTCCTGGCGACATCTTTCAGCGTTGCCATGATATCAACTCCTGGATCCGAAACGTTTTCGAGCTTATCGCCAACATCGGCTTGAATGTCCAATCCGGAACTTCATGCCCTGCTACAGGTGACACCTTGGCCTATTCCTTGCAGGGATGCTCACAATGTCAAAATGGACAGGTGAGATGCGGCACCCGGTCATGAGCATTTCGGTCGCGACCCGGGATATCCGCTGAAGACCACGCTTTCCGTGATAGATGCCCCGTGGAAAGGCGCGGTTCTGTGGCATCCAGCCACAAGGCATGATGCCATTCAATCCGGTCCCGGTGGTAAAGTGGTCGTCACCGGGTTTGATCCCCTCAAGGCGGTGTATCACTTTCATACGGTAACCGCCTGTAACGCTTGCCGCGGCTGCAGCGATATAGATAGCGCGGCCGTATTTCCCGGACAGTTCGCCCGATGAGAGGCGCCGCCGCCTTTTGGAATGGGTTCCAGAGCGGCAATCTTCAGCTGCCTTGTCATTACAGCCCGCCTTGGATCTGGGTTCCACTCAATGCAGTGGGCAGGAAACCCATGCTGCACCTGCAAAGCGGCTTTTCGGAATCAGCGGTTCACATTCAGCCGCAGCACCCTATGTTTGCGCTATCGAATTTGCGTGACCGGATGCAGGCCATCCACCGCAACGAGTTCTGGATCAGGAGATGACAATGGCCAGGCACAACAAGATGCTGAACGGCATTCGCGGCTTCTTTCTCGCATTGGTGCGCGAAAAGGCAATGACCGCCCCGCGGCTGTCCGACGAGCTGTACCGGCACGCGCGCTGACGCGCCGTCGCCTTCTTCTTCGTGCAAATATCCCCGGGGAATCCGGCCCGGATGGGCCGGATGGGGGCAGCGCCCGATCGCGGGGCGCAACTCGCAACTGAACCCGATCAGCAGCAAACTGCTCTATCGATCAATCCGCTGGATCCAGCCTTACTCGAGCGGCCCGGGGGCTGACATGAGTTAACAGGTCCCGCGAGTGAAGATCAGCGGTCGGCATTTTCCTGGACCCCACGAAGCGGAAGCATATATTGGTGATCTATCCCGCTATCAGGCCCTTGGTCTTTTCCGGCCTGACTGAGCTACCGACCGGGTGGCGGATGCCGTCGCCGGTGAGGACGGGCGCGATATGGATGAGAACCCCGCCCGTAATTCCAGTTCCAACCCGCGGAAAATCACCGCATGTCAATCGGCCCCGACGAAACGCGCCAGCTTGCCCAAGGTCTGCAGGCCCAGTTCCACCGCACCGAAACCCCTGGCGTCCCTAAACTCCGCCGCCGTGCTGAACACCATGCCGAGTGTCACCTCGGTGGCCCCGTTCACCTCCTCGAACGAAATCCAGGCATCGGCGTGTTTCGGTCCGTTCTCGCCCCATAAAAGCGTGTAACCGATCCGCTCTTCGGTCCGGACCTCCCTGTAAAGGTGGTGGTTCGGAAAGACCGTGCCGTCCGGCGCTGTCATGTCAAAGACCCATTCGCCGCCAGGACGCAGGTCAATCCTGTGCGTATGGCAGCTGAACCCGTCCGGTCCCCACCATTTAGGCAGCGCTTCCGGATTTGCCCAAGCCTCCCAAACCACCTGTCGCGGTGCCCGGATATTGCGTCGCAGTATCATGGTGCGTTCGGCCACCCCCGCCAGATTGTCCAGACCGGCGCCGAAGCCCTGCCGATAGCCTGCCTCCATGTCATCAACCGCAGACGAAAGCTGAACCGTCAGCGTCAGCTTGCTACCCTCGGCCGTGCCCGCAAAATCCGCTGTCACCAAGGCCGCCGATTGCGTCAACTCGCCGGACGATATCACTTCGTAATTCACGCTGCGCTTTTCAGGCCGCAGTTCCAGCCAGCCGCAATCGCAACGGATATCGGACCGGCCTTCGACCTTGCAAAGCGAAACCTCGCGTCCGCCCACCCTCGTGTCGGCTTCAAGGAACTCGACTGTAACTGCGGGCGAAGGCGCGGCCCAGACCGAGCGGGCGGCGGGTGCAGTCCAGGCCTGCCACAGGGTCTCGACCGGGGCGGATACCTCACGCTCAAAGGTCAGTGTCGCGAAACGGCTGCTCGTGCCGATATTCGGAAGCTGTTCCGGTTTCATTTCGCGCGTTCCTCCATTAGCTTCATCACATATTCGTCCATCCGGTCGAGCCGGCCTTCCCAGATCTCCCGCTGTTCATCGAGCCATGTCCGCACCGGGGCGAGCGCCTCGGGCACAATAGCGCAAGAGCGCACCCGCCCGTCCTTCGAGGTGGCGATCAGCCCCGCTGCCTCCAGCACGGAGAGATGCCGCATCACCGTCGGCAAGCGCAGTCCGGTGGGGTTGGCCAGTTCGGTGACCGGCGCAGGCCCCCTGGCCAGGCGCGTCAGGATCGACCTTCGGGTCGGATCGGCCAATGCGTGGAAAAGGAGTGATAGGTCAGGTTCATGTTTAGCCATGCGGCTAACTAACATGTCTCATATTCGCAGGACAAGAAAAACTTCGTCAATTGGCTAAGTTTTATTCCGGAACCTTCCTTACCCCCCACGGCCAGCTATCGAAGGTTACTACGGGGCCGTCATCGATGCGCATCGGCATGGATCGGCTGCCGAGCTGTTCGGCGGTGCTTACCCTAATGCGGATTCAGCCTCATTCCATCCGTTCCGAAAAGATGCGGCAACTCGTCAAAAGTCAGCCTGATGCGCTGACCGGCTCCAAGCGCCGGTTGGCCGGAAAGGACCGTCACCATCGGCGTTCCGTCTACGGCATCGGCATGGATAACAGTTTCAGCACCGAGCGCCTCCACAAGCCGAATTTCCCCTTCCAATGCCGGTGCGTCATCCACAGCAAGCTTCAAATTCTGCGGACGGATACCAATTGTTACCTCGCCATCGCACGGAACCGGAACCTTCAGCCCACCGGGCAACTCTGCGGATCCGCCGGTGGCGCGGATGCGGAAGAAGTTCATATTAGGAGACCCGATGAAGCCCGCCACAAACAGGTTCTGCGGCTGGTTGTAAAGTCCGAGCGGTGTATCGACCTGTTCGACCATGCCCTTGCGCAGCACCACGATCCTGTCTGCAAGCGTCATCGCCTCGACCTGGTCATGGGTGACATAGATCATCGTGGTCGCCAGCCGCTCGTGCAGTTGAGCAAGTTCCGCCCGCATCGTTCCGCGGAGCTCGGCGTCAAGATTCGACAAGGGCTCGTCCAGAAGAAACGCGGTCGGGTTACGAACAATGGCACGGCCGATCGCGACGCGCTGACGCTGGCCGCCAGAGAGCTGGGTCGGTCGCCGTTCCATGAGATCGCCGATCTCCAGCATCCGCCCCGCCTCGTCAATCCGGCTTGCGATCTCGGATTTCGGCATCCGGGTATTCTCCAGTCCGAAGGAAAGGTTCTGCCGCACGGTCATGTGCGGATATAGCGCATAGGACTGGAACACCATGGCGAGACCGCGATCGGCGGCAGAGACGCGGGTGACATCCTCGCCGTCGATCTCGATCCTGCCGGATGTCGGCCGGTCGAGGCCCGCGATCAGCCGCAGCAGCGTGGACTTTCCGCAGCCCGAGGGACCGACGAAAACCACGAGTTCGCCTTCGCCGATTTCCAGATCGATGCCATGGATGACCTCGGCATTGCCAAAGCTCTTGGTAATCCCCTTCAAGACAATCCGTCCCATGCGTCCCCCTACTTGATGCCTGCCCCGGCAATTCCGGTGGTAATGAAGCGCTGCAGGAATACGAAGACCAGGACCACCGGGATCATCGTCACCACGGTCATGGCAAGGATATAGTGCCATTGCACGTTCAACTCACCCGCATATGTGTTGAGCCCGACCTGCAGCGTATAGTGCTCGCGCTGCGACAATACGATCAGCGGCCAGAGGAAATCGTTCCAGCGCCAGACGACCGAGAAGATGGCCAGGACGGCGAGCGCGGGGGCAGCGAGAGGCAGCACGATCCGCCAATAGATCTGCCATTCGCTGGCATGGTCCATCCGCGCGGCTTCCAGAAGCTCGTCGGGGATCGTGAGCATGTATTGCCTGAGCAGGAAAACCCCCGTCGGCGTCGCTACCGTGGGCAGGATCACCCCCCAAAGCGTGTTGAGAAGTCCCGTCGCATTCACCACCGAATAGAGCGGCACGAGAATGACCGAGAGTGGCACCATGAGTGTGGCAACGATCAGGAGCATCACCGCGTCACGGCCCCGGAACCGATATTTCGAGAGCGCGAACGCGGCCATGGAATTGGTCAGAAGCGTGATCAGCGTGGCCATTGTTGTCACGAAGACCGAATTCCAGAGGAAACGCAGGAAATTGTTCGCGACAAGCGGCTCGACATAATTCCCGGTCGCGAACCCTATCTCGCGGACAGGGCTGCGGTCGGCGATGTTCACATTGATCCGCTCGCCCGGGTTCTCGGGATCGACCATCTGCGAATTGACGCCGATACGCCGGATCTCCGCCAGGACTTCTACCGAGCCATCTTCCAGCGTTGCAGTGTAAAGCGGCAGCGGGGCGTCATATCCCTCGACCACTGCCGTCTGCTGAATATAAGGCAGGAGCGTTGGTGGGAACTCCGCCAGCTGCGCCGGCCCCTTGAACGATGATGCGACAAGCCAGAGTGCGGGGCCGAACATCAGGATCGTGCCGCCGATCAGCCAGATCCAGGTGGCGATGTCGGTCCAGTGCCAGCGCCCGCCATGACCGCGGCGCCGGAAAACAAAGGTGAGGATACGGCTCATCGCGCCCGTCTCCCTTCTGCCCGGCGTGAGAACCAGAGCTGCAGGAGCGTCAGCACCACGAGCACTGCGCCCATCAGGATCGATGCCGCAGCCGCCAATCCCGGATTGCGCAGGATCGAGGCGAAGCCGACCTCGTAGATATATTGCGTGAGATAGAGGGTAGAGGTGCCCGGACCGCCACCCGTCAGCACATAGACCTCGTCAAAGATCTGCACACCGCGGATCAGCGCCAGCACCAGAACCACAGCGAAGTTTGGTCCCAGGAGCGGCAACGTGATCCGCCGGAACACGCGCATGGGCGGTGTCGCATCCATCTCTGCAGCTTCATAGAGATCCCGCGGGATAGCCTGCAGCCCGGCCAGGAGGATCAGGGTATAGAAACCCATATGCGCCCAGGTTGACACCCCGACCGTGGCCGCGAAGGCATAGAACCTGTCATTGAGCCAGACTTCCGGCTCCAACCCCAGATTGACCGTGATCAGGTTCAAAAGCCCCTGCCGCTGCAAAATCCAGCGCCAGATCAGGCCAACGACAACAGGCGACAGAAGAACCGGAAAGAAGAAAACGGCTCGAAAAAAGCCACGGCCACGAATGTTGCGGTTGAGGATCAGCGCGGTGATCAACGAGACAGTCACCATCAGCGTAACCTGGAATATCACGAAGGTCGCGGTATTGGTCACCGCCGTCCAGAACTGGTCCTCGCGGCAGGTGATACGGCGGGTATAATCCTCGCATTCGAGCAGCCGGCCGTATTGTTCCATCCCGATGAAGGAACGCTGATCAAGAAGGATGCCGGTTCCCCCGGTCATCGAGTAGACGAAATTCAAAACCAGGGGGATCAGGACGAAGACGCCGAATATCGCGAGATTGGGCGCAAGAAATACGGCTGCCATGCCCCCGGTGCCGGTCCAGCGCTGCCAGACGCGCAGCGGCGGATCGACGGCCCTTGCCACCAGGGTGAGCGGCCAGGTAACCGCTCTTCCCAAGGTTTTGCCAAACCCGGCCATCGCTTACTGCGACGCCGCGCTGACTTGATCGGCGATGTCCTGGTCCATCAGCGTGCGGGCCTCTTCAAGGCTGATCTCGCCCGCCATGACCTGGCTGATCCGGGTGACGAGCGCGCCGTAATAGGCGTTTGCCCATTTCCACGCCGGCAGGGCATCAGCAAACGGCAGGGTCTCGGTCGAGGCAGAGATGAACTTGTCGAGCGCCGGGGCGACATTCGGGTCGTCGGATTGGAAATTCAGGCCACCGGCCTCGACCACGCCTTTATGTGCCGGCAGGAACAGGGTGCGTTCCGTGAACTCGCGCAGGATCTCCTCGGAGGCGAGATAATCCATGACCGCCGCGACCTCTTCGGGATGCCGGGTGTATTTGATCGCCACGAGAGCCGCGCCGCCGGCGAGTCCGGAACATCCGGCGCTCCCGCAGGGCGAGCCGGTAGCGACCCAATCGAAGGCGTCACCGATCTTGGTCGAGAGATTTGCGATCTGCCAGGAGCCGGAATAGTAGAATGGGATCTGGGCATTGATGAAATCGTCCGCTGCTGCGCGGTAGGTGGTCCCGGCAGCCGAAACCCACACCTCGGGCAGCATGAGCCCCTGATTGGTCCAGTCGACAAGCTTGGAGGCAAAGGTCATGGTGCCGTCGTCGATCGGCGCGGGCATCCGGTCATCGCCGATATAATTCGCGCCATACGAGGCGTTGGGTCCCGAGATTCGATGTCCCGAGCGGTCAATGGCAAAGGCGGCGGGCAATTGTTGGCTTTCCATCACCTCTTTGGAGGCCGCGATCCAGTCGTCCCAGGTTGCCCCGTCGCCCGGCATCTCTACACCGGCCTGCTCGAAAAGCGTCTTGTTGGCAAAGCCTCCGGTCAGCGTGAGCTGGGTCATGAAGCCCGGTATCGCATCCGAGCCGTCCGGACGCATCCAGTCGAAACGGTCGCCGAAATTCGCCTCCCAGTAAGCCGGGTCCTCGACATAATCGCGCAGGTCCAGCCAGTGCTCGGCCTGTTCCTTGAGATTCGTCACCCGGGCGATATCCGGCCCCTTGCCGGAGGCTAGCTGGATCGGCAATTGCTCCTGAATCACCTGATAGGCGACATTGTCGAGAACCACATCGATCTCTGGATGCGTCTTCTCGAACCGATCGAGCAGATCCTGCATCACCTCGCCTTCTATCCCGTCGGAGTACCACATCACGCGGACTTCGACCTTGTCCTGGGCAAACGCTGCCGAGCCGAATCCGGCCACGGCCAGCGCCGCAAACGATGCCATCGTGAATTTCATCCGGTCTTCCTCCCTGTCATGGCCTCTGGCCCGCACCGGCCTTGGCCGTTGCCTTGTCCTGCGTGGAAACAAACGGCACGCGGTGCAGGATTTCCCGCTGGCCCGATACGGTGAATTCGGCCGGATCGATCCGACGGCCCTCCGCCGCCACCGTCCCGTCGTCATGGAATATCACACGCCCGTAATCTGGGTCCTCTATCTCGATTGCTGTCGCTTTCTCCTCGGGAACCAGCCTGGCGAATCGCGCCGCGAATGCCATCTCGTCCCCATGGGCAAGGACGGACCCAAGACGCAACAGCCACCAGTTTTCGCGCCCGGAAAGGCGTAACTCGTTACCTGCCGCGGGGCCACTGTCAACCATACGGAACGGCGAGGAACCGCGCAGCATCAGATGGGCAGGCCCGGACCGTGCAAAAGCCCTGTCACCTTGGATTCGGGCGCTGTCGAAATCGCCGGTGGGGAACCAAGCATGGGTAAAATCCGGTTGCGGAGCCACCCCGGCGAACCGGACGAGGGCCAGGTCGCGATATTGCTGAACCCTAGGGACTGAAGCCGAGCCTCCCCAGTAAGAGGGCCGCCCATAGCCTGAATGGGTCACCTCGCCGGGATGGTTGATCCACACTTGCGCATTCGGGTTCTCGCCGAGCCGGGCATGGATCAGGGTTTCCTGATAGCCCCATTCATACCAGCGGTAGGTAACGGCACTGCCCATCGCGTGATCGGCGGTCTTGTGATGATAAAGCCTGGCGATCGCGTCCTGACCCTGTGCGAACCGCCACTCCTGCGCCCCATCGCCTGCCATGATTGCACGGTCCGTGTGATCGGGCAGCATCAGCCCGTGATCCCTGAGGCAAACCGCAAGCTGCGGCGTCGCATGAAACCGGGTGCCGTAGCTTCCACTCCCCCATAGAAGCCGTGCTATCGCAGAAAGCTCCAGCGTCATCGACGCCCGAAGCGTATGCTCGTAACTGCGGCCCTGCGCGGCAGTGAGCACGCCCTTGTGGGCCGAATTTGCCACGATATCGATCAGCCGGCGGATCCCGCTTGCGGCACGTTCGCGCAAACCGGCATCGGGCGAAAGCGCGTAAAGCGCCGTCAGCCCCTTCAGGTCAATCGGAAAATAAGGAGCGGAGTTGAACTCGGCCATCTCCCATCTCTCGAAATGATCGAACCAGCGGCCAAGCCGTTCAGCGCCAATTCGGGACTGTTCCGCTCCCGTGCGGCCGGAGCGAACGAAAACCCCCTCTGGCAGGAGCGCCCCGCCGAGATGCGCGGCGGTATGGAACAGAAGCGCATGGTTCTCGGAGAAATACCACTGCACGTCGTTGCCGGGCTCGTCCATCCAGTACCGGTAGGCGCGGATTGTCCGGTCTATGCGTGCGCAAAGCTCTGCCCCCAGCAATTCGGGCCAGCTTGTCCGGCACCAGATCAGCGGCACAAGCGCAAAATCCGCACAGTCCCAGCAGGCGTCAATCCGGGGCAGCGCGGCCTCGATCATCGCCCGTGTTTCCGCGCCGCCATCCTCCAGCGCAAGCCGCGCCAGCGCCCGAACGGTATCGGCCTCGCCGCCATTGGCAACGGCGGTCAGCGCCTCCGCAACGCGTGCGGCCATGCCGGCAGGCGCCGGACCCTGCTTCCTGCTATGGGCAATCTCGGTGCCATAGACGCGTTCAGCCGCGAAACCGTCGACCGCAAGGCGCACCACGACATGCCGGAAATCCGCAGGAAGCGCATCGGCATGGCCGAGATCGATCTCGGTTGCTCCTGCGGCAAGGTCGATCTGCATCGGTGGAAGCGGATCGTGGGACATGAAATCGCCCTCGATCCGGATCTCGGCATGGCACGGAACCGGCAACGGATTCGGCAGGGTCAGGCGAACCGGCCCGCCATCATGGCAGGTTCGGGAAAAATGCATGGTCTCCAGGGCAGTTTCCACCGCCCGCGCATGCTCGGCCCTCGCCCCGATACGGATCGCCTGCCGCGCAACTGGACCCCCATCATAGTCCAACTGCGCATAGAAACGCGTATCCCGCTCGGCCAGGTCGTCCAGGAACAACTCGATCCGGTTCTCGCCCATCGCAAGATCCACCGCGATTTCGGCGACGGTCTCGAAATTCCGTCGATACTCCGCGGTCCACAGAATTTCCTCTCCATTCAACCGGAGTATCGCACCGCCACATGTGGCCAGCCGCAGCCTCGCGCGCCCGGCGGTCTCGGCAATGACAAGCGTCTCGGCCCGGGCGGCCAGACGCGTGGCCCGAAACCAGAAGCCCGAGAGATCGAGCCGCGGCGACCCGAAACCGAGCCAGACCCGATCCGGTGCCCCTGTTACCCGTTCGTCGGGGCGGCGTCCCCGAAAACGCTCCGCGAAATCTGTCCGGCAGGGATATTCGTGCGGGATGAAGTTCTTCTCCTTGGTCAGGAAGAAGAACGGATCCATCTCGCCCTCCATCGGGCGCTCGGCCACATCGAACGGTTCTTCCGCAACCGCCGAAACCCGCCAGAGGGTAATGGGCGCACCGGGCATGAGCGGACGGTCGAGGCGGCTCATTTGAGTGCCCTCACCGGAATCGGATCGACATCCTTGTAAACCTGATTCTCGCCGGTCATTCCCCAGACGAAGGCATAGGGTCCCGTGCCCGCGCCCATGTGGATGGACCAGGCCGGCGAAAGCACCGCCTCACCCGAGGCCACCACGAGATGGCGGGTGTTGTCGGGACGACCCATGAAATGGAACACGCGATCCTCCCCGTCCATGTCAAAGTAGAAATACGCTTCCATCCGCCGCTCGTGCAAATGCGGCGGCATCGTGTTCCAAATGCTTCCCGGCGCCGGATCGGTGATCCCCATCAGCAGCAGGCAGGACGGCGCCACCTCGGGATGGATATACATCCTCAAAGTCCGCATATTCGATTTTGCGGCCTCGCCCATCGTTATCGGTTTCGACTCGGCTCGGGTGATCAGGCGATGCGGATGCTCAACCCCGGCCGGAACCGAATTCAGATAGAACATCGCCGGGTTTGCTGTGTCGTCGGAAGTCAGGTGCACGTCTCTTGCGCCGCGCCCGACATAAAGGATATCGCGCGGGCCGACCGAAAACGTTTCACCGTCCACCACGGCCGTCCCCCGCCCTTTCCCGAGATTGGCGATGCCACCTTCGCGGGTATCGAAGAAATGCGGTGTGCCGACCTCCGCGCCGTCACCGATGGCGATGCCGCCGGTCTCGGGCACGACGCCGCCGATCACCATTCGGTCGACATGTGTATAGGCAAACCGCGCCTTGCCTCTTGCCCAGAGCTCCGGGATCAGGAACTCGTTTCGCAGGTCATCGGCGGTCATTCCGTCGATCGCCGACGGGGCGGCACCATATCGGGTGGTCCAGGTCATCGGGCCTCCGGATCGTTGAGCGCCTCGGCGAGGCACAGGATGGCGAGCGACTGACCGTAGCCGGTGGGCTGTATCGGGATGTCGCGGTAGAATTGCAGATCCTGGCCCATGCGTGTGCCGTAGGACACGCCGCCCACGACACCATCGGCACCTATCTGCCCCAGCACATAATCGACCGCACGGCGCCCCGCCCTGCGTGCCTCGGGTGATGCACGGCCGAGACGTGCGGCTTTCATCAGTCCATAGGCGATGCCGGCCGTGGCCGAGGTTTCCTCATAGGAGGACGGATCATCAAGCAGGGTTCGCCAGGCACCGCCTGCGGTCTGAAGCGGCAAAAGCGCCGCGATCTGCGCGCCGAGCACCCCATCCAGAAAGCGCGCGACCGCGGGATCCAGTCGGCAGAGCTCGGGCAGATCGGCAAGCCCGGCGGTGATCCATGCATTACCCCGTGCCCAGCGGGCCCGGGCAAAGTTGTCGCGCCGCGGAAAGCTCCAGCCATGGAACCAGAGCCCTGTTTCCGGATCCGCCAGATAACGCGCATGCACCAGGAACTGATGCTGTGCCTCGTCGACGAGCGCGCGTCGGCCCGACAACTCGCCATAGGCGGCCAGAAACAACGCCACCATGAACAGCGTGTCGTCCCAAAGCTCGCCATCATTGATCTTGTCGGACACGTCATGCTGAAACCCGCCCTCGGGCGTGCGCGGCATCTCGGCCAGCACACGGTCGGCCCATTCAGACAGCATCGCCTCCCAGCGCGGATCGCGTGTCCTGCCCCAAAGCAGGGTCAGCGCCAGCATCGGAGCCGTCGTGTTGACGTTGAGAGAGGGCAGCCCGCGCGCTTCATGTGCCGCGAACCAATCTTCCAACAGGGTGCGCAGCCGCTCTTCTCCGGTGTCGCGCCACAGCCGGACAAGCCCATAAAGCCCGACGCCCTGCGGCCATTCCCAAGCCTGAAAGCTGATATAGTCCCCGGCTGTGCCATCGAGGTTGGGTTCGTCGAACCTTCCGTCGTTGCGCAGCGAGGTCAGACCGTCGACCACACGGGTCAACGCATCGCGAACCGCCAGTTCGTCTCGCATTACGTTCCTCCCCTGCCATCAGGATAGCTGACGGAAAATTGTTTGCACAACATGTAAATTTTTTGCAGTCTATGCTCGAATCCGGGCGGGAGCGATCATGGAGCGACGGCGCATCAGGATGGAGGACCTGGCGGAGCGTTGTGGCGTTTCGATCGCCACGGTGAGCCGCGTGCTTGCGGATCGTCCCGGCGTGCGGCCCGAACTGCGCAGCAGAATTCGCGACGCGGCAGCGCTGCTGGGATACGCGATGCCATCGACGGTGGCGGGCCGCACGGCAATCCTTGTGGCGAGCCAGGCGGCAATGGTCGACTATGCCCGCAGCCAGTTCACGCTGCACGTCCTTGACGGAATGCGGGATCGCGCGGCGGCCCTAGGCATGACCCTCGAAACCCGCACCGCCACGGCATCGCTCGACACGACCCTTGCCGCTGACGAGGGCGCGGCGGGCTATGTGCTTCTGACACCCGAGACGGATGCCGCGATTGCCGAGGCCGCCGCGCTCGGCCGGCCGGTCGTGCTCGTCAATGCCGACGATCCGATGATGCGGCTATCGTCAGTCGCACCTTGCAATCGCACTGCCGCGGCGCGGGCGACCGAGCTGTTGCTCCGGCTCGGACACAAGCGAATCCTGTTTTTGACCCGACCCGGCCGCCGAACCATAGAACGCCGCCGCGAAGGCTGGGCGGACCGGCTGACAGCCGAGGGAATCGCACCGGAACCCTCGCTGGTCGTGGAGGTCGATGACTGGCTGCCCGATGCCGCCGCCGCCGCAGTGACACGCCGCCTTTCGAAAGGCCCCCGAGATTTCACAGCGATTCTGGCGGCAGGAGACAGCCTCGCCGTCGGGGCGCTCCTCGCCTTGGCCAGCGCCGGGATCGACGTTCCGGGCGAGGTGAGCGTGCTCGGCTTCGACGGGCTGCCGCAATGCGATCTGCAGACCCCGCCACTATCGGCCGTCGAGATCCCGATGCGCACCATTGGCAGTCTCGCCCTCGATCTGTTGCGCGAGACAATCACCGGTCCCGATCTGCCGCCTCGTCGGGTCGAACTGGCGTGCCGCATCGTCGAGCGTGGATCGACCGGCCCCGCCCCGGCGCTGCCAACAAACCCCTGATCGCAACATTGTTGAGGCCTACCGGCACAGGCCGAGCAATCGCCCGACGCCCGAGTTCTCATCTTGTGCAGCGGGCCGGGTGATCGCGCAGGTCAGGGTCCGCGCGCAATCGTCGGAAGGGAGGCAACAGCACAGTCCAACTTCACAAGATCGCCTACGCGTCAAACAAGCGTCTGCTTGCTCCTCACTTGCCCAAGGCTAACAGAAAATACTGTGGAATATCAGGGAAGACGCTGCCGCAACCTCAAGATCGCGTGGAAAATCATCTGCAAGAATGCCGGGCTGGATGACGTAACGCTCCATACCCTTCGGCATACCGCGATCACACGGGCGCTACAGCATGTTGCGGGGCATGGGATGTCGCTACTCTACTGGAGGCAGATGGCGCGGCGAGCGGAAAGCAGCAGCCCGCATGTGCCGAACTCCTGAAGGTTCTCGGTGACACTGAGTGCATCCGGAACGCGCTCATTCGCCTTCGCAAACGTCGCTCAAGCAGGCATGCCGCGCCAGCATGATGGTCGCGGATTGACAAAGCGCCATTTCGCACAACCCACGGGTGGATCGCCTGCATGTCCGTCCTTCAACACATCGGAACGATAGATAATCCGGCGATCAGGATTTCAGGCTACTAGAGTCGTGGCCCTAGACCCTGATCCGGTCCGTGCACCCGGCTTCCGCTTCGCTCTGGCTTGACGGGTGGCTAAGGGCTCGGCCCTCGCGGCGGGCAAGGGCGACCGGGCGGCACCCCCTCATTTGTACGGGATTTATCTGGCGTTTTCCGATTTTGGCCAATACCGGGCATTCTCCGGAGACATCGCCTCCTTGCGCAGAAACGGAATCCTACCAGATGTCGCCCGAGCCTTCGAACGATCAGCAAGGTCTTCCGGCCCACCGGAACGACAAACCGGCATGGGCCAAAACCGCCCGCGAACTGCGCCGCGAAACCGCCGCATCCGAATCACCTCGGCGGCTGTGGCCCTGGGGGCTTCTGGGCCTTCTGGTTCTGGCACTGGCGGCCGTCGCCGTGATACCCGATCCGGCACCACCCGCCGCGCCTTCCGATACCACCTCCACTGATATCGCCACCATCTTGCACCCACTGGATGTGATCACGGTGCGGCCACAAAAGCTTCGCAGAACCCTGCCGGTCAGCGGCACCCTGCATCCGCATATGCAGGTCGAGATCGCCAGCCGGACGACCGGCTTGGTCGAGCAGGTCGGCGCGCGGCTGGGAGAGCGGGTGTCGCAAGGTGACTTGTTGCTGCAGATCGAAAGCGACAGTCTCCGGGCCGAGCTCCTCCAACAGCAGGCGGCGCTTGAAGCAAACCGCGCGCAATCGCTGCTGGCCGAGGCGCAGAAGCAGCGGTCCGAACGGCTAAGCGATCGCGGTCTGACCGCCGCAGCGAATCTCGAAAGCTCCCGCAGCAATCTGGAAGTGCAGGCGGCCAACCTGGAAATGCAGCGGGCCGCCGTCTCCGCTGCCGAGATAGCTCTCCGCGACACCCGCATTCTGGCACCGTTCGATGGCGTGATCGCCGCACGCAAGGTCGATCCGGGCCAGACTGTCGCCAACGGCACTACCGTATTCGAACTGGCCGACCTGTCCAGCATGCTGGCGACGATGGATGTCCCGGTGGCCAGAACCGTATTGCTGAAACCCGGGCAAAGGGTTCACCTGACATCGCCGGGTCTGCCGGGCCGGGAGTTCATCGGCCGTGTGGATGGCATTTCTCCCGTTGCCAGCGAAGGCAGCCGCAACAGTGCCGTGACGGTCCGAGTGGACAATCCCGATGGCCTCCTGCGCGGCGGCATGTTCGTCAACGGCCAGATCGAGATCGACAGTATCTCCGAGACCATCGCCATCCCGCATGACGCATTGCGGGAAGACGTGGATGGTCATCATGTGCTCAAGATCAGCAACGGCCACCTGATCCGCCAGCCGGTCGAAATCGACCCGTCAATGTGGGGCAACGCCCTGATCGCCATAACCTCGGGCCTGGAGACCTCGGACCGGATCGTTTCGGGACGGTTGCCGGATCTGCGCGAAGGCATGCAAGTTCGGGTCGGGGAGCCGCGCTGATGTTCCTGACCCGAACCAGCGTCAACAACCCGGTTTTCACAACAATGGTCATGCTGGCCATCACGATTTTCGGCCTGTTCTCCTGGCACCGCCTGCCAGTCGAGCATATGCCCGATATCGACGTGCCCGCCGTGGCCATCGTGATTGCCTATGACGGAGCATCGCCGGAAGCGGTCGAGAATGACGTCATCAAGCCTGTCGAAGACAGCATGGCCACGATCAGCGGCATCGACGTGATCCGCTCTACCGCGCAAGCCGGGCAGGCTACGGTGTTAATGCAATTCGACCTGGGAATATCCCCGGCCGAGGCGATGAACGAGGTGCGCGACAAGATGGCCACGGTTCAGTCCAGCCTGCCGGATGCCGCCGAGACGCCCACCATTGTGAAATTCGATCCCGCCGCAACGCCGGTCATCTCTCTGGCGATCGGTTCCGACCACCGTTCGCTGTCCGAACTGACCCGGCTGGCCGAAGATCACCTTCTTGACCGGCTGCGCAACGTCGGCGGCGTTGGCAGCGTCTCGCTGGTGGGCGGAGTTCCGGCGCAGGTGGATGTAATCATCGATCCCGAGCGACTGGCCGCGCAGGGCATTCCTCTGTCCGAGGTCAGAACGGCGATCGCGGACAATGCCGAGAACCTGCCGGCGGGGACGATCACCGGCGGCGCGCGGTCGCAGTCGATCCAGATCCGTGGCGCATTGGCGGATGTCGGCGATTTCCGTGACCTGATCATAGGTCGCCAAGGCGGGCAGCCGATTCGTCTATCCGAAGTCGCAGATATCCGCATCGGTGCGGCCGAGGCCGAAAGCCTCGCCTTTCTCGACGGCAAGCCCGCGCTGGCTGTCGACGTGATGAAGGTTCAGGGTGCCAACACCATCGACGTGACCGACGGTATCGCCAACGCGGCGCAAAGCGCCGAACGAAATCTGATGCCCGGGGATGTGCGCATCGAGATCATCGCCAGCGAGGCAGACGCGGTCAGGGATTCGGTGGCCGCCGTGCAGAATATGCTGATCGAGGGCGCGATCCTGTCGGTGCTGATCGTGTTCCTGTTCCTGAACTCGTGGCGCTCGACCGTGATCACCGGGCTGGCGTTGCCGATATCGATGATCGGGACGATGGTGGCGTTGCATTTCCTCGGCTTCACCCTGAACATCATGACGCTGATGGCGTTGTCGCTGTCGGTCGGCATCCTGATCGACGATGCCATCGTCGTGCGCGAAAACATCACCCGCCACCTGGAGGCAGGCAAGAGTCACCGCCATGCGGCTCTGGACGGAACGGCAGAGATCGGCCTTGCCGTGACCGCCACAACGCTGGCCATCATCGCCGTGTTCCTGTCGGTCGCCTTCATGGAAGGCATTCTGGGCCGGTTCTTCCTGCAATTCGGCGTGACGGTTTCGGTGGCCGTGCTGATATCACTGTTCGTGGCCTTCACATTGGACCCGATGCTGTCCAGCGTCTGGAATGATCCGGCCACGCATCCCGGTGCCCGTCGCGGCCCGGTCGGGCGATGGGTTGCGCGGCTCGATCAAAGCTTCGACCGCCTGACCGGGCATTACCTTTCGGTGCTCCGCTGGTCATTGCGGCACCGGCTGGTTACGCTGGCGATGGCCATCGCCCTGTTCCTGGGCAGTTTTGCCCTGATCCCGATGATCGGCGCCGAATTCCTGCCTGCCGAGGATGATGGCCGCGTTTCGATCAGCATCGAAACGCCCCCGGGATCCTCGCTGGACTATACCGCTGCGCGCGTGCGCCAGATCGAAGCCAAGCTGGGCGAGATGCTCGAAATTGCCTCTACCTATGCCAGCATCGGCACGGCCGGTGTGGGAACAGGGCAGCGAAACACCGCGAATATCGGGATTACCCTGGTCCCGCAAGCGCAGCGCGATGCCTCGGCGACAGAGTTCGCCGCCAGCCTGCGCCCAATGCTCCGGCGTTACCCGGGCTTGCGAACAGAGGTCAGCGCCGGGAATGCTGCGGGTGGCGGGAAACCGGTTCAAATCATCGTTCTGGGACAGAACAGCGAGGTTCTGCGGCGGATCGGCGATCAAGTGGCGGGCCGGCTGGCCGATATCCCGGGAGTCGAGGATATCTCGTCCTCAATGCGGCAGACTCGGCCCGAGATAGGCATCGAACCGGACCGGCAGATGGCCAGTGAGCTGGGCCTGACCGCCCGCGATCTGAGCGCGGTTCTGGCGTCGATGACAACCGGCGAAACCATCGCCACCTGGACCGCCCCCGATAGTCAAAGCCATGATGTCGTCATGCGCCTCGCCGAAGCCGATCGCAGCCGGGTCGCCACATTGGGCAACCTGCCGGTAGGCATCGGTTCCGGGAACGGCCAGATCATCCGGCTGGATCAGATCGCCCGGATCGAGCAGCGCAGCGGCCCGGACGAAATCTTGCGCGAACAGTTGTCGCGGCGGATCACGATCGAGGCGAATCTTTCCCCCGACGCGCCCGGCGACGTCCACGCGCAGCTCTCTCGCCTGACGAATGAAATGGAGCTGCCCGAAGGCTATCGCTTCTCGCTCGGCGGCGATACCGAGCAGATGGCCGAAGCGGGTGCCTCGGCGGTTACGGCGCTGTTGCTGGCGGTGGCATGCATCTATCTGGTGCTGGCCTCGCAATTCGGCAGCATCCTGCAACCACTGGCAATCATGATGTCGCTGCCGCTGTCGCTGATCGGAGTGATCGTGGGGCTATGGCTGGGCGGCTCCAGTCTCAACGTGATGTCGGCGATCGGCATCATCATGTTGATGGGTCTGGTAGTCAAGAACGCCATCCTGCTGGTAGACAATGCCAATCAGCAGGTCCGCCAGGGCCTCAATCTCTACGACTCCCTCGTGAGCGCGGCTCGCACCCGCTTTCGTCCTATTGCGATGACCACGCTGGCGATGATCCTCGGGATGCTGCCGATGGCCCTGAGTCTTCATGAAGGCACCAGCCAGAACGCACCAATGGCACATGCAGTGATCGGTGGGCTGGTCTCATCCACCCTGCTGACGCTGGTGGTGGTGCCGGTCATGCTGACCTATCTCGATTCTTTGGGGCGGCGCGTGGCTCGCATCCTGCCCGATCCTCCTCCCGATCATTCGCTTCCCGCGCCGCGAATGCCTGCCACAGACCCGCCTGGAGCCGTGGCCACGGCCAAGCTGGCTCTGCTACAGGCCCGGGATGTCGAGCGGCCGGCGGCACATCTGTCCGAGTTCCGAATCGACGAGGCGGCCGATAAGCTAGCCCGGAAAAGCTCGGCCGGATAAGTCCCGGAATCTAGCCTTTCGGAATCCGGCGGTTAATCGCCTAGGCCGGACATGTACACCCGGACAATCCGGCAAATTTCGGCTGAAATCAAATCGGGACAGGAAAGCGTCACACAATTTGCCTAAGCTATGCTTCGCTACTGATCAAAGTGAAGACCCAAGACGCAACCTTCTGGCCGCAAATGACACTTGTTCGTTCGATGTTACCCGCCAATTCTACCGCCGAAGCGATCCGGATCTTGCGCGGGCTTCTGCGGGTCGATCATGTCACGCTGCATATGCTGAACAACCCAACCACGGGAATGGACAATCCTTTCGTCCGGACCACCTATCCGGAAAGCTGGGTCAGCCGTTATCTTCTGAACAACATGGCGGTCGCGGATCCTGTTCTGCAACGCGCACAAAGAGGCGATGAGGCTTTTTTCTGGTCCGAGTTGGTATTGGACGACAATCAGGTCCGGACAATGGAGGAATTCGTGCAGGCGGGCCTTGGCACGGTCGGCTACAGCCTCGTCCATATCGACCCGCATGGCCGCAAGAGCGTGCTGTCAATCAGTCGCGCCGAGCCCGAAGACTGGGAAGCACATATCGACGCGCATCTCAGCGGGTTGGAGCAAGCGCATATGGACCTGCATATAAAGGCGCTGGCCGAGGCTGCGGCCGATGCGAAGGGCATTCCGCAACTTGCGCCGCGCGAATACGAATGCTTGCGCTTCACCGCTCAAGGCAAGACCTACAGCGAAATCGCTATCATCCTGAACCTGTCGGAGCATACCGTGCGCAGCTATCTGAAGCTGGCGCGGGTGAAACTGAACTGCGTTTCGCTGGCACAGGCAGTGGCCAAGGCGGTGCGCTACAAGATGATCTGAGGCGGCGCGTCTGGAAAGCCGCTAATTCGCTTTTCTATCCGGGTGGCAGCCTGCCATAACCGGGCCGCCATCCGATCCTGCCCCTGCTTTTTCAGCAGGTGCGCCTGCATTCCCAGCACGACGGCGCGGCGAGAGCCATGCAGCATTCCAAAGCCGGGATGATCGAGGATCCGGACTATGCCTTCATGGATTTCTCGCACCGTCATCGGCGGCACCGGCAGGATGACCTGCGTGGTTCCGCGGGCATAAAGCATACGCAAATGCGTCAGCGACCGCATGGGAGTCACGGGTTGTATGGTCCGCATGATCCCGACCCCCGTCTTCAGGAAACGCTGAGCCTGCGCGGGATGCTGTATCTCCAGCCCCATACGCGACAGCAGCGCCCCCTTGTAGAGATGGATTTCGGCATTTTCCGGATCGCCGGCCAACCTACGTTCGATCAACCCCAGAACCCGTAGGGTCTCGGCGGGGCGGATTTCCGCAGCCAGACAATAAAGGGCGAAACTGTCCAGTTCGCGTTCCACCAGCGGCCGCCTGTCAATGCAGCATCGCGGGAATGCGTATTACCGGCTGCTGGCAGGGTAGCATGGGTGGAACCGGAGCGTGGAACAACGGCCCGGCAACGCCAAGCGCCTTCTGCATGTCGCGCCGCACCTGCTGCGAAACGGCAAAGGATGCGCAGCAGACCGGGCGCCGGCCATAGCCATCGGCTGATCCGTGCATCTGCATGCGGACGCCCGCCCGGCGATAGACGCGGCCCATCATCGGTTCGAAATTCGATACCAGCCGGTTGATACCCGTTGCCAGCGCCGCTTCGCATAGTGCCAGCAGCATCAGGCTGAAACCCCGCCCCGCATCCATATGGGGAAAATCCTGCGACAACAGTTCCTCGTTCAGGCACATCCGCGTGCCTTCCCAGATATCATTGCCGATCAGATCCGCGTTACGGCCATGCGTGGCCCAGAATACGTCATGCAACAGCGTCGGCCCATCGGTCGGCATCAGCCGCACGGCTCCGTAAAGCTTGCTACGGTCTCTGGAACACCAGACCAGATAGGAGGCGCCCAGATCGTCGTATCCATCGCGTTCCTCGTCTCCGGCCACCTCGACCTTCCAGTTCAGCCGGTCGTGAAAAACCCGCTTGCGCAGCCGGAACATGGCACGCATCAGCGAAGAGTTGGCAGCGATTTCATGTGGCTGGATCAGAATGAACATCGGCAGGTGCTCCTTGCTTCCTGATTGCGGGAAGCCTCAAGGAAACCACGGCTGACCGACAGCGCCCCGCCTGCACGCGCCTATTCCGGCCCCCGCATCTGTGCGGGCCGGTGGGCGGCGGTTCAGCAGGGCCGCAGCCGTGGCAATGCCCCGACCAGAACCCGGGTCAGCACCAGCCCCGGCATGACCCGCAATTCCACGCGGAAACGGCTGCCGGGTCGCAGCCCGTACAGCACCGCATCGGCTAGCCGGAGGCTGATTCCCGATCGGGCCGAGGCACGGACCTCCAGATCGGCGGGGCCGACCGCTGTGCCCAGTCGTGACGCCAGTCCGCGGGACAGTGCGTGCTTGGCCGAGATCGCCCCCATCCGTCTCTCCTCGGGCCGCATCCGCGTCAGCCCGGGCTGATGCGCAAGCAAATGCAACTCCGTCCCGGATAGCGGACCGGCCTGCGCATCAGCGCGAATCGCCCGCAAGTCCAAACCCAGCGATTCGCTTCTGCCTCGGCGCAGCCAGACGGCCACCTGGCCGCCGTCGTGGCTGATTGCACCGGTCAAATCGGTCGGCCACTGCCGTTCGGGATGTTCGGGTATCGCTTGCGGCGGCAACCGTAGCAGGCGCATGCCACGCATCACCATCGCCCGCCCGGTTAGAAAAGCATCGCGTTCGGATTCGGACAGAACCTCCAGTTGATCGCTGTAGAGCGACAGAAGGCGCGGCCGGGCATTCGCGGCTGAACCAATGGGGGCGATCAGCAGCACTCCATCGTCTTCTCTGTCAAGAATTCTGGCATGGTCCATGGTTCGGGCACCCGGCAGCAAAACAAGTGTATAGCGGTGCATTTCCTGGTTGGCTTGAGGCCTCGCAACCACCGCATGCGGGTTGCCCCTGATGCCAGACGAGCCGACCGGAGCTAACCCCCTCATCTGTGCGGGACAGAAGATGCAAGGCTGAATGGGCGTTTAGCCCGGATCTCGAATCCCCGTCATGCTGCTCTCGAAAAGGCGCATTGCCAGCCCAATGGAGGACATGACATGGCATCCGGTTCCACGCCGCTGTTTCGGCTGATCCGCGCGGGTCGGCCCTCGGTCACGGCCCTGATCGCGGCCACCCTGGCAGCAGCGGCGGGCGTAGCCTGTTCGCTGGTCTTTCCGCTGCTGACCCGCAAGGTGGTCGATACCGCAGGCAGCGGCGGGCTGATCAGCGAAACCATGTCCTTCCTGATCGCGGCGCTTCTGGGTGCCACCCTGTTCAATGCGCTTTCATCGCTGCTTCTGGCCCGGATCGGCCACAATATCGTTGCCAATCTGCGCCAGCGGCTGTCCGACAAGATGCTGCGGCTGACGATCCCCGCCTTCGACCGCGAGGGCAGCGGCGAAAGGGTCAGTAGGATCATGCGCGATTGCGAAAGCATCTCGGCCCTGACCACCACACAGACGGTCAACCTGATTACTGGCACGATGATGCTGATCGGGGTGGCGGTGGTTCTGTATTCGCTGGACAACGCGCTGACGATGACATTGCTGGGCGCGATGATCGCCGCTTTCGCGGTTCTGGTGCCGTTGTCGATGCTGCTGGACGGGCTCAGCCGCCGCACACAGGACGAAGCGGCTCGCCTGAGCGGGCTGCTGACCCAGGTCTTCGGGGAAATCCGGCTGGTCAAGGCTTTCACCGCCGAAGAACGCGAAAGCCGCCGCATCGGCAAGGCACTGGAAAAGCTGCGGCGCCTGGGCATGCGCAGCTCGACGGTCAACACCACGCTGGAGCCGGTGATCCAGCTCGCCATGACGGCGGCGATCGTCACCATCCTGATCTATGGCGCCAGCCGGGTTTCCGTCGGAACCATGAGCGTCGGCACCCTGACGGCCTTCATCCTGTCGATCCTGAACGTCATCTCGCCGCTGATGCAACTCACCATGTTCATGGCCGAGTTCCAGCGAGCCAAGGGCGCATCCGCCCGTATCGCCGTCCTGCTGGACGAAACCGAAGAGGAATATCTCACCAGCGATCCCGCCCCCGCCGAGGGCGGGGAACTTCGCTTCGAGCATGTCTCTTTCGCCTATCAAGCGGATGACGGTGACCGCCAGCCGGTTCTGCAGGATCTGTCACTGGCCTTTGCGCCGGGCAGCACCACTGCGCTGGTCGGTCCCAGCGGCAGCGGCAAAAGCACCATCCTGTCGCTGATCGAACGCTTCTACCTGCCCTCCGAAGGGCGGATCACGCTGAACGGCACGGATATCGCCCGCATACCCCTGCAGGATTGGCGCCGAATGATCGGCTATGTCCCGCAAAACGCCCCGATCATGCCGGGCAGCATGCGCGACAACATCACCTATGGCCTGACCGGTAATTTCACCGACGACCAGATCCGCGATGCCGCCGCCCGCGCAGATGCGCTGAGTTTCATCGAGACGCTGCCGCGCGGACTGGACACCAATCTGATCGAACAGGGCAACAACCTGTCGGGCGGTCAGCGCCAGCGGATCGCCATCGCACGCATGTTCCTGCGTGATCCCCGGATCCTGATCCTAGACGAGGCAACATCGGCGCTGGACGGCGAAACCGAAAGCCAGGTGAAGGCCTCCCTGGACCGCTTGCGCGCGGGCCGGACCAACATCGTGGTTGCGCACCGCCTGTCGACCGTTTTCGACGCCGACCTGATCGTTTTCCTCGAAGGCGGCCAGGTCTCGGGCTCGGGCACGCATGCCGAGCTCGTGGCGACGCATGAATTCTATGCCCGGCTGGTGGGACGGCAGAACCACGCCGCCACCCGCCCCGCTGCCGCCTTGTCAGTCCCCCTGTCCGCGTGACGGAGACCGAATACGGGAGTTCTTCCGATGACCATCAATACCCGCGATCTGCGCCCGCTTTCGGCTTCCCAGGCAGAAATCTGGTTCGCCCAACAACTTGACCCGACCAACGATCTTCTGGACCTGCGCGGTCATCTGCATCTGCAAGGCGAAGTCGACACCGATGCATTGCGTCAGGCGCTGGATGCCAGCGTGGCCGAGTTCGACACGCTGCGTCTGCGCATCATCGATACGCCCGACGGTCCACGCCAGTTCAAGACCGGTGATTGCGGCAGCGGCCTGACCATCATCAACTGCGCCGACATGGCCGAGGCAGAGGCGGATATGCAAAGACGCTGTCGCCATGTCTATGATCTGGCGTCCGAACCGCCATATACATTCGTCCTGTACCAACTGGCGGGCAATGGCGCAGTATTGTTCCAGCGCTATCACCATGCTGTCATGGATGGTTTCAGCGGCTCGTTGATGAACGGCCGGCTGGCCGCGCATTACGCCGCGCTCACCGGCGGAAGCGCTGCACCGGCCGGCGATGTCGACAGCGTCGAAACGATCCTGGCCGAGGATGAACGCTACCGCGCCTCCGGCCGCCACGCGCGGGATATAGAGGCATGGCGCGACTTTTTGGTGGATGCACCTGCCCCCGCCGGGCTGGACGGCTCGCCGCATCGCGCCTCGTCGGCCTATCACCGGGCCAGCGCCGCGATACCCGCCGATCTGGCGCGTGCGCTGCTGGACGCCGAGGCGACCACAGGCACACGCTGGCCGCAGCTCTTGACGGCGCTGGCCGCCGCCTATCTGCAGCGCATCGCCGGGCGCGCATCGATGCTGTTCGACTTTCCGGTGGCAGCACGCACCCGCACCACACGCAATGCGCCGGGGATGCTGGCCAATGTCGCGCCCCTTCGGCTGGACATGACCCCGGACAGCTCACTGACCGACCTGACCCGCGCGATCGGTTCGGGGATCCGCCACGCGATCAAGCATCAAAGCTGCCGCAGCGCCGAAATCCTGAAACTGACCGGCAGCGAGGCTCGCGGCTTCGGTCCGCGCATCAATATCGTTCCTTTCGACTACCATTTCGATTTCGCCGGCATTCCCGCTGAACTGACTGCCCTGTCGAACGGCGCGGTTCAGGATATTTCGATGACCATCGTCGGCATACCGGGCAGCCCGGTCTTTACCGTCAACCTCGATGGCAATACCGAGATCGCCACACCGTTGCAGATGCGGATGCATCTTGATCGCTTCCTCGATTTCGCCACCGCCGCCCTTGCCGCGCCCGATCGTCCGCTGGCACTCATCGACCTGCTGACCGCCAGCGAAGCCCGGCAGATCGCGACCTCCAACGATACCTCCACCAATCTTCCACCCGCAACGATCACCGGGCTTTTCGCCGGGGTCGTGAAGCAGGCGCCCGATGCCGTCGCGGTAATCGATGGTGATGTCAGCCACAGTTTTGCCGATATCGACACCCGCTCGGATGCCATCGCGGCAGTCCTGCAACGGCAGGGTGTGGAAATGGGTCAGCCGGTGGCACTGTTGCTGAGCAGATCGGCCGATGTGATCGCAGCTTCACTGGCGGTGCTGAAATGCGGTGGTCACTACGTGCCGTTGCACGAATTGCATCCCGACAAACGTCTGAACGAGGTAATCGCAGCCGCAGGCGCCGGTCATCTGATCGCCGATGCCGCTCTCGAAGGGCGCGACATCACCAGCCGGCACCTGTTGCGTCTTGACCGCGAGCCGCTGCCTGCGGCGAGGTCAGAATCGCATATGCCTGTCCCCGACATGCTGGCCTATGTCATGTTCACCTCGGGCTCGACCGGCACGCCAAAAGGTGTCGCGATCCGTCACCAGGATATCGCCGATTTCATCCGCGACCGCCGCTTTTCCAGCGGTCACAAGCGCGTTCTGCTGCATTCGCCACATGCTTTCGACGCCTCGAATTTCGAGCTGTGGATGCCACTGCTGAATGGCCGCACCATCGTCATCGGCCCGCGCGAGGCGACCGACCCGGCGCAGATGACCCGTGTGCTCAGGCAGCACCGCGTGGATTCCGCCTGGTTGACCGCGGGCCTGTTCAACGAGTTCGTGCGCACCGCACCGGATTTCTTCGCGGGCCTCGAGCAGATCTGGGCGGGCGGGGATATATTGTCGCCCTCGGCCATCGCGCTGCTGCAGGAGCGCTTCCCGAAACTTCGGATCGTCAATGGCTACGGGCCAACTGAAGCCACCACCTTTGCCCTGACCTGCCAGCTTGACCCCTCGCATCGGGGGGCTGCTCCGATCGGGCGGCCATTGGACAACATGCAGGCGCATATCCTCGACGCATCTCTCCATCCTGTTCCTGTCGGTGTTGTTGGCGAGTTGTACATTGCCGGTGCGGGGCTGGCGCAGGGTTACCTGAACCGGCCCGATCTCACCGCCGAGCGCTTCCTCGCCAATCCCTTCAGCCCCGGGCAGCGCATGTATCGCTCCGGCGACCTGGCCCGGTGGCGCGAGGACGGACAGGTCGAGTTCATCGGCCGCG
>NZ_QOKZ01000008.1 GCF_003697785.1 Paracoccus alkanivorans | reverse complement strand
TTCAGATCGCGTTCGCTCATCAATACCCATCCCATGACCGTCCCCCGAATTGTTATTTGCTTGGCTCGTCGGGGGAGTGTGACATTCCTGCTTTGCCAATGTGGGACATTTTAGCATTGCTGCTATATCCACAATCGTAATAATCAGTATTATGGAACATAAATGCAATGTCGCCATCGAACCCTGCATGTTAGCCTGCCGGCAAATCGGAGATTCGCATGAAGCTGAAACGTCGTCGCCTGTTGCAATGCGCCGCCGCCTTGAGCCTGATCGGAACACGCAGTTGGGCCGTCACCGAAGCTGCCTTCGGTGATTTTACAGTTCACAGCGTCTCGGACGGAAAACTCGTCTTGCCCGTCGGTTTTCTAACCGTCCCGGGCGACGATCAAACCGAAGCCCGGGAAATCCTGTCAGAAGCAGGTATCAGCGGAGAAAGTTTCGACTCGCCGCTCAATCTGACGCTCATGACGCGCGGCGACGAGAAAATCCTGTTCGACACGGGCTCTGGCTCCGGTTTCATGCCGACGGCCGGGAAACTGACCGAAGCACTGGCCGCGATCGACATTTCGCCGGATCAGATCACCCATATCGTTTTCACGCATGCGCATCCCGATCATATCTGGGGTGCCCTGGATGATTTCGACGAGCCGGCATTCGCGAACGCCCGCCATATGATCGGACGTGTCGAGCGCGATTACTGGCTCGATCCAGCCACGCCCGGCCGGATCGATTCAGACCGGTTGAGTTTTGTTGCCGGCGCGAAACGGCGCATCGAGACCTTGGGTGATCTGCTCGAGGTCTTCGAGGATGGCGACGAAGTGCTGCCGGGGATCCGCGCGGTGATGACCCCCGGACACACGCCGGGCCATGCAAGCTTTGACCTGGATGGACAGTTGTTTGTCATCGGCGATGTCGTGACCAATCCGCATCTGGCTTTCCGGCGACCCGATATCTTGTCGGGCAGTGATCAGGAACCGGAAATTGCCGCAAAAACAAGGATTAAGGTGTTGAATTTTCTTTCAGAATCAAATATCAATATCCTTGGGTACCACCTGCCTGACGGTGGAATCGGCAAGGTTCGGCGTGACGGCGGCGGTTTTGCCTTCATCACCGGCTGAGATGCGGCTCCGGTTCACCCTGCGACCATTGCCCGCCTTGCTCTTGCGGCAAGGATCGGAAAGATTTGGCGCGATCATGAGAAAGGAGGGCCCGATGGCTGTTTCACCCCCCGTATGCGATTTCGGTGCGCCATGGCATGATTTCACCCTGCCCGATCCGGATGGCCGCAGCTACTCTCTGGACCAGATCAAGGGGGCCAGGGGCACGCTGGTCATGTTCATCTGCAACCACTGCCCCTATGTGCAATCGGTGATCGACCGGATCGTGCGCGACGCAAAGGACCTGCAGGCAGCCGGGATCGGTGTCGTCGCCATTTCCGCCAATGACGTGGCCGAATACCCGCAGGACAGCCCCGAGCGGATGAAGATCGAGGCCGAAAAACACGGCTTCACCTTTCCCTATCTCTATGACGAGACGCAGCGGGTCGCGCGTGCCTATGGCGCCGAATGCACCCCGGATTTCTTTGGCTACAATGCCCATGGCGAGCTGCAATATCGTGGCCGGCTCGACGCCTCGCGACGCACCGCCGGCCCCAGTGACGCGCGCAGAGAGTTGTACGAGGCCATGATCCGGATCGCAGAAACCGGAAAAGGTCCGGAAGAACAAATACCTTCGATGGGTTGCTCGATAAAATGGAAGATCGCATGAACGTTTGCATGGCCCCCTGCCCCGTGGTGTTCGATCTTGACGGCACCCTGATCGACAGCGCTCCCGATATCCATGCCTGCGTCAACGCGGTGCTTCGCGAGTTTCATGTTCCGCCCCTGACCCTGGACCAGGTGCGCAGCTTCATCGGCGGCGGGGTCGAACTATTGTGGAAAAAGATCGTCGCCGCGACGCACACGGATCCGGGCAAGCAACAGGATATGCTGGCCGCCTTCATGGCGCGATACCATACGGCGACCTCGCTCACGCGGCTATTCCCGAATGTCGAGGAAACATTGGGTATTCTGGCGGATCGTGGCCATCCCCTCGGTATCTGCACCAACAAGCCGCTGCGTCCGACCGAGGCCATTCTGGATCACTTCGGCATCCGAGCACTCTTCGGCCATATCATCGGCGGGGATTCGCTGGCCGAGAAAAAGCCCGATCCCGCACCACTGCGTGCGGCGCTCGCGGGACTGGGCGCGCATCCCGAGGCGCCGCAGGCCGTCTTTGTCGGCGACAGCGAGTTCGACGCGGCCTGCGCGGCTGCCGTGCCGGTGCCCTTCGTGATCTACAGTCACGGATACCGGCAGACTCCTATCGATCAGCTTCCGCACCTTGCCGCCTTCGATGATTTCACGGCCCTTCTCGGTCTGATCGAAACGGCCAGCGTTTCCGCATAGCGCCGTATCGCCGGAAGCTTGACATCGGCACGTCAAAAGCGGCAATCCCATGACGAAACGTCAGCCAAACCGAAAGGGCCCAACATGGATCTGCGTCAGCTCAATCCTGGCCTCGCCGTCTCTCCCCAGATCCAGCCCGAAGATGTATCCCGGCTTGCCGAGGCCGGGTTCAAGGTGCTGGTGAACAACCGGCCCGATGAAGAGGTCGAGGCCGAAATCGATCACGAGGCGATGGCGCGTGCGGCAGAGGCTGCCGGGATGAGCTATCACTATCTGCCTTTCTATCCCGGCCAGATCACCCCGGCGCTGATTTCGGATTTCGCGCTTGCGATTTCGGGACAGGCCCCGGTCATCGCCTATTGCCGTTCCGGCAATCGCTGCACAGTGCTCTGGGCCTTGACGCAGGCGGGCAAGCGCCCGGAGAATGAAATTCTCGAGACAGCGGCAAAGGCGGGCTACGATCTGTCCTCCATCCGCCCGCTTCTGGCGTCATTGGCCAATCGTCGGGAGTAAGGCGACTCCGAAGCTTCTTATCTCAGGAACCGCCTAGCCTGCCTTACACCGGAACGCCAAGGGCACGTTTGACATTGGCCGTCCATCCCTGCAGCCGCAGATCACCCGCCGCGATGGCCGGGCGCTTCATGACACTGGGTTTTTCGCCCATCATCCTGACCGGGTCGGCGGCGCGCTCCTGTTCGGACATGCCGCGCCAGGTCAGGCTTGCACGGTTGATGATCTTTTCGCCCCATTCGCTGACGAGCGTTTCGCGCTCGGCCTCGGAGAGCGGCTCTTTCTGGACATCACGGAAATGAACCGTCCAGCCCTGTTTCTCCAGTTCCGCTTGCGCCTTCTGGCAGGTCGAGCAATGGGCGAGTCCGTATAGCGTCAGGTTTCCGGCCATGAATCACACCATCGGCACGAATGGAACGCCGCAGGCGGACAGGCTCAGCAATGCGGCAATGGCGGCGAAAAGCTTCATGTTATCATCCTTCGTTGACCAGTAAGGGCGTTATCCCGTGTCGCATATGCGCGGGCAATTCACAAATCCGCGCCGTGAGGGTCATGGGAAGGATGCAGCCGTTGCTTGATACGCCGCATGCTCCACCAGACGGTCAGAACCGCCACCGGGGTCAACGCAGCGATCAGATAGGGCTTGTCCACCCCGATCTGCTGCGCCAGAGGATAGAGCGCATAGGACAAGAGCCCGACGGCGTAATAGCTGATGGCAACGACGGACAATCCCTCGACCGTATGCTGCAGGCGCAATTGCAGGTCGGCGCGGCGGTCCATGCGTTCAAGTAAAAGCTGGTTCTGGGCCGAGCGCTCGACATCCACCCGGGTGCGCAGCAATTCACCGGCGCGGTTGGCGCGTTCGATCATGGTCCGCAGCCGTTCCTCGGCCGAGTTCACGGTCCGCATGGCGGGCTGGTAGCGGCGGCGCATGAACTCGGTCAGCATCTGCCGCCCGGACAGCCTTGTTTCGCGCAGGGCATTGATGCGGTCCCTGACGATCGCCTCATATGCCTTGGTGGCGCCAAAGCGAAAGGAGTGCTGCACAGCCTGGGTTTCCAGCTCCGCCGATACCGCCAGCAGTTCCTGCAGCACCTCGTCGGCGGGGCGGCTGTCATCGATCATGCCGTCAACGATGGCCGACAGCCGCGGTTCCAGCTCATTGAGACGGCGGCTTAAGGACCGCGCCCGACCAAGTCCCAGCATCGACATGGCGCGATAGGTCTCCAACTCGACCAGCCGATGCACGATCCGGCCGATCCGGCCATCGCTGGCATCCGGACGCACGAAAAGCGCAAAGCGCATCCAGCCATCGGCATCGATGCGGAAATCACCCGCGATCATCGCCGCTTCCTCCAGCACCCAGACAGTGGTCACGCTGTCTTGTGCGAACCATGCGCCCATCCGGTCCAGCGCCTCTTGCGGGTCATCGGGCAGGATGTCGACCTGCACAATCACGGCTGCGATCCGTTTGCCCGGCGCATTCCGTTGCCATTGCTCGGGAAAAATAGAGGCGGCACTGGGATCAAAGGGGCGGATTGGCAGTCCGGACGTCATCGCCATATAGGTGACGAACTCGGTATGGCTTTCCCATTTCAGGTCATGCCGCCCCAGCCTGCCCTGATAGTGGCTGTCCTCGGGATCCGGGCGCGGCCCGCCATGGCGATTTGTCAGCTCGAGCAGATGCGCCATGTCCACAGCACGGTCGCGATTGGCCGCGTCGCGAGGCTCCTTGAAGGCCACAAAAACGCAGGTGGAGGGCGCGGTCAGGCGGGGCGAGGGCCGGGCGTGAAGTTCGTTCACCAAAGCATAACGCAAAGGATGTTCGGTTTCCGGGCTCACGCCTGCCTCCTTGCCTATTTCCGGCCGCAAAGCAGGATATACAGAATCCCGCCAAGGACCGCACCGATCAGCCAGCCGAAACCTGACAGCGCCTGCAGCGCCGGCAGCCACACCGTTCCGATAGAAAACAGCGCCGCCAATCCCACTGCCATGATTGCCCGCCTGTTCCAACCGCCATCATAGTAGTAGCGGCCCGAAGGCTCGGCCGTGAACAGCTGATCTACGACGAGCTGACGCTTTTGCACCACGTAGTAATCGGCGATCAGGATTCCGTAAAGCGGCGCGAGAATCGCTCCGAGCGTATCCACGAAACCGGCGATGCCTATCTTCGAGATCAGCGACACCCACAGCGCCCCGATGACAAAGGCGATGGCGGCGGTGATGATCCCGCCGGTTCTGGCGTTGATCCTCGACGGCGACATATTGGCGATGTCATAGGCCGCCGGGATGAAATTGGCGACCAGGTTGATCCCCACAGTGGCGGCAAAGAAGGTCACGGCGGCAATCAGCGTCAGGGCAAGGCTGTCCACCCGCTCGACAATCGCGGTGGGATCGGTCAGGCGCTCTCCGAACAGCACGACGGCGCCCGCGGTAATGAACAGCGCGATGAAGGAAAAGAATGCCATCGATACCGGCAGGCCCCAGAAATTGCCGCGGCGCATCTGGCCTTCGGTTTTCACGAAGCGCGAGAAATCGCCGAAATTGATGACCACGGCGGCGAAATAGGCGACCATCGTGCCGACCACTGCGACAAACCCGGCCAGGGTGCTGCGCTCGCTTTCCGCCGCGCCCTGGAAGATCGCGCCAATCTCGGACCAGATGCCGTTTCCGGCTTTCCACCAGATCATCAGCGCCAGAGCGATCATTACCGCATAAACGAAAGGTCCGGCCCAGTTCAGGAACTTGCCGACCCATTCGATGCCCATCAGGAATAGCCCGATCTGGAATCCGGCGACGATGATATAGGCGACCCAGTCCACCCCGGTCAGGCCAAGGAAACCCCCTGCCCCGGCCTCGATTCCGAACAGCGCCCGGATCGCCAGCGCAACGGCGGTCGAGGCGAAATAGGTTTGCACCCCGTACCAGAAGATCGCCACGATCCCGCGCACCAGCGCCGGGAACCGGGCACCACGCACGCCCATCGCGGCGCGCGCCATCACCGCATAGGGAACGCCGTAGCGAACCGAGGGGCGGCCCGACAGGTTGACCAGCCACATCACCAAAAGCCCGGCGACAACGATGGCGGCAAAGGTCAGCCAGCCGTTCAGCCCGTAGCTGAGAAACAGCGATGCAGCCAGCGTATAACCGAACAGGCTCTGAATGTCGTTGTTCCAGACATTGAATATCTCGAATGCACCCCAGTTCCGCCGTTCATGCGGGATCGGAGCGAGATCCTCGTTGTAAAGCGACGGATCGCCGCTGCCGATATGCGTGAATTCATCCGGTGTCATTATGCAGTCCCCTCGCCCATATGTGACATGGCCATGACACTGCGAACCGGCGCGGTCAGGCAAGCGCGCAATCGCCAGGACAACCTCTGGCAGCATTGAAACTGTTTTCCGGACTTATTGCTAGTCGCACTGCTCAGGCAGGTGGCAGATGCGGGCCGAATCGCATGGATGCCGGCAACAGGGGGCGCCGCGAAGCGCCCCCGGGAAGTGATCAGTCAAGCAGCGGGATCAACTTGTTCACCGATTCATTTGCATCGCCATAGAACATCCGTGTGTTCTCCTTGAAGAACAGCGGGTTCTCGATGCCGGAATAGCCGGTGCCCTGTCCGCGCTTGGAAACGAAGACCTGTTTCGCCTTCCAGACCTCCAGCACCGGCATGCCGGCGATCGGGCTGTTGGGATCCTCTTGCGCGGCCGGGTTCACGATGTCGTTCGAGCCGATGACGATCACCACGTCGGTGGAGGGGAAATCCTCGTTGATCTCGTCCATCTCCAGCACGATGTCGTAAGGCACCCGCGCCTCGGCCAGCAGCACGTTCATGTGACCGGGCAGACGGCCCGCGACCGGGTGGATGGCAAAGCGCACCTCCTTGCCCGCCGCCCGCAGCTTGCGGGTCAGCTCGCTGACCGCGGCCTGCGCTTGCGCCACCGCCATGCCATAGCCCGGCACGATGATCACGCTGTCGGCCTCGTTCAGCGCCGCCGATACACCGTCGGCATCGATGGCGATCTGCTCGCCATCGATCTCTGCCGCCGGGCCCTGCTCGCCGCCAAAGCCGCCAAGGATGACGCTGACGAAATGCCGGTTCATCGCCTTGCACATGATATAGCTGAGGATCGCACCCGAAGAGCCGACCAGCGCGCCGGTCACGATCAGCAGATCATTGCCGAGCGTAAAGCCGATGGCCGCGGCGGCCCAGCCCGAATAGCTGTTCAGCATCGACACGACCACCGGCATGTCGGCGCCGCCGATGCCCATGATCAGGTGCCAGCCGATGAAGAAGGCCAGAAGCGCGATCAGGATCAGCCAGAACACGCCCGAGCCGACGCCGCTGCAATAGAGGATGCCGAACAGGATCGACAGCCCCAATGCCCCCGCGTTCAGCATATGCCCGCCGGGCAGCTTTTTCGGCTTGCCATCGACGCGGCCCGCCAGTTTGCCGAAGGCCACGACCGAGCCGGTGAAGGTCACCGCCCCGATGAAGATGCCCAGGAAGACCTCGATCTTCAGCATCGCCAGTTCGGCGGGTGTCTTGTGCGCCAGGACGGCGGCAAAGCCCTGGAACTCATGCGCGGCGGCCTCGGCCTTGATGCGCAGCACGCGGGCCAGTTCGATCTGGGCGTTGAAGCCCACGAACACCGCGGCCAGACCGACGAGGCTGTGCATCGCGGCGACAAGCTGCGGCATCTCGGTCATCTGGACGCGCTTGGCGACCACCCAACCGACCGCGCCACCGATGGCGATCATCACGATCGACAGGAACCAGTTGCCCGCGCCGGGGCCGAACAGCGTGGCCAGCACGGCCAGCGCCATGCCGACGATACCATACCAGATCGCGCGCTTGGCGCTTTCCTGACCCGAAAGCCCACCCAGAGACAGGATGAACAGGATCGCGGCGACCACATAGGCGGCAGTGGTGAATCCGTATTCCATCATCCCCTCCTTACGACTTCTGGAACATGGCGAGCATGCGGCGGGTGACGAGGAAGCCACCGACGATGTTGACCCCCGCCATCAGCACGGCAAGCGCCGCGAGGATCAGCACCCAGGCAGAGCCCGAGCCGATCTGCATCAGCGCGCCGAGGATGATGATCGACGAGATCGCGTTGGTGACCGCCATCAGCGGCGTGTGCAACGAATGCGCGACATTCCAGATCACCTTGAAGCCCACGAAACAGGCCAGCACAAAGACGATGAAATGCGACATGAAGCTGGCCGGGGCGACAAGTCCCACCAGCAGCAACAGGATTCCGCCCCCGGCCAGCAGCGCGACCTGAGACCTGGTTTCCGCCTTGAAGGCCGCGACTTCCTGCGCCCGCTTCTCCTCGGGCGTCAGCTCCTTGGGCTTTTCCTTGGGTTTTTGCGCCGCGATCGCCGCGACCTTGGGCGGAGGCGGCGGGAAGGTGACATCATGATCATGCGCGACCGTGGCGCCGCGGATCACGTCATCTTCCATGTCATGCACGATCACACCGTCTTTCTTTGGTGTGAGGTCGCCCATGAAGTGCCGGATATTGTTACCGTAAAGCTCGGAGGCCTGCGCCCCCATCCGGCTGGCGAAATCGGTATAGCCGATGATGGTCACGCCGTTCTCGGTGACGATCCGTTCATCCGCGACGGTCAGTTCGCAATTGCCGCCCTTTTCGGCGGCCAGATCGACGATGACGCTGCCCTGCTTCATGGCCTCGACCATGTCGCGGGTCCACAGCACCGGTGCATCCCGCCCGGGAATCAGCGCGGTGGTGATGACCACGTCCATATCGGGGGCGAGTTCGCGGAATTTCTCGAGCTGCTTCTCGCGGAACTCGGGGCTTGAGGGCGCGGCATAGCCGCCCGTGGCGGCCCCGTCCTGCGCCTGCTCCTCGAAATCGAGGAACACGAATTCGGCGCCCATCGATTCGATCTGCTCGGCCACCTCGGGGCGGACATCAAATGCGAAGACCTGTGCGCCAAGGCTGGTCGCCGTGCCGATGGCGGCCAGCCCGGCCACGCCCGCACCCACGACCAGCACCTTGGCCGGAGGCACCTTGCCCGCCGCCGTCACCTGCCCGGTGAAGAAACGGCCGAAATTATTCGCAGCCTCGATGACCGAGCGGTAGCCGGCGATATTCGCCATCGAGGACAGCGCGTCCATCTTCTGCGCCCGGCTGATCCGCGGCACCATGTCCATCGCGATGGCGGTGATGCCCTGCTCTTTCGCCTTTTCCAGCAGTTCCGCGTTCTGCGCCGGGTAAAAGAACGAGATCAGCGTCTGCCCCTCGCGCATCTGCCCGATCTCGGCATCCGAGGGCTGGCGCACCTTGGCAACGACATCGACTGCCCTGATCAGGTCTGCGGCCGTCTTCTCGACCGTGACCCCGGCCTTCTCATAGTCGGAATCCATGAACCCGGCCCGCGCTCCGGCACCGGATTCGACAAAAACCTCGTGTCCAAGCTTCTGGAGATGCGCAGCCGAAGACGGCGTGATCGCCACCCGTGCCTCGCCCTCGTAGCTCTCCTTCAAAGCGCCAATCTTCATGGCGTTCTAGCCCCCCATTCTCTGAGTTCGCAACCGGCTCTGCATAGCATCGCGCAATAATCTTTCACAAGGGCGCGATGAGGCGATATCTCATGAAATATGCTTATTGTGTAGGGCAACCAAAGGTTGACAGACATTCGGCGGTGATTCTGTCGGACGCGGCATGAAAAGGCCGCGCGAAGAACTCGCGCGGCCCGTTTTCGGAAGTCCGTCCCGTAAAGAAAGACGATCAGTTCCCGGTCGTCTCACCCTCTGCAGCAGGCTCTTCAATGGTGATCGCGTTATCAAGCGCGTCAGCCGCATCCTGTGCCGCACCCTCGACAGCCGCGGCGGCATCAGAAGCGGCATCCTGCATGGTGTCGGCAGCGCTGCTCTCTTCGGCGGCCGCACCTTCCTCGGTGGTTGCGTCGTCAGTGGCTGCACCTTCGTCAGTGGTTGCCGCATCGCCGGTGCCGGTTTCGCTATCCGTCGCCGCTTCGCTGTCGGTCGCACCTTCTTCGGTGGTAGCGGCATCGTCGCCGGTGGTTTCTTCCTCGGTCGCCGTCGCATCATCGGCAGCAGCGCCATCAGCCGACTCGCCCGTCGTTTCTTCGGTCGTGGCGGCGTCATCGGAGGCTTCATCCGTCGCGGTGGCCGCATCGTCCGTAGCTTCGGCTTCGGCATCAGCGTTGTCGGCAGCAGCCTCGGCTTCGGTCGCTGCCTCATCGGTCGCGGCCTCGGTATCAGTGGCGGCGTCCGTTTCCGCCGCGGCATCGTCAGCCGGAGCCTCCTCGGTCGTTACGGTTGTCGTGTCACCTTCGGTCGCCGCTGTATCTTCACCCATGAAACGCTGCAGAACGAACCAGGCCAACGCCAGCGCAACCAGCACACCGATGATCAGCGGCAGCGGCGACGAGCGACGCTCAACCGGCTCGACATAGGTCTCTTTCGGAGCCGCCGGATCGCTGTCGACGGGATTGGTGCGGTTGGGATCGTTGGGATCGTATGTCATTGCTGGCCTCCTTAATGACTTCTTAACACCCTCTCGACATCCACCTCTGGGTCAGCAGCGCCCATGTGTCAATCGATAACCTGTCTCGCCCGGCTTGCGGCCCGGCTCACAGGCGATTAACACCTTGGGTGGTGTCCAGTTCCCTGAACCTAGACACTTTTTTATGGCGGAGAGTGAAAATGACCCGATCCGGAGACACCGATAGGCGGTTTCTTGCCGATTATCGCCCCTACCCCTTCATCCTCGAACAGACCGGGCTCAGCTTCGATCTGGCGCCCGATGCGACCCGCGTAAAGGCCGATCTGGCGCTCAAACCTCGTGGCACGGTCGAGGACCTGGAACTCGACGGGGGCAAGGATCTAAGGCTGATGTCGATCCTGATCGATGGCACCGCCCCCGATCCCGACCATGTCCGCCGCGACGGTGAATGCCTGATCATCGCCGCCGCCGCCCTGCCCGACGGCCCGTTCACCCTCACCACCGAGGTAGAGATCGACCCTTCCGCCAATACCGCCTTCGAGGGGCTGTATATCTCGGGCGGGATGTTCTGCACGCAATGCGAGGCCGAGGGTTTCCGCCACATTACCTTCTATCCCGACCGTCCCGACGTGATGGCCCCCTTCCACGTCACCATCCGCTCGGACCAGCCGGTGCTGCTGTCGAACGGCAACCCGGTCCGGCAGGAGGAAGGGCTGGCCGAATGGCATGACCCATGGCCCAAGCCCGCCTATCTCTTCGCGCTGGTGGCGGGCGATCTCGTCGCCATCAGCGACCGTTTCACCACGAAATCCGGGCGCGATGTCGCGCTGAATGTCTGGGTGCGCCCAGGGGACGAGGACCGCGCCGGTTTCGCCATGGAATCGCTGATCAAGTCGATGAAATGGGACGAGGATGTTTACGGGCGCGAATATGACCTGGACGTGTTCAACATCGTCGCCGTGGATGATTTCAACATGGGCGCGATGGAGAACAAGGGGCTGAACATTTTCAACTCCAAGCTGGTGCTTGCCTCGCCCGAAACCGCGACCGACGCCGATTACGAGCGTATCGAGGGTGTGATCGCGCATGAATATTTCCACAACTGGACCGGCAACCGCATCACCTGCCGCGACTGGTTCCAGCTTTGCCTCAAGGAAGGGCTGACGGTGTTCCGCGACCAGCAGTTCACCTCGGACATGCGCAGCGCGCCGGTCAAGCGGATCGGCGATGTCCAGGCCCTGCGCGCCCGGCAGTTCCGCGAGGATCAGGGACCGCTGGCCCATCCGGTGCGGCCCGAGGAATACGAAGAGATCAACAATTTCTACACCGCCACCGTCTATGAAAAGGGCGCCGAGGTGATCGGCATGCTCAGGCGGCTGGTCGGCGATGACGGCTATGCCAAGGCACTGGATCTCTATTTCGAGCGCCATGACGGTGACGCGGCGACGATCGAGGATTGGCTTAAGGTCTTCGAGGACGCCACCGGCCGCGACCTGACGCAGTTCAAGCGCTGGTATACCGATGCCGGCACCCCGCATCTGAAGATGACCGAGGAATGGAGCGGCGAAGGCCGGCTGGTCCTCAATTTCAGCCAGCACACGCCGCCCACGCCGGGACAGGATGAAAAGCCGCCGCGCGTCATCCCCATCGCCGTCGGGCTGATCGGCCCGAACGGAGACGAGGTCGCCGCGACCCGCATGCTGGAAATGACCAAGGCCGAGCAAAGCTTTACCTTCGATGATCTCGGTGCCCGCCCGGTCGTGTCGGCGCTGCGCGGCTTTTCGGCCCCGGTGATCCTGGAACGGCAGATCGACAACGCGACCCGCGCCTTCCTGTTGGCTCATGACACCGATCCATTCGCAAGATGGGAGGCCGGGCGCGACCTCGCCCTGTCGGCCCTGACCGCATTGGCGCAGGGACAGGAGGGCGGCGGCGAATATGTCGATGCCATCGGCCAGCTGGCCGCCGATGCCTCTGCCGACCCGGCCTTCCGTGCGCTCTGCCTGAACCTGCCCGGCGAGGAAGAGATCGCGACCCGCCTGTCCGCCTCCGGGATCACCCCCGATCCCGACGCGATCCATACGGCGCGAAACGGGCTTGCCCGGCGCGTAGCCGAGGCTCATGCCGATCTGCTGTCCTCGCTTTACGACGAGATGACGGTCCCCGGCCCCTATTCCCCCGATGCCGAGGCGGCTGCGCGGCGGGCACTGCGCATCGCGGCGCTTGGATTACTCAACCGCATCGATCGCGGCGACCGGGCCGAGGTCCTGTTCGGCACCGCCGGCAACATGACCGAGCGCATGGCCGCGCTGACCTGCCTGATCCGCCGAGGCCGTGGACAGGCGGCCCTGCAGGCGCTGCACCAGCAATTCGGTGACAACCGGCTGGTGATGGACAAGTGGTTCGCCGTCCAGCCCATGGCCGCCCCCCCCGAGCAGGCGGCTGAAGTCGCGCGCCGGCTGTCGGGGCGCAAGGATTTCGACTGGAAGAACCCCAATCGTTTCCGGTCGCTTCTGGGCGGGCTGGCCGCGAACCATGCCGGTTTCCATGCCCCGGACGGCGCAGGATACGACTTCACCGCCGACTGGCTGATGAAGATGGATGCCGTCAATCCGCAGATCGCCGCCCGCCTGTCCACCGCCTTCGAGACCTGGCCCCGCTATGATGCCGGTCGCCGCGCCAAGGCCAGGGCTGCCCTGGAGCGGATGGCCGCGATGGAGGGGATCAGCCGCAACATGCGCGAGATGGTGTCGCGGATGATTGCCGCCGGTGAATGAGCCCGCTTGTGGTTGCGCGTGGAGCGGGGCAAGATACCCGGAATGAGTGAGCATGACCTTGATGCAAGGGCCGAGATGCAGGCCCGCCTGGACCCGCTGATCGCCGAGCGGGCTCCGTGGCTTTATTCGCCGAAAGCCCATCATCGGCTGGTGCGCCGGTTGATGATGAGGCTTCTGCAATATCCACGCACGATCGAACTTGGCGCAGAGTTCCGCGACCTGCCCACCCCCGAGATCATGCGCCGGATGACGCAGCTGATTGTGCGCGATGTCCGCGTCGAGGGGATGGAGCATCTGCCCGCGACCGGTCCCGCGCTGATCGTCTCGAACCATCCGACGGGCATCGCCGACGGTATCATCATGCATGCGCTGATCTCGCCCTTGCGCGACGACCTGTTCATCTATGCCAATCACGACATGATCCGGGTGCTGCCGCAGACAGTGGATCTGATCGCGCCCGTCGAATGGCGGCAGGAAAAGCGCAGCCATGCCAAGACCAAGGCGACGATGGATTACACCCGCCAGGCACTGGAAGCCGGGCGTATCGGCCTGATCTTTCCGTCGGGACGCCTTGCCAAGCGGCGCGGGACGGTGCTGCACGAGCGGCCATGGATGGCCAGCGCCGCGATGATAGCCCGCAAGTTCGGCGTGCCGGTCATTCCGCTGAATATCCGTGCCCGCAACTCGTTGCTGTTCTATCTGCTGGACGCGATTCACCCCACTTTGCGCGATGTGACCCTGTTCAACGAGGTTCTGAACAAGGCCGGCCAGTCCTATCGCATCACCATCGGCCAACCGATCGACCCGGCCAGCTTGCCCCGCAGCAGCGAGGAGGCAATCGCGGTGCTGCGCGATGCGGCGCTGAGCCTGCCCGCGCCGGGCTCCGACGCCGCAAGGCTGATGCATGAACGTGGCCGGGGCCGTTTCGTGCGCTCGCGTCAGCGCGTGGCCTGATTGGGTTCCGTGATGGCCGGGGCTCTGTCCGTCGCCACTGGTTTCCGAACCGGTGGCGCAGCATCCGGCGCCCCCGGGGCATTTTCATGAAGAAGAACAGTTAAGACGTGATCGAGTTCAAGCCACCCGGATGGGCATGGCAGCGCCCGTGAGATTGGCTTGGGCGGCGGATGAGACCCATGCCGCATGAGCCATCATCGCCGCGATGGCTATCGGTCCAGATGTCCGAGCGATTGTTCGGGCGAGATCCGGTCGCGGATGCGCTGCTTCAATGTCCTGATATCGGGAAAGCCGCCATCGCGCTTGCGTTCCCACAGCATTTCTCCGTCGAGCGTGATGTGGAACACCCCGCCGGAATCGTCGGGGACAAGCGTGACATTCAGATCGGTTCCGAAGGTGGACAGGCATTCCTGCGCATACCAGCCCGCGCGCAGTAACCAGTTGCATCCCGTGCAATAGGTAATCACCAAACTGGCCATCCGTTCTCCCTTTCTTCACAACGCCATATCGTCTCGATGAACCAGTGCCGCGCGGCCCGGATAGCCGAGGATCGTCTCGATCTCGGCCGAGTGGTGTCCCCTGATGCGGCGTGCCTCGTCGGCGGTATAGCGGGACAGGCCGGTGGCCAATGTCTCTCCGGAGGGGCCGGAAATCGCTACCGGATCGCCGCGCCCGAAATCGCCGGCAACCGCGCGCACCCCGGCAGGCAACAGGGATTTGCCGCGGCGCAAGGCATCTGCTGCACCCCGGTCGATGGTCAGGACGCCCTTGGGTTTCATCGCCGCGATCCAGCGTTTGCGGGCGGTTTGCGGATCGGCTTCGGGCAGGAACCAGCTTGCGCGCGCGCCTTGGGCCACAGCCGTCAGCGGGCGCATGACCGAGCCTTCTGCGATCGCCATGGCGCATCCCCCGGCGATGGCGGTGCGGGCCGCCATCAGCTTGGTCTTCATGCCGCCCTTGGACAGGCCCGAGACGGGATCGCCGCCCATCGCCTCGATCTCGGGGGTCAGATGCGCGATGACCGGTAAATGCCGTGCGGCCGGATCGGTCTTGGGATTGGCGGTATAGAGCCCGTCCACATCCGACAGCAACAGCAATTGATCGGCCCCGCAGGTCACCGCGATCTGCGCGGCCAGCCGGTCATTGTCACCATAGCGGATCTCGTCGGTGGCGATGGTGTCGTTCTCGTTCACGATCGGCACGACGCCAAGCGACAGCAACGTCTGCATCGTCGCCCGGCTGTTCAGGTAACGCCGCCGCTCGGCGCTGTCCTCCAGCGTCAGCAGGACCTGCGCCGTCGTCACCCCATGCGGGGCGAGCGCCTCTTCATAGGCGCGGGCAAGGCGGATCTGGCCGACAGCCGCCGCCGCCTGCGCCTGTTCCAGCGGCAGGGCACCCGGCGCAAGGCCCAGGACCCGGCGGCCAAGCGCGATGGATCCGGACGAGACCAGCACGACATCGGTTCCGCGCCGCCGCCATTCTGCCACATCGTCGCACAGGCCCCGCAACCAGTCGCCGCGCAGCCCGTCGGGGCCGACCAGCAAGGCCGAGCCAATCTTGATGACCAGCCGGCGGGCCGAGCCAAGGGAAGGGGCTAGGGCTGCCATGGCGTGTCGGGCTCGTCATCTTCGGTTTGCCGGGTCGGTGCGATCCCGGTCCAGAGCGCGCGCAGCACCTCGGTCACACCCTGCCGTGCGACACCGGACATCAGATGCACCGTCTCGCCGATCTCCGCCTCCAGCGCGGCGCGGCGTTCGGCGATGGTATCATCGTCCAGCGCATCGATCTTGTTCAGCGCGGTGATGCGCGGCTTCGACATCAGCACCGGGGAATAGGCGGTAAGCTCGGTCAGGATCGTGCGGGCATCGGCAGCGACATCCTCGGACGTGCCGTCGACCAGGTGCAGCAAGACTGCGCAGCGCTCGACATGGCCGAGGAAGCGGTCACCGATCCCCCTGCCCTCGCTGGCGCCCTCGATCAATCCCGGAATATCGGCCATAACGAATTCGCGGCCATCCACCCCGACCACGCCAAGATTTGGGTGCAGCGTGGTGAAGGGATAATCGGCGATCTTGGGCCGGGCATTGGATACCGCGGCAAGGAAGGTCGATTTGCCCGCATTCGGCAGGCCGACCAGCCCGGCATCGGCGATCAACTTGAGCCGCAGCCAGATGGTCCGCTCCACTCCCGGCTGACCGGGATTGGCATTGCGCGGCGCACGGTTGGTCGAGGTCTTGAAATGCAGGTTGCCCCAACCGCCATTGCCGCCCCTTGCCAGCAATACCCGCTGGCCCGGCTCGGTCAGATCGGCGATGACGGTTTCCTCGTCCTCTTCGAGGATTTCGGTTCCGACCGGCACTTTCAGCACAATGTCGTCGCCGGATTTTCCGGTCATCTGGCTGCCCATGCCGTGCTGGCCGGACTTGGCAAAGAAATGCTGTTGATAGCGGAAATCGATCAGGGTGTTCAGCCCCTGCACCGCTTCGGCCCAGACATCGCCGCCCCGCCCGCCATCGCCGCCATCAGGGCCGCCATATTCGATGAATTTCTCGCGCCGGAACGAGACGCAGCCGGCGCCGCCGCCACCCGAGCGGATATAAACGCGTGCCAGATCGAGAAATTTCATCGGCTTTGCTCCTTTGATGTCCGCCCGGACGGTTATGCACTGGCCTGGAAACGCAGCAGGTATCCGTCAGGATCCTGAACCAGGAATTCGCGGGTAACCGACCAGCCACAACCCACGCGATACTTTTTCTCCTCGACCGGACGGAACAACGGCCATCCGGCTTTTTCCAAAGTGGCGGCAATCGGTTCGACCGCATCGACGCTCATCTGGAAATTCACACCTCGGCCAAAGGGACGTTCCAGAGAACCAGTGGCCCATTCCCCATTGAATTGGCACAACATGATCTGCAATGCGCCTCTCTGAAGATAAGCAAATCCCGAATCGGGCCGCGAATAGGCGATGGAAAAGCCCAGCAGGTCGCACCAGAAGCGCAGGCTTTCATCGAGATCACTTACGTCAAGTTCGGGAACCAGCGAGGCGAAACCGCCCTCGGGCTTTCCGCCATCCGACGCGGCGCTGTTCCGCTCAGCCTGATCCATATCCACCGATGCTCCTTTTCCAGCAGGCGATACGCGGATGCGGCGACTCGTGCAAGGGATGGCAAATCGCGCTGGCCTGCTTATCTAGAGGAAAAGGAGTCCCACATGATCCATTTCGACAACAGCTATGCGCGGCTGCCCAAGGGGTTCTTCGCCCGCATCGACCCGACTCCGGTCTCTGACGCGCGGCTGGTCGCCCTGAACACGGATCTCGCAGAGCGGTTGGGGTTGGAGGTGGACTGGCTGCGTGGCCCCGAGGGCGTGGCGATGCTGGCCGGAAATGCGCTGCCCGACGGGGCGGAACCGATCGCGCAGGCCTATGCCGGGCATCAGTTCGGGGGCTTCGTGCCACAGCTTGGCGATGGCCGGGCCGTGCTGCTGGGCGAGGTGGTGGCGCCGGACGGGGCGCGCTTCGACATCCAGCTCAAGGGCAGCGGCAAGACCCCGTTCTCGCGGATGGGCGACGGGAGGGCCTGGCTGGGGCCGGTGCTGCGCGAATATGTGGTCAGCGAGTTCATGGCGGCCATGGGCGTGCCGACGACGCGGGCACTGGCGGCAGTGACCACGGGCGAAACCGTCTGGCGCGAGACCGCCCTGCCCGGAGCGTTGCTGACACGGGTGGCGGCCAGCCATATCCGGGTCGGGACGTTCCAGTATTTCGCCGTCAGGGGGCGCGAGGACGCGCTGGCGGCGCTGACCGAACATGTCGTCGCGCGGCATTATCCCGATGCGTCCTGCCCGCTGGACATGCTCGACAAGGTGGTGGAGCGGCAGGCGGAAACCATCGCGCGATGGATGGCGCTCGGCTTTATCCACGGGGTGATGAATACCGATAACATGGCTGTCTCGGGCGAGACGATAGATTACGGTCCATGCGCGTTTATGGATGCATATCATCCGGATACGGTATTTTCCTCGATAGATCAGATGGGCCGCTATGCCTGGGCGCAGCAACCGCAGGTCGCGGTCTGGAACCTGGCGCAACTGGCTACCTGCCTGATTCCACTGATGGGCGAACGCGAAGCCGCGATCAAGGCGGCAACCCGTTCGGTGCATCGTTTCGCGCCGCTTTACCAATCGGCATGGCTGCGGCGCTTTGGTGAAAAGCTGGGGCTGCGGGATGCGGGCGAGAATATCCAGCCGCTGGTTGAGCGCCTGCTGACCATCATGGCCCGGCAGCGTGCTGATTTCACCCGCGTCTTTTGCGGGCTGTGCGACGACTCGGCGCGCGACGAGTTCGCCGATCCAACGAAATTCGACGAATGGGCCGAGGACTGGCGGTCCTTCTGCCCGGATGACGAGGTCATGGCGAAAGCCAATCCGCTGCGCATTCCCCGCAACCACCGCGTCGAACAAGCGATCGCATCGGCTGTAGCAGACGACCTGACCCCGTTCGAGCGGCTGTTCGATGCCGTGACCCATCCGCATGAGGGCCGCCCGGAATGGAGCGATCTCGCCGCCCCTCCCCGTCCCGAAGAGATGGTCCGGCAGACCTTTTGCGGAACCTGAAGATGATGCGCCCCGGCCTTTGCAACGGCCCGATCCCGGCATAACCTGCGCATAGTCAAGAGGGACACAGCGGCGTGTTGAGGCTGGCCAGTTACAATCTGCACAAATGCCGCGGCCTGACCGGTCCGCATGCGCCGGAACGCAATCTCGCCGTCATCCGCGATCTCGCCCCCGACATCATCGCCTTGCAAGAGGTCGATTTCCGCTTTGGTGCCCGTCCCGAGGCCCTGCCCCGTGCGCTGATCGAACGGGAAACGGGGCTGGTTCCGGCCGATATCACCGGAACGAGCGAAAGTTCCCTGGGCTGGCATGGCCAGACGATCCTGATGCGCCCTGATCTGGCCCGGTCGGCCGTCTTGCGGCGCCTGCCGCTGCCGGGGCTGGAGCCGCGCGGAGCCGTCGCGTTGCGCCTGCCCCGACTGACGGTGATCGGCCTGCATCTGGGATTGACGCGATCCTCGCGCCGGGCGCAGCTTGCCCGGATCGCGGCCAAGGCCGGGCGGATCGGCAACGGCCACGTCGTCATGATGGGCGATTTCAACGAATGGCGGGATGACCGGGGGCTGGAAATCCTGTCGGATTTCAGGACCGTGGCGCCGGGGCCATCCTATCCCGCGCCGCTGCCGCGGCTGAAACTGGATCGTTTCGCCATCTCGCCCGGGCTGGAACTTGTCGCCGCCGGTGTGTTCGCCGGAGCGCGGGCGCGCGAGGCTTCGGATCACCTCCCGATCTGGGCCGATATCCGGTTGCCGTGACAATTGTTGCTTTCGACTTCGCGCCGTGCCGGTTATGTAGGCGCTGACGATGACCAACGGAGGCTATCCATGACCGCCATCTTCGATATTTTCGCCCGCGAGATCCTCGACAGCCGCGGCAATCCGACCGTCGAGGTCGATGTAACCCTGGAAGACGGCACGATGGGCCGCGCGGCAGTTCCCTCCGGCGCCTCGACCGGCGCGCATGAGGCGGTGGAACGGCGCGATGGCGACAAATCGCGCTATCTGGGCAAGGGCGTGCTGGAAGCCGTCGCCGCCGTGAATGGCGAGATTGCCGAGATGCTTGTCGGCGAAGACGCCACCGAACAGCGGGCCATCGACGCGCTGATGATCGATGTGGACGGCACCCCGAACAAGGGCCGCCTAGGTGCGAATGCGATCCTGGGCGTGTCGCTGGCCGTGGCCAAGGCCGCCGCCGAGAGCTGCGCTCAGCCGCTTTACCGCTATGTCGGCGGGACGGGCGCGCATGTGCTGCCGGTGCCCATGATGAACATCATCAATGGCGGTGAGCATGCCGACAATCCCATCGATATCCAGGAGTTCATGATCATGCCGGTCAGCGCGGAAAACATCCGCGACGCCGTGCGCATGGGCTCCGAAGTGTTCCACACGCTGAAGAAAGAGCTGTCCGCGGCGGGGCTGGCCACCGGCGTCGGCGACGAGGGCGGTTTCGCCCCCAATCTGTCAAGCACGCGGGACGCGCTGGATTTCATCCTGAAAGCCGTCGAGAAGGCCGGCTACAAGCCCGGCGACGACATCATGCTGGCGCTGGATTGCGCCTCGACCGAGTATTTCAGGAATGGCAAATACGAGCTTGCCGGAGAAGGAAAGTCCCTCTCTCCGGAAGAGAATGTCGCCTATCTTGCCGCGCTCTGCGGTGACTACCCGATCCTGTCGATCGAGGATGGCTGCGCCGAGGATGACTGGGACGGCTGGAAGCTGCTGACCGACAAGCTGGGCGACAAGGTGCAACTGGTCGGCGACGACCTGTTTGTGACCAATCCCACCCGCCTTGCCGACGGTATCGCCAGGGGCTGCGGCAACAGCCTGCTGGTCAAGGTCAACCAGATCGGCACCCTGTCGGAAACGCTTGACGCCGTGCGCATGGCCGACCGCGCCCGCTATACCAGCGTGATGAGCCACCGCTCGGGCGAGACCGAGGACGCCACGATTGCTGATCTCGCCGTCGCCACCAATTGCGGCCAGATCAAGACCGGCAGCCTCGCCCGCTCGGACCGGCTGGCGAAATACAATCAGCTGATCCGGATCGAGGAAATGCTGGGCGCGACCGCCGTCTATGCGGGCCGCTCGATCCTGCGCTGACAGGCTCCGGCCCCTGCCCGAACAGGCAGGGGTCATCTGATCCGGCGCATCTTTGCAAGTGAATTTCTTTAATTATTATGCGCTTGCACTAGAAATCTCGAAGATGAGTGGATGCATCCGGATTTTTCGCGCCCGATAGTCTTATGCCCCTCGACAGCCGCCGATCACCGGCTAAACTGCGGCCGGTGACAGGCGGCAAAACCAAGGGGGCGATACCCCCACCGCCCAACTCGGAGGAGAATAGATGAAAGATTCCAAGAAACTGGACCGCCGGTCCTTCCTTGCACGCGCCTCGGTCGGCGGTGCCGCCGCCGCCGCCGGATCGACATTGGCCGCCCCGGCGATCGCACAGGAATCCCCAACGATCAACTGGCGCATGGCGTCATCCTTTCCGAAATCGCTCGACACCATTTATGGCGGCGGAGAAGAGCTCTCTACGCGGCTGAAGGAAGCCACCGACGGAAAGTTCAACATCCAGGTTTTCGCCGCTGGCGAGATCGTCCCGGGCCTCGACGCGATCAACGCGGCGACCGACGGGACCGTGGAATCGGCGCATTCCGTGGGCTATTACAACTGGGGCAAGGACCCGGCCTTTGCCTGCGGCGCCGACCTTCCCTTCACCTTCAGTGCGCGGGCCAAGGCCGCCTATAACTATCATGGTGGCGGGATCGAGAATTACAACGAATTCCTCGACCAATACAGCCTCGTCGCCTATCCCGGCGGCAATACCGGTGTGCAGATGGGTGGCTGGTATCGCAAGGAAATCAAATCCCTGGAGGATATGAAGGGCCTGAAGATGCGGATCGCGGGCCTTGCCGGGCGCGTAGTCGAGAAACTGGGCGTGGTGCCGCAGCAGGTTGCCGGAGGCGATGTCTATCCCTCGCTGGAAAAGGGCACCATCGACGCCGCCGAATGGGTTGGCCCCTATGACGACAGCAAGCTGGGCTTCCAGAAGGTCGCACCCTATTACTATTATCCGGGTTTCTGGGAAGGCGGGCCAACGGTCAGCTTCTTCCTAAACAAGGCAAAATTCGAGGAATTGCCCGAGAATTACAAGTCGCTCCTGCGCACCTGCTGTCAGGCAGTGGACCAGAACATGCTTGCCAAATACGACATCAAGAACCCGACGGCACTCAAGGAACTGGTCGGATCGGGGGCTCAGCTTCGCTCTTTCAGCGAGGATATCCTGACTGCCGCATTCGAGGCATCGAACGAAGTCTATGCAGAGCTTTCGGGCGAGAATGAATGGTTCAAGAAGCAGTATGAAGCGATGCTGCAATATCGCGACGACTGGTATCTCTATGCCCAAACCGCGGAATATTCATTCGATACCTTCATGATGATCCAGCAGCGTAACGGTAAGCTGGCAGTGAATGGTGGTGAATAAGGGCGTGTAACGGCCAGTTGCCGGGGATTCATACCCCGGCAACCGGAGTGATTTTGCAAAGGACCTCGCAGAGCTATCGGCTGGCAGCCGGATATAATACATCGCGAGGCTTGGGCGGCGGCTGCGTCCGGGCATGAAATTGCCCGATTAATACAAGGTCAAATCGAAAACCACCCTTTCTCGGGCGATACGTGCCTCCTCCTATGAGTAGGATTCTGCCATGTCGCTTGCTCTTTCCAGTGATATACGACATCGCCTTGAAAACCTCTGCCGGGAGGGTTGAATGGAAGAGAAATCCGGACAGGCCGGCTTTCGGCATCGCCTGCCGGCAATGCATATATGTCACGGCATTGCCGGCAGGCACATTCATAATACAATATCGGGTGGGTAACGGCTTTTGCATACCTTCATAAGATTGGCGATGTGAAATCGGCCACGTCGCCATTCTGCAGCAATATTACTTGACCGTATCGTTACTTGAAATATTCCCACGAAGACGCTCATTCGGAACCGGAATGCAGACCGTCCAAATGGCAATCTATGGCATACATAGTTGGTACAATCACCCGCGAGTGAAATTTACGTGCTCAAGATTCAGGCTTCAGCTTTCTCACTTCGGAGATTGCAAGAAGTGTTGGAAATATCATACCCAATTTCATCAATGATGAATGATGGGACAGATTTGATAATATGATCGAGGTCATCATTATCGAAATTTTTCATATATTCTTCTGGTTCGACTGCAGCCTTGTTGAATTTTTCATTCGTGAAAAAATTCTCTGAGTTATGAGTGTTTTCGTGCAACTTTTTTAATCTTTTTTCCGGCACAACAAAATCCGATCGGGTAGAAGGTAAAGAAAAGTTCTTCGCTACCAATAAAGTGACATGCTCTGGCGATGAAATTAGATCTTCATATTTAATAAAAATTGCTCGTTCCGGCATCGACTTTGCGGAAGTCACAGCGTTGTGGTTTATTTGCGCCCACATGACAACCGGATTCGGAAACCAAAGCCTTGGGCTCGATTTATTCCCACCGTCGTGAATTATAATATCTTCCCTTATGAAGCTTTTGAATGAAGAGGTGTCAACCTTCTCCGCATTTCTCTTGTTGGATTCGAAATAATTGTACAAAGATGTTAATGATAGAAATGGATTTCTGGCAATAAACACGCATGGCTGATTCGGGTAAATAACTGTCGTCTTTTCATTGATTGCCGGGAAGAAGTAATGTTTCCACCCATATGAATCGTACTTGACTTTGACGTCATAGTTTATTTCGAGAAGCGATTTCAGAAAATTCGTACCGCTTCTGAAGATCCCTCGAACACAGACTTGAGTCATTTCCATCTCCTATGGTTCCCATTATGCTTGAGCATCATGTTTTTTGTTCAGCCAGCACTCACCGTCTTTCTGGGTGCCTTCAGTGATTGAGTTTATTGCTTTCCTGATGCTCTTTATGTTCTGAAAGCAAGTGTATTCAGCCAAAAGATCTCGCAAGTAGTTTTTAAATTTAAAACGACTCATATGTTGATGGTGATGGTAATGAATAATTATCGGGTCGTCCTGATTTACTCGATTTATCGCATTCTTATCTCTGATTAAATTTACTCCTAAATTCCATCGCTCATCCAGGGGATTGAATTGCCACCCCGCACGTTCAATGGAGATCGGAAGTGCGATTTGATCTAGCCACGGGCGCTTGTCCAGTATCGCGCTCTCATTGTCCAGTGCAATCGCCGTATCCAGCCAGATTTTACCAAAGCTCTGAAATCCATCAGCTTCGGTGTTCTTGTATGCTATCATGCCTGCATTAAAATAGGGAACTGAAGTTTGCCTTGACCTAACCGTTGTAATCCTCCGATCAGGAAGTCGTAATCCAAAAAGATTGTAAGCTTCACGCCATTCCTCGTCGGACTTCCCCCAGGATTTCAAATCCGCAGGAACCGCATAAAGGGTATCACTCTTGATAATGCCGGAAGGTGAAAATTTGGAGTATATCACCGTATCGCTATCAAGAAATATAACATTCCCCTTCTTATTATGTGCTGCGCAGGCAATTATTTTGTTCCCATGAGGGTATTCCGGATTGAACAAGTTGCGATTTGAAATCGGAGCAACAATTACACCTAGATATTCAAATATTCCGCGAACCGATTCAGGAATTTTTGCTACTTTATCCTCCGGACAATATGCGTAGATACTTTCACTGGCAAAATGCTTTCTTATTGACATCGCCAAGATCAAGGAATCAAGCATTATCTTGGGGGGGTCGATCATAAAAATGAACGAAGTGGTGTCAGCGTCGCTTCGCGCGTTCGTTTCCATATTTATGAATTCCCATTTATCAAATTTTACCGAAGTCTCGTAACATGCCCTGTAGTTCGAAGTCGAGACCCGAACACCAGCCACTCACGCGGTCAGCATTTTTATGCTCTTTCGCGGCGCTCCTGCAGCCCTGCCAACATAACACATATATTTCAATTATTTACTTTGGATCATTGTTTGGCAATCACGGAACGGTATGAGCGAACCTGTCGCTGAAAGACGGGTGACCGTGCATTGTTGCACAGTTCGAGCAATTTAGGCGCATGTTACGAAGACCACCCGTCAATGGCCATGCATGAGCAAGCCTCCGCCCGCCCGCTATCGAATGACGAGCCGGAAACCCTGCAGCAATGCCTTCACAGAGTCGGATCGGCTACCGTCTTTCAAGACTGACGGCGCCTCTTGAGAGTGCCGTCGCTATACCGCCTGAACGAGTTTCGCAGGAAGGCGGACCGGCGGGCCCGCCCCGGATCATCGCCCGAAGCCCGCCGAATAGGGCAGCCAGGTTGCAAGCCCCGGCACCATGAGCACGATGAGCAGGCCAAGGATCATCAGCATGACATAGGGCAATGCGCCGCGAACGACCTCGGTCAGCGGAGCGTCCGAGATGCCCTTGATCACGAACAGGTTCATTCCCACCGGCGGTGTGATCATGGCCAGTTCGAGGTTGATCATCAGCAGGACACCGTACCAGATCAAGTCGATATCCAGCGCGATCATGGTCGGCAGCAATATCGGTGTGGTGATCAGGATGATGGCGATGGATTCGAAGAACATCCCCATCACGAAAATCAGCGCCATGACGATCAGCATGAAGCCAAGCGGACCGAGCCCCATCTGCGATACCATCTCGGTGACACCGACGGGCAGCCGGATGATCGTGATCGCGTGACCGAACATGGCGGCCCCGGCAATGATCATGAACACCATCATCGAAGTGCGCATGGACTCGTAGGCGCAGTCCCACAGGTCGCGCCACCCGAAATTGCGATATGCCAATGTCGCGACCAGAAGCGCATAGATCGAGCCTGCGGCCGCTGCCTCGGCAGCGGTGAAGACGCCCAGATAGATCCCGCCCATCACCACCGGCGGTGCCATGATGGCCCAGATCGACTTGCGAATGGAGCGTATGATTGCCGGGGTTCCCGCATAGGGAGGGCTCTTCGCTCCACGGCGCTTGGCGCTGAATACCGAATAGGCCGCGAAGATCAGCGCCAGCAGGATACCCGGTATGATGCCCGCAAGAAACAATGCCCCGATCGATGCCTCCGAAACGATTGCATAGAGGATCATCGGCCCTGAGGGGGGAATCAGGATTCCCAGGGTGCCGCCTGCCGCAACCACACCGAGCGCTTCACGCTTCGGATAGCCGTAGCGCTGCATCTGCGGAATCGCACTGGAGCCGACAGACAGCGCCGTCGCCACGGAGGAGCCAGAAATGGCGGCGAATATCGTGCAGGCCAACACGGTCGCAACGCCCAGCCCGCCACGGATATGCCCGATAATTGTATGTGCAGTTTCATAGAGATCGTCGATGACCTTCGCCCGGATCATGATCTGTGCCATGAATACGAAAAGCGGGATGGTCGTCAGGATCGGCTTGTTCAAATGCGCGTAAACAGTGTCCGCGACCGATCCGATACCGCCCTCGAAGATCAGCAGGATAACGGTTGCCGTCAGGCCGAGAGCCGCGAAGATCGGGATGCCGGTGAGCAGCAGAACGATCAGACCGGAAAAAATCAGGAAGGCGGTCATTGATCGCCTCTTTTCTGCAAATGTCCGATCAGGCGCGCAACTGCGAAAAGACCCAGAAGCACGCCGCCGATCAGTAGTGGCAGTTGCGGGATCCAGGAGGCGATCTGGATCGAGCCGGCTGTGTAGGAACCGAAGGCCATGGCAAACTCGACCGCCTCCCAGGTGCTGAGAACCAGCACGACTGAGAACGCCAATACGCACAGATCGCTCCAGATCCAGCGCAGCTTCCGCATCCGCGGCGGCAGATCCTCCGTCAGCAGGTCAATCGCGATATGATTGCCGTGCCGATAGGCCTCGCCGACACCGAACATGATCAGCGCCACCAGCAGGAATCCGGTCAACTGGTCAATCCAGACCGGTGGGCTCCCGATCACGTAACGCATGAACACCGAATAGGTTGTCAGGCCGAGAGCCGCGAGAATAAGAAGCGTACTGATCGCGCCCCCAAGGCTGACGATCGGCGTCGCGATACGCTCGGCGAGGGGGGCGGCCCTTTCCGCCCCGTCATCGTCAGGCAAGCCGGACATGGCCTCACGACCCCGAACGAAGTTGATCGATCAGGCCCAGCAGCTTCTGACTATCCGGGTCATCGGCCTGGAATGCCTCGTCGAAAGCCGGCCGCATCACCGCCTCCATCGCCGCGTTCTCTTCTTCGGTGGCGATGTGAACCTGTGCGCCCTTGGCTTCGAGTTCTGCCGGAGCCGCCGCAAGAACCTCTTCGGCGGATTCGACCGCCCAGACTGCGGCTTCGCTGCCGGCCTGATCCAGCGCGGCCCTGGCCTTGTCGGACAAGCCGTCATGGAATTGCGGATTCACATAGCCGTGGAAAAAGACCGAGATCACCGGAGACACCACGAAATGATCCTGCACCTCGTAATATTTGCGCGAAACGGCAGCATCGGTGCCGGTCATCGCACCGTCGATAATGCCGGTGGCCAGTGCCTGGTAAACTTCCGATCCGGGCAGGGCCGTGGGTGCCGCGCCCAGGGCAGCCAGTCCCGCATCGAAGGCGGGGGTCAGGCCGCGCAGCTTCATGGCCTTGAAATCTTCCGGCACCTTCAGGAACTTGCCGTTCGACGAAAAAACCGAGCTGTTGGTCTGGAACAACCAGGCGACATTCTCGACGCCCTTCTCGCGCAGTTTTTCCTCCAGAAGCTTTGCCGCATCAGAACCATCCCAGTTCCGCCAGATACTCACGTCCGAAAACGCGTAGGGCGCGGTGGTCACGGTCATGATGGGCAGGGTCTTGCCCCATTGGAACTGCACCGAAAAGGCGCATTCGATATCGCCCTTGGCGACCGCGACGATATTTTCACCCGCACCAACAAGACTGTCGGCACCGAATATCTGAACATCGATCTCGCCCTCCGACAGCGCCTCGACCCTTTCGGCCCAACGGTCGATGACTTTCGCAACCTGATGGGCCGGTGGCAACTGGTGACTGCAGCGCATCGCGGTTTGGGCGCTGGCCGGTCCGGCCACCGCACCCATGGCCATCAACGCCGCCGATGCGGCCGAAAGAAGCCTGATATTCATTGCGTGTTTCCTCCCGTTGAAATCATGTAATCCCATGAACCGGCGCCGTCTCTCCCGCGACAGCGATGATGTCAGGCCGTCGCCGCTCGCCAGTTCAACGTTTTCGGCGGCCCGGCTTTCGCCAGTGCGCCGTAAAGCTCTTCCTCCGGCATTGCGTCCTGCAGAATGGAGCGTATCGCGATGATTTGTTCGACATCGATCCCGGTGTCGAACCCCTTGGTTTCAGCCAGAAAGATCAGGTCCTCCAATACAACGTTCCCGGTCGCACCGGGCGCGAAGGGACAACCGCCCAGGCCCGCCAGCGAAGCATCGAATACCCGGCAACCGGAATCGAGCGCAGCGGAGGCGTTGGCGATGCCCATGCCACGCGTATCGTGCAGATGGATCACGTAAGGAAGCCCGGTCACACGCTGCTCCATCCGCCTGCACAGGGAAGCAATCTGGCGCGGCCCGGCATAGCCGACCGTATCGGCCAGCCCGACCATGTCCACCCCGGCCTCGAAGCAGCGATCCACCATTCGCATCACGTCATCCTCGGGCACCTCGCCCGACAGCGAACAGCCGAAGGCCATGGCAATGCCGGCATTGATGATGGTCGTTTTGCCCGCCGCGTCGCGCAGTTTCACGACATTGGCGATCTCGGAGAGGCTTTCCTCCTGGCTGCGCCGGACATTTGCCCTGTTATGCGCCTCGCTGGCAGAGACGACCACGGTGATCTCCCCCACCGGCGTCGCCAGCGCATCGGTCGCACCCCGCTGATTCAACGCCAGGGCGATGCCATGCGCACCTTCATGCCGGTCAACGGCGGAAATCACGTCGCGCACATCCGCGAAGCGCGGCATCTTGTCGGCAGGCAGGAAGGAACCGATCTCGAAATAGCGCACACCCGCAGCATATCCACGGTCGATCCATTCGGTTTTCTGCCCGGTCGAGGGCCAGGACTTCGTCAGTTGCAACCCGTCGCGAAGCCCGACCTCTCGAATGGCGATGCGGTCCCCGGGGTAAATACTGTTCGGATCGGCCATATCAGTCTGCGGCCTCCATATTCAGCCCGGCCAGAATCTCGTCATTGTGCTGACCGATCGACGGAATATCGACGTTTCGCGACACGACCGGGCGGCCCTCGATCTCGACCGGCACACCGGGAGCCCGGAAGCCCTTTTTCTCTTCGTAGCGGGATTCGAACAGCCCCCCGGGACGATTCACATGCGGATCGTCATACATTTCGGCGGGGCGTGCGACCGGCGCATATAACAGCCCGTTTTGCTCCATGATCTTCAGTGTTTCGTCATAGGAGCGCGAGGCCACGACCTCCGCGATCTGCGGCAATGTCCAGTCACGCGCTGCGATCTGGTCCGGGCGGGTCTGCAGGCGCGGATCTTCCAGCAGATGATCAAGGCCAAGCCCCTTGCACAGCTTCTGCCACTGCCCGTCCGTTGCGGCGCCAACGAATATCTGGCGGCCATCGCTGGTCGGAAACAGGTCATAAACCGGCCAGGAGAATACGCGTTCCGGCATCGGCGGCGATTCCGTGCCTTCTATATCGAACTGCACCATGTGCTGGGCGACCAGCAGCAGGCAGTTCTCGAACAGGCCGGAACGGACCGCGGCGCCCTCGCCCGTCTTTTGGCGCTGGATCAGGGCACCCAGCACACCGTAAGCGGCAAACAGCCCGCCCATGATGTCATTGGCCGAAGATCCGATGCGCAGCGGGCGGCCGGTCGGGCCGGTCATATAGGCCATGCCCGTCATCATCTGCACGACCTCATCCATCGCCGCGCGTTGTTCATAGGGTCCTTTCAGGAACCCCTTGCAGGAGGCGACGATCAGCGACGGATGCGACTGGCGCAACTGATCCGGTGCCAGCCCCATTCTGGCCAGCGTTTCATCGCGAAAATTCTCCACGAATACATCGGCGGTCTTCAACAGCGCATGCAGCCTGGCAAGATCGCCTGCATCCTTGATATTCAATGTCACCGATTTCTTGCCGCGATTGAAGGTCGGGAAGAAACCGGCACCCATTCCGGTCAGGTTACGCGTCTTGTCGCCCTGCGGGGGTTCGACCTTGATCACCTCGGCGCCGAGGAAGCCCAGAAACATCCCGGCGGACGGCCCCATGACCATATGGCTCATCTCGACAACACGCACATCTTCGAGCGGCAGGGTCCCGGCCATCGCATCCTCCCAATAAATCCGTTGGACGGGACAATGGCGCAATTGCAGAGATCAGAAAATAATATCCTTTAGAACCATACGTTCTGTTATATAGAATGAATCATGGATACGCGACAGCTCAGGTATTTCGTGGCCATCTGCGAGTTCAGGAATCTCTCGCATGCGGCCGATCACTGCAATATTGCCGCTTCGGCGCTGAGCCATCATGTCACGGCGCTTGAAATCGAACTGGACACGAAGCTTTTCACGCGCAAACCCAGGGGCATGGAGCCCACCGCGGCCGGTCTGAAATTGCTGGAGCATGCACGCTCCATTCTGGCGGCGATTGAAACCGCAGTTTCCGATCTGAGGCACGGTCAGGCGGAAATATCCGGCAACATCTCGATCGGAATGTCGTTTTCGATCATCAAGGTGATCGGTGGGGCCCTGATGCGCACCGTCCTCACTGACCTGCCGAAAGTCCGGCTCCTGATCCGCGAAAGCCTTTCCGGCGTAACCTATAATTCGCTGCAATCGGGCGAAATCGAAGCAGCGCTGATATTCAACCCGCCTCAGGACGCCCGGACATCCCGCATGCCGCTATTGGAAGAAGAGCTTTTCTGTATCGGACACAAGGATATCGTCGGCGACACGCAAGAGCCGATCCGGCTGGAGGAGATGGCCGAATTACCGCTTGCCCTGCTGCAAAGCGGCTCATTGTCCCGCGCGCTGGTTGATCGCCCTGCCGAACTGGCGAGGCTGGAGGCGCGGGCGCGCATACAGTTGGCGTCGATCGCCGGCACGCTCAGCGCACTGAATGAAGGGCTGGCCTGCACCTTGGCCCCCAAGGTTCTGGTCAGCGAAGAGCTGCGCAACGGTCAGCTGATCGCCCGCCCCGTGACCGAGCCCCGCCCGATCCGGACACTGCATCTCGTCTCGCCGCTGGATACGCGGCCGACTTTTCTGCGCGAGCGTATCTCTGCGCTGATCACGAAGCTGGTCCATCAGGCCGTGGAATCCGGGCGATGGGAAGGTGCGCGACTTGTCGTGCCGTAAGGTCGACTTGGAGCCGTTGCGATTGACGTGGAAGCTTCGCCATGCTGGTTTGCCCGGAAATTCTCTCTCCCGAACCGGGGCTTTCGAGTAGTCTCCCATGCGATCGCCTCGCCGGGTTAAAGCATTTCCAGCAAAAGTGGATACCGGTTTTGCGTCCGGAAATGGGTAAAAACAAAAAGTTACATCGTTTCGGTGTTTCAACGAAAAACCGAAACGATGTAGGTTATCAAATCCAAGCCAGGAAGGCATCGCAATGCGGCGCGAAACGCGGGATTCTCATTCATTGCGGCCACTGTCTTTCATCCGGCTGATGTGATCCTGCCGAAGCTATCGCACTTTCAAGAGCGGCAGTGTAAAACCGCTCCACCGGAGCGGCGGCTTGGTGCCGATGCGGGTGGCGGCGTCATCCACTACGAATAGTAACTCCGTGCTCGGAGCGGACCGTCATTCCTTAATCGATCCGCTGCGGCTTTTCTGTCAGGAACCGCAGAAATTCATGGCGAGCCCGCGCTCGGCATATCCTGCGAGCAAAACGCCTCACCATGCCCCAAACGGCAGGCAGTGCCTCTGCATTCGTTTGGATTTCCTGATTTTACTGGTGGAGCCAAGGGGAGTCGAACCCCTGACCTCTTGAATGCCATTCAAGCGCTCTACCAACTGAGCTATGGCCCCACCGGAGGTCTCGCAAGGTATCTCGATCACCCTGCGTGGAGGGTCGTATAGGGGGCTGACAGCCGGGGTGCAAGCGGAAAATTTGTGATCCGGGGGTGATTTTTCGCCGTTGCGATCCGCGGCCGATCCGACACCGGGCAGCATATGAAAAACGGGGCACGAAGCCCCGTTTCCCAGCTGTATGGATGATTTCCGTCAGGCCCGGCCCGCCCGGGCATCGAGACTGACCGGACCGGGGCCGGCAAAGAACAGGTAGAGGAAAACGAAACAGTAAAGGATAGACGCATCGCCATCATTGAGAACCGGGAACGGGCTGCGCGGGGCATGCACCATCCAATAGGCAAAGGCCATCTGGCCCGACAGCAGGAACGCCACAGGGCGGGTGAAGAGACCCAGTATCAGCAGCGGGCCGCCGACAAGCTCCATGACCCCGGCGATCCATGGCAGGGACATCACGCCCGGGTTCATGTCACTGGCGGGAAAGCCGAGGATTTTCTGCGTGCCATGCGCCATGAAAATCAGCGCCGCGACAACGCGCAGCAGGCTCAGCGCATAGGGCGCATAGCGGGAAAGAAACTTCAGAGACATCGCGGTATTTTCCTTTCAATGGTGAAAATATCACAGAGCCCGCCTATACGGACCGCCGGGCCCGGTATCATTCCTCTTCGTCGTCCGACACATCGGCGATGTCGTCCAGCGAAACATCGCCGTCGTCATCATCGTCTTCCAGCAGATCGTCGTCCAGATCTCCGCCATCGGTATCCAGATCATCGTCGTCATCGACCAGATCGTCGTCATCCTTGTCCGACGAGGTCTTTTCGCTGACCAGCGCCTTGGTGCGCCCTTCGCTCAGGCTTTCGATGGTCATCTGGCTGCCGCAGGCCGGGCAGGTCATCGGATCGTTGTTCAGGTCATAGAACCGGGTCGCACAATGCGGGCACAGGCGTTTCGTGCCCCATTCCTCTTTGGGCATGGTAATCTCCTTCCGCCGCGATTAGGGAATTTCGCGATCCCCTGCCACAAGGTCCGGGGGGTGTCAAAGGCTTTCTTCTTGACCGCGGGTATGAGGCAGTTGCGGTGACCGAGACCATCACGACCTCCAGCGGCTTCCGTATCGCGTTGCGCCGTTCGGCGCGGGCGCGGCGGATGACCCTGCGCGTGCCCCGCGCAGGCGGAGATCCGGTGCTGACATTGCCGCGCCGGGTCAGCCTGAGCGAGGGCCGCGCCTTTGCCGAAGCGCAGGCCGAATGGCTGCGCCGGGCCACCTCCCGCCAGATCGTGGCGCAGCCTGTCGATGCCGGAGTGCTGTTGCCCGTCGAGGGGCGCCCGATGCGGGTCACGCCCTTTCCGATACGCGGTGCCCGGATAGAGGGTAACTCCCTGCTGATCCCCGGGAACCGGCCCGCCGCGCCTGTCATACAGGCATTCCTGAGGCACCTGGCCCTGCAGCGCCTGCACAGCGCCTGCGACGGTTTCGCCGCGGATCTCGGGCGCGAATACCGCGCGATCACCTTGCGCGACACCCGGTCCCGATGGGGAAGTTGCACCTCCGATGGGCGGCTGATGTTTTCCTGGCGGCTGGCCATGGCACCGCCCGGAGTGCTGACCTATGTCGCCGCCCACGAGGTCGCGCATCTGGCGCATATGGATCACTCGCCACGCTTCTGGGCGCAGGTCGAGGCATTGATGCCCGGCCACAAGCCATATCGCGACTGGCTGCGCCGGCACGGCAATGAATTGCTGGCATGGCAATTCCGCGATTGACGGGGCGGGTGCTTGTGATCACATATCGGCCATGAATTCCGCCCGCCCCGCCGATCCCGCCGCGCATGAACGGCTTTACCGCAGCCTTCGCAGCCGCATCATGCTGGGGGAACTGCCGCCCGGCCATGCGATGACGCTGCGTGGACTGGCGCGCGAATATCACATGTCGATGACCCCCGCGCGCGAGGCCGTGCGGCGGCTGGTGGCCGAGGGGGCGCTGACCCTGTCGGGCTCGGGCCGGATCTCCACGCCGGAACTGTCGGATGAGCGGATCGAGGAACTGGCCGCCATGCGCGCCCTGATCGAGCCGGAACTGGCTGCCCGCGCCCTGCCCCGCGCCCATTTCGCATTGATCGACCGGCTGGCCACGGTGAATGCGCAGATCGGTGACGCGGTCGAGCGTCACGATGCGGTCGGCTATATCCGCTGCAACCTGGATTTTCACCGGATGCTTTACCTGCGGGCGCAGGCGCCGCTGATGCTGGCCATGCTGGAAACGATCTGGCTGCAGCTCGGCCCGACGATGCGGCAGCTTTACGGCCGCGTCCGCCGAAACGAGCCGCCCCGCCATCACCGGATGATCCTGGCGGCGCTGCGCGCCGGGGACGAACCCGCCCTGCGCCTTGCCATCCGCGCCGATGTGACCCATGGATTGCGGCACCTGACGGCGGCATGAGCAAACGGGCGAAACCGCCGGGGATACAGATATCACGATGAAAGGCGAAAACATCATGGCAGAGGCGGATATCGGGCTGATCGGGCTTGGAACCATGGGATCGGCGCTGGCGCTGAATATCGCGGAGAAGGGCTTTCCCATCGCGGTCTATAACCGCACCGCGCAGGTGACGCGCGATTTCCATGCCGGGGCGGGCGAACTCGCCACCCGCGTGATCCCGACGGAAAGCCTTGAGGAACTGGTCGCCGCGATCAAACCTCCCCGCGCGATCATCCTGATGGTGCCGGCGGGTAGCCCGGTGGATCAGCAGATCGAGGCATTGGCGCCGCTGCTCGACCCGCAGGACCTGGTGATCGATGCGGGCAATGCCAATTTCCACGACACCAACCGCCGCGCCGAGGCCGGCCTGCCGATGCGCTTTCTGGGCGTGGGCGTCTCTGGCGGCGAGGATGGCGCGCGGCACGGCCCCTCGATCATGGGCGGCGGCGCGCAGCAGGACTGGGACCGCATCGCCCCGATCCTGACCGCCATCGCCGCCAGGGCCGAGGACGGCACCCCCTGCGCCACCCGCATGGGCGAGGCCGGGGCCGGGCATTTCGTCAAGGCGGTCCATAACGGCATCGAATATGCCGATATGCAGATGATCGCCGAGATCTACGGCCTGATGCGCGACGGCATGGGTCTGCCCGCCGACCGCATCGCCGGGATTTTCGAGCGCTGGAATGACGGCCCGCTGCAATCCTACCTGATCGAGATCTCGGGCAAGGTCGCGCACGCCCCGGATCCGCATTCCGGCCAGCCGATGCTCGACGTGATCCTCGACCGCGCCGGCCAGAAGGGCACCGGCCGCTGGACCGCCATCGAGGCGCAGCATCTTGCCGCCCCTATCCCGGTGATCGAGGCCGCCGTGATGGCGCGCAACGTCTCGGCCCGGCTTGCAGAGCGGAAGGCAGCCGAGGAACGCTTCGGCCCCGCCCCCCAGCCTTGCGATCTTGACGAGGACCTGCTGGAACGCGCCCTGATCGCGGGCAAGATCCTGTGCTATGCGCAAGGCTTCGCGATGATCTCGGCAGCTTCCGAAGCATTCGGCTGGTCCCTGCCCCTGCCCGATATCGCCCGCGTCTGGCGCGCCGGCTGCATCATCCGCTCGACGATGCTGAACGACATGGCCGAGGCGCTGACCGAGAATCCCGGGCGTAACCTGATCATGGCGCCCGGCTTCGCCTCGCGCATCGAAGAGGCCCTGCCCGCTCTGCGCCGGGTCGTGTCAGAGGGGCTGGCACAGGGCCACCCGCTGCCCGCGCTGGCGCAGGGCCTGACATGGTTCGACATGATGCGCACGGCGCGCGGCACCGCCAACATGATCCAGGCGCAGCGCGATTTCTTTGGCGCGCATGGGTTCGAACGGCTCGACGGGCGCGACGATCCGCACGGGCCCTGGGGCGCATAACGGGCGTTTGCGCGGGGCCGCCGATTGCGCGGCCCTGCTTGTCACGGCCGGTTCTCTTTCCCCGAAGGACCGGCATTGTCACCATCGGGACCGCGTTGAAAAAGGAGCATGATCATGATTCCACAATATATGCGCGCAATGGTTCTGACAGGTCACGGCGGGATCGATGCCCTGGAATGGCGGACCGATATCCCGGTGCCGCACCCGGGACCGGGCGAGGTATTGCTGCGCATCACCGCCACCGCCAAGAACAATACCGACCGCAAGGTCCGCGAGGGGCTTTACGCCACGCATGAAACCGGCGAGGCGACCAGTTTCCGGATGGCAGGCGAAACGCTGCGATTTCCGCGTATCCAGGGGGCGGATGTCGTGGGCCATGTGGTGGCCGTAGGCGAGGGCGTGCCGCCCACGCGGATCGGCGAGCGCTGCCTGCTGGATTTCAACATTTATCGCGGCGACGACCCGCATCTGAACCTGACGCCGGATTATTACGGTCATGGCGCGGATGGCGGCTTTGCCGAATACGGTGTTTTCCCGTCCGATCAGGTCCATCATGTCCCGAATCCCGATCTTTCGGATGCGGAACTTGCCAGCCTTGGCATGTGTTCTTGGCAGACGGGCTATCACATGCTGACCTCTGCCGGGATACGCGAGGGCGAGCATGTCCTGATCACCGGCGCGTCTGGCGGGGTCGGCACGGCGCTGATCCAGCTTTGCCGGGTGATCGGGGCGGTGCCGCATGCGGTCTCGGGTCCCGGCAAGGCCGAGGCACTGCGCGCCCTCGGGGCAGAGACGGTGATCGACCGCAAGCAGGTGACGGACTGGCCTGCCGATATCACGTGGGCGACCGGCGGACGTATCGTCGACGCGGTAATGGATCTGGTTGGCGGAGACATCACTCCGGGGCTGATCGACGCGATGTGCCGTGACCTGGGCGCGCGCAGGACTCCTCCACGTCTGGCCATCGCCGGGGCTTCGGCGGGCAATGTGACGCAAGTCCTCTGGACCCAGATCTACCTGAACCAGGTGCAGATCTTCGGCGTCTCGCATGGCACCCGGGCCGAGGCGCAACAACTGATCGAATGGATCCGCGCAGGACGGCTGCGCCCGGTGCTGGCCGGGACCATGAAGCTGTCGGAACTGCACGAGGCCGAGCGTCTTTTCGTGGAGCGCGGAGCGGATTTCCTGGGCAAGCTGGTGATCGTGCCGGATGGAGAATGGGAACAGCATGGCGCGGGCCACGCGCTGAAACGCTGACCTATTTCCACAGCACCGGCAGCATCGAGGCCACCAGCAGCACCGCCATGGTGATGTTGAACAGCCGCAGCCGCACCGGTGTGGTCAGAAGGCGGCGCAGCCCCTGCCCCGATATGGCCCAGATCGACACGCTGGACAGGTTGATGACCGCAAAGACCGCTCCGACGACCAGCGCCCCGCCGACCCCCGCCGCATAGGCCGACAGCGCCCCCAATGCCATTGCCCAGGCCTTGGGGTTCACCCATTGGAAGGCGGCAGCCTGCAGAAAGGTGAAGGGACGTGCCTGCTGTGTCCCGGACGCTTGTTGTGGTGGGGCGGCATTGGCGATTTTCCATGCCAGCCACAGCATATAGGCCAGGCTGATCCATTTCAGCGCGGATTCCAGCGCCGGGTTCGCGGCGATCAGCCGGTCGATCCCCAGCCCGACCAGCACGATCATCAGCGCGAAACCCCATGCAACGCCCAGCATATGCGGTATCGTCCGCCGGACCCCGAAATTTGCGCCCGAGGCCATCAGCATCATGTTGTTGGGTCCCGGCGTGGCCGAGGTCACAAAGGCAAAGCCCGCAAGGGCCAGAAGCAGATCGGTATTCATTGCATCACCCCGCTCATTGACGCAATAATAACGCGAAACAGGCGCAATTATCATGCAAAGATGGTTCCGCTAAAGGTTTATACACAATCCATGCATATCGAAGATCATATCAACGACAGGATATTGCGCGAGCTGCGCCGCGATGGCCGCCTGCCCAATACCGAACTGGCGGCGCGGGTCGGACTGTCGCCCTCTGCCTGCCTGCGCCGGGTTCAGGATCTGGAGCGACGCGGGATCATCTCGGGTTACCGGGCGATCATCAATCCGCAGGCGCGGGGCGTGGGCTTTACGGCCTATGTTACGGTCGGGTTGTCGAAACACTCGACCGGGACGCAAAAGGCATTCGAACAGCTATGCCTTGCCGCGCCCGCAGTGCGCGAATGCCATAACATCACCGGCACGGTGGAATACCTGCTTCGGGTCGAGGTCGCGGATCTGGTCGCCTATAAACAGTTTCACGCCGATGTGCTGGGCAATTTTCCGTGGATCGCTACCATGACCACCCATGTCGTGATGGACAGCCCCAAGGACGAGCGGGCCTGACCTATGGCCATTTCGCAAGCGGCGGCAGGCTCATCAGCACGGCATCGGGATTATGGCCGGTCTCGAGTCCGAATTTTGTTCCCCGGTCATAGACCAGGTTGTATTCGGCATAGAGCCCGCGATGGATCAGTTGCGCCTCCCGGTCGGCTTCGCTCCATGTCTGCGCCATGCGTTTCTCGGCCAGGGGCAGGAAGGCGGGCAGGAAAGCCTCGCCCACGGCCCGGGTAAAGGCGAAATCGGCCTCCCAGTCACCGCTGTTCAGATCGTCGTAGAAAATACCGCCGACACCGCGTGCGCGGCCGCGATGGGGAATGTAGAAGTATTCGTCCGCCCATGCCTTGAAACGCGCGTAGTAATCGGCGCCGTGAGGCATGCAGGCGGCACGAAGTGTATCATGGAAATGCGCGGTATCCTCGGGATATTCGATGCAGGGATTCAGGTCAGAGCCACCGCCGAACCACCATGCGCCCGGGGTCCAGAACATCCGGGTGTTCATGTGGACGGCGGGGGCATGAGGGTTCTGCATATGTGCCACGAGGCTGATACCGCTTGCCCAGAAACGCGGATCGGTTTCCATTCCCGGCACACCACGCGCGGCCATCGCGGATTGCGCCTTGGGTGACAGCGTGCCATGGACCTCGGACCAGTTCACGCCGACCTTCTCGAAGACGCGCCCGCCGCGCATGACCGCCATCAGTCCCCCGCCGCCGCCTTCCCCGCGCTCGGTCGGGTTGACCGTGAAGCGGCCGGCGGCGGCATCTTCCGGTCCGCGATCCTCCAGCGCCTCGAAGGCTTGCGTGATCCGCTGCTGCAATTCGCGGAACCAATCGGCGGCGCGGCGGCGTTGATCGTCCATGTGACCCTCGATAGTGAATTGTCAAACCCATGTCCGGGCGGTTAGCATTGTCTCATTCGCTGTAATGAGACCGGTCATGCCACGCAACTCCGCCCTTTTCCTGATCGCCTCCCTGCCATTCCTGCTTGCGGCCTGCGGCACACCGCAAGAGCGCTGTATCAGCAAGCATACCCGGGAATATCGCAATGTCAGCCGCCTGCTGGAAAAGGTCGAGGGCAATCTGGCACGAGGATATGCATGGGAAGAGCGGCAGGTGATACGCGACAGGCTGACGCAGTGCCGTGATTTCTATCGCGACAAGGACGGCAATGTTCATGCCACCTATACCCCGTGCTGGCGGGATTACGTGGATACCGAGCGTTACCGGGTGCCCATCGATCCCGCAGCCGAATCCCGCAAGCGCGACGGTCTTGCCGCGCGCAAGGCCGAGCTGGCCGATCAGGCGAAGGCCTATGTCCAGGCTTGCAAGAAGGCCTTTCCCGAAGAGGAAGGCTGAAATTCCACGGCATTCCGGGTTTCCTTAAGGCACCGGAAAAGCACAGGCACGTTACGGTTCACGCAAAAGCCCCGGCACTTGGCCGGGGCTATGGAAACACTGCTGCCAAAGCGCGTTCGGACAGGAATCAATCAGGCACAGAGGCCTGATTGGGATCCAGTCCGATATGGGTGCCCAGGGCCTCCATATCCGCCAGCAGCTTGATAGCGGCGGTGACGAATTCTTCGCCGGCCGAATGGGTTTCGGCCTTCTTCTCGGCAGCCTTCTTCTTGCGAAGCGCCTCGGTCATCATCTCGTTGAAGATCTCCTGGGTGATCTCTTCACGGGGATGTCCGCGCTCGGCCAGAAGGCTGACGGATTCGCCATTGATCTCGGCAAATCCGCCGGTCACGGCGAATTCGCTGCTGGCACCATCATCGGCGACCACGGTCACAAGGCCGGGGCGCAAGGTGACGATGACGGGCGCGTGGCCGGGCATGGCGGTCAGATCGCCCTCGGTGCCCGGCAGGCGCACCTCGCGCACCGGGACGGAAATCAGCTTCCGCTCCGGCGAGACGAGGTCGAACTGCATGCTATCGGCCATTTTGCCTCCTTAAGCGGCTTCGGCCGCGAGACGCTCGGCCTTGGCCTTCACCTCTTCGATATCGCCGACCATGTAGAAGGCCGCCTCGGGCAGATGATCATATTCACCGGCAACCACGGCCTTGAAGGAGGCGATGGTTTTCTCCAGCGGCACCTGAACACCGTCGGAACCGGTAAAGACCTTCGCCACGTCGAAAGGCTGCGAAAGGAAACGCTGGATCTTCCGGGCGCGGGCCACGGTCAGCTTGTCCTCTTCCGACAGTTCGTCCATGCCGAGAATGGCGATGATGTCCTGCAGCGACTTGTATTTCTGCAGGATCCCCTGAACGTCGCGGGCCACCTGGTAATGCTCTTCGCCGACGACGGCCGGGTCGAGAATACGCGAGGACGAGTCCAGCGGGTCAACGGCCGGGTAGATGCCAAGCTCCGAGATCGCGCGCGACAGCGTGGTCGTGGCGTCCAGGTGGGCGAATGTCGTGGCCGGGGCCGGGTCGGTCAGGTCGTCGGCAGGCACGTAGACGGCCTGGATCGAGGTGATCGAGCCCTGCTTGGTCGAGGTGATGCGTTCCTGCATCGCACCCATGTCGGTGGCCAGCGTCGGCTGATAGCCCACCGCCGAAGGAATGCGGCCCAGAAGCGCCGACACCTCGGAACCCGCCTGCGTGAAGCGGAAGATGTTGTCGACGAAGAACAGAACATCGGTTCCCGAAGTGTCGCGGAACTGTTCGGCCAGGGTCAGGCCGGTCAGGGCGACGCGCATGCGGGCTCCCGGAGGCTCGTTCATCTGGCCGTAAACCAGGGCCACCTGCGACTCGGGCAGGTTGTCCGGCTTGATGACGCCCGACTCGACCATCTCGTGGTAAAGGTCGTTGCCCTCGCGGGTCCGTTCGCCGACACCGGCGAAAACCGAGTAACCCGAGTGCACCTTGGCGATGTTGTTGATCAGTTCCATGATCAGAACGGTCTTGCCAACGCCGGCGCCGCCGAACAGGCCGATCTTGCCGCCCTTGGAATAAGGCGCGAGCAGGTCGATGACCTTGATGCCGGTGACCAGGATTTCCGAGCTGGTCGCCTGCGCGGCAAAATCAGGCGCGGGCTGGTGGATGGCGCGGGTCTCGGCGGCGCTGATCGGACCGCCCTCGTCCACGGGCTCGCCCACGACATTGATGATCCGGCCCAGGGTCGCGTCGCCCACCGGAACCGAGATCGGGCCGCCAGTGTCGCTGACCGGCTCGCCGCGGACCAGCCCTTCGGTCGAGTCCATGGCGATAGCGCGGACGGTGTTTTCGCCCAGATGCTGCGCCACTTCCAGGATCAGTTTCTTGCCATTATTCTCGGTCACCAGCGCGTTCAGGATCGCCGGCAGTTGGTCTTCGAACTGCACGTCCACGACGGCGCCGATGACCTGGGTAATTTTTCCGTTGGCCTCAGCCATATTATCACCTCTGCGTTACGGTCAGAGCGCCTCTGCGCCCGAAATGATTTCGATGAGTTCCTTGGTGATCGCAGCCTGGCGCGAGCGGTTATACTCGGTTGTCAGGCGGTCGATCATGTCGCCGGCATTGCGCGTGGCATTGTCCATGGCGCTCATCCGCGCGCCCTGCTCGGACGCCGCGTTCTCCAGAAGCGCCGCAAAGATCTGCGTCGCCACCGAGCGCGGCAGGAGTTCGGCCAGAATGGCCTCTTCCTCGGGCTCGTAATCGTAAAGCGCCGATGCCTCGGCCACGTCCTCGCCTTCGGGCGGTTCGGCCGGAATGATCTGGCGGGCGGTCGGCACCTGGCTGATCACCGATTCGAACCGGTTGTAGAAGATCGTGGCGACATCGAATTCGCCGCTTTCGAACCGGTCCAGAACCTCGTCGGCGATGCCGCGGGCATTTTCGTAGCCGACGCGCTTGACCTCGGACAGGTCGACGTGATGAACGATCCGGTCGCCATATTCACGCTTGAGCTGTTCGCGGCCCTTCTTGCCGACAGTCAGGATGGTGACATCCTTGCCCTGCCCGCGCAGGTTTTCCGCATGCGTCCGGGCCAGCTTGACGATCGAGCTGTTGAAGCCGCCGGCAAGACCGCGCTCGGCGGTCATCACGACCAGCAGATGCCGCTGGTCGCTGCCGGTGCCCGACAGCAACCGGGGCGCGTTTTCCGATCCCGCCGAATTTGCCGTCAGGCCGGCCATGACGGCGGCCATCCGGTCGGCATAGGGACGGGCGGCTTCGGCAGCGTCCTGCGCGCGGCGAAGTTTCGCCGCGGCGACCATCTGCATCGCCTTGGTGATCTTCCGCGTGTTCTTGACGCTTTCGATCCGGGTTTTGAGATCCTTGAGGCTGGGCATCTATTCCCCCTCTCAGGCGCGGGTCTTGTTGTATTCGTCCAGCGCCGCCTTGATCGCATCCTCGAGATCACCGGCAACCTTGCGGTCATTCGTGGTGATATCGTCCAGCAGGGCTTTCTTCTGGTTCCGCAGGAACTGGATCAGCCCCTCTTCCCAGGCCACGACCTCGCGCACGGGCACGTTGTCGACATAGCCCTTGGTGCCGGCATAGATCACGATGACGATCTCGGCATTGGTCAGCGGGCGATATTGCGGCTGCTTCATCAGTTCGGTCAGGCGCGCACCACGGTTCAGCAGGCGCTGCGTCGCGGCGTCGAGGTCGGAACCGAACTGCGCGAAAGCCGCCATCTCGCGATACTGGGCCAGTTCCAGCTTGACCGGACCGGCGACCGATTTCATCGCCTTGGTCTGGGCCGAGGAGCCGACGCGGGACACCGACAGACCGGTGTTCACGGCCGGGCGGACCCCCTGGAAGAACAGATCGGTTTCAAGGAAGATCTGGCCATCGGTGATCGAGATCACGTTGGTCGGGATATAGGCCGACACGTCGCCAGCCTGCGTTTCGATGATCGGCAGGGCGGTCAGCGAACCGGAGCCATGCTCCTCGTTCAGCTTGGCCGAACGCTCCAGCAACCGGCTGTGCAGGTAGAAAACGTCGCCCGGGAAGGCTTCGCGTCCGGGCGGGCGGCGCAGCAGCAGCGACATCTGGCGATAGGCGACAGCCTGCTTGGACAGGTCGTCATAGATGATCAGCGCATCCATGCCGTTGTCGCGGAAATATTCGCCGATCGCGGTGCCCGAATAGGGGGCAAGGAACTGCATCGGCGCGGGGTCCGAAGCGGTCGCGGCGACGACGGTGGTATAGGCCATCGCGCCGGTCTCTTCCAGTTTCTGGACAAGCTGGGCAACGGTCGAACGCTTCTGGCCGACGGCCACATAGACGCAATGCAGCGTCTTCATACCTTCGGCTTCGCGGCCATTATAGCTAAGCTGGTTCAGGATGGTGTCCAGCGCGATGGCGGTCTTGCCGGTCTGGCGGTCGCCGATGATCAGCTCGCGCTGGCCGCGGCCAATCGGGATCATCGCGTCAACCGATTTCAGGCCGGTCGCCATCGGCTCGTGCACCGATTTGCGCGGCATGATGCCCGGTGCCTTGACGTCTGCCACGCTGCGGGCCTCGGCCTCGATCGGACCCTTGCCATCGATTGGATTGCCAAGCCCGTCAACGACGCGGCCAAGCAGGGCCTTGCCCACCGGGACGTCCACGATCGAGCGGGTGCGCTTGACGGTGTCGCCTTCCTTGATCGAACGGTCGTCGCCGAAGATCACGATACCGACATTGTCGGTCTCCAGGTTCAGCACCATGCCCCGGATACCGCCGGGGAACTCGACCATCTCGCCGGCCTGCACTTTGTCGAGGCCATAGACACGGGCGATACCGTCACCGACCGACAGCACTTGCCCGACCTCGGCCACCTCGGCCTCTTGTCCGAAATTCTTGATCTGATCCTTGAGGATCGCCGAAATCTCGGCTGCCTGGATTCCCATTATCCGACCTCTTTCATAGCATTCTGCAGGGAGGCGAGCTTCGAGCGGACCGAACTGTCGATCATCTGCGAGCCCAGCTTGACAATCATACCGCCGATGAGCCCCTCATCCACGCGGGTATTCAATTTGACCTTTTTGCCCGATTTATCGGCGAGCGTCTGCGTCAGGCGCTGCTGCTGTTCGTCGGACAGGGCAATGGCGCTGGTCACATCGGCCGTCACCTCGCCGCGCGCTTCCGCGATCAGGTCGCGCAGGCGTCCGATCAGTTGCGGCAGCACGAAAAGGCGGCGGTTGCGCGCCATCAGTTGCAATGTGTTCGACAGCACCTCCGACAATCCCATCTTCGCGGCCAGAGCGGAAATGGCCCCGCCCTGCTGCTGCCGGGAATAAAGCGGAGAGGCGATCAGGTCGCGCAGATCGGCGCTCTCGTCCAGCGCGTTCTGCAGCTCATCGGTCTGGCGGGCCAGGTCATCCAGCCCCCCTTCTTCTTTCACGATGTCGAAGACGGCCTGCGCATAGCGCCCGGCGATGCTCTGGGACATGGAAACAGAGTTGGCCACGGTCATCCTTTACGTTTGCGCAGCCCCGCTGGCGGGCCGGATCTTCGTCCGGTCTGTCGCGGGGGTGCGGGTCGCGGTCGCACGGCTTTTGGAGGGCCGTCCGTAAAATCTGCGCAGTCTCTAGCAGGTCGTTTACCGACCGGCAACCACTTAGCACACGTAAAAGAGAGCCTTTGCGGCCGGGGATGTTCCACCCTTGGCGGGATAGCCCTTCCGGCAGGCGGCAACCCGCCTCCGGGGGTGCGACAGGCTGTCGCAGGGAGAGCCGTGCGCGATCCGAACTGCACCTTGTCAGGACGCGTGACGGATGTGATTCCCCTTCCTTCGGTGCCGCCGCGATTCCACGGTTTCAACCGTTTGATCCTATCGGCTCCCCGCGGGCATAGGGAGAAACGATGATCCGCCCTCTTGCGGTGGGCGATCTGACCGGGCGCGGCCGGGCTACCCCATCCAGGATATCCAGCGGGCTGGGCACGTGAACCTTGACGCCCGGGCCGATCATCCCCTTGCTCTGCTTGCTGACCTCGATCAAAACCACCCCCGCGATCAGGACGCGGCTGATCCGTGCCCCGGTCCGCTCCCACATCTGGGCGCTGCGCAGCCAGAAACGCCGATCCGATGGCGGAATATAAACCGCCGATCCATGCCATTCCGTCACGAACCCGGCTTTCAGCGTCTGCCCTTCCAACTGCCCGGCAGTATAGCTGCGCCCAAGGCCGAATGGCGTGCGCTCGGAAGCCGCCCACAGCCCCGCCCGGTTCGGCACCATCACGATCATCCGTCCGCCGGGGCCAAGTGCGCGCCAGGCCTCTGTCATCAGGGCCGCGGGATGATCGCTGGTCTCAAGCCCGTGCAGCACCACAAGGCGATCTATGCTGCCTGTCTCGATCGGCCAGGCGGTTTCGTCGCACAGGACGCTGTGATTGGGCAGCCCCGCCGGCCAGCCCATCACGCCCTGCGGCCCCGGCATCAGGGCAGTGACCCGGCGCGCGGTCTCCAGATAGGGCCGCAGCATGGGCGCCGCAAAGCCGAATCCCGCCACGTTCATGCCCTTGCAGCTGCCGGGCCGCCAGCGCCCGGTCAGCCGGTCACGCAGGATTCGCTGCACCACGCGGCCCAGTGCCCGCTGGTAATAGAAACGCCGCAGATCCTCGATATCGTGGTGCATTGCGTCCCGGCCATGCTTTTGTCAGATTCAACACATCATATGGGGAAGGATTTGCCAATGCCGCTGGAACTGATCACCATCCGCTGCCTCAGGGACAACTACGCCTATCTTCTTCATGGCGAGACGGGCACGGCGCTGGTCGATGCCCCCGAGGCCGCGCCGATCCTGTCCGAACTGGATCGCAGGGGCTGGGGGCTGGACATGATCCTGCTGACCCACCATCACGGAGACCATATAGACGGCGTGCCCGAAATCGTGGCCCGGACCGGTGCGCAGGTAGCGGGAGCGGCGGCGGATGCGCACCGGCTGCCGCCTCTCGACGCCCGCGTCGCGCCGGGCCAGCCGTTCGAAGTGCTGGGCGAAGCCGTCGATGTCATCGACGTATCGGGCCACACGGTCGGGCATGTCGCCTTCCATTTCCCGAAATCGGGCTATGCCTTTACCGCCGACAGCCTGATGGCGATGGGCTGCGGGCGGCTGTTCGAAGGCGATGCCGCAATGATGTGGGACAGCCTGACGCGGCTGAACGCCCTGCCCGGCGAAACGCTGATCTGCTCGGGCCATGACTATTGCGCGACCAATGGCGCCTTCGCCCTTTCGGTCGATCCCGACAATGACGCGCTGCGGGAAAGACTGGCCGGGACCGAGGCGGACCGCCTGCCCTGCTCGCCTGCCACACTGGCCGAGGAAAGGGCGACGAATCCCTTTCTGCGTGTCAAGGAACTGCGTAAAAATTTGGACATGGAGGATGCCCCCGATGTCGAGGTTTTCGCGCGGCTGCGCAGCATGAAGGACAATTTCTGACGGCTTTTCAACAGGGCTTGCGGAAATACGATGCCGGATCGGGGATCTTGAAAACCACACGGGGCGACATCACATTTGCCTCAGCCGTGGCAAAAAACCCGGACAAATTTAAAAAACAGCTTGAAGCCGGGCCGATTCCACCAAATCTTAAAACTACCATGACAGTCTGGGCAGGTGGGCACGTCGCCCATACCGCCAGCCGACTGACAGGAGACGACCGTGCCAAGTTTCTCGACTTCCCTGGAACAGGCCATTCACCAGGCGCTTGCGCTGGCGAACGAACATCGACATGAACTGGCCACGCTGGAACATCTGCTTCTGGCGCTGACCGAGGAACCGGACGCCGTCAAGGTGATGCGCGCCTGCAATGTCGATCTGGACGAATTGCGCAAGCTGCTGGTCGATTTCATCGAGGATGACCTGTCCACCCTGATCACCGATGTCGAAGGGTCAGAGGCCGTGCCGACCGCCGCCTTCCAGCGGGTGATCCAGCGCGCCGCCATCCATGTCCAAAGCTCGGGCCGGCAAGAAGTGACCGGCGCCAATGTGCTGGTCGCGATTTTCGCCGAGCGGGAATCGAACGCGGCCTTCTTCCTGCAGGAAATGGACATGACCCGCTATGACGCGGTGAATTTCATCGCCCATGGCGTGGCCAAGAACCCGACCTTCAGCGAACCGCGCAAGGTGCTGGGCTCGGACGAACCCGAGGAGGCAAAACAGGCCGAACCGGTGCAGGAGGCCAAGGAGGAAACCGCGCTTGCCAAATATTGCGTCGATCTGAACGCGAAATCGGAAAAGGGCGATGTCGACCCCCTGATCGGCCGCGAGGACGAGGTCGAGCGTTGCATCCAGGTGCTCTGCCGGCGCCGCAAGAACAACCCGCTGCTGGTCGGCGATCCGGGTGTTGGCAAGACCGCCATCGCCGAGGGACTGGCCAAGAAGATCGTCGAGGGCGAAACGCCGGAGGTGCTGTCGGGCGCCACGATCTTTTCGCTCGACATGGGCGCATTGCTGGCCGGCACCCGCTATCGCGGCGATTTCGAGGAACGGCTGAAGGCCGTCGTCAAGGAGCTTGAGGGCCATGAAGACGCGATCCTGTTCATCGACGAGATCCATACAGTGATCGGTGCGGGCGCGACCTCAGGCGGGGCGATGGATGCCTCGAACCTGCTGAAACCCGCGCTTGCGGGCGGCAAGCTGCGCTGCATGGGGTCGACCACCTACAAGGAATATCGCCAGCATTTCGAAAAGGACCGCGCGCTTAGCCGCCGGTTCCAGAAGATCGACGTGAACGAGCCCACCGTGCCCGATTCGATCAAGATCCTGATGGGACTCAAGCCGCATTTCGAAAAGCACCACGAGCTGCGCTATACCAATGACGCGATCAAGTCGGCGGTCGAGCTGGCCTCGCGCTATATCAACGACCGCAAGCTGCCCGACAGCGCCATCGACGTGATCGACGAGGCCGGGGCGGCGCAACACCTGGTCGCGGAAAGCAAGCGCCGCAAGACCATCTCCCCCAAGGAGATCGAGGCTGTGGTGGCCAAGATCGCCCGCATTCCGCCCAAAAATGTCAGCAAGGACGATGCCGAGGTGCTGCGCGACCTGAACAACACGCTCAAGCGCGTCGTATTCGGGCAGGATTCGGCGATCGAGGCGCTGTCATCGGCGATCAAGCTGGCACGGGCCGGGCTGCGGGAACCCGAAAAACCCATCGGCAACTACCTGTTCGCCGGCCCCACAGGCGTCGGCAAGACCGAGGTGGCCAAGCAGCTGGCCTCGACGCTCGGGGTGGAACTGCTGCGCTTCGACATGTCGGAATACATGGAGAAGCACGCCGTCAGCCGCCTGATCGGCGCGCCTCCGGGCTATGTCGGTTTCGACCAGGGCGGGCTGTTGACCGATGGCGTGGACCAGCACCCGCATTGCGTGCTGCTGCTCGACGAGATCGAGAAGGCGCATCCCGATGTCTACAACATCCTGCTGCAGGTGATGGATCACGGCAAGCTGACCGACCATAACGGGCGGCAGGTGGATTTCCGCAACGTGATCCTGATCATGACCTCGAATGCCGGGGCCGCCGATCAGGCCAGGGCCGCCATCGGCTTTGCCCGCGACCGCCGCGAGGGAGAGGACACCGCCGCGATCGAGCGGACCTTCACGCCCGAGTTCCGCAACCGGCTGGACGCGATCATCAGCTTTGCGCCGCTGTCGCGCGAGGTTGTCGTGCATGTGGTCGAGAAATTCGTGCTGCAGCTCGAGGCGCAGCTGATGGACCGCAACGTCCATATCGAACTGACCCCGGAAGCCGCCAACTGGCTGGCCGAAAAGGGTTACGACGACATGATGGGCGCGCGTCCCCTTGCCCGCATCATCCAGGAGCATATCAAGAAGCCCCTGGCGGAAGAGTTGCTGTTCGGCAGGTTGCAGAAAGGCGGCGTTGTCCGGGTGATGATCGAGGACGACAAGCCCGTTTTCGACATTACCGGCCCCGACGCCCCGCGTATCGGAAAGTCGAAGACCCCGCTTTTGACGGCCGACTGAAGTTCTTGGCCGGCAATGATCAGCAAGTTACCCGCCCTGTCGCCTGCAGGGCGGGTTTTCTCGTTGCGCAGCATCGGCCACGAATATCACGAGACTCGGGCAAAGGCGTGACATCACCGCTCGGCGCCCGCGATTTCGCTCGCCTCCGCAGAGCGCCGGCACAACCGGCGCCGCGCCCTTCCTTGCCTACCCCGGCAATTTCGGTTTTTCGCCCGGCGCGGTCGTGAAAACATCCGACCAATCGGGATGCCTGGCATATTGGGCCTGCACATAGGGGCAGAGCGGAATGATGGTGAAGCCGTTCGTGCGGGCATCCTCGACCATGTGCCGGACCAGCGCGCCCGCCGCGCCGGTGCCGCGCAACTCCTCGGGCGCGCCGGTGTGATCGGCGCTGATCCGGTCCCCGGCCCGGCGGGTAAAGGTCAGCTCGGCCTCGGCGTCGATACCCGCAACGCGCGCCACATAGCGGCCGTGACGGCTGTCGGTTTCCTCCCTGGTGACGGTGATCCCGGTCATCTCATACTCCTTTCAGCCAGTCCTGCGCGGCGTCCAGATCGGCCTGCGCCAGTTCATGCCCGGCCGGAATGGTCCGGGCGTCCAGATCGGCGCCATTGGTCCGCAGCCAATCGTTCAGACGCGGGGCATGGGAGCCGTAGGGATCCCGCGCGCCTGACAGTGTCAGCACCCTTGTGCCGGTCAGATCGGGGCTCGGCAAGTCATCAAGCACCGCCATGGGCCGGATCAGGACCGCCCGTTTCAGCAATCCCGGATAAAGCCCCATCACCGCCCCCGCGAAATTCGCGCCGTTGGAATAGCCCAGCACGGTCACGCGTGCGGGGTCCAGATCATAGGCGGCAACCGCCCCGCTCATGAAAGCATCGAAGGCGGCCGCCTCGGCGCGGATATCCTCCTGGTCGAAGCTGGTCATCGACATGCGGCGGAAGAAGCGCGTGACGCCTTCTTCGTTGGACCGCCCACGCAGGCCAAGCAGGGTCGCGTTCGGGTTCAGATGATGGGCCAGCGGCATCAGGTCGGCCTCGTTCCCGCCGGTGCCGTGCAACAGCAGCAGGGTCGAACCATCGGGATGGTCGGGCCGGTGGATGCGGTGGGTGAAGGGAAGATCTCTCATCGGAATCCTTTCCTCGCCCGGACGGGCGAATTGCGGCAGCGACACGCGCAGATCATCGGCGCGGTCGGCGAAATGCGGCGGGATCATCAGGGTCTCGCCCAGATGGCCGGGGGCCTCGTCGATGCCCATGCCGGGGCCGTCCGTGGCCAGTTCGATCAGGGTTTCCCCCGGCTCGCGGATATAGAGCGAGGTGAAATACTTGCGGTCATGGACCGTCACCTCGCCGCTGTTCAGGCCCGACAACCCGGCGCGATGGGCCTCGATGGCTGTCACATCCGGCATCCGCAGCGCGACATGATCGATCACGCCCGTGCCGGGAATGCCCGCCACGAAGCCCGAGGCATCGCGGATATCCAGCGCGTCGCTGTCCGATACCAGCCGCGTCACGCCGCCTTCGGCCAACCCGGCGCGATAGCCGAAACGGGTCAGGAAAGCGGCGGTCTGTTCCGGCAGTTCGGACCAGATCGTGACGGCGCGCAGCCCATGCGGCGCGGCAGGCCAGCCGGTATCGGGAACATCCGCGCCGACAAGCTTGACGATGATCCCGTCGGGATCCTTCAGGCGCAGCACCGGCTCGCCGAACTCCCGCGACGGCCCCTCGATCCGCAACTGGCGTTGCATGGCGCGGGTCAGCCAGTCGCCGATCCGGGCGCGGGGAATGGCCAGCGCGATCTCGGCCACCTGTCCGTGACCCACGCGGCCGGGCGCGCCGTCCTGCCAGACAAGAAAGCTGACCAGCGTCCCGGGATCGGCGGTGGCATTGCCGTAGAACAGGTGAAGCTGCTCGGCATCTTCGAAACCCGCGCTCTGCTTGACCAATGAAAGCCTCAAAAAGTCCATCCAGAAATCGACATTCGCCTGCACATCGCGGGTAATGGCCGTCACATGATGGATTCCGCTGGTCATGGCATGGCTCCTTGTTGTCTGGTGATGAAGATGCGGCACCCGCCCGCAGGGCACCAGCAAGGATTTGCCCAACCCCGTGTTCGTGTATCCCGAACACCTCTTGGCTTGGCGGTTCGATGGAATCGGACCATTCTGTGATTCAGCCAAAGGAGGATCGCCATGAGCTGGAACCCCGCACTCACCCCCGGTTGCCCCGACGAGATCGGCCCGGATGCCATCGAGACGCTGATCATCCCCCGCGCACGCGACCTCGGCGATTTCGAGGTCCGCCGCGCCCTGCCCGCGCCAAGGCGGCAGATGGTCGGCCCGTTCATCTTCTTCGACCAGGCCGGCCCTGCCGAGTTCCTGACCGGGCAAGGCGTCGATGTGCGCCCGCATCCGCATATCGGGCTGGGCACCGTCACCTATCTTTATCGCGGCGACTTCCATCACCGCGACAGCGTCGGCAGCGATCAGATCATCCGGCCCGGGGAACTGAACTGGATGGTCGCGGGCAAGGGGGTGACGCATTCCGAACGCACCTCGGCCGAGGCGCGTCAGGGGCCGAACAGCCTGTTCGGCATCCAGACCTGGATCGCCCTGCCCGAAGGCCACGAGGATATCCCCCCGGCATTCGAACATCACGGCAAGAATGCCCTGCCCGAGATCCGCGACCAGGGCGTCGAAGCCCGCCTGATCCTTGGCCGCGCCTATGGCGAGACCGCGCCCGCGACGCTCTATTCCGACACGTTCTACCTGGATGTGACACTTGCGGCACGGGCCCGTTTCCCGCTGCCCACCGATCACGAGGATCGCGGGGTCTACATCACCGAGGGCTCGATCCGCATCGCCGGGCAGGAATACGAGGCCGGGCAGATGATGGTCTTCCGCCCCGGCGACGAGATCACCGTATCGGCCGGGGATCGCGGCGCAAGGCTGATGGCGCTTGGAGGCGAGACGCTGAACGGTCCCCGCTATATCTGGTGGAATTTCGTCGCCTCCTCGAAGGAAAGGATCGAAGAGGCGAAACGCGAATGGCAGGCGCAGCAATGGGGACAGGGGCTGTTCGACCTGCCGGTGGACGACCGGGATGAATTCATCCCGCTGCCGGGCTGAACCCCGTCCCCCGCCGCGACGACGGCTTTCGGGGCATCGCGATCCGCAATAGGTTCGCCTCCGGTAACGCAACCCGCAAAGGACATGACATGACCCTCAAGACCCCGCAGGATATCCACGATTTCTGGTTCTCGGAAGACATGCGCCCCTTTTGGTTCCAGAAGTCCGAAGAGATCGACCGACAGATCATCCAGCTTTTCGGCGCCACATACGAGGCCGCCCATGCCGGCCGGCTGGATCACTGGGGCGGCAACGCGCGGGATGCGCTCTCGCTGGTCATCGCGCTGGACCAGTTCCCGCGCAACATGTTCCGCGGCTCGCCCCGGTCCTTCGAAAGCAACGATCTCGCACTGACCCATGCCCGCGCCGCCCTGGATCGCGGCTTCGATCAGGAACTGGACGAGACCGCCCGGCAATTTTTCTACCTGCCCTTCATGCATAGCGAGGAACTCGCCGATCAGGAGCGTTCCGTGAAACTCTACGAGGCCCTTGGCAACGCCCATTCCCTGCATTTCGCCCGCGAGCATCGCGACATCGTTGCCCGCTTCGGTCGCTTTCCGCATCGCAACGCGGTGCTGGGGCGCGAGAACACCAAAGAGGAAACCGAGTTCCTGAAAACCCATAAAGGCTTCTGACGGGTGCCGATTGCGGGCTCCTTCCGATTCCTCCAGCTTATTGGACAGACGGTTCCCGGCTTCTTCTTTGTCCAAATACCTCGGGGGTTCGGGGGCTGGCCCCCGATCAAGGCAGGACCGTGCCGCACCGGCTTCCACCCGATCCCGAAACCCCCTAGTCTCGCCAGCGCGCAACGACAGGAGAACCGATGTCCGCCCTACCCTGCTTTTACGCTCCCGAGACCAAGGCCCATGATCCGCGCTTCTGGATATTGCGCGGTGTGCCTGCGCCCAACAAGGAATTGCCGGAACGCGCCGACCGCCTGCTGGCAGGGCTGGCAAGGCTTGGGCTGACGACCGAAAACCCGCACGAAGCCGACCGCGAGGCGATGCGGGCGATCCATACGCCGGAATATCTGGATTTTCTGGAAAACTGCTGGGAGCAATGGCAGTCCTTCCCCGGTGCGGGGGCCGAGGTCGTCGCCAACCTGCATCCGCAGAAGGCCACGCAAACCTATCCCGAAAGCATCGTCGGACGCGCGGGCTGGCATATGGCCGATACCGCCTGCCCGGTCGGGCGCGACACCTGGCAGGCCGCGTTGCGCGGGGTCGATACGGCATTGGCGGCGGTCGGCGCGGTGACGGATGGCGCCCGGGCGGCCTATGCGCTTTGCCGTCCGCCGGGGCATCATGCGGATGCGGATACCGCGGCGGGCCATTGTTTCCTCAACAATTCCGCGATCGCCGCGCAGGCCCTGCGCGGAAGACATGAACGGGTGGCGATCCTCGATATCGACGTGCATCATGGCAATGGCACGCAAGAGATTTTCTACGAACGCGCCGATGTGCTGACCGTGTCGATCCATGCCTCGCCCGAGGCCTTCTATCCCTTCTATGTCGGCTACGCGCATGAAACCGGGCGCGGCGCGGGCGAAGGCTTCAACTTGAACCTGCCGCTGCCACAGGGGCAAGGGGACGAGGATTGGCTGGCCGCCATAGCTGCCGCGCTCGAACGGATCGGTGAATTCGATCCCGGCGCGCTGGTGCTGGCCCTGGGGCTGGACGCCCATGAGAACGACCCGCTGCGCGGGCTGTCGGTGACGACCGGATGTTTCGGGCGCGCCGCCGGCCTGATCGCCGCAGCAGGTCTGCCCACTGTCATGGTGCAGGAGGGCGGCTATCTCTCGGATGATCTGACCCATAACATCCATGCCTTCCTGGGCGGCTGGATCGCGGCAGTATAGGCATTTTCCAAGGAGACCATGATGGTGAAATTTCTTGCCGGAACCGCGCTATCGCTGATTGCGCTGCCCCTTTGGGCGGAGCCGACGCTGTCGATCCCGCTGCCCCTGACCGAGGAGATCAGCGTCCTGCCAACGGAATATACCTGCGCCGATGGTGAAGTCCTCAAGGTGAAATATGTCAATGCAGGGGACAACCGCCTTGCGATCCTGCCCATCGACGGGACTGAGCGAATCTTCGTGAACGTGATCTCTGCCTCCGGCGCGCGCTATGTGGCGGGTGAATACGAGTGGTGGAGCAAGGGCGATACCGCCAGCTTCACCAACCAGTTGGAGGATCAATCCGTGCAGGAATGCCAATCCCGGGAATAGGCCCGCCGCCGCGCTGCTATCCATCTACCCGGATCATGCCGGGGGGCGCATCGGATGCGTCAGCCGGAAAGCAATCCCTGTCCCGCGCGCCGCAAGGTGTCGGCCAGCTCATCGAACCAGCCATCGGCCGGAGTCGAGGCGCGGCGCATCAGCAGGACCTGCCGCGCGGGCTGTGGGTCGGGAAAACGGATCGCGGCCAGCCCCGGTGCCGCTGCCATTTCCTGCTTGCGGGCGATTTCCGGCAGGAAGGTCAACCCCATCCCCTGCGCCGCCAACCGGCACAACGTGGAGAGCGAGGCCGCGCCCAGGTCCAGCCGCCCGCCCCGGCGGGAAAGCCCGCAGACCTCCAGCGCCTGGTCCCCCAGGCAATGCCCTTCGTCCAGCAGCAAAAGCTGCGCGGGATCCAGGGATTGCGGGCGCAGCTCATCGGCGCGGTCGGCAAAGCGGGCGATGCGCCCGGAACTGCCCGCCAGCAGGAAGTGATCGGTGAACAGCGTCACGGCAATCATGCCGTCATCCTCGGGCGGGGTCGCCACGACAGCGGCATCCAGACGGCCGGATTCCAGTTCGTTCAGCAGCCGCTCGGTCATGGCCTCGCGCAGATGCATGTCGCGGCCGATATCACTGGCCCGCAGCTCCGGCAGCGCTTCGGGCAGCAGATAGGGCGCGACGGTCGGGATCATTCCAAGGCGCAACCTCCCGCCCTGCCCCGGCTGACGCAATCCCTGCTCCAGCCCCGACATCGCCGCCAGCACTTTTCGGGCATGCTCGGCCAGCGCCCGCCCGCGCGGAGTCAGCACGATGCCGGTCGATGTCCGTTCCACCAGCTGCCCGCCGGCCACGTCCTCGAGCGCGCGGATCTGCATTGACAGGGCGGGTTGGGTCACGTGAATCGTCTCGGCCGCACGGGTGAAATGCCCCTGCTCGGCCAGAGCCAGAAAATAGCGCAACTGTCGCAAGGTAATATTCATAAGGCTTTCTGATTGATGTCTGCCCATCTTTGAATTTCAACTTATCCAGCATTTGCCTTGTGATCAATCCATCAGCAGCAGAAGCCATCACCCGATCAATGGTGCGCCGGTGCCATAGCGTTCCTCGAAATGCCGTTCGAGCCGCATCAGGGCCAGCCGCAGCACGATCTTGCCCGAGCGGGCCGACCACCCCAAGCGCCGTTCGGTCATCTCTATCCCTTCCAGAAAACAGCAGACGCGCAGTGCGACATCGCCCAATCCCGGCCCCAGATCGCGCAGCGCGGCCGCCACCCGCTCGCGCGCCGAGGATGACCCTCCGCCAAAGGACCGGCGATCCACATCGATCCCGGCCGTCAGGAAGCCTTCCCAGTTCTGGGTGACGCGCGGCCCCATCTGGGCCAGTTCGAAATCCTCGCGCAGACGTTCCCCGGCAGCGACCATGCCGGGGGTCAGAAAGGGCTTGCCATTCGCATCGCGCCGACGCGCCAGAACCAGCAGCGGGCTTTCGGCAAGGTTCACCCGGACCCGGCGACGGCGGCCATCCTCGGGATCCTCGACGACGCGCTCTTCCCAATGCCGGTGCTTTTCCGCATGCTCCTCCTCTGCTTGTCCTCCGGATTTCAGCATCCGCCGCAGCGCCTCGCGCCCCGCGGGAACCAGGACGTAACGCTGGATGCGCCCGCCCTGCCCCGATTGCGCCACCCATCCGCGCAGCGCCATGGCCTCGGCCATGCTGCGCTCCAGAACCGCGGTGCGGATATCTTCGCGGGTGACAATGGCCTTTTCCATCCCCGCGGCCGTGACCATCATGGCGCCCGGTTCCGCCAATCTGCGCAGCACTTGCCTGAACTGCCGCCCATCATGTCCGGGACCGGAGGTTTCCGCCCCGGCAGACAGCGCGGCATCAACAAGAGGATCGTCGCGCCGCTCTTCGAAGCGACGGATGCGCCGCATCACAGTCGAGGCGTGGCAACCCAACTCGCGCGCCAATGCCCGTATCGGAACGCCTTCCCTGACGTGACGCAGGTAGAGCGCCACATCGTCAGGCCCCTTCATCGCCGCTTTGCTTTCTTGTCCTTGCGGTTCACTGGTTCCGTGCGACGCCGGAAAACCCTGTTTCTGGATCATCATGTTGCCTCTCTCGCTTTTCGCGGGCGAAATCGAACCGAAATCCCGCGCTGGAAATTGCCCGGCGGGCTGCTCGGCAACCCGCGGATCGAGACGCAACATCCCTAACAAATCCTAAATAATTCTTTCCCTTACGTGCGCTGCAATGGCCTATCGCGCAACGCGGGCCTTGGCCGTGCGATCATGTGGCATCACGAAAGCGACAAAGAGATCCGCCATGACCGCATTCACCGACATCACGGCCTTCCGTTCCGCCGGGACAGTCCTGCCATTGCGCCGCCCGCGCAGCCTGATCCGCGCAGCGCAGGCCGGACAGGCCGGATGGCGCCGCACATGCCACCTGCCCCGGCTGTTGCGCAATCCGGCCTGCCCTCCGGCGGGCAGCGCCCTGCCCCGCCTCAGGGACGAGGAGGAGCGGCTCAACGAGGCGCGGCTGGCACGCGCGCCGGGTTATGACATGCAGCGGCATGTGCTGGTGATGATCGCCCTGCTGGCCGAGATGCGTGCGGCAAGCCCTTGCCCGGTCAACGCCCCCGGAACAGCGACCCCAGCACTCCTCTGACCAGTTCCCTGCCGGCTCTTGTGCCCAATTGCCGGGCAAGACTCTTGCCGAACGTTTCGGCGATGCTGTCCGAACGCGAGGAACGCGAGGATTTGCGCCTGGCAGGCTCGGGAGGCTCGTAGCGCCGGGTCTGCTTGTAATCCTCGTTACCCATGTCGAACAGGTCGTCATCCGATTTGCTGCCCGCAGCCTTTCCCTGTTTCCCGGCCTCGGCACCGGCCTCCTCGGCCCGTTTTGCAAGCATTTCCTGCGCGGATTCGCGATCGACCGTCTTGCCGTATTTCCCGGCCATGGGTGAGGCTTTCATCACCTCGGCCCGCTCGGTATCCGAGACCGGACCAAGCTGGCTGAAAGGCGGACGGATCAAGGTGCGCTGCACGATCCCCGGCACGCCCTTGGCCTCCAGCAGCGAAGTCACCGCCTCGCCGGTGCCGACATTCTGGATCGCCTCGGCGGTGTCGAAATCGGGATTGGCGCGGTAATTCTCGGCTGCCAGCCGCAATGCCTTCTGGTCCTTGGCGGTAAATGCGCGCAAGGCATGCTGCACCCGGTTGCCAAGCTGGCCCAGGATATTCTCGGGGATGTCGGTCGGGCTCTGGCTGATGAACCACACGCTGACCCCTTTCGACCGGATCAGCCGCGCCACCCGTTCGACCTTTTCGATCAGCGCCTTCGGTGCGTCATCGAACAGCAGATGCGCCTCGTCGAAGAAAAAGGCGATCCTGGGGCGGTCGGGATCCCCTACCTCGGGCAATTGCTCGAACAGTTCCGAGAGCAGCCACAGCAGAAAACTCGCGTAGAGGCGCGGTGAATTCATCAGCCGGTCGGCGGCAAGGATATTGATCATTCCCTTGCCGTCCTCGCCCTGCCGCATGATATCGGCCAGCTCCAGCGCGGGCTCGCCGAACAGCCTGTCGCCGCCCTGGTTTTCCAGCACCAGGAGCGCGCGCTGAATGGCCCCCACGCTGGCCGAACTCACATTGCCGTATTGCAGGGACAACTCGTCCGAATTCTCTCCGACCCATACCAGCATCGCCTGCAAATCCTTGAGATCAGCCAGCGCCAGCCCCTGCTCGTCGGCGACGCGGAAGGCGATATTCATCACGCCCTCCTGCGCCTCGGTCAGGTCCAGCAGGCGCGAAAGCAGCAGTGGCCCCATTTCGGCAGGCGTGGTGCGAACGGGATGCCCCTGCTCGCCCCAGACATCCCAGAAGGTGACCGGGAATTCCTGGTAATCCAGTTCCAGCCCGATCGTATCGGCGCGCTTTTTAAACGCATCGTGCAGCTTTGCCTCGGCGCTGCCCGGGCGCGACAGCCCGGCCAGATCGCCCTTCACATCGGCCAGGAACACCGGCACCCCGGCCAGCGAAAGACTTTCGGCCAATGTCTGCAGTGTTACCGTCTTGCCGGTGCCGGTCGCGCCCGCGATCATGCCGTGACGATTGGCATATTTCAGCAACAGCGATTGCGGCGTGCCGTAATCCTTCCCGCCTCCGCCGACAAAGACCGTCCCCGCTTCATCATCCAGAATTTTAGCCATCCTGACCTCTTTTTTCTCAAAGTCTTGCTGTTCCTATAGAACTGACAATACAAACTTAATCCGCTTGTGCCAGCATGGTCTTGTTCAATGGCCGGCTTCATGGCCCTGAACGTTTCTCCCTGTTGGATGCCACGCCTGAAGGCGCGGCATTTTCAGCGGCTTTTCCGCTTTGCCGTTGACAGCGGCCTGCCCATGCGGCCTTGTCCCGTTGGCCATTTACCGGCAAGGCAGGGATTTGCGATGCGGATCGAACTGGTGATCTTTGATTGCGACGGCGTCATCGCCGACAGCGAGGTTCTCTCGGCCAGCGTCATGATAGAGCAATTGGCGGAACTGGGTCTCATTCTCGGCCCCGACGATATCCGCCGCGATTTCCTGGGACGCAGCTTCCCGACCGTAGCCAAGGTCATCCGCGAAAGTTTCAGCCGTGAGCTTCCTGCGGATTTCGAAGCCGAATACCGCCGCCGCCTGCTCCTGCGCTTCGAGGACGAGCTTGCCCCGACGCCCGGCTTTCCGGACATGCTCAGCGACTTGCGCACCCCCTGCTGTGTCGCCACCTCGTCAAGCCCTCCCCGGGTCGCGCGAACATTGCAACTCCTTGGCTTGTCGGAATTTTTCGGCCCGGATGTTTTCACCGCCAGCCAGGTGGCGCATGGCAAGCCGGCGCCTGACCTGTTCCTGTTCGCGGCAAGCCGGATGGGCATCGAACCAGCCGCCGCGCTGGTGGTCGAGGACAGCCTTCCGGGGATCGAGGCCGCCCGCGCCGCGGGCATGAGGGTGCTGGCCTATCACGGTGCCTCGCATCTGCGCGGCCATCCCCTTGCCATCCCCGCCGATGTGCAAAGTTTTGACAACTGGCGCGATTTCCCCCACCTCTTGAAACAGGCTGAAACGCTTGGGGAGGTTCGGTGAGCACAGGACGTTTCACATCCGACACGACACGGCTGGACGATGCCGCCCGCGCCGGATGGCTCTATTACGTCGCGGGCAACACGCAGGACGAGATTGCCCGCAAGCTGGGCGTCAGCCGGCAGAGCGCGCAGCGGCTGGTGGCGATGGCGGTCAGCGAAAAGTTGATCAAGGTCCGGCTCGACCATCCCATCGCCCGCTGCATGGATCTCGCCCACGCATTGACCGACCGCTATGGCCTGAATAGCTGCGAGGTCGTGCCCTCCGATCCCGGCGCGCCCGACCTGCTGACCGGTATCGCCATTGCCGCCGCGGCCGAGATGGAAAAGACGCTGAAATCGCCTGAGCGCCGGGTCATCAGCCTTGGCACCGGCCGGGCGGTGAAGGCAATGGTCGAGCAGTTGCCACGCATGTCCTGCCCGCATCACGTGGTCGCGTCGCGGCTTGGCAACATGATGTCGGACGGCGCCGCCTCCCCCTATAACGCCACCATTCACCTGGCCGAGCGGATCGGCGCGCCGCATTACCCCAACCCCTTGCCGGTTCTGGTCAGCCATCCCGGCGAACTGGCGCAGATGCAGGAACAGGAAGCGGCGCGTAATACCCTGGAACTGTGCCGCAGCGCCGATCTCTCGGTGGTCGGCGTGGGCCAGATGGACGAAAGCGCGCCCCTGTATGTCGATGGTTTCGTTTCCGCTGCCGAGATGGCCGAACTGGCCCGCGCGGGTGCAGCGGGCGAGATCACGGGATGGGTCTATGATCGCGAAGGCAATATCATCGATTGCGCGTTCAACCGCCGTGTCGCCTCTGCGCCGCTGCCGCGCGGCTGCGAGCACCCGCTGACCGCCGTCGCCTCGGGCGAGGCCAAGTTGCCCGCGATTCGTGCGGCATTGATCGGGCAATTGATCAACGGGCTGATTACCTCAGAGGCCACGGCAGAACGGCTCCTAGCTTAAAAAACAAAATTTGAAAGTATCTTCACGATCTTACAGGCGATTCCTTAGGTTTCGCCCAGAGCTGTCTGGAATTCCCGATTGACAGAATCCCGACAGTTTGCGAATATTTGCTCATTTAATTGGCATTTGCTCATGCCGCTAGGGAGGACATCATGACCACGACTTTCCGCATCCTGATGGGTGCAACGGCGCTTTGCGCCTCGGCCGGTATCGCAGCCGCACAGGACGTGACGCTGACCGTCGCCACCGTGAACAATGGCGACATGATCCGCATGCAGGGCCTGACCGGCGAATTCGAGGCGGTCCATCCCGGCATCAAGATCGAATGGGTGACGCTGGAGGAAAACGTCCTGCGCGAGAAGGTCACCACCGACATCGCCACCAATGGCGGCCAGTATGACGTGATGACCATCGGCACCTACGAAGTTCCGATCTGGGGCAGGCAGGACTGGCTCAAGCCGCTCGAGATGAGCGCCGAATACGATGTCGACGACCTGCTTCCCGCCATCCGCGAGGCGCTGAGCGTGGACGGCACGCTTTACGCCGCTCCCTTCTATGGCGAAAGCGCCATGGTAATGTATCGCACCGACCTGATGGAGGCAGCCGGGCTGGAAATGCCCGAAGAGCCGACATGGGATTTCATCCGCCAGGCCGCTGAGGCGATGCATGATCCCGATAACGGCGTCTTCGGCATCTGCCTGCGCGGCAAGGCCGGTTGGGGCGAGAACATGGCGCTTCTGACCTCGATGGCGAATTCCTTCGGCGGCAAATGGTTCGATGCGGAATGGGTTCCGCAATTCGACCAGCCGGCATGGAACGCCGCGATGAGCTATTACGTCGATATCATGACCAATTACGGCCCTCCCGGCGCCTCCACCAACGGCTTCAACGAGAATCTCGCGTTGTTCCAGACCGGCAAATGCGGCATGTGGTATGATGCCACGGTCGCGGCGGGATTCGTGACAGATCCCGACGATTCGACCGTCGCCGACAAGGTCGGCTTCGCCCAGGCCCCAAGCGCCGAAGGCGGACAGAAGGCCAACTGGCTCTGGGCCTGGTCGCTGGCGATCCCGGCCAGCTCGGAAAATCCCGAAGCCGCGCAGACCTTCATCGAATGGGCGACCTCGAAGGGCTATACCGAACTGGTGGCCGAAAAGGAGGGCTGGCTCGCCGTGCCTCCGGGCACCCGCACATCGCTTTACGGGAACCCGGAATATACCAAGGTCGCACCCTTCGCCGAGATGACCCTGGCGGCGATCAACTCGGCCAATCCGGGCAGCCCGACCGTGGACGAGGTGCCCTATGTCGGCGCGCAATATGTCGCGATCCCGGAATTCCAGGGCATCGCCACCACGATCGGCCAGCTCTTCTCGGCCGCCGTCACCGGCCAGACCAGCGTCGAAGAGGCGCTGACCGCCGCGCAGGCCACCGCCACACGCGAAATGCGCCGCGCCGGCTATCCCAAGTAAGCATCCCGGCCGACCGGAACGGCTCCGTTCAATCCGGCCGGCCCCTCTTCGCTTTCACGCCGGCTCCGCCGAACGGTGCACGCGCCACCCCCTTCTTCTTTGTGCAAATACCTTGCAGGGGGTCCGGGGGATGCAAAATCCCCCGGCCATCGCGGGACGCAACAGGCACCTTCGCCGCCACCCGGCGCAACCTGAAGGAACTGCCCCATGGCCACGCAACGTGCGCACAAGGCGGCGCGGCTGATGATCTCGCCATCCGTGATCCTACTTCTGGCGTGGATGATCATTCCGCTCGGGACGACGATCTATTTCTCGTTCCTCCGCTACAATATCCTGACCCCGCCCGCCTCCTGGACCGGGTTCGAGAATTACTACTACTTCCTGACCGACCCGGCCTTCATCCCGGCGCTGGTCAATACGCTGGTGCTGGTGCTGGGCGTGCTGGCGATCACCACCATCGGCGGCATCCTTCTCGCGCTTTTGCTGAACATGGAGTTCTGGGGGCAAGGGATCGTCCGCATCCTGGTGATCTCTCCCTTCTTCGTCATGCCTACGGTCTCGGCGCTGGTGTGGAAGAACATGTTCATGAACCCGGTCAACGGGCTCTTCGCGCATCTCTTCCGCGCATTCGGGCTGCAACCGGTGGATTTCCTCTCCACCCTGCCGCTTCTGTCCATCACCATCATGGTGGCATGGGCATGGCTGCCCTTTGCCACGCTGATCCTGCTGACGGCACTGCAATCGCTCGACAGCGAGCAGATGGAAGCCGCCGAGATGGACGGGGCGGGCTGGCTCAGCCGGTTCATCTACCTGACCCTGCCGCATCTGACCCGCTCGATCACCGTGGTCGTGCTGATCCAGACGATCTTCCTCCTGGCGGTCTTCGCCGAGATTTACGTCACCACCGCGGGCGGTCCGGGCTACGCCTCCACCAATATCCCCTTCCTGATCTACAACCTCTCGCTCAAGCAGTTCGACGCGGGCATGGGCGCGGCCGGAGGGGTGATCGCCGTCATCATCGCCAATATCGTCGCCTTCTTCCTGATGCGCGCGGTCGGCAAGAACCTGGAGCTCTGACATGGCGAGACAAACCACAACGGGCCAGCGCGCCCTCGTCACCGCCGTCGCATGGGGCATCGGGATCCTGATATCCTTCCCGATCATCTGGACCGTGCTGACATCCTTCAAGACCGAGGCGACGGCCATCGCCTCGCCCCCGGTCTGGTTCAGTTTCGACTGGACGCTGCAGAACTATATCGACGTCAATACCCGCTCGGATTACGCCCGTTACTTCATGAACTCGGTGGTAATCTCGATCGGTTCCACGCTTCTGGGACTGGCCGTGGCCATTCCCGCCGCCTGGTCGATGGCCTTCCAGCCCACGAAAAACACCAAGAACGTGCTGATGTGGATGCTGTCGACCAAGATGATGCCTGCGGTGGGCGTGCTGGTGCCGGTTTATATGGGGCTGCGCAGCATGGGGCTTCTGGATAGCCGCACCGCGCTGGTCATCATCATGATGCTGATGAACCTGCCGATCATCGTCTGGATGCTGTTCACCTATTTCCGCGAGATCCCCGGAGAGATCCTCGAGGCCGCGCGGATGGACGGCGCCAATCTGCGCAACGAGATCATCTACGTCCTGACCCCCATGACCGTGCCGGGCATCGCCTCGACATTGCTGCTCAACGTGATCCTCGCATGGAACGAGGCCTTCTGGACGCTGAACCTGACGACCACGAATGCCGCGCCGCTGACGGCCTTCATCGCCAGCTTCTCGTCGCCGCAGGGCCTGTTCTACGCGAAGCTCAGCGCGGCCTCGACCATGGCCATCGCCCCGATCCTGATCCTCGGCTGGTTCAGCCAGAAGCAACTCGTCCGCGGCCTGACCTTCGGCGCCGTGAAGTAACGGAGAAGAACAATGGGACAAATCACCCTTGAGAATGTCGCCAAGAGCTTCGGCGAAGTCGAGGTCATCCCGCCCCTGGACCTGACCATCGAGGATGGCGAATTCGTCGTCTTCGTCGGCCCCTCGGGCTGCGGCAAATCCACGCTCCTGCGCCTGATCGCGGGGCTGGAGGATGTCTCGGGCGGCAAGATCGTGATCGACGGATCGGACGCCACCCAGGCCTCCCCGGCCAAGCGCGGACTGGCCATGGTGTTCCAGTCATATGCGCTCTACCCGCATATGTCGGTGCGCAAGAATATCGCCTTTCCTATGAAGATGGCGGGTATCGACGAAGCCGAGCAGAAACGCCGGATCGATTCGGCGGCAAAGGCGCTGAACCTGACCGATTACCTTGACCGCCGCCCGGGCCAGCTTTCGGGCGGTCAGCGCCAGCGCGTCGCCATCGGCCGGGCCATCGTGCGCGAGCCTGCGGCCTTCCTGTTCGACGAGCCGCTGTCCAACCTGGATGCCGCCCTGCGGGTCGGCATGCGGCTTGAGATCAGCGAGTTGCACAACCGCCTGAAGACCACGATGATCTACGTGACCCATGACCAGGTCGAGGCGATGACCATGGCCGACAAGATCGTGGTTCTGCAGGCAGGCCGGATCGAGCAGGTCGGCAGCCCGCTGGAACTCTATCGCAATCCCCGTAATGTCTTTGTCGCGGGTTTCATCGGCAGCCCCAAGATGAACCTGTTCACCGGCGCGGCGGCGGTGGAATACGGCGCCGAGACCATCGGCGTGCGGCCCGAGCATGTCTCGGTCTCTGCCGATAGCGGCAAATGGAAGGGGCGGATCGGCGTGTCCGAGCATCTGGGCTCGGACAGTTTCTTCTATGTCGAGGATACCGGGCTGGCGGATGCCGTCACCGTCCGCGCCGATGGCGAGGTTGCGTTCCGCCATGGCGACGAGATCTGGCTGACCCCCGCAGAGGACAAGATCCACCGTTTCGACAAGAACGGCGACCGCATGTAATCAGGATATGGCGGCGGCACCGTCGCCGCCATGTTCCGGGACGACCGAATATGCCTTTTATCCAAGGCACCCTCACGAAAGGCTCCGCAATGGCTATTGCCCTGTCGCAATCCACACTTAACGATCTGGCGGCCAGTGTCAGCCGCCCCGGCTATGACCGCGCGGCCCTGCGGCCCGGCATCCTGCATGTCGGCGTCGGCAATTTTCACCGCGCCCATATGGCCTGGTATCTCGACCGCCTGTTCGAACAGGGCGAGGGTCATGGCTGGGCGCTGGTGGGCGCGGGTGTGCGCTCCGGCGACGCCACGATGCGCGAGAGACTGCAGGCGCAGGACTGGCTGACAACGCTGGTCGAACTGGATCCCGACGGGCTGAACGCCCGGATCATCGGTTCGATGGTGGATTTCGTCGAGGTCGCGCCGGAACCCGTCATCGCCGCCATGTCCGACCCGGCGATCCGCATCGTCTCGCTGACGATCACCGAGGGCGGCTATTACGTGGACGCGCAGACCGGCGGATTCGACGCCGCCCATCCCGACATGGCCCATGACGCCGCCAATCCCGACAGCCCGCAAAGCGTGTTCGGCATGATCCTTGCCGCCCTGCGCCGGCGCAAAGCGGCGGGCATCCCGCCCTTCACCGTCATGTCCTGCGACAACCTGCCCGAGAACGGCCATGTCTGCGCCCGCACCGTGACCGGTCTCGCCCAGCTTTCCGATCCCGGATTCGGCAACTGGGTTCAGGAAAACGTCGCCTTCCCGAATTCCATGGTCGATTGCATCACCCCCGCCACCTCGGATCGCGAACGGGCGCTGGTCCGCGACCGCTTCGGTATCAGCGACACCGCCCCGGTGGTCTGCGAACCCTTCCGGCAATGGGTGCTGGAGGACAATTTCCCGCAGGGCCGCCCGCCGCTGGAAAAGGCCGGCGCGGAATTCGTCGCCGATGTCAGCCGCCACGAATTGATGAAACTGCGCATCCTTAATGGCGGGCATGCGGCCATCGCATATCCCGCCGCGCTGCTGGGCCATCACTTCGTCCACGAGGCCATGGCCGATCCGCAGATCGAGGCATGGCTTCGGGCGCTCGAAACCCGCGAGATCATCCCGACGCTCACCCCGATCGACGGAGTGGATTACGGCGATTATCTGGAGCTGATCGTGAACCGCTTCGCCAATCCCGAGATCGGCGACACCGTGGCGCGCCTTTGCCTCGACGGCTCGAACCGGCAGCCGAAATTCATCCTGCCCACCATCGCCGATGCGCTGCGTGACGGGCACGCCATCGAAGGGCTGGCCCAGGAGGTCGCCTTCTGGTGCCGCTATTGCGAACGCCGCGACGAGGCAGGCAGCGAGATCGCACCGAATGACGACAATCACGAAGCCCTGCGCGAACGCGCCCTCGCCGCGCGCGAAAATCCCCTGGCCTTTCTTGAAAACCGCACCGTCTTCGGCCCGCTGGCCGATGACAGGCGTTTTCAGGAGGCTTTCGCGCGCAGGCTGACACGGCTTCACGAGAACGGCACCCGTGCCGCCATCGACAGCTATCTCGCCGGGTAAGCAGAACAAGAACAATCACCCGACGAGGCGCGGGCGGCGCTCCTCCTGCCGCCCGCGCATCTTTGCCGCCGTTTCCAAGTGGTTCAAAGCAGGCGGAATCGCATCCCGCCCACCGAAAAATTCCGGGACAAGGCCGGGTATCGTAACCCAGCCATGGCCTCATCGCCTCCGGTATCCGTGACAGCCATGCAGGCGCGCCCGGTTGGTAAAATTGCATTGAAATTCACCTGTAACCATGCCGCGGCGCGTTGCGGCAAAGCGGCCCTTATAGTAACCATCATGGTCAAACAGGCAAAGGACATCTCATGCGCGCATTTCTGCTGAGGCTCATCGCCCTGCTGGCACTGGCCGCACCGGCGCAGGCATTCGATACGAATGCCGGGACCGCATGGGTCTATGACGTGGCGACCGGCACCGTGCTGATGGAGAAGAACGCCGACCAGCCGGTTCCCCCCGCCTCGATGTCCAAGCTGATGACGACCTATATGCTGTTCGAGGCGCTTCGCGAGGGACGGGTGGAGATGGATACGCGCCTGCCGGTTTCGACCAAGGCGCGGCAGATGGGCGGCTCCACCATGTTCCTCAACGAGCAGGACCGCCCCACCGTCGAGGAACTGATCAAGGGAATCATCGTGCTGTCGGGCAATGACGCCTGCGTCGTCGTGGCAGAGGGGCTGGCCGGCACCGAAGAGGCGTTTGCCCGCCAGATGACCGAGAAGGGCAAGGAAATGGGGCTGACCAATTCGGTCTTTGCCAACGCCTCGGGCTGGCCGAATCCGCGCCACCGTATGAGCGCGCGTGACCTGGGGATACTGGCGCTGCACCTGATCCGCGATTTCCCCGACCTGTACAAGAACTTCGCCATGACCGAATTTCCTTTTGACAACCGTGCCCCGGCGAACCGTTTCAACCGCAATCCGTTGTTGAAGCTGGGGATCGGCGCTGACGGGCTCAAGACCGGCCATACCGAGGAGGCCGGTTACGGGTTGGTCGGATCGGCGGTGCAGGATGGTCGCCGGGTGATCTTCGCCATTACCGGCTTGCCAAGCGATACCGCCCGCGCCGAGGAGGCCGAGCGGATCGTGAACTGGGCGTTCCGCCAGTTCACCATGGAAACGCTGGTACCGGCCGGGGAAACGGTGGTTCAGGTCCCTGTCTGGCTGGGCACCGCATCGCATGTGGGACTGACCACGAAGGAGGGCGCCAATGTGCTGATCCCGGCGGGTGCCCGGGATCAGATCAAGGTCGAGGCGGTTTACAACTCGCCCATTCCCGCCCCGGTCGCCAAGGGCGATCAACTGGGAACACTGGTGGTAACGGTGCCGGGCGCCAAGGATGCCGTCACGCCGCTGCTGGCCGCGCAGGACGTGCCCGAAGCGGGTTTCATCGGCCGGATGAAGGGCGCGGTGATGCGGCTTGGCGGCAAGGCCATCGACGCCGTGAACGGCTGATGTTCCTGAGCTTCGAGGGAATCGACGGCTGCGGCAAATCCACCCAGGCACGGCTGCTGGCCGAGGCTCTGCGGGCAGAGGGCCGTGACGTTGTGCTGACCCGCGAACCCGGCGGCAGCGAGGGGGCCGAGGAGATCCGCCGCCTGCTGGTCGAGGGCGCGGGCGAACGCTGGTCGGCAGAGACCGAATGCCTGCTGTTCACCGCCGCCCGCCGCGATCATCTTGAACGGGTGATCCGACCGGCTCTGGCCGGGGGCAAGATCGTCATCACCGACCGTTTTGCCGATTCCACCCGCATCTACCAGGGCGCTACGCGGGGTGATTTGCGCATGATGGTGGATCGTCTGCACGAACTGACCATCGCGGTGGAACCCGACCGGACATTCGTGATCGATATCGACCCGGCCACGGCGCTGGCCCGGGGCAATGCCCGCGGTGGCAAGGAAGATCGCTTCGAAAGCCTCGGACTGCAATTCCAGCAAAGGCTGGCGGCAGGATTTCGTGCCCTGGCGCAGGAATATCCCGGCCGCGTCCGGCTCGTCGATGGCAGTGGCAGCGTCGGGGATGTGGCCGCTCGCGTCCGGGCGGCGCTGTGAGCCGCGATCCGCAGGACATCCCCGAACCCGATCGGGTTCCCGGCGCGCCGCATCCGCGCATGACCCCGCATGTGATCGGCCAGGACCACGCCATTCGCGATTTTGTCGAGGCCGCGCGGGGCGGGCGCCTGCATCATGCCTGGCTGCTGACCGGCCCGCGCGGCACCGGCAAGGCCACGCTGGCCTGGACCATTGCCCGCTGGCTGATCTCGGGCGCGGGCAGTAACGATCTTTCGGTGCCCGAGGACGATCCCGCCGCGCGCCGCATCAGGGCGCTGTCCGAACCGGGCCTGCAGCTGATCCGCCGCCCATGGGACGACAAGACCGGCCGGCTGCGCGCCGAAATCACCGTGGACGAGATCCGGCGGCTGCTGTCCTTTTTTCACCTGTCCGCGTCGGAGGGCGGCCATCGCGTCGCCATCATCGACGCTGCCGACGAGATGAACACCGCCGCCGCCAATGCGTTGCTGAAGATGCTGGAGGAGCCGCCCGGCAACGGGCTGATCCTGATGATCGCGCATCAGCCTGCCCGGCTTCTGCCGACGATCCGCTCGCGCTGCCGGACGCTGCGGCTGAACCCGCTGAAGCCCGAACTGATGACGCAGGCGCTGTCGGGACTGGGGGTTGAGGAAGATGCCGAAGCCCTGGCGGCCCTGTCCGACGGCTCGGTGGGCGAGGCGCTGCGGCTGGCCGGCCAGGACGGGCTTGCCCGCTATCAGCAGATCGTCGATCTGTTTGCCACCCTGCCCCGGCTGGACCGGCTGGCGGCGGCGAAACTGGCCGAAGGGGCGGCGGGCCGGGCCAATGCCGATGGCGATCCTTTTGATCTGATCATCACCCTTCTTGACCGTTTCCTGACCCGCACCGCCCGTGCAGGGCTGATGGGCGCGCCCTTGCCACAGGCCGCGAAAGGCGAAGGTGCCCTCATGGCGCGGCTGTCGCCGGATGACCGGGCGGCGCGGGCATGGGCCGAGGCGCAGGCCCGGCTCTCGGCACGCGCGCGCTCTGGCAGGGCGGTCAACCTTGACCCCGCCGCGCTGGTGATGGATATGCTGACGGAACTGGCGCATCTGCCGCCCGCACAATCCGCCCCGCCTGCCACGAGTTGATCCCATGACCCAAGCGGCCCTTTCTCCGCCGATTGTCGACAGCCACTGCCATCTGGACTTTCCCGATTTCGACGGAGAGCATGACGCATTGCTTGCCCGCGCGGCAGAGGCGGGTGTCACCCGCATGGTCACGATCTGCACCCGGCTGCGGCTGGAGCCGCAGGTCCGCGCGCTGGCAGAGGCGCATGAAGGCGTGTTCTACGCCGCCGGCACCCATCCGATGAGCGTGGCGGACGAGCCCATGGCCAGCGTCGAGGAACTGGCCGCACTGGCCGGTCATCCGAAATTCGTCGGCATCGGCGAGACCGGACTGGATTATCACTACACCGCCGAAAGCGCGGGCGCGCAGCAGGAAAGCCTGCGCCTGCATATCGAGGCTGCCCGCCAGACCCGCCTGCCGCTGATCATCCATGCCCGCGATGCCGATGAGGACATGGCCCGCATCCTGACCGAGGAATATCGCGCCGGGGCCTATTCCTGCGTCATGCATTGCTTCAGCTCGGACGCGGAACTGGCACAGGCCGCTCTTGATCTGGGCTTCTATTTGTCGATGTCCGGCATCGCCGCATTCCCCCGCTCGACCGAGCTGCGCGAGATTTTCGCCGCCGCCCCGGTGGACCGCATCCTGGTCGAGACCGACAGCCCCTATCTTGCTCCGCCGCCCCATCGCGGCAAGCGTAACGAACCGGCTTATGCGGCGAAAACCGCCGCGGTCGGGGCCGAGGTCTTCGGCATGGATTATCCCGATTTCGCCCGCCAGACCTCTGAAAATTTCGACCGCCTGTTCTGGAAGGCCGCCGGAGGTGCCGCGTGATCCGCGCGACCATCCTTGGTTGCGGCTCTTCCGGCGGGGTGCCGCGAATCGGCGGAAGATGGGGCGTCTGCGATCCGGGGAACCCCAGGAACCGCCGCCGCCGCTGTTCGCTGCTGGTGGAGCGGCAGGACGGCGAAGGCATCACCCAGGTGCTGATCGATACCGGCCCTGACCTGGTGCCGCAATTGCTGGATGCGGGCGTGGCCACGCTGGACGCGGTGATCTATTCCCATCCCCATGCCGACCATATCCACGGCATCGATGACCTGCGGCAGTTGGTATACAACGCCCGCCGCAAGATGCCTGTCTGGGCGGACATGCCGACGACACAGGCACTGACCGAACGTTTCGGCTATATCTTCGAGGCGCCGGAGGGCAGCCATTACCCCCCGATCGCCGATCTGCACCGGCTGGACGGTCCTGTGACCATCGACGGCCCCGGCGGAACACTCAGCTTTCATCCGTTCCGTGTTCCGCATGGCGGGATCACCGCGCTCGGGTTTCGGATCGGCGGGCTGGTCTATCTACCCGATGTGTCGGAAATTCCCGAAACCGCATGGCCGCTGATCGAGGGAGCGGAGATATTCATCTGCGATGCCCTGCGCCCGGAACCTCATCCCAGCCATGCCCATCTGGCGCAGGCACTGGACTGGATCGAGCGCTCCGGATGCCCGCGCGGCGTGCTCACCAACATGCATATCGACATGGATTACGATCAGGTCATGGCGCAGACGCCCGAAAATGTCGTGCCCGCCCATGACGGAATGGTGATCGAGATCCCGGTCTCGACACCCACCCTGCCCCCCATGACGGCGAGCCCCCTGTGAGCGCACTTTTCACCATCATCCTGCCGGTCTTTCTGGTTGTCGGATTTGGCTATCTGGTAAGCTGGCGCGGGTGGTTCGGCGAAAATGCCGTGGACGGGCTGATGAAATTCGCCCAGAACTTCGCGGTTCCGACGCTGCTTTTTGCGTCGATGGCCCGGATCGATCTTGGTTCCGAGTTTCGCGCCAGCCTGCTGATCCCGTTCTATCTCGGCGCATTCGCCAGCTTTACCGCTGGCTGGGCAGGCGCAAGATACCTGTTCAAGCGCTCGCCCGAGGATTGCGTGGCAATCGGGTTCACCTGCCTGTTCTCGAACAGCGTGTTGCTGGGCATCCCCATCACCGAGCGCGCCTATGGCCCGGATGCGCTGCATGGCAACTGGGCGATCATCGCGCTGCATTCGCCACTGCTCTACACGTTCGGGATCAGCATGATGGAGTTCACCCGCGCCCGGGGCAGCGGCCTGTCGCTTGGCCGGGTCGCCATCCGCGCCCTGTCCGGTGTGCTGCGCACTGCGCTGGTGATCGGAATCCTGTGCGGATTTGCCATGAACCTGCTGATGCAGGCCGGGCTGGTCATGCCGGCGGGCTTCTGGGCCGCGGTCGACATGATCTCGCGCGCGGCCCTTCCCGCGGCCCTGTTCGGGTTGGGCGGCATCCTCTACCGCTATCGTCCCGAAGGCGACATGATGACCATTGCCATGTGCTGTGCCTGCGGACTGATCCTGCATCCGGCGATCACCTTCGGCCTTGGCACGGCGATCGGCCTCGATACCGCGGGGATGCGCTCGGCTGTCGTGACAGCGGCGATGGCCCCGGGCGTCAACGGCTATCTGTTCGCCAATATCTACGGGGCCGCGCGCCGTGTCGCCGCCTCGGCCGTGCTGATTGGCACGGCGCTGTCGATTTTCAGCGTCTGGATGTGGCTCACCATCCTGCCCTGAGCCGCCCATCCTCGCAGGCACGGGCGGTCATCCTGCGGGCGTCTTCTTACTGCGGTGTCACACCCCTGATCCGCTCGGACCGTCTGCGCAGCAATTCCACCGTCGTCAGCAACGCAATCGAGAACAGCACCAGCAGCGTCGCCACTGCCAGGATTGCCGGGCTGATCTGTTCGCGGATGCCGTTCCACATCTGCCGCGGAATGGTCTGCTGCTCGGGTCCGGCGATGAACAGCACCGCCACCACCTCGTCGAAGCTGGTGACAAAGGCGAACAGCGCGCCCGAGATCACGCCGGGCAGGATCAGCGGCATGGTGACACGGAAGAATGTCGTCCTCGGATTGGCCCCAAGCGAGGCCGCCGCTCGGTTCAGCGACTGGTCGAAACCCACCAGTGTCGCCGTCACCGTGATGATGACAAAGGGAATCCCCAATGTCGCATGGGCAAGGATCACCCCCGGATAGGTGCCCGCCAGCCGTCCGCAATTGGTCGGCAGCCCGACCAGTCCCAGAAGCTCGCAGGGGTTCGAGTAGAAAAAGAACATCCCCGTCGCGGTGATGATCAGCGGCACGATCATGGGCGAGATCAGGATCGCCATGATCGGACGCCGGAACGGCATCTCGGGCCGTGACAGCCCCAGGGCTGCAAGCGTGCCCAGCACCGTCGCCAGCAGGGTCGAGAAGAACCCGATGATGATCGAGTTCTTGGCCGCCTTCACCCATTTCGCATTGGCCCAGGCATCCGCCCACCAGCCCGCATCCCGCGGCCCGTCGGGTGCGGTCATGCCGAATGTCAGCAGGCTGTCATACCAGCGCATGCTGTAGCCTTCGGGATCGAGGGACAGCATTTTCTCGGTGAATGTGAAATAGGGCTCGGTATTGAAGGACAGCGGGATGATCACCACGATCGGCGCGATCAGGAAAAAGAAGATCAGCCCGCAGATCACCAGATAGGTGTAATGCCAGACGCGTTCCAATGGGCTTGCATATGTCGGAAGAGCCATCTCGCCTACCCCAGCTTGAGATTATCGACGCCCACCAGCTTGTCATACAGCCAGTAGAGAAGCAGCACCGACCCCAGCAGCAAGGCCGCCAGCGCCGCCGCCATGGACCAGTTCAGCGTATCGGTCATGTGCAGCGCGATCATGTTCGAGATAAGCTGCCCGCTCGATCCCCCGACCAGTGCCGGTGTGATGTAATAACCGACCGCGAGGATGAATACGAGCAGCGCCCCCGCCCCCAGCCCCGGCAGGGTCTGCGGGAAATAGATCCGGCGGAAGGCCGTCCAGCTCGTCGCGCCCAGGCTGCGGGCGGCCCGGACATAGGACGGGTTGATGGTGCGCATGACCGAATAAAGCGGCAGGATCATGAAGGGCAGCAGGATATGGGTCATGGCGATGATCGTGCCGGTCTGGTTATAGATCATCTGCAAGCGCTGACCGCCTCCGATCACGCCCATCCAGACGAGGATATCGTTGATCACCCCCTGTTGCTGCAGCAGCACCATCCATGAAGTCGTCCGAACCAGCAGCGAGGTCCAGAAGGGCAACAGCACCAGGATCATCAGCAGGTTGGATTTCCGCATCGGAAGAGTCGCCAGCAGATGCGCGACCGGGAATCCCAGCAGAAAGGTCAGCACGGTAATCAACGCCGACAGCCAGAAGGTCCGCATGAACAGCATCACATAGATCCGCTGCCTCGGCTCGACCTGTTCGATACTGCCGTCATCAGCGCGGGTCCGGTCCACCGCCGCCAGGTAGAAATTCGAGGTAACCGGCTGCGACGCCTCGCGCATCGCGCTCCAGATCCGCGGATCGCCCCATTCCTCGTCCATCTCCAGCAGCGCCTCGCGGTAAGGCGGCTCGATCCCCCGGCGCACCTTGCGCCCGGTCGAGGTGAACAGCGAACGCGTGCCCGGCACGTCGTAATTGATCCGCGTGCCGACAACGCCGATGGATCGCGCCTCGGCCGAAGCCAGCAGATCATTGGCCAGCGCCGTCCATGCCGCGTCATCGGGCTCGGTCCCGCGCGGGTTCTCGGCGAACCATTGCGAGATCTCGGGCATGTTGGCCGAGAAGCCGTCATTATAGAAGGACCGCTGCAGCATCTGCCCGATCGGCACCACGAAGGTGATCAGGATAAAGGCCAGAAGCGGCAACACCAGCAGGAAGGCCCGCCGCTTCGCCCGCGCCTGCGACCGGGCCAGGGACCATGCCAAAGGCTTGCCATCGGCGGTGGTCAGCGGTCCCGCGGGCGCGGCGGCGGCAGAAATTGCGGCTTGCGGATCGGAAGCGTTCGCCATGATATCCCCGGAATTCAAGCCGTCGCCCCATGTCGAACCGGGGCGGCGGCGATCTTACATCACGAGCCGGCCAGCCAGCTGTTGAAACGCTCGGTCAGCTCGGCATCGTGATCGGCCCAGAATTCCGGATCGTCCATCACCGCCGTCTCCAGATATTCCGGATTGGTCGGCATATGCGGCCCCATCTCGGTCTTGCCGTCCTGATACAGCCCGACCAGACCGGCAGAGGATTTCCGCGCCGGACCATAGGCGATATATTTCGCCTGCTCGGCAAGCTGCTCGGTGCTGGTGGCGAATTTCAGGTATTCCATCGCCGCCTCGGGATTGGGCGAGCCCTTGGGGATCGCGAACATGTCGAGATCCATGTATTGCCCGTCCCAGATGATCTTGAAGGGCTTGCCCTCGGCGACCATCGCGTCGAAGAAACGGCCGTTATAGCCGGTCGCCATGGTCACCTCGCCATCGGCGAGAAGTTGCACGGGCTGCGCCCCCGCCTCCCACCAGACGACGCTGTCCTTGATCGTGTCCAGCTTGTCGAAGGCCTGGTTCACGCCCTCTTCCGTCTCGAGCTTCTCATAGATCTGATTCGCCGGGACACCATCCGCGATCAGCGCCAGGTAAAGCGTGCGCTTGGGGGTCTTGGGCAGGCCCCGCTGACCGGGGAATTTCTCAAGATCGAAGAAATCGGCAGCCGTCGAGGGCGCCTCGCCCTCGAATTTCGTCGTGTCATAGGCGATGACCGTGCCCCAGAAGATATTGGCCACGGCGCAATCCTGCAGCGCGCCATCGATGAAATCCTCGGCGGCAGGGGTGCCGTCGGGCGCGGGCGGCAGATCGGCGGGATCGATCTCGACCAGCGCGCCCTCGTCGCACAGGCGGATCGCGTCGCTGACCTCGATATCGAAGACATCGCCGGTGATATTATTCGCCTCGACCTGCGCTTTCAGCGGCGTGGCGGGGTTGTCGGCGGCGATCATGTTGACCTTGATGCCGGTCTTCTCGGTAAAGGGCTTGTTATAGGCCTCGACCTGCGATTTCTCGTAGGCGCCGCCCCAGGACACGACATTCACCTCCTGCGCGGCGGCGGAAAGGCCGAACCCGGCCAGCGCCGTCGATAGGATCAAAGTGGTTCTCATTTTCTTCTCCCGTTGGATTTACGTGTTTTTCTTCGATTTGGCCCTTTGCGGGCAACGACGGGCGAATTTCCACCGCCCTTTCTTCTTTGTTGAAATACCTCACGGGGGTCCGGGGGTGTGAAACCCCCGGCCATCGCGGGACGCAGGCTCAGCTGGCCAGCCAGCTGTTGAACCGCTCGTTCAGCTCGGCATCGTGATCGACCCAGAAATCCAGGTTCGAACCAAGCGCATTGGTCATGTTGGCTTCGGTCGTGGGCAGATGCGGGCCCATCGGCTCCTCGGTGCCCTCGATATTGCCGACCAGCGCGGCGGCCGATCTGCGCGGCGGGCCATAGCTGATGAACTCGGCGGCGCGGGCCTGCTGCGCGGGCGCGGTCGAGAAGCTGACGAATTCCAGCGCCTCGTCCTTGTTCGGCGCGCCTTTCGGGATCACCCAGCCCTCCATTTCGTAGATCTGGCCGTCCCAGATGATCTCGAAGGGCTTGCCCTCGCCCTGCGCGGCATTGAAGATCCGCCCGTTGAAGGCGAAGGCCATGGTCACCTCGCCATCGGCCAGAAGCTGCGGCGGCTGCGCGCCGGCCTCCCACCAGATCACGTCATTCTTGATCGTGTCCAGCTTGGCAAAGGCCTGGTCCACGCCCTCCGGTGTCTCCAGCAGGTCATAGACCTCGCCTGCCGGCACGCCATCGGCCATCAGCGCCAGCTCCAGGTTGAACTTGGCACCCTTGCGCATGGTGCGCTTGCCGGGAAACTTCTCCAGATCGAAGAAATCCGCCGGGGTCGCGGGCTTGGCATCGGGGAACTTGCTGTCGTCATAGGCAAGCACCATGGAGTAGACATCCGTGCCCACGAAGCAATCGGTGATCGCGCCCTCGATGAAATCCTCGGTCGCCGCCGTCCCGTCCTCTGCCGGGGCCAGTCCCGAGGCGTCGATCAGTTCCAGCAGCCCCTCGTCGCACAGCCGCACCGCATCGGCATATTCGACCGAAGCGACATCGGTGGTGACATTGCCCGCCTCGACCATCGCCTTGATCGGGGTGGCCGGATTGTCGGCATCGGCGACATTGACCTTGATGCCGGTCTCGGCCTCGAAGGGTTTGACATAGGCCTCGACATGGCTGTTGCCGTAGGCGCCGCCCCAGGACAGCAGGTTCACATCGGCGAGTGCCGGCATGGCCGCCAGGCCAAGCGCGGTTGTCAAAGCAAGGGTCCGTTTCATGATGTCAGCTCCAACTATGTGAATATCTTTGCTTTCTTTCCGTTATTCCCGGCCCCTTCGGGGGGCCGGAACAGGTGGCGCAAACCGTCCGTCAGATCGGGTCCAGCGCGCGGGCGTCCTGCGGATGCCAGCCGATGCGGATCTTCTGGCCGGGTTCCAGCCGGGTCTGGCCGATGGTGTTGCGGCATTTCATGATGAAATCGTCGCTTCCCGCCACGCGCAGCCGGGTTCTCAGGATATCGCCCATATAGACCACTTCCAGCACATCGGCCTCGATCGTATGGGCGCCGGATGGCATCATCTCGGGTTTGAATTCCACCCGCTCGGGACGAATCGACACGGTGGTTTTCTGCCCGCGTTCACGGATATTGACCGCCGTGGCGTCGATCACCTCTCCATCAGCCAGCTTGACCAGAGCCTTGTCGCCATCCAGTTTCTCGATAACTCCAGGCAAGGCATTGTTTTCCCCGATGAATCCGGCGACAAAGCTGTTCTCCGGCTGCTCGTAGAGCCGGTTCGGCGTGGCAAGCTGCTGGATGCGGCCATCATTGAATACCGCGATCCGGTCCGACATGGTCAGCGCCTCGGTCTGGTCATGGGTGACATAGACCACGGTGATTCCAAGTTCCTCGTGCAAATGCTTGATCTCGAACTGCATATGCTCGCGAAGCTGCTTGTCGAGCGCGCCGAGCGGCTCGTCCATCAGCACCAGATGCGGATCGAAGACCAGCGCCCGTGCAAGGGCGATCCGCTGCTGCTGCCCGCCCGACAGCTGCGCCGGGCGGCGGTTCGCGAATGCCCCCATCTGCACCATATCAAGGCTGCGCCTGATGCGGGCCTCGCGCTCGGCCTTGTCCATTCCGCGCACTTCCAGCGGAAAGGACAGGTTCTCGCCCACCGTCATATGCGGAAACAAAGCGTAGTTCTGGAACACCATGCCGATGCCCCGCTTATGCGGCGGAACCTGGTTGATGGGGCGGCCGTCAAGGCGGATTTCACCGTGAGTCGCGGTCTCGAACCCCGCCAGCATCATCAGGCAGGTGGTCTTGCCCGAACCGGAAGGGCCGAGCATCGTCACGAACTCTCCCTTGCCGATGGACAGGTTCAAGTCCTTGACGACAAGCGTTTGACCGTCATAACTTTTCTGCACATGTTCGAAGGCGACGAACGCGTCGCCCGAGGTATTGTCCAGCAATAGGCGCTCTCCCTGTTATGCTATCATTGTTCAGCGCGGGGCGAGTAAAACGCCGCAGCCGGATAATGGCAACACCGTTTCCGACTTTTCTTTCGTGCTTTGCGGCACGCCATGGTCAGATTGACTTGAGCCGCGTCACGGGCCACAAGGATCCCGACACGCGAATTCATCAGGGGAGGACCGATGAAAAAGGTCTATTCGAATGCGGATGAGGCCCTGGACGGCCTGCTCAAGGACGGGATGCTGATCGCCGCGGGCGGTTTCGGGCTATGCGGAATCCCCGAGCTGTTGATCGACGCGATCGTGAAAAGCGGGGTCAAGGACCTGACCGTGGCCAGCAACAATGCCGGGGTGGACGGGTTCGGGCTCGGCAAGCTGCTGGATACCAAGCAGATCAGGAAGATGATGTCCTCTTACGTGGGCGAGAATGCCGAGTTCATGCGGCAATACCTGTCGGGCGAACTGGAGCTGGAATTCAACCCGCAGGGCACCCTGGCCGAGCGGATGCGCGCGGGCGGCGCGGGCATTCCCGGCTTCTACACCAAGACCGGCGTCGGCACGCAGATCGCCGAGGGCAAGGAAGTCAAGAGCTTCGACGGCGAGGAATATATCCTCGAACGCGGCATCTTTGCCGACTTGTCCATCGTCAAGGCCTGGAAGGCCGACGACACCGGCAATCTCGTGTTCCGCAAGACGGCGCGCAATTTCAACCCGCCGGCGGCGATGTGCGGGCGCGTCTGCGTGGCCGAGGTCGAGGAAATCGTGCCGCGCGGCAGCCTCGATCCCGACCATATCCACCTGCCCGGCATCTATGTCCACCGCATCATCCAGGGCGAGCATGAAAAGCGCATCGAACAGCGTACCACCCGCAAGCGTGAGGAGGCCTGATCATGGCGTGGGACAGAAACCAGATGGCCGAACGGGCGGCGCAGGAACTGGAAGACGGGATGTATGTCAATCTCGGCATCGGGATTCCGACGCTGGTGGCCAATTACGTCGGCGACAAGGACATCACCCTGCAATCGGAAAACGGCATGCTGGGCATGGGGCCCTTCCCCTATGAGGGAGAGGAGGACCCGGACCTGATCAATGCCGGGAAACAGACCATCACCGAACTGGCGCGGACCTCCTATTTCGACAGCGCGATGAGTTTCGGGATGATCCGCGGCGGCAAGATCGCGGCGGCGATCCTGGGCGCGATGGAGGTGGCCGAGAACGGCGATCTCGCGAACTGGATGATCCCCGGCAAGCTGGTCAAGGGCATGGGCGGCGCGATGGACCTCGTGGCTGGCGTGGGCCGGGTCATCGTGGTCATGGATCACACCAACAAGGCCGGTGAATCCAAGCTGCTGAAGCAATGCACCCTGCCGCTGACCGGCAAGGGCGTCGTGAACCGGATCATCACCAATCTGGGTGTCCTGGATGTCGTCGAGGGCGGGCTGAAGATCGTCGAGACCGCCGATGGCGTGACCGAGGACGATCTCCGCGCCGCGACCGAGGCGACCATCGTCGGGTGAAACGCCGCTTTGCGTGGATGGATAGCGGGGGGCGTTGCCCCCCGTCGTCATTTGCATGACGACTCCCCCCAAGGTATTTGGACAAAGAAGAAAAACACGAGGCCCGGATGACGCCCGAGCGGATCGCGGAAATTTTTACCCGGCAGGACGGCACATATCTGTGCGCCCGGTGGGGGCGGCCGGTGGCGCCGGTGATCTTCGGGCTGGCGGATGAGAGCCTCGATATCTTTCGCGGCGCCATCAGGGCGGGTTTCGCCCATGCCGGGCATCCGGTGACAGAGACCGACCCGGAAATGGGGAGCAACCTGATGCTCTTCTTCCTGTGTGACTGGGCGGAGCTGGAGGAGGTTCCCGACCTGGACCGGCTGACCGGACAGCCTGGCCTGCCCGCGCGGCTGCGGGCCGATGACGCGGATCAATACCGGCTGTTCCGCTTTGACGCCGATGGCGGGATCCGGGCTTGCATGAATTTTCTGCGCATGTCGGGTGCGCTGGCGGATGCCCATCCGGCGGTGCTGGCCGAAACGGTCACCATGCGCAGCGCTCTCAGCTTCGCGCGTGACATCGCCCCCTCGCCGGAAATGGCGGCGCTGATCCGGGCGGCCTATGATCCGGTGCTGCCGGTCGCGGCGACCGAGCCCGCCCATGCCTTGCGGCTGGCGGCACGGATGGCGGCGGCCAAGGAGGGGTGAACCCGGCCTGACCGCTACGGCAACCGCAGATGCGTGGTAAAGTCCAGGAAACTGCGCATCGCAGCGGTCATCAGCTTTCCCGTCGGATAGACCAGGCTCACCGGAATGTTCGGAAGCGTGAAATTGGTCATCAATGGCAGCAGCCTTCCGGCCTCGATATCCTCGGCGACCGTGAACTGTGGCAATAGCGCTATGCCCTTGCCGCTGACGGCGAGGGAATGAAGCAATTCGGTGTCATTGGTCGAGAAAACCGGCTGGACCTTCTGGTAGAACACCTCCTTGCCACAGCGCAGGGGCCATGTGCCCGGGCCACGCAGATTGGTGTAATGCAGGCAGTTATGGCGGCTCAGGTCCGAAGGTGACACCGGCTGGCCGCGCCGTTCCAGGTAACCGGGCGAGGCGACCAGCAGGATTGCCGCCTCGTGCAGCTTGCGGGCATGCAGTGCCGAATCCTCGAGGAAGCCGATCCGGATCACCGCGTCATAGCCGCCACCGATCAGGTCGGAAACGCCGTCATCCAGCACCATCTCCATCTGGATATCGGGATGATCGTCCATGAAGCGCATGATATGCGGCTGGAAAACCTTGTGAATATAGGAGGCCGGGGCGCCTATCTTGAGTGCTCCGGCGGGATGGCCCGAAGCATCGCGCACCATTTCATTTGCGGAGTCGAGCTGCCGCAGAACCTCGCGGATATGCTGGCTGTATTGCAGCCCCAAGGCGGTCGGACGCAGGGCGCGCGTCGTGCGCGACAGCAGCCGGGCCCCCAGATCCGCTTCGAGATCCGCGATATACTTGCTGCACAGACTGCGCGATATGCCCATCCGCCGCGCCGCGGCGGCGAAACTGCCCTCGTCGAGGATGCTTATGAATGTGCGGAGAACGGTCGTATCCATGGCGGATGAAATGTTCCCGCAATCCGTTCTGTGCAAGGGCTTGTCCTAAAAAAAAAGCCGCCCCGGTGCGGAGCGGCGTCATGCGCGGCAAGCGCGCAGCGAGGCACCCGCGGAACCGCGGATGCCTCGGGGAGCAATCAACGTTCGTAATGGGTCTTGGCCCATTCGCTGGTCGGGAAGCTCGTCACGGTGATGAGATCATCGGCGGAGAGACCGGCGCTATGCAATTCGCGCGAGGTCAGCACCTTGCCGGCCTTGACCTGGATTTGTTGGGTGTTGGGCGCGGGGCGCTCGACGCTTGCATTCTGGTGGGTTTCGGGGAAATTGCTGGCCGAAGCAGCGCCGGTAGCGAGGGCGAGGGCGACCAAACTGGCTGTAATAACTTTCATTTTCGTCTTCCTTATTCAGTCGGCGCGTGATTGCGTCGGTTCGATGACAGCGAGATAGGCCTGCAACCGGGGGAAGATTAGGCGCGATTTTTCGGTTTCTCTGTTCGACAGGATTGCACAATCTGCAAGCACTGCAGGTTGCGTCCGGCTGGCGGTTGTGAACGAGATAGGTTCCGAAAGACGATCCCTGCCGAATGGAGCCCTGATGACACATCGCCTGACCCTGCGCGTCTATTACGAGGACACCGACCTGGCCGGGATCGTCTATTACGCCAATTACCTGAAATTCATCGAGCGGGGGCGGTCGGAATGGCTACGCGCACTCGGCATCGACCAGGCGGCGATGAAGGCGGATGGCGGGCATGTCTTTGCCGTGCGCCGGGTCGAGGCGGATTACCTGCGCCCGGCAAGGTTCGACGATCTGCTGGAGATCACGACCGAGCTGGCCACGGCCTCGCCCGCGCGGGTGATCCTGAACCAATCGGTGCGGCGCGGCGAGGAGGTGTTGTTCACCGCCCGCGTCACCGTCGCCTGTCTTGGACCGTCGGGCCGCCCTGCCCGGCTGCCCGCCCCGCTCTCTGCCGCGCTGAAGGGAGGCACGGATGTCTGACACGAAACGGATCGCCATGTGGTCGGGGCCGCGCAACCTGTCCACCGCGATGATGCGCGCATTCGGGGCGCGCGGCGATTGCGCCTGCGTGGACGAGCCCTTCTATGCCCATTACTTGGTCCGCACCGGCCTGCCCCATCCGATGCGGGAACAGGTGATCGCCAGCCAGCCCGCCGATTGGCGAGAGGTGCTGCCCGGTCTGATCCATGAGCCCTGCGGGCAGCCGATCCAGTATCAGAAGCACATGGTCCAGCATATGCTGCCCGGCATGGATCTGGACTGGACCGATACACTCGCCAATGTCTTCCTGATCCGCGAGCCGGAACGGGTCGCCGCCTCTTTCGCGGCCAAGCGCGGGCTGCCCGATCCGGCCGAGCTGGGCTTTGACCGGCAATGGAAGATGTTTCAGCAGATGGCGGCGCGCGGCCCCGCTCCGCTGGTCATCGACAGCGCCGATATCCGCCGCGCCCCAGACCGTGCCCTGTCGGCGCTGTGCGAAGGCATCGGCATCGCCTATACCGAAAAGATGCTGTCATGGAGCCCCGGCCCGCATCCCGAGGACGGGGTCTGGGGCGCGGTCTGGTATGACGCAGTCAACCGCTCGACCGGCTTCGCCGGACCCGAGGGGCCGTTGCCGGAACTGGAGGGCGAGTTGGCCCGGCTGGCCGACAGTCTGCGCCCCGCCTATGAGGCCATCGCGGCGCACAAGCTCTCGTTCCGCTGATCGCGGCGGTATGTCAAATTGACGCTATTGTGTTGTCGCGGGGGGTGAAACTGCTGATAAACAAGCGGTAGAAGGCCCGCGAAACGCGCCCGACAAGATGAGGCAGTGACAATGGAACCCATTCAGGCCGCACAGGCTCTCGATTTCTCGCTTTTGGCGCTGTTCGCGCGCGCCTCGCTGACGGTCAAGATCGTGATGATCATCCTCGTCATCGCCTCGTTCTGGGGCTGGGCGATCATCATCCAGAAATTCCTGACCTTCGCGAATGCAAGGCGGGAGGCAAGCAGGTTCGACCGTTCCTTCTGGTCCGGCGAGCCGCTCGACGATCTATATGACCGGCTCGGCGAACGCCCCTCGGGCGCGTCCGAACGGATTTTCGCGGCGGGCATGACCGAATGGCGCCGCAGCCATCGCGAGGACGGGGCGCTGATCCCCGGCGGCACGCAGCGCATCGACCGCGCCATGAACGTGGCCATCCAGCGCGAGGAGACGCGGCTGTTCCGCGGGCTGTCATTTCTTGCCACGGTAGGCGCGACCGCGCCCTTCATCGGGCTTTTCGGCACGGTCTGGGGGATCAAGAACGCCTTCGAAGGCATCGCGATGTCGCAGAATACCAGTCTTGCCGTGGTCGCGCCCGGTATCGCCGAGGCGCTGCTGGCCACCGCACTGGGCCTGTTGGCGGCAATTCCGGCGGTGATCTTCTACAACAAGCTGTCGGGCGATGCCGAGCGCGTGGTCGGCAACTGGGAAAGTTTCGCCGACGAATTCTCGACCCTGCTGTCGCGGCAGCTGGACGACAAGAGCTGAGGGCGGATCAATGGCGGATGTCGTCAAGCGGATAAGGCGCAAGGGGCGCGGACACAGGCGCAACGCGCCGATGTCCGAGATCAATGTCACGCCCTTTGTGGACGTGATGCTGGTGCTGCTGGTGATCTTCATGGTCGCCGCGCCACTGATGACGGCCGGGGTGCCGTTGAACCTGCCACGCACCGCCGCGACCGCCGTTCCCTCAGACCCCGAGGAACCGCTGGTGATCTCGATCCCCGCCGAGGGGCAGGTCACGCTGATGAGCGAGCCGGTCGCCGATGACGAGGTGGTGAACCGGCTGCGCGCCGTGCTGGCCGAACGCCAGACCGACCGCATCTTCCTGCGTGCCGATGGCGGCATCCCCTATGCCCGCGTCGTGCAGGTGATGGGCGCCCTGAACGCAGCCGGCTTTACCAATATCGTGCTGGTCACCGATACCGGCGGCCCGCGGATGGATGGCTGATCCATGTCCGACCGGGAAGAGCGCATCGGCTGGTGGATCTCGGGCGTCGCGCATGCGGCGCTGATCCTCTGGGCGCTTCTGGGCGGGGTGCTGTTTCGTCCTCAACCCTCGCAACCGGTGCGCATGACCGAGGTGGCGACGATGAGCGGGGCCGAGTTCGAGGAATATGCCGCCGCCTCGCGCGGGGCCGGTCCCGTTGCCCCCGACGCCACGGCGGTCGCCGAGATCTCCGAGCCAGAGCCCGAGGAGGCGCCGGCCGCGCCCCCCACCGAGACGGCGGCGCCGGAATCCGAGGAGGCGGCGCAGGAGCTGGCCCAGCCCGACACGGCCGAGGAGCAGCCGGATCTGAGCGATTTCGAGAATCGCGAGCCGGTGAACGTGGCCACCAACCTTCCCGACACGCCCGCCGCGCCGGAACCTGTTCAGGAAACCGCCCCATCCGCTCCGGCGGAGAGCGCGCAACCGCAAGCCGACACCCGGCCTTCGCGCCCCGCGCCCTCGGATCAGGACGAGAGCGCCGAACCCGTGGCTCCCCGCTCGGTTCTGGCACTGGACCAGTCGACACGGCCACTGGACCGCCCCGACGGGCTGGTCGAGGCGTATAACGCCCGGATCGCAGAGCAGGAAGCGGCCCGCGAAGCTGAACGCCTGGCAGCAGAGGCGGCCGAGGAAGCGGAGCGTCTGGCAGCCGAGCAGGCCCGCCGGGAGGCCGAAGCCGCGGCACTGGCCGAACGCGAGGCCGAGGAGCGCCGCGCAGCAGAGGCACAGGCGGAAGAGGAACGCCGGGCGGAAGAAGCCCGCGCCGCCGCAGAGGCGAGGGCCGAGCAAGAGCGGCGGGCCGCCGAGCAGGAGGCTCGCGAGGAAGAGGAGCGCAGGGCTACGGAACAGGCCCAACGCGAGGCCGAGGAACGACGTCGTGCCGAGGAGGAGGCTCGTCGCGCCGAGGAAGAACGGCGGCAGGCAGCCGAAGAAGCGGCCCGCCGGGAGGAGGAGCGCCGCGCAGCCGAAGCACGCGCCGAAGAGGAACGCCGGGCAGCCGAAGAAGCCGAGCGTGAGCGCGAGGAACAGGAGCGCCGCGCCGCAGCCGAACGTGAAGAGGCCGAACGCGAGGCCGCCGATCGTCAGGCGCTGGAAGATGCCCTGCGCGAAGCCCAGCAACCTGAGTCCGGCAGCGAGGGCGAGGATACCGCCTCGACCGGCGAGACCACCGGTGGCAACGTGCAGCGAATCGAGGGGGGCAGCGGTGCTTCGGTCGAACAGGATCCGCTTTCCGCGGCCCTGTCGGAGGCCATGTCGCAGGGCCGCTCTGCCCCCGCAACGGAAGAGGCTCCCCCCGATCCGAACCAGCTTGCCCCGGTGCCGATCACCCCTACACCGCTGCCGGACCCCGATCAGCGGTCCGATGCCAGCACGGAAACCGGAGGGGCTGCGCCGCTTGGCCAGCCCCTTTCGCTGTCGGAGCGCGAGGGCTTCAGGATGGCGCTGGAAGGATGCTGGAATCGTGGCGCCCTGTCGGTCGATGCCTCGCGCGTGTCCGTGTCGGTCGAGTTCAGGATGACCCGCGACGGCCATCCTCAACCGGCCAGCCTGCGCCTGATCGATTCGCGGGGCGGCTCTTCGCAGACAGCTACGCAGAACGCTTTCGAAACTGCGCGCAGGGCGATCCTGCAATGCGGGCGGGCGGGTTTTCCGCTCCCGCGCGAGAAATACGGGCGCTGGCGCGATGTCATCGTGGATTTCCGCCCGGAAGGAATTCAATTCGAATAGGCCGATACGGTGAAACCCGGCTTTTGCCCCGCCGCCAATGACGCTAAAGAGGACACCATGTTCCGTAACCTGCCCCTTGCCCCTGCCCTTGCCCTCGCGCTGAGCGTGACCGGCGCCGTCATGACCGCCCTGCCCGCGCTGGCGCAGGATGGTCCGCTGCGGATCGAGATCACCGACGGCGTCACCGAACCCGTTGCCGTGGCGATTCCCGAATTTCACGGCGATGCCGAGGCCGCCTCGAAAATCCGGCAGGTGGTGGCCGACGACCTGACCGGCACCGGTCTGTTCCGCGAGATCCCGGCCGAGGCGCATCTTGCCAGCCGCGACAGCTTTACCGATGCCGTTGCCTACGAGGAATGGCGCGCAATCAACGCGCAGGCGCTGGTCACCGCCGAGGTGAGCGGTTCGGGCGAGGAGATCAGCGTCAAGTTCCGGCTGTTCGACATCTTCGCGGGTCAGCCGCTTGGCGACGGGATGCAATTCGTCGCCCGCGCCAGCGACTGGCGGCGCGCGGCCCACAAGATCGCCGATCAGATCTATTCCCGGCTGACCGGCGAATCCGCCTATTTCGACAGCCGCGTGGCCTTCGTGCAGGAAACCGGCCCGAAAGACGCCCGGATCAAGCGGATCGGGGTGATGGATTACGACGGCGCGAATATCCTGTGGATGACCGACAGTTCCTCATTGGTGCTGGCGCCGCAATTCTCGCCGGATGGCAAGAAAATCCTTTATACCAGCTTTGACAGCGGTTTCCCGCAAATCCAGTCGCTGGATGTGGCCACCGTCAGCTCTCAGCCCGTGACGCAGGCGGGCGACAGCATGGCGTTTTCGCCCCGCTACTCTCCCGATGGCCGCTGGATCGTCTATTCGCTGGAAAAGGGCGGCAACACCGATATCTGGCTGATGGATGCCGCCACCGGCGCGCAACGCCCGCTGACCGACTCCCCCTCGATCGAGACCTCGCCCAGTTTCAGCCCCGACGGCAAGCAGATCGTGTTCGAATCCGACCGTTCGGGCACGCCGCAGCTTTACGTCATGGGACTCGAGGGCGGTGAGCCGACCCGGATCAGCTTTGGCGAGGGCCGCTATGGTGATCCGGCATGGTCCCCAAAGGGCGGCATGATTGCCTTTACCAGGCAGCTTGGAGAGCGCTTTCATATCGGCGTGATGCGCAAGGACGGCTCGGAGGAGAAAAATCTGACGGATTCGTTCCTTGACGAGGGCCCGACATGGGCCCCCAATGGGCGCGTCATCATGTTCACGCGGGTTACGCCGGGCGGCAATGGCGAACCGCGTCTGCACTCGGTCGATATCACCGGACGCAACATGCGCCCGATGGAACTTGATTTTGCCGCGTCGGATCCCTCCTGGGGGCCGCTATTGCCGTAGGAAACTTGTGATGAAACATTACCTGATACCCCTGACCGCCTCTCTGCTCGGCCTTGCCGCATGCACGCAACCCGCACCGCCGCCGCCGGTACAGGACCCGTATGCCAATATGGGCAGCGGCGCGCTTTACCAGGGCGATCTGGCCGGGGGCTCACTGGCGGGCGAGGCGACGGCGCAGTATTTCTCGGATCAGGTCGGCGATACCGTCCTGTTCCCTGCCAACCAGACCACATTGAGCGCCGAGGCCCGTACGACCCTGGCGCGACAGGCGGAATGGCTGAACAAGCATGGCAACTTCTCGGCGGTGGTGCAGGGTCATGCCGAGGAAACCGGCACACGCGAATATAACCTTGCTCTTGGCGCGCGGCGCGCCAGCGCGGTGCAGGAATACCTGGTCGCGCAGGGCGTGTCCTCGGACCGGGTCCGCACGCTGAGCTTTGGCAAGGAGCGCCCTGTCGAGGTCTGCTCGAACGAAAGCTGCTATGCGCAGAACCGCCGTGCCGTTACCGTGGTCAGCGACACCGGAGCCGGATCATGATCCGCAGGGCCGTCGCCGCCGCCGCCCTGGTTGCGCTGATGGCTTCGCCGGTTGTGGCGCAGGAGCCTACGCTTGCCGATTTGCGCGGCCAGGTCTCGGACCTGCGCAGCCAGTTGCAATCGCTCAGGGCCGAATTGAAGGCCGCAGGCCCGCAGGGTTACCAGACGGTTGGCGGCGCCGCCGCCATAGACCGCATGAACTCCATGGAAGAGCAGCTCACCAGGCTGACCAACCAGACCGAGCAATTGCAGAACCGTATCAGGCAGACTGTCGAGGAAAACACACGGCGCCTCGACGATATCGAGTTCCGGCTATGCGAGATGGACGAGACCTGCGATCTGGGCGCACTCACCACGCCTGCCCCGATCGGGCCCGATTCCGGCGTGACCGTGGTGCCGCAAATCACCACCGATCCCTCTGGCAATTCACCCGCGGGCCAGCAGGGCACCGCTGCCTCGGCGGCTGAGCAGGCTGATTTCGACGCGGCAAACGAAGCATTGAACGAGGGTGATTACCTGCGCGCGGCAGAATTGTTCCAGGCCGTCGCGGAAAAGCATGCAGGGGGTCCGTTGACCGCCGAGGCATTGTATCTGCGTGGCGTGGCGCTGGATCAGGCCGGACAGTCCAAATCCGCGGCAGCGGCCTGGCTGGAAGGTTTCACCGCCGACCCGGACAGCCCGCGGGCAGGCGACAGCCTGCTGGGCATCGCGCGGGTTATCGAAAGCGATGGCGATCCGGTCGCCGCCTGCCTGTATCTGGCCGAGATCCCGGTCCGTTTCCCGGACAGCCAGTCCGCGACCGAGGCCGAGCAACGGATGATCGATCTCAACTGCGGCAGCAGCGACCTGGCCCCGGCAGAGGAGGCCAACCTGGATCCCGAGGCAGCCGCCGATCTGGCCGAGCATGAATGAGCGGATGAATGTGCGCCGTCCCGGTTGATCCGGCGGCACAGATTCGTGCGGCGCTGGACCGTCTGGCGGGCGATCTGCCTGCGTTCGGGGTGGCGGTATCGGGCGGGGGCGACTCGGTCGCACTGATGCATATCGCCGCTGCATGGGCCTCGGGGCGGCGGCAGGTCAGCGTGGCGACCGTGGATCATGGCCTGCGTCCGGAAAGCGCGGAAGAGGCACGGCAGGTCGCGGCGGCGGCGGCGGCTCTTGGCCTGAGCCATGACCGGCTGGTATGGCTGCATGAGGGCGGCGGGTCGGGAAACCTGATGGCGAATGCGCGTAATGCCCGCCTGCGGCTGTTATCGGACTGGGCGCATCGGAACCGCCTGCCTGCCGTCCTTCTGGGGCATACGGCCGACGACCAGGCTGAAACCCTGCTGATGCGGCTGATGCGCGGCGCGGGGATCGATGGGCTGGCAGGCATGGCGGAAAGGCGTGAGGCCATGGGAATCTCGTGGGTCCGCCCGATGCTGCAGGTCAGGCGGACGGATTTGCGCGACTGGCTGACACGGCAGGAAATCGGCTGGATCGACGATCCCAGCAATGAGAATACGGATTTCGACCGTGTCCGGCTCCGCCAGGCGATGGCCACGCTGGACCTGGCACCTGACGCGCTGGCGCTTTCGGCCGAAAACCTGCGCGATGCGCGGGAGGCGCTGTCCCATTACACGGCGGAAACCGCAGCACAGGCGATCGTCCGCGACGGCATATTGATCCTGCCCTTTTCCCCGATTCGGCGGGCGCCGCCGGAAATCGTCCGCCGCCTGTTGATCGCTGGCTGCCGCTGGATCACCGGCGCGGACTATCCCCCGCGCCGGGCAAGTGTTCTGCATGCGATGCAGGCCGTCTTGGCAGGCAGCCGGGCGACGCTGGACGGCACGCTTGTCGAGCCCACCGGCGACAACCTGCGCCTGAGCCGCGAGCCCGCAGCCGCATTGCGAGCCGGGGCCGGTCGGGGACCTGTCTGGGACAATCGCTGGAAAATCACCGGATTGGGGCCCGGCGAGCATGTTGCCGCATTGGGATCCGCGCCGCTTTCGCGCCTCGATTGGCGGACCGCCGGCCTGACCCGGGACGAGGCGGCGTCCAGCCCGGCAATCTGGAGGGATGGCGAATTGGTGGCCGCACCGCTGCTGGAGAAAAGCAAATCGCATCATGTCGCGCCTTTGCGCGACGCGACCGATTTTCGCAGCTTGCTGATGGCGCATTGAACCTCCGGCGATAATCCCTATTTTCATTCTAGACCGTATCTTGCCGGAGGACCCGTTTTGGGCAACGCACGTAATCTCGCCTTCTGGGTGGTTTTGTTCCTGATGATTCTTGTGCTGTTCAATCTGTTCAGCGACGGCGCAGCGAATATGAACAGCCGGCAGATCAGCTATTCCGACTTCATCCAGCGCGTCGACAAGGAACAGGTCACGACCGTCACCATCGACGGAGAGGACCTGACGATCACCGGCACCGACGGGCAAAGCTATACGACGGTCCGCCCGGTCGGCGAAGAGATCGCCGCCAAGCTGATCGACAAGGGAGTCGAGGTCGAGGTCGTCAAGCAGAAGCAATCCGGCTTCATGTCCCTGCTGGGTGTCTGGCTGCCCTTCATCCTGCTGATCGGCGTGTGGATCTTCTTCATGAACCGGATGCAGGGCGGCGGTCGCGGCGGCGCGATGGGCTTTGGCAAGAGCCGCGCCAAGCTGTTGACCGAAAAGCATGGCCGGGTGACTTTCGACGACGTGGCAGGCATCGACGAAGCCAAGGAAGAACTGGAGGAGATCGTCGAATTCCTGCGCAATCCGCAGAAATTCAGCCGCTTGGGTGGCAAGATCCCGAAAGGCGCGTTGCTGGTCGGCCCTCCGGGCACCGGTAAGACCCTGCTGGCACGGGCCATCGCGGGCGAAGCCGGTGTGCCCTTCTTCACCATCTCGGGTTCCGATTTCGTCGAGATGTTCGTCGGTGTCGGCGCAAGCCGTGTCCGCGACATGTTCGAACAGGCCAAGAAATCCGCGCCGTGCATCCTCTTCATCGACGAGATCGACGCCGTGGGCCGGTCGCGCGGTGTCGGTATCGGCGGCGGCAATGACGAGCGTGAACAGACGCTGAACCAGCTTCTGGTCGAGATGGACGGCTTTGAATCCAACGAGGGCATTATCATCATCGCGGCGACCAACCGCAAGGATGTGCTGGACCCTGCATTGCTTCGTCCGGGCCGTTTCGACCGCCAGATCCATGTCCCCAACCCCGATATCAAGGGGCGCGAAAAGATCCTCTCGGTCCATGCCCGCAAGGTCCCGGTCGGCCCGGATGTCGATCTGCGCCTGATCGCGCGCGGCACGCCCGGTTTTTCGGGTGCGGACCTGATGAACCTGGTGAACGAGGCGGCGCTGATGGCAGCCCGGATCGGGCGGCGTTTCGTCTCGATGGCCGATTTCGAGAGCGCCAAGGACAAGGTCATGCTGGGAGTCGAGCGCCGCAGCATGGTGCTGACGCCCGAGCAGAAGGAAAAGACCGCCTATCACGAGGCAGGACATGCCGTTGTCGGCCTGTCGCTGCCGAAATGCGACCCGGTCTACAAGGCGACCATCATACCGCGCGGCGGCGCGCTTGGCATGGTCGTCAGCCTGCCCGAGATGGACCGGCTGAACTTCCACAAGGACGAGGTCAAGCAGAAGCTGGCCATGACCATGGCCGGGAAGGCCGCCGAGATCATCAAATATGGCGAGGATGGCGTCTCGAACGGCCCGGCGGGCGATATCCAGCAGGCCAGCCAACTTGCCCGCGCGATGGTCATGCGTTGGGGCATGTCAGACAAGGTCGGCAATATCGACTATGCCGAAGCCCATGAAGGCTATAACGGCAGCACCGGCGGGTTCTCGATCTCTGCCGCCACCAAGGAACTGATCGAACAGGAGGTCCGCGACCTGATCGAGGAAGGCTACCAGCATGCCCGCAGTATCCTGCTGGAGAAGGAAAAGGAATTCGAACGCCTTGCCCAGGGCCTGCTGGAATACGAAACCCTGACCGGCGAAGAGATTGGCAAGATCATCCGGGGCGAACCTCTGGAAGGCGATGACGACGACGCTTCGGGAAGCCTGATCCCCTCGGTCGCCTCGGTGCCCAAGGCCGGCAAGCCCGCCCCCGGCGGCGATCCCGCCCCGGCATAGATGCAAGACAAAACCCCGGCCCATTCGGACCGGGGTTTTTCATTCCGGCATGATCGCGGATCAGGCCAGCTTTGGCGTGATCTGCAGCGATCCCCTTGTCGCGTCGGAATAGGGACATACCACATGCCCGCCCGCGATCAGGTCCTCGGCGATGTCGCGCTCGACCCCCGGCAGGCTGACGGTGATCTCGACATCAAGGCCAAAGCCGGTATCCTCGCGCGGGCCGATCCCCACGCTGACCTGCACGCTCGCATCGTCCGGCACGGGGATTTTCTTCGAGGCTGCGTAGTGGCGCATCGCCCCCATGAAACAGGCGGCATAGCCGGTCGCGAACAGTTTCTCGGGATTGAGTCCGTCGCCACCCGGCCCGCCCAGTTCCTTGGGGACGGTCAGATCGGCGGTAAAGCTGCCGTCATCGACCTGCGACTTGCCGTCGCGCCCGCCTCCGGTCGCGGTGGCGCTGGTCCGGTAAAGAACTTTATTCGTCGGCATCGCGATCTCCTTTCGATCATCTGCGAACAACCCGGATGCTATCGCCGATCGCCACCCCGCGAAACCGCAAAGCTGCGACCAAGGCATGCCTTGCAACCGGCCCCGTCCCGGTGCATGTCCCGGTCACAATGACCGAGATCGACGATATTCCGGATATGCCCGCCCTGCGCGCCGAGATCGACGCGCTGGATGCCGAGTTGATCGCGCTTCTCGCCCGCCGCCGGGCACTGATCGACCGGGCGGCCCGGATCAAGAAAGCGGCGGAACTGCCTGCGCGCATCGGCTGGCGGGTCGAGCAGGTCGTCGCCAATGCGCGCCGCCACGCCGCAGAGCAGGGGCTTGACCCCGAACTGATCGAGGCGATCTGGCGCCAACTGGTCGAGGCCGCCATCGCACAGGAAGACCGCCACCTGAAGGGAGACGAGGAATGACAGCCACTTTGATCGACGGGAAAGCCTTTGCCGCCGGGTTGCGCGAGCGCATCGCCGGACATACCGCCGCCATGAAGGAACGCGGCATCACGCCGGGCCTTGCGGTGGTGCTGGTGGGTGAGGATCCGGCCAGCCAGGTCTATGTCCGCTCGAAGGGCAAGCAGACCCGCGAGACCGGCATGAATTCCTTCGAGCACCGCCTGCCCACTGATACGCCCGAGGCCGAGCTGCTGGCGCTGATCGAGCAGTTGAACGAGGACCCGTCGGTGAACGGCATTCTTGTGCAGCTTCCCCTGCCCGGCCATATGGACGAGGCTGCGGTGATCAACGCGATCCGGCCCGAAAAGGATGTCGACGGCTTCCATATCCTGAATGTCGGGCGTCTGGCGACCGGGCAGAAGTCGATGGTGCCCTGCACGCCTCTTGGCAGCCTGATGCTGCTGCGCGACCATCTGGGCAGCCTCTCGGGCAAGAGCGCCGTTGTGATCGGGCGCAGCAATATCGTCGGCAAGCCGATGGCCCAGCTCTTGCTGCGAGACAGCGCCACGGTCACCATTGCGCATTCGCGCACGCAGAACCTTCCCGACCTGTGCCGCGGCGCCGATATCCTCGTCGCCGCCGTCGGCCGCCCGCATTTCGTCAAGGGCGACTGGATCAAGCCCGGCGCGACGGTCATCGATGTCGGCATCAACCGCACCGATGACGGCCTTGTCGGAGATGTCGATTTCGCCGCCGCCTCGCAGGTCGCGGGCGCCATCACTCCGGTTCCCGGCGGGGTCGGCCCGATGACCATCGCCTGCCTGCTGGCCAATACCCTGACCGCCACCGCCCGCGCCAATGGCCTGCCCGATCCCGAGGGTCTTACCCCCTGACAGACCGCAAGGCCGGCAAGCTGATCAGCCCAGCTTGCCGGTCAACGCGATCCTCACATCCGGGGTGACGAATTTGGACACGTCGCCGCCGAGCCGGGCGATCTCCTTGACCAGTTTCGAGGCGATGGCCTGCCGGCGGGCATCGGCCATCAGGAAAACCGTCTCGATACTGGCATCCAGCGCACGGTTCATGCCGACCATCTGGAATTCATATTCGAAATCCGCAACCGCGCGCAAACCGCGCACGATCACCGTCGCCCCGACATCACGGGCGCAGTCGATCAGCAGGTTCTCGAACGGGTGGACATGGATCTCGCCCCCGGTCCTTCTGGCGATCTGGTCGCATTCCGCGCGCACCATGGCAACCCGCTCCTCCAGATCGAATAGCGGTCCCTTGTCACGGTTTATTGCCACACCGATCACAAGCCGGTCGACCAGCGCCATGGCGCGTTGGATGATGTCGGTATGCCCCAGAGTGATCGGATCGAAGGTTCCGGGGTAGAGGCCAATGCGCATGGTCAGATATCCTTAAGCGTGCTCGCGCCTCTAGGGAAAACCGATTTATCCGGGAACTGCAAGTTTCCCGCGGAAATCCCGGTGGATCAGCTGCCCATGATCATGCCGGTCAGCGCATCCTTTTCATCGGCCAGTTCCTTCAGCCGCCCGCTGACCGCATCGCCGATAGAGATCACGCCCAGCATGTTTCCGTCACCATCGACGACCGGCAGGTGACGAAAGCGCCCCTGGGTCATGCGTTCAAGAATATGCAGCGCGTCCTCGCCGGTGGTGCAGGTCTGAACGGATGTGGTCATCACTTCGCGGATGGGCAGGTTCAGCACCTCGGGACCCTTGTCGCCAAGCTGGCGGACGATATCGCGCTCTGACAGGATGCCCTCGGGCTTGCGTCCGTCCGACGAAACGACAATCGCGCCGATGCGCCGCTCGGACAGCAACTTTGCCGCATCTTCCAGCGTGGCGTCCGGCTTGATCGTGATGATGGTTGCGGCTTCGACCCCCGGCTTGCCGGACAGGCCCTTCATCGACAACAGTTGATTGACAAGCATGGATATTCCTCCGTCCGGATCACTGCCTTCATCATTTTCCCTCAAGGGTCCCGCGTCAAGCCCGTCCTGTCACCCGCGCGAATTATAGCCCTTTGGTCTGATGCCGGGACTGCCCTCCAGCCGCGCCACCTCCTGCCGGACTCCCTGCCCCAATTCCTCGGCCAGCAAGGTCAACCGCCGGGAGGCCCGGTCGTCAGCATGCCGCAGCAGCCAGAAACTGCGGGTAAGCGAGATCTGGTCGGGCAGCACCTTGCGCACGCCGGGCGCAAAGGGGATGGCGAAATCATGCACGATCCCCAGCCCCGCCGCCGCCCGGATCGCCTGCATCTGGACCGAAACCGAATTGGAGGTGATCGCCGCCGTCTCTACCCCGGTTTCCGACAGGTAGTCCAGTTCGCGGTCAAAGATCATGTCGGGAATGTAACCGATCATCCGATGCAAGCGCAGATCGGCCAGCGCAGTGATTGGCGGATGCGCGCGCAGGTAATCCTCATGCGCGGCCAGATGCAGGTGGTATTCGGTCAGCCGCTGCACCGTCAGCCGCCCGGTTTCCGGGGGCGAGACGGCGATGGCCATATCCGCCTCGCGTTTCGACAGATTGACCACGCGGGGCAACGCGACGATCTGGATTTCCAGACCCGGATGAGCCGCACACATCCGCCGCGCCACCTGCGGGAGCAGGTAATTGGCGCAACCATCGGGCGCCCCGATTCGCAACTGCCCGCTGATTCCCGCCTCGCGCCGCGTTGCCTCGGCGGCCGCCGTCGCCGCTTTCTCCGCCGCCTCGGCGGGCGCGACCAGCCGTCCGCCCTCGGCGGTCAGCCTGTATCCCTGCGGGGTCTTGGCAAACAGCGTGGCGCCTACCGCCTGTTCCAGCCGGGCGACCCGCCGCCCGACCGTCGAGGCATCCATTCCCAATCTCCGCCCCGCGCCCGACAGGCTTTCCGTCCGGGCCACGGCCAGAAAGATGCGTAAATCATCCCAATCCATCGCTATGCCTTTGCGTTTTTGCAAAATGCTTTTGCCACCCTGCCCCTTTCCGCAGCATTTCCGCAAGGCTATGCTTGGCTCAACAAGCTCAGGAGGATGCGATGAAAGAGATTCACCACTGGATCGACGGCAAAGAGGTCAAGGGCACGTCCGGCCGATTTTCCGATGTCTTCAACCCCGCCACGGGCGAGGTGCAGGCCAGGCTGTCGCTGGCCACCAGGGCGGAACTGGACGCCGCCGTGGACAGCGCCGCCAAGGCACAGGTGGCATGGGGCAGCACCAACCCGCAGCGCCGTGCCCGGGTGATGATGAAATTCGTCGACCTGCTGAACCGTGACATGGACAAGCTGGCCGAGGCGCTGTCATCCGAGCATGGCAAGACCTTTCCCGATGCCAAGGGCGACGTGCAGCGCGGGCTCGAGGTCATCGAGTTCTGCATCGGCGCGCCGCATCTGCTGAAGGGCGAATATACCGACAGCGCCGGAACCGGCATCGACATGTATTCGATGCGCCAGCCCCTGGGCGTCGTGGCGGGCATCACGCCATTCAACTTCCCTGCCATGATCCCGCTGTGGAAGATGGGTCCCGCGCTGGCCGCAGGTAACGCGATGATCCTCAAGCCCTCCGAGCGCGATCCCTCGGTGCCGCTGATGCTGGCGCGCCTGCTGCAAGAAGCCGGGCTGCCCGATGGCGTGCTGCAGGTCGTCAACGGCGACAAGGAAAGCGTCGATGCGATCCTCGACAACCCGGTGATCCAGGCGGTCGGTTTCGTCGGCTCGACGCCTATCGCGCAGTATATCTATGAACGCGCGGCGGCGACCGGCAAGCGGGCGCAATGTTTCGGCGGCGCCAAGAACCACATGATCATCATGCCCGACGCCGATCTGGACCAGGCCGCCGACGCGCTGGTGGGTGCAGGCTATGGCGCGGCGGGGGAACGCTGCATGGCGATCTCGGTTGCGGTGCCGGTGGGTGAAAAGACCGCCGACGCGCTGATCGAAAAGCTGGTGCCGCGTATCGAGAAACTGAAGGTCGGCCCGTGGACGGCCGGCGACGATGTCGATTACGGCCCGGTCGTGACCAGGGCGGCAAAGGAGAACATCCATCGCCTCGTCCAATCCGGTATCGACCAGGGTGCCGAACTGGTCGTCGATGGCCGCGATTTCAGCCTGCAGGGCTACGAGGATGGCTTCTTCGTCGGCCCGCATCTCTTCGACCGCGTGACCCCGGACATGGATATCTACAAGACCGAGATCTTCGGCCCGGTCCTCTCCACCGTCCGCGCCGGCAGCTATGAAGAGGCCATCGGCCTTGCGATGCACCACGAATACGGCAATGGCACCGCGATCTTCACCCGTGACGGCGATGCCGCCCGCGATTTCGCCAACCGGATCAATATCGGTATGGTCGGTATCAACGTGCCCATCCCGGTGCCGCTGGCCTATCACACCTTTGGCGGCTGGAAGAAATCCGGCTTCGGCGACCTGAACCAGCACGGCCCCGACGCCTTCCGCTTCTATACCCGCACCAAGACGGTGACGGCCCGCTGGCCCTCGGGCATCAAGGAAGGTGGCGAGTTCAACTTCAAGGCGATGGACTAAGTCCAGCCAGCCCGCATAACGGAAAAGGTCCGCAACTGCGGGCCTTTTTTCAGTTCTGCTCGCGGTTCGGCATGGATGGACTCCCATCGCCATGTTCGCCGCAAGACATTTCAAGTCTAAAATAATTTCTTGACTCGGCACTTCCCGTTGATGCGTATTAGAAGAAACAGAACATGCCGCGGCACGCGCGGCTTTCCCAACAGGAAGACGACATAACCATGACCCATCCCCGAAAGATGATTGCCCTGCTTGCCGCAACCACTTGCATTGCGGCTCCAGCCATGGCGCAGGAAGACGACACGCTGAAAATCGGCCTGATCCTGACACTGTCCGGCCCCGCCGCCGTTCTGGGAGAGATGGCGCGCGACGGGTTCCAACTGGCCGCCGAGGAGATCGGCGATATCGGCGGCATGAAGACCGAGATCATCGTCGTCGATGACGAGCAGAAACCGGATATCGCCGCCAACAAGGCCCGCGAACTGGTCGAGCGGGACGGAGTCGATATCGTGGTCGGCCCGATCTTTTCCAATATCCTCGGCGCCATCCACAAGCCGGTCACCGATTCCGGCGCGATCCTGATCAGCCCCAATGCCGGGACTTCGGTCTATGCCGGGGCGGAATGCAGCCCGAATTTCTTCGCGACCTCCTATCAGAACGACCAGATGCACGAGGTCATGGGCGCCTATGCGCAGGAGGAAGGTTATCAGAACGTCTTTCTGCTGGCCCCGAATTACCAGGCGGGCAAGGACAGCCTTGCCGGGTTCAAACACAGCTACAAGGGCGGCATCGCGGGCGAGATCTATACCCAGCTCGGGCAGCTGGACTATTCGGCGGAGCTGGCGCAGATCGCTGCTATGCAGCCCGACGCGGTATTCGCCTTCATGCCCGGCGGGATGGGGGTGAATCTCGTCAAGCAATACCGGCAGGCCGGGCTCGAGACGATTCCGTTCCTGTCGGCCTTCACGGTGGACGAATCGACCCTGCCGGCCCAGCAGGACGCGGCGCTTGGCTTCTTTGCCGGCTCGAACTGGGCGCCGGATATGGATACACCGGAAAACAAGGCATTCGTCGAGGCTTACGAGGCAAAGTTCAATCAGGTTCCCGCCACATATTCGATGCAGGCCTTTGATACGGCCCATCTGATCGACGCGGCGATACGCGAAGCTGGCGGCGTTGCTGACAAGGAGGCGCTGATCGCGGCGCTGGAGACCGCGCCCTTCACCTCGGTTCGCGGCGATTTCAGCTTTGGACCCAACCATTTCCCGGTGCAGGACTTTTACCTGACCGAAGTCGTCAAGCGCGAGGACGGCAAATTCGCCACCTCGATCGTCAAGAAGATCTTCGATGACTACCAGGACAACTACGTCTCGGAATGCCGGATGGACTGACCGGCACGGCGAGGCTCCGGCCACCCCGGTCGTCGGGCTCAACGCCCCGCCTGCCCACGCGAAACAGGCCGCGACAGAGCCGGGACACATATACCGCACGCATGAAAGGAGATCGCCATGAATGCCGGGATAACCCGCGCCACCGAGGGCATCGACGGAATCAGCTGGAACATCCTCGGTCAGATCTATGTGCCGAAACAGCATTCCGAACAATCCATGTCCTGGCATGCGACCTTTCCCAAGGGCACATTCGTGCCGCCCCATATCCATCCGACGCAGGACGAGTTCATCTATGTCCTTGATGGCTGCTTTGATCTTTGGCTGGACGGCACCGACCATCGCGCGGCACCGGGCGACCTGGTCCGCATGCCGATGGGAGTGCCGCATGGGATCTTCAACCGTTCGGACACGGATATCAAATGCCTGTTCTGGGTGGCGCCCTCGCGACGCCTCTATGACCTGTTCTGGGCGCTGCACAATCTGGGACCGAACCCGAACCCGGCCGAGGTGGTCGCCGTCTCGGCCGCCCATGAGGTCGATTTCCTGCCGCCCGAGGAGGAGGGCTGATGCATGTCCTGATCGCCGGTGCCGGCATCGGGGGACTGACCACCGCCCTGATGCTGCACGCGCGCGGCATACCATGCACGATCCGGGAAAGTTCGCGCGAGATGCGTGAAGTCGGGGTCGGCATCAATATCCTGCCTCACGCGATTCGCGAGCTCGACGAGTTGGGATTGCTCGATGCGCTGGACCGGGTGGCCGTCCGCACCACGCATCTCCATTACTATACCCGCGCGGGTCAGGAGGTCTGGTCCGAACCGCGCGGCATGCTGGCCGGTCACGACGTGCCGCAATTCTCGATCCATCGCGGGCGACTGCAAAAAGTTCTTTACGATGCCGTCATCGCACGGTTGGGAAGTGGCGCAGTGGAATGCGGCCGGCGGCTGGCCGGGTTCGTGCAGGACGAGGGCGGTGTAACGGCACAGTTCCTGGACTCCGGCGAGGGGGGACCCGCGCAGGTCCTGCGGGGAGATGTGCTGATCTGCGCGGATGGCATCCACTCGGCCGGGCGGCGGCATTTCTATCCCGATGAGGGCCCTCCCTCGTGGAACGGCGTGTCGATGTGGCGCGGCGCGTCTGTTGCGCCGCCATGGCGCGACGGCACGGTGATGGCGATCGGCGGCGGGCTTGGCGGCAAGCTGGTCCTTTATCCGATCGCTCCGCCCGAACCCGATGGACGGCAGTTGATGAACTGGGTGGTAAACATCCGCACGAAGGACCCCGCCGTCAGCCCACCACCGCCAGATAGCTGGTCTCGCAAGGTGCCGCTGGCGACGGTCCTGCCCCATGCACGGCGGTTTTCGGTTCCCGACTACGATATCCAGGCGCTGGTCCGGGCCACTTCAGAGATTTTCGAGTATCCGATGGCCGATCGCGATCCCCTGCCACGCTGGAGCTTTGGCCGTGTGACACTGTTGGGAGATGCAGCACATCCGATGTATCCGGTCGGCTCGAACGGAGCCAGCCAGGCAGTGCTTGACGCGCGCAGCCTTGCCGATGCGCTGAAGACCCAGCCCCATCCCCGCGCTGCGCTTTGGGTCTACGAAACCGACCGCCGCCCCAAGACCGCGGATATCGTGGTTCAGAACCGCAAGGGCGGCCCGGAGGGCGTGATCGATGCGGTCGAGAAACTGGCGCCGGCGGGGTTCGACGACATCGACAGCGTGCTTTCATATGCCGACCGCGAGGCATTGGTCAAAGGCTATGCCGCCATGGCCGGTTTCTCGCTGGTGCGTCGCACGGGTGGTTGAATCCGCGGCGGCAGCCCGGCAACCTATTCGCCCTTTGGACGCTGCCGGTTCTTGTGTTTTGACAGTGCTCCGGACTGGCTGATCTTGTTCGCTTTCGCGCGATAGGGATTGTCCAGCCCCTGGTCGCGGAAGAACAGCCGGATGGGCGTGCCGGGCATGTCGAAATCCGACCGCAGCCCGTTGACGAGGTAACGCTGATAGCTGTCGGGCAGCTTGTCGGTATGGGTGGCCTTCACGATGAAGGCGGGCGGGCGCGTCTTGACCTGCGTCATATAGCGCAGCCGTATCCGCCGACCGCCCGGCGCCGGTGGCGGGTGGCTTTCGGTCATCGCCTCCAGCCAACGATTCAGCCTGGCGGTCGAGATGCGCCGGTTCCAGACCTCATGCGCCTTGAGGATCGCGGCGTGCAGACGGTCCAGCCCCTTGCCGGTCCGGGCCGAGACCGTGACCAGCGGAGCCCCTTTCAACTGCGGCAGCAAGCGTTCGAAATTCGCACGCAGTTCGTTCAGCTTGTGGGGCTTGTCGTCCTCGAGGTCCCACTTGTTCGCGGCGACCACGACGGCGCGGCCCTCGGTCTCGGCGAAATCGGCGATGCGCAGATCCTGCTGCTCGAAGGGGATTGCCACGTCCAGCAGCACGACCACCACCTCGGCGAAGCGGACGGCGCGCAGCCCATCGGCCACTGACAGCTTTTCGACCTTGTCCGTTACCTTGGCGCGCTTGCGCATCCCCGCCGTGTCGAAGATCCGCATCGGCGTGCTCATGAACTCGGTCTTGACGCTGATCGAATCTCGGGTAATCCCGGCCTCTGGGCCGGTCAGCAGCCGGTCCTCGCCGATGATCTTGTTGATCAGCGTCGATTTTCCGGCATTGGGCCGGCCGATCACCGCAAGCTGCAGGGGCCGCGCCTCCGATGGCCGCCAATCCTCGGCCCCCTCGCCGCTTTCCGCCTCCTGCTCCGGGATATCCACATCCGTCGCGGGCTCGATGGGCGCGGGGCGTTCCGCCTCGACCTGCTCGGACAGCGGAACCAGCGCACGATAGAGATCGTCCATCCCCTCGCCATGCTCGGCCGACAGGCGCAGAGGCTCTCCGAGCCCGAGCGCATAGGCTTCCAGCGCGCCGGATTCACCGGCCCGGCCCTCGGCCTTGTTGGCGGCGAGGATCACGTGACGGGCGCGGCGGCGCAGGATATCGGCGAAATACTCGTCCGCCGCCGTGACGCCCGCGCGGGCATCGACGACGAAAAGGCAAATATCTGCCTCGTCCACCGCACGCTCGGTCAGGCGGCGCATCCGGCCTTGCAGGCTGTCGTCATCGGCCATCTCGAGACCTGCGGAATCGATCACGACGAAGCGCAGATCGCCCAAGCGCCCCTGCCCTTCGCGCAGGTCGCGGGTCACGCCGGGCTGGTCATCGACCAGCGCCAGCCGCTTGCCGACCAAGCGGTTGAACAGCGTCGATTTCCCGACATTCGGACGGCCGACGATGGCGAGGGTGAAGCTCATCGGAATGCGTGCAACTGGCCGCTGCGGGCCACGACGTAAAGCGTTTGCCCCGCCACGACCGGAGCCGCCGCGGCGCCACCGGGAATCTGCCCCTGTCCGACCAGTTGCCCCGACCCCGGATCGAAGGCGCGAAGCACGCCGTCGCTTGAGGCGACGAACAGCCGTCCTCCGGCCAGAACCGGGCCATAATGGGCATGGATGCTATCCTGCCGCCTGGTTTTCTGGTCTGTGTAATAGGGCAGTTCGATCCGCCAGATCACCCCGCCAGTCGCGGCGTCCAGACGGATCAGCTCGGCCTGATCGTTCACCGCAAAGACCGAACCGCCCGCAACCACAACCGGGCCGTTCGCCCCGTCGCGCGAGGACCAGTTCCGCATGCCCGTGGCCATCTCAACCGCATCGATGCGGCCCGAGGAGGTGCCGCCATAGACCGTTCCGCCCGAGATCACCGGATCGCCGGTCATGTCGCGAATCGTCGCGATGGCGCGGCCAATCCGCGTGCCCGCGACCTGAGCCGACCACAGCGTTCCGCCGGTTTCCGTATCGACCGCCAGAAGCTGTCCGGAGGTGAATGGGAAGACCACCGTATTGCCCTGAACGGCAGGCACCGAAACCCCCATCACCCCGGAAGAGGACGGCGTGCCCGAGCTTTGCCACAGGACCTTGCCATCGGCGGCGCGGATCGCCCATCCGATATTGTTTCGCGCGGCGACATAGACCGTGCCGTTCTGCACCGCCGGGCCGCCACCGACGGCCGTATTCACGCGCTGCCGCCACAGGATCCGGCCCGAGGCCGCGTCCAGCGCCACCAACTCGCCAAAGCCGGTCGTCGCAAAGACGCGCCCGCCCTCATAGGCCAGCCCGCCTCCCGAAGCGCTGTCGCGGCTGTCGCCGACGGGGGTGATGTCGGTGGACCAGGCGGTGCCGCCCGAAAGCGCCGTCGCCGTCACCGTCGCGCGGCTGTCCAGCGTGAAGACACGCCCCCCCGCGACGATGGGATCGGCAGTGATGCGATGGCGCCGGTCATTGCCCTGCCCGATATTCGCGCTCCAGATACGGCTGGTTCCCGCGCCCAGGGCGACATGTCCCGGCTGATGCGCGGCATTGCCGCCCCGATGGGTCCATTCGCCATTCACACGAGGCGCTGCCAGAGACAGGGCAGTGGAACTGACGGGCGCCGGACCTTCGACGGCCGGCCCGTCCGGCGAAGTCACGGCCAGCGGATCCAGCCGCTCGCCGGGCAGGATGACCTCCCGATCTCCACAGGCCGACAGGCTCACTGCGGCTGCAAGAGCCATGATCAGTCGCAACGTGGCGGTCATGCTCGCCCTCCCTCGCTTGTCATTATCGCCCTTCCCGATGTCATCATTCGTCCGGAAGGACATCATTCGCTTCGGGTTCGAATCCCAAGGCAATCATCATCTCCGACAGCCGCCGACGCAAGGCTTCGCTCAGTCCTGGCCTTTTCTGGATTTGCTGGATCAGCGTGATGGCATCCTCCTTGCGATCCGCCTCGATCAGTGCCACCGCCTTTTGCTCCAGCGCCAGCAACTCGAACGGGGCTCCGCCGCGCGACAGATGCGCCAGGATCTCGTCGCGCTGAGACGGATCCATCGCGGAGCCCTCCAGCATCACCAGCTTCAACTGCGCCAGTTCCTGCAAGACACCCTCTGTCTCCGCGGCTTCCGTCACGCCCCGCAATGTCTCGGCCGCGGCATCGCGGCCACCGGACTCCGCCCATTGCCCCGCCGCCAGCAACCCGGTCAGGGCCTTGCGCTCCGCCGAATCCTGCGGATCCACATTCGCCAGGGCCGCCGGATCGCCCCCGGTTTCGGCCGCCAGGACGGCATCGCCCCATGCCCGCGCCTCGGCGCGTTCACGCGACAGGGACCACTCGCGCCAGATAGCGCCTCCCACGATGCCCAGGATCACCAGAACCGCGATCCACCCGTAACGGCGAAACAGCGCGAACAGCCGGTCTCGACGCAGGTCTTCGGTCACCTCATCGATAAAGCTGTCATTTTGGTTGGCCATGGGGCACCTTGCTCTCGTGTTTTCGTCGCAGATGGTCTTATACTGCGTTGAAGGCATTTGCCAATGCCGCGGCGCGGGAGAATTTCACAACCACGCCCGCGCAGGAATAGGAATGACGGGGGCAGATCATGTTCGGCGAATACTCGATGCAGCTTGGATTCTGGTGGGTGCTGTTTGCCGCGTCTTTGTCGGCCGGTCTCGCGCTGCACGATGATGATGACGGCAACGGGTCCTCTTCCGATCCCGATCCGGACGACGATCCTTTCGCTGGCATGGAGGATTACGACCCCGACGCCTATGACGCGCTTTGGGTCGGAGGCGAGGGCGACGACAGCATGAATGCCAGTGACGACACATCGCATGCGATGGCGGGCCAGGGAGGGGATGATTTTCTCGACGGCTCCCATCAGCGGGATTATATCCTTGGGGGCGAGGGCGACGACACCATCTGGAGCAGGCTGCACAACGATATCGTCCATGCCGGGGCAGGAAACGATTATGTCAATGCCGGCTGGCAGAACGATCTGGTCACAGGCGGTTCAGGCAATGACACGATCAACGGGCTTTACGGTGACGACATCCTGGCCGGCGATGAGGGAAATGATCTGCTGATCGGTCATCACGGTGCGGATCAGCTTTATGGCGGCGACGGCAATGACACCCTGTCGGGCCTGGGCGAAGATCATGCCGCGGCACGTAACGCGACCGAGGCCGAAGAGGACAAGGCCGATATTCTCGACGGCGGCGCAGGGGATGACGAATTGTGGCTGGCCAGCAGCGATTCCGGCACCGGTGGCGAAGGCGCGGATTCCTTCACCATCGATTATCGTTTCGACCACCAGGACGGTATCGCCACGATCGGGGATTACAACGCGGGTGAAGACAATATCGCCCTGTTGCTGAACCCTCCGGCCGAGGGCGAGGAAATGCCGGATGTCACGCAGGAAGACAGTGCGAATGGCGAGGACCGGCTGATTCTGGTCGATGGGGTCGAGGCCATAAGGATCACCGGTGCGGGCGGCGGCGCGGTGGATGTCACGATCCGGACCGAAGCTCCGTAAAGCCGAGGCAGCCTGATCCCGAGCCCGTCACTGCGCTGAAGGAATTGTCGAGGCACCGTCAGGTCCCGCGCCTTGATCATGCCGGGGCCGAATCGAAAAGGACCTGCCGGGCTTGTCCCCGGCAGGTCCTTCCGTTTCGACTTTACGCGTTTACGCGTGAAATCAGAGCCGCGAGGCGACGTTTTCCCAGTTCACCAGATTGTCGAGGAAGTTCGACAGGTATTTCGGGCGCGCATTGCGGAAATCGATGTAATAGGAATGCTCCCACACATCGCAGCCAAGCAGTGCCGTCTGGTCGAAGCAAAGCGGGTTCACGCCGTTCTCGGTCTTGGTCACGGCCAGCGAGCCATCGGCATTCTTGACCAGCCAGGCCCAGCCCGAGCCGAACTGGCCCGCGCCCGCTTCGGAGAACTTCTTCTTGAACTCGTCGACCGAGCCGAAGGATTCGGTCAGCGCTTTTTCCAGTTCCGACGGGATCGCGCCCGATTTTGGCGCCATCATTTCCCAGAACTGGGTATGGTTCCAATGCTGGCTGGCATTGTTGAAGATGCCGTTTTGCGCCACGGCACCGTTGCGATAGGTGCCCTTGACGATATCCTCCAGCGACTTGCCTTCCCATTCGGTGCCCGCGACCAGCTCGTTCAGCTTGTCGACATAGGCGTTATGGTGCTTGTCGTGGTGATATTCCAGCGTCTCTTTCGACATGCCCGCAGCAGCCAGCGCGTCATGGGCATAGGGAAGATCGGGAAGGGTGAAAGCCATTTTCCTCTCCTTTAATGAAAGGCCTGAGCCGTTAAGCCGTGGGCACAGTCCCGCATTTGCCCCGGTAACGCAAGAGGGGGAAGGCGGGTTTGGCAAAGGGGGCTGCCGCCCCCTCTTGACCTGCCGGTCAATTCACCCCCGCGGATATTTGGATGAAGAAGAAGGCAGGCCCGCCTGTTCGATTCAACGCGGAGCAAGCCGGCTGCCGGGAATCGCCGCGTTCCGCAGGATCAATCCCAGGTAATCGGCGGTCGAGCGAAAGCCGATCAGGCGGAACCCGCCCTCGATCCGCCAGAAGGCGGCGGCGGTCTGTGCCGCGCGGGTGCGGCGCAGGCCGTCGGGCGGCAGGGCTGTGGGATCGGCGGGGCAGAGCTTGGCGATCACGTCTTCGGCATGAGGGCCGGTGACGTCGAATGCCGCGCGGGCGTCCGAGACATCCACGATCAGCGCGTGTTCGCCGGCCAGCGCCTGCTCAAGCATGCTGAGGGCCTCGGCGGTTTCCTGCCGGGGCAGCACCAGCAAAAGCTCGTCCGGGGACATCCAGCCGAGGCCGCGGCTGCCATCGGAGGTGATCCGCGTGACCGCGGGAACAGCAAGACCGACGGCTTCGGCGATGGCATCGCCCGCGCGTGACAGATCGGCGCGGATCGTGATCATGCCCAGCCCTTCGACCGGAGTAACGGTAGCGATTGCGTCAGCCATTCAGACGGCTCCCTTCCTTGTCGAAGAAGACCGGATCGCAGATCCGCGCCTTCATCACTTCGCCCGAGGGCAGCGGGAATTCCAGCACCTGCCCCATCCGGTCCGGCCCGTGCCGGACCAGCCCCATCGCGATCGGCCTGCTCAGCGTCGGCGAATGATAGCTGGAGGTGACGCGCCCCTGCGTCTTGCGCTGGCCATTGGAGTTGCGGCCCTCATCGACCGCATAAGCGCCGTCGGGCAGCACACGGCCATCAAGGCTTTCCAGCCCGACTAGCTGCCAGCGCGAGCGGTCGGTCATATGGCCGCGGGCCTGGGCGCGTTTGCCGATATAATCGGCCTTCTTCTTGGAGATCGCCCAGTTCAACCCCAGATCCTGCGGGATGATGGTGCCGTCGGTTTCATCGCCGATCATGATGAAGCCCTTTTCCGCGCGCATCACATGCATCGCCTCGGTGCCATAGGGGGTAATGTCGAGATCACTGCCCACCTCGTGCAGCTTTTCCCACAGTTCCAGCCCACGGGAGGCGGGCACCGCAATCTCGTAGCTGAGCTCTCCCGAAAAGCTGATGCGATAGATACGGGCGGGGATGCCGGCGATATCGCCCTCTTTCCAGGTCATGAAGGGGAAGGCCCCGGCTGAAAGGTCGATACTGCCGGGCAGGCGTTCGAGCAGGTCGCGGGCCCTGGGACCGGCAACGGCGATCTGGGCGTATTGCTCGGTCAGGTCGGCGGTATAGACCTGCCAGTCCCACCATTCGCATTGCAGCCAGTCTTCCATGTGACCATGAATGCGGTCCGCCCCGCCCGTGGTGGTGTGGCACAGCCATGTGTCCTCGGACAGCCGCGCGACCACGCCGTCATCCATCAGGAAACCGTTCTCGCTGCACATCAGCCCATAGCGGCATTTGCCGATGGCGAGATTAGACATCATGTTGGTATAGAGCATGTCCATCAGCCGCCCGGCATCCGGCCCCTTGACGATGATCTTGCCAAGGGTCGAGGCGTCCAGCGTGCCCACGCCACCACGCACCGCCATGATCTCGCGATTGACGGCGTCATGGCGATCCTCGCCCGCGCGGGGATAGCTGTATGGGCGGCGCCAATGGCCCACGGGTTCCCATGATGCGCCATGCTTTTCGTGCCAGCCATGCATCGCGGTCTTGCGCAGCGGCTGGAACGCCTCGCCCCGCGCATCGGCGGCGATGGTGGCCAATGTCAGCGGCGTATAGGGCGGGCGGAAGGTGGTCGTCCCGGTCGCCGGGATCGGCTGATCCAGAGCCTTGGACAGCACGGCGAGCCCGTTGATATTGCTGACCTTGCCCTGATCCGTGGCCATGCCGAGCGTGGTATAACGCTTGGTATGCTCGACGCTTGCATAGCCCTCGCGCGCGGCCAGTTCCACGTCGCTCACCTTCACGTCGTTCTGGAAATCCAGCCACATCTTGGAGCGCAGCTTGTAGGGGGCGTTCCGGGGCATCACCCAAACCGGCATGGTCGCGCCCTCGGGGCGTTCCAGATCGCCCGCGCAGCGCAGATCGCCATTCGCCGCGCCGACGGCCAGAACATTGCCGCGGCCATCCGCCCCGAGGGGCGGGCGCTCGGGATCGGGGCGGAACATGGCCCGCCCCTCGTCCCAAAGCAGCTTGCCGCCGCAATGGCTCCACAGATGGACGACCGGGGACCAGCCGCCGGACATGGCGACGATATCGCAATCCAGACCGCCGCTGACCGTGCCATCGCCGGACTGGTCGCAAAGCGCCACGCCCTCGACATGGCGGCTGCCCTTGACCTTGGCGATGCCGGTGCCCAGCAGGATCGGGATATTGCGGGCACGCGCGGCCTGCGGCAGTTCGCCCGAGACATCCACGCGGGCATCGATGATCGCCACCACGTCGAGGCCGGCATCAGAGGCGGTGAGCGCCGTGCGATAGGCATCGTCGTTATTGGTCACAACGACGATCTTCTGGCCGGGTGCCACGCCGTAATCGCTGATGAAGTCCCGCACTGCCGAGGCCAGCATCACGCCCGGCACATCGTTGCAGGCAAAGCTGAGCGGCCTTTCCAGCGCGCCCGTCGCGGTGACGATCCGCCCCGCCCGGATACGCCACAGCCGCTGGCGCGGTATGCCCTGATCGGGATCGTGATCGGCCAGCGCCTCGCGCGCCAGAAGATAACCGTGATCGTAAAGCCCCGTCGCCATGCAGTTGCGGCGCAGGGTGACATTGCCGCGCCCGCGCAGATCGGCCAGCAGCGCGTCGATGGCGGCCTCTCCGTCGCGGTGATCGACCGGGCTGCGGCCGCCCCAGACCGGGTTCTGTTCCAGCACGATCACGCGTTCGCCATGTTCGGCCGCCTCGCGCGCGGCGGTCAACCCGGCGATGCCACCACCGATAACGACCACATCGGCAAAGCCATAGGCCTGCTCATACATGTCGGGGTCGCGATCCTTCGGCGCACGGCCAAGCCCGGCACTGCGGCGGATGATCGGCTCGAACACATGTTTCCAGAACGGGCGCGGCTGCATGAAGGTCTTGTAATAGAAACCCGCCGGGAACATCGGCGACAGCCAGTTGTTGACCGCGCCGATATCGGCATCCAGCGACGGCCAGCAATTCTGGCTGCTCAGCACCATGCCCGGAACCAGCGCGGTGGTGGTGGCGCGCTGGTTGGGCTCGAACCGGCCGCCCTGGCCAAGGCCGAACAGGGCGTTGGGCTCTTCCGCGCCCGAGGCGAGCGGACCGCGCGGGCGGTGATACTTGAAGGACCGGCCCAGCATTATCTGCCCATTGGCCAGCATGGCCGAGGCCAGCGTATCGCCCTGCACGCCGCGCAGGTGGCGGCCGTCAAAGCGGAAAGGAACCTGGAAGGCACGGTCGATGAGACGGCCGCCATGGGCCAGACGGAAAGGAGGCGTATAGGTCATCTTGCGTCAGGTCCAGTCGGGTTGCCAGTCGGGGCGGGATGCCTGGATCGCGGAGACGATCTCGGCGGGCGGATGCGGGGTCTGGGCGCTGTAGGTGCCAAAGACCTGCAATGTGGCGGTATCGCGGGCGGCCAGGAACCATTTGCCGCAGCCATAGGCATGGCGCCAGCGCTCGAAATGCACGCCCTTGGGGTTCTTGCGGGCAAACAGGTAGCCCTCGAACTCCGCGTCATCGCCATCGGGACCGACGCGTTTCAGATGCGCCTCGCCGCCCGGATGCAGCTCGGTTTCTTCGGCTTGAACACCACAATAGGGACAGGTCAGTATCAGCATTCAACGGTCCTTGGGCGGAAAAGTGGAAACATGGGCCAGCGCCATGCGGGCGAGACCCTGGCGGATGGTGTCATCGGCAAGCGAAGGTCCGGACAGCCAGATGAATCCGGGCTTGTCGCGGCCTGATTGCGACATGCGTTCGGTGCCGGGAAAACGCAGCGCCTCGGGTTCGGACGCCTTGCCGACCCGGAACATCGCCCTGCCCTCGCGCGAGGCACAAAGCATATGCCCGTTCAGCATGTAGCAGAGCCCGCCGAACATCGGGCGGCCCTCAAGGCCCTCCGGGTGATCGAGATCGTCGAGAAGCTGGGATTCGAGGCCGGGATCGCGCGTCATGGCCAGCCCCGCGCGCAAACCGGAACCGGGAGCGATACACCACCCCCGGCCCGGTTGAATGGCAGGCACAGGCCAAGCCGTGGCATGACCTGCCGCAAACGCGGCAAACCCCGCGAGTATTTCAATGGTGCAGACGGGGACTTGTCCCCGCGATGCGCGTCAGTTGGCCGGTGCCGGTTCTTCCGTTGCGGCACCATCGGCAGGTGCTTCAGTGTCTGCAGCCGCGTCATCGGCGGGCGCTTCGGTCGCCGCCGGTTCCTCGACCGCCGTATCGCCGCTTTCTCCGCCGCCCATGTAGAAGAACAACAGTGCCACGACGACCACGACGGCGCCGATGATATAGTAAAGCCCGTTCTTGTTACCCTCAGCCATGATTGCCCCTTTCGCTGACATGGTTGACAACGAGTCAATTCCCGGCGGGCCACAAAGGTTCCTGAGAGATTTTCCATATTCGGAACCCTGGCTAATGTGCCACGCCGGCGGCAACGGATTCGTCGATGAAACGCCCCTCGCGAAAACGGTTCAGACCGAATTCGGCGGCAAGCGGGCCCGGGGTGCCATTGGCCAGCAATTCGGCCATCGCCCAGCCCGAGCCGGGGATCGCCTTGAACCCGCCGGTGCCCCAACCGCAATTGACAAAGACGCCGCCCACCGGGGTCGCCGACAGGATCGGCGAGCGGTCCCCGGTCATGTCCACGATACCGCCCCATTGCCGCAGCATCTTGAGGCGCGAGATCATCGGGAATGTCTCGACCAGTGCCCGCACTGTTTCCTCGACATGATGCCACGAGCCGCGTTGGGTGAAGTTGTTGAACCCGTCGGTGCCGCCGCCGATCACCATCTCGCCCTTGTCGGATTGCGACAGGTAGCCATGGACGGTATTGGCCATCACCACGACATCCATGCATGGCTTGATCGGCTCGGACACCAGGGCCTGCAGCGCCACGCTTTCGATGGGCAGACGGAATCCCGCCATCTCGGCCAGCTGGCTGGAATGGCCGGCCACCACCAGCGCCAGCTTCTCGCAGCCGATCCGGCCCTTCGAGGTATTGACGGCACGCACCTGCCCGGCCTCGGTCTCGACCCCCTGCACCTCGCAGTTCTGGATGATATGCATGCCCATGTCGCTGCAGGCGCGCGCATATCCCCATGCCACCGCGTCATGACGGGCGGTGCCCCCGCGCGGCTGGTACAACCCGCCCAGAACGGGATAGCGCGGCCCTTCAAGGTTGATGATCGGGACCAGTTCCTTGACGCGGGCAGGCTCGATCCATTCGGTTGCCACGTCTTGCAGGTTGTTGGCGTAAGAGGTGCGCTTGTAGCCGCGGACCTCATGTTCGGTCTGCGCCAGCATGATCACCCCGCGCGGGCTGAACATGATGTTGTAGTTCAGATCCTGCGACAGGGTTTCATAAAGCTGCAGCGACTTGTTGTAGATCGCCGCCGACGGATCCTGCAGATAGTTCGAACGGATGATCGTGGTGTTGCGCCCGGTATTGCCGCCGCCAAGCCAGCCCTTCTCGATCACCGCGACATCGGTGATGCCGAAATTCTTGCCGAGATAATAGGCCGTCGCCAGCCCGTGCCCGCCCGCACCGACGATCACCACCTTGTAGCGGTCGCGCGGCTGCGGATTGGCCCAGGCCCGCTGCCAGCCCTGATGCTGGCGCAGCGCCTCGCGGGCGATGGCAAAGACGGAATAGCGGCCGGAACGCGGTGCAGTAGCCATGGGAACCCCATTCTGAATCAGGGGACACCATGGCGGCGGCTTCCAACCCTGACAAGGCAGCTTGCGGCAGATCACGGCGAAATGCGACACTGCGTCGTTTTTAACTGCGCGGGAAAGGCGATACATTCCGGATGGGAGCGCGTGGCAGCGGCCTGCCCGGTGTAGGGTATCGGGCACGGTATAGGGAATGACGGCATCCCATCATGCAAAGGTCTGCATCGCGGGCTTGTCATCGCGGTTTCACTTTCCCGCCGGACGAAATCCGGCTAGTCCGGCCCCGGAAGATCAAGGAGACCCCGATGTTCTGGCTTTTATGCGCGCTTCTGACACTGGTGGTCGCGGCTGCGATTGCCGCTCCGCTCAGGCGCGCGCGCGATACCGGGGCACCGTCGGCTGCCGCCTACGACCTGCGTGTCTACCGCGACCAGCTGCGCGAGGTCGAGCGCGACCTGGAGCGCGGCGTGATCGGCGGGGACGAGGCCGGACGCCTGCGCAACGAGATCGGCCGCAAGGTGCTGGACGCCGACCGCAGGCTGGCCGAGCCCTCCCCCTCGCGCCATGGCGGCAAGATGGCCGGCGCGGGGATCGTGCTGCTGCTGCTGCTTGCCGGGGCATTCGGGCTCTATCTTTACCAGGGGGCTCCGACAGCTCCGGACCTGCCGCTGTCAAAGCGGATCGCCGCCGCGGAACGCGCCTATGACGACCGCCCGAACCAGGCCGAAGCCGAAGCCGCTGCCCCGGAGCGCGACAAGCCCAAGGTCGATGACGAATATGTAGCCCTCGTCGAGCAGCTGCGCGAGGCTGTCGCCAAGACCCCCGACGATCCGCAGGGGCTGACCCTGCTGGCCACCAACGAGATGAGGCTGGGCAACATGATCGCCGCGCGCGAAGCTCAGCAAAGACTGGTCGATCTGCGCGGCGATCAGGCCAGCGCACAGGAATTGCTGCGACTGTCTGCCCTGATGATCGAGGCGGCGGGCGGGCTCATCACCCCGGAGGCCGAGGAGGTGCTTGCGCGGGCATTGCAAAAGGACCGGAGCCTGCCGCAGGGCCGCTATCTTCTGGGGCTGCTGCAATTGCAGAACGGCCGCCCCGACCGCGCCTTCCCAGTCTGGCGGCAGTTGCTGGAAGAAGGGCCATATGACGCCCCCTGGAACGCGCCGATCCGGGCAGGCATCCGGGATCTCGCCTGGCTGGCCGGGCATCCGGATTATGTTCCGCCGGAACCGGAAGCCACCGGGATGCCCGCCCTGCCCGGCCCCGATGCAGACGCGGTGGCGGCTGCCGAGGACATGACCGGCGAGGAACGGCAGGAAATGATCGAAAACATGGTCGCCGGTCTGGAATCGCGGCTTGCGACGGAAGGCGGCTCGCCCGAGGAATGGGCGCGGCTGATCGGGTCGCTGGCGGTTCTGGGGCAGACCGACCGGGCCCGCGCGATCTGGAACGAGGCGCAGCAGCGCTTTGGTGCCACGCCCGAGGCGATCGCGCCAATCAGGGCGGCGGCGGAAAAGGCGGGATTGATCGAATGATCCATGAAGATATCGCCGATCTGGCGGCCGTCCTGCCCCGGATGGGCGCCTTGGCCGGGCTCGATCTGGGCACCAAGACCATCGGGGTCGCGGTCAGCGACGGGATGCGGCAGATCGCCTCTCCGCTCAAGGTGATCCGGCGGCGGAAATTCACGCTGGACGCCGCCGACCTTCTGGCGATTTTGAACGAAAGGCGGATCACCGGGCTGATCCTCGGCCTGCCGCGCAACATGGACGGAACCGAAGGACCGCGCGCGCAATCGACCCGGGCCTTTGCGCGCAACCTGTCGCGCCTGACCGATCTGCCCATCGGCTTCTGGGACGAGCGCCTGTCCACGGTCGCCGCCGAACGCGCGCTTCTCGAGGCCGACACGTCGCGCAAGCGCCGCTCGGAGGTGATCGACCAGGTCGCGGCGGGCTATATCCTGCAGGGCGCACTGGACCGGCTGCGCCATCTGGGCTGAAAAAGGGTTGTATCCCCTGCCGTTATCCCTAGCCTGCCGCGCGGAGCGCGCAGAACAGAGGCAGCGATGAAACGTGTGAAACTTGGCGGTAGCGATGTCGAGGTCAGCGAGATCTGCCTGGGCACCATGACATTCGGAAACCAGACGAGCGAAGCGGATGCCCATGCCCAGATGGACCGCGCAGTGAATGCCGGCGTGACATTCATGGACTGCGCCGAAATGTATCCGGTCAACCCGGTGCGGCGCGAAACCATCGGGAAATCAGAGGAAATCCTGGGCCGCTGGCTGTCGAAACCCGGCAATCGCGACCGGGTCGAGATCGCGACCAAGGTCACCGGCCCAAGCCAGACGCTTCGCGATGGCCAGCCCTATGACGGCGCCATCGTCAGGCAAACCATCGACGCCTCGCTGCGGCGGCTGCGGACCGACCGGATCGACCTTTATCAACTGCATTGGCCGGTCCGTGGCACCTGGGCGTTTCGCCAGAACTGGAGCTACGATTCCTCGGGCCGCTCGAAACAGCAGGTGCTGGATCATATGGCCGATGTGCTGGAGGCCATGGCCGATGCCGTCAAATCCGGCAAGCTGCGCGCTTTCGGCCTGTCGAACGAGACCGCATGGGGGCTGACCCGCTGGTGCGACATGGCAGACCGGACGGGCGGGCCGCGCGTCGCCGCGATCCAGAACGAATATTCGCTGCTCTACCGGCTCTATGATACCGACCTGGCCGAAACCGCGAATGCCGAAGAGGTGACGTTGCTTGCCTATTCGCCCCTTGCGGCGGGACTTCTGACCGGCAAGTATCAGGATAACGCCATGCCCGAGGGCAGCCGCGCGGCGGTCGACCGGGCGAATGGCGGGCCGGGCGCGTTGGGCGGGCGCAAGACCCCGCTGGCGCTGGCGGCGGTCGAGGCTTATCACGAACTGGCTGCGGGACATGGCTGGGACCCGATCCACATGGCAATCGCATGGCAGTTGACGCGGCCCTTCAGGAATGTTCCGATCGTCGGGGCAACCAGTGTCCCGCAGCTCGACCACATGATCGCGGGTTTCGGCAAGACCCTGCCCGACGATCTGTGCAAGGCCATCGACCTGCTGCACAAGGATCATGGCCTGCCCTATTGATCCTGCGCCAGGCTTGCCCTGGTGGGGGCAGCCTGCCCCCGCCCCGCCCGGGAGAACGGCATGAAGACCACGATCAGGAATGCGCTGGCCGCCGAAGCAGAGGCGATCGGATTTGCGAGGATGCGTGTCACCTCCCCGGGTGCGGTGCCCCGGATCGCCGAGAGATTGCGGGCGTTCCTCGCGGCGGGCCGGCATGGGCAGATGGACTGGATGGCCGAGCGCACGCATTGGCGTGGCAACCCGGCTGCGCTCTGGCCCGAGGCACGCTCGGTGATCATGCTGGCAGAGCTTTATACGCCGGATCACGATCCATTGCAGGCCCTGCGTCAAAGGGACCGGGCGGCGATCAGCGTCTATGCGCATGGGCGGGATTATCATGATCTCGTCAAGAAACGGCTCAAACGGTTGGGACGATGGCTGCTGGAGCGTGAACCGGGCCATGAGATCAAGGTTTTCGTAGATACCGCCCCGGTGATGGAAAAGCCGCTGGCCGAGGCGGCGGGACTGGGATGGCAGGGCAAGCATACCAATCTGCTGTCGCGGGATCTGGGAAGCTGGTTCTTCCTGGGGGCGATCTTCACGACGCTGGAACTGCCCCTCGACAAGCCCGAGACAGAGCATTGCGGGTCCTGCCGTGCCTGCCTGGACATCTGCCCGACAAATGCATTTCCCCGGCCATTCCAGCTGGATGCACGGCGCTGCATCTCTTACCTGACGATCGAGCACAAGGGGCCGGTCGATCCCGAGCTGCGCGCGTTGATGGGCAATCGGATTTATGGCTGCGATGACTGCCTTGCCGCCTGCCCCTGGAACAAGTTCGCTCAGGCGGGAACCGAGATGCGATATCGCGGCATCGTGGATGCGCCCCCCCTGGAAGAGCTGGCCGCGCTGGACGATGCCGGTTTCCGGGCACGCTTTTCCGGCAGCCCGATCAAGCGCATCGGACGCGACCGCCTTGTCCGCAACGTCCTTTACGCAATAGGAAACTCGGGAAAATCCCGGCTGGCGGATACCGCACGGCGGCTTGTTGACGATCCCGACGAGGCAGTTGCGGATGCGGCCCGTTGGGCGGTGCACCGGCTGATGCACCGGGATTGATTCAGGCCGCGCGGCCCCCGTTTCACCGCGGGACCGTATGCCCTTTCTTCTTTGTCCAAATACCTCGGGGGAATCCGGCGCAGCCGGATGGGGGCAGCGCCCCCCGGGCGTCGCGTGAACCTTCGTCTTGACCTGCATGGTTGACCTTCCCCGGTCACAGGGTTTAACCCGCCCTGATCAGTCAGGAAGCCGAAAATGAACCTTTTCACCGATCTTCGCGGCATCGTCGTCGCGGCGCTGGAGCAGATGGCACAGGCGGGGGAACTCCCCGCCGGCCTGGATTACGCGAATGTGGCCGTCGAGCCCCCACGGGATCCGGCGCATGGCGACATGGCGACCAATGCCGCCATGGTGCTGGCCAAGCCCGCCGGGATGAAACCGCGCGACATCGCCGACAGGCTGGCCGCAAGACTGACCGATCCGCGCATTTCCGGCGCCGAGGTCGCCGGGCCGGGCTTTCTGAACCTGCGTCTGGCCCCGGATGTCTGGCGCGGTGTGCTGCAGGATGCCATTCGCCAGGGCGGCGATTTCGGGCGCTCGCAGATCGGCGCCGGAGCCAGGGTCAATGTCGAATTCGTCAGCGCCAATCCCACCGGCCCGATGCATGTCGGCCATGTCCGGGGCGCGGTGTTCGGCGATGCGCTGGCCAACCTGCTGGATTTCTCGGGCCATGAGGTGACCCGCGAATACTATATCAACGACGGCGGCGCGCAGGTGGATGTGCTGGCGCGCTCGGCCTATGAGCGCTACCGCGAGGCCAACGGGCTGGAGCCGGCGATCAGCGAAGGGCTTTATCCCGGCGATTACCTGATTCCGGTCGGAGAGGCGCTCAAGGCGAAATACGGCGACAGCCTGCTGGACAAGCCGGAATCGGAATGGCTGACCGAGATCCGTGAGTTCGCCACCGAGGCGATGATGGAGGTGATCCGCGCCGATCTGGCGGCACTCGGCGTGCGCATGGATGTCTATTCCAGCGAAAAGGCGCTTTACGGCACCGGCAAGATCGAGGCGGCGATCGAACGGCTGAAAGGCATGGGTCTGATCTATCGCGGCGTGCTGGAGCCGCCCAAGGGCAAGCTGCCCGAGGACTGGGAGGCGCGCGAGCAGACCCTGTTCCGCTCGTCCGCGCATGGCGACGATTCCGACCGCCCGATCCAGAAATCCGATGGCGCCTGGACCTATTTCGCCCCCGATATCGCCTATCACTGGGACAAGATCGAGCGCGGCTTCGATCAGCTCATCGATGTTCTGGGCGCCGATCACGGCGGTTATGTCAAGCGGATGAACGCGGCGGTGAAGGCGTTGTCGAACGGGCGCGTGCCGCTGGACGTCAAGCTGATCCAGCTTGTGAAGCTGTTCAGGAACGGCGAGCCCTTCAAGATGTCCAAGCGTGCCGGAACCTTCGTCACCCTGCGCGACGTGGTCGAGGAGGCGGGCGCCGACGTGACCCGCTTCATCATGCTGACCCGCAAGAACGACGCGGCCCTGGATTTCGACTTCTCGCGCGTGCTGGAACAGTCCAAGGACAATCCCGTCTGGTATGTGCAATATGCCAGCGCGCGGGTCCACTCGGTCCTGCGCCGGGCGCGGGAAGCGGGAATCGACGTCTCGGACGACGCGCTGTTATCCGCCGATCTTTCGCGGATTTCGCATGCCGCCGAGCTTGACTTGGCCAAAAAAGTTGCCGAATGGCCACGCATTGTCGAGCATGCCGCTCGCGCGCATGAGCCGCATCGCGTCGCATTTTTCCTTTATGAGCTTGCCTCGGACCTGCATTCGCTGTGGAATCGCGGCAATGACGACACCAGCCTGCGCTTTGTGCAGGATGGTGACTCCGCCACGTCTCAGGCAAAAATCGCGCTTGTCCGGGCTGTTGGCGTTGTCATTTCATCCGGGTTGGGTATCTTGGGTGTCACACCGGCAGAGGAAATGCGCTGATTCAAGATGCGCCCCTGCCGGCATGAAACGAGCAGGTAACCGTTAAGCCGGATCAACCGGCAGGCAGGCAGGCTATGGCAGTGATGGATTTCCGCGAAGGCGGATATGTTTTCTCGCGGCACAAGGTGCGGCGCGAATTTGCGTATGATCAGAACAGTTGGGATGACGAGGCGGCCGATCCGGACGACGTTCGCTTTGCGGCCGATCCCGACGGCACCGAAAGCCTCACGACGCGGCTTGCGCGCCTGACCCATTACCTGGGTGCATTGGCGTCGGTCGCGCTGATGATCGGGTTGATGGTCTGGGGATGGCAGCTGGTGTCGCGCGACGTCTCGGGCGTGCCGGTTATCCACGCCGTCGAAGGCGAGGCACGCACCACCCCCGAGGATCCGGGTGGCGAGTTGTCCAGCTATACCGGCTATGCCGTCAACGATGTCGCCGAGGGCGCGGAACCGGCCCCGATCGACCAGGTGGCCATCGCCCCTGCCGTGGTCGGCCTGACCGACGAGGATGTGGCGATGGGCGAGTTCGGCATTACCGCTCGTGAGCCCTCGCATCAATCCGAGGTCCCGCTCAGCTTCGACGGAGAGCCTGTCCAGCCGCTTTCGGATAGCGAAATGCGCAAACGCGCCGAGGCCGAGGCCGCCGCAGCCGCTGTGCATGCCGCCGCGGAAAACGCGGTCGCAAGCGCCGAGATCGTCGATGCACCGGCCAGCGAAGGTCCCGTCAACGAGGTGGTTACGGACGAGAATGGTGTGCCCGCACAGGCCGCCGCGATTACCGCCGCATTGGTAGAGGCCCAATCGACCCGTGATGCCGGTGCGCTGGCCAGTTCGGTGCGGCCGGCAAGGCGTCCGAGCACGGCCTCTGTCGCAACTCCGGCCCCTGCCGAAAGCGAGGCGCCTGCGAGCGAACCCGCCACCGTCACCGCAGCCGTCGAGGCACCCGCCGCGCGCCCTGCCCCGTCCGCAGCCGAAGCTTCCGAGCCCGAACCCGCGCCGGTTCAGGTTGCCTCGGGCGGTCCCGTGGTCCAGCTTGGCGCGTTCGACAGCGATGCCATCGCGAAAAGCGAATGGAGCCGCCTCTCGGGCAAGTTCGGCTCGCTCTTTTCGGGCAAGGGACAGGTGATCCAGCAGCATGAGTCGAATGGCCGCACCTTCTGGAGACTGCGGGTGGCAGGCTTTGACGACAAGTCGGACGCCCAGAACTTCTGCGCCGCGATGAAGGCGGGCGGTACCGACTGTATCGCCCTCGCCACGCAGTGAGCAGCAGCGCCACGATCCTCGGCGGCATCGCCGGGATCAGCCTCACACCGGATGAGCGGGATTTCTTCCGCTCGGCCGATCCGTGGGGCTTCATCCTATTCGCCCGCAATGTCGATAACCCCGAGCAGCTCCGCCGCCTGACCGGAGACCTGCGCGACGCGGTGGGCCGAGACGCCGTCGTGACCGTCGATCAGGAAGGCGGACGGGTGCAGCGCCTGCGCGCCCCGCATTGGCGCGAATGGCCCGCACCGCTCGATCAGGCGGAGGCGGGGGCGCGCGCGATGTGGCTGCGTTATCGCCTGATCGGGGCGGAGCTGCACGACGCCGGCATCGATTCCGATTGCGCGCCCGCGCTGGACGTGGCGCAGGCCGATACCCATCCATTCCTGCGCAACCGCTGTTTCGGCACCGATCCTGCCCGGGTGGCCGAACTGGGCCGGGCGGCAGCCGATGGATTGCTGGCGGCGGGCGTTCTGCCGATCGTCAAACATATGCCGGGCCATGGCCGCGCCGTGGCCGACAGTCATCACGACCTGCCGACCGTGACCGCCAGCGAAGAGGAGTTGAACGCGCTGGATTTCGCGCCGTTCCGGGCGCTGAAGGATCTGCCGATGGGAATGACCGGGCATATCCGCTTTGCCGCGCTGGACGAGGCACCGGCAACGGCTTCTTCCCGGATGGTCTCGATCATCCGCGAACGGATCGGCTTCGACGGGCTGCTGGTAACGGATGACATCGGCATGAACGCCCTGTCGGGGACCGAGCCCGAACGCGCCGCCGCCTCGATCGCGGCGGGCTGCGATCTGGTGCTGCATTGCAATGGCGATATCAGCACGATGGAGCCCGTCGTGGCCGCCGCCGGCGCCATGTCACCCGAGGCGCAGCGCCGCGCCGATGCCGCGCTGGCAATGCGACAACCGCCAAGGCCCGCCGATCTTGATGCGCTGATGGCCGAGTATCGCGCATTGGTGCCCGGAGCAGGCGCCGCTTGACTCCGTGCCGCCAAGGGCGGACTCTGTCGCTCTGACCGCAAGCGGGGGCTGCCATGGCCAAGCCTGTCAAGACCGTGCCCTATCTCAAGCCCGTCCCCGATGGGCCTGTAACCGATTCCTTCGACGCCGAGGCGGTGGCAGAGCGCCGCGCCGAAGAGGCGTTGATCGTTGATGTCGATGGTTACGAGGGGCCGCTTGACCTGCTGCTGACGCTGGCGCGGACGCAAAAGGTCGACCTGATGAAGATCTCGGTCCTGCATCTGGCCGAGCAGTATCTGGTTTTCGTCGAGCAGGCCCGTGCCCTGCGGATCGAACTGGCCGCCGATTACCTGGTCATGGCGGCATGGCTGGCCTTTCTGAAATCGCGCCTGCTACTGCCCCCTGATCCCGAGGCCGAAGGGCCGAGCGCCGAGGACATGGCGGCGCATCTCGCCTTTCAGCTGGAACGGCTGGACGCCATGCGGCAGGCAGCCGCGCGGCTGATGGGGCGCGACAGGCTCGGCATCAGCCGCTTTCAGCGCGGCGCCCCCGAGACGGTGACGCGCAAGCGGCGGACCGAATGGCAGGCCGGGCTGATCGACCTGATGCGCGCCTATGCGCGGCTCAAGACCCGCGACGAGTTCCGCCCCTATGCCTTCGACCGGCAGGACGTCTTCACCATGGAGCAGGCGCTGGAACGCATTCGCCGGATGATCGGCTTTGTTGGCGATTGGACGGATCTGTCGGATTTCCTGCCCGATGGCTGGGAGGGACAGGGCGCGCGCCGCCGTTCCGCCACCGCCGCCACCTTCGCCGCCTCGCTGGAGCTTGCAAGGGAGGGCAAGCTGGAGATACGGCAAAAGGATGCTTTCGCACCGATCACCATTCGACGCAGGCCGACGTGACCGAATTGACCGACGACGACCCCGATGCCCCGCCGCCCACAGAGGCCGCCAATTCGCCCGATTTCCCGCCTCCGCCAATGGAGCAGCAGGAAAGGATGGTCGAGGCGGTGCTTTTCGCCGCCGTTTCACCCGTCAGCATTCGCGAACTGGCACAGCGGCTGCCCATGGGCTGCGACCCGGCCGAAGCGGTCGCAGCCTTGCGCCGCCGCTACGATGGGCGCGGCATCACGCTGGAGCGGATCGGCGACGGTTACGCCTTCCGCACCGCATCCGACCTTGGTTTCCTGATGCAGGCCGAGACGGTCGAGCAGCGCAAGATGTCGCGCGCTGCCATCGAGACCCTGGCGATCATCGCCTATCATCAGCCCGTCACCCGCGCCGAGATCGAGGAAATCCGGGGCGTGGCGGTCAGCCGCGGCACGCTGGACCAGCTGATCGAGATGGAATGGGTGCGGATGGGCCGCCGCCGGATGACCCCGGGCCGCCCCGCGACCTTTGTCGTCACCGAGGCTTTCCTGGATCATTTCGGGCTGGAATCCGCGCGTGACCTGCCGGGGCTCTCGGAATTGCGGGCGGCGGGGCTGCTCGAGTCCCGCCCGCCCGGAGAGGCGATGACCATGCCCCTTGTCGAACGCGACGAGGATGACGACATTGAAAGTGACGATCCCGCGGAGGACCTGTTCGAGAATGACTGAAGCGTTTCCGGGAATGCCCTGGAACGCGATGGGGAGATCGAGATGAACGCCAACCAGCTTATCAACATGTTCGCCCGACTGGTGACGCGCCGCCTGATGAATTGGGGTATCAACAAGGGAATCCGCGCGGCCTCGAAATCCGGCAGGAAGCGCTCCGGGCCCGGCAAGAGAGCGGGCGTGAACAACAAGCGGACAAGGCAGGCCATGCGGATTCTTCGCCGGATCGGGCGCTGACCTTCTCGCCAATGCGCGCGGCTTGGGTTAGGGCTGCGCGATGAGCGATGATCCTTTCGATATATTCCTGGTTGCCACACCCGGGCTCGAACAGCCCCTTGCGGCCGAACTGCGCGAACTGGGCTGGATGCCCGAGACGCAGCCCGGCGGCCTGACCATTCGCGGGAGTTGGCGGGACGTGTGGCGGGCGAACCTGATGCTGCGGGGCGCGACCCGTGTCCTGGCGCGTATCGGCAGTTTCCGGGCGCTGCACCTGGCACAGCTTGACAAGCGGGCGCGCAAATTCCCGTGGGAAGAGGTGCTGCGTCCCGATCTTTCCATCCGGGTGGAGGCGACCTGCCGTGCCTCGCGCATTTACCATGCGGGCGCGGCGAAACAGCGGATCGAGCGGGCCCTGCACGAAGAGCTGGGGGCCGAGATCACGCCGGACGCGGCAATGGTGGTCAAGGTCAGGATCGAGGACGATCTGGTCACGATTAGCCTCGATACGACCGGCGAATCACTGCACAAGCGCGGCCACAAGGAAGCCGTCGCCAAGGCCCCGATGCGTGAAACCATGGCCGCGATGTTCCTGCGCGAGATGGGATATGACGGTAGCCAGCCGGTGCTGGACCCGATGTGCGGCTCGGGAACCTTCGTGATCGAGGCGGCGGAGATCGCGGCGGGCATGGCGCCGGGCCGCTCGCGCCGTTTCGCATTCGAGCAGCTTGCGAGTTTCGATCGGGCGGAATGGGACAGGATGCGGAAGGCCGTGGAGCCGCGTTCCGCCGTGCCGCAATTCTTCGGCAGCGACCGGGATGCGGGGGCGGTGCGGATGAGCGTCGCCAATGCCGAGCGTGCCGGAATAACGGGCTGCACCCGGTTCGAACAATGCCAGATCAGCGACCTGGAATGCCCCGATTGCCCGCCGGGCATCGTGATCGTGAATCCGCCCTATGGCGCACGGATCGGCAACAAGGGGCCGCTTTACGGCTTGCATGCGGCGATGGGAGAGGTGTTCCGGGAACGGTTCAGGGGCTGGCGCGTGGGAATCGTGACCAGCGATGCCGGACTGGCCAAGGCGACCGGGCTGACCTGGCGGGCGCCGGGGCCGGTCGTGGCACATGGCGGGCTGAAGATCCGGCTCTGGCAGACGGGGCCGCTATAGGCCGTTCACGCCCCGCGGCGGCCGCATTACGCCTCTTTCGTCACGCTGCCATTGCCCTCGCCGCGCCTGACCGCCTCGGCTTCGGCCTTCGCCTGCTCCTTCGCCGCTTCCCGCGCTTCGTTTTCACGCGCGATCTGCTCTGCGGCCTCGGGCGGCAGGAGCGAGATGATACGCGCATCGGGACGATCCACCAGGTCGTCTTCGCTGCCCACGAACCACAGCTGCCGGTTGGAGACGACGGCCAGCGGAATGGCGGTCTCGCGTGCCCGCCGCCAGTCTTCAAGGCGATATTCGCCGGTCAGCCGGGTGGTGCGGAAAATCCAGCCCCCGGCCAGCAATTCCAGGTATTCCGCCAATGTGCGGTTGCCGTTGACCGCCCGTCCTCCAAGTTGGCTGGGCAGGGCATGGCGGGCGCGCGCCTCCTTGTGACGGGCAAGCTGCCAGATCGATTCGCGCCCGAATTCCGGCCCCAGATCGGTGGCGACCAGCGTGTTGTAGGCGTCGTTGTCCGAGGCCGCGAGAATGCCACTATAAGCGATGAACTCGACATTGTGCTCGGCCGCTTCGCCCAGGATATCGCCGTAGAAAACCGGCAATCCGGCGGCCCGGGCGCTGCGCAGGTGATCGCGGTTCGGATCGGTGATCAGCACATCGACCTCGGCCTTTTGCAAAGCCGTCGCCAGCCCGGTGGCGAATTGCGAGCCGCCGACGATCAGCAAGCCCGGTTTCTGGCCCGAGGACAGGTCCAGCCGCCTCGCGAATGGTGCCAGCGTGAAGCCGTGCAGCACCACCGTGGTCAGGACCAGCACGAAGGCCAACGGAGCAACCAGTGCGCCATCGGCGACGCCCTCGGCCACCAGCCTTTCGGCGAATACGCCCGAAACCGCGACCAGCACCACCCCGCGCGGGCCGGTAAAGGCGATCAGCATCCGCTCTTTCATCGGCAGGTTGGTCCCGATCAGCGAGACCAGCACCGTCAGCGGACGCGCCACCAGCACCACCAGCGCCACGAACAGCCCCGCCCGCCACCAGTTCAGCTGCGCCAGCGTCTCGAACTCGATCCCCGCCCCCATCAGGATGAACACGCCAGAGACCAGCAGGATCGTCGCATGTTCCTTGAAGCGGTAAAGCTCGTGATAGCTGGGCAGGTCGGCATTGGCGATCACCAGCCCCATCACCGTCACGGCCAGCAGGCCGCTTTCATGCAGCAGGCTGTCGGAGACCGCGAATACCGCCAGCACCGCGACGAACAAAAGCGGCACCTTCATGTATTCCGGCACCCAGCCCCGGCGGAAAGCCTGCACGATCGCGTAACCGGCCAGCCCGCCGATCAGCACCGCCAGGCCGACGCCGACAACCAGTTGCCCGAGGGCGGCGCCCCATCCAAGGCCGGTATTGCGGATCAGCACGATTTCAAGCGCCAGCACCGCGGCCAGCGCGCCGATCGGATCGTTGACGATGCCTTCCCATTGCAGCACCTGAGCCGGCCGCGAGGTCAGCTTGGCCTGACGCAGCAACGGCCCGATGACCGTCGGGCCGGTGACAATCATGATACCGCCGAAGACGATGGCGGCCTCCCATCCCAGTCCGGCGCCGAAGACCAGCGCCAGCGACGAGAAGATCCAGCCGAGCGGGGCGCCGATATAGACCAGCCGCCGCACGGCGGGGCGCGCATCGGCCAGCTTCTTGAAACTGAGCGTCAGCCCGCCCTCGAACAGGATCACCGCCACCGCCAGCGCGATCATCGGCTGAATGATCGCGCCCAGGTCACGCACCGGCACGAAAAGTCCCGTGACCGGTCCCAGCACCAGCCCCGCCGCCAGCATCAGCACGATAGCCGGAAGCCTGAAGCGCCATGCGAGCCACTGTGCCGCCACACCCGCCACGCCCACCATGGCGAAGGCCTGCATCGGGCTGATCCCGCCAGTCATCTCGGTTGCCATCCCTGTCCCCTTGCCGCTGCTCCTGTCGTGGAACCTGCATTCCCGGCCAGAGTTCCGCAAGCATATCCGAATACAGGCATTTCCCTTGTCAAAGATTGACGTTGCAGCCGGTTTGGTCTAGCGAGTGCCTGCCCGCATCCGGCGGGCCGACCGAAGGGGCGTGCGGATATGCGTCCCATGAAAGCCGCCAAGCGCCATCCGGGCGCGCGGCATGGAACGCATCGCGCGATATTCGCGCGGCATCTTGCAGAAAGTCCCTGATGACGAAATTTTCCGACCTGAAGCTTGACCCCAAGGTTCTCAAGGCGATCGCCGAGGCGGGTTACGACAACCCCACCCCCATCCAGCAGGGTGCGATCCCGCCAGCGCTGGAGGGGCGCGACGTGTTGGGTATCGCCCAGACCGGCACTGGTAAAACGGCCAGTTTCACCCTGCCGATGATCACGCTGCTGGGGCGCGGGCGGGCGCGGGCGCGGATGCCCCGCAGCCTTGTGCTCTGCCCGACGCGGGAACTGGCGGCGCAGGTGGCCGAGAATTTCGACATCTACGCCAAGCATACGCGGCTGACCAAGGCGCTGCTCATCGGCGGCGTCTCCTTCGGCGAGCAGGACAAGCTGATCGATCGCGGCGTCGATGTGCTGATCGCCACGCCCGGCCGCCTGCTGGATCATTTCGAGCGCGGCAAGCTGTTGCTTACCGGTGTGCAGATCATGGTCGTGGACGAGGCCGACCGGATGCTGGACATGGGTTTCATCCCCGATATCGAGCGGATCTTCCAGCTGACCCCCTTCACCCGCCAGACGCTGTTCTTCAGCGCAACCATGGCGCCCGAGATCGAGCGGATCACCAATACCTTCCTGCACGCCCCCGAGCGGATCGAGGTTGCGCGGCAGGCCACCGCCAGCGAAACCATCACGCAGCGGCTGGTCGAGATCGCCCCCTCCCGCCGGGATCAGGCCGTCAAGCAGAAACGCGAGCTTCTGCGCGCGCTGATCGATGCCGAGGGCGAGGCGCTGACCAATGCGATCATCTTCTGCAACCGCAAGACGGATGTGGATATCGTCGCAAAATCGCTGAAGAAATACGGCTATGATGCCGCGCCCATCCATGGCGACCTGGACCAGAGCCACCGGACCCGGACACTGGATGGTTTCCGGGACGGCAGCCTGAAGCTGCTGGTCGCCTCGGATGTCGCCGCTCGGGGGCTGGACATCCCCGCTGTCAGCCATGTCATCAATTTCGATCTGCCCAGCCATGCCGAGGACTATGTCCACCGTATCGGCCGCACCGGGCGGGCGGGCCGCAAGGGCATCGCGATCAGCATCGGCACGCCAGCGGATGACAAATATCTCTCGGCCATCGAGACGCTGCTGAAACAGAGCCTGCCGCGCGCCCCTCTGCCGGAAGGTTTCTCTCCTTCCGACGAGTCGCGTTCCGCATCCCGCGACGATCGCAAGGACAGCCGTGGCAGCTCGCGCCGTCGCAGCAGCCGCCGCGATGATGACCGCGCGCATGACAAGGATCGTTTACAGGACAAGACCGAAAGCCGCCCGTCAAGCGACCGTCACGGTCCTGCCGAAACCGAGGCGTCGAAACCGGAGCGCAGCAGCCAGCGGCGCGACGACCGCCGCCGCGGACGCGGAGAAGATCGTGGTCCGGCTGTGATCGGCATGGGAAACCATGTTCCCCAATTCATGCTGGTCAGCCTGCGTTCGGCCACGGACAGTGCCTCGGTCGACGGTGACGACGTGCCCGAAACGGTCGAACAGCAGGTCGAGGAAAAACCGGCAGAGGCGCCCGCGAAATCCAAGCGCCGCAGCCGCAAATCGTCGAAATCCGCAGATCCGGCGAAGACCGGGCAGAAGGCGGAAGAAAACCCGGCTGCCGTGGAAACGGCTTCCGAAGAGGCCATAGCAGAGGATCAGGCGGCACAAGGCGCCGTGGAATCCACTCCGGCGAAACCCAAGCGCACGCGCCGCAAGAAATCCGAGACCCCGGAAACGGCCAAGGCCCCGGAAATGGTGGAAGCGTCCGAAAGTGCCGCCCCCGCCGCAGAAAAGCCCAAGCCGCGCAAGACACGTTCGCGCAGCAGCAAGGCCAAGACCGAAGAAAAAGCGGCCGAAACCACAGAAGAAGCGCCAAAACCTAAGCGCAGCACGCGCCGCAAGAAATCGGACGATGCGGACGCGTCCAAATCCGGGCCGGAAAGCAAGACGGACGCCGAGACGCCAAAGCCCAAGACAACGCGCAGCCGGCGCAAGAAGACGGAGGAGACAGTGGCCGAAAGCGGCAAGGACCAACCCGCACCGTCCGAAACCGCCGATAGCTCTGACTCGTGATACGGCATGTCCGCGATTCGTCGCGCCCATAGGCTCCCACTGGCGGACGTGCCTCGCCGCCGCTCGCTGATCCATCTCCTGCCCGACCTCGTATTGGGGGCATTGGCCGCGCTTGGCCTTGCCCCTTTCAGCATCTGGGGCATCACGCTGGTGACGCTTTCGCTGCTGATCTGGCGTATCTCGCGCGCGGGCACGGCGGGGGCCAGTTTCCGGCACGCGCTCGCGGGCGGGGTCGGCTGGTTCGCCCTCGCCCTTGTCTGGATCGTCGAGCCTTTCCTGGTCGAGCCCGAGATCTATGGCTGGATGGCGCCCTTCGCGCTGATCCTGATGGCCTTGGGCGGCGGGCTGTTCTGGGCGCTACCGGTCTGGATCGCATCGCGCCTTTGCCCCGCCCCCCGGGCACGGACCATGGGGATTGTCTCCGCGCTTATCCTGTCGGACTGGCTGCGCGGCTGGATCTTTACCGGCCTGCCATGGGCGCTGACCGGTCATGTCTGGATCGGCACCCCGATCGCGCAGACCGCCGCATGGACCGGCGCCATCGGGCTCAGCGCCCTGACCCTGATCGCGGCCGCCCTGCCCGCCCTGCTCTGGCGTTCCTCCGGCAACCCGGTGATCGGCGCCTTGCCGGGGGTGGTGCTGTCGATCCTGCTTGTCGGATCGGGCTGGGCCGCGGGTCTTGCGCGACAGGCCCAGCCTCTTCCGCCCGACACCGGGCTGCGCCTGCGTATCGTTCAGCCCAATGCCGAGCAGCGCCTGAAATGGGACCCGGAATGGTCCGGCGTGTTTTTCCGGCGTCTTCTTGACCTCTCCGCCGAACCCGGTCCCCGGGATCTGGTCATCTGGCCGGAAACGGCGGTGAATTTCCTGCTGAACGATGCCGGGGATATCCTACCCGCCATGTCGCGGGCCGCCGATGCCCCACTTGTCATGGGTATCCAGCGGCAAGAGGGCAGCCGCTATTACAACAGCCTTGCCGCCGTGGCGCCCGGCGGAGAGGTGATCTCGATCTATGACAAGTTCCATCTTGTTCCCTTCGGCGAATATGTCCCCTGGGGGGACGAGTTGGCGCGTCTTGGAATCGGCGCTTTCGCGGCCCAGCAGGGCAACGGCTATTCCGCCGGTCCCGGACCGCAAGTCACCACCCTGCCCGGCCTGCCCGCCTTCCAGCCGCTGATCTGTTACGAGGCGATCTTTCCACAGCATATGCGCGGGCTGGACAACCGTCCCGGCTGGCTGCTGCAGATCACCAATGACGGCTGGTTCGGCAAGTTTTCCGGCCCCTATCAGCATCTGGCGCAAGCCCGCCTGCGTGCCATCGAGACCGGCCTGCCGCTGATCCGCGCCGCCAATACGGGCGTCAGCGCGGTGATCGACGCGCATGGCGATATCCGCCAGAGCCTGCCCCTGGGCGAATCGGGCAAGATCGACGCAAAGCTGCCCGGAGCCCTGCCCCCGACGAGGTGGGCAAGCTGGGGTCCGGCACCGGTTGTCCTGCTGGCGCTGATCCTGCTGACAGCCGCCGCAGCATCGCGATTCGCACGATCCCGCAGGAATGGCGGTGCAGGCCGGGAATGATGCCTCGGTAATGCCGGCATTCGCCTTTCCGCCTGACTAGAGCAGTTTGCGCCTGATCGAATTCATCCCGGCTCACTTCTTCTTCATGCAAATATCCCGGGGGTCGCCGGCCGGTCGCGCCACCGGTTCGAGAGACCTGCCGGCGACGGGCAGCGCCCCCGGCCATCGCAGGATGCAAGTCGCAACTGAACCTGACTAACTGCAAACTGCTTTATCCCTGAAAGCAACCCGCCGAAACATTTTCACCGCTTGCGATTGCGTTCCCTTTATGTTCTCATGATCTGGTTGCTTTTTCGGGGGCCGGCATTATGTCTGGCAGCGGATCGGTCGGGGCACGCCTTATGGAACAGAAGTTCATCGAAGTTCGCGGCGCGCGCGAGCATAATCTCAAAAGCGTGGATATGGATATCCCGCGCGACAAGCTGGTGGTAATCACCGGGCTGTCGGGCAGCGGTAAATCCAGCCTCGCCTTCGATACGGTCTATGCCGAGGGGCAGCGGCGCTATGTCGAAAGCCTGTCGGCCTATGCGCGGCAGTTCCTCGACATGATGGGCAAGCCGGATATGGATCATATCAGCGGCCTGTCCCCGGCGATTTCCATCGAGCAGAAGACGACCTCCAAGAACCCCCGCTCGACCGTCGGGACCGTCACCGAGATCTACGATTACCTGCGGCTGCTCTTTGCCCGCGCCGGCACGCCCTATTCCCCCGCGACCGGCCTGCCGATCGAGGCGCAGCAGGTGCAGGACATGGTCGACCGGATCATGGCGATGGAGGAAGGCACCCGCGCCTATCTGCTGGCCCCGATCGTGCGCGACCGGAAGGGCGAATACAAAAAGGAATTCCTGGAGCTTCGCAAACAAGGTTTCCAACGCGTCAAGGTCGATGGGCAGTTCTTTGAGCTGGACGAGCCACCCACGCTCGACAAGAAATTCCGCCACGATATCGACGTCGTCGTGGACCGGCTGGTCGTGCGCGAGGGGCTGGAGACGCGACTGGCCGACAGTCTGCGCACCGCTCTGGATTTGGCCGACGGGATTGCGGTTCTGGAAACCGCCCCGGCCGAGGGTGAGCCCGAGCGGATCACCTTCAGCGAGAATTTCGCCTGCCCCGTCAGCGGCTTCACCATCCCCGAAATCGAACCGCGGCTGTTTTCCTTCAACGCCCCTTTCGGCGCCTGTCCGGTCTGTGACGGGCTTGGGGTCGAGCTGTTCTTCGACGAACGGTTGGTTGTGCCCGATGCCTCGCTATCGGTGGACAAGGGAGCCATCGCGCCATGGGCCAAGTCGAAATCGGCCTATCTGACCCAGACCATCAACGCGCTGGCAAAGCATTACGGCTTCGACAAGAAGACCCCGTGGACGGATCTGCCCGAGGAGGTGCGGCGCCTGTTCCTGTTCGGCTCGGGCGATGAGCAGATCAAGTTCCGTTTCGATGATGCCGGACGGGTTTACGAGGTGTCCCGGGCCTTCGAAGGGGTCATCCCGAATATGGAGCGCCGCTTGCGCGAATCCGATTCGCAATGGGTGCGCGAGGAGTTCGAACGCTACCAGAACAACCGCCCCTGCGGCGCCTGTAACGGCTATCGCCTGAAACCCGAGGCGCTGGCCGTCAAGATCGCGGGCAATCATGTCGGACAGGTGGTCGAGCTGTCGATCAAGGAGGCGTTGGCCTGGGTCGAGGATGCACCGAACCATCTGTCGAAGCAGAAGAACGAGATCGCCGCCGCGATCCTCAAGGAAATCCGCGAAAGGCTTGGCTTCCTCGTGAATGTCGGGCTCGACTACCTGACCCTGTCGCGGGCGGCGGGAACGCTGTCGGGCGGCGAAAGCCAGCGCATCCGCCTGGCCAGCCAGATCGGCAGCGGTTTGACCGGGGTGCTTTACGTGCTGGACGAACCCTCGATCGGCTTGCATCAGCGCGACAATGACCGGCTGCTGAAAACGCTGATGAACCTGCGCGATCAGGGCAATTCGGTGCTGGTGGTCGAGCATGACGAGGATGCGATCCGCCATGCCGATTACGTTTTCGACATGGGCCCCGGCGCCGGTGTGCATGGCGGCACCGTGGTCAGTCATGGCACGCCCGACCAGATCGCCGCCGACCCGGCCAGCCTGACGGGGCAGTATCTGGCGGGCGCGCGCGAAATCGCCGTCCCGTCAGAGCGGCGCAAGGGCACTGGCAAATCGGTGACGGTGGTCAAGGCCACCGGCAACAACCTGAAAGAGGTCACCGCCGAATTTCCCCTGGGCAAGTTCATCTGCGTCACCGGCGTTTCGGGCGGCGGCAAATCGACGCTGACCATCGAGACGCTGTTCAAGACCGCCTCGCTGCGGCTGAACGGCGCGCGCCAGACCCCCGCCCCCTGCGAAACCATCAAGGGGCTGGAGCATCTGGACAAGGTCATCGATATCGACCAGCGCCCCATTGGCCGCACGCCACGCTCGAACCCCGCCACCTATACAGGTGCCTTCACCCCGATTCGTGACTGGTTCGCCGGTCTGCCTGAATCCAAGGCGCGCGGTTACAAGCCCGGACGGTTCAGTTTCAACGTCAAGGGCGGCCGCTGCGAGGCCTGCCAGGGCGACGGCGTCATCAAGATCGAGATGCATTTCCTGCCCGATGTCTATGTCGAATGCGAAACCTGCAAAGGCGCGCGCTATAACCGCGAGACGCTGGAGATCAAGTTCAAGGGCAAGAGCATCGCCGATGTTCTCGACATGACGGTCGAGGATGCGCAGCAATTCTTTACCGCCGTTCCCTCGATCCGCGAAAAGATGGACGCGCTGATGCAGGTGGGGCTTGGCTATATCAAGGTCGGCCAGCAGGCGACGACCCTCTCGGGCGGCGAGGCGCAGCGGGTCAAGCTGTCCAAGGAACTCAGCCGGCGTGCGACCGGGCGCACGCTCTATATCCTCGACGAGCCGACCACCGGCCTGCATTTCGAGGATGTGCGTAAGCTGCTGGAAGTGCTGCATTCCCTTGTCGAACAGGGCAATACGGTCGTGGTGATCGAGCATAACCTGGACGTCATCAAGACCGCCGACTGGATCATCGATATCGGCCCCGAGGGCGGCGATGGCGGCGGGCGGATCGTGGCGACCGGCACGCCCGAGACCGTGGCGGAAGCCGAGGAAAGCCATACCGGGCGCTACCTGGCGCCAATGCTGAAACCGGCGCGCATCCGGGCGGCAGAGTGACACCCGTTCTCTGGCAGCGGATCGAGGGCGGGCTTGTCCTTGCAGCCGCCCTGCCCCTTGCCGGGGCGACGCAGCCGGGTTGGCCGCTCTGGCTCTGGCCGATCGCGCTTCTGGCCCCCGATCTGTCCATGCTGGGCTATCTGGCCGGGCCGCGCATCGGTGCCGCGGTCTACAACGCGTTTCATCTTTATGCTTGCGGGCTGATCCTGGCACTGCTGGGGCTGTTGAGCGGACAGCCGGCCTGGATCGCCGCCGGAGCGATCTGGCTGGCTCATATCGGCGGCGATCGGGCCTTGGGTTATGGGCTGAAATCCGCGACCGGCTTTCGCGATACCCATCTTGGCCGGATCGGGAACGACGCTGACTGACAAGGCCCGGCCTGCAAAGCGATTTCTACCGAACCCGCCGCAAAAATCTGCCCGAAGATTAAATTTTCCCCTTGCACCCCCCGGCTCAGTCCCATAAATCACCGCTCACCGAAGGCGAAACGAAGCGCCGTCGGAACAGGATGCGGGCGTAGCTCAGGGGTAGAGCATAACCTTGCCAAGGTTAGGGTCGTGAGTTCGAATCTCATCGCCCGCTCCAAAAACTTCCATTTCCCCGGGAAGTAGATGCGATTGGATGATCGCGTCCGGCATGTTTTTGCCTTTCCAGACAGCTATGTCTCAATATCTGTATACAGCTTCACGCAATCTGCCCTACAATGGCGGAAGTAAAAAGCAAGGAGCGTATTGATGATTAAATTCACCACTTTGGCGACAGTTTTCGGTCTGGCCGCATCTTCGGCGCTGGCGGGGGGCTATGTCGCTCCCATTGTCGAGCCAGCACCCGTGATCGTCGAGGAGGAACCGGCATCCTCGAACGCTGGCCTGATCGTTCCCGCCCTGTTGTTGCTGGGCGTCGTCGCTGCGGTCGCTTCGGACGACGACGACAGCTAGGACGACATCGGCGGGATATGCCCCGCATCATGTGACGGATATCCTTGCCGGTAACGGTCGCGTATGCGAGGATGGTCCCGCAAGGTCATGCTCTTAATTGTCGGATGACAATGGCCCGCCAGTGATGGCGGGCTTTTCTTGTATTGCAAAACCGTGCGGCCGGTATTCAAAGGGCCAGAGGCCGGGGAAGGCGAAAGGGCGGCCAGCAGCACGTCGCCGCCGCCTGCCCGCCTTTACCCGTCCACGCGGATACGGGCGTTCTGCGGGTCATAGGGGCTGTCCTCGGCCACCTCCGCGTCCCAGAGTTCGCGGAACATCCTAACCTTCAGCCGGGTGCCCGGTTCGGCCAGGTCAGGACGGACATAGCCCATGCCGATCTGCTTGCCGAACGCCACCGAATAACCGCCCGAGGTCAGCCGCCCGATCTTCTCGCCATCGGTGAACAATGCCTCGCGGCCCCAGGGATCGGCGTCTCCCGGCCCGTCGATCAGCAGCGTAACGCATTTCGAACGGATACCCGTTGCCTCCATCGCCGGTTTGCCCTTGAAATCCTTGGACAAATCGACAAAGCGATCCAGCCCGGCTTCAAGTGGAGTGGCATCGCGGCCCAGTTCGGTGCCAAAGGCACGATAGGACTTCTCCTGCCGCAGCCAGTTCTGCGCCCGCGCGCCGACCAGTTTCATCCCCAGGGGCTCGCCCGCCTCCATCAGCCGGTCGAACAGATGGTTCTGCATCTCGATCGGGTGATGCAGTTCCCATCCCAATTCGCCGGTATAGGCGACCCGGATAGCCTGAACCGGCACCATGCCCAGTTCGATCCGCCTCATTGAAAGCCATGGGAAACGCTTGTTCGACAAGGCGGTTTCCGGATCGGCATCGCGGATCAGCCCGGCCAGCACATCGCGCGAGGACGGGCCGGCGATGGCGAACACGCCCCATTGCGTGGTCACGTCCTGGATGCTGACGAACGCGCCGCCTGCGGCCATGAAATCTTCGGCCGATTTCAGCAGGTTGTCCTGATCGTAATCCGCCCATGCGCCCGCCGAGACCAGATAGTAGTCATTCTCGCCCCGCCGCACGATGGTGTATTCGGTGCGCGTGGTGCCCGCCTCGGTCAGGGCATAGGTCAGGTTGATGCGCCCGACCTTGGGCAGCTTGTTGGTGGTCAGCCAGTCAAGAAACGCCGTCGCGCCCGGCCCGGTCACGACATGCTTGGCGAATGCCGTCGCGTCGATCAGGCCCGCCGTGTTCCGGATCGCCTCGGCCTCGGCGCGCGCATACTCCCACCAGCCGCCCCGGCGGAAGCTACGCGAATCGTGGTCGAACCCTTCCGGCGCATCCAGCGGGCCGAAATAATTGGGCCGCTCCCAGCCATTCACTGCACCGAACTGCGCGCCGCGCGCCTTCTGCCGGTCATAGGCCGGAGATGTCCGCAACGGGCGGCAGGCCGGGCGCTCTTCGTCCGGATGATGCAGGATATAGACGTGATCATAGGCCTCTTCATTCTTGCGCGCGGCATATTCGGTGGTCATCCAGCGGCCGAAGCGGCGCGGGTCCAGCGATGCCATGTCGATCTCGGCCTCGCCTTCGGTCATCATCTGCGTCAGGTAATGGCCGGTGCCGCCCGCCGCGGTGATGCCAAAGCTGAAGCCCTCGGCCAGCCACATGTTGCGCAGGCCCGGCGCGGGACCGACCAGCGGATTGCCATCCGGGGTGTAGCAGATCGGGCCGTTGAAATCGTCCTTCAGCCCCACCTCTTCCGATGTCGGAATCCGGTGGATCATCGCCATGTATTCCTCTTCGATCCGGTCCAGGTCCAGCGGGAACAGGTCGGCGCGGAAGCTCTCGGGCACGTCATAGAGGAAGCGCGCCGGGGCGTTGCGCTCATATGGCCCCATGATCCAGCCGCCGCGTTCCTCGCGCACATACCATTTGGCGTCGGCGTCGCGCAGGACCGGATGCTCGGGATTGCCCTCTTCGCGCCACTTGATCAGCGCCGGATCCTTTTCGGTAACGATGAACTGATGCTCGACCGGGATGGCAGGTATCCTGATGCCCAGCAGCCGCGCGGTGCGCTGCGCGTGGTTGCCGGTCGCCGTCACCACATGCTCGGCCCGGATCTCGAACAATTCGCCGGTGGGAACCAGGTTGCCGCCCTTCTCGCCCATCTTCTCGCAGGTGACGATCCATTCGGTTCCGGTCCATTGATAGCCGTTCACCTGGATCTTGCGCTCGATGGAGCAGCCCGCCATCCGCGCGCCCTTGGCCATGGCCTGGGTCACATCGGCGGGGTTGATATAGCCATCGGTGGGATGGAAGATCGCGCCCTTCAGATCCTCGGTCCGGACCAGCGGCCAGCGTTCCTTGATCTGGGCGGGGGTCAGAAATTCATGCTCGATCCCCACCGTCTCTGCGGTCGAGGAATAGAGCATGTATTCATCCATCCGCTCCTGCGTCTGCGCCATGCGCAGGTTGCCGCAACGGGTGAAACCGGCATTCAGCCCCGTCTCGGCCTCCAGCCCGGCATAAAGCTTGACCGAATAATCATGGATATGGCTGGTCGCGTAGCCCATGTTGAACAGCGGCAGCAGCCCGGCGGCGTGCCATGTCGAGCCCGATGTCAGCTCGTCACGCTCGACCAGCAGCGTCTCCCACCCGGCGCGGGCCAGATGCAGGGCAATGCCGCATCCGACCGCACCGCCCCCGACGACAAGAACCTTCACATGCGTTTTCATGGCTGGCGACTCCTCTGGCCCGAATTTCCTCCGTTAGTGCCAGAGCAAATTCCGAACGGTCCCATCCGCCCGACCATTGGCGGCAAAAAACGACATGCTGCATCGCAGCACTTGTGCTAAACGCGCTCGAAAGGCTAATTTGGGCCCCATCCCTCGGGAGGAGGATCAGGATAATGCAGATTTGCCGCAGCAAGCAGGCCATGCGCGAATGCGCGGATGCGTGGCGGGCCGAGGGGCAGCGCATCGCGCTGGTGCCCACAATGGGCGCATTGCATGACGGGCACATGACATTGGTCGCCCGCGCCCGCGACTGGCTGAAGGCACAGGGCGGCGGGCGGCTGGTGACATCGATCTTCGTCAATCCGACGCAATTCGGTCCGAACGAGGATCTCGACAAATATCCCCGCAACGAGGAAAACGACCTGGCGCTGTTGCGGCAGGCGGGCGTCGATGCCGCCTTCCTGCCCACGGCAGGGGATATCTATCCCCCCGGCACCCAGACCATTGTCGAGGCCACGGCCCTGTCGCGGATGCTGATCGGGCGGCTGCGCCCCGGCCATTTCCGCGGCGTGACCACGGTGGTGACCAAGCTGTTCAACATCACCCGCTGCGATGCCGCCGCCTTCGGCGAGAAGGACTACCAGCAACTGACCATCATCCGGCAGATGGTCGGCGATCTGGACATGCCGGTGCGAATCATCCCCGTCCCCACCGTGCGCGAGGCTGACGGGCTTGCCATGTCCTCGCGCAATCTGCGCCTGAGCCCGCAGGACCGGGCGGCCGCCCCGGTGCTGTGCCGCGCCCTCGACCGCGCGCAGCAGCTGGTGGCGGAAGGCGTCACCCTCACCGCGCTGCGCCGCGAGATCCGCGCGATGCTGGACAGCGAACCTTGCGGCGAGACCCGCTTCATCGACATCCGCGACGCCACCGACCTGTCGCGGATCAACCATATCGACCGCCCCGTTGTGATCCTGCTGGCCGTCCGCTTCGGCGATGTGCTGCTGATCGATCAACGCGTCGCGCATCCCTGAAGAGGTCCGCATGTCCGCACAAGCCCCGATCAAGCGTATCACCACACCCGAAATCGCCGCCCGCAAGGGCGGCACGCCCATCGTCTCGCTGACCGCCTATACCGCGCCGATGGCTGCCATGGTCGACAAGCATGCCGAGGTGATCCTCGTCGGCGACAGTCTCGGGATGGTAGTGCATGGCCTGCCCTCGACCATCGGCGTCACGCTCGAAATGATGATCCTGCATGGACAGGCCGCCATGCGCGGCAGCCAGCGGGCACTGGTCGTGATCGACATGCCTTTCGGCAGCTATGAGGAAAGCCCGAAACAGGCCTTCCGCAACGCCGCCCGGATCATGGCCGAAACCGGCGCGGGCGCCGTCAAGCTGGAAGGCGGGACGCGCATGGCCGAAACCATCCGCTTCCTGACCGAACGCGGTATCCCGGTCATGGGCCATGTCGGCCTGACCCCGCAGGCGACCAACACCATGGGCGGTTTCAAGACCCAGGGCCGCGACGAATCCGACTGGCCCGCCCATGTCGCCGACGCAGAGGCCGTGGCCGATGCAGGCGCCTTCTGCATTGTCGTCGAGGGCGTGATGGAGGCGCTTGCCGACCGCATCACCGAAGCCGTCCCGGTGCCGACCATCGGTATCGGCGCCTCGAACCGTTGCGACGGGCAGATCCTCGTGCTGGACGACATGCTGGGTCTGTCCGGCCGCGTGCCGCGTTTCGTGCGCAAATTCGGCGATCTCGGTCCCCGGACCGAGGAGGCGATCGCAGCCTATGCCGAAGCCGTCCGTGACCGCAGCTTTCCCGGGGATGGGCAGGTCTACCGTTAGAGGGTTGCCCCGCCTGCCTCAAACCGCCGCTGCGGCATCCTCCTGATCCGTGAACTCGGCTGTCCGCACCAGCGGCGACAGCAGCAGCGGCACGATCAGCAATCCGGCAAGGCCCATATAGATGGCGGAAAAGCTCATCCTCTCGGCCAGGAACCCGATGCTTCCCGGCGCCAGCAGGATGCCGGAATAGCCCATCATCGTCACCACGGCGAGGCCCACCCCCGGCGCCATCATGGGCAGGTTTCCGGCGGCGGAAAAGGCGATCGGCACGAGATTGGCGATGCCAAGCCCCGCAAAACCGAAACCGATGATCGCCAGCATCGGCCCCGGGGCCATTCCGGCGATCCCCAGCCCGGCGATCGCCACCACCGCGCTGATCCGCAACATGCTGACCGCGCCCAGCTTTTGCCGCAGCAGATCACCGATGAAACGCATCACGGCCATCGTCGCCGCACAGGCCGCAAAGCCCCAGCCCGCCAGCGAAAGCGAGGCTCCCATCTCGCGCTGCAGATAAACCGCCGCCCAATCGAGGATCGCACCCTCGGGCACCATGCAGCACAGCGCCATGAAACCGATGATATAGGGCAAGGGCGAACGCGGCAGCCTCAGCGGCGCCCTGGCCTCGCGCGCGTCGGGCGCATCCTTCAGCATCCTTGGCAGCGCAAAGCCCAGCACGGCGGCAAAGATCAGCGTCACCAGAAGCGCGTGCCCCATCTCTCCAAGAGAGGACAACGCCACGCCGCCCAGCCCCGCGCCAACCACGCCGCCCAGGCTCCAGAATCCGTGGCAGGAGGACATGATGGCCCGTCGGCGAGCACGCTCGACGGCAACGGCATTGGCGTTCATCGCCACGTCCATGCCGCCCAGGAAACCTCCGTAAAGCAGCACCGCACCGGCCACGAGCAACAGGCTGGGCGCAAGCGACATCAGCAGGAGCGTCGGCAGTGCCAGAAGCGCCGAGATCCGCACCGCCCGGGCCGAGCCGTGCCGCGCCGTCATCGCACCGAATACCGGCATCACCAGAAGCGAGCCCACTCCCAGCATCAATACGACCAGCCCGGCGGTGCCTTCGCTGATTTCGAGCCTCGCCATCAATGCCGGCAGCTTGGGCGCCCAACTGCCGATCATCAAGCCATTGGCAAAGAACAGGGCCGACACGGCCAAGCGGATCGGGCCGGCAGGCCGGTCATCGCGATTCGTCATGCTTCGCCTCCCGGTTTACAACATGCTTGGCACGACCAGATCCGGCGGCCGGTGCCCATCGGCGAATGTCTTGACATTGATGATGACCTTCTCGCCCATCTCGTTGCGGCCCTCGACCGTGGCCGAACCCATATGCGGCAGCAGCACCACGTTGGGCAGTTCGCGCAGGCGCGGATTGATCTCGTGCCCATGCTCGAACACGTCGAGCCCCGCCCCGGCGATCTCTCCGGCGCGCAGCATCCGGGTCAGCGCGTTCTCGTCGATCACCTCCCCGCGTGAGGTGTTCACGACGACGGCGGTGGGCTTCAGCAGCTTGAGCCGCCTTGCGTTCAGCAGGTGGAAAGTCGAGGGCGTGTGCGGCGCGTTCACGCTGACAATATCCATCCGGGCCAGCATCTGGTCGAGGCTTTCCCAATAGGTCGCCTGCAGTTCCTCTTCGATCTCGGGGCGAAGGCGCTTGCGGTTATGGTAATGCACCTGCATCCCGAAGACATTGGCACGCCGTGCCACGGCCTGCCCGATCCGGCCCATGCCAAGGATGCCAAGCCGCCGTCCGCCGACGCGCCCGCCCAGATGCGCGGTCGGCGCCCATCCGCCCCAACGCCCGGCCTGCATCTCTGCTAGGCCCTCGGGGATACGGCGGGTCACGGCAAGGATCAGCGCCATGGCCATGTCGGCGGTATCCTCGGTCACGACGCCGGGCGTGTTCGACACCAGCACGCCGCGCTGCCGGGCCGACATGACATCGATATGATCCACCCCCGCGCCGTAATTCGCGATCAGCTTGAGCCGTTCGCCCGCCTGCGCCAGCATATTGGCGTCGATCTGGTCGGTGACCGTGGGCACCAGGACATCGCTGTCCTTCATCGCGGCGACCAGTTCGTCCCGGCTCATCTTGCGATCGTCATCGCGCAGGCTGACATCGAAAAGCTCTTTCATACGGGTCTCGATCGGTTCAGGCAGGCGGCGGGTGACGGTGACCCGCAGCTTGGGACGCGATGAAGTCGGGCTGATTGCTTGCATGATTGCCTCACTTTCTCGAAACCGTGCCGGTGGCGCACTTCCAATGCCGGGCCGCTTTTGGCAAACTGCCTGCGTTGAAGGGCAGGCACAAGACCCTTGAAAGGTCCGGTTCCGACGCCAACCGCCGAAACGGGTGGCGCGCGGGATTGGCCCATGATCATGGAGGCCGGTAAAACGGTCAGGCAGGAACGGATAACGAATGACGAAACGGGCTGTTCTGGGAAATGGTGCGGCGGCCGGGCTGGCGCTGACGGTATTGATGACAGGCCAGATGGCCGTCGGTGAGGCTACCGGGCAAAACGGCAGGGGCGATGTCCAATATCCCTATGTGGTGCTGGCCCAAAGCAACCTTCCGGCGAATGCGCAGGTCAGCCGCGATACGGCCGCGCAGCGCGGCCCGGTGACCAACCTGCCGGTTCCCCGCTATGTCAGCCTCAAGGGCAGCGAAGGCAATGCCCGGCGCGGCCCCAGCCTGTCGCATCGGATCGATTGGGTTTTCCGTCATGCCGGCATGCCGCTGCGCGTGGTGGCGGAATTCGGGCATTGGCGCCGGGTCGAGGACAAGGACGGCGCGGGTGGCTGGGTGCATTATGCGCTTCTTTCCGGCGTTCGCACCGCCGTCGTCACGCAGGACATGGCCGAGTTGCGCACCCGCCCCGATCCCGAATCCGATGTCGTGGCGCGTGCCGAATCCGGCGCGATCGTCCGCTTGGGAGAATGCAATCCCGTCTGGTGCGAGATTTCCGGCGGAGGCGAACGTGGCTGGGTGCCCAAGGCGGCGCTTTGGGGCGTGGATCCCGACGAAATTCGCGAGTGACCCGAAAATCCGGCAGTCCCCGATGGGCGGGGCTGTCACAAAACCGGGGCATGTCTCGTCTTCCTCTTGTAAGCAGAACATGAGGAACTGGCATGACCACGACACGAATGGAATATTTCAAGGCGGCTCCCGAGGCGATGAAGCCGCTGGTCGCCCTTGAAAACTCGACCAGGGACCTGTCGATCCCCGCCCGGCTGCGCTGGCTGATGAAAATGCGGGCCTCCCAGATCAATGGCTGCGCCTATTGTCTCGACATGCATGCACCCGAGGCACGCAAGGCAGGTGTTACCCAGCAGCAGCTTGACGTTTTGGCCGCCTGGCGCGAAAGCCCGGCCTTCGATGCGCGGGAACGCGCGGCGCTTGGCTGGTGCGATGCATTGACACGGATCGAGGCGACAGGCGCGCCCGATGCCGATTACAATGCGCTCGCCGCCATTTTCAGCGAACGCGAACGCACGGAACTGACCCTGATCATCACCACGATCAACGCCTGGAACCGCTTTGCGGTGGGGTTCAGGTCCGCGCATCCGATCCGGGACGAGGCCGATGGGCACTGACCCGCATCTGGCGATATTCCAGGGAGAGCGCCGCCGTCTGGCGGGGCTCGCCTATCGCATGACCGGCTCCGTGGCCGAAAGCGAGGATATCCTTCAGCAGGCATGGATCATATGGTCGCGGCAGGATCCCGATATCATCGACAGCCCCGGAAAATGGCTGGGAACCATGGTGACGCGGCTATGCCTCGATTTCCTGAAATCGGCATATCGGCACCGCGAAACCTATATTGGCGCGTGGCTGCCCGAGCCGTTGCTGCAGGGCGAGGTGACAGATGCCGAACAGGACTGGATCGTGACCGAGGATGTCTCGATCGCGCTGATCCTGACGCTCGACAAACTGACGCCCGAAATGCGCGCCGCCTTCATCCTGCGCGATGCCTTCGATTTCTCCTTCGACGAGATCGCCTCGGTCGTGGGCCGCTCGCCCGAGAATTGCCGGCAACTGGTCTCGCGCGCCCGGCGGCGGATCGCGGGGGCGGATATTCCCGCGCAGGTCCCGACGCAGGAGGCGCGGCAGATGACGCAGGCCTTCTGGCAGGCCAGCCGGCATGGCGACATGCAGGCTCTGCTGGATCTCTTCGCCGGGGAGATCGAGATCCACACCGATGGCGGCGGCAAGGTTCCGGCCGCGATGAACGTGCTGAAAGGCCGGGAACGGGCGGCCCGGTTCTTTGCCGGACTGGCACGCAAGGGCCTGATCATACCCCAACCCTGCCCTCCCTTGCGCCGCATCAACGGGGCGCCCGGAATCGTCTCGACCGAGGCGGGCAATATAGTCCAGACGACCGCATTCGCTATCCGCAACGGCAGGATCGCCGCCATCTGGATTACGCGCAACCCCGACAAGCTGCGCCATCTGCGCGGGCATCCGGCGATGTCCTGATCATGTTCCGGACTCCTCGTCACATCCGTCCCAGTGGAAGAAATGCAAAAGCCGGTGCAGGATGGGGGCAATCACAATCCCCGACATGGCCACGAAGACAAAGCCGGAATAAAGCGCGAAGAGGCTGGCAAAGAGTTTTGCTCCGGGGGTCTGCGGCATCTCCGCCACGCCAAGGCCGCTGATCAATGTGGTGGCGTTCAGGGCTCCCCGCGCCCAGTCCATCCCTTCGAACAGCACAAACCCCGCAGCCCCGACCAACACCGAGCCAAGAAACAGGCAAAGCGCCGCAAGGACATGCAAGAGAACCCGCAGGCGGAACCTGCTGGCCGAGATCGGCGGCTCGTTTCGGCGTTCATACATAAAGGACATTCTCGCCAGCCCGGGTCTGAAGGCAATGCCGGGATCTATGGAAATCTTACACCGGGCAGCGGTGATAGCGCCGCGTCTCGCCGTTTTCCGTCATGTCCAGCAGATTGCCATGGCTGCGCAGGTTCACCTGCCGCTCGAAGCTCTCGCCCTCGCCGGTGCAGATCAGCCTTGCCTGCAGGCCATCGGCACCCGGTCCGACAGGTTCCATGCGGCAAACCGACTCGTAAAAGCGGAACTGGTCACCGGCAACCGTCAACCGCGTCACCGACAGGTCCTGCCCGCAGCCTTCCGGGTTCAGGTCATATATTCCGTCCGTTACCTTTGCAGGCGGCGGGTTTTCCTCGACACAGCCGGTCAGCAGCACCGCCCCCACAACCATCATCGTCCAGCGCATGAGCATCATCCATCCTCCCGAACCGGTCTTAATCCAGACCGCGTCCCTTCAGCAACGCATCGACCCCCGGCATCCGTTCCCTGAAGGCGAGCCATAATTTCTCGGCAGGCGAGGAACCGCCACGCGACAGAATGGTTTCCTCCAGCCGCCGCGCCACGCCGGGATCAAAGATGTCGCCCGTCTCCTCGAACGCGGCGAAGGCATCGGCATCCATGACCTCGGACCACATGTAGCTGTAATATCCGCTGGCATAGCTGTTGCCCGAGAAGACATGCGCGAAATGCGGGGTGGCATGGCGCATCGGGATCGCTCGCGGGGCCTCCAGCCCGGCCAGGACCTCGCTCTGCCGTGCCATCGGATCGGCGGGCGGCCCGCCACGATGAAAGGCCAGATCGACCAGAGCGCTTTCCAGGTATTCCACCGTCGCGAAACCGGCATCCGCCTTGCCCGCCGCCACGACCCGGTCGCGCAGACCGGCGGGCATCGGCTCTCCGCTCTGGTAATGCCGTGCATGAGCGTCCAGCACCTGTGGCTGTTCCAGCCAGTGTTCATATAGCTGGCTGGGCAGTTCGACGAAATCCTGAGCGACCGAGGTGCCGGAAATCGAGGGCCAATGCACATCCGACAGGATATGATGGGTCGCATGGCCGAATTCGTGAAACAGCGTCAAGGCATCGTCCCATGACAGGAAGGCCGGTTCGCCGGGCGCAGCCGGGGCGGTGAAATTGCACACATTCACCACGATGGGCCGCTGTCCCCCGCCGATCTTGTGCTGGTCCCGCAGCGCCGAGCACCACGCGCCAGAGCGTTTCCCGGGCCGGGCAAAGTAATCGCCTAGGAAGATCGCCATCAATTCACCGTCCCGCGTTACCCGCCAGGCCTTCACATCCGGCGACCAGAGCGGCGCGTCGATCGGCTGGAACTCCAGCCGATACAACCGATACGCCACATCGAAAACCGCGCCCAGCATCGCGTCCAGCGTCAGGTAGGGCTTGACCTCGGCCGGATCGACATCGTGGCGCATCCGCCGGAGCCGCTCGGCATAGAGCCGCCAGTCCCATGGCTCCAGGGCGGTATTCACACCATCCTCCCGCGCCAGCCGCGACAGTTCGGCCTCGTCTTCCAGCGCGCGCTTGCGGGCCGCCTTCCAGACCTGCCCCAGCAGGGCCTCGACCCTATCGGCATTGCCCGCCATCTCGGGCTCCAGCTTGTAGGCGGCGAAATCCTCGTAACCCAGCAAACGGGCCAACTCGTGCCGCAATGCCAGGATCTCGGTCACGATGGGCAGGTTATCGGTCGCCTCGCCGCCCGCGCCCTGCCCCGATCCGCGCGCCGCCCATGCCTTGAACGCCAGCTCGCGCAGCGCCCGGTCCTGCGCATGCTCCAGGAACGGCACGATCAGCGAACGGTTCAGCGTCACGATCTGCCCGGACATGCCACGCTCTTTCGCCGCCGCCCGCATCGCGCGAATCAGCCAGTCGGGCAGCCCCTCCAGCCGGTCATCGGCAATCGGCAGGACATAGTCGCGTTCATCGGCCAGCACGTTCTGCGCGAATTGCGTGGTCAGCACCGCCATGCGGGCGCGAATCTCCGCCATCCGCTCGCGCGCAGCTCCCTCCAGTCCGGCGCCCGCGCGGGTCAGATTGCGCAGCGCCAGTTCGGTGATCCGCCGATCCTCGGGCGCGAGCGTTTCCAGCTTCTCGGCCACTGCCTTGACCCGCGCATAAAGCCGCGGATCCATGCTGGTCCTGCTGTTATATGCCGCCAGTTTTGGGGCAAAATCGCGCTGCAACGCCTCTCGTGCCGGGTTCGAATCCACTGCCGCCAGCGTATAGAAAATGGCCAGCACGCGGCTCAGCCCCTCCTCGGCGGTTTCCAGCGCGGCAACGGTGTTGCTGAAATTCGCGGGCTCGGGATTGGCGGCGATTTTCTCCATCGCGGCTTCGGCTCGGGTCAGTTCGGCTTCGAATGCCGGGGCGAAATCCTCGTCGGAAATCAGGTCGAAACGGGGCAGGCCCTCGGGGCCGGTCCAGCGGGTCAGTTCCGGGTTCATGCGGTCTCCTGTCCGTGTAGCGCAGCCTGATCCGGAGTTGGAACGGCTTTCAGAATATGTAAGCCCATCCCCGATATATAATCCAGATCATGAGATCGTCGGCACCTGCCACAAAGCGGCAGTCTTCTTCTTCATGCAAATATCCCGGCGACGGGGGCAGGTAGCCTCCCGGCTCTCGCGGGACATGACCGGCGCAATTGCCGCCTAAATCGGAAAACACTTCGCAAAGGCACGCTCGCCATCGCGCGAAAACTCGACGATCCGGCTGTCCGGCCGCAGGCGCGCCCAGCCCAAGGCCTCGATCCGGCTCAGCAAGGCACGGCCCAGGCTGCCCGCCAGATGCTTGCGCCGCTCGCTCCAGTCCAGGCAGTCGCGGCACAGCGGCGCACGCCCTTGGCGCAGAGCATCGAGATCGATCCCGAAATCGCGCATGAAGCCCTGCCCGGCAGGTGTCAGCCGGGGGCCATCCTCGCAATCGAGTAACCCTTGCGCTTGCAGGCTGTCGTAAAGCTGCGTCCCCATCTCTCCCGCCAAGTGACGATAGCAGATCCGCGCCTTGCGCAGCGCCGCGTCGCGTGGGCCGATACGGCTGCGCAGATGACCGGATCCGGCGGCCACCCCCATCAGCGTTTCCAGCAGATGCCCCACATCCTCGCTGGCCAGCGCATGATATTTGTGCCGCCCCTGCCGTTCCTGCCGCAAGAGCCCGCCTTCGGTCAACCGCGCCAGATGCGTGCTGGCGGTCTGCTGGGTCACGCCGGCTTCATGCGCCAGTTCGGTCGCCGTCAGGGCACGCCCGCTGAGCAGGGCGACCAGCATGTTGGCGCGGGCGGGATCGCCGATCAGCGCAGCGATTCGGGCAATATCGGGTCCGTCTTTCATGGTTCGATATTAACCGAAGCATTGCAGCAGGCCAATATGCTAATCTGCCCACATTACCTGTTACGAGAGGATAACGACATGCTGACCTGCATCATCCGATACGAGATCGACCCGGCACGCCATGAACTGTTCACCGAATACGCCCGCAACTGGGGTCAGGCGATTCCGCGCTGCGGTGCCGATCTGATCGGGTATTTCGCCCCGCATGAGGGCTCGGCCACGCTGGCCTATGGCATCTACAATATCCCGAGCCTCGCTGAATACGAAGCCTATCGCGCAAGGCTGTCGGCCGATCCGCTTGGCCGGCGCAATTACGATTTCGCGCGCAGCGAGGGCTTTATCCGCCGCGAGGACCGCACATTCCTGAAACTGGCCTCGGCCCCGCATGGAGATGCCGCATGATCGCCGTCATTTTCGAAGTCCAGCCCGCAGGCGCCGAGGCCCGCGAGAATTACATGGCCATCGCCGCCTCGCTGCGTCCCTTGCTGGAACAGATCGACGGTTTCATCTCGATCGAGCGGTTCCAGAGCCTGAACAATCCCGAACGCATCCTGTCGCTGTCCTTCTTTCGCGACGAGGAGGCCGTGCGGCAATGGCGCAATCTTAGCCAGCATCGCGAGGCGCAGCGGCAGGGGCGCGGCGGAATCTTTGCCGATTATCGGCTGCGCGTGGCCCATGTGATCCGCGATTACGGCATGGAGCGTCGCGAAGAGGCCCCCGCCGACAGCCGCGAGATCCATCAGGCGTGACGATGCCCCCGGCAGACCGGGCAATCAGCGCGCATGGTGGTCGAGATCATCCGGGTTTCGCCATAAAGCCCGTCGAAGATCAGCATCCGCCCGCGCAGCCCTTCGCCCGCGCCCGTCAGGTGCTTGATCGCCTCCAATGCCATGATGCTGCCGATCACGCCCGGCAAGGCACCGACGACTCCGGCCTCGGCGCAGGCGGGGGCAAGGCCCGGCGCGGGCGCCTCGGGAAACAGGCAGGCCATGCAGGGTCCGCCATGCGCCGGGTCGTATAGTGTCACCTGCCCCTCCCATTGCGCGATGGCTCCGGCGAGCAGCGGCACGCCCGCTGCCACGCAGGCACGGTTCACCTCGTCCCGCGAGGTGAAACTGTCGGTGCCGTCGATGACCAGATCATGTCGGGCAACAAGGTCGGCATCCATCGCGGTGATGCGACGACGCAGGGGTGTCACATCGATATGCGGATTCAGTTCGGCCATGTTGCCGGCGGCGGCGTCTGCCTTCATCTCGCCACGCTGGTCGCTTCGGAAAATCACCTGCCGCTGCAGGTTCGACAGGCTGACCGTATCGTCATCGGCCAGCGTGATCCGCCCGACACCAGCCGCTGCGAGATAAAGACAGACCGGGGCACCCAGCCCCCCTGCCCCGACGACCAGCACCCTTGCGCCGCGCAGCCGCATCTGGCCGGGACCGCCGATCTCGCGCAGGACGAGATGGCGGGCATAGCGGTCAATCTCGGCATCCGACATCTGGCCGTCATCTGCCGGAGGCGCCGGGGCATCGACTTCGGGAGCAAGAGCGCGCAGGCGGCGCAAGCCCACCCGATAGGCAAGGATCAGCGCGGCAAAACCGCCGCCAACCAGCCATCCCGTCAGGGAACCTCCGATGGCGCGGGCAAATCCGCTTTCCGGCGCCACGCCCAGAAGGAAGGCGATTGCCAGCCACAGCCCGCCGGTCATCGCCAGAGCCACCCGCCCCGGAAGCCGCAAGGCCAGCGCCACTGCGGCCAAGGCTGCGATCGACAGCAGGCCCAGCATCAGCTTGCCCCGGTTGAACCGAATCCGCCCGCGCCGCGAACCGTCGCGGTCAGATCGCGGACCTCGGTGAATATGGCCTGCGGAGCGGGCGCGACCACGATCTGCGCGATCCGGTCCCCATGACCAACCCGATACGGCGCATCGCCCAGGTTGATCAGGATCACGCCAAGCGGGCCGCGATAATCGCTATTTATGACCAGGGCGCGGGTGAAGCGACTGAATATGCTGATCCTCGCTTGCTTCACCCATTCGCCTGCGTGAAGCCACCTACTCATGCTTATTGGGCCGGGCCAGTTCACCCGTCTCAATACTACTATCGACGCCTGTCGAGCCAAAGCCCCCTTCCCCCCTCTGGGTCGTCGCAGAGAACTCCTGAACGACGCTAAAACTGGGCCTGAGGACCGGGACGAAAAGCATCTGCGCGATACGCTCCCCTGGCTCGATGACGATCGGTTGTGTATCGGGACCGCTGCGATTCCAAACGCTGATGAAGACCTGCCCGGTATAATCAGCGTCGACCACACCGATCAGATTTCCGAGCACAAGTCCCTTTTTATGGCCCAACCCGGATCGCGGCACGATGACAGCCGTGACCAACGGATCGGCAATGTGAATCGCCATGCCCGACGGGATGAGAACAGCAGGAGCGCCGGGCGGTATCGTGACCGGCGCATCCGGACATGCAAACAGGTCGATACCGGCCGCCATCGTCGACTGATAACGGGGCAGCCCCCAATTCCGAAGCCTAGGATCCAGGACTTTAACCTCAACATTAGTAGATTGATATTCCATATTAATTCTACCTCGGATGTATGCCGCGTTCGGCGACTTCATCCCCGAAGACGGCCAACATAGCACTCCGCCCGCAGCGGTCAAGGAAGAGGCTCGGGGCGAGGGCCCCGACAGGAAGGCGGACGCCCTCAAGCCCGTGACAAACGCCTGCCTTGCGGTGAATAGATCGATGTGACCTCCGCTGGCCGATACTCACGACCGACCTCCATCAAGTGGAACGATGCTCACGATTTCTGGTTGAAGGGCGGCGACCTTTACCTCCAAGGCGGCTATGTACTCGCGTTGCCGTTGAACTTCCGCTTCTGCGTCTGCGAGCTGTCTTTTGGCTTCGTCTCTAACGATGTGGGAGGCAACAAGCATCTGCGCATAGTGCTCGAGGTCAAGCGGACGCTTATCTTGGCTTTTGGCCTTCCTCCCGGCCCGCGCATCGCCCGCGCACTCCCGCAAGAATAATTCAATCTCCTCCCGCAACAACGCATGGTAGGGTTGCTTCAATGTATTCTTGTCAACACCACCTGCCCGACGTAATACTGATGCAAACGAAAGGCGCCGAAGCGGCGCCGTCCCGTGTTTACCTCGCGCCATCTGCGCCTCCGAACGCAGTTCTGCGAGTGCCGCGCGAACTCTAAGTTGAACATCGTTGCGTTGACGTTCAGCGTTGATTTTTCGATGATCCACATATTTGTCGCTCAAACCTACACCCCCAGCCCCTTCGTGAACACAATACAGCGCGGATCAGTGCGATATTTCTCTTTCAGCCCAGGGAAAATAGAAATTTGATCAATCAACTGGGCTGCATACCAAGGTCTCAGCAGAGGATTTTCTTGTATTTTCTGTTGCTCTAGTTGTGAAATCAGCCATTCAATTGTTTGCTCCGTTTCTTTGCGGAGGCTGGGCAACGCAAGGAAGTAGGCGCATGTTGCCTGACAGGACGATGCATTGACGTTGTCTCGGAGACCACAAGCACCCACAGCTGCCTTCGGCTTCGTACACACGATACCAGGGAAGAGAACCTTTAGGTCTGCGCTATCATCTGCGAGTTTCGCCTCAACGAATTCCTCCATTCGACGTCGCTGCTGCCGTTCATTTTGCGGCACCCTGAGCTCATTGAAAAACTCGTCTCTCACCTTCCGCAGGTGCAGGGCTGCTTTTCCGCCCGCATGGTCCAGTCCATTTGCAACATCACGCGCTTGCTCCGTCTGCACCTCGACGGCCATATCGGCAAGTTCAGACCTGATCTCCGGACTAGACAGGATATACTTCATTGTCCCTTCAAGGTCAGAATGGCCGAAAATCTCGCGTAGCACCATCGGTGCACCTGACAGAGAAAGAACTGCCAATCGCGCAATTGTTTTGCGGAATCGATGCGGATGTGCATACGTTTCATCTAATAGATGCTCGATGCCGTGAGACGCCGGGAACGCAGTTGTGAAATGATAGACATTAATCCTACCGCGCATCCAGTAAGCGCGATTATTACTGACCCACAGGCTCTCTTCCGACACACCAACAAGACGACCTAGATTTTGTTGGATTAGAAGCGCCTTGGCGATTTTCTTGGGGATCGGCCAGTCACGCTCATCCCCGCACTTAAGTCCGGATAGCTTGAACGTTCTGCCGACCAAGCGAGGCAAAGCAAACCTTTCGGCCGCGTTGTTACCGGCCTGCACATCATTATCATTCGATATCAAGCAATCGCGTTTTAGACTCTCTATTTCAGAAACACGTCCACCAGTGAGCAGTAGAAGACACTGCATCAAACAGCCTTGCACCACTGCCCATAGCGCCATAAGGGAAGCCTGAGAACGTGGAGGGAATTCGTTTTCAACGTTGAAAGGGATAGATTCGATGACCTCCCCATCGGATGCTCTCCACTTATAATCTTTAAGAAAATCTACCCACATTTCACTGCGCTGCGCCTTGACCGTACTTCGATCACGGGGCCCTTGGCGGCCTGCCCAAACCCGCTTACGCGGGCTACGGACCACTCGCTCAATTTCCGGTGCATACCCAAGAACATTATCCAAATTCGGCAGTATCTCGGTTAAATAGAATGCCCAGATCCTTCCGGCCTTGGCAACATATGCGTCAGGGAGTGGCTGATATTTACCGTAAGCGTCCTCTTGGTCTTTTATGGGTCGAATGGGCAGAACCAAACCTGAGTTTGCCAATGCGCGGAGCTGCTCCTGCGATACACGATGAAAGCTATCTACGATGGCACCGCGCCTTTGGTGTTCACCGATCTCTTTCAAATACATCGCGACCACCGAGCGGAGCGACGGAGCATTTCGCGTTGCCGCATTGAACGCGGTAGTCAAGTGACCAATTTCGACATCCCGAAACCGCATGTCGCCGTGCGCCTCGCCAAGTAATGACGCGATTCGACTTACGTAGTTTGCCCGCTTTTGAAGTCCTGCAAGGTCAACATATCGGCGTATCGGAAACAGAAGATGAGCAAGCAAGTATCGCCGCACGGCCATACCTAAGATTGGAAAAGACGAAAGAGACATAAAGCTCACCGTCCGCTTGCTCCTTGGTCCTGGAACTAGCTTCTCTGGCCAAATCCAGAGATCGTCTCCAATGGCAGACCCACAGGGTGCATCGGGCGAAGGGAAGGTAATCACGATACTAGCCAACTCAGCCGCACTCAGATTGATTAGTTCTTCTTTGGTCACACCCGCCTTTGATACCGAATCGAAAGCGCGGTTAATGCAGCGAACGACCATCGGCTACCTGACCTTCAACAATGAGGCAGGGCTTGGAGATGTGAAACATCGGGGCATTGGCGACGCCTCCGCCTTTTCTATCGCCATGCGGCGATTGTCCTCCGAGAACCGCTCGAACAATTGCTCGAGAAACTGCAGATCGTGCGGATGATCGCTGCCAGTCCACGCCAGTAATGGCATTTTTGCTTCCAGCTGCCGTAGCTCCAATATCCGACGCGCAACGTACTCGAGACAGTCGAGGGTCGCGAATGCTTTCGAACAGCCATTCAGACAGCTCTGGGAAATGCAGACAGTTCCTGGTGCATGGTCTGGAACCACGGCAGGATCAGGCGAGTAAGGATTTGCGCAAGTTACCCCCTGACAAGTACGAGTTCCACCTCGTGCAAGGTGTTCAGCTTCACTCTTAGAAATTTTCCCTCGCTCGACAAGAACTCTCAATATTCCGGGATGCAGTCGGCCTTGGGTTACCTCATCAAGAACGTGTGATTGAAAATCAAAGAATTCGCGCCGATGACGATTGCGAATTGATTTCTGATTAATGTAATGCAATAGAGATGAAAGATCTTTATGTCCAAGCGCCAATTTAGTTACCAAGGCGTTGTAGCCAGAAGTCTGATAGGCAAACATCGCCCATGTATTACGCGACAGCTCCTGTGAGAACAGCAATGGCTTCCCTTTATTCGAGATGCAGGCGGCTGAAAAAAGTGAGTTTACGTAAGAATAACTTATATATTGACCAATGCAAGAAACATTCCCGCGAGAATTAATGTACAACCATATGCGCCTCCGTAGCATACGCAGTCTATTAATTTCTTTTTCGTGTCGTTGACGCAGGGCCAAGTCGAGCTCACTGTCATCAAGCCGATCAGACAGTTCAATCTCGGCAGCGCGGAGAGCATCTCGCAAAGGCTTATTCCATTCGAGGACCGTCTTGATAACTTGATAAGGATGGGCCGCCTTGTGCTTACTACTATAGGCTGATTGTGCTCGACCTCTTGCCCGCCCCTTCGCCGATACAAGCTGAACGAGCTGCGCCGGCCGCGTCGGATGATCCCGCACCCAATCTCCGGCATTCATGTCCAACGTCGTAGAGGTGTTCCAACCCGTTCGCAACATTACTAGACAAAATGCAGGCATTAGATCATTTAACCTCGGAACGAACCACCATGCTCGCGCCACGAGATGGTTCACACCGGAACCGTGTACCAGCGGTGCAAATTCGGCGAATGCACCCGCTGGCGCCGAACGGGCATCTAGATCCCATCCTCTATCCGCAGCAAAACGGTAGAATGTATCTCCGGAGCCAGAAACGCCACTCGCCGCACGTCGGCGGGCTTCTCCGATGCGCGAAGTCGTTGCATGCACGTGACTATACAGCGCCTCTGCTGCTGCACGAATAGTATCAGGCTCAAGAAAATTATCATCAACCAGGCCCGTTCGAGCCGCGACTTTCTGGGGATTAGGAAAAGGGTTTAGGGGAAGAGGATAACCAGTTTTTACCGCAATAACCGGGTCAGAAAGGACTGCTCCCAAATCGAATGTACGCTTACAATGAAAATACGTATAATGCTGACTGTTATTTGCCTGCGCGTCAAGCCAATCCTTAAACAAAGCCCACACAACGCCCGGAATACCGAAAACCGTACTTGGTGAAGAATAACATTTCCCTGGAGCATTTACCACCGCGTCCATTTCATCTAGGAACAGCCAAAACTCCCGCAGGTGAAAAAGTATCGCTTTAAAACTGCCTCGCGACAATGTATTTTTACACATATCGCGAAGGGCTGGCATAATCGAATGAGTGAGCGCCGGCCTACCTGTGAAGGCGCGTTTCCCACGCCCGCTAGCGCGGCCACAGGCAAGCTCTTTCACTGAAACGGCCCACTTTAAGCTCCCGTGTCCATTAACTCCAGCCGAGCACCCTTCGACGAGAAACATATCGGTGGCCTCACCCATTCAGCCCACCGAGATATTGACCATCAATCATGTCCTGAAACGACATCGCTAGATCGGCCTTATCGATGAATTGGTCGAGCGCAACTAGGTAGCGCTCCGTAGTTGACAGGTATGCATGACCGAGGTTCTGCTGGAGCCGAATGAGATCAATGGACAGCAAACTGTGCATCATATCAGTAGCGATTGCTACGCCCTTCCGCTCAGCCTTGACCTCTTCGCGTCTCCAAGCACGCAGCAAGTACATCACTGCATACCAATGGCGTCCTAAATGCGGCGACACATCTCTTTTACATTTACGAAACCCCTGCCAGAACGCTCTGTATTGGAATCGCCTTCCAGTATGTTCGTTGATTAAGAGCGCATCACCCTTGGTTCCACGACGATGTAGGCGGATAGGACGCTCGAATTCTATATAATCTAAGATGTGATTAAGTAGATCTGTATCAATCTCAACCGAGCGACGTTTCCGACCTTTTCCAAGCACACGGATAAATCTCTGCCCTCCGGCAGAGACTTTTTCGTCTATGACGTCTGCGACTGTTAGCCTACAAACTTCATCGGCACGGAGGCCACAGAAGAATACCAGCCTCATACCGATCTGGAGCGCGCTATCGGTGACCGCCGCCATGGCAGATTTAACCTCGGCTTCTGTTGGAAATCGAACCTCCCGAGGCTGAGCTCGGCGCACAACCAGCAACCGATGTTGAAGTGTCGTGCAGGACCCTCCGTTGGATGTGGCAATTTTTCGCGCAGCCAACGTGGAAGTAAATTCAGCCTTAGGCGCATACCCTCTTGCACTTGCCCACTGCAGAAAGTGGATGATCGCCAACTGACGCTGCCCAATTGTGGTCGGACTGAGCGACTTGTGATCACTGCTCCATAACCCGGCCTCCATTTGGTCGCCCAACCTGGCGATGTCTTTTTCGGAAACAGAAATTGGATCGAGGACGCCTTTCCCGTGGTGCATTTTGTGGTCAGCACACCAGTGAAGATAGTTGACTAGCCGATTAGCGGTTTCACGAACAGATGAAGGCAACGGGCGATATCGCCTTCCAAACCCGAACGGAGCTCCCGAGGCACTATCAAGGGGTGTCGCAATCCCGGCACACCAGCTTCCAATCCAGAGTTCTTGAAGGTACTCATTGATCTTTTCTGGATAACCTGACGGCATCAAGACAAAAGGGCAGCCAGAAAATTCTCTGGAGGCACCTTCGTTAATTGCTACATCCCCAAGGATAAAGACGTATTTCAGCTTCACAACACGCTTTCATCACCCATCTCTCATGATTTTTGCACACCAGCCGGACCATATCAACCACTTGTTTTAATTGTATTTCCATCTAAAAACAAATTGATATTTCTTGAATCGGCAGGCTTTTAGAGAAACCGCGCCTTCTGAAACTATACAGAGGCAGCCTACTCGTTCAGCTCTGCAATGATCTCTGCGAGAAGCTCTGGCAGGCCAACATCAAGGCGATCGGCGAGTTCGGCGAGAACCGTCAAAGTCGGCTGACGATTCGCCGTTTCCAGCAGAGAGATATAGCTTGGCGACAGCTCGCTGCGGAACGCCAATTCTTCTTGCGACAGCCCGGCCGCTCGCCGTCTGCGCTTCAGCACTTTCGCGAAGGCTTTGATGAGTTTGGCATTCGTCCGCTCCATCCCCAAGCTAATGGCGAAGTGGCGATCATGTATCTATTGACTATAGTCATAGTTTTGCGGTTCCTTGGCCACATGGTTCGTGCGGATACATGCAGGGAGACAGAGATGGTTGCGACATGCACAGCGAGTGCGCTTCCGAAGACAGAGACGCTGGAGAACTTGACCGTCTGGCTTCGCCATCTCGAAGCGCACCCCGAACAAGACGTCGATTGCACGCTGGAGGTCAGGGTACCTCTCAGCTATCTCACGCGGTTGATGCTCCAGGGGGAACGAGAGGACAAAGCATTCCCCTTGCTCGTGCGAGAGCTTCTGGAACAGAACGGTTATGGCGACGGTGATGGCATAACGGCCAACTGAGTTCGGGTACGCACACAGCGGTCGTACGCCCCTAGTGTTTGGTCTGTGATAATAATGGGTGAAGATGCGGCGCAATCCACTTCCGGTTGTTTGAGCCATGCTGGATAGCGTAACCGGGGATCACAAGGACAATGACGATGAGTCGCCGGAAACATAACCGCTTTACCCCTTTTGCCTCCCTGTCGCGGCACCGGCAGCGTGATGCCTTCGTGAAGTTACGGTGGAAAATTCTGCGTGACGCGCCGATCTACGGCGGGCTGTTCTCCAGCCATCTGGTGCTGGACGAATCGGATCGGCCGGATGCTTACAGGCAGTGGTTTGACGTGCTGTTTCTGAGTCTCGACGACCGCAGTATCTGGAACGCCAGCATCACCACCGGCACCCTGCGCTTCTGGGAGCGCATTCAGGATCTGGCCTCGGAGCAGACCTGCTCACGTCTGACCGAGACCGAACTGGAAGAGGAATACCGCTGGAAATTCAGCCCTGCCTTCTATGTCGGACGGCAGAAGTTCTACCGGGTGATCCAGTCCGAACCGGGCCATCATGCGGCGCTCGATGGCCTGACCGTCAGGGAATATGAGGAGAGGGCAGCCTCGAAGATCCTGCGCGACACCCCGCCGGAGATCCATGAATCTTTCCGGTTGGATTACACATAACAATATGGCATGGGGCTGGAAATCACCGTCGACGCCCCGGTTGTCGATCGCACCGTGATCGAGCACTGCATTCGGAGGTTTCGGGAGCTAGGCGAAACGAACTGGCAAAGCCTCCGAAAAAGGCAAGGATGCAATCCGATCTGTCCCGGATGATCCCGGCACTGGTGGCGGCGCCAGTACCGCCACCAATTGCAGACCAACCCACCGCCCTCGAAGCCTACATTATCGAACGTCTCGATGGGCGATCTGCCGGGCGCTGGATCGACGGGGTGCAGCTAGATGTTGCCGTCCATACAGCGGAAGTTTTCGGCGCATTGGCCACCCGTGGGCCGCAGGCCAGCTGGGAGGGCATATCTGCCGATGAACTTCGCCAACACGGCCATATCGGGGCGGGTGTGCTGATCCAGGGGCCCATGGCAATCAAGGATTCCTTGCGCCAACATGTTGGTCGGGGGCGATATGGCAACGACTATCACCATGCCTTCGGCCGGGCCTTCAATCCATTCTACTTCCGCAAGGATCAGGCTGCCTATCAGCCGATCTGCGCCCTCCTCGCCGAATATGTCGGTGAGAATTTCCGCTTCACCCATCAGGAGAAGGTATTCGGGATCAAGACACGGGGTATTCCGCCGACCACCTTGCGTGCGCTCTGCACCCAATACGGTATCGGGCTGAAAATTACCGCCCAGGTCCTGATAGCCCAGTACGGCATCCGTGCCGGTGCCAGTGATGAAGTCGATCCGTCGCTGATCGCCGATCTAGCCCCGAGACTGAAGGATATGATCAATGCTCAGGACGCAGCACGCCATCTGGGAGTAAGCGTTGATCTGTTGCGAGGGTTGATGGCCGATGAAGTGCTGGTCCCCGACCATCGGCTCAACGACAGGATGGTCGGGTTTCGACCAGCGACGCTGGATGCATTCCTGAACCAGTGGAGCGTCCCGGCGCAGGTTCGGAGGACGTGCGGTAGGACTGCCAAGTCCCCGCTGACCGCCATCGCGCGGGCAAACCGAACGCGGACATCCCAACTGCTGCTAGCCGCACAGACTGCGGATGTGACGTTTATTCGTGATCGTCGTCGGCGCGGGTTGGCGGCGCTGAGCGTGGCGGATCGGGATATAGCTGTATTGCTGGACTGTGCAAAGCGAGTTTCCGCAACTGACTCCCCCGAAGCGCTGCAACGTTTTCAATGCGGGTGAGCAAGCGGACCTTTACGCTAGGCTACATCGGCAGCGTGACGAGAAGAAGGATGTCCTGGTGGTCGGCTAGGTCGACAGCGCTCTCCCGGTCCGCGCGAGGATGGCCGCCAAGCGGCGAACGGGCTACCGTGCGCTCGGATATTTCACGATCAGTATAATCACTCGCGCAAGGTGCAATTGACAGCGCTACAACCTTGTTGTTACGGATGTCAACACGAGGGCTATGCTGGTCAAGAAAGTCCACACCGTAATCGGTTACACGGTTTTTTTGAAATCGTGTTGTGATATCTTCCCGTTCCGATCGCAGGTAGTGCGCATCCGTTCAAATACTGGCTGGTTCTCATGGTGAATGGTGAATGCGTCAAATGGGGCAAGGGAGATCATCGGCACATTGAAGATCGCGAAGAGCCTGCCGAGGTTGCATCCTTGGAAATGCTCTACGATGCCTTCTGGACCGATATGGAAAGGATACTGAAATGAGTACGCTGACCATTCGTCTGAACACTATGGCCGATACCAAATTCGAGTTTGTCGAAGCGGTAAAACTCGCCCTTACAGGAAAAGGTGTCGAGGTGGTTCCCACGTTGAATTTTGCCAGCTACGATGATATGCACCGAGTCTTTGCTCCGTTGCGGCTTGCCATCGTGAAAGCATTGGCCGGGCAAGGTGCCCTACCAATCCGCGAAGTCGCTCGCCGGGTCGGCCGGGATGTGCAGGCCGTGCATCGCGATGTGACCACCCTCGCAAATGCGGGAGTCATCGACCGCGTCGACAAAGGGGTCGAGTTCCCTTATGGCACCATCCATTTCGAATTTGACGTGTGAACGCATCAGAATAAGACATTGTCATACTTACATGCCTTACTGCGGCGGGACTGCGAAACCCAGATCATCATCACCCACGGTTTCACACTGAGTTTGGTGATCGCGGCCTAGATGAAGGTTCCCATCGATGCTTGCGGCTTTATCTCGTACGCCGCGCCGAGTGGAAGCATAACCCACCTCCGGCAGGACGACTTCTTCCGCAACAGGGCGATGATCTGTTTCGCGGATGTCTCTCATTTGGTCCGATGACTGCTTTGGGCTTATTCTGTTGAAAAACTCACCACATCGCCCGAGCGGGCCGGATCGGCAGAATGACTTCCTTCGAAAGTTGCTTTTTTTAAACAAAATTCGCCGATTGGTGAGAACGGCGGTGCGAAATTAGTCCACGGAAGCGGCGGCTTGGTGCTGCTGCGGGCGGTGTAAAAGTCGTCCACCTTTTCCCTTTCTGTAGTTGCAGGGAGGGCGGGAGGATCTACAGCGTGGAACTATATCTGAAGGTGCGTCAGGCCTGCGCGGCGGGCATGAGCCAGCGTCAGGCGGCGAAGGAATTCAACATCTCCCGCGATACGGTTGCGAAGATGATGACCTTTTCGGTGCCGCCGGGCTATCGGCGCACGGCCGAGGTCAGGCGGCCGAAGCTTGAGCCGTTCATTCCGATCATCGACGCGTGGCTTGAGGCGGATCGCCATATGCCGCGCAAACAGCGACACACGGCAAAGCGGG
>NZ_QOKZ01000007.1 GCF_003697785.1 Paracoccus alkanivorans | reverse complement strand
GGGTGAAGCTGATCGGGGCGACCTCGCATTACGTGACGGCCGATCTGGACGAGGGTCCGATCATCGAGCAGGACATCATCCGCGTGACGCATGGGCAGTCACCCGAGGATTACGTCAGCCTTGGCCGCGACGTCGAAAGCCAGGTTCTGGCACGCGCCATTCATGCGCATATCCACCGCCGGGTTTTCCTGAACGGCAACAAGACGGTGGTATTCCCGGCTTCACCCGGTTCCTTCGCCTCCGAACGGATGGGATGAACCTCGCGCGGCCGGTATTTCCACCTCCGCCGAGGGGTGGAGCATCGTCCGACGCAGCGTCGCGGCGTTTTTGCCGCGGCGCCCATGCATTGGCGATAGATCAGGATTTGCCGAATTCCAGCCTGCGCGCAAGCCATAGGGCCAGGAAGGTGCATATCGCGCCCGACAGCAGGTAAAGCCCGGAGGCAGGCAACCCGCCCCATGCCGACAGGGCCAGCGCGGCCAGAGGCGCGAAACCCGCCCCGAACAGCCATGCCAGATCCGAGACAATGGCCGAGCCGGTATAACGGCGCCGCCTCTCGAACAGTGAGGCGACCGCACCGGAGGACTGACCGAAATTCAGCCCCAATATGACAAAACCCATAATCATGTAGATCGCTTCACCCAGATCCCCCTGCGCCAGGAGCAGCGGTGCAAGGATGGCGTAGCCTGCGATATAGACCGCACCCTGAAACAGGAATTTCCGGTGCCCCATGCGATCGGCAAGGAAACCCGAGAAGATGATCGACACCACGCCGAAAACCGCGGCAAGGGATTCGATCAGCAGAAAGCGGGTCAGACTTTCATCGGTGTAAAGAAAGACCCAGGACAGTGGAAACACGGTGACCATGTGGAACAGCGCAAAGGTCGCCAAAGGCACGAATGCGCCGACCAGAATCGTCATGCCGTCATTGGCGACCGCCTCACGCAGAGTCGAAGGCTCCAGTTCGCGGGCCTTGAACATGCGCTCATATTCCGGTGTGACCACTATTCGCAGGCGGGCAAACAACGCCACCACGTTGATCGCGAATGCCACAAAGAACGGGTAGCGCCAGCCCCAGTCAAGGAAATCCTCTTGCGACAGCTGGGCAACGAGATAGGCGAAAAGCAGGCTGGCCACGATCAGGCCAAGCGGCGCGCCAAGCTGCGGCACCATGGTGTAGAAACCCCTCCGCCGCTCCGGAGCGGTCACCGCAAGCAGCGAGGGCAACCCGTCCCAAGCGCCGCCAAGCGCCACGCCCTGCCCGATTCGCAGGATGCACAGCACCACGATCGCCGCAGCACCGATATTCTCATAAGACGGCACCAGCCCCATCGCCACGGTCGAACTTCCCAGCAAAAGCAAGGCGATGGTCAGCTTGACACCCTTGCCGTAATTGCGGTCGATCGCGGTGAAGATCGCCGTTCCGAGGGGCCGGGCGAGAAACGCAAGCGCAAAGATCGCGAACGACCATAGCGTCGCCTGCAACGGTTCCTCGAACGGAAAGTAGCGCAACGGGAATACGATGACCGAAGCGATCGCAAAGACGAAGAAATCGAAGAATTCCGATGTCCGTCCTATGATCACCCCAACGGCGATGTCCGAGGGCGACACGGGATGCGGCGCGGTCGGCGCCCCCTCTGGTGAATTGCGAAAAGCCTCGGTCACTGATGCATCGCTCATGTCTTACGGTTTCCTTCATCGCTCCGGCGACGGCCCTGTTCGCGCGGAATCGGCGGCAAGCATGCTATGCAGGTCCAATCCTGACCTGTTATGCAGGACTTCTAGCCATGAAACAGCGTCGAGTTGTATGTGTCAAATTGTCCGATACCGCCCGAAGAACGCAGGGACTAGAAGATGCGCCGATCCCGATAGCGATCCGCTTCCCTCATGACGAGAGGACTCAGAACCCCATGCCCAGACTTTCAGGACCCGCCAGGCTTGCCGTATTTGCTTTCGCCGCCGCGATACTTTCGGGCTGCAAGGCCGTCGTGCTCTCTCCGGCAGGCGATATCGCGGAACGGCAGAAGGATCTGCTGCTGGCCGCGACCGGGCTGATGCTGATCATCATCATTCCGGTCATGGCCCTGACCGTGTTCTTCGCATGGAAATACCGGGCGTCGAAAAAGGCCGCCTACAACCCGGATTGGGACCATTCGACCAAGTTCGAGCTGGTGATCTGGGCCGCGCCGCTGCTGATCATCATCTGCCTGGGCGCCCTGACCTGGGTCGGGACGCATCTGCTGGATCCCTATCGCCCACTGGACCGGCTCAGCGCCACCGAGGAGATCGCCGGGGATCATGAGCCGCTGGAGGTGCAGGTGGTCGCGCTGGACTGGAAATGGCTGTTCATCTATCCCGAACAGGGCGTCGCCTCGGTCAACGAGCTGGCAGTCCCGGTCAACCGCGAGATCGAATTCAGCCTGACATCCTCTTCGGTGATGAACGCCTTCTATATCCCGGCGATGGCGGGGATGATCTATGCCATGCCGGGAATGGAGACCAAGCTGCACGGCGTGTTCAACAATGCCGGCAGCTACCAGGGGCTTGCCTCGCATTATTCGGGCTGGGGCTTTTCGGGCATGCGCTTCAAGACCCATGCCACGGATCAGGCCGGTTTCGAGGAATGGCTGGCCAAGGCCCGCGAAGCAGGCGGCGAATTGAGCCGGGAGGAATATCTGGAGCTTGAAGCGCCCAGTCAGAACGTCCCGCCCCGCAGCTATGCCGAGGTGGACCCGGAACTGTTCAACCGCGTGGTGAACCTGTGCGTGGAGCCGGGCAAGATGTGCATGGCCGAAATGATGGCTATCGATGACCGGGGCGGGTTGGGTATGGAAGGCACTGTCAATATCCAGGCACTGACCCATGACAAGCATGTGCGCCGCGGCTCGGGCGAACCGGTGCTGGGCAAGACGCCCTTCATGGTCTCGTCCATCTGCACGCCGCAGGACACCGCCCTGATGCTGGCCGATCTCGACGAGGAACCGGCCAGGCGCGCCGACCGGACCCCGATGCGCGGCCGTGCCTTGCCCGTGCCCACCGGGATCTTCGAGCGGCTGAACGCGCCGGTGATCCGCGATGCCCGGACCATCAGCACCCCAGAACAGAAACTTTGAACGGATATTCGCGATGGCCATCCCTGCCAATGTCGAGACCACCTTCCTGCTTGGCCGCCTGAACTGGGATGCGATTCCCAGGGAACCCATCGTGCTCGCTACCTTCGCGGTCGTGGCGGTCGGGGGCATCGCCTTGCTCGCGGCTCTGACCCGATACCGGCTCTGGGGATATCTGTGGCACGAATGGTTCACCTCGGTCGATCACAAGAAGATCGGGATCATGTATATGGTGCTCGGCCTGATCATGTTCGTTCGCGGCTTCGCCGACGCCATTATGATGCGGCTGCAGCAGGCGATGGCCTTCAACGGCTCCGAAGGTTACCTGAACGCGCATCACTACGACCAGATTTTCACCGCCCATGGCGTGATCATGATCTTCTTCGTGGCGATGCCCTTCGTCACTGGGCTGATGAACTATATCGTGCCACTGCAGATCGGCGCGCGCGACGTGTCCTTTCCCTTTCTCAACAATTTCTCGTTCTGGATGACCGTGGGCGGCGCGGTGATCGTGATGGCCTCGCTTTTCGTGGGCGAGTTCGCACAGACCGGCTGGCTGGCCTTTCCGCCGCTTTCAGGACTGTCCTACAGCCCCTGGGTCGGCGTCGATTACTATATCTGGGGCCTGCAGGTCGCGGGCGTCGGCACGACATTGTCGGGGATCAACCTGCTGGTGACGATCCTCAAGATGCGCGCACCGGGCATGACCATGATGCGGATGCCCGTGTTCACCTGGACATCCTTTTGCACCAATATCCTGATCGTCGCCTCTTTCCCGGTGCTGACCGCGACCCTCGTGCTGTTGACGCTTGACCGTTACGTCGGCACCAATTTCTTCACCAATGACCTTGGCGGCAATTCGATGATGTATATCAACCTCATCTGGATTTGGGGCCATCCGGAAGTCTATATCCTGATCCTGCCGCTCTTCGGGGTCTTTTCCGAGGTCACCTCGACCTTCTCGGGCAAGAAGCTGTTCGGCTATACCTCGATGGTCTATGCGACGGTCTGCATCACCATCCTCAGCTATGTCGTCTGGCTGCACCACTTCTTTACCATGGGATCGGGCGCCTCGGTGAATTCCTTCTTCGGGATCACCACGATGATCATCTCGATCCCGACCGGCGCCAAGATCTTCAACTGGCTGTTCACCATGTATCAGGGGCGGCTGCGCTTCGAGCTGCCGCTGATGTGGACCATCGCCTTCATGCTGACCTTCGTTGTCGGCGGCATGACCGGGGTGCTGCTGGCCGTTCCGCCGGCGGATTTCGTGCTGCACAACTCGCTGTTCCTGGTGGCGCATTTCCATAACGTGATCATCGGCGGGGTGCTGTTCGGTATCTTCGCGGCAATCAATTTCTGGTGGCCCAAGGCCTTCGGCTACAAGCTGGATGTGTTCTGGGGCAAGGTGTCCTTCTGGTTCTGGGTCATCGGTTTCTGGGTCGCCTTCATGCCGCTGTATATCCTCGGCCTGATGGGCGTGACCCGGCGCATGCGCGTCTTCGACGATCCGGGGCTGCAGATCTGGTTCGTCATCGCGGGCTTTGGCGCAGTCCTGATCGCCTGCGGCATCGCAGCGATGTTCATCCAGTTCGGCGTCTCGATCTGGCGGCGGGAACGCAACCGCGATCTGACCGGGGATCCGTGGGACGGACGAACCCTGGAATGGGCGACATCCTCGCCTCCCGCAGCCTATAATTTCGCCTTCACGCCGGTGGTGCGCGGGCTGGACGCATGGGCCGAGATCAAGGCGCATGGCGCCGCCCGTCCCGATGCCCCCTCGCTGCCCATCCACATGCCGCGCAATACCGGGGCGGGGGTCATCCTCGCGGCACTTTCGACCGTCTGCGGCATGGCGCTGGTCTGGTATATCTGGTGGCTGGCGGCGCTGTCCTTTGTCGCGCTGGTAGCGGCGGCCATCGCGCATACGTTCAACTACGACCGCGATTACCACATTCCCGCCGATGAGGTGCAGCGCACCGAGGAAACCCGATCGCGCCTTCTGGCACAGGGAGCCTGAACAGATGAGCATGACCACTCAAGATTTCTGGCAGACCGAGCCGCATCACCACGAGGAAGGCGCCTCGACCAATATCGGTTTCTGGGTCTACCTGATGAGCGATTGCCTGATGTTCGCGGTCCTCTTCGCGACATTCGGCGTGCTGCACGGCAACTATGCCGCAGGCCCCGGCCCCAAGGACCTGTTCGACCTGGAATTGGTCGCAGTGAACACGGCAATGCTGCTGCTGTCCTCGATCACCTATGGTTTCGCGATGCTGGCAATGGCGCAGGACAACCGGGCCGGAACGCTGCGCTGGCTGGGGATCACGCTGGTCTTCGGCCTGTGTTTCCTGGGCATCGAGCTTTACGAGTTCCGCCACATGATCCACGAGGGTGCGGGACCGCAGCGCTCAGCCTTTCTCTCTGCCTTCTTCACGCTGGTCGGCACGCATGGACTGCATGTCACTTTCGGTTCGATCTGGCTGGTGACGCTGATGGTGCAGGTCTCGAAACACGGGCTGATTGCCGCGAACCGGCGGCGGTTGATGTGCCTAAGCCTGTTCTGGCATTTCCTCGACGTGATCTGGATCGGGGTATTCACGCTTGTCTATCTGCTGGGGATGATCTGATGTCGGCACATACGCATCACGAAGACAACCACGACCACGGCAGCTACCGCAGCTATATCACCGGCTTCCTGCTGTCGGTGGTCCTGACCGCGATTCCCTTCGGGCTGGTCATGGCCGGAGGGTTCGAAAGCCGCCTGCTGACCGTCGGCGTGGTGGTCGGCTGCGCGATCGTGCAGGTCCTGGTTCACATGGTGTATTTCCTGCATATGAACAGCCGCGCGGAAGAGGGCTGGACGCTGCTTTCGACCCTGTTCACCGTCATCATCGTGGTCATCATGATCGCGGGTTCGCTGTGGGTCATGTATCACCTGAATACCAACATGATGCCGCAGATGAACCACGACCTGCTGCCGGAGCAGTTGCGGTGACATCCGCCACGCCCCATCGCCGGAAAGCCCTGACCGGGCTTCTGGTGCTGACGCTCGTCGTCGTGCTGATGGGGCTTGGCATCTGGCAGGTCCAGCGCCTTGGCTGGAAAACCGGCCTGATCGCCCGGGTCGAGGAACGTCTTGCCGCCCCGGTTGTCGAGGCTCCCGCCCCGCCCGGCTGGCCCGATCTGAATACGCGCGAGGACGAATATAGCCGCGTCACCGTGACCGGCGCCTATCTGCCGGAGAGCGAGGCGCTGGTTAAGGCGGTCACCGAATACGGCGCCGGTTTCTGGGTCATGTCACCGCTGCGCACGCTCGAAGGCTGGACCGTCTGGATCAATCGCGGCTTCGTTCCGCAGGAGCGAAGCGCCGAGCCGAACCGCCCCCTGCCTGTCGGACAACAGCAGGTCACCGGTCTCTTGCGCATGAGTCAGCCCGGCGGCGCCTTCCTGCGAAGCAACAATCCCGCTGCCGACCGCTGGTTTTCGCGCGATACCGGGGCGCTTGCCCTTTCGCGCGACATCGGCGAGGCCGCCCCCTATTTCATCGACGCGGCCCGCAATGACGAAAGCGAGCTTCCGATCGGCGGATTGACGGTGGTCAGATTTCGCAACCCCCATCTGGGCTATGCGCTGACCTGGTTCGCGCTGGCAGCGGGGCTGGCCATCGCCAGTTTCATCCTTCTGCGCCGGGAATGGCGTCGCTGAATTCATCCGCGATCCGGGCGGTGATCCAGCCCCGGAACGCCTCCAGCGGCTTCAGCCCCTGCCGGGCCGCAGGCCAAGCCAGCCAGTAGGCTCCTGTTCCGGGCACCGCCGTCCGCAGGATCGGCCGCAAGCGACCCTCGGCGATCTCGATCCGGGCAAGGTAATCCGGCAACAGCGCCACCCCCAGCCCCGAAATCGCCGCCTGTATCATCATCGAGAACTGATCCATCAGCATCCCGTTGCGGATCGGCGGCGCCCCGGCCCCCTGCCCTGCGAACCAGTCCGCCCATGCGCTCAGCCGGGTCTCGAGTTGCAGCAGCACGAGGTCATGCAGATCCTCGGCCCGTGCCACAGGGTGCTGGCGCAGGAATTCGGGCGAGGCACAGGCCGTGACGCGCTCATCGAACAGCTTGACATGCACCGCGCCCGGCCAGTCGTCATGACCGAAATAGATCACCGCGTCGAACCGTTCGGCATCGAAGCTGAAGGCCTTGAAGCGCGTCGCCAGGTTGATCGACACTCCCGGGTTGGCCGACAGGAATGCCGGCAGCCGGGGGGCGAGCCAGCGGGTGGCAAAGGTTGGCAGAACCGCCAGATCAAGACTGCCGCCATCGGGATTGGCGATCAGCGACATGCTGGAGCGTTGGATCTGGTCCAGCGCCTGCGAGATCTCGCGGAAATAGCGATGCGCGGCCTCGGTGGGAACCAGCCGTTTGCGGTGGCGGATGAACAGCGGCTGCCCCAGTTGCGCCTCCAGCGATTGCACCAGGCGGCTGACCGTGCTTTGCGTCAGGCTCAGGTCCTGCGCCGCGCCGGTCACCGATCCGTTGCGCATTACCGCGTCAAAGGCCATCAGCAGACTGAGATTGGGAAGAAAGCGCCGTTGCCGCAACTTCATTCATTCCATGCATGAACTGATGCGGATTATCCGATTTCCGGGCGGCTTGCAAAGCGTTATCTGTTGCCGCCAGAATATCAGGCGCGGCAAGCTGCCGCCCAAGAGGGAGAATTCCGATGTCCACCAAATCGCATAAGGGTGCGCCCTTCTCGTGGTCCGATCCGTTCCTGCTGGATGAGCAACTGACCGAGGAAGAGCGGATGATCCGCGATTCTGCCGCCGCCTTCGCGGCGGAAAGCCTCGCGCCGCGCGTGCAGGACGCCTACATGAACGAGCATACCGACCCGGAAATCTTCCGCGAAATGGGTGCGGCGGGCATGCTGGGCGTGACGGTGGCCGAGGAATATGGCGGCGTCGGCGCGTCCTACGTGTCCTATGGCCTCGTCGCCCGCGAGATCGAGAGGATCGATTCCGGTTATCGTTCGATGGCCTCGGTGCAGTCCTCGCTGGTGATGTTCCCGATCGAGGCCTATGGCAGCGAAGAGCAGAAACAGAAATACCTGCCCAAGCTGGCCAGCGGCGAATATATCGGTTGCTTCGGCCTGACCGAACCCGATGCGGGGTCGGACCCCGCCGGAATGCGGACTCGCGCGGTCAAGACCGATGGCGGCTACCGGCTGACCGGCTCCAAGATGTGGATTTCGAACGCGCCGATCGCGGATGTCTTCGTTGTCTGGGCAAAATCCGAAGCGCATGGCGGCAAGGTCCGTGGCTTCGTGCTGGAAAAGGGTATGAAGGGCCTCTCCGCGCCCAAGATCGAGGGCAAGCTGTCCCTGCGCGCCTCGATCACCGGCGAGATCGTCATGGATAATGTCGAGGTCGGCGAGGACGCTCTCCTGCCCAATATCGAGGGCATGGGCGGTCCCTTCGGCTGTCTCAACCGGGCCCGCTACGGCATCAGTTGGGGCGCGATGGGCGCAGCCGAGGATTGCTGGTTCCGCGCCCGCCAATACGGGCTGGACCGGCACCAGTTCAACCGCCCGCTGGCTGCTACTCAGCTTTGGCAGAAGAAGCTGGCCGACATGCAGACCGAGATCGCCCTTGGCCTGCAAGCCAGCCTGCGCGTGGGCCGGCTGTTCGACGAAGGCAAGTTCGCGCCCGAGATGATCTCGATCGTCAAGCGCAACAATTGCGGCAAGGCGCTGGATATCGCCCGCATGGCCCGCGACATGCATGGCGGCAACGGCATCCAGATCGAATATCACGTGATGCGCCACGCCCAGAACCTGGAAACGGTGAACACTTACGAGGGCACGCATGACGTTCATGCGCTGATCCTTGGCCGTGCGCAAACCGGTCTGCAGGCATTCGGTTGAAATGTCCGACGCACCGCTGAAGGGGCTGAAGGTCGTCGAACTGGCCCGGATTCTCGCCGGGCCATGGCTCGGCCAGACATTGGCCGATCTGGGCGCCGAGGTGATCAAGGTCGAGGCCCCCGAGGGCGACGACACCCGCCGATGGGGCCCGCCCTTCATCGACCGTCCCCGCGCCGATGGCACCACCGAAAGGGTCGCCGCCTATTTCCACGCCGCCAATCGCGGCAAGCGCTCGGTCACCTGCGATTTCAAGAATCCCGACGATCTGGAACGGCTCAAGCGGTTGATCGACAGTGCCGATGTGGTGATCGAGAATTTCAAGCTGGGCGGCTTGCGCCGTTTCGGCCTGGATTATGACAGCCTCGCTGCGCGCAATCCGCGTCTCGTCTATGCCTCGATCACCGGTTTCGGACAGGACGGGCCGCGCGCAGCACAGCCGGGCTATGATTTCCTGATCCAGGGCATGAGCGGCATCATGGACCTGACCGGCGAACCGGGAGGAGAGCCGCAAAAGGTCGGCGTCGCCTGGATCGACATCTTCACCGGCCTCTATGGTGTCATTGCAGTGCAGGCAACGCTGACCGAGCGCGAAAGCTCGGGGCGCGGTCAACAGATCGACCTGTCGCTGCTTGATTGCGGCGTGGCGGTGCTGGCCAACCAGGCCACGAATTACCTGCTGGGTGGGGCCGTGCCGCATCGGCTTGGGAATGCCCATCCAAATATCGTGCCTTACCAGTTGTTTCCGGCATCAGACGGTCATGCGATCATCGCCTGCGGAAACGACCGGCAATTCGCCGCCCTGTGCCGCGCGCTGGAGCTGCCGTCCCTGCCCGAGGATCCCGATTACGCGACCAACCCCGCCCGCGTGGCCAACCGGGCGCGCCTGACCCCGCTGCTTGCACAGGCCACGGAACGCTTCACCCGCTCCGAACTGATCTCGATGCTGGAAAGGGCCGGTGTTCCCGCCGGGCCGGTGAATGACGTGGCCGAGGCTCTGGCCGACCCGCAGATCAAGGCGCGCGGGTTGCAGGTCACTCCCGAAGGCATCCCCGGCCTGCGCAGCCCGATCCGCTTTTCACGCAGCGATACCGTGGCCGAACGCGCCTCCCCCGCATTGGGGGAAGGAGACTGGGCGTTCAGCGGAGAGGGCGAATAACGGCTTGCAGCATGGGGTCCGGTCAGGCGACACTGGGGCAACAGATCGGGGCACGCCATGACCACACAGCTAGATCACGTCTTCACCGCCATCGACGCCGCCAATGCCAAGGATCCCACGCTGGAAGGCGACCAACCTGCTGCCCTGCTTTACGGGCAAAGGATGACCGCCGAACAGCAACGGCTCTTTCCCGAGGCAAGCGAGCCGCTGCGCATCGCCTGCCGCGGCCAGCATATCGAACGCTGGCTCTTGCCGCGTAGCGACTATCCGATGGACCGGTCGGGATATCTGCAATGGCGACAGGAACAGGGGCGCCGCCATGCCGAGCGGATCGCCGGGATCATGGCCGAGGCGGGCTATGATGAAGAGGATATCGGCCATACCCGCAAGATGCTGATGAAACAGGGGCTCAAGCGCGACGCGGATGTGCAGGCGCTGGAGGATGTGATCTGCTTCACCTTCATCCGCTGGTATCTGGGCGATTTCGCCGCCGAGCAGCCGGACGAAAAGATGCCCCGCATCATCGAGAAGACCGCCCGCAAGATGTCTGCCGAAGCCCGCGCGAAGGCGCTGAAGGAGTTCGACATTCCCGAAGCATTCGCGTCATATTTCCGCGATTGACAGGCGCAAGATGAGACGCGCCGTCATCGTTTCCCACGGACAGCCCGGAGACCCGGGGCCGCAACAGCGCGCCATCGAAGAACTGGCGGCACGGGTGGCCGATCACGACCCCGGCTGCCCGGTTCTTGGCGCAACGCTTGCCATGCCCGGCGCGCTGACTGAAACCTGCGACGATGACAGCCTGATCTATCCGATGTTCATGGCCGAAGGCTGGTTCACCGGCAGCGAACTCCCACGTCGGCTGAGTGCCGCAGGGGCGGCGAATGCGCATGTCATGCGCCCCTTCGGGACCGATCCCGCTCTGCCCGCCCTGATCGTGGCCAAGGCCCATGAGGCGGCTGTCTCGATGGGCTGGCATCCACAGGAAACAACGCTTCTGCTGACCGCGCATGGCTCGCAGCGCTCGCAGGCCAGCTTTCATATCACCCACGCGCTGGCCGACCTGATCGCCCCCCGTTTCGCCCGCGTCGTCACCGGCTTTGTCGAGCAGGAACCCTTCATCGCCAAGGCCGCAAGCGGCCTCGGGCAAGCCGTCAGTCTGCCGCTATTCGCGCTCAGGGCCGAGCATGTGCTGGACGATCTGCCCGCTGCGCTGGACGAGGCTGGTTTTACCGGCCCCCGCCTGCCTCCCATCGGGCTTGCCCCCGAGGTTCCCGGATTGATCGCCGCCGCCATCCGCCAAGAAATTTCAAACTTGAAATAATTTTACTCCTGTGCCAGTTTCTGCGCAGGAGGTAGTCCAGCATGAAGATTCTTTGCCTCGGCGGCGGTCCAGCAGGTTTGTACTTCGCGATTTCCATGAAGCTGCGCGATTCGGCGCATGAGGTGACGGTGATCGAACGCAACCGCGCCAATGACACGTTCGGTTGGGGCGTGGTGCTGTCGGACGATGCTCTGTCCCGGATGCAGAACAACGATCCCAAATCGACCGGCGCGATCCGCGACAATTTCATCTATTGGGACGACATCGCCGTCATCCGTGACGGACGGCGCGACGTCTCGGGCGGGCATGGCTTTGCAGGCATCGGACGCAAGAAGATGTTGACGCTGCTGCAGGAACGCGCCCGCGAGCTGGGCATCGAAATGCGCTTCGAGACAGAGTTCGACAGCGCCGATTCCTATCGCGCGGATTACGATCTGGTCGTTGCCTCGGACGGGCTGAACAGCAGGATCCGGACCGAGTATCAGGATGTATTCAAACCCGATATCGACACAAGGCTGTGCAAATTCATCTGGCTTGGCACGCATCAGAAATTCAACGATGCCTTCACCTTCATCTTCGAGCGTACCGAACATGGCTGGATGTGGGCGCATGTCTACCAGTTCGATGAGGACACCGCGACCTTCATCGTCGAATGCAGCCAGCAGACATGGGACAATTTCGGCTTTGAATTCATGTCCAAGGAAGAGATCGTCGAAACCTGCCGCCGGGTCTTCGAGGGTCATCTGGACGGGCACGAATTGATGTCGAATGCCGCCCATTTGCGCGGCTCGGCGGTCTGGATGAATTTCCCGCGGGTGATCTGCGAGCGCTGGTATCACGACAATGTCGTGCTGATGGGGGATGCGGCTGCGACCGGGCATTTCTCGATCGGATCGGGCACGCGGCTGGCATTCGACAGCGCCATCGCGCTGGCCGATTACCTGCATAGCGAGCCGACATTGCAGGATGCCTTCGAACGCTACCAGGAAGAGCGGCGGCTGGAGGTCCTGCGTCTGCAATCGGCGGCCCGCAACTCGCTGGAATGGTTCGAGGATGTCGAGCGTTATTTCGACCTGCACCCGATCCAGTTCACCTATTCGCTGCTCACCCGTTCGCAGCGCATCAGCCATGAGAACCTGCGCCTGCGTGATCCCGATTGGGTGCGCCGCGCCGAGGACTGGTTCCAGGAGCAGGCAGGCGGGCAAACGGGACGCGCGCCGATGTTCGCCCCCTTCAAACTGCGAGGAATGACGCTGAAGAACCGCGTCGTCGTTTCGCCCATGGCGCAATACAAGGCGGTGGACGGCAAGCCGACCAACTGGCACCTGGTGCATTACGGAGAACGCGCCAAGGGCGGCGCCGGGTTGGTCTATACCGAGATGACCTGCGTCTCGCCCGAGGGCCGCATCACCCCCGGCTGCCCCGGCCTCTATACGCCCGAACACGAGGCAGCGTGGACCGAGATCGTGGATTTCGTACATGACGAGACCGACGCGAAAATCTGTTGCCAGATCGGCCATTCGGGCCGCAAAGGCAGCACGAATATCGGTTGGGAGGGCATGGACAAGCCGCTCAAGGATGGCAACTGGCCTGTGATCTCGGCCTCGCCCATCCCGTGGTCGCCGGAAAATGCCGTGCCGCAGGAGATGACCCGGGCGCAGATGACCGAGGTCACGGACCAATTCGTTACTGCTACAAGGATGGCCGAGCGGGCGGGCTTCGACATGGTCGAACTACACGCGGCGCATGGCTACCTGGTCAGCAGCTTCATCTCGCCCGTCTCGAACCAGCGCGGCGACGAATATGGCGGCTCGCTGGAAAACCGGATGCGCTGGCCACTGGAGGTGCTGCGGGCGATGCGTGCGGCATGGCCCGAGGACAAGCCGATGTCGGTCCGGATCTCGGCCAATGACTGGGTCGGCGAGGATGGCGTCACCCCGCAGGAAGCGGTGGAAATCGCCCGGATGTTCCGCGAGGCGGGGGCCGATATCATCGACGTCTCGGCCGGGCAGACCACGACCGAGGCCCGCCCGGTCTATGGCCGCATGTTCCAGACTCCGTTCTCGGATCGCATCCGCAACGAGGCCGGGATCGCGACCATGGCCGTTGGCAATATCTATGAGACCGACCATGTGAACTCGATCCTCATGGCGGGCCGCGCCGATCTGGTCTGCCTTGCCCGCCCGCATCTGGCTGATCCCTACTGGACGCTGCACGCGGCGGTGAAGTTGGGAGATACCGCCAGCGAATGGCCCCTGCCCTATCTGGCGGGCCGCGACCAGGCCCGGCGGCTGGCCGAGCGCGAAGCCGAGGAAATCCGGGCATGAGTCCCCGCGTCCTCATCACCGGCGGCGGCAGCGGCAGCGGCGCGGACATGGCCCGGGCCTTTGCCGCGCAGGGGCATGAGGTCATCATAACCGGCCGCAATATGGACAAGCTGCAGGAGGTGGCGGGGGACGGTATTCGCGCCGTGCAGGGCGACGTCACCGAACCGGATCAGCTTCGCGCCATTTTCGAGGCCGCGGGTCCCTGCCAGATCGTCATCGCCAATGCGGGCGTGGCCGAGGCCGCGCCCTTCCACAAGGTCACGGCGGATCACTGGCACCGGATGATCGCCACCAACCTGACCGGCGTTTTCCTGACCTTCCAGCATGGGCTGGCGCAGATGTCCGAGGGCGGGCGGCTGATCGCCATCTCATCCATCGCAGGCATCCGTGGCGCGGCCTATGCCGCGCCCTATGCGGCCAGCAAGCATGGGGTGATGGGGCTGGTCCGCTCGCTCGCGCTGGAAGTCGCGCGCAAGGGCATCACCGTCAATGCCATCTGCCCTGGCTACCTGGATACCGAGATGACGCAGCGGACGCTCTCCAACATTACCGAGAAGACCGGGCGCAGCCGGGACGAGGCGCTGGCCTCGCTGACGGCAAAAAACCCGCAGGGGCGGCTGGTCGCGCCGGGGGAGGTGACGGCAACGGCGCTGTGGCTGGCCTCTGCGGGCGCGGCCAGCGTCAACGGGCAGGCCATCCTGCTGGACGGAGGGGAAAGCGCATGAGCGAGTTGTCGAAACGCCGTCTTAAGCTGTGGATCAGGATGCTGGGCGTCACCCGCGCCGCCGAGAACCGCTTGCGTGACTACCTGCGGCGCGAGCATAATACCACCCTGCCCCGTTTCGACGTGATGGCCGCCCTGTGGCGGCGGCGCGAGGGCGTGACCATGTCGGAACTGTCGCGGATGCTGCTGGTCTCGAACGGCAATGCCACGGCGGTGATGGATCGGCTGGAGGCGGACGGGCTGGCCAGGCGCGAATCCGAGGATGGCGACCGCCGCCGGGTCCGCGTGCGACTGACGCCGGAGGGGCTGGCCGCTTTCGAGGCGATGGCCGTGGGCCACGAGGCCGAGGTCGATGCGATCTTCGCCGATCTGACCGAAACCGATCTTGATACGATGCGCGAGATACTGGCGCGTGCAGGCAGGAGGGCCGAATGAAGAAAACCCAGATGGCCGGGCTGAAACCTGAACATTTCCTGTGGGAGGTCACGGACCGCATCGCGGTGATCAGGCTGAACATCCCCGAACGCAAGAACCCCCTGACCTTCGACAGCTATGCCGAGTTGCGCGACACCTTTCGTGCTCTGATCTATGCCGATGACGTGGATGCCGTCGTGCTGGCCTCGAATGGCGGCAATTTCTGCTCGGGCGGGGATGTGCATGACATCATCGGTCCGCTGGTCGCGATGGAGATGCCGGAGCTGCTGGCCTTCACCCGCATGACAGGCGATCTGGTCAAGGCGATGCTTCATTGCGGCAAGCCGGTCATCGCCTCGGTCGAGGGTGTCTGCGTCGGCGCGGGCGCGATCATGGCCATGGCATCGGACCTGCGGCTGGCCGCGCCTTCGGCCAAGGCGGCCTTCCTGTTCACGCGGGTCGGGCTGGCGGGCTGCGACATGGGCGCCTGCGCGATGCTGCCCCGGATCGTCGGACAGGGCCGGGCGGCAGAACTGCTTTACACCGGCCGGGTGCTACGCGCCGAGGAAGGCGAGCGTTGGGGTTTCTGGAACAGCCTGCACGAAAATGTCGAGGCAGCGGCGCTTGATCTGGCGCGGCAGATCGCGGCAGGGCCGGTCTGGGCGCATGGCATCACCAAGACCCAGTTGAACCAGGAATGGAACATGGGGCTGGACCAGGCGATCGAGGCCGAGGCGCAGGCACAGGCGATCTGCATGCAGACCCGCGATTTCGAGCGTGCCTATCGGGCCTTCGTCGCCAAGGAGACGCCGGTTTTCGAAGGAAACTGAGGGATCGGGGGCGCTGCCCCCGTCGCGCCGAAAGCGCGACTCCCCCGAGGTATTTGGACAAAGAAGAAGATGGATCGAAGCTTTCTGGATTGGCCGTTTTTCGAGGATCGTCATCGCGAGTTGGCGGCGGGGCTGGACGAATGGGCCCGGGATGCCTTGCCTGTGGATCACGGCGATGTCGATGCCGCCTGTCGCGGGCTGGTCGCGGCCCTGGGCGATGGCGGATGGTTGCGCCATTCGGGGGGCGAGAAGCTGGATATCCGCAGCCTCTGCCTGATCCGCGAGACATTGGCGCGGCATGACGGGCTGGCGGATTTCGCCTTTGCGATGCAGGGGCTGGGCATGGGGGCAGTGAGCCTGTTCGGAACGCCTTCACAGCGGGAATGGTTGGAGCGCACGCGGGCGGGGCAGGCTATATCCGCCTTTGCCCTGACCGAGCCGGGATCGGGTTCGGACGTGGCCCGAACCTCGACCGCGGCGCGGCGCGAAGGCGGTGGATGGGTTCTGGATGGCGAAAAGACCTATATCTCGAATGGCGGCATCGCCGATATCTACGTGATCTTCGCTCGCACGGGCGAGGCGGAAGGCGCCAAGGGACTCTCGGCTTTCCTGTTGCCCGCCGACACGCCGGGGCTGGAGGTCGTCAGCCGCATCGAGGTGATCGCGCCGCATCCGCTGGCGCATCTGCGGCTGGACGGGGTTCGGCTGCCCGAAGACGCGCTGATCGGCGAGGCGGGGGCGGGATTCCGCATCGCCATGACCGTTCTGGATCATTTCCGCCCCACGGTCGGTGCGGCGGCACTGGGCTTTGCCCGGCGGGCGCTGGACGAGGCGATGGCGCGGATCACCGAGCGGCAATTGTTCGGCGCACCGATGTCGGAATTGCAGATGGTCCAGGGCCATATCGCCGACATGGCGCTGAAAGTCGATGCAAGCGCGCTGCTGGTCTATCGTGCGGCATGGGCCAAGGATCAGGGCGCGGCGCGCATCACCCGCGAGGCGGCGATGGCCAAGCTGCATGCGACCGAGGCCGCGCAACAGGTGATCGATCAGGCCGTGCAGCTTTTCGGTGGCGATGGCGTGCGCAGCGGCACCCCGGTCGAAAGCCTCTATCGCGAGATCCGGGCGCTGCGCATCTACGAGGGCGCCTCGGACGTGCAGAAGCTGATCATCGCGCGGGCCGCCCTGGGCGATTTCCTTGCGGATCGGGACCAGGCATCATGAGCTATTCGCGCATCATCCCCATCGAATTCTGCCATTGCGACCCGGCAGGCATCGTCTTTTATCCGCGCTACGCCGAAATGGTAAACTCGATGGTGGAAAATTTTTTCATCGATGAGGTCGAATATCCGTTCGCGCGGATGATGGCGGCGGGCCAGGGCATGCCGACCGTCCGGCTGGAGATCGACTTCCGCAAGCCTTCGCGCCTTGGCGACCGGCTGGAATGGCAGCTTCGGGTCGAGCATATCGGGCGCAGTTCTGTCCGTTTCCTGGTGAATGCCGGGGACCGGCTGGAGGCGCGCAGCACCGTGGTCTGGATGGATCGTGACTTCACCCCTTCGCCATGGCCCGACCATATCCGTCAAACACTGGAGGCGCATCATGCATGAACAGCTTCACCCCGCGAACTGGAAACGCGCCGTCGGCTACGCAAACGGGATCTCGGCCCGCGGCCGGATGATCTTTACCGGCGGTCTTGTCGGGTGGGACACTGACCAGCAGTTCCAGAGCGATGATTTCGCCGCCCAGACCCGGCAGGTGCTGGAAAATATCGTGGCGGTGCTGGCCGAGGGCGGGGCCGGGCCCCAGCATCTGGTGCGGCTGACATGGTATGTGACCGACAAGCGGGAATACCTGGGCGCCCTGCGCGAAATCGGCGAAGCCTATCGCGAGGTGATCGGGCGGCATTTCCCGGCCATGGCGCTGGTGCAGGTCGTCGCGCTGGTCGAGGACCGCGCTAAGGTGGAAATCGAAGCGACGGCGGTCGTGCCCGACTGAACAAGAAGAAAACCGACAGGAGAGGAAGATGGCAAATCTGGGACCAAGCGGGCATATCGACAGCTTCACCCGCGATAATTTGCCGAAGCCCGAGGCATGGCCGCAGATCGACCTGTCGGGCTTTGACTATCCCGACTGGATCAATGCCGGGGCCGAACTGACCGATCACATGGTCGAGCGCGGCTTCGGCGACCGCAACGCGCTGGTCGGCAACGGTCGGGCGCGGACCTACAAGGAACTGTCCGACTGGACCAACCGCCTTGCCCATGCGCTGGTCGAGGATTACGAGGTCAAGCCGGGCAACCGCGTGTTGATCCGTTCGGCCAACAATCCCGCCATGGTGGCCTGCTGGCTGGCCGCAACCAAGGCCGGGGCGGTGGTGGTCAACTCCATGCCGATGCTGCGGGCGGGGGAACTGAGCAAAATCATCGACAAGGCGGAAATCAGCCACGCACTTTGCGACACGAGGCTGATGGACGAACTGGTCTCGGCCGCCAAGGGCTCGAAACACCTGAACACCGTGATCGGTTTCGACGGCACCGCCAATCACGATGCCGAGCTTGATCGCGCCGCATTGACCAAGCCGGTGCGTTTCGACGCCATCCGCACCGGCCGCGACGATGTGGCACTGCTCGGCTTCACTTCGGGCAGTACGGGCGAGCCCAAGGCGACGATGCATTTTCACCGCGACCTGCTGATCATCGCCGACGGCTATGCCAGGGAAGTGCTGGGCGTCACCCCCGAGGATGTCTTCGTCGGCTCGCCGCCACTGGCCTTTACCTTCGGCCTTGGTGGGTTGGCCGTATTCCCGCTGCGCTTCGGCGCCTCGGCGGTGCTGCTGGAGAACGCCTCGCCTCCGAACATGATCGAGATCATCGAGAAACACCGCGCCACCATCTGCTTCACCGCACCCACCGCCTATCGCGTCATGTTGCGGGCAATGGATGACGGCGCCGATCTGTCCAGCCTCCGCGCCGCCGTCAGCGCGGGCGAGACCCTGCCCGCACCGATATGGGAGGAATGGCAACAAAAGACCGGCAAGCCGATGCTGGACGGCATCGGCGCAACCGAGATGCTGCATATCTTCATCACCAACCGCTTCGACGACAGCCATCCCGGCTGCACTGGCCGCCCCGTCGGCGGCTACCGTGCCCGCATCGTGGACGAGAACGGCAAGGAGGTGCAGCGGGGCGAGACCGGGCGGCTCGCGGTGATCGGCCCGACCGGCTGCCGTTACCTCAACGATGAGCGGCAGGCCGAATATGTGAAGGACGGATGGAACCTGACCGGCGACAGCTTCTGGCAGGACGAGGACGGGCGTTTTCACTTCGCCGCCCGCTCGGACGACATCATCCTGTCCTCGGGCTACAATATCGCAGGTCCTGATGTCGAAGCCGCGCTTCTTGCCCATGACGATGTGCTGGAATGCGCGGTCATCGGTATCCCCGACGAGGAACGCGGCCAGATCGTGCAGGCCCATGTCGTGCTGGCCGAGGGCGTTTCCGCCGACGAGGCGACGGTCCTGCGGCTGCAACAGCATGTCAAGGATACGATCGCGCCCTATAAATACCCGCGCAGCGTGGTCTTTTGCACCTCGCTGCCAAAGACACAGACCGGCAAGATCCAGCGCTTCAGGTTGCGACAATGAGCTATGACCCCTCTGACGACGGCGCCCGCATGTCCTTTGACGGCCGGATGTCCTATGGCGATTACCTGGGGCTTGACCGGATCCTGACCGCGCAGCATCCGCTGTCCAAGGCACATGACGAGATGCTGTTCATCATCCAGCACCAGACATCCGAGTTATGGATGAAACTGGCGCTGCACGAGATGAACGCCGCACGTGCGGCCATCGCGGCGGGCCATCTGCAACCCGCCTTCAAGATGCTGACCCGGGTGGCCCGGATCATGGAGCAGCTCAACTCGGCATGGGATGTGCTGCGCACCATGACCCCGTCCGAATATACCGAGTTCCGCGAAAGCCTTGGCGAAAGTAGCGGGTTCCAGTCCTATCAGTACCGGATGATCGAGTTCGTGGCCGGAAACCGCAACATGGCGATGCTCCGCCCGCATGAGCATCGCGAAGAACTGGTCGCACCGCTGCGCACCGAGATCGCGCGCCCCTCGCTTTACGATGAGGTGCTGGCGCGGCTGCGGGCGGCGGGCTTCGATGTTCCCGAACGCGAAAGGCTGGATCAGCCCCACCGTCCCGATCCGGCGGCCCGCGCCGCTTGGGCTGCCGTCTATCGCGATCCGGCGCAATGGTGGGAACTGTATGAACTGGCGGAAAAGCTGGTCGATTTCGAGGATTACTTCCGCCGCTGGCGTTTCAACCACGTCACGACAGTGGAACGCATCATCGGTTTCAAGCGTGGCTCTGGCGGCACCTCGGGCGTGAACTATCTGCGCAAGATGCTGGATGTCGTCCTGTTTCCCGATCTTTGGGAACTGCGGACGGAATTATAGAGAGCATTGATATAGCAGAATGGATAATGCAGTTAGGCGCGGTATATCAGATCCCACGCGATGGCTGGAACCAACCTGCGGGAATTCGGACAAAGAAGAATCAGGCGCCTTTTATCAGCCGTGCCAGCGGTTCGGTGTCAACCAAGCTGCGCAAGCCCGGGAAAGGTTTCGAGCAACCAGTAGGAGAATGCCGAGAAAGCCCCAGTCAGCAGCATGGTTCCGACGATCAGCAGCAGCAGGCCCATGATGCGCTCGATCAGCTTGAGATGCGGCTTGATCCGGTTCATCACGCCGATAGCCCGATTGATGAAGATCGCCGCAAGCAGGAACGGGATGCCCAGCCCAAGCGCATAGACCGCCAACAGGCCGGTTCCCCGTGACATCTCGCCTCCGGCGGCGGCAAGCGACAGGATCATGCCCAGTTGTGGCCCGATGCAGGGCGTCCAGCCAAAGGCGAAGGCAAGCCCCAAAAGATATGCCCCGAAAGCGCCACCGCCCTGCTTGCCCGCCTCGATCCGCGCCTCGTGGTCGAGGATGGGGATCCGGAAGACATGCAGGAAATGCAGGCCCATGACGATCACCGTGACGCCTGCAACCTTGGCCAGCATGTCCTGGTATTGCAGGAAAGCCCGCCCGAAGGCCGAGGCCGCGAAACCCATGATGAGAAAGACCGTGGACAGACCGAGAACGAAAAACATCGCCGGCAACGCCGCGCTGCGCTCGCCCGTTTTCAACCCGTTCACATTCACCCCGGTCATATAGGCCAGGTAAGGCGGCACGATCGGCAAAACGCAGGGCGAGAGAAAGGACAGGATACCCGCCAGCAGCGCCACGAAAGCGGCGGGCAGGAAGGCGGCGGTGGCAAGTTCGATCCCAAACATGAAAGGCACCTTAAACGATGCTGTGTCCGACGAAAGCGGTCAATTCGTCACAGCTTCGTGCAGAGCCATATGAAATCGGGCCGGGCGCAGGAGAAAGGCTCCTGCACCCGGCATGTGCCTAGCCGCCGATCGACCACCAGCCGCGCCGCTTGGGCCGGGCAGCTTCCTCGGCAGTCTCTGCCATCTCGGCCTCCTGCGGCGCCTCGGGGTCGGCAACCGGCTGCGCCGGATCAGCCTCGGGCTTTTCTTCGGCGACAGGCGTCTCGGCCTCGGGGGTCGCGGATGCCGGTTCGAGGCTGTCTTCCGTCACTGCGGCAGGTTCGGGTGCAGCTTCAGCTACTGTCGTCGCGTCAGGTGTCGTTACAGCAGCCTCGGGCGCAGCTTCTGCCAAGGATTTAACGGTTTCCGCAGCCGGTTTCTCCGCCGTCTTTCGTGACCGGCTTCTGGGCGAAACGGTCGCCTCAGGGAATTCCTCGGCGCGCGGATCCTCGGGCTGGTCACGCAAATCGACCACCTCGGGCAATGAAGTTTCCGGCTGCTGCTCTTTCGGTGAATCACTCGTCTTGGGACTACGCGAGCGCGAGCGGGAGCTCGTCCGGCGGGTGGTTCTTTCTTCGGCAACCTCCGGCTCTGGCTGAGCGGTCACCTCTTCCGCTTTCACCTCGGCCTCGGCGGGATTCTCCGCAGGAGCCTGATCATCTCCGTCCGGGGCCGTGTCAGCCGGTGCTGCATCCGCGGATGCAGCATCGTCCTTTGGCGCGTCCTGTCCGCTACTGTCGCCACTTTTCCGGCGACGGCGGCGACGGCGGCGGCGGGAACGGCTGCCTTCTCCGGTCTCGTCCTCTGCTGATACACCGGCCTCGCTGCCGCTTTCCTCGGCCTGATCAAGGACATCCTCATCATCCTCGTCATCGATACTGGCCATCAATTCGGCATCGACCGACAAGGCCGCATGAGGCAACTCGGGAACAAGCCGGGTCGCGGTCTTGAATTTCTCGATCACGTAATCGGGCGAGATAAGCGCCGGATCGGCCTCGACCCGGACCGACAGCCCGTAACGCGCCTCGATCCCGGCGATATGTTCGCGCTTGATATTCATCAGGAAGTTCGCCACCGAGACCGGCGCCTTCACCAGCACCTCGCGCGAGCGCTTGCGCGTGCCCTCTTCCTCGATGGCGCGCAGGATGGTCAGCGCAAGGCTGTCATCCGAACGGATCAGCCCGGTGCCATGGCAATGCGGGCAAGGCTGGGTGGTCGATTCCAGCATACCGGGGCGCAGGCGCTGCCGGCTCATCTCCATCAGGCCGAAGCCCGAGATGCGGCCAACCTGAATCCGCGCCCGGTCGGATTTCAGCTTGTCCTTCAGGCGCTTCTCGACGGCCGAGTTGTTCTTGCGCTCGTCCATGTCAATGAAGTCGATCACGATCAGCCCGGCAAGGTCGCGCAGGCGCAGTTGCCGCGCCACCTCGTCGGCGGCCTCGAGATTGGTCTTGAGCGCCGTCTCCTCGATCGAGCCTTCCTTGGTGGCCCGGCCCGAGTTCACGTCAATGGCGACCAGCGCCTCGGTCACGCCGATAACGATATAGCCGCCGGATTTGAGCTGCACGACCGGATTGAACATGCCGCCAAGATAGCTTTCCACCTGGTAGCGGGCATATAGCGGCATCGAATCCGCGTAATGCTTCACATTGCGGGCATGGGACGGCATGATCATCTTCATGAAGTCCTTGGCCACGCGGTAGCCGCGCTCGCCCTCGACAAGCACCTCGTCGATCTCCTTGCTGTAGAGATCTCGGATCGAGCGCTTGATCAGGTCGCCTTCCTCATAGATCGGCGCGGGGGCGACGGATTTGAACGTCACCTCGCGGATCTGTTCCCACAATCGCAGCAGATACTCGTAATCGCGCTTGATTTCGGTCTTGGTGCGCTGACTGCCTGCGGTGCGGATGATCAGCCCGGCACCCTTGGGCACCGAAAGCTCGCCGGCGATATCCTTGAGCTTCTTGCGATCGGAGGCATTGGTGATCTTGCGGCTGATCCCGCCGCCACGGGCGGTATTGGGCATCAACACGCAGTAACGGCCGGCCAGCGACAGATAGGTGGTCAGCGCGGCACCCTTGTTGCCACGTTCTTCCTTGACCACCTGCACCAGCATGATCTGGCGGACCTTGATGACCTCCTGGATCTTGTAGCGGCGCGGGCGCGGTTTCTTCGTGGCGCGGATTTCTTCGGTCACGTCCTCATCGGCGACCGACTCGATGCTGTCATCCTTGTCGGAAGCGTCGGCTTCCTCAGCCCCGTGATCCTCTGCCTGGTTATCCCCGGTATCCCCGGCGGATTTGTCATCCCCGGCATCATCGACCTGCGCCTCGGCACTGACGGTCTCATCGTCACTCTGCGCCTTCGCCGCCTTGGACGACGACCTGCGCCGTTTGCTGCCACGGCTGGATTCCTCGGCCTCCTGCGCCTCGGCATAGGCCTGCTCCTCGGCGATCAGGGCATCGCGGTCAGCAGCGGGAATCTGGTAGTAATCCGGATGAATCTCGGCGAAAGCGAGGAAGCCGTGACGGTTCCCGCCGTAATCCACGAACGCCGCCTGCAACGAGGGTTCGACCCGCGTCACCTTGGCCAGATAGATATTCCCCGAAATTTGCCTTTTGTTTACAGTCTCGAAATCAAATTCTTCGACCTTGGTTCCGTCGACCACGACCACCCGAGTTTCCTCGGCATGGGTGGCATCGATCAGCATTTTTTTTGCCATTGTTATGTCTTTCGCGCAGGATATTCCCGGGCGGCGCCGATGGCACCGTCCGGGATTGACTGCGACATGATTGGGGCGCGGGCGCGGCAACTGCGACGGCCATCGGGACGGCGAGGCAATCTGCCTGCCCTCTCCCTCTCCATCCATTCGTTGCGCGCGTCATCGCGTCTGTTCCTTTGTGGGACCCGGGGGACCGTAATGGTCCGGGCCAGTGCTTATCGTCATCCCGGTGCGGTTGATCGCGCCTGAGACGGGGTTTTCCGCGTGGCACATGCCGCCCATTGACGGGACAGAGGTGCCGCGCTGCGAAACTGTTGGCGCCGCTCGACCCGCAGATGCGTGGCTTGGGCACGTAACCCACAACATAGAGGTGCTGGTGGGGGGAGTTCAATGGCGAAAAGGAATCCGGCTGTCGGAGCGGAGAGATCCTGCTGGTTCCGGACTGGTTTCGAAACCGGATGAACCTTGCGCTCCGCGATGGCCGGAGACCGGCCCCGGAGTCCCTTGTATTACCTTGGCAAAGAAGGAAGACCGCCAGGTTCCCGGCAAGGACAAGGCGGTTTCAGCGCTGTCGTCCACTCCCTTGCCGGCCGAGACCATCATTCGCGATGATAGGGACTGCCCGCGAGAATGGTCACCGCGCGGTATAATTGCTCGGCAAGCATCACGCGCACCAGCATATGCGGCCAGACCATCCTGCCGAAGCTGATCTGCCAGTCGGCGCGGTCACGCAAAACCGGATCGAGGCCGTCGGCCCCGCCGATCACGAAACAGAGATCGCGGGCCTGGTCACGGAAAGTGGCGATCCGCTGCGCGAAATCCGGCGATGTCGGCTGCTCGCCCCGCTCGTCCAGCATCACCAGCGCCGCGCCTGCAGGGATCGCGCGCGACAGGAGTTCGGCCTCGGCCGCCATGCCAGCGCCGCGCTTGTCCTCGACCTCGATCACCCGTATCGCGGGCAGGCCAAGCCCGCGACCGGTCTTGGCGAAACGGTCAAGGTAATCGGCGACCATCGCCGCCTCGGGGCCCTTGCGGAGCCGCCCCACGGCGGCGATGTCAATACGCATCGCCTATTGTGGGCGGGTGCTGGCCTCGCGCACGCGGCCAAGCGCGTCGGCGGGCATCCACATCTTCTCGAGCTGATAGAAGTCGCGAACCTCGGGGCGGAAGACATGGACGATGACATCATCGGTGTCGATCAGCACCCAATCGCCGGTGTCCTTGCCCTCGATCCGGGCGGTGCGCCCGGTCGCCTGCTTGAAGCGTTCGGCCAGTTTTTCGGCGATGGCACCCACTTGGCGCGCGCTGCGGCCCGATGCGATCACCATGTGATCCGCCATGGCCGAGCGTCCGCGCAGGTCGATGGTAACGACGTCCTCTGCCTTGTCATCTTCAAGCGAGGACAGGATGCGGGACAGAAGCTGTTCGCTGCTCAGCTGGCTTCCCGCGGCGGTCGCAGCCGGCATGGGAGCCGGCGAGACGTCTTGTGACAGGGTTGTATCCTCCGGTCAGCACGCCGATCGCCCCCGGCGCAGGGGTACCCTAAAGATAACATCTTTTCGCTCCATCTCAATCGGTGCCGTTAAAATCGTAGCTATCTCCCCGTCCGGCTGTTGCCATGTCGTCCGGCAGCCGAACCTCGCGCATAATAAGGACGACCGTCCATGCAAGCGCCGCGAATGCCAGCGGCATCAGTTTGCGGTCGATCGGCAACCTGAAAGATGCGCACCATTTTCGACCGGCTTTCGTGACTGCGCAGCCTACCAGTCAAAGGCGGCGAAACCATGCGCGCCAAAGGCCATGCCATCACATCCTGCTCGGCGCCAGCATGACCAGGAAACCAGTATCATCCCGATCACGATCCCTGCACAGCGTTGGTCCGTTCGCGGTTCACATACTCTATCCTCCTCTCCTTGCAGCGATTGGAAACTGCTGCCCCCACCCGGCAAGCCTCCGCCGATATTGCTTCGCGCGGGAATCGAGCGTAAAACGCCCTCATGTCCGGATTCATCTATTTCGATATCCATGACCGCGCACGACTGCCTTCGCGGTTCTACGGTGAAACGCTCTGCATAACGGCGCGCGGCTGACGGCCGGCGGCCTTGCGCCGTCCCTGCCCGACCCGCATATCATTCGCATCACAGCCGAAAGCCAAGAGCCATGACGAATCCCGAAACCGCCCCGCGGACATTGTATGACAAGATCTGGGACGCCCATGTGGTCGATCGTTCCGAGGACGGCACCTGCCTGCTCTATATCGACCGCCACCTGGTTCACGAGGTGACCAGCCCGCAGGCCTTCGAGGGGCTGCGCATGACCGGCCGCAAGGTCCGCGCCCCCGAACGCACCATCGCCGTGCCCGATCACAACGTGCCAACGACGCTGGACCGCCAGAACGGCATCGACAACGAGGAATCCCGTATCCAGGTCGATGCGCTGGACAGGAATGCCCGTGAATTCGGCGTGCATTACTATCCGGTCAACGATATCCGGCAAGGCATCGTGCATATCGTCGGACCCGAACAGGGCTGGACCCTGCCCGGCATGACCGTGGTCTGCGGTGACAGTCACACCGCCACCCATGGTGCATTCGGCGCGCTCGCCCATGGCATCGGCACCTCCGAGGTCGAGCATGTGCTGGCCACGCAAACGCTGATCCAGTCGAAATCGAAGAACATGAAGGTCGAGGTCACCGGCCGCCTCGCTCCCGGTGTCACCGCCAAGGATGTGGTGCTGGCGATCATCGGCAAGACCGGCACGGCGGGCGGCACCGGCCATGTCATCGAATATTGCGGCGAGGCGATCCGCAACCTGTCGATGGAAGGCCGCATGACGATCTGCAACATGGCCATCGAGGGCGGCGCGCGGGCCGGGCTGATCGCGCCGGACGAGACCACGTTCGAATATGTCAGGGGGCGCCCGCATGCTCCGAAAGGCGCGCAATGGGAAGCCGCGGTGAACTGGTGGAAGACTCTTCATTCCGATGACGAGGCGCATTGGGACAAGGTGGTGACGCTGCGAGGCGAGGATATCGCGCCGACCGTGACCTGGGGCACCAGCCCCGAGGATGCGCTGCCGATCACCGCGAATGTGCCCTCCCCCGAGGATTTCTCGGGTGGCAAGGTGGAAGCGGCGCGGCGCGCACTGGATTACATGGGGCTGACCGCCGGAACGAAGCTGACCGATATTGCCATCGACGCGGTCTTCATCGGCTCCTGCACCAATGGCCGGATCGAGGATCTGCGTGCCGCCGCCGATGTGCTGCGGGGCCGCAAGCTGGCCCAAGGCGTGCGCGGCATGGTCGTGCCCGGCTCGGGTCTGGTGCGGGCGCAGGCCGAGGAGGAAGGGCTGGACCAGGTCTTCAGGGATGCCGGCTTCGAATGGCGGCTGGCCGGGTGCTCGATGTGCCTGGGCATGAATCCCGACCAATTGGCACCGCAGGAACGCTGTGCCGCCACTTCGAACCGCAATTTCGAGGGGCGCCAGGGCTACAAGGGCCGCACTCACCTGATGTCGCCCGCCATGGCGGCGGCGGCGGGGGTGGCCGGCCATCTGGTCGATATCCGCGAATTCGCGTCCGAAACTGCCTGAGGAGGCCCCGATCATGGATAAATTCATCACCCTGACCGGGATCGCAGCGCCCATGCCGCTGGTCAATATCGACACCGATATGATCATCCCCAAGCAGTTCCTGAAAACCATCAAGCGCAGCGGGCTGGGCGTGAACCTGTTCGACGAGATGCGCTATGATCGCGACGGCAACGAGCTGCCCGATTTCGTGCTGAACCAGCCCGCCTACCGGGACGCGCAGATCCTTGTCGCCGGGGATAATTTCGGCTGCGGATCATCGCGCGAACATGCCCCATGGGCTCTGCTGGATTTCGGCATCCGCTGCGTCATCTCGACCAGCTTCGCCGATATCTTCTTCAACAATTGCTTCAAGAACGGCATCCTGCCGATCACCCTGCCGCAAGAGGCGGTGGACGTGCTGATGGATGACGCGCGCAAGGGCGCCAATGCCCGGATGACCGTCGACCTGGAAAACCAGACGGTCAGCACCTCGGACGGGCAGGAATTCCATTTCGAGATCGATCAATTCCGCAAGCATTGCCTGCTGAACGGGCTGGACGATATCGGGCTGACCATGGAAAAGGCCGAAAGCATCGACAGCTACGAGGCCCAGATGGAACAGGCCCGCCCCTGGGTCTGATCCCGCACCCGGCGCGGCACGGGGCCGGTCAATCCTGCCTGCCGCGCCGTTTTGCCTGCGCCAGTTCCCGCAGCGCCTCTGCCCGGCCGAATTCGCGGGCGGCCACGCGCCGGGCCTGCTCGAAGCCGGGAGTCATGCGTGCCAGCTCCAGATCGGCCATGCGCAATTCGCGGGCCGCACGACCTGCCTGCGCATTCGCCACCCTGGCTTCGGGCAAGCTGAGCGGGGAATCGCTGCGATAGCTTTGTTCAAGCGTGTTCCGCAACTGCTCTACACGCTGCCGCGCGGCAGTCATATGCTGGTTGAACGCGGCGAACTTGCGCAGCTCGCGCTCGGCTTTCAGCCGGGCAATCCGCTCCAGCGCGGCGAGTTTCCCGGCGTCATTCACCATCCCTGCCGCGCCTTTTGCCGCATTCTCTCGGCAAAACGGATGGCAATGGCGACCGCGGCGAAATGTTCGCGCCTGATCTCTTCGCCGATCTGGACGGTGCCATGCAGGGCACGGGCGCAGGGCGGGTCCGAATAGATCGGCACCTCGTGTTCCCGCGCCCTTTCCCTGATCCGGGCGGCCACGTCATCCGTGCCCTTGGCCAGACAGACCGGTGCCCGCCCGCTGCCGCGCCGCCATTCCAGCGCGACGGCGTAATGCGTGGGGTTGACGATCACCACATCGGCCTTGGCGACATCAGCCAGCATCTGCTTCATGGCGATATCCACGGCCTTCCGGCGGCGTGCGGCCTTCAGATGTGGGTCGCCCTCGGAATCCTTCTGCTCGTCCTCCATCTCCTTGCGGGTCATGCGATGCTTGTGCAGATACTCATGCCGCTTCCACAAAATATCGATCACCGCCAGCACCGCCGATGTGGCAATCGCCAGCATCAGCACCTTCAGCAACAGATTTCCCAGCATCGTGACCCATTGCGCATCCGCACCGAGCGGACTAGCGGCAAGCCGCTCCAGCAAAGAGGCAAACAGATACCACCCGCCCAGGCAGGTCAGCACGGCCTTGAGCACCGAGATACCGAAAGTCATCAGCCCCGACATGCCGAATTTCTGCGCAGCGTTCTTGACCGGATTGATGCGCTTGAAATCGAAAGCCAGCTTCTTGGCCGAAAAGACCAGCCCGCGTTGCGCGACCAGGCCCGACAGGATCGTCATGACCGGCACGGCAAGCAGGGCGAAAAGAGCAAGTCCCGCATATTGCGCAAGCGAGGTGGCGAGGGCGAAAACCGATTCCAACGGCCAGCCTCCGTCCCCCATCGCCCGTGTGGCCATTGCCAGCCAATGCGTGATGGCATATCCCGCACCGACAGCGAAAACCAGCCACGCCCCCAGATACATGGCCAGCACGTTCACCTCGGTCGAACGGGGAACATCGCCATCCTGCCGGGCCTTCTGCAGCTTGCGCTCGCTCGGCTCGAATGGCTTGTCGTCCTTTTTTTCCTCGCTCATCCTGGTCCCGGCAGGCTGTAGTCAAGCACCGCGTTCGCCCACAATTCCACCAGCACCGGCCCCAGCAACGCCGCCCCCGCCAATGCCAGAAAGATCGAGGCGGGCGAGCCGATGAACACCACCGGAAGCGCGGGCATGACCCGGTTGATCAGGCCGGACAGCGCCTGGAAGATGAAACCGCCAAGCGTGAATGGCGAGGCGAGCAAAAGCGCGAACGCGAAGCCGTGGGCGAATATCCGGATCGCCTCGGGCACCAGCGTCGCGGCATCGGGCCAGCCACCGGGCGGCCAGAGCGACAGGCCGTCAGCCATCAGTCGCAACAACATGATGGGCAGCCCCATGGCCATAAGGATTGCCACCCCGCCCAGATGCAGCAAATTGCCGAGCGGATGCGGCGCCGCCTCGTTGGGAACACCGACGATCTGCGACAGCGAGGCCGTGGCCGCAATCGCCGTCGTCGCGATATCGATGGCTCCGGCAAGAATGCGCAACAATGCCCCGCTGGAAAAACCGATTGCCATTTCCGAGCCAATCTGCGCCGCAATCTCCAGCGGCCCTGGTGGGATGGCCACAGCCGTAACCGGAGTGGTCAGCAATGGGGTTATCGCCACGGCGACAGCAACCCGGACGCGCACCGGGATATTGCGCTCACCCAGTCCGGGAAGGATCAGGATACAGGCCTGAACCCGCGCGTAGACAAGCACCATCGCCCAGTTCAGTTCCGGAAACTGCGTCATGGCCACATCCCACATCAGGCCGCCTGCACCGTGCCCGCCAGATGCAGATCGGCAGAGGTATCGACCTCCTCCAGCCCGATCACCGGCGTCGCGATCCCGTTCGAGGCGAGAACCGCGCGGATCATCCGTCGCCGGTGATCGGGCGCAAGGATGACGACGCGCGAAGACAGGTTTTCTGCCAATGCCTTGCGCACGGCCTCCGTCAGTTTCCCGGACAGGGCAGGCGTGATGGCGCCACCGCCCCCGCGTCCTGTCTCGCCATCGGATTTGACGAATTCGGCCTCCCAAGCGGGATGAAGCTGCAAGGCCTCCATCCGGCCCGTCTCATCCGAATATTGCTGCGTGATCTGACCGGCTGCGCAGCATGATGCGCGAGCGCCAGGACGAAAGTATCAAGATCCTGTCGGGCTGGATCGAAAACAAGGAGAAAGCCTGATGGCAAGCGCTGCGATCAAGCTGGAATCCTTTACTTCGGACAGGCGCCGCGAAACCGTGCAGATGTTTTCGCAGGAAGAATTGGACAATGCCCGTGCCGAGGGCTTTTCCGAGGGTCGCACGGAACGCGAAAACGAAGGGGCGGAACAACTGCGCGCCGGGTTGGAAAAGCTTGCCGGGGCGCTGTCCGAAAACGATGAGCAGGCCGCGAAAATAAGGGCCGAAGCGGTCGCCGCATTCATTCCGCTGCTATCCGGAATCGTCGATGCGCTTGCCCCTTCGGTCACCTCGCAAAGGCTGGAACAGGCCCTGACGGTAGAGCTGAGCCGGCTCGCCCGGGAGGTTACTCCGGTCCGGGTGCATATCTCGTGCAGCGAGACGCTTCGTGGACAGGTCGAGAATTGCATCAGCAAAAGCGGACTAAAGCAAATCGAGATCGAGACCACGGCCACGGATCATGTCCTTCTGTCCCTTTCGGGCGGCAGTATCGAGTTCTCGCAAGAGAAACTCGCAGATCAGATCCGCGAGCTGATCGATGAAATCAAGGAGACATGACAGCATGGACGAAGTGAAGAACCTGATCGACACCGACAATATCCAGCTGGAGGTCAGCATAAGGCTGGGACAAACCCGTCAGACCGTCGCCCAGCTTTCGGCCCTGAAACCCGAGGATGTGCTGGTGCTGGACCAGACCATCGATGACGGGGGCGAGATCTGCGTGGGTGACAGGGTTATCGCGCGCGGTGAACTGACCGGAGACGGCTCTCCGGAGGATCGGCTTTGCGTGCGGATCACCGGCGCGACGGAGGAAATGTGAGACCGGCATGGTTCCTGCTGCCGGTGCTGATACTGCCATCACCGGCACTGGCACAGGATACGTTCCAGCAGGCGGCCGGGAGCCTGGGGCAGAACTCTGTCCTGATCATGCTGGCGCTGACGGTGCTGTCGCTGGCACCCGGCATCCTGATCACGGTGACTTGCTTTCCCTTCATCGTCACGGTGCTGTCGATCCTGCGCCAGTCACTGGGATTGCAGCAATCGCCGCCCAACATGCTGATCATCGCCCTGTCGATGTTCCTGACATGGTTCATCATGGACCCCGTCCTGCGCGAGGCCTGGCAGGTCGCGGCCGCTCCATTGCGCGATGGCGAGATCGGTCTCGCCGATGCCTTTCAGCGTGGAATTCTACCGTTCCAGCAATTCATGGCCAATCGGACCGATCCCGACACGCTGGACAGGCTGGCCGAGATCGCTCCGGGCACCGGCGGTCCGCCCGATCGCCTTTCGGTGCTGGTCCCCTCTTTCATGTTGTCCGAATTGCAGCGGGCGTTCGAGATCGGTTTCCTGATCGCCCTGCCTTTCCTGATCATCGACCTGGTGGCGGCGGCGGTGCTGATGTCGATGGGCATGATGATGGTGCCACCAGTGGTCGTCGCCCTGCCCTTCAAGCTGGCTTTCTTCGTCGCGGTCGATGGCTGGGCACTGATCGCCGGGGCCCTGGTGCGCAGTTATCAATAGCTGGCCTTGGGCCGATTCAGGGAGCATGTTCCGTTGCGTCCCATAATGGCCGGGACAGTCTCCGGTCCCCCGGGGATATTTGCACGAAATTGAATGCGGTGGGATCGGGAAAACCATTCCGCAACTGGAGGTCCGATCGAATCCGGAGTGTCCGTTGCCCTGCTTTAACCGTTCTCCGCGCGGCGCCCCTGCAGGTTCCCGAGACCGAGCACCTCGAGCACCTTGGCCTCGATATGCGGAGCGTTCAGAGCCGAACTGTCATACATCGCATAAGGCGCGTCGTGGTCCACGAAGCGGTCGGGCAGCACCATCGAGCGGTATCTCAGCCCGTGATCGAAGACACCCTCTTCGGCCAGAAGCTGCGCGACATGGCTGCCGAAACCGCCCACGGCCCCCTCTTCGATGGTGATCAGTGCATCATGTTCTGCCGCGAGGCGCAAGATCAGGTCACGGTCCAGGGGCTTGGCGAAACGGGCATCGGCGATGGTCGGGGCAATACCCCTCGCGTGCAGGGCCTCGCATGCCTTGGTTATCTCGGAAAGGCGGGTGCCGAATGAAAGGATCGCAACGCCCTTCCCCTCGGCGACGATCCTGCCCTTGCCGATTTCCAGCACCTCGCCATGTTCCGGCAGATCGACACCGGTGCCCTCGCCGCGCGGGAAGCGGAAGGCGATGGGGCCGGAATCATGGGCGGCGGCGGTGGCGACCATATGCATCAGTTCCGCCTCGTCGGCAGCGGCCATAACCACGAAGCCCGGCAGGTTCGACAGGTAGGCGATGTCATAGGCCCCCGCATGGGTCGGCCCGTCCTGCCCCACCAGCCCCGCCCGGTCGATGGCGAAGCGCACCGGCAACCCCTGCACCGCCACGTCATGCACGACCTGGTCGTAGCCACGCTGCAGGAAGGTCGAATAGATCGCGCAGAACGGCTTCATCCCGCCCGCCGCCAGCCCGGCAGCGAAGGTCACGGCGTGCTGCTCGGCAATGCCGACATCAAAGCTGCGGCGCGGAAAGCTTTCGGCGAATTTCTTAAGCCCGGTGCCGTCGGACATGGCCGCCGTGATGCCCACGATCCTGTCGTCGCGGCTGGCCTGATCGATCAGCGCGCGCGCGAAGACCGAGGTATAGCTGGGCGCATTCGGCGCAGGCTTGGCCTGAACCCCGGTCATCAGGTCGAACCTGCCCGTCGCATGGCCCCTGTCCGAGGCGGTTTCGGCGGGCGCGTAGCCCTTGCCCTTTTTCGTCACCGCATGGATCAGCACCGGCCCGGTCGCGCGCGCCTTGACCGTGCGCAGCAGCGGCAGCAATTGTTCCAGGTCGTGACCATCCACCGGGCCGATATAGGAAAAGCCCAGTTCCTCGAACAAGGTGCCGCCGACGGCCATGCCCTTGAGCATCTCCTTGGCGCGGCGGGCGCCTTCCTGCAGCGGTTCGGGAAGGAAGCCGACCGCGCCCTTGGCGACAGCCTTGAGTTCCTGGAACGGCCCACCGGTATAAAGGCGCGTCAGGTAGGAGGACATCGCGCCGACAGGCGGCGCGATCGACATCTCGTTATCGTTCAGAATCACGAAGAGCCGCTTGCCCATATGGCCTGCATTGTTCAGCCCTTCATAGGCCATCCCCGCGCTCATGGCGCCGTCGCCGATCACCGCGACCGCGTCGCCCGGATCGCCGCCCAGGTCGCGCGCCGCCGCGAAACCGAGCGCCGCCGAGATCGAGGTCGAACTGTGCCCGGCGCCGAAAGGATCATAGGAACTTTCGGCACGCTTGGTGAAACCGGCCAGCCCGCCTCCCATACGCAGAGTGCGGATGCGGTCGCGCCGCCCGGTCAGGATCTTGTGCGGATAGCATTGATGGCCGACATCCCAGATGATCTTGTCACGCGGCGTGTCGAACACGGCATGCAGCGCCACGGTCAGTTCGACGACGCCCAGCCCGGCGCCCAGATGGCCGCCGGTCACGCTGACGGCGCTGATCGTCTCGGCCCGCAATTCATCGGCAAGCTGATACAGCTCCCGGTCGGTCAGGGACTTCAGGTCCGAGGGCAGGCTGATCCTGTCAAGGACCGGCGTCTGCGGGCGATCTGTCGTGAAATCAGACATGGGGCTGGCGCTCCGGCACGGCGTTCAGGTATCGCGTTCGATAACGAAGCGGGCCAGTTCGCGCAAGTTTTCCGCCGCCTCGCCATAGGATTCCAGCGCCGCCTCCGCCGCGCCGACATAGCGCCTTGCCTCGGCCTTGGCCCCCTCCAGCCCCAGCAATGACAGGAAAGTCGCCTTCCCGGCGGCAGCGTCCTTGCCAACGCGCTTGCCGGTCACATCCTCGTCACCGGTCACATCGAGGATGTCATCGGCTATCTGGAAGGCCAGGCCAAGGGCCCGCGCATAATCCTCGAGCGGCTGCGGATCGTCTCCGGTCATCAGCGGTCCGGCCGTCGCGGCAAAGCGGATCAGCGCGCCGGTCTTGGCTCCCTGCAGGCGCTTCACCGCCTTCAGGTCCAGCGGCTCCATCGCGGATTCGGCGGCGATATCGAGGGCCTGCCCCCAGACCATGCCCTTCGCACCGACGGCATCCGAGAATGTCTCGATCAGGCGCAGCCGCGCACTGGCATCACCGATGGCCTTGTCGGTCAACAGGCGGAAAGCCAGCGTCTGCAGCGCGTCCCCGGCCAGGATTGCCGTCGCCTCGGACCACTGCACATGGCAGGTAGGCATGCCCCGGCGCAGATCGTCGTTATCCATGGCGGGCAGATCGTCATGGACGAGGCTATAGGCATGCAGCGCCTCGACCGCCGTGGCGACGGGCAGCGCCGCTTCGTCCGTAACGCCATGCAGCCGGGCCGATTCCAGCACCAGAAATGCGCGGATACGTTTGCCGCCAACAGTGGCATAGGCCATCGCGTCGCGCAGCTCGCCCTTGGGCAGATCGGCCATCGCCGCATCCAAAGCGGCCTGAAGCTGCGCCTTCACCTCGTCGAACCTGGCCTGCATCACTGACCCTCGACCGGTTCCGTCCCGGTCGGCTGACCATTCGCGGACAGGGTGATCTTCTCGACCCGCTCCTCGGCCTCGCGCAAGCGTTTCTCACAATGCTGCCGCAAGGCCGCCCCGCGTTCATACAGCGCAATGGATTCCTCCAGCGTCGCCTCGCCGGTTTCCAGCTTGCCGACGGTGGCTTCCAGTTCACGCATCGCGTCCTCGAAGGACAGCTTTTCGATCTCGGTCATTCTCCGGCCTCCATCAGCACTTCGACATGGGCACGGACCGACCGCCCCAGAGCAGCCAGATCATAACCACCTTCCAGGCAGGATACCACCGGGGCACCACACTCCGCTGCCATATCGCAGATCGAGCGGGTGATGGCGGCGAAATCCGCCTCGACCCATTGAAGCTGTGCCAGCGGATCGTCGCGATGCGAATCGAACCCGGCCGAGACTACCACCAGCTGTGGATCAAACTCCCGGCAACGTTTCAGGATGGCATCCCAGGCCACCCGTGCCTGCCCCCCGTCCGAGCCCGGAGGCAGTGGAACATTCATGATCTGCCCATGCGCCCCGCGTTCCGACGCGGCCCCGCTGCCGGGATAGAGCGGCATCTGGTGAGTGGATGCAAAAAAGGCCCGCGCGTCGTCCCATAGCAGATCCTGCGTGCCATTCCCGTGATGCACGTCGAAATCCAGCACCGCGACGCGATCCAGCCCATGCCGGTCCAGCGCCCGCTTCGCGGCAATGGCAGCGGTGCCGAACAGGCAGAAACCCATCGCTGTTTCGCGTTCGGCATGATGGCCGGGCGGGCGCATGGCGATGAAGGCGTTGCGGGCCTCTTCCGCCAGCACCGCGTCGACAGCCGCGCAGGCCCCGCCCACGGCGCGCAACGCCGCCTCCAGACTGCCCGGAGAGATATGCGTATCGGCGTCCAGTCCCCGCAGTCCCTGTTCCGGCTGCGCCGCCCGCAGGCGTTGCAGATAGCGCTCGGGATGGCAACGCAACACATCTGCATCCTCGGCCAGCGGCGCCTCGCGGCGATCAAGGTCAAGCCCGTTCAGCGCGGATATCGTGGCTGCATATCGCGCCACCTGCTCGGGATGCCCCATCGGCATCAGGTGCGCTTCGGCGGCGGGATGGGTGAACAGGGCTGTGCTCATGCGGGCGGTCTCCTCCTGAATTGCGCCCACGCTAGTCGCCGCGCATCAGCACCGCAAGCTCCGGGCTGGCATGATCGGCCGCGCGCAGCCGGACATCGTCGGGTTTGTTCTGCGACAATTTCCACGTGCCCTGCACATCCTCTACGATCAGGCGGAACGGCAGGATCGCGCGCATCATTCTTGCCAGCGCGTCATCACCCATCTTGTCCAGCCGCCAGATCGGCTTGGGCAGCAGCCGGGTCTCGAAGGCTTCGGACAGCCGCTCCAGATGGGCGCGCAGGTCGGGGGCAGGCTCGATCCGTCCGCGCAGATGCACGGCGACATAGTTCCATGTCGGCACCTGATCGGGAACTTCGTACCAGTCGGGAGAGATATAGCCGTCCACACCGCTGACCGCCAAAAGCGCGGGCGCAGGCACCGCCCGACAGATCGGGTTGCTGCGCACGAGGTGGAACTCCACGCCGCCATCGCAGGGCACGAAGGGGATATGCGCCGCGAGCGGCCACGGATCGCCGGGACAGGTCAGCATTCCAAAGCCGCGCCTAGTGGCGAATGCCAGGTTGTCGTCGCGGCTGGTTTGCCGGAAGGCCGGGTTGGGATGCATTCGGTTGCTCCTTTACGGAAAATGACTGCACTCACGCCATCAGGCGCGTGCCGTCCTGCCCGGATATGCGCAATTCCGTCAGCGCACCTTCGGGTTGATCCTCGGCAAAGGCAACCTCGGTGAACTGCTCGGTCCGGCCCAAGCGCGGGCCTTCGGTCAGCACCCGATGCAACTGCCCCACCTGCTCCTCCAGATGCCGGCGCAGCGCACGCTCGCCCGCCTCGCGCAGCCGGGCGGCGCGTTCGCGGATCACCGGCCCCTTGACGGCAGGCATCCGCGCCGCCGGAGTGCCCTTGCGCGCCGAGTAGGGAAAGACATGCAGGAAGGTCAGCCGGCAATCCTCGACCAGCCGCAGGGAGTTTTCGAACATCGCCTCGGTCTCGGTCGGAAAACCGGCAATTATATCGGCGCCGAACACGATTTCAGGGCGCAGTTTGCGCGCCTCCTCACAGAAGCGGATGGCATCGTCGCGCAGATGACGGCGTTTCATCCGCTTCAGGATCATGTCGTCGCCCGCCTGCAGGGACAGATGCAGATGCGGCATCAGCCGGGGTTCGGAGGCGATGGCCAGCATCAGGTTCTCGTCCGCCTCGATCGAGTCAATGGAACTGATCCGCAACCGTGGCAAATCCGGCACCAATCGCAGGATGCGCATCACGAGATCGCCCAACCGGGGCTGCCCCGGCAGATCCGCACCCCAGGAGGTCAGGTCCACGCCGGTCAGCACCACCTCGTTGAAGCCGCGCCCTACCAGCCGCTTGATCTGTTCGACCACCACGCCCGCCGGGACGCTGCGCGAATTGCCGCGACCATAGGGGATGATGCAGAAGGTGCAGCGGTGATCGCAACCATTCTGGACCTGCACATAAGCGCGGTGGCGGCCGAAACCGTCGATCAGATGCCCCGCGGTTTCCTTGACCGACATGATGTCGTCGACGCGGATTTTCTCGGTCTCGCCAATCAGGTCGGGGGTTCGCATCTGCACCCATGTCTCGGGCTGCATTTTTTCGTGATTGCCGATGACGCGGGTCACTTCGGACATGGCCGCAAAGGTTTCCGGCTCGGTCTGCGCCGCGCATCCGGTCACGATCACCGGGGCGCCGGGATTTTCCCGTGCCAGCCGTCGGATTTCCTGCCGCGCCTTGCGCACCGCCTCGGCCGTCACCGCGCAGGTATTCACCACCACTGCACCCGACAGGCCGGCGGCTTCCGCCATCTCACGCATCGCCTCGGTCTCGTAGGCGTTCAGCCGGCAGCCGAGCGTGGAGAAAACCGGCGCGCTCATGCAGACAGCCATTCCGGCGTCAGCACACCCGAAAAGACATACGCCGTCGGCCCCTCCATCCAGACGCCGTCCTCGCGCCAGTCGATATGCAGCACCCCTCCGGGCACATTCACCTTGACCCGCCGCCCCGTAAGCCCGCGCCGCGCCGCCGCCACCGCCGCCGCGCAGGAGCAGGAGCCCGAGGCCAGCGTCGGACCGGTTCCCCGCTCCCATATCCGCAGCAGGATCTCGCTGTTCGAGATCACCTGCACGATCTCGACATTTGTGCGCTGCGGGTAGAGCGGATGATACTCATGCTCGGAGCCGAAGCCGTTCAGGTCGATAGCCGCGGCATCCTCGACGAAGAATGTCATATGCGGGTTTCCCATTCCGGTCGCCGCCGGATCGCCGGGGATTGGCAGATGATCGATATCGACCTCCTGCGCCAGCGGTATCTCCCTCCAATCCAGCACCGGCTGCCCCATATTGACCCGCGTCAGTCCACCCCCTGCATCCTCGGCCTGCAGCACGCCATGATCGGTGCGCAGGCTGAGCCGGTCGCGCCTCGTCTCGTCCATGATATGTCGGGCAATGCAGCGCGTCGCATTGCCACAAGCCGAACTGAGCGAGCCGTCGCTGTTCCAGAACCGCAGCCTGACATCCGCCCGGTCGTCCAGCTCGATCGTGGCCAACTGATCGAAACCGATCCCCCGGTTGCGGTCGGCGATGCGCGCAACGAGGCCCTCCGCCGGGGGAACACCGCCCGAACGCAGGTCGATCACGACGAAATCATTGCCGAGCCCATGCATCTTCATGAAGGGCAAGCCGGTGGGAAAACCATTACTCATGTTCCCGCATATAAGATGCCCGAAAAAAATCCGCCAGTGACGATTGTTTTTCCGCTTGACGCTCCGGGCCAGCGCACCTAGTAAGCCCCCCGTTGGGCCCGTAGCTCAGTTGGTAGAGCAACTGACTTTTAATCAGTGGGTCACAGGTTCGAATCCTGTCGGGCTCACCAAGACATCATTACAGAATTGCGGGCCTTGGGAACAAGTTCTTCCCAGGATAAGGATGTGGTCCACATTGTGGGAATTACGTGCTGTTTTCCCTGCATCGTTCACCACGGAAGCTTTCTGGTCAGCTACGACGATGAAATGTAGCCCAGACATAACCCCGAGCATGAAATTTGCCGGGCAAATAATCCCGTCAAGATACATTGTTCATGCTTTCTGAGGGTTATTTGGTAGCGGAGGAGGGATTTGAACCCCCGACACAAGGATTATGATTCCTCTGCTCTAACCAACTGAGCTACTCCGCCACGGGTGGGAGCGATTTAAGGGGTGGTGGCAGGAGCGTCAAGCGGTTTTCTTTGAGCTCGACTACCGATGTTCCCGGGCACTGATCTCGCGTGAAAAACCGGTTTTCCCTTGACCAAGGCCCGGAAGGGCGCGGTGCTCACGGGGCTTGCCTATGGTTCCTGCTTGCGTCACGTTGCAGCGTATCAACCCCGCATTGACGGGATGAATTCCGACAGGGAGACTCATATGAAACATCTGCTGACTCCGCGTGCGATACTGCTGGCCTCCGCATTGGCCATTGCGCCTGCTGCCTATGCCGAGACACCCGCCGATACGCTGGTCATCGCCGCCACCATAGACGATATCATCAGCCTCGACCCGGCCCAGACATTCGAGTTCTCGGGCAACGACGTGAACCGCAATACCTATGACCGGCTGGTCGACTTCGATCCGCTGGACATGGAAGCGGGCTTCAAGCCGTCGCTCGCCGAAAGCTGGGAGATGTCGGAGGACGGCATGTCCATCACCTTCACGATGCGGGAGGGTGTAACCTTCCATTCCGGTAACCCGGTCCGCGCCGAGGATGCCGCGTGGTCGTTACAGCGTGTCGTCAAGCTGAACAAGACCCCGGCATTCATCCTGACACAATTCGGCTTCACCCCGGAAAATGTCGAGGAAAAGATCACTTTCGATGGCAACAAGTTGACCCTGAATCTCGACAAGGCATATGCCCAGTCATTCATCCTCAACTGCCTGACCGCGATGGTTGCCAGCGTCGTGGACAAGGAAACTGTCATGGCCAATGCTGAAGGCGAGGATTTCGGCAATACATGGCTGAATACCAACGAGGCGGGTTCGGGAGCCTTCGAGCTTGCCGCCTGGCGTCCCAACGAAGCGGTGCAATTGATCGCATACGAGGATTACTGGCGGGGCGCTTCCGAGATGAAGCGAGTCGTCGTGCGCAACGTTCCTGAATCGAGCGCACAGCGGTTGTTGCTGGAGCAAGGCGATATCGACGCTGCACGCGACCTGACCCCGACCGATGTCGAGGCTTTGAGCGAGGCCGAGGGTATCAAGATCCAGAACGAGCCTCGCGGTCGCATCCTCTATATGGGGCTCAACCAGAAGGATGAGCTTCTGTCCAATCCTGCCGTGATCGAAGCGATGAAGTATCTGGTCGATTACGAAGGGATCACGAACAGCTTCCTCAAGGGTATGTTCGTCACGCACCAATCCTTCCTGCCCCAGGGCTATCTGGGTGAACTGAAGGAAAATCCGTGGACCTATGATGTCGAAAAGGCCAAGCAGATCCTCGCGGATGCCGGGATCGAGGGCGGCACGGTGACGACCAAGATCCGCGATCTCCGTGAATATATAGACGTGGCGCAGACCTTGCAGGGTGCGATGGCCGAGGTGGGGCTGACGCTGGAAATCGAGCAGATGACCGGTGCTCAGGTGCTGGACGCTTATCGCGCCAGGGAGGTTCCCATCTTCCTTGGTGAATGGGGGCCGGATTATTCCGATCCGAACACCAATGCCGCGACTTTCGCCTATAACCCGGATAACAGCGACGAGGCCAAGGCGACCGGCCTTCTGGCATGGCGCAATGCCTATGCGGTGCCCACGGAGATGGGAGAGGCGACCGAAGCCGCCACGCTGGAACAGGACAGCGAAAAGCGCGGCCAGATGTATCGGGACATCCAAAAGCAATATCAGGCCGAGGCGCCGATCATTCCGCTGTTCCAGCGGATCGCGAATACCGGGCTACAGGAGAATGTTCAGAACTGGAATACCGGTGGCGCGGTGACCTCGGTCATGTATCATCAGGTCACCAAGGGCGAGTAAGCCTTGAACATGATCGATACGAATACAGGCGGGCAGGGGCCGATCCCGCCCGCCTCCGCTCCGGACCGTCGGGCTGCCCGCAAGCGTCGTTTGCGCAGCATCGCCGGTACAGTTCTGTCGCTGGCGCTCACGCTTCTGGGACTCTTGCTGGTCACCTTCATCATTGGGCGGGTCATGCCGATCGACCCGGTGCTGAAGGTGGTCGGGGACCGGGCCACGCAGGCGCAGTATGACGCGGCCTATCAGGCGATGGGCCTTGACCAGCCGCTGGTGGTGCAGTTCTTCCGCTATCTGACCGAAGTCCTTACCGGCGATTTCGGACGCTCTATCTCGACCGGGCAGCCGGTGATCGAGGACATCAAGCGCGTCTTTCCCGCCACGCTTGAGCTCGCGACGCTTGGCACGCTGATCGGGGTCAGCATCGGCGTGCCCCTTGGTGTAATCGCTGCTGCAAGGCGTGGCGGCATCATCGACCAGGTTGCCCGCGTGGTGGCGCTGGTCGGCTACTCGATGCCGATCTTCTGGCTGGGGCTGATGGGGCTGCTGCTGTTCTACGGCATCCTGGGCTGGGTCGGAGGACCGGGGCGGCAGGGCATCATCTATGACGGCATGGTGCCGCATGTCACCGGCATGATCCTTGTCGACTCGCTGATCGCGGGGGATTGGGGGGCTTTCCGGGATGCGTTCAGCCATATCATCCTGCCCGCCAGCCTGCTGGGCTATTTCAGCCTTGCCTATATCAGCCGCATGACCCGCAGCTTCATGCTCGAACAGCTTTCGGCGGAGTATATCACCACCGGCCGCGTCAAGGGGCTGAGCGAACGCGCCGTGATCTGGCGGCATGCCTTCCGCAATATCTCGATCCCGCTGGTCACGGTGATCGCCCTAAGCTTCGGTTCGCTGCTCGAAGGCTCGGTGCTGACCGAGATCATTTTCAGCTGGCCGGGCCTCGGGCAATATATCACCAAGACGCTGCTGGCCGGGGACATGAATGCGGTTCTGGGCGGCACGGTCGTCGTCGGGACCTGTTTCATCGGGCTGAACCTGCTCAGCGACTTGTTGTATCGCGTGCTGGATCCGAGGTCGAAATGAGCGAGTCGCCAATCACACGCCCGCAATCCCGCCGCGAATGGCTGTTGTCCGACGCACCGCAGACCCGCCGTCAGGCGCGGTTGGGGGCGATCTATCAGGGCTGGCTGACATTCCGCGCCAACAAGCTGGCAATGTTCGGGCTTATCATCCTGATCCTGCTGATCTTCATGGCGGTCTTTGCGCCATGGCTCGCCCCGCAAAGCCCCTTTGCCCAGAATCTCGCGGGCCGCCTGCAACCGCCCTCGGCGGAGCATTGGCTGGGCACCGACGCGCTTGGCCGCGATATTCTGTCGCGACTGATCCACGGCTCTCGAATTACCCTTTTCATCGTCGGCACCGTGGCCCTGATCGCGCCGATCATCGGGCTGTTTATCGGCACCGTCGCCGGCTTTGCCGGAGGCTGGGTCGATCAGGTCCTGATGCGGATCACCGACATCTTCCTGGCCTTCCCCAAGCTGATCCTCGCATTGGCTTTCGTCGCGGCACTCGGCCCCAGCATCGGCAACGCCGTCCTTGCACTGGCGCTGACCGCATGGCCTCCCTATGCACGACTGGCAAGGGCCGAGACGCTGACTATCCGCCACGCCGACTATATCGCCGCCGCCCGCCTGCAGGGGGCGGGACCACTGCGGCTGCTGATCCGGCATATCTGGCCGCTTTGCATCTCGTCGCTGATCGTGCGGGTGGCACTGGACATGGCCGGGATCATCCTGTCGGCGGCGGGCCTTGGCTTCCTGGGCCTTGGCGCACAGCCGCCGATGCCGGAATGGGGAGCGATGATCTCGGACGGGCGGGTCTATATCCTCGATCACTGGTGGGTGGCGGCGATGCCCGGGCTTGCGATCTTCATCGTCAGCCTCGCCTTCAACCTGCTCGGAGACGGGTTGCGCGACGTGCTGGACCCGAAAGGAGCCAAGGAATGACCCAGTCTCTTTTGCAGGTCCGAAACCTCCGCGTCACCTTCCCGAGCCGTCAGGGGGAATTCCACGCCGTCCGGGGCGTCAGCTTCGATCTTGGCCGCGAAAGGCTGGGAGTGGTGGGCGAATCCGGTTCGGGCAAGTCCATGACCGGCCGGGCGATCCTCGGCCTCGTCCGCCCGCCAGGCCGAGTGACTGCCGACCGGCTCGAACTCGACGGGGAGTCGATCCTGAACCTGCCCGAGCGCCGGATGCGCAAGCTGCGCGGCAGCCGGATCAGCATGGTCATGCAGGATCCGAAATTCAGCCTCAACCCGGTGATGACCGTCGGCGACCAGATCATGGAAGCCTATCGCCTTCATGCCGGCGGTAGCAGGGATATCGCGCGCCAAAAGGCGCTGGAGATGCTGAACGCGGTCCAGATCCGCGACCCCGAGCGGGTCATGAAAACCTATCCGCACGAAGTCTCGGGCGGGATGGGCCAGCGCATCATGATAGCCATGATGCTTGCCCCCGACCCGCAGATCCTGATCGCGGACGAGCCCACCTCGGCCCTTGACGTATCGGTAAGGGGCGAAGTGCTGAGCATCATGGATGGGCTGGTGCGCGATCGGGGCATGGGCTTGATCTTCATCAGCCACGACCTCAATCTTGTCTCGAAATTCTGCGACCGGGTTCTGATCATGTATGCGGGCCGCATCGTCGAGACATTGGCCGCAAGTGATCTTCATAATGCCCGCCACCCCTATACGCAGGGCCTGCTCAGCAGTCTTCCCCGCCTCGATGCGCCGGTCAAGCGCCTCCCGGTGCTGCAGCGCGAGGAAAGCTGGCGGGATGGAGAATTACAGATCAAGCTTTCGGGAAAGATCTGAGCCATGCCTCCTCTTCTTCGCATGAATACTTCTTTGCGGCGGTGCTGCCCATGCTGACCATCGACAATCTCGACGTCTGGTTCGGAGATCCGCCGGACCGCGTGGACGCGGTAAAGAACGCGGCGTTTTCAGTCGCCAAGGGCGAGAGTTTCGGTCTTGTCGGCGAATCCGGCTCGGGCAAATCGACCATCCTGCGCGCCGTTGCGGGGCTGATCGACAGCTGGTCCGGCCGGATCGATGTCGATGGCCGTCCGGTTCATGCCCGACGCCGGGATCGCGCTTTCTACAAGACCGTGCAGATGGTCTTTCAAGACCCGTATGCCAGCCTGCATCCGCGCCATTCCGTCGATACCGTTCTATCCGAGGCGCTCGGTTTGCAAGGGATGGGTGATATTGACCGGCGGATCACGAAACTGCTCGAGGACGTAGGGCTGGGCAAGGGCTTTCGCTTCCGCTACCCGCACCAGCTTTCGGGTGGGCAGCGCCAGCGCGTCGCCATTGCCCGTGCGCTTGCTGCCGAACCGCGGCTGTTGCTGCTGGATGAACCGACCAGCGCGCTGGATGTCAGTGTGCAGGCGGAGATCCTGAACCTTCTCGTGGATTTACGGGCCGAGCACGGATTGACCTATGTGATGGTCAGCCACGACCTCGCCGTGGTCGGGCATATCTGTGACCGGCTGGCGGTAATGCAGCATGGGCGGATTGTCGAAATCATGTCGGTGGAGGCCTTGCGTAAAGGCGAGGGAACCCAGGAATATACCCGCCACCTGATCACCGCTTCGGCCTGAGGCAAGTAACCGCGCAAGCTCGTGGATGCACCTGATGTGATCCACAGTTCCAGGTGACGAACAATGCATCGAGAAACAAACCGATCCTGAAGCTTACAAAAGATCGGAAGGATTTTCATGATTTTTCGCCTAAAACTTGAGATAGGATATTATGGAAAATTCTTGACAGTAGCATGCGGCTGTTGTGGTATCTATTCAGTTTTAACGAGGGTTAGATTATGATCAGAAAACTCGCTTTCGCTACTTTCGGTGTCGCAATACTGTCCGCTTGCAGTATCGACCCAAAAGACTGGGAAACGGAACCGGTTACGGTCGATACGCCGCAGGGACAGGTTGTTTGCCAGCTTTATTCGGAAAATATCGTCAGATGGGACCGGGCCATCGATCGTCCGGAGGATATGTCCGTCGAAACCGCCGATACCTATTGCCATAATGAGGGCTTGAAACAGAAGGGCATGTAAACCCCAAGATTCACTCGCTATATTGATTGCATAGGCGCAATCAATCATGCTTCTGAACCCAAGGCATGGAGAACTCTAGATCGGCACGCGATTGGTTAGAATTGCGTGCCTATTTCGTATGGCACCTTTACGCCTTTATCCAAACCGCTCGCCAGGTCGGCAGTCGCAGCAGCCAGTCTCAGGGTGCCATCAAACCAGGCAGCAGCGTCGAAAAGACAGGGAAAAGGATCAGGACCAGCAGCACCAGCATGTCGACCAGAAGAAAGCGTGCAACCCCCGCGAAAACCTGGTCGACCGCCACATCCCGGGTAACGCTTCCGATCACAAAGACATTCAGTCCGACCGGCGGCGTGATCAGGGCGATTTCAAGCAGCTTGACCAGGATCACGCCGAACCAGATCGGATCCATCCCATAGGACTGCATCATCGGAGCCATGACCGGCAATGTCAGGACAAGGATCCCCAATGGCTCGACAAACATCCCCAGAAGCAGGCAGATGACCGCGACCAGCGCCACGACCGTCAGCACCGGCAGGCCACTGAAGCGCGCCCATTCCGCAATCGCCAGCCCGACGCCGGTCTGCTCCATAAAATTCAGAAACAGCGCCGCGGCCGCCACGATCAGCAGCAGCAAGACACTTTGCACTGCGCTGTCACGAAAAACGATCCACAGCACCTCGGCCGACAGACGATGATACAGCACGCCAATCGCCAGAGCCAATCCGACGCAGGTCGCCGCGGCGGTCAGGGGCGACAAAAGGCCGGAAAACAGCCCACCTATGATGATCGCCAGCAAAATGGCAGGCGGCCAAAGCGCCAGCGTCGCCTCTGCCCGGCTTTCCTTGGCAGGAGCGGGCCGAGGCGCAATGCCAGGCTCTTCACGGACCCACCAGAGGATGACCGCGAGCATCCCCGCCAGCGACAACAGCCCCGGCAACAGCCCGGCAATGAACAGCTTGGCGACCGACTCACCGGTCAGCAGGCCATAAAGGATGAACAGGACCGAAGGCGGGATCAACGACCCCAGGGTGCCTCCGACCGCGACGGAAGACGTCGCCAACCTGGGGTCGCATCCGTGCCGCAGCATTTCGGGCACACAGATCCGCCCCATGGTAGAAGCACAACCAACAGAAGAACCGGAAATAGACGCGAAGCCTCCGCAACCCAGAACCGAGGCCATCGCCAGCCCGCCCGGCACATGTAGCAGCCAGATCCGTGCAGCGTCATATATGCGTGTCGAGATCCCGGCGTAAAAGGCTATGTTACCCAACAGCACGAACAGCGCCACCATCGCCATTCTGTCCGGGTGCAGCAAATCCTGCATCATCCCCGGAATAGCGGCGATGCTGTGGGAAAGAGTTTCTCCTGACATGATTCCAAGCCAGGCAATGCCCGGAATCGCGATTGCCCCTGCCGCCAGAGCGACGGGAAGCCTCAGCGCCAACATCCCAAAAAGCGCGATCATTCCGACAAGGCCAAGCATGGCCGGGCTCATTTCATATCGCCCTCTCCTTGACAGTGTTGTCCGGCATAGCAGCCGTTCTCCGAAGCGACAACGCGTGATTGACCTAAATTTGAATCCCGGCCCATCTGGCTTTTGATCACCAGAACGTGGAAACTGCGGAATGGGATAGTGATGGAGAAGTTTATGCTCTTTCGAACTTACCGAACTCCGATGGCACTGGTCATGGCGGTGTTTTCGGTGGCTCCGGCGCTTGGGCAGGACGGCAGCTCCGTCTTTTCTGCCGCCGATATCGAGGCCGCAAGCTATCAGAGCGGTGACCTGCCCGCAGGGCAATCACCCCTGACGGCGAAGATCCAGGTGCTTCTCGACCGCTCCGGAACCTCTCCGGGGGTGATCGACGGCTACAGGGGCGGTATGAGCGAAAGCGCTCTCAAGGCGTTCGAACGCCGCGCCGGTCTGCCCATCGATGGCCGGATGGACCCGCAGGTCTGGCAGTTGCTGCTGCCCTATGCCTCGCAACCGCAGACGATGGATTACACCATCACCAAGGAGGATGCAGAGGGGCTGGTCGACGAGATTCCGAGCGATTACGCCGAAAAGGCCCAAATGGCGGCGATGGCCTATACCAGCGTGGCGGAAAAGCTGGGCGAACGATTCCATATGGACGAAAAGTTCATCACCTTCCTCAACCCCGGAATCGCGTTGGAGCCCGGTACGACGATCAAGGTGATATCGCCCGCGAAACCGATCAAGACAAAGGTGACAAGGATCATCGTCGACAAGGCCAACAGGCGCGTGGCTGCCTATGACAGCAATGGCGAGATGATCGTCGATTATCCGGCGACCGTAGGTTCGGACGTGACACCTTCACCCTCCGGCAACCACACGGTGGTCACTGTCGCGCTGAATCCCAATTATACTTACAACCCCGAAAAGAACTTCAAGCAGGGAAACAATGACAAGCCGCTGATCGTGCCGCCGGGACCGAACGGACCGGTTGGCAATGTCTGGATCGACCTGACCAAACCGACCTATGGCATCCACGGCACGCCGACCCCGTCGCAACTGTTTCGCAACCAATCGAATGGCTGCGTACGCCTGACCAACTGGGATGCGCAGGAACTGGCTGGAATGGTGATTCCCGGCAAGACCACGGTCGAATTCCTTGAGCCCGGCGTTACCATCGCCGATGTCACCGGTGCAACCTCCGCGCCTAGCGGGACTGCGCTTCCCTCCGCGGCGATCACCACGGCGACGACAGCGGCCAGCGCCACCATAATGACCGCCAGCGCCACGGCAAACCCTGCCATCATATCGGCACGCCCGCCATTGCCTCGTCCGGTGCATCTTGGCCGGCCGGCTGCCACGGTCGGCACGCCGATGACCACGGGAGAGACCGGGCTGCCGGGCGATCCGGCCACCGGTAGATCGGCCGTAACCGAACAGCCGATGGCTCCCTTGCCGACGGTCGGGCAAGGCCGCTCGGCAAACACTCCGGTTGGAGGCTCTCAGCCGGTTTACGAGAACACCACGGAGGAAGAGGCGGACGGGTTCGCACCTGCGCTTGAACCGAACCCGGTCGACGATCTGCTGAGCGAGGCGCTGTCCAATGCGATTCCGGAAACCAACGTGGTTCCCCCTGCCCCGGTCCAGCAACGGTGAACCGCCGCTGGCCTCTGCTTGCGGTTCTGCTGTTCGGGCTGGCATCGCAGGCCCATGCGCAAGAACCACCCCCGGAACCCGCGCCGAACAACAGGGCGATGTCCGGCAATACGCGCCCCCCTGCCCGGCCTGGCACCGATATATCGGCGCATTCCGGCAAGGCAGGTGAAAACCCGAAACCTTCGGATTCGCGAAAATCGACCAGGAAACCGGGACCTCCGGCATGGAAAAAGCTGCGGGAAAGCAAACAGGAATATGACGCTTGCCGCCTGGCGCTGTCGCTGCTGGGCACGGTTTACGAAGAGATCGAACCGGTTACTGATCCGGACGATCCCGATTGCGGAATGGCAAAGCCCTTGCGCGTGACGGAAATCCTGCCCGGGCTGGAACTGGAAGGCGGCGCAGAGATGCGCTGCGACACGGCCCGGGCGCTTGGTTTCTGGGCACGCGACTTCCTGCGCCCTGCGGCGGCAACCCTGCCCGGTGCGCCCCGGCTGACCGGGCTGCGTTTGGGGTCGACCTATAGCTGCCGCAGCCGGGCCGGAACCGGGAAAGAGCAGCCGAAACTGTCCGAGCATGCGCTTGGCAACGCCATCGATATCGCCGCATTCCTGTTCGATGAGGCCGAACCTTTGCCGGTGCAACCGCGCGAGGACAGCGGCAACCGCTTCGAAGCATTCCAGCACAGCGCACGGGCGACCGCTTGCCTTTATTTCACTACGGTGCTGGGGCCCGGATCGAACGCGGCGCATGACGACCACCTGCATCTGGACGTGATAGCCCGCAAGGATGGCTGGCGGCTGTGCCAGTAGTCGCGGGCCAGCCCCTGGCGGCACCTATTGCAGCGCCTTGCCCAGAGCGGCAAAGCTGTCGGGGATCGAGGCCGAGGATTTGGTGACGAAGGTGTCAAGGCGGGGAAACAGCCGCACCGCCTCGTCAAGCCGGGCATCCGAGCCCGGCGCATAAAGACCGGCACGGATCATCAGTTCCGACTCCGCATAAACTCCGAGCGCCGCACGCGCCCTGGCGATCATGGCATTCTCCTGTTCGCTGGCGGCCGCAGGCAGCGAGCGCGAGACAGAGCGGACGACATCAACGGCAGGAAAACGCCCCCGCTCGGCAATGGCCCGATCAAGGACCACATGCCCGTCAAGCGTTCCGCGCAGGATATCCGCCACGGGTTCCTCCATATCCGAACCGGCAACCAGCACGGTGAAGATGCCGGTGATATCGCCATCCCCGGCACCGGGACCGGCTCTTTCTGCCAGCGCCATGATCAGGTTCGACACCGAAGGCGGAAAGCCGCGATAGCTGGGCGGCTCCCCCGCCGCGAAGGCGATCTCGCGATGCGCCTCGGCAAAGCGGGTGATCGAATCGGCCAGCAGCAGGACATGCTTGCCCTGATCGCGGAAATGCTCGGCCACGGCCATGGCGGCCCATGCGCAACGGCGGCGGATCAGCGGCGCGCGGTCGGATGTCGCCGTCACGATCACCGCCCGTTCCATGCCCCCGGGGCCAAGCGTGTTCTCCACGAATTCGCGCAGTTCGCGGCCCCTTTCCCCGATCATCGCGATCACCACGACATCGGCCTGCACCCCGCGGGCCAGCCTTGACAGCAGCACCGATTTGCCTACGCCGGAACCCGCGAACAGCCCGATCCGCTGACCCTGCACCAGAGGCAGCAATGTGTCGAAAACCGCAAGGCCGGTCGGCAGCCTCGACCCAAGGCGTTTCCGCCTGATCGCGGGCGGAGCCTCGCAGCGGAAAGGGCGCGGTTGCCCACCTTGCGGCAATGGTCTGCCATCCAGAGGCTGTCCCAGGGGATCGACGATTCGCCCGATCCAGCCATCGCATGGCGAAATCACCGGAGCACCGCGCAATTCGACCGCCGCGCCAATCGCAAGTCCCTCGGGCTCCCCTTCGGGCAGAATTTCTGCGGTCGCGTGCCGAAGACCTACGATCTCCCCACCGACATGGCCGGTTTGCAGGAAAAGCCGCACCCGATCACCAACCGATGCGTGATCGTTCAGGCCCGAAACGCTGATCACCCCGGCACGGATCGCCCGCACCCGGCCATGATATGTCACCGGCGTCAGCTCTTTCAGCCTGCGGATGATCGATTCAATTTTTTCCATTTCCCTGCCTGTCAGCAATCCCGCCCCGATCTTCGAAACGGTTTCTAAACCTCTGCGGGTTAAGACCCGGTTATCGACACAGAGGAGAACCTCCATGTTTGAGCGTATCGAATTGATGAAAATGGCGCGCGCGATGACCGATCATGCCGCCCGGCGCAATGTCGTGGTGGCACGCAATATCGCCAATGCGGATACCCCTGGTTTCGGGGCGCGCGACCTGCAATCCTTCGTGGAAAGCTACCGCCGAACCGAAAACACAGCTCTGCGGACCAGCCGCGAGGGCCATCTTGCCATGCCTGACTGGTCTCCCGGCAAGGCGCGTGAACTCGCGACCGGGGGCAACAATTCACCCAATGGCAACTCGGTCACGCTGGAAGAGGAATTACTCAAGCTGGCAGAGGTCAAGCGGGACCATGAATTATCGCTCGGCGTCTATCGCTCGGCACTCAAACTGATGCGGACCGGCATCGACAGCCGTCACTGACAGGATTCCACATGAACGAACAGGTTTCGCCATTGCGCCTCGCGGCGTCGGGTATGCGGGCTCAGGCCAAAAGGCTGCGCCACACAGCCGAAAACATCGCCAATGCCGATACGCCCGGCTATCGCCGCAAGCTTGTCAGCTTCGAGGAAGCGGTCCGCTTCGGGCGCCCGACCGGCGAGGTCGAGGCATCGCGCACCCGGCTGGACCAGACGGAATTGCCGCGCATCCATGATCCCGCGCATCCGATGGCTGATGACGAAGGCTATTACGCCGGATCGAATGTCGACCTCGTCATAGAGATCGCCGACTCGCGCGAGGCGGGGCGCAGTTACGAGGCAAATCTTCGCATGTTTGAACAAACCCGGCAGATGAACAGCTCGCTGCTCGAACTGCTGCGCTGATGAAAGGATTTTCCATGTTTACGGCACTCAACGCCGCCAACGCCTATTCGAATGCCCGTTCCGCCATCGCGCCCGATCGGGACGCCGCGCCGGGGGTGGTTCAGAAAATCGGCTCCGCAGCCGAGGAATTTTCCCGGCAGATGCAGCAGGTCGATATCAGCGCGACCGAAGCGATGACCGGCACCGGCGACACCCACCAGCTTGTCCAGACGATCGCGGAGGCGCAACTTGCAATGGAAACGGTGGTGGCGGTCCGGAACAAGGTCGTCGAAGCCTATCAGGAAATCCTGCGCATGCCTGTCTGAGGTCCAGGAATGAGCGAAGCGCAGCTTTTCGATATCATGCGGCAGGCATTGCTGATCGCGGTGCGGATCTCGGCGCCGATGCTGGCCGTGGCTCTGGTCGCGGGCGTCGTCATCGGCCTGTTCCAGGCCCTGACCTCGGTTCAGGAAATGACGCTGACCTTCGTGCCCAAGGTCGGGCTCATGCTCGCCGTGTTCTGGGTCACCATGAGCTTCATGACCACCGCTCTCACCGACTTTTATGTCGATCAGATCATTCCCCTTGTAGAAAGCCACTGAATTACATGGACAACGCGACCTATGCCACACTGACCCGCCAGTCTGGCCTGATGAAGGAAATGCGGGCGGTCGCCAATAATATCGCCAATGCGAACACGACCGGCTTTCGCCGCGAAGGCGTGATCTTTGCCGAGCATCTCGCCGCCACGGACCGGCATGGGGACACGCTGTCGATGGCCCATGCCCGCGGGCGCCTGGTCGATCTGCGGCAAGGCGTGCTGACCCAGACCAATGGCCGCTTCGACCTTGCCATCGAGGGCGAGGGCTTCTTCATGATCGAGACACCGGAGGGCAATCGCCTGACCCGCGCGGGCGCCTTCATGCCTTCGTCAGAGGGCGAGCTGATGAATGCCGACGGTCATCGCCTGCTGGACGAGGGACAAGGACCGATCATCGTCCCCACGGGCGCCTCGGCGATTGCCATCGGCTCTGACGGAACGCTTTCGGCAAACGGGCTGCCCTTTGGCCGCGTCGGTGTTTTCGCCGCCCCCGATCCCGCTGGAATTTTCCATGAAGGCGGCACCAGCTTTGCCACCGACGCCGATCCGGAGCCCATAGAGAACCCACAGGTCAGGCAGGGTTTCCTCGAGGAATCGAATGTCGATCCGGTGTTCGAGATCACCCGCATGATCGAGGTCCAACGCGCCTATGAGTTGGGCCAATCCTTCCTTGAACGCGAGGATCAGCGCATTCGCGGCGCGATCACCGCAATGACCCGTTGAGAGGACCGACGATGAGAGCCCTTCAGATCGCCGCGACCGGAATGAGCGCGCAGCAAACCCGCGTCGAGGTCATTTCCAACAATCTCGCCAACATGTCTACCACCGGCTATAACAGCCGCCGGGCCGAATTCGCGGATCTGCATTATCAGCAGGCTGTCCGCCCTGGTAGCGTGACCGCCGCCGATGGAACATTGGTTCCGGCAGGTGTTCAACTAGGGCTGGGCGTGCGGCCCACCGCCGTCACCGTGAACCTTGCACAGGGCCCCATGGCCGAGACTAACGGCGACCTGGATGTCGCGATCGAAGGCAACGGTTATCTGGAAGTCCGGCTGCCTTCGGGTCTCTCCGCCTATACCCGCGATGGCGGTCTCAAACGGTCCCCCGACGGGCTGATCGTCACCTCGAACGGGCATCCCGTCGCGCCCGAGATCACCATTCCCGAGGATGCATACAAGATCGCGATCAATGCCGGGGGCGAGGTCTACGCTTTCTTCGACGACCAGACCGAGCCCGAGTTGCTGGGCCAGTTCACGCTGGCGGGTTTTGTCAACGAGAAGGGGCTGGAGGCGATCGGCTCGAACCTGTTCCTGGAAACCGGCGCATCCGGATCGCCCCGCGTCGCCACGCCCGGGCAGGAGGGGCTGGGCACGTTACTGCATGGCTATCTCGAGGAAAGCTCGGTCGATGCGGTGCGCGAGATCACCGAACTGATCAAGGCGCAGCGGGGCTACGAGTTGAACGCCAAGGTCATCACCGCCGCCGACCAGATGCTGGGCGCAACGGTGCAGGTCCGCTGATGCGCGCGCTGACGCTGATCCTCGCGCTGAGCATTCCCCTGCCCGCGCTGGCCGGAGGGCTGATCGCCGCCCGCATCCTGCCTGCCGGGACCGTGATCGCGGCGGATGATCTGGATATGGCAGAGGGTGGCGCGAAAGGAGTGATCGATCCGGCGCGGGTGATCGGACTGGAAACCCGTATCACGATCCACGAAGGCCGCCCGATTCAAACCAGCCTGCTACGCCGGCCAACACTGGTCGGGCGCAACCAGATCGTGCGGATGTCGTTCCAGCGTGGCACCTTGCACATCGTCACCGATGGCCGGGCCCTTGACGAGGGCGGCGCGGGCGACCTGATCCGAGTCATGAACCTGACATCACGCAACACCGTCACTGCCCGCATCGCCCCTGACGGGTCGCTGCATGCGGCAAGATGACCCGCCCGACAGATCCCGTCGATCGGGCCACAAGGATAACCGGATGAAACCCACTTACCTGCTCTGCATCATGCTGGCCCTTGGCGCCTGCAACCGCGTGGGACATGTCGGCCGTCCCCCTGCATTGACGGATCTGCGGCAAACGGCGGAATTCGATGCGATGGTCAATCCGCCGCTGGATATCCCGGTCGATTCCGGCCGCCCCGAGGCCTCCGCCTCGCTTTGGGCCGGGGCCCAGTCCTCGCTGACCCATGATCGGCGGGCCTCGGTGCGCGGCGATATCCTGACCGTCGTTATCGAGATCGATGACCGGGCCGAGATCAGCAACAGTTCGGGCCGTTCCCGCAGCGCGTCCGAGGACGTGTCGATTCCGCAACTCGGCGGCATTCCGCAGCGTCTGGCCCGCAAGCTGCCCGAAGGCGCCAGTTTTGACGAGTTGGTCGCAGCGGATAGTTCGTCGAACTACAAGGGCGCGGGCAATATCTCGCGCCGCGACAAGCTCACCCTGCGCGTGGCGGCCACGGTCGTCTCTACGCTGCCCAACGGAACGCTCCAGATCGAGGGAACCCAGGAGGTACGGGTAAACTACGAGTTGCGAGAACTGACCGTCAGTGGATTCGTGCGTCCCGCCGATGTCGGACGCAATAACGAAATCGCCTATGACCGCATCGCCGGAGCCCGCATTTCATATGGTGGGCGTGGACATATCACGGATGTCCAGCAACCGCGCTACGGCCAGCAGATTACCGATATCCTGTTGCCATATTGAGGCTCCCGAATGCTGAAAAAACTCCTCCTGCTCATCATCCCTGTCGTCGCTTTCGTTGCCGGAGCGTTTGGTGGCGCGATACTGAAACCCGGATCGCCAGACGCGGACACGCCCGCGCATGAAAGCGGTCATGGCGAAGCCACGGCAGGTGAATCCGCCGACGGAGAAACCCACGAGACAGCATCGCATGGCGAGGCCGAGCACGAGGCGGAAACACACGGCGAAGCGGCGCACGATGCGGCATCGGCCGACGGTCATGGTGGCGAGGGGAAGGATCACGGGGGTGGTGGCAAGTCCGGACCGGCATGGTTCACCTTTCCCAGCCAGTTCTTCGTGCCCCTCGCCCGCGCGGGGGACTCGGACGGGCTGATGATCCTCACATTGTCGCTGGAAACAACCGGCGCCGAAATGGCAGCACTTGCCGCGCAGGAGCACCGGCTGCGCGATGTTTTGCTGCGGCAATTGCTGATCGCGGCGAATACGGGTGGTTTCGACGGCAATTACACCACCGAAGGGCGTATGCGCGGACTGCGCAAGGATTTGCTGAAGGCGGTTCAGGCAAGCGTTGGCCCGCTCGTATCCAATGTGCTGATCGAGGATATCGCCCGGCAATCCAACTGACCGCATACAGGGACCCGGTTGCAAGGGGGAAGGATGCGCGGCAAGACAGGGTGTCATTATCAGGACACCGCCGCCATGCCCTCGCACCGTTCCGACCATGTCACGATCCTGCTGGCAAGCTATCAGGGCGCGGCGTATCTGGGCCAGCAACTGATCAGCCTTGCCCGGCAAACCCATACCGAATGGTCGCTAATCGTTTCGGATGACGGCTCGACCGACGGAACCCGGGAGATCGTCATGGAGTTCGCAGCCGGACAGCCCGAAGGGCGGGTTCGGCTGATCGAAGGCCCCCGCGCGGGTGCCACGCAGAATTTCCTGCATCTTCTTGATGCCGCACCGGACGGCGCAATGGTCGGGTTTTGTGACCAGGACGATGTCTGGCTGTCCGACAAACTCGCGCGTGCCGTGGCGTTTCTGCGCTCCCATGATGGACCCGCACATTACGCCGCCAGGACCCTGATCTGTGACGACAATCTGGCTCTGCTGACCGAGTCGCGGCGTTTTTCCCGCCCGTTGGGATTTCGCAACGCTCTGGTTCAGGCCTGCATGGCGGGCAATAGCTCGGTCTTTAACGCCCCGGCTGCCGCCCTGTTGAAATCCGCCCTGCCAGCCGCGCGTGCAGTCCGGATCCTGTCGCATGACTGGTGGGCCTATCAGGTTACGGCCGGTGCGGGCGGAGCCCTGTTTCACGATCCTCACCCGGTATTGCATTACCGCCAGCACGGCAGAAGCGAAGTTGGCCGCAATGACACGATCCGGGCAATGGGTTCCCGGCTGGTCCAGCTTTTTACGGGAGATTACGGGATGTGGCTGGCAGTGAACCACACCGCCTTGCAGGGTGCCCGCCCATTGCTGACCGCCGGAAACCGCGAGATCCTCGACCGGTTCGGCGAGGCGCTGCGAGAACCGGGACCAATAGCGGCAAGGCGGCTGTGGGAACTGGGGCTCTACCGCCAGACCCGGCCGGGAACGGTTGCATTTTATGCCGCCGCCGCATCGGGAAGGTTAAGCAAGTCCCCTTACGGTCTTGACACGGGCGGTGCGACCGGTTGACCTTGGTCCACAGGAACCGAAACGCCAGTCTGTGAACACTGAATTCCGCAAGGCGGTTACATACCTGCGTCGACCGACGCCCGGCGAAATCCCCGACAGGAGCAATCAGCATGAAACCTCTGACATATTTCTTTGCCGCTGCGGCCATCGGGCTGGCGGCCGGTTCGGCCTCGGCACAGGACATCGTGGTTTCCTCGAAGATCGATACCGAGGGCGGATTGCTGGGCAACATGATCCTGCTGGCGTTGCAGGATGCCGGGCTGCCCGTACAGGACAAGCTACAACTGGGTGGCACGCCGATCATGCGCGATGCGATCACCTCGGGGCAGATCGACATCTATCCGGAATATACCGCGAATGGCGCCTTCTTCTTCAACGAGGCCGACAGCCCGGTCTGGAAGAATGCCGAGGAAGGCCGCGCCCGCGTGGCTGAACTCGATAAGGAGCAGAACGACATCATCTGGCTGGACCCCGCCCCCGCCAACAACACCTGGGCCATCGCCCTGCGACAGGACGTGGCCGAGGAAAACAGCCTCGCCACCATGTCGGATTTCGGCGAATGGGTCGCGGGAGGCGGCGAGGTGAAGCTGGCCGCCTCGACCGAATTCGTGACCTCTGCCGCAGCCCTGCCCGCATTCCAGGAAACCTACGGTTTCGCAATGAAATCCGATCAGCTGGTGCAGCTTTCGGGCGGCGACACCGCAGCGACGATCGCGGCGGCGGCGCAGCAGACCTCGGGCGTCAACGCGGCGATGGTCTATGGCACTGATGGCGGCATCGCACCCGCCGGGCTGGTGGTGATGGAGGATGACAAGGGCGTGCAGCCGGTCTATCAGCCCGCCCCCATCGTCCGGGCCGAGGTGCTGGAGGCGCATCCAGATATCGCCGAGGTGCTGAACCCGATCTTTGCCACGCTGGAACTGAATACATTGCAGGAACTGAACGGCCGCATCCAGATCGGCGGTGAGCCTGCCGCAACGGTGGCCAAGGATTACCTGACCACAGCGGGCTTCCTCGACTGAACGCCGCCGGGATGGCTTTCCGTATCAGCCGCACCGGGCTGCTGTTCGCCCTGATCGGGTTGGCCGGGCTGGCACTGCCCTTCGTGCAGTTCAAGCCGAACCGGATCGTTCCGGGCGAAGGGCTGCGGCTGTTCGATGCCTTGTCCCTGCCCCTTGGCTGGATGATCGGGCTGGTTCTCGGTGCAGTGCTGATCGCAGGCTGCCTTGAGCGCTGGCCCGCCAGGCTGCGTTTGACGGTGGCCCTGCTGAGCGTGATCGCGGTGACGCTGGCCTTGGGCGCGGCGGCAACACAGTTGACCCCACCGGACAATACGCTGGCGCGGGTTTCCCCGTCCTCCGGTTTCTGGCTGCTGCTGCTCGCCTTCGCCCTGATGCTCGCCGATGCGCAAAGCCGCATCACGCTTGGGCTGCCGATCCGTCTTGCGATGCTGATCGGGGCGATGGTCCTGATCGCGGTAATCCTTGGGTCGGGTGTGCTGGACGGGGTATCGGTCATGCGCGAATATGCGGCCCGCAGCGACCTGTTCGCGCGGGAAGCGGCGGGGCATCTGGTCCTCGCCTTCGGCTCGCTTGGCCTTGCGCTGCTGATCGGGCTGCCGCTTGGTGTGGCGATCTACGAATCCCCGGCGATGCGCCGCCCGGTTCTGGGCATCCTGAACATCCTGCAGACCATCCCCTCGCTGGCGCTGTTCGGTATCATGATCCCGATCTTCGGCTGGATCGCCGCCAATATCCCCGGGGCGGCACAGGCGGGGGTCGCGGGGATCGGCCTGTTTCCGGCGCTGGTGGCGCTGTTTCTCTATTCCCTGCTGCCGGTGGTCTCGAACACGTTGACCGGGCTGATCGGCGTCAACCCGGCCACGCGGGAGGCGGCGGCGGGGCTGGGCATGACGCGCCCGCAGATCCTGGTCCAGGTGCTGATCCCGCTGGCGCTGCCGGTCCTGCTGGCGGCGATCCGCATCGTGCTGGTGCAGAATATCGGCCTTGCCGTCATCGCCGGGCTGATCGGCGGCGGCGGATTCGGCACTTTCGTGTTCCAGGGATTGAACCAGACCGCCATGGATCTGGTTCTGTTGGGTGCGCTGCCGACAATCGCGCTGGCTCTGGTCGCCGGCATCGCGCTGGATCTGCTGGTCGAGGCGACTGGCGGAGCCCCGAAAGGAGGGCAAGCATGATCGAGATTCAGAACCTGACCCGCATCTATGGCACCACTGCCGTGGTCAAGGATGTGAGCCTGACGGTCGAGACCGGGCAGATCGCGGCCCTGGTCGGCACCTCGGGATCGGGCAAGACCACGCTCTTGCGGATGATCAACCGGCTGGTCGAGCCAAGCGCAGGGCGGGTGCTGATCGACGGCAAGGACACCGCCGAGATCGAACCTCACCTGCTGCGCCGCCAGATCGGCTATGCCATCCAGGGTCACGGACTGTTTCCGCATCGGACCGTGGCGCAGAACATCTCGACCGTGCCACGCCTGCTGGGCTGGACGCAGGATCAGCACCGCGCCCGCGTGGACGAGTTGCTGGAACTGTTCCAGATGGAACCCGCCGATTTCCGCGACCGGATGCCGCATGAATTATCGGGCGGCCAGCAACAGCGCGTCGGTGTGGCCCGCGCCTTGGCCGCGCGCCCCGACCTGCTGTTGATGGACGAGCCTTTCGGCGCGCTCGATCCGGTGATCCGGGCCAAGGCGCAGCAGGATCTGCGCGACATCCAGCGGCAACTGGGCACGACGCTGATCATCGTGACCCATGACATGGAAGAGGCCGTGACCCTGGGCGACCGGATCGCGGTGATGGACAAGGGCGAGTTGCTGCAATACGGCCCGCCCTCCGAGATCCTCACCACCCCCGCAACCTCTTTCGTCAGCGATCTGATCGGCACCGGCGACCGGCCCTTCCGGCTGCTGTCGCTGACCCCTGTGGCCGAGATCATCGCCGAGGGACAGGCCGAGGGCGCCGAGATCCCGCGCGAGGCCAGCCTGCGCGACGCATTGGCGGAATGCCTGTGGAGCGGGCGCGACCGGCTGCCGGTCGAGGGCGGCGGTATCGTCACGCTGGACAGCTTGCGCGCGCAGGCCGCCCCGACCGCGAGGGCGGCGGAATGACCGGACGGGTGCTGATGGCGGCAGCGATGCTGTTCCTGCTGGCCTTCCTTGCCAGCCCGGAAAGTTTCGCATCGCTTTTCAAACCATTCACCCGCAACAATGCTCCGGCGATCTATACCCAGACCGGCCTCATGTCGCTGACCCTGTCGCATCTGGGGCTGGTCCTGCTGGCCGTCATCGCCTCGACGCTGATCGCGGTGACGCTGGCGATCCTCGTGACCCGGCCCTCGGGGCGAGAGTTCCTGCCGCTGGCGCGCACCGTGACCTCGGTCGGACAGACATTTCCGCCGGTCGCGGTGCTGGCGCTGGCCGTGCCGGTGATGGGCTTTGGGGCGGGGCCGACGCTTGTGGCACTGTTCCTCTATGGCCTGCTGCCGGTGTTCGAGAACGCGCTGGCCGGGCTGACCGGCCAATCCCCGCAGGTGCAAGAGGCCGCGCGGGGCATGGGCCTGACTCCGCGCCAGAGGCTGTGGCAGGTCGAATTGCCGCTGGCCCTGCCGGTGATCCTGACCGGCGTGCGGCTGACGGCGGTGATTTCGCTTGGAACCGCGACGATCGGCTCGACCGTGGCGGCGAAAACCCTGGGAGAGCTGATCATCGCGGGGCTGCTGTCATCCAACACCGCATTCGTCCTGCAGGGCGGCATGGTTGTGGGGATCCTCGCCGTGCTGATCTATGAGGGCTTTCAGCGGCTCGAACAACTCGCCGCAGCACGGATCGGACAAGGATGATATCCTGTCTTGACCCGCAGTCGCTGCCGAGATTGACTACTCCTAGATATTTAGTCAGGAAATGGTAACCGGCTGCGACAAGAAAAGAGGCAGCCATGTAACCCGGGAGGACAGAATGAAAACCACCGTCGCCATCTCCGCGTTGGCCTGTGCCGTCGCGATGCCGGCACTCGCCGGCAAGCCCGAGGTCGTGCAGAACTACGTCGCCATCGCCCACGCCGCCTACGAGGACAGCCTGACCAAGGCGCAGGAATTGCAAACCGCCATCGATGCGCTGCTGGCCGAGCCGTCGGAGGATACACTTGCCGCCGCCCGCGACGCGTGGATTGCCGCGCGCGTGCCCTATATGCAGACCGAGGCCTATCGTTTCGGCAATGCCATCGTCGATGACTGGGAGGGCAAGGTGAATGCCTGGCCACTGGACGAGGGGCTGATCGATTATGTCGATGCCTCCTATGGCGGCGCCACGGATGAAAACGAATATGCGGCCCTGAACGTGATCGCCTCGCCCAGTTTCACGCTTTCGGGCGAAGAGGTGGACGCTGCCGAGATCACGCCGGAACTGCTCTCCGAAAAGCTGCAGGAGGCCGACGGGATCGAGGCCAATGTCGCTACCGGCTATCACGCCATCGAGTTTCTGCTTTGGGGGCAGGACCTGAACGGCACCGATGCCGGCGCGGGAGAGCGGCCCTGGACGGATTACGCCTCGGGCGATGAATGCACCGGCGGCAATTGCGACCGGCGCGGCGCCTATCTGAAGGCCGCCACCGACCTGCTGGTCAGCGACCTGGAATGGATGGTCGCGCAATGGGCCGAAGGTGGTGAGGCCGCGACATCGCTGACTGCCGATCCCGATGCCGCGATTTCTGCGATGCTGACCGGGATGGGCAGCCTTTCCTATGGCGAGTTGGCGGGCGAGCGGATGAAGCTGGGCCTGATGCTGAACGACCCCGAGGAAGAGCATGACTGCTTTTCGGACAACACGCATGAAAGCCATTTCTATGACGGCATCAGCATCCAGAATGTCTGGATGGGCCATTACACGCGCACCGATGGCACCGAGGTGACCGGGGAATCGCTGCGCGACCTGGTGGCAGAGGCGGATCCGGAGGTCGCCGAGGCCGTGACCACGGATATCGCCGATTCGGTGGACAAGCTGCAGGCGATCTGGGACAGGGTCGATCAGGGCGAGTCCTATGACCAGATGCTGGCTCGCGGCAACAAGGAAGGCGAGACCCTGATCATGGCCGCTGTGGATGCGCTGGTGGCGCAGACGCAGGAAATCGAGCGGGCGGTAAATGCTTTGGGTTTGCAGGAAATCGGGTTTGAAGGTTCGGACAGCCTCGACAACCCCGATGCCGTGTTTCAGTAGGATCGGTTTGGCGGCGCTGGCGGTGCTGATTTGCTCCGCCGCGCCGCTGACCGCCGATCAACTGGCTTTGCGGGATCTGCATCTTTCCGCCATCGCACGCACGGATGAAGAAACGGCCCGCATAAAGGCCGTGACGGCCCCGCCGACCGGTTTCACTGCGCCCGAGAAATTCGAGGCCAATCCCGCCGGGGCCGCCACCGTGCGGCTGCGCAGCGACGCCGACGCCTTTTCGCTGCCCTCGGGAAATATCTCCTTCGAGGGAGAGCTGGATTTCAAGGTCGGCAACGGGCTGTTCCGCAAGCTGTGGGTGTCGTCGCCCTCTTCGACACTGGCTTCGGATGGGTTGGGGCCGCTCTACAATTCGCGTGGCTGCCAGAACTGCCATCTCAAGGACGGACGCGGCCATCCGCCCGATATCACGGGTGCTCCGGGCGGCTCAATGTTCCTGCGTCTGTCGATCCCGGCACCCGAGGATGCCGCCGCCAGCGAAATCGAGGATTATCTTGCCAGTATCGGACAGCACATCACCCCGACCCGCCCCGATCCGGTTTATGGCGGGCAGTTGCAGGACCTGTCGGTGCAGGGTATCCCCGCCGAGGGGCGGATGCGCATCACCTATGAGGAGATCCGCATTCCCCTGTCGGGCGGCGAGGCCGCATCCTTGCGCAAGCCCAGCTACTCCATCGACAACCCGGCCTATGGCCCCCTGCGCGACGATTTGATGCTCAGCCCGCGCGTGGCGCCGCAGATGATCGGGCTTGGCTTGCTGGAGGCGATCCCGGCCGCCGATATCCTGTCAGGCGCCGATCCCGGGGATGCCAATGGCGACGGTATATCCGGGCGTGCACAGATCGCATGGTCCGCACGCCACGATGCGCCGATGCTGGGCCGCTTCGGCTGGAAGGCCGGAATGCCGACGATAGAAGAACAATCGGCGAGCGCATTCGCCGGGGATATCGGCATCTCGAACCCGCTGCATCCCGATGGCTGGGGCGACTGCACCAAGGCGCAGACCGCTTGCGTCAAGGCTCCGCATGGCGATGGCGATGCGCGCGGGACCGAGATCGATGCCGAGGGGCTCGACTTCGTGACCTTCTACAGCCGCAATCTCGGCGTGCCCGGACGGCAGGGGGTGGGCGACAAGGACGTGCTGCGCGGCAAGCAGGTCTTTCACGAGACCGGCTGCGCCGATTGCCACCGCCCGAAATTCGTCACCGCTCGGCTGGAGGATCGGCCCGAGCAGAGTTTCCAGCTAATCTGGCCCTATACCGACTTGCTGCTGCATGACATGGGCGAAGGGCTGGCCGATCATCGCCCCGAAGGGCTCGCAAGCGGCCGGGAATGGCGCACGCCGCCGCTTTGGGGGCTGGGCTTGACTGAACAGGTCAACGGGCACAGCCTCTTCCTGCATGATGGCCGCGCCCGCTCGCTTCTCGAAGCCGTGCTGTGGCATGGAGGCGAGGCGGAACCGGCCCGTGACCGCGTGATATCCATGCCGCCCGGGGACCGGGCCGCCCTGATCCGATTCGTGGAAAGCCTGTGATGCGATTGCTTGCCCTAGCCCTTGCCTCCCTGACCGCCTTCGCCCCCATGCCCGTCATGGCCGGCGTGACCGAAGCGATACGGGAACATATCCTGCCCGCCGTCGAGGAATTCTCTGCCGCCACCGCGGATCTGGCCGAAACGGCGGCGGATGATTGCACGGCAGAGGCGCTGCGCCCATCCTATCGACAGGCTTTCGACGCCTGGATGGGTCTGTCGCACCTGTCCTTCGGCCCGCTGGAAACCGATGGACGGGCGCTGGCCATCGAGTTCTGGCCCGATCCGCGCGGCATGGTCGCCCGCACCGTCGAGGGGATGACTGCCGATGCCGACCCGGTGGTTGATGATCCGGAAAGCTTCCCCGAGGTTTCGGTCGCGGGGCGCGGGCTGATGGCGCTCGAACGCTTGCTTTACGACGATGCCCTGTCGGCATACGGGGCCGGGGATTACAATTGCCGTTATGCGGTGGCCATCTCGGCCGACCTGTCACGCATGGCCGGGGAGGTCCTGGCCGATTGGCGGGAGCATGCAGAGCTGATGCGGACCGCCGGGGCCGAGGGAAATGCCCGCTACATGTCGGAAAACGAGGCCTCGCAGGTTCTTTATACCGCGCTGCTGACGACGATCGAGTTCGACGCCGATCAGCGGCTTGGCCGTCCGATGGGCACGTTCGACCGCCCGCGCCCGACCCGCGCCGAGACCTGGCGCTCGAACCGTCCCCTGCGGAACGTCACCCTGTCGCTGAAGGCCCTGCGCGGACTCGCCCTGACCATGTCGGACGATCCGATCCCAGCGACCGAGGCAGCATTCGATACGGCGCTGGTGACGGCAGAGGCGCTCGGCGATCCGCTGCTCGCCGGGGTCGAAACCCCGCAGGGACGGCTGAAGGTGGAGATCCTGCAGCAGCAGATCCGCGCGATAGGCGACGCCATCGAGGCCGAGATCGGCGACGGACTCGGCCTGAGCGCCGGGTTCAATTCGAGGGATGGGGATTAGGATGGAGTTGCGCGTGACCGGGCTGCCGAGGGGATTGCGTCCCGCGATGGCCGGGGCTCCGCCCCGTCGCCGTTTCGGCGACTCCCCGAGGTATTTTAACAAAGAAGAAAGAGCAGGCAATTTCAGGCAGTTTCGGGAGGACCTGTCATGATCGGACGTCGGAATTTCATCGCCGCCCTGCTTGCCGGGTCGGTCGTGCCGCACCTGTCATGGGCGGATGCGGGCAGTCCCGCCATCCTAGGGGCGGCGCGCGAGGAGAGTGGCGGCTATGCGTTGTTCGGTATCGCGGAGGATGGCGGCGATTGCTTCCGCATCCCCCTGCCCGCCCGGGGCCATGCCGCCGCAGCCCATCCAACGGCACCCGAGGCCGTGGCCTTCGCCCGCAGTCCCGGCCGCTTTGCCGTGGTGCTGAACTGTGTCACCGGCGAGGTGCTGGCGCGGCTGGTCGCGCCCGAGGGGCGGCACTTCTATGGCCATGGCACCTTCATCGCGGACGGCGATATCCTCTGCACCTCGGAAAACGATTTCGAAACCGGTCAGGGCCGGATCGGGCTCTGGTCCCGCAGCCAAGGCTGGCGACGCGTGGGAGAGAACCCGACCCATGGCGTCGGCCCGCATGAGATCAAGCATTTGCCGGGGGATATCCTGATCGCGGCGAATGGCGGCTATCGCAATCATCCCGACCGGCCCGGCGTCAAGCTGGACGTGCCAGAGATGCGGCCCAACCTCGCCTATGTCAGCCCCGATGGCGAGTTGCTGGAAAAGGTCGAGCTGAACGAGGAACTGCGCCTCAATTCCATCCGCCATATCGCTCTTGGCCGGGACGGGCTGGTCGCCTTCGGAATGCAGTGGCAGGGCGATCCGGCACTCGGGATGCCGCTGATGGGGCTGCATCGGCGCGGCGAGGCGACGGTTCTGGACCGGATGCCGGTATATGAGGCTATGGCGATGCGGGGCTATGTCGGCTCCATCGCCTTCGATGCGGAGCGCCGACAGATCGCGATCAGTTCTCCACGTGGCGGACGGGTGCAGGTCTTCGACGAGACGGGGCGGCATCTGAGGGCCATCGAGCGAGAGGATGTCTGCGGCATCGCCCCCGCGGATCGGGGTTTTTTTCTGTCAGATGGTCTCGGCGGGCTGATGCGGGCGGGCGAGGCGCTGCATCCGCTGGCCAAGCATCGGGGCCGCGCATGGGATCACCATCTGGTGCCTGTGATGGCCTGATCACCCCGCGCGGATTGACATCCCGCCCGACCGCCGCTATCCGCCATCGGCATGACAGATGCCTTCCTCACCGCCATCGCCTATTACGCGCCGCGTTCATAGCGGCGGGGAGAAGCATATATTCAACCGCTGCATGGCCAGCGGTTGAGTTCCGGCAGGACGTCCCTGGCCCTGCGGCCCTTCAAAGGTCCCGTCCATGCCACAGAACGCTCCATTCCACCCTTCCCTGACCATTGGCCTTGCCGGTCTTGGTGCTTTCGGGCAGTTGATCGCCCGCCATCTTGGTTCCCATTTCCCGATCGAGGCCCATGATCCCGCTCCGGCGGCTCACGCGGCGGCGGCGCGGCTGAATGTCACTCTGACCACGCTGGAGCGGGTCGCGAGCCATCCCGTCATAGTAATCGCCACGCCGGTTTCACGGATCCCCGGGGTCGTCGAGGCCATTGCACCGCATATCCGCCCCGGAACGCTGGTCCTTGATGTCGGCTCGGTAAAGCTCGTCCCGGCCGGGATCATGCGGCGCGGGCTTCCCGAACATGTCGATATCGTCGCCACCCATCCGCTTTTCGGTCCGCAAAGCGCCCGCGACGGGATCGCAGGGCTGAAGATCGCGCTTTGTCCGGTCAGGGGGCGGCGGCATCTCCGTCTTGCTGCGTTCCTGCGCCGGTATTTGCGGCTCGATGTCATCGTGACCACGGCAGAGCAACATGACCGTGAGGCGGCGACTGTGCAGGGCCTCACCCATCTTATCGCCAAGGTTTTGACCCGGATGGAGCCCCTGCCAAAACGCATGACCACCCGCAGTTTCGACCTGTTGCTGGCAGCGGTGGAGATGGTGCGCTTTGATGCGCCGGAGATCTTCAAGGCAATCGAAGGCGAGAACCCTTACTCGGCCGATATCCGTCGGCGCTTTTTCGAACTCGCCTCGGAACTGGAGAACGAGTTGAGCACTCCGCGGGACCTTTCCCCTCCTATCCCCCGACCGGCCCGGCCCGCCAGATATCGGCCATATAGCCCCTGATGGTCCGGTCAGATGAGAAATAGCCCGAGCGCGCGATATTCAGCGCCGCCATCCGGTCCCATTCCGCCTGATCGCGATAGGCGGCATCGACCCGACGCTGCGCCGCGAAATAGGCGCCGAAATCCGAGGCGACGAGGAAGGGATCGTCATTCCAAGTCCGGTCCAGCAGCGCGAAATACGGATCGCCCTGCCCGCCCGAGAACCTGCCCTCGGCCACCATCTGCAGGGCGGCGCGCAGATCCTCGCTTGCCTCGATGGCGGCGCGGGCATGGCCGGGGCGCGCGGTCTCAGCAGCGGCCTCCTCTGCGGTCAGGCCGAACAGGAAGAAATTCTCCGCCCCCACATGTTCGCGGATCTCGACATTCGCGCCGTCCAGCGTGCCGATGGTCAGCGCCCCGTTCATGGTGAATTTCATGTTGCCGGTGCCCGAGGCCTCCTTGCCCGCAGTCGAGATCTGCTCGGACAGGTCGGCGGCGGGGATCAGCATCTCGGCCATCGAGACGTTGTAATTCGGCGGATAGGCGATCTGCAGGAATTTCCCGGTCATCGGATCGTTGTTAATGGTTGCGGCCACATCGTTGATCAGCCGGATGACCGTCTTGGCGAGCCAGTAACCCGGAGCGGCCTTGCCTCCGAATATCTTCACCCGTGGCACCCAATCCCCATTCGGATCGTCATGGATCCGCCGCCACAGGGCGATGGCCTCGAGGATGTTCAGAAGCTGGCGCTTGTATTCATGGATTCGCTTGACCTGCACATCGAAGATCGCATCCGGATCCGCCTTCAGCCCCAGGTCACCCAGCGGGTGATCGGCCAGCCACTGCTTGTTGCGCCGCTTGGCTGCCCGCAGGCCCTCGCGGAAAGCGGGATCGTCTGCATGAGGCTCCAGCCCACTAAGCCGGTCCAGATCGGCGGTCCAGCCGGTGCCGATGGTCTCGTCGATCAGCCCCGCCAGCGCCGGATTCGCCATGCGCAGCCAGCGGCGCGGCGTCACCCCGTTGGTCTGGTTCACGATCCGGTCGGGGTGCAGCCTGTGCAGATCGGCAAAGACCGTGCTCCGCACCAGGTCGGTATGCAGCGCCGAGACCCCGTTCACCTTGCCCGCCATGATGAAGGCCAACTCGCCCATATGCACCTGGTCATTCCGGACGATGCCGACATGATCGGGGCGCCCCGTGGCGGCGCGGTGATCGGCGTCGATCATCTCGATGATCTGCATGTGGCGCGGCAACACCCGCCCCATCAGCCATGTGGACCATGTCTCCAGCGCCTCGGGCAGAAGCGTATGATTGGTATAGTTCAGCGTGCCGCGCGCGAGGTCGCGGGCCTCCTCAAAGCCCAGCCCATGCTCGTCCATCAGAAGACGCATCAGTTCCGGCCCGGCAATGGCAGGATGCGTGTCGTTGAGCTGGATCGCCACTTTCCCGGGCAGCAGGCGCAGATCGCCATGCTCGGACAGGAAGCGGCGCAGGATATCCTGCAGGGCGGCGGCGGTCAGGAAATATTCCTGTTTGAGCCGCAATTCCTTGCCGGCTTCCGTCGTATCATCGGGATAAAGCACCCGCGACAGGGTCCGTGCCAGCGCCTCGGGCTCGGCGGCGGCGGCGTGATCGCCCGCGTTGAACCGCTGCAGATCAAGCAGCGTCGTCGGATGCGCGCCCCATAGCCGCAGCGTATTGGCCCATTCGCCGTTCCAGCCGATCACCGGCATGTCATAGGCCCGCGCGATCACGCTTTCACCCGGATGCCATTCGACACCGCCATCGACCTCTTCGACATGCCCCTTGAAGCCGATCGTGTAGCTGTAATCGATCCGGGTGAACTCCCAGGGATGCGGCTGGTTCAGCCAGTCCTCGGGGGTCTCGACCTGCTGCCCGGCCTCGAAGCGCTGGCGGAACAGCCCATGTTCGTAGCGAATGCCATAGCCCACCGCCGGGCATTGCAGGGATGACAGCGACTCCATGAAGCATGCAGCAAGACGCCCCAGCCCGCCATTGCCAAGGGCGGCATCGGGTTCATCCTCAAGGATTTCCCGCTTGTCGAGCCCCAATTGCCCCAAGGCTTCATCCATCGCCTCATTCAGCCGCATATTGATGACCGCGTCGCCAAGCGTCCGCCCGATCAGGAATTCCATCGACAGGTAGTAGACCCGCTTGGCCCCTTGTTCGCGTGTGTGTCGCAGGGCCGTCATCCAGGGGTCAACCATCAGATCCCGCACCGTATGACTGACTGCCAGCCGCCAGTCGAATATCGTGGCGGCCTCGGGCTCACGGCCCTGCGTGCGGGTCAGGTGATAAAGGATCCGGTCGCGAAGATCCTGGGAAAATGGGTGTCGGGTCAAAATCTGCCTCTTGAAACCTGTCGATCATCGCGGCGCCGATAGCGCCATCAGCGACCGGAACCTGTTGCCAGTTTTCTCAGGTCTTGAAAAGCGCCGGGCGGGATTATCGGGCAAGAGCGCGCAAATGCGTCACAGGTGGCGCTTGCGTTCCTGTTATGACCGGGGGACACTCCCGTCGCCGGCGGATCATTCGAACCGGGGGGGGGGCGACCGACCGGCGCCCCCGTTGGATATTTCCATGAAGAAGAAGGGGCGGAAAGTCCTGGCTGTCAAACGCTCGGTATGTTTTTCATACTGATCTGCACACCCGGACTCTTGCGATCCGCAGCACATGTCCCCTGCTCCGCACGAATGGCGGCAGGTGGTCACGCAACGCATATAGCCTGCGCGCCGCGGTCATACGGTTCGGTCATTCCGTTTCCCCCGCCCCACACATGACGAAGGCAGTGACGCTGTCGGCCGCGATCGTTTCGGCCTCCGCCGCAGGATCATCGGTCTCGTCGTCGCGGGAACTGTCCAGACGCCGCCGCCATGCCTTGCCATCCGCGATGTCGGGCAGGCGCACCAGCGCCTCCTCCCCGGCGTTGAAGACCAGGAAGACCGCTCCGGGCAAGGCCGCGTAAGGGGGCGTGCCCGAGGCCATCCGCATCTCGACCGCAAGCAGGCGCAGATCGGGATTGGTCCAGTCCTCCTCGCGCATCGGCTCGCCATCGGCGCGGCGCCAGAACAGGTCGGGCAAGCCGTCCTCGCGGCGTGGGCGGCTGTGCAGGAAACGCCTTTGCCGCAGGATCGGATGGGCCTTGCGGAAACCGATCACCCGACGGCAGAAATCCAGGAAATCCCGGTCGGCGCCGTCCCAGTCCACCCAACCCGTTGCATTGTCCTGGCAATAGGCGTTGTTATTGCCGCCCTGCGAATTGCCCAACTCGTCACCCGCAAGGATCATCGGTGTGCCCTGCGACAGCATCAGCGTCGCCATCAGGTTGCGGCGGCGGCGGGCGCGGCGGGCCAGCACCTCGCTGTCGTCGCTCGGCCCCTCGACACCGCAATTATCCGAGACGTTGTGATCGTGGCCGTCGCGGTTATCCTCGCCATTGGCCTCGTTATGTTTCTGGTTGTAGCTGACCGTATCCATCAGCGTGAACCCATCATGCGCGGCAATGAAATTGACCGAAGAGGTCGCCGCCCGCCCGTCATGATCGAACCGCGCCGCCGATCCGGCGATGCGCTTGGCCAGCTTGCCGATCAGCCCGGCATCGCCTTTCCAGTAACCACGTATCTGGTCGCGAAAACGGTCGTTCCATTCCGCGAAGGGCGCCGGGTACGAGCCGAGCTGATAGCCGTCCGGCCCGATATCCCATGGCTCGGCAATCAGCTTGACCCGGTTCAGCACCGGGTCCTGGCGCACTGCACGAAAGAAGGGGCCGTCGCGGTCGAACACTCCTCCGGTCCGACCCAGAACCGAGCAAAGGTCGAAGCGGAAACCGTCCACATGCATCACCTCGACCCAGTAACGCAATGAATCCATGACCAATCTGAGCGTGAAGGGACTGTCCATGTTCAGCACGTTGCCGGTGCCCGCGTCATTGACATAATAGCGCCGGTCGTCGGTCAACCGGTAATAGGCAGCGTTGTCGAAGCCGCGAAAGGACAGGGTCGGCCCCAGCTCGTTGCCTTCGGCGGTGTGGTTGTAGACCACGTCGAGGATCACCTCGATCCCGGCCCGGTGAAAGCGCGCAACCATCTGCTGGAACTCGGCAATATCGCCATCCTGCATGTAGCGCGGCTCGGGCGCGAAGAAGCCGTAGGACATGTAGCCCCAGTAATTCACCAGCCCTTTTTCGGTCAGGAAACGGTCATCCTTGAAGGCATGCACCGGCAAAAGCTCGATCGCGGTCACGCCCAGATCGTTCAGGTGATCGAGGATCGGGTCAGCGGCCATCGCCAGATATGTGCCGCGTCCGGAGATGTCCTCGCGACCGGCGGTCAGGCCCTTCACATGCGCCTCGTAGATCACAGTTTCGGTCCATGGATGCTGCGGAGGCCGGTCGTTACCCCAATCAAAACCGGGATCGACCACCAGCGATTTCGGCATATAGGCGGCGCTGTCCCGCCGGTCAAAGCTGAGATCGGCATCGGCATAACCGACGCGGTAGCCGCAAAGCGCATCATGATTCACAGGCTTGCCGGTCAGGCGCTTGGCATAGGGGTCGATCAGCAACTTGTTGGGATTGAAGCGATGGCCCTCCTGCGGAGTATAGGGGCCGTGGACGCGATAGCCGTATCTCTGGCCGGGCCGCAGTCCCGCGATAAAACCATGCCAGACATGCCCTTCGCGCTCGGGCAGGTCGATGCGGGTCTCTTGACCCGTTGCGTCAAACAGGCACAAAACCACTCGCTCGGCATGTTGCGAGAAGACGGCGAAATTCACCCCGGCGCCGTCGAATGTGGCGCCCAGAGGGGTCGGGAGCCCTGCGGTGATCGCGTATCTGTCAGTCATTCCCGGTGTGTATCAGCGAATTGTAAAAGTCCGGCGGCCAATCCGGCGCAATCCGGGAACCGCGTCCCGCCATGGCCTGGAGATAGCCGCATCGGCACCAAGCTGCAACGGGAGGCCCGTTCGGCGCTCAGCCGATCAACCCGGCATACATGGCGGCATAAGCTTTGGCCGATTGATCCCAGCCAACGGGCTGCGACATCGCGTTCGCCTGCATCCGGGACCATGTTTCGCGATCCCTGTAAAGCGCGCAAAGCCGGGTCAGCGCATTGCGCAGCGACTCGGCTGTGATCGGCGAGAACTGGATACCAGTGGCCACCCCTTGGGCCAGGGCGGCGGGAGACGCGTTGATCACCGTGTCGGCCAGCCCCCCGGTCAGGCCAACCAGCGGCAGCGTGCCATAGCGCAGCCCGTAAAGCTGCGTCAGCCCGCAGGGCTCGAAACGCGAGGGCACGAGGATCGCATCACCGCCCGCGATCATGCGATGCGAGAGCGCCTCGTCATAACCGATCCTGACCGCGACATGCGGGTTCTTTGCAGCGCGTTCGAAGGCCGTCTGCAGGGCGGGATCGCCCGAGCCCAGCAGGGCAAGCTGCCCACCGCCTTCCAGCAGGGCGGGCAGTGCCTGCAACACCAGGTCCAGCCCCTTCTGCTCGGTCATCCGCGAAACGATCACGCAGAGCGGGCCATCGCTTTCGGGCAGGCCCATTTCGGCCCGCAAGGCGGATTTGTTGGCGGGCTTTCCCTTGAGATCGCGATAGGTCTTGATCGCCGGGTCACTGGCGGGATTCCAGACCGCTTCGTCGATGCCGTTCAGGATACCGGTCAACGCATCGCGGCGATGGCGCATGACCCCGTCCATGCCAAGGCCGAATTCAGGTGTCATCAGTTCCTCGGCATAGGTCGGCGACACCGTGGTCAACCGGTCCGCCCCCATCAACCCCGCCTTCAGCGCCGAGATCGCGCCCCAATATTCAAATCCCTCGCTGTGAAAGCGCCCCGGATCGAGGCGCAGGGAATGCAGCCGGGATGGATCGGCGGGACCGTTGAAGGCGATATTGTGGATGGTCAGGACGGTGCGCAAGTTGTCCGCCTGCATCCGCCGCAGGTATTCGGTCATGAAACCCGCCTGCCAGTCATGGCCATGCAGGATCCGCGGGCGCCAGTCCCCTGCCCCCTTGGCCCCGACATGCGCGCCGACCCATGACAGCGCCGCGAAACGTTCGGGATTGTCGGGCCAGTCGCGGCCGTCCGGGCCGAGATAGGGGTTGCCTTCACGGGCAAACAGATGCGGCACGTCGATCACCAGCAGATCGAGCCCCGCCGCCTGACCGGCGAACAGCCGGCCCGGCCCTCCGAAAAGATCGTCGAACCGCTCCACCTCTGTCTTGCCCTTCAGCGCCGCCATGACGGCGGGATAGCCGGGCAGCAGCGTGCGCATCTGCACCCCGTGCCCCGCCAGCGCGGCGGGCAAGGCGCCCGCCACATCGGCCAGCCCGCCGGTCTTGACCAGCGGCGCGCATTCCGAGGCAACCGACAGGACGCGGATCACAGTGCCGCCGCCCGCTTGTCCAGCATGTCCTGCGTGATCAGTGTCACGCCGCCCTCGCTGACCCGGAACCATTTCGCGTCCTCCTGCGGATCCTCGCCCACGACAAGCCCCTCGGGGATCACCACCCCGCGGTCGATTACCGCGTGGGACAGTTTCGCATGACGATGCACCGTCACATAGGGCAAGGCGACCACGTGATCCAGCGAGGCATAGGAATTGGTGTGCACCTCGGTGAACAGCAGCGAGTTGCGGATCTCGGTTCCCGAGATGATGCAACCGCCGGACACCATGGAGGAAACCGCCAGCCCGCGCCGCCCCTTTTCGTCATGGATGAATTTCGCCGGGGGCACGCTTTCGGAATAGGTCCAGATCGGCCAATCGCGGTCCCACAGGTTCAATTCGGGCGTGAAATCGGTCAGGTCGATATTGGCCTGCCAGAAGGCATCCACGGTGCCGACATCCTTCCAATAGGCGGGCGCACCCTCGCGCCGCACACAGGACTCGTCGAAACGATGGGCCATCGCCTTGCCGTTCTTCACGATCCCGGGGATCAGGTCATTGCCGAAATCATGGCTGGAATCCGGATCCTCGGCATCGCGCTGCAGCAGGTCACGCAGAAAGGTCCAGTTGAAGACATAAATCCCCATCGAGGCCAGCGCCTTGTCGGGATCACCGGGCATGGCCGGCGGATCCTTGGGCTTTTCGAGGAAAGAGGTGATCCGGCCGGTATCGTCCACCGCCATCACCCCGAAGGCGCTCGCCTCCTTGCGGGGAACGGTCAGGCAGCCGATGGTCACATCGGCGCCATTCTCGACATGCTCGCGCAGCATGATCTCGTAATCCATCTTGTAGATATGATCGCCGGCAAGGATCACGACGTAATCGACGCCATAGCTGTCCACGATGTCGATATTCTGCGTCACCGCATCCGCCGTGCCGCGATACCAGCTTTCCTCGTCCATCCGCTGAGAGGCAGGCAGGATATCCAGAAACTCGCCCCTCTCGGCCCGGAAGAAGTTCCAGCCGCGCTGGCAATGGCGGATCAGGCTATGCGCCTTGTATTGTGTGGCGATGGCGATCTTGCGAATGCCCGAATTCATCGCGTTGGACAGTGCGAAATCGATGATCCGGGTCTTGCCGCCGAAATAGACGGCGGGTTTCACGCGCCTGTCGGTCAGTTCCTTCAACCGGCTGCCGCGCCCCCCGGCCAGAACGAAGGCCATCGCCCGCCGGGTCAGTCTTTTTGTCTCGGCCATTCTTTCTATCCCCTCCCCTGAAAAATCACTCCGACGCGGTGAAAATTACCACTGCCAATGGCGGCAATGTCACGGCCATCGAGGCGGGCTGCCCGTCCTGCGGCCCACCATCCGCCTCTGCCCCTCCCAGATTACCCATGCCGCTGCCGCCATAGATCACGGCATCAGTGTTCAACGCCTCGGCCCAATACCCCTCTCGCGGCACGCCTATCCGGAAATTCTCACGCGGAACCGGAGTGAAGTTGCAGATCACGATGGCGGGGGGATCCCCCTCCTCTCCCCATCTGATCCAGGCATAGGTCGATTGCTCGGGATCGGTCGAAATCCACTGGAATCCCTCGGCCTCGCAGTCTCGCCTGTGCAGCGCGGGCGTATGCGCGTATAGCCAGTTCAGGTCACGCACGAGTGTCTGCACGCCCTTGTGCGGGGGCTGTTCAGCGGCATGCCAGTTCAGTTCGGCATTATGGTTCCATTCCTCGGGCTGGGCGAACTCGCAGCCCATGAACAGGAGCTTCTTGCCCGGATGCCCCCACATGAAACCGTAATAGGCCCGCAGGTTCGCGAATTTCTGCCATTCGTCGCCGGGCATCTTGCCCAGCATGCTGCCCTTGCCATGCACGACCTCGTCATGGCTGATCGGCAGGATGAAATTTTCCGAGAAGGCATACATCAAGCCAAAGCTCATCAGGTCGTGATGATGCTGCCGATGCACCGGATCACGCTGCATGTAGCGCAGCGTGTCGTTCATCCAGCCCATGTTCCACTTATAGCCGAAACCCAGCCCGCCGGCATCCACGGGGCTGGAGACCTGCGGATAAGAGGTGCTTTCCTCGGCCACGGTCATGATCCCCTCGGCCTCGGCATAGGCGGCGATATTCATGTTCTGCAGGAAGGCGATGGCCTCGTAATTCTCGCGCCCGCCATCCTTGTTGGGGATCCATTCGCCCTCCTTGCGCGAATAGTCGCGATACAGCATCGAGGCCACCGCATCCACGCGCAGCCCGTCGATATGATATTCCCGCAGCCAGTAGATCGCATTAGCGATCAGGTAATTCTGAACCTCGGTGCGGCCGTAATTGTAGATCAGCGTGTTCCAGTCCTGGTGGAATCCCTCGCGCGGGTCGGCATGCTCATACAGCGCGGTGCCGTCGAAATGCGCCAGCCCATGCGCATCGGTCGGGAAATGCCCCGGCACCCAGTCCAGCAGCACGCCCAGCCCGGCCTCATGCGCCGCATCGACCAGATCTCGGAATTCATGCGGCGGGCCGAAACGGATCGTCGGCGCGTAAAGCCCCACCGGCTGGTAACCCCATGAACCATCAAAGGGAAACTCGCTGACCGGCAGCAATTCCAGATGGGTGAAGCCCATATCCTTGGCATAGCCCACAAGATCGCGCGCCATTTCCTTGTAGGACAGGGGCCGCCCGCCATCGTCCCAACGCTTGCGCCACGACCCCAGATGCACCTCGTAGACCGAGATCGGCGCATGGCGGTCATGCGCCTTGGCACGGTCCTTCATCCAGGCCTCGTCATGCCAGCCATAGCCCGAGATATCGCGCACCACGCTGGCCTGCTCCGGCGGATGCTGCGAACCGAAGCCGACCGGATCAGCCTTGAGCTGCAAGGCATCATTGGCATCGAGGATCTCGTATTTGTACAGCGCGCCCTCGGCCACATCGGGCAGGAAGATCTCCCACAACCCGTTGCCTGCGCGCCGCATCGGGTGACGCCGCCCGTCCCAACGGTTGAAATCCCCGACGACCGAAACGCGGCGGGCATTCGGCGCCCAGACCGCGAAATGCGTGCCCCGAACGCCCTCATGCGTCATCACATGCGCGCCAAGCGCCTGCCACAGCCGCCGATGCGTGCCTTCGCCGATCAGATACAGGTCCGTCTCGCCCAACACCGGGCCGAAGCGATAGGGATCGTCGAACTCCCATTCGATCCCGCCGCCCGAACGCGCCTTCAGCCGATAGGCGCCGGACCCGACCGGCCCCGCGAAGAGATCGCCGCCAATCCGTTCCAGCGGCATCTCGCCCTTGTCGGTCAGCGCCACCAGCGCCGCGACATCCGGCACCAGAGCCGCCACACAGATCCGCCCGCCCCTCTCATGTGGCCCCAGCACGTCGAATGGCCGGTCGTGCCGCGCATCGAGCAGCAGGGCAAGATCCTCCGCACCAATCATAGCCGTGTTCGTTACGTGTTCCATGCCCCCACTCTATCCGGCGCAAAGATTCGAGCAATGCGTTAGTTAACGCTAACAATTTCTTTCGCTCCCGGCTACAGTCATGATTTACTCGGGCCGAATCTCATTGAGGATACAGGAGCAGTCGATGGTGGAATGGTGGCGTGACGCGGTGATCTACCAGATTTACCCCCGCAGCTTTCAGGACAGCGATGGCGACGGGATCGGGGATCTGAAGGGTATCACGCAGCGCCTCGACCATGTCGCCGGGCTTGGCGTGGATGCGATCTGGCTGTCGCCGATCTTCACTTCGCCGATGAAGGACATGGGGTATGACGTGTCGGATTATACCGATATCGACCCGCTTTTCGGCACGCTCGCGGATTTCGACGCACTGGTCGCACGGGCACATGAACTGGGACTGAAAGTCATTATCGACCAAGTCATCAGCCATTCCAGCGACAAGCATCCATGGTTCGCCGAAAGCCGCCAGAGTCGCGACAACCCGCGCGCCGACTGGTATGTCTGGGCCGATCCCAATCCCGACGGCACGCCCCCGAACAACTGGCCCTCGGTCTTCGGTGGCCCGGCATGGGAATGGGAGCCGCGCCGCAGGCAGTATTACCTGCATAATTTCCTGATCGAGCAGCCGGATCTGAACATGCACAACCCGGCCGTGCAGGACACGCTGCTGGAAACCATGCGCTTCTGGCTGGAGCGCGGCGTGGACGGTTTCCGGCTGGACACGGTGAACTACTATTTCCACGATGCCCAGCTGCGCGACAACCCGCCCAATCCCGACCATACCGGGCCGGAAACCTATGGTTTCCAGCGCCATGTCCACTCCAAGAACCGCCCCGAGAATATCGGTTTCCTGAAACGGATGCGCGCGCTGACCGACGAATACGACGCGCGCATGATGGTGGGAGAGGTCGGGGATGGCGGCCAGACCGCCATCGACATCATGGCGGAATATACCGCCGGAAACGACCGGCTGCACATGTGCTACAGCTTCGAGATGCTCAGCCCGGAATTCACCGCCGCGCATTTCCGCCGCTGCATCGAGGGCGTGCAAAAGGGCGCCCCGGACGGGCATTCCTGCTGGAGTTTCTCGAACCATGACGTGATCCGCCACGTCACCCGCTGGCAGGACCATGCAGGCAACCCCGATGCACTCGCCCGGCAGGCGGCGGCAATGCTGCTGTCCTTCCCCGGCACGATCTGTCTCTACCAGGGCGAGGAACTGGGCCAGACGGAGACCGAACTGGTCTATGAGGAACTCACGGATCCGCCCGCCCTGCGTTTCTGGCCCGAGGTCAGGGGCCGGGACGGCTGCCGCACCCCGATGGTCTGGGATGCGGATGCCCCGAATGCGGGCTTTACCACCGCCGATCCGTGGCTGCCGGTCAAGGCACCACAGGCCAGCCGGGCCGTTACAATCCAGCAGGCCGACAACGACAGCGTGCTGGCCGCCTATCGCGCCATCCTGTCCTTCCGCAAATCGCAACCCGCACTGCGTTGGGGGCAAACCGAATTCCCAGATCTGCCCGAACCGGTGCTTGCCTTCCGCCGAACTCATGAAGGCACGAGCCTGACCTGTGTATTCAACCTTTCCGCCAGTCCAGAACAGTTGACCGTCACGGGCGACACCGTGCTCTCCGGCCCTTCCCATGCGTCATTGTCGGCAGGCAGGCTTGTTCTGCCCGCGAACGGTTTCGCATGGTTGAGCGGCAATATTGATCTGCAAGCCTGACAGGACCATTCCATGACCAGCACAAGATACCGGATCGGCGTCGATATGGACGATGTGATCTGCAACACCCATGCCAGCCTGATCGAATGGGCCGGGCGGGAGTTCGGCCTCTCCCTGAGCGACCGGGCCGACGAGCCGATCGAAACGTTGCTGACCCCGCCACAGAACGCCATCATGACAGAAATGCTGAACGAAGGTTCGATCTTTCGGCATCTCGCCCCGATGGATGATGCGATAGAGGTCCTGACCGAACTTTATCACGCCCATGACATCTTCATCGTTACGGCGGCGATGGAACATCCCGGCAGCCTTCAGCACAAATTCGCATGGGTCGGTGAGCATCTGCCGTTTTTCGACCCGCTGCGGCTGGTGTTCTGCGGGCACAAGCATGTCGTGGATGTCGATTACCTGATCGACGACACCCCTCATCACTTCGAGAAACTGGGCGGGCGCGGCATTCTTTACGACGCTCCGAAGAACCGCCGGGAAAACCGTTATCAACGGGTCCGGAACTGGCGTGACATCTCGCGGCTCTTTGCGGCGGCTTTGACCTGAAGGGACGCGCGGTCAGTCGGCTTTCCGGCGAATGAACAACTCATATCCCAGGTAAACCCCCGCCGCCCCGAACAGGATCGCCCAGAAAAAACTGTTCATCGACAGTTCGACCCCCGCCCAGATCAGCGGCAGTGCCACGCATAGCACCCGCACCCAGAGCGGCCGGAAAAACGGCGCATTCGGATCGACCAGCATCATCCCCTCCATATTGCCGGGCAGGCAGGACGGCAGCCTGCCACGGAGCCATCGCGGGACGCGATCTCACGCACGACGCAGCGCCGACATCCCCATCACCCGGGCACGCTTGCGCGGATCGCTGTCGAACAACGCCGCCAATTGCTCGGTAATCGCGCCCGCCAGTTGCTCGGCATCGGTGATCGTCACGGCACGCTCGTAATAGCGGGTCACGTCGTGGCCGATCCCGATGGCCAGAAGTTCGACTAGCTTCTTGCGCTCGACCATGGCGATCACGTCGCGCAGATGCTTTTCCAGATAGTTCGCCGGATTCACCGACAGCGTCGAATCATCGACCGGCGCGCCGTCCGAGATCACCATCAGGATCTTGCGTGCCTCGGGCCGCTTGACCAGCCGCTTATGCGCCCATTCCAGCGCCTCGCCGTCGATGTTTTCCTTCAGCAACCCCTCTTTCATCATCAGCCCCAGATTGGGCCGCACCCGCCGCCATGGCGCATCGGCGGGCTTGTAGATGATATGGCGCAGATCGTTCAGCCGCCCCGGCGTCGCGGGCCGCCCGGCCTGCAACCACGCCTCGCGCGCCTGCCCGCCCTTCCATGCCCGGGTGGTGAAGCCGAGGATCTCGACCTTGACGCTGCAGCGTTCGAGCGTGCGCGCCAGCACATCGGCGCAGATCGCCGCGATCGAGATCGGACGCCCCCGCATGGAACCGGAATTGTCCAGAAGCAGCGTCACCACCGTGTCGCGGAACTCCATGTCCTTCTCGACCTTGAAGCTCAGCGGCGTGGTCGGATTCGCGACGACCCGGGCGAGACGTCCAGCATCCAGAACGCCCTCTTCCTTGTCGAACTCCCATGAACGGTTCTGCTGCGCCTGCAAGCGCCGCTGCAGCTTGTTCGCCAGGCGGCTGACCGCGCCGCGCAGGGGCTCAAGCTGCTTGTCCAGATAGGCCCGCAGCCGCTCCAGCTCCGCCGGATCGGCCAGATCCTCGGCACGGATTTCCTCGTCCCATTGCTGGCTGAACACCTTGTAGTCGGGCGACGCCTCGCTGACCGGCGGAGGAATATCCGGCGGGCTCTCGGCCTCGGGCATCTCGGCCTCGTCAGTCAACTCGTCTTCGGACTGGTCGTCCATGCTGACTTGCGCCTGCCGCTCGTCCTGCTGCTGCTCCTGGCTGCGTTCGGGCGAGGCCTCGGCATCCTCGCTGTCATCCTGGTCGCGGGACTGATTATCGCCGGCTTCCTCGTCCTGCTCGGCGTTTTCCTCGGCATCGTCCTCTTCGGGCTCGTCCGGGTCCTCGCCAAGCTGGTCGCCATAGCCCAGATCGCTGATGACCCGGCGGGCAAGGCGCGCGAAAGCGGCCTGATCGGCCAGAACCTCGTTCACCTCGCCAAGCGTATCGCCGGCCTGTTGTTCGACAAAGGGCCGCCACAGATCGGCCACATGCTGCGCTCCCCCGGGCAAGGGCCGCCCGGTTGCGGCCTGCCGCAGGATATAGCCCGCCGCCACCGACAGCGGCGCATCCGAGGCCGCCTTGATCTGCGCATAGCCCTTCTTCTCGGCATCCGCACCGATCTTGGCGTCGATATTCGACAGCGCGCCGGGCATGTCGCGCGCGCCCAATGCCTCGCAGCGGGCAGTCTCCATCGCCTCGTAAAGCTCGCGCGCCATCGGCCCGGCGGGGGCGAATTTGGCATGAGTCGCGGCGTCGTGATGGCGCATCCGCATGGCGAGCGCGTCGGCGGTGCCGCGCGCCAGCAACACCTCATCCCGCCCCATCCGGCGGCTGACCTGCGGCAGCCGCATCGTATCACCCGAGACCCCGGCAGGATCGGCGCTGAAGGTGACGTTCAACTCGTGCTGATCGGCCAGCGTGCGGGTGGCCTCGGTCAGGGCCTTCTTGAACGGATCGGCGGGATTGTCGGTGGTTTTCATGCTGACATTAGAGTTTATAGATGCGACGGAAGTCACTGAGGCGGTATGAAATCTTACCTATTTGCAACGATATTTTTCCCGGTCGAAGCGAAATTCTTTCGGAGCGGTGCATTTATCGAGCGTTGCCGGTGTATGACCACTAGCTAGATTATAAGGGTCGCCTCGCAGTTTGGCGATTACAAGCTTGCGTGATAGCGTCAAGTTCTCGCAACTTTCTTGCCCACCATGTTGACCAGTGACAGGATTATAGCTGTTGCTGGGATGCTTCCAGCAAACGCGATCCTGGGCTTGATCGACCCGCCAAAGCTCGGGAACAGCACCATCGTTCCCCGGATACCAAAGCCACGAACGTCCATTAGCGGCAAGATAGTTCACCTGAAACCCGTGATGCTGCGAAAAAGTAAGATAGGTATTGTCGCTTTGCGGGTAGTTCGGAAATTCGGTTGGACGTGCCATTATCGCCTGAAGCTCGCTTGTCCGTTCCCCCATACTGCTGGAACAACCGGCAATACCGACCGCCAGTCCGATGATCAGGCCATAAAGTGAGGCAGGTCTGGATTTTAGCACGCCAAATCCATCCTCAAGCCATTCTGCATGTTGCTCATCTTGTCGAAAGGCGCGATCGCATTGCGATCTCCTTTTGCGATCATCAACAGCAACCCGTCAAATTGGGTCTTACAACCTGTCACCGAGGTAACGCCTCGTTCAACCTGCCCAATCGTTACCTTCTGATTTTTTGGGGCCGGCCAGATCAACGCGTAATCACGATCAGGGCTTACCGCCAAGTCAATCGTTGCGCCTTCCATATTGTAAGTCTTGCGTGTTTTCCAGATCGCACTGTTTTTCGCTAAGTTGGCCGCACGCTCGCTTCGCTGCTCTGGCGTCATCCCCGACGAACAAGCCGCCAGAAGTCCAAGGATGCTCCCAATGGCCACCACTCTTTTCATTTTAATGTCTCCTCGCTCTGGTCTCTGCCGAAAAGGCATCGAATATGTAAGCTTATTACGCGATCACCCCGCCATCGCCGCCGCGCTTTCCGGCAGTTCCTCGTCGAACAGGCGCTGATAGAACTCGGCCACGGTCTGGCGCTCCAGTTCATCGCATTTGTTCAGGAAGGTCAGCCGGAAAGCATAGCCGATATTGTCGAAGATCCGGGCGTTCTGCGCCCAAGTGATCACCGTGCGCGGCGACATCACCGTGGACAGGTCGCCCTGCATGAAGGCGGTCCGGGTCAGGTCGGCCAGCGTCACCATCTGGCTGATCACCTTGCGGCCCTTTTCGTTGTTGTAGTTCGGGTTCTTGGCCAGAACGATGGCGGCCTCGGCGTCATGCGACAGATAGTTCAGCGTCGAGACCAGCGACCAGCGGTCCATCTGACCCTGGTTGATCTGCTGCGTGCCGTGATAGAGGCCGGTCGTGTCGCCCAGACCCACCGTGTTCGAGGTAGCGAACAGCCGGAAGAAGGGATTGGGCGTAATCACCTCGTTCTGGTCCAGCAGTGTCAGCTTGCCATCGGCCTCCAGCACACGCTGGATCACGAACATCACATCGGCGCGGCCCGCGTCATATTCGTCGAAAACGATGGCGGTCGGGTTGCGCAGCGCCCAGGGCAGGATACCCTCGTGGAACACCGTCACCTGCTTGCCATCGACCAGCTTGATCGCGTCCTTGCCGATCAGGTCGATCCGCGAAACATGGCTGTCGAGGTTCACCCGAACGCAGGGCCAGTTCAGGCGCGCGGCGACCTGCTCGATATGCGTCGATTTGCCGGTGCCGTGATAGCCCTGGATCATCACCCGGCGGTTATAGGCGAAACCCGCCAGAATCGCGAGCGTCGTGTCGGGGTCGAACTTGTAGGTGCTGTCGATATCGGGCACGCGTTCGCTGGACTCGGCAAAACCCTTTACCTTCATATCGCTGTCCAGACCGAAAATTTCGCGCAGATCGATCTCTTCGGTGGGTTTGGCGTTCATGTCCAACATTGTCTGGCCCTTTCCTCGCATCCGCGCCTTGATTGCGCATTCGTCCGCCTTGTGCAAGCAGGCGCGCGTTGACGCGCCGTGATGGCGCCCATAATGTCGCGGCTGAATCCAGAAACGCAATCCCGAGGCCACGCGTGCAGGGCACCCGCAAGAACCAGTTGGAAAAGATGATCGCAGGCACGGCCAACGGGGACCGCAGCGCCTTCGCGACGCTTTACGAGGTGACCTCGCCCAGGTTGCATGCCATATGCCTGTCGGTGCTGAAGGACCGGCCCGAAGCGGAAGAGGCGCTGCAAGAGGTCTATATCAGAATATGGCAGGGGGCGGGGCGCCATGCGTCCAGCGGCCTTTCTCCAATGACATGGCTGATCACGATCACCCGTAACCGTGCCGTGGACCGCCTGCGCGCCCGCACCTCGCGCCCGACCAGCTCCTTTACCGAAGAGGCCGCGTCGGCCGGTCCGGCCGAAACAGGCTCCGACGCCGCCGGAAGCCATGCGCAAAAGCACAAATCCCTGGACGAATGCCTTGTGCAACTTGGCGAGGATCGGGCCGGTGCCGTCCGCACCGCTTACCTCGAGGGCCTGACCTATGCGGATCTTTCCGCACGCGTGGACATGCCGGTCAGCGTCGCCCGCAACTGGCTGCGCGGCAGTCTGCTGCGGCTGAAGGATTGTATCAGCCAATGACCGAGAAAGCCCCGCTCACCCCGCAGCAGGAGGATGACGCCCTGGCGGCGGAACTGGCGCTCGGCCTTCTGGAAGGCGAGGAGGCGCAAGCCGCAGTGGCCCGGTTATCCGACGATCCGGCATTCGCCCAAAGCGTCCGCGATTGGCAAGAGCGTCTGGCAGGTATGACCGAGGGGTTGACCCCGGTAATGGCCCCTGCCCGTGCATGGCAGGGTATCCGCGAAAGGCTGGGACATATCGCCGCGCCGCTGACAGAGGATCCCGCCAAATCGCCTTCGTGGTGGCGAGGGCCAGCGGGAATGTTGCTTGGGCTGATCGTCATCGCTGCCATTGCAGCGTTCCTGTGGTGGCGGAACTAGATACGGGCTGGTCAGGGCATACCGCGTCCATGACGGCCGGGACCTTGTTCATTGTCCGAAGCCCCGCGATCCGGCTTTCCGATCGAACCGGGCTTGAACCCGGCGCGTTGCTTTGCACAGATGATATCCGGCGGCAGTAAATGGAATCGAGGGAAAATGAGTGGTCTGATTGCACTTCTGGACGATGTGGCAAGCATTTCCAAGGTCGCGGCGGCATCGATCGACGACGTGGCGGGACAGGCAGCCAAGGCCGGGGCCAAGGCCGCGGGCGCGGTCATCGACGACGCTGCGGTGACGCCGAAATACGTGCATGGCTTCGATGCCAGCCGCGAGATTCCCATAGTCTGGAAAATCGCCCGCGGCTCCATCTTCAACAAGATGGTGATCCTTCTGCCCGTGGCGTTGCTGCTGTCGGCATTCGCGCCGTGGCTGATCGCACCGCTATTGATGATCGGCGGCGCCTATCTGTGTTTCGAGGGCGCCGAAAAGATTGCGCATGCCTTCGGTCACGGGGATGAGCATGACAGCGAAGAGCATACCCATCCCGAAAGCGACGGCGCCGCGCTTGAGGAACAGCGGGTTGCGGGGGCAATCAAGACCGATTTCATTCTTTCGGCCGAAATCATGACCATCGCGCTTTCGACCATCCCCTTTGACGATTCGCTTCTGCTGAAAGCCCTGATCCTCGCAGTGGTCGCTGTTGGCATCACGGTTGCGGTTTACGGCTTCGTCGCGCTGATCGTGAAGGCCGATGATGCCGGCGTGCATCTGGCTACCCGGCGCAGCGGGGCCATTGCCGCATTGGGGCGCGGGATCGTCAAGTTCATGCCGGGTTTCATGAAGGTGCTGACCATCGTCGGCACCGCCGCGATGATCTGGGTCGGCGGGCAGATCATCCTGCACGGGCTGGGCGAGATGGGCTGGCATGCGCCTTATGACTGGGTCCATCACCAGGCCGAGGCCGCGGCCCATGCCGTGCCACAGGCGCCCGGGCTGGTCGAATGGGCGGTGACGGCCTTTTTCGACGGCATCTTCGGGCTTGTGTTGGGGCTGATCCTGATCCCGGTGGTCGAGCGGGTCATCAACCCGGTCCTGTCAGCGACCGTCATGCCGTTGATAGGGGGAGTGAAACGATTGTTCGGCGGTGCCGGGGCGCGCTGAAACATCACCTTCGCCTTATGTTCTCGGATACCGAAACCAGAACATTCGAGAACACAAGCGAATGACTTCGCGCATCCGGAAACCCAAAACCGTTGACCATTCGATCAAAGACTGTCACATTTCCTTCGCAATAATGTTGCGTCTTCGTCACAACGGGCGAGTAGGTCCGGCTGCGAACCGCAACTCCACGGGGAGGAATTTCACATGTCTCGACTTTTCACCGCATCCGCGGTGGCGCTGATTGCGTCGCTGTCCGCTGCCCATGCCAAAACCGAAATCCAGTGGTGGCACGCCATGGGCGGCGAGTTGGGGGCCAAGCTTGAAGAGATCGTCAAGGGCTTCAACGAAAGCCAGGACGAGTATAACGTCGTTCCCTCCTACAAGGGCACCTATCCCGAAACCATGACCGCCGCCATCGCGGCCTTTCGCGCCAAGGAACAGCCCGCGATTGTGCAGGTTTTCGAAGTAGGCACCGGCACAATGATGGCCGCCGAGGGCGCTATTGTTCCGGTTTACCAACTGATGGAAGAACAGGGCGCGGAATTCGACCCGAGCGCCTTCCTCCCCGCCGTCGTGGGCTATTATACCGATACCGACGGCAACATGTTGTCCATGCCCTTCAACAGCTCGACCCCGATCCTCTATTACAACAAGGACGTGTTCGAGAAGGCTGGCCTCGACCCCGCGGCACCGCCCAAGACCTGGGCTGAAATGGAAGAGTTCTCCAAAAAGATCATGGAATCCGGCGCGGCCAAATGCGGCTTTACCACCGGTTGGGTAAGCTGGATCCAGACCGAGAATCTGAGTGCCTTCCACAACCAGCCCATCGGCACCGAGCAGAACGGTATCGGCGGCCCGTCGGCACGATTGAGCCTGAACGGTCCGGTGCAGGTGAAACACTGGGAAAATCTGAAGAAATGGGCCGATGAAGGCATCTTCAAATATGGCGGCCCCGTTGGCGGCGACAATGCGCCCCCGCTGTTCTATTCCCAGGAATGCGCAATGATCATGAACAGCTCGGCCAGCCGGGCGGGTGTGATCGCCAATGCCAAGGATTTCGAGCTGGGCTACGGCATGCTGCCCTATTACGACGATGTCGAGGGTGCGCCGCAGAACTCGATCATCGGCGGGGCGACTCTCTGGGTATTGTCGGGCCGCCCGGATGAGGAATATGCGGGTGCCGCGAAGTTTTTCGAGTATCTCTCCAGCCCCGAGGTTCAGGCAGACTGGCACCAGTTCTCGGGCTACCTGCCGATCACGCAGGCAGCCTATGATCTGGGCAAGGAACAGGGCTATTACGAAGAGAACCCGGGCTCTGAAGTCGGGCTTCAGCAGGTCACGCTGAACGAGCCGACCGAGAATTCCAAGGGCCTGCGCTTTGGCAATTACGTCCAGATCCGCGGCATCATCGACGAGGAATTCGAGCAGTTGCTGGCCGGCGACAAGGATGCCCAGGGTGCGCTCGACGCGGTGGTGGAACGCGGAGACGCGCTTCTGGAAGAATTCGAAGCCCAGAGCCAGTAACCCGATCCCGGGGGCTGCGGCATAACGCAGCTCCCGTTTCACGTCCCGACCGGAATCCCGATGAAGCGCACGATTTTCAACAATCAACTGCTGCCATGGCTTTTGCTGGCGCCACAGCTTGCCATCACCTTCATCTTCTTTCTCTGGCCTGCGGGTCAGGCCGTGAAGCAAAGCTTTCTCAGCCAGGACGCTTTCGGCATCAACACGACTTTCGTCGGGCTGAGGAACTTTACCGCGCTGCTGGACAGTGCCGAATATCTGAACTCGCTGAAAGTCACGGCGGTTTTCGCCGTCTCGGTCACACTGGTGTCGATGGGCGTGGCGCTGCTGCTGGCCGTCTCGGTGGACCGGATGCTGAAAAGCTCTCGTGTCTATACCACGCTGCTGGTCTGGCCATATGCGGTCGCTCCGGCGGTCGCCGGTATCCTGTGGTGGTTTATCTTCAACCCGACCGTTGGCATCATGCCCTATATGCTGGACATGATCGGCTATGACTGGAACCATGTCAGTTCGAAAAGCGATGCGATGATCCTTGTCGTCATTGCCAGCGCGTGGAAGCAGATCAGCTATAATTTCCTGTTCTTCGTCGCCGGCCTGCAGGCCATCCCCGCCAGCCTTCGCGAAGCCGCCGCCATAGACGGCGCAGGTCCCGTCCGGCGCTTCTTCGACATCACCTTCCCGCTCCTGTCTCCGACGACATTCTTTCTTCTGGTGGTGAATATCGTCTACGCCATGTTCGAAACCTTCGCGGTGATCGACTCGACGACCGAGGGCGGCCCGGCGCAGGCCACCAATATCATGGTCTACAAGGTCTATTTCGACGGCTTCGTCGGCCAGAACATGGGCAGTTCGGCAGCGCAATCGGTGGTGCTGATGCTGATCGTGATCGCACTGACCATCATCCAGTTCCGTTGGGTCGAGAAAAAGGTCGAATACTGATGATCGAGAACCGCCCCGGCCTGACTTTCCTTGCCCATCTGGTGCTGATCGCCGGTGTGGTGATCGTCGCCCTGCCGGTCTGGGTCGCCTTCGTCGCCTCGACCCATGGCGCAACCGATTTCATGTCCGGCACGATTCCGATGTGGCCCGGCCCGAACCTGATCGCGAATTACAGCCATATGCTGGATACCGGGCTTTCGACCAGCGGCACGCCGCCTGTCGGGCGGATGATGTTCAACAGCCTCATCATGGCACTGTCCATCGCCATCGGCAAGATCGCCATCTCGATGCTGTCGGCCTTCGCCATCGTCTATTTCCGCTTTCCCTTCCGTGGTCTGGCCTTCTGGTGCATCTTCATCACCCTGATGCTACCGGTCGAGGTCCGCATTGTTCCCAGCTTTCAGGTCGTCGCCGGGCTGGGCCTGCTGAACTCCTATGCCGGCCTGTCGCTGCCGCTGATCGCAAGCGCCACGGCAACCTTCCTGTTCCGGCAGGTATTCCTGACCATCCCCGACGAATTGACCGAGGCCGCCCGCATCGACGGTGCAGGCCCGATGAAATTCTTCCGCGACATCCTGCTGCCCCTGTCGCGCACCAATATGGCAGCGCTGTTCGTCATCCTGTTCATCTATGGCTGGAACCAGTATCTGTGGCCGCTGCTCATAACGACCGACGCGCAATATTACACCATCGTCGCGGGCATCAAGCGTATGGCTGACGTGGTGGACGGCCTGCCGCAATGGCATCTGGTCATGGCGACCGCCATCCTGGCGATGCTGCCACCGGTGGCTGTGGTGATCGGGATGCAGCGCTTGTTCGTCAAGGGTCTTGTCGAGACGGAGAAATAAATTGGCATCGATCACTCTTGATAATCTCGGCAAGGTCTATCCCGGTGGCACCCGTGCCGTGGGAGGCGTGAATATCGACATCGAGGATGGCGAATTCATCGTGCTGGTCGGCCCCTCGGGCTGCGGCAAATCCACGCTGCTGCGCATGGTCGCCGGACTGGAAAGTATCACCGAGGGTGAGGTCCGCATCGGCGACCGCGTCGTCAACAATGTCGAACCGGCCGATCGCGACATCGCCATGGTGTTCCAGAACTATGCGCTTTACCCGCATATGTCGGTGCGCCAGAACCTCGCCTACGGGCTGAAGAACCGCGGCACGCCGAAAGCCGAGATAGAGCGCCGCGTGAACGAGGCGGCCGAGATCCTGCAGATCGGTCCTTTCCTCGACCGCAAGCCTCGCGCCCTTTCAGGCGGGCAGCGCCAGCGCGTCGCCATGGGTCGCGCCATCACCCGCGAACCTGCGGCCTTCCTGTTCGACGAGCCGCTGTCCAACCTTGACGCCAAGCTGCGCGTGGCCATGCGGCTGGAGATCAAGGAACTGCAGAAACGCCTGCGCACGACCTCGATCTATGTCACCCATGACCAGCTTGAAGCGATGACGCTGGCCGACCGGCTCGTGGTGCTGAATGGTGGCCGGATCGAGCAGATCGGCACTCCGCTGGAGGTCTATCGCCGCCCGGCATCGACCTTTGTGGCAAGCTTCATCGGCAGTCCGGCGATGAATCTGCTCGACGCCCGCGCCGTGCCGCATCTGCCCGGCACCGCCCATGCGGGCACCATCGGCATCCGCCCCGAGGACCTGATCCTCGCCGAGGATGGCCCCATCGAGATGACGGTGATCGCGGTGGAGGAACTTGGCGCACAACGGCTTGTGCATGGACGGACCGGCGGCGAGGCGATCACCATCGCACTGCCCTCGGACTCCCCGCTTGGCGATACGCTGAAGCTGGGTTTCGAACGCAAGAACCTGCATCTGTTCAACCGGGAAAGCGGAAACAGGGTCGATTGATGAAAAAGCGATCAAAGAGACTCCGATAGATAGCTTGAGGCTCCAATCACTATATGTTCAGTTGTACCCACAGTTGGGGCAGATGCATAGTAAGTCGGACTACGGAAAGTGTTATGAAGTATTTGTTTATCGTCCTCTTAGCCTGCGCCTGGCCAGGAGTATCAGCCGCTCAAGCCCTCATTTCACCGGATGGCAAAACGCTGCTGATAGGAAACAAGCGAGGTTGGTATGAACTGCAGGGACCATATATCGCACATTTTGCGCAACCATCGAAAACAGTCAGAAAGAATGGCCCTTGGGGGAAATTTCATGTGGTTGTTGGCTTCACCGCCGCCGATACCGGTGACATCAGCCAACTGAAAATCCTCGAAAGTTCAGGCAACGAAACTGCGGACTCTCAGGTTCTGGGCGCATTGGACGGCCTGAAGCTGTTGCCATTTACCGCCGACATGAAAGAGGCCGAGCTGAAGCTGGTGTTGCCCGTGACCTGGGTCAATGATCCGCTTCCGGTGACCAAGCCTGCGGAGTAGGATGCTGGTGAAATCGAAGGAGGCTCAATGGAACGCAATATCCGGCTAGGCCTTTACCCCTCTCGCATTAATCATACCACAAGAAAGCTCAACCAGAACTTACCTCAGGCCCCCATCGCTCCGTAACACACGCCTCCGACATACGCCCGGTGTAAGGCTGTGCAGCCGATAACCCGCAATTACAGGCTGACGTGCTCCGCGTTGCGCGGTGGGTGGATATAATACAAATTGCAATTGCGCGAACTGTTTCCATCCCCGCCCGATCGGTTCTAGACTGGTTCGACATATCAGCCCGGAGGCCCTCCCATGTGCTTTTCGCTGTCCGCATCCGCCCATCATCCGATCAACTGCATCGTCCCGCCTCACATGCTGCGCGTGCTGGCCCTGCGCGGCGATGCACAGACCTCGCGCATGGCGCGCAGCCTGTTGAAGCAGACGGAAAAGCTGCGCGACGACCGGGCCGAGCATGTGACCCCTACCCCGCCAATCCGTCCCGACGCATTCGCCGGCCCGGCACTCGACGAGACAGGAGAAATCTGCTGCCCGGACCGCCGCATCCATGACGGTGAATACAAGGCCGCCCTGCCCGGCAAACTGGTGCGCAGCGAAGGCGACGCCCCCACCGGCATCGAGGATGCCGATCTCGCCTATGACGGTGCAGGACAGGTCTTCTCGCTCTTTGCAGAGGAATATGGCCGTAACTCGCTGGATGGCTCGGGCATGCCGCTGATCGCAACCGTCCATCATCGCCGCAACTACAACAACGCTTTCTGGGACGGTAACCAGATGGCTTACGGCACCGGGGATGGCAAGGTTTTCAGAACCTTTCTGGAACTTTCCGTGATCGGGCACGAGATGGCCCACGGCGTCATCCAGTATTCCGGCGGGTTGATCTATGAAAATCAGCCGGGCGCATTGAACGAAAGCATCGCCGATGTATTCGGCAGCCTGACCCTGCAAAGAAGCCTTGGTCAGCAGGTACATGAGGCCGATTGGCTGGTCGGGCGAGGAATCCTCGGCCCCGGCATCAATGGCGTGGCCCTGCGCAGCATGAAGGCCCCCGGCACCGCCTATTCCGACGATCTGCTGGGGCAGGATCCTCAGCCCTGGCATATGGATGGCTTTGTCACCACCACCGAGGACAATGGCGGCGTGCATATCAATTCCGGCATCCCGAACCACGCTTTCTACCTGTTTTGCAGCTATTTGGGTGGAAAGTCATGGGAACTGCCCGGGCGTGTCTGGTATCGCGCGCTGGAAAGGCTGAACAATCCGATGGCCTCTTTCACCGAATGGGCTGACCAGACCTTGCAGGCCGCGACCGAACTGGCTGGTCTGGGCAGTCACGAGGCGGCGATGCTGCGCCGGGCATGGAAGCTTGTCGGAATCAGCATCTGAGCCTACATTTCCATGACTGGAAAATTATTTCGGATACGCAATCATGATCATCGAAATCGACGCGGAAGGAGGCTTTAGCGGAATTGCCGCCGCCGCGCTGCACAAGCGGATCGATGTGGAGGCCCAGGCGGAGCCGGTGAAGGAAGAGCTGAGCAACGCCTTCGACGCAAAGGAGCTGCAGCGCCTTGCCGCGCGTGAGTGCGGTGATTGTGCCGACCGGATCAGCTATCGCATCACCGTAACGATCGAGGGTCACCGCAGCCGCAGCTTTATCATACGGGAAGATCAGCTACCGCCCGAAATGCTGGACCTGATCGATCGGATCTAGGCGCGGTTCGGGAATGCCTTTCCACAGCCGCGTGCCGCTTGTTCCACATGATCGAGTTGACGAAGGCAGTGGCGATGAAACCGGCACCCAACAGGCCGGTAACGACCTCGGGCAGATAACCCGGTTCGGATGAATTCATATGGTCAATCACGCCGGGCTCGGGCAGGTTCGGCACCAACTGACGGCAAGGCAGGAACAGGGGCAAGATCTGCTATGGAGAACTGGAAACGCTATGCGATCTATTACACCGCGACCGGTGCGCTGGCCGAATTCGGAGCAGCGTGGCTGGGCTGGGATATCGCAACTGGCGGCGAACTGGCGCATCAAGGGTTTGGGCAGATGGACGCGGACGAAATCGCCCGCATGACCGCCACACCCCGCCGCTACGGTTTTCACGCGACACTGAAACCTCCCTTCGCACTTGCCTCGAATAGCAACGAAACCGCCTTGCGACAGGACCTGGCCGCAATCGCGGCGCGTCGCCCCCCCGTGACGGTCTCCGGCGGGTTGCGTCTCTCCATGCTGGATGGATTCCCGGCGCTAACCTGCACGGCACATCCGCCCCTCACCGCACTGGCCGCATACCTAGTCCGTGACCTCGACCGGCATCGCGCCCCGTTGAGCGAAGCCGACCGCGCACGGCGGAATCCGGATCGGCTCAGCCCCGAGCAGCGTGCCAACCTGGACCGTTGGGGATATCCTTGGGTCATGGAGCAGTTTCGTTTTCACATGACATTGGGAAATCGCCTGCCTGACCCGGAAGCTGCGCGGGTTCTTGAAACGCTGCGCCCAAGACTTGTCCCCCTGCTGCCAGACCCGCATGTAATCGACACGGTCACGCTGGCTGGCGAGGATATGCAGGGGCGTTTCCACATGATCGATCGGCATGCCCTGACAGGTTAGAGTTCAACGGGATTGCCGGAGGCACTTGCTTGACGCATTGGCTGCCGAAGCGGCCCCGGCCAGCCTGGCAGCGTTCACATGAAAGGCTATCGCAGTTCGGCGAGCCGCCGGGCCAGTTCGTCACATAGCTCTCGCCGCTCTTGCGCTGTCAGAAAGGCTCCCAGTTCGATCTCGCGCTGCCCGTCGGTCAGGGTCAGGTAATTCTCGACCGGGCCTTCCCGCAGCATGGCCCGAACCCAATAAGGGTTGGTCTGCCATATTCGGTCGGCTCTGCCTGGATCATGTCGCCATATCTCCAGCCTGTCGCGGTCCAGCCGCAGTTCCTCACGGGTCTCGCCACTGCGATAACTGCGCTGCAAAGCGATCCAAATGGCCCAGATCGCAGCGACAGCAAAAGGCAGCAATCCCCATAAGACAGAGGTGCCGAGTACGGCGGCCAACGGCAGTGCCATCAGGGCGGCGGTTATCCCGATAAACCAGACGAAACCGCGGCGAGGCAGCGACCGATAGGGCCAGAGGATCAGCCGATATGACACGGCCCCGGAATCCTCCGGGGCCGTGTCATGCCATTCATAAGGCATCAGTGAGCGTGGCCGCGGTCCCAGTCCGATTGCTTGGGCAGCTGCTCGAACGTATGTTCGGGCGGCGGCGAGGACAGGGTCCATTCCAGCGTATCGGCATGCTCGTTCCAGTAGTTGGGCACATTCACCCGCTGGCCGGCGCGCAGCGTGTAGAACATGATGCCGAAGAAGAACAGGAACGAGGCAAAGGACAGGTAGGCGCCAAGCGAACTGATGTTGTTCCAGAACGCGAATTCGACAGGATAGTCGATATAGCGGCGCGGCATGCCCTGACGGCCCAGGAAATGCTGCGGGAAGAAGGTCAGGTTCGCGCCGATAAACATCATCCAAAAATGAAGTTTACCCGCCCATTCCGGATATTGACGGCCCGACATCTTGCCGATCCAGTAATAGATCCCGGCAAAGATGGCGAATACCGCGCCAAGCGACATCACATAGTGGAAATGCGCCACCACATAATAGGTGTCGTGATAGACGCGATCCAGCGGCGCCTGCGACAGCACCACGCCGGTCACACCGCCAACGGTGAACAGGAACAGGAAGCCGAAGGCCCAGAGCATCGGCGTCTTGAACTCGACCGAGCCGCCCCACATCGTCGCGATCCACGAGAAGACCTTGATGCCGGTGGGCACCGCGATGGTCATCGTGGCCAGCATGAAATAGCTTTGCTGGGTCAGCGACATGCCGACGGTATACATGTGGTGCGCCCAGACCACGAAGCCCAGCACCCCGATCGCGGCCATGGCCAGGACCATCGGCAGATAGCCGAAGATCGGCTTTTTCGAGAAGGTCGAGATGACGTGGCTGATGATCCCGAAGCCCGGCACGATGATGATATACACCTCGGGATGGCCGAAGAACCACAGGATGTGCTGATACAGGATCGGGTCGCCGCCACCCGCCGGGTTGAAGAAATTGGTGCCGAAATTGCGGTCCATCAGCAGCATGGTGATGGCCCCGGCCAGAACCGGCAGCGCCAGCAGGATCAGCCACGCGGTGATAAAGACCGACCAGGCGAAGAGCGGCACCTTGAACAGCGTCATGCCGGGGGCGCGCATGTTCAGGAATGTGGTGATGATGTTGATCGCGCCGAGGATCGAGGATGCGCCCGAGACGTGAACGGCGAAGATCGCCAGATCCATCGAATAGCCGCCCTCGGTCGTGGATAGCGGCGGGTAAAGCACCCAGCCCACGCCGGAACCCGGCTGCTGGTTGCCGCCCGGTGCCAGAAGCGAGGCGATGCCGAGGCAGACGCCGACGACATACATCCAGTAGGACAAGTTGTTCAGGCGCGGAAAGCTCATGTCCGGAGCGCCGATATGCAGCGGCATGAAATAGTTGCCGAAACCGCCGAACAGGGCCGGAATCACCACGAAGAACATCATCAGCACCCCGTGATAGGTGATCATGACGTTCCACAGATGCCCGTTTGGCGTGCATTCCGCCGTCGAATCGGCGATGAAGCGCGCACCTTCCTGGCACATGTACTGTACGCCGGGATGCTGCAGCTCCATCCGCATGTAGACGGTGAAGCAGACCGAGATCAGGCCAACCACCGCGGCCGTCAAAAGGTAAAGGATGCCAATGTCCTTGTGGTTGGTGGACATGAACCAGCGGGTGAAGAACCCGCGTTGGTCGTGATGGTCTTCGTGGCCGTGAGCGGCTGCGTCTGCCATACCCGAACTCCCTCAGATATCGTCGAGCCGGTCTGGCCGACCGGCGGTGTCTTGCGTTCTTCTAGACCAGCCTTCGGCACCGGGCAATGCGTTACGCTGACCAAAAATTGAATACCCCCGCAAGAATATCACATTCCGCGGGGGTGAGGTCCTGTTGTCATGCGACTGATTGCCGCAGGAATTCGCGCCACCTCACTCGGCCGCCGGGGCATCGGGCGACACGCTGGCAAGATAAGCCGCAATGTCGGCCTGACCCTTGCGCAGCTTGAAGGTCATCTTGGTCTTGGCTCCGGAATCGCCGGTCTTTTCCTCGAGCCAGGCATTCGGGTCGGTGACATAGGCGACCAGCTCCTCCTCGGTCCAGACGAGGTCGGGATTGGCTTCCGCGGCGGCAATGATGCCGTCACCATATTTGAACCCCTCCTGAGACGCGATCTTGCGTCCAACGATGTTCCAGAGATTCGGGCCGGTCTTGCCGCCCTTCACGATGTCCTCGCCATCCGCGCTCTGGATCATGTGGCATGCCTTGCACTTGCGGAATTCCTTTTCCCCCGCGGCAACATCGCCTTCTTCCTGGGCGAAGGCGGGCATGGCAAGAGCGATGCTCAGAACGCCTCCGATCATTGCAGGTTTCATTTGGCTCTCCTCACTCACAATAGCTGGGTGTCCCGGAGAGCTTATAAGAAAGGGGAATCACCAAGGCCACCCGGCATTAGGTCGCAGAGAGATTTTTCGCGCAAGAAAGGCAGCCCTGAATTTCACACAGATATAGCGGAAGATGAGCTCTGGCTAACAAATGCTGGACCCCGGAGCCCGTAAATCTCTTACGGACCGCGTATATCAAGCCAGCATTTTCACATTCGCGATAGCTGGATATGCGGATCAGTCCGCCGTTGTCCGCGCGCCCGCGCCGAACTGCGCCAGAAAGTCGCCGAAGCGCTCCCCCTGTATCAGGATATGGGCTCGCTGCACGGCCTCTGCCGCCGCCTCGTCCCCGGCTTCGATGGCGGTGACGACCTGCGTATGCTCGGCCAGCGATTGCCGCAACCGGCGCGGCACGCGGAGTTGCTGGCGGCGAAAGGGTGTCAGACGCAGATGCAGGGATTCGGCCTGCTCTGCGAGGAATCCGTTGCCCGAGCCGCGGTAAATGGTGTGATGAAACTGGCGGTTGGCCTCGTAATAGGCCGAGACATCCTGCGCCGCTGCCGTGGTTTCGCAGGACATCAGCCATGCTTTCAATTTACTGATCAGATCGGGATCCGCGCGGCGGGCGCAGAGACGCGCGCATACGGCCTCCAGTTCCGCCATGACTTCGAACATCTCGACGATGCGCCCGATCGAGGGGTTCAGAACCTGCGTGCCCCTGCGCGGTTTCAGCTCGACCAGGCCCGAGGCCGACAGCCGCTGCAACGCTTCTCGCACAGGGGTGCGGGAGACGCCGAACCGCTCTGCAAGCGCCGGCTCTTCCAGCCTTGTGCCGGGAGGGAGCAGACCTTCGACGATCTCGGTCTCCAGCCTCTCGCTGATATTGTCGGCAACGCTGGCCATCCTTCAACCTCTACCAATATGCATCCATTATTATTCCTTGTGTATACACAAAAGTCGAGACAGTATGCACATTGGAGTGTGAGATTCGGCGCAATGTGCCGCGAGGGAGGAAATATCATGACCAGAATAATGACCGCCGCAGTAACGACCGCAGCGATCGCCGCCGCCATGCCGCTGGCTGCCGGAGCCGAGGTGCTGAAGGCCAGCCACCAGTTTCCGGGCGGCAAGGGCGACGCGCGTGACGAGATGGTGCAAATGATCGCCAAGGAGGTCGCAGATGCCGGCGTCGATCTGGAGATTCGCGTCTACCCGGGGGAATCGCTTTACAAGGCCCGCGAACAATGGAGCGCGGTAACCAGCGGGCAATTGGACATGACGTCCTTTCCGCTGGACTACGCCGCCGGCCGGGTGCCCCAGTTCAGCGTCACGCTGATGCCGGGGCTGGTGCGCAACCACGAACGCGCGCAACGCCTGAACGATTCGCCCTTCATGGAGGAAATCTACCGGCTGATCGAGGAAAGCGGCGCATTGGTCCTGTCGGACGCATGGCTCGCCGGCGGTTTCGTCAGCAAGAAGAACTGCATCACCGCGCCGGATTCGATCTCGGGGCAGGTGACACGCGCCGCAGGTCCGGCATTCGAGCAGATGCTGGTCGGCGCGGGGGCCTCTATCGCCTCGATGCCCTCCTCCGAGATTTACACCGGCATGCAGACCGGGGTGCTGGACGCGGCGAACACCTCGTCCGGCTCGATGGTCAGTTACCGGCTGTTCGAGCAGGCAAAATGCCTGACCGCCCCGGGCGAAAACGCGTTGTGGTTCATGTATGAGCCGGTGCTGATCTCGAAGAAGAAATTCGAGCGTCTCAGCGAAGAACAGCAACAGGCGCTGCGCGACGCCGGGCAAAAGGCCGAGGATTGGTTCGCCGAACAGGCCGCCGGACTGGACAGCAAGATGATCGAAGAGTTCGAGAAGGCCGGAGTCGAGATCGCCACGATGAGCCCGGAGGATTACGACGCATGGCTCGCCATAGCCAAGGAGACATCTTACAAGACCTTCGCCGAAGAGGTCGATGGCGGTCAGCAACTGATTGACCAGGCGCTGGCGGTGGAATGACGGGCATGAGCGCTGTCTTGCGGATTCTGGACGGTCTGGCCCGGCTGAGCGGCATCCTTGCGATGCTGCTCTTGGCCTCGGCGACGGTGGTGGTCACGCAGATGGTCATCTGGCGCTATTTCCTGGGCGCCTCGACCGTCTGGCAGACCGAATACGTGATCTTTTCGACCACGGCGGCGATGATGCTGGGGGCACCCTATGTGCTTGCGCTGAAAGGCCATGTCGGCGTCGATCTGCTGGTCGAGCGGGCGGGTGACGGGATGCGCCGGGTGCTGGCGCTGATCTCGGGGCTGGCCTCGCTTTTCTTTGTCGGCGCATTGGCATGGTCAGGGGCACATTTCCTTTTCGAGGCAACGATGAAGGGCTGGACCACCGACACAATCTGGGCCTTGCCCCTGTGGATCCCGTTCTGGCCGGTGCCCTTCGCCTTTGCACTTATGGGCCTGCAACTGGTCATGCAGATGGTCCTCGCGGTATTTCCCGAGCTTGCTGCAACGGAAGGAGCCTCGTGATGTCTCCATCTATGTCAGGTCTGGCCGTTCTGGTGACGATGTTTGCCCTGCTGGCGGCCGGGACCCCGATCGCCTTCACGATGGGCTTCGTCGCAGTTGCCGCCCTGGTGCTGTCGGAGGGATGGTCCGCCATCGGCGGTGTTTCGGAAACATTTTTCGCGGGGCTCGCAAATTTCGGGATGGTGTCAATTCCAATGTTCATCCTGATGGGCGCGGCGGTGGCATCATCGCCTGCGGGCAAGGATCTGTACGAGGCGCTGGATCGCTGGCTCTATCGCGTGCCGGGCGGCATGGTGTTGTCGAATATCGGAGCCTGCGCGCTGTTCGCGGCACTGTCTGGCAGCAGCCCGGCGACCTGCGCGGCCATCGGCAAGATGGGCATCCCCGAAATGACCAAGCGCGGCTATCCAGACTCACTGGCCGCAGGCTCCATCGCGGCTGGCGGCACGCTTGGCATCCTGATCCCGCCCTCGGTGACGATGATCGTCTATGGCATCGCGACCGAGACCTCTATCGGGCGGTTGTTCCTTGCCGGGCTGATACCGGGGCTGATGCTGACCGCGCTGTTCATGGTCTGGGCGTTGTTCGACTGCTGGCGGCGAGGGCTGGGGCTGTCGGATGTGACGCGCCGCTATTCGCTTGCCGAACGGCTGGAGAAGCTGCCGCGGGTGCTGCCTTTCCTGATCATCGTGGCGCTGATCCTCTTCGTGCTTTACGGCGGCGTCGCCACGCCATCCGAGGCGGCGGGAACCGGGGCGCTGATCTGCCTCGTGCTGGTCGCGGTGATCTATCGCATGTGGAAGGCCGGGCCGATGGTCGCGATCTTCCGCGACACGATCCGCGAGGCGGTGATGATCATGCTGATCCTCGGCGCGGCGGAACTGTTCGCTTTCGCGCTGTCTTCGCTGTTCATCACGCAGACGGTGGCGGATGGGATCGCCAGCCTCGAGGTCAACCGCTGGGTGCTGCTGATCGTGATCAACATCTTCCTGCTGGTCGCGGGCTTCTTCCTGCCTCCGGTGGCGATCATCCTGATGACCGCACCGATCCTGATGCCGATCCTCGATTCGGCCGGGTTCGACCCCTACTGGTTCGCGGTGATGCTGACGATCAACATGGAAATCGGGCTGATCACGCCTCCGGTCGGGCTTAACCTCTATGTCATCAACGGCATCGCACCGCAAATATCACTGCGCGATATCCTGGTGGGCTCGATGCCCTTCGTGGGGATGATGGTGCTGGGTATGCTGTTGCTGGCGGTCTTTCCGCAAATCGCCCTGTTCCTGCCCGAACTCGTCATGGGACCCGCGATATGACCCTGACCGCACAGATTTATGACCGTCTCAGCAGCCTCGTCGTCAGTTCCAGCTGGCGACGCGGCAAGGAGGCGGCGCCCAAACCCGAGGCGCTGATCGAATCTGCCCGCGCCCTGCCGGGGCTGCGCTCCGAGACCCGGGTGATGGCGATGGCCGTTGAGGTGCTGGACGGTTACGCGGCACTGGATGATGCCGGAAAGCGGGTGTTCTTCGACGCGTTGCGCGACGGTTTCGACCCCGATCCCGAGGCGTTGGCGGGCGCCGCCCGCGCTTACCTGGACATTGGCGATCCGGCGGCGCTGGAGAACCTGTCGCGCCTGGCCGAGCCTCCACGGCAGGAATTGCTCAGGCGGCTGAACATGGCTCCGGGCGGGACGGCACGGCTGGTGGGCATGCGGGCCGACCTGTTGCGGCTGACCGGGCGGGACGCGGCTTTCGCCCGCGTCGATGCCGATTTCCGGCACCTGCTGAAATCATGGTTCAATCGTGGTTTCCTGGAGCTTGTGCGGATCGACTGGCGCAGCCCGGCACTGTTGCTGGAAAAGCTGATCGAATACGAAGCGGTGCACGAGATCCGCGATTTCCGCGACCTGCAGATGCGGGTGCTGCCGCCCGACCGGCGCTGTTACGCCTATATGCACCCGGCCATGCCGGACGAGCCGTTAATTTTCGTCGAGGTGGCCCTGACCGAGGGCCTGCCGGATTCGGTTCAGGGGCTGATCGAAGAGACCCGCGAATTGCTGCCGCCGGAAAAGGCCGACACGGCGGTGTTCTACTCGATTTCGAACTGCCAGGCGGGACTGGCCGGGATCAGTTTCGGCAACCTGTTGATCAAGAATGTCGTGGCCGAGTTGTCGCGGGAACTCCCGGGGCTTTCGGTTTTCGTCACGCTTTCTCCCATTCCCGGCCTGCGGGCATGGCTGGAGGAGCGGTCCAAGGCGGGAGAAACCGCCATTGCCAAACTGCTGGATGATCCCACGCCCGCCGCGCTGTCGGCACAGACCGCCCGCTATCTGCTTCTGGCCAAGGACGACAGGGGCCGGCCGCGCGATCCGGTGGCGCGGTTCCACCTTGGCAACGGTGCCGAGGCGCATCGGGTGATCTCCAGTGCCGATATATCGAAACGTGGGCAGAAACAGTCGCTTGGGATGATGGTGAATTATCTTTATGACCGCCGCCGGATCGAGGCGCAGCATGACGAGTTCACCGAAAGCGGCACCATCGCCGCACCGAAGAAATTGCAGGAACTGGCCCGCAAGGCCGAAACCGAAGCAAGGCAGACGGACGGAAAGAAGAAGAAATGACCAACACGCTTTTTGACGCATTGATGGGCCCGCATGAGGGTTCGGCCCGTGACTTCCTGATCCTCGGGGACGGCAAGCGGATCAGCTATGGCGAGATGCATCGATTGTCAGGGCGTCTGGCCAACCTGCTGCAGGCCGAGGGGTTAAAGCCCGGCGATCGCGTCGCCGTGCAGGTCGAGAAATCGCCCGAGGCGCTGGCGCTCTACCTGGCGACGGTGCGGGCGGGGGGCGTGTTCCTGCCGCTGAATACCGCATATACCCCCGCCGAGATCGCCTATTTCGTCGGCGATGCCGAGCCTGCGCTGGTCATTTGCGATCCGGCGCGCGAGGGCAAGCGGGCCGATTTCATGCCCGCTGACGGCAAGCTGATGACGCTTGGCGCGGATGGCAAGGGTAGCCTGATCGAAGCCGCCGCCCATGACGAGGCGCATGATCCGGTCGCACGCGAGGGCGGCGATCTGGCGGCGATCCTTTACACATCGGGCACCACCGGTCGCTCGAAAGGCGCGATGCTGAGCCATGACAACCTGCTGTCCAATGCCCGCACGCTGGTCGATGCCTGGCGTTTTACCTCGGAAGATGTGCTGCTGCATGCCTTGCCAATCTTTCATACCCATGGGCTTTTCGTGGCCTCGAATGTGATGATCCTGTCGGGCGGGGCGATGATCTGGCTGCCGAAATTCGACGCCGCGCAAGTGGTCGGGCTGCTGCCTCAGGCAACCACGATGATGGGCGTGCCGACCTTTTACACGCGATTACTGGACCGGCCCGATTTCGACCGCGAGTTGGTGGCGGGCATGCGGCTGTTCACCTCGGGCAGCGCGCCATTGCTGGCGGAGACCCACCGCGCTTTCGAGGATCGGACCGGGCACCGCATCCTTGAACGCTACGGCATGACCGAAACGAACATGAACACCTCGAACCCCTATGACGGGGAACGCCGGGCCGGAACCGTGGGCTTCCCCCTGCCGGGGGTGGAGTTGCGGATCGTGGGCGAGGACGGGGCGGAGCTTTCGCAAGGCGAGATCGGGCAGATCGAGGTGCGGGGCGACAATGTCTTTCAGGGCTATTGGCGGATGCCGGAAAAGACCGCCGAGGAACTTGGCGCGGACGGCTGGTTCAAGACCGGTGATCTGGGGATGATCGACGCGGATGGCTATGTGAGCATCGTCGGGCGCGGCAAGGACCTGATCATCTCGGGCGGGTTCAATATCTATCCCAAGGAGGTCGAGTTGCTGATCGACGAGATGCCGGGTGTGCTGGAAAGCGCCGTGATCGGCGTCCCGCATCCGGATTTCGGCGAGGGTGTGGTGGCCGTGGTCGCTCGCGCGAAGGATGCCGAGCCCGACCCGCAGGCGATCATCGACGGGCTGGCCGACCGATTGGCGCGGTTCAAGCAGCCCAAGAAGGTGATCGTGGTCGATGAATTGCCGCGAAACACCATGGGCAAGGTGCAGAAGGCGGCGCTGCGAGCCGAACACGGGGCGCTGTTCAGGACCTGAAGGTATTTGAGCAAGGAATAAGCTCTTAACTATGCTCTTCGGCGGCGGTTTCGGCCAATGCCTGATTGAGCGCGCGCAGGGCGTCGACATGATAGACCACGCCAATGATCTCGGGTTCTTCCAACTCGTTTTCGGCCCCCTCCCCCGCCGGGTTTTCTAGGGGCCGGATCACCGGCAGGAAGGCCGCGCCCGTGCGGTCGAATTCGCTAAGCGCTTCGTCGAGCCGGGTTCCCTCGGTCAATGCCTGACCGGCGGCCAGCAAGTTGCGGGCAAGGTCGAGGGAGGGCGCATTTTCGGCATCCATCGGGCGGCGGATGGCGGTGATACGCATTTTTTGCGGCAGCCAGACCTGCGGCCCCTCGGCGACGCGGACATGGCGATTTTCAAGTTGCGTCAGGAAAAACGAGCGATGGACAAGCCGTGACGCCAGCGCCGAGCTGAGCGAAACGGCTGTCATCACGGCAATGCCTGTCTGCCAGTCCCCGGTCATCTCGAAGACGATCAGGGCGGTCGAGATCGGCGCGCCCAGAACTGCGGCCCCGACCGCGCCCATTCCCGCGAAAGCGTAGATATTGACCGATCCGGAGATATCGGGCAGCAGCGATGTCGAGATGATCCCGAATGCCAGCCCGGTCAGCGAGCCCATGACGAGTGCGGGCGAGAAAACCCCGCCACCCATCCGGCCGCCAAAGGTGATCGCCACGGCCACGGCCTTGACTACGGCGAAGGTGATCGCGGCTGTCAGTCCAATCCGCCCCGCCAGCGCCGCCGCCGTCGTTTCATAGCCGACGCCGATGATATGCGGGAAAGGGATGGCGATCAGTCCCAGCAGCAATCCGGCGATGGCCGGGCGCGACCAGCGCGGCCAGCCGATCCGGTTCATGACCCGGTCGCCGATCTTCTCGGCCCGGAAGATCGCTTTCATCATCGCCGCCGCGACCAGCGCCGAGACAAGACCCAGCAGCATGAAGGCGGGCAGTTCGACATAGAAGGCGAGATCGATTTCCTGCTCGAGCTCGAATTCAGTCAACCCGCCGAATTGCAGGCGGTTGATGACGGTGCCCACCACAGCGGAGATAGCGATGGGAGCAAAGGCATGCAGGGCGAAATGCCGCAGCACCACCTCATGCGCGAAAAGCGCCCCGGCAATGGGTGCGTTGAAGCTGGCGGCGACCGCGCCCGCGACGGCACAGCCCAGCAGGTCGCGGCCTGTCATCGGGCTGGCCTTGATGCGGCTGGCGACGGTGGTCGAGATAACCCCGGCAAGATGCACGACCGGCCCTTCCCGACCCGAGCTGCCGCCCGTTCCAAGGGTAATCATCGAAGCCGCCGCCGAAGCCAGCCCCTCGCGCGTCTCGACCCGCCCGCCTTCAAGCGCGGCGCCTTCGATCACATCGGCTACGGCACGGACACGGCCATCCGAGGTGAAACGGTCCAGTATCAGCCCCACGATCAGCCCACCGATCACCGGCACGATCAGGACCCAATACCATGGCAGCCGCTCGGCCACGGTGGCAAGCGTCAGGTCGTCGGCACCATAGATCAACCGCTGCAGCGCTCCGATGCCCAAACGGAATCCCAGTGCCGCGAACCCGGCCCCAATGCCGATAAAAACCGCCAGGAGCCAGAACTGAACCTGGCTCGGGCCACGTTCGCGCATGATCCGGACAGCCTTGCTGAAACGACCGTGGACATAGCGCCGGTTCAGTTTCCACCGTTCCGCGAGTCGCGATTTACTACTGCCGTTTCTTCCTGAAAGCCGGTTACTCATTGCCGTTTCACTGTCCTGTCCGCTTGGGACAGCGAATCACAAATGCGCTTTCGGGTCCAGCATAGCGGGCAGACTGGCCCGGAGAAGTTCCATGCCTCCGGGCTGCCAGCCCATCGCCGCGAGCCGGTCGCATTTCAGGACCCGCAGTGCCGAGATATCCGTGCGCGGAGGCAGGGGCGAGGTGCTGCCGGTCAGGCGCCGGACCTCTGCAAGCAGATCGTGCCGGTCAAGGATCAGGTCACTGGCGTTCACGCTGGACGGCGGAGTCTCCTGCTCCAGCAAAAGCAGCATCGCATCGGCAAGATCCTTGCCATGCAGCTCGGTTCCGGCGCGTGGGGCGATCCTTATGCCCGCAAGGTAGTCCGCGAAGAGGCTGCGCCATTTATGCCTTGGGCCGGGGCCATAGACACCTGTGGCACGGATAGCCGTGCCATGCAGGCCAAGGCCACGAAGATATTCTTCGGCCAGTGCCTTCACTTCGCCATAAAGATTCGCCGGGCGGGCCGGAAAATCGTCGGTCAGTTCGACATGCCGGGGATGGCCGTCATGGACCGCGCGGGAGGACAGGAACAGGATACGCCGCAGCCCGGAACCCGCTGCGGCATCGAACAGCCGGATCGTGCCATCGAGATTCGCCCGGCGAAATCCTTCCGGATCATCGCCTTCGCCGCCACGATAGCGACCGGGTCGATGGGCGAAGGCGCAATGGATCAAGGCGTCATGCCCCGACAGATCAGGGGCATCGCCAAGCAGATAACCGTTGCTGCGGTCAAGGACCGTAACCTCGTGCCCGGCTGCGCGGGCAGCCCGCAAGGCAAAGCCACCGACGATCCCGCTTGCTCCGGTCAGGGCGATCCGCATCAGGCGGCAGGACGGGCCTGGGCAGAGAGGTCCGGAACGGGCTGGCCGGAGGCAATGGCATGCCAGAGATCGATCAGGGGGCGCAGCAAATGAACCTTGTCGTGGTCCTGCCACGGTTTTTCGTATTGGAAATGAAGAATGCGGATATCTTCCCAGCTCCACAGCTCGGGCATGTTGAACCAGACATATTGCAACATGTTGTGATGGATCGACAGCCCGTGCCAGTCGGGGAAGTAATCCTGCAGGAAGGTCTGGTCGGTCCTGCGCCAGAAGACTCCCGGCCGATCCAACCTTGCCAGCATATCGCGGTATGTGCGGATATCCGGACGGGCGGTGAAAACACCGGAATTCATCCTGTGAAACCCGTCCAGCCCGTCATAGACATTGGGCGCAGCACAGAACTCCGGCAGTTCGAACAGCTTGTCCACCGGTCGCAGCACCACGGCATCGGCATCGATGAAAACACAGCGTTCGTAATCGAGCTGCCACAGGCGCAGTTTGACGAAATTGTCCAATGGAGTGTGAAAGTCCGGCTTGCCTCCACGGGTGAAGACCGCACGCTTATGCAGCGCATCGCGGGCATGCGTGGCGTCGAAAGCCTCGGATGTCGGCAACAGATCGGCAGCGACCAGCCGCGCGCCATGCAAACGGAGCCGCGCCAGATGCGCCGCTGAAAGACCACGATGCATCACCACCAGATCGGCCCCGGTATCGGTCAGCCGCAGGGAGCGCAGCAGCGCCTCGGCGCCCGGCAGGTAATCGGGATTACTGACCAGCGTCACATAAGCATGGTCCGATCGCGGTCCGGCCTCGGCCGCCAGCCCATCGGGCAACGCATGACTGGCGTTTTGCAGGCGGGCCGGGCGAATGGGGGAAATACGGGTGGTATCCATCTAGAACTGCTTCCTGCCTTCGATCCTGCTAATGCGAGCGCCACGCTATGGCAATTCCATGACCCGTAGATGACAGAAAATATGGGGGTTTGCCAAGTTCCATCATGAGGCTAACCTCCTGCCGACAAGCGGAGGACTGCCGATGAGTTTGCCACTCGACCTGATCGAGCAACTGGAATCACTGCTGGGTTCGCGCCTGTCGCAGGGTGCCGCAGATCGCGATCACCACGCGGAATCAGCAAGCTTTCATCGCGCGCCGCCGCCTGACGCGGTAGCCTGGCCCGAAAGCGCCGAGGAAGTGTCGGCGATCGTCCGGGCCTGCGCCGGTGCGGGCGTGCCGGTGGTCCCATGGGGCACGGGAACCTCGCTGGAAGGACACGCTCTGGCGACGCGCGGCGGCGTGACCATCGACCTGACCCGGATGGACAAGGTTGTCGATATCCGGGCCGAGGACATGCAGGCCAGCGTTCAGCCCGGCGTCACCCGCGAGGCGCTGAATACCGAGTTGCGGGCGACCGGACTGTTCTTCCCGGTCGATCCCGGCGCCAATGCCAGCCTTGGCGGCATGGCCGCGACGCGTGCCAGCGGCACTGCCGCAGTGCGTTATGGCACCATGCGGGACAATGTGCTGGGATTGCAGGTCGTGCTTGCGGACGGACGAATCATCCGCACCGGCACGAGGGCGGCGAAAACCAGCGCCGGATATGACCTGACCGGATTGTTCGTGGGCTCGGAGGGCACTCTTGGAATAATCACCGAACTGACCCTGCGCCTGCATGGCCAGCCCGAGGATGTGGCGGCGGCGGTCTGCGCCTTCGACAGCCTCGAGCACGCGGTCGAATGCGTCAGCGCAACGATCCAGTCAGGGATTCCGATGGCGCGGATCGAGTTCGTCGATGCCGTCGCCGCCCGTGCCTTCAATCTTTATGCTGGCACAACCCTGCCCGAAACTCCGCATTTGATGGTGGAATTTCACGGTTCGCCCTCTGCCGTACGCGAGGATGCCGAACGTTTCGGTGAACTGGCGCGCGAATTCGGAGCCCAGGGCTTTGACTGGGCCACTTCGCCCGAGGATCGCACCCGGCTGTGGCGCATGCGGCACGGGGCCTATCACGCCTGCCTTACCCTGCGCCCGGGTGCGACCGGCGTCGTCACCGATGTCTGCGTACCGATGTCGCATCTGCCCGCAGCCGTAGCCGCCGCCGCCGAGGATATTCGCGAAGCCGGGCTGATCGGGCCGATCGTCGGCCATGTCGGAGACGGCAATTTCCATTCGCAATTGCTGGTCGAACCGGGCAACGAGGCCGAGATCGCCGCGGCCAAGCGCATCGCCACTCGCATGGCCGAGCGCGCATTGGCAGTCGGGGGCACGATCACTGGCGAGCATGGCATCGGCATCGGCAAGCGCCCGCTCATGGAGGCGGAGCATGGCGAGGGCTGGCAGGTGATGGGCGCGATCAAGGCCGCTCTGGACCCCGGCAACATCCTGAACCCCGGAAAACTGGTACCGGACCGCAACTGACGCTTTCGTGACTGTCACGGCCCGGTGACTTTATCTCACGGGTTTGCGATAACGGGCAAAAGCCGCGGCAAACGCGGCAGGGTAAACGAGGCAGGAGCGAGGGCAGCAATGCGCCATTTTACCAAGGTACTACTAGGCCTCATGCTAGTATTGGCAGTGGCCTGTGCAAGGACGCCGTCAGGCAGATACGGAGCACCGGGCCCAGGGGCGAATCCGCAGCTTGGCGATAGTGCGCCGCATGACTGGGGCTGGAGCCATCCCTACAAGCATCAGGTGCATGGCATCGATATTTCCCGCTGGCAGGGTGATATAGACTGGGGACGGGTGCGCGGCGCCGGAATCAGCTTTGCCTTCATCAAATCGACCGAGGGCGGCGATCACATAGATCCCAATTTTCACCGTTACTGGCGCGAGGCTGCCGGGGCGAGGATCCCCCGCGGTGCCTATCACTACTATTATTTCTGCCGCAGCGGAGCGGAACAGGCACGCTGGTTCATCCGCAATGTCCCGCGCGAACGTGGTTCGCTGCCACCCGTGCTGGATATCGAATGGACCCACTCCAGAACCTGTCCGCACCGCCCCCCGGCATCCGAGGTCAAGCGCGAGGCTTCGATCTTCCTGGATATCGTCGGTCGCCATTACGGCCAGCGCCCGATCGTCTATACCACCGTGGACTTCTACCACGATAACGATCTGGGAGACCTGCGGGCCGAATTCTGGCTGCGCTCGGTTGCCGATCATCCGGACAACATCTATCCGGGCCAGAGATGGGCTTTCTGGCAGTATACTGGTACTGGAATCGTTCCGGGAATCGACGGCGATGTCGATCTGAACGCCTTCGCCGGCTCTGCTGCGGATTGGTCGCGATGGTTGCAGACACGTCTGACGCGGTAAGACCGCGCCTTTGGCTGATGGCCGAGTTCGCGGCGCTCTATATCGGGGCGCCGCTGGCTATTGCATTGTTCCTGCCGCCGCAGCGAATGTTCACTGCCCTGTTCGTCTTCAGCGTCGCAGGCCTGTTGCTGCTTTGGCGGACAGGTGGCTTCCGCTGGCGGAACCTGGTCCGTGGCCGGCGCATCCCGTGGTGGGAGGTTCTGGGCATCACCCTTGCCACGCTGGTCTCGGGCGTCGCAATCCTGTCTCTGGTCCGTCCCGATGCGCTGTTTGCAATCCTGCGGACAAGCCCGGAATTCCTGCTGGTAATCTGGTGCTTCTACCCGCTTCTCTCGGCATTGCCGCAAGAGCTGATCTTTCGCCCGCTGTTCTTTCACCGCTACGGCTCGCTTTTGCCCGAGGGGCGGGGCGCAATCGCGATCAATGCGCTGATCTTTTCCTTTGCGCATCTGATGTACTGGTCATGGATCGTGGCCGCGATGACTTTCGTCGGCGGTTGGGTCTTTGCCCGCGCCTATCTGCGTCACGGCTTTCCCGCCGCTTGGGTGCTGCATGCGGTGGCCGGGAATATCCTCTTTGCAGTAGGCATGGGCTATTATTTCTGGTCCGGGAACGTGGTGCGGCCGTTCTGAGCGGTTGACTTCCCCGTCGCCAAAAGGTTCATGCGGTTGCTGAAGTGATCGCTATGCCAGTGATCACACAACTAACGATCATTTTCGCGATCTGAGGACCGGACATGCACGCCTATCGCAGCCATAACTGCGCCGAATTGACCGCCGCCAATGCCGGGGAAACCGTCCGCCTGTCGGGCTGGGTACACCGTGTCCGCGATCATGGAGGCGTGCTGTTCGTTGATCTGCGCGATCATTACGGCATGACGCAGGTGCTGGCCGACAGCGACAGCCCCGCCTTTGCCGCAATGGAACGATTGCGGGCCGAAACCGTCATCCGCATCGACGGCAAGGTCAAGATGCGCGATGCATCACTGGTCAATCCCAAGCTGCCCACGGGCGAGATCGAGGTCTATGCGGCGGAACTCGAGGTTCTGGGCCCCGCCGAGGAACTGCCGCTGCCGGTATTCGGAGACCAGGAATATCCCGAGGAAACCCGCCTTGCCTATCGTTTCCTCGACCTCCGCCGCGACAGCCTGCACAATAATATAATGCTTCGCTCGCAGGTGATCCGGTCCTTGCGCAACCGCATGTGGGATCAGGGTTTCACCGAATTCCAGACCCCGATCATCACCGCCTCCAGCCCCGAGGGCGCGCGCGACTTCCTGGTCCCCTCTCGCCTGCATCCGGGCAGGTTCTATGCGTTGCCGCAGGCCCCGCAACAGTTCAAGCAACTCATCATGGTTGCGGGCTTCGACAAGTATTTCCAGATCGCTCCCTGCTTCCGCGACGAGGATCCCCGCGCCGACCGCTCACCCACCGATTTCTACCAACTCGATCTCGAGATGTCCTTTGTCGATCAGGAGGATGTCTTTGCCGCCATCCAGCCGGTCATACAGGGCCTGTTCGAGGAGTTCGGAGGCGGCCGCCCGGTCGATGCCGACTGGCCGCGCATCCCCTTTGCCGAGGCGATGCTGAAATATGGCAGCGACAAGCCCGACCTGCGCAACCCGATAGAGATGCAGGTCGTGTCCGAGCATTTCCGCGGCTCGGGCTTTGCGATCTTTGCCAAGCTGCTGGAGCAGGAGGGCACCGAGGTCCGCGCCATTCCCGCGCCAGGAGGCGGCAGCCGCAAATTCGCCGACCGCATGAACGCCTTCGCGCAACAACAGGGCCTGCCCGGCATGGGCTATATTTTCTGGCGCAAGGGCGAGGATGGCCAGACAGAAGCGGCTGGTCCCATCGCCAAGAATATCGGCCCCGAACGCACCGAGGCAATCCGTCAGCAGCTTGGGCTTGGTGAGGGCGACGCAGCGTTCTTCCTTGGCGGCAAGCCCGAATCCTTCGAGGCGGTGGCAGGCCGGGCCCGCAACGAGATCGGCCGCGAATTGGGGCTGACCGACGAGAACCAGTTCAAATTCGCCTGGATCGTCGACTTTCCGATGTATGAGAAGACCGACGAGGGCAAGATTGACTTCAGTCATAATCCGTTCAGCATGCCGCAGGGCGGGATAGAGGCGCTGGAAGGCGATCCGCTGGCGGTCAGGGGCTATCAATACGACCTTGCCTGCAACGGCTACGAACTGGTTTCCGGTGCGATCAGGAATCACAAGCCGGAAATCATGTTCAAGGCGTTCGAACTGGCGGGCTATCCGGCCTCCGAGGTCGAGGCGCGTTTTGGCGGTATGGTCAAGGCGTTCCGCTATGGTGCGCCTCCGCATGGCGGCTGCGCCGCAGGCATCGATCGGATCGTGATGCTTTTGGCGGATGAGCAGAATATTCGTGAAGTCATCATGTTCCCGATGAACCAACGCGCCGAGGACCTGATGATGGGTGCACCAAGTGAGCCGACGAATGAGCAACTGCGCGAATTGCGGTTACGGGTATTGCCAAAAGAGTAACCGCCCTTATGCCTTCGGCCATGATGTCGGCCCGTCACGGCACACGGTCTTATCCGTGATCATCGGCATATTGTCTTTTTTATACCGATGAATGAGCTTGCGCGCACTCTCTCGTGCCTCGATAAATTTCCGGGCAGGTGGGTAGAAAAAATCCGGATCTGAGATTCCCGGAAAAATCAGGGAAATTTCTTCCCTAGCGGCAGAAGAAAGGTTTCTTATTGCAATCTTTCCCAGATACATACTTTCGACCATCGCACCTTCAGCAAACAAGACTTCATGGTTTTCCAAAAGAACATGCCAATAGGTAACGGAGCTGGCATCAGCTTCGATACTTATACCATCACAATCAACAAGATTGATTGCCGGAACCATCACCTCTGTGGAGCCGAACATCCGCTTGGAGATTTCTGATCCAATCAGTATACGATGTTGCCTGCTTACCACCAGATCTCTGGATGGCATGTTTTCTCCAAGAGAACCGGCACGAATCCTGATCGGGTATAATTTTGGTTTATATAGAAGATCTATGCTGTCGACACTCCAGCTTCCGGTCCACAGGATTTTCCTGTATCCATTATCTAATGTCCGAACAGCATCCCCGGCTTTCAGCTCCTCGACCAGCCGTAAACCCGAAGATGTCTCGATCAATGTTCCGGAAACAAAGCAAGCGGCATCTACCGATTCGACCTCCTCGGAAATAGTTGAATAACGCAGTCTGGAAGGCTGACTGCTTTCGGCAACCGTAAGCGCTGCACCCCGCGAAGGGATTTTGCCGTCCTTCCAGATATAGAATTCCGTTTCAGTATTAACGCCGGTGCTGGATGTATCAATGGAATTTATCCAGGCGACTTAGGTTTCGCCTGTGTTGGATTCTACAAAGGTGATCTGCCCTGCAGGCACAATTTGCGTGCCCGCCGGCCACTCTTTACCGTTGATTATGAAATTCTTCCCTAAAAGCTGATTATAATCACCTTCCACATAATATTCATCCGTCTCATCATCGGTCAGTGTGACCGCATAGGGATCACCACCATTATAGATGTAGACCTACCCCCTGAAGGCATTCGGAACATATCTCACCTCATCTATCACGGGCCCCGGATCTCTCCCTCCTGACTGCCAGGAAAAAGCGCCGTCAGCATCAACGATATTCCCGAGCTTATAGATCTTTTGCGCCATCTTTCTCTCGCCTGGATATCCGAATTTTCTTTTATAAACTCTCGCAGAAGCTTCCGAAGCGCAAACTCTATAGCTTTACAATTTTAATACAAAACGCCAGAGTTTTCTTCAGGAGAATCATATGAACGAAACTGCCAAGAAGCTTCTGAATTTCGTCCCGCCACCCGCACCGGACATGCGCATCATAGACGCGGTCTGGGCTCGACTTGAACAACTTGATCCCGACCGTCACGCCGAGCCGATTTTCAAGGCGGTCCGGGATGCCGATCAGGTCTGGGACTATCTGGCCATAGGGCCGTTTTCCGATCTTGACGCCTATCGCGAATGGCAGGTGCAGACGGCCACATCGTCCGATCCCCGCTTCTATGCCATCGTGGATCCGTGGACGGAACAGGCGGCGGGTGTGGCGTCCTTCATGCGTATCAACCGGACCAACGGCGTGATCGAGATCGGCAATATCATGCTAAGCCCCGCCCTGCAGCGCAGCAGGACCGGCAGCGCCGCCCTGATGGCGATGATCCGTTGGGCCTTCGAGACGGGCTATCGCCGGGTCGAATGGAAATGCAACGCGCAGAACGCGCCTTCCCGCCGGGCGGCGCTTCGGTTCGGCTTCCGGTTCGAGGGCGAGTTCCGGCAGCATATGATCGTGAAAGGCAGCAACCGCGACACTGCGTGGTTCTCGATCATCGACGGTGAATGGCCGGCTCTGGACGCCGCCTATCGGCAATGGCTAGAGCCTGCGAATTTCGATGCCGATGGATCGCAGCGTCACAGCCTGTCATCACTGACCGCGCAGGCATTGCCCGGTCGCAAGGATGGCTGAAGCAGGTCGGAAAGCGGTCTGCCCTAATGCGCTATGGTTCGGGCAAGCCTGTCCTCAACCATGGCGCTGATACCTGCGAGACTGGCAGTGATTGCATATCCCTTCCGAAGATCACCCGCCAACGCCAAAGCGGCTTCTTGCAGTGGCTCATCATGGGCTGACCGTGCCACTCCACACAGAAAGCGGACGACGTAGTCAATGCAGTTTGGATCGCTGGCACGGGACAGGATTTCCGCCACATAGGCGAGATCTTCACGCAGGCTCGCGTTATCAGGTTGAATCATGTCATCGGAAACAGCGGTCGGCCTCCAACTGCGCAGGTTGGCAGGCAAGATCGACATCACCGCATGCTGAAAGATCGCCACGCTCTCTACCGGTTTGGCCAGGAAACCGTCCGCACCGGCCGCAAGCACGGTATTATGCAAACCTGGATCGCCCGAGATACCGACAATCGCCGCAACCCGTGGCGTGGCATGCGCAAGGTCGCGAATCAAGTCGGCACCGTCGCCATCAGGCAGTCCCAGATCGATGATCGCCACGTCTGGACGATAGGCCTGCAGATGCCGGAACGCCGAACGAAGGCAGTCCGCCCGCCGGACCCGCGCACCCGAACGCATGCATAGTAACCGCATGGCCTCGCTCGAATAGCGCGAATCCTCGACTACCAGCACTGTCAACCCGGCCAAGGGACGACCGGGCGGCGTCACCCTCGCCATCGGCAAGGGAGCACCCGCTTCCGCCGCAACTTCTGACAACATCTCTTTCACCCCGCGATTCTGTGGAGACAGGCCAAGTGTGTTTGCCGGATGCTAAAGTCAGGTTAACCGCGTCGGGTTTTACTTTCACTTCCGTTACACAGGGCCTAGAAAACAGGCAAACGGAGGTTGCTATGATCGGACGCCTTAACCATGTTGCCATTGCCGTGCCCGACCTGAAGGCAGCGGCGGCCCAGTATGAGAACACGCTGGGCGCGACCGTCCGCCCCCAGCAGGACGAACCCGATCACGGCGTGACCGTGGTTTTCATCGAACTGCCCAATACCAAGATCGAATTGCTCTACCCCTTGGGTGATGACAGCCCGATCAAAGGGTTTCTCGAAAAGAATCCTTCCGGGGGTATTCATCACATGTGCTTTGAAGTGGAGGATATTCTTGCCGCACGCGACAGGCTCAGGGCCGAAGGCGCCCGCGTTCTTGGCAATGGCGAACCCAAGATCGGAGCGCATGGCAAACCGGTGCTGTTCCTGCATCCCAAGGATTTCAACGGCTGCCTGATAGAGCTGGAGCAGGTCTGATGAATCTTACAGGTGGTATCGTTCTTTATGCCGTGCTGTGGTTCCTGACCCTGTTCATAGTCGTGTTGATTGGTCAGAAATCGCAGGCCGATGCCGGAGAGATCGTCCCCGGCACCCCGGCAGGTGCTCCGGCCGATTTCAAACCCGCCCGGAAAGTGATCTGGACCACGGTGATCTCTGCCGCAATATGGGCCGTCATTGCCTGGGTGATCCTGGGCGGTGTGATCAGCCGCGAGGAACTGGAGAGCTTCGACCTGTTCTTCCGCGGATGAGGTGGAACAGATGGGTAAAAGCGGCTGCGGCCAGAAGCGGTCCGACGATATTCACCACGGGCACGGTCAGCAGAATCGCAATCATCACCCCTGCAATAGTGATCTTGCCATTGTTCTGCTTGCGCAAAGCCGTCGCCTGAGGCCCGCGCAGATGCCGCCGTGCCGCCATCTGGAAGAATTCCCGCCCCAGCAGCCAGCCATTCGCGCCATAGAACAGGACCGGCGCAAATGGCCCGAGAAAGGGCGTCAGCACCAGCGACAGGACCGCTACACCGATCACGGCGGCCACCAACGCCAACGATTCCAGCAGCCCGTCCAGTAAGTCTACTGGCTGCCCCTCGGCAGAAGGGTAATGGATTTGCTCTACCGCTTCCGAGACGCGTTCGGCGAAGATGCCGCAGAAACCAGCGGCAACAGGGGCCATCAGGAAGATTCCCATCAGCGGGAACAGGGCCAGAGAACTCCACGACAGGGTATTGCCGAGGTCAATCGCGCCGATCCAGGGCAGGCTGAAACTGCCGGGTGTGAATGCCCGGATCAGCCAGAAAGCCCCGGCCTGAAGGATGACGAACAGCAGGATCGTCAGCCCAATTCCCATAAGCACCAGCGAAAGGATCCGGGGACGTAGCAGATCGCCCCATGCACGAAACAATGCGCTTGTAACAATCATTCCAGCCAGCTCGTCTTTGTGGCGATATCAGGGCGGGGCCGTTCGGGAGGTGTGTTGCCCCGCGTGCCGATATGAACCAGCCCTGCCACCCGCTCCCCGTCCCGCAAGCCCAGATGCGAACGTGCGAAGTCATCGTTGGTCGCGGCGAAACCCGTCAGCCATGCCGCGCCCCAACCCGAGGCCAGCGCCGCGTTCACAAGCCCCAGGCAAACGGCCCCGGCAGAAAGCACCTGCTCCCACTGGGGAATCTTGGTGCTATCCACTGGAGAGGAGATCACTGCGACGATCACCGGGGAGGAAAACGCCGATGCCGCCTTATCCGCCGCTGCTTCATCCTGTCCGTCATTCAAGACTTCCTGCCGCAACAGCGGCTGAAGCCGATCCAACCTGCTGCGGCCAAGCACAAGGAACCGCCATGGCTCCAACTTGCCGTGATCGGGCGTGCGAGCCGCCAGCGTCAGCAGTTCCTGAACCTGATCACGGCTTGGCCCGGGCTCGGTCAGCAGCTTCGGCGGGTGCGAGCGGCGGGTCGCCAAAAACTCCAGTGCCGCCTCGTTGCGGTATTCCATGAGCATCTCCTTCAGCGGTCACAGATAGGGAACCGTAGGCGGTTTTCCCAGAGCCCGCATTGCTGTGCAAGGCATAAGGGATTGCGAAAGACCGCCCGGGGCAGCATTCTGCTGGACATGACCGATCTCAGCCATCTGGCCCATGAGGGCAGCGAAATTCGTCTGCGCGTGACGTCAAGGGCGCGACGTAACGCGATCAGCATCGACGGTGACGAAATCCGGGTTCATGTGACGGCTCCGCCCGAAGATGGAAAGGCCAATGCCGCAGTGGTCAAGCTGCTCGCGAAATCCCTGGGAGTGGCGAAATCGCGACTGACCCTTTTGCGTGGAGTAACTTCGCGCGACAAGGTCTTCCGGCTGGATTAGCTGTCCTTCTCGATCCGGTAGTTCCCTTCCGGCAGGTTCAGCGCCAGGCGCAACTCTGCAAGCTGGTGCATCGTGAAGGTGACACGGGCCACCTCTTCACCATCGGCATTCATCTGTTCGACGATCACCCGGTCGTCGAAGGTCAGAATCACCACATCCTCGTTCAGCGGACGGGTATTCGGCCCTGTCTCGTCGATGAGGGTAATGACCGTGGCGTCGAAATCATGCTCGATGGTGAACATCTGGGCCTCCTTGGTTCGACCGACAATCGCGTGAAACGGCTGAACGGGCAAGGGTCGGGGCTTGCACGACCGCAGCACCGGGATAAAGTGGCAATCAAGCGGTGGATCAATCGCGTCAGGCGGGACGAGGAATACATAAGGATGAGCAGAGGTTTGGGCAAAGCAAAACTTGCTGCGGCAGTTCTGGCGGGATTCGCGATCCTGTCGGCCTGTGCTCCGCTGCCGCCGGAAGGGCAAACCGCGCCGACGCGCCCGGCTGTGATCCAACCACAACCGGCACCGGCGACGATCACCTCTCCGGATACAGCCGCGCGAACCTTTGTCAGCGTGATGCGCCGCATGGAACCTGCGGTAGAGCGCGAATGCCTACAACGGCGGACACAGCCGATCAATTGCGATTTCCAGTTCGTCGTCGATGATCGGCCGGGACTGGAACCGAACGCTTTCCAGACCATCGACGACAATGGCCGCCCGATCATCGGCTTTACCCTGTCCCTGATCGCAGCGACCCGCAATGCCGATGAGATCGCCTTTGTCGTCGGGCACGAGGCCAGTCATCACATCCTGAACCATCTCGACCGCAAGGCGGGCGCGGCAACGGCTGGTGCGGTAATCCTTGGCAGTATCGCCTCGGTTTATGGCGGCAACGAATCGGCGATCGCGACGGCACAGCAGATCGGCGCCTCGGTCGGATCGCGCTATTATTCCCAGGATTGGGAGCTTCAGGCGGATTACCTGGGTGCGATCATTACGCTGAATGCGGGCTTTGACCCAAGAAACGGCGCCCGCTTCTTCGAGCGCCTGCCTGATCCGGGTAACCGCGTGCTTGGCACCCATCCACCAAGAGCCGCAAGACTTGCCCAGGTCGAACGCGCAATCGCGGATGTCCAATACGGAAGAACGCGCTAGAGCTCATATGCATGATATTGCCGTGCATGGCTGAAGCGGTGTGAACCTTGGGATAACCTCGCGTAAGGTCACTCTCCTTTAGGTTGAATATCTGCGACAGGTGCCTTATCGCCGGATCAGGCATCGATGAACACGCAACCGCGATTACCGGCTGCCTGTTAAGGATGCATTCAGAACTGGCCTGCTAAGTCATGACCTGCGGGGATTCGCAGCGGAAACATGTATCAGGCTGCCGCTAAAGGGGAAAAGATACCAATGATCGGTGTGGTCATCTGGGACAGGAAAGAAAGCGAGAGCGCCGTGATCTGGTGCGAGGATCAGGCGTCTCTGGTCTATCTCGAAGGGCGCGATCAGCTACGGGATCCATCCTATTGGCCCAGGCCCGGCGATCTGGTCGAACTTGAGGATGAAGTCATCGGAAAGCTGCGCCATGCCCGGCATGTCTCGCATGTTCCGCAGGAAAAAGGCGGTGCGATTCCACAGGAACTGCGATGCCCCTACAATCCGGACTGCACCAGCCTTGCCTTTCCCGTTTGTGACTACACCTGCCCCCCTTGCAAAGCCCGCTGCGGCTGACCCGACACGGCTTCCAGGGCGACGCGCCCTACTGAAGGATGTTTCAAGCCCCTCTCGCCAAAGCCGCAACCCCGGTCCGGGCAAGATCGGCCAGCCCGAGGGGGCGCATCAACTCGGCGAAAGCATCCAGCTTGGAAGGTGTCCCCACCAGCTCGAACACAAAACTTTCCAAGGTCGAATCCACGACATTGGCGCGAAAGATCTCGGCGATGCGCAGGGCTTCGACCCGCTTGTCGCCCTGACCACGGACCTTGAACAGGCCCAGTTCACGCTCGACCGAAGGCCCTTCAACCGTTAGGTCATGCACGTCATGCACCGGCACGATCCGTCCAAGCTGGGCCTTGATCTGCTCGATCACCGCCGGTGTGCCGCTGGTGACCATCGTGATCCGGGATTGATGCCCGGTATGATCGACCTCGGCCACGGTCAGGCTATCGATGTTGTAGCCGCGCCCCGAAAAAAGCCCGATCACGCGGGCCAGTACCCCCGGTTCGTTCTCGACCAGCACGGCCAGGGTATGGCTTTCCTCGACCTGTGCATTCGGATCGCGCAGATCATAGGCCGAATGACTCGACGCGCCCTTCTGGATGTTCAACGCATTCATGATTCGCCCCTGTTCTTCTTCATGTAAATATCCCGGGGGTGCGGGAGGCTGGCTGGCCCCCGCCCGCAGATGGTCAGACCAGGGCCGCACCGGCCCCCTGTATCGCCCCTTGCGTTTCGGCATCGCCCAGCAGCATCTCGTTATGCGGCTTGCCCGAAGGGATCATCGGGAAACAATTCTCATGCTTCTCGACCAGCACATCAAGGATGAAGGGCCCGTCATAATCGATCATCTGCTGGATGGCGTCATCCAGATCCTTCGGATCCTGGACCTGCGCGCCCTTGCAGCCAAAGGCCTCGGCCAACTTGATGAAATCGGGCAAGCTGTCCGACCAACTCTGGCTATAGCGTTCGCCATGCAGCAATTGCTGCCATTGCCGGACCATGCCAAGCCGCTCGTTATTCAGGATGAACTGCTTGACCGGCAGGCGGAACTGCACCGCGGTTCCCATTTCCTGCATATTCATCAGCCAGCTCGCGTCACCGGCGACATTGATGACCAGCGATTCCGGATGGGCCATCTGCACGCCGATCGAGGCAGGCAGACCATATCCCATCGTTCCCAACCCGCCCGAAGTCATCCAGCGGTTCGGCTCGTCGAAATGCAGGAACTGGGCTGCCCACATCTGATGCTGCCCCACCTCGGTGGTGACATAGCGGTCACGCCCCTTGGTCAGTGCCTCCAGCCGTTCCAAGGCGAATTGCGGTTTGATGATCGTGTCACTGCCGCGATAGAACAGGCAGTTCTTGCTCTTCCAGCCCTCGATCTGTTCCCACCATTTGCCAAGCGCCGCCGTATTCACCTTGCGGCCACGTGACTTCCAGATCTTCAGCAGATCCTCCAGCACATGGCCGACATCGCCGATGATGGGAATATCGACATGGATCACCTTGTTGATGCTGGACGGGTCGATATCGATATGCGCCTTGACGGAGCCGGGACTGAACTCGGCGATCCTGCCGGTGATCCGGTCGTCGAAACGCGCGCCGATATTGACCATCAGGTCGCAGCCATGCATCGCCAGATTGGCCTCGTAGAGGCCATGCATTCCCAGCATCCCGATCCAGTTCCTGCCAGAGGCGGGATAGGCACCCAGCCCCATCAATGTCGAGGTAACCGGGATGCCCGTCGCATCGGCCAGTTCGCGCAGCAACTGGCTGGCGCCGGGGCCGGAATTGATAACTCCTCCGCCGGTATACAGGATCGGGCGTTCGGCCTGTTCGATCAGTTCGACAAGCCGGGTGATCGCCGTGACATCGCCCTTGCGCACGGGTTGATAGCGCGGAGGATCAATCTGCTTCGGTCCCTGATACGCGTCCTCGGCGAACTGGACATCCTTGGGAATGTCGATCAGCACCGGCCCCGGACGACCCGAGGTGGCGACATGGAATGCCTTGTGGATGGTTTCCGACAGCTTGGCCGTGTCCTTCACCAGCCAGTTATGCTTGGTACAGGGACGGGTGATCCCGACGGTGTCGGCCTCCTGAAAACCATCGGTGCCGATCAGGAAGGTCGGAACCTGCCCCGACAGAACGACCAGCGGAATCGAATCCATCAGCGCATCTGTCAGCCCGGTCACGGCATTGGTCGCGCCCGGCCCCGATGTGACCAGGACCACCCCTGGCTTGCCGGTCGAGCGGGCATAACCCTCGGCCATATGCACCGCGCCCTGTTCGTGGCGCACCAGCACATGGGTGATGTCATTCTGTTGGAAAAGTTCGTCATAAATAGGTAGCACCGCCCCGCCCGGATAGCCGAATACGGTATCGACGCCCTGATCGCGCAGCGCTTCGATGACCATTCTCGCACCCGTCATGATTCGGGACATCTTCTCTACTCCATCTGACAAAATCTCGCGGCGCACGAGCAGGGCCCGCCGCCGCGTCGGCGCAAATTATGGTCGCCGGTCGGAAGGGTCAATGGGATTCGACGGTAAAAATGACGCCAACCGCCCCGAAATTGAAATTTTCTTTCGCGAGATAGCAGGAATCTCAGCGATCGAACTGCGGCAAAGAGATGCGCGCGACCTGTTCGACAATAGGATCGACCGACAGGGGATGGGTTTCGTTCGAATGATCCTGCGGCCGCCCGATGCTCTGCCAGACACCGCCCTTGTATATCTCGAGCGCCGAGAACCGGGCCTTGTAATCCATCTTGCGGCTGCCCGGCACCCAATAACCCAGATAGACATAGGGCAGCCCCGCCGAACGCGCGATCTCGATATGATCGAGGATGACATAAGTCCCGAGACTGGCCGATTGCAGTGCGGGATCGTAAAAGCTGTAGACGAGGCTCAGCCCGTCATCCAGCACATCGGTCAGGCAGACTGCTGCCAGATGGTCGTCGCCCCTGGCGAGATCCTCTGGCACGGCCCCGTCGCAGCGATACTCGATGATGCGGGTCTGAACCGGCGTCTCTTCGATCATCGCTGCGAATTCGAACACATCCATATCCGCCATGCCGCCATCCGCATGGCGGCAATCCAGGTAACTACGAAACAATTCGTATTGTTCCTCGGTCGCCCAGGGGGTCATGTTCACCCGCGTCAACCCGGCATTGCGCCGCAAAAGCCGCCTTTGCGTCCGGGAAGGATCGAAATCCGCCACCCGTATCCGCGCCGACATGCAGGCCACGCAACTTTCGCAGCTTGGCCGGTAAAGAACATTCTGAGAGCGCCGGAAACCCTGCCGGGAAAGCGCGTTGTTCAGTTCCGCCGCGTTTTCGCCCTGAAGAGCCGTGAACAGCTTCCGCTCCGCCCGGCCATGCAGATAGGGGCAGGGCTGCGGAGCCGTCACATAGAACTGGGGCGCGTGCGGAACGGTATGGCGCATCAAGCGTGTCCGATATGGTCTATTTGCGTGTCAGTGCCGATCATGCGCGTATGGGCAGGGAAATCCTGTCGGAAGGTTGTGTCAGCCAGAGCCTAACAACGATTCCCGGGCACGCCAAGCACCGAAAGGGTTAACGGACGCAATGTTTGCGCGTTGACGAGGGGCGGGCTTTGGATAGTGTGACCGGCATGGATTTCGCAACCCGTATCACTCGCAAACCATTGCCGCTGGACCGGAGCCGGGCGGAATCAGCCCGCGAACTGTTCTCGGACCTGCCCCGGCCCGTGCGGGATCTGATCGAGGGCGTGGCAGGCACCAGTCCCTATCTTGCCGGGTTATTGGAGCGGGAGGCCGACTGGCTGCCCGATGCCTTACGGCACGAGGAGGTGGTCAGCCGAGAAACCGAAGCCTTCGAGGAACTTGATGCCGAAGAACTGGCCGTTGCGCTGCGCCGGGCCAAGCGCCGCGTGGCGCTGTTCGCGGCGCTGGCCGATCTGGGCGGAGTCTGGACGCTGGAAGAGGTCACCGGCGCGCTGTCCGACCTGGCTGATCGTGCCGTGGATCTGGCGCTGCGGGTGCATGTTGCCCATGAGATCAGGCGCGGCAAGCTGCCCAAGACACATGCGGATGCGGGCGGAATCTTTGCGCTGGCGATGGGCAAGGGCGGCGCGTGCGAGCTGAACTACAGTTCGGATATCGATCTGATCGTTCTTTACGATGATACTGCCTATGCCGCGGATGACCAGTTCGAGGCCCGCGCCGCGCTGATCCGCGCCACCCGCAAGATGGCCGCCACATTGTCCGACGTGACCGGCCATGGCTATGTCTTTCGCACCGATCTGCGCCTGCGCCCCGACGCTTCGGTGACTCCGGTCTGCATTTCGGTCTCTGCCGCGCTGGCCTATTACGAGGCCGAAGGCCGCACCTGGGAACGTGCCGCCTTCATCAAGGCCCGCGCGGCTGCGGGCGATATCGTGGCGGGAAAACGATTCCTGCAGGAGCTTCGCCCCTTCGTCTGGCGCAAGCATCTGGACTTCGCCGCCATTCAGGATGCCCATGACATGCGGCTGCGCATCCGCGATCACAAGGGGCTGGGCGGACGGCTGGACGTCCCCGGCCATAACATGAAGCTGGGTCAGGGCGGTATCCGCGAGATCGAGTTTTTCACCCAAACCCGACAGTTGATCGCGGGCGGACGCGACCCCGACCTGCGGCAACGCGATACGATGGGCGGATTGGCGGCACTGGCGGCAAAGGGCTGGATTCCCGAAGATGTCGCGCAGGAACTGACCGAACATTATCGCGAGCACCGCGATATCGAGCATCGCGTCCAGATGGTGAATGACGCGCAGACCCACAGCCTGCCCAAGGATCGCGACGGTCTGGCGGTAATCGCGGCAATGATGGGCGAAAGCGACGTGGATGCGTGGTCCACCCGGCTGAAATCGCGGCTGGAACGGGTGCATGAACTGACCGAATCCTTCTTTGCCCCGCAAGACAGCCGCGAACGGCCCGAACTGTCCGAGGAAGCGCAGGCAATCATCGCGCGATGGCAAGGCTATCCCGCGATACGCTCGAACCGTGCGCGCGAGATATTCAAGCGCGTCGAGCCCGAATTGCTGTCCCGCATGGCGCGGTCGGGGCATATGGACGAGGCCCTGCTGCGTTTCGACAGCTTCCTCGCAGGGCTTCCGGCGGGGGTTCAGTTGTTTTCGCTTTTCGATGCCAACCCGCAATTGATCGAGTTGATCGTTGACATCTGCGGCACGGCGCCGGGACTGGCCAGCTATCTTGCGCGTCATCCGGCGGTTCTGGATGCGGTCCTCGGAGGCAGTTTTTTCGCACCGTGGCCGGGCGTGCAGGCCTTGCGCGAAGAACTGGCACGAGCCTTGCAATCGGCACTGTCGAGTCCGGATGGCAGTTACGAGCGTGCGCTGGATACCGCCCGACGGTGGGCGCACGAATGGCAATTCCGCATCGGCGTGCATCATTTGCGCGGCCTGATCGACGCGGATGAGGCCGGAGGCCAATATGCCGATCTGGCCGATGCCTGCCTTTCGGCGATGATGCCCGTGACCACTGCCGATTTCGCTCGTCGTCATGGGCCGCCGCCGGGGCGGGGCGCCGTGGTACTGGGCATGGGCTCCCTGGGCGCACGGCAATTGAACGCCGGCTCGGATCTCGATCTGATCGTGATTTACGACGCCGATGGGGTCGATGGCTCCGATGGACCACGCCCTCTGGCGGCACGGCCGTATTACTCGCGCCTTACTCAGGCGATGATCACCGCGATCTCGGCACCGACCGCCGAGGGGCGGCTATACGAGGTCGATATGCGGCTGCGTCCCTCGGGCCGGCAAGGGCCGGTGGCAACCTCGGTGCAGAGTTTCAAAAGTTACCAGATGACCGAGGCATGGACATGGGAACATCTGGCCCTCACCCGTGCCCGCGTCGTGGCGATGGCGGGCGACCATGCACCCGACCTGGCCGATCAGGTCGAGGCGCTGCGCCTGTCGGTGCTGCGGGACCGCGGACAGGATCCGCGCGTGATGCCCGATCTCGCGGCTATGCGGGAAAGGATTTTCACGGCGAAATCCCCAAGCGGATCATGGGAAACGAAGATCGGCCCCGGAAGATTGCAGGATATCGACCTGATCGCCCAGTCCTGCGCATTACGCGCAGGTGATCCGGCCCGTGCCTCGGTTGCCCAGTTGCAGGCAGGGCGCCGTTCGGGGACGCTGGCGGCGACTACCGCCGATAAGCTTTCATCGGCCCATCGCTTCCTCTGGAGACTGCATGCCTCCGGGCGCTTACTTGCTGAAAAGACAATGAATATTAACGAGGTCGGCCAAGGCGGACGGGAGTTCCTGCTGCGTGAATGCGGTTGCGCGAATATGCAGGAGCTTGCATCGCGGCTGAACGATATCTCCTCCCATACCGCAGAGCTTATCGCAGGCGAATTGCCTGACGATACGAAGGAGGCAGATAGCTGAGGCCATCTACCCCGCCCGAGGCAAATGGATGGCGCTGTTCGCCGCCTCCCCGTTCCGCCCTGTGATCACGCCTACCGCTTCTGCCTGTTCGGATTTGCCGATTTGCCCCATCACCGGCAAAAGGACAGTATCGGGGGGAGTCATCGGAACATTCTGCGGCGTGGTCGCGGCAAAGATGCCATGCGCGGTCTTGTCCCAATAGAAGGGGCATTTCAGCATTTCGTAGAACGCCTTCCACGCGGCAACGTATCCCAAGGGGAAATACAGCTGCATCATCGGCACCCATGGCAATAAATGGCGATGTTTCCGCCTGCGAACCGCAAAAATCCCAACGGCAACATCCAGAACCCCGGAACCGATCAGGATCCCAAGCAGGACGGACAAGGTCACAGCCCCGAACGTGTTTTGCAGCGCCTCCCGAAGCGGATAGGATATCCCCATGGATAGCAGCCAGAACCCCCAGATAACCGGCGCGAGCAGATACTGTGTCAGCATGAACAGGAACTGGACCTGAAAAGCACAGAAACGCCACGGGCCAAGATCACGCCACAATCGCCGGGGAGAGCGCATGTTCACCTCCCAGGTCATGGCATAGCCCTTGAGCCAGCGCGATCTCTGCCTGATCCAGGCAAGGGGGCGGCAATTCGCCTCTTCCTCCGTGGTGGTCGCGACAACCTCCGTCCGCCAGCCATGACGAGCAAGGCGTATCCCCAGATCCGCGTCCTCGGTCACGTTCCACGCATCCCAGGCTCCCACATCTTCCAGAGCCTCGCGGCGAAAAAAGCAGGTCGTGCCGCCCAAGGGAATCGCGAACCCCAATCGGGCGAAGGCAGGCAGCAGGACGCGAAACCAGACGGCATATTCAATGGTGAAGCAGCGCGCCAACCGATTGGTTTGCGGATTGTAGTAGTCCAGCACCCCCTGCAGGCAGCCAAGCTCGGGCGGAGCAAAGCTGAAATGCCGCGCGATACGATGCAACTGGTCGGGATCAGGTTGGTCCTCGGCGTCCCAGATGCCGATAACCTCCCCCCTGCAGAAGCCCAGAGCGTAATTCAAAGCCCGGGGCTTGGTGCGAATCGGACCATCCGGCACCTCGATCACGCGAATCCAGTGCGGCAGATCGGCAACCGCCAATGCGTCCTTGGTGACCTCATCGCCGGTTTCAACCACCATCACGATATCGGTAAGCTCCCGCGGATACCGGAGTCGCAACAAACGTGCGACCAGCTGCTCTGCAACATCGCTTTCCTGAAACAGCGGTACCAAGACAGAAATGACAGGCAGCGGCACGGCCATTTCCATAGCCCCTGCTTCCTCGTCGATCAGCGTTTTCCTGCACCGTCGATCCTTCCAGGATGTCCACAACGCCGTCACGAAACAAACCAGTTTCAATCCGGCCTGCGCGATCAGTCCTATTGCGGCAATCGCCACCAAAGTCCTCAGCATCGCAACCGGAAGCAAGCAGAACCCCAATATCACCATGCTGGCGGCCAGAAGATAAACACCGCCAAGCATCCTGTGCTTTCTTGTCCGACAGCTTTCGGTAGCGGGAACGCAGACTTCAGCCATGCGGATCAGCTCGGTCCGGCGAATCGCCAGGATGGCCGCATGGATTTGCTTTTCGCTGCAAATCAGCATGCGTATCGTTCCGAATTCGGCCGGAAGCATCCTGATCAGGTCGCCAAAGCGCTCGGGGTCGCAGGTTGCAACCCAGGTGATATTCCCCATGCGGCGCCAGGGCAGGATATTGTGGGTCAGGCAGTGGGCCGCCCCAACAGCATCGATCAGGCGTGGATCGGGCGGGCTTGCGACAGGATCGATCACATCAACGCCCCATTGCCGGGACTGCGCACGGGCCAACGCCTCGGGCGTCACCCATCCATGAGCGAGAAGAATCCGTCCGAGCGGTGTATCATGCCGATGCCGCATCATCGCCGCCTTTATCAGATGGGCGGGATCAACCGCACCCTCATCAAGCAGGCACTGTCCCAGAGTGCATTTCGCGGACGGCAGCCTCGTAGCGTTTAGACATCCCCCGTCATCGGGGGATAACGAATTTGCAGGGGGTGCTGCGCGACTGAAACCGGTCATCGGATGTCCTTTCTGGAACACCCGTTCTTCACATGGCTTCGCCTAAAAACCGGTTAATCGGCTGGCTGGTCGGATCAGCTTCTGCGGCTACGCATCGATTCGATGAACCTGCGGAACAGATACATGCTGTCCTGCGGTCCCGGCGCGGCTTCGGGATGGTACTGGACCGAGAAGACCGGCTTATCGGCAACCCGGATGCCACAATTGCTGCCATCGAACAGGCTGACATGCGTTTCGATCACGCCCTTTGGCAAGGTTTGCGAATCGACCGCGAAACCGTGGTTCATCGAGGTGATCTCGACCTTACCGGTCTCGTTGTCCCGCACCGGATGATTGGCGCCGTGATGGCCGTGGTTCATCTTGACCGTCTGCGCCCCCAAGGCCAAGGCCAGCATCTGATGCCCCAAGCATATACCAAAGATCGGCAGGTCGCGATTCAGCAATTCCTGTATCATCGGCACTGCGTATTCGCCCGTCGCGGCCGGATCTCCGGGACCGTTCGACAGGAATACCCCCTCGGGCTGATGGGCCAGCACCTGCTCAGCGGTGGCCGTCGCGGGCAAGACGGTGACATCGGCACCATGCGCCACCAGCGAACGCAGGATGTTGCGCTTGGCGCCGTAATCCAGCGCCACGACCTTGAAAGGCTTGTCCTCGGGGCTTGCACCGAACCCCTCGCCCCATTCCCAGCTTCCCTGATCCCAGTGATAGCTTTGCGCGCAACTGACCTGCTTGGCCAGATCAAGCCCGACCAGCCCCTTCCAGTCACGCGCCCGGGCAACCATCGCCTCCAGATCGAAATTGCCTTCGGGGTCATGGGCAAGCACCACATGCGGCGCGCCCTGCTGCCGAATCGCACGGGTCAGCCGTCTTGTATCGACGCCGCCAATACCGATTCGGCCGCGCCGTTCCATCCAGCCGGACAACTCGCCCGCCGAGCGCCAGTTGGACGGCACAGTCGGATCCCAATGCACGACGATACCGCTGGCGATCGGGTCCTGTGCTTCGTCATCCTCGGGCGTGATCCCGGTATTTCCGATATGCGGGAAGGTGAACGTGACGATCTGGCTGGCATAGGAGGGATCGGTCATCATCTCCTGATAACCGGTCATGGCGGTGTTGAAGACCAGTTCGGCCACGACCTCGCCGGTGGCTCCGAAGCCTCGGCCGTAGAACACGGTCCCGTCGGCAAGCACAAGGCAGGCGGTGGGTTTTTTGGCCATGTCGGCACCTCTGTCGTGAAATCAGCCGGTGAATAGGGGTGGCGGCGGGCAAGGTCAAGCGCTGGCATCCTTGCCGATCGCTGCGATGGCTTGAATTATGCGCGGGTTTTCCCTAGATCCCGGTCTTTCCGCCGGCCCCGACACGGGGCCCGAGGCATATGGGATCATCCCGGGAGTCAGTCATGGAACTGCGAGCCAAATTGCAAGCCGCCACCAAAGAGGCGATGAAGTCCAAGGACAACGCGCGGCTTTCGACGCTGCGCCTGATCTCTGCGGCCATCAAGGATCGGGAGATTGCCGCACGCGGAGAAGGCGGCGACGAGGCCGGGCTGAGCGATGCCGACCTCATTGCGATCCTTTCGAAGATGGTCAAGCAAAGCCAGGAATCGGCCAAGGCCTATGAGGAAGGCGGACGCCTGGAGCTTGCCCAGAAGGAAGAGGAAGAAATCAAGATCGTGCAGGAGTTCCTGCCACGCCAGCTGGATGACGCAGAGGTCGCACAGGCGGTGGACGCCGTGGTGTCCGATCTGGGCGCATCCAGTATCCGCGACATGGGCCGCGTAATGGCCGAACTGCGCGCGCGCCATGCCGGGCAGATGGATTTCGGAGCCGTGGGCGCCATGGTCAAGCAGCGCCTGCTGCACTGAGCCCCAAACCGGGACCTGCCACATCACCGGCAGGTCTCGTGCCGCAGGCACACAAGAAGGTATTTGAACAAAGAAGAAGGGTTACAGCCGCTTCCGGCCGGGCCGGACGGACCCTATAGCCAGTTTTTCCAGCGCAGCAGCAACCAGATTCCGACCGCAGTGCCGATCATCAGGCCAATCGCCATCGGATAACCCCATGGCTGATCCAGTTCGGGCATATCGGTAAAGTTCATGCCATAGATACTGGCGATCAGCGTCGGCGGCAGGAACAATGCCGCCACGACCGACAGCACGCGGACGGTGTTGTTCTGCTGCAGATTGATCATGCCAAGCGTCGTGTCCACCGTCAGGCTGACCCGCGAAGACAGGAAATCCGCATGCACCTCAAGTGCCTGAACATCGCGGAATTGCGAGCGGACCACCGGGCGAAGCCGCTCTGCTTCGGGGCGTTCGTCAATGATGGCGGTATAGAATGCGAGGATACGCTCGACCGTGAGAAGCCCGAGGCGCACCCGTGCCAGCAACTCGGCCTCGTGCCCGACCCTTTGCAGGGCGGCTTGCAGCCGATCCGAGCCCATGCTGCTGGCGCGGGGCTCGAATATTCCCGACATCGTGTCGTCCAGCACCCTGCCGGAGCCTTCGAGGATATCGGCCAGCCGGGCGATGATTTCCTCCAGCAACCCCACGAACAACCGATCCGGGCTGCCGCAGCCAAGCGTCGAACGCTCTCCCCGGTCGGGAAATGTCAGGAAAGGGCGCGGCGAATGGTGGCGCACCGTCACCAGCCGCTGCATCGACAGGATAAAGCTGACGGGCATAGCCGCACGGTCGCCATCGGCACGCTCACCGGGCAGAACGGCGGTCATGTAATCCAGCCCATCCTCGCGATAAAGCCGGTTCGAGATCTCGATCTCTTCCATATCGGCAAGGCTGGGAACGGGAACGCCTATCGCCCGCAAACTGTCGATCTCCTCGTCGCCGGGCTGGATCAGGTCGATCCAGATCGCCTGCTCCAGATCGGCCCCTTTTTCCAGCCGCGTGATCCGGCCGTTGCGGGTGACATAGGCATAGAGCATCGGCGGCCCCTTCAGCTGACCAGATCGCCAGGGTGCTGCCCTTCGGTAAAGGCAATCAGATTGGCGAGTGCACGCATCGCCATATCGGTGCGCACCTCGTCCGTGGCAGTCCCCAGATGCGGCAGCAGCGTGGCGTTCGGAGCGTCGATCAGTGCTTGCGGCACCTCTGGCTCGCGCTCGTAGACATCCAGCCCCGCCCCCGCGATCACGCACTCGTTCAGGGCAGAAATCAGTGCGGCCTCCTCGACCACATCGCCGCGGGCGATATTGACCAGGTAGGATCTGTGGCCCAGAGCCTCCAGTTCCGCCTTGCCGATCATGTGACGCGTCCCAACCCCGCCCGGCACCGCCACCACGGCGATGTCACAAGCCCGCAGCATCTCGTGCAGTCCCGGCATCTGCCGTGCCGGAATGTCCAGCGCCGATACCGTCGAGCGGTTGTGGAATACCACCCGCATGCCAAAGCCCAGATGACACCGCCGGGCGATGGCCTTGCCGATCCGGCCCATGCCGATGATACCCACGGTCCGCCCGGTGACATTGCCCCCCAGAAGCTGGGTCGGGTTCCAGCCGGTCCATTGTCCCGCCCTGAGCAATCTCTCGCCCTCGCTCGCGCGGCGCATGGTCATCAGGATCAGCGCCATGGCGATATCGGCGGTGGCATCGGTCACGACATCAGGCGTATTGGTAACGGCCACCCCGGCTGCCTTCGCCGCCGCCACGTCGATATGATTATACCCTGCCCCGAAATTGGCGAGGATCCGGCAGCGCAAGTCACCCTCGAAGGTCCTGGCTGTGAAAGCGTCCCCCAAGGTCGGAATAATCGCGTCATAGTCACGCAATGCCGCCCCCGCCTCGGTCTCGATCATCGGGGTATTGTCCCGAAAGACCGTATCGAACCGTGCCTCCAGCGCCTTCGTCGCGGTTTCGGTCATCGGTCGTGTCACCAAGAGCTTCATCAATAGAGCCTCCCCCCGTTCGGCACCTCGAGATCGGGCCGGATCAACACCACTTCACTGTCACTGTCGGGCACACCCAGAACCAGCACCTCAGACATGACCGGCCCGATCTGGCGCGGCGGGAAATTCACCACGCAGAGCACCTGCTTGCCGATCAACTGTTCCGGCTGATAATGCCGGGTGATCTGGGCCGAGGATTTGCGCTCGCCGAGTTCTCCGAGGTCCAGCCACAGCTTTATGGCGGGCTTGCGCGCCTCGGGGAAAGGTTCGGCGCGGATGATGGTCGCAACCCTGATATCAACTTTCAGGAAATCGTCGAAACTGATCGTCATTTCGCGCCTTTCCCCAGTTCACGCCCCCGTTCCGTCGCCGCCGCGACGGTTCGGGCTATCAGCGGCGGCAGCCCCGTATCGGCATCCATCAGCACCTTCAACCCCGCTGCAGTGGTCCCCCCCGGTGAGGTCACGTTTTCGCGCAGCACCGCCGGATCCTCGTCAGTATCGATGGCCAGCGCCCCTGCCCCGGCGACGGTCATCCGCGCCAGTTCCAGCGCCAGCGCCGGGGCCAGCCCCTGCGCCTCGCCCGCCTTGGCCATTGCCTCGATCATGTGAAACACATAGGCCGGGCCGCTGCCTGAAAGGCCGGTAACCGCGTCCATCTGATCCTCGCTGTCCAAGCGCACCACGCGCCCCACCGCAGCCATCAGCGCCTCGGCCAGATCGAGATGCGCCGCCGTGGCAACCGCGTTACCGATGATCGCGGAAATCCCCTTGCCAATCGCTGCGGGAGTGTTCGGCATCACCCGGACGATGGCAGCACCGGAAAAGACCCCCTCGAAGGTGGAAATCATCGTTCCCGCCGCGACCGAGACGACCAGCGTATCCTTCAGCACCGGCAATTCACCCAAGGCATCGGCCATCATCTGCGGCTTGACCGCCAATACCAGCACTGCCGGGTCATGGGGCAGCGGCGCATTCACGCGCAGCCCCATGTCCAGCCATTCGGGTGCAATTTTCGGGTCGATCACCGTGACCGCACCGGGTTGCAGGCCCTGTGCCAGCCAGCCCCGCAACATCGCGCCACCCATCCGGCCGCAACCGACCAAGACCAGGCCGCGCGCGTTGATATCGTCGAAATCGCTCATCCGCTCCCCTCCTGTCATGCGGGGACCGGATGTCCCCTCATGCCCGTCCGTAGGCCTCGCCTATGGCGATGTCCAGCGCTTCGGTCGCGGAAGATTCGGCCCAACCGATCATCTGGAAAGCCGGGTAATAGCGTTCGCAGGCGCTCAGCGCATTGCCGATCATCTCGTCGATCTGTTCGGGCGTGGCCAGGTTGTCGCCGGCGAGCACGAGCCCATAGCGCCAGACCATCAGCCGTTGACCGGACCAGAAGGTAAAGGCCCCTTCCCAGACCTGATCATTGGCAAGGTTCAGCATCTCGTAGAGCGCCGGCAACCGTTCGGCCGGCGGGTCCATGTCGAAGGTGCAGATCAGGCGCAGCATCTCCTCGCCCGGGGACCATGCCAGCGTCAGCGAATAGCTGCGCCACTGGCCTTCGACGATCATCGCGATCTGGTCATCGGCCAATCGGTCGAAGTCCCATTCGTGATGCGTGGCGACCGTTTCAACGATGTCGATAGGGTGGATGTCGTCGCTAGGGATAAATTCGCCGGTATGTGCCATACCTGTCTCCTGCCTGACTGCCAAAGCGATTCTTCGACCGCTAAGCGTTGTGGCGACCTCTACACCGGGCGGGATCGCCGTGAAGCGCTTACAATATATCGTGGTTCGGATTGCCTCTGCTGTAAAGGGAAAATATCTGTCGCATTGTAACAATCCCCGGCTGGCCCTTTCGGTTCCCTGGGGCGACCTGTCAGAAAGGCACAAGATGCAGCGTGACCATGGCGGCGATATCGATGTGGCGGCGACTCGTTATGGTGCCGGTGACTGGATTGACCTTTCCACGGGAATCAATCGCCGCCCCTGGCCTGTCGCCCCGTTGAATGATCATGTCTGGCATGCCCTGCCAACAGCCGCCGCACGGCACCGCCTCACCGAGGTGGCCGCAGGCTGGTTTCACTGCGATCCCTCGCTGGTTCTGCCGGTTGCGGGAGCATCTGCGGCCATTCAGTTGATACCACGCACTCTGCCGCACGGACGGGCCGCCATCCTTGCGCCCAGCTATAACGAGCATGCCGCCAGTCTGCGCTCCGCAGGCTGGAAGATCGGCGAAGCCGCGCGGATCGAGGACATGGCCGGAGCCGATCTTGCCGTCGTGGTCAACCCGAACAATCCGGATGGCCGCGAATGGCGGCCCGAAGCCCTTGCGGCGCTTGCGGCACGAACTGGCCACCTGATCGTCGATGAGAGCTTTGCCGATCCTCGCCCCGACCTGTCGCTTGCCCCCTTGTTGCCGGAGAATGCCATCATCCTGCGAAGTTTCGGGAAGTTCTGGGGTCTTGCGGGGTTGCGCCTTGGTTTTGTCATCGCCGCGCCGGCCCTGCTTCGGCAGATCGCCGAGGCTGCGGGGCCATGGTCCGTCAGCGGTCCCGCCCTGGAGATCGGCGCGGCCGCCATGGCCGACCATATCTGGGCCGACACTGCGGTAATGTATCATTCGGAAGCAAGCCTGCGCCTTGACCGCCTTGCCATGGCGGCGGGTTGGCAGCCCGCTGGCGGCACCCATCTGTTTCGCCTCTATGACACCGGGGATGCAGCGACAGCGCAGGACCGGCTTGCCCGCGCACATATCTGGACCCGGCGCTTTCCCTATTCCGATCGCTGGCTGCGGCTTGGAATACCCGGCAATTCGCAAGAGTGGGACAGGCTGACTGCCGCGCTCCGCACAGCGTGACATCCGGAACGCTGGCTTTTCGACACGGCTTCGGGCAGATTTGGGGCATCCGCCCCGGGAGGACCGATGCTTCGCCTCATAGCCCTTTTTTCTGCATTGATCATGGGCGCGGCACCAGCCATCGCGGATGCCCCCCTGATCATCCTTGACCGCAATCAGCTTCCTTTCGATCTTGGTCCCGGCCATCCGGCGAACAATCCTGCCAAGCCGTCGAACTCGCCCAATGCGTCGTGGAATTCGGCCGGGAACACGGCAAACTCCCCTTCTGCATGGGAAAACCGCCCCTCGAATCCGGCGAATGAAAAGCGGCTGATCATCACGGCCGATGGTGGCGTTCTGGGCTATTATGCGACCAATGCCGGCGGCGTTCTGAACCTGTTCGACGTGAATGGCCGCCGGGTCGCCTACCGCCCCGCCAGCGGCACGAGGAGCCTGTTCACCGTGGGCGGCGAATGGTGCGGCACGGTCGATTCCGGAAGCGGTGGCAGCTTCGTGCTGGCCGTCACCCGGGGCTGCGCCTTCAGGTTCGGGCGCTGAGACGGGGAATGCCCGGGACGGGGCCGTAATTCCGTTACATTTCCGCCTTAAACGGGGGAACGAAACGCCGGAGAGGATCATGAGCGAACAACCCAGGGACTGGCTGGAAGCCGAGCTTCAGGACACGATCGACGAGGATGTCGAAATCGAGATGGAGGACGCCATCCTTTCGGCCGAGATCAAGCGCATCTATCGCAGCCACCATCCCAACCAGTTGCCCCGGAAGGAATATTTCCACGAGCTTCTTCGCCTGCAATCGGAGTTGATCAAGCTGCAGGACTGGGTCAGCTATCACAAGGAAAAGGTGGTGGTGATCTTCGAGGGTCGCGATTCGGCGGGCAAGGGCGGCGCGATCAAGCGGATCACGCAGCGCCTGAACCCCCGCGTCGCCCGGGTCGTCGCCCTTCCCGCCCCGTCGGACCGCGAAAAGACGCAATGGTATTTCCAGCGCTACGTTCCGCATCTGCCCGCGGGCGGCGAAATCGTGCTGTTCGACCGCAGTTGGTATAACCGCGCCGGGGTCGAGCGGGTGATGGGATTCGCCGACGAGGATCAGGTGGAACAGTTCTTTCAGGACGTTCCCGAATTCGAGCGGATGCTGGTCCGGTCAGGGATCCGTCTGGTGAAATACTGGTTCTCGATCACCGACGAGGAACAGCAGATGCGATTCCTGATTCGCATCCACGATCCGCTGAAACAGTGGAAGCTCTCACCCATGGACCTGCAGTCCCGCGTCCGGTGGGAGGCCTATACCAAGGCCAAGGAGGATATGTTCGAACGCACCAATATTCCCGAGGCGCCCTGGTATATCGTTCCCGGCAACGACAAGAAGCGCGCCCGACTGAACTGCATGAGTCACCTGCTGAGCCTGATCCCCTATACCGAGGTGCCGCACGAGGAGGTGACGCTGCCCAACCGGGTGTTCAACCCCGATTACGAGCGCGAGGTCTTGCCACGCGAACTGTATGTGCCTCAGAAATACTGAGGGCCGCTTCAATCGCTATTGATAATGCGCTGGCCTAAATATCTCATCATGCCTCCGTCCCGAAGCTTGACGCAAGCCATTCCCGGAACGCCCCTTGTCCGGTGGATTCCGGATTGGCATGCAAACGTGTCAGCCAATAGTCGCCTGCCGTAAGCAGGGCTTCGAACGGCCGGACCAACCGTCCGGACTCGATCCAGGATGAAAACAGCGCGACAGGCACCAGCCCGGCCCCGTGGGACCGGGCAGCCATTTCGGCGATGGCCAGAGAGGTATCAAAGACCGGCCCCCGTAGCTGTGGCGCCGGAAGGCCGTGGATGGCGAACCACCGCTCCCATTCATTCGCGCGGTAGGACCGCAGCAAGGGCATAGACAAAAGATCCTCGACATTGCGCAGGCGGTCGGCCAGTCCGGGGCTGCAAACCACCATCATCGCGCCTCTCATCAGCCTTGTCGCCGCCACGCCGTGCCAGCTTCCGTCACCGAAGCGGATCGCAAGATCCAGCCCTTCGCCCGCCAGGTCGACGCGGTTGTTGTTGGTATGGACACGCAGATCTATCGAAGGATGAAGCCGCTGGAAATCCGGGATGCGCGGGATCAGCCATTCCGCGGCAAAGCTGTTGACAACGCCCAGATTGATGGTCTCGTGATAATGTCCTGTGGAAAAGCGGTCCAGCGTCCCGGACATTTCGTCAAAAATCCGGGTCAGGACCGGGGCCAGCATGATGCCTTCCTCGGTCAGCACCAGCCCGCGCGGAACGCGGCGGAACAAGGTGACCCCAAGGCGTTCCTCCAAGCCTCGGATCTGATGGCTCAACGCCGCTTGCGTCACGCAAAGCTCGACTGCGGCACGGGTCAGGTTCAGATGGCGCGAGGCCACCTCGAAGGCACGCAGGGCGTTCAGGGGAAGTTGAGGACGATCCATGAAGCGAGATTAGATTATCTCATGGCCGAATTGAAATATGATCGTTTGTGCTTTGACGCAAATTCGCCGTAACCCTGCATATGTCGGCGAGACCCCGTCGACCGGATATAAGACAAAGCGGAAACATTAGCATGAATTATGGATGCGTGGGCCTTGGCCTGTTTGCAGCCGGTCTTGCCATGCCGGCATCGGCGATGAGCGAAGCCGAGTTTCAACAAATGACGGCCGGCATTCTTGCCCCCGTCATTGCGGAGCATGACATTCCGGGTCTCGCCGTCGGCGTGATCTGGCAGGGCCGGGAATATATCTATACCACAGGCAAAGCTGATCGTGCGGAGGCAAGGCCGGTTACAGCGGATACCCTGTTCGAGCTTGGCTCGATCAGCAAAACCTTCAACGTGATCCTCGCCGCTCTTTCAGAACAGGAAGGACGCCTGTCACTCGCGGATCCGGTAGCGGACCATCTGCCGGAACTGAAAGACAGTGCAATTGGCTCCGTGTCACTGATGGATCTCGCCACCCATCAGACCAGCGGGTTACCCCTGCAGGTGCCGGATGAGGCAAGCGATGACGGCACGATGATGCGCTGGCTGCAGGAATGGCAGCCTGCGCCGGGGCAGGGCGAACGATCTTACTCGAATATCAGCATCGGCCTTCTGGGACGCATTGCCGCTCACGCTTTCGATGGAACCTATGCCGAGGCACTGCAAGCCCATGTTCTGGATCCGCTGGGGCTGGAGAATGTTTACATCGATGTGCCAACGGCTGCCATGCCGAGCTACGCTTGGGGTTATTCGCGCGAGGATGACAGCCCCATCCGGGTGAATCCGGGAATGCTGGATGACGAAGCCTATGGCCTCAAGTCGGACCTGCGCGACATGCTGCGGTTTCTGCGGGTCAGCCTGGGCGATATGGATGTCCCGTCGGACCTGCGTGAGGCTGTGGCGAAAACCCACCTGGGCCAGACACGCACAAGGAATTTCGTGCAGGCGATGATCTGGGAACGCTACCCCTGGCCGGTTTCACGCGATCAGTTGCTGGCCGGGAATGCACCGGAAATGACCACCGAAAGCCAGCCTGCGACGCGGCTGTCATCCCCCGAAACATCGGACCACGCCGCGCTGTTCAGCAAGACAGGATCGACCAATGGCTTCGGCGGCTATGTCGCCTTCATCCCCGACGAGGATCTGGGCCTTGTCATTCTGGCCAATCGCAACATTCCGCTTCCCGCCCGCGTGGATACGGGGTTGACCCTGATCGAATCCATTCTGGAGGGCGAAGGGTAAAATCACAGATCTTGCATCAGATACAACGCGAATACAGCCCCGTGCCGGGATCGGGCTCGTAGACGGGCAGCCTTACCCCTCACATGAGCTGTTCCACTTCCGGCGCCGGCACGAAGCGCCAGTTCCTGCGCGGCCCCGCCATGACGTTCAGGTAATAGAGCTCAAACCCATAGGGCGCACCGCAGGGATGGTGGCCACGCGGGACCAATACCACATCATGGTCCCGCACGGCCATCACCTCGTCGAGACTGCCATCATCGGTATAGACACGCTGCACGGCCCAGCCATTCGCCGGGTTCAGACGATGGTAATAGGTCTCCTCCAGATAGGTGATGCGTGGAAAATCGTCCTCGTCATGGCGATGGCTGGGATAGGAGGACCAATGCCCGGCGGGCGTGAACACCTCGGTCACCAGCAGGCTGTCGCAGTAATCCTCGGCCTCCATGGCGATATTGTTGATATAGCGGGTATTGCCGCCCTTGCCGCGCTCGGTCAGGGAAATTCCGTCCGGCCCGATCCGCCGCGCATCATGCCCGCCCCGCCCGGGGGCGGCGCAGACCGCGATAATGCAATCACTCTCCGCCACAGCGCGCCATTCCGCGCCATTGGGGACATAAAGGCAATGCGGCGGGGTTTTCTCGAACACATCCATCCGCTCGCCCAGCACACCCCAATCGCGATCCGCGGCGTGAAAGGCGGCCTTGCCCTCGACCATAACCAGGATCACCTCGTTACTGCCGGTCGCCTCCCCGGCACTCTCGCCGGGCCGCAGCCGGTAGAGGGAAAACCCCACATAGCGCCAGCCCGCATCCGCCGGCGTGATCTGGTGGGTCTTGCCATGGCTGCCAAAGGGTCGCCGCAGTAGTTGACTCATCCTCGTCCCTTTCTTCTTCATCCAAATATCCTCGGGGGTGAATTGGCCGCAGGCCAAGAGGGGGCGCGAGCGCCCCCTCGCCCATGGTCACGCGGCGGCTTCCCGGTCGAGCCCCGCTTCGACCGCCATGCGACGTAGCGCCTCATAGCCCATGCGCTGATAATGCAGAGGCTCGCGGATCGCGCTGTCCTGCTCGGCCTCGATCACCAGCCAGCCCCGATAACCATGTTCGGCCGCGAGTTTCAGCACCGGCTCGAAGGCGACACATCCCTCGGGATCGCCCGGCACGGTGAAGGCGCCCCGCTTCACTCCCTCGATAAAGCTCAGCCCCTCGGCGCGCACCTGCTCCATGACGGGTCGGCGGATATTCTTGCAATGGATATGCCCCACCCGGTCCACATGTTTCCGCGCCACTTCCGCCGGATCCGCGCCCCCGAACAGGCAATGGCCGGTATCCAGCAGCAGCAGAGTGTTCGGCCCCGCCGCCGCCATGAAACGGTCGATATCCGCCGCGCTCTCCACACAGCTTCCCATGTGGTGATGATAGCAGAAACGCATCCCCTGCGCGCTCGCATGTTCGGCCAGCGCATTGATCCCGGCCATGAAGCGATCCCATTCCGCATCCGACAGCACGGGCCGGTCATTCACCGCCACATCCGGTCGGCCATGCACGGTGTTCGAACATTCGCAGACGATCAGAACATCCGTCCCTGCCGCTTTCGACATGGCGATATGCGCGTCCATCGCCGCCTTCTCGGTTTCCGGCGTCGAATCATCGGCAAGAATATTTGTCGAATGCCAGCCACCGATAAATCGCAGCCCGTAAGCGCCAAGCGCGGCCTTCAGCGCCGCGCCTTCCGAGGGCATCTTGTGCCCCTTCTCGATCCCGTCGAAACCGATCTCGCGGCAATCGGACAGGCAGTCATCCAGGCTCAGATGATCGCCGATCGAGTGGTCGTCGTCATTCGACCAGGCAATCGGATTGGTGCCGTAGAAAATCATCGCGTCCCCCTCAATTCGCAAGGCTCTGCCGTGCGGCATAATCCAGGTATTCGGCATAGGCCCGTTTCAGCTTTTCACTGCCGCCCACCTCCGGCACGGCGACATCCCACCAATGGCCTGCCGCTTCCAAACCGTCGCCCGGCCCCGGAACGGCAGTGGTGTCGATCACGATCACGGTCGGAATGTCCCGGCCCCGCGCCGCCGCGATCTGCGTCTCCAGATCGGGGATACCCGCCGCCTTCACCGCATGCGCGCCCATGCTGGCGGCATGGGCAACAAAGTCGATCTGCGGCTGCGCCTCGACATTGCAATCCTTGTAGAGATTGTTGAACTCTTCCCCGCCGCAGCCCTGCTGTAGCCGGTTGATGCAGCCATATCCCCGGTTATCGGTCAGGATCACGGTAAAGGGGATGCGCCGCATCACCGCCGTCGCCAGTTCGGAATTCGCCATCATGTAGCTGCCGTCACCCACGAAGCACAGCACCTCGCGGTCCGGCTGCGCCAGCTTCAGCCCCATGGCCCCGGCAATCTCGTAGCCCATGCAGCTATAGCCATATTCCATGTGATAGCCGCCCTGTGCAGGCTGCCAGAGCAGCTTGAGCGCCCCCGGCATCGTTCCGGCGGCACACATGGCAATGCTGGCCGGGGTCGAGGCCCGCTGCACCGCACCGATCACCTGCGCATCCGTCGGCAACTCGTTCCCCACGGCAGACTCGGCACAATGCGCATCCACCGCCGCCAGCCAGTCGGCGCGCGCCTGCGGATCGGCGGCATCGGCGCGGTAATCGCCCAGCTTCGCCGTCAGCTTCTCCAACGCAACCTTCGCATCGGCGACAAGGCTCACCGCGCCATGCTTGGCGGCATCACAGGGCTGCACATTGATACCGATCAGCTTCGCCTCCCCGAACAAGGTCCGAGAGCCGGTGGTGAAATCCTGCAGCCGCGTCCCGACCGCAATCACCAGATCGGCCTCACCCGCCACCCTGTTCGCCGCCGCCGAGCCATCCACCCCGACTGCCCCGAAATTCATCTCATGCGCCTGCGCCAGCGCCGATTTTCCGGCCTGAGTTTCGATCACCGGGATATTGTGGCGGGTCGCAAACTCACCCAAAATCGATTCCGCCCCGGAATAGACCACCCCACCGCCGCAGACGATCACCGGGGTTTTCGCTGCCCGGATCATCTCTGAAGCCTCTTCCAGCTCGCGTGCATCCGGCTCGGGCCGACGGATATGCCAGACACGCGATGCAAAGAATTCCTCGGGCCAGTCAAAGGCCTCGGTCTGCACATCCTGGCAAAAGGACAGGCAGACCGGCCCGCAATTGGCCGGGTCGGTCATCACCCGCAGTGCACGTGGCAGCGCCGTCAACAGATGCTCGGGCCGGGTGATGCGGTCGAAATAACGCACCACCGGACGGAAACAATCATTCGCGCTCACTGTGCCGTCGTCGAAATCCTCGACCTGCTGCAGGACCGGATCCGGCCTGCGGCTCGCAAAGACATCGCCCGCGATGAACAGCACCGGCAGCCGGTTCACATGCGCCAGCGCCGCCGCCGTCACCATATTCGTCGCCCCCGGCCCGATGGAACTCGTGACCGCCATCGCCCGCCTGCGCGACTTGCCCTTGGCATAGGCGATCGCGGCATGGGCCATCGTCTGCTCGTTCTGTCCACGCCATGTCGGCAGCGCTTCGCCAATCCCGTGCAGCGCCTCGCCCAGCCCGGCCACGTTGCCATGCCCGAAAATCGCCCAGACCCCCTCGATGAAACGCTCGCCTTCCCCGGTCATCTGCTCTGACAACCAGCGCATCATGGCCTGAGCCGCCGTTAGTCGAACCGTTCCACTCATCTCAAGCCCCTTCTTCTTTGTCCAAATACCTCGGGGTGAATTGGCCGCAGGCCAAGAGGGGCGGCGCCCCTGCCTCTCCCTGCCAATCTCATGCTGCCGCCCGAATACGAGCCTGATCCCAGATCCCGCAGAGCCGCGCGTAGCGTTCCGCCATCCGCGTCACGGCATCGTCGTCCCCGATCCGCCCATCAAGCCAGTCTCGCGCCACCTCGCCGAAGATCGTCCGGCCCACGGCAAAGCCCCGGACCAGATCGAACCCGGCTGCGACTTCAAAGCTGGCGGCCAGTTCCGTCTCGGGCGCGTCCAGCCCCAGCACCACGATGCCGCGCGTATGCCGGTCATGTTTCTCGATCACGGCGATGGCATTCGCCCAGGCCGCGCGCGTCTTCAGCGGCTCCAGCTTCCACCAGTCGGGATAAATCCCCGCCGCGTAAAATTGCCGGATCAGCGTGGCCGTGGTCTCGTCATCCATCTTCCCCAGTTTCGAGGGGATGATCTCCATCAGGAACTCCAACCCGCTCCTCCGTGCCGCCGTGAACAGCCGCTTGACCGTTGCCTCCTGATCCGCACGGATGGCCGCATCGTCATCGGGATGGCAGAAGCACAGAACCTTCACCACATTCTCGCGCGCCCATTCCTGCAAGCCGCCGCAATCCGGCCCCAGTTCCGGCTCCAGCTCCAGCGGGCGCGAGCCCGGCCATTCGCAGGGACGCCCGATCCACAGCCCCGTACCCGAGGCCGCATGGAGCGCCCGCTTCCCGATCCGGTTGTCGCAAAGGATGCCATAGCCCAACCGCCCGTCCGCGACCCGCAGCGCAGCCTTCAGGCACAGTTCCTTGAAGGCCCCGCCCTTCTCGGGCGTGTAGCCCGCCATTTCCTCCAACTGAATCCGGTGATCGAAGGCGAATACCCGCATGCTGGACCAGTCGCCGCCGCGATTGGTCGCCCAGTGGATCTGCTCCAGTTCCGGATCGTTGCGCAGATCGGGGCGGATCACCCCGCGCGTGAGGAAGAATTCCAACTCGGCCAGCGAGGGATAGGCCGGCGTGCAGCCGTGGCGACTGACCGCGAAGGCGCCGCAGGCATTGGCGTATTTCAGCGCGGTCGGCCAGCCTTCACCATCCAGCCAGCCCTTCAGCAGGCCCGAGAAGAACCCGTCCCCCGCGCCCAGCACGTTGAACACTTCGATCGGGAAGCCCGGCCCGCTTTCGCCGTCATCGAGACTGTCGGGAATCGCGCCCTCGAAAGCCACCGCCCCCGCCGCCCCACGCTTGCAGACCAGCGTGGCCTTCGTGACCCTGCGCACCGCGCGCAAAGCTGCCACCGTATCGGTGGTGCCACCCGCGATGTGAAATTCTTCCTCGGTGCCGACGATCAGGTCAAAGAAATGCAGCACCGATTGCAGCTTGGCCGTCACCTTGGCGCTTTCGATAAAGCGGCTTTCGCCCTCTCCATGCCCGGCCACTCCCCAGAGATTCGGGCGGTAGTCGATATCCAGCGCGGTTCTGGCTCTATGCTTCCGCGCCAGTTCCAGCGCCTTGAGCACCGCGCCCTCGGTGCGCGGATGGCTCAGATGCGTTCCCGTCGCCAGGACCGAGCGCGCCTCGGCGATGAAATCCTCGTCGATATCGTCCTCGCTCAGTGCCATGTCGGCGCAGTTCTCGCGGTAAAAGATCAGCGGAAAACTGTCCTCGTCGCGGATGCCCAGCAGCACCAATGCCGTCAGCCGCTCAGGATCGGTCGCCACGCCGCGCAGATCCACGCCCTCGCGCGCAAGCTGTTCGCGGATAAACCGCCCCATATGCTCGTCGCCGACCCTGGTGATCACTGCCGAGCGCAACCCGAGCCGCGCCGTCCCGCAGGCGATATTGGTCGGGGAGCCGCCGATATATTTGGCAAAGCTCCCCATATCCTCCAGACGGCCGCCGACCTGCTGACCGTAAAGGTCAACCGAACTCCGCCCAATCGTGATCACGTCAAGCGTTTTCATGCCGCCCCCTCTTCAGCCAAAGCGGCCAGAATGAAATCCATGCTCTGACGCAACGCCGCCTCGGGGTTGGCGGAGTTGTGAACTTCTTCCGCGAAGGGTTCGAATGAAAACGGACCGTCATACCCCCCTGCCAGAAGCGCCCTGATCTGCGAGATATTCTTCAGCCGGTCGCCCCCATCCACCAGAACACGATGCGCGTCCAGCATATCGTCAACCTCCACGCCCGGATCGGTCACGCCGGAAATATGAACGAGGCCGGTGCGGTTCGGGAAGAGCCCGGCTTCGCCGGCAAGATGGTGATGGAACGTATCATGCATCAATGCATAGGTGCCGTCTGCGCCAGCCTCGGTGATGGCGGTGATGGCTTCAGCCTTGTTGCGCAATGAGCTGACCGGAAAACCCAAAGGCTCGACCAGACCGGTCAGGTTCCGCTCATGCAGGATGTCTTTCATGGCATCCAGCGCCCTCACCACCTCGGAATGCGGCACCTTGTTCCCGTCGTTCAGCGGGCACATGACCAGCGCCCGCGCCCCGCATTCCGCCGCATAATCGGCCATTCTCTGCGCACGGTCGGGAAGATCGCCGGCCCACAGGTTGAACGGATACAATGCGTTGATCGACAGGATGGTGATACCCTGTGCCGCAGCCTCGGCACGGACAGCGGTAGGGGTCATGGCTCCCAGAACATCCGGAATATCGTTGCGGATCTCGACTTCCGAGACGCCGAGGCGACGGCACATGGCGAAAAACCCGGCCAGTGGCAGTTTCGGTGCCGAAATATGATTGATCGCGAAACGCATGGGTCAGCCCCTGTCGTAAAGCGCCGGTCGGTCCGGCAGAGAGATGGAAATGATCTGGCCGGATTTCTCCTGCGCCTCGACGCAGGCATCCGAAGAGATTGCTGCGACATAGCCATCCCAACTGGTTGGGCCAGCGGCGGTTCCCTTCGCGGCAGCGGTGATGAAATCCTGCAACTCGACATCGTAGCTGTCGATGAAACGGTCCTTCCAGTCTGTCAGGATTTCGCGTTGCAACCGCGCCTCCTTGCGCAGGGTAACCGCCATCGGGTCGGGCAGACTGACCAGCCCCTCCTCTCCGACAACCTGGCACTGGATGTCGTAACCATAGCGGCAATTCACGAAAATCTCGACATCGATGCGGATGCCCTTTGCCGTTTCCAGCAGCACGATCTGCGGGTCAGCCACCCTGTCATGGGCATGGCCTGATTTGCGCGGAAAGACGACCTGCGCCGAAACGTAATCATCGTCCAGCAGCCAGCGGAACACATCGATCTCGTGGATCAGCGTGTCATGGATCGCCATCGGGGTGACATATTGCTCTGGCACCGTGGGGTTCCGATGCGCGGCATGGACCATCAGCGGGGTGCCGATCTCATGATCGACAGCCTGTTTGAGCATTCGGTATCCGGCATCGTAGCGGCGCATGAAACCAACCTGAACCAGCCGCTTGCCATGAGCAACTTCCGCATCGACGATGCGAAGCGCACCTTCGGCTGTCGTCGCCAGCGGTTTTTCGCAAAAACATGGCTTGCCCGCCGCAATCGCCGCCAGCACATAGGTCTCATGCGTCGAGCCGGTCGAGCAGACCAGCACCGCGTCCACATCACCGGCGGAGATCAGACCCTCGCCTGTCTCATGGACCTTTGCACCGGGCGCGAGATCGGCCTGAACGGCCCTCGCCGCATCCGGGTTATAATCGCTCAGCGCGACCACCTCGGCCCCGGCCAACACCTGCTGGATTCTCCGCGTGTGGTCGCGGCCGATCATGCCTGTTCCGATAACGCCAATTTTGACGGTCATGTCCTGTGCCTCATTTGAAATATTGATCGACATAGCGCTGCATCTCGCTGCGCATGAACTTGCCCGACTCGTCGGCCTTTTCCTCCCACGCGAAGACGCAGGCGGTCATGATGCCATCAAAGCCGATCTCGGCCAGCGTGCGATAGAAGTCGTCCCATGGCACCTCGCCCTGACCGATATTCAGATGCTGATGCACGCGGGCGGACGAACCCGGGGGGTTGATGATATAGCGCAGGCCTGAGCTGGCCTTGTGATTGAAAGTGTCGGCGATGTGGACATGGGCCAACACATCGGCGCATTCGCGCAGCATCGCCACGGTGTCATCGCCGAAATAGAAGGTATGCGGCGTGCAATACAGGAACTTGACGCGCGGCGAGTTCACGGTGCGGATCAGATCCACCGAAGGTTGCAGCGTTTCCACCCAATCCTCGGGATGGGGCTCGATATGCAGGTTAATGCCTTCCTTCTCGAGGATCGGCACCAGTTCCTCCATCGACCGCCACCACGCATCCTCGCAGGCTTCGATCATCGAGCCGGTATGACAGCAATAGCAGGTGCCCTTGTCGGGATGCGGACCGCGGCCGAACTCGCTGTTCATCGTATCGACGCCCAGTTCCACGGCGATCTCGATGGCACGTTTCCAGTGCCGGACGGCGGCCTTGCGCTCTTCCTCGTCGTTGCTGGCCCAGCGATACATGGGCAGCAGGCTGGCAATACCGACACTGGCGTCGCTCAGCGCCTTCCTGAAGGACCTGACGCGGTCGGGATACGCGCGCGGTGCCTTGAACCATTCGAGGAAATCGGCGCGTGGGCTGAGTTCGATCCACTCGTAGCCAAGCTCTGCCACCTTGGAGGGTAGTTTCTCCAGGCTCAGATGGCGATGCATAAAAGGGTCGAGGGCGATTTTCATGATCTTACCTTTGAGGTGTAGCGGACAGGCCGCCGCGCTGTCGCCGACGTGCCACATGTTCCGCGTGGTCGAGTACGGCGCGGGCGCAACCCGCGGCCGGGCTACTTGTAGGCGTCGGGATTGGCGCGGGTGACAGGCCCGGACGGGCTCCAGATATTGCGGTCAGCGCTTTCACCAGCAGTGATCGCGGAACCCACGACAACCACTCCGGCACCAAACACCGCCAGCGCGGGAAAAGCTTTCGTCAAGAATTGCATCATGCTCTCCTGCTGCTAACGGGTTCAGGCTGCGATCTCATATTCCGGCTGCGTCTTGGCGCCGGTGATATAGGCAACGACGTCTTCGCCGTCGGTTTCCTCTTTCCGCAGGTTCGCGCAGATCCGGCCACGCCGCCAGACGACGATACGGTCGCATAAATCCATCACCTGCCGCATGTTGTGGCTGATCAGGATCAGCGGCTCGCCCGCCTCCTTCAAGGTCCGGATGATGTTTTCCACCTGCGCGGTTTCCTGAACGCCAAGCGCCGCCGTCGGCTCGTCCATGATGGTCAATTTGGAATGGAAGGTCGCGGTGCGGGCGATGGCCACACATTGCCGCTGACCACCCGACATGTTCTGGATCGTGTTGCGGATATTGGGGATTTTTACCCCGGTCTTTTCCAACCCGCGCATCGTCGCCTCGCGCATGGCCTTGTAATCGAGGATCGAGAACGGTCCCAGATTGAACAGCCGCTTTTCCCGTCCGAGAAACAGATTGTCGGGCACGTCGAGATGATCCGCCAGCGCGAGGGTCTGGAACACCGTCTCGATCCCGGCTTCGCGCGCGGCCAGTGGTCCGTCGAACTCGACGTAATCGCCGTTGAACCAGATTTTGCCCGCCGTCTTCTGCTCGACCGCGGTGATCTGGCGAACAAATGTGGACTTGCCGGCTCCGTTATCACCCATGATCGCCACATGCTCGCCCTTGCGGATCTCGAAATTGCAATCGATCAGTGCGTGGACACCGCCGTAATGCTTGGTCAGGCCTTCGGTGCGCAGGATCACCTCACCCGGATCGGCCTGCGGTTTCGGGGCCTCGGCGCCCGAGATGTTGGTTTGCAGATCGCTTGACATGATATCCTCCTCAGGACCTTGCTGCCGCGCGGCTTTGACGCCACTGGTCCAGCACGACGGCACCGACGATGATCGCGCCCTTGACCATTTCCTGGTAATAGGCATCCAGCCTCAGGAAGGTGAAACCCGATATGATGACGCCAAAGATCAGTGCGCCCAGAACGGTGCCCAGGATCGTCCCGCGTCCACCGGCCAGGGAAATGCCGCCGATGACCGCCATGGCAATCGCGTCCAGCTCATACATCACCCCCATGCCGGCCTGCGCGGTCAGGTTCTTTGCGCTCAGCACGATGGCGGCGATACCCGCCAGCAACCCGGCGATGGTATAGACCAGAACCTTGTGGCGGGCGACATTGATACCGGACATGCGCGCCGCCGCCTCGTTCGAGCCGATCGCGTAGGTATGCTTGCCATAGACTGTATATTTCAGGATCAGGTAGAACAGGATCGCCAGGACAACGAATATCACCACCGGCATCATGCCCTTGCCGATAGCTGCATAGCCTCCGGTCGGGAAAGACACCGGCTGCCCGGCCGTCCACCATTTTGCGACTCCGCGCGCCGAGACCATCATCCCCAGCGTCGCGATGAAGGGCGGAATCTTGGTATAGGCGATCAGCAGCCCGTTGATGAGTCCTGCCAACAGCCCGCAGGCCAACCCGACCAGCACAGGAATGATAACGGGCAAATTGACCCAGCCCAGGTCAAAAAAGACAGCACGGGTATTTTCCAGGCCGTTGATCTCGCCCACCTGCGCAAAGCTCATGGCGATCATCGCGGTCATGCCGACCACGGAACCCGATGACAGATCGATACCTCCGGTAATGATGACCTGCGTCACGCCAAGCGCGATGATTCCGATGATCGAAACCTGCAGAATGATGATTTCCAGGCGCGCCATGTTGAATATCGCGTCAACATTTTCGCGCGTATTGAACAGGAAACTGTCGTTCATCAGTATCCGGCCGAGCAATTCGAACACGACAATGATCAGGACAAGTGCAATGGCGACACCTGCTTCTGCGGGAAGCCCGCGCTTTGACTGATCAAAGCTCAGTCCGCCGACTCCGTGCGACGTATCTGACATGATTGATCCCCTCTTGCGAGACACGTCTCGCCTGCCGATCCCCGGACGGCACCTTGCGCGCCGCCCGGATGCAAGGCCATGCCTCAGTTACTTTGCGTGAACTCGGACATGTTCTCGGGTGTCACCAGTTGGAACGGCACATAGACCTTCTGTTCCACCTCTTCTCCACGCGAAAGCTTCAGCGCTGCATCAAGGGCACCGGAGCCCTGCCCGGCAGCATCCTGAAACACGGTGACGTCCAACTCCCCTGCCGCCATGGCCAGCAGCGCGTCCTGCGTGGCATCGATCCCGCCGACGACAACATCATCCATGCTGACGCCCGACGCTTTCATGGCCTGAATGGCGCCAATCGCCATCTCGTCATTATTCGAGATCACGGCATCGAAGGGCTCGCCCGTCGTCAGCCAGTTGGTCATCAGGTCCTGTGCCTCGTCGCGGTTCCAGTTGGCCGTCTGCTCATCAATGATGTTCAGCGTCACGGCACATTTTCCCGCTTCGATCACGTCATGGATATCGGCTGTGCGCTGCACGGCGGCCTGGTTCGAAAGCTCACCCATCATGACATAGACATTGGCCTCGGTCTTACCGGCCCCGGCAAGCTGGTCGCAGATCTCGATGGTTTCCAGCGTTCCGGATTCGCGCTCATCCGAGGCGACGAATGCCTGGCCCTCCGGCAGCGTATCGACATTGATCGGCTCGCGGTTGACGAAGACCAGCGGCACACCGGCCGCCTCTGCCGCATCGGTCATCGCCTGTGTGGCCGAGGTATCGACCGGATTGACGATGATCGCATCCACGCCACTGGCGATGAAGTTGTTGATCTGGTCAAGTTGCTTGGCAACGTCATTCTGTGCGTCCTCGATCTGGACATCGACACCATCCATGCCGTCGGCGAGGTCCTGGATGCCGTTCCGAAGCACAGTCAGGAAGTTATCATCAAACAGCGCCATGCTGACGCCGATATTCTCGGCCGAGGCCGTCCCGGCCAGCCCGGCGATCAAGGTGGTCGAAAGCAGAATTTTTTTCATTGTCTCCTCCAAACGCGGCACATAAGCGCCGCCTGTGCAACAAGGACAAACTCACCCACCCGCTGAACGCGGTGGCAGCAGCCCGGCTCCCACTAGATTGCAGCAGGGCCTCCTACCCGTGCCGATGGCATTACGATTCCCGATTCCGCTCAACCGGTCAATAAAATGAGTCACCGGAAAACATCATTCATGATGTAAAATAAAATCAGAATGATGTAATCACCTCATGAATTCGCTTTCAGGAGTCCAGACCTGCGCCGGAAAGAACCGCTGACCGGGCGTTTCCAACATTCCCTTATCCGAGGTTGCAATCATCATCTCTATCAGATCATCGGCAATCTGCTGCACCGGCGTTGACAGAACCACGCTGAGTGTCTGGTCTTGCAGACCCGCACGCGACTCCGGCGTCAATTCATTGACGATCAGCACCATATCACCGGGCTTGCGCATCTCCCGCACGGCCTCGATGGCGCCCTCCATGCCACCGCCCGCGCAATAAAGCCCAACCAGATCGCTATGTCTGGCCAGAAGGTTAACCGTCGCCTCATATGTCAACTGCCGTGTCTCGAGGTTGATCTGCGTATCCAGCAACTGAAACGCCGGCGCCGATTGGCGGAAAAAGCTGCGAAAACCCGTCTCCCGCAACTCATGCCCGTGGTAACGCGATCCGCCGATGAACAGCGCAACCTTGCCTGGTCGTTTCGACAGGCCAGCGATGAACCAGCCCGCGATGCGACCAACCTTGAGGTTATTTGTCCCCATATAGCTTTCACGCACGCCCTGCGCGAAATCCGACAAAAGCGAATAGACGGGAACCCCGGCCCCACGCAGTTCCTGCACGGCCTGGGTGACCAGGTGATGATCTATCCCCGTCGCGGCAACCGCGTCTGCGCGACCCCTGAAGCTACGAAGAATGTCCGAAATCTCTTCGGGCTGGCCAGTTTCGGTAAAGCGCGTCATGACCTCGACTCGGCGCTGCATGCAGGCGCGCGCCTGTGCCTCGAAAATCGCCTGCACATCCTGATAGAAGGCGTGGCGCGGTTTTTGCAGCAAGAGGCCTATGCGCAGCTGGGCCTTATCGGCCAGCATCCGATGCCGGATCACATTCGCGCCGTGATACCCGATCTCTCCGGCAGCCTGATGGACGCGGCGCACGGTTTCCTCGCGCACGTTCTGGCGGCCATTCAGCACCCGATCAACGGTGGCCGTGCTGACACCGGCGGCCTTGGCCAAATCGGCAATCGTCGGTCGGGTCATGATGCCACCCCATCACATTGAATGATGTATATCATCATTCAGATGATGATGTATTGCAACAACCCCGGCGATCGTCAGCAGTTTTCACGCGTGAAGATGGTGACCGGTGTGATTGTCTGGCCCGGCGGTGGATCAAGCCTTCCGAAAACGCCGGCAATCGCCTTGACCGCAGCTTCAACTTCAAGTCTCGGGTTCTGGTCTATCAACATGTCTATGGCACCGGCTTCAAGCAACTTCCTGCGATTGTCGGTCAGTTCATGGGTAACGAACAGGATGTCATCCAACCTGCCATTGGCCCGCAAGGCATCGACCACCGGCCCCGCGCCCGCGCTTTGGTTATAGATGCCTCTGATTTTCGGCCATTGCCGCAAAGCACGCCGAACGAGACTGCCCGCCCTGTCGCCCCGCTCCCCGCTTTCATGCACCGAGACGATACGGCAATTCGGATAGCGCTCCTGCAGGACAGCCCGGAACCCGGCGTGGCGTTCCTGCTGCCCGATCATGGTCAAGAGCCCGGCAATGACAATCACATCTCCACCGTCCCGCCCGAGCAGTCGCCCCATCAACTCTCCGGCCAGCCGCCCCGAGCGATAATTGTCAGGGCCGACATAGATCGCGCCAGGGCAACGGATATCGGTCGCCAAGGCCACAACCGGCTGACCTGCGGCAACGAAACGGCTCAGCACCTGCGCCAGCCCTTCGTCATGGGCAACGCAAATGATGAGCGCATCATGGGAAGGCCCGACCTCACTTACCTTCCGGATGATTTCCGCCGGGCGTGACATATCGAGATGAAACACCCTGATCTGGATATTGAACGGATTTGGCCCCTGGTTCTCATCCTGGATGGCCCGTTTCAGTGCCGCGTGGAACGGATTCGAGGGCGGCTGAATGAATGCCGCGACACGAAGTGTCCTCGCATCGCGCGGATTCAGCGCGCGATCCAGCTTCAATCGGCGGGCTGCGGAATAGACACGCTGTTCCTTTTCAAAACTGACACCGCCGCGACCGTTAAGCACTCGATCCACGGTGGATGCCGAGACCCCCGCTTCGCGCGCGACATCCTGCGCTGTGGCTTTGCGCGCCATTGTCACCTCGTTTGAAGAAATTTCTTCAAGAATGACGCTTGGCGGCAGCACTCGCAATCGCAATCCTGCAAGCAGGGCTACCACGAGGTGGAAAAGGAGGATTCCATGATCAGGCTTGCCTGTTTCGGTGCGGGCCGTATCGGCCAGATTCATGCGGTCAATGCGGCCGCGCATGCCGATGTGGAACTGGCCTATCTGGTCGATCCGGCGGCAGGCACTCATCGCAATCTTCTTGCTGCGCGAACCGGCGCTGAAATCGCCGGATCAGGCGAAGTCTTCGCAGATGACAGCGTGGACGGGATCATTATCGCCAGCTCAACCGACAGCCATGCCGGGTTGCTGCTGAGTGCCGCCGAAACTGGAAAGGCAGTATTCTGCGAAAAACCGGTCAGCCTGGATTTCGCCTTGACCGCCAATGTCGTGCGAAAGGTGCGGGAATCGGGCATTCCCTGCATGATGGGTTTCCAGCGCCGATATGACAAAAGCTTCCGGCAGTTGAAGGAGCGCATATCCTCCGGCATCAGCGGACGGCTGGAACAGGTGGTGATGTTCTCGCGTGATCCGGCGCCGCCTCCGCGCAGCTATGTCGAAACCTCAGGCGGGATGTTCCGCGACAGTTCCATCCATGATGTCGATATGGCGCGGCACCTTCTCGAGGAACCCATTGCCAGCGTTTACGCAGTCGGCTCCTGCCTGATTTCCGGCGAGATCGGCGCGGCTGGCGATGTCGATACGGTGATGATCACACTGACCACCCAATCCGGGCGCATGGCACAGATTACCGCGTGCCGACGGGGGCCGATGGGCTACGATCAGCGGCTGGAAGCACTTTGCGCCAGGGAAGTTCTGACAGTCGGGAACCAGCCTCAATCCACGCTGAGTATCTGTGACCCGCAAGGATGCAGGACCGCCCCGCCCGAGAACTATTTCCTTGAACGTTTCGCGCAGGCCTATCGCGATGAGATGGATGCCTTCGTCGCCCTGCTGCGTGACGGCACCCAGCCACTTGCCGGAATAGGAGACGGTCTGGAGGCGCAACGGCTGGTCGAGGCTGCCGCCCAATCCGCGCAGACGGGTCAGGCCATCGCTTTTGGACCCGATTGGTCCCCGGCTCAGGGAAGGTGAGCGATGGAGTTCCTGCCAAAAGGGGTGCGTCTGGCGGTCAGCCCGCTATCCTGGACAAATGACGTTCTGGAGGATCTGGGCGGCCTCACTCCGGTCGAGACCTGCCTGAAGGAGGCGGCGCGGGCCGGGTATCAGGGGGTAGAACTCGGGCGGTTGTTTCCACGAGAAGCCGGGCAGCTCGCGCCTCTTCTCACAGCGGAAAATCTGAACCTCGCGTCAGGTTGGTATTCCGGAAAGCTTGCCACGCGGAACGCCGCGGACGAGTGCGCCGCCGCGCAGGCACATGCGTCGCTGCTGACCGAAATGGGCTGCGATGTCATGGTCTATGGCGAGGTCGCGATGATGACGGGCGAGGCGCCATTGAATGAACCCATGTCGCGGCGGCTGGTAATGGATGAGGATGCCCGGCCCGGCTATGCGCGGCGTCTGACGGAATTCGCCCGCTGGCTGCATGGTGAATACGGGCTGCGGCTGGCCTATCATCACCACTTGATGATGGTCGCCGAAACATTACCCGAGATCAGCGCTATTCTTGACCATGCCGGGCTGGAACTGGGCCTTTTGCTGGACACAGGCCATGCCGCCGCTGCCGGCTTTGACCATGCCAGGCTGATCGAGCGTCATGGCGACCGGATCGTGCATATTCATCTGAAGGATATTCGACGTCAGGTCATGGACGATATCCGCTCGCGCGATGCCAGTTTCAATACCGGCGTCCGGGCAGGCATGTTCACCGTGCCGGGTGACGGCTGCGTTGATTTCGCTCCTGTTGCGCGTTTTGTGCACGACAGCGGCTATCGGGGATGGATGGTGGTAGAGGCCGAGCAGGATCCGGCCAAGGCACCGCCGTTGCCTGCTGTCACCCGCGCGATTCGCCATGTCGAAACCGTATTCCGCCACATTTCCGGAGAGTTCTGATGACCAAGCAACAACTCAATATTGGCCTGATCGGATCGGGCTTCATGGGGCAGGCCCATGCCGACGCCTTCCGCCGCGCGGGAATGCTCTACAAGGATCTGCCCGCCGTGCCCCATCTTTATAAACTGGCGGATGTGAGCGAAGAACTCGCTGCCGACGCTGCCGCACGCTTCGGCTTCGAGACCTGGACGGGAGATTGGCGGAACCTCGTGACCGACCCAAAGGTGGATGTGGTCGACATCACCTCTCCGAACGCCTTGCATCACGAGATGGCCCTGGCGGCGATTGCGGCGGGCAAGCATGTCTATTGCGAAAAACCGCTTTCCGTGACGGTGGCCGAGGCGGAAGAGATGACCGCCGCCGCCAATGCCGCAGGCGTCAAGACAATGGTTGCCTTCAACAACGTCAAGACACCCGCCGCGATGCTGGCCAGGCAGATCATCGAGGCCGGAGAGATCGGCACCCCGATGCGCTTCCGTGGCTGGTTCGATCAGGGGTTCTTCAACGATCCCGACCTTCCGTTTTCATGGCGCTGCACCCGCAAGGAGGCCGGATCCGGTGCGCTCGGCGATCTGGGCAGCCATGTTATTTCGGTAGCGCAATACCTGATGGGCGATATTGAAAGCGCGATTGCGCAAGCACAGACATATTTCCCGACCCGACCCGTGCCGCAGGGTGCTGCAAGCTACAGTGCCAAGGCCGATCCCGGCGCGCCCCGGCGCGAAGTCGAGAACGAAGACCAGATCCAGACGATGATCCGCTTTGCCAGCGGCGCCGGCGGCACGATCGAGGCGTCCCGCGTCGCGGCGGGCAAGGTGTTCGGCATCTACTGGGAAATCTCGGGCACCGAAGGAACGATCATCATGGATGGCGAACGCTTCAACGAGTTGAAAGTCGCACGATTCGGCGATGACAAACGCGACCGGGGCTTCAAGACCCTGCTTGCCGGATCACAGGTGCCGCAATTCGCCGCCTTTTTCCCTTTCGATTTTGGCGGCGGCGGATTGGGCTATTTCGACGTCAAGGTAATCGAGGTCCATGATCTGATCGCCGGTATATGCGGACAGAATGGCTGTGACCCCGATTTTGCCTTTGGCCTGCAAAACATGCGGATCGCGGATGCAATGGAACGCTCGCTGCAATCCCGCGCATGGGAGATTGTCTGATGGCCTTTCCGAATGCCCTGCCTGCCTCGCGCGTCCCTGACCCGATGCAGGCCCCGGCGCTTCGCTGGGGCATTCTTGGCTCCGGCTGGATCGCCGAGCAATTCATTCGATCCGTCCGCGCTCATACGCGACAGGAGATTGCTGCCGTAGGCTCCCGAAGCCCGGAAAAGGCCGCCACCTTCGCCCGCAACTGGGATATCACGCACGTATATGGCGGTTACGAGGAACTGGTCGCGGATGACAGCCTTAACGTGATTTATGTCGCCACACCGCATAACACGCATCATGCTCATGTCCTGCTGGCGCTGAACGCGGGGCGCAATGTGCTGGTTGAAAAGCCGATGGCGCTTGACCATGCGCAGGCTGCCGAAATGGTGGCCGTGGCTCGCAAGAAAGAACTGTTCCTCTGCGAAGCGCTCTGGACCTATTTCCTGCCGAAATTCGACGTGCTGCAACAGCTTTTCGACGCGGGAGTCCTGGGCGAGATCAAGTCGATCCATACCGAATATGGCGAATATTTCACCCGCGATCACCGTATTTTCAACCCGGCATTGGCAGGCGGTCCACTGCTTGATCTGGGCACTTACCCGATTTCACTCCTGTCAAAGCTTCTTGGACCGGCCAAGCAGATGGTCGGCCTGAAACAGGACGACCCGAGTGGGGTGCATGGGCAGCTCTCGATCGCCATGGCGAACGCAGCCGGAAATCATGGCACCATGTCGACGACGCTTTACGGCCTTACCCCGACGAACGCCGCCATCGTCGGCACAGAGGCAACCATCCGGTTCGGATCGGAATTCAATCTGCCAGGCCCGTTCGAACTTATCTCGGCGGATGGTTCAACATGCCTGCGTTATGAGGAACCCGCCGGTCGTCATTTCGAGGGGCTGTATTTCGAGGCGGCAGAGGTCGCGCGCTGCATCGCCGATGGTCGCTTTGAGGCTGGTCAGAGGCCGTTGACCGCAACTTTGGAGATGATGCACATGATCGACGAGATCAGACGGGTGGTCGATATCTCCTGGTCACAGTGAGCTCGCAAGCTCTGATGTCGGACAGGCCTGCGATCTGTTCAGCGAAGAGGAATGCCACAACTTCTTCAAAGCCGCCGGATACAAAACCGATCAAACGCGACGCGCTCTAATCCTGCTCGAAGATGTTCAAGTCTTAAATCGCCGCACGCTACATCCTGAACCGCCCTGCCCGTGCTCTCATGGATCAGCCCGTGCTTCCAACCATGCAAGGTTGCGGCTGGCACCAATCGGGGCCAGTCATCCGGGCAACGGCACAAACGCTCATCCAGGACACCCAGACTTCCGGCCAGATGCGCAAGGCGCGCAGCCCATCGCGATGGGGCTGCCCGTTGATCATCAGAACGCATTTCGCTCGTGATAGGTCCGCAAAAAACCCTGAATGCGAGGATCTTCGGGCTGATGCAAGATGCGGGCCGGAGCATCGACGGCAACCAGCTCGCCTGCCTCCATGAAGGCGACCTGATCGGCGACATGGGCGGCAAAGCCCATTTCATGCGTGACGACGACCATGGTCATGCCCTCGCCTGCCAGCGTCTTCATGACGTTCAGCACTTCGCCTACCAGTTCGGGATCCAGCGCGCTGGTCGGTTCATCGAACAGCATCAGCTGCGGTTCCATCGCGATGGCGCGGGCAATCGCGACGCGCTGTTGCTGCCCACCCGACAGCCGCGCCGGGTGATTGGCCATCTTGTCGCCCAGCCCCACCTTGCGCAATGCCTCGACTGCGCGGTCGGCGGCTTCGGCCCTGGGCAGGCCCCGCACGCGAATCAGCCCCTCGGCCACATTTTCCTGCGCGGTCATGTGCGGCCACAGGTTGAACTGCTGGAATACCATCCCGATCGAGCGGCGCATCTCGCGCAGTTTGCGGGCCGGCATCTTGCGCCCGCCCGGCACTTCATAGCCGATCAGTTGATCGTCGATGCGAACTTCGCCGGAATCGTATTCCTCAAGGAAGTTGATGCAGCGCAGCAGCGTGGATTTGCCGGAGCCGGATGGTCCGATCAGGCAGGTGACCTTGCCCGGCGGCACGGACAGGTCAATATCCTTAAGCGCCTGAAACGGGCCGTAGAACTTGTTCACCTTGCGGATCTCGACAGAGGATGCCTGAACCATCTCAGGTCCTTTCGATAAGATGTTTCGTAATGCGGATTTCCAGCCGGCGGCCGACGCGCGAGATCAGTTCGACCAAGGCCCAGAAGAACAGCGCCAGAACAAGATTCGCTTCCAGATAGCGGAAGGTTTCCGTAGACATGCGCTGAACCTGATACATCAGTTCGGGAACCGTGATGATCGACAGGATCACCGTTTCCTTGGTCAGGATGATCGAGAAATTGACCAGCGCCGGCAGGGCCGACACCAGCCCGAGCGGCAGCAGGATGCGGCGGATGATCGAGACCTCGGCCATTCCGATGGCCCGGGCTGCCTCGATCTGGCCATGCGGAACGGCGCGAAAGGCCGAGCGGAAGATCTCCGCGAAATACGGGCTGCCATAGATAGTCAGACCCAACAGCCCGGCCGGCAACGCGTCCAGCCGCAGTCCGATCAGCGGACCGCCGTAATACAGCACGAATAATTGCACCAGAAACGGCGTGCCCCGAATGATCTCGATATAGGCCTGCAGCAGCCAGCGAACAGGCTTGACGCCGTAACGCTGCGCCAGCGCGATGAGCAGGCCAAGAATCATCCCGAAGATCGTGCCGAACAGCCAACAGAAAACCGTAATCTGAAAGCCGCGTAGCAACATAGGGCCGTATTGCTGAAAAATGCTCCATTCCATCAGACGGCCGTCCTGTGTTCGAGATAGCGGCCAAGCCCGGCAAGGCACAGATTGATCAGCAGGTAAATGCAGGCGGCGGCCAGATAAACCTCCAGCGGGCGGAAGGTCGTGGCAGCGTGCGCCTGACTGGCGCGGGTGACCTCGAGAATACCGACGACAGACACCAGCGAGGAAGCCTTGACCAGCAGGATCAGCTCGTTGACCAGCGCCGGCAGCGACAGGACAACCGCCTGTGGCAGGATGATCCGGGTCCAGACGTTACGCGGGTCCATGCCTATGGCGATTGCCGCCTCGGACTGGCCTTTGGGCAGGGCACCGATCGCTCCACGCCAGATTTCGCTGATATAGGCACTGGCACAGATGCCGACGGTAATGACGGCTGCGGCAATGGCAGGCACGTTGATACCTATGACCGGCAGCAGGTAATACATCAGCAAAAGCTGGACCAGCAACGGCACCCCGCGCAGGAAGCTGACCCAGATCGCTGCGAAACGCTGTGCAGCGGTCCAGCGTGACAGGCCGGCGGCACAGATCAGAGCCCCGATCACCAGCCCCAGCGCAATGCCAAGGCCCGAAACCAGCAGTGTATAACGCGCCGCCCAGAACAGCGGGCCGAAGCTGTCGAAGAATGTCTCGATAGAGAACATCGCCACTCCGTTTGATCGAGAGGCCGGGCAGGTTCAAAACGCCGCCCGGCAGGAAATCAGTTGGCGGATGCGGTCAGCGGCAGTTCGGTATAGCTGCCCAGCCATTTTTCCTGGATCGCCTTGATGCGGCCATCTTCAGTCATCTTGGCGATGGCGTCCTCAATGGCCTTGGCAAAACTTTCGCTGGCCTCTTCCTTGCGCAGAACCCATGCGAAATAAGTGGGTTCACCGAATTGCGCAGGCTCGAACAGGGCGAAGCTTTCGGGGCGGTTCTTTACCAGATAGGTCAGGTTCGGAAGCGATCCTGCAACAGCGTCCAGACGGCCCGCAGCCAGATCGGCATATGCTTCGTCGGTGGTGCCATACTCCTTGATGGTGATTCCACCCAGCTCTTCGCCATAGGCCTGAAGCTGGCGGAACTGCGCCGTGCCTTGCTGAACGCCTACGGTCTTGCCGGCGATATCTTCGGGCTTCTGCAGATCGTCATTGCCCTTGGCCTTCACCAGCGAGACTGTCGCATCGGCAATCGGCGGAGTGAAGGTGTAACGCTCCAGCCGTTCGGGGGTAATCGTCACAGGAGCGATGACGATGTCGAACTTGCCGACTTCCAGCCCCGGCAGTTCGGCCGTCCAGGGAATGTCCTGATAGACAGGCTCGACGCCGATTTCCTTGGCGACCTCGTCAAACAGGTCCTTGGTCATGCCCTCATATGTACCGTTGCTCAGCATGTCGAAGGGCGCATAATGCATGTCGGTCGCGGTGATGATCTTGCCTTCGGCCTTGATGTCGGCGAGTTGGTCGGCCATGGCGGGCGCGGCCAGGCCTAGTGCGGCGATCCCGAGCAGGGCGCCTTTCAGGGTGGTCTTCAGGGTCATGTCAGTCTCCTTGTTGGGTAGTTTCGGTCTATTATCCGTTCAAGGCACTACCGCCAATGATAGTGCCGCATCGACTCGGCGTTACAGGATACCGGGCAGATTCAGTTGATGCTCTTTCGCGCAGTGCAACGCAATCTCGTAACCGGCATCGGCGTGACGCATCACTCTTGCTGCCGGGTCGTTCCACAGCACCCGCACGATCCGTGCATCGGCATCCTTGCTGCCGTCGCAGCAGATCAGGTCGAAATCGCGCCATGTTCGCGCGGCAGGCCCGATGCCGCCATAGACGACCAGTTCATGCGGGTTCTCGGCCATTTCGGGATGCAGGTTGTTCATCAGCATTCGCACCGGCGCCTCGGTCAGCCAGCTTTTCTCGATAATCTTGGTGCCGGTCACAGCATGGATGTCGCGGCAGTTGTGACGGGGACTGTCCATGTCTCGCTCCGATGGTCAGGCCAGCATCTGGCCGGAGATGATGTTACGCTGGATCTCACTGGATCCTTCATAGATGCGCATGATTCGCAGATCGCGATTAATTCGTTCCACAGGAAAGTCCCGGGTAAAGCCATAGCCGCCATGCAGTTGCAGCGCGGTGTCGGCGATGCGCCCCGCTGCCTCGGATGCCGCCAGCTTGGCCATCGACGCCGCGAGCGAAAACCGCCCGCCGCTATGATGGGCTGCGTCACGTTGCCGCGCAGCGTCCTGCGCCAGGAGCAGCGCCTGACGATAGGCTACGCCCATATCGGCGATCATCCAGCGAATACCCTGCCGATCAGTCAAGGCTTTCCCGCCAATCACCCGGTCCTTCGCATATTCGCATGCGACCTGCATCGCGGCCTCGGCCATGCCCAGACATTGGGCGGCCACCTCGATTCGGCCATTATCGAGCACCTGCATTGCGGTACGGAAGCCACGACCCTCCTCACCCAGCAGCGCGGCTTCAGGCAGCTGGCAATCGATATTCAGCGTAAAAACATGTCCCCCCTTCAGCCCCATCGTCCGTTCCGGCGGACCGGCATCCAGCCCCGCAGTGCCTTTCGGCAGAATGAAGGCCGAAATGCCATGATGCGCCTTTTCCGGATCGGTCACTGCGTAAACGATGAGGAAATCCGCCACCCCGCCATTGGAAATAAAACACTTGGTGCCTTTCAGATGCCAGCCATCGGCCTGTCGGCGCGCTCGCGTCTTCATGTCGGCAGGGTCCGAACCCGCGGTGGGTTCCGTCAAAGCGAATGCGCCAAGGGCCTGCCCTGCGGCTGCCCTTGGCAACCATGCCCTTTTCTGCGCGTCAGTCCCGCCGATCAGGATCGAGTCCGTGGCAAGATAATGCGCGGTCAGCGCCGAGGCGGTGGAGCCGCAGGCGCCGGCAACGATCGCCACCGCCCGCAAGAGGGCGGGCGCCGAGATTCCACTGCCGTCATATTCCTCGGGCAGGTTGGCGCCCATCATGCCAACTTCGCCTAGCTGCGTCAGTTGAGCGCGGACAAAGGCTGATGTTTCATCGGTTTCAGCGGCCTTCGGGGCGATCCGGTCGGCGCATAGTCGGGCCAGCACATCGCAGAACAGCCGTTCTTCCTCGGCCAGCATGTACCAATCATCGTTCATACGCTTTTCTCCAACCCCAATTCTGCCAGAACTGTTTCCAGATCGCCGCCGAGGCACGGGGCCGGAGTCGCGGCCACCGGCTTCTGCCCATCAAAGTGCACCGGCTGGCCAACTACGGGCACCCGGCCCAATAGCGGATGCGGCAGATCGTTGATCAGGCCACGCGCCACAGCGTGATCGCTGGTTGCGGCCTGGGCAATGTTCCAGATCGGTGCGCCGGGAAGTCCCACGCCGGATAATGCCGCGACGGCCTGTTCGGTGGTCAGACCGCTCGACCACTGCTCGATCAGCGCCTTCAGGGCAGGCTCATGCGCGGTGCGGCTTTCGTCGCTGGAAAAGCGCGGGTCGTGGGCTGCGTCCGGCGCTCCTATCAGCGTTGCAAGCCGTCCGAACTGGCTGGCATTCAAAACCGCGATCACCACCTGTCCATCGCGGGTCGCAAAACAGCCGAAGGGCGTGGACAGCGGATGACGGTTGCCGACACGCTGCGGCAGTTGACCGGCATAAAGATACAGCGCGTGGCTGGTCGTCAGCATCGAAAACAGCGCGTCATACATGGCAACATCGAGCGTGGTGCCCTGCCCGGTTGCCTGACGGCCGACCAGCGCGGCAGTAATCGACCAGCTTGCGAACAGCCCGGCAATCAGATCCGCCATGCTTTCGCCGGTCTTGAGCGGCGCAGCACCCTCTTCGCCCGTTGCGGCCATCAATCCCGACATGGCTTGCACGACCAGATCATAGGCCGGCAGGTCGCGGAACGGACCGTCCTGCCCAAATCCCGAGATCGAGCAATAGATCAGGCCGGGATTGGCCTCGCGCAGCGTCTCGGCCCCCAGACCCAGCCGGTCGGCCACGCCGGGGCGGAAATTCTCGACCACCACATCGACATGGGTGGCAATCTGTTGGGCGAGCTTCAGATCCGCCGGATTTTTTAGGTCAAGTGACAGGCTTTTCTTGCCGCGGTTGTTCAGCGTGAACAACGCGCTTTCGCCATTCTTGAAGGGGCCGATATGGCGGTAATCGTCGCCCCCAGGAGGCTCCAGCTTGATGATCTCTGCGCCCAGATCGGCCAAAAGCGCGGTGCAATAAGGGCCGGCCAGAACCCGCGACAGGTCCAGAACCTTGATACCGGTCAAGGGACCGCTCATGCTGCCAGCTCCTGTTCCAAAGCGGCCAGCCGGATCAGAATTTCACACAGTGGCCTTCTCAACGCCTCTGCCTTGGCTTCGTCATAGTCGAAAGGTGGAGTTTCCGTTGCAAGATGCGTCGATTGCGCCGGCTCCATCTGGATGGCGTGGGCACCAGGCGTGTGCTGACCGTAATACCGTATCGTCCATCGCCGTTGCAGGCGATATCTTCATAGCTGACGCCTTCCAGCCGCATCTCGAATTCGCGGGCGCGGTCGCCGCCAAAGACGATATGGCTGTGGCAGTCGATCAGCCCCGGCGTGACGGTCCGCCCGCCCAGGTCATGCGGCACGGCCCCCGCGAAATCGTCAGGCGGCGCATCCTCTGCGCCAATCCACGCGATTCGGTCGCCCCGCTTGACCAGCGGCATTGGTTCGCTCACCGCGTAATGCGCTGATTTCCCGTCAATCCGCGCAAGCCTAGCGTTGCTGAGAAGCCGCATGGATGCCCCATTTTCGATATTTCATTATGTCTAAACTTAATTATTCTATATGTATAAACTTATCGAACGTCAATCACCCCCGATCGCGACCGGCGGAAAAGAAACCCGACGCGCTGCCGTCCTCCATTATCGAAAGCACTTTCATCCTCGCCGACGAGGCTGCAGCACGTCAGCGCATGATGAGGCCGGGCATGCCGGGAAATCTCCCTCCGATCAATGAGGGCAATGACGGATATGATTGTTTACCGGCACATCTTCTGGCCGATTTATCCGAGCTTCTGCGCAGCGCCCTTCCGGCCTTCCGAAAATATGCGGCCCGTTATCCTGACCGGCGAATGGCTTCCCAAAGACCTGCTGCTATCACGAACGCCTGCTGGCTGGCGGCTCGCAGCAGTCATCGACTTCGGCGGCGTGATGACACTGCTTTGAACGAGCCATCTCTTCGTGCGGGTGCGAGGAGATAAACAGTGGCAGGATCAACGGAAGAATTGGAAAGAGCGTCATAGCTTCCCTGAAGAGGACCACCGCGCAAGTCAGGTCGGAACCTCATTGGGTGTCTGCCTCCCGACCTCGTCCAACGTGCCGTCAGCAAGGTAGTCGATCAGAACCTTGATGAACGAGAGGCGTCCCTCGCCCGGCTCCAGATGCACATAGTGGGATGCACCCGGCAACTCGTGAACCGCGACATCGTCAGCCGCGATCAGGTCGCCCACCATAGTCTCCACATCCACTGGGCGCGACCAGAAATCCTCGCCCGAACGGAGGATTAGCACGTTGGCGCGGATTTTCCCGGCATCATAGAGCGGCGCATCGTTGACAGCCTTCAGTGTATCGGCAATGGGACCCGAGGGATGACGGAAGCTTGCCGGATCACGCTCTGCAGCGGCCGGATCACCCTCCATTGCCAGCTCGACATAACGATCGACGAATGCATCGCTTATTCCTTCCGCCTTGGTCCAGCGCCCGATCAGACTTGCTGCATCGGAGAGACGATAGGCGCCGAACCTGTCATAATTGAAGATCGCGGGTTCGTCCTTTACCGCGAAGCTCCCTGTCAGAGCCCATTCGCCCTGTCCGCCGTAGACAGAGTTGTAGAAGACCAGATAATCGATTGAGCCCGGATACGTGGCTTCTGTCGCGGCGAGCCAATGGGAACCCGTGGCCCAACCCATCGCGCCAATCGCTTCGCTCCCGTGGCGCCTCCCGATCTCATCCAGCACCACCTTGACATCCTCGACGGCTTCTGCTGTCGGCACGGCAGGTGGGGCGGCAAAACGATGGCCCTGCATCGCCGGTGGAAACGACGAGCGGCCATAGCCGCGCAAATCTGCGATGTAGACGGTATACCCTGCTTTCGCGAGATCCTCCGCCAGTGATAACTGATCAACGTCCACGTCGAAGGAAGCAAGTCCGCCGACACGTGCACCATGCAACAAGAGCACGGGCCCGCGGCGCGTCTCGACCTCCTCCTCCTGCACCTGCCGGACAAAGAGATCGATCCCCGGAGCCGAAGGCACCGTAAAATCTTCGCGGATGACATCTGCTGTCGCCGATCCGGCGAGCGCCGTTATCATGAAGATGGCGAGCGAGGAGGATGAACGGATTGCAGTCCTGGTGGATTGGTTTGGCATAACGCTCACTTCGAATTGAATTTCCGCGCACAGAGATGGAGGTTTTTGCGATATCATTCCAATACTATTATCAACGCAATTGATCTGGTTTACCTATCGGAATATGCTTCGATCCAAGTCCCGTCTCGCTCTCGATCACAAGCTCCTTCGGCAATTCCTTGCCGTCGCCGATGCCGGTTCAGTCCGTGGCGCCGCCGTGGCGCTGAATATTTCACAACCGCCGCTCACACAGGCAATCAAACGTCTGGAAGATGATCTCGGTCTTGTGCTGTTCGACCGATTGCCAAAGGGAATGGCACTAACGGAGGCGGGCCGCGTTCTGGCGGAGGAAGCGCGGGAGGTGCTCGCCCAGCTCAGCCGGGCAGAAACCAGAGTCCGGAGAGTGGCTGAGAACAATCCAGTGGTGCGGATCGGTTTCGTCAGCGCCGCGCTGACCGGCGCGCTGCAACGCCTTTTACGGACTCTTGCAGGGCAGCCAATAAACCTGCTGGAAATGACCACCCCCGAACAAGAGGCCGCTTTGCTCGAGGGGCGGATAGATGTCGGCCTGCTGCATCCGCCGATAGCGTTCCTGGACATGCCGGTCCATTCTCTTGGACGCGACCCGTTCGTTGCGGCTTTACCTATTAATCACCCGCTTGCGCAGAGCGGGCGGATCTCGTTTGCACAAATTGCTGCCGAGACCTTCGTTTTGTTCCCGCGTGAACAGGGCCCGTCGCTCATGGGTGCAATCGAACGGCTCGCATTCGAGCACGGAACAACATTGAACGTCGCCGCAAGCGCACCACGTGTTCACTCGCAGCTGGCCATTGTTGCAGGAGGCGTTGGCATCGGCCTTGTTACGGCAAGCACGGCGAGGGCTTTGAGCTTCGAGGGCGTCTGCTTCGTGGACATCATGGATACAAGGGACCGGCTTTTCATGGAGCTCGCTATAGCTGGTGATGAAGCGCTGGTTGCGGCCATGTTGATATAGCTCGGCATATGCACCCGCAGGGCTTAAAGCATTTCTCCTTTAACCTGCGACATATCCTGCGGCTTTGAAGAAGTTCTGGTATTCCTGGGTCGGGAACATGTCGTAAATCTTGGCGATGGCCTCGAATACCTGCCTGAAGCTGCGCGCGCCGATCGGTCTCAGGACCTTGCGGCCAACATGCCGATGGTCGAACTGATGCGCCGTGTGGCCGAGCAGAAGCACGGCCGCGATACCGTGCAGCGCCCCCTTGAGGTCCGCATCGATCATCCGGTCCCATTCCTCGACCTTGAGTGTTTCGAGGGATGAGAGGGGCACGATACCCGCATTGTTGATCAGCACGTCGACCCGCCCATTGATCCTGTCGATCTTCGTCCTTGTCCTGGCCGTGTTTGCGGCTGCGGCTTGGTATGCGACACGATCCGTCCCCACGGCTGCCACTGTTGCAGCCTCTTCCGAGCAGCCGGAAGCTCTTATTCGGCCATATTCCCCGATTCTCGGTCTTGACGAAGCGCCTGTCACCATCGTTGAATTCTTTGACCCGGCCTGCGAAGCGTGCCGTGCCTTCTACCCGGCCGTCAAGAATATCATGGCAGGGCATGGCGATGCGGTGCGTGTCGCGATCCGCTACACGCCGTTCCACGGCGAGACCTCGGTCGAGGCGATCCGCGTGCTTGAAGCGGCCCGGATGCAAGGTGTCCTCGAAACGCTTCGTCTTTTGTGGCGCGAGGCATGGACCGGAAATGAGATTACAGATCAGCCGGAACTGGCCTTCGCTGCGCTTGATCTTGGCGATGCGCTCTTCGAAGTCGTCTGGTCCGAGGATGGCTCCGGCCGTGCCACGATTTATCGTGATGGCGCGGTGATGCGTGTCTTCGGCCAACCTGTCGAAGGGGCTCGAATCAGCTCGGTTTTCGGGCGCGGGACTCACCTGATTTATGACAACGTGCGCATGCATACAGGTGTCGATGTCGCGGCCACGCGCGGGACACCGGTTTACGCAACCGGTCCCGGCCACATCAGCTTCATCGGGTGGCGCGGTGGCTATGGCCGCGTGGTCGAGGTTGCGCACGGGTCCGATACCACAACCCTTTATGCCCATCTGAGTGCCGTGCCCGGCGGACTTTCCGTGGGCGATTGCGTCGGGCAGGTGACAGCATCGGCAATGTGGGCGCGACGGGGATAGCGACAGGCCCGAATCTGCATTACGAAGTGCGCGTAGACGGCAGGCCAACCGATCCGCTGTCAGACAACCTGCTTGCGGATGCCGCAGAGCGTGGTGAGGATGACGGCACCGCATTTGCACGTTTGAGTGACGCACGAGTTCTTCTGGAAGAGAAGCTGGTGAGTCTGCGCGACGACCCCGGCACGGGTGAAACGCTATGACACATGACGCGGCCGTGTATTGCCGTATCGGACATACTGCAGTTATTCGTGGACGAGCGTCCGGCAAAAATTTTCGTCAGTTACAGAGGAAGTGGTGAATAATGCATGATACAAAATCAGTTCGAACGCATGATGGCTCGGCCGGAATCCTGAGGGTCATTGTCGGCACAACGGCGTTGCTGGCGCTTGGAGCCTGCGCAGCACCGCCTAGCCGGTCCCCCGAAGCCCAGCCGTTTTTCCTGGAGGAAGTGCCCGAGCAGGTGGCGGCACAAGCGGCGCCCTACCAGAATTTGCAGGCCGTGCGCCTGAATCCCGAGGATGGGTGCTACTGGTATAGTCATGCCGGACCGGTGGAGACAACCCTGCTGCCGCTGCGCACGATCGATGGTCGTTTGATCTGCAGGCCGCGGGAAAACACGCTGCCGGTGACAGGATAATGCTGTCTTCCGAAGGCAGCCGTGGCGTCAATCCCGCTTGCAGTGTCGAGACCGCCTGAGATGCAAACAGTACCGTCAGACCGTACCGCTATGTGCAGCCGTGGGTCCATCACCCTCGGCCGGATAAAGAAAGGCAGTGACGCCGGTTTCGACCTTTTCATAAAGATCGTTGATATGTGGCATGACCATACGCACGCAGCCCGAACTCGCACGGCTGCCGATCGAGCGCGGATAGGGAGTACCGTGGATACGAAGATACGTGTCCCGATCACCGACATAAAGGTAGAGCGCTCGCGACCCCAGCGCATTTATGGGACCGGGTTCCATGCCGTCTTCATACTGGGCATAGATCTCTGGTTCGCGCCGGATCATATCCGCCGTGGGGGTCCAGTGGGGCCACTCCACCTTGCGCCGGATCGTGTAAGTGCCCGGCTCATAGAGACCGTCACGGCCGATAGCCACCCCGTAACGCATGGCTGTCCCACCCTCCTCAATATGATAGAGATACCGCGCGACCGCGTCGACATGGATATCGCCGGGCACGAGACCGGCACGGGCTTCCACCCGCTGCGGCAACAGCCGCGGATGCAGTCCCCACGGATTCGTCGTTGCCGGATCGTAGAAGGGCGGCGTCACCTGCGCGTCCCAGGCAGCTTTCTCAGCCTCTGTCGGCCAGGAGCTGGCGAGGACAGGGCTGGATATCGCGGGAGAAAACAGAGCGGCAGTCGCTCCGATGAAATGGCGTCTGGTAAACATGAAACCGCATCCCTTCCACTTTTGTGCAGTATTTCAAACCCGGATAGCATTGAAAACTATGCAACCTTCATCGTTGAGCAAACCTTTGTGATCGACTCGGCTTTTCGGTTCCGGATCGTTCTTAAACATTGTTTGCCGATGCCATCAGGCAAGCCTGGAGCAGATTGTGATTGAGCTTTCTCCTGTCGCCCTTGGGTTTCTGGGCAGTCTCGCCGCCGGCTCTCTTACCACGTTCGGGGCAATTCCGGTCCTGTTCGGACGCGTCCCTTCGCGGGCAACGCGGGATCTTTTGCTGGGCTTCGCGGCCGGCGTGATGCTGGCAGCCTCTTTCTTCTCGCTGATCATTCCTGCACTCGATGCGGCAGAGATGCGTTTCGACAGTGGCCCGGCACCCGCCGCAATCGTCTGCGTGGCGATCCTGCTGGGCATCGGCGCGGTAGCCCTGATGAACGAGAAGCTGCCGCACGAGCATTTCCGTACCGGGCGTGAAGGCCCCGAGGCCGCCTCGCTCCGGCGTGTCTGGCTCTTCACCATTGCAATCACGATCCACAACTTCCCCGAGGGCCTCGCCGTCGGCGTAGGCTTCGGGTCGGGCGGCGTGGATGGAGGTTTGCCGCTGGCCATCGGCATCGGCCTGCAAAATGCACCCGAAGGGCTGGCCGTGGCTGTGTCGCTTCTCGGCGAGGGTTATTCCAAATGGCGCGCCTGGCGCATCGCCGCGTTTACCGGGCTGGTCGAGCCAGCCGGCGGACTGTTGGGCGCCGGCATCATCACATTGTCCGCACCGCTGCTGCCCTGGGGCCTCGCTTTTGCCGCGGGGGCAATGCTTTATGTCATCAGTCACGAAATCATCCCCGAAACCCATCGGAACGGGCACCAGAACAAGGCTACCCTTGGTCTGTCCATCGGGCTGGTCATCATGTTGTTCCTCGACGTCTGGCTAGGCTGAACTGATGCGCCGCCGCCCGATAAGGTCGGCGGCGGCACCATGACAACGGTCATTCCCCAGCAGATACCGGCGCCTTTACGTTTGTGATCCACTTGCTTTTGCCTCCCTCTGCCGGCGCCTCGCGACTGGCCGTGTTCAGCAGGCGCAGGGCGTTGGCCACCACCAGCAGTGACACGCCCACATCGGCAGCGATCGCCCCCCACATTGACGCCATGCCAAAGGCTGTCGCCGCGACGAAGACGGCTTTGGTCGCAATCGAGATGCCGATGTTCTGGTGGATGATTGCCATGGTCCGGCGCGAATGGCCGATCAGCCAGGGCACCTTGCCGATGTCGTCGGTCATCAGCGCGATATCCGCCGTCTCGATGGCGGCATCCGAACCCACAGCGCCCATGGCGATACCGTAATGCGCCCGAGCCATGGCCGGGGCATCGTTCACCCCGTCGCCGATCATGGCGACCATCTTATGGCTGGCAACCAGTCCTTCAATGGCGGCAACCTTGTCCTCGGGCAGCAATTCGGCGCGCACTTCGTCGATGCCGACCTCTGCGGCGACTGCGCGTGCGGTGCGTTCATTGTCACCAGTCAACATCACAATGGTCTTGACGCCCTGCGCGTGCAGTTGCGCGACAATCTGCCTGGCATCCGCCCGGATACGGTCGCGCAGTTCCAGCACGCCCAGCGCCCCGGTGTCGTCGCCGACGACGACCATTGTTGCGCCAGTGCCTTCGATCCGGTCGCGCAGGTCGGCAGGGATTGCCTTGCCGATACCCCTTTCGGCGGCGAAACGGTCCGAACCAAGCCAGACCTTGCGGCTGCCTATCCGGCCTTCCAGCCCACGGCCCGGCACGGTGCGCGTATCCTCGGCGGCAGTAACATCCGATCCCGCACGCTCAAGGATCGCGCGTGACAGCGGGTGGGATGACCGTGCCTCAAGCGATGCGGCGATGGTAAGCAATCCGGTGTCGGTAGTATCGCCGAAGGGATGCACCGCCACCAGTTCCGGCCTGCCCTCCGTGATCGTGCCCGTCTTGTCCAACGCCAGAGCGGTTGTCTGGCCCGGCGCCTCTACATAGGCACCGCCCTTGATCAGCACGCCCGCCCGCGCGGAGGCCGTCAGCGCCGCGACAATAGAAACGGGCGTCGAGATCACCAGTGCACAGGGACAGGCGATGACCAGCAGAACCAGCGCGTTGTAGAACCAGAAGCCCCAGGCACCGCCTGTCACGAGGGGCGGCAGCAGGGCGATGGCAACGGCCAGCATCATCACCGCAGGGGTGTAGATGCGGGCAAACTGCGTCACCCATTGTTCCACCGGCGCGCGGCGAGAATGAGCGTCCCCCACCATACGGGTGATCTTTGCCAGCACCGTATCGGTGGCGGGTTTGGTCGCACGGACTGTCAGCGTACCCTCACCGTTGATCGTGCCGGCATAAACCTCGTCGCCCGGTTCCTTTGGCACCAGCGCACTTTCTCCCGTGATCGGCGCCTGATCGACTGCGCCCATACCGTCGGTCACCTCGCCGTCCAGCGGGATACGGTCGCCGCCACGCACCACGAAGAGATCGCCGACAGCAACCTGTGCCGCCGGCAGATCCGCCTCGGAACCATCCGCACGGACCACCCGCGCTGTTGGCGGCGCAAGGTCGAGAAGTGCCGAAACCGCGTTGCGCGCACGTCCCACCGACCAGCTTTCGAGATAAAGCGAGAGCGCAAAGAAGAAGGCAACGGTTGCCGCTTCGAAGAATTCGCCCAGCCCGATGGCACCGGCGACCGCTATCACCATCAGCAGATTCATGTCGGGGCTGAGCCTGCGTGCCGAGGACCACGCCTTGGGCGCAACCAGCCAGACCCCGAAAAGGATCGCGAGGCCGAAAAGCCCTCTCTCGATCAGGGGCATCGGCGCTTCACCATGGCCTGCAAAAAGACCGAGCGCGCTGTTCATACCCGTCTCGACAAGGTGCCAGAGGAAACCCGCCGCCCAGCAGCTGCCGCTCGCCGCGGTGAACCGGGCCTGCCGCTTGAGATGCGCAGCCCGGTCGGCCTCGGCCTTGTCCGCATTCCATGGCCGCGCGCTCATCCCGGTGCCCGCGACCGCCTTGACGATTCTGTCGTCGGGGACGGATCCCGCCGTGTCCAGAACCGTCATCCGGCCATTGATGACATCGAACGCCAGATGCTCGGTTCCGCCGACCACCGGTCCCACGACACGGTTCAGGATCGCGACTTCTTCCGTGCAGTCCAGCCCGCTGACCTGAAAGCTGCGTCCGGCGGAGTTCACCGGGCCTTCCGGCATAGCCGAACCGCAACAGCTGCCGCCCTCGCTGTGGTAATGTCTGGGACCGTGATCGTGAGAACATCCGCGCCCGGCGGCGTGGTCGTGACTGTGAGAACGGGAGTCGGATGGCATGACATGGACCTCTGATTCGCTTGGGTCCGAATTACATAATTCCTACAGCAACCAGAGGTTCAAGGGGCAAATTGATGATATCGCCCGGGCGCTGTTGCAGAACTCTGGTGCGGGGGGATTCACGTTGCGAATCCACCAAGTTAAGACACTCGGCATGAGCAACCTATAGCGCGACAGCTCACTTGAGAACGCCGCGACATCTAAGATGAGAATCTGGAGACGCGTCAACGATGTCACCAGTGGTAGCGAAGGCGGGAAGCGCGGAGACTTCAAGTATCGCAGCGCTGCCCACCTTCATGGTTCGAAAGGACGAAGGCGATCATTCAGTACATATGACGCCGATTTCCAAACGGGTCAGAATCAGATTGGGCCAAAACCGAACAAATCTTGATCCTGATCGACTCATTAGAGCGTTGTGCCCAATACCCGCATTTACAGCCTGCAAGAAACGCAGATACTGATCGAAAAATGGAGGAAACACTACACAACACGAGACGATCGCATAGCGCTCTGGGCTATCGCCCGCCGACACCGAAAACCATCGTCTCGATAGACCCGAACCCGCTCATGCACTAACAATCAAACCGGACCAATCAGATGGGCGAGTCATATCCGCGCGAGACACAAGAGATGGTCTTCGACGCCCAACGACAGGGCATTTGCCTTCTTTGGCGGCGCCTGTGTCATCAGCGCCCAACCAATGTCATATTTAAGCTTGGCGAATTCCAAGCTTAGTCAATAATTCTTCAACCATCTCGGTAATCATGTCAGGATGTTGTGGAAGAAGCGAACAAACTCTTCCTTTATCTACATCCTCCTGCGAGACAGGTCCGAAACGCTCATACCTCTCATTCAAAGTAAAGTATCCATAATCATACCCTGGACCTTTTTCGAGTAGGAATGGTATTTCGTAAAGATCGTCGGGGTAGTAACTTGTGTTTTTGGCAATGACTTTCCATGGGCGTTTTCGATTGCGATAGGCGATATCGTCAAGAAAAATCCCGATGGGTGAAAACAGCCTTCCCGACGCGGAGATAGCATCCGAAAACGAGTCATCCTCCTGCCAAAAACGGAAAAACTCGGCGATACGGGCACCATCCTGAGTATTCATGACCCGGCCGAACCCATACCCCCCCCCCGGTAGTGGAATTGAAAAAATATCTCCTGCTTCGATACCTTTGGCTTTGCGCTGAAACCAGTCAATGCCGTCTTTTGCCAATTTCGTATCTGAAGACAAAATGAAACTCCGTTTTTCAATTGCATCCTAGACCAATGCTGGTCACGCGCCGTCTTTCATTATCGTACTCGTTCTTATATGCAGTTGCGCGCAGGTCAGTTCTTGCAGGATCATATGACCTCGCACGATTTCCTTCGGTGCCTTTTCCAAGCGGCTTTCCTCTGGAATCCAGGCTCAATGTTCCTTTGCCATTGTTTGCGTGTTCGATATGGTATTGCTCGGCACCGCGGGCCGCTCCATATGTCGAGGTATTTGTTATTGTGCCGTCTCTGAGGCCTCCATGGTAGCGTCCGGATCTTCTGTGTTCCGCCATACGCTGTTCGTATCGATCTGCCTCCGTTATACCAACGTATTTTACATCACCGGTTTTTCTATCTACCAACTGATAGACAACATAACCCTTACCGCCATTGGTGTCACCTGGATCAATCAACCCTAACGGATCAACTTGGTTCATAGGGTTGGTTGGATAGGAAAACGGTCGTTCACCTCCTAGAAGAGTAATGGGGTCTTGGCTCAAGAAAATGCCTGACGAAGGGTCATAGTGTCGAAAGCGATTGTAATGAAGCCCGGTTTCCTCATCGTAGTACTGGCCTTGAAAGCGCAAATTCTGCGACACACGGCCAACGAACACACGAGCGGTTTTGCCCCAAGCCTTCAATGCTACTTGCCAGACCAGTTCACCGTTCTCGTTAGACAGTTCCTGAGGCGTTCCTATATGGTCTAGCCAATACAGCAGGATCTTGCTTTCGGCGTCGGCAGAGTGACGGAGGATCTGAGCAGCGGGTCGGAAGCTATCTGGCTCGTACACATAGACGAGTGCCAGGGGATCAAATGTGCCAGTACCGCTCGATCGCCCTTCTGCCAACAGGGCGTCACCATTCCAAAGAAACCATGTCGTCTCGTCGCGAACGAGTTCTTCTGAATCTTCTCTATCAGGAGTCAGCGGGCTATTGGCCGCCTCCATGATTTCCCGATGAGCCTTTGATACGCGGCGGGTCAGTGCGTCATAGGCAAATCGCGTGATGCGCCGCGTTCGACCCCGTTCTTCACGCACCTCGATCAGATTGTTCATATCATCGTAAACATATCTGAATATGTGGGCACCGCCTTGCCCGCGTCGCAAGCGGACACGATTGCCTGCATTATCGTATTCGTAGTGGCAATCTCCCCGCATCAGCACACGCCCACCCTGAACTGAGGCATCTCTTACATTCCGGACGTCGACCAGAATCGTGTTCGCCGGATCAAACTCGAAGAACTCTTCGCTCTCGCTTGTTAGTACGCGGCGCAAGCGATAGCGATCATCGAACTGGAAAGCGGCTTCACCTCGCACAACATCTACGACAGAACTAACTCGCCCCGCAGGATCGTAACTATAGATTCTTCCAAATATCGGATTCGACAACGTATTTCGATAGGCAAGCTGACGCGAGATCCGACCCTGAGGATCGTAATCAGTTGTTTGGGTAATGGCGCCGCCCTGCCGCCGTCATATCCGTCCGATACGATCGCGATCTAACTTCATGATCTCTCGTGAACCAAGTATAAGGCTGTCAAAGTCACCATTCTGATCATAGCCAAAGCGTAGAAGCCTTCCATCCGGCAAAAGGCTCATGATTCTCCTGCCTCTAGGAGAATACGTATGTGTAAGCTCGGCATCGTCCTGGATCTCGGCGATGACTTGACCCATCGCGTCGTAACTGTAACTGATCTTTCGCACATCATTGTCGGCACGCAACATTCGACCGAGCAGATCGTATGTGTAACTCGCCCAGCTTCCGTCACTGCTGTCGCGACGCAATAGACGGCCCATAAGGTCACGCTGGAATTTGTGCTTCCGGTGACCATCGACGATACCAACCACGTAGCCGGCATCGTCGTAGGTGTATGTCTGGTGCCGTCCGTCGAATCCGATCTCGGTTTTCATGCGCTGGTTGAGATCATATTCCAGTCGATAAGTGTCACCCACCTCGTTCGTCAACTCGACCAAGCTCATCTCAGTGTCGTAGCGATAATTGAAGCGGGTACCATCGGCGTTGATCCGCATTAATGGTGCTGGCAGGCCGCCATATTCCCAACGTGTGGTTTTACCTGATGGCGCGGTCAATGCTGCAATATTGCCATCTGCATCATAATCTATCACGGTTTTACGACCGTTTGGATGATGGACATGCGTGACGCGGTCGCTGGAGTCATAATCGAACGTCGTCGGCTCTATATTCTCTACCGTCTCCCGGATAACACGACCGAAACCGTCGTAATCAAGTGAAATGCGGCCCCCTTTAGAGGCCCGCTCTTCCCGAAGCCGACCAGTCGGGGTCCAGGAAAAGCGGACCACCGTCCCCTCGGAGTCTTGCAAGTTCAATGGAAGGCCACGCTGGTCACGCAAGATGCGGGTTTCATTACCAAGGGCATCAGCGATTACTACAAGGTTACCTCTTGCGTCATATTCGTAGGCTGTCTCGGCATCCAGACCATCAACTTCTCCGTAGATATTGAAGAAGTTCGGATTTTCCGGATTGTCGGCCCGGTATTTAAAGCGCGTTTTGGCTCCACCTCGGTTGACTGTTTCAACTACCCGTCCAAAGGCATCGTAGCGCCAACTGCTCGTCGCACCGTTGGGATCTATGACCTGCTCCGGCTCTGCGAAACGGTTGTATTTCAAAGTTGAAGCCTGGCCGAGAGGTTGTCTGACATAAGTGACAAGCCCATTCTCATCATATTCAAATATTTCTGAGGCGCCCTGTGCGTTGGTGACGCGTGTGATGCGCTCTCCGGGAAAGTATTCAAGATTTCGGCGATACAGTTCGCCATCGCCCCATGTCGAAACACAGCGCGCCTGAAGGCCTAAAGCGTGATTATCCCATTTGAAGTGATATGATAACCCACCACGCATTGTCTCTTTTGTCATCAGGTGCGCGCGATACTCATAATGTATGGGCACGCCATGGGGATCGGCAGCTGCTACCAGATCACCCAGAGAATCGTAATGATATTCGCAAAGCTTTACCCGATGCTTTCCATCGGTCCTTTCAATGGTCTTGATGCGATCATTTAGGTCAGAAATAAACAGATAGCGGAGACCGTCCGAGCCGACGGCCTCTGCAAGGTTGCCCCGATCGTCATATTCAACTGTCACACAATTACCGTTATCGTCCTCTATCCGCGATAGACGCAGCCATGCGCGACCCGTCGGGTCTTCCCTCATCTGATAAAGAAGACCATTGCTTTTTCGAATGGTCCAGTCGGCATCGCCCTTGCGCATGGCGACAAGTTTCTCCGCCCGATGGTAGAAACTCTGGCCAACTCGAAGCTGCGGCAATAACACTAGTCGTCCATGCTCGACACGGAGGACGATGTAATTATCAGCCGGGGCCATAGCCATGTCCAGCGGATGATGCCATTTCGCACCGAGTGCACCATGCTGCGTGGATGACGAAATCCAGAACCGCTCCCAGGCTACGGAGATGATCCCCCCAATTACAAAATCGGTCTCCGATGTATAAAGCTCACCTGTCGCCACATCGACGGGATGGCCTGCCGATAGCCGATTGCCCAACCCACCGCCGACCAAACCGCCCAGGAACCCCCCAACAGTTTCGCCGATACGCTTGCCCAGCTCTCCTCCGAGTGACTCGCCGATCATGCCGCCAATCGGCGCCAGGATTGCCGATCCCAATACTCCTCCGATTACCGTTCCACCAAAATTGATCAATCCGCAGATACCAGCCGCGCTCGCTGCTGCCGCTGCCCCGAAGACCAGCGCAACTGTGCCGCCCACGATCACCATCCCCATGGCGACATTAACCATCCATTCAGGGACTTCCGGGTCGATTTCCAGATATTGCGCAGTTTCGGCACCAATGAAGATATTGTCGAATTCCGATTTTACTGTGCCGTCGCATTCGGATTTGTCGTCGTCCCGGACGGCCGGATATTCGTTGATGAAGACGCTGTCGCTGCCGGTAGCCAGAAACTTCTGCCCATGATCCTGGCAGGTGACGGTATCGATGATGGCACGCGCTGCCGGAATGCGGCCTGGACCATAGAACACATTCGGCGAGCCGGACGAGATCGGACCTTTCGGGCTCATATGCGCGGCGCCGATATACATCCCGGACAAGGCTCCGCCACCGGTTGCGGCAACCGCCCCGCCGACGGCAGCGACAACCGCCAGTGCTGCGCCCCCGGTTGCCACCGTCGCGGCCACGATCAGCGCACCGACTGCAAGCCCGACCGCCGCCCCGATCAGGAAGCCCATCAGGGCAGAACTGTGTTCGATCTCATGTCCGATATGGGCTGCAGCGAGGGCGGGAGGCATGGTCAGCTAGTCCATGAGACCGAGTTCAGGATAGTGTCGAACGTCGGAGCGAGCTTGTCGAAATCGTCGCGCGCAGCGGTAAAAACAACTGTATGTACAATGCGTTCGCCCAGGCTCGTTCGGAAGAATATCTGCCGCTGCTGCAGCATTATTCCCTGGGGACGCATGCAAAAGCTCAGTTCGACCGCGGGCACCCTGCCGAGGGTGGTGTTCTGGCGGCTGATCAGGTCGAAATTCTTTACCTTGCCCATCAACTCCTTGAGTTGCCGGTTCACGTATTTGTCCAAATCCTCGGTGTCGTAAATTTCACCTTTTGAACACAGCACGTTGGGCATCACCTTGTATCCGGCCGAAGGTGGTGCCACCCAGGTGATCATGCTACGGTCGATCCAGTCATCAGGCACTTCGAGACTGTAGCGGTCGGTATGGCAGACGGGCATGCAAACGGCTCCTGACGGTTAGACGATCTGCGGATCGGGACCACCTCCGGCGCTCCCCTACGGGGCAGAGGTATCCGGTGCGGTCATGCGGGGGTTCACATATGTCTCTGCACCTTCGATGATCAACTGGCCGCCACCGATCTGGATAAAGTTGTTCGCATCCGATTTCAGCAGGATGCTGGGAGCCTCGATGACCACGCTGGTTGCCGCCTTGATGGATATTCCGCCCGTCTTTGATACTGTCACGATGTCCTGATTGACTGTTGTATACTGCCCGGCAGCAAGGACCTCGATCTGGCGCGAACCGGTCTTGACCGTGGTGGACTGGCTACCCGTATTGACCGTCAGCGAATGGTCGCCCTGTTCGATCAGTGTGGTATCATTGCCGGTGACCGTTAGTGTGCGAGCACTTTTCACTGTTTCCGCACGATTGCCGGTGACATTCACCGACATGTCGCCGGTAACGCTTTCACTATGCGATCCGCCGACCGACAGGGTCTTGTTGGCGGTAATGGTCTCGGTATGGTTATTGCCCACGGAAACCGACTTATCGTTGCCGACCGACTCGGATTGATCATTGCCGACGGATTTCGACCGGTTGTTGCCGATAGTTTGGTTTTGATCATTGAGGATTTGGACCCGGTGGTCCTTCTGGCCGTGCATGAAGATTTCCTCGCTGCCCGCCTGATCCTCAAAGCTGAATTCGTTGAACCCGCTGCCCTGATGCGTATTTGAACGCATGACCATCTTGGTCTTGTTGGCCGGCAAGGGATAGGGGGCATTGTTCTTGCCGTTGAAGACATTGCCGACGACGATCGGCTTGTCGGGATCGCCTTCGAGGAACTCGACGACGACCTCCATGCCGATGCGGGGGATCACCATGCCGCCCCAGCCACCCCCGGCCCAGCTCTGGCTGACCCGGCAGCGCATCGAATAGGCCTCC
>NZ_QOKZ01000006.1 GCF_003697785.1 Paracoccus alkanivorans | reverse complement strand
AGCCTTCTGGACATGGACCGTCGTCACCGGTCTGATTGTCAATGTCACAACCAGTGCACTGTTCCTGACGATGATCACGCTTGACCGGCCGCTTATCACGCTGATGTTCGGTTACGCGGTATCGGTAACCGAGCCAGGCTCGATACGCTGACTGTCCGGACAGCCAATGTATTCCGGGTCGAAATGGCAATGATTTCGGCCATCGACGCCGATCGCGAGGTTATCATTGGCCAGAATACGGAGCTTCCGGGCGAGCCGAGTCACAACGTCGATCCGGCGGCATGGCACACTCAGACCCTGCAGCGCATCGCCAATCAATGGCCGAGCTCAAATATCTAAGCTCTCATGCCATGGAATTACAAAGCCTGAACGGAAAAGATCACGCTTGTGGACGGGGCGGTCAGCCAGACCAATTTCCCCGACTATCCGATGTTGCGACCGGCCGAGATCCCTCAGATCCAAATCCACGTTCTCGGGAGTGACGGCCCTTGGACCGGCCTATCCGCATTATCCTCTCTTGAAGGGCTCCTGCCCAGATGGGTTGGGGAGCTCAATGCTGTGGATCGGTTTCTCTGTGCAACTCATTGGAACGTCTCCATGGAAAGGGCCTGAGCGCGGCGACGTTCGACCTTGGCGAGCAACACCAGACTGGCCGAAAGCAGCAGAGCACCATTGAAGGGATGGACGGAAAGTAGCAGCGGCATGGTTTCCACCGCCAGCGCGACCTGGATGAGATAGATGATAAAGATCAGGCTTGCCCACCACCCGAAGCCCCGCAAACGGGGAACCGAGAGCGCCCCGACGAGAAGGGCGATGGCCGGAAGGACCAGAATCCCGCCAGCCGCTACATGCAGACCCCACAAACCGCTATCATGGAAGAGTGCACTTCCTGCGCTGAGAAACTGGCCAAGGATGCCGACTGGCAGGAACCATGCCGAGAATATGAACCAGCCGGGCATGCCACGATCGAGATCGGTGAATGTGTCACGAGATGTCTTCATGAGTCAGGCTGCCTTCCCTTGATTGCTGAAGTGGCTTCGATCCAGCGTTCGAGCGTGGTGGCATAATCGATTGCCGCGGCCTTAAGTGCCGCTGACTCCAGCTTGTCGGCCTGATAGAGGATGAAGGGTGAGGTCCAGCCGAGGCCGCAGCGATGCGCGGTGGCGCGCAACGGAGCGAGTAATTCGATCATTGGAAACATGTTGCGCCCGCCTGGCTGATACGCCGCCGGCACGTTACCGGCGGTCGCGGCAATCAGAAGCGGTGTGCCTTCAAGCTTGTGGCCCTCCGCCTCGTAGGCGATGTAGAACATGCGCGTGAGAACGGCATCCTGCCATTCCTTCATGAGCGGCGGGGTGGAATACCACTGGATGGGAAATTGCAGCACGATCCGATCGGCGGCAAGCAGTCGTGCGGCCTCGCGTTGGCTGTCCCTAACCATATCTATTCCGTTGGGACAGGCGGCCTGCATGTCGACGACCTCGACGCCGGAAAGCTTGGCTGCCGCCGCGGCCAGCGCGACATTCGCTTTCGATCGCGAGAGATCGGGGTGAAACAGGAGGATGAGAGTCTTGGTCATGATTGTCTTCCTTGTTGCGACAGGGAGACGATGTGCCAGGATCTAAAATCTTCCCAATCGATTAATGATCTGATCTATTATTAATCCTATGAATTTGCGCTCGCTTGATCTGAATCTTCTGGTAATCCTCGACGCGCTCCTGGACGAGGCGCATGTCAGCCGTGCTGCCGATCGGATTGGCCTGTCGCAGCCCGCCGCCTCGGCGGCGCTGCAACGCTGCCGTCATCTCTTCCGCGACGAGCTTCTGGAACGCGGTCGGGGAACAATGCGCCTGACGCCGAAGGCCGAGGCATTGCGGGCACCTTTGAAGTCGCTGCTGGTGGAGGTGACCGATCTGATCGATCCGCCCGAAATACCGCTCTGCGACATTCGCCAGACCTTGCGCATCACCATGGCGGATTATCCCGCCTTGCTTGTCATCGCGCCTCTGCAGGGGAGGCTTCAGCAATCTGCACCCGGAATCGATCTGGTGATCCAGCCCTGGCATGGCGCCGAGGCCGCCCGGATGGCGCTCGTGGACGGCACGAGCGATCTTGCGGTATCGGTCTTCCCGCCCGCTGAAGACGACCTCCACCGGGAGAAGCTGGCGACCGAGCATTATGTGGTTGCCATGCGCGTTGGGCATCCCGCATCCGACGGCTTCGGTCTCGGTATGTGGCTGCGATATCCGCATATCATTGTGTCGGGACGGGGCGATACGAGGACGCCACTGGACGCCGAACTGGCCAGCCGCGGCCTGACACGGCGCGTCGGGCTTGTCGTGCCGAACTTTCAGATGGTGCGAACGATTCTGCAAAGCTCCGACATGATCGCGATGCTGCCGTCGCGCGTCCTGCAGGATACCGGTGATTTGATCTCCTTCCCGCCTCCCATCCCAGTTTCCGGATTTCCCATACATCTTGCCTGGCACCAGCGGCGTAGCAAGGATGTGGCCCTCCAGCACATCGCAAACATTCTCGGCGAACTGCTCCACTGAAAGGTCGCGATTTGCAGATGCGTCGAACGCGCCATGAGAGTTAATTTCAATCAACGGCATGCTACCCGCGAGAGACACAGAGACTGACCGGACAACGGAGGACACACTACAACACGCAACGACCCTGCCGTGCCCTGGGCTTTCGTCCGCCGTCACCGGATCTCAACCCATCGAACAGGCCTTTTCCAAGCTCAAGGCTCACCTGCGCAAGATCGATGCGAGAGCTTTTGTTGATCTGATCAACGCACTCGGGGATGTTTACCCAAGTTGAATGCTGGAACTTCTTTCGGGCTGCCGGATATGTCGCAAGTTAAACCAAAGGGCTCTGACTCTCCCGAAACCAGCCACGGCGGCTCCCGGAGAAGGTCGGGTGATCCGGTGCCCTGTCCGTCAGGTCCAGACGACAGAACCAGCGATACCTCGGGTTCAGATGCACCTCATGGCAAAGCCGACGCTTGGGCCGGATGCCGAACCAATACCCGATCATCAGCGTCCGGATCATCGGTTCGGGATCGACCGATCGTCTGCCAGTGTGACCTTGGAAAGCAATGAGATGCGGACGGATGCTGGCCAGGTAAGCAAACCGGTCTGATTGAGCAAGGAAGATGATCTTTCAGCGAAAACTTGAGAAACAGCGCCGTCTGTGCCCTCGTGTCTCGGACCCGTTATCGCTGGAAACGCCCCACCCGGATGACAAGGTGGAAACAGCGATCAGTGCCTCAGGCAACAGGAGTTCTTCAACAATATAGGCACATTGATGCCGCCGGAAGGCGGTCGAACTGCCAGCGCCTCCGGGGTCCTTCAGAGTCGGCCCGCTGCGGAAATTGCCAAAATCATCACGGAATTAGCCAAGCGGATAGCGATATTTTCACCTATCCTTGCCAGGATGGCACGGCGTGTACCTGGTGCCTGCCGGTCTAACAACGGAGGGAATAATAATGAAGCGCATTCTTGCGGCCGGTGTTCTTGCATCGCTTGCGACGGGTCAGGCCATTGCGGCGGATGATCCGGCCACTTGCCAGGCACCCAGCTTTTCGGATGTGGGCTGGACCGATATCTCGGCGACGACAGCGACGGCAGCGCGGATACTCGAAGCGCTGGGCTACAAACCCGAAATATCGGTTCTGTCGGTGGCGGTCACATTCGAGTCGCTGAAACGGGGAGATACCGACATCTTTCTGGGCAACTGGATGCCTCTACAGGCCTCGGTTCAGCAACCATTGGTCGAGGCAGGCGATATCGAGGTCGTCCAGACCAATCTCGAAGGCGCCGTAATCGGTTTCGCAGTGCCGAAAACGAGCTATGACGCGGGGTTGAAAACCTATTCCGACATTATCAAGTTTCGGGACCAGTTGGGCGGGAAGATCTACAGTATCGAGGCTGGAAGCAGCGCCAATGCCACGATACTCGACGCGATCACCAATGACGATTTCGGACTCTCCGCTTTCGAACTTGTCGAATCCAGTGAGCAGGGGATGCTGGCGCAAGCTCAGCGGGCGATGGATTCCGATGACGACATCCTGTTCTTCGGCTGGCGGCCGCATCCGATGAATGTGCGCTTCGAGATGGAATATCTGACCGACGGCAATGACATGTTCGGCCCCAATGACGGCTCGGCCACCGTGCTGACCAATACCCGCGCGGGTCTTTCCGAGGATTGCCCCAATCTGGGTCAATTCCTGAAAAACCTCGTCTTCACCGTCGAGGCCGAGGATCTCATGATGGCCTATATCCTCGACGAAGGGCTGGAGCCTCGCGCCGCCGCGGAACGCTGGCTGACCGAGAATCCGCAGGTGCTTGATGCGTGGCTGACCGATGTCACCACGCTTGAGGGCGAACCGGGGCTACCCGTCGTTCAGGAATCGCTAGGGCTGTGAATTAGGGCTGCGCCGGGCGGCCGATGGCGGATGGCCGTAATGCCGCCGGAACGCCCGCGACAGCGACGCGACCGAGGAAAAACCGGTCCGCACGGCAATTTCGGCCATCTGCAGCCTTGTATCCACTACCAGTCGCCGGGCTGCCTGTAACCTGAGCGATAGATAGTAAGCTCCCGGCGGGATCTGCACGAAATCGCGGAACAGTCCTTCCAATGTGCGCAGGGAACAGCCTGTCCGGCTGGCGATGGCGCGGATCGGCAGCGGCGCGTCCAGATGCTCCTCCATGATGCGAACGGCCGCGGCAAGCCGAGGCTCCTGCTGGCCAACCCGTCCCATTGAAACCAGCGGCTGTGCATCCGACGGCAACCGCGTCTCGTCATAAACATAGAGGCTGGCGACACTCAGTGCGGCGGCGAAACCCTGCCGCGCCCGGATCAGTGCCAGCATGAAATCCAGTGCAGGCGCCGCGCCACCGGTGGTCAGAACCGGTCCGTCAACGATCCAACGGTCCGGGATCAGCTGCACCTGCGGAAAACGAGCGGCGAAATCTTCGAAATCTTCCCAATGGGTGGTGGCGCGGCGATTGTCCAGCAGGCCGGTCATCGCCAGCACCCAACTTCCCGCTTCCACCCCACCGACCAGTCGCGCATGTCTCGCTCCCTGGCGCACCGCCGCGACCAGTGCCGGACTGGCATGTAGGGTAGCGTTGAAGGCCGCGACCACGATCAGCAGATCACATCCTTCGCGCGGATCGAAACCGGCATCGACCTCTACCTTCAACCCGCAACTTGTGGCCACCGCCTGTCCGTCGAAGGATACCACCTTCCAGCGATATACCTCTTCGCCCGTGGTGCGGTTCGCCGCCCGCATCGGATCCAGCGTGGCCGCAAGGCTCATCAGTGACGCCTCGGGCAGGACCAGAAGCGTGACGGACAGGGTCTGGTCGGATTGCTGCAATACCATATTTGCGTTGTTGGTTAACTCAATTGCGTATGGTGTTAAATGCGGAATCCGGCTTTGCGTCAAGCTGAGCCGAAACAGCCAGTAAGGAACCGCGAATGCCACTTACTCCCAACAGAGATGTGTTCATCACCTGTGCCATAACCGGCGCCGGCGACACGGCAGGCAGGTCGGACAAGGTTCCGGTCACCCCTGAGCAGATCGCGGAAGCCTCGGTCGCTGCCGCCCGGGCTGGCGCCGCCATTGCGCATATTCATGTCCGCGATCCCGAAACGGGCAAAGGATCGCGCGATGCCGCATTGTATCGCGAAGTGGTTGAACGTATCCGCGATTCGGGCACCGATATGGTTCTGAACCTGACTGCGGGGATGGGCGGCGATATCGTCCTTGGCTCGACCGAGGCACCCTTTCCCACCGATCCCGCCGGAACCGACATGATCGGCGCGACCGAGCGTCTGATCCATATCGCGGAGCTGAGGCCCGAGATTTGCACGCTGGATTGCGGCACGATGAATTTCGGCGAAGGCGATTACGTGATGACCAACACCCCCGGCATGCTGAAAGAAATGGCGCGGCAGATTCAGGCGCTTGGCGTGCGCCCTGAGATCGAAATCTTCGATACCGGTCATCTGCTGCTGGCAAAGTGGTTGAAGGCGCAAGGAGTGATCGACGATCCGGTGATGATCCAGCTATGCATGGGCATCCCCTGGGGCGCGCCGGATGATCTGGGCACCTTCAAGGCCATCCTGGACAATGTCCCGAATGACTGGACCTTCTCGGCCTTTTCGATCGGGCGCAATCAGCTTCCCTATGCTGCGCTGGCGATGCTGGCCGGTGGGAATATTCGCGTCGGGCTGGAGGATAACCTATGGCTCGAAAAGAGCGTTCCGGCCACGAATGAGGCGCTGGTGGCCCGCGCCGTGACACTGGTGCAATCACTGGGGGGCCGGGTGCTCGCTCCCGCAGAGGTGCGCCAAATGCTTGGATTGGAGAAGCGCTGGTGAACGGCAAGATTGCGAAAGCGGCCTGCATCGGCTGCGGCGTCATCGGCGCGGGCTGGGTGGCGCGGTTGATCCTTGCGGGCGTGGATGTGGCTGTGCATGACCCCTCGCCCGATGCAGAAAGGGTAGTGGCGGAGGTTCTCGCCAATGCCCGTCGTTCGGTGCCGCGCCTGCTGGACGCGATGTTGCCACCGCCGGGTCGGTTGCACTTCGCCCCCAGCATCGCGGATGCGGTGGCCGGGGCCGATTTGATCCAGGAAAGCGTGCCCGAACGGCTGGAGCTGAAACGCACTGTCCTGGCCGCCATTGACGCCGCCGCTCCAGCGCGTGCGATCGTCGGGTCCTCGACCTCGGGTCTGCTGCCTAGTGACCTGCAACAGGGAATGACCCATCATGAAAGACTGATCGTCGCGCATCCTTATAATCCGGTCTATCTTTTGCCTTTGGTGGAGCTGGTCGGAGGGCAGACCACCGCGCCGGAAACCCTGGCGCGGGCACAGGCGATCTATACCGCGCTTGGTATGAAACCCGTTATCATCCGGCGCGAGATCGAGGCTTTCGTCGGTGACCGGTTGCTGGAAGCCTTGTGGAGAGAGGCGCTGTGGCTGGTGCATGACGATATCGCCAGCGTGACGGAAATCGACGATGTGATCCGATATTCCTTCGGGCTGCGATGGGCGCAGATGGGTCTGTTCCAGACCTATCGTATCGCCGGAGGCGAGGCCGGAATGCGGCATTTCCTGCAACAATTCGGCCCGGCACTGAAATGGCCCTGGACCAGGCTGATGGATGTACCCGATCTGGACGATGCCCTGATCGACCGCATAGCGAGACAGTCCGACGAACAGGCGGCCGGCCTGTCAATTCGCGAACTGGAACGCATCCGTGACGACAATCTGGTGGCGATCATGCGGGCGCTGGCGTCTCGGCAGGAGGGCCATGGCTGGGGCGCGGGGGAATTGCTGCGCCAGCAGGAGGCAACGCTGCGTAACGGGAGTCCAGCCAAGCCCTTGCAACTGGTCAGCGGCACCGTCCCGGCTCAGTGGATCGACTATAACGGCCATATGACCGAGCATCGCTATCTGGAGGTTTTCGGCAACACCACCGACACCTTGCTTGAGCATATCGGAGTCGATGCCGCTTATATCGCCTCGGGCCACAGTTATTACACTGTAGAGACCCATATCATGCATCTGGGCGAGGCCAGGCAAGGAGTGCGTTACGATACCACAACGCAAATCCTGCATGCGGATGACAAGCGGCTGCATGTCTTTCACCAGATTCGCAATCGGGATACGGATGCAATCCTTGCCTCGGCGGAGCAGATGTTGCTGCATGTCGACACAGAGGCAAAGAAAGCGGTATCTGCCGCGCCCGAGCTGATCGCGCGCGTGACAGCGTTGGCACAGGTCCATGCGCGGATGCCCCGCCCCTCGGCGATGGGCCGCCATGTCGGGCAAAGATAGGGTTGACCCGACGTTGATGCAGAAAGGCCGCCTGAGAAGTGACTGTCCTATTCACGCTTGAGGTCAGGCGATGCGGGCGATCTCGGGGATGCCAGGAGCATTGAAGCGGTTCGTGATGGCGATGCGGATCTGAATTTCGGCAGACTGGCGACCGGAGTCTTGTGGCATGATGCTTTCGCCGAAATTTCGAGGCAGTTCACGCGCCCCAGATTGACCTGCCGGCTCCGACCCTGACGGCATGGTGTGGCAACTTGCCGAGATTCCGCAACCGGTATTTCCGGCGCCTTCTGCTCTCCTGCAATCACGGGTTTTCAGGGCTGCAGGGTAAAGCTTTCGTTATGTGAACCCTGCCCATCCTGACGAGCCCACTCCTGAGAGCCGCTCGGTATTGACGGAACAGCTCTCGCCAATGTTTCAAACCGTCTGACCCTCCCGCGCTTCCTTGCGGCGCTGAACGCGGGCGCGGATCGCGTCGAGATCGGTGACGGGCGTGGCAGCGAACAATGCCTTGGTATAGGGATGTTGCGGATCTGCGAACAATGCCTCACGACTGCCCTGCTCGACGGCCTCGCCTTTGGACAGCACCATGACGTCATCGGCAATATAGCGTACGACCGACAGATCGTGACTGACAAAGATATAGGTCAGCTCGAACTCATCCTGCAAATCGGCCAGCAAATTCAGCACCTGCGCCTGCACCGACAGATCGAGGGCCGAGACCGGCTCGTCCAGCACCAGAATCCGGGGATTCAGCATCAGCGCACGGGCAATCGCGATCCTCTGCCGTTGACCGCCCGAGAACATATGCGGATAGCGGTTGGAATGTTCGGGCTGAAGGCCGACTTTCTGCAACATCGCTTCGGCGCGCTCACGCCGTTCGGCTGCCGGGACCCGGGTATTGATGACCAGTGGTTCCGTTAGCACATCCCCGATCTTCTGGCGCGGGTTCAGGCTGCCATAGGGGTTCTGAAACACCATCTGCACCTTGGATCGCATCTCCGGCCCCGGCCGGCGACGGGTGATGTCGATCGGCTGCCCGTCAATCAGCAGCTCACCCTCCGACGGTGCGTCGATCAACGCAATGATCCGCGCCAATGTCGATTTGCCCGAGCCGCTTTCACCGACAATCGCCAAAGTCTTGCCCTGAGCGACCCTGAAATCGATGCCCTTCAGGGCACGGACCTGCTTGCTGCCGGTGAACAGACTGCCGGGCATGCTGTAATCCTGCACAAGAGCGCGGCCTTCGACGATGGCGGTATCTTTTGCATCACTCATTCAGAGCCCTCCGGTAGAAAAAACTCTGACACGGTCGGCAATCTTTCCCCGGTCGCATGCTCGGGCAAGGCCGAGAGCAGTGCGCGGGTATAGGCGCTTTTCGGCGATTCAAACAGGCTCAGCACATCGGCCTCTTCCATTTTCTTGCCCTTATACTGCACCGTAACGCGGTCGGCGGTTTCGGCGACCACGCCCATGTCATGCGTGATCAGGATCAGCGCCATGCCGTAGTCCTCCTGCAGTTTCATCAGCAGATCGAGGATTTGTTTCTGGATCGTCACATCAAGCGCGGTCGTGGGTTCGTCCGCAATCAGAAGACGCGGGTTCGAGGCGATGGCCATCGCGATCATCACCCGCTGACTTTGACCGCCCGACATCTGATGCGGATAGGATTTCAGCTTTTGCTCTGGCTGAGGAATGCCCACTGCGGTGAACAGTTCCAACGCGCGGGCGCGGGCCTGCTTGCGCGACATACCCATATTCAGGCGCAGGACCTCCTCGATCTGGAACCCGGCAGTGAATGAGGGGTTCAGCGACGCAATGGGTTCCTGAAAGATCATCGTGATCTCGCGCCCGATCAGTTTTCGCCGCTCGGACCGTGACATGCGCAGCAGATCGCGGCCAGCATAGGTCATTTCATCGGCGGTGACGGTAGCGGTGTCGGGCAGAAGGCCCATCACCGCCAGCATCGACACCGATTTGCCCGAGCCGGACTCGCCGACGATGGCCAGAACCTCGCCCGGATCGACATGCAGATCGATACCGTCAACAGCGGTAAAGCTGCCCGTCGCTGTGGCGAACTTCACGGTCAGGTTACGGATGTTCAACTGAGCCATGACATCAGCTCCGCTTCAGCTTAGGGTCAAGCGCATCGCGCAGCCCGTCGCCCATAAGGTTGATCGCCAGCACCGAAATCAGGATGGCGAGGCCGGGGAATGTCACCACCCACCACGCGCTCGAGATGAACTCCCGCGCCTCGGCCAGCATTGTTCCCCATTCAGGAGCGGGCGGCCTTGCACCCATGCCCAGAAAACCAAGGGCCGCGGAATCCAGCACGGCCGAGGAAAAGGACAGCGTCGCCTGCACGATCAGGGGCGCGAGACAATTCGGCAGGATCGTCCTGAACATCAGCCGCAGATTGCCCGCCCCGGAGACGCGTGCGGCGGTGACATATTCGCGTTTCTGCTCTGACATGACGGCAGCGCGGGTCAGGCGGGCGAAATGCGGCTGATAGACAATGGCAATGGCGATCATCGCATTGGTCAGCCCCGGCCCAAGCACCGCCACCAGCACAAGTGCCAGCAACAGCGACGGGAAGGCGAGAATGATATCCATCACCCGCATGATGAAATTGTCGATCCAGCCACCGAAAAAACCGGCAATCAGGCCGATAATCGTTCCGCCGATCAGCGCGACGGAAACGACGACGATGCCGATGAACAGCGAATATTGCGCCCCATAGATAAGGCGGGAAAGGATATCCCTGCCAACGGCATCGGTGCCAAGGATATAACCTTCGTGTCCCCCTTCCTGCCAGATCGGCGGCACCAGCAGCAGGTCGCGATACTGGGTCGTCGGGCTGTGCGGCGCCAGAAGCGGCGCGAAGATCGCGATCAGCACCAGCAGGACAAACACCGCAAGGCCCACGACCGCTCCCCGGTTCTGGCGGAAATAGAACCAGAACTCGGCCAACATACGGCGGCGAATTGCGGCGTCTGAAAGCTTTACCGGCGCGTTCGTTTCGGAAATATCGTTCATCTGACACGTATCCTCGGATTGATGAGGCCATAAGTCAGGTCAACCAGCAGATTGACGACCATCACCAATATGGCAATCAGCAGCAGGCCCGATTGGACGACCGGATAGTCGCGGCTTGAAATCGCATCGACCATCCATTTGCCGATGCCCGGCCATGAAAAGATCGTCTCGGTCAGGATCGCCCCGGCCATCAGCACGCCGATCTGCAGACCGATGGTGGTAACGACCGGAATCATCGCATTGCGCAGCGCATGGACACCGATGACGCGGCGCCCGGGCATGCCCTTGGCCCGTGCGGTGCGGACATAATCCTCCCCCATCACCTCCAGCATCGCGGATCGGGTCTGGCGCGCGATCACCGCCAAGGGGATCGTCGAGAGCACGATCGAAGGCAGAATCAGATGAAGCACCGCCGATTTGAAGGCTCCCTCCTGGCCGGACAGCAGAGAGTCGATCAGCATGAAGCCCGTCACGTTGGGAAAATAATACAGGTAGCTGATCCTGCCCGAAACCGGGGTCCAGCCCAGATGGCCCGAGAAGAAGATGATCAGCAAAAGGCCCCACCAGAATATCGGCATCGAAAATCCGACCAGCGCCGAGGTCATCGAGATTTGGTCGAACCAGCTTCCGCGCTTGATGGCGGCGAGAACACCGACCGGAACCCCGATCATGACGGCGATGAAGATCGCACACAGGCCCAGTTCCACCGTCGCCGGAAACAGCGCCAGAAATTCATCCAGCACGGGCTTGTTCGACGACAGGGAATTGCCGAGATCACCCTGGAACAGCCGCCCGAGAAAGCCGAGATACTGCATGACCAGCGGTTTGTCATAGCCCAGCATGGCGGTCAGCTGAGCATGCCGTTCAGGTGATACCCCACGCTCGCCTGCCATCAGCAGAACCGGGTCTCCGGGCAGGATGCGCACCAGCCCGAAAGCGATGATGGTAATGCCCAGAAAAGTTGGAATCAGATAGAGAAGCTTGGTTAAAATGAAACGGACCATGCGCCTTTTCCTTGCAGAACGCGCGGGGAATCTCGACCCCGCGCGCTCGGTTCCGGTTGAGGGACTTCCGCCCGATTACTCGGCGATATCGACGGTATCGAAGGTGTAATCACCCAGGGGGCTGATGACGAAACCGGTGACACCTTTCGCCATCGGCACATAGGTGGTCGAGTGGGCAATGGTGAACCAAGGGGCTTCCTGCTTGAAGATCACCTGCGCCTCTTCATAGAGTTTGGTCCGCTCTTCCTGATCGGTGGTCTGGGTGGCCTTGCTCAGCAGGCCCGAGAACTCCTCATTGCACCAGAATGCGCGGTTTGCACCACCTTCATCCGCCGATGCGCAGGAAAGCAGAACCGACAGGAAATTGTCGGGATCGCCATTGTCCCCGGTCCAACCCAGGATGACCGCGCCCTCCCGGCCGGCTTCCATCGATTTGGACAGATATTCGCCCCATTCATAGGACACGATTTCAACATCCACACCGACCTTGGACAGGTCTTCCTGCATCAGTTCCGCGGTGCGGCGGGCATTGGGCATATAGGGACGCTGGACCGGCATTGCCCAGATCTGCATCTTCAGATCGGTAACGCCTTCTTCTTCCAGCATCTTCTTGGCGGCCTCGGGATCATAGGGATCATCCTCGATCGCGTCGTTATAGGACCACATGGTTGGTGGCAGCGGGTTCTTGGCAGGCTCGGCAGCGCCCTGGAACACCGCACCGATGATGGCTTCCTTGTTGATTGCCATGTTCAACGCCTTGCGGACCTTGGGGCTGTCGAACGGCTCGATCGTGGTGTTATAGGCCAAATAACCGACATTCAGCCCGGCCTGCTCGCCCAACTGAAGGTTTGGATCGGCCTTGATCGCCTCGAGATCGGCAGGGGCGGGATAAGACATCAGGTGGCACTCGCCCGCCTTCAGCTTTTGCAAACGCACCGCCGCGTCGGGGGTAATGGCGAAAACCAGATCATCAACCAGCGGCGCGGTGCCCCAGTAGTCCGGATTCTTCTTGTAACGGATAACAGCATCTTGCTGATAATTGACGAACTGGAAAGGACCGGTTCCGATCGGTGCGTTGTTCAGCGCGGCCATATTGCCGGATTGCTCCAGCGAGTCGGCATATTCCTTGGACACGATCGACACGAAGGGCATGGCGATATTGGCCAGGAATGGTGCTGCCGGTTCGGTCAGCGTGAACTTCACCGTATGATCGTCGATCTTCTCGATCTTCTCGATCAGTTCGGACATGCTCATCGACGAATAATATTCGTAGGTGAGCCCCGGAATATACTGGTGCCATGGATGATCGGCGTTGGCCTGGCGCTCGAACGAGAAAATCACGTCATCGGCGTTGAATTCGCGCGTCGGCGTGAAGCTGTCATTGGAATGCCATTTCACGCCCTTGCGCAGATGAAAGGTATATTCCTTGCCGTCTTCCGACACCTCCCAGCTTTCCGCCAGTGACGGCTCGACCTCGGTAGTGCCCTTCTTGAATTCGGTGAGCCGGTTATAGATCGGATGAGCACCCGCATCGAAGGTGCTGCCTGCGGTATAGGGCGCGGGGTCAAAGCCCTCGGGCGAAGCTTCCGAGCAATAGACAAAAGTCTTTGCCTCTGCCACGGCGGCAGACATGGCGAGCGCCGAAGCGAATATAAGCAGTTTTTTCATCGTGTTTCCCTGTCGTGCTTCACAATATATCTGTTGGGTTTACCGGTCTGACGGTTCAATTTCATCCCTGTGTGTCGGTACAGACCCTAACCCATGCTTTCCGTCAAGGTGCTGCAGTCCTGCATATCGAAGCGAATGATTTCATCGCCTTCCAGCTGGAAGATGTGCGTCAAGGTCTTGTCCGTGAAACCGTGAGCTGGCCTGTCCAGTGGTCGATCATCGAGGTAAAATACTGACTGGATCACCTCGACAGCTACAATACCATCCTTCATTGTTCCAAATACCACCCGCTTGGTGTGCGGACCAGATGTTCAGTCCCAGCCTGTGGTGGGTCGGAGCGATGGTGAACCTTTCTGGCTCTCTTGTCCAGATTTTGCAGATGTATTCGAATGATGCGGGGCCCTGCAGGGGACATTGCCGCAAAAGCCGTTGCCAGAGCGGGATATCCCCTTTCCCCGCCGAACTTGTGCCATGCGCTCGACCTCGGCGGCTCCGAGTGCGTTACAGCGGTTCATCAGTGCCGCGCGGATGCGGATTTCGGCGGTTTGTGGATCCGGGGGCGGTCACATCATCAATGCCCAAAGAATCCGCCGATGAAAACGAAATCCCGGTTGACAGCCTGCCACAGCGGTGGACCGGCCGCGCGGATATAGGCTCACATGGGTTCAGGGGCGAGCATGCCGGTGCCCTTGTGGCAGGTCAGCTGTGCAGAGGTCGGCCGATATCGGAAGCGGCGAAGAGATTGGCGGCCCAATCGACGAAGACGCGCAGCTTGTTGCCCAGATGCCGGTTCGGCGGATAGACGACATGGACCGGTAATGGCTTGCGATGCCAGTCGCGCAGAACAGGACGAAGCTCCCCCTTCGCGACCGCCTCCCTGACCATGAAGGTCGGCGCCTGGACGATCCCGAGCCCGGCACGCGCGGCGGATACATAGGTCATCCCTTCGTCGACCGATACCACGCAACGGCCCGTCACCTCGATCCGTTCGCCGGCGTCGTTATGAAAGACGAATGGTATCTGCCGGCCGTTCGGCGGGCGGAAATAGCTGACCACCCGATGCCCGTTCTCGAGGTCGCGCGGATCCCGAGGCTCGCCGAATTTTTCCAGGTAGAAGGGCGCGGCGCAGGTCGAGACGCTCATCTCGGCAATCCGGCGCGCGATAAGAGACTGATCGGACAGTTCCCCGACACGTATGGCGCAATCGACATTTTCCGCGAGGATATCGATTTCCCGATCCGAAACCCCGAGATCGATCTGGATATCGGGATAGGCCTCGTGGAACCGGCATAGCGCCGGAACGAGGATCATGCTCGCCAGCGCGCCGGACATCTCGATGCGCAATTTCCCCCGGGGCAGGGCCTGTGACGACGCCATGCTGCCGTCAAGCTCGTCGAGATCGGCGATAAGCCTCTTCGAGCGCTCGTAATAGAGAGCGCCGTCCGTCGTGACGAGAACCCGTCTGGTCGTGCGGTTGAGAAGCTTCGTGCGCAGATGTGCCTCCAGCCCCTGGATGAGCTTGGTGACGGTCGCCTTCGGCATCGAAAGAGTATCCGCAGCCCGCGTGAACGTGCCGGTTTCCACTACCCTGACGAAAGCGCGCATTGCCGCGAGCTGATCCATTGGAAGTCTCCGCCGCCTTTTGTCGATTGTTCATGTACAGAAACAGTGTGGTTCAATTTAGACTTCTTTTTCCAGAAGAGAACAATCCCATCTGTTAGTCAACGAGCTGGCGGAACACCGGATTGCGAGATAGCCCGCAGACAGTGAGTTGCCAGGTGCAGACGCGGCATTGCCATGGTCGGCAGAACGGCGCGGGGATCCCGCGGGCAAGAATGGTTGGAGCACATGACCTTCAAGGAGGAAGTCCTCGATTGCGATGATGCGGGCCCTGTTCCCGTGAGATTCTACATCGGCGACCGGTTACCGGAAACCCCGCCGCTCGTGCTGCACCTGCATGGGGGCCTGTTTCTTGGCGGTTCGCTTGCGAGCGGAGCGCGTGTCGCCAAGCGTCTGGCCGATGCCGGCGCAGTTGTGGTTTCCGTGGAATATGCGCCGGCCAATGTCAACCCGTTTCCTGCCGCGCTCAAGTTTGTTTTCAGCGTGTTGGAGGCACTCAAGCGGCGCTGCGCGAAACTGGCCGATCGCAGGTCCTTTCTTTTCGTCGCGGGCGAAGAGGCGGGTGGCAATCTGGCGGCAGGTGTTGCCCTGATGGCGCGCGACCGGCAGGTGAACGCGCTTCGCGGGCAGATCCTGCTGTCTCCGATGCTCGACCCGTGCATGGCAACGCGGTCCTTTCGCGCAGCAGGGCAAAGTCCGGACCCATGCAGATGGGCGGAGGGCTGGAACCATTATCTCGGCTTTGCGGCCAAGGCCTGCCATCCCTATGCGGCGCCAGCCTTGTCCACGCGGCTGGCGGGTGTGTCCCCGGCATTGGTCATCACTGCCGAGGACGATCCCATGCGGGACGAAAGCTTGAATTACGCGCGACGCCTGCGGGAGGCGGGCGTGCTTGTTCGCGAACACGTTCTGCCCGGCCCGACAGGCTGGCCAGGCAGCTATGCGGACAAGACGGGTATCGTGTGGGACTGGGAGGATACGATCCGCGGTGACTTCACCGCGTTCTTCCAACAGACAGGGGCGCTCTCCTCGTAAGGAAACCCCTGCAGTGATTTTTCGGCCTGGAGGCCGTGAAGGAGATTGCAATGACGATTTTCAATTCTCGCCGTCTGTTCGCTGGCGCGGGACTGGCTGTAGTCCTGACCGCCGCCGCCATCACTTTCGTCGGACAGTCCGATGGTGCCGGGTCCGGCGCGAGCGCCGCTGCCGCCGCACCCGCCGCAATCCCCGTCTCGGTCGCGGCGGTGCAGCTGCAGGACGTCACCATGTGGCAGGAATTTTCCGGACGGCTCGAAGCGGTCGACCGGGTCGATCTGCGCTCGCGCGTGGCCGGCGCGATCCAGTCGGTCAATTTCCGGGAGGGTGCGCTCGTCAGGAAGGGCGATGTGCTCGTCACGATCGACCCGGCCCCGTTCAAGGCGGTGGTCGCCCAGGCCGAGGCCCAGGTCTCCGCTGCCGAAGCGCGTGTGGAACTCACCGGACTCGAACTCGATCGTGGGCGCAAGCTTGGCGAACATCGCACGGTTTCCCAAAGCGATCTCGATCAGCGGCTCAGTTCCTATCACGAGGCGACGGCAGCGCTGCGTTCCGCGGAAGCGGCCCTTCAATCGGCTCAACTCGATCTAGACTATACGCAGATCCGCGCACCTATATCCGGGCGGATCGGGAAGCTCCAGGTCACGGCGGGCAATCTCGTCGCGGCGGGCGCGTCGTCGCCCTTGCTCACCACGCTCGTTTCGGTGGATCCGATCTATGTGGGCTTCGACGTCAGCGAGGAGGTCGTCGGCCTGATCCTCTCGAAATTGCCGTCCGATTCCTCGGGGCAGCGCGCAATTGAAAGCATTCCCGTCGAGATGGAGGCGGGTGAAAATGGCCAGCCGGTCCGTGGTCACCTGCAGTTCATCGACAACCGGGTCGACATGACGAGCGGCACCGTTCAACTCCGGGCGGTATTCGACAATCCCGACGGCCGGCTTTTGCCCGGGCAATTCGTGCGGGTGCGCATTGGCCAGCCAAAGCCCGAACCGCAGATTCTCATCAGCGAGCGTGCTGTCGGAACGGACCAGGACAAGAAGTTCGTTCTTGTCGTCGATTCGCAAAACAAGGTCGACTACCGGGAGGTCGTTCTTGGTGACTGGGCCAACGGGCTGCGCGTCGTCAGGACCGGGCTGAAGCCCGGCGAACGTATCATCGTCAATGGCCTTCAGCACGTGCGGCCCGGCGCCGTGGTCACCCCGCAACCAGTCGCCATGGCCTCCGCCGAGCAGGCGTCGGCCATGGAGGTGGCCGAGGCGCAGACACGCTGAGGCTTTTTGCCTGCCGATAGCGATCGGCAGGAAGTTATCCGAATTTCTCAAGCGACCTGACGGCTTCACGTCATGCGCGGGCTGGCCGGCGCTGGTCCGCTCGTCAGTCAAGAGGACTTGACATGAATATTTCCAGATTCTTCGTCGACCGTCCGGTTTTCGCCGGGGTTCTGTCGGTGTTGATCGTCGTGGCCGGCCTGCTTGGCCTTAGGGCCTTGCCGATCTCGGAATATCCCGACGTCGCTCCGCCATCGATCGTTGTGCGGGCGCAATATCCCGGCGCCAATCCCAAGGTCATTGCCGAGACGGTCGCGACGCCGATCGAGGAAGCGATCAACGGTGTCGAGAACATGCTATACATGTCGAGCCAGGCGACGACGGACGGCCAGATGATGCTGACCGTCACCTTCGAGCTTGGCACCGATCCGGACAAGGCGCAGCAACTGGTTCAGAACCGGGTATCGCAGGCGGAGCCGCGGCTGCCGGAAGAGGTGCGCCAGCTCGGTCTTACCACGACCAAGAGTTCGCCCGACCTGACCATGGTCGTGCATTTGCTGTCGCCGAACAATCGCTATGACATCACGTATCTGCGCAACTATGCCGTGCTCAATGTCAAGGACCGGATCGCCCGCATCGAGGGTGTCGGCGACGTCCAGGTGTTCGGCTCGGGCGATTATTCGATGCGTATCTGGCTCGATCCGGAAAAACTCGCCGGGCTCGGCCTTGCCGCCAGTGATGTCGTCACGGCCATCCGCGGACAGAACGTGCAGGCGGCGGCCGGCAGCATCGGCGCCGCGCCGAACTCGAACGGGCTTGACCTGCAATTGTCGGTCAACGCGCAAGGCCGCCTGCAGACAGCCGAAGAATTCGACGACATCATCGTCAAGACGGGGGAGGGCGGGCAGATCACGCGCCTGCGCGACGTGGCAAGGGTCGAACTCGGCGCGGCCGACTATTCGCTCCGCTCGCTGCTCGACAACAAGCCTGCGGTGGCCCTTGGCATTTTCCAGGCGCCGAATTCCAACGCCATCGAGATCTCCGACAATATCCGCAAGACCATGGCCGAGATTCAGCAGACGATGCCGGACGGCGTGGAATACAGCATCGTCTACGACACGACCGAGTTCGTGCGCTCCTCGATCGAGGCCGTCGTGCATACGTTGCTAGAGGCGATCGTGCTCGTCGTCCTGGTGGTCATCCTGTTTTTGCAGACCTGGCGCGCCTCGATCATCCCGCTCGTGGCGGTTCCGGTCTCGGTCATCGGCACTTTCGCGGTGATGCATCTTTTCGGTTTCTCCATCAACGCGCTGTCCCTGTTCGGGCTGGTGCTTGCGATCGGTATCGTCGTCGACGACGCGATCGTGGTGGTCGAAAATGTCGAGCGCAATATCGAGGAGGGCCTCTCACCGCGCGACGCGGCGTATCGCGCCATGAGCGAGGTTTCGGGTCCGATCATCGCGATCGCGCTCGTGCTCGTCGCCGTGTTCGTGCCGCTTGCCTTCATCTCGGGCCTGAGCGGTCAATTCTATCGCCAGTTCGCGCTGACCATCGCGATCTCCACGGTGATCTCGGCCTTCAATTCGCTGACATTGTCGCCGGCGCTCGCTGCGCTCCTTCTGCGTCCCCACGATGCGCCGAAGGATTGGCTTACCCGTGCGATCGAACTGCCGTTCGGCTGGTTCTTCCGCGGCTTCAATCGCGTTTTCGGCGCGAGTTCGAGGGCCTATGGCGGCGGCGTGAGGCGGCTTCTGTCAAGAAAGACGCTGGTCATGGGGGTCTATCTCGCCCTCGTTGTCGCGACCATCGGCATGTTCCGGGCCGTGCCCGGCGGTTTCGTGCCGGCACAGGACAAGCAATACCTGGTGGGCTTCGCACAGCTTCCCGACGGGGCGACGCTGGATCGCACCGATGCGGTCATCCGCAAGATGAGCGAGATCGCGCTGGAGCAGCCGGGCGTTGAACATGCCGTCGCCTTTCCGGGCCTGTCGATCAACGGCTTCACCAACAGTTCCAACGCCGGTATCGTCTTTGTCACGCTGAAGCCGTTTTCCGAGCGCCAATCTCCGGAGCTTTCCGGCGAGGCGATCGCCATGCAGCTCAATCAGAAATATGCCACGCTCCAGGATGCCTTCATCGCGATGTTCCCGCCGCCGCCAGTGCAAGGGCTCGGCACGATCGGTGGTTTCAAGCTGCAGATCGAGGACCGCAACGGTCTTGGCTACAAGGCATTGGACGACGCGACAAAGGCATTTCTTGCCAAGGCCTACCAGACGCCGTCGCTCGCCGGGCTTTTCTCGAGCTATCAGATCAATGTGCCGCAGCTTTACGCCGATCTCGACCGGACCAAGGCGCATCAGCTCGGGGTTGCCGTCACCGATGTGTTCGACACGCTGCAGATCTACCTGGGTTCGCTCTATGTCAATGATTTCAATCAGTTCGGACGGACCTATTCGGTGCGTGCGCAGGCGGATGCGCCTTACCGCGCTCGGCCGGACGATATCGCCAGACTTGAAGTGCGCTCAAAGTCCGGGGAGATGATTCCCCTGTCGGCCCTGATGAAGGTCGAGCCAACGGCAGGGCCGGAGCGGGTCAACCGCTACAATGGCTTCCTTTCGGCCGACATCAATGGCGGCCCGGCGCCCGGCTACTCTTCCGGCGAGGCGCAGGCCGCTGTCGAGAGGATCGCCGCCGAAACCCTGCCGAAGGGGATCGAGTTCGAGTGGACCGACCTTACCTACCAGCAGATCATCGCAGGCAATTCCAGCTATATCATCTTTCCCCTGGCGCTGCTTCTGGTCTTCCTCGTCCTTGCGGCACAGTATGAAAGCCTCGCGCTTCCCCTGGCGATCATCATGATCGTGCCGACGGGACTCCTTGCCGCACTTGTCGGTGTCTGGCTCACTCAGGGCGACAACAATATCTTTACGCAGATAGGTTTCATGGTGCTTGTCGGCCTCTCGGCCAAGAACGCCATCCTCATCGTGGAATTCGCCCGCGAGTTGGAGTTTTCCGGTATGACGCCGAAAGAGGCCGCAATCGAGGCAAGCCGGCTCAGGCTGCGCCCGATCCTCATGACCTCGATGGCATTCATCATGGGTGTGGTGCCGCTTGCGCTGTCGACCGGGGCTGGCGCCGAGATGCGTTCGGCAATGGGTTTCGCGGTGCTCGCCGGGATGATCGGCGTGACGGCATTAGGCATTTTCCTGACGCCTGTCTTCTATGTCGTCATGCGGCGGCTGACGGGAAATCGACCGCTCAAGCAGTCGGGCCAGTCGACAATGACAGATCACGGCACCTTGGCACCGGCCGAGTAAGCTTGTCTTCCTGACCGAGGGCTCTTCTTTCAGCGTCCAGCCGGTGCCGGAAACCGGGTGCACCGGCAGGCGATCGCTTCTCGGGGTTTTGCGGGCAGCAAGGTGGATCATGATCCGGCTCACCATTACCCGCGACCCCCATGCCGATGCCAGCCGCCGCATCTACACGCAAGTTGGAACAGCTTGTTCCGGGTGAATTTCTTCACCTGCTGACAGGGCGGCGCAGGGCCCGGACTGAACCCGGCGTCAGAACGGCACGAATCTGCTGCGGGAAAGGAAAAGAAGAAGACAGACACAATTCTGTCAGCGTCCGAAGTGATCATCGGGTGCGAATCGATATGCATTGTCCGCTGGCCTTACCAGATGGAGGTTTGATCAATGGCCCTCGAGCCTGTTCGTCGTAATGCAGCCATACCATCCGAAGCGGTGTCACCCGTCCCGCGCCCTGTCGACAAGCCGTCACCGCTGCGTAGCGAGATAACGGCACCGGCCGAGCCGACAATACCTTCCGGTCCGGATCCCAGGGCTCCGGGTGCTGATCCGGCTGTCGAACTCGGCTCCGGGCGCAAGGCTGAAATCGATCAGTTCGTCAGGGACAATGCCGGGAAGGAGAACCGTGTTCTCGGTATGCGTCTTGACAGCGAGGGTGGAACGCAGGTGGGTAACGCGCTCACCGGGGATTCCGAACTTGGTGATCTGACGAAGGCCGAGAAGGACTATCTCGCGCAGGAAGCTGTAAAAGCCTGGGATGGCCAGGCCAAGGATAACGGAGGGCGGAGAGAGAACATCCGGGAAGCCGTGAATGAAGTGCGCGATGATCCCGCCGCCAGCTCGGCTCTTGCCGAGGCGCTGGCCCGCCCAGCACTTGAGGAAGACAAGAGCATCGCTGCGGCCGGCGCAATCTCGGGCCCGCAGGGGATGACCGAACGCCATGGCGAGATGTTCTATGCCGCTGCCGAGCTCGACCTTGATGCTGTCGTCGGAAGCTATGGAGGTAACGAGGTCGCGCTGGCTCAGCGCCTTGCTTCGGCCAGTCCCGAAACACGCGGACAAATGTGGGAAATGCTCTCCGAGCCCGGACGCGTCCCGGAAGAAAGCCAGCAGGCAATGACCACGGCACTGTTCTTTCTCGACGACGGGGCGAAGGATGCGAGCCCGGAATACCGGCAGAACATGGCCGAAGCAATTGCGCTGACGCGCCGTCCCGGAAACGAGCCGGCCGATCGGCTGGCGCGCGATATGATGGCCACCAATATTGCGGCGGTCATGGAAACCGGTGATGGCCGTGATATGCTGCTCGGCCCGGAGAATACCGACAGCGCGAGACTATGGGCGCTCAATGAGGTCGCCTCGGCAACCGGCCGCATCGATCCCGAGAGCTATGCGGGTTTCGACGCTCCGTCACTGGTGGACAGGCCCGGTCACCCCAACGCCGTCGGCACCGGTGACATTGCCAGCGAAGGCGAGGTAATTGCCGATCTGACGCAGATGGCGCTCGATATTTCCGGCATTGCCGATCCCACGCCGGTTTCCGATGGCGCCAACACGCTCATCTCGCTCTTTCGGGGAGATGTCGGCGGCGCACTGATTTCTGCCGCCGGCCTTGTGCCTTATGTCGGTGATCTGGCCAAGGTTGGAAAGCTTGGCAAATGGGTCCAGACGATGGAAAAGGCCGTCGACCTCGCCGGGCGCAGCGAGAAATTCATGGAAACCGTCAGGCCGATGCTCGAGGGAATTTCCGGGGCCATCAAGTCGATTGGCGACGATGTGATGAAAACCTTGCCCCAACCGGCTCAGGATGCGCTGCGCAATATCGGCAGGAAGGTCGATGATGCTCTCCAGGCGGCGGCGAGGCGTGCTCCACTGGTTGTTGACGATGCCATCGGGACGACGAAGAATGTGGATGGCCGGACATTGACCATAGGGGATGGCCCGGCGGTAAACGCGCGGCCGGATGGCAAGCGCGAGGCGCTTACGGTCGATGGGGATGTGGTCACCCTTCGAGAGCCCAAGGCGGGCGTGACCGATGTCAAGAACAATCCGGATGGCACCGTGACCTATACGAAAAATGGCCAGGAACTCCAATACGACGCCGATGGCTTCCCGATTTTCGATTCCAAAGCGGATATCTATCTGGATGCCTCACATATCAACAGCGGCGCCGATGCCGCACATTTCAAGGCGGCGAACGAGCAGGTGGCTTCTGCCCTGGAAGCAGACCCGTCCCTTGCCCAAAAGATGGGGCTGACCGATGCGCAGGTCGCCTTTTTCAAGGAGGGCAAGGACTTCGACCAGTCCCCGCCGGATTTGACTTGGCACCATCATCAGGATACCGGAAAAATGCAGTTGGTAGATCGTGAAATACATAACAATTTCCCGCATACTGGTGGCATGGCGACTTGGGGCGGTGGAAGGAATTGAGCGATCCCGCTGATTTTATCATTCCTGCTGTCAAATTTTGTTTCGGAGGCGCAAATGGCTGATATCGAATGGGTGCGCTACAAAAGTGATCTCCCGGAAGTGACGGAGGCTGATCTGGATGGGCTTGAAGCCGATCGTGGCGTAAAGCTCCCAGAGAGATATCGCGCGCTCGTCAAGGCACATCGCGGCGATATTCCTCGTCCTGCCATCGCGGATATCGGCGAGAGAAAAACCCCCGTCAATGCGCTGTTCTTTGTGAAAAAGGACTTTCAGGGTAATGGCTCCAGCTACAATATATGGCATTACATCGAGGAACTGGACGCTGAACTGCCGCAAGAGCTTGGAGCGAAGCTGATCCCCTTCACCTCGAATTCAGGTCATGCAATCTTCGTTTTTGACTACCGGCACGGCCCGGAGCCCGAAGTTGCCCTTGTCGATACGGAGCAGGACCTGGAAGAGCAGGGCGAGGATGCCATCACGAAGATCGCAGACAGTTTCGATGAGTTTCTTGACGGCCTGCACGACTGAATTCCGTGGCGCTGATGAAACCGAAGCCTCATAGCGATGGTCAGTGATCCGTCCTCGGTCAAACGGATTTTTTTCACCACCTGTCTCCTTCGCCGGAAAGCAGCCTGTTGACCGGGAATTGTAGCTCTTTCATTGATCCGCGCGATTTACGGGAAAGGTCGGTTGGCAGGAGAAGTGGTCCGGGGAACGCAGCATTCCCGGGGTTCGGGTCCGGCGTCACAAGGCAGCATGCTGCAGGTCGGCTTGACCTTGTATGTCCCCAATGCGCAGTCGGTCCTTGCGGAAATCGACATGACAGCCTGCCCGCGTGAGCCATGCTGATCCTCGGAAATGCGGGCCTTCAGCAAGCCTGAACCGGTTCAGCCTCGCCCGGAGGGCCCGAAAGTCTCGATATGAATATGGCTTGATGGCACGTCCCCGGCTTCCAGCCCGGCGCGAATATCGGCAAGGAAGCGCGCCGGCCCGCAGAGCATGTAGCGAGCATCCGCGCCCGCCTCGAACGCGAGCAGGTCCTTTGCCGTTATGCGTCCCGCCGCGTCGAAATCCGTGCCCGGCATATCGGTCTCGCGGGGTGCGCTGTAGAAGATTTTGCGCGTGATGTTTGCATGCATCCCGACGAGCGCATCAACCTCGGCCCTGAAAGCATGGCTCCGCCCGTCGCGCGCGCCATGGATGAACCAGACGCGCCGGCCGGGGTGACTGGCCGCGACAATGTGCAGCATCGAGAGCATCGGTGTCACCCCGACGCCCGCACTGACCAGCACAAGAGGGCCTTCGCCAGCGGGGAGGATGAAGTCGCCCGCGGGAAGGCGTGCCTCGATCGTGGCGCCGACCCCGACCTCGGCGTGAAGGAAGGCCGAGGCGATGCCGCGATCCTCGCGCTTGACGCTGATCCGGTATGTGCCGGCTTGTGGCGGGCCGGAGAGGGAATAGGTTCGCTTGATCCGGTCCGGCTGGCCCGGAACCTTCAGTTCGACAGGCAGGTGCTGGCCGGCCCCGAAGGGCGGGAGCGCCGCACCATCCGGTGAGGCCAGATGGAACGAGGTGATCCGGTCACTTTCCGACACCTTGCCGATGACCTTCAACTGCCTGAATTCGGCACCCGCTTCGCTCCACCGGAGAGCCAGTGCGGCGGGGCGGTCGATGACCTTCTCGACCGTCACCTCGATCATCCGCAGCGCGTTCGGATCGTGACTGTCTTTCGGCGCCCAATCGATCCTGGCCCGGCCTGCGACATGCAACAGGCCTCCGGTCTCGAAATCAACGAAGAGAAGGCCGACTCGCGGATCGCGGACCAGGTTGCCGATGGTGTTGAAGAACCTGTTGCCCGCATAGTCGGGAATACGCAGCAGTTTCCCGTCATCGGCCACCTGGACGAAACCGCGCGATCCGCCGCGGTGAGAGGCGTCATAACCGTCGGAAGGCCGATCGCCGCCCGTGCTGTGGCCGGAACCGATGAACAAGGTGTTTGCCGCCGCGATCCGTGCTTTCTGGTCCGGGTCGAGCCGATGCGAAATGCGGGCCCTGGCCGCGGGGACCGGTTCGACACGATGCCAGTTCCGCTGATGTATATATTGGGGGCAGTTGCCGAAACTCTGCCGCACCTCGATGTCGAAGCTACCACCGGCCGCGCGGATCAGACCGTTCAGCCGGTTGCGCCTGCGTGTTGCCAGATCGATCCCCAGGATCCCGATCCGGGAACCGGGGAAGAGCGCAGCCGCCAGGGGATCCTGCGGGTGCAATCCGGACCTGACCGAAAGCCTGCGCGGGTCGGGCGAATGGGCGAATCCGGCCGGGCCTTCGATGATCGTGACCCATGGCCATCCCTTGTCGTCACCGCCGGCAACGACGAGGAACGGCAGCATCGCAAAGAAATCGCGATGCTGATCGGGCATGTGATCACGAATGAAGCCACCGGCCCAGGATGCGACGTCGCCCACCTTGGCACGGCGCTGCGCCTCCAGTTCGCCGACATGGAAGGGAGAGTCTTTAGGTGTCATGGCTGCGCCGCATCCGTTCTTCTGTTTCCGGGTTCACGCCAGTTCGGGAGAGCGGGCCATGCCCACGAAGCCCGGGAGCGCCTCGATGCGGCCAAGCCAGGCCCGGATCGAGGGGTAGGGGGACAGGCTGACCCCGCCCTCGGGCGCGTGGGAGATATAGCTGTAGCCCGCGATATCGGCGAGCGTCGGATGCGCCGCCGCCAGCCAGTCGCGACCGGTCAGATGCGTCTCCATCACGGCAAAAAGGGCATGCGCCCTGGCCTTCGCCGCCTCGTGGTCGAGATTGGCGCCGAACAGCGTGACGAGCCGCGCGGCGCAGGGACCTGCCGCGATCTCTCCGGCCGCGATGGACAGCCAGCGCTGCACTTCCGCCTTTTCGACCGGGTCGGCGCCCCGCCAGACGGCAGTGTCGCCGTAGCGCTCGACCAGATAGGTGAGAATCGCGTTCGAGTCCGACAGGGTCACGCCGTTGTCCTCGATCGCCGGAACCTGCCCGAGCGGGCTGATCCTGAGATATTCGGGCGCCTTGTGCGCCCCGTTCCCCATGTCGAGATCAATGGTCTCATAGGGAACATCCAGCAGCGCGAGCATCAGCTCGACCCGGTGGCAATGACCGGATTTCGGATTGCGATAAAGGGTCACTGGCGCGCTATTGTGGGCATTCACGTCGGGCATGGAAGACTCCTTTCAAATCAAGAGATGAAGCTGCCGGGGCAGCGCGTGTCGGTAGACGTCAACTTAAAGATTGGTTAATTGTGAAATAATGGATTTCTTTTGAAAGTTAGTATTTTGTTTATTGAAACAATAGGGAGCTCATGGATCGCTTGCAAAGCCTGAAAGTGTTCGTTGCGGTGGCAGAGGCCGAAAGCTTTGCCGCCGGTGCCCGCGCCGTGGGTTTGAGCGCGCCGTCCGCGACGCGAGGCATCGGCGCGCTCGAAACCGCGCTCGGGGTTCGGCTTTTCACGCGCACCACGCGGCAGGTTAGGCTGACGGATGTGGGGCGGGCCTATCTGCAGGACGTGCGCGAAGTCCTGGCCAATCTTCAGGCGGCTGACGAAGCGGCTACCGGTGCGGCCCAGACTCCCGTTGGGCAGCTTCGCATCACCTGTCCGCAGGAGTTCGGGCGGATCTACATCGCTCCGATCGTGACGGAGTTTCTTGACCGCCACCCAGGCGTGAGCGTGGACGTGCTGATGATTGACCGGGTCGTGAACATCGTCGAGGAAGGCTTCGATATTGCCCTGCGCATTGGCCCGCTGCCTTCCTCCGGTCTTGCCGCCATCCGGGTCGGGCAGGTCCGCCGCGTCGTCTGCGGTGCCCCCGCTTATTTCGCAAAGCGGGGTTGGCCACGGGATCCGGACGAACTGATCTCTCATCGCGTCATGTCGGTCGCGCCGCTCAATGCCGGCCGGCAATGGCGTTTCGGACCGGGTGGCGAACATGTGGTCAGAGTGGAGCCGCGGCTCAGCGTCAGCAGCATAGCCGCCGCTATCGAGATCACCCGCGGTGGCTGGGGCATCTGCCAGGCGCTTTCCTACCAGGTCAGCCCCGATCTGGAGGCCGGAACGCTGCGAACCGTGCTTGAGGATTGGGAGCCCGAACCGCTGCCGATTCACCTGGTCCATATCGAGGGGCGCCGTGCCGCGCCGAAAGTCCGCGCATTCATAGATTTCGCGGCAGAGCGTTTGCGGCAAACTGCCGGGCTGAACTGGAAAAGTTAAGAAATCTCCACGCGGATAGGTCCTAACGGCCAGCTTTTCCGTGCCGTAGCCCATGGCTAGGCCGGGGCGGGCGGAACTGTTCGGTTATGCCCCTGCCAGTGGCGGGCTTGCGGTTGTGTGACCGGAATGGATTGAATGACCGCAGTCCGGGCATGCTTGCCGATCCCCAGAATGTCAGTCGGAGCCGAGACGCCACCTTGCCAACTGGATATGACGCCCTTCTCCCTGCACGCTGTCGATCAGCGCGATATCCCGAATGTGCCACCCGAGGGGAGCGGGTAAAAGACGTTCCCCGTCAAAACCCGCTCCATAGGCAAGCGTGACATGCGGCGTGACCTTGCCCGGCTTCGGGAAAGCCGGGAATACCCGCTTCAGGGCGCGTCCGACTGTTTGGGCAAGCCGGTCCACCGGGGCATTCGCTTCTGGCGTTCTCAAGACGATCGGCCGTTTTTTCCTTGCCTTGAATGCCACGAGCCGATCGAAGGTGATATCGAATGCCGGAAAGCTGAAACCCGCAAGGGCTCCGGTCAGGGCGCGAACCAGCCACGGATCCACGACATCCTTCCCGATGACCGGTAAGATGGTCATGTGAAGTGTCCTGTCACGAAGCCTGTCACCGGTGCCGATGATCGGCCAGATCTGCTGGACATATGTGGCGAAAGGCGGCGGCGGAACCGCTGCAAAGAAAAGGATGTGCCGGGGCCGGCGCCGGTCGAAAAGGATATGTCTGGTCATGATCGCAACCTTCTTGCAACTGACTCCGGCATTATAGAACAAAATAGGAACAAATTAAAGGGAAAGGAAAGTTGGATTGCGCGTTCGGCTACAGGCGGCGTAATCAACGGGCTATCCGATCCGGCGGTCTCACCGGATGAGATGGCCTTTCCAAAGCGACCTGTGGATTCGCGATTGATGTAAACGAGGCCGGCTCCGCCCGGCAATGCGCACGAACACGGCGGGGCGGGTGGGGCAGGGGCGTGCGTAGATATTGCCTTGTCGAACGGCGGGAGTCGAGATCGGAACATACGTCATTCCGCCATCGGCGAGGCGGCCTCAATTCATACGCAGGTTGCGCCGTTGTTGTTCGCGCGCAAGGATTTCCCGCGCCGGATGGCCGGCGATCGGCACATGCAGATCGGCCGATACCTCGCCGGCAGCGATCAGCGCATGGTAGCGTGCGCAGCAGACCCGAAGGAACGACGTGAAGTTGCCCAGATCATGGTCGGCATCCATCGCCTCGTGCCATAACCGGGTGATAAGCTGCGCGACGGTCATCCCGTCGCGCCTTCCGATCTCGGTCAGCGTGTCCCAGAAGTGGTTCTCGATCCGGATCGAGGTTGACACGCCGTCGATGCGCAGGCTGTGGGTGCGGCTCTGCCATTGGTTGGCGTCGGCCTTGATGAAAAGCTCGCACATCGGGCGTCCTTTTCGTCGCTGTCAGAGAAGGGCCATGAATTGCCTGAGCCATGCCGGGTGGGCGGGCCAGGCCGGCGCTGTGACCAGATTACCATCGGTCACCGCCTCTGTCACCGGAATATCGGCAAAACTGCCGCCCGAGGCCGTGACCTCGTGGGCACAGGCCGGATAGGCCGAACAGGTCCGCCCCTCGAGCACCCCCGCGGCGGCCAGCAGTTGCGCACCATGGCAGATGGCCGCGACGGGCTTCTTCGCCTCGAAGAAATGCCGCACCTTCGCCAGAACCTCCTGATTCATCCGCAGGTATTCGGGCGCCCGGCCTCCCGGCACGACCAACGCATCATAGCCGGCGGCATCCACAGCGTCGAAATCGGCGTTCAGCGCGAAATTATGGCCGGGTTTCTCGGAATAGGTCTGGTCGCCCTCGAAATCGTGGATCGCGGTTTTGACCGTGTCGCCCGCCTTCTTGCCGGGACAGACCGCATCGACCTCGTGGCCACAGGCCAGAAGCGCCTGGAACGGGACCATGGTTTCGTAATCCTCGGTGAAATCGCCGGTGATCATCAGGATCTTCGCCATCTCATCCTCCCTTGCTGATGGTTCTGTTCGCAGTCTAGGACCAGTAAGGCGCATGCGGGTGTTACCCGGATACTACGCCCGGGATCAGGGCGTCAGACCGCTGCAACCCGGCTTCGCGCCGTAAGAACGCTCCGGACGAATTACCCCGCCACATGTAGGAAACGTTGCGGGAACGGCCGCCTTTTCGTCCCGACGGCGATGTTTGCCATCAGATGGTTGCCTGTTTCGCTCATTACAGCCACAACTATACGGGTATACGGCGCGGTTTCTTTATTTTGCCGCTCTGAACGTTGTTGAAATGGGAATTGGATCATGGATTTTGGTTTCGGAACTATCGTGCTCGTTATCCTCCTGGCCATCGCCGGTTATGTGATCATCGCCTATAACGGCCTGGTGCGGGCCCGCCAGATGGTGCGGGAGGCCTGGTCGGGCATAGACGTGCAGCTCAAGCGCCGCGCCGACCTGATCCCCAACCTGATCGAGACCGTGAAAGGCTATGCCCAGCACGAGCGTGCGGCGCTGAAGGAAGTAACCGAACTGCGCACCCGCGCGCAAGGCATGCCGCGCGATGACGTTGCCGGCCGCGCGCAGGTGGAGGGCATGCTGGGGCAGGCGCTTGGCAGGCTCTTCGCGGTGGCGGAAGCCTATCCGGACCTCAAGGCGAACGAGAATTTCGTGCAGTTGCAAGGCTCGCTCGAAGCGCTGGAAGGCGAAATCCAGATGTCGCGCCGCTACTATAACGGCGCGACGCGCAACCTGAACATCAAGGTCGAAAGCTTTCCTTCCAACCTGATTGCCAACACTTTCGGCTTCAGCCAGGAGGAATTCTTCGAGATCGAGAATGCGGAGGACCGCGCGGTGCCGAAAGTATCGTTCAACTGACGGCGGGCTCATGAAAACCCTGATGCGTCTCCTTGCGGCCTTCCTGTTCATCCTCGGGCTGGCGGGGGTTGCCCTCGCGGATGAGGAGATCCGGAATTTCCATGCGCTGATCGATGTCGGTGCGGATGCCACGCTGACGGTAACCGAAACCATCACCGTCAATGCCGAGGGCGAGCAGATCTCCCGCGGTATCTTCCGGGATATTCCGCTGCGCTACGAGGATGCGAATGGCCGCACCCGGGAGGTGCGGCTGGATGTGCGATCGGTGAGGCGCGACGGCAAGGACGAGCCATACAGTGTCGAGCGGGATTCGGGCGTGCTGCGTATCCGGATTGGCGATGCGGATGTTGTCTTGCCTCACGATGTGCACAGCTACGAGATCATCTATGACACGACACGGCAGATCCGCTATTTCGACGACCATGACGAGCTTTACTGGAACGTCACCGGCAATGGCTGGGACTTCCCGGTCCTGGAAGCGAGCGCCGAGATCAGGCTGCCCTCCGGTGGCCGCGCGACCGATGTGACCTATTTCACCGGTTCCCACGGATCGACCGAGCAGGCCGCCCAGGCCGAGATTGTCGATGGCGGGAACCGTGTTCTTGTCGAGGCCAAGCGGGCGCTTGACCGGCGAGAGGGATTGACCGCGGTCGTTGCCTTCCCGAAGGGCGTGGTCGCGCCGGTCTCCGAGGAGGAACTGAACGCCGACTGGCGGCCGGACAATCTGGGCTGGATCATCGGTGCCGGCGGCCTGGCGATCATATTCGCCTTCTACCTGTGGGCCTGGAACAGGGTGGGGCGCGATCCGCCCAAAGACATCGTCGTGCCGCGCTGGACAGCGCCGGAGGGCATCTCTCCGGCACTTGCAAACTATATCGAGAAGCGCGGCTTTCGCGGAGATGGATGGAAAGCCTTCTCCGCCTCGGTGATCGACCTTGCCGTCAAGGGCCATCTGGAACTCGACCGGCCGAAGCGGACCATGACGATCCGCCGCAAGGGCAATGGCGTTCCCGAGGGGATCGGCATCGGACAACGCGCCATTCTCAATGCGCTGCCTGCTGATGGCGATACGCTTGCCGTCAACAAGTCGAATGGTGACAGGGTGCAGTCGATCGGCCGTGCGTTCCGGCGGGCGGTGGAATCGGAACATCGAAACCAGTTCTACCGCTCCAACCCGCTCTACCTCGGGTTCGGCGCATTTTTTTCGGTGGCCGTGCTGTTGCTCGTCATCGCGATGGAGGGTTTCGCGCCGCAAACCATCGCGGCCATTTTCGCCATGATCGTTCCCTCCATCGTCGTTGCCATATTCGCCGTCAGTATAGGGCGCCAGTTCCGCGGGGCGCACTCGCTTGGAGCGCGGATCCGGGCGGTGATCGTGACGGCTGTCATCGGCTTCATCGGGCTGAACATGGCGGGCGGCGTCTTCGAGATGCTGACACGGATCGAGTTCGATTTGCGCATGCTCGCGATCGTCGCGGGGCTCGTGATTACCAATATCGTCTTTTTCTGCATCATGGGCGCGCCGACACAAATCGGGCAGAAACGTTCGGCGGAGATCGCCGGTCTCAAGCAATATCTGACCTTTGCCGAAAAAGACCGGATGAACATGCAGGACACGCCCCGGATGTCGCCACAGCATTTCGAGACATTGCTGCCCTATGCCGTTGCGCTCGGGGTCGAGAAACCATGGTCGCGGACATTCGACGCATGGCTGGCAACGGCGCTTGCGGCGGGCACCGTCGCCTATGCCGGGCCACACTGGTATCACGGCACGGGTTTCAGTTCCGGCGATGTCGGTGCCAGCCTCGGCAACATGGCGGATTCCCTGTCGGACAGTTTCACCGCCTCGTTGCCGGTATCGCAAAGCTCGTCTTCCGGTTTCTCCGGTGGCGGCGGCTTTTCCGGTGGCGGCGGTGGAGGCGGCGGCGGCGGCGGTTGGTAGCCGGTGATCGTTTCCCGAGGCCCGAAACCGGCACTTGCCAACATCAAGACCGCGGGCTCTCGTCACAGGCGATGGGCTGCCGGGATATAGATCGAAGCCTTCCTGTCATCGCGGAGCCAGACCGGATGTCGGGCAATTCCGGTAACATTGGCCTGTCGCCGATATGGCTCCGCGTCGCCAGCCAAAGCGGCAGATCCGCTCGGCTGTATATGCAGCATCGTCATATGGTTCGACCATAAGCGATTCGAATGAGACTTCGATGACGGAAGAGGTAATGAATTGGATCGTCGTGAACGGGGATGCCTCCGGCTTGCTGGATGCATTGATCGAAACGGCCGGCCAATGATCTCGAATGCTATCGCCACCGCATTTCACGGTGTGCCCGTTGCGGCTCCCGAACTGTCTTGATTATTGAAGTTCGGCGAACCCTTCGGCACGCAGCAGCCCCTCCATCCAGTCCATGAACACCTTCAGGCGAGGCGCGAGATGCCGTCGCCGGGCATAAAGGATGGAAATCGGGATCGGAGCAGGGCGGTAATCGCCCAGCACTTCGACCAGACGTCCGGCGGCAATGTCGTCGGCCACGTCATGCGCAGGCACCTGGATCAGCCCGTGCCCGTGCAGCGCCCCGGCGACATAGCTCTCGGCATTGTCGACGCAGAGATGGCTTTGCATGGCAACGGTGATCTCGCGTCCGTTCTCCAGCCCGTCCCACTCGGCGGAAAGGGCGGGCATCCGGAGCGCATAATTGACCAGATGATGATCCGTCAGATCGGCAGGAGTCCTCGGCGTTCCGTAACGCGCGATGTAGTCGGCGCCACCGCAGGTCAGTATCGGCACCACACCAATCCTGCGGCAGATCAGGTCGCTGTCCTCCAGCACGGCCAGGCGCACCACCGCATCGATCCCTTCTGAAACCAGGTCGATCATCCGGTCGGTGGCACTGATGTCCAGCGCCACCGCCGGATAGAGCCTGCGAAAGTCCTGCAGATGCGGGATGACGAGGCGCCGCGCAATCCGGCTTGGCATGTCGATACGCAAACGACCGGAGACCTCTTCGGGCCGATGCCGGAACTGGCCTTCGGCCTGAGCGACAGCGTCAACCAGGTCGCGGGCGGTATCGGCGAATTGCAGACCTTCCTGCGTCGGACGCACCACGCGGGTCGTGCGCTGCAAGAGTTGAACGCCCAGGCGGTCCTCGAGCGCCTGCACCATGCTGGATACGGTAGAGCGCGGCAGGCCGAGTGCTGCGGCCGCGCGCGTGAAATTCCCGCTCTCCACGACCTGAACGAAGATGCGCATCTGATGAATTCGGTCCATGTCTATTGTTCGTCATTCCTGTCAAATGATGACAGGAACGGCATGTTTATCTGTAAGTCAAGACAGGTCATATTTTCGCAAGACGTCGCTTCGGGCGGCGTTCTCAGAGCGAAAAAAGGAAATGACATGTCGAGAAACAGCATTGAAGGCAAAGTGGTTCTGATTGCGGGTGGTGCCAAGAACCTGGGCGGCTTGCTGGCCCGCGAATTCGCCGGAGCCGGCGCAAAAGCCGTCGTCATTCATTACAACAGCGATGCGACCAGGGCGGCGGCGGATGAAACGGTCGCGGCAATCAAATCCGCAGGTGCCGAAGCAGTCGCCTTCCAGGCCGACCTGACGTCGGCGGCGGCGATGGAGAAACTGTTTGCGGACACGGTCGCCGCCGTGGGACGCCCGGACATCGCGATCAACACCGTCGGCATGGTGGTGAAGAAACCGATGGCCGAAGTGACCGAAGAGGTCTTTGACCTGTCCTGCGCGGTCAATGTCAAATCGGCCTTTTTCTTCCTGAAGGAGGCGGGCAGGCACGTCAACGACAACGGCAAGATCTGCACGATCGTGACCTCGCTTCTCGGCGCCTACACGCCTTTCTATGCCGCCTACGAGGGGCTGAAAGCTCCGGTCGAGCATTTTACCCGTGCGGCGTCGAAGGAACTGGGCGAGCGCGGCATCTCGGTCACCGCGATCGGGCCGGGCCCGATGGATACCCCGTTCTTCTATCCCGCCGAAGGAGAGGATGCGATTGCCTATCACAAGACGGCGGCGGCGCTCTCTCCGTTCTCGAAGACCGGCTTGACCGATATCGAGGATATCGCGCCCTGGATCATCTTCATGGTCTCCGGCGGGTGGTGGATGACTGGCCAGACGATCCTCGTGAACGGCGGTTACACGACCAAGTGATCCTCTTTGGCCGGTGGCATTTTGCCACCGGCCTTTTCCAATCAGCAAGATCGGGGCGCGCAATGGATAATCCGTTTCAAAAGACATTCGGCCGCCGCGAGGTGGCCTTTCTGACCGACCCGCGTATCGGCGAGGTGATTGCATGGTGGCGGGACGCTGCGGAGAACTGGTTTTCCCAATCGCCCGCGTTTGATGCTGCCTTTCGCGCATGTTTTGAAACATTGCATGACGCTGCCACGGCAGGCGATCTTGCGGCATGGGAGGCCACACCCGACGGCTGCCTCGCGCTTCTGATCCTGCTCGATCAATATCCCCGCAATGCTTTTCGGGGCACGAAACGAATGTATCGCACAGACGGAAAGGCCCTGGCGGTGGCCCGCCTCGCTGAGCAGCAAGGCTTTCTTGACCTGGTGCCGCGAGATTTGCTTGTCTTCATGCTGCTGCCCTTCGCTCATTCCGAAACGCCTGAAGATCAGGAACTGTCGCTGGAACTGCATCGCCGCTACCTGCCCTCGGGGCTTCACCGGGCCAAACGCCACCACAGCATTATCGCCCGCTTCGGCCGGTTTCCCCACAGGCAGCCGATCTTCGACCGGGCGCTGACACCCGAGGAAAGCCAGTATCTGAATGACGGTGGATTCCAGGGATAGTTACAAAAATTCGACAGGGAGCGGTCATGCCCAGTATGTTGCGCCGCCTCGTCACGGTCCCTGCACGCCATCTACAATGCCCGCTGGCTTGCTCAAACCATGCACTGGTGGCGCAGCCCACTTTACCTGGGAGCGCCGTAGACAGCTGCCCAGTATCGAGTCCTCCCGTCCGGACCAATCGCCTGCCCGATGCCGAAATCACGTATCTGCGGAATCGAAATATTGCGGAGATGTCCGCTGGACGAACTCCATACTGAAAGAACCTGTTCAAGATTGTAAGGACCCGCCGCGATGTTCTCTGCGGTGATCCGGGGGCGATAGCCCAATGCCTTCACTCGTTGCCCGGGGCGGCTCGCCGAGCTACCGGCATGTGTCATCCGCCCTTGCCGGGCCATATCGCAGGCCTGCTCTGCCGCCGCGCGGGCAAGTGTGGCGTTTGCCCTGACTGGCGGCAAGCCGGCACGGCTTCGGGCATCGTTCGTGGCCCGAACGCCAAACTCTTGTTGCGCTGTTGTCGTGGAAATGCATCGCGCTTCTCCGGCAGGTGACATTTCGGCGCCAGTGTGGCCCTTGTTGCTTTCGGCAAGCGTGCACCCAGTGGCAAGAAGGATCACAATGGAGGTTGCGACGACAGCGTTTCGGTTGCCGGAGAACATCTCGGCTTTCTCCCTGTATCTCTGGTTGGCGACAATTGCCCATCATACGGCTTTTCCTGACCGAGCCTGTAACGGAAAAACCGGCGGGGCAACGGAATGCAAGGGTTTATCAGCAATTGCTGGGGATTGAATGGTGCGGGTGGAGGGACTTGAACCCCCACGCCTTGCGGCGCCAGAACCTAAATCTGGTGCGTCTACCAGTTTCGCCACACCCGCACGGTCATCCCGAGGGGTTAGCCTTCCGGCTTGCCCCTCGAATGTCGCTGCGGTCGCGATTCCCGCAACAGTCCCGCAGCAAACGGCGCAGCAACCTGCCGGTAGATAGATGCCTTATGCGGGGCGGTCAACAGGGAGGTATCGCGCCCCGTAACGCAGTCAGAAAAAAGGTTGGAACCGTCGTGTTTCAGCTTGTGTCCGCATCGGGTTCCGGGTGGGTGTCCGGGGGCTTCGGCCTGACCACCGGCACTGCCGGCCTGTGCTGAACCCGCTCCTTTTTGGCCGGCATCCGAGGTTGACCAGCCTGCATAGAAAGCGCCATCGATTGCTGGAATATATCGGGCATGCACCGGGCAAACCTGGCGAAGGGCCATGCGTGACATGACCGGGGCGTAACCGGTCATTGCTTCCATTGGGATACCGGGAGAGGAGCATTCCGGTCCCCGCATCTTTGAGAGCTTTACCAGCGGGCCGCGCGGGTGCAGACAGGGCTGGTCGGATGAAACGCGGGGTTCACGGAGCCCGGCAGTCATATTACATCGCGGAAGGAGACAGGATGGCGCGATATCGGGATTTCGCTGCGGGGCCGGGGCTTATGTCCGCGGGCGCGCGCAACGCGATAACCGATGTGCCGGGGGTTACGGTCGGTCACCGGACCATCCGGCGAGGTGCGGTGAATACTGGCGTGACCGCGATCGTCCCGCAACCGGGTAACCTTTTCCGGCGGAAACTGACGGCGGCCGTCGAGGTCGTGAACGGCTTCGGCAAGAGCGCGGGACTGGTGCAGCTGGCCGAGCTGGGTCTGCTGGAAACGCCGGTTCTGCTGACCAACACCTTCGGAGTCGGGCGTTGCGTCGATGCGCTGATCGGGCGCGCAATCGCCGAAAACCCCGATATCGGGCGCGAAAGCTCGACGGTGAATGCGGTGGTCGGCGAGTGCAACGATGGCGCCCTGTCGGATATCCAGGCAATGGCCGTGACCGAGGCCGACGCCATCGCCGCCATCGACTCCGCAGGGGCGGATTTTGCCGAAGGTTCGGTCGGCGCGGGCACCGGAATGACCTGTTTCGGCTTCAAGGGCGGGATCGGCAGCGCTTCGCGGCAGGTGATTATATCGGGTGAAACGCGGCATCTTGGTGTGCTGGTGCTGGCGAATTTCGGACGGGCTGGGGATTTGATCCTTCCCGATGGCCGCCGCCCCGATCTGCGCCAGCCGTCCCGCCCCGAGAAAGGTTCGGTCATCGTGGTGCTGGCGACCGACATGCCGGTCGATCAGCGCCAGTTGCAGCGGATTTGCCGCCGGGCGGGGGCGGGGCTGGCCCGGCTCGGGGCCTTCTGGGGGCATGGCAGCGGGGATATCGTGCTGGGCTTTACCACGGCGAATCGCGTTCCGCATGGTGCCGAAAGCGATTTCCTTACGATCCGGCGGCTGCATGACAGCCATATCGACGACATGTTCCGTGCTGCCTGCGAGGCCACCGAAGAAGCCGTGCTGAACGCGCTTTGTGCGGCAACCGCCGTCTCAGGAAAAGATGGGAAGAGCCGCCCGCTGTTGTCGGACTGGCTCGATTCCGGCATCTGACGGTTCCATCGCCAAAATACCGACCCTGCGCTGAAAGGAGTCCTCAGTCATGACCGATATCACCCCCGTCATCGCCCTGCATGGTGGCGCCGGAACCATCCTGAAATCCCGGATGAAGCCCGAACGCGAAGCCGCCTATCACCATGGGCTGCGCGCTTGCCTGGCAGCGGGGCTGGAGGTGCTGCAAAGGGGTGGCACCGCGCTGGATGCGGTGACGGCCTCGGTGATGGCGCTGGAAGAGGACCCGTTGTTCAATGCCGGACGCGGTGCGGTTTTCACCTCGGATGCCACGCACGAGATGGACGCGGCGATCATGGATGGAGCGACGCGGGAATGCGGCGCGATCTCGGGAATTTGCGGTCCGCGTCACCCGGTTCTGGCCGCCCGTGCGGTGATGGAACAGACCGATCACGTGCTTCTGTCCGGCGATGGTGCCCGCCGCTTTTGCGAGGCTTCGGGGTTGGAAATGATGGAGCCGGACTGGTTCGGAACAGAACCGCGCCGCGCGGCGTTGCAGGCCGAACTGGAGCGCCGCCGCCTCGGCCAGCCCGACGATTGCGATCCGGCGCGCAGGCATGGCACGGTCGGCGCGGTGGCCCTGGATTGTTCCGGCCATCTGGCGGCGGCGACCTCGACCGGCGGCATGACGGCGAAAATGCCCGGCCGGGTCGGCGACAGCCCGGTTATCGGCGCCGGCACCTGGGCCGATGACGAAACCGCAGCGATCTCGGCCACGGGACATGGCGAATATTTCATCCGTTGGGCGGTCGGGCACGAGATCGACGCCCGAATGCGTTGGGGCGGGCAAGCCCTTGCCCGGGCCGCCGGGGATCTCGTCGCCGAACTTGGCCGGATCGGCGGATCAGGCGGGCTGATCGCGGTGGATCGGAAAGGCAATGTCTGCCTGCCTTTCAACAGCCCCGGCATGTATCGCGCCTGGTCCGATCCGGATGGCAGGATCCATACGGGAATATACGACGATAGGTAAGCCTTGGTGGTTCCGGATCGAACGGAACCGCAATCTGGCCACGGCAACTGCTGCAGTCGTTTTCACCGTTCGGCCTCCGGTTCACGATCGGGCCCATGCCGGCCGGGATCGCGATCTCGCGCCAGGGCGTGGTCATCAGCCGCGAGTTGTATTAAGGCTCGATAACGGAAACCCGAAGAAAGAGACTGAAAAGGAGAAGAAAACCATGGCTGTCGGCGTCTGGATAAGTCTGCTTCTCTACTTCGGCCTGATGATCGCGATCGGTGTCTACGCAGCGCAGCGCTCGACATCGAATTCCGAGGAATACATGCTTGGCGGCCGTCAATTGGGGCCCGCCGTGGCCGCGCTTTCGGCAGGTGCGTCGGATATGAGCGGCTGGTTGCTGCTGGGCCTGCCCGGCGCGCTTTATGCCAGCGGGCTGGTCGAGGCCTGGATCGGCATCGGCCTGTTCGTGGGCGCATTGGTCAACTGGATCGTCGTCGCCCCGCGCCTGCGAGAGCAGACCGAGCGATATGACAATGCGCTGACCGTGCCGCAGTTCTTGGCGAACCGCTTTCCGAGCCGAGCAATGGCGCTGCGCATGGTTTCGGCGATCATCATCGTGCTGTTCTTCGCGGTCTACACGGCTTCGGGCCTCGTCGCCGGCGGCAAGCTTTTTTCCAGCGCCTTTGGCGATCTGTTCAATATCGGCGGAATGAGCGATTACGCGGTCGGTGTCTGGTTCACGCTGATCATCGTCCTGACCTATACGGTGATTGGCGGTTTCCTCGCGGTCAGCCTGACCGATTTCGTTCAGGGCTGCATCATGATGCTGGCGCTCGTCATCATGCCGGTCGTCATCCTGACGACGGGGCAGGGCGACGGCATCGGGCAGGCGGCCCAAACCGTTACCCGGGTAGATCCGGATTTCCTGTCGCTGTTCAGCGGCCTGACCTTTTTCGGCTTTCTGTCCGCGGTGACATGGGGGCTGGGCTATTTCGGGCAGCCCCATATCATCGTACGCTTCATGGCCGTCCGCTCGGTCGCAGAGGTTCCCGCAGCCCGCAATATCGGCATGGGCTGGATGGCAATTTCGCTGATCGGGGCGGTGAGCCTGGGGATCTTCGGGCGCGCCTATGTCGAGCGGACGGGCCTGGCGCTGGACGATCCCGAAACTCTGTTCATCGTCCTGTCGAACCTGCTGTTCCATCCGCTGGTGACGGGGTTCCTTTATGCCGCCCTGCTGGCCGCGATCATGAGCACGATCTCCAGCCAGCTGCTGGTCTCGTCCTCGTCGCTGACCGAGGATTTCTACCGGCTGTTCCTGAACCGCGAGGCGAGCGACAGGCAATTGGTCACGGTCGGCCGGATTTCCGTTCTGGCGGTGGGGATCGTGGCGGCACTGGTCGCCGGGGACCCGAACTCGAACATACTGGGTCTGGTGGCCCATGCCTGGGCGGGTTTCGGCGCCGCTTTCGGCCCGCTGATGATCCTGTCGCTGACCTGGGACAAGATGAGCGGGACGGGCGCGGTCGCGGGCCTAGTCACCGGTGCGGCGACCGTCATGGCATGGACGGCCCTTGGCTGGGACGGCAGCTTTCTGGGCGGGCCGGGTATCTACGAGATCATCCCCGGCTTCATCCTGGCATGGGCCGCGATCGTGGTGGTCAGCCGTGCAACCGAAACGGCAGGGGAATTCCGCCCATTGGCATGAAAACCTGACGGTATCCGGCAGGGCTGGATGCCTTTCGTCCCGATCTCCTACAGGATTCCGGGCAGGTTCAGTTGATGCTCTTTCGCGCATTCCAGCGCGATGTCATAACCGGCATCGGCATGGCGCATCACCCCGGTCGCGGGGTCGTTCCACAGCACCCGTGCGATCCTCGCATCAGCATCCTTGCTGCCATCGCAGCAGATCACCATGCCGGAATGCTGCGAAAAGCCCATGCCGACACCGCCGCCGTGATGCAGGCTGACCCAGGTCGCCCCCGAGGCCGTGTTCAGCAGCGCATTCAGAAGCGGCCAGTCCGACACCGCGTCCGAGCCGTCCCTCATCGCCTCGGTCTCGCGGTTGGGCGAGGCGACCGAGCCGGAATCCAGGTGGTCGCGGCCGATCACGATCGGGGCTTTCAACTCGCCATTGCGGACCATCTCGTTAAAGGCCAGCCCCAGCTTGTGGCGCAGCCCCAGCCCGACCCAGCAGATCCGCGCGGGCAGGCCCTGGAAACTGATCCGCTCGCGGGCCATGTCCAGCCAGTTATGCAGATGCGGGTCGTCGATCAGTTCCTTCACCTTGGCATCGGTGCGATAGATGTCCTCGGGATCACCAGACAGCGCCGCCCAACGGAACGGGCCGATGCCGCGGCAGAAAAGCGGGCGGATATAGGCGGGCACGAAGCCGGGGAAGGCGAATGCGTTCTCCAGCCCCTCCTCCTTGGCGACCTGGCGGATATTGTTGCCGTAATCCAGTGTCGGCACGCCCCCATTCCAGAAATCCACCATCGCGGCGACATGTTTGCGCATGCTGGCGCGAGCGGCCTTTTCGACGGATTTGGGATCGCTTTCCTGCTTCGCCCGCCATTCCGCGACGCTCCACCCTTTGGGCAGATAGCCATGCACGGGGTCATGCGCGCTGGTCTGATCGGTGACGATGTCGGGGCGGATGCCGCGACGGACCAGTTCCGGGAACACATCGGCCGCATTGCCGATCAGCGCCACCGATTTCGCCTCGCCCGCCCCGGTCCATTGATCGATCATGGCAAGCGCCTCGTCGAGGCTATGGGTCTTCGCGTCGACATAGCGCGTCCGCAGCCGGAAATCGGCGCGGGTCTCGTCGCATTCCACGGCCAGACAGCAGGCCCCGGCCATCACCGCCGCCAGTGGCTGCGCGCCGCCCATCCCGCCCAATCCGGCGGTCAGGATCCAGCGCCCGGTCAGATTGCCGCCGTAATGCTGGCGCCCTGCCTCGACAAAGGTCTCGTAGGTGCCCTGCACGATGCCCTGGCTGCCGATATAGATCCAGGATCCGGCGGTCATCTGGCCATACATGGCCAGCCCCTTCTTATCGAGTTCGTTGAAATGATCCCAATTCGCCCAATGCGGCACCAGGTTGGAATTGGCGATCAACACGCGGGGCGCATCCTTGTGGGTCCGGAACACGCCGACCGGCTTGCCGGACTGGACCAGCAGGGTCTGGTCCTCCTCCAGTGCCTTCAGGCTGTCCACGATCAGGTCGAAATCCTTCCATGTCCGCGCCGCCCGGCCGATGCCGCCATAGACGACCAGCTCATGCGGATTCTCGGCCACGTCGGGATGCAGGTTGTTCATCAGCATCCGCATCGGCGCCTCGGTCAACCAGCTCTTCGCGGTGATCTCGGTGCCGGTGGCAGGATAGATGTCGCGGCTATTGTGGCGGGGATTGTTCATGTCTTGCTCCCAAGCAGATCGGAAAACCTGTATTTCTTCTTTGTGCAAATACCTCGGGGTCCGGGGCAGAGCCCCGGCCATCGCGGGACGCAGTTATTCGGCCGCCAGCACCGGCGCCAACGCTGCCAACCGGCCCAGGATCCCGCGCAGGGATTCCCGCAATGCCCCGGCCTTTCCTTCGTCGTAATCGAAGGGCGGAGCCTCCGTTGCCAGATGCGTCGATTGCGCCAGTTCCATCTGGATGGCGTGGACACCGCGTGCGGGCTGGCCGTAATGCCGCGTCGTCCAGCCGCCCTTGAAGCGGCCATTCACCACCCAGCTGCGCCCGGTCGCCTTAACGACATCGCACGCAGCCGCCTCGATACGCGGATCGCAGCTCGCGCCCATATTCGTGCCGATGTTGAAATCCGGAAGCCTGCCCTCGAAGAGAAACGGGATCTCGCTGCGGATCGAGTGGCAGTCATACAGGATCGCCACGCCATGTTTCGCGCGAACCCGCTCGATCTCTGCGGCAAGTGCGGCGTGGTAGGGGGCGTGGAAACGGGTCTTGCGCCCGGCGATCTCTTCCGGGCCGGGCGTCTCGGTCCAGATCGGCTCGCCGTCGAAATCGGTTAGAGGCACGAGCCCGGTGGTGTTCTGGCCGGGATAGAGGCTGGCATCGTCGGGGCCGCGATTGGCATCGATGACATAGCGATGGAACCGCGCCCGCACCGTGGTCGCGCCGGGCAGCAGCCCCTCATAGAGCCGGTGGATATGCCAGTCGGTATCGGCCAAAAGCTGTCCGCGCGGGTTCAGCCTTGTCAGGATATCATCGGGCAGAAAGGTTCCGGTATGCGGCAGCCCAAGGATGACCGGGCCGTCGCCCCTCGTGACGTCAACGGGATTCACGGGCAGACCTCCTTCAGAAGACCGGCGGGCACCGCGCCGGCCAATGCGCCCGAGCGGACCAGCATGGCCGCTTCGGCCAGGTCGGGGGCGAGGTAGCGGTCCTGATCCAGCGCCGGGACGGTTTCGCGCAGCCGGGCGATCACCGCCCGCAACGGGCCTGATGTCGCAAGGGGCGCGCGGAACTCCACCCCCGCCGCCGCGCAAAGCGCCTCGATCCCGATGATCTGCGACAGGTTGGCATTCATGCGCCGCAAGCGCCGCGCGCCATGGGCGGCCATGCTGACATGATCCTCTTGGTTGGCGCTTGTGGGCGTGGAATCGGTGCTGCAGGGATTGGCCAGGTGCTTGTTCTCGCTCATCAGCGCGGCGCTGGTGACCTCGGCGATCATCAGCCCGCTGTTCAGCCCCGGATCGGGGGTCAGGAAGGGCGGCAGGTCATGGCTCAGCGCCGGGTCCACCATCAGCGCAATGCGGCGCTGCGCGATGGCGCCGATCTCGGCGATGGCCAGCGCGATCTGGTCGGCGGCGAAACCCACCGGCTCGGCGTGGAAATTCCCGCCCGAGACGATCCGCCCGGCCTCGGCCAGCACCAGCGGGTTGTCGGTGGCGGCATTCGCCTCGATCCGCAGCGTGTGGGCGGCCTGCCAGAGCAGGTCGAGACAGGCGCCGGTCACCTGCGGCTGGCAGCGGATGCAATAGGGGTCCTGCACGCGGGCATCGCCCTCGCGGTGGCTTTCGCGGATCTCGCTGCCCTCCATCAGCCCCCGGATGACCCGCGCCGACAGGATCTGACCGCGATGGCCGCGCAGCTGGTGGATCTCGTCCAGGAAAGGCGCGGTCGAGCCCATGATCGCGTCGGTGGACAGCGCCGATGTAACCAGCGCGGCACGGGCCGAGGCGAATGCCTCGAACAGCCCGGCCAGCGCGAATGCGGTCGAGACCTGTGTGCCGTTGATCAGCGCCAGCCCTTCCTTGGCGGCCAGCACCACCGGCGCCAGCCCCGCCACCGCCAAGGCCTCGGCGCCGCTCATCTCGTGCCCGTCATGGGTGGCGCGGCCCTCGCCCAGCATCACGGCGGCCATATGCGCCAGCGGCGCCAGATCGCCCGAGGCCCCGACCGAGCCCTGCGCGGGGATCACCGGCAGCACGTCGCGGGCCAGCATTCCCTCGATCAGCGCGATCACCTCGGGCCGCACACCCGACGCGCCGCGCCCGAGCGACAGAAGCTTCAGCACCATGATCAGCCTTGTGGTCTCGGGCTCGACCGGCTCGCCCACGCCGCAGCAATGCGACAGGATCAGGTTGCGTTGCAGCGTTGCGGTATCCTCGGCCCGGATCTTGATCGAGGCCAGCTTGCCGAAACCGGTATTCACGCCATAGACCGGCTGATTGCCATTCGCGGCAGCCTCGATCTGCGCCGCCGAGGCATCGATACCCGCGCGGGCGCTGTCAGCCAGCCGGACGGCCAGCCCCTCGCGCCAGACGCGTTCAAGCTGGGCAAGGGTTGCCTCGCCGGGGGTGAGGATCAGTTCAGGCAAATTCGCCTCCGTAGATGCGGGCATGAAGCGGGTTGAAGCCGATCCGATAGCTGAGTTCGGCCGGATGGGTGATATTCCAGATCGCCAGGTCGGCGCGGCTGCCCACCGTGATCGCGCCGCGATCACCCATGCCAAGCGCACGGGCGGCATGGGCGGTGACACCCGCCAGGCATTCCGAGGGCGTCATCCGGAACAGCGTCGCGGCCATGTTCATGACCAGCAGAAGCGAGGTCAGCGGCGAGGAGCCCGGATTGCAATCCGTGGCCAGTGCCATCGGCACCCCGGCATCGCGCAGTGCCTGCACCGGCGGCAATTGCGTTTCGCGCAGCGTATAGAAGGCACCGGGCAGCAGCACCGCCACCGTGCCCGAGGCTGCCATGGCTTCGATTCCATCCGCACCCAGATATTCCAGGTGATCCGCCGACAACGCACCATGCCGCGCGGCCATCGCCGCCCCGCCCAGGTCCGACAATTGCTCGGCATGCAGCTTGACCGGCAGGCCAAGGCGGGCGGCGTGATCGAAGACCTGCGCCATCTCGTCGCGCGTGAAGGCGATGCCCTCGCAGAACCCGTCCACCGCGTCGATCAGCCCCTCGGCATGGGCGCGCTCCATCCCCGCGATGATGACATCGCGCAGATAGCTCGCCCGGTCCTCCCTGTATTCCGGCGGCAGGGCATGGGCGGCCAGCCATGTCGTGCGGATGGTCACGCGGCGCTCCTGCCCGATCCGGCGGGCCACGCGCAGCATCTTGATCTCGGTCTCGATATCCAGACCATAGCCCGACTTGATCTCCAGCGTGGTCACGCCTTCGGCCAGCAGTGCATCGACGCGCGGCAGCGCCGAGGCCAGAAGGCTGGCCTCATCCGCCTCGCGGGTATGTTTGACGGTCGAGAGGATGCCGCCTCCCGCCCGCGCGATTTCCTCGTAGCTGGCGCCTTCCAACCGCATCTCGAATTCACGGGCGCGGTCGCCGCCAAAGACGATATGGCTGTGGCAATCGATCAGCCCCGGCGTGACGATCCGCCCGCCAAGGTCATGCGGCACGGCCCCCGCGAATTCGTCAGGCAGCGCATCCGCCGCCCCGATCCACGCGATTCGGTCGCCCCGCATGACCAGCGACAATGGTTCGCTCACCGCGTAATGCGCTGATTTCCCGTCAATCCGCGCAAGCCTGGCATTGCTGAGAAGCCGCATGGTTGCCCCGTTTTCGATATTGAATTATGTCTAAACTTAATTATTCTATATGTATAAACTTATCGGGCGTCAATCGCCGTCCGACCGTGACCGGAGGAAAGGAAGACGGGATGACCGTGATATGGGCGGAGCAGGCATTGTTGCCCGGCGGATGGGCGCGGAATACGCGGGTCGAACTGGCCGCCGATGGCCGTATCAGGGCGGTCACGCCCGATGCCGCGCCGGATGGCCAGCGGGTCGAATTGCTGCTGCCCGCGATGGCGAACCTGCATTCGCATGCCTTCCAGCGCGCCATGGCCGGGCTGTCCGAGGCGCGCGGCCCCCATCCCCGCGACACGTTCTGGACATGGCGGCAGATCATGTTCCGCTTTCTCGATCACCTGACCCCCGAGGATGTCGAGGCCATCGCCGCGCTGGTGCAGATGGAGATGCTGGAGGCGGGCTATGCCACCAATGTCGAATTCCATTACCTGCATCACCGCCCCGGCGGCGCGGGCTATGACAATATCGCCGAGATGTCCGAACGCATCGCCGCAGCCGCCAGCCGGACCGGAATCGGGCTGACGCTGTTGCCGGTGCATTACCAGTTCGGCGGCTGCGACGGGCGGCCGCTCGGCCCCGGACAGGCGCGTTTCGGCACCGATCCGGATGGCTTCGCCCGCCTGCTGGACGCCGCCGAGGCAAGCCTGCACGACCTGCCCCTTGATGCCGGGATCGGGGTGGCGCCGCATTCCCTGCGTGCCGTCAGCCCCGAAGGCTTGGCGGCCTGCACCGCGCTGCGCCCGGGCCGTCCGCTGCACATGCACCTGGCCGAGCAGATCCCCGAGATCGAGGAGGTGCAGGCAACCCACGGGCTTCGCCCGGTCGAGTGGCTGCTGGACAACCACGCCCCGGACGGCAACTGGACGCTGATCCACCTGACCCACATGACCGAGGACGAAACCCGCAGGCTGGCTGGGGCCGGCGCCGTGGCGGGGCTGTGCCCGATTACCGAATCCAGCCTTGGCGACGGTATCTTCAACGGCACCACCTGGCGCGGGGCCGGGGGGCGGCTCGGCTTCGGCTCGGACAGCAATATCCGCATCTCGCTGATCGAGGAACTGCGCACGCTGGAATACAGCCAGCGCCTGCGCGATACCGCCCGCGCCATCCTGGCGCAGCCCGAACGCTCGACCGGGCGGGTGCTCTACGAGGCCGGGCTGGAGGGTGGTGCGCGTGCCGCCGGACGCGAAAGCGGCGCGATCCGGGCGGGGCTCTGGGCCGATTTCTGCGCGGTGTCGCTGCAAAACCCGGTGATGGCGGCGCGCGATGGCGACCAGATGCTGGACAGCCTGATCTTTGCCGGTGGCGATGGATTGATCCGCGATGTCTGGGCGGCGGGGCGGCATGTGGTCCGTGACGGACGGCATATTGACCGTGACCGGATCACTGCCGAATACATGGCCCGGATCACCAGATTGCAGGAGCGGATGTGAACGACCGTCAGCCCGGCTCGACCTCGCCCAAGGCGCAGCTCATCGCGGGCGAGGTGCGCCGTCGTATCGTCGAGCGGGAATGGCAGCAGGGCGAACGGATTCCCGACGAGGCCGATCTGGCCGTCACCTTCGGCGTGGCGCGGGCGACGGTCAACAAGGCGCTGCAATTGCTGGCCGATGAGGGGCTGCTGGACCGCAGGCGGCGGGCGGGCACGCGGGTGGCGCTCAATCCCGTCCGTAAGGCGATCTTCACCATCCCCATTGTCCGCGAGCAGATCGAGCGTGCCGGGATGAAATACGGCCATCGCGTCGTCGCGCAGCGGCGCAGTCCGATCCCGGACGAGACGGCCGCGCGGATCGGCGTCCCGCCCGGCCGGGAGTTCATCCATCTGCGCGCCGTGCATTATGGCGATGAGCGGGCGTTCCAGTTCGAGGACCGCTGGATCAACCCGGATTCGGTGCCGGGTCTCGACAAGGTCGATTTCCGCCATCAGAACGCCAATGAATGGCTGGTGCGCAACGCCCCCTATCTGCGCGCGGATATCGCCTTTTCGGCCGAGAATGCCGATGCGCGGGACGCGCGCATGCTCGGGGTTCCGAAGGGGCAGGCGCTGTTGATTCTGCATCGCAGCACCTGGAACGATACGGGCCCGATCACCACCGTCCGCATCGCCTGCCATCCCGGATATGTCATCAGCACCGCGGACTGAGAAATCCGGCTCTGGCCGCTTGTGACCGGCGCCCGCGTGAGCGCCGGTGCCGCTTCGATGGCACAGGCCGCTTATCTGACCCGGACCCTGGTCAGGATGGCCAGCACGGCGAGGCCGAGGATCAGCCCGCTGACCAGAAACACGCCGCGTGGACCGGAAAGTTCAAGCACGGCGCCGCCTCCTGCCGCCCCGGTCGCGATGGCAAGGTTGATCGCCGCGACGATCAGACCGCCGCCGGCCTCGGCCTCGTCGGGCATGGAGCGCGTGATCCAGGTGGACCACGAGACCGGGACGCCGGCGAAGACCAGCCCCCACAGTCCCACCATCGCCGCGTCGAGCGCTGCCGTGCCGCCCAGGGAGGAAAGCAGCAGGGCAAGTATCGCCATCGTCAGGGGCATCGCCAGCAGGGCCAGCCAGAGTGACCGGTCAATGACATAGGCGATCAGGTAGGTGCCCGCGAAATTGGCGATTCCGAAGGCAAAGAGGATCGCGGTGACGCCATCCACCCCGACGCCAGTGACCAGTTCCAGAAACGGGCGGATATAGGTGAAGAAGGTGAAATGCCCGGCAAAGACCAGCAGCACGGCGATCATGCCGATGCCGATACCGGGACGGCCCAGAACCTCGATCAGCGTGCCCAGCCTTGCCTTGCCGCGCGATGGCAGGGAAGGCAGCGTGACGATCTGCACCAATAGCGCCAGCATGCCGAGGCCGGTGGCCGCGAAAAATACCCCGCGCCAGCCGATCAGCGCGCCCAGATAGCTGCCAACCGGAACGGCAAAGACGGTGGCGGCCGAAACTCCCATGAACATGATCGCGAGGGCGCGCGGGATCGCGCTCTCGGGCACAAGGCGCATCACGGTCGCCACGGACAGGGTCCAGAATCCGCCAAGCGCCACCCCCAGCAGCACGCGCCCCAGCAGCAGCAGCGGCAGTCCCGGCGCCGTCGCGACGATCAGGTTCGACAGGATCAGCAGGACCGAAAAGCCGATCAGCACCAGCCGCCGATCAATCCCCCGGGTCACGACCGAGGTCAGCAGGCTGGAAATCAGGGCGACAAAAGCCGTGGCGGTCACGGCCTGACCTGCTCCGCCCTTGCTGATCTGCAGCCCTTCGGCAAGCGGGGTCAGCAGGCTCGCGGGCAGGAACTCGGCGGTCACCAGCGCAAAGACGCCCAGTGACATGGAAAAGACAGCGCCCCACGCGGGACGCTCGGCGGCGGGGGAGATGAATGAATCCGGGCTTGCTGCCGTTTCGGGAAATGTATCTGTCGGCATGATCCGATCCTTGATGGAAATTGCAACTGCGCTTTATCTGGCTGGTCAGTCCGGATTATTCATGCCATTTTGTCTCTCATGTTTGATCGAAACTCTGAAACTTCCCCGGGCCGCGATGCGGTCAGCGAGGTCCTTCTGGGAATGCGTCTGCGCGGGGCCAGCTATTCCCGCCTGCGCTTGACACCGCCATTCGGCGTGCGGTTTCCCGCGGGAACCGGTGCGCGCTTTCACTTCATCGGGCAAGGCGGGGCTATCCTGGCATTGCCGGGCATGGCTCCGCGCCGGCTCGAAGCCGGTGACGCCGTGCTGATCCCGCGCGGACATGACCACAGCCTTTCATCGGCCCCCGGGATCGTCGTTCGGGATATCGCCACCTATACGCCGCAGGCCTTGTGCCGGGCCTTTTGCGAGATCCGCGATTGCGATGACAAGACCTGCCGGACCCTGGACACGACCATCCTGACCGGTGTCATGGAACTTGACCTGGTCACCATGCATCCCCTGATCGCCCTGATGCCCGAAGCGATGTCGGTCGGCGCATTACTGGACCGTCAGCCGGAAATGCGGGCCATATTGGCTGCGATGGATGCCGAAATGGCGCAGGACCGCCCCGGTTCGGCGGGTGTTCTGGCGCGTCTTGCCGATGTGATCGCGGCTCTGATCGTGCGGGGCTGGGTGGAATGCGGCTGTGACGATGTCTCGGGTGTCCTGACAGCGTTGCGCGATCCCCGCCTTGCCCGGGTGCTGGTCGAGTTGCATCGCGATCCGGGCAGGGATTGGGACGTGCCGGCGATGGCGAAATTGATGGGTGCGTCCCGCTCGGTGTTTTCAGAGCGTTTCACAGCAATTGTCGGGACCAGCCCCTTGCGCTACACGACCGATCTCCGGATGCGGCTTGCCGCCCAGTGGATAGGACGCGATGGCGAATCCATCGCCTCGGTCGCATATCGGTTGGGCTATGGCTCGCAGGCGGCATTCGCGCGGGCCTTCAAGCGGGTCATCGGTGTCCCGCCCGGCCGGATCCGGCGCAGCGACGACGTAACGGCAGCGGAACCGCGATAATCCGCGTTCGTAGGCGGGTAGATGACCGGTTCAGGCGCGCCCGAGTTTTTCCAGACGCGCGCTGCGCAACCGGGCGAAATCGTCCCCCGCGTGATATGAAGAGCGTGTCAGCGGCGTGGCCGACACCATCAGGAAGCCCTTGCCATAGGCCGATTTCTCGTAGGCCGCGAATTCCTCGGGCGTGACGAAGCGGTCAAGCCGGTGATGTTTCGGGGTCGGTTGCAGATATTGCCCGATGGTGATGAAATCGACATCGGCGGCGCGCATGTCGTCCATCACCTGCAATACGCTTTGCCGGTCCTCGCCCAGCCCGACCATGATGCCGGACTTGGTGAACATTGCTGGGTCCAGCTCCTTGACCCGCTGCAACAGCCGCAGCGAGTGGAAATAACGGGCACCCGGACGAACCGATGGGTAAAGGCCCGGAACGGTTTCCAGGTTATGGTTGAACACGTCGGGCCGCGCCTCGACCACGGTTTCCAGCGATCCGGGTTTGGATTTCAGGAAATCCGGGGTCAGCACCTCGATGGTCGAACCGGGCGAGCGGTGGCGGATGGCGCGGATGGTCTGGGCGAAATGCTCGGCCCCGCCATCGTCCAGGTCGTCGCGATCGACCGAGGTGATGACGACATGGTTCAGGCCCAGCTTCTGCACCGCATGGGCGACCCGCCCCGGCTCGAACACGTCGAGCGAATCGGGCTTGCCGGTGATGACGTTGCAGAAGGAACAGCCGCGCGTGCAGATCTCGCCCATGATCATCATGGTGGCGTGACCCTGGCTCCAGCATTCGCCGACATTGGGGCAGCCGGCCTCTTCGCAGACGGTCGAGAGGCGATTCTCGCGCAGGATGTCGCGGGTCTGCTTGTAGCCTTCGGACGTAGGGGCCTTGACCCGGATCCAGTCGGGTTTCCGGGGCTGCGACTGATCGGCGCGATGGGCCTTTTCAGGATGGCGCAGGCGGGGCGGGGAAGTCGTCTCGGTCATCTCCGACCTTTCGATGAGTTTTCTTCTACCTAATCGCAAACGGGGGGTTGATCAACGGCGCTGGTCATGCTGCATCTGCATATCCGCGCTGCGTTGCGGCGCGGGTGAAAAGGGGGGAGGCGTTTTGGATGATAAAGGACGATACAGATGAAAATCGGCGACAGGCTTCCCCAGGTGACTTTCCAGACCCGTGTCCGCGACGAGGCGGTGGGTGGTCCCAATCCCTTCCGCTGGCAAGAGATGACCACGGACGACTATTTCAAGGGCAAGCGGGTGGTGCTGTTCTCGCTGCCCGGCGCGTTCACCCCGACCTGCTCGACCTACCAGCTTCCGGGCTTTGAAAAGGCTTTTGACCAGATGCGCGAACTGGGCATCGATGCGATCTACTGCATGTCGGTGAATGACAGTTTCGTCATGAATCAATGGGCCAAGGCGCAGGGGCTGCAGAACGTGACGGTGATCCCGGACGGATCGGGCGAGTTCACCGAAAAGGCCGGGATGCTGGTGCGCAAGGACAACCTGGGCTTTGGTGCCCGGTCCTGGCGCTATGCCGCCGTCGTCCGCGACGGCGTGGTCGAGGCGTGGTTCGAGGAGCCGGGACGCATCGATAACTGCCCCGAAGACCCCTATGGGGAAACCTCGCCCGAATCGGTGCTGAGCTGGTTGCAGAACGCCCGCGTGGCCGAACCGGCCTGATGCCGTCCTCATGATGTAGAAAGGGCCGCCCTCGCGGCCCTTTTTGCATCCGGCTGGAACAAGGATCGGTCCAAACGGCGATAAGCCGCTTTGCGATCGTCGCAGCGTGATTCGATTAAATCCGAAGCCGCTCTACCGGGCGGTATCGAACTGTCGCAGGGCGGCATCCAGGAACCGCTCGCGCAGATCGGGGGTTTCCATCATGATTTCGTGGCGGCAATGCTCGAATTCCAGCAGGCGGGCGTCGTCCCAACGGCCGGCGCGATTGCGGATCGCCTCGGCCGAAACGATCTTCTCCCCGTCTCCGAGCGATACGGTCATGGGCAGGTCGGGCGAAGGCATCTGGGCCAGCCTTGTGCATTCGCGCAACGCCTCGCCCAGCCAGTGGAAGCTCGCTCCGCCGATGGTCAGGTCGGGCCATGCCGCCGCCTCGTGCAGAAGCCGCGTCCATTCGCCAAGATCATGGGTCAGCAGGTTGGAGCCGAACGCCTCGTCGATGAAATAGCTGCCCTTCGCACCGGTGCCCGGCGCCGGGCGCTCGCCAAAACCCAACCTGCTGGCCAGCGATGCGACAGCCAGAACGGCGGGGCGCGGCAGCCCGTGCGACTCGATCCCCCACATGGGGGCGGAGAAAACAGCGCTGGCAACCGGCAATTCGTCGGCCAGCGCCGCCAGCCCGATGCAGCCGCCCATCGAATGGGCCAGCAGGTGCCATGGTTTCGGCAGATCGACCCGGGAGGCGGCCACGACCATCTCGATCACATCGCGCTGATAATCCGTGAACTTGCCGATATGGCCCGGGCGCGGATCGTCGATCAGCCGGTCGGACAGCCCCTGGCCGCGCCAGTCGATAGCCAGCACCTCGTAGCCCGAATCAGTGAGTTGCCGGGCGAAGGCGGCGTATTTCTCGATATACTCGGTGCGGCCGGGAAACAGCAGCACCGCGCCCACAGGATCGATGGTTTCACAGCGCCACAGCGCCAGCCGCAGCCGCACGCCATCCTCCGCCTTGACCCAGAAGGCCGAGCCGGGTGTCAGGGGATCGCCGGGAAGCTGGTGGAACGGTGCCTGTTCGATCATGCGCCAGCCGTTCAGGACAGGGCCTGGCCAAGCTGCATGGCCACGGCCATGTCGCCGTCGAGCTTGAGCTTGCCGCTCATGAAGGCGGTGGTCGGGTTGACGCTGCCGTCGAGAATGCCCTCGAACGTCTCGCGGCTGGCTGTCAGCGTCACATCCGCCTCGTCGTCGCCCGCGCGCACGCCGCTGTCGTCGATCATGATCGAGCCCTCGTCCTCGATCACGAATTTGGCGGTCGAGGAAAAGCTGCCGATCTTTTCGCTCAGCTTCTCGACGGCGGCGTTCACGATATCGCTCATTTTCATGCGTCTCCTTGCGCTATGTCTGGTGCCCGGCGGGCTCAGTGGTTACATTCACGATATGCGCCCGGTCCGAAGTTTTTTCCACCTTATCGTTACGGCAGCCATGCGTGCAATCATTGCATGTGCGATCCTGCTATGGACGGGGTTTTCCGCCATGGCGCAGGATGCCGATATGGACAGGCTGTTCGCGCAGCTTGCCCGGCCCGACAATGACGCGTGGCGAATCGCCGAAACCGACATCCTGCGGGAATGGTCGAAATCAGGTTCTCCGGCGATGGATCTGCTGCTCAAGCGTGGCGAGGAGGCGCTGGACATGGGCGACCTTGACGCTGCCATCGGCCATCTGACCGCGCTGACCGACCACGCGCCTGATTTCGCCGCCGGCTGGCAGGCCCGGGCGGCGGCCTTTGCGGCGGCCGGCTATTTCGGCCCCGCGGCCGCCGATCTGGCCCGCACCCTGGAACTGGAACCCCGGCATTTCGCCGCCCTGACACAGCTTGGCGTGATCCTGGAGGAGATGGAGGATTACGAGGGCGCATTGGCCGCCTATCGCGAAAGCCTGAAGATCCACCCCCATCAGCAAGAGGCCAGGGACGGGGTGGCACGGCTGGAAAAGCAGCAGACCGGCACCGATATCTGACGCCATGAACATGCAAACACGCGGCCGGGTCACGGCAGTCCTCGGCCCGACCAATACCGGCAAGACCCATTACGCCATCGAACGGATGCTGGCCCATCGGACCGGGGTCATCGGCCTGCCGCTGCGGCTGCTGGCGCGCGAGGTCTATGACCGGATCGTCAAGGCGCGCGGACCCTCGGTCGTGGCGCTGGTCACGGGCGAGGAGCGTATCGTGCCCGAGCGGGTGCAATACTGGGTCGCCACCACCGAGGCCATGCCCGAGATAGGCGCCGATTTCGTCGCTATCGACGAGATCCAGCTTTGCGCCGATCCGGAACGCGGCCATGTCTTTACCGATCGCTTGCTGAACATGCGCGGGCTGCACGAAACGCTGCTGCTGGGCAGCGACACGATGCGTCCGGCCATTGCGGCGCTGATCCCGGATGTGCAGTTCCAGCGCCGCGAAAGGTTCTCGACCCTTGGCTGGGTGGGGTCGCGGAAACTGTCGCGCATGCCCGCGCGCTCGGCCATTGTCGGCTTCAGCATCGATGACGTCTATGCGATGGCCGAACTGATCCGGCGGCAAAAGGGCGGCTGCGCCGTGGTCATGGGGGCGCTGAGCCCGCGCACGCGCAATGCCCAGGTGGCGATGTACCAGGCGGGCGAGGTCGATTACCTGGTGGCCACCGACGCCATCGGCATGGGGCTGAACCTCGATATCCGCCATGTCGCCTTCAGCGCCACGCATAAATTCGATGGCCGCCGCGTGCGCGAACTGTTCCCGCATGAGCTGGGCCAGATCGCGGGCAGAGCGGGGCGGCATACCGATGCGGGCACATTCGGGGTGACGGGCGAGGCGCAATCCCTGGACGAGGGGCTGATCGACGCCATCGAGAACCATCGTTTTGCCCCGATCCAGCGGCTGATGTGGCGCAACAGGGCGCTGGAATACGGGAGCATGGACCGGCTGGTCTCCAGCCTCGAAATGGCTCCGGGGCATGAACGCCTGTCGCGGGGGCGCGAGGCCGATGACGTGGCGGCGCTGAAATCCCTGCGCGACTTGCCCGAGATCCGGGACCGGGTGCAGGGCGGGCGCGATGTGCGGCTGCTCTGGGATGTCTGCCGGGTGCCGGATTTCCGCGGCATTTCGCCTTCCGAGCATTCCGCGCTGCTAGCCCGGATCTTCGGCTTCCTGCAGGAAGGGGCGATTCCGTCGGACTGGCTGGCACGGGCGATTGAGCGTATTGACCGCACCCATGGCGATATCGATGCGCTGTCGAAACGGCTGGCATATATCCGCACCTGGACCTATGTGGCCCAACGCAGTGGCTGGGTCGAGGACGAAAACCATTGGCGCGGCGAGACTCGCGCGGTAGAAGACCGATTGTCAGATGCGCTCCACGCGGCTCTGACCCAAAGATTTGTGGACCGGCGCACATCCGTTCTCTTGCGCCGGCTCAAGCAGAAGGAGAGCCTTGTGGCCGAAGTGAACGACAAGGGCGAAGTGACGGTCGAGGGCGAGTTCGCCGGCCGGTTGGAAGGTTTCCGTTTCCGCCCCGACCAGACCGCGACAGCGGATGAGGCAAAGATGCTGAACCGCGTCAGCTACGAGGCATTGCGCCCGCATTTCCATCTGCGCGCCGACCGGTTCTATAACGCGCCCGATACCGAGCTGGATTTCACCGAGCAGGGCGGGCTCATGTGGGGCGATGCCGCCGTGGGCAAGCTGAGCCGCGGGGCGGATGCGCTTAATCCCGGCGTCGAGGTCTTCGTGGACGAAGAGACCGGGCCCGAGATCGCCGAAAAGGTGCGCCGCCGGTTGCAGCATTTCATCGATCGCAAGGTCGCCGCGTTGTTCGAGCCGTTGATTGCCATGCAGAAGGACGAGGCGCTCACCGGCCTGGCCAAGGGCTTTGCCTTCCGGCTGGTCGAGGCGCTCGGCGTGGTGCCGCGCGAGGGCGTGGCTACCGAGGTGAAGGAGCTCGATCAGGAAGCGCGGGGGATGTTGCGCAAGCATGGCGTCCGTTTCGGCCAGTTCACCATTTTCATGCCGGCCCTGCTGAAGCCCGCGCCGACGCGGTTGCGGCTGGTGCTGTGGTCGCTGGCCGAGGGGCTGGAGGAATTTCCCGAAAGCCCGCCGCCCGGCCTGGTCACGATCCCGCATATACCCGAGGTGCCGGACGGCTATTACACGCTGTCGGGCTATCGCCCCGCGGGCGAGCGCGCGATCCGCATAGACATGCTGGAACGCCTTGCCGATCTGCTGCGCGCGCAGGACACGCGCGGCGGGTTCGAGGCGAATGCCGACATGCTGTCGATCACCGGCATGACGCTGGAGCAGTTCGCCGGGCTGATGCAGGGTCTTGGCTATGCCGCCGAGAAGGGCGAGCGGGAAAAGGTCAAACCCGTCGAGCCCGTGTTGCCGCCCGCAGCCGAGGGCGAGACTTCGGACGCGCCGATGACCGAGGAGGAAAGCGTCCTCGCCGCCGAGACCCGCGCCAGATGGGAGGCGGAGCAGGCCGAGAAACGCCGCGCCGAGGCAGAGGCGGCAGGAGAGACGGCTCCGGACGAAGAGGCGCCGGTCGAGATGGAAGTGTTCTACACCTTCCGGTGGGCACCCAAGCCGCGCGGCAACCGCCGTCCGCAGAGCGAGGGGCAGGGTCGTCGCGGCGGCCCCCGCAAGGAGTCACGTGCCGAGGGCGGCAAGCCGGGTGGCCGTGAAACCGGCAAGCCTCGCGGCAAGGGCGGCCCGAAAAAGGGCGGCAAGCCTCAAGGCCCCAAGACCTTCCATTCGCGCCCCGAGAAAAAGGCCGATCCCGACAGCCCCTTCGCGGTTCTGGCTGCGCTCAAAGACAAGAAGTGACGGCGGACACCGACACACTGCGGCTTGATAAATGGCTGTTTCACGCGCGGCTGTTCAAGTCACGCGGGCTTGCTGCCTCGCGTATCGAGGCGGGCGGCGTCCGCCTGAACGGTCAGCCCTGCCGCAAGCCGGGGCGGGTGGTCAGGCCGGGTGACCGGCTGGTCGTCTCTGCCCATGGCCGTGTGCGGATACTGGATATCGTCGCGCTCGGGCTCCGCCGCGGGCCTGCCAGCGAGGCGCAAGCCCTTTATGTCGAGCATGAGGAAACCGCTTCGTCCGGCGCCGATTCGCCCGATCCCGGCAATTGATGATTTCGACCTCCGGGCCGGGCGAAATTTCCGGTGCCGGCGTGATATTCTGCAATGGGCGGAAATTCAGGAACGCCGTCGAGGAGCGGACCGGTGGGCCGCGACCGATTTGCCGCCCGGCGCGAATGACCGGAACGCTGTCCTTCGGATTGGCCTGCGGGTGATACGCGATCGGCTTCGATCTGGGGCAGGGTGGCTTGATTGATCCGGGTGAAGAGACTAGGTGAAGCCCACAAGACCAATCCAAGAGCCCCGCGATGACCTATGTGGTGACTGATAACTGCATCATGTGCAAATACACCGACTGCGTGGAGGTGTGCCCCGTCGACTGTTTCTACGAGGGCGAGAATACGCTGGTCATCCATCCCGACGAATGCATCGATTGCGGCGTCTGCGAGCCGGAATGCCCTGCCGACGCGATCCGCCCCGACACCGAGCCCGACATGGAGCAATGGGTGGAGTTCAACCGGAAATATTCGGAGCAATGGCCGGTCATCACCCAGAAGAAGGACCCGCTGCCCACGGCCGAGGAAATGGATGGCCAGGAAGGCAAGCTGGAGAAATATTTCTCCGAGGCGCCGGGCGAGGGCGATTGAGCCGGACTGTCACAATCGGCCGGAAATCCGGTTGCAGGTGACGGGAAATCGCAGGCGATTCGCATGCGCATTTGCGTGAACTTCCAGGTTTGTTTACGTTAATGCATTGAAAAGAATTTGGAATCCCGTTTCTGCGTCGCGGCGTCAAACTGCGGCGTGCCCGCTTTTTTTAACGTCTTATTTATGTTATGTTCAATTCAAGTCGCATCTGATGGGAGTCAGAGGCCCGAAGGATGTGCGCCTGTCGCTGCTGTTCCCGCGCCCTCTGCCGGGCACGGGCAATTACAATGATCAAAACGGACCGAAGGTGGCCGCCGCCGCTTGCGGTTCTTTGTGCCCTTGACCGGGGCGCCACCTAGAGGAAGCCATATGTCGAAAGCCAAGAAGAACGAATTCCGCCCCGATGACTTTGTCGTGTATCCGGCTCATGGAGTCGGCCGGATCGTGTCGATCGAAGAGCAGGAAGTTGCGGGGCTGCGGCTGGAAATGTTCGTCATCTCGTTCGACAAGGACAAGATGACCCTGCGCGTGCCGACCGCCCGCGCGACCGAGATCGGGATGCGTGGCCTGTCCTCGCCGGATCTGGTCAACAAGGCGCTGGAAACCTTGAAGGGCAAGGCCCGCGTGAAACGCGCCATGTGGTCGCGCCGCGCCCAGGAATACGAACAGAAGATCAATTCCGGCGACCTCATGTCGATCGCCGAGGTGGTGCGTGACCTGCACCGCAATGACGAGCAGCGTGAGCAATCCTATTCCGAGCGTCAGCTTTACGAAGCCGCGCTGGACCGCCTGACCCGCGAGGTCGCCGCAGTGGGCGGGCTTGACGAAGGCGCCGCGCAAAAGCGCGTGGACGAGGTGCTGACGGCCCGCGCGGCCTGATCCGTTTCGAAATCCGTTTCAGGGGCGTCCCGTTTCGGGGCGCCTTTTGTATCGTGGGGGCGTAATTTCTGCTGCCGGTCAGGCGGATTTTGCGGCTATTGGCCGATTGCTTCCCATGAAGTTGTGCCGGGATGCATATTTGCCCATAGTCAGGGAATGGCGAAATTTGCAGATCATGATTCGTATATTGCCGCGGCCCCCGAGCAGTTTCGGCCACTTCTGACCCAATTGCGCAGGCAACTCGCCCAGGCTCTTCCTGACGCGGAAGAATTCATCATGTATGATATCCCGGGGTTCGGGTTCGGAAAGTCAGTCATCGCGGGCTATGCGGCTTTCAGCAAGCAATGCGGCCTGTATGTCAGCAAGGGCGCCATTGCTTCGCATGCGGATGATATCGCCGCCGCCGGACTGAAGGCCACAAAGACCGGCGTCACGTTCTCGTCGCGCAAACCCATTCCCGACGAGTTGGTCACAAAGCTCGCTCTCGCTTCGCGAAAGGAGCTTGGGGTGTGAAAGTTTCCGCTAAAGCAGTTTGCGCTTATTCGGATCCAGCCCGGCCCCCTTCTTCTTCATGCAAATACCTCGCGGGGTCGCCGGCCGGTCGCGCCACCGGTTCGAGAGACCTGCCGGCGACGGGGCAGCGCCCCCGGCCATCGCAGGTGCAGTTCGCGGCTGAACCCGGTTAACTGCAAATTGCTCTAACTGCCGTATCGTGCGATGGCGGGCCAGGGTTCACTCCCGTCTCTCATACGCGCAAGGCAAGACCGCCTGACCCCACGCTTTGTGACAGTGACACGGCAACGGATGGGGCCGCGTGGACATCCTCCGCCAGCCCTCCTATAACCCCGGCAAATTCCGAAGCTGCAGAGGCGCCATATGATCAAGGTATTCGGCCACACCGCCCCCGACACAGACTCGACCGGCTCGCCCATCATCTGGGCCTGGTATCTGGGCGAGATCCGCAAGACCCCGGCCAAGCCCGTCCTGCAGGGCGAGCCCAATACCGAGGCCGCCTGGATGCTGGAGCGGTGGGGGCTGGACAAGCCCGAGATCATCTCGGATGTGGCGGCGGGCGAGCAATGCGTCATCGTCGATACCAATAACCCGGCAGAACTGCCCGCCTCGATCAACGACGCCGATGTGATCGAGATCATCGATCATCACATGCTGGCCGGTGGCGTTAAGACCCGCGCGCCGATCAATATCACCATCCGCCCGCTGGCCTGCACGGCGACGATCATGCATGACCTGATCGGCGAGGATCTGGCAGGCGCTCCCGAAGGGGTGAAGGGCGCGATGCTGACCTGCATCCTGTCCGATACGCTGGAATTCCGCAGCCCGACCACGACCCCGCATGATCGCGAGGTGGCCGAGAAGCTGGCGGCGGAACTGGGTATCGAGATCGCCGAATACGCCGCCGAGATGTTCGCCGCCAAATCCGATGTCAGCGCCTTCAGTGACGAGGAATTGCTGCGGATGGACAGCAAGGAATACGAGCTGGGCGGCAAGAAGCTGCGCATATCGGTTCTGGAGACCACTGCGCCGCAGGTTCTGCTGGACCGCAAGCAGGCGCTGATGGATGCCATGCCGGGCGTGGCCGGGGCCGATGGCGCCGACGACGTGCTGCTGTTCATCATCGACATCCTGAAGGAAGAGGCGACGCTGCTGGTCCCGAATGATTTCGTAAAGCAAGTCGCCGAGAAAAGCTTTGACGTCACGGTCGGGGGCGACGCGGTCGTCCTGCCCGGTGTCATGAGCCGCAAGAAGCAGATCATCCCGGTTCTGGCCGTCTGATGAGCCAGATCATCGGGAACCTGTCGCAGATCGGCGGCGATTACGACGCGCTGTTCTGCGATCTCTGGGGCTGCCTGCATAATGGCAAGCAACCCTATCCTGCGGCGGTCGGCGCCTTGCAGCAGTTCCGCCAGGCGGGCGGCAGGGTCTGCCTGATGACCAATGCACCGCGGCCCAATCAATATGTGATCGCGCAGCTCGACCGGATGGGCGTGCCGCGCGATGCCTGGGACCTGGTCGTCAGTTCCGGCGATGCCGCGCAAGATGCCATGTTCGCGGGGGCTGTGGGCCGCAAGGTCTGGCATATCGGCACGGAAAAGGATGACGGCTTCTTTACCGATATCCCCGGCGAATGGGCGGATGCCCCGGCGGTATCGCGCGTATCCCTGGAAGAAGCCGAGGGCATCGTCGCGACAGGCCCCTTCGACGAGGCGAACGAGGCGCCCGAGGATTACCGCGCCCGCCTGATGATGGCGCGCGAACGGGGGCTGGTGCTGCTTTGCGCCAATCCCGATGTCGTCGTCGATATGGGCGAGACGCGGATCTATTGCGCCGGTGCGCTGGCCGAGTTCTACGAGGAACTGGGCGGCAAGTCGCTTTACTTCGGCAAGCCGTATCCGCCGATCTATGACCGGGCGCGGCGGCTGATGGATCTGGGTGACGACGCCCGCATCCTGGCGGTGGGCGACGGCATCCGCACCGATGTGAAGGGTGCGCAGCAAGAGGGCATCGACTGCCTTTTCGTGACCGGCGGGCTGGCGGCGGAGGCATTCGGCCCCGATGTCGAGAACCCCGATGCCGAATTGTTGCGCGAATGGCTGGCGACCCAGCAGATGGCCCCACGATACAGTATCGGGCGGTTGCGCTGATCCACACGCAGCCTTGATGGTCCTGACACCCGCGCCGATTGGTGCGGGTGTTTTCGTTAATCAGGTCGCAATACTCAAAAGCAATAAAATTAACTTCAACTGCTAATCGATGATATTTTCTTGCGCGACGGAACTTTTGCTGCTATGCAGCATTTATCCTGAGACCCGGTTGAGTTATGGAACGCAAGATGTTGGACAATCTTCCCCGCGGCACGATCGTCATCGAGGATCTGGAAGTCGGCATGACCCGCTACCTGCAAAAGCAGGTAACCGATCACGATATCGAGCTGTTTGCCGAAGTTTCGACCGATCGCAACCCGGTGCATCTGGATGACGATTATGCTCAGGACACCATCTTCGAGGGGCGGATCGCGCATGGAATGCTGACGGCGGGCTTGATCTCGGCGGTGATCGGGGAACAGCTTCCCGGCCATGGCACGGTCTATCTGGGCCAGACGCTGAAATTCATGGCGCCTGTCCGTCCCGGTGACATGGTTCGCGCCGAGGTCACGGTCGAGACGATCGATCATGCAAAACGTCGGGTGACGCTTGCAACCCGCTGTCTCGTCGGCGATACGGTCGTTCTGAAAGGCGAGGCTGTCGTTCTGGCGCCAAGCCGCAAGTTCGACTGACGGGGCATGGATGGCCCCGATAGGGGGCGCATTGCAGATCCATCGTGACTGGACCGGCCTGCCAGCCAGCAGCCATGGCGCGACGATTGCCATGGGCAATTTCGACGGTGTGCATCTGGGCCATCGCGCGGTGATCGAGGCGGCGGCGCGGGCCGCCGACGCACCCCTTGGCGTGCTGACATTCGAACCCCATCCCCGCGAATTCTTCGTGCCCGATGCGGCGCCTTTCCGGCTGATGAACGCCGAAGCCCGCGCCAATCGGCTGGCGCGCCTGGGCGTGGAACAGTTATACGAACTGCCCTTCAACGCCGTTCTCGCCGGGCTGAGCCCCGAAGGCTTCGCCCGCGAGGTGCTGGTCGAAGGGCTGGGCATCCGTCATGTCACGGTGGGCGCCGATTTCTGCTTTGGCAAGGATCGGGCAGGGAATGCGCAGACGCTGAAGGATCTGGGGACAGAACTGGGTTTTGGCGTGACCGCCGTGCCGCTGGTGGGAACGGGCGGACAGGATTACAGCTCGACCGCGATCCGCAAGGCCCTGACCGAGGGCCGCACCCGCGATGCGGAAAGGATGCTGGGCCATTGGCACCGGATCGAGGGCGAGGTTGTTCATGGCGACAAGCGCGGCCGCGATTTCGGTTGGCCCACCGCGAATATGCGCATGGAGGGGCTACATCTGCCGCGGCTTGGCGTCTACGCGGTGCTGGTCGATGTGCTGACCGGACCGGACCGGCTGTCCTGCCAGGGTGTGGCCAGTCTTGGCGTGCGCCCGATGTTCGGCCGGAACGCCCCGAATCTCGAAGTGCATCTGTTCGATTTCGACGGTGATCTTTACGGACAGCACCTGTCCGTCGCGCTTGTCGAATTCCTGCGCGACGAGGCGAAATTCGAAAGTGTCGAGATCCTGATCGACCAGATCGCCGATGACGCGAAACAGGCGCGCGCGGTTCTGGCAGGCGCGTGATGCGCGAGAGATTCTGGGAATTGCCGCTTTCGCAACTCACCCCCGGCGAGTGGGAGGCGCTTTGCGACGGTTGCGGCAAATGCTGCCTGAACAAGATCGAATATGAGGATACCGGCGAACTGGCCTTCACCCGCGTCGCCTGCAAGCTGCTGGACGGGCATGCCTGCCGCTGCAATTCCTACGCGAACCGGCATGATTACGTGCCTGAATGCGTGGTTCTGACACCGAAAAAGCTGAAAGAGATCGCATGGTGGCTGCCTGCGACCTGCGCATACCGGCTGCGCCACGAGGGCAAACCGCTTTATGAATGGCATTACCTGATCTCGGGCGATCCGGAATCGGTGCATCGGGCCGGTGTCAGTGTACGCGGCTGGACTGTCAGCGAGGCGGCATTGTCCGAAGAGGACTGGGAAGATCACATCATCGAGGATTTGTCATGAATTTCGCTTCCGACAACACATATGGCGCGCATCCGGCGGTTATGGCCGCGCTGGCGGACTGCAATGACGGCGCGGTGATGGGCTATGGCGCCGATCCGGTGACAGCACGCGCCGAGGCTGCGATCCGGGACGCGCTGGAGGCGCCGCGCGCGGTGGTTCGCTTCGTCGCAACCGGGACAGCGGCGAATGCGCTGGTCTGCGGGCAGCTCGCACCGCGCTACGGGCGAATTTACTGCCACCGGGACGCCCATATCGAGACCAGTGAATGCGGCGCGCCGGAATTCTTTACCGGCGGTGCCAAGCTGGTGACGTTGCCGGGTGAGCATGGCAAGCTGCAGCCCGAAGCACTGACCGATGCCATGTGGCGCGGGGCGGCGGATGGGTTGAACGGCGGGCGCAACGGGCTGATCTCGATCACCAACGCAAGTGAATGGGGAACCGTCTACACGCCGGACGAGGTCTCGGCGCTGGCGCGGGTGGCGCATGATGCCGGGCTGCCCCTGCATATGGATGGGGCGCGTTTCGCCAATGCGGTGGCGGCATTGGGGTGCTCTGCGGCGGATGTGACATGGCGCGCGGGCGTCGATGCGCTGTGCTTTGGCGGCACCAAGAACGGTGCGATGGGGGCCGAGGCTGTGGTGTTCTTTAATCCCGATCTGGCCGAGGAATTCGACTATCGCCGCAAGCAATCGGGGCATGTATTCTCCAAGCAGCGTTTCCTTGCCGCGCAGATGCTGGCACTGGTCGAGAATGGGCTGTGGCTGGAACTGGCTGGCCATGCGAATGGCCTGGCCGCCAGGCTGGCCGAGGGAGTGGCCGCCGCCGGAGGTTCGCTTCTGGCGCCGGTGCAGTCGAACGCGGTCTTCGCGACGATCCCGCCCGAGGCCCATGCGCGGGCGAAGCAGGCCGGGGCGATCTATTACCTCTGGCCCGACAAATCCGCCGAGGGGCTGGACCCGGTGCCGATCCGGCTGGTGACGGCATGCGACACATCCGAGGCGGATGTCGAGGCGCTGATCGCGGTGCTGGCGGGCTGACAGGGGGCAGGCGGGCGTATCACGTCACCGCGATCCCGCGATCGTCCTTCAACGTCTTGAGCACGATCTCGGACCGGACCTGAGACACCTGCGGATGCGGCAGCAGGTGGCGGTGGACGAAATCGGCGAAGGCATCCAGGTCGCGCGTGCGGATATCAAGCACGTAATCGGCATCTCCGGACACTGAAAAGGCCGAACGGATCTGCGGGTGGCTGGCGACGAAACGGGCGAAATCGTCCTCCTTGCCTTGCCCGTGGCTCGACAGGTTCACCCGGATGATGGCGCGCAGCCCATAGCCAAGCCGGGCCGCGTTCAGGCGTGCCGAATAGCCCTCGATCACGCCCGCCCGCTCCAGCGCGGAACGCCTGCGCGAACATTGCGAGGCCGACAGGTTCACCACCTCTGCCAATGCGGCATTGGTCATTGCGCCATCCCTCTGCAATGCAGCAAGAATTGCAACGTCGAAACCATCCAGCTCCATTTCGTGCGTCATTCCATATTTTTCCGCGTATTTCATGCAATAATGCCGCGAAGATGACATAACTTGCAACCTTCTTGCATCGATCCGGCGGCATTCTGGACTCAACTCAGATCATCAGTCACAGGAGGAGCAAATGGGTCCTTTCCCGCATGATGCCCCGAAAGCCACGATCAGCAAGGCCAACCCGGCCGGGACCGACGGTTTCGAATTCGTCGAATACGCCCATCCGGAGCCTGAAAAGCTGGATACGATCTTTCGCCAGATGGGCTTTACCCCGGTGGCAAAGCACAAGAGCAAGAATATCACCCTCTATCGTCAGGGCGATATCAACTACCTGCTGAATGCCGAAGCGGACAGCCATGCGGCGGGCTTCGTCAAGGAGCACGGTCCCTGCGCGCCCGCCATGGCCTGGCGGGTCGTCGATGCGCAGGCGGCGCTGAAGCGTGCCCTCGACCTGGGGGCCGAGGAATATACCGGCCCCGGCAAGTCGATCGAGGCGCCTGCGGTTTTCGGGATCGGCGGCTCGCTGCTGTATTTCATCGATACCTATGGCGATGAGGGCAGCGCCTATGACGCCGATTACGACTGGCTGGGCGAGGCGAATCCACGTCCCGAGGGCTTTGGCTTCTACTATCTCGACCACCTGACCCATAACGTGATCCGCGGGAACATGGATACGTGGTACAAGTTCTATCACGACACGTTCAATTTCCGCGAGATCAAGTATTTCGACATCAAGGGCAAGCAGACCGGCCTTGTCAGCCGGGCGCTGACCTCGCCCGATGGAAAAATCCGCATCCCGATCAACGAATCCACCGACGATCACAGCCAGATCGAGGAATATCTGAAGGAATACAAGGGCGAGGGTATCCAGCATATCGCCATCGCCAGCGAGGACATCTATGCCGGCACCGACCGGATATCCGAGGCGGGGATGGAGTTCATGCCCGGTCCGCCCGACATCTATTACGAGATGTCGCACAAGCGGGTCAAAGGCCACGAGGAACCCATCGAGCGGATGAAGAAGCATGGCATCCTGATCGATGGCGAGGGCGTGGTCGGGGGTGGCGAAACCCGGATCCTGCTGCAGATCTTTTCGAAAACCGTGATCGGCCCGATCTTCTTCGAGTTCATCCAGCGCAAGGGTGATGACGGCTTCGGTGAGGGCAATTTCCGCGCCCTGTTCGAGTCGATCGAGGAAGACCAGATCCGCCGCGGTGTGCTGAGCTCTGAGCCGGCCGATTGATCTCTCCCCTGTCACGCCACCCGCAACATGGCAGGCGGCGTGACAGGCCGTCTTGTGCTGTCAGTCGTCCAGAACGAATGTGACCATCATGTTGACGCGATAGCTGGTGATCTGGCCGGCATCGCAATCGACGCTCTGCTCCTTGATCCACGCGCCCTTGACGTTGCGAAGGGTCTCGTTGGCGCGTTTGACGCCTTTCTTGACGGCATCTTCGAAACTGGTTTCCGATGAGGCCGAAATCTCGGTTACTCGTGCAATGGACATGGCGATGCTCTCCCTCTCTCCCCTTGAGATCAGGATCAACGTATCATTCCCTCGTGAGGTTCCGTGATGAGCTGGACCGATTACGCCTCGGCTCCCGCGCCGGGCACCCCGATCTGTGCCGCATCCGATATCGAGGGCGCGCAGGCCCTGTCGCTCACCACCGAAAGGGGCAGTTTTCCCCTGCTGCTCCTACGCGCTGGCGACACCTTCCGCGCCTATGTCAATGCCTGCCCGCATCAATACCTGCCGCTGAATTACCGTAGCGACCGGCTGCTGTCGGCGGATGGCACGAAATTGATGTGCACTGCCCATGGCGCGCAGTTCGATATCCATTCGGGAGAGGCACTGCAGGGCGCCGATTGCGGGCTCGACGCCGTGCCGATCGAAGTCAGGGATGGCCAAATCCGTATCGCGTCCACGGGCTGACTTCTTCTTCATGCAAATATCCCACGGGGGTCCGGGGGTGTGAAACCCCCGGCTTCCGCCGGTTTCCTCAGAAACCGGCCTTAATCTTCTCGAACTCGGCGAGCTGCTTTTCCCGCTGTGCCGGATCGTTCGGAGTCTGCGCAAGGATCGGCGCATCGACCTCGCTCAGCCCGTCCTTCACCGCCTGCTCATCCTTGATCGTCTCCATCGCCTCGGTCGATGTATGGCCGTAGCCGATCGTGTCCAGCAAGGCCTTGCCTGCCGAGGGCTCCAGCCAGGCATTGATGAAATCGTAAAGCTTTTCCTCGCTGCCCGGCCCGTTCTTCATGTTCACGAAGCCGCAGAAGAAAGTCGAGGAACCCTCTTTCGCCGCGCGCTGGAAGCCGACGGGGTAATCATCCTCCTGCAGATAGACCACGCCGTCATTCCATGACCAGGCCACATCCACCGCGCCCGAGGCCATCAGCTGCGCCTGCTCGCTCGGATCGGCCCAATAGGCGGCGACATTCTGATGCGCCTTGCGCAGCCAGTCGGCGGCGGCCTGGAACTGCTCGTCCGTGACTTCCGTCCAGTCGGTAGTGCCGGTCGCCAGATAGGCCAGCGCCCATACATCGTCCGAACTGTCGGGCAGCGAGGTGCGGCCCTGGTATTTCGGATCGACGAAGATCTGCAGGCTCGCGACATCCTCCTCGGGCACCGTTTCGCTGTTATAGGCCACGGCGGTCGCGCCCCAATCGGTCGGGATATACCAGACACCCTGATCATCCTTGAAAATCTCGGAATCGAGGAATTTCGGATCGAGCTTGTCGAAATTCGGGATCTTCGACGTATCCCATGGCTCGATCAGCCCGGCATCGCGGTATTTGCTGACCATCTGGCTGCAGGGATGGACGGTATCGGCCTGGAATCCCGAGGCGATCTTCTGGAAAGCCTCGTCGTCATCGCCGAAAAAGGCATAGGTCGGGCTGTCGCCATGCTTGTCGACATAGGCCTGGAAAATCGACGGTTCCTCGAAGCCCGCCCAATCGAACACGGTCAACTCGGGATCGGCGGCAAAGGCCGGTGCCGCAAGGGCGGACACCAGCATCGTGGTGGAGAAAAGACGCATGTGAGGGGCTCCTGTTGGTGGCGTTTTGTCCGACGCTAGCCGCAGCACCCGCACCGCGCAAGAGGATCGCGCATGGCCGTTGTTCAACGCATGCGCAAAGCGCCGTCCAGTCGGATCACCTCGCCGTTCAGATAGCCGTTCTCGACGATGAAAGCGGCCATGCGGGCATATTCCCTGGGATCGCCCAAGCGCTTGGGAAAGGTGACCTCGGCGGCCAGGCCGTCCTGCACATCCTGCGGCAGGCTGCGCAGCATCGGCGTGCTGAAGATGCCGGGGGCAATGGCGCAGACACGGATTCCCTGGGACGCAAGATCGCGGGCGATGGGCAGGGTCATCCCGGCGATCCCGGCCTTCGAGGCCGCATAGGCCGCCTGTCCCTTCTGCCCGTCGAAGGCCGCGATAGAGGCGGTGTTGACGATCACGCCTTTCTCTTCGCGCTGGTTCCTGACCATCTCGGCGGCGGCAAGGCGCAGCACGTTGAAGCTGCCGATCAGGTTGATCTCGATAGTGCGGCGAAACCCGTCCAGCCGATGCGGGCCTTCGCGCCCGACGGTCTTTTCCCCGGTTGCGATGCCGGCGCAGTTCACGCAGATATCGATGCCGCCCATGATCTCGACTGCCCTGGCAATAGCGGCGGTCACGCTGGCCTCATCGGTCACGTCGGTCCGCACATAGCTCGCGCCGATGGCCGAGGCGGCGTCTTCCCCCGCCGCGTCAAGGTCGAGCACCACCACCTGCGCCCCGCAAGAGCGGAAATGACTGGCCGTCGCGCCCCCCAATCCCGAGGCGCCCCCGGTCACGATGGCGCGCGCGTTCGACAGATCCATGCCGTCCTCCCTGTAATGTTCCCGAGGATGTCATGCCATGTGCAAGTGGGTTCTACCAGTGGCACCACGCGACCCGGATCACCGCTTGAGCATCTCTGGCCCGCCGGCGATCTTCGGGTCGATCTTGCCGATGGCTTTCACATCCTTGCCCGCATAATCCACCGCGTTCAACACCGCCTGGATCGCGGCAATGCGTGCGCGGCGCTTGTCGTCCGAGCGGATTACCGTCCAGGGCGCGATGGGCGAATGCGACAGGTTGAGCGTTTCGGTAATCGCCCCGGTATACTCGTCCCATTTCGCCAGCCCATCGACATCTATGCTGGACAGTTTCCACTGCTTCAGCGGATCCTTCTCGCGGTCGAGAAAACGTTTCAACTGCTCGGCCCGGCCGACATTCAGCCACAGCTTGACCAGCACGATCCCGTCATCGACCAATGTCTGCTCGAAGCCGGGAAGCTGGCGGAAGAAGGCATTGCGCTGGACGTCCGAACAGAATCCGAAAACCTTCTCGACCACCCCGCGATTATACCAGCTCCGGTCGAACAGTGCGATTTCCCCGGTTGCGGGAAGCCAGTCCACGTAACGCTGGAAATACCATTGCCCGGATTCGCGCTCGGTCGGCTTGGGCAGGGCGACGATATAGGCGGAACGCGGGTTCAGGTTCTCGCGGATACGTTCGATCGTGCCGCCCTTTCCGGCAGCGTCCCGGCCCTCGAACAGGACTGCCACGCGTTTGCCGGTAGCCACAACGTCATGCATCATCCGGACAAGCTGAAGCTGCAACCGCTCCATCCGGTCCTTGTAATCGTCCTTGTCCATCTCTTCCCGGTAGGGATAGCCTGGGTCGAGAATGTCGTCTTTGCCGGCCTTTTCGATGGCCCTGCGGATCTCTTTCGGGGCCTGTTTGTCCAGGTAGTCGCTGATCTGGCCGACAAGCGGCAATTCGGGCATTCCGGACATGGTTTTCACGCCTCTCCGATACGGGACATGTCATACCAGGTGGTCTGGTAGATCTCGTTGATCCAGTTACCGTAAAGCAGATGCGCATGGCTGCGCCAGCGATTTGCCGGGGGGCGGGTCGGATCATCGTCGGGGTAGTAGTTGCAGGGCACGTTGATCGGCTTGCCGCTTTTCACGTCGCGGTCGTATTCGTTCTTGAGCGTGGTGCTGTCATATTCGAGATGGTTGAAGATATAGAGCGCGCGATGGCCCGGATCCTCGATCAGGCAGGGCCCGACCTCGTCGCTGGCCAAGAGCGTGGTCAGCGCCGGGCGGGCGTCGATATCCTCCTGCCGGATCTCGGTCCAGCGGCTGACCGGAACCAGCACGTCATCCGAGAAACCGCGCAGATAGGGCGATGCGGGAGAAAGGTTCCTGTGGCGGAAACAGCCGAAGGCCTTGTGTTCCAGCATATGCTTTTCCAGCCTGTGGAAATGCCAGGCCATCGCCATGCCGCCCCAGCAGACACCGAAGGTGGAATGGACATGCGTCTGCGTCCAATCGAAGACCCGCCTGAGCTCTTCCCAATAGGTGACATCGCCGAAGGAAAGATGCTCGATGGGCGCGCCGGTGATGATCAGGCCGTCGAATTTCTCGCCCGCCGCCTCGACCTCGCGGAAGGGGCGGTAGAAGCTTTCCATATGGTCGGCGGCGGTATGGCGGCTTTCATGATCCGACATGCGGATCAGCTGAAAATCGATCTGCAAGGGCGTGGCGCCGATCAGCCGGGCGAACTGGTTCTCGGTCTGGATCTTGTGGGGCATCAGGTTCAGCAGCCCGATGCGCAAAGGCCGGATATCCTGCGTGGCGGCCCGCCCCGGCGACATCACCATCACGCCCTCATCCGACAGGATGCGGTAGGCGGGAAGGTTCTCGTTCAGGGTGATGGGCATTGTGGTTATTCCTTGCGGTCGATGGCGTGCGCCACCAGTTGGATGAAGTCGGAAGCGTTGCGCACCGCCGCGACTTCTTCGGCGGTGACGGTGATGCCGCGCCGCGCCATGGCGGCATAGCGGGGTTGGCGATGGGCCAATGCGCGGGCATAGGTCCATCGGATGAAGGCATCCGGGTTTACCGGGCCGGCATGTTCCGCGGCATATTCCCTCCACGCGTCATGAAGGAATTCCGGCTGGTAATACATGGGCTTGGGGGCACGATCAAAACGGCGGACCAGTTCCGCCACATGTTCCTCCGAACCCTTTATCCAGACCAGCAGCATCCGGCTTTCCATATCCGTCAGCACCGGGTCGTCCGCATCCTCGGGATCGACGACCTCGCAGACCGAACCGCTGGTGTCGCAGACGAAATGGCCATAGCCATAGATATCCTGCGCGCGTTCGATGAAGTGACCGGTATCCAGCATCGCGGCGATCTCGGCGGCGCGGTGCTGGTTCTGGCGCTTCATGTATTCGTCGAAATCCAGCCCGCCCTGCGCCGGATCCCCGGGTTTGCCCAGATAGGTGGACAGGGGGGCGAGGTTCTCGAAGGTGATATTGCTGGCGATATACACGCTGTCCGACATCAGCAATTCACGCAGCAGCGGCACCTGCATCGCGTGGCGCTTGAAATTATCGGTGATCCGCTCGCCCATGTAGCGGGTGCCGATGCGGTAATCGACCGAGTAATGGAACCAGTCGCCGGTCTCGCGCAACATGGATGACAAAAAGGTCTTGCCAAGCCCTGACATTCCGAACAGCGCGACGCGCTTGTTCCGGGCTGCCTGCCACTCTTTGCCGGTCCTGTAGATCATGTTCCGCCTTTCGCTGACCCGGGCATAGGTAATGCGCCCGGAGAAAAGAGGGAAGGGGGCCGCGGGCAAATGCCAGGCAGCGCAGCAGGCCGCGCGCCGCATTCGGATCGGAGGCAGCGGCCTTCCCGTTTTGCACAACAATTGCTGGGAATTTGACTGCACAACCCGTGCACCGCGCATGCACAACCTGTGCACAGGGCATACACAGGCAGCGCCGGCTGCTATGGGTTCAACGGCATCCGGCGTGGCAAGGCGCGAAAACAGATTCCATTTGACATATAATTCCTCTCACTTTCGAGAGACTGTTTCCTTCATGGAATAAATGATCGCGCCAGAGAAAACCCACACCCTTCTTCTTCATGCAAATATCCTGGGGGGTGCCGGGGGGCAGGCGGCCCCCCGGCCATCGCGGGACGCAACCCGCCGGTGCCAATGAAAAGGCCCCGCACGGATGCCGGGGCCTTTCGGGTTCATGACGGGCGGGATCAGAAGCTGTAGCCGACCTTTACCCCGACACCCCAGGCATGGTTGTCTTCCATATCCACACGGGGGGCATCGGGCGTGCCGGTTTCCGGCGTGGCATCGCCCAGCTTGTAATAACTGACGCCTGTGGTGATCTTCAGCCTGTCCTGAGTATATATCGCGGCGAGGGTAATCCCCTTCCTGCCATTGGTGGGCGCAAGCGGCGAAACCAGGTCGTCGCCGGATTCCTCGTAGATGAAACTTGCCGCGCCCGACCAGTTCTCGGTGAACTTGCGGCCAACGCCGATCGTGTAGGTGGTGCTGTCCTCGAGATCGACGAGACCGCCGCCGGTCACCTGGACGAACCTGTCCGGATCCACGCGGAAGCTTGACCAATCCACCCAACGGATCGAGCCGAAGACCAGGGTTTTGGGATTGACGCCGGTCTGGAATTCGAGGTTCCAGGATTTCGGTGTCTTGACCTTCAGCGTGGAGCTTCCATCCAGCAGCGGCAAGGCAGGTATCGGGCCCGGCCCGTCAGGATCCACCGGCGGACCGCTCTCGGTCACGTCGAAATCATGCTCGATCTCCGAATTGTAGGTCAGCGACACGCGCGCGGCTATGTCGGGCCTTTCCCAGGACACACCGGCAAGCCATCCATAGGCGGTGTCTTCGCCTACATCCAGATTGTAACCGTTGACTGGACCATATGCCAATCCGCTGAGCGTCACATTCGCATCCGTTTTCGCGGCACGGATACCGGCGTGAACGCCAAAGCCGTTTTCAGGCATGGCAAAGCGGACAATCCCGGTCAGATGCGTGCTGTCGACATTGGCGCTGGTGCTGCCAAGGTTGAGCGATCCATCCGCAGGGTAAAGGATATCCGCCCCGAAAGGCTGATCCATGATGATGGCTGCCGACCAGTTGTCGTTGAACTGGTGCTTGTAGGCGAGGCCGAGGGCGTTATAGGACGACGAGACATTGCCGGTTCTTTCGCTCCCCGGATATGATCCAAGCGGCAAATCGGTTCCCGTCACATTGGGTTCGAGATGGCCAAAGCTCAACTCGGCGTAATTGCCCGGCTCCCAGAGCGGGCCGAGGGACTGGCCACCACGGTCGATGCCGCCGGCCAGGACGGGCGCAGCGCTGATCAGCAACGCGGCGGTGCCGGAAAACACGTATTTCATAGATACCTCCCTTGCAGGTCCGGGCCTCCTCAGTCCCGGATCAATCTTGATGAGCCAGCGTAGCGCCAAGCCCGCGCGAATCAATTGTCACAGCCAGATGACGTAACGTTGCTTCCATCTGCCGTTGCGTCAGCGTGTCCTCGCGGCAACTCTTTTGCCCAAGGGGCTGCTGCGAAACGGGCGCGCGGGGCGCGCATATCCGCTCTGGACAAATCTGCCATTGCATGAAAGGGGAAACTGCCAAACGAAATGATCGCAAGGACCCCCGCCATGCAGATTCGTGAGGCACTCACCTTTGACGATGTTCTCCTGGTTCCCGCCGCGTCCAATGTCCTGCCCTCGACGGCGGATGTGACGACATATGTGACGCGTTCCATCCGGATGAACATTCCACTGCTGTCCTCGGCCATGGATACGGTGACCGAAAGCCGGATGGCGATCGCGATGGCGCAGTCGGGTGGGATGGGGGTGATTCACCGCAACCTGACCACCGAGCAGCAGGCCGACGAGGTGCGCCGGGTCAAGCGCTTCGAATCCGGGATCGTCTACAAGCCGATCACGCTCAGCCCGGACCAGACGCTGGCCGATGCCAAGGCGTTGCAGGAGCGCTATAATGTCACAGGCTTCCCGGTGGTCGAAAAGGATGGCCGGGTGGTGGGCATCGTGACCAATCGCGACATGCGCTTTGCCAGCGACGACAGGACGCCGGTGCGGGTGATGATGACATCCGACCGGCTGGCCATGCTGACCGAGCCCGCCGACCGCCAGCAGGCCATCGACCTGATGAAGGAACGCCGGATCGAGAAACTGCTGGTTACCGACGGGCAGGGCAAGCTGACCGGGCTGCTGACGCTGAAGGATACGGAAAAGGCTGTGCTGAACCCGCTGGCCTGCAAGGATGATCTGGGCCGCCTGCGCGTCGCCGCCGCCTCGACCGTTGGCGAGGAAGGGTTCGAACGTTCTCAGGCCTTGATCGATGCCGGGGTGGATATGGTGGTGATCGACACCGCGCATGGCCATTCGGCGGGCGTCGCCAAGGCGGTGGAGCGGGTCAAGGCCTTTTCGAACGAGGTGCAGGTGGTGGCGGGGAATGTCGCCACCGCCGAGGCTGTCCGGGCGCTGATCGATGCGGGCGCGGATGCAGTCAAGGTCGGCATCGGACCGGGCTCGATCTGCACCACGCGGATCGTCGCGGGCGTGGGTGTGCCGCAACTGACCGCGATCATGGATGCGGCGGGTGCGGCGGGCGACGTGCCGGTGATCGCCGATGGCGGCATCAAGTTCTCGGGCGATTTCGCCAAGGCGATCGCGGCGGGGGCAAGCTGCGCCATGGTCGGCAGTGCCATCGCGGGCACCGACGAAAGCCCCGGAGAAGTCATTCTGTATCAAGGCCGTAGCTTCAAGAGTTACCGTGGAATGGGAAGCCTTGGCGCGATGGCGCGCGGCTCGGCCGACCGCTATTTCCAGAAGGACGCGGCGACCGACAAGCTGGTGCCCGAGGGAATCGAGGGGCAGGTGCCCTACAAGGGTCCGGCGGGCACGGTGATCCACCAGCTTGTCGGCGGCCTGCGGGCGGCGATGGGCTATACCGGCTGCGCGACCATCGAGGAGATGCGGAAGAACTGCGAATTCGTGCGGATCACCGGGGCGGGGCTTAAGGAAAGCCATGTCCATGACGTGCAGATCACGCGGGAGAGCCCGAATTACCGCCTAGGGTAATTCGCGTCCCGCGATAGCTGGGGGCGCTTCGCCCCCGTCGCCGGCAGGTCTCTCGAACCGGTGGCGCACCCGCCATCGACCCCGGAGGATATTTTCATGAAGAAGAAGGGGCCGGGGCCAGATATGTCCCTGCCCGGATGCGGTGGCCCGCCGGCCAGGCGGGTTCAGACGTCCAGCTCTTCCACGAAGCGCGCGTTCTCCTGGATATACTGGAACCGCAATTCGGGCTTCTTGCCCATCAGCCGTTCGACCAGATCGCCGGTTTCGCCGCCCGCCTCCTCGTCGATGCTGACCCGGATCAGCTTGCGTGTCTTCGGGTTCATCGTGGTGTCCTTCAGGTCCTTGGCGTCCATCTCGCCCAGGCCCTTGAAGCGCTGCACATCGATCTTGCCCTTGCCGCCCAGCCCCTTGGCCAGCATGCGCTCTTTCTCGGCATCGTCCGCGACATAGATGCGGTTGGCGCCCTGCGTCAGCCGGTAAAGCGGCGGGCAGGCAAGATAGAGATGGCCCTTGTCGATCAGCGGCCGCATCTGGGTGAAAAAGAAGGTCATCAGCAGGCTGGCGATATGGGCACCGTCCACATCGGCATCGGTCATGATGATGATCTTGTCATAGCGCAGGTCGTCGATATTGAACCTGCTTCCGATGCCCACGCCAAGCGCCTGACAGAGATCGTTGATTTCCTGGTTCGCGCCCATCTTGCTGGAGGCCGCGCCAAGCACGTTCAGGATCTTGCCGCGCAGGGGTAGCAGCGCCTGATTGGTGCGGTCGCGCGCCATCTTGGCGCTGCCGCCCGCCGAGTCGCCCTCGACGATGAACAGCTCGGTTCCATCACGCGCCGCGTTCGAGCAATCGACCAGCTTGCCGGGAAGCCGCAGCTTCTTGGTGGCGGATTTGCGGGCGGTTTCCTTTTCCTGACGGCGGCGCAGCCGCTCCTCGGCCCGCAGGACCAGAAAATCGAGGATCGCGCCCGCCGATTTCGTATCCGCCGCCAGCCAGTTGTCGAAATGGTCGCGCACCGCGTTCTCGACCAGCCTTTGCGCCTCGGTCGTGGCCAGCCGATCCTTGGTCTGGCCGACGAATTCAGGCTCGCGGATAAAGCAGGACACCAGCGCACAGCCGCCGGTCAACAGGTCCTCGCGGGTGATCTGCGCGGCCTTCTTGTTGTTCACCAGCTCGCCATAGGCGCGGATGCCCTTGAGGATGGCGGCCCAGAACCCGGCTTCATGCGTGCCGCCCTCGGGCGTGGGCACGGTGTTGCAATAGGACTGGATGAAACCGTCGCGCGACGGCGTCCAGCTGATCGCCCAATCGACCTTGCCCGGCGCGTTGAAGCGCTTGAAATCGACGGTCCCGGCAAAGGGGCGCTCGGAATAGGTGCTGGCGCCGCCGAGCGTCTCTCCCAGGTAATCGGCCAACCCGCCGGGGAAGTGGAAGACCGCTTCCATCGGCGTGTCGTCCTCCTCGATCTCGGATTTCCAGCGGATCTCGACGCCCGAGAACAGGTAGGCCTTGGATTTCACCATCTTCAGCAGCCGGGCGGGCTTGAAACGGTGATGGCCGAAGATCTCGGCATCGGGATGGAAGGTGGTGGTCGTGCCGCGGCGGTTCGGGGCGGCGCCCAGTTTCTCGACCGGGCCGAGGGGAACCCCGCGCGAGAAGCTTTGCTGGAACAATTCGCGGTTGCGCGCGACCTGCACCACCATGCTGTCGGAAAGCGCGTTCACCACCGAGGCGCCGACGCCGTGAAGGCCGCCCGAAGTCTCGTAGGAATCGCCCGAGAACTTGCCGCCTGCATGCAGGGTGCAGAGGATCACCTCCAGCGCCGACTTGCCGGGAAACTTGGGATGCGGGTCGATCGGGATGCCGCGGCCGTTGTCGCGGACGACGACGCTGTGATCGGCGAGCAGTTCGACCTCGATCCGGGTGGCATGGCCGGCCACCGCCTCGTCCATGGAGTTGTCGAGGATCTCGGCGACCATGTGATGCAGCGCACGCTCATCCGTGCCGCCGATATACATGCCGGGACGCTTGCGGACAGGCTCGAGCCCCTCCAGAACCTCGATGGACGAGGCGGAATAGCTGTCGACGCTGATGTCGGCGGCGGAGAGAAGATCATCTGCCATCTGGACTGCTCGTTTCTTTTACGTGTTTGGCGGACTATCTCATGCGAGGGGTCATCGGCGCAAGTGCTTGTGGGGCAGGGGAGCCGTTGCGCTACTGCTTGCGGCAGGTCAGGCGGTGCCGCGCAGCCATTCGGCCAGGTCGCCATCATCGATCAGCCCTTGTGCGAGGGCAATGATCTTCTGGCCGATTTCCTCTGCCGACCAAGTGATCTGTACGCCGTTGAGATCAAGAAAGGCGTCCATGGATTGATGCGCGGTCCGCTTGTTCGCGTCGTTGAAGCAATGACCCTGCGCAATGGCCATCGCATACATCGCCGCGATATCGAACAGATCGTCAATCATCCCGTAGGCGATGCGGTTATCGACCCGGGCAAGGGCCGAATCCAGGGATTTGTTCATGGCCATCCCCGGCAATTCACCGGGATTGAGAACCTCGTCATGGATCGCTTCGACCAGTTCGGCGGTCAGAAGGAGCAATTCCATTACTTGTCTTTCAGATAATCCAGCACGGGTTGATTGACTGCCCGCCGACGCCGCAGCGATTCCATCACCTCTTCGCGGGTCGCGTAGCGGTGCTGTCCCTTGCCGGTCGCCTCTTCGGGCACGAGATATCCGACAAGCTGCGAATTCTTCAGGATCGCCACCGGCTTGCCGCCCGAGCGTTCCAGCACCTTATGCGGTTCGCGCAGTTCGGTCATGGTGCAGATGTGGTTGGTCAGCAGGCGGGTCATGGCGGCATCCTTTCAGATGCCATTATATCGCATATCCGAGTGCATATTTCAATGGCTATGCCGGTTCGGCCAGCCGCGCCTCCCACATCTTCTGAAAGGCCGGGCGGGTCTGGCAATCGGTCAGCCATGCCTGGATCGCCTCGAACCGTTCCATCAGCGCATCATGGCACTGGGCATAGCGCAGCACCTCTGCCATGTTGATATCGGCGACGGTGAAGCGTCCGCCGACCATGTGGCTATGCGTCGCCAGATGGTTCTCGACCACGCGCAGCGGGCGGGTCAGCCGTTCGGCGGCATTCCCGACGGCGGCCTGATCGCTGGCCGACAGTGCCTTGCCCGAGCCATGCAGATACAGGAGCGTCAGCGCGTCGGGCTCGATGGCGGTGGCGGCATAGAAGCTCCACTGCATCATCAGGGCGTCCTCCTGCGGATCGGCGGGGCCGAAGGGCTGGCCGTGTTTGCGCGCCAGATACAGGGTGCATGCCATCGATTCGCTCAGGATCAGCCCGTCATCCTCGATCACCGGGATGGCGCTGGCGGGCGACAGGGCAAGGAATTGCGGCGAGCGGGTATTCAGCGGCGCATCCGGCGCGTCGGGATCTGACAGGCGATAGGCCTGGATCACCGGCACCTGTTCGAATTCGATGCCAATCTCGTGGCACAGCCAGACAATGCGCGAGGCGCGCGAGCGGGTGACACCGTGGATGGTCAGCATGAAACTCTCCTCTTTACATATCGGCGGCGTGGTGCTGCGCGGGCGATGTGACGCGGGACCGGGGCGGGCTGTCAAGCCGATTCATATTGCATCGCCCGCGCAGCCGTGAATTGCATCGGCCAGCCAGGCGAATTAACAGGAGGCGCAGTTCCGCGCGAGGTTCGCATATGTCACCCCATTGCCTGATTGCCGCTTTGTGCCTGGCGCTGCCGCCCGCAGCGGCATTGGCGCATCCGCATGTCTATATCGATGCCGGGATAAAGCTGATCCATGATGACAGTGGCACCCTGACGGCATTCGAGGTCGAGTGGAGCTATGACGAGCTGTATTCGCTCCTGATCATAGAGGATATGGGGCTGGATCAGGATGGCGACGGTGTCCTGACCGAGGAGGAGAACGCCCTGATCCAGGGATTCGACGCCGATTGGGAACCGGGTTTCGATGGCCGGCTGTATCCGCGCGCGGACGGCAAGCCGGTCGCTCTTGAAGACGTGCGGGACTTCACGGCGGAATATCGTGACGGGCGGCTGATCTCGCGCCATCTGCATCCGCTGGCCGAGCCGCTTCCCATGGAGGCGCCGTTGAAACTGCAGGTCTACGATCCGGAATTCTACGTGGATTTCTCGATGCCGGAGGCCCCGGTGATCGAGGGACGCGCGGATTGCGAGGTGGAATTGATTCCGGGCGACCCGTCGGCCGCGCCCGATGCCTATCGCGAGGCGATCGAGGCTGTGCTGGGCAGCGGCGCCGATCCGGCGGAGGCCGATGTCGTAACCGTCGATATCGGTTCGGCCGGGGCCGACGAGGCTGATATCCGCTGCGGCCCGGGGCCGGGTGAATGACGCGTATCTCCGCCCGTATCCTTGCCGTCACCGGGCTGCTGATCGCCGCCATCGTGCTGATCCTGTGGCAAAGCGGTGGCCTGGCCGGGCTGCAGCAATGGGCCGCGATGCAGCAGCGCGAGACGCAGGCCCTGATGGCCGGGGCGCTGCGCCGCTTGCGGGCGGGCGATCCGGGAGCGAATCTCGCGCTGATGGGAATCTGTTTCGGTTATGGATTTCTGCATGCGGTCGGGCCGGGACATGGCAAGGTGCTGATCGGCGGATACGGCTTTGGCACCAGGGTTGCGCTTGGACGGCTTGCGCTTCTGTCGGTGGCGGCATCGCTGGCGCAGGCACTGACGGCGGTGTTGCTGGTCTGGGGCGGGCTGACGCTCTTCGATCTGTCCCGCGAGGCGCTGACCGATCTGACCGAGGATCTCATGGCCGATATCAGCGCCGCGATGATCGGCTGCGTCGGGCTGTGGCTTGCATGGCGTGGGCTGCGGCTGCTGCTCCGGGCCGGACGTGCGGAACAGGCCCGGCATCACCACCACCACCACGATCATGTCCACGATGCCGATTGCGGTTGCGGCCATGCCCATGGCCCGAGCATCGAGGAAGCCGCCGCCACACGCTCGCTGCGTGACGCGGTCGCCCTGATCGCGGGTATCGCGGCGCGGCCCTGCACCGGGGCGGTATTCCTGTTGCTGCTGACATGGCGGATGGAGTTCTTTCCCGCAGGGATCGCCGGAGCCGTGGCGATGGGGCTGGGCACGGCTTCGGTCACTCTGGCGGTCGCGGTGCTGTCGGTCTGGGCGCGCGAGGGCAGTTTCGCGATGATCCCCGAAACCGGCCCTCTGGCCGCGATAGTCCGGTGGCTGCCCGGTATCCTGCAACTCGCCGCCGGGGCGGTCGTGGCTATCGTCGCCGTGACTTTGCTGGCATAATCGCGCCGGACATGTTCCCGCTCGGGCCGGAACTGTCCGGGCGGGCTGTCTTGCGATCAGCAAGCTTGCGCCTGCTCTCATGCCAAGGTGTGGGACCGGTGATACAGATGCTTGCGCTGCGGTGCAGCATCGCTAGGATGCGCCAAATCGTCGATGGGAGACCGGCATGTTTAAGAAGATCCTGATTGCTAACCGTGGCGAGATCGCCATTCGCGTCATGCGTGCGGCGAATGAACTGGGCAAGCGAACGGTTGCCGTCTATGCCGAAGAGGACAAGCTGGGCCTGCACCGGTTCAAGGCGGACGAGGCTTACCGGATCGGCGAGGGGCTGGGGCCGGTCGCGGCCTATCTGTCGATTCCCGAGATCATCCGGGTGGCCAGGGAATCGGGCGCCGACGCGATCCATCCGGGCTATGGCCTGCTGTCCGAGAATCCCGATTTCGTCGATGCCTGCCGGGAGGCCGGGATCACCTTCATCGGCCCCAGGGCCGAAACTATGCGGGCCCTTGGCGACAAGGCCAGCGCCCGGCGGGTGGCGATCGAGGCGGGCGTGCCGGTCATCCCCGCGACCGAGGTTCTGGGCGATGATTTCGATGCCATCAGGAAAGAGGCGGACGAGATCGGCTATCCGCTGATGCTCAAGGCTTCCTGGGGCGGCGGCGGGCGCGGGATGCGCCCGATCAACGGCCCGGACGAGCTGGTGGACAAGGTCCGCGAGGGAAGGCGCGAGGCCGAGGCCGCCTTTGGCAATGGCGAGGGCTACCTGGAAAAGATGATCCTGCGCGCCCGTCATGTCGAGGTGCAGTTGCTGGGCGACAGCCATGGCGGGCTGTATCACCTGTATGAGCGTGACTGCACCGTGCAGCGCCGCAACCAGAAAGTGGTCGAGCGCGCGCCCGCCCCCTATCTGACCGAGGCGCAGCGGCAGGAGGTCTGCGCGCTTGCGCTCAGGATCGGGCAGGCGGTCGGCTATCAGAACGCCGGCACGGTCGAATTCCTGATGGATATGGACAGTCAGCAGTTCTATTTCATCGAGGTGAACCCGCGCGTGCAGGTCGAACATACCGTGACCGAGGAGGTGACGGGCATCGATATCGTGCAGGCCCAGATCAGGATCGCCGAGGGCGCGACTCTGGCCGAGGCCACCGGGGCAGGGGCTCAGGGCGAGATCGAATTGTCGGGTCATGCGGTGCAATGCCGGGTGACGACCGAGGATCCGCAGAACAATTTCATCCCCGATTACGGGCGTATCACCGCCTATCGTTCGGCCACCGGCATGGGGATCCGGCTGGATGGCGGCACGGCCTATTCGGGCGGCGTGATCACCCGTTATTACGATTCGCTGCTGGTCAAGGTGACGGCATGGGCACAGACGCCCGATCAGGCGATCAAGCGGATGGACCGGGCGCTGCGCGAATTCCGGGTGCGCGGGGTCAGCACGAATATCGATTTCGTCATCAACCTGCTGAAACATCCGACCTTCCTCGATGACACATACACGACCAAGTTCATCGACACGACGCCCGAGCTGTTCACCTTCCGCAAGCGCCGCGACCGGGCGACGAAGATCCTGACCTATCTGGCCGACATCACCGTGAACGGTCATCCCGAAACTGCGGGCCGCGAGGCACCGCCTGCCCAGGCCCGCGCCTTCCTGTTGCCGGCGCCTGCCGCCGATCCCGCGCCCGGCACAAGGCAGTTGCTGGAGGAAAAGGGTCCGCAGGCCGTGGCCGACTGGATGGCCGCGCAAAAGCAGTTGCTGATCACCGACACGACCATGCGCGACGGGCATCAGTCGCTGCTGGCCACGCGGATGCGCTCGATCGACATGATCCGGGTCGCGCCCGTCTATGCCGCCAACCTGCCGCAGCTTTTCAGCGTCGAATGCTGGGGCGGTGCGACCTTCGACGTGGCCTACCGCTTCCTGCAGGAATGCCCCTGGCAGCGGCTGCGCGACATCCGCGCGCATATGCCCAACCTGATGACGCAGATGCTGTTGCGGGCCTCGAACGGGGTCGGCTATACCAATTATCCCGATAACGTGGTGCAGTTCTTCGTGAAACAGGCGGCCGAGACCGGGGTGGATGTGTTCCGCGTCTTCGACAGCCTGAACTGGGTCGAGAACATGCGCGTGGCGATGGACGCGGTGATCGAATCGGGCAAGATCTGCGAGGGCTCGGTCTGCTATACCGGCAACATGCTGGACCCGGACCGGTCCAAATATGACCTGAAATACTACGTCAAGACCGCCAAGGACCTGAAAGCCGCCGGTGCGCATGTGCTGGGGCTGAAGGACATGGCAGGCCTGCTGAAACCCGCCGCCGCCACCGTGCTGATCAAGGCGCTCAAGGAAGAGGTCGGCTTGCCGATCCATTTCCACACCCATGACACCAGCGGCATGGGCGGCGCGACGATCCTGGCCGCAGCCGAGGCGGGCGTCGATGCGGTCGATTGCGCCATGGACGCGCTGTCGGGCAATACCTCACAGCCGACGCTCGGTTCGGTGGTCGAGGCGCTGGCCGGAACGGAACGCGACACCGGCCTTGATATCGGCCATATCCGCGCCATCTCGAATTACTGGGAGCGGGTGCGCGACAATTACGCGGCCTTCGAATCCGGCCTGCAGGCACCGGCCTCCGAGATATACCTGCACGAGATGCCGGGTGGCCAGTTCACCAATCTCAAGGCGCAGGCGCGCTCGATGGGGCTGGAGGATCGCTGGCACGAGGTGGCGCAGGCCTATGCCGACGTGAACCGGATGTTCGGCGATATCGTCAAGGTCACCCCGTCTTCCAAGGTGGTCGGCGACATGGCGCTGATGATGGTGGCGCAGAACCTGACGCCCGAGCAGGTGATGGACCCGGCGGTGGATGTCAGCTTCCCCGACTCGGTCATCGACATGATGCGCGGCAGTCTTGGCCAGCCTCCCGGCGGCTGGCCCGAGGCGATCCAGAAGAAGATCCTCAAGGGCGAGGCTCCGTTCACCGATCGTCCCGGGGCGCATCTGCCCCCGGTCGATCTGGAGGCCGAGCGGGCCAAACTGTCCAGGGAACTGGAGGGCAAATCCGTCGATGACGAGGATCTGAACGGCTATCTGATGTATCCCAAGGTGTTCCTTGACTACATGGGCCGCCATCGCATCTATGGCCCGGTGCGTACCTTGCCGACGCGGAATTTCTTTTATGGCATGGAGCCGGGAGAGGAGATCACCGCCGAGATCGACCCCGGCAAGACGCTGGAAATCCGCTTTCAGACCATGAGCGAGACGGATGAGCAGGGCGAGGTCAAGGTATTCTTCGAACTCAATGGCCAGCCGCGCAGCGTCCGGGTGCCGAACCGCAAGGTGAAGTCCGAAACCGTGGCCCGGCCCAAGGCGGATGCCTCGAATGCCGGCCATGTCGGCGCGCCGATGCCGGGCGTGGTGGCCTCGGTCGCGGTGCATCAGGGGCAGGGGGTCAAGCAGGGAGATCTGCTGCTGACTATCGAGGCGATGAAGATGGAAACCGCCATCCATGCAGATCATGACGGCACGGTGAAGGCGGTTCACGTCTCGCCCGGCGCGCAGATCGACGCCAAGGACCTGATGGTAGAGATCGAGTGATGCCGGAACGCAACGGATATTCGGTAGAGCGCGGCCCCGCCCGGAGTGTTGCAATCAGTCAGGCTTACCGATTTTTTGGCAGCTGTCCTGCAGGTCGGAGGCTGCCTTTGTACCTTTCTTAGTGACGATAATAAGATCAAGTCTGCCTTTTTCCCCCCTGCTTCCCCGGTCGATGAATGCGACGAACGGCAGTTTTCCAGTTTCGTGCGCGTTGATTGGCTGGAAGTTCGCGAGACCACAGACGGTCATTTTTTGGGGATCGTTGCGATATGTGCCTTTTATGTCGGATAGCGAAACCGCAATCAGCACACCAAAACGCGATCTGAAATGATCTTCAATGATTGCTCTATCTGTCTCAGTCACTTGAGTAACGTTTAGCTGTCCGGTCTTCGCCGGAGGCTTCGTGTTAGCCTGATCTGCGCAAGCACCAAGCAGAAAAGGTACAGTAATGAGCGATAATAGTCTGCGCATGACACCCCGAATGATTCTGTTTCGTAGTGTTTCAGTGTTCGCGGCGAATGTTTAAAAACAGCTAACAGGCCTGAGGAAGAGCGAGAAATGCCATGCATTTTCCTCCACCATCCTGCCCCTCCGCCCGTTGACCCCGTTGACCGTCGGGTCTAAACCCGGCCCAAGCCAACCCGTCGCGGGGCAGCCAGCAGGATCCTCGCGACCGACAAGGGGATTTTGCCCGTGGAACATCTTCTGCAGGAATATCTGCCGATCCTCGTCTTTGCGGCGATGGCCTCTGGCCTTGCGCTGGTCCTGATTCTCGCCGCCGTGGTCATCGCGGTCCGCAACCCCGACCCCGAAAAGGTCAGCGCCTATGAATGCGGCTTCAATGCCTTCGACGACGCGCGGATGAAATTCGATGTCCGGTTCTACCTGGTCTCGATCCTGTTCATCATCTTCGACCTCGAAGTGGCCTTCCTGTTCCCCTGGGCGGTGGGCTTCGCGGGGCTGTCGGATGCGGCCTTCTGGTCGATGATGGTATTCCTTGCCGTGCTGACCATCGGCTTTGCCTATGAATGGAAGAAGGGGGCGCTGGAATGGGCGTGATGACCGGTGCCAATACCGCCGGGGCCGACCGCGAATTCGCGACGAAGGCTCTGAATTCCGAGTTGCAGGACAAGGGTTTCCTGCTGACCACGACCGAGGATATCATCAACTGGGCGCGCAACGGCTCGCTGCACTGGATGACCTTCGGCCTGGCCTGCTGTGCGGTCGAGATGATGCAGGTCTCGATGCCGCGCTACGATGTCGAGCGTTTCGGCACCGCGCCACGCGCCTCCCCGCGCCAGTCAGACCTGATGATCGTCGCCGGCACCCTGACCAACAAGATGGCGCCCGCGCTGCGCAAGGTCTATGACCAGATGCCAGAGCCGCGCTATGTCATTTCCATGGGCTCCTGCGCGAATGGCGGCGGCTATTACCATTACAGCTACTCGGTGGTGCGTGGCTGCGACCGCATCGTTCCGGTGGATATCTATGTCCCCGGCTGCCCCCCGACCGCCGAGGCGCTGCTTTACGGCATCCTGCAACTTCAGCGCCGTATCCGGCGCACCGGCACGCTGGTGAGGTAACGATGGCAATCTATCCCGATCTCGACGCGCTGGAGCAACTGGGCGAGCATATCAAGCTGCGCCGCAAGGGCGAGGTGCTGGACGCCACGGTCGAGCATGACGAACTGAACGTGACCAGCACGGTCAGCGGGCTGCTCGATCTGGTCGAATTCCTGCGCAGCGATTCCAGCTGCCGTTTCTCGACGCTGGTGGATATCACCGCGGTCGATTACCCGGCCCGCCCGCAGCGTTTCGACGTGGTCTGGCATTTCCTGTCGATGTACCAGAACCAGCGCATCCGCGTGAAGGTTGCCATCCGCGAGGATGAGATCGTACCGTCCCTGATCGGAATCCATCCCTCGGCCAACTGGTTCGAGCGCGAGATCTTCGACATGTTCGGGATCATGTTCTCGGGCCATCCCGACCTGCGCCGCCTGCTGACCGATTATGGTTTTCGCGGTCATCCGCTGCGCAAGGACTTCCCGACCACCGGCTATGTCGAGGTTCGCTACGACGAATCCGAAAAGCGCGTGGTTTACGAGCCCGTCAATCTGACTCAGGAATACCGCCAGTTCGATTTCCTCTCCCCGTGGGAAGGGGCGAAATACGTATTGCCCGGCGATGAGAAGGAATCGGCGAAATGACGGGTCTGAATGCTCAGTGCCTTTGCGGCGCGGTTCGCTTTTCTGCCGTTCCCCGGGCGGGTGCATCGGTATGTCATTGTTCGATGTGCCGGAAATGGACGGGCGGAATAAATATCGCGGTCGATCTGGCCGAGGCCCCTGTTTTTCAGGATGAGGCCAAGCTTGGCGTCTACCGATCATCGGAATGGGCCGAGCGGCTCTTTTGCACTGAATGCGGCAGTTCACTGCTGTACAGAACCGTGGATGACGCGCATTATGTCGCGTCGGCCGGGTGCTTCGACGATCCGTCGCAATTTCCGCTGGAAAGCGAAATCTTCATCGACGAAAAGCCCTCCAGCTACGATCTGGCGGGTGAGCGTCCGCGCATGACGGGGGCCGAGTTCATGGCAATGGTTGCCCCGGAACAGGAGGCTGACTGATGGATGGCGATATCCGCAACAACAGCTATGACGACGGTAGCGCAGACCTGCTGACCGGTGAACAGCGCATCCGCAACTTTAACATCAACTTCGGCCCGCAACACCCTGCTGCACATGGTGTTTTGCGTATGGTTCTGGAACTGGACGGCGAAGTTGTCGAACGCTGCGACCCGCATATCGGCCTGCTGCATCGCGGCACCGAAAAGCTGATGGAAAGCCGCACTTATCTGCAGAACCTGCCCTATTTCGACCGTCTCGATTACGTGGCGCCGATGAACCAGGAGCATGCCTGGTGCCTGGCCATCGAGAAACTTACCGGCACGGTGATCCCGCGCCGCGCCAGCCTGATCCGGGTCCTGTATTCCGAGATCGGCCGGATCCTGAACCACCTGCTGAACGTCACGACGCAGGCCATGGATGTCGGCGCGCTGACCCCGCCGCTCTGGGGTTTCGAGGAGCGCGAGAAGCTGATGGTGTTCTATGAACGCGCCTGCGGTGCGCGGCTGCACTCGGCCTATTTCCGCCCCGGTGGCGTGCATCAGGACCTGCCGCCCGAACTGATCGATGATATCGAGGCCTGGTGCGATCCCTTCCTGAAGGTGGTGGACGATCTTGACGGTCTGCTGACCGAAAACCGGATCTTCAAGCAGCGCAATGTCGATATCGGCGTGGTGAAAGAGCAGGATTGCCTCGATTGGGGCTATTCCGGGGTGATGGTCCGGGGTTCCGGCATGGCCTGGGATTTGCGGCGCAGCCAGCCCTATGAATGCTATGACGAGTTCGATTTCCGGATCCCGGTCGGCAAGAATGGCGATTGCTACGACCGCTACCTGATCCGCATGGAAGAGATGCGGCAATCCGTCAGCATCATGAGACAAGCCATCGCCAAGCTGCGGGCCGAGCCCGAGGGTGACGTCATGGCGCGCGGCAAGCTGGCCCCGCCCAAGCGCGGCGAGATGAAGCGCGACATGGAAAGCCTGATCCATCACTTCAAGCTTTATACCGAGGGTTTCCGCGTTCCCGAGGGCGAGGTCTATGCCGCGGTCGAGGCGCCCAAGGGTGAATTCGGCGTCTATCTCGTCAGTGACGGGACCAACAAGCCTTACCGTGCCAAGCTGCGCGCCCCCGGCTTCCTGCATCTGCAATCCATAGACTGGATGGCAAAGGGGCATTTGCTGGCCGATGTGTCCGCGATCATCGGCACGATGGATATCGTGTTCGGCGAGGTGGACCGGTAATGAGTGTGGAGGCTGCCTGATGGCAACGCTGGTCAACTGGTTGGGGTGGCTGCTGGCGCTGGCCATGATCTGCGTCACGCTGCTGCTTGCGTTCAACAGGCAAAGCGGTCTCAGGCTGATCCAGCACCGGGTCGAGATGTTGCCGCGAGCTATGCTGGTCCGCTATGCAGGGCTGACCGCGCTCGCCCTGATCGCCTCATGGATCGGGGCGCCAAGGGTTCTGTTCGGCCTGCTGGTGGCGATTGCCGTCATCGGTCTGGGCGACACCTATATTTACCGCCGGGCGGGACATCCGTTCTGGCTTCATCTTGCGATCGGGGGGGCTGCCGCAATCGGCGCCTTCCTGTCGCTTTTCACGATGAGCTGAGGGTTTCATGCTTCGCCGACTTCATCCCGACCAACCGGACAGCTTCGAGTTCACGCCCGCCAACCTGGAATGGGCGAAGGCGCAGATCACCAAATACCCGGAAGGCCGCCAGCAATCGGCGATCATCCCGGTGCTGTGGCGCGCGCAGGAGCAGGAGGGCTGGCTGAGCCGCCCGGCCATCGAATATTGCGCCGATCTTCTGGGAATGCCGCATATCCGGGCGCTGGAAGTGGCGACATTCTACTTCATGTTCCAGTTACAACCTGTTGGCAGTGTTGCAAATATTCAGATTTGCGGCACGACGAGCTGCATGATCTGCGGGGCCGAGGACCTGATCGAGATATGCAAGCGCAGGATCGCCCCCTCGCCGCATACCCTGTCGGCTGACGGCAAGTTCAGCTGGGAAGAGGTCGAATGCCTGGGGGCTTGCGCCAACGCACCCATGGCGCAGATCGGCAAGGATTATTACGAGGATCTGACACCAGCGAAACTCGAGGCGTTGATTGACGCTTTCTCCGAGGGCAAGGTGCCTCTGCCGGGGCCGCAGAATGGCCGTTTCGCTTCCGAACCGGCCAGTGGCCTGACCAGCCTGGAAGATCACGGCGGCGGGGGCGGTGATCTGAACGCCAGTGCCGCACTTGCCCGCCAGTTCGGAGAGACGGTCAAGCGGATCGATGGCACCGAGGCTCCGATTCTGACGAGATGGCTGAAATCCGACCGGCGCACGGAAGCGGCACCTGCAGGCGGGGCTACGGGGAGTGAAGCGTCTGCGGATGAGGCAGAGGATACCGGCCGCCGGCCCGAGGGACTCGATGCCCCGAGGGATGGCGGCGCCGATAATCTCAAGATGATCAAAGGTGTCGGACCGAAACTTGAGAAGCTTCTGAACAAGCTCGGTTTCTGGCATTTCGACCAGATTGCCTCCTGGGGTCCGGAGGAATTGGCATGGGTCGATGCCAATCTGGAAGGATTCAAGGGCCGCGCCTCCCGCGATGATTGGGCGGGCCAGGCAAAAATTCTTGCCGAAGGCGGCGAGACCGAATTTTCCGCCCGCGCCGAGCGGGATGACCGTTATGATGAGGAGTAGGACAAGGCGCCGCTAAGACAGGAGAGGACTCATGCCGACCGCGAACTGCACCAGAAACTGTTGGATTGCCGGAGCCATACTGGGCTTTCTGGTCTGGATCATCACGGCTGGCATCGGCCCGCTGCGGTGGTACGAGGGCCTGTTTCTGGGGCTGGTTGCCGCGGGGCTGACGGGGCGTTTCCTGATCTGGCTGCTTTGCGACGGCACCCCTGCCGAAACGGCCGAGAAATGGCGGCCTTCGCCCTTGTCGCCGGGCGGGACGGCATCGCAACCGCAACGGACCGCATCGGCAACGGGTCTTGTGGCGGGCAGTGAGCCTGCGCGATCGTCTGAAGCGGTTGGGCCTGCGGGCGATGCGCAGTTGCAGGGCGGTGGTGCAGCGCGCAGCATGTCCGGGCGGAACGACATATATGCGGGCGCGCAGGCCCGAAGCGGCGCGGCTGGTGATGAAGAGGCCGCAACGGAACCCGCCGCAAAATCGGCGGGGATAGCGGAACCGGCAGCGGCTGAAATCGTAACCGGATCTGATGATTTGAAGAAAATCAGGGGAGTCGGGCCGAAACTTGAGGAATTGCTGCATGAGAACGGGGTAACCCGCTATGCGCAGATCGCCGAATGGGGCGAGGCCGAGATGGACCATTTCGCCGAACTGATCGGCCGGATGGGCAGCCGTATCCGCAGCGATGACTGGGTCGGGCAAGCCCGCACCCTTGCTCGGGGCGGCGGCACGGAATTTTCGAAGCGCGTCGAAAAGGGTGAGCTTTATTGATGGACCATCAACGCGACCATGATACGGGGCAGATGCGGCTGGCGGCCGTGGTGATTGCCGTGGCGATGGTTGCGTGGCTGGCCATGCAGTGGCTTGGCGGCCACTATAGCTGGGCGGCGAAATGGGCCTATCTGATCGACCTTGCCGCCATTGGCGCTTTTGTCTGGTCGCTGCTTGTGACCTGGCGTATCTGGCGGCGCAGGAATGATGCGTAACGCCCGGATGATGAGGAACGAGGCCTAGATGCTGAAAGACCAGGATCGCATATTCACCAACCTCTACGGCATGGGCGACCGCAGCCTGAATGGCGCGAAAAAGCGCGGCCATTGGGACGGCACCGCCGCCATCATCGCCCGGGGGCGCGACAAGATCGTCGAGGAAGTCAAGGCCTCGGGCCTGCGCGGGCGCGGCGGGGCGGGTTTCCCGACAGGCCTGAAATGGTCCTTCATGCCCAAGGAAAGCGACGGGCGCCCGGCCTATCTGGTCATCAATGCCGACGAATCCGAGCCTGCGACCTGCAAGGACCGCGAGATCATGCGCCATGATCCGCATACGCTGATCGAAGGCGCGCTGATCGCCAGTTTCGCCATGGGCGCGCATGCCTGCTATATTTATCTGCGCGGCGAATATATCCGCGAGCGCGAGGCGCTGCAGGCCGCCATAGACGAATGCTACGACGCCGGATTGCTGGGGGCGAATGCCGCCGGGTCGGGTTGGGATTTCGATCTTTACCTGCATCACGGCGCCGGCGCCTATATCTGCGGCGAGGAAACCGCGCTGCTGGAAAGCCTCGAGGGTAAGAAGGGCATGCCGCGCATGAAGCCGCCCTTCCCGGCGGGGGCGGGGCTTTACGGCTGCCCGACCACGGTAAACAATGTCGAATCCATCGCCGTGGTGCCGACCATCCTGCGGCGTGGTCCGGAATGGTTCGCGGGCTTTGGCCGCCCCAACAATGCCGGTGTCAAGCTGTTCGGCCTGACCGGTCATGTGAACAATACCTGCGTGGTCGAGGAATCCATGTCGATCAGCATGAAGGAGCTGATCGAGAAACATGGCGGCGGCGTGCGCGGCGGCTGGAAGAACCTCAAGGCGGTCATCCCGGGCGGCGCCTCCTGTCCGATCCTGACCGCAGAGCAATGCGAGGCCGCGATCATGGATTATGATGGCATGCGCGATCTGAAATCCAGCTTCGGCACCGCCTGCATGATCGTGATGGACCAGTCCACCGATGTCATCAAGGCGGTCTGGCGGCTGTCGAAATTCTTCAAGCATGAAAGCTGCGGGCAATGCACGCCCTGCCGCGAGGGCACTGGCTGGATGATGCGGGTGATGGACCGTCTGGTCCGCGGCGATGCGGAGGTCGAGGAAATCGACATGTTGCTCGACGTGACCAAGCAGGTCGAGGGCCACACGATCTGCGCTCTTGGAGACGCGGCGGCATGGCCGATCCAGGGCCTGATCCGCAATTTCCGCGAGGAGATCGAGGACCGGATCAAGGCGAAACGCACCGGGCGCATGGGCGCCATGGCGGCGGAATAGAGGATGGCGATGGTCGGAATGCACTACATCACCGATCGTGCCGGGATACTGGCCGGCTTGCTGTCGGTGACCGCCTTGGCGGGCTGCTTCGGGTTTGGAGGGGCTGACGCCCCGCCGCCCTTGGCCAGTGCCGAAGTGAATGGCGTGCAATATCGCGTCGATGCGGTCGAACCCGGTCAGTCCCCGGGCGTGGCGCAGTCGCCGCTTGACCTTGCTGCAAGCGGTTCGGGCTGGATCGTCAGCCGCGCGGATGGCAAGCCGATGACCGCCGCCGACGAACAGGGGGCCTATCGGGCGTTTTCGGCTCATTGCAAGGGGCTGATCGGTCCGGGTGGTCTGTCGCATTATCAGGGCAGGACGGTTTACCGTTTCGGGGAGTGCAAGGAGTGATGTGGGGCGCGAACAAGGCCGGACGCTGCACAGGGCGCCAGCCCCGTTCGGCAAGGGTTGGCGATGCCTTGCCGACGCCGTTGCAGAGCAATGCTCTCACGCCCCGCTCACCTCACCGTGTCGGAACGAAACCGCTTTCGCATGCTATGTCCTGCGGACATGACAGAACGGAGGCACGAGCCATGAAAACCATTCGCAACTGCATGGCGGCAGCCCTTGCCGCGACGACCCTGATCCTGACCGCGTTTCCCGCCGCCGCGCTGGAGCCGCTGAGCCAGGAAAAATACATCAACGACCGGCTGATCGCGGCGCGGATCGCCGACCGGATCCGGCGCGAATGCGATTCGATCGATGCGCGCATGGTCTACGCCTGGTCTCAGGCGCGTGCACTCAAGAAATATGCCCGCGACAAGGGCTATTCCGAGGCGCAGATCAAGGCGTTCCTAGACAGCGAGCCCGATAAGGAGCGCATTTATGCCGTGGCGGAGGATTACATGACACGCAATGGCGTGACAAAGGGTGACACAGAGAGTTATTGCCGCCTCGGGCGGGACGAAATCGCAAGGAAGACGGTCACCGGATCGCTTCTGAGTGCCAAGTAAGGATTGCAATGATGGCCGATACGCGGACAATCAAGATCGACGGCATTGAAATCGATGTCGATCCCAATCTGACCCTGATCCAGGCCTGCGAACAGGCCGGGGTCGAGATTCCGCGTTTCTGCTATCACGAGCGGCTGTCCATCGCCGGCAACTGCCGGATGTGTCTGGTCGAGGTGGTCGGCGGTCCGCCCAAGCCCGCCGCCTCCTGTGCCATGCAGGTCAAGGATCTGCGCCCGGGACCGGAAGGCGCCCCGCCCGAGATCCGCACCAATTCACCCATGGTCAAGAAGGCCCGGGAAGGGGTGATGGAGTTCCTGCTGATCAACCATCCTCTGGACTGCCCGATCTGCGATCAGGGCGGCGAATGCGACCTGCAGGATCAAGCAATGGCCTATGGCGTCGATTTCAGCCGCTACCGCGAACCCAAGCGGGCCTCCGAGGAACTGAACCTTGGCCCGCTGGTCGAGACCCACATGACCCGCTGCATTTCCTGCACCCGCTGCGTGCGCTTTACCACCGAGGTGGCCGGAATCACCCAGATGGGCCAGACCGGCCGCGGCGAGGACAGCGAGATCACCAGCTATCTGAACGAGACGCTGGCCTCGAACCTGCAGGGCAATATCATCGATCTCTGTCCGGTGGGGGCGCTGGTCAGCAAGCCCTATGCCTTCACCGCCCGCCCGTGGGAGCTGACCAAGACCGAGAGTATCGACGTGATGGACGCGCTTTGCAGCAATATCCGCGTCGATACCAAGGGGCGCGAGGTGATGCGGATCATGCCGCGCAACCATGACGGCGTGAACGAGGAATGGATCAGCGACAAGTCCCGCTTTGTCTGGGACGGGCTGCGCCGCCAGCGGCTGGACCGGCCCTATATCCGCGAGAACGGCAAGCTGCGACCGGCAAGCTGGCCCGAGGCACTGACCGCCGCCGCCCGTGCCATGCGGGGCGGGAAGGTCGCGGGGTTGGTCGGCGACCTGGCCCCGGTAGAGGCGGCGTTCAGCCTCAAGACCCTGGTCGAGGGGCTCGGGGGCAGCGTCGAGTGCCGCACTGACGGGGCGAAACTGCCTGCCGGAAACCGTTCCGGCTATGCCGGCACGGCGCGGATCGAGGATATCGACAATGCTGCAATGATCCAGTTGATCGGCACCAATCCGCGCGAAGAGGCGCCGGTGCTGAACGCCCGGATTCGCAAGGCATGGGCCAAGGGGGCGCAGATCGGGCTGGTGGGCGAAGCGGTCGACCTGACCTATGATTATGCCCATGTCGGCACGGATCGCGCCGCGCTCGAAAAGCTCAGCTCACGGGAAATCAGCGACGAGACGCGCGACAGGCCGAGCGTGGTGATCGTCGGGCAGGGGGCCATTCGCGAGGCCGATGGCGAGGCGGTTCTGGCCCATGCCATGAAACTGGCCGAGAATTCGAATTCGAAACTGCTGATCCTGCATACCGCCGCTAGCCGTGTCGGCGCGATGGATGTGGGTGCGGTGACCGAAGGCGGGCTGCCCGCAGCCATCGACGGCGCCGAGGTGATCTTCAACCTGGGTGCTGACGAGGTCGATATCGCCGCAGGGCCGCTGGTGATCTACCAGGGCAGCCATGGCGATCGGGGCGCGCATCGCGCCGACATTATCCTGCCTGCGGCCTGCTATACCGAGGAAAACGGGCTGTTCGTAAATACCGAGGGCCGTCCCCAGCTTGCCATGCGCGCCAATTTCGCGCCCGGCGAAGCCAAGGAGAACTGGGCGATCCTGCGGGCGCTTTCGGCGGAGCTGGGCCAGACCCTGCCATGGGACAGCCTGGCGGGGCTGCGCCGCGCGCTGGTCGCGGCTGTGCCGCATCTGGCCCGGATCGACGAGGTGCCGGAGAACGAATGGCAGCCGCTGGCAGCGGCGGCTCTGGGCCGTGCCGGTTTCGTCAATCCGATCGCGGATTTCTATCTCACCAACCCGATCGCGCGCAGTTCACCCCTGATGGGTGAGTTGTCGCGGATGGCCGCCGCGCGCCGTGCGCCGGCGATAGCTGCGGAGTAAGCATCATGTGGCCAGCCCTGCGCCAGCCTGCCAGCCTGAGTGCCGCCCTTCTGGGGCTGGCACTGCTGGCCGGCTGCGGTGGGGGCGATCAGCGCCCGCCCACCAAGCCCGAGCAACTGACAGCGCGGCTCGCAGCCCCCGGACAGGGCGGCGCAGCGCTGACACGGGCGCGGATCTCGACCAAATCGGGCGAGATCCTGATTCTGGAGCCGGATGGAAAGGTCACCTCGATGGACCTCGACAGTCCCGAGGGGCAGGACGCATTCGCCATCACCGAGGAAGAGCTGATGGCGCTCAACGCCAATCTCGACCTGGAGATACCCGGCGCGGCCGCCCCTGCAAGAAGCGCTGGCCGGCCGCCGGAAATGACCGCGCAGCAAAAGGCGCTGAAGGCCTTTGCCGCCAGGACCCAACCCGCCTTGCCGACATGGCGGGAAGGCACAGAGATCGATCCCGAGATGTTCATCGGCACGAAGATCACGGTGCTGAACAAGGGTAAGGGCGATGATCTGGTCAGCGTGGTCGCGAATCTGCGCAAGGGGGTGGACGCCGATATCGCCTTTTCGTATGCCACCTGCGCGCTGGCAGGATGGGCCAAGACCGAGGGAACGAATTACGGGCGTCATATCCGCACGTTACAGGATACGCGCGACGGCAGATTGCTGATCGACGCCGCCTTCACGATCTCGGACGAGAAGCCACTGGGGCTGCGGGTGATGGAAACAGAAGATGCCTTGCGCGAATGCAAGGCGCGCGGCATTCCCGCGGCATGAGAAAGAGGAACAGGCGATATGGCTGATTTTTGGGCATCCTCCTGGGGCATCGCGCTAAGCTTGCTGCTACAGGGACTTGCGCTGATCGCCTTTGTGATGGGCTCGCTCATCTATATGGTCTATGGCGACCGCAAGATCTGGGCCGCCGTGCAGATGCGGCGCGGCCCCAACGTGGTCGGGCCATGGGGGCTGCTGCAGACCTTTGCCGACGCGCTGAAATATGTCGTCAAGGAAATCGTCGTCCCGGCGGGCGCCGACAAGTTCGTCTTCTTCCTCGCGCCTTTCCTGTCGATGGTGCTGGCGCTGCTGGCCTTTGTCGCGATTCCCTTCGCGCCGGGTTGGGTAATGGCCGACATCAATGTCGGCATCCTGTTCATCTTCGCCGTCTCCTCGCTCGAGGTGTATGGCGTGATCATGGGCGGTTGGGCCTCGAACTCGAAATACCCGTTCCTCGGCTCGCTGCGCTCCGCCGCGCAGATGATTTCCTACGAGGTCAGCCTTGGCCTGATCATCATCGGCATCATCATCTCTTCCGGCTCGATGAACCTGACGGCGATCGTCGAGGCGCAAAGCGGCGCGGGGCTGCTGTCCTGGTATTGGCTGCCTCATCTGCCGATGCTGGTGCTGTTCTTCGTTTCGGCGCTGGCCGAGACCAACCGCCCGCCCTTCGATCTGCCCGAGGCGGAATCGGAACTGGTCGCGGGCTTCATGGTCGAATATTCCTCGACGCCTTACCTTTTGTTCATGGCCGGCGAGTATATCGCCATGTGGCTGATGTGCGCGCTGATCTCGCTGCTGTTCTTCGGCGGCTGGCTGTCGCCGATCCCCGGCATTCCGGACGGGGCGCTGTGGATGTTCCTGAAGATGGTCTTCTGGTTCTTCATGTTCGCCATGGTGAAGGCCATCGTGCCGCGCTACCGCTATGACCAGCTGATGCGGATCGGCTGGAAAGTGTTCCTGCCGCTGTCGCTGGCCTGGGTGGTGATCGTGGCGTTCCTAGCAAAATACGAAGTGCTCGGCGGGCTCTGGACCCGTTGGGCGGGAGTATAAGACATGGCTTTCGATATCGCCCGCGCGACCAAGTATTTCCTGATGATGGATTTCATCAAGGGCTTCGGCCTCGGGATGAAGTATTTCTTCGCCCCCAAGGCGACGCTGAACTATCCGCATGAAAAGGGGCCGCTTTCGCCCCGATTCCGCGGCGAGCATGCGCTGCGCCGCTATCCCAACGGGGAAGAGCGCTGCATCGCCTGCAAGCTTTGCGAGGCGATCTGCCCGGCCCAGGCCATCACCATCGATGCCGAACCGCGCGAGGACGGCAGCCGCCGCACCACACGCTATGACATCGACATGACGAAGTGCATCTATTGCGGCTTCTGCCAGGAGGCCTGCCCGGTCGATGCCATTGTCGAGGGGCCGAATTTCGAATTCGCCACCGAAAGCCGCGAAGAGCTGTTCTACGACAAGCAGAAGCTTCTGGATAACGGCGCCCGTTGGGAGGCCGAGATCGCCCGCAACCTCGCAATCGACGCGCCCTACAGATGACCGACACGTTCAACAAGATGTTCCAGCAGATGCTGCAATCCGGGCAGGAGATGGCACGCGCCTTCAACCCGGCGCTGGAGCATGTGGACAGCAAGGCCTTCGAGAAGCTGATCCCGACCATGCCCTCGGACATGCTGGAAATGTGGTTCGGCAAGACCTTCAACCGCGACGGTCTGGACGCGCGCACCCGGCTGCTGGTGACTATCGCGGCGCTGACGGTGCAGGGCGCCCATGCCGAGCCGCAGCTTCGCCTGACCATCCGCCATGCCATCGAGGCCGGCGCGACCCCGCGGGAGATTGCCGAGGTGATCTATCAGATGGGGATGTTCGGCGGCATCCCGGCGATGCAGAAGGCGCTGGAAATCGCGCAGGGCGTATTCACCGAATCTGACAAGGACGAGACCGAATGATCACTTTCGCATTCTACCTGTTCGCGATCTCTGTCTGCGTGGCCGGCCTGATGGTCGTGCTGTCCAGGAACCCGGTTCATTCGGTCCTGTGGCTGATCCTCGCCTTCCTGTCGGCGGCAGGGCTTTTCGTGCTGCAGGGGGCCGAATTCGTGGCCATGCTGCTGATCATCGTCTATGTCGGCGCGGTCGCGGTGCTGTTCCTTTTCGTCGTGATGATGCTGGACGTGGATTTCGCCGAGTTAAAGGGCGAATTCGCCCGCTACCTTCCGCTTGGCGGGCTGATTGCGGTGGTGCTGCTGGCGCAGCTGGCCATCGCCCTGGGCGCCTGGCAAAGCGCCGAGCAGGCCGAGGCGCTGCGCGCCGCGCCGATCACCGCCGATGCGATGAATTCGCATGCCATCGGCCTGGTACTGTATGACCGCTACCTGCTGCCGTTCCAGCTTGCCGGACTGATCCTGCTGGTGGCGATGATCGGTGCGATCACCCTGACCATGCGGCATCGCAGGGATATCAAGCGCCAGGATGTGGTCGCACAGATGCACCGCGATCCGGCCAAGACGATGGAGATGCGCGACGTCAAGCCGGGGCAGGGGCTCTGAGTGCCGGCGGCTGGATAACAATGGCCGTGGGCATCGTCGTGGCGGTGCTTGTGGCAAACGGATATTTCAACGGGTAACGGACCCGGAGGGACAAGGACGATGGTGAGTTTGACGCATTACCTGGTCGTGGGGGCGATACTTTTCGTCACCGGTATTTTCGGCATTTTCGTGAACCGGAAGAACGTCATCGTCATCCTGATGTCGATCGAGTTGATGCTGCTGGCGGTGAATATCAATTTCGTCGCCTTCTCGACCCACCACGGCGATCTGGCGGGGCAGATTTTCACCCTGTTCGTGCTGACCGTCGCCGCCGCCGAGGCCGCCATCGGGCTGGCCATCCTGGTGGTGTTCTTCCGCAACCGCGGCTCGATCGCGGTCGAAGATGTCAACGTGATGAAGGGGTAAGGGATCATGGCGCAATTCATCCTTTTTGCCCCCTTGCTGGGCGCGATCATCGCCGGGTTCGGCTGGCGCATGATCGGCGAGCAGGCGGCGCAATACCTGACCACGGGCATTCTGTTCGCGGCCGCGCTGTTCAGCTGGATCATCTTTCTCGGCTTCGACGGCGAGATACGGCAGATCCCGGTCTTTGACTGGGTGGTCTCGGGTGACTTCACCTCGGAATGGGCGATCCGGCTGGACCGGCTGACCGCGATCATGCTGGTCGTGGTGACCACGGTCTCGGCGCTGGTTCACCTCTATTCGATGGGCTACATGGCCCATGACGAGAATTTCGACCACGACCAGAACTACAAGGCGCGTTTCTTCGCCTATCTGTCCTTCTTCACCTTCGCCATGCTGATGCTGGTGACGGCGGATAACCTGTTGCAGATGTTCTTCGGATGGGAGGGCGTGGGCGTCGCCTCCTACCTGCTGATCGGTTTCTATTTCAGGAAACAGTCGGCAGGCGCGGCGGCGATGAAGGCATTCATCGTCAACCGGGTCGGCGATTTCGGTTTCCTGCTGGGGATATTCGGGCTGTTCTGGATGACCGGCGGGATCCAGTTCGACACGATCTTCGCGCAAGTGCCCGAACTGGCGCAGACGCAGATGCATTTCCTGTGGCGTGACTGGAACGCGGCCGAGGTGCTGGCGGTGTTGCTGTTCATCGGCGCGATGGGCAAATCGGCGCAGCTTTTCCTGCATACCTGGCTGCCCGACGCGATGGAGGGTCCGACCCCGGTTTCCGCCCTGATCCACGCCGCGACCATGGTGACGGCAGGGGTGTTCCTGGTCTGCCGTATGTCCCCGCTGTTCGAATTCGCGCCGGATGCCAAGACTTTCGTGACCGTGATCGGCGCGACTACCGCTTTCTTTGCCGCCACCGTGGGGCTGGTGCAGAACGACATCAAGCGCGTCATCGCCTATTCGACCTGTTCGCAGCTTGGCTACATGTTCGTGGCGGCAGGCGTTGGCGTCTATTCGGTCGCCATGTTCCACCTGCTGACCCATGCTTTCTTCAAGGCGATGCTGTTCCTTGGCGCGGGCTCGGTCATCCATGCGATGCATCACGAGCAGGACATGCGCAATTACGGTGGACTGCGCAAGAAAGTGCCGCTGACCTTCTGGGCGATGCTGATCGGCACGCTGGCCATCACCGGAGTGGGCATTCCGCTGACCCATATCGGCTTTGCCGGCTTCCTCTCCAAGGACGCCGCTATCGAAAGCGCATGGGCCGGTAATTCCTACGCTTTCTGGATGCTGGTCATCGCCGCCGCCTTTACCAGCTTCTACAGCTGGCGGCTGATGTTCATGACCTTCTGGGGCGAGCCGCGCGGCGATCATCATGCGCATCAGCATGCCCATGAAAGCCCGCGCGTGATGACCGTTCCCCTGGGCGTTCTGGCCGTGGGTGCGATATTCGCCGGGATGGTCTGGTATCAGCCCTTCTTCGGCAGCCATGACCGCGTCGCCCAGTTCTTCCACATGGGCCATGGCGAAGAGCATGCCAGCACTGATGCCGGACATGGCGAGGCTGCCCCGGCCGAGCATGGCGGAGAAGAGGCCGCAAGCGCGGAAGAAAGCCATGACGCCGCCGCCGCACCTGCGGAGGGCGAGGCCGCCGAGGGTGAAGAAGGCCACGCGATTGCCACCGATGTTCCGGAACCGGTCGGCGGTGCGATCTACATGCATCCCGACAACCATGTTCTGGACGAGGCGCATCATTCCCCCGCATGGGTCAAGGTTTCGCCTTTCTTCGCCATGCTGGGCGGGCTGCTGCTGGCGTGGATATTCTATATCCGCAAGCCGGAGCTTCCCGCGAAGCTGGCCGCGCAGCAGGCGGGGCTGTACCAGTTCCTGCTGAACAAATGGTATTTCGACGAGCTCTACGACGTGATTTTCACACGACCCGCCAGATGGCTGGGCCGCAAGCTGTGGACGGGCGGCGACGGAGCGGTTATCGACGGCGCCATCAACGGGGTGGCCATGGGAATCATCCCGCGCCTGACGCGCTTTGCCGGCCGGGTGCAATCGGGCTACCTGTTCCATTATGCCTTCGCGATGGTGCTTGGCATCGTGGGCTTGCTGATCTGGGTGATGATGCGGGGAACGCACTGACATGACGAACCTACTTTCGATCATCACCTTCCTGCCGATCGTTGCCGCGCTCATCCTGGCGCTGTTCCTGCGCGGAGAGGACGAGGCCGCACAGAAAAACGCCAAATACCTGGCACTGATCGCGACCTCGGCGACCTTCCTGATCTCGCTCTTCCTGCTGGCGGGCTTCAACCCGGCGGATACCGGCTTTCAATTCGTCGAGGATCACCCCTGGATCATGGGGCTGCGTTACAAGATGGGCGTGGACGGGATCTCGATCCTCTTCGTGCTGCTGACCACCTTCCTGATGCCGCTGACAATCCTGTCGACCTGGCATGTCACGGACCGGGTCAAGGATTACATGATCGCCTTCCTGGTGCTGGAAGGGCTGATGATCGGCGTCTTCACGGCGCTGGACCTGTTCCTGTTCTACCTGTTCTTCGAGGCCGGGCTGATCCCGATGTTCCTGATCATCGGTATCTGGGGCGGACAGAACCGCATCTACGCGGCTTTCAAGTTCTTCCTTTACACCTTCCTCGGCTCGGTGCTGATGCTGGTGGCGATGGTTGCCATGTATCGCAGCGCGGGCACCACCGATATCGCGGCCCTGCTGGATCACGACTTCCCGTCCGGGACGGTTCGGGTGCTGGGCTTCACCATTGTCGGCGGCATGCAGACCCTGCTGTTCATCGCCTTCTTCGCCAGTTTCGCGGTAAAGATGCCGATGTGGCCGGTGCATACCTGGCTGCCCGATGCCCATGTGCAGGCGCCGACGGCCGGCTCGGTGGTACTGGCGGCGGTCCTGCTGAAGATGGGCGGCTATGGCTTCCTGCGCTTCTCGCTGCCGATGTTCCCGGTGGCAAGCGACATGCTGCAGCCGCTGGTGTTCTGGATGTCGGCCATAGCCATCGTCTATACCTCGCTGGTGGCGCTGGCGCAGACCGACATGAAGAAGCTGATCGCCTACAGCTCGGTCGCGCATATGGGCTATGTCACCATGGGGGTTTTCGCCGCCAACCAGCAGGGGCTGGACGGGGCGATCTTCCAGATGCTGTCGCACGGATTTATCTCGGGCGCGCTGTTCCTTTGCGTGGGCGTGATCTATGACCGGATGCATACGCGCGAGATTGACGCCTATGGCGGCCTGGTGAACCGGATGCCCGCCTATGCACTGGTGTTCATGTTCTTCACGCTGGCCAATGTCGGCCTGCCGGGCACCTCGGGCTTCGTGGGCGAGTTCCTGACCCTGATGGGCACGTTCAAGGCCAATACCTGGGTCGCCTTTGTTGCCGCGACCGGGGTGATCCTGTCGGCGGCCTATGCGCTGTGGCTCTATCGCCGGGTGACTTTCGGGGCGCTGATCAAGGAGAGCCTCAAGACCATCTCGGACATGACCCCGCGCGAGAAATGGATTTTCGCGCCGCTGGTCGCCATGACGCTGCTGCTGGGCGTCTATCCGCGACTGGTGACTGACATTACCGGCCCGGCCGTGGAATCGCTGCTGGTCGGCTATCACGACGCCTTGCCGCACGACGTGGCCGACGGCCTTGCCCCGATGGGCGCGGCAGCCGCGTCCGAGACCAGCCATTGAGGAAAGCAAGATGACCGCGCTCGACTTCTCGACCATCCTGCCCGAGCTGCTGCTGGCCATCTATGCGATGGCGGCGCTGATGGCGGGGGCCTATTTCGGCAAGGACAAGATCGCCAAGCCCCTGCTCTGGGCGACCGTTGCGGCGCTGCTGGTTGCGGGGCTGTATATCGGGCTGGGCAGCCATCCTGCACAGACCGTCTTTTTCGACATGTTCATCGACGACGCTTTCGCGCGTTTCGCCAAGGTGACCATCCTGCTCTCTGCTGCCGCCGTGCTGGCGATGAGCGCCGATTACATGGTCAGGCACGGGTTGATGCGCTTCGAATACCCGATCCTGATCACGCTGGCCGGGGTGGGGATGATGATGATGGTCTCGGCGGGCGATCTTTTGTCGCTCTACATGGGGCTGGAGCTGCAATCGCTGTCGCTTTACGTCATCGCCGCGATGCGCCGCGAAAGCGCCAAATCGTCGGAGGCGGGGCTGAAATATTTCGTCCTCGGCGCGCTCAGCTCGGGGTTGCTGCTGTTCGGCGCCTCGCTGGTTTACGGCTTTGCGGGCACCACCAGCTTTGCCGGCATCATCGGCACCGTGAATGCGGGCGAGCTGTCGATGGGGCTGCTCTTCGGCATGGTCTTCCTGCTGGTCGGCCTGGCCTTCAAGGTCTCGGCCGTGCCCTTCCACATGTGGACGCCCGATGTCTACGAAGGCGCGCCGACACCGGTCACCGCCTTCTTCGCCACCGCACCCAAGGTTGCCGCGATGGCGCTGATCGCGCGGCTGCTGTTCGGCGCCTTCGGCAATGTGCCTGGGGACTGGGGCCAGATCGTCGCCGCGCTGGCAGTCATGTCGATGTTCCTCGGCTCGATCGCCGGGATCGGGCAGCGCAATATCAAGCGGCTGATGGCCTATTCCTCGATCGCCCATATGGGCTTCGCGCTGGTCGGGCTGGCCGCGGGCAATGCCGATGGCGTGCAGGCGATGCTGATGTATATGGCGATCTACGCCGCGATGAATGTCGGCAGTTTCGCTTTCATCCTGTCGATGGAGCGTGATGGCCAGCCGGTCACCGACCTGGACAGCCTGAACCGCTTTGCCTCGAAGGAACCGCTCAAGGCGCTGGCCGTGCTGTTCCTGATGTTCAGCCTTGCCGGTGTGCCGCCCTTCCTCGGTTTCTTCGCCAAGCTGGGCGTGCTGTCTGCTGCGGTCGAGGCGGGAATGGCCTGGCTGGCCGTGGCGGGTGTGGTCGCCTCGGTCATCGGCGCCTTCTATTATCTGCGGATCGTCTATTACATGTTCTTCGGCGCCGAGAGCGAGGGGGTCGAGAGCCGCATGGGGCTGGTGCAGTTCCTTGCCCTGATCCTGCCCGCCGCCGTTCTGCTGCTGGGGGCAGTGACCATGCTGGGCATGGATGACGCCGCAGCGACCGCCGCGCAATCGCTGGTCGCACCCGAGGCGGCGGCTGAAACCGGCGCCACAGGAGGCGGCCCCGAAGTGTCGGGCGAGGCACCAGCCGACCCGACACCTGCCGAGCCCACGAGTGAGTGATCCGGCCACGGAGGGCGACTGGCCCGAAGGTGTTGCCCGCCATATCCTCGAGCGGGTGGACAGCACCAATGCCGAGGCGCTTCGGCTGGCTCCGCAGCTCGGTGGCCCCGCCTGGATCATGGCGCGACGGCAGGAGGCGGGACGCGGACGCCGGGGCAGGGCATGGTCCGATCCACCCGGCAATTTCGCAGCGACCTTGGTCCTGCGCCCCGAAGGCGGGCCTGCCGACGCGGCGCGGCTGTCCTTTGTCGCCGCATTGGCCCTGCACGAGGCGTTGACCGGGCTATGCGGTCCGCGGCTGAATATCGCGCTGAAATGGCCCAATGACGTCCTGCTGAATGGCGGCAAGCTGTCGGGGATCCTGCTGGAAAGCGCCGGCACGGGCAGGGACATGACCGCGCTTGCCATTGGCATCGGTGTCAATCTCGCGGATGCCCCGGACAGGGAAGCCGTCGAGGAACGGGCCACGCGCCCGGTCAGTCTCAGGGGCGAGACCGGGCTGACGGTCACGCCGGAAGAGTTGCTGGACGCGCTGGCCCCGGCCTTTGACCGCTGGTGGCGGCAGTTGCGGGATTATGGTTTCGCGCCGATCCGGCAGGCCTGGCTGGCGCGTGCCGCGAAACTGGGCGAAACCATCACCGCGCGCACCGGCACGACACAGACCGAGGGCCGTTTCGAGGGGATCGACGAAACCGGCGCCCTGATTCTTGTCACATCCAGAGGACGGCAGGCGATTCCCGCCGCCGAGATTTATTTCAGCGGAGGCTGAGCCATGCTTCTGTGCATCGACACCGGCAATACCAATACCGTGTTCTCGATATGGGACGGCCGTAAGTTCCTGTCGCATTGGCGCATTTCGACCGATCACCGCCGCACGGCGGACGAGTATTTCGTCTGGCTGTCGACGCTGATCACGGGGCAGAAATTCGGCCTAGAGATCGACGCCTGCATCATCAGCGCCACGGCGCCACGGGTGGTGTTCAACCTGCGGGTGCTGTGCAGCCGCTATTTCAACCTGAGGCCGCTTGTCGTCGGCAAGCCCGAATGTCTTCTTCCTGTGCAGCCACGGGTCGATCCGGGACAGCGGCCGGGACCGGACCGCCTTGCCAATACCGCGGGCGCCTTTGATCGGCATGGCGGCGATACGGTGGTCGTCGATTTCGGAACCGCGACGAATTTCGACGTGGTTGATAAGGACGGCGCCTATGTCGGCGGGGTCATCGCGCCGGGGGTCAACCTGTCGCTGGAAGCACTGCACATGGCTGCTGCGGCGCTGCCCCATGTCGATGTGACCACGCCCGAGCGGGTGATCGGCACGAATACCGTGGCCTGTATCCAGTCGGGTATCTATTGGGGATATATCGGCTTGATCGAAGGCATCACGCAACGCATAAGGGCCGAACGCGACCGGCCGATGAAAGTGGTCGCGACAGGGGGGCTGGCACCGCTCTTCGATCAGGGATTTGACCTCTTCGATGCGATCGAGGACGATTTGACGGTGCATGGGCTAAGATTGATACACGATTACAACAAGGAGATGGGCAATGGCTGACCGCCTGATCTATCTGCCGCTAGGCGGCGCGGGCGAAATCGGCATGAACGCCTATGTCTATGGATATGGCGCGCCGGGCAAGGAACGGTTGATCCTCGTGGATCTGGGCGTGACCTTCGGGGATATGGATTCAAGCCCCGGGATTGACCTGATCATGCCGGATCTGACTTGGCTCGAGGAAAATCGCGACCGGCTTGAGGCGATCTTCATCACCCATGGTCACGAGGACCATCTGGGCGGGCTTGGCCATCTGTGGGCGCGGCTCGGGGTACCCGTCTATGCGCGCAAGTTCACCGGCACGCTGTGCCGGCTGAAACTGGAAGAGATGGGGCATCCGGCAGAGACGGTGAAATTCGTCGATCCGCGCCCGCAGGTGATCGAAAAGGGGCCGTTCTCGGTGCAGTTCATGCCGGTCAGCCACTCGATCCCGGAAAGCGCGGCGCTGATCATCGACACGCCCGCCGGGCGTATCGTGCATACCGGCGATTTCAAGCTGGACGAGACACCGGTCGTGGGCGACCCTTTCGACCCCGCGAAATGGAGCGAGATCGCCGGCGAAGGGCAGGGGGTCAAGATCCTGACCTGCGATTCGACCAATGTGTTTTCCTCCCATCCCGGCCGTTCCGAATCGCTTCTGGCCGATCCGATCCGCGATTGGGTGATGGCGCAGAAAAACATGGTCGTGGCGACAACATTCGCCAGCAATATCGCACGGTTAAAGACGCTTGCCGATGCGGCCATCGCCTCGGGGCGCAAGGTCTGCCTGTTGGGGCGGGCGATGCGCCGGATGGTTTCGGTCGGTTTCGAAACCGGAATCCTGAGGGACTTTCCCGAGACGATCGGTCCGGAAGAGGCGGCGGATATGCCGCGTGACAAGGTGATGCTGATCGTCACCGGCTCGCAGGGCGAGCGCCGCGCCGCAAGCGCGCAGTTGTCGCGGGGCCGTTACCTGGGGTTATCGCTGAAAGAGGGGGACAGTTTCCTGTTCAGCTCCAAGACCATTCCGGGCAATGAGCGCTCGGTCGGGCGGATCATGAACGCGCTGAGCGAACTGGGCGTCGATGTGTTCGACGATCAGGACGGGCTTTACCATGTTTCCGGCCATGCCAACCGTCCGGATATCGAGAAGATCCATGACTTGCTGAAGCCGCAGATCGTTATCCCCATGCATGGAGAGCATCTGCATCTGCGTGAGCATGTGCAGATTGCGCGCGGCAAGGGCATCAAGGCCGAGATCGCCACGAATGGCACCATGCTGGAGCTGACAGGCGATGCGCCGCGGGTGATCGATCAGGTCGAGACGGGACGGCTTTACCTTGACGGCAACACGCTGATCGGCGCGATGGACGGGATCGTGCGCGACCGTATCCGGATGGCGCTGAACGGGCATGCGCTGGTCAGCGTGATCGTCGACGAGGACGACAACGTCCTGCCCGATGCATGGGTCGAACTGATGGGCCTGCCCGAGCGGACCCGTGGCGGCGACGATCTGGCCCGGCATATCGAGACCGAACTGGCCGAGTTCCTGGAAAGCGCTGATGACAAGGTGGTTGCCGATGACGGCAAGATGGACGAGGCGATCCGCAAGATTGCCCGTCAGGTCAGCATGGAGGAAATCGGCAAGAAGCCCGAAGTCACGGTCATCATCAGCCGTTTGACGGCGGATTGAGGCGATTCCGCCAGCGGCCCCGGTCCTGGCGGAAACTGCTTGCTTCCCAAACTCTCCCGAGCCATGCACTGCCTTCCCGCACCCATCGCGGGAAGGTCGCCGTCAGGATCATCCGGCCTGCCGCACCCGCTCTTCGACGATCTCGAAGGGGACCGAAGGCTCGTCCTTGGCGCCGCGAATGACCAGCGAGGTCTTGACGCTGGCCACGTTCGGCGCGGCGGTCAACTGGTCGGTCAGGAAGCGCTGGAAACTCGGCAGATCGGGCGAGACGCATTTCAGGATGAAGTCGATCTCGCCATTCAGCATGTGGCATTCGCGAACCAGCGGCCAGCCCTGCACCAGCGCCTCGAAGGCCGACAGGTCGCGCTCGGATTGCGAGGCGAGACGCACCATCGCGAATACCTGCACCTCGAAGCCCAGTTCCCGCGCGTCGATATCGGCGTGATAGCCGCGGATGAAGCCCATTTCCTCCAGCGAGCGGACCCGGCGCAGGCAGGGAGGGGCGGAAATGCCGACGCGGCGCGCAAGCTCGACATTCGTCATCCGGCCGTCCGCCTGCAGCTCGGCCAGGATTTTACGGTCGATCTCGTCCAGTTTCGTGCCGGTCATGCTGGCCTTCTTCCCTGTTCATTTTGGATTGCCGGAAACTACAATGCGCCCCGCTGTTGCGCAACATTGTTTCTGCATATTGCGCAGCCATTGCGCAGGGGCGCCGGGGCCATTACCTAGGCACGACAGTCAAGATCGAGGCGCAAGATGACCGACAGCACCCATACCAAACTCCTGATCGTCGGCTCGGGTCCGGCGGGCTATACCGCAGCCGTCTATGGTGCACGGGCGATGCTGGAGCCAATGCTGATCCAGGGGTTGCAGCCGGGCGGGCAGCTGACCATCACCACCGAGGTCGAGAACTGGCCGGGCGAGACCGAGATCCAGGGCCCCGAGCTGATGGTGAAGATGGAGGAACATGCCCGCGCCATGGGTGCCGATATCGTCACCGACATGGTGACACGGCTGGATCTGGGGCAGCGGCCATTCGTCGCGGAATGCGACAGCGGGCGGCGGGTCACGGCGGATGCGGTGATCCTGGCGACCGGCGCGCAGGCGCGCTGGCTGGGCCTGCCCTCGGAAGAGAAGTTCAAGGGCTTCGGCATCAGCGCCTGTGCCACCTGCGACGGGTTCTTCTATCGCAACCGCGAGGTGCTGGTGATCGGCGGCGGCAATACCGCGGTCGAAGAGGCGCTGTTCCTGACCAGGTTCGCCTCGAAGGTGACACTGGTGCATCGCCGCGACAGCCTGCGGGCCGAGAAGATCCTGCAAAACCGCCTGTTCAAGAACCCCAAGGTCGAGATCATCTGGGATCACGAACTGATCGAGGTGAAAGGTGCCGACGATCCCCTGGGGGTGACCGGCGCGGTGTTGCGCTCGACCAAGGATGGCGGGACGCGCGAACTGCCCGCCGATGGCATTTTCGTGGCGATCGGCCATGCGCCTGCCAGCGAGTTGGTCAAGGACCAGCTGGAGCTGCACCATGGCGGCTATGTGAAGGTCGAACCGGGCAGCACCCGCACTTCGGTTCCCGGTGTCTTCGCGGCGGGCGACCTGACCGACCATTTCTATCGCCAGGCGGTTACCAGCGCCGGGATGGGCTGCATGGCGGCGCTGGATGCCGAGCATTGGCTGGCCGCGCAGGAAGAGGCCGGGGCAAGTCCCGTCAAGGCCGAGCCGGAAAAGACTCCGGCGGAATAGACGCCCCTCACAGGTGGCAGGCATCGCAGCCAGCCTGGCCGGTCGCGGAAGCGGTCGATGGCGGGCCGTGGGAACTCCCCCGATTGTCCCGGTTGATCCCGGAGACGGGCAAGGTTACGGGCGGAGCATCCGCCACGAGGACTGCCGATGACCAAGCTGAACCAGATCCCCATCCCCGAGCTTTTCGTATCGCCCGAGGCCGCCGGGAAACTGGCTGCCGAGGGGGCCAGGCTGCCCGGCTGGAGGCTGACGCGCCGGCAGCTTTGCGATCTGGAACTGCTGATGAACGGGGGGTTCTTTCCGCTCAAGGGCTTCATGACGCAGGCCGATTGCGAGCATGTCGCCCGGGATATGCGGCTGGCTTCGGGAGCGCTGTGGCCGGTGCCGGTGACTCTGGAAGTCGGCGAGGATTTCGCCGCCCGGATCGAGCCGGGGGACGATATCGGTCTGTTGGACGGGCAGGATGTGCTGCTGGCCATCATGTCGGTCACCGATCACTGGCGCCCCGGGGGCGGGATGGCGGGCCCCGTCTGCCTTGGCGGCAAGGTCAAGGGTTTGCGCCCTCCTGCCGGGGCCGGAACGAGGCCCAATCATCTGCGCGGGTTATTTCGCGATCATGACCGGGATCAGGTGGTGGCGCTGGACGATTGCGCTGCGCTGCCTGTTCCGGAGGGGATGGTGGCGATGCTGATGCTTCTGGCGGGAGATATCCCGGCGGCGGAACATGCCGGATTGCGGCGGCGATACGAGACCGCGATTGCCGGGCACGCGGGCGCCTGCATGGCAGAGGTCAATCTGGTCGCGCGAGGGCAGGGGATCCGGATACTGGTTCTGCAGGCGCTCGTCGCCCGAAATCATGGCGCGACCCATGTTCTTGCCGGTGATGAACCAGAACTGGGAAAACTGCTGGAAGAGGCGGGGCTGTTGCTTCTGCCTCACCGGGGGTAGCATTCCGGCAAGATTGTCCGCGTCCCTTCTTCCTTGCCCAAATACCTTCCTGCATTCGAAGGCTGGCGGCGATGGCAGGCCGGTTACATCCGGCTGCGGCATCGGGGACAGGGCCGAATGCTGGAAAGCGTTTTCCGCGAAGTGATGGCCGTCAGGACGTGATCCGGTTCACATGCCCCATCTTGCGCCCGGGCCGGGCCTCACCCTTGCCGTAAAGGTGAATCTGTGTCCTCGGGCTGGCAAGCAGTTCGGGCACCCGGTTCATGTCGTCGCCGATCAGGTTCTCCATCACCACATCGGCATGGCGCTTGCCATCGCCCAGGGGCAGCCCTGCCACGGCGCGGATATGCTGTTCGAACTGATCGACGGCGCAGCCCGCCTGTGTCCAGTGGCCGGAATTGTGAACCCGCGGCGCGATCTCGTTCACGATCAGCCCGGCGGGCGTCACGAACAGCTCGACCCCCATCACGCCGACATAATCCAGCGCATTGGCGATCCTGGCGGCGATCAACACCGCGTCGGTCGTCACCTTGCCCGGCAGACCGCAAGGCACGGTGGTCGTCCGCAGGATACCGCCCTCGTGGACATTCAGCCCCGGATCGAACCCAGCAACCTGACCGTCGGCGGCGCGGGCGATGATCACGCTGATCTCTGCGCTGAAATCGACAAAGCCTTCCAGCACGGATGGCGCGCCGGTCCATTCGAGTTGTCCGGGATCGGTGATCCTGACCTGCCCCTTGCCGTCATAGCCCATGCGCCGGGTCTTGAGGATGGAGGGCGCACCGATCCGTTCCACGGCAGTCGCAAGGTCACGCTCGGAAGGCACATCGGCGAAAGGCGCGGTGGCCAGCCCGATCTCGTTCAGGAAGGTCTTTTCCGTCAGCCGGTCCTGCGAGACCGCCAATGCACGCCGATTCGGGCGAATGGGCCGGATCGATTCCAGCAGGTCCAGCGCCGAGGTCGGCACGTTCTCGAATTCATAGGTGATGACATCGACGGATTCGGCAAAGGCGCGCAGCGCCGCTTCATCGTCATAGGGTGCGGTGGTCAGGGCATGGGCGACATCCCCGGCAGGCGCTGCCCCCGGCTCATAGATATGGCAGCGCAACCCCAGCCTGCTGGCCGCGACCGACAGCATCCGCCCCAACTGGCCGCCGCCGAGTATCCCGATGCTGCGGATCTCACTCATCGGCGGGCTCCTCGGGGATCGAGGCCGACAAAGCATCCCGCCACTTGTCCAGCCGTCCGGCCAGTTCCGGGTCGCTGATGGCCAGGATTCCCGCCGCCATCAGCCCGGCATTCGCCGCCCCCGCCGCGCCGATCGCCATGGTGGCCACCGGAAAGCCCTTGGGCATCTGGACGATGGAGTAAAGCGAATCGACCCCCGACAGCGCCCGTGTCTGCACCGGCACGCCGATCACCGGCACGCGGGTCTTGGAGGCCATCATGCCCGGCAGATGCGCCGCCCCTCCGGCTCCGGCAATGATTACCTTCAACCCGCGCGAAACCGCGGTCTTGCCGTAATCCCACAGCCGGTCGGGGGTGCGGTGGGCGCTGACGATCCTTGTCTCGTAGCCCACGCCCAACTCGTCCAGGATCTGCGCCGCCTCGCGCATGGTCGGCCAGTCCGATTGGCTGCCCATGATGATTCCGACGGGTTTTTCCATGCTCTGCCCCTTTCGTCGCGTCAGGTTTCCATAACGCGCGGGCGCGGCACCCGCAATCAGGCGATGATATCGGGGGTGACCTCGTCCTCGAGCCGGGCGATCTGGTCCTTGAGCGCGAGCTTCTGCTTCTTGAGCCTCTGCAGGGTCAGCGTGGAGGTAAGTTTCTGTTCGGACAATGCCGCGATTTCCCGGTCCAGATCGCGATGCGCGGCACGCAGGACCGACAATTCGGCACGCATGATCTCGTCATGCGTCATCTCGCGACTGGTGGGCTCGTGGTGCATATTCATCTGGCGATGTCCGGTTGAACGGTGATGCTGGCCGCGCGATTATAGCCTGTTGTTTCGGCTCTGTTAATATAATCCTGCCCGGTCATGCCGGGTATTTTACCGCAATCGGGGACGATGGCTTGCCAAACGGGGCCTTGCGTCCGGCAATCCGCGTTCACATATTGTTTGCAGGCAGGTCGCCGCATCGGGGCCTGCCACCCACAGTCGCTTGCAGACAAAGGGCTGAAAATGAGCAAGATATCGTTAGGGGCGCATCCCTATCTTCTGGGTTTCGACCAGCTTGAGCGGATGGCGGAACGGGCCGCCAAGGGCGCCGAGGGTTATCCGCCATACAATATCGAGCATAACGCCCCCGACGGGTTCCGCATTACCCTGGCAGTGGCCGGCTTTGCCGAGGACGATCTGAGCGTCACCACCGAGGATCGCCAGCTCGTGATCCGCGGGCGCATGGCCGAGGCGGGCGAGGACCGCGTCTTCCTGCATCGCGGGATCGCCGCGCGGGCCTTTCAGCGCAGCTTCGTTCTGGCCGACGGGGTTGAGGTCGTCTCGGCCCAGATGGAGAACGGGCTTCTGCATATAGATCTGCGTCGGGTTCAGCCCGAGCAGGTCGTCCAGACCATCCCGATCAGCCGCAAGTAAGGAGATCATCATGGATAGCAAATTCGATTTCGGCGATCATCCGGCCGAGAACATCGTCTATATCCGGCAGGTCGCAACCAGCACCCTGCCGCAGGAAGTGCGGGACCAGCTTCCCGATATCGACAGTCTCTACGCGGTTCATGATACCGATGGCGAGCGTCTGGCACTGGTCCGCGACCGCAAGATGGCCTTCATGCTGGCCCGTCAGAACGAGCTGACCCCGGTAAGCGTTCACTAAGGGGTGCGAACTGGAACCATCAGCCGGTGATGTTTCGGGTCATCCCCATATCGCGGCAAGCGCCGCGACGGGGTCGTCCTCGCCCCAGATCTCGGGGCCGATGGCGATGAAATCGCAGGCGGCCGAGATTTTCTGGATCAGTTCGCGCGACAATGCGCCCTCGGCCACGACCGGGATCTCGATCATCTCTGACCACCATTCGAACAGCTCGAACGGGGCGGGGGCGCCGCGGCCCAGTGCGGTTTCGCCGACCGGCCCGAAACTTATGTAATCCGCTCCGGCTTCGCCTGCCGTCATACCGTCATGGCGCGACGATCCGCAGAACGCGCCGATGATGGCGTCCGCGCCCAGTTCCTTGCGGGCAGCGCGCACGCCGCGGGCGCCATCGGTCAGATGCACCCCGTCCAGCCCGTGCCGCTGCGCCAGCCGCAGATGGTCATCTATGACCACCGCCACGTCGCGGGCATGGGCGATCTCGCGCGTCAGATCGGCAAGACGGCCAAGCTCGTCCTCTTCCACACCGCCGCGGATACGCAGGCAGGCGACGGGGAAGCGGTCCATCACCTCGCTCAGAAGGGGGCCGAGCGCCGAAGCCTGCGCGCCGGCGGGAGTCATCAGGTAAAGCTGCGGTGCCTCTGTCATGACATCCTCTTTCACATTCCGTCCCGGCGACTGCAAGCCGATTAAGCAAGCGGTCTCCGTTCTGTCCCGGCTTCTTCCGTGTCCAAATATCCCGGAAGGTCGCTGGCGGGTCGCGCCACGGGTCCGCGTGACCTGCCGGCGACGGGGCTGAGCCCCGCCGTCGCGGGACGCAACGAACAACCGTTCCAGGTCAGCCGACCCGCACCATCCGATGCTTTTTCTTGCCGACCGAAACCTTCAGCCCGCCGCCGATCAGGCTTGCGTCGACCGGCAGTTGCGGATCGTTCACCGCCTCGTTGTTCAGCCGCAGGCCGCCCTCGGCAATCAGGCGCTTGGCTTCCTTGCCGCTGGCGGTGATTCCGGTCTGGACCAGCATCTGCACCACCGTCAGCCCATCGCTCAGCGCATCCGACGGCAGCAGCGCAACTTCCAGGTCGCCGCCAGCGCCGCCCTGTTCGAACACCTCGCGTGCGGTTGCCTCGGCGCTGGCCGCGGCCTCGGCGCCATGCAGAAGGGTGGTCACTTCATTGGCCAGCCGCACCTTCGCCTCGTTGATCTCGGATCCTTGCAGCGCCCCCATCCGCTCGCATTCGGCGACCGGCAGCTCGGTATAGAGCTTCAGGAACCGGCCCACATCGGCATCGGTGGTATTGCGCCAGAATTGCCAGAACTCATAGGGCGACAGCATCTCGCCGTTCAGCCAGACCGCACCGCCCTGCGATTTGCCCATCTTGCGCCCGTCGCTGGTGGTCAGCAGGGGCGAGGTCAACCCCCAGATGGTCGCGTCATCGACGCGCCGGGTCAGGTCGATCCCGTTGACGATATTGCCCCATTGATCCGAGCCGCCCATCTGCAGGCTGCAATCGTAACGCCGGTGCAGTTCCAGGAAATCATAGGCTTGCAGGATCATGTAGTTGAATTCGAGGAAGGACAGCGACTGCTCGCGATCCAGCCGCGATTTCACCGACTCGAAGGACAGCATCCTGTTGACGCTGAAATGCCGGCCGATATCGCGCAGGAAATCCAGGTAGTTCAGCCCGTCCAGCCATTCGGCATTGTTCAGCATCATCGCGCCGCCATCCTCGCGGTAATCGAGATAGCGGGCGAAGACCTTCTGCATACCGTCGATATTGGCCTGGATCGCGGCCTGGTCCAGCAAGGGGCGCTCTTCCGAGCGGAAGGAGGGATCGCCGACCTTGGTGGTTCCTCCGCCCATCAGCGTGATCGGGCGATTGCCGGTCTTCTGGAACCAGCGCAGCATCATCACGTTCAGCAGGTGCCCGACATGCAGGCTGGCCGCCGTCGCGTCATAGCCGATATAGGCGGTGACAGGCCCGGCCAGCAGCGCCTTGTCCAGCCCCTCGTAATCCGTGCAATCGGCGATATAGCCGCGCTCGCGCATGATTTGCAGGAAATCCGATCTGGGCTGGTAGGTCATGGGGCTGTTTCCTCTTCTGCGGGGCGGATATACCGGCTGCGAGGGCAAAGGAAAAGGCGTGATGATCCGGGCTTTGGGAATGATGTCGGGCACCTCGCTCGACGGGGTGGACGCGGCGATGATCGAAACCGACGGGATCCGTATCGGCGGTTTCGGCCGCAGCGTGTTCCGCGCCTATTCCGATAACGAGGCGGCGGCGTTGCATGCGGCGCTCGGGCGCTGGCCGGGCGAGGAGGGGGTGGCGGATGCGGCCGATATCTCGGTGGCCAGCCATGCCGCGCTGGCCGAGGGCTTCCCCGAGGCCGAACTGATCGGCTATCACGGCCAGACGTTGGCGCATGATCCGCATGGGCGCGGCACCCATCAGGCCGGAGACGGGGCGGCGCTGGCGCGGATGTCCCGCCGTCCGGTTATCTGGGATTTCCGCAGCGAGGATGTCCGGCAGGGCGGAGAGGGCGCGCCGCTTGCCCCGTTCTTTCACTGGGCCTGTGCCGAATGGGCGATCAGGGAGGGGAAGCTGCCTTCCGCGCCGCTGGCCTTCCTGAATCTTGGCGGGGTGGGCAACATCACCTGGGTGGACCCGGGGACTCGGGCGCCCGAATCCCCCGGCGCCTGCGTGGCCTTCGATACCGGCCCGGCGAATGCGCCGATCAACGACCTGATGCGGACGCGCCGCAGGCAGGCCCGTGACGAGGGCGGCGCACTGGCGGGCTCGGGCAGCGCGGATCAGGGGATCGTCGCAGAGTTTCTGCAGCATCCCTATTTCGACCGTCCCCCGCCCAAATCGCTGGACCGGGACCAGTTTACCGGGTTGAGCGAAGCGGTGGCGTCATTGTCCGACGCCGATGCGGCGGCCACATTGGTCGCGGCGCTGGCCGGATCGGTCGCGGCGGGGATGCGCTGGCTGCCATCCATGCCCGCCGTTTTGCTGGTCTGTGGCGGTGGGCGTCATAACGGCACGATCATGCAAGCGCTGCGCGAGACGGTCGAAGCCGATGTCCAGCCGGTCGAGTCGGCCGGGCTGGATGGCGACATGCTGGAGGCGCAGGCTTTCGGATGGCTGGCGGTGCGCGTGCAGCGGGGCCTGCCGATATCGGGGCCGATGACGACCGGCGTGGCAGCTCCGGTCTGCGGCGGGCGGATCAGCCATCCGCGCATGGGCCGCCCGTCCTGGTAACCCGCCCTGATTCCGGCGCGATCCTGTCGTCATATGACCGAAACATGTCGGGATTATGCCGTTGCGATATCGGGCGGGATGAAAACATGGGCGTGACCCGCCTCTCCTCCGCGCGGGTGTCCAATGGCATCCGCGCATTGTCCTCCGATGCGCGGATGTTTTTTCTTCAGCTATCTTGACGCGGCCTGACTGCCCGCTTAAACCCCGCTCACCCGGCGGGCGATCAGCCGGGGAGGATGAGTGTGCGGTTGTAGCTCAGTTGGTTAGAGTACCGGCCTGTCACGCCGGGGGTCGCGGGTTCGAGCCCCGTCAACCGCGCCACTCTCATCTTTTCGCCCGGATAAATGCGCGGTTGTAGCTCAGTTGGTTAGAGTACCGGCCTGTCACGCCGGGGGTCGCGGGTTCGAGCCCCGTCAACCGCGCCATTCGTTTTCATTTCATTTCAACATGAAAGCGCGGCATATGTCATCCGCGTTCGACCCGGCAGTGAAAACAGTTGTTGCTGGCCGAGCGGATGTGGATGAAGGCGATCTCTTTCCGTGCGAACAACTCCCTGCATCTCTGCTCGATCCTGCCGGTGGGCGTGACCGCGCCGGTGCCGTATATGATCCGTTCATCGGCAGAATAACCGCGGGTGATATATTGTTCCGACGCCAGAAATCGCTCGGGAAATCCGGGGCCGCCAGCGGCGCAATCCCCGGCGCAAAGAAAGATGGGGCCGGTCTCGGTATAGGGATTCAGCCCCTCGAACGGGCGATGCGCGACGATCAGGTAAGGCTTGCCCGCCGGCACCTGATCGAGGCAGTGGCGGCAGGGAGTGCCACTGCCGGACGAGGCCTCCACCCATTCGGGCGCAAGCCCGTAAGCGTCGGGTGATCCGCTGCGCCAGGCGCGGGCGGTTTCGCTTGGGATGGGACAAAAGCGGATTTGCATTTCGGGACTCCTGTTTCGATGCGAAACTGGTTATGCATGGAGGCCGGAATATAGGGGCGCTGAAATCGGGCGTTTCATTCGACGAACGGGGTAATGGGCGATGAAGGATATGGTCGAAGCTGACGCATTGATCGCGAAGATGGGCGAAGCCGCCCGCGAGGCCGCAGTCGAGCTGGCGCAGGCCCCGGGAGAGCGGAAATACGCGGCGCTGATCGGCGCCGCCCATGAGATCCGCAAACGCGCGCCCGAGATCCTCGAAGCCAATGCGAGCGATCTTGAATTCGGCCGCGAAAAGGGGCTGTCGGACGCGATGATGGACCGGCTGCGGCTGGACGGGGACCGGCTGCGCGGGATCGAGGACGGCCTGCGCGCCGTGGCCGAGCAGCGCGACCCGGTGGGCGAGGTCATCGCCGAATGGGACCGCCCGACCGGGCTGCATATCCAGCGCGTGCGCACGCCCATCGGCGTGATCGGGGTGATCTATGAAAGCCGCCCGAACGTGACCGCCGATGCCGGGGCGCTGGCGCTGAAATCCGGCAATGCGGTGATCCTGCGCGGCGGCTCGGAAAGCCTGCATTCATCCACGGCGATCCATGGCTGCATGGTCGAGGGGCTGCATCAGGCCGGCCTGCCCGAGGCATCGATCCAGCTTGTCCCCACCCGCGACCGGGCGGCGGTCAGTGCCATGCTGGGCGCGCAGGGGGTGATCGACGTGATCATCCCGCGCGGCGGCAAGGGGCTGGTCGGGCTTGTGCAACGCGAGGCACGGGTGCCGGTCTTCGCGCATCTGGAAGGCATCTGCCATATCTATGTAGACCGCGACGCCGATCCCGAGATGGCGCGGCAGGTGGTGCTGAACGCCAAGACGCGCCGCACCGGCATCTGCGGTGCGGCGGAATGCCTGCTGATCGACTGGCAGTTCTATACGAAACACGGGGCCGCGGTGATCGAGGATCTGCTGGCCGCCGGTGTCGAGGTCCGGGCCGAGGGCGAACTGGCGAAGATCCCCGGCACCGCCAAGGCGCAGCCCGACGATTTCGGACGCGAGTTCCTGGACATGATCATTGCCGCCAAGCTGGTCGATGGCGTGGACGAGGCCATCGCACATATCCGCCGTTTCGGCAGCCAGCATACCGAATCGATCCTGACCGCGAACGACGCCACCGCAGAGCGATTCTTTGCCGGTCTCGACAGCGCGATCCTGATGCGCAACGCCTCGACCCAGTTCGCCGATGGCGGAGAGTTCGGCATGGGGGCAGAGATCGGCATCGCCACGGGCAAGCTGCATGCGCGTGGTCCGGTGGGGGCGGAACAGCTGACCAGTTTCAAATATCTGGTCACGGGGCAGGGAACGCTTCGCGGCTGATCCTGCCGGAAAGGCGGAAATTCACTGCCCCGGAACCCCGGCGCCCGGCGTTTGGTCAGAACGCGATCTCGGCATTCCTGTCGGTCATTTTCCAGCGGAGCCTGCGCTCCAGCTCCGTCGCCGCTTCGGCCAGCAGGGCGAATTGCACCTCTGACGGCGCGGGCGTGCGCCGTGACGCAGTGTCGCAGCTATCCAGCCATGACCACAAGGCGGGGTCAGGACGCGTCTGCTCGCCCTGCGCGAGCAGACGCCAGCCAGAGCTGCTATGCAGGATCGAAACCTTTCCGCCCCTGGGCAACGCATGTTCGAGGCACATCATCGCCAGCACGATCATGCGGATCTCGGGGCGGGGAAAGGTTCCATAGGCGGTCAGCTCGGCGCGCAACCGGGATTGTCCTGTCATCCCTTCGATCAACCTTGCCAGTTCGGCACGCGTGACCTGTTGATCCTTCCCGGCGTGACCGAAAGCGACCCGGAAAGCCTGGATACGGCTATGCGCGGCATTTACCGATTCAGCGATCAGCCGCATCTCGGGCGTTTTCGTCAGTCCGGGAAATTCATCAGACAATTCAAGCAGTTCTATGCCGTTACCTATGGCACCAAGCGGAGATACAAGATCATGGCATAGCCGCGATCCGACCAGTGCGGCCAATTGGCGGGGATCGATACGCATTGTGTGGGCGCTCATCGGAACATACCTTTTAAGCTGGCAAGACAGAGGCGAACATGAATGAACTGCTGGAACCCGGCATGATCGTGCTGCATCCCGGAGCCCCGGAATGGGGTGAAGGGCAAGTGCAATCCCGTATCGGCGATCGCATCACCGTGAATTTCACCGAGGCCGGCAAACAGGTCATCGATGGCAAGCGGGTCACGCTGGAAATCCTGCGTTGGAACGAATCATGATATGTGGGAACTAACATAACACAACCATAAGTTGATTTTTATCTTGTTGGAACCTCTTTTGCCTGTATTCGAATTGCGCAAATGGTTGCAATGCGGCATTTGCGCACTTAGACAGCCGGTTCAAGCATATCTCTGCAATCCCGGCAGGCCCGATGAAATCCGACCCGTCCTATTTCGATATCCGCATCGCGACCTGCGAGCGTGACCTGCGTGGGGCGCAACGTCTGCGCTATCGGGTCTTTGTCGAGGAACTGGGCGGCGACGGGGCCCTGGTCGATCATCAGAACCGGCTTGAATGCGACGAGTTCGATCCCGTGGTCGATCACCTTTGCCTGATCGATTCAAGGCGCTCGGCAGAGGATCTGGAGCATGTCGTGGGCGTGTATCGCCTATTGCCGGGAATGCGTGCCGAGGAGTTCGGACGTTTTTATTGCGACAGCGAATACGACCTGACCAAGCTGCGCCAATCCGGGCGCTCGCTGCTGGAACTGGGGCGGTCCTGCGTCGATCCCGCCTATCGTGGCGGCTCGGGAATGTTCCTGCTGTGGAATGCGCTGGCCGATTACGTGCTGGATCTTGGCATCGAGCTGCTGTTCGGTGTCGCCAGCTTTCACGGCACCGACACAAGGCAACTGGCGCCATCGCTGAGCTGGCTGCATCACAACCACCTGGCGGCCGAGGCGCTGCGCCCCGTGGCTCGGCCCGAAGGCTATCAGCCGATGGACCTGATCCCCGCCGATGAGCTGGAGCGGCGCGAGGCACTGATCGGCATGCCTGCATTGATCAAGGCCTATCTGCGGCTTGGCGGCCGGGTCGGCGAGGGAGCCTATATCGACCGCGCCTTCAACACCACGGATGTGTTTTTGCTGATGGATACGGCGGCGATGTCGGAAAAGCACCGGAAATTCTATGAAGACCGCTGGCAGGGACAATGAACGAGACCCGCGTCTCACGAACTGATCCCGGCCGGGATGGGACGACCTGGCGCGGGGGCGAAGCCCCCGAATTGCCGCGCCCCAGGGGCATTGCCGGCTGGTGGCGGGTTATCCGGCGCGGCCTGCCCGCGATTCTGGTCCTGCTGGCCGGGGTGATCCTGATCCTGCCCATGCGGGGCATCGAGAAACTGTTCCATGGCCCCCGCCGCCCCTGGAGCGGGCCGCATGTGCAACTGGTATGCCGGCTGGTGCTGCTCTGCATCGGGTTGCGCTGGCGGCGCGAGGGACGGGCGCTGCGTGGCCCCGGCGCGATCGTGGCGAATCATTCGAGCTGGCTGGACATCCTGACGATGAATGCCGCGCTGCCGGTGTTCTTCGTTTCCAAGGCCGAGGTGCGCGGCTGGCCGGGGGTCAATATCCTGACCGCCGTCACCAATACGCATTTCGTCATCCGCGACCCGAAATTCGCCCGCGCGCAGGCCGAGGAATTCGCCGCCCGCATCCGCGCCGGACACCGGCTGCTGTTCTTCCCCGAGGGCACCTCGACCGATGGCCGCCGGGTGCTGCCCTTCAAGCCGACGCTGTTCCAGGGCTTTCTTGATCCCGAACTGCCCGGGGATCTGGCAATCCAGCCGATGAGTGTTGCCTATCATGCACCCGCGGAATCGGATCCGCGCTTTTACGGCTGGTGGGGGGATATGGCGCTGGCCGATCACTTGCTGGCGGTGTTGTCCGCGCCGCGCCAGGGCCATGTCGAGGTGATGCTGCATCCACCGGTTCCCGTCGCGGGAGAGAACCGCAAGACATTGGCCGCCAAGACGCGGGAAGCAGTGCTGAACGGGCTTGATGCGGCGCTGATCGGGGTGGATAATCGGGCTTGAAGCCACGACGTCCTCACCATATATTGTATATCCCCTTTCCAACGCCACCAAGGATGCCCGATGACCCGCTTTGCCGCCCCCATCGCCGAACAGATCTGGGACATGAAATACCGGATGAAGGACGCCGATGGGCAGCCGGTGGACGCCTCGGTCGAGGATAGCTGGCGCCGGGTCGCCCGCGATCTGGCGCGGGTCGAGAAGGATCCGGCGAAATGGGAAGAACGTTTCTATGCCGCGCTGGAGGATTTCAAGTTCCTGCCGGCGGGCCGTATCCTTGCCGGGGCAGGGACAGGGCGCGCCGTCACGCTGTTCAACTGCTTTGTCATGGGCACCATCCCCGACAATATGGGCGGTATCTTCGAAATGCTGAAAGAGGCCGCGCTGACCATGCAGCAGGGCGGCGGGATCGGCTATGATTTCAGCACCATCCGCCCGCGCGGGGCCGAGGTGAAGGGCGTGGCCGCCGATGCCTCCGGCCCGCTGAGCTTCATGGATGTCTGGGACGCGATGTGCCGCACGATCATGTCGGCGGGCAGCCGCCGTGGCGCGATGATGGCGACGATGCGTTGCGATCACCCCGATATCGAGCAGTTCATCGAGGCCAAGCAGGATAGCGCAAGGCTGCGCATGTTCAACCTGTCGGTTCTGGTGACGGATGATTTCATGGAGGCGGTGAAGGCCGATGGCCCGTGGGATCTGAAATTTGACGGCAAGGTCTATCACACCCTGCAGGCGCGCGATCTGTGGAACCGGATCATGCGCGCGACCTATGATTATGCCGAGCCGGGGGTGATCTTCATCGACCGGATCAACCAGGCCAACAACCTGCATTACGCCGAGACCATCTCGGCCACCAATCCCTGCGGCGAGCAGCCCCTGCCGCCCTATGGCGCCTGCCTGCTGGGCTCGATCAACCTCGCGCGGCTGGTCGCTGACCCGTTCACGGATGCGGCCCGGCTGGACGAGGCGGCGCTGGATGAACTGGTGCGCACGGCTGTGCGGATGATGGATAACGTGGTGGATGCCTCGAAATTCCCGCTGGACCAGCAGGCAGCCGAGGCGCAGGCCAAGCGCCGGATCGGGCTGGGCGTGACCGGGCTGGCCGATGCGCTGCTGATGCTGGGCTTGCGCTATGGTGCGGCGGGTGCGGTCGAGCAGACCCGCAAATGGATGAAGGCCATCGCGCGCTCGGCCTATCTGGCAAGCGCCGATCTGGCGCGCGAGAAGGGGGCTTTCCCCTTGTTCGATGCGGATGAGTTCCTGAAATCCGGCTTCATGCAAAAAATGGATGCGGATGTGCGCGACGCCATCGCGGAACACGGCATCCGCAACGCATTGCTGACCTCGATCGCGCCGACCGGCACGATCAGCCTTTACGCCGGTAACGTGTCCTCGGGGATCGAGCCTGTCTTTGCCTATGCCTATATCCGCAAGGTGCTGCAAAAGGACGGATCGCGCACCGAGGAAGAGGTGGTGGATTACGCCGTGCAGATGTGGCGCGACCTGCATGGCGATGCGCCCTTGCCGGATCATTTCGTCAATGCCCAGACCCTTGCGCCCAGGGATCACGTCGCCATGCAGGCGGCGGCGCAGGAATGGGTGGACAGCTCGATCTCGAAAACCATCAACTGCCCCGAGGATATTTCCTTCGAGGATTTCAAGGATGTCTACCTGGCCGCATGGGATCTGGGCTGCAAGGGCTGCACGACCTATCGCCCGAACGACGTGACCGGCTCGGTCCTGTCGGTCTCGGAAAAGACCGAGGATGTGCCCGAGGCCGACCGGGGCGCCGATGTCGTCTACCTGACCGAACCGCTGGACCGCCCCGCCGCATTGGAGGGCTCGACCTACAAGCTGAAATGGCCGGGCTCCGAGCACGCCATCTATATCACCGTCAACGACATCGTGCAGGGCGGGCATCGCCGCCCGTTCGAAGTGTTCATCAATTCCAAGAACATGGAGCATTTCGCCTGGACCGTCGCGCTGACGCGGATGATCTCGGCGGTGTTCCGGCGCGGCGGCGACGTATCCTTCGTGGTCGAGGAACTGAAGGCGGTCTTCGATCCGCGCGGAGGTGCGTGGATGCAGGGGCGCTATGTTCCCTCGATCCTTGCGGCCATCGGTGGCGTGATCGAGCGTCACATGATCGCGACCGGCTTTCTGGAGGGCGAGGGGCTGGGCCTGAAATCCGATCCTCAGGCCGAGGTCATGGCCGTGGGGGAACGCCCGCGCGGCCCGGCCTGCCCGAGTTGCGGCCAATACGGGATGCGCATGGTGGAAGGCTGCATGACCTGCCCGAGCTGCGGTCATTCCAAATGCGGATAAGGGCGGGAACACTGCTGCCGCAGCCATAGGGGCGCGGCAGGTCCGGCGATTCCGATGCGCCGCAAACCAACGGGAGCAAGACTATGCCGGAGATGGGTGATCAGGCCTTCCGCCGCAAGGATACGACCGGGGGCCGGTGGCACGAGATGACCTATGGCGGCGCGCTCAGCTTTCTGCGCCGCAATTACAGCCGCGATCTGCGGGGTGTCGATGTCGCTGTGACCGGCGTGCCCTATGACAACGCGGTCACGTTCCGGCCCGGTTGCAGATTGGGGCCGCAGGCGATCCGGGCGGCCTCGGTGCAGCTGGCCGAGTTGAAGGCGTTCCCCTTCGGTTTCGATCCGTTCGAGGCATTGTCGGTGGTGGATTACGGCGATGTGTATCTGGACCCGCATCATCCCGAAACCATCCGCCCGGCGATCGAGGCCCATGCAGACGGGATCCTGGCGGCGGGCGCGCGAATCCTGACCCTGGGCGGGGATCACTCCATCGCCTATCCTCTGCTGAGGGCGCATGCGAAAAAACACGGGCCGGTGGCGTTGATCCAGTTCGACGCCCATTGCGACACCTGGGAAGATGACGGCGTGCGATACGATCACGGCACGATGTTCCTGCGGGCCGCGCGCGAAGGGATCATCGACGTGGCCAAATCCACGCAGGTCGGGCTGCGGACCTTCAACGACGAGGATTTCGGCTTCGAGATCCTGACCAGCCCCTGGATCCACCGCAACGGTATCGATGCCGCCATCGCGGTGGCGCGGGAGCGTGCGGGCGATGCGCCGGTCTATATCTCCTTCGATGTCGATGGCATGGATCCGGCTTTCGCGCCGGGCACGGGGACACCGGTGCCGGGCGGGCTTGCATCATGGCAGGCGCTGGAGTTCATTCGCGGCCTTGGCGGCCTGAACCTCGTGGGAATGGATGTCGTCGAGGTCTCGCCCCCCTACGACCAGTCCGAGATCACCGCGATTGCCGCCGCGACCGTGGCGCATGACTGGCTGTGCCTTCTGGCCAAGGCCAAGGGGGCCGCAGGCAAGGAAGTCGGCAGGCTCTGAGGCAGGCTGCAGGCCAGGCTTTTGCGGACGGGCCGCATGCCCGGGGATTGCGGGGCAGCAGTGGTGGCTGTGACGGCCTTGCCCTTACCTGATCCTTACGGCGCCACTGCCCCCGATCGCCGCTCCGGCGACTGCCCCGACAGGTCCGGCGACAAGGGCACCGGTTGCGGCTCCGGTGGTGGCGCGGGTGGCGGTATTCGGTCCGCAGGCCGCGGCGGTCAATGCCAATCCGCACAGGAAAATGGCTGTCAGTTTCTGCATGGCGGTTTCCTCTTGGGAAAGCTGTTATGGTTTCAAACATTCCGATGCGGGCATTGGTTCCGTTTGGCAAGAGCATTGTGACAAAGTTTCCGGGAATCCCGGGTGAACGCGGCATCAATTGACGACAGTCAGGAGATAGGTCGGGCTGGGTCATCAAGCTGGATGGCGTGATTTACGGACTGCCGGTCGCGGCCAGCACAGCATACGCGTTGAGTCCAAATGGACGAAAACAGACGAAATTGGTATTGAGTGGCGCAGCGTCTGAGGTGGGAGCTTGCTCCGAGCCCCACATTGTTTGAATATCGCAAGTCCACGAAAGGTCGAGTTCGAGGCTTGGTTGGAGAAACGAGTTGGAAGAAGTTACGATTACCCAAGCGCTGTCACGGCGCCGCACCGTTCGGCAGTTTAGTCGCGCGTCAATTTCCATGGCGTCACTTGAAAGGCTCATATGGGCTGCGCAGGGTGCTACCGATGATAGCGGGAAGAGAACTGCACCATCAGCCCATGCCATGCACCCACTTCGGCTATTCGTGGTGGCGAACCATGTGGAAGGACTGGACAAGGGCCTCTACGAGATCGATCCACTTGATCTCTCTGTAAAGCCCTTGATGTCTTCGGACCTGCGGGTCGCGCTGAGAAAGGCTTCTATCGGGGACCCTCAATGGGTAACTGATGCCGCCTGCATCATTGCGTTCTGTGCTGATATGGTGTCGCCGAGCCAAGCTTTCGCCGACCAGAAGCCCTACGGTCTGCGCGGACCACGGTATGTCTATCTCGAAGCTGGTGCGGCAGCCCAGAACCTTCAACTTCAGGCCGTGTCCGAAGAACTGGGTAGTGTCTGGGTCGGCGGCTTTGATGATGAAGCCACCGCCGAGATCCTCGGTCTTCAGGCACCGGTTACACCGATCATTCTGATGTGCGTAGGCCACGCGGCATCCGAAGGCTGAACAGCTTTTATCCGAAGTCTGTTTTGTCCGCAAAGCGGACGTGCTGGCCGTGACTAGTCTCATTGACCGCTAATGGCCAGTCTCCTGACTGTCGCCAATCAATGGCCGGTATCGGGTCCATCGCCTCCGAATTCCCGAAGTGCCGTCAGCGTCGGGGACCGCCGCAATTCCGCAAGGAAACTGGCCTGAATGCGCTTGGCCGGCTCGTCCTTGCGGGTGATGAGGCAGATCGGCACCGGCTGGCTTGGATAAAGCGGGCGGGCCGACAGGCGATAGCGGTCGCCGACCGAGGCGGTCAGCGAATCCACGAAGGCCACGCCCATTCCCACCTCGGCCATCAGGCAGGCCACCGAGGAATAGCGCACCTCGGCAATCGCCTGCGCCCGCAATTCGGGGGTGAGGATATCGCGGGAGATGGCAAGATCGAGGCTGGAACTCGGCTCGTAGAGGATCAGCGGCTGACCGACGAGATCCCGCGACGTGATGGCGAGCTTGCTTTCCAGCGGATGCCCGGGCGGAAACACGCAGACCATCTGGGCCATCGCCAGCACCTCGTAGGACAGCCCCTCGCGTTCCGGCGGGTTCAGCCCCAGCCCGATATCCGCCATCCGGGACTGCACCGATTCCAGCACCCCGGTAATCCGCCGCGTGTCCAGATGCACCCGCACCGCGGGGCGCTTCGACAGGAATTCCTTGAGGGTCCGGGGGATCAGCGCATTGGCCATGGGCGGCGTGCCGACGACCCGCAGATGCCCGCTCTCGCTGCGCTGGCGGGCTTCGATCCTTTTGGTAAAGGCTTGGTATATGGAAAAGATCGACTCGCTGTCGTGATAGATCTCATCCGCGTCCGGTGTCGGGACCAGCCTGTTGCCGAAACGTTCGAATAGTGGAAAACCGATCTTCGCCTCCATCTGCCGGATCATGTTCGAAACCAGGGGTTGCGACACGTTCAGCGCCCTGGCCGCACCGATCGTGGTCCGCGCGCGGATGACTTCGCGGAAGATCTCCAACTGCCTCAATGTGAACATGGGAATCCCTGGAATGCCGTGTTGGAAGGCAATATAATAGATTATTATTTTCTCATCCAATAATTAATAACTTACTATATTGCACCACCCGCCATGCCCATGCTGAACTTCGGGCAGCGGAGTTCAGGACCGTGTCGTTTCACGCTTCCCGGCCTGATCGCCGGTTGGACCGCCTTGATCCCAGGGCAAACCAACAGAGAGGAAACCAACATGAAATACCTGATCAACGGGCTGGCACTGTCATTGGCCTTGGGCAGCCCCGCACTGGCACAAGACAAATATGTCGTGGCAGTGGACGGAACTTTTGCCCCGCATGCCATGCCGACGATGGATGGCGGGCTGGAGGGCTTCAATATCGACCTGGCCAATGCCATTGGCGAGCGCCTCGGCGCCGAGATGGAGATCGTCGCCACCCAGTTCTCGGGCATCCTGCCGGGCCTGCAGGCCGAAACCTATGATTTCGTGATCGCGCCCACCACGATCACCCAGGAACGCGCCGAGGCCTATTACTTCTCCGAAGGCTATCTGAACACTGATTTCCAGTTCCTGGTGAAAGCCGGCGGGCCGGAAATCACCGCGCTGGAACAGCTCAAGGGCAAGGTGGTCGCGGTCAACAAGGGCTCGGTCTATGACAGTTGGGCGCGCGATCTGACCGACGAGATCGGCTGGACCATCGAAAGCTACGGCACGGCGACCGATGCGGTGCAGGCGGTGGTGTCGGGCCGGGCCTTCGCGACCGTGGCGGGCAATACCGTCAGCGCATGGGCCGCCAAGCAGAACCCGGCAGTGCAGCTCAGCTATCTGCATTCGACCGGGCTGGTCTGGGGCATGCCTTTCCGCAAGGGCGACGACCAGTTGCGCGAAAAGGTGGAAGGAGCCATCGAATGCCTGAAGACCGACGGCACGATCGCGGAACTTCATGTGAAATGGTTCGGCACCGAACCTGCCGAGGGTTCCGCCGCCGTCACACCGCGCCCGGGTTGGGGTGAACCGGAATTCCCCGGCCATGTCGCTGACGATCACGCGCCCGGCTGTGCGTAATCCGGGGCAGGATCGGGGCGGGGCCGCTGCCATCGGGGCGCGGCCCACGCTGGAGGTTGTCGGGCTGAAGAAATCCTTCGGCACGGTCGAGGTGCTGAAAAGCGTCAGCCTGCAGGTGGCGAAATCCGAGATGGTCTTCGTGCTTGGCCGCTCGGGTTCGGGCAAATCCACCATGCTGCGCTGCTGCAACCGGCTGGAGGAGCCCAATTCGGGCGACATATTGCTGGAAGGCGAGAAGATCACCGGGCGCGGTGTGAATCTCGACCGGCTTCGCCGCCGCATCGGCATGGTGTTCCAGAGTTTCAATCTCTATCCCCATCTCGATGCGCGCGGAAATGTCACGCTGGCGCTGCGCAAGGTGCTGAAGCTGTCACGTGACGAGGCCGATGCCCGTGCCATCACCGCGCTGACCCGGGTCGGGCTGGCCGACAAGGCCGCGAATTATCCCTCGCAGCTTTCGGGAGGGCAGCAACAACGCGTCGCCATCGCCCGCGCCATTGCGCTGGAACCGGCGGTGATGCTGTTCGACGAGCCGACCTCGGCGCTCGATCCCGAACTGGTCGGCGATGTGCTGGGCGTCATGCGCGAGTTGAAGCAGGACGGGATGACGATGCTGGTTGTCAGCCACGAGATGGCCTTCGCACGCGAGGCCGCCGACCGGGTGGTTTTCATGGCCGATGGCGAGATCGTCGAGGAAGGACCGCCCGAGGAGCTGTTCGGAAACCCGCAGCATGAACGCACCCGCGCCTTTCTTGCCCGTTACAGCCAATGACCAATCTGGACCGCTTCATCGAGACTTTCCTGAACGGATCGGTTCTGGCGAAATACACGCCGTCGATCCTGCAGGGTGTCTGGGTGACGATCGAGCTTTCGGTGCTGATCGTCGTGGCGGGCACGCTGTGGGGGGCATTGCTGGCCTGCATACGTGCCTATCGGATCTGGCCGGTTTCCTTCCTGATCGTCATCTATGCCGACATCTTCCGCGCCGTGCCGCCGCTGGTCCTGATCCTGCTGGTCTTTTTCGGGCTGCCAAGCGTGGGGATCACGCTGTCCAGCTTTGCGGTGTTGTTCGTCATCCTCGGCCTGACGCTTGGCGCTTTCGCCGAAGAGATCATCTGGGCCGGCATCACCGCGACCGACAAGGGCCAGTGGGAGGCGGCGCGTTCCACCGGCCTCGGTTTTACCCAGACCCTCGGCTACGTTGTGCTGCCGCAGGCCGTGCGCATGGTGATCCCGCCGCTGACCAACCGCGCCATCGCCATCACCAAGATGACCGCGCTCGGCACGGTGATCGGGGTGCCCGACATTCTCAACCAGGCCACCACGGCGCAAAGCTTTTCGGGCAACGCCTCGCCCCTGACACTGGCCGCCTTGGCCTATGTAGTGCTTTTCCTGCCTTTCGTGATCCTGTCGCGCTGGCTGGAAAGCCGCTTTGCCTGGAAGAAGGGCTGAGCGATGGATCAACTTGCCGTCCAGTTCTTCAATCTCGACATCATGGCCAAGGCCCTGCCGACCATCCTGCGCGGGCTTGGCATGACCCTGCTGATCTGCTGCGCGGTGATCCCGCTCGGGCTGGCCGGAGGGCTGGGGGCCGCGCTGGCCTCGACCGCCCGGTCGCGCTGGCTGCGCTGGCCCGCCATGGCGCTGGTGGACCTGTTCCGTGCGATCCCGCCGCTGGTGCTGCTGATCTTCGTCTATGCCGGTCTGCCCTTTGCCGGTATCCGCCTGTCGCCTTTCGTGGCCGTGGTGCTGGCCTTCCTGCTGAACAACTCCGCCTATTACGGCGAGGTGTTCCGCGCCGGGCTGATCTCGGTTGGAACGGGGCAATGGGAGGCGGCGCGTTCGACCGGCCTCACGCAGCGCCAGACGCTGACCTGGGTGATCCTGCCGCAAGCCACCCGCAACGTGCTGCCCGACCTGATCTCGAACACGGTCGAGGTGGTCAAGCTGACCTCGCTCGCCTCGGTCGTGTCACTGGGAGAGTTGCTGCATGCCGCCAGCCTTGCCCGGTCGGTGACCTATAACGCCTCGCCGCTGACGCTGGCGGCGGTGATCTATCTCGTCTTGCTATGGCCGGTGGTGCGGCTGCTCAGCCGCTACCAGCGCCGTCTTGTCGCCTGAAAGGAAGAACATGCGAAAAATCGTCATCGGAGCCGCCCAGATGGGTCCCAACCAAAAGGCCGACAGCCGTGAAACCATTGTCGCCCGGATGCTCGCGCTGCTGGAAGAGGCCGCGGGGGCGGGCTGCACGATGGTGGTTTATCCCGAGCTGGCGCTGACCACGTTTTTCCCGCGCTGGTACATGGAGGATCAGGCCGAGGTCGATTGCTGGTTCGAGACCGAGATGCCCAATGCCGCCACGCAGCCGCTTTTCGACAGGGCCCGGGAATTGCGGGTCGCGATCAGCTTCGGCTATGCGGAACTGACACCGGACGGGCATCACTTCAACACCCAGATCCTGACCGACCGGGACGGCAATATCGTCGCGAAATACCGCAAGGTGCATCTGCCGGGACATTCCGAATACGATAACGAACGCGCTTTCCAGCACCTGGAAAAGCGCTATTTCGAACCCGGGGACCTGGGCTTTCCGGTCTGGCGCACGCAGGATGCCGTTGTCGGCATGCTGATCTGCAACGATCGCCGCTGGCCCGAATCCTACCGGGTGATGGGTTTGCAGGGGGTCGAACTGGTGATCCTGGGCTACAACACGCCTTCGGTGAACAGCCAGAACAGCGCCGAGGGCGAAGACAAGCGGCTTTACCATTCCGAACTGTCGATGACCGCCGGGGCCTATCAGAACGCCACATGGGTCGTGGGGGTCGCCAAGGCGGGCGACGAGGACGGCCATCCGCTGATGGGCGGCTCGATCATCGTCGATCCCAACGGCTATGTCGTGGCGCGGGCAAAGACCAATGGCGACGAATTGCTGGTCCATGAATGCGACATGGACCTGTCGGTCTTCGGCAAGGAGACGATATTCGATTTCGCCCGCCACCGACGGATCGAGCATTACGGCCTGATCACCAGCCAGACAGGAGTGGTGCGCAAGGTATGACGACGCAGATCGACCTGACCGAGCTGGCGCCGCAAGAGCGTTACAAGCTGCTGACGGCGGTGGTGATCCCGCGCCCGGTCGCGTGGGTCACCACGCAGGACAGGCTCGGGCGGGTCAATGCCGCGCCATTTTCCTTCTTCAACCTTTTCGGGCAGGATCCGGCGCTGGTGATCCTTGGGCTGGAGCATGCCCGCGACGGCAGCGGTCCCAAGGATACGGCCCGCAATATCGCGGCGACCGGGGAATTCGTCGTCAATATCGTCACGCCCGATCTGATTGGTCCGATGGTGGAAACCGCCTCCGCCTATCCGCCCGATGTCAGCGAACCGCAGGCGCTGGATCTGGCGCTTGCGCCTTCAAGCCAGGTCGCGCCGCCGCGACTGGCCGCCGCGCCCGTGGCGATTGAATGCCGGCTCAGGGATACGCTACGCTATTCGGGTGAACGCGATATCGTCGTGGGGGAGGCGGTGGCGCTTGTGGCCCGCGACGGGCTGATCGATACCGGCAGGATGCATGTCGATTGGGGCGGGAACCTTCCGCTCGCCCGGCTCTTTGCCGACCGCTACGCGCGGCTTGAAGAGATCGCCTGCCACCCCATCCCGCAACCCAAGGAGCAGCCATGACCGAACTTATCCACCGCAATTCCTCCGGCGTTTTCGTGATCGCCGCCACGCCCTTTGCCGAGGACGGCACGCTTGATCTGGAATCGACGGATAAGATGGTCGATTTCTATCTCGAATGCGGTGTGACCGGCATGACCATCCTTGGCATCATGGGCGAGGCGCCGAAACTGTCGGATGCCGAGTCGCGCATCTTTGCCGAGCGTGTCCTTGCCCGCGTGGCAGGCCGCGTGCCGGTGATCGTCGGGGTTTCCGGGGCCGGGCTTGACCCGATGCGCAGCCTGACCTCCGATGTCATGGCGGCGGGTGCGGCGGGGGTCATGGTCGCCCCGATGCAGGGCCTTGGGCCGGAGGACCGGCTGGAGGGCTATTTCGCGCAGGTCTGCAAGGCGCTTGGCGGCGATGTGCCGATCTGCCTGCAGGATTACCCGCTGACCACCAATGCCCGTTTCTCGGTCGACAGCATCCTGAAGATCGCGCGCGACAACCCGCAGATCGTCATGCTGAAACACGAGGACTGGCCGGGTCTTGCCAAGCTTTCCCGCGTCAGGGCCGAGACCGGCACCCCCGATCAGCCGCGCCTGTCGATCCTGACCGGAAATTCCGCGCTGTTCCTGCCGCAGGAGATGCAGCGCGGCGCGGATGGCGCGATGACCGGCTTCGCCTTTCCCGAGATGATGGTGCAGGTCGTCGAACTTTCGCTGAAGGGCGATCACGACCGGGCCGAGGACATCTTCGACGCCTATCTGCCGCTGGTGCGCTACGAGCAGCAACCGGGGCTGGGGCTTGCCATCCGCAAGGAAACCCTGCGCCGCCGTGGCGTGATTGCCTCGGCCCGGGTGCGCGCGCCGGGACCTGCGATGAGCGCGATGGATCATGACGAGCTGACGCGGCTGACCTCGCGTCTGGAGAAACGACTGAAGGAGCTGGGCTGATGGATCTGGGACTGAAAGGCAAGCGCGCATTGGTCATGTCCTCGTCTCGCGGGCTCGGGCTGGGCATCGCGCAGGTGCTGGCCGGGGAAGGCGCCGATGTGCTGCTGACGGGGCGCAGCGCCGACAGGCTGGCACAGGAAGCCGAGGCGATCACCGCCAAGGGGGCAGGCCGGGCCGAGTGGGTCGCCTGCGACCTTGCGCAGGATGATGCCGCCGACAGGATGGCGCAGGCGGTCGAGACACATTTCGGCGCGGCGGATATCCTTGTCGCCAATACCGGCGGGCCGCCGCCGGGCAAGATGGCCGATGCGGATCTTGCCGTGCTCGCCGCCCAGTTCAACCAGATGGTGCTGCGGGTGATGGAAACCGCCGAGCGGCTGCTGCCCGCCATGCGTGCCGCCGGTTGGGGCCGCATCCTGACTATCGGATCCTCGGGCGTGGTCCAGCCGATCCCGACGCTGGCGATGTCGAACACGCTTCGCGCGGCGCTGGTGGGCTGGTCGAAATCCCTGTCCAACGACCTTGCCGCCGAGGGCATCACCGTGAACATGCTGCTGCCCGGCCGTATCCATACCCAACGGACGGACGAACTGGACGCTGCTGCCGCCAGGCGCACGGGAACCCCGGTAGAGGAGGTGCGCGCCGCCTCGGCCAAAACCATCCCGGCGGGCCGTTACGGCAGGGTCGAGGAATTCGCCAAGACCGCCGCGTTTCTTGTCTCGGAACCCGCCAGCTACATCACCGGCAGTCTCGTGCGCTGTGATGGCGGCTCGATCAGATCGGTGTGACCATGGAACTTGATCTCGTCATCACGAACGGCACTGTTGCCACCGCATCGGATACGTTTCGTGCCGATATCGGTATCCGCGAAGGGCGCATCGCCGCCATTGCCGAAAACCTGAGCGGTGCGCGCGAAATCGACGCCAGCGGCAAGCTGGTCCTGCCCGGCGGGATCGAGGCGCATTGCCATATCGCGCAGGAAAGCGCGACCGGCGGTATGACGGCGGATGATTACCGCAGCGGCTCGATCTCGGCGGCATTCGGCGGCAATTCCAGCTTCGTCCCCTTCGCCGCCCAGCATCGCGGCATGGGCGTTACCGAGACGCTGGATCTCTACGACAGCCGGGCGCAGGGCAACTCGGTGATCGATTACGGCTATCACCTGATCGTCGCCGACCCGACCGAAAAGGTCCTGCGCGATGAGCTGCCGCAGGCATTCGCCCGCGGGATCACCTCGTTCAAGGTGTTCATGACCTATGACCTGATGAAGATCGACGACGGCCAGTTCCTCGATATCCTGTCGGTGGCGAAAACCCACGGTGCGCTGACCATGGTCCATGCCGAGAATTCCGGCATCATCAGGTGGATTTCGGACCGTCTGGTGGCGGCCGGCCATACGCAGCCGCGCTATCACGCGATCAGCCACCCGGCAGTGGCGGAAGCCGAGGCGATCAACCGCGCGATCACGCTGGCGCGTTTCGTCGATGCGCCCCTGCTGATCGTCCATGTCTCGACCCCCGAGGGTGCGGGAATGGTGGCGCAGGCGCGGCTGGAAGGCGCGAAGATCTTCGGCGAGACCTGCCCGCAATACCTGTTCCTGACCCGTCAGGACCTGGACCGCCCCGGAATGGAGGGTGCCAAGTTCATGTGCTCGCCCCCGGTTCGGGATACGGAAACGCAAGAGGCGCTGTGGCGGCATTTGCAGGCGGGGACCTTCTCGGTCTTTTCCTCGGACCACGCGCCTTATCGTTTTGACGAAAGCGGCAAGCTGGCCAAGGGGCCGAATGCCAGTTTCAAGCAGATCGCGAACGGCATGCCCGGAATCGCCTTGCGCCTGCCGCTGTTGTTCTCGGAAGGTGTCAGGGCCGGGCGGATCACGCTGAACCAGTTCGTGGCGCTTGGTTCGACCAATGCCGCCAAACTTTACGGGATGCATCCCGAGAAAGGCACCATCGCCATCGGATCGGATGCCGATATCGCCATCTGGGATCCCGAAGAGACCCGCAGCGTCACCATCGAGGACCAGCATGACAACATGGATTACACGCCATTCGAGGGCCGGCAGATCACCGGCTGGCCGGTCACGGTCCTGTCGCGGGGCGAAACGGTAATGGATGGCGGCAAGCTGCTGGCCAAGCCGGGCCGGGGCCGGTTCATCGCCCGCCGCCCGCCGGACTTCACCGGTTATCCGGGCACGCGCACGCCCGAACTCGACCCGGCGCGGAACTTCGGCGCGGATATCGCGCCATGACCGGCCCTGTCGTCGTCATCAATCCGAACTCCAACCAGGCGGTGACGGATGGGCTGGAACAGGCGCTGGCCGCATTCCGCTGCGGGGTCGGGATCGAATGCGTGACCCTAGCCGAAGGTCCGTTCGGAATCGAAAGCCAGCATCACGTCGACCAGGTCGCGCTGCCGCTGGCCTCGCTGGTGAAAAGCCGGGCCGATGCCTCGGCTTTTGTCATCGCATGTTATTCGGATCCGGGGCTTGACCTGTGCCGGGCCACGGCGAGGGTGCCGGTCTTCGGCATCCAGGAATCCGGGGTGCTGACGGCGCTGGCGCGCGGCGATCGTTTCGGCGTTGTCGCCATCGCCGACGCGTCGATTCCGCGCCATCTGCGCTATCTGCGGCGGATGGGGGTCACCGACCGGCTGGCGGGGGAGCGGGCGCTGAACATGAGCGTCGACGAAAGCGCGCGGGGCGAGGGCACGTTCGAGCGGCTGGTCGAGGTTGGGCATGCCCTGATATCGGATGGCGCGGATGTCCTGATCCTCGGCTGCGCAGGCATGGCCCGGCACCGCGCCGCGCTCGAGGCAAAGCTGAACCGGCCGGTCATCGATCCGACACAGGCCGCGGTGGCCATGGCGCTTGGCGCGGTGCTGACCGGTCAAGAGATGCGGGCATCCGGATAAAGGACGTCGCCGCAGGAGGATTGGCAATACCGATCATCGCGGGTTATGCAATGCGCAACCATGTGGGGGAAGAGTGTGTTTTGTGTAGCCAGTAGAGAATCCGGTAGGTCCAATGCCAAAAGACGTCTTGCTCTTGATCGAGAAAAGCGCGCATCGACTGTCCTGTTACGACATTGATGGCGGAGAGCTGCTACATGTTGTGCCTTTGCCGGAATTTCCCCATGAGTTCACACTGAACGCGGATTGCGGGATCGCCTATATCGGTCATTACGGCGTAGCGAATTCCGGCAGCGAAGATACCGGCGGCCACGAGGTTCTGGCGCTGGATGTGGCGGCAGGCAGGATCGTGGACAGGTTCAGCCTTGGCGAAGGAATGAACCGCCCGCATGGCATCGGGATGGATGGTATGGGCCGCCTTTATGCCCTGTCCGAGACGGCGGCGCGGCTTGTCATCTGGGACGACCCGCGCAAGGGCGGCGCACCTGACCGAACCGCCCCGACCGGGGGGCGCAAGCCGCATCTTTTCGCCGTGACCCGCGATGGCCGGCGCTGCTATTCGATGAATCTCGACAGCAACGATGTCACGGTATTCGACCCGCAGGACCCTTCGGTGACGCCTGTGCCTGTCTCGACCGGTGAGATGCCGGAAGGGCGCCTGCTGCGCGAGGACGAAAAGCTGTTATTCGTCACCAACCGGAAAAGCGAAACCGTGGTCGCCCTCGATACTGTCACGCTGGAAATCACGGCATCCGAGAACGTGCCGGGCGATCCGGTTCGGATTTTCCACGACAGGCGGCGGTCCCGGCTGATGACGGTCGATTACCGGGGACGTTCGCTGACATTGCTGGACGACCGGAGCCTGAAAACCATCGGCCGGGTCGAACTGGAGGTTCCGCCCATCTCGCTCAGCTTCGACAAAAGCATGACGCGCGCTTTCATCAGCACCGATGCGAATGAGCTGCATTGCCTCGATCTCGACAGGCTTGCCGTTACCCGCAAGATCCCCACTGGCAAAGAACCCGATGTTTCGGCCATTGTGTCGCTTGACGATAACGCCGCGATATTGACCAGGGGAGCAGCCGTGACATGACGATCAAGCATATCCGCACCGGAGCCGTTCGCCGGAACCGCCCACAACATTCCGGGAGTTCCCGCTGATGACGCAATGGTTCCAGACCCACGATCCGCGCTTTGACCGTTTCGTGATGCGCAATGCCCCGCTTGAACGGCTGGCAACCGGTTTTCGCTGGCTGGAGGGGCCGGTCTGGTTCGGCGATGCCGGTTGCCTGCTGTTCTCGGACATTCCGAACAACGTGATCATGCGTTATGTCCCCGCCAACGGGCCGGGCGAGGGGCATCTGTCGGTCTATCGCAACCCGTCGAACTTCGCCAACGGGCATAGCCGCGACCTTCAGGGGCGGCTGATCAGCTGCGAACATGGAAGCCGCAGCGTGACCCGGACCGAACATGACGGCAGGATCACCACACTTGCCTCGCATTATCGGGGCAAGCGGTTGAATTCTCCCAATGACGTGGTGGTGAAATCCGACGGCTCGATCTGGTTCACCGATCCGCATTACGGGATCATGACCGATTACGAAGGCCATCGGTCAGAGCAGGAACTGCCCTGCAATGTCTATCGCATCGATCCCGCCAGCGGCGGATTGCAGATGGTTTGCGACGATTTCGCCTGCCCCAACGGGCTGGCCTTTTCGCCGGATGAGAGCCGCCTTTATATCGCCGAGACCGGCAGGATGTTCGACCCGGATGCAGAACGGCATATCCGTGTTTTCGACATTGGCTCCGATGGGTATAGCCTGACCGGGGGGGCGGTATTTCACAGGGTCAGCCCCGGAGCTGCCGACGGCTTCCGCTTTGACAGCGACGGCAATCTATGGACCTCTGCCCGGGATGGCGTGCATTGCATCTCTTCCGAAGGGGAACTGCTCGGCAGGATCCTGGTGCCCGAGACCGTCGCGAATATCTGCTTTGGCGGGCGCGGCAAATCCCGGCTGTATATCTGCGCGACGACCTCGCTTTACGCCATCACGCTGAACCGCTCGGGCGTGCAGAGGCCATGACAGGCAAAGCGGGAAGAGCGGCGGGCGAGTCCCCCCGGCGGGAACCGCCGGAGGGCGCATATGATTGCGCGCCGGACCTCGGGCTGAAATTCACCCGCATTACCAAGAGTTTTGGCGGCACGCGGGCGCTTGAAGACGTATCCCTGTCGGTCGGCACGGGCGAGGTGGTGGCGGTTCTGGGCGAAAACGGCGCGGGAAAATCGACGCTGATCAAGATATTGGGGGGCATCCATCACCCGGATTCCGGTTCGGTCACGATCGACGGGGCCGAGTATCGCCACCACCCGTCACGCTTCGGCGAAAAGCAGGCGGTGGCGTTCATCCATCAGGACCTCGGGCTGGTCGAGTGGATGACGGTGGCCGAGAACATGGCGCTGGCGCTTGGTTTCGCGCGCAGGGGCGGGCTGATCTCGTGGCGGCGGGTCGAGAGGCTTGCGGCAGAGGCGTTGGCAAGGGTGCATTGCGAAATAGACCCGGCGGTGCGGGTCCACAGCCTGACGCGAACCGAGAAGTCGCTTGTCGCCATCGCCCGTGCCCTGGCCGTGGATTGCCGCTTTCTGGTGCTGGATGAGCCGACGGCATCGCTGCCCGCCGAGGAGGTCGCCGAATTGCTGGAGGCGCTGCGCAGGCTGCGCGGGCAGGGGGTCGGAATGATTTATGTCTCGCATCGCCTGCCCGAAATCTTCGAGATAGCCGACCGCGTGGTGGTATTGCGCGACGGGGCAGTGATCTCTGACCGTGCGGTTGCCGATACCAGCCCGGAAAGGCTTGTGCGCGAGATTGTCGGCGACGATATGGGGAGCGTGCCTCGGACGCGCGCGCGGTCGGACAGGCCCCTCGCACAGATCCGGGGGCTGCGCACCGGGGCCGTGGGGCCGGTATCCTTCGATATCGGTGACGGCGAGATTCTCGGCCTCGCCGGCCTCCGCGGCGCGGGGCAGGAAAGCATCTCCCGGGCGATTTTCGGGATCGAGCGTCATGACGGCGATATCATGCTTGATGGGCGGCGGCTCGACCTGTCCTCGCCGCAAAGGGCCATGGCGGCGGGGATTGGGCTGGTTGCGCGGGACCGGCTGGAGGAATCGGTCGCGCCGGGGCTGAGCACCAGCGAGAATTTCTTTCTCAATCCCTGTGCTTTCGGGCGCCGGCGGTGGGAGATCGCATCGCGCCGCACCGAAGCGGAGAGCGCCATCGAGATAGGGCGGCGGGTCAGGCTTGTTCCCAATGATCCCGATCTGCCGATAGAGCAGCTATCCGGCGGGAACCAGCAGAAACTGGTTATCGGCCGCTGGCTGCAAAGCGGCAGGCGCCTGTTGATCTGCGAGGATCCGACCGCAGGGGTGGATATCGGCGCGAGGACCGAGGTTTACACCCTGCTCAACCAGACCGCCGCCAGAGGCGTCGGCATCCTTATCGTCTCGACCGATTTCGAGGAGGTCGCGCATATCTGCCACCGGGCGCTGGTCTTTGCCGGCGGCCGTATCGTCGAAAGCATCGGCGGGAACGATCTGACGGTCGAGGCGTTGATGAATGCCGCTCTGGCCGGCAAACCGGCCCCGCAAGGAGTGTCGTGATGCCGTCGATCAAGTCCGATGCGCTTGAGCCCACCGAATCCGAACTTGCAGGAATATCGGGGATATCGCGGCTGACCGGACGGCTTCCGGCCTATGGGTTGCCGATCCTGACATTGCTGCTGATCGCGCTGTTCAGCATATTGCTGCCGCAGACCTTTCCGACCCTGCTGAACCTGCGCTCGATCCTTGCCGATGAGGCGATCGTCGCGATCCTGGCGCTGGCGGCAATGATGCCGATGGCGACGGGCAAGCTGGACCTGACCGTGGGTTACGGTATCGTGCTGTGGCATATCCTGGCCATCAGCCTGCAGGTCGCCGGTCTTCCATGGCCTGCTGCATGCCTGCTGGTGCTGATACTGGGCGGGCTGCTGGGGCTGCTGAACGGCCTGCTTGTCGAAATCGCGAGGATCGACAGTTTCATCGCGACGCTCGGCACTGGGACGGTGATCTACGCGGTTGCCCTGTGGCATACCGGCGGGCGTCAGGTGGTGGCGCAGCTCGATCCCGCCTTCTACGCGCTGAGCACGACCTTTCTGTTCGGCCTGCCGATCACCGCTTATTATGTGTTCGTTCTGGCCATCGGGTTATGGGTCCTGATGGAATATACGCCCGCAGGACGGTTCCTTTATGCCATCGGCGCGAATCCCCGCGCCGCGGCGCTGAACGGGATTCCGGTGACGCGCTATGCGATAGGCGCCTTTTTCGTCTCGGGCATCCTGTCTGCTTTCGCGGGCATTCTGCTTGCGGCAAAGCTGCGGATCGGGCAGGCGAGCGTCGGGCTGGAATTCCTGTTGCCGGCATTGGTCGGTGCATTCCTGGGCTCCACCACGATCAGGCCGGGACGGGTCAATGTCTGGGGCACGATCGTCGGTGTCACCATCCTGGCGGTGGGAATCTCGGGCATCCAGCAGTTCGGGGGCTCGTTCTGGGTCGAGCCGATGTTCAACGGCATTACCCTGCTGGCAGCCATCGGCATCGTCGGTTATGCACAGCGCAGGCGCAGTGCGCAAAGGCAGGTGCCGAAGCATCCCGCATCCAATCATTAACGAATTCATCTTTGCTTTCAGGAGGAATGGCCGCATGAGAAAAAACGCAATCGGGTTTGTTCTTGCCGCCGTGCTTGCCGCCGGCACGATGTCCATGGCCCGGGCGGAAAACAGCGCCGCGGAGGCGCGCGCCTTCATCGAGGGATTGGCTGCCTCTGCCGCCGAATGGGACGGCCCGACCACTGGCCCTGCCTCTGTGCCGGACAAGCTTGTCGTCGCGCTGGCGGACGACCTGACCAATGGCGGCGTTCTTGGCGTGGCGCGCGGGCTTGAGGAAGCGGCCGAGGCGATCGGCTGGCAAATCAAGATCATCGAGGCCGGGGGCACCGTATCGGGGCGCAGCTCTTCCTTCGGTCAGGCGCTGGCGCTGCGGCCCGACGGGATTTTCATCCTGGGCTATAACCCGACCGAACAGAAGGCCCAGCTGGAGCAGGTCGAAAGGGCCGGGCTGCCGATGATCGCATGGCACTCGCTGTCCGAAAACGGCCCGAGCGAAGAGGACGGGTTCTTCGTGAACGTGACGACAGATGCACGGGATGTCGCGAAGGCGGCGGCCTACTGGGCCTATCTCGATGCGCAGGAAAAGCCGGGAGTGATCATCTTTACCGACTCGACCTTCGAAATTGCCGTGAACAAGGCGGACTGGATGAAGGAGACGATCGAGTCCCTGGGGGGCGAGGTGCTCGAATATGTGGATACGCCAATAGCCGAAACCTCGACCCGGATGCCGCAGCTTACGACGACGCTGCTGCAACGGCATGGCGCGAAATGGACGCATTCGCTAGCGATCAACGATCTTTATTTCGATTTCATGCGGCCCTCGCTTGCTGCCGCCGGTATTCCCGGGGATGGCATGCCCAGGGCCGTGGCGGCCGGCGACGGCTCCGAGGCGGCCTACCAGCGGATCCGGAGCCGGGAATACCAGGCGGTCACCGTTGCCGAGCCGCTGAACCTGCAGGGCTGGCAGATGATCGACGAGATGAACCGCGCATTCGCCAAAGAGGAATGGTCTGGCTATCAGTCGCCTTTGCATGTCGTCACCCATGAAAATGTCGAGCGCGACGGCGGAGCAGAGAACCGGTTCGATCCCGATAACGGCTACCGCGAGGCTTACAGGGCCATCTGGAGCAAGGACTGACAAGGTCGGGGCCGCCACGCGCGGCCTCGATGCCTTCAGGGCGTCCAGCGCAGGAAATTGGCGATCAGGCGCAGCCCGATCTGCTGGGATTTTTCCGGGTGGAACTGGGTACCGACGATATTGTCGCGCCCGACCACCGCCGTTACCGGCCCGCCGTAATCGACATGCGCCAGCAGATGCGCCGGATCGGCGACCTGGAATTGCCAGCCATGGACGAAATAGGCGTGATCGCCTGTCCCGATGCCCTCCAGCACCGGGTGCGGGCGGTCGATCACCAGGTCGTTCCAGCCCATATGCGGCACTTTCAGGCCCGGCGCGCCGATGGCCTCGATCTTGCCGCCGATCCAGTCCAGCCCGGCGGTTTCGCGATATTCGTATCCCTTGGTGGCCAGCATCTGCATGCCGACACAGATCCCCATGAAGGGCAGGCCACGCACCAGCACCGCCTCGCGGATCGCCTCGGCCATGCCGTCCACCTCGCCCAGGGCCTCGCGGCAGGCGGGGAAGGCGCCGTCGCCGGGCAGCACGATACGGTCGGCGGCGAGGGCGGTTTCGGGGTCCGAGGTCACGACCACCTCGGCCCCGGCCTCGCGCCCCATCAACTGGAACGCCTTGGCCGCCGAATGGAGGTTACCGCTGTCGTAATCGATCAGCGCGACGCGCATCACAACGCGCCCTTGGTCGAGGGCAGCACGCCGGGCATGCGCGGATCGGGCTCGACCGCTTCGCGCAGGGCACGGGCGGCGGCCTTGAAGGCGGCCTCGGCGATATGGTGGCTGTTCAGCCCGTGCAACCGGTCGATATGCAAGGTGATGCCGCCATGCGTGGACAGCGCCTGGAAGAACTCGCGTATCAGCTCACAGTCGAATGTGCCGATCTTCTGACTGGGGAAATCGACATTCCAGACCAGATAGGACCGCCCCGACAAATCCAGCGCCGCGCGGACCAGCGCATCATCCATCGCCAGGTGAAAGCTGCCATAGCGGCGGATGCCCTTCTTGTCGCCAAGCGCCTTGACCAGCGCCTGCCCGATGGCGATGCCGGTATCCTCGACCGTGTGGTGATCGTCGATATGCAGGTCTCCCCTGGCGGTCACGCTCAGGTCGATCAGCGAATGCCGCGAGAGCTGGTCCAGCATGTGATCGAAGAACCCCACGCCGGTATGATTTTCATACTGCCCGGTTCCATCGAGATTTAGCTCCACCTCGATCTGCGTCTCGGCGGTCTTGCGGGTGATCTTGGCCTTGCGCATGGGATATCCTTCTCATTGCATGGCGCTTATAGGACGGGCGGCGCGATCAGCCAAGATGGACCTGACCCTCGGGATAGCGGACGCGGGGGGGGATGCGTGTGGCAAGGAAAAAGCCGAGCGTCAGCGGCCCGACCCGGCCCAGGAACATCACCAGCATGATGACGCCACGACCAAGCTCGTTCAGTTCGGTGGTGTAACTGCGCGTCAGGCCGGTATTGCTGAAGGCCGAGGCGACCTCGAAGCTGATATCGAGAAAATGGCCGTCATGGGTGGCCGTCATCAGGAACATTGCCGTGAATAGCAGCATCGCGGCGATGGCGATCAGGGCCATGACCTTGAGCACCTCGTCCAGTCCGACCGAACGCCCGAAGGCCCATATCTCGGTGCGGCGGCGAAAGAAGGCCAGCGTGGCCAGCAGCATGACAACCACCGTCGTTACCTTGACGCCGCCCGCCGTCGAGGTCGGCCCGCCGCCGATCACCATCAGCGCCATGTAGAGCAGCGAGGTGGAATCATGCAGCCCGCCGATATCGGTGGTGTTGAATCCCGCCGTCCGCGTCGTCACGCCCTGGAACCACGCGATCGTCATCCGCGATGTGGCGCTGTCATAGGCGCCGAGCGTGCGGGGATTGTTCCATTCAAGAATGGCGGTCAGTCCGACCCCGATCACCACCAGCGCCACCGTGCCCACCAGCATCAGCCTGGTATGCAGCGACCAGCTATGCCAGAACCGCTGCCGGAAGACATCCGAGATGACCACATAGCCGATGCCGCCAATGATGAACAGCAGCGGGATGACGCTGTTGACGACGGGATCGGTGGCATAGCCCGTCAGCCCCGATGAAAAGGTCGAGAAGCCCGCATTGTTGAAGGCCGAGACCGAGTGGAAGACCGCGTGCCACAATCCCGGCCCCAGCCCGGTGCTCGGGATAAAGACCAGGCAAAGCAGCATCGCGCCCGCGATCTCGGCCATCAGCACGACCCGGAAGATCGTCTTCACCAGTTTCATCAGCCGGACATAGGAAGTCTGGTTGAGGTCCTCGCGCAGATAGGTGTGATGGGTGATGCCAAGCGGCAGCCCCAGTGCCGACAGGACCAGCACGGCGAAGGTCATCAGCCCCAAGCCGCCCAGCTGGATCAGCAGCACCAGCACAAGCTGGCCCCAGAAGGTCAGCGTCAGCTCCGTATCGATCACGGCAAGCCCGGTCACGGTCACGGCCGAGGTCGAGGTGAAAAGCGCGTCGCTGAGGCTGATCGCCTCTCGTGTCATGCAGGGCAGCATCAGTGCCAGGCCGCCCAGCAGGATCAGCACCATGTAAAGCGTGGCCAGCACCGCGGGCGGCGGTGTCCGTCCAAGCCAGCGCCGCAGGGCAGTCCAGAATGGAAGCTTCACAACTGGTCGCCAAACTGGGTCAGTTCGGCCCGCTTGCCCAGCAGCAGCAGCCGGTCATTGGTCATCAGGACCGGGTCGCACTCGTGCAGATCGAAATACTCGGTGCCGCGCATCATTCCCAGCCTGGTGATGGCGGAATTGAACGGCAGGTCGGACAGCTTCCTGCCCTTCAGCCGTTCGGGGATCAGCAGGTTGACCACCGAGAACCCGTTGCCGAGGCTGACGTAATCCTGCACCGCCGGATTGTTCAGCATCTGCGCGGTATGACGGCCCATTTCGAGTCCCGGCAGAACCACCCGATCGGCGCCGACCTTGGAAAGGATGCGGTGATGGGTGCGGCTTTCGGCCTTGGCCCAGATGGTCTCGATCCCGATCAGCCGCAGGTTCATTGCCGCGATGACGCTGCTTTCCAGGTCATTGCCGATCGACACCAGCCCGACATCGTAACGATCCGCCCCGGCCTCGCGCAGCGCGCCCTCGTCGGTGGCGTCGAGTATCACCACGTTGGAAAGCTGTTCGGCCAGTGCCGCGACCCGTTTGTGATCCCTGTCCACGCCCAGGACACGATTGCCGAACCGCGCCAGTTCCGCTGCGACCACGCCGCCGAAAGAGCCAAGACCGACGACGACGAAACTACGATTTTCCTTGCCCATCGGGTCTCCGGCGGATTGCCAAATGCCGTCCATTTTTCCCCCGCGGCACCGCGAAGGTCAAGCACCAGCGGGGTATTGGTCGTTTGTGACCGGCAACCTGTCGTAAATGTGGCGCTTTTTGCAGCCCTTTGGTCATTGTGATAGGAATGTGAATGTCAGTGAGCGCTGCGTGAGATCCCTGATCCACGGCAGTGCCGGACCGACCCGACCGAAACCGAAACGGAACGAGAAAGGGACGCATGTCAGATCAAACACCCAACCCACCCGGCAAGGGGCTGCGCAAGGGGCATAAAGGCCGGCCCGGCGACGAGCGGCGCGAACGCGACGCCCTGAGCGGCCGCTTTGAGCCCGAGCCCGATCCGGGCATGGAGGCGATGCCACAGCCCGAAGGACCGACCGAGATCATCGCGACCGAATTCCAGATCGGGCAGGACAATATCGAGGGACAGGCTCCGTTTCCCTTCGATATCCATAACCCGGTCTTCGCGATTTCAGCGGGCTCTGCCGTGCTCTTCACCCTTGGAACGGTCATCCTGCAATACGCGACGGCGGTGCCACCCATCGACGGTGTTGCGCAATCCAGCGGAATCGAGCTTGTCTTTACCGGTCTGCGCGACTCGCTGACCTCGAACCTGGATTGGTTCTTTCTGCTGGCCGGGAATATCTTCGTGCTGCTCAGCCTCGGGCTGATCTTCTCGCCGCTCGGCAAGATACGGCTCGGCGGACCGGAGGCGACGCCCGATTTCACCTATACCGGCTGGTTCGCGATGCTGTTCGCCGCTGGCATGGGGATCGGGCTGATGTTCTATGGTGTCAGCGAACCCCTCGGGCATTTCCAGGCCGCCTTTGACGGACCCACCGTCGAGGATGGTGTGCGCACCGATTGGGCGCCGTTGAACGGGGCGGAGGGCGACGAGGCCGCCGCACGTCGCCTCGGCATGGCCGCGACGATTTTCCACTGGGGCCTGCATCCCTGGGCCATCTATGCCGTCGTCGCGCTGTCGCTGGCGCTGTTCGCCTATAACAAGGGGCTGCCGCTGACCCTGCGCTCGGTCTTTTATCCGCTCTTCGGTGAGGCGGTCTGGGGCTGGCCGGGCCATATCATCGATGTGCTGGCAGTGCTGGCGACGCTGTTCGGACTGGCCACATCTCTGGGACTGGGGGCAGAACAGGCTGCCGCGGGGCTGGAGTTCCTTCTGGGTCTGACGGCAAGCGGCACAACCAAGATCGTCCTGATCATCGCCATCACCTTCGTCGCCACGATGTCGGTCGTCCTGGGCGTGGAAAAGGGCGTGAAGCGGTTGTCCGAGATCAACATGATCCTTGCAGTGATCCTGCTGTTCTTCGTGATCGCGGTAGGGCCGACCATGGCCATCATCACCGGCTTCTTCGGCAATCTCGGTGCTTATGCCAAAGAGCTGATTCCGCTGTCCAACCCGTTCGGACGCACGGATGACAATTTCCGGCAGGGCTGGACTGCCTTCTACTGGGCCTGGTGGATAAGCTGGTCCCCGTTTGTCGGCATGTTCATCGCCCGTGTCTCGCGCGGGCGCACCGTGCGCGAGTTCCTTATCGCGGTGCTGATCGTGCCGTCGCTGATCTCGGTGCTGTGGATGACCGCGCTTGGCGGCACGGCGGTATCGCTGACCCAGGGAGGGGTCAGCACGATCACCGATGCCGCGCTGGAGCTGAAGCTGTTCGAGATGCTCTCGCATCTGCCGCTGACGGCGATCACCAGCTTTGTCGGGATCGTGCTGGTCATCGTGTTCTTCGTGACCTCTTCCGACTCGGGCTCGCTAGTGATCGACACGATCTCGGCGGGCGGCAAGGTGAACTCGCCGGTTCCGCAGCGGATCTTCTGGTGCTCGATCGAGGGTCTGGTCGCTATCGCCCTGTTGCTGGGCGGTGGGTTGACCGCGTTGCAGGCGATGGCCGTCTCGGCGGGCTTCCCGTTCACCCTGGTCCTGCTGGGCGCCTGTTGGGCCATGGTGAAAGGGCTGATCGCGGAGCGGCGAGAACTCGCCTGAGTTTGCGGCGATAGTCATCGGAACGGGCGGGATTTTCCCGCCCGTTCTTGTTTTATCGGTCCATGGGTGTCAAAACCGGGGATATCGATTCCGAAGGACTGCCACGATGAGCGAAATTACCGCCAGTGAACGCCGTCTCAGCGCCGCACTCGATCGCATTGACCAGCTTCTTGAAACAGGCCGCTTCCGATCCGCGCAGCCGCTTGCCGCAGGCGATCCGGATCTGCGGGCCGCGCTGGAGGCGACGCAGGCTGAGAATGCCCGGCTCAGGGCCGAAATCGCGGAACTCCGAAAGAGCCCGGATGCAGTCGCGTCCGACGATCCCGGAGACCGGCTTTTCGAGGCGGGCGAGCAGGCGGCGAGGCTGGCGGCGGCGAATGATGAACTCGCGGCGGCGAACCGGGTGCTGATCGAGACCGCCGCGCAGGCCGACGGGGATTCCGTCACCGCCATCCGCGAGGCGCTGGAGGCCGAGATCGAGGCCCTGCGGGCCGCCCGCGCCGCCGAGATTTCGAATCTCGGCGATATCATCATCGAACTGGAGCGATTGTTGCCCGAAGCCGATCACAGCCCGGCGCCCGTGCCGGAGATGGCCGGTGATGATGTCGGCGTGCCTGAAGACGAGGAAGATGGCGGCCGCCGGAAGGAGCAGGGCGTTTTCTCCGGTGTATATGGCGACGCGCCCGATGACGGAACCGGGGTGGAGGACAAGTAAATGGCGGAAGTCGAATTCACCATCGGGCACAAGCAATACAATCTTGGAACCCAGGATGGCGAGGAAAAGCAGTTGCAGCGTGCCGCCGCCATTCTGGATGGCGAGGCGCGGCAGATCATCGAGCAGGCGGGCCGGATGCCCGAGCCAAGGCTGTTGCTGCTGGCGGGGCTGATGCTGGCGGATCGTTTCGCGTCGGTGGAGGCGCGCGCCGAGAAGGCCGAGAGGCTTGCCAATCGCCTGCAATCCAACCCGACTCGCGTCGAGGTGCCGGTGATCCCGTCCGACCTGAAAGAGGCGATGGCCGAACTGGCCGCCCGCGCTGAATCGCTGGCCGAGCGCCTGGAGGATCAGCAGAACGGCTGAGCGGCCTGTCGGGCCTGATGGGTTTTCGTGTTCCGCGATGGCCGGGGTATTGCCTCGCTCCAGCCTGCCGCACGCCCTTCAGGTTTTTTCATTCATCCGCGAGCTCAAGGAGCGCCGGTTCCATGCCCGTCATTTGTTCCTGTCGGGAGGATAGTTGTCCAGAACGACCCGCGGCGGGACAAGGACCAGTTCTCCGGCGCGCTCCTGTCCGGCATCGAACCAGTCGAAGCAGCGGCCGATAAGCCCCTCGACATCCTGCCGCAGCATGATTGTCTCTATCGGCAGGCATGACGCGAAAGGATCCCAGTCAAAGCAGGCGACCCGAATACCGCTGAACAGCTCCGGATGATCGCGCCAGAGGGTGGCGAAGCCCTCGAAGGCGGTGATCGAGTTGACCAGAAGCGCGGCGGGCAGGTCGTTTCCCGCATCGATTATCCGCTGCAAGGCGTCGCGGGCGGCTTGCGGATCATAGCCGCAGCACAAGACGGTTGCCGATGTTTTTGCCCGCCCGGTCTCGCTCAATGCGGCGTGAAAGCCCTCGATCCTCAGATCGGTGGCGTATTCGCGCATGCGCCCGCCAAGAAACATCACCGGAGCGTTCAGGGGCAGCCCGGCCAGCAGCCGGCGGGTCAGTTCCAGCGCCCCGCCCATATTGTCGGTCACGACCGAGAACGTATCCTTCCCGGGCAGGTCGAGATTGACGCAGCGCACACCCGCCCTGCGGCTCATGGCATTGATCTTCGACGGATTCCTGATCCCTGCCAGGACCAGGAACTCGACCTCCTGCGCGATCATCGATGCGCCGACCTTGTCCTCGATCTCGGGAACGCGCTGCGTGCTGCCGATGATCGGAATCAGCCCGCGGCGATGGGATTCATGTTCGAAATGCTCTGCCAGCCCGGCGAAGAATCGGTTGCGATGATGGGGGATGATAAGGCCCGAAAGCGATGACCGGCTGAGCCTGAGCGCCCGGGCCCGCTGATTCGGCTGGTAGCCGAGTTGCTGGGCCAGCACCCGTATCCGTTCGGCCGTATCGGGATTGATCCGGTGCTGTTTCCATGAACCGTTCATCACCAGGCTCGCTGTTGCCGCGGAAGTTCCGGCGGCCTCGGCGAGTTCCCTGATCGTGATCTTTTTTCCCTGCCTGTTCATAGCGGTTATATGACCTTCTTTCGCGGGGTGTTTTCCATCTATCCCGCAATAGGGTGGAAATCTGCCCCCGCATCGGCAGAAAATTTGCCTGTTGACGAAATATGCTAAATGGATTTAGCAGAAGTTCAACAGCGAAATCCGATCGGTGGAAAGTCGGTTGCTGTGTGACAGGAGAGGGAGGAAAATCCATGACAAGACTGAGTTTCACACGCCGGGTGCTGATTGGCGCTGCCGTTGCGACCGGGCTGATGGCGGGCACGGCGTTTGCCCAGGACGACAAGACGACCATCGGCGTCGTCGTCAAGATCGGCGGCATCCCGTGGTTCAACGCGATGGAGGCCGGCATCAAGGAACGCGCCGAGACACTGGGAGTCGAGGCTTTCATGGTCGGCCCGACCAGCTCGGATCCGGCCTTGCAGGTCCGTGCCGTCGAGGATCTGATCGCGCAGGGGGTCGATGTGATCGGCGTCGTGCCGAACGATGCCGCCGTGCTTGAACCGGTGCTGGCCCGGGCCAAGGAACAGGGTATCCACGTTATTTCCCATGAATCGCCGGACCAGGAGAATGTCGACTGGAATTTCGAACTGGCCTCGGCCAAGGGGTTCGGCGAAGCCTATGGCAAGCAGCTTGGCGAGATGCTGGGCGGCAAGGGAAAATACGCGGTATTCGTCGGCGGTCTGACCGTGCCGCTGCACAATGCCTGGGCCGATGCCGCCATCGCCTATATCGAGGAAAACTACCCCGATATGGAAGTCGTCGGCGACCGTTACGGCGTGGCCGAGGACGTGGACGCGTCGCGGCGTACGGCACTTGACCTGATGCGTGCCCACGAGGATCTGAAAGGCTTCCTGGCCTTTGGCAGCCAGGGGCCGATCGGCGCCGCGCGCGCCGTCGAGGAACGGCGCAAGGGTGGCGAGATCCTGGTGATGGGGCCGTTCTCGCCGGGGCAGGGGCGTCAGCTGATGCATGACGGAATCCTGACCGGTGGCTACATGTGGAATCCGAAACAGGCGGGCGAAGTGTTCGTGACGCTCGGGAACATGATCGCCAATGGCGAGCCGATCGAATCCGGTATGGAGATCGAGGGGCTTGGCGTGGTCGAGCCGGATGCCGAGAACAAGGACATCATCGTCGATCAGCTGGTCGAGATAAATCCCGACACGGTCGACGATCTCGCCGCGTTGGGCCTGTAAGGCCGCAAGCAGGGCCGGTGCGTTTTCCGGCCGGCCCGCTGTTCCGTTCACCCGAAACGAGCCTGGCCGCCACGGCCCGGACGAAGAGTTTCCGCCATGAACAACGACGCGACTACCGACGAACGTGGCCCGTATCTTCTGCGGCTGGAGCATGTCTCCAAGCGCTTTGGCGGTGTGCAGGCGCTGGATGACATCTCCTTCAACATTCGTCCGGGCGAGGTGCTGTGCCTTGCCGGCGAGAACGGCTGCGGGAAATCGACCCTGATCAAGACCATCAGCGGCGTGCACAGGCCCGAGCCGGGGGCGGTCATGGAGTGGGAGGGGCAGGACATGACCGGCCTCGACCCGGCCAGGGCACGGGCGATGGGGATCCAGGTCATCTGGCAGGATCTGGCGCTGTTTCCCGAGATGTCGGTGGCCGAGAATATCGCCTTCGAACGCAATCTCGGTGCAAGGCCGCGCGTGGTCGATGCCGCCGCCATGCGCAGGGAAGCGGGTGCCATACTAGAACGCCTGGGCGTGAGCATCCCGCTGGATGCGCCGGTGCGCAGCCTGTCGATCGCCAACCGCCAGCTCGTGGCTATCGCCCGCGCGCTGGTCGCCGATGCGCGGCTGGTCTTCATGGACGAGCCTACCGCCTCGCTTTCGCAGAAAGAGACCGATGCGCTGATCGCCATTGTCCGGCGGCTAAGCGAACAGAATATCGCGGTGGTCTTCGTCTCGCACCGGCTTGCCGAAGTGCTGGAGATCTCGTCACGGGTCACGGTGCTGCGCGACGGCCGCTATGTGGGAACCTATTCGACCGAGGGCATGACGCAGGCGCGGCTGACCGAGCTGATGACCGGCAGCAGTTTCGATTATGCCGCGCGGCCGGAAAGAACCGACAGGCCCGCGCCGATCCTGTCGGTGAAGAACCTGACGAGAGAGGGCGAATACCGGGATGTCAGCTTTGACATCGCGCCGGGCGAGGTCGTCGGCCTGACGGGGCGCCTCGGTTCTGGCCGGACGGAGCTGGCGCTGTCGCTGTTTGGCATGACCCGGCCCGATGCGGGCGAAATCATCTGGCAGGGCAGGCCGCTGCGCCTGCAATCGAACCGCGATGCCATCCGCGCCGGTATCGCCTATGTCTCGGAAGACCGGTTGTCACTGGGGCTGGTGCAGCCGCAATCCATTGCCGACAATACCGTGGTGACGGTGCTTGACCGCCTGTTGGGGCCGGGCAAGCTGTTGTCTCCGAAAAAGAAAAAGCGGCTGGTCGATGACTGGATCGACCGGCTGAGGGTCAAGATCGGCGCGGCCGGGGATCCGGTATCGACGTTGTCGGGCGGCAACCAGCAGCGGATCGTGCTGGCCAAATGGCTGGCGACCGAGCCGAAGCTGCTGATCCTGGACAGCCCTACCGTCGGTGTCGATGTCGGCGCGCGGGCGGGAATCTTTGCCATCGTGGATCAACTGGCAAAGGACGGGCTGGCGATCCTGCTGATCTCTGACGAGGCGCCCGAGGTTTATTTCAACGCGGACCGGATATTGCATATGCGCGACGGGCGCCTGATCGAAGAGTTCATCCCGGCCCGAACCACGCTTGACCATGTGGAGGAGGCCATTCATGCCTAGATTTCTTTCCTCCATCGGTGCCACCGAACGCTGGCTGATCCTTGTCATCGCCTGCATCTGCATCGGCCTGTCGCTGGCGACCGATACTTTCTTTACGCTGGTCAACGCCTTTGACCTGCTGAATTCATCGGCGGTGAACGTGATCTTTGCGGCGGGGCTGCTGGTGGTGCTGGTGGCGGGCGGCATCGACATCTCTTTTGCGGTCGGGGCCTCGGTCGTGCAGTATCTGGCCGTCATCGCGCTGATGAAGCTGGGCGGAGGAAACTGGGCCATCGGCTTGATTTTGGCGGCTTTCTTCGGTTTCTGCCTGGGTGCGGTCAACGCGACCCTGATCTATCATTTCCGGATCATCTCGATCGTCGTGACCATAGCCACGTTCAACCTGTTCTTCGGGTTGCTGATGTTCTTTACCGGCGGCGTCTCGATCTATCTGCTGCCTGACTGGATGACGCGGCGGGTCATCCTGTTCGAGCATGAAACACCGGCAGGCTGGGCAGAGATCACCTTGCCGGTGCTGGTGATGGCGGTGGTGGTGCTGGCGACCTGGTTCCTGATGCGCAAGCTGAGCCTCGGGCGGCAGATCTTCGCGATGGGCGACAATGTCGAAGGCGCGCGGCGCTTGGGCATCAATATCGGTGCGATGCATTATCTTGCCTATGGCTGGCTTGGCGCCTGTGCCGGAATTGCCGGGCTGATGCAGGCGCATTACGCGCAAGAGGTCGTGCCCAACGCGCTTTATGGCCGCGAGCTCGAGGTGCTGGCAGCGGTTGTGCTGGGCGGGGCGCGGCTTGGCGGTGGACGGGGAACGCTTCTCGGGGCGATCCTGGGACTGGCACTGGTCGCCATTACGCAGAACGGCCTCAACCTGCTGGGCGTATCGCCCTATGCGTTCCGCATGATCGTGGGCTTTATCATCCTCGTCGCGATCAGCATGTCGGGCGAAACGCTCGGCTTCCTGACCGAGCGCATGCGCCGCTCGCGCCGTGCCGATGATGTCGCCAGTGGAGGTGCCGAATGAAACAGATCCTGGCGCAACTGCTTTCCGGCAAGCCCGGCCCCGGTGCGGCATCGGTTCCAGCCGCGCGCGAGAATCTCGCCCTCGTGGCCGTGCTGTTCGGGCTGGTGGTCCTGTTCTCGGCAATCAGCGATCGTTTCCTGACCGGCGCGACCTTTGCCTCGATCGCCTATCAATTGCCGGAGCTGGGCCTGCTGACGCTGGCCATGCTGATCCCGATCCTGTCGGGCGGGCTGAATCTGGCGGTGACCTTCTCGGCCAATATCTCGGGGCTCGTATTGGCCTGGGTGCTGATGTGGGGAGGCGGCGCGGATGCGGGACTGACTGCGCTGATCCCGGCAATCATCCTGGCGCTTGTCAGCGGCGCCGTGATCGGTTGGGTGCTGGGCGCGGTCGTTGCCTATACCGGGGCGCATCCCATCCTTGCCTCTCTGGCGATGATGATCTTCCTGCGCGGGCTGGGCGAGTTCCTGACCCGTGGTGGCAGTGTCTCGGGGTTTCCGCCGGAAGTGACCTGGCTGGGGCAGGGCAATGTAATGGGCATTCCGGTGCCGCTTGTGATCTTTGCGCTTTGCGTCGGGATCTGGGCGCTGATCCTGACCCGGACAAGGCTGGGCTTTGCGATCTACCAGCTTGGCTCGAACCTGGAGGCGACGCGCTATTCCGGTATCAATACCAGATGGGCGCTGACCATGGTCTATGTCCTGTCGGGCATCATGTGCGCGGTGGCGGGTATCGTCATGGCCAGCCGCTTCAACTCGGTCCGTGTTGGCCATGGCGAGGCCTATCTGCTGATCACGGTCCTTGCCTGCTTCCTGGGCCGCGTGGACCCGTTCGGAGGTTTCGGCCGCGTCGCGCCGGTCATTCTCGCGCTGGTGATCCTGCAGGTCATCGGATCGGGGCTGAACCTTCTGGGCACCAACCAGCATCTGGCGACCGCGCTTTGGGGCGGCATTCTCATCTCGGTGATGGTGATGCGCTTTATCTGGGGCAGGGTCGCCGGCCGGATGCGTTGATCCCTGCCTGTCTTTGCCAATCATGAAAGGAATTGGAAATGAGCGTTAGCGGCTTTGGCGTGCACACGGCGATGTGGGCCATGGAATGGAATCGCGAGGCGGCGGAATTCGCCATTCCGGAGGCGGTGAAATACGATATCGACTTTCTCGAGATCACCATGCTCGACCCCGGGAATGTCGATACCGCCCATACCCGCAGCCTGCTGGAGGCGAACGAGGTCGAGTGCGTCGCGTCACTGGGGCTGCCGCTGGACAGGCTGCCCACCAACAACCCGGAAGGGGCGCTGGATTTCCTCAGGATGGCGCTGGATGTATCCGAGGCCATCGGTGCCAAGGCGATGAGCGGCGTGATCTATGGAGGCATCGGTCAGCGCACCGGGAAGCCACCCACCGAGGCCGAATATGATGCCACCGCCCGTGTTGTCGAGAAAGCCGCGGCCTATGCGAAGTCGAAGGGGATGGGATACGGGCTGGAGGCGGTGAACCGCTACGAGAACCACCTGCTCAATTCCGCCGAGCAGGCGGTATATCTTTGCGAGAAGGTCGGGGCCGACAATCTCTTTGTCCATCTTGATACCTATCACATGAATATCGAGGAAAAGGGACTGGCCAACGGCATCCTGCGGGCGCGGGAGCATTTGAAATATATCCATCTCTCGGCATCCGACCGGGGAACGCCCGGCATGGACACGATCCAGTGGGACGAGGTGTTCGCCGCGTTGGCGGCCATCGACTACCGGGGCGGCATGGCGATGGAAAGCTTCATCACCGTTCCGCCGCAGATCGCGGATGCATTGTCGGTCTGGCGCGCGGTCGCCCCGTCCCGCGAGGAGGTGCTGACCGACGGGCTGAATTTCCTCAAGATGAAGGCGCGGCAATACGGCCTGATCTGACCGCCGGGGCGGGCGCTGGACCGCGCTCTCCCTGACCTGCGCATTTCTTGCCGCCTTTCCAATGGATGGCGATGCAGCCGAGGCGCGGCCGGAATCTGTCCGATGCAGGCACGATTCCGGCTGCGGCCTCGGCATGTCCTATGTGATCCGGCATTCTTGCTTCGGCCCGGTTCCGGCCGACGGATTGTCGGTGCCCGAAGGTGCGCTGCCGGTTCTGCCGGTAAGAGCGGTTGGGTGCGGGAAAAGTCTCATGATGCGTTTTTCGAATCATATCTTCTGGATTCCCTGATTGATACCAAGCATAAAATTCATTCATGAAGATAAATATCGTATATATTTCAATAATTTGATCGGTATTTGAAAAAATAATTGCAAAATGATGTTTTTCCGTCATTACTGTGACGAAACGGAGGGCCGGGGTGAGCGAATCTCATCGTCATCACATGATCATCTCGCTGCTGGACGAGCGGCCCTTCATCTCTGTGAAGGAGTTGCAGCTCATGCTGTCAGTCTCGCCGGCGACGGTCAGGCGCGATATCGACAAGCTCGACGAGGCGGGGTTGGCGCGCAAGGTGCATGGCGGGCTCGCCGCGCTCGAAGGGACGCCGCGCCGCAAGGCCGTCTCGCTGCCATTCATCGAGAACCGCGATATCGCCGTCGAGGCAAAGCGTGCCATCGCCCGCGAGGCTGGTCTGCTGGTGCGCGACGGCAGCCTGATCATCGTGCATGGTGGCTCTACCTGCTTTCAGTTCGGCACCCATATCGCCAACCGCAATATCCGCGTCTTCACCAATTCCATGCCGCTTGCCGGTTATCTGAGCGAGCACGGCACCTGCCAGTTGACCGTCGGCGGAGGGGATCTGCACCGCGAACCGGGTATCCTCTATGATCCCGCGCGGGGAGGATATGAATTCTACGCGTCGCAATTCTTTGTCGGCGCGCTTGGCGTCAGCAGCGACGGGCTTTTGGAAAGCCACCCGCTCCTGGTGCGGTTCATCAACGACATGTGCGGGCTGTCGAACGAGATCATCGTGCTGGTCGACAGCCGCAAGTTTTCCGAGCGTCCGCCGAATGTCGCCCTGCCGCTGGCGCGGGTGACCCGGCTGATCACCGATGACGGGCTCAGCGACCGCGACGCCGCGATGCTGGAAGAGGAAGGCGTCACCTTCACGGTGGCCCAGACCAGAACGGGGGCAGCATGAGCGAAACGACCGGAACGCCGCTTCTGGAGATGCGCAACATTTCCAAGACCTTCGGGGCGGTAAAAGCGCTGCGGGATGTCTCGCTGTCGGCATGGCCGGGCGAAGTCCATGCCCTGATGGGAGAGAACGGAGCCGGGAAATCGACGCTGATGAAGGTGCTTTCGGGCGCCTATGTGGCCGACCGGGGCGGCGAGATCCTTGTGGATGGCCGGCCCATGCCGACGGGCGATCCCAAGGAGGCGCGGGCGCGCGGTATTGCGGTCATCTACCAGGAACTGTCGCTGGCGCCGAATCTGAGCGTGGCCGAGAACATCTTCCTGGGGCGGGAGCCCGCCTCGCGGGGGATGGTCAACCGGCGCGGCATGTCCGCCCGCGCGCAGCCCGTGCTGGAGCGGTTGGGCGTGGATTTCGCCCCCGGCACCCGGGTCGCAAGCCTTTCGCTTGGTGAACGGCAACTGGTGGAGATCGCCCGCGCGCTGGCCTCGGACGCGCGGATCATCGTCATGGACGAGCCGACCACTTCGCTGACAAGCCGCGAGACTGAAAGGCTTTTCGGTGTCATCGAGGCATTGACCGCGCAGGGCATCGCGATCGTTTATATCAGTCACCGCATGGACGAGATCTACCGGCTTTCGGACCGTTGCTCGGTGCTGCGGGATGGCGGCTATGTCGGAACGCTTACCCGCGACGAGCTGTCCGCCAGAAAGCTGGTCTCGATGATGGTCGGGCGCGATCTGAGTTCATTCTACAAGAAGGATCATGTTGCCGTGGACAGCCCGCGCAACGTGGTGCTGAAGGTCGAGGGGATGTCCGACGGACGGCTGGTCAGCGATTGCAGCTTCGAGGTGCATGAGGGCGAGGTGCTGGGCATCTCGGGGCTTGTCGGATCGGGCCGGACCGAGCTTGCACGGCTGATCTATGGCGCCGATCCGGCCAGCGCGGGAAAGGTCTGGTTGAACGGGACCGAGGTGACGCCCAAAAGCCCGCGTGAGGCGCTGTCCCACGGGATCGTCTACCTGACCGAGGACCGCAAGGCGCTTGGCCTGTTCCTCGACATGTCGATCCAGCAGAATATCTCGATCTGCGTGTTGCAGGCAGATGCGGGCAGGGGCGGGGTGCTAAACTTCCGGGCCGCCGCCGAACGCGCGGGCAGGGCCATCCGCGATCTTGGGATCAAGACGCCTTCGGCAAGGCTGAATGTCGGCGCGCTGTCGGGCGGGAACCAGCAAAAGGTGTTGCTGGCGCGGCTGCTCGAGGCCAAGCCGAAAGTGGTGATCCTCGACGAACCCACGCGGGGGGTCGATGTCGGCGCGAAATCGGAAATCTATCGCCTGATAGACGCCCTGGCCCGCGAAGGGCTCGCGGTGGTGATGATCTCGTCCGAACTGCCCGAGATCGTCGGCGTGGCGGATCGTGTGCTGGTCATGCGCGACGGGCATATCGCCGGCGAGGTCCGCGCCGCGCCGGGCAAGCCGGTGGAGCAGGAAGAGATCATGACATTATCGACCGGGAGCGCCGCGTGACGGCGCCCGGGGGATACAGGAGGACTGACACGCAATGAGCGAGACGCAAGACATCTCTGCCACGAGGGACGGTCCGGCCGGTTCCGCGAGGCTGAAAAGCACCATCATGGCATTGGGGATGCTGCCCGTGCTGATCCTGCTGGCAATCGGTTTCGAGCTGCTGACCGGGAAATTCCTGTCCGTCAACAACCTGTCGATCGTCACCCAGCAGGCATCGATCAATATCGTGCTGGCGGCGGGGATGACCTTTGTCATCCTGACCGGCGGGATCGACCTGTCGGTGGGCTCTGTCCTTGCCGCAGCGGCGATGGCGGCGGTCAGCATCTCGCTGATCCCGGGCTGGGGCATGGCGGGTATCCCGGCGGGGCTGGCGATGGGGCTGGCATTCGGAATCGCGAATGGCGCCCTTGTCGCCTTTGTCGGCCTGCCGCCATTCATCGTCACATTGGGGGCGCTGACCGCGGTGCGCGGCGTCGCCCGGCTGATGGGCGGCGACACCACCGTGTTCAACCCCGATCTGCCCTTCGAATTCATCGGAAACGGCTCGTTGTTCGGCGTTCCCTGGCTGGCCATTTTCGCGCTCGCCGTGGTGCTGGTCTCGTGGTTCATCCTGCGCCGCACGGTGCTGGGCACCTGGATCTACGCGGTCGGCGGCAACCAGGAGGCAGCCCGGCTGGCGGGTATCAAGGTCGGCCTCGTGCTGCTTTTCGTCTATGGCATCTCGGGGCTGTTCGCCGGTCTTGGCGGGGTAATGTCCGCCGCCCGGCTTTATGCCGCGAACGGCTTGCAGCTTGGACAGGCCTACGAACTCGACGCCATCGCGGCGGTGATCCTCGGCGGCACCTCCTTTGTCGGCGGTGTCGGCTCGATCTGGGGCACGCTGATCGGTGCGCTGATCATCGCGGTCCTGTCCAACGGGCTGATCCTGACCGGCGTGTCGGATATCTGGCAATTCATCATCAAGGGGCTGGTGATCATCATCGCCGTGGCCCTCGACCGTTACCGGCTGCAGGGCGGAGCGCGCACATGACGCACTGTCAGGCAGCATATTCTCACGCATCCAAGGGAGGAAACCATGCGTAAAGTCACGAAGTTCATGGCAACGGCGGCCACGGCGGCACTCATGCTGGCGGGCGGAGCACAGGCGCAGGACAAGAAGCTGGAAAGCATCGGCATCTCGGTCGGGCTGCTGGGCAACCCGTTCTTCGTCGCCACCATCAAGGGCATCGAGGATCGCGCGAAAGAGATCAATCCCGATGTCGAGGTCACCGCGGTCTCTGCCGATTACGACCTGAACAAGCAGGCGAGCCAGATCGACAATTTCATCGCCTCGGGCGTGGATATCATCATGCTCAACGCGGTCGATGCCAGCGCCATCGCTCCGGCGGTCACGCGGGCCACCGAGGCGGGTATCGTGGTCGCGGCCTTCGACGTGTCGGCGCCGGGTGCAAATGTCACGGTGATGACCGACAATGTCGATGCCGGGCGCAAGGCCTGCCAGCACATCGTCGATCACCTGGAGGGTAAGGGCGATGTGATCATCATCAACGGGCCGCAAAGCTCGTCGATCATCGACCGGGTCAAGGGCTGCCAGGAGGTGTTCGCTGCCAATGAGGGCATCAATGTGCTTTCGGACGACCAGAACGGGCAGGCCTCCCGCGATGGCGGGCTGGAAGTGATGCAGGGGCTGCTGACCCGTTACGACCATATCGACGCGGTTTTCGCGATCAACGACCCGACCGCCGTGGGCGCGGCGCTGGCCGCCAAGCAGCTGAACCGCAGCGAGTTCATCATCACCGGTGTCGATGGCGCTCCGGAGATCGAAAAGGAACTGGCGAGCGGGGATTCGCTGATCAAGGCTTCGGCATCGCAGGACCCTTATGTCATGGCCGGCGAGGCGATGAAGATGGGTTACGACGTCTTCATGGGCAAGACGCCCGAAGAGGATACCGTGCTGCTTGAGCCCAAGCTGATCACCGCCGACAATCTCGACAGCTACCAGGGCTGGACCGCAGCGCGCTGATCTGCCGATGGCAGCGCCCCTGGCCGGGGGCGCTGCCAATTCCGGGCCGCATCGCAGGCGGCCCATTGATCCCGAGGGGAAGGAAGGAACCGCGACCCATGCCGCTGACCGCGTTGAAAACCGCCGTATTGGAGGCCAATCTTGCGACCGTGAGCCATGGCCTGGTCAAGGCGACTTTCGGCAATGCCAGCGGCATCGACCGCGCAAGCGGACGCATCGCGATCAAGCCCTCGGGTGTTCCCTATGACCGGATGACCCCCGATCACATGGTCATCACCGATCTTGACGGCGTGCCGCTGGACAACCGCCTGCGGCCCTCGTCCGATCTGGACACCCATGTGGTTCTCTACCGCGAATTTCCGCAGATCGGCGCGATCATCCATACCCATTCCACCTATGCCACGATCATGGCGCAGGCCCGCCGCCCGGTTCCGCCGCTTGGCACCACCCATGCCGATTACTTCCACGGCACCATTCCCGTGACCCGTGACCTGACCTCCGAAGAGATCAACACCCGCTATGTCGCGGCCACCGGCGAGGTGATCGCCGAAACCGTCGGCGACGGCGATCCGTTGGAGATCCCGGCGGTGCTGGTGGCAGGGCACGGGCCTTTCGTGTGGGGGCGTGATCCGCAGGAGGCGGTGCTCAACGCGGTGATCCTCGAAGAGGTGGCAAAGATGGCGTGGCATGGTGCGGTGATCGACCCGCAGCCGCCGGTGATCTCGCAAACCCTGCTTGACCGGCATTACCTGCGCAAGCACGGTGCCAATGCCACCTACGGACAGTAACCCAACAGCTTCGAGGGAGGATCCGCCGATGACCTATGTTGCCGGAGCGGATTTCGGCACGCTCAGCACGCGCGTGACCATCATGGACAGCGAAAGCGGCGAGACGCTGGCATCCGCTGCCGCCCCGTATCCGTTGCACCGGACGCCCGGGGATCCGCTGGTTGCACGGCAATCCCATGACGATCAGATGCGCGCGCTTTGCGCGGCGATGAAAGAGGCGATCGGGCAGGCGGGGATCGACGGCCACGATATCGCCGCCTTCGCCGCCGATACGACGGGATCGAGCGTGATCCCTCTGGATGCGCGACTGCAGCCACTGGCTGATTATTACCTTTGGTGCGATCACAGCGCCCATGAGGAGGCGGGCGAAATCACCGCCCGCGCCCATGCCGACGGGATCGAGGCGATAGAGTGGTGCGGCGGGGTCTACAGCCATGAATGGGGCTATTCCAAGCTGCTGCATTTCCTGCGCCACAATCCGGACCTGCGCGACCGGCTGGCGACGGCCGCCGAGAATTGCGACATGGTCGCCGCGACCCTGTGCGGCATCACCTCGGTCGAGGAGATGCCGCGCAGCATCTGTGCCATGGGGCATAAATGGATGTGGGGAAGGCGTTGGGGCGGGCTGCCGCCGCAGGAGTTCCTGTCCGGCGTCGATCCGCTGCTGGAAGGTATCAATGCCCGGATGACGGGCAGGTGGGGCCATTCGCTGCAATTGGCCGGACATCTCGCGCCGGAATGGGCCGAAAGGATGGGGCTGAAGCCGGGCATTCCCATCCCGATCGGTGCATTCGATGCGCATTGGGACGCCATCGGCTCGGGTTGCGCGGCGGGCGATGTGGTCAACGTGGTCGGCACCTCGACCTGCATCATCGCCCTGGGCGGAGCTGACAGTGGCCCTGTTCCCGGCATCTGCGGCGCGGTGCCCGACAGCGTCATTCCCGGGGCCATGGGGATCGAGGCCGGCCAGTCGGCGACCGGGGACCTGTTCGACGCCATCGCGAGACGCGCCGGCAGCGATGTGGCCAGCCTGTGCCGGGGTATCGCCGGTTATGGCCCCGGCGCGACGGGAATGCTGCGTCTGCCATGGGACAATGGCGACCGCACCGTGCTTGTGCGTTCCGATCTGGGCGGTATCGCCTTGGGCTGGGATCTCGGCCACACGGCCGCCGACGAGATGCATGCCGCCATCGAGGGCATGGCCATGCATGTCAGCCTGATCATCGACCGGATGGAATCCGGCGGTGCCTCTTTCAGCCGCGTCATCAACGCGGGCGGCATCCCGCAAAAGAACGATGTGCTGAACCAGATCTATGCCGATGTGCTGCAGCGCGAGGTCCATGTGCCCGAGCGCTCGCCTGTCGGTGTTGGCGCCTGCATCTTCGCGGCGACGGCTGCGGGAGCCTTTCCCGACGTGGCCAGCGCGCAGCGCCGCATGTGTCCGCCGATGCGCGTCTTTGCCCCGCGACCGGACCGGGCCGATGCCTATGCGCAGCTCTCGGAGTTGTTCCGGGATGTCTATTTCGCCTTTGGCGAGGGCCGGGACTGCGATCTGAGCCGGGTTCTGCCTGCCCTCCGGCAATTCAGGCTCGGGCAGTGACGGGCATCTGCCCAAGAGGAATACCCGCTTGCGGAAAGGCGGTTCCGGCAGGGAACCGCCTTTGGTTCATGCCCGGTCCAGGTTGACGCCGATCAGTCCCGACACCTCGTCGGGATGGGTGATCGGCAGCATATGCCCCGCATCCGGCACCGTCGCCCGCCCGACATCGGGCAGCCGCGCGGCGAGAGCATCGGCGATATCGTGGATCACCCGCGGCGAGTCGCCTCCCGAAATCAAAAGAACCGGCGCGGTGATCGATTCGAGCCCGCCTTCACGCAGGATCCGGGGGCGATCCCCGGCAAGAGTCGGCGCGCATTCGGCAACCAGCCCGATCCGTTCGCGCATCTGCACCTGCATCCGTTCGGACAGCTCGTCATAGCTCTGCGTGCCCCAGACCGACAGGAAACCCCGCGTGGCATCCTCGGCCCGGCCTTCGGCCAAGAGGCGGTCGATCTGCATCTCGGGTTGGGCCTGCGCGGATTCGGGCGCGGCCGCAAAAAGCACCGGCTCGATCAGGGTCAGGCTTCGCACCGCCTCCGGGGCGGCGACGGCGATACGCAGCGCCACCGTAGCGCCCATGCTGTGACCGATCAGGTCCAGCGGGCGGCTGATGAAACTGGCGGCGATGCGGGTAACCGCGGTGTGGTAATCGGGATCGTCCGGCTTGGGGTTCCACGAGGCGCTGCGGCCATGGCCGGGCATGTCGAAGCCTTGCAGGTCAACGCGCCCGGCCAGGCGCTCCGATACCGGTCCCCAATAGCTGCCCGAGGCGAGCATGCAATGCAACGCCAATGCCGGGCGATCCGCATCACCCGGCCAATGCCTGCGATGGACTCCACTCACAGCGAAGCGAGATGCCGGTCAAGAAAGTCCAGCCGGTCCTGGCCCCAGAACCGCTGCCCGGTTTCGCGCACGATATAGAATGGCGCGCCGAAGGCCCCGGCCTCGACCGCCTCGTCCAGGTTGCGGCCATAGGTCTCTGCTCCGACGAGCAATCCCTTGTCGGCCAGTGCCGGATCGAAACCATGCGCCTCCAACAGCTCCCGGATCACGGAATCGTCGCTGATATCGCGCTCTTCGGCCCAGACCGCGCGGGTAAAGCCATGCGCCAGCCCGCCCAGATCACCGCCCCCCGCCTGTTGCGCCGCGATGACGGCATAGGAGGAAGGCGCCGTGTTGACCGGCCAGTAGGCGGGCTTGATATTGAACGGGATTCGCAGGAACTCCGCCCAACGCAAAAGCTCCTGCCTGCGGTATTCCAGCCGGCTGGCATGGCGGTCGGCGGGGCGAACCCCCCCGGTCCGGTCAAAAAGCTGCAGCAGGTCCACCGGCTTGTAGGTGATGCTTGCGCCGTGCTTGTCCGCGATCTCCTCCAGCCGCCTTCCGGCGAGATAGCAATAGGGGCTGACTGTTCCCAGGTAATAGTCGATGCTGGCCATGCGCATGTCCTTCTTGATTTGCCCGCAGGTTATCCGGGTGCTAAGGGCTGTGCAATCTCACGAATCCCGCCAGAGGCCCTGTTTCCCATGCCCGTCATGACCGAACCCAAGCTTATTTCCGGAAATGCCAATACTCCCCTTGCCGCCGCCATCGCGCGCCGCATGTCGATGCATCGCGGTATGAATGTCGGACTTTGCGACGCCCGGATCGAACGATTCAACGACCAGGAAATCTTTGTCGAGGTCTTCGAGAATGTCCGCGGCGAGGACATGTATATCATCCAGTCCACCTCGAACCCGGCCAATGACAACCTGATGGAACTGCTGATCATGACCGACGCGCTGCGGCGGTCCTCGGCGGCGCGGATCACGGCCGTCATTCCTTATTTCGGTTACGCGCGGCAGGACCGCCGCGCCAAGGCCCGCACGCCGATCTCGGCCAAGCTGGTCGCCAACCTGCTGACCGAGGCCGGGGTGGACCGGGTGCTGACGATGGATCTGCATGCCACGCAGATCCAGGGCTTTTTCGACATTCCGGTGGATAACCTCTATGCCGCGCCGATCTTTGCGCTGGATGTGCAGCATTATTTCAAGGGCAGGATGGACGATCTGATGGTCGTCTCGCCCGATGTCGGTGGCGTGGCCCGGGCGCGGGAACTGGCGCAGCGTATCGGTGCGCCCCTGTCGATCGTGGATAAGCGGCGCGAAAAACCCGGCGAAGTGGCAGAGATGACGGTGATCGGCGATGTCGAGGGCAAGGCCTGCATCATCGTCGATGACATCTGCGACACGGCGGGAACGCTGGTCAAGGCGGCGCAGGTCCTGAGCGATCAGGGCGCGACCGAGGTGCATGCCTATATCACCCATGGCGTGCTGTCCGGCCCGGCGGTCGAGCGGGTGTCGAAATCGGTGATGAAATCACTGGTGATCACCGATTCGATCCAGCCGACCGAAGCGGTCAAGGCGGCCCCGAATATCCGCATCGTGCCGACCGCGCCGATGTTCACGCAGGCGATCCTGAATATCTGGAACGGCACCTCGGTCAGTTCGCTGTTCGAGACGGACACGCTGCTGCCGATCTATGAAGGTCTGTATTCGACCGATTGAGACAGTTGCGCGTGTTTCCGGCGGTCAGATTACGATGATCGCTGATTCGGGTCATGCCCTAACCCGGCATGGCCTCGCGCATCCAGCCATCGGCATAATCGACCCGCGCGCAGCCGGAGAACCGGGCCAGCCGGTCGAGTTCTGCCTCAAGCCGGGCAAGACGGGCCTTGGTCATCCGCAGGCCGGGCTCGGGCCAGAAGGCGCGGACGGCCAGACAATCGGAATCGCGCAGGGCCCTGGCGTCGAGGCGGCCGATCAGGCGCGCGCCTTCCATCACCGGAAAGACGTAATAGCCGTATTTGCGCCTGGCCTCGGGAACGAAGATCTCGATCCGGTAGCGGAACCCGAATAACCGCTCGGTCCGCTTGCGGTCGCGCAGGGCGGGGTCGAAGGGCGACAGGATGCGGATACGGCCGGAAGGCGGTTCGGCGATGAACCCGGCTGCTTCGGCCATGCCGGGACGGGCATAGGCGCGGTAGGCGCGGCCATCCGCCGCTTCGATCCGCCCTTCGACCAGCCGCCCGGCCGCCATTTCGGCAAGGCACCAGTCCCGCGCCTCCGCCGGGCCGATCAGGTCCCAGAAGGCCGCGATCTCGCCATGAGTGGCAAAGCCGAGCCGGTCCAGCGCCGCATTGCAGGCCCAGTCCAGCGTGTGGTCCGAGGGCACCGGCTCGCGATGCGTTTCGGGGATCACGTTCTCGGTGAGATCGTAGATCTTGCGGAACCCTTCGCGCCGGGCGATGGCAAGGTCGCCGCTGCGCCACAGGTATTCCAACGCCGCCTTGGCGGGCTGCCATTCCCACCAGCCGCCGCCATTCCCGGCCTTGCCGTCACCGGCCTCTCCCGCGGTCAGGGGCCCAGATTGGGAGATCCGCGACAAAACCTCGTCGCATTCGCCCAGGAAGGCATCACCCTGCCATTTCGGCCAGCGCTCCTCCATCCGCTTGCGGCTGCGGCGGAATTTCTCGTGCCAATGGGGAAAGAACCGGGTCGGGATGATGGCCGCGTCATGGGTCCAGTTCTCGAACAGGCTGCGTTCACTCTCCAGCAGCCGCGACAGGGTGGCGGGGCGGTAACGCTGCCTGCGTGACCACAGGATCATGTGATGAGCGCGGGCGACGGTCTGCACGCTGTCGACCTGCACGAAGCCCAAGCGTTCGATCAGGGCCTGGATCTCGTTCGGACCGGCGGGGCCGGTCGGCGGTTCCGCAAGCGCGTGACGGTCCAGAAACACCCGCCGCGCCGTCGCATTGTCGAGATGAAAGCCGGTCATGGCATAGCGATAGCGCGCCACGACCGGCGCCGCAATCGCATCCTCGCGGCCTATTCCCCGATCAGCAGAACCGCGCGCCGGACCGCTGCGGCATAGCCCTCGACACCGAGGCCCGCGATCACCCCGTCGGCGCGCAGCGAGACATAGGAATGGTGGCGGAAGGGTTCGCGCTTGTGGACCTGGCTGATATGGACCTCGAAAACGGGGCCGTCGAAGGTATTTAGCGCGTCCAGCACCGCGACCGAGGTATGGGTCAGCGCGGCGGGGTTGATGACGATGGCGGCGGCCTGTTCGCGGGCCTCGTGGATCCAGTCGACGATCTGGCCTTCCCAGTTCGATTGCAGGCAACGGATCTCGTGCCCGCCCGCCGCATCGCGGCACAGCAACTCGACATCCTCCAGCGTCTCGCGCCCGTAGATCTCGGGCTGGCGCTTGCCCAGCAGGTTCAGGTTCGGCCCGTTCAGCACATAGATGATCGCCATTGTCGTCCTCCGCCCCGGTTTCGCCTTGCCCGTCAGTCTGACCCGAAAAGATCGCGTGTAAAGACCTTGCCGGCCACATCGGCCAGCGCCTCGGTCCGGCGATTGGCAAGGATCAGATCCGCCTCGGCCTTGAAGGCGTCCAGGTCGCGGATGACTCGGCTGTTGAAGAACAGGTCGTCCTTCAGCACCGGCTCGTAGACGATCACCTCGATCCCCTTGGCCTTGATCCGTTTCATGATCCCCTGGATCGAACTGTCGCGGAAATTGTCCGAGCCCGCCTTCATCACCAGCCGGTAGACCCCGACCACGCGCGGCTGGCGGGCGATGATCCGCTCGGCGATGAAGTCCTTGCGCGTCGTGTTCGACTGCACGATGGCCGAGATCAGGTTCTGCGGCACGTCCTCGTAATTGGCGAGCAATTGCTTGGTGTCCTTGGGCAGGCAATAGCCGCCGTAACCGAAGCTGGGATTGTTGTAGTGATCGCCGATGCGCGGATCGAGGCTGACGCCGGTGATGATCTCGCGCGTGCTCAACCCGTGCTGCAGGGCATAGCTGTCCAACTCGTTGAAATAGGCGACGCGCAGGGCGAGATAGGTGTTCGAGAACAGCTTGATCGCCTCGGCCTCGACCGGGCCGGTGAACAGCACCGGCATGTCCTTGCGGACCGCCCCCTCGACCATCAGGTCGGCAAAGCGATGGGCGGCCTCGCTGTGATCGCCGACCACGATGCGCGAGGGATGCAGGTTGTCGTATAAGGCCCGGCCCTCGCGCAGGAATTCGGGGGCAAAGATGATGCCTTCGAATCCGGTCTCGGCCCGCATACGGGTCACGAAACCCACCGGCACGGTGGATTTGACGATGATCGTCGCTTCGGGGGCGATCCGGCGTGCATCGCTGATGACCGCCTCGACCGTCGAGGTGTCGAAGCGGTTCGTCCGTGGATCGTAATTGGTCGGGGTTGCCACGATCACGAATTCCGCCCCCTTCATCGCGGCCTCAGTATCGGTGGTGGCCGTCAGATGCAGGGGCTTTTCGGCCATGAATTCGGAGATTTCGCGGTCCTCGATGGGCGAGCGGCGGTTATTGACCATCTCGACCCGCGCCGGGTCGATATCGAAGGCGCGCACCTCATGGTTCTGGGCGAGCAGGACCGCATTCGACAGCCCGACATAGCCAAGCCCGGCAATGGCGATCGAAGTTTTCTGGCGCGGCGGCATGGCGTTCCCCGGATGATCGGACGGCAAGGCGTTCCAGCCGGTTTAGGCATTGCGCCGGGCGCTGTCCAGTAACGGCTCAGCGCGCGATGCTTGCCGTCAGGGTGGCGCAGGCATCGCGAAGCTCCAGCACCGGCTGTCCCTGCCGGTCATAGCGCAGCAGCAGGCAGGCCCCGGTCAACGGCTTTTCCGGTGCGGCCCGCTGCCACAGGACTGCCCCATCCGGCGCAAGATATGAAAGCCTGCCATCGGGATACAGCATCAGCCGTCCGGGATGGCCCGAGGCCGGGGACCAGAGTGCTTTCCCCTCCACGCCGATCAATGCGGCCCCGTGATCGGGATCATTGACCAGCCGTGCTGCGCCATCCGCGGCGGACAGGGATTGTCCGGGGTTCAGCACCGGGTTCAGGCGGCTGTCCAGCCGGTCGGCAAAGCTGCATTCGCCTGCCAGGTTGCGCCGGATCACCGCGCGCAGGGTGGCGGCGCTCCAGCCGTGATATTCGGCGGCGGCGGACAGGATCATGGTCTTGGCGAATGCGGCCATCGGGGTCATGTCGCCCGCGCTGACCGCTCCGGCCTCGGATATCCATGCGCCTGCCGCGTAATGAAATTCCCCGACCTGCCCGCCGATGACGCGAGTGCCGTCAACCACGATCACCCCGGCCTGCGTGGCCGCCTTCAATGCCTTGCAGATTGCCCCTTGGCTGGCATCGCCGGTATCGCCCGAGGGAAAATTCCCCTCGCCATAGGATTGCAGCACGATCCCTCTGACCCCGGCCGCGACGGCATCCTCGATCATGCGGGCAAGGGGGAGGCTGCCTCCTCCGAACCGGGCCGGAAAGGCGTTTATCTCGATCACCGGATGCGCGTCGATCGCGGTGTCGATGGCGCTTAGCCGGTCGCGCACCATCTGCCGCGCCTCCGGATCGTCCAGCGACAGATGCGGCGCGGCGGGGCCGGGCAGGGCGCTCGCATGACCCGGCCATGTCCCGATCCCGGCCTCGGCCAGCGGCGGCAGATGCGGCGACTCGAAAGCGGCAAAACGCGTGGCCGAGACCTTGATCGCCCGGTTCCCCCGCAGCAGCTTGCCATCGAAGAACAGCGCCAGTTCGGGGATACGCAGCCGGGCACAGGCCAGCGCCCCGCAGAAATTGGTGAAGGCGTCGCTGCCCGCGTTCAGGACCAGCCCCTCGGGCGTGTCCCGGAACATCGGCAGCTGCGCCCCGGTCAGGATCACCGGCTTGGACAGGACGGCACGGCCGAAGCCGAGATCGTCCGTGACGTTCAGCAAAAGCGGCAGGGCGGCGCCGGTGAAATCCATCGTATCGGTGCCATGCAGGATCACGAAACCGTCGTGATCGGCATAGGCATTCAGCACCGCATCCGCGATCCGGCACCAGTCGCGGGGCTGCAGATTGGTGCTGTCCAGCGCACCCGTGCCATGATCGGAAAAGCGCAGGGAGCTGTCGAAATGCAGCTCCATGTCCGGCAGGGAAGCCGCGATCATCGGTGTCAGGATGGCCTTGGCGGCTTCGCTGAAGCGGGCGGCGGACATGGGCGCCAGAGGGGAGCCGACACTGCTGATCGTGCCGCCGGTGTTGAGAATGCAGATCTTCATGGCCGTTTCCCTCGCTACCGCCTCTTGCCTCATAGGCCGGGGAAGAGCGGGCGTCAAAGCGGGAGGGTTGCGGGTCTTGTTCCGGCTGTTTCACGCGTTTCGTGGCGGATGCCTACCCCTGGCAGGTATTTGCACAAAGAATTTGCACAAAGAAGAAGGGAAGGACGTGTTCGCCGATGGCATGATTAACCGACATGGGATCAAACACGCGGATTTCAAGAACTCGTAAACCGTCCGGTTTCGCGTTAACCTTTTGCTCGCCAGCAGAGGAATGCCAGCATGACAATCAGCTTCACAGTCAATGGAGAAGAGCGCAGCGTCGATGTCGATCCCGATACGCCGCTGCTCTGGGTTCTGCGGGACGAATTGCGCCTGACGGGAACCAAGTTCGGTTGCGGAATCGCGCAATGCGGTGCCTGCACGGTGCATCTGGACGGCTCGCCGCGCCGGTCCTGCGTGACGCCGGTTTCCATGGTCGAGGGTTCGGATATCACCACGATCGAAGGGTTGAGCGGCCCCGAGGCCGAGGCGGTGCAGGCGGCATGGCGCGCTATCGACGTGCCGCAATGCGGCTATTGCCAGTCCGGTCAGGTGATGAGTGCGACAGCGCTTTTGCAGCAGGTCTCCTCGCCGAGCGACGAGGATATCGACAACGCGATGGCCGGGAATATCTGCCGCTGCGCCACCTATGTCCGCATCCGGCAGGCGATCCACGACGCCGCCAGGACATTGGAGGGCTGAGCCATGAATATCCATACCAACCGCCGCGCCTTCCTGTCCGGGCTGATCGTCGCGGTCGCCCTTCCGGGACTTGCCCGCGCGCAGCAGAAATCCGGCGCGGCCGCCTTTTTCAACGAACTTCCCGAGGGCTCGGGCGAGCTGTCGGCCAATGCCTTCATCCGCATTGCCCCCGACAATACCGTGACCGTCCTGATCAAGCATATCGAGTTCGGGCAGGGACCCTATACGGGCCTGACCACGCTTGTCGCCGAAGAGATGGATGCCGACTGGTCGCAGATGCGCGCCGCCGCCGCGCCCGCCGATGTCGAGAAATACGCCAATCTCGCCTTCGGGATGCAGGGCACCGGCGGCTCGACGGCGATGGCCAACAGCTTCATGCAGATGCGCAAGGCCGGGGCGGGGGCGCGGGCGATGCTGATCGCCGCCGCCGCCGAGCGCTTTGGCGTGCCCGCCGATCAGATCACCATCGACAAGGGTATCGTCAGCGCGGGTGGTCAATCCGCGACATTCGGCGAACTGGCCGAGGCTGCGGCACAGCAGACCGCACCAGAAGATCCGCCGGTGAAGGATCCCGCCCAGTTCAGGCTGATCGGCACCGATCTTCCCAAGGTGGACAGCAGCGCCAAGACGGATGGCTCGGCGCAGTTCACCTTGGATGTCTATCGCGACGGCATGCTGACCGCCGTGGTCGCCCATCCGCCCAAGTTCGGGGCAAAGGCCGCGAGTTTCGACGACAGCGCCGCCTTGCAGGTTGCCGGGGTGCAAAAGGTCGCGCAGGTGCCGACCGGCGTCGCGGTCTATGCCGACAATACCTATGCCGCTCTGAAGGGGCGCGACGCGCTGGAAATCGAGTGGGACGAGGCAGAGGCCGAGACCCGTTCGAGCGATGCGATGATCGAGGAATGGACCGCCGCCGCCAAGGCGGGTGGGAAATGGGAGATCACCAAGTCCGGCGATGTCGAGGCCGCGCTTGAGGGCGCCGAAGTCGTCGAGGCTACCTATGTCTTCCCCTATCTCGCCCATACGCCGATGGAGCCGCTGGATGCCGTTGTCGAGTTGCGCGACGGCGAGGCCGAGGTCTGGATGGGCAGCCAGATGCAGACCGGGGACCAGGGCACCATCGCCAAGATCCTCGGCGTCGAGAATGTCCGCCTGCACACCATGCTGGCAGGCGGCAGTTTTGGCCGCCGCGCCACGCCCGACTCGCATTTCGCCGCAGAGGCGGCCGAGGTCGCCAAGGCCAATGGCAAGGGCGCGGTCAAGCTGATGTGGACGCGCGAGGATGACGTGCAGGGCGGCTATTACCGGCCGCTGACGGTCCATCACATGCGCGCCGCGCTGGACGATCAGGGCGGCATCAAGGCATGGGATCACGGCATCGCCACGCAATCCGTGATCATGGGCACGCCATTCGAGGCGATGCTGCAGGGCGGCCCGGATTCCACCGCCTTCGAGGGTGCGAACGAGTTGCATTACGCCATGGCCAATCACCGGCTGCGTTGGGCGCAGATGGAATCTCCGGTCCCGACGCTGTGGTGGCGTTCGGTCGGACATACCCATACCGGCTTTGCGGTCGAATGTTTCATCGACGAATTGCTGGAGAAAGCCGGCAAGGATCCGATCGAGGGCCGCCTCGCGCTGATGGGCGAGGACCATCCCCGCGAAAGGGCCGTGCTGCAGCGCGTGGCCGAGATGGCCGACCAATCGGGCGATTACGGCTATGGCGTGGCGGTGGTGAAATCCTTCGGCAGCTATGTCGCCCAGATCGCCGAGATCGAGGACCGCGGCGGCATTCCCCATGTCCGCCGCGTCTGGTGCGCGGTCGATTGCGGGCTGGCCGTCAATCCCAATGTCGTGCGCGCGCAGATGGAGGGCGGCATCGGTTACGGCCTGTCCGCCGCGCTCTACAGCGAAGTCACGCTGGACGAGGGCGGCCTGATCCGGCAGCGGAACTGGGACAGCTACCGCATCCTGCGCCTCCCCGAGATGCCCGCCATCGAGGTGGCGATCATCGCCTCTGCCGAGGCGCCCACCGGCGTGGGTGAGCCCGGCACGCCGCCGATCGCCCCGGCCATCGCCAATGCGTGGCGCCGGATGACCGGCAATGCCTATCGCCGCCTGCCCATCATCCCGGTCGCATGAGAAAGGAGACCCGCATGAAACGCTTCCCCCTTTCGCTTGCGCTGGCCACGGCGGTGGCCTTCCCTGCGATGGCGCAGGATCTGCGCGCGCCCGACGATTTCGAGAGCATCGAGGATCAGACCGAACGCTCTGCCGCGATCTTCGAAGAGATGGGCAAGGTCCTTACCCATCCACGCTGCCTGAACTGTCACCCCAAGGGCGGCCCGACACAGGGCGACGACATGCAGCCGCACGAGCCCCCGGTAGTGCGCGGCGACGCCGATTTCGGTGCGCCCGGCATGACCTGCAATACCTGTCACGGTTCCGAGAATTTCGAGACCACCGGCGTCGGCGGTGTCGAGAGCATTCCCGGCCACGAGCCATGGTCGCTCGCCCCGGTTGATATGGCATGGGCGGGGCTTGGCCTTGGCGAGATCTGCGAGCAACTCAAGGATCCGGAACGCAATGGCGGCCGCTCGCTGGAGGAACTGCAGGAGCATATGGCCGAGGACGGTCTTGTCGGTTGGGGCTGGGAGCCGGGCGAGGGCCGCACCCCCGCTCCGGGCTCGCAGGAACTGTTCGGCCAGTTGACGCAGGCCTGGATCGACACCGGAGCGGCCTGCCCGGGTTAATCATATCTGTGCGATGTTCAACGCAATCGGCCTGGAGCGGGCTATTGCCCGAAAGCGGCCCGCTGCAGGTTCATTGAACCTGAGGGCGCTTTGTCAATGGCAGCCAGGCTATTGGGATAATGGTGGGTGATAACGGATTTGAACCGCTGACATCTTCGATGTGAACGAAGCCGCCGCCCGCCAAGATACTGAAATTCAGCCAATAGAACGCTTCTTATACAGGGGATGTTCTATGTCTGTCCAAAGAAATCAGGTTCACGCAGGTTCAGTGAACCTAAGCACACTTCGTAAATCGGGGGTGTCATGGCGGAGAATCCGCCATGGCTGAGAACAGCAAGATCGAGTGGACCCATCACACGTTTAACCCGTGGATCGGTTGCCAGAAGGTCGGGCCGGGCTGTGACCATTGCTATGCCGAGGCGATGATGGACACGCGCTATGGCCGGGTCGAATGGGGGCCACACGGCGAGCGGAAGTGCACCAGCCAGGCGAACTGGCGTAAGCCTTTGGCATGGGATCGCGCCGCGGCAGCAGCCGGCGAACGGAAGCGTGTGTTCTGTGCCAGCCTCGCGGATGTGTTTGACAACGCAGTGCCGACCGAATGGCGGCGCGATCTGTGGGAGTTGATTGTCCAGACGCCGAATCTGGATTGGATGTTGCTGACGAAACGGCCGGGCAACATCGCGAACATGCTGCCGGTGCCGTTCGACTTCGAACGGCTGTATCCGAATGTCTGGCTTGGCTGCACCGTCACCGATCAGGCCGAGGCCGACCGGGATATTCCGAAGCTGCTGGCGGTCCCGGCGGCGGTGCGATTCCTGTCGATGGAGCCGCTGCTGGGTCAGGTGGATCTGCGACATTGGATCGGTGTTCAACCTATTCTGCCAGGAGTATCCACTCATTTAAGTACGGACGGGTACGAGCGTCAGGACATAGGCGGTGGCATCATAGACGGTTTGGACCTCGTTATCGTCGGTGGCGAGAGCGGTCCCGGCGCGCGGCCGATACACCCGGCGTGGGCGCGGTCCCTGCGCGATCAGTGCCAGGCGGCGAGCGTGGCGTTCCATTTTAAGCAATGGGGCGAGTGGGCACCGGGCGATGCGTTCGGAATGACGCAGGACCGGCCAATAACTGACCGGTGGGGGAACGTGAGCGACTGGATGCGGCGCTATGTGGTCTGTGGCGATGACCGCGCCGACAGGCTCACTGCCCACAGCTTCACAGGTCACTCAACAAACCTTGTTTATAAGGTCGGCAAGAAGCGCGCAGGTCGCCTGCTGGACGGCCGCACATGGGACGAAATGCCGGAGGTTCGCCATGACCGACCGCGAGCATCTGTATATCTGTGAAGAATGCGGCCAGCGAATCTATCCCGGCGACAAATTTCAGCCGGCTGGCGAATGCGCCTTCTGCCCTGAACACGCGGCTACATTGGCAGACATTCTGGATTTCTGGGAGCGCGATATTGCCGATGAGACCGACATGGCGTGCTGGTCTGAATGGTTCGGCAACATCGAGGACGCTCGTGCTCATGTGGAAAATCTGTGTGCGCGGATCGCGAATGCCGGCGCCGAGTTCAAACCACTTGAAGAGGCGTGACAATCTCCGACATAACCGCCCTCCTTTGTGGATCATCACAGACCCACCTTGGCACAGAGATGCCATCGGCGGGCGGTCGCAACATCAACGCCCATAGAATCAGGAGCTTGCGCCCAAGCTGGTTCAGGGAGCGCTGTGCATACAATGGAACGGTACGATACGGGCGGCTTGCCAAGATAGACGGGCTGCCGATATAGGGCTCGAAGCGGCCCCCTACCTCCTCATCAACGAGACCGGACAAGTTGGAAAAGCACCACGACAGCTAGTCGAAACAGTCGGAGGTACATTGAGTTGCATTGCGCGAGAGAAGCTTACGCAACAACTCGATGTGCTTTGCAATCCCCCCACGTAAGCCCTAGGTTGGCGGTTCGAAACATGCAAGATATCAACCAGAGAGATCATCATCGTGTCTCACAACTCACATCTCTCCTCAGCTGATCCTAGTGGATGGGATCAGCTGTTTAACACGTATCAGGAAGTCGGCATCGCCGAAAGTTCCGGGCGCCACAGATTGAACAAGCGCCGGAGTGTTCTACGCCTTGTTCCAAAAGGCCGTACCGGCGCAGAGATAGGTGTTTTTACGGGATTGTTTGCTCCTATCCTCGCCGAAGTTTGCAAGCCGAAAAAGCTATTCTTGGTCGACCCTTGGGATAAATTACATGGATCACACTTTCCTAATTGGGGCGCGTACACAAACCATGTAAGAGTCCCAACAGCAGGCGCACAACAGGCGGCGGCAATTCGCGCAAAAGAAATGGATTGCGATTGCGAGGTCGTTAAAGAATTTTCGACCGAATGGCTGAAGAGTCTTTCCCCAAATGCGCTGGACTGGGTCTATCTAGATGCTAGCCATAAATTTGAGGATGTTGTAGCGGATTTAAAGCACATTGACACGATCCTCTCTGATGATGGCATCATTCTTGGTGATGACTGCTGGATATCAAACAACGGCCAGGTTGGAGAAATATACAACGCATTATATGCGTTCTGCGAACACGAAGAATATGCGCTTCTCCATCTCGATGAGTACGGGCAATGGGCAATAAAGAGAAAACGGGATATTGTTTCGAGACGATGAGTTCAATGACACCATCCAGACAAACAAGTTCGAGCGCAAAAACTATTCGGAAGTATTGAGATGACTAAAAATGTGATATTGCACCTCGGCGCACATCGAACTGGCACGACTGGTCTACAGGTGTATCTCCATCAGAACGACGAAAAGCTCCGCAAGTCTGGATATGACTTGCTATATCCCCCTAGGTCCAGAGAAGTAAGATTTGATTACTTTAAACCTAAGGGCAAAGGTGCAATTTATAGTGACGAAAATATAATTGGATATATGGAGAATAATATTTCTTCATCGAAATTATACCCCGACGCTGGAGAAAAATTGCAAAGGATCGGGCATCTATTCGACAGAGTAGAGAGGGTATATATCTCAATCCGCAACCATGAAGATTACTGGAAGTCGGCCATATCATTCTGCATACAAAAAAGCGGTATCGATCTACCCTCCGCAGAACAAATCAACAAAATCGCTGCTTCAAAACGAGGCTGGGCTCAAGTTGTAGAAGACGTCCGCGCAGTACTCCCACAGGACGTTAAAATATACGTTCGAGAGTTTCAATGGAAGACAGAAAACCCAAAGCAACAGCTCATCGCTGTTTGCAAATGGCAAGCCCTTAAAGAAACGTCTTTCCAGCGAAAAAAGCATAATTCCGGATTTGATCAAAATACCCTAATTAGAACCCTATCGGAACGAGGAGCTTATAGCTCTGCCGACCGGCTCTCATCTATAGACAGCTTCGAGCTGTTCACCGAACGGCAAAGGCGAGAAATGATGGAATTGTACATATCCGACATTAATGCCTTATCAAACATGAACAATGTTCAATTCCTTTCTGACGACATCGGAAATATCCGCACATCCTTGATTGATAAAATAGAAAAAGCCCAAACCAGTCTTTACAACGAGCATGAGTCTGGAAGCGATCAGGACGCGAATCACATCATCTGCTTCCTACATATCGGGAAAACTGGGGGGACGTTCTTAAAGTCCCAAATTTCTCAGAACGAAGCAAGGGAAAAGAACGTAATTCTCTCCGGCCATAATATGACCTTAAATAAGTCTATCGAAGCCTATGGCCCAACGCGAAAACTCGCTTTTTTCTTTCGTCATCCGGAGGAACGCTTTGTTTCGGCGTTCTACTCTCGTTTGCGTCAGGGAAGGCCAGTTTACGATGTAAACTGGACAGCTGCTGAGGCAGTGGCTTTTCAGTATTTTCACAATCCAAACTCATTGGCTGAAGCACTTTATAGTGAAGACGACAGGCTAAAGTCGGCAGCAAATTTCGCCTTTAAGAATATTTTCCATCTTGCGCTCTCACATGAACATTATCTTGGCTCTGTTGAAGCGTTGCTCAACGAGGACAAGAAGCAGAATATATTGCTATGTTGTGAAACTCGCAATATTGAGCGTCACTGGGGAAAGATAGTTAAAACCATGGGTTTTGATGCGGGCAAAGCAATAATACCTAGCTCCAACAAGGCGCCTCAAGGGACTGCGGTTGAACTTTCTGAGTTGGCGAAAGCCAGTTTGGCAATGTTCTGGGAAAAAGAATTTCGGATTTACGACACGTGCAGAAAGATCGCTCAGAACTCCGGATTTGGAGACGTATAATGAGCAACAAAATTGTACATATTCATATTGGTGTCGACGCAGTTTCAGAGAATATAATCGGTGACGTCATGCAGGCGGTTAGCGAAGATGTTTCTGAGAGTGGGTATCATTTTATCAACGATGATGAGTTTGAACTAAATTTCAAGAACGCTATTTCAGCGGCGGATGGAACAACCGCAGAAGAGGCGGTAAAAAAATTTAGTGACTCCGCTGATGTTCTCGTGTTTTCTAGGCCCAAGTTCCTCTACACGGGAGCACCTTTAAATTTTGGCGATGTATACAAGAAAGCCATCTATAAATTTAATTTTTTACAATCGATATTCTCTGGCTTTGACGTTGTATTTCACTTGTTCATAGTGGATCATGTGTCATACTTGTCCAACCACCTAAAGACGGCAAGAAACACAAGCCCAGTTGAGGTTATTCCCTCTTGGATTCCTATGATTAGCGGGCTGAAGTCATGCCTGCTTGATAATAGCCAACTAATTGTATGGAATGCCGAGCGTCCGGATTGGATTATATCAGAGCTATGCAAAAGTGTAAGCGGCGGGCGCATCGTAACGGACATAATGGCAAGTGCGGCAACTGAAAGCCGTGTTGCAGGTCGAAAGAAGGAACGATTATTAAGCAATGCAGGGTGGGATCCTGAACTGTTGGATGATCTGTTCGAGCAAGATTTGCAATACATACATGATGGAGATGGAGTCGATGAAAACCAAGCTGGAATGGACTGAATCTGAGGATAATGTGGTTATGCGTGTCGAAGGAGTGCCGCAGTCTCACAAGGAGGCAGTAACAGATATACTACAGAGTATCCGTTTGCTTACTGATGATTATCTACAGTGCTTGGAGCGCCGGGTTGAATGTGCAGCAGAGAAGAACACACAAAAAATATCGTCTGTATCCGCACAACTCCTAAAGTCTCGCGCTTTGATAGACGAGGCTAGGCAGCAGCTCTTACTCGGGTTGGCGGCTGCGAGAGGTGAGATTAGTGCTTCGGATCTCGGTTTTCCGGAGATTGATGATCCATTTTATCGTGATGCAACTTAGGACCCAAGAGGTATCTCAAATTTGATGCAGTCCCTCGAATAGTAGGATCTATCCGGAACAGTTTGGCTCCTGAGAATTATCATCAAACTGAAAACCCGCCAACTCGAGCAACGAACTGGCGGGGCTATAGTGATATCCTTAATTAAACAGGAAGTCACTCGCGTCAATTGCGTTAACATTTTCGATATCTACACGAATGACGCCATCATTGAAATTTATAATAACCTTATTTTCATCGGCATATCGAGTAATTGTAAGATCTGACATGCTATCTATATTCGGGTCGGTAAAGCGGAACTTATCGATACCATTCTCAAAATCTTCGACACGAGTCCAGCCAGATACACCCTCAAATATAAACTGATCAGCGCCAGTGCCGCCACGGGCAATATTCTCACCCCAACCACCAGCGTCATGGGATCTGTTGCCGAAATATAGTTTATCGTTACCCGCAGACCCTTCAATTATGTCGTGCCCATTGCCAGCAACCAACACGTCGTTGCCATCTCCGCCAATCAACGTGTCATGACCGTTTCCGCCAAGAAGAAGATCATTACCTACGTTTCCAACTAGACGATCATCACCTAAGTTTCCTTCCAGCGTATCAGCGCCCCCTTGCCCGAACACAGTGTCGTGCCCGCTTCCACCCCAAACATGATCATGTCCACCTTTGGCCTCAACAGTGTCATCGTTAAGTCCAGCCGCAATCAGGTCACCGCTGGTACTCCCGGCTATTACTTCGAGAACATCGGCCGCTTTTGCATCATGCGTTATTAAATCAAAATTATATTCATCATTATAGACAATTCCACCATCTGGAGTATAACCGTCAGGAACAAAATTGATAGGATCTGTATACTTTACATCTTTTAACGTCGAAAAGTTTGGAATATTGCCCTCATGAATGAAATGTGCCTCCTGATCTCCTTCCTGGGATGCGCCGTCTCCATTCATATCCACTCTGGCTCCCTCTAGGGAGTAAAAAATCTTTCCGTCACCGGTATCTATCAATATCCATTGCTGTGGATCCGCTCCTGGATCATTATGGTCGCCATTATATTCAACGATTCTCACGTAACTCGGAAGATTGTTGAAATCTAACAATTCACCCTCAATTCTTATCTCATCCCGCGACGCATCAAAGTCCTCTATTCTACCGACTATCACATTATTCACATTGTCGATATTGGTGAAATTGAACGTATCGTAACCAGCGCCTAAACGAACATGATGCCCATTTGAAATAGTGGTTATCTCATCGAAAACCAGATTAGCCCAGTGATCTACTGGGTTCTTTTCCTCATACTCCTTATTTGGATATGTATGGAGCTGCCCTTGCCCATTAATCGCGACTAAATTTAGTGTAACGTTTGCCATTTTCCCACCTAATATTTGGAGTCTCTATCAAATTGTAGATTGATGTGTGTATTCGAACTCGAGAATCGCAGGTAAGTCAACCGTCTTCCATCACATGCTATGATGCCGATTACATGCGCGGCGTTCAAAAGACTGCTTAGTCCGGCCTGACCATGGCACGCAGTTCAGGTGCAGTCACAGACAAGAGCCTGAAACGGGTGAGCGTGGACACGACGGTGATGGAAAAGAATATCGCGCATCCCATAGATGCCCGGCTTTATGAGCGTGCCCGCAGGCAATCGGTTGCCCTGGCGACCGAGGCGGGATTGAGCCTTCGTCAGAATTATAACCGCCTCGCGCCACGGCTGGCTCGGCAGGTCGGGCGCTATGGCCACGCGCGCCAATTCAAACGCATGCGCAACCTATACTGCGCCTGCGGGCATCACGCAGTCGTCACGCTGACCACGTGGATGCACCGGGACTACATCCTGCCTCGAGCGCGCTGCACGATATGTGGACGGCTCGGCGCAGATCACATGACGGTGTGGGTGGAAACTCGTCCGACCCAAAATATCCCAGACGGGAAGAGAGTGGAGGGATAGCCGAATCCTAGCTTATCAAATCACCAGCGGCCAAGCGCCAACCAACTTAGTATACTAGTTCCCGAATCTGGATTTATTGCGAGGTCATGGCACCCACAACACCACAGTGCCAGGACTCAAGTAGTAGGGCGGCTCACCTGTCAGGATTTTCGCTTCCGCTCTGGCGTTCGGCAAAGCCTCTGGTGCTTCGCGCGCCAGTTCCAACGCGTCTTCCTCTGTTTCGCTACATGCGATCCAGACCTGTTTATTTTCTCCATGGCGGAGTTCGACAACAAAGTAATCCATGCTTTCACTATAAGGCCAAATGCGATCTCGCGCAAATCAAAGCTGCTAGTATGACGGGGTAAATTTCAAATCAGACCGTTGCTGGCAATCTTCGCACTCACCTCCACCAATAGGGCAAAACCCGACACGTCCTCACTGCGCGCCAGCCCCCGACAAACAATCCCGCCCGGTGATCGCATCCAGCCTCTCCCGCAGCTTCGCCCGCGCCATATTCTCCATTGATAAAGTGCGGCGGCGGAATGCACGTTCTATTTTTCGCAGCAAGAACAGAGACCTTCAATCCTTCGGATGGTTTTTCCAAGTGGTCAACTATTAAGGTGGCTGTTAAAATTCTATTACATAGGGGAGGGAGAAATCATGGAACCTGCATCTTTTTATGAGATGAACCGCGATGAGCTGTTGGCGTTGAGAAAACGGCTGGTTTCTGAAATAGAAAACCGGGAAAAACTGCAGAAATCCAATGCGATAAAAGCACTGAAAGAGGTCGCGCAGGAGCACGGTTTCAAACTCAGTGAACTTGTCGGAGATAAGGCCGAGGGTAACGCCAAACCTTCGAGACATCGATAAAATGGCTGCCTAACGATTCGTGCGAATATCGAGCCGATATGCGGGCGCGGCGTTGGACATGGACAGTCTCTCAACCAACAGCCATATAGCCTAAGGCGTCGTGCCCGGAAGCATGATGCCTCGATGGCGGGGGAATAACGTGTCTCAGGCCCCCGCCGTCTGCATCACGCTCACCGCCGCCGCACCCGTTTCCACCAATACGGAAGCAACCGGCGCGCCTTCACAGCGCGCCTGTGTCCTTTAGGGCTTTCGACAGCCTGTCATGCTCCGACAGTGCCGTGGCTTCGTCATGCGCCCGCTTGGCCTGGCTGCGGGACCAGATGACGCGGGTATGTCCCAGAAGCCGCTCCGCGCCCGCCCAGAGCGCCATGACGGCGCTGGCGATGCCATAGGCAGTGTCGGCCGCCACATCGGCCGGGATGGGCAAGGGAACGCCGCAGAGCGCCAGAACCATGAACACCACAGTGAACACCTGGGCGACGAAACTGCGGTTGGTGACAAAGACCGACCAGCGAGGCCCGTTGCCGCCAGAATCGTTTGCGATCCTGTTGGCAAGCTGGACGGTTTCGGAAATCTCTCGGATGAGATTGAACATGGCTTATCCTTTCACGAGAACGATTGCGCAGAACGCGGCTGCGACGAGCAGGGCGCCCAGCATTCCGGGGGAGGGGGATTCGGCGGGTTTCTTGATCGGGTCTTGATCGGAAACCGGTGGGCTGACCGGATCGGAAGGCTGTGCGCCAGAGCGATACCGTTCCTTCGCGACGGCAAGCGCGACCTCAACTTCACGGATGGAGGCATGTGCCTTGTTCAGTCCGTCGCCTGCATAATAGGACTGCCCCGCCCTGAGCCACCGGTTCGCGCCCTGCATGTCGTGAGGAACAGGCAGCGAAGCCCATTCCTTGGATAAGGCAACCGCCATGTCGTCGGCGTCGATCTTGCCGTCGAGGAACCGCTGGAACCCGCGACCGGTCAGGAGATGATAGGCCATGGAGTCCTGCGTGGCGGCGTCGAACTTCCGTGACGTGTCGAAATTCATCTGCTGGATGGTCGCCAGCAGCGTCTTGTAAAGGATCTGGTAGAGGCCGGCGGCGGTGGACTTCATGCCCTTGGCTCGCCATGTTTCCTGCATCCTGACAACCTGCGCGACGGTCATCGAGGTCAGCTTTGCCGGGCGAAGATCTTTGCTGATCCCGCCATAGATCGTGTCATAGCTGCCGATGCCCTCATATTTCCCGATCAGGTCGAGAACCGGGCGCGCGTGATAGAGGGTGAACGTCATGTCACTTCCTCCCGCCGAACAATTTGAGAATGTCGGCAACCGCCGTCGGGCTTTTCGAGATTTCGAGAAGGCGGCGAATGAGAGTGTCACCGAGTAATGCCAGGACGGCTGCCACGGCATTCCGATAGCTTTCCGCGGGCCATTCCAGCCAAGACAGGATTGGGTCGGTGAAAACCCAGGCCATGAAAATGGCCGCGGCCATCGAGGTCACGGCTTGGATTACGGATTGGGTCTTGGTGATGAGAAGTTTGACGACGGCCGCGCCGACAATCACGATCCAGAATTTCAATTCATCAGACACAGGGACGTTCCTCATGCGTTACGGCATGGGCGCACGTCCTATGTGCCCGGTGATTGCAACATACCAGATATGGTGGCTATTCCTCCACCCCGTTTTTCAGGGACAGCCAGTGCCGGTGAACCCGTTCGCAGTGGGGCGGCTCACGGAATACGACCTGCATCAGATCCCCGAAATACCACCAGCCGCGCCGCCAAGCTCGGCTGCACATAGGTTCGTCAGGATCGCCAAAACAAAGGAAGTTGATGAGACACGAAGCGCGCCACCACCAACACCGTTCCATCACGACACCGTTGCGCCCGTGATCCTGCTGGAAACAGTGGCCGCCGTGGTGTTCAGGCAGATCAATCGTTCCAGCGCCGCCGACACCACCACGTCGTTCCCTTGCTGTGCAACCGCGACAGGTTGAATGGCAGACCAGTCGGACAGATCGATGGTATCGGAGGCAGTCAGGTCGTTGATGGTGGACACCTGCCCCTTGCGATGCACCACGAAGGTATTGCTACCGCCGCCGCCGATCACCGTGTCGGCGCCGCCGTCCAGATGGATGATATCGTTCCCGGCACCGCCATGAAGGGTATCGTTCCCGGCTCCACCATAGATCGTGTCAGCCCCGTCACGGCCCTGAATGTCATCGTCGCCGGTTCCGCCATATAGTTCGTCACCAGTGCCACCGCCGATGATGGTGTCGTTACCGGCCCCGCCATAGACAATCTTCTTGCTGCCACCGGTCACTTGGAGCAGGTCATTCCCATCCATGCCGTAGACGGTCATCTGACCGTCAGCGCCAGAGGTTAGGGTGTCGTCACCGGCCCCGAAATACGCCTCACCCGTCCACGATCCCCCCATCTGTATTTCGTTATCTTCGTCGTTCGCGACGATAGAGAAATTGGAGATGGGCGTAGTCGCGCCGTAGCGACGAAAGCTGCGCGTATGAGCAGGCATCCTCATCACTTCACCGGGGGTCATCGCATGTCGATACATCAGGTTGTAATGAGGGTTCCTGCCCAATTCATGCAGATCGCCCAATGCCGCGAAGGATGTAGAGACTGGGACCTCTGTCGGCTCGGTCCCGAGCAGGCTCTGGAACAGCGAAGGCCGGGAGGTGTCAATCGCGTTCTCGACCAGCAGATAGCCCCAGTCATAGGCGGTTTCGATGGCGAGATCGCGCTTGGCGTTGAAGTCGGGATCGCTGTCCGCGATATTGTCAAATCCCCAAGGATCATTGGCAATATCATACATCTCATACGATCCATCGTTGTAGATCGTGGTTCGCTTCATGTCGCTGTCGATCATGGAGAACGAACCATACCAGAAGGTCGGAACCGGATCATGCGTTGCACCCGGCTGCCCTTCGATGAAGGGACGCAGGCTCACGCCCCGGAAGCCGGAATCGACCTGAATCCCGGCATAATCCAGAATGGTTGCCCCGAGATCGATATGGCTGACAGGCGTGTTCACGACCTGCGGCGTCTGACCGGGGACACTGATGACCAGTGGCGCACGGGCTGCCTGTTCGTAAAGCGTGAACTTGTGCCAGCGGGACCGGCTGCCGGTGTGATAGCCGTGGTCGGAATAGAACGTAATCATCGTGTCATTGGCGAAGGGACTGGCGGCAAGAGCATCTCGCACCCGGCCAAGGTTGTAGTCCATGAACATGTATCCGGCTGCATAGTTGCGGATCGCCTGGCGCAGTTCCAGCTTTTGCGCTTCCGTCCACTGCGTCGGATCGAGACCATTGCCGGGGCCACCGCCGAACTGACGAACGAACTGATCAGCATAGGCTGAGCCTTCCCAAGTCTGCATCCAGACATCATCGATATGGACGTTTTCGAGTGGGATGGCGTCGAAACACCATTGCGGCGCTTCATGGGGATCGTGGGGGCGGTAGAAGCCGACTTCGCAATAGAACGGTTTGCTGCCGCTATAGGTGTTCAGGAAATTGATCACCCGATCTGCCAACCGGTAATCATACAGCATGTTCTGAACTTCATCTGGCCAAGACCGGGGCGTTCCGACGGCATTGCTGTAACCGGGCATCACCGTGGAAAGCGATTCATCCGGCGCATATTGGGCCTGATGGAAGTCATAGGGAACATCGTCATAGAGAATGTCATAGACCCATTGCGGTTGCGGGCCGGGGCGTGGGCCTCCGCCGTGGAAGATTTTTCCCTGCGTGACCATGTAATAGCCAGCTTCTTTCAGGCGATACGGCCAGATTTGCTCGGGACGGATGTAGGTTTTCCAGCCCCCCTGGAAGTCGAATGACTTGGTGGCGGCAGGGGAAAGTCCAGTCATCACGGCGGCGCGGGCCGGTTCACAGATCGGCACCGCGCAATAAGCCCGCTCGAAATTTGTCCCGGAAGCCATGAGGGCTTCCAGGTTCGGCAGCGTGAAACCGGAGATCAGTTGCTTCAACTGCCCGTTGATGTGGCAGGCGTCGTCGCAGGCGATGAACAGGATATTCATGGCTTACGCGCCTCCGAACAGATCGTTCTCGACATAGGACTGGATCGCGGCTGCCAGATCGCTCTGCTGCGAAATGTCTCCCTCGATGACCATGAAGTCGAGAACCGGCCCGTTCATGCGTTCGGCAGTATTCGCGCCGCCAATTAGAAAGGCCAGATTGTTGTCGATGGTTTGACCCACCATATCTCCGATGACGCCTGTGCTGGTGAAGTTCTGCCCATCAAAGGAAATCAGCACCTCGGCAGCGTTCATGTTGGCGAACTTGAACACGTAATAGGCGGCGAAGCCGACGCCTGCGGCCATCTTCGGAGTGCTGCTACTGTAACCAACATTCGTCACCGTTGAAGTGGAAACGCTGATACCAGCATTCGCTCCGGCACCCGCCATGACAGGGCGGATGCGAGGGGTGCCACCTGTGCTGCCATTGAAGAAGATGCCCCAAGGCTCGACGGACGTTGTATCGAGGCGCTGCGCCGACACAACCGAGAATGTATTGGACGTTTCCGTGGTGCTGAAGTCGATCATCGGTTGACCGGATACATCGGGCCAGATCGGATATTCGAAGCCGTTGATTGCCTCGAAGGTCAAAGCGCCTTGGCCAATTCCGGCAGCCGCACCTTTGCGCGGGACGATGTTGAGGCCCTGATGACGCCCCTTGTGGAGAGTCAGCCAGTTTTTGACGCTATCGAACCGCCCGATATTGTAATCTGCATGGGGGATGTTGGCAGGAGCCGGAACGGTAACAGGAAGGGTGATGAGTGCCATGATCAATGATCCTTAAGCTGCGAGGATGGCGACACGGTTGGAAAGAGCGTAGCGATAGAGGGTGCCGCCGTGCCGCGACTCCATGCTCCAACTGTCGGTGATGCTGCCCCGGTTCGCGGCAAAGCCGTCGCCCGGATCGCCGGTCTGCCCGTAGGCGTAGTTCAGGAACAGCCCGCTGCCGCCATCGACAGGCGCTATATCGAGGGTGATGGTGGCGTAGACACCGGACACCGAAACATCGGTGATCACGGCACCTGCCGAGTCTCCGTCGATGGTGAAGCCGTGGTTCAGGGCATCGCGGATAACGATAGTGTCATCCATCGACGCAAATTGCGCAGTGATGACATTGCCGGTGATCGTCGCGTTTTCCAGCGACGGGCAGAACCATCCGGTCCCGTGTCCACCCAGCTTCGCCAGAGCCGCCATATTCTGCAATTCAGCGATTTGCAGCGCCGCCGTCTCGGTATGCAAAGCAGGAGAACCGGCTACCAACGGGAAGGGGTAGCGCGGTGTTGCGCAGACAATCCCGAGAGACCAGTGGTTCCAGTGAAGCCGCCCTTCGGCCAGGGCAACGTTACTCACTCCATTGTCGCGGGTGCCGAATGACTGCGTAACGACCGTGATGGGCAGCGCGGCCTGTTTCGCTGCTGTTGCCAGTTCCAGTGCCATGTCCTGCGACACGCCCGCATAGTGCAGATCGGCAGCCGCCTGCGAGATATTCGGCTGGCCTTCCAGCAGCGACAGGTGGATGCGGTCGATGTAGAGGCGTTTCCCGAAGGCTTCTGCGGAAGCCTGTGCCGCCGTCACCTTGCCCAGAATGCTCTGCCGCGCCGGGGAACCGGACAAGGCATCCGCTTCAACCGTGGATGACACAGGTTCGGAAAGCGCGAAGATGGTGTAGAGCGTGTCGTTTTCCCCATCTTCACCGGTCAGGAACTCGTTCGCTGCCCGTTGCGCCTCAAGGTTGTCACCAGCTGCGGATAGATCGGTATCAAGCACATGCCACGGATAGCCATTCGCGGGCGTCTGCACATAGGTCGTTCCCCCGCCGAAGGCGACGATGCCAAGCGCGGGATCCGGCGTCTGCGCGATCGCGAGTGGCAACTGGCCGATCATCCGCTCCTCGAAGCCGATCAGACGCCCTGGCCATTTCGCGCCATCCATGTAGCGGATCACGGCGTCCGACTGGATCGCCATATAGGGCTGAACGCCGGTCACGGGATCTACAAACTTGACGGTCGAACCGCCGTTACCGGCGCCATCTTCGGAAGCCCCGGCAATCCAGAGCGCGTTTGTCCCGGCGTCCCATCCGATAATGGGGCTTCCATTCAGATCATCTACCAGGACGATCAGGTTATTCCCTGGGTCAATGGGCGAGTCGAGCTGGTATCCAAGCGCCCAAACCCGGTTGTTGCCTGTTTCCACGGCAAGAATTGGCACTCCGTTTTCACTTTCCACGAAAGTGCTCAGGTTGTTGCCGGGGTCCTGGATGTATTGCTGGCCCCTCATGTCCAGCCCGAACAGCGACCAGAGGCGACCCTTGTCATTCGTGACGCCCGACGTCGGCACCCCCGCCGAGTCCTCGGAGATAGCCACTATTTGGTTTCCGGGGTCGAGATTGAGCGATGCAATGCCAGACAGAACTTCCTGCAGTTCATCAATTTGTCCCTGCAATTCATCAAAATTTATGTCGAGCATCCAAGCCCGGTTGTTCTCTAGATCCACGCCGAAAATGGGGACATGGTTCTCGCTCTCCACGACAACCTGGATGCTATTGCCAGGGTCAGCAAAGAACGGTCCGGCGCTCATATCCAACCCGAGCGGGGACCATAAGCGGCCGGTATTCGCCCGAACCCCCGTTGTCGGCTTCCCTTCCGGGTCCGACGAAACCGGAATGACAACGTTGCCTGGGTCATTGAAGGTGGTCAGGTCTGAAATCTGTTCCTGCAAAGCCCCGATGGCTTCCGTGCGCGCCTGCGTTTCGGCATTGAGTGCTGCTTGCCATGCGGCCTCGCTGTCGGCGATTAGATCGAGAACGTCCTTGCTTGACCAGCAACGCTCCCACCAGCGGGAGCGGGGTGGGGGAGGGCGACGGGTTGTGTTCCGTCGGGCTGGACAGGCGCGGCCGTGGGCGGCTCCTGCGGGGGAACTGGCGGCATCGGTGCCGGTGCAGATGCGCCGGGCATGCCCATGCCTTGAGCCTCGCTGGTAGCGATGCGCAGGAATCCATCGACCATGGCGGCAACAGCCGGCGCGCCGCCCAATTTGAGCGCGGCTTCGACGGCTTGGTGGATCTGGTCCACGTTGTCGCTGCGCAACCCGAGCCAGTTCCGGGCGGCCTCGGCCTGCGTCTTGGCTGCCTTGGCTTCCTTCTCGCCGATCTCGGCCTCCATCGCGCGCTGCTCCATGGCAGACTGGGCCGCCTTGGCTTCCTGCTGTGCGATGGATTCGGGCGACGGGTTGTTGGGATCCTCGTCGGGATCGGCAACGCCGGTAATCTGGCGGATGCGCTTCACGATTTCGTCGCGCTTAGGCACGTCGAGGGCCTCGATCACCAGATCCAAGTTCTGGATGACGATTTCCGGCGCGGTCGAGGCCAGCTTTTCCATGAGATCAAGAAGCTGCTCGGCCTGCGCCTGCCTGCTGGTGGCGCGCCAATCCTCTTCTTCGATGACGAAATCCGCCTTCATCATGTCGATGGCATTGCGCGGATTGCCGTCGTTCGCGGTGACATATTCCGGGTTCCCGCGTGCGTTGGTGATCCGGAACTCCATCTCGTCGGTATAGAACTGCTCGATGTTGATTAGCATCTTTTCGCCATGACAGCGCATGGCGTAGCGCAGGTTGTCGAAGAAATGGGATGTGGCCAGGGCGCCCTGATCCTGACGGGCGAGAATTGCCTTGCCGCTGGTGGCGTTGGTCCTGCGGCCAAGGTTTTCATCCGTGACGCCGCCAACCTGCTGGATCATCTGCGCGTCAAGCTGCATGAGATCGACATGGGCATTGGCCAGATTGTGATCCTGACCAATCTGGGGCATGTCGTAGCCCTTCTTGTAGACGATCACGGCATCCGGGCGGCCCGCTTCCTCACGCAGTTCCTCAATGTCATCAACGGCACCAGACTGGACCATGACCTGGGTGCTGGACAGGTGATGCAGTGCCTTGGCTGCACGCTTGTTCAGGTCGCGCTGAATGTCACGCAGGCCACGGATGATGCCATATGGCATTCCGTCCCGGCCCCGGCGGTATCCCCACAAGGGGGTGAAAGGGAAACGATTGTGGCGGTAGGGTGACTGGCGCACGTCCAGCAAGCCCTTTTCGGTCATGAGTGCGACGTGAACAACTTCTCGGGGCCTCTCGACCAGGGTGGCTCGACCGGCCTGCAGGTCAGCCCAATGACCCTTGCTCCACGGATCGAACAATTCCCTGCTGAAATCGCCACCTGACATGACTGGAACATTCAGAGGCTTCTTGAACCACATCTCAATGCAGCGAATGCGGTCGCGCCAATACTGCCCGCCGGAAGTCATGGGCGCGACGAAATTGCTGTCATCCTCGATCATGTCCATGGCCTCGTCGCCGTAGTCGGACAGTCCTGATGCCAAGAGGCGGGTTTCAGTGCTGATCTTGAGAACGCCGGCCCGGTGCGGCCAAAGCGCGGTGGCAATGTCGAGGTCTAGCCATTTGGTCCGGCAGATATACCGGCCGTCTTGCAGATCGCGGCGCTGCGCGCGGCTGTCCCACAGCATATTGCGCCAAGACTCGGCACGGTCGAAAACAATCGGACCGTCAGCGGGATCGCCTTCGCCTGTTTCCAGCCATCCAATTCCCGCCTTGACCTGATCGGCGAATGCGAGCGAAACCTGTTCTTCCGAATGGTTTTCGTCGCGGACATGTTTGACCAACTCCGTCTTGCGCTGCGCGGAGTCGTTCCCATCCTTCCGGCGTGGCAGGATCTTGTAGTCGGTTGGGGCGCGGCGCTGTGAACCGAGAACCCAATTCACCGTGGTCTGCACGATGTTGAACACGATGGGTTCCTGACCGCGGGCGCGGAGGGCTTCGAGTTCCTCGGGCTTCCACTGGATATGGTCGAATATGTCCTCGTCAAAGGCCATATCCATGCGGTTCTCGGCCTGACGCTCCAGTTCATACTGGTAGGTGGCAAGCAAGCGACGGTGCAATTCCATCGCCTGGTCGCTGTCGAGGGGGTGGAGTTGTGCGGCCTGCGATGCCGTGGTGCTGTTCGCCAACCGGGCTTTTGCTCCGTCAGCCTTGAACAAGACCTCGCCGGGCCGCTGGTAGCTGGTATCTTTGTCGGACAGGATGTGTCCGCTGCTGAAATCAATCTCGAACATGCCCTCGGACCTCGGCGTGATGGATGGTTTTCCCGGAGTCCCTCTCGATGATCTCGACTTCACCCACGGCAGGGGCGACACGGTGGCGGATTGCGGCCTTCACGGGCAGAGGAGGCATCTTGAACAGGTCGTGGAGGCGCGACTGAACTGCGTCCATGACGGCGAACACGTCGCGCTTGTTGGCGGGGTGTCCCGGCAGTGCGCCGGACGTCAGCCACTTTGCGATCTGGCGGGCGACATGCTCCGGCTCTCCTTTCTCGCGCGTCCATCGCCACGCCTGATCCAGCGCGACGATGCAGGGGATTGTCCTGCCCGGCCGCACGGGGCGCAGAGCGTGCAGGAGGACCAGACAGGGCTGCGCCTGCTTGGTTTCCTCGTCCATCAGCCATGTGCCAATGACGCGGATGCCGTTCGATACATGCTCGAAATGTGTCTCCGACAGATCCAGTGCTGGCGTTCGGTCGAGGGTGATAAGGCCGGAGGTCATGCTGTCATCCCTGTTGCGCGGCGAACCTTGCGCCGACGTGGTTTCGAATTGGGCTGTGTGCGGTGAATTTCGGCCTGCGGATCGAAGCCTTGCGCCCACTGTCGTAGCGCGTCGGGAGCTTCGGAATGTCCGTCGTCCTTCTCGGGCTGATCGATGAAGGTGCCTAGCCGGGTGTTGAACTTCTTGCTGTAGAGCGCGAGGTGGGTCAGACCTTCCTTGCAGTTTTCTTCGTCAAACCATGCCTCGGGGAAGCGATCGCGCAGAGTTTCCACGGCTGCTTGGAAGTCGTGAGCGCGGGGAACGATGGTCCATCGCCAATCCGGAGCCAATTCCTGCAGCATCTGGATCGGCTGACCAATGGTGGTGGCAAGCTGACGTGTCTGGGCAGCGTCATGCGGCAGGTGCATCGTACCGAAAACCCAACCGGTCTGGCGCAGGGCGTTGACGTAGTAGCTGTATCCCTCGCCCCATCCCTCGATGTATCGGATGAATCGCGATGCCAGGCCGATCTGCTGCATGCACCAGATGCCAGTGCCGTCGCCGGCGCCAATGTCCCAGAACGTGTGAACGGGCAGACCGGGCAGGTGCGGGACCATGGTGATCCGCCCATCGCGCCGGGCTTGGTCAAGCTGTCGGGTAAGCCACTTGCCCTCAGTATTGCGCATCCAGCACTCTTTCGGCGTGGATGGCATCTCGCGATACATCTTGAACACGTCGCCGGAAAAATCGGCTTCCAGCTTTTGGACATACCAAGCGCGCTGAGGCATCGACAGCGAGGTATCCATCTCGACCTCTATGCGGTCGAAATACTCATGCTGCGTGGGGCTGATGCGGATCAGGCGGGGATCTGCGACATAGCCAGGGTCTTTGAACCACGGGTAGAAATGGAAGCAGAACTCGCCATCTGGGATTGGCTGCTTCGACATGGCGAGGTTTTCGGCCCGCGTGGCGATCTTGTAAAACTCGCCCTCCGTCCCTTCTGCGGTGGATTCGATGGTTGCGATGCCGGTCTTGGGCACGGCAGGGAGTGAGCCGGTGACGATTTCGGTCGCTTTGGCCGGGAATTTCGCCGCGATCTTCCCCATTTCGCTGATATGGAGGAAGTTGATGGTTCCCGAGCGCACCGAAGTCGCCACGCGGATGCCGGAGTTGTTGTGCGCGAACAGCAATTCCTTCGCGCTTTCTCGATCGAGGGGCATCCTCTCGCGCAGGGCTTCGGGCAGATTGTCGTAGGCGAACTTGACCTTGTCGCGCAGGATCACAGCTGCGTCGTCTTGGTGGTGCGCAATGATGCCGCAGCGCTGGTTGGGCACGAATAGCGCGAGGTCCAGAGCGTAAATGCAAGCTAAGGTGGTGAAACCCAATTGGCGCGCCTTCAATATCAGGTTGCGCAGGCGCATTTCGTGCAAGAAGTCGATCTGGTTTTGGTTTGGGAGGAATGGCGCGACCTGTCCCTCCGTGTCGTCGTCGCCTTTGATGAGGATCTTGTAGAGAACACCGGAGGACAGACGCCAGTGCGGGTCTGATAGCGCGGCTCGCCATCCTGCTTCGGTATCCGGTGCCGGTAGCGGCTCGTCTCTGACGGTCAGCGCGATCATTCATCGACCTCGCTGGGTTCCTTCGAGGCATGGGCGTCGTCGGAGGCCCGTTTGACCGGCATTCTCGCGCCTTGGACCTCGGCAATCAGCTTTGCCAAAGCATCAGTGTGCTGCCGGTTGTCGGCCTCATACAGACCAAGGTGCTTCATCAGCTTGTCGATGGCAGCACCCTTGTCGTGCATCTTGATCTTGAATGCGCCCTTGTCGGTAAGCTGGACCTCGGCGATCGCGTCCGTGACTTCACGAGGCAATTCGTCGCGCGGGATAGCTCGGACCCATGGCTGAGGAATCTTGGCTGTGCTGCCATCAGGCTTCTGGACTTCGATTTCCGTGAAGCCCCAGTCCATCACGTCGGCGATGTTGCCGCGCATGATATTGACTGTCTGCTTGACGACCTCGCCGGGTTTGACGACGCGCTGTTCCAGCCGTTTCCGCCTGCGATCGATCTCGGCGACGATATGGGGTTTGGACATAAGCAGGGCGCCGGCCTGTTGCGGATGCTTGAAGCCAGCGACGTTGGCTGCCTTGGTCTGTTCGCCAAGTTCCATGTAGGCGGCGACGAACGCTTCCTGCATCTTGGTCAGCGGCTTGAGGGCCTTTCCGGACATCGCTTAATCGAGTTCCTATCAACGTCGCGTGCGCAAAGCCTGCATGATTCTCGAAAAAATCTCACAAATCGTGCGTTATGTTCAACGGCAATGCGCTTGAATATTGAAAGTTCGATTTTTGCTGCGCCTGCGGCGAACTTCGCCGCGCTTTTGCCTCGATCTGGAAAGGCGGACATGCGGACTTTGCAGACGTTCCCCTTCTCGATACCATCACTGCAGCAGCGAACTGGCTCTGGCGGACTTGATGGCTGATGAGAATATTGTTGTAAGAATGCTTGGAGCCATCGGTTCTGGAGTTGATTGGCTCCGGCGGGCAGAGCACCCAGCATCTCGGGCGATCGCCTGGAGTCAAATTCTGCTGCTTTCCGCCGGCGCGACTTATGTCATCCTAACGGGTTGGGAGGATATCGCTCCTCATGGAAAGATTGCTCAACTCGTAATAACGGGTCATCTAATTTATGTGATACATGGCAATCTACTTAGGGGCCGGAAAAGCCGTAGTATCTCGAAGAGATAGGTTCGCGTTGCGGGCAAATCTGACATTCTTGCCCGGTTGCGAGTAGAACTGAGATATTCAGACGCTGTCGCTGCGACAAATTTCAATGAAGGCGCGGAGCGGCGCGGGTGTAAAACGGCTTGGATAGTAAAGACGCGGGCCGCTCCGAGAGGGCCACATATTCGGCAGAACAGGAACGAGCGTCCCGTCGGCGAAGTCCTGCTCCAGCCAGTTACGGAAAGTTCCAATGATGCCGATCCCGGTCCTGGCGTAGCGAAGTCCCGTGTCGAGAGCGTTCACACTCAGGATCAGGCGGGTCGCAGGTTGGACGGTGATCGTCCGAGAATCATCGATGAGGCTCCACGGCAGCAGAGGACCATCCGGCAGTCGATAGCGGATCGCATCGTGCCGGGTGAGCTCTTCGACGCTCCGGGGCGTACCTCGTGCGTCCAGGTAAGCCGGCGACGCTGCAAGGGCAATCTGCTGGGTTCGGGGGCCGATTGGGATGCAAACCATGTCCTTTTCAAGGACGTCGTCATAGCGGATGCCGGCGTCGCAGCCCGCCTTGATGATATCGACGAGCCCGTTCTCGACCATGATCTCGACCTCCACGTCGGGATGACGAGCGTGGAACTTCGACAAAAGCGCTGGAAGAATGTCCGGCATCACCGCTCCGGGCACGTTGAGCTTGAGCCGGCCCTGCACGCGGCCCGCCGTGTTGGCGGTCTCGGCGCAGGCTTCCTCAAGTCCGGCGAACAGGGGGGCGATCCGGTCCGCCAGTGCCTGACCTGCGTCGGTCGTGGCCACACTGCGGGTGGTGCGACGCAGGAGCGGCACGCCGAGGCCAGCCTCGACCCGCGAGATCGTCGTGCTGACCTTCGAAGGAGCGATCCCGAGCCGTCTTGACGCGGCCCTGAATCCGCCCTCCCGAACCACCACGAGAAAGACCGCCAGATCGTCATTGGACATAGTGTTCTGCATAGAGAACAGGGTATTCGAAAATAGAGGCATTGTCGCAGATAAAAAGAACAATCAATCTTTCCCCACCAGCCCGCAATTGCTGACCACGTGGCTGACCCACCAAGGAGACGAGACATGCTCATCGTGACTGGCGCGACCGGCCAACTTGGCCGCAGGATCGTCGAACACCTTCTGCAACATGTGCCTGCCGAACGCATCGGCGTCAGCGTTCGCAACCCGGATATCGCGGGCGACCTCGCGCAGGCTGGCGTGCGGGTGCGCCAAGGCGATTACGATGATCCCGACAGCCTGCGTCATGCCTGGGAGGGCGCCGAGCGGGTGTTGCTGGTCTCCTCGAATGCGGCGGCAAGAGGAGGAGATCCGCTGAAGCAGCATAAGACGGCGATCGACGTAGCATGCGAGCTAAATGTGGGCCGCGTGCTCTATACCAGCCAGGTCTCCTGCGCGCCCGACTCGCACTTCCCGCCAGGGCGGCATCACGCGGCAACCGAGACGATGTTGGCGGAGTCGGGCCTGCCCTGGACATCCATGCGCCACGGCTTCTACGCGGCGAGTGCCATTGCGATGAACGCGAAGGGATTCGAGGTAGGGACACTCACCGGCCCCGAGGACGGAAAGGTGGCCTGGGCGACCCACGACGATCTTGCCGCCGCCGATGCCATCTTGCTGGCGCGAGGCGAGGCATTCGACGGCCCGACCCCCCCACTGACAGGCAGCGAAGCCCTCGATCTCGCCGACCTCGCGCGGCTGGCTACGGAAGTCACGGGCCGGGCGACTGCACGGGAGATTGTCGAGGAAGATGCCTTGGAACGCGGTGCACGGGAGAATGGTATGCCCGAGGGTGCCATCGCCGTCATGCTGGGCTACTTCCGCGCGGCCCGGGCGGGTGAGTTTGATCGGATCGATCCGACGCTTGCCCACCTGCTGGGACGTGCCCCGACGCGGATGCGAGAGTTTCTGGCGAGGGTGCAGAGATAACTGCTGCGCCAGCCTTAGCCGGCCAACCACCGCAATTTCGCGCGGCAAGTAAGGACTCCAACCAGTCATTGTGCTCGCCATGCGATCGGCGCGCAATCAGGAAGGCATCGAAGCGGACAATGCGACCGTTTAACGCCGCTGCCGTATTTGCAGCCGTAATAGATGGTCCAAGTGCTGCGGTCGGATCAGGGCAAAGAATATTAGCCAGTTAGCGCCGAGTGTCGCAAATGTAATCATCGCTCCGGCAAATGGACGAGGAACGTCGGCTCGGGTACCTTTTGCCGCCTCCGGATGTAGAAACAGAAAGAGCACAAATAGCATCACGGCAATCAGCCCGCCCATTAAAAGAAACAATTTTACTGTAACAAGTGTGACGGCAGGCTTTGTTCGCAATCGCCATATAATTTCTCGCACTAAGATAAATAAAAACACTAGAATAAGCGCCGCGTAGTTCAAGACACAGATCAATGCAAACTCAAGCCAGGACATTGCCCAATTGGCAAGTTCCTCAGAGACAGTGACAGGGAGGGTGGCAAGAACTTGTTGCTCGACTGGGAGTAAAAAAAGGCGCAGATGGAATAATCTCAGTCCGTAATTGGCGAGCGGGATTGCAGTCAAGAACCAGAAGATAAGTTGCTGGATCGGGGTCAATTTTCTGGTTCTATAAATTGTAGGCATACTGCTTCACATCACGTGCCTCATCCCCGAATTGAAAGCATATCAGCACGGCAAGGCCAATGGTCAATCGGGGCTTGAACGGGCTTCACTAAGAATTTCATGACCTCCGGCCTCCGTTCCATCGACCGGCGACGGGCATTGTCTCGGCATCAACTCCAAGCACTCGTTTCAGAACCATCTCGACCTGGAGTTCATCGAATCCCGCATTCAGGCAGACCTCACGGGCGTCCCTGCTTGCAAAATACCTTCGCACGTCGGCGATGATCATTTCAGGCGTCGGCCCCTTCAATTCGCCTTTCTTCTGTCGCCTGACAGCTGCCGCATATTCCTTGCGGTAATCCTCGATCACGGCGCCGAGGACAGCGCACCACATGCGGCGCTCACCAACCGCAGGCTCGGGGATATGATCGATAGGCCGGTGGTGCATCATGTCGTCCCTCCGTATTTCTGCGCGTCGGGGTCAATGAGGGTCAGGCCCATCTGCGCGTATTTCTTCTGCATTCCGTCCATGAACTGCCGCATTTCCGCGACCTTCATCTTTCTGGTCATGGGGATGAACTCGAACAGCTTGAGGCGCTGGCCATATGGCAGAGGCCCATAGAGCGGTTCCCATTCCTCGATCCATTCGGGCCGGTGCGACTCCATGATCGGAAGGCCGATTTCGAGTTTGTTTTCAGCTTTCGCCTCGGCGGCTGTTTGATCTTCCATCCAGCCCGCGACTTGCCCGAACCACATATGGATGGTCCGGTTCTGGCGCTGCGTTCGTGACAGGCCCTTGCTGAACCTGACCATGGTTTCAGGCGGCAAGGTCAGCGCGATTTCCCGCAGGTATTCGCGTTGCCTGTCGTCCACGATACGGATGGTCGGGAATTTCATCCATCAACCTCCGAGGCGCGCTTGATGATGCCCGGAAACTTCTGTTCCAGTTCGGCCATGAGGGCGGCATGTTGCTCGGACGTCATGGCTTCGCGCCGAGGTTCGGGTTCCTGCACTGCCATCCGGCGCTTGGCGTATTCGTCGCCGCGGCGCTTTTTCAGAACACCAAGAATGTCGCCCGGATTCGGCTTGCGGCGCGGGTTCTCTCTCCGCCACTCGCGCAAAGCCCATTTGACCTGCGGGGCAGGCCAGTCCTCAAGCTCATCCGCCCAATCGGCCATGACGCCAGCCTTGATGCAAGGATCAAGGTCGGTCTGCCAATAGCCTTGCAAAACAACCTCGACCTCAAAGCCAATCTGGCTCCGGTGCCTTTCGAGTTCTTCCGGCGACAGCGATCGCGAGTGTTGTGGCGTCGGCGTTGGAAAGCTTTCGATTTTGCTTGGAAGATTGCCCATGGTGTTCCTCCGGTGTGAGGCGCGGTTCTTCGCGGCGCGCGGCTTCGCGTCGCATGGCTCGGTTGAAATATTTGAAGCTGTTGGGAGGCTGGCTGTCGGGCTTCCTCGCCATGACCTCGGCGATGACGGTGACGATCGTGTCTTCGTCCAGCCCGAGTTCGGCTTTCCAGCGCTCAGCTAGTTCCATGTCATGCCGGGTGCCGAGGATAGCCCCGCCGTGCCCGGTCAGGCCCGTTCGAGAATCGACTCCGATGGCGATGAGAATCCGTTCCCGGAATGTCGGATCGGGAGGTGGTGGATCAGGATCGCGCGCACGCGCGTCATCATCATCACTATCTATATTCTGGTTCTGGTTCTGGTTAGTATTACTCGCGTAATACTCATGTAAATTCCCGCCTTTGATTTCATTATCTTTTTTGGACGTGTTAGACGGTCGTTGCTGTTCGACACTTTGCGGTTTGACCTTCGCGTTTTCGCACTCGTCACTTTGCTGTTTGGCTTTCTGCCATCGTGCGCTGACAGCCTTGCGGCCCCGTTCCGAGGCCGTCTCGATCGCACCTTTCGCAGACGCGATTTCGCGCTCGACGCGACGCTGCCATAGTCCTTCTGGTGTCTCGATCAGCTTCCTTTCTTCGAGCAGGACCGCGAGAATTTTCCTGAACGTCCCGGCCGGGCAATTACACATCCGCGCCAAGCGAGAATGATCGAAGGGCAGGGGGCCCTGACGCTCATACATCATGCAAACGAGCGTGATGTAGATGCCGGTTTCCGCCGGCGTCAGGCCACGAGTTCCTGCGAGCCAATCCGACGGATAGAGGGCGATATGAACGGCCTTCTCGCTCACATCACCTCCGCAACCACAATCACCCCGCCATCCCGTGACGGATCGCCGCGGCGCAGGGTATAAGTGAAACGGCTGTCATCCACGCCCAGGCAGGCCGACAGGCCGTCGATCGCGCCCTTCATTGCGGCAAGGGCGTTGTCGAGGTCGAAGCGCCGCTGTGATGGGGCGCAGAACGTCAGGGACAGGTGAACGCCACGGACATGTGGTCCGGGCTTCTGCCAGCCCTTCCCGATGGCGGTATAGAATGCCGCGTCCTTCTGGATCGAGCGGGACGCACGATTGTCCCGCCAGTTCGCCTTCCGGTTCGGCCAGCATGGCTGGGATGGCCAGTCGAGCTTGATTTGAGGGAGCGTGATCATCTCGTCTCCAATCGCGCCAAGGCCTTGTCGAACCTGCGGCGGATATTGGCTGTCTCGGTGGACTTCGTGGCCCGGCACGGGCATTCCGCCAGTGCCACGCGGAGGCCGTGGACTTCGGACATGGGGATGCGAATGACGGCAAAGCCGTCCTCGCGCTTCACACTGGCGGTCTTATCCATCAGCCCACCGCCATTCCTGCGGTTCGGCACCCGCGAACAGTCCGTGGCTGACTGGGATAAGTTGCGGTTTCAGCTTCCGATAGGTGGCACGGGTGACACGCCCCCCCCCCCAGACAAGTATTGAAACGGCTCTTCCGTATCCAGGTCACCGCGCGGCAGGACGTGAATGAGGGTTTCTCCAGATTTCAGGCGTTTGATCACTTCAGATTGACGGACAGGCATTTCCTACCTCCTGAAATTTTTCGACTTCGTTGCCCCAGACGGTCCAGCCACCGCGCGGCCGCCTGGCGAACATTTCCAGTTTCCGGGAGTCTGGAAGGCGTTCATCGATCACGTCCTGAACCCATTCGGGTTTGCGGCTGTGCCCGCGCTGCTCTCCGGGGATGATCGAGGTTGGAAACAATGCGGGAGAGGGGCACGGGAAGCGGCCCCGCGTGGCAAGGACACAAATCTCATGCTTGTTGCGGACCCAATATCCGGTCCCGATCCTCTGCTTGCACCAGATAAGCTGCGACTTTGCGCGGAATCCCCAAGCGCGCACGACCTGATCGGCCATATGTGCGAAAGGAACCGTCACCCACATCAGGAGCAGGGCGTTCTTGGCGGCGGAATCCTTAACCGGCAGGGCGCAGATTTCATCCAGCGACATACAATCGTAATGCCGCCGGGCATTGCGGCCCGGCTTTGCATCGGAATTGCTGGCGAACCGCCAAGGTGGATCGGCGAGGATCACGTCGAATGGTCCGATGGGGAGATTCATGCCGGCGCCTCCGCGCTTTTCAGCCCGGCGCTCGCCAGAAACTCACGGACAGCGCCGGTCAGGGCGTTTTTTGCGGCAAGTTCTGTTTTTGCCGTGCCGCGCGCGATCTGGCCCGGGCCGATCGGATAACGTCGCCAATCATAACCGCCCTGATGAACGGTGTAGATCACGCCGACTTCGACACAGCCGATCTTGGCGAGGATTCTACCGTTGGGCGGGTGCGGTTGTTCCCATATGAGGCGTGGGGTCATTCGGATTGCCTCCGTTCGAGCGCTAACCGGGAAGTCAGTTCCATGATGAGTGACAGCGCGATTTCTGTGCGGCCGTTTCTATCTGCGCGGAGATATTCTTCTGTCAGAACGCGCGACAGCTTGACCGGATCGCGGTATAAACACAGTGATCTATTCAGGACCTTGGAATTAAGCATGGCGAACCAAATCCCCTTTGACTGCCCGCACTGCCGTCAGCAAAACGTGGCGATGGACATTTCTGGTTTCTCCTCGGAAAGCCCGACGCGATTTTCGCTTATGATCAGGTGCGGCCTCTGCCATAAAGCATCGATCGTGTTTGCCGAATCCACGGTATCCACATCGTTCGACGTCATTCGCTCTACGTCGTGGCCGGATCTGGCGGGTTACATCAGTATCTTTGACAGCGCGCCGAAAAAACCGGCCCCCCGCCTCATTGAGGCGCTTCCCTCGTCGGTGGCGACAGCCTTCACAGAAGCCGAAGCGAACTTTTCCGATGGGCGCTTTGCCAGCGCGGCGATGGGATATCGGAGAGCCTTGGAGCGCGGCCTTAAATATGCCCATCCTGAAATCACAGGGAAATTGCACGCGAAAATAGAAAAACTGGAAAAAGAGCATGCTGTGCCGCAGGCATTGATCAAGCTCATGAACGGCGTTCGCTTTCTTGGAAATGACGGGGCACACGATGAAGATGATCCGCCAGAGGACGAGGTCACCGCCGGACGTGACTTCATCACGCTGCTGTTGACCTACCTCTTTGACCTCCCTGAACGGGTAAGAGCCGCCACCGAAAAAAGGATAGAACGCCGAAGCGGATGACCCTAACTGGTTCATATCGCGTCCTCCCGCTGCGCATCCGCAACCAGGTGCTGGCAATTCGCCTCTACAATGGCCTCGGCTAGCGGCGGGCACACGGAATTGCCACAGCAACTGACCTGCACGTCCTTTGGAAATGCCCGCCACGCAGGTTCCTCGGTATCCAGCCTTTCCCAGACACCCTCGATCACGTAGTCCTCGGGGAAGCCCTGTGCGCGGAATAACTCGCGCGGGGTCAGCATCCGCATGCCGATATCGACAATGACGTATTCGACGCCGGCGATTGTCAGGGTGACGAACTCGCCGCCATCCCAAGCATCATGTGCGCGCAGGAACTCGGCGACCTCGCGCGCCCGGGCGTAATGCTCGGGACCGAATGGCGGGGCTGCCAGTTCAGCCTCGCAATGCGAGAACCGGTCCTTGACCGTGACGGTATGACAGGGGGCATCCGTCCGCGCGCCGTCGCCGGTGCCGTAGTATTTGGCGAACCAAGGCGCGACGACCTGCGACTTGCCTTGTCCGCCGGCAGTGATTGTGCCCAGGGGCGTATCGATCGCATGCCCGGTGCTGGCGCCGAACTGCCGGGCGATGAATGCAGAGACCGGCATTTGATGGCTGCCGGTGGCCGCCACCGTGCTGATCGGTTCACGCGGATCATGACCGGCATGCGCGTTCATTCGCGGACCGCCATTGTGCTGCGCGAGAAATGCCGCGCATGGCGCGTGTTTCACGCCACCGGATACAACCGTCCCGAGGGGCTTCCCTATATCGAGCGCGCGCGGCGCTTGGCCCTTACGTTCGCCATAGCCAGTCTGGACCATGGTCGCAGCAATCATGCTGTTCTGGTCTTTCTTGCTGGCGCAGATCGTGTGATGCGGATCCTCGACCGATCGATTGCCGCCGCCCTGTTGGGCATAGGTCAGCACGGGCGCGACGAAAGTCAGGCCAGCGCCACCAGCAGTGATCGTATGCGTCGGCTCGTTGATACCCTGCCACGGCTTCTGGCTATTGCGCATGGTCGCAAGAAAGGGCGAGACAGCGGCATGTTGGATGCCGCCGACAGTCACTGTGCCGAGGGGATCGGTCAGCGGATATTCCCGGCGCCCGCCGCTGTCGCCATGCGCTATGCTGGCGAGGTATGGCGTGAGAACGCCCAAGGGCGCTGCGCCGCCGGGTTTCTTGATCCAGCTATTCGCCGTGATCGTTGCCAGCGGGTCGCGGATATCCTGGCCGGTCGCGCCGCTATTGAAGCGGGTGATACTCGGGGCGATGACGGCGCTATGATTGCCACCGGCCAGCACGGTCGGGTGCGGTTCGGTAACAGGGCTGTCACGTCTCGCCGAACCCTTCATGCTCATCAGGCTGGGCGCGACAACGGCTTTCTCCCCGCGATGCGCCCCCGTGATCGTGCGGAATGGTTCGGTCGCGTCCTCGCATCGGCCACCATGGGTCAGGTTCATCCGAGCCGTTCTGAAGCCCGGATACTGCGGTCAACCGAATCCTCCTCCCTGTCGGCTGCTGCAGTCTGCCCCTGGCGCTTCCACCTCCCTGCGCCGGGGGCAATGAACCCAAGGAGACATGATGACCAAGAAGGCCCTGACCACCCAAATCTTAGCGAGAAGAATCCATCAAGCATTGGAAGAAGTCTCGCATGACCTTGGCATGCACCCGACGGCAGCGGTGATCGCTGTTGCTGCGATCTGTGCGAATGACCTGCGCCACATGGATGCAGACGCGGCGCGCACCATACTTATGGGAATTGCCGAGAACACGGAGCCAGACCGTATCGAAGCGCATGCCTGCATGAGCAAGCTAATCGCTGGCTTCGAGAAGGTCGCATGTGGAGGGCACGCATGAAGCCCGCAGCCATTGCACTCATCGCAATCACCGCGTCATGCCAGCCCGCTATGGCCGGTATAGCCGACTTCCAGCACGAGATTTGCATGGAAGGTGCCGCCCTGGCACTGCACGGGGCCGAGGATGGCCTGATCGGAGCGTCCCTGCTTGATGGCGTGGATGAAGCCATTACGGCCGTGAACGCAGGAGGGAACGAGCAGGCCGAGCGCATGGCTGCCGCGTCTTACCTGTTCGGCTATGCTGACGGTCTGCTGCAGTATCAGTCCCCCGAAGAAACCGCCAATCAGTTCTATGCGGGCTGCATCGAAGGCGCGATCGCGGAGACGGCATGATGAGCGACGATACAATCGTTGCGGTCGAAGTCCGCATTATCAACGAAACCGATCGCGCCCTGCTGGTGACGTCGGACAAGGAGCGTGACGCTGAATGGGTGCCTTTGTCGCTCTGTGAGGTCGAGAACCGCGATCAGATCCGGAACACGTGCACACTGCATCTGCCGGAATGGAAGGCGATACAGGCGGGGCTTGTGTGATGCCGATCCGCTGCCCCACGCCACGCGATCAGCAGTATGACTTCTGGCAGCGCAGTGTGGCCGGTGAGCGTGTTCCGCGCACCGAGGACGATCCGCAGCCCGGCTTTTACAAAACTCGCATGGTCCGCAACGGCCCATTCGTGCCGGTCGAAATCTGGCTGGAACAGGAGATTGATCCTGAAACCGGCGAACTGACCGCCGATGAGCGCCTGCGCGCGATCTGTAACGGCAACGCACGAAAACGAAATGGCAAAGAAAACCGCCATTCGTGCGCTGGCGAAGTTTCTGCCTCTGTCCACAGAGTTCCGCGATGCGGTCGAAGTCGATGGCGGCCGGGCAAACTTCGCTGACTTCGCCATGAATCCGACCGAAGGTCTGGATGTGGAGCAGGCCGATTACATCGACGGCGAGTATTCTCCCGGCGAAGATGAAGGCCAGGGCGACGATGATCAGTCGCAGGACGAGGGGAATCCACCCGAGACCGAGAACAAGCCCGAGCCGAAACCTGTGAAGAAGGCCGAGCAAGCCCCGGATCACACGGACAAAACGCCGCAGGAAGAACGGCCGCAGCGCCAGACCAAGGTGAACAAGACCGAGGGCGAGGGACAGAAGTCCATGTTTGGCGGCTTTTCGGCCTCCGAAATGATCCAGAAGATTTCCGGCCTGATCCTGAACGACCTGCAGGACGGTGCGCCGCTTGATGAGACGCTGGAAATGTTCGAGGTCCAGCTTGCCGAGATCCAGAAGGCCGAGCCGGACGAATACGAAGCGATGATGGACGAGTTCAAGGCTTTCGTCGCCCAGAGGGACGGGGAGGGCGAGTGATGAAATCCCCCCGCCTCGACTGGCCCTATGACGGCAGCCCGCAGAAATCCGACCAGAAGCCGGAAAGCGGCACATGGCGCAGGTCCGACGGGTCCACCGTCAAAATGTCCGAGATGAACCCCTATCACCGGGCTGCCGCGATCAAGAAGGCCGAGAAGGCGGGGGATGACGCCCTGGCGGAAGCCCTGCGCGCATCCGGTCCGCTGCCCGACTGAAAGGAGTAACCATGCCCTACACTGACTCCAACACCGGTTGGAAAGGCCAATCCACAAGCGAAGAAGCCGCGATCCACGCGGCCACCAAAGCGCCTTTCCTACGTGATGCCATTATCAGGGTGATGAAAGCCGTTGCCCGGCCCATGACCGCCGATGAGGTAGCCAAGGCCATGCGGTTGTCCGTCCTGTCGATCCGGCCCCGGATCTCGGAATTGGCGAAGGCCGGAAAGCTGATCGACGCGGGCGAACGCGGGCGTAACGCCTCGGGTCGCAGCGCTGTGCGCTGGAAGATTGCGGAGGCGCAGCGATGACCGACAAGCACAAAGACGATCCCGATTGGCAGGGGCACAACAGCAAAGCCTATTCCGTGGCGGCCGCCGAACTGCGCCAGTTCATCGAACAGATCGAATCCGGTGAAGCCGAGAAGAAGGAGGCGGCGGATCGGATCAAGGAAATCTACGCGGAGGCGAAGGCCCGCGGCTACGACGCCAAGGCCATCCGAAAGCTGATCGCTGAGCGCAAGCGCGACAAGAACGATCTGGCCGAGGAACAGGCCATCCTCGACCTCTATCGCGAAGCATTGGGGATGTGACCATGAACACCCAGACCGAAATTCAGAAATCCACTACCGCGACCATTGTGACTGCCAATCTGCGCAGTGCCCTGGCTCTGGCCAAAACCTGCATGTCGAAGGGAGCCAATCGCGCGATCCCCGTGCTTGGCACAGTTCGCATTGCAATCAAGGGCGGCATGGGCATCATCACCGCGACCGATCTGGACCGGGAAATCGCCATCAACTTCGCGGCGGAAGGCGAGAATATTGATTTCCTGATCCAGCCGCGCTTCTTGGAACACGTCTTGAAGCATGGCGGCTCGACCGCCGAAATCAGCCGGGGCGAGTGGAAATATATCGGCCACCCGATGCCATCCATCGCTTTCAAGTCTGGCGAATTGACGGCGAAGTTCAACGAAATCATCCCGGTTGAAGATTTCCCGCACAGCATGTTCGACCAGCGTAATTTTGAACAGCCGCAGGAAATCGAGGCATCCGTTTTCCGCTACGGCCTCGACGCCTGCAATGCCACCATCTCGACCGAGGAAACCCGGTATTACCTCAACGGCATCTATCTCGAAGCCGTGGATGGCCATTTACGCATGGTCAGCACCGACGGCCACCGGATGACGCAGGCAGACCTGTCTGATATTCCGTGGGAACGTAAAGGCATGATCCTGCCGGCCTGCGCGGTGTCGCAGCTTCGGAAAGACCTGAAAGGGCTGGACATGATCAGGTTTGCGCTTAGCACCGACAAGCTGGCCATCAGGATCTCCAATCCGAAATGGTCGATGGTGACGAAGCTGATTGACGGCCAGTTCCCCGATTACCGGCGCGTGATCCCGCAGAACGTCGATGGAAGTTTCTCGGTCGCGCTGACTGGCGATGCCTTGGCGGCGTTCCCGGCATTCGGTGATCGGAGCACGCCGCTACACATCATCCCCGAAGAAGGCTGCATGTTCGTGCAGAGTCCTGAACTTGGGAAAATCTCCATGCCGATCTACGGCGCGGAAGGCCCAGCGCGCGGTATCAACATCAGGTATCTGAAATCGTTCTGCCCGCGCGGCGAGGCGATCCGGCTTATCGGCAACAAGGCCGAACACAACCCCATCCTTGTCATGGGCGCGGATGAGAACGTGTTGCGCCTCGTCATGCCGATGAGGATTTGACCAATGGCGCGCCGCACTTGGACAGCAAAGCGCAAGCTGGCCGTATTCGAGGCCCACGGTGGCATCTGCCATATCTGTGGCGGCAAGATACTCGTCGGGCAGTCATGGGATCTGGAACACGTGATCCCGTTGGCTATGGGAGGGGAAGACGACGAATCCAATGTCGCGCCCGCCCATTCCAAGTGCCACCGTATCAAGACCAGCAAGGACGCGGCGCAGATCGCCAAGGCGAACCGGGTCCGCGCCCGGCATTTCGGCGCGAAGCCCGATCGCCGCGCTGTGATCCCCGGCAGCAAGAAGTCCAAGTGGAAGCGCAAGCTTAACGGCCAGACCGTTCTGCGCGAGAGTGAGTGAGGTATCGATGGCAGAACCGGCCCGCCCATATACCCCGGATCAGCTTGCCGAGCGCTGGCAATGTAGCGCCGAGACTATCCGAAACCTGGTGAAGTCAAAACAGTTGCCCGGCTTCCGGTGCGGGCGCATGATACGGATTCCCCGACAATCTGTAGAGGAATATGAACAATGCCTGAAATCACCATCGGAAAATTGCGCGGTGGCTACTGCGTCTCGTGGCGAGAGGACGGAAAACGACGGCGTTATCAGCTTGAGGCACGCACCCGAAAAGAAGCCGAGGCAGAGGCCCTAGATGTTTACCGTCAGTATACCATGCCGACGACGGGCCGCACGGTTGCTGATCTGTGGCAATGCTATCTTGATGAGCGGGAGGGAAGACCAATCGCTCAAACCATGAAATACACCGGCAGGGCGATCATGCCGCATTTCGGTTCGTTGCGCCCGGATCAGATCACGAGCGAGCATTGCCGGGATTACCAGCGGATTCGGCGAAAGGCAGGAATCAAGACAGGTTCGATTTGGACGGAATTGGGGCACCTTCGGTCGTGCTTGAATTGGGCCGCAGAGATTGCCCATCTGATCGACTATGCTCCCTACATCGAGCGGCCTCAGAAGCCGGCGCCAAAAGATCGTTACCTGACGCATGATGAGATAGACCGGTTGATCGGTGCAGCAACCGAGCCGCATATCAAGCTGGCTATCCTGCTGATGCTGTCCACAGCCGGGCGCGTGTCTGCCATCCTGCAGCTCGAATGGGGCCGCGTTGATCTTGATCGTGGACAGATCGACCTTCGGATCGACAGTGACGGGCCGAGGAAAGGACGTGCCGTGGTGCCCATCAACGCTGGTTTGCGCGCTGCCCTGCAGGAAGCCCGGAAATCGGCACTGTCCGATCATGTCGTTGAGTGGTCAGGCTCCCCGGTAAAGAGCATCCGGCGCGGCTTCATGGCGACCGTAGAACGAGCGGGGCTTGCGGGAGTGTCACCGCATGTTCTGCGCCACACCGCGGCGGTTCATATGGCCGAAGCAGGCGTTCCCATGTCTAAGATCAGCCAATTTCTAGGGCACTCGAACACGTCAATAACAGAAAGGACATACGCTCGATTCGCACCGGATCATCTGATGGAAGCAGCCAATGTGCTGGATTTCATCCGCCTTCGCCGTGCAACTTAGGTTCAATGAACCTGCGCACACTTAGTAATTCTTAACCTTAATTGTTCTATTGGCTTGAATTTGTTTGGATATTTTGGTGGGTGATAACGGATTTGAACCGCTGACATCTTCGATGTGAACGAAGCGCTCTACCACTGAGCTAATCACCCGTGCGGGCGGGATTTAGCAGCAACTACGGTGGGCTGCAAGTCCCGAGATGAGGATCATCGAACCCGAAAACGAAGTCCGGCCCGGGTTGGGATAACCCGGGCCGGGATGTTCATGCAGGGTCAGTGCGCGACAGCGCCGCCGCCAGACATCTTGTCGTTCTTGGTGGCCAGGCGCGCGGCCTCGGCGGCTTCTTCGGCGGCCTCGTCCCATTCGATGGCATCGGGCATGCGGACCAGCGCATGGCGCAGCACCTCGCGGACATTGCCGACCGGGATGATCTTCAGGCCGGTTTTCACATTGTCCGGGATCTCGGCCAGATCCTTCTCGTTATCGGCGGGGATCAGCACCGTCTTGATGCCGCCGCGCAGCGCCGCCAACAGCTTTTCCTTGAGTCCGCCAATGGCCAGCACGTTGCCGCGCAGCGTGACCTCGCCGGTCATGGCGACGTCCTTGCGCACGGGGATACCGGTCATCACCGACACGACCGAGGTCACCATGGCAATGCCCGCAGACGGCCCATCCTTTGGAGTGGCGCCTTCGGGGACGTGGACATGGATGTCGCGCTTGTCGAACTCGGGCGGCTTCACCCCGATCTCGGGCGAGATCGAGCGCACGAAGCTGGAGGCCGCGTCGATCGATTCCTTCATCACGTCGCCCAGCTTGCCGGTGGTCTTCATCCGGCCCTTGCCGGGCAGGCGCAATGCCTCGATCTGCAGCAGGTCGCCGCCCACCGATGTCCATGCCAGCCCGGTGACCACGCCGACCTGGTCCTCTTTCTCGGCCAGCCCATAACGGTGGCGCCGAACGCCCAGGAACTCCTCGGCTTTCTCGGGTGTCACATCCACCGTTTTGGCGTTTCCCTTGAGGATCTCGGTCACGGCCTTGCGGGCCAGCTTGGCGATCTCGCGTTCAAGCGAACGGACCCCGGCCTCGCGGGTGTAATAGCGGGTGATATGGGTCAGCGCCTCGTCCGAGACCGAGAACTCGCCCTTGCGCAGCCCGTTGGCCTTGATCTGCTTGGGCAGCAGGTGCTGGCGGGCGATCTCGCGTTTTTCATCCTCGGTATAGCCGGCCAGCGGGATGATCTCCATCCGGTCGAGCAGGGGCCCCGGCATGTTGTAGCTGTTGGCCGTGGTCAGGAACATCACGTTCGACAGGTCGTATTCCACCTCGAGATAGTGGTCCACGAAGGTCGAATTCTGTTCCGGATCCAGGACCTCGAGCATGGCCGAAGCCGGATCGCCGCGGAAATCCTGCCCCATCTTGTCGATCTCATCGAGCAGGATCAGCGGATTGGTGGTCTTGGCCTTTTTCAGCGCCTGGATGATCTTGCCGGGCATGGAGCCGATATAGGTCCGCCGGTGGCCGCGAATCTCGGATTCGTCGCGCACGCCGCCCAGGCTGATGCGGATGAATTCGCGTCCCGTGGCACGCGCGACCGAGCGCCCGAGCGAGGTCTTGCCCACGCCCGGAGGGCCGACAAGGCACAGGATCGGGCCTTTCAGCTTCTGGCTGCGGGCCTGGACGGCGAGGTATTCGACGATCCGCTCCTTGACCTTTTCCAGCCCGTAATGATCGGCGTCCAGAACCTTTTCGGCCCGGCCCAGATCCTTGCGGGTGCGCGACTTTACGCCCCAGGGCAGGGCCAGCAGCCAGTCCAGGTAATTGCGGCTGACCGTCGCCTCGGCTGACATCGGGGACATGGATTTCAGCTTTTTCAGCTCGGCCTCGGCCTTTTCGCGGGCTTCCTTGCTGAACTTGGTCGCGGCGATCTTTTCTTCCAGCTCGGCGATCTCGTTCTGGCCGTCCTCGCCATCGCCGAGTTCCTTCTGAATGGCCTTCATCTGCTCATTCAGATAGTATTCGCGCTGCGTCTTCTCCATCTGGGTCTTGACGCGCGACTTGATCTTTTTCTCGACCTGCAGGACCGACATCTCCCCCTGCATGGAGGAGTAGATCTTCTCCAGCCGGGCAGCGACTTCCAGCGTGTCCAGAAGGTCCTGTTTCCTGTCCAGATCGACGCCCATGTGACCCGCGACCAGATCGGCAAGCTTGCCGGGCTCGCGGGCGTCGGCAACAGCGGTGACCACCTCTTCGGGAATGTTCTTGCGGACCTTCACGTAACGCTCGAATTCCTCGGTCACGGTGCGCATCAGGGCGGTGACCGTCGCTTCGTCGCCCAGGGTTTCGGGCAGGATGATGGCGGCCGCCTCGAAATAATCGTCATTCGGCACGAAATCGGTGATCTGCACACGTTCGCGCCCTTCGACCAGCACTTTCACCGTGCCGTCGGGAAGCTTCAGCAGTTGCAGGACATTGGCCAGAACGCCGGTGCGGTAAATCCCGTCTTCGGCCGGTTCGTCAACGGACGCGTCCATTTGCGCCGACAACAGAATCGGGCTGTCGGATTCCATGACCGCTTCCAGAGCACGAACGGATTTTTCGCGCCCCACGAAAAGAGGCACGATCATATGTGGAAAGACGACGATGTCCCGTAAAGGCAACACCGGGTAGGTCTGAGATGCGAAATCATTCATGTTATACGTTCCTTTCCTGCCCGAAGCCGCGGCCCCGTCATTAGCAACGCGCGGCCCCTGCACCGCGACAACTTATGTGTCCGGGCATTGCCGTTCAATAGAACATCGAAACAGGATGAAATTCGGACGGAAGCGCAAGCACGCCGAGGAACGACGGGTTCAGCGCGGTATGACGATCTCTGCGCGCAGCCCGCCCAGTCTTGATCCACGCCCCAAGCGCAACTGCCCGCCATGCCCGCGGGCGACATCGGCGGCGATGGCCAATCCAAGCCCGGCGCCTTGCCCGCTGTTGCGGTTGCGCGAGCTGTCAAGCTGGGTGAACGGGCGCATTGCCGTCTCGATCGCGTCATCGGGAATGCCGGGTCCGTCATCCTCGACGCCGATTCGCAGGCTGCGCGGCCCCAATGTCACATCGATCTCGGCGCGGGTTCCATAGCGGACCGCGTTGCCGATCAGGTTGTCCAGCGCGCGGCGCAGCATGTCGGGACGGCATGTCACGAGGCTGGCATCGCCTTGCGTGCCGGACAGCGACACATCCTGTCCGGCGCGCTGCGCGTCCGAGACGATGCCGCGCAGGAATTCGAACGGTTCGATTTCCTCTGCCGGGCTTTCCCGCGCGCTGTCGCGGGAATAGTCCAGAAAGGCATCGACCATGCGGGTCATCTCTTCGATATCCGCCTCCATGGCCGAGATGTCCGCATCGTCAGGCGGAAGATCCGGCGACAGTACCGACAGGCCGAGACGCAGCCGTGTCAGCGGCGTGCGCAGGTCATGGCTGATCCCCGACAGCATCATCTTGCGCTGCTCGTTCTGCCGCTCCAGCCGGTTGCGCATGTCCAGGAATGCCGTGCCCGCGCTGCGAATCTCGATTGCGCCGCCTGGACGGTAGGGTTCGACCCGGCCCTTGCCATAGGCCTCGGCGGCCCGGGCAAGCCGGCGGATCGGCCGCAGCTGGTTGCGCAGGAAGATCGTCGCGATGCCCGACATCAAAAGCGAGGTGAACACCATCAGCACCAGCAACTGATGCGGATTCGACGCGCTGACCCGCTTACGGTCGAAAGACAGCGAATAGGGGCCGAACTTGCCGTTCATCGTGACATCGACGCGCTTGTCGTCCGTGGCTAGGTCAATTGCCGTGACCTCGGGCAGGCGGTCGCGCAGCACTTCGATCACGATGCGGCCCGAGAAATCGTAGAACAGCCGTTGGTCCTGCCGGTCCGCTTGCGCGGGCAGGCGCAAGGTCAATCCCAGGGGCGCGGCGATGGTCTGGCCCGCCAGAAGTGCTACGGCGGAGTTTTCGGCCCTTTCGATGCGCCGCGAGACGAAGCCCAGTTCCCGCGCCATGCTGTCGGTCATCTGCTGCGTCACGTCCTCGAAATGGCGCTGCAGGAACATGACGCTGACGACCAGCGTGACAACCACCACCGGCAGGAACAGGATCAGCGCGGCGCGGCCGTAAAGACCGCGCGGAAACATCTGCTTCAACCAGCCGAATTCGGGTTCGTTCGCCATGGTAAACCTGCCTGCCTCGATCTAGGCTACCCGCATGAGTCGCGCGACGAAAGAGCTACGCTGCATTCTTGCACCCAATCCCTCGCCCCTGACAGGGCCGGGGACCAACAGCTTTCTGATCGGTCAGGACCATGTGGCGGTGATCGATCCCGGCCCGGACGATCCCGGCCACCTGGAGGCGATCGTGCAGGCCGGGGCAGGGCGGATCAGTCATATCTTCGTGACCCATGCCCATCGCGACCACAGCGCGGGCGCGAGCGCACTGGCGGCCATGACCGGCGCGCCGGTCATGGCATTCGGAGACGCGGAAGCGGGCCGGTCCCCGGTCATGCAGCGTCTTGCCGCCAGCGGCCTGGTCGGCGGAGGCGAGGGGCTCGATACCGGTTTCCAGCCCGATATCCTGCTGACGGACGGACAGGAGATCGTGACGCCCGACTGGACGCTGCGCGCCCTCCATACGCCCGGCCATTGTGGAAACCACCTTTGTTTCCAATGGGATGACATCATGTTCTGTGGCGATATCGTGCTTGGCTGGTCCTCGACCCTGATTTCGCCGCCCGATGGCGACCTGTCGGATTACTTTCGTTCGCTCGACAGGATCGGAATCGCCGCGCCGCGCCGTCTGCTGCCGGCACATGGCGATCCTGTCGAGGCACCATCGGCGAGACTGGCCGAGCTTGCCGCGCATCGCCGCCAGCGCACCGCCCAGATTATCGAATCCCTGCGGCAGGCACCGGCGGATGCCGCCACGCTGGCAGGGCGGATCTATGACGTGGCGCCCGAACTCCTTCCGGCCGCGACGCGCAACGTGCTTGCGCATCTGGTCGCGTTGGCCAGTCTTGGCGCGGTGATTTGCGAGGGCGAGCCGACAGCGGATTCGGTTTTCCGGGCAGTCTGAAACCCGCGGAAAAATTGTCACAAAGCCTCTGGACGGCCCCGGAACAGGTTGCTATATCCCGCCCCGTGTTCCGGCGTAGCTCAGCGGTAGAGCAGTTGACTGTTAATCAATTGGTCGTAGGTTCGATCCCTACCGCCGGAGCCAATAAACAAGGGCTTGGCTGGAAATGGCCGAGCCCTTTTTCTTTCCGGGACATATAGCATATTCGTCAGGCCGGTCGTGAATCACGATCGGTTTTCACCTCCCCCACGCGCGAACGGACGCCCCCCCAGATACCGCCTTGTTTCAGATGGCATCTTCTGGACCGTCCGGACAGGTGCCCGTGGCGCGACCCGCCGGAAGAGTCAGGAAGATGGGCCAGTGTCTACAGCCAGTTCCGGTGCGGGACGCTGGCCGGTGTCGAGGGGTCAGTGACGGCTATGCCGGCCATGATACCCTTGAAGCCCTGACCGCGCGGCGCAGTGCCAGGGCGGGTGCTTCCCAAGCAGTGGACCGCTCGCCGGATTGGCGTATCGCGCGGCCATCCGAACCAATACAGGTCCCCCCGCCAGCGTGAGACGGCATTCTATGAAGAGGCGGGCGGGCCGCAATATAGGCCGGGCTTGCCTTTCCCATGATCAGCGCCCGGAACAAGAGCCAGACAATCCGGCGGCTCTCCTGTCATGAGACGCTGGCGCAGCCGCTGACGGAAATCTTCCGCATGCGCTGAAACATTACGGTCAGGCGTGCAGCGGAACCTCTTCGGTCGCGGCTACATACCGCTCAAAGCGCGGCGGCAGCACTCTTCCGACCCGTGCTTGCGGTCCGGCGGTGGAATTTGAACCCGGAAAAGAACCGGTTAAGCCGGGGCGCAGACCGGGCGCAATTCGCCCGGCCGGAATATGAACCCTTCTGGACCATCGTGATGGCGCATGGCTTCACGCCCGCCGGCTATGAATGGGCAAGGACCGGATGCATTTTCAAGCGGCGCGGCTGCGACGACTGGCGAGGTGATCGCCCATTTCCGCCATGTTGCTGAAAAACAATTACTTACAAGTCCGTTTAACTGCGATTTGGATTAGTGCTCATAGGGTATATTCCATGTGGTAATGATAGCGGCGTCAATGGTAACGAGTGGAGGGTTTATGCCGACTTTTAATGTCAGACAGCTATATCTGGGACGATACAGCGATCTCGACCCCACTGAATCGAGGCACAACAGGCTGGACCAGGATAATGAGAACATCACCGCGACCGGAGGGCCGAGTGGAATAGGCTGGCAAGCGGGAAGGATTATCGATACCAGCAATGCTGGGATCCTCGAGATCACGCAAAACGATGATACCTCGCACGGCTCTAACAGGCTTGAGGAAGATGACCTTCAAACCTACACCGCCAGTGGTAACACCGGTGGTGTCAGTCAGGAAATTCCGCCGGACACATTTACCTATATCGACCCCCTCACCGGCGAGGAAACGACGCAGGGGATAGACTCGGCCTTTTCCTGGAATGTGACCGTCAACTGGATCGGCAAGGTGCCCACAACCCACAATATGGGGTTTGTCCAGCTCAAGAATGGCGATATTTTCACGAATACGGGTGTCTTCAACGGTGAATATGACTTCACCTCGTTCACTCTGGATTCCTATAATTCAGGTGATTCCTATGGTGCTCGCCCCGGGCGGACCGTTGATGAAGGTTCTGCATTCGTCTGCTTTGCCGCCGGAACGGAGATCAAGACCGCCGATGGCGTTTGCCCGATCGAAGATCTGTCGGTTGGGCAACTGGTTCTGACAATTGATGGGGGGCTTCAGCCTATCCGCTGGATTGGCCGCAGAAAGTTTGATTCCATCGATCTGCGGCTGAAGCCGAAACTGCGCCCTGTTCGCATCCGGGCAGGTGCCCTGGGTGAGGGATACCCCTCTCGGGACCTGGTGGTCTCTCCACAGCACCGGGTTCTGGTGCGCAATAATCTTCTTCAGCGGATGTTTTGCACAACCGAGGCGCTGGTCGCCGCCAAGCATCTGCTTGAGCTTCCCGGCATCGAGGTGGCAGAGGATCTGGCCGAGGTCGAATATTTCCACATGATGTTCGACCGCCATCAGATCGTCTGGTCAAACGGTGCGGCAACCGAGTCGATGTATACGGGTAAAGTGGCCCTCGATTCACTCGCGCCAGAGCAGCTTGCCGAGATATTCGCGATTTTTCCCGATTTGCGCGATTTGCCGGGAGACTGTTCCCACGGGAACGATACCCGGTTTATCCCGGCACGCTTGCTGATACCGGGGCCCCAAGGCCGTCGTTTGGCATATAAGCTTCGAAAGCGTCACGGTAAATTTGCATTCGCCTATTCGGCAGGATAATCCTGCTCCCTTTTTTACCATCCATAATGCCCGGGGCTCGGCAGTATTGCTGAACCCCGGCATATTGGCACACACGCTGGCGATGACCCATTTCGAAAGCTGGCCATTTTGAGATAGGCCTGCAGGAATGCACAGCTGATCGTCGGAATGTCTCGTCGGGAATCTCATCGGTCGATTAAGGATGCTGAGGCGGAATATGCCGTAGCCGTCGCGAGCCGATCGTGACCGGGGACGGCAGGAGGCTGTATGTGCAAGCATGCGCCATCGATACTAGGTGGGCACAGCATCGATGCAGTGTGCTCATATGCTGGTGCGCGCGCGAGGGAGCGGGTCCACCCCGAGCTCTCCATGGTGATCGTCGATGAATGCGATCATGACTTCGGTCGGCGGTCGAGCTCCGCCTGGGAAAAATATGCAGAGGCCTTGCGGAATATCTCGTTCGTGACACCGGCCTGCTCACCGAGAGCCATCTCGGCCTTCTTGACCCACTCAATCAGTGTCTGCGGGGCACAGTCGATCTTTGCCGAGACCAACAGAATCGCCGCCCGCCGGCTCTCATGCCGCTCGGCATTGCCCAGAACCTGTGAACCGCACGCCCGCGTATTTCCAGGGAATACTTGTTCGTCGTCTTGCTCATGATGCTCCATCCTACTTAATAAGAGCCGGAACCTCCGGCAAACCCGGCGCGGTTCAATATGATACGCATAGTTACATCTAAGTAATATGTGGAAATGCCGTTGCTCGTGGAACTCGCAAGCTTCATCAACCGCCGAGAAGGAGGATCGGGTGCCGGGAACCTGCCGAGCACCGCTTGCATCGCCATCACGTAGGTGAGCTTTTCCTAGGGCTTCGCAACTCCCGACTCTGTCGCGCTAATCCCATCCGACCATGATAAATGCTTTCGCTAAGCTGATCATATCAGCAATACATGAGGTAGATATGCCAAGATCTGAAATTGATATGGTCACGGGATATAACGAGCGCATCAAGTGCTCGTCGAGCTTTATCCGGAATCTCGGTTTGATGCTGTGGGTCGGGGCATTCCTTGGAGGGTATCTCCGTGGCTGGGAAGCCAAATGGCAGGTTATCAGCTTTTCCGTGGTCGGGCTGTTCTGCCTTGTGATCAGCTTTTACCTATCGGGCTTTCTGTTCAAAGAGGTGAAGAAGGAGTGACGGGCAGCGAGTGGGCTGTTGGATCATGATTGATCGATACAGCTCAAGGGTCGGCGACGCAGTAGCGCGCCGCCTGCGCTTATCCAGATGGTGTTCCGATACCCGTGGATAGGTGAATATCAACGATCGGCTATCTGGAGGGGTTAGAGGCTAAAATATCCATGGATTTCAACGATCATTGACTTTGATGGCGCTTGCCTCCATATTTTCCCTAAATATACACGATCATTGATACAACCATGCCCGACGCCATCCCATCGACAATTCAGACGCCCGCCGATCTAGGCAGGGCGATTCGCGAAAGGCGGCAGGAGCTCGGTCTCCTGCAGGCCGATGTCGCCATGCAGAGCGGTGTTTCCACCCCAACCGTGAGCGCGATCGAGAATGGCAAGGAAACGGCACGGATCGGCCTGGTTCTGCAGATATGCCGGGATCTCGGTATTCTCCTGACAGTGGAGCGCTGATCATGGCGGTTCTGGAACTCGACGTATTCCTGGAGGCGCTGCCTGATCCTGTCGGGAGGCTGACAAGGCAAGGCGATGGGTCTACATCTTTCCGATATCTCACCGATGCACTGCCACATCCACTCTCACTGTCCCTGCCGTTACAGGAAGAACCCTTCGGTGATCCGGTCACGCGTAGCTTCTTCTCGAACCTGCTCTTCGAGAACATGCAGCGTGAACAGATCATGCAGCGCCACGGCCTGGATTTCTCCGATGTGGTAGGGCTACTGGAACATCTGGGCGAAGACTGTCCCGGCGCAATCTCGCGCGTGCCCATGGGGGTCGGGCCGGCGAAAACACCAGGCGACCTGCTGAAGGATTATGATCCTCTGGATGAGGCTGAGCTGAAGCGCATCATGATATCGCTGCGCGATCATCGGCGCGTGCCGGATGATACCCGCGATCCATCGCCTCTCGCCGGAGTGCAGGGCAAGATCGCGCTCGCCCGATTGCCCGATGGTCGTTTCGCGTTGCCGAAACGTGGCCTGAACGTGCCGACCACGCATATCCTGAAAATCCCGCGGATCACCGAGATGACCATGGTCGAGCAGGAGCATCTGCTGATGGAGCTCATGGGCGAGTTGCAGCGCCATCCTGTCGCGCCCACAAGCATTCTCGGCGAGGGGCCGTTACGCGGATTGCTGGTAACCCGCTTTGACCGGATTATCGAAGGTGCAAGCGTCCGTCGGGTGCACCAGGAAGATTTTGCGCAGGCTCTGGGCCTTGGCCCTCATCTGAAATATGAGCGCAATGGCGCAGGCGCACATCGGTTCAGCGCCGAAGCCATCGGCGGCTTGCTCGGGCAAACAGAAAACCCTGGCCGGGCACGGCAAGCATTCCTGGAAGTGACGCTGCTCAACCTTCTGCTTGGCAACACCGACAATCACGCCAAGAACCATGCCTTGCTGTATCACTCGATGCGCCCGCTACTTGCGCCGGTCTATGACATTGCGCCGGTGCTCATCGACGATCAGGTGCTCCATCAGCTGTCCTTCGATATCGGCAAGGCGCAGATGACAGATGAGATCACGGCGGAAAACCTCACCGGTTTCATCGGCGCTCTCGGTTTTCCGCGTGTCACCCCTGCACTGCGTAAGCGGATGCAAGAGATCGTTCGGGCGACCGTGGGCAAGATCTCCGACATGTTCGGGCCGGCAAGGAAACGCATCGGCGATGTCATCTCGGAACAGGCAAAATGGCTAGCAGTGGCGCTCGGCATGGATATTCCGGTCCCTGAAGGAGACCTTATTGTTATCAACCGCCCATGACGGTCAGGACCTGGATCATGGCCGACAGTTGCGTTTTATGGGGTGGAAACCAACCTTCCTTGATCCAGCCGGCGGGGCAGGTATTCATGAGGCGAGCTTTACTGAGGGTCAGGTAATGAGACTTACCGCTGCTTCGATAGATCGATCGCCGAAAATACCGTAACCGCCTAAAATGAGCAGTTTCAATTCCACATCCTCTTCCCGGCTGTTCCATCGAAGAGTTCATACAGCGTTGTATGAAGCAGTTGTGCGTGCTCGCCAAACCGAACAATGACGGCGTCTTCGGACGGGAACAAATAGAGAAGCTGCCCCTGATGACCAAAGAAATATGCGAAAGGTCCCTGTGCGGCTTCCCCTTCACGATCAAGAATATCGTGCCGGATATGGAAACCATAAGCTCCACTGCGACGATCTTGTGCCGGCAGTTCTGGCATCAGGAACTCCCGCCAAAGCTCTTCCGGCAGGAAAGCTTGGTCTGTGGTGCCGTTATTGAGAAAAAAACGACCGATTTTCAGCCAGTCAAGGGGCCTGGCATAAAGGCAGCAATAAGCACTCACGCCGTCTCCGGCGGGATAGGTTCGCCAATACGCGGTCTGTGCACCGGCCGGTTTCCAGATGAACCGAGAGAGCAGTGCTGGTAGCGGTTCGCTATAAACGGTTTCAAGAACTTGCCCAAGCAGAGCCGTATTGACGCTTTCGTAGCTGAAATTTCCCCTTTGTGCTGGATCAACATGCAGTTCCGGCAACACCTTTTTCAGTCCGAAAGCGTGCAGCTGGGCCAGCCCACCGAACGGAGAGAATGAACCATCTTCCATCGGTTTTTCCGGATGGGCTCCAAGTTTCAGACCACTGGTCATGGTGAGGGCTTCACGAATGCTCGCATCGGGCGTATCGGAGCCAAGATAAACGGCGATCTTGTCATCGAGATTGTCTATTTTTCCGTCGGCGATCGCTCGCAGGACGAGCGCTCCCACCAGGCTCTTGACCATGGAATAGGAATTGAGACGGATGTCCCGGTCTAAACCGTCTGCGTAGATCTCGACTTGAAGGCGCTCGCCGTTATCTACCAGCAAGGCTCGTCCGGCTTGCTGATCGAAACTTGCCCGGGACGCGGCGGGGGCATCACCACCGCGCGGGGGATCGAACGCTGATTCTGCACCCTCTACGCGCGCATAATCACCGACGGCAGGCCATAAGGCTCCGGGAAATCCTTCCCTTGCAAGGACAAAAACCTGAGGAGCGAACAATGATAGTATCAGGCATGCGATAATCAGTAATGCCAGAAACGCCATAAATAGTCGGCCAAAGAGCCGGGCGGGCACGAGTTTCTCGTAAAACATGAATCTTCCGGTAGACGACAATGATACGGGCGCATCATGGCGGTGACTGCCCTGGAAATCCAGTTGCTGTTTTCAAACCGCCGGATGACCGTTTCGGGCCGGTCAATGGCGTTTTCGGGATCTACGAAGCTCGCCTGGATCAACCAGCCACAAGAAGAAGCACAAGCCGCCGCAAAAAGTGCCGGTCACGCCAATGACAAAGATCGTCTCAAGGGCCACACCAAACCCATCCAGAAGAACCATTCCCCATGACCAGATCAAAAAGGCACCATACATGACGAGCGCCCCCAAAAAGCGTGCCCTGCGACCCGTGAGGAAAGATGCGACCAGAAACGCGATAACGAACGGAAACCAGGTCTCGGCGACATGGTTCAAGTAGTGCATCCCGGGCGTTGCTCCGCCTGGGAAAATGATCCCGGTGAACAAAATGAGAAATGGATACTTCCAAGGAAGGAGTGGGTTTATCGCTTCCACCACGCCAAATGCGATCCAAACTGCCGAACCCACTAAGAATGCTGCAACATATGTTAGAATTCGTCTTGTCATTTCTCAGAACGCATCGCGGAATCTGTGATCGTCAAGCCATATTATCGATCGTCGCGGCAAGCTTGACCAAATCTGCCGCGTAGAATCCGGCGGCGTTTATACAGTTCGTCTCCAGCAGGCGCAGCCCGTCATCAGTCCGGCAAATATCCATGACATAAGCCGGTGAGTAACTATCGTTCAATCGAACCAGAGATCGGGCAAACTCATGGGCGTCGTCGTCGATCTCGTGGCGATATGCCACCCGTGTTCCCTCCTTGTAGAGCGAGTAGGTGACCACTTCTCCCTTCACGATCCAGACGCGCCATTCCTTACGGATCCGGGCAGGCGGCGTCAGCATCATCAACGTGTCAGGGCGCAATGAGCCATTCGGTATCTCGGTTGAGTCAAGCGACATGACCTTACGGGCTGTCTCGCGGATTTCCGCAGCGGTCTTGACGCTTCCCGCCAGCTCCTTGCTGTCCGCGACCGGACGGATGAACCAATGGCGATCATTGTCAGGTAGCTTGGCATAGATTTCACGGATCCTGAGAAAATCTGCATTCTGACCATTGAGCATATAGGGCTGCCACGGAGTCTCGTGCACGAATGGGCGGATTCGAAAAACACCTGGTTCGAGACCCTTGGCCTCGGCATACCGCCAGAGCGTATAGGAGCCAAACAACACGACAGCCAACGGATCTTGCATTTCAGGCGCGGGAACCAGTTCGCCGATGAAGGGAACGACCTTGTGCCATGAATAGGAAATGCCGAGCCGGTCCAGTGCGTTCGCAAGTTTCTGCGTGTCTTCGAATTCCTGGAGAATCCATTGCATTTCACTTGGCTTTCCCTTGGCAGAGCCGCTTGTTTGAAGCGCTTCGGGGTTAACTCCCGTGATGTCGTTCTTTTGGCAGGAGTGGTAAATCGCTTACGTCACGGTCGGCGTGAAAAGCCCAATCCCGCCTCTTGAAGGAGGAAGAAATGAAACGCATCGAGACAGAGGTGAGCGGCGGCTGCCAATGTGGTGCCGTACGCTATCACGCAAGCGCAATGCTCGACAATTCGCATCTCTGCCATTGCCGCATGTGCCAGAAAGCCTCGGGCAACATTTTTGCCGCGCTCGTCGCCGCGCCCGATGAGGCACTCACCTGGACACGCGGCAAGCCGAGCGTCTGGAAGAGTTCGGAACTTGTCGAGCGTGGCTTCTGCGCCAGTTGCGGCACGCCATTATTCTTCCACCAGATCGAAAGCGGCCGCACCAACCTGATGATCGGTTCGCTTGACGACCCGCACGCCTTCCCGCCGCTCGCCAATACCTGCACCGAAAACATGGTGGCATGGTTCGATACGATCACGGGCTTGGAAAATACCGGTGCAACGGAAGACAACGGAGCCGACTGGGCGGCGGCGATCAAGAAGAGCAACAACCAGCATCCCGATCACGATACCACCTCGTGGACAGTGAACGGGCACGATGACTGAGCATCAGGCCGCCCCCATATGCCGCGAGCCGCGTTGGGAATCCTTTGCTGAGCAGGTCATTCGGCAATCGGACTGGGGATGACCGATCGAGCCCATTGCGGACGGTCGACCTGCTACGCTAATTGGCTTTCGATCCTGTTTCGGAGATGAAGCATGGTGATAATAAGACGATATCTCCTATGGGGCATGATGGTCCTCATGAGTGGATGGCTATTGCTGGTCCCATTTCAGGCAAGCTCATCTGCTCTGATGATGGTGATGGCCACAGACGAGTGCGGTCAGATTCTTGCTCCCGAGAAGTTACTTGAGATTGGAATGCTCATGAAGATTTTGCACGGAGCTCTGGTTGTCGCACTCATCATTGAACTGGTCATCCCAAAGGCGTCATGGTCAGCTTGGGTCTTGGTATCACTTCCCACTGCTGGATTTCTGTTGGTGACTTCCGCTATCGCGATCCTGAATGCAGATTTCTTGACCCGTTGTGACATTTTCATTCTCAGCCCAACGACAACCGCTCAACTGAACATCCTTACTGTTGCTGCCCTTGGATTCCTTGGGGTGAAACGGCTAAGGCAGGAAGGTATGGCATCCATCTGACCTGACAAGCGTATGTCTGCTTCGTCCCTCAACCTGGACGTTCAGCGGTCAATTTTCTGCGCTACGCACGATCGACGGCTTCTGGAAATACTGCACAGGGAAAAGTCGGACCTGCGACCGTCTGCTCGGGGCCGATCCTGGCAGATAGCGGACCGTATTCAAGTGTCACCTGCACTGCGCATTCCCATAGATGCTTCATATTTCAACGTGGTAATAGGGATAGAAACGGTAGTCTTTGAGCTTCGCGTCGGATATCGCCTTGAGGAGAAAAAAAGGACGAATGGGCGTGCGGAAAGCTGTTGTTCTGGGTGGATATGGGCTGATCGGCTCAGCCTGCATGCGGGCCCTGGCGGATGCCGGGTTCCATGTCACCGGAATCGGGAGATCGGAATCGGCTGCTATGAAAGCCGCACCGTCCGCCGACTGGCTGATCCGTGACATCCCGGATCTCACGGTCGAAGAGTGGCGAAGGCTTCTTGCGGATACCGATGTGGTCGTGAACGCATCCGGGGCGCTTCAGGATGGCGCACGGGACGATCTGGTTGCCATCCATGTAAACGCTGTTTCACGCCTTGTCGAAGCCGCCGCCGGGTTGTCGCTGCGGATCGTGCAGATCTCTGCCGCGGGCGTGTCGAAGGAAGCCCCGACCGCCTTCTTCCGCACCAAGGCACGGGGCGACGCCATCATTTCCGCCCATGCAACCGATTGGGTCATTCTGCGGCCGACCCTCGTGTTGTCGCACGAGGCCTATGGCGGGACGGCCCTGTTGCGGGCAGCAGCGGCCCTGCCGCTGACCGCACCCCGGATCCTGCCCGAGGCACAGGTCCAGACGGTTTATGTCGGCGATGTCGCCACGGCCGTCGTCGCGACCGCCCGGGGCGAGGTGCCCTCTGGGCTGATCGCGGATCTCACGGAACCCGACGCTCATGCCTTTCCGGCTCTGGTCGAGGCGATACGGCACTGGCAGGGCTGGCCCGCACCGGTCTTCCACCCGGTTGTCCCGGCCATATTCATGTCGGCTATGGGCAGAGGTGCCGACCTGCTGGGCCATCTCGGATGGCGTTCGCCGCTTCGAACCACGGCACTGACGGCGCTTCGGGATGGGATTCGCGGAGATCCCGGTCCTTGGGACAAGGCCGATGGCTGTCCCTGCCGCCCGCTGGAGAGCACCCTGTCGCTGCTGCCCGCGACCCGGCAGGAACGGCTGTTCGCGCGCGCCTATCTCGTCCTGCCGATCGCCATCGCGACGCTGGCTCTGTTCTGGTGCCTGTCGGGTCTCATCACATTGTTCAATCCGGCACAGGCCGTGCTGGTTCTGACCAGTCGCGCCGTTCCGGCCTGGCTGGCGGAATTGGCGGTGATCGGCGGTGCCATCGCCGATCTTTTCCTCGGCCTCGCGATCCTGTGGCGCAGGTGGACCAGACCCGCCGCACTTGGAATGCTGTGCCTGTCTGCCGCCTATCTGATCGGCAGCGTCACCTTCGCACCGGATCTCTGGGCCGATCCTCTGGGCCCCATGGTCAAGGTCTTTCCCGGTATGGCGCTAGCCGCAATGGTCTGGCTATTGATGGAGGAACGATGAGCTACGAAATTCTCCGATTTCTTCATGTCATCGGTGCGACGGTTCTGCTTGGCACCGGTGCCGGCATCGCCTTTTTCATGGTGATGTCCAATCGGAGCCATGATCCGAGGCTGATTGCGCATGTCGCGGGGGTCGTGGTGATTGCCGATACCGTTTTCACCGCCACCGCGGTCATGGTGCAGCCAATCACCGGCTATCTGCTTGCGCGACAGGTCGGCTGGCCCGTTTTCAGTGGCTGGGTCGCTTGGTCGCTGGCACTTTATGTCATTGTCGGTGCGTTCTGGCTGCCGGTCGTCTGGATGCAGATCAGAATGCGCAACCTTGCGATTGCCGCGCGCGATTCCGGCGCGCCACTGCCGGAGGATTACCACCGCCTTTACCGTTGGTGGTTTGCCTTCGGCTTTCCTGCCTTCATCGCGGTTCTGGCGATCATATGGCTGATGCTGACAAAGCCATCGCTGTAACCGGAACTAACAAATGTTTGCTTTGACGGTCTGAACAAACGCCGGAAATCGCATTTCTCAACGATCTATGGCACATTAGCGGCGCTTCGCGCAAATTGACCCGCACTGCTGAAATGCCCAGCCTGGAGGTCCATGAACGCTTCACTGCCGCCTTTCTGGGCGCATGACTGTCCGCGCAGAGACTTGGACAGAGGCGCATTCAGGCAGTCGGGCAGTTGCCCTGGGTCCATAAATGCTTCTGCTTCCGGAACGAACGCCGGAAGCACATCAATCCTGAACGAGCGAGTGACAGTGGAGGGTCCGGTGAAATTCCATGCCGGAGTCCCGAGGCATCCCCGTGACCTCGGCACGTTTTTCCTAGGGCTTCGGTGAACTCCCAGGCGCCAAGATTCTCTGCCTGTGGCAAAGCTTGACCATCATTCGCATATCAAGAGGTCAAGACGTGACACTTCCCTACGAAGACAGCGCTGCAGCTGCATTTCTCTCCAGGCGCATACTGGAACTGAAGCCAAAGAAGACGCAACGGCAAATCGGTCAGGAGGCGGGTTTTCAGAATGCCACGATGCTCAACAACCTGAAGCGTGGTCACAACAAGATCCCGATCGATCGGGTGCCTGCACTCGCCAAGGCTCTCGAAGCCGATCTCAAGCGGCTGATGCTATTTGCCCTTGAGCAATCTGTTGGCCAGATGGCGACGAATGCGATTGCTGAGACCTTCGGGCACGGCGTGACAGCGAATGAATCTGCCTGGATCGACGAGATCCGGGACGCCTCCAGCCACTCCGATCCAAGGTTAACCACCCGGTCGCGGATCGCTCTCAGGGTGATCTTCGGTAAATGAGCAGCGACATGATCATGCCGTCCGCACCGGCAGGTAACTGGGAGAGCCTGTCACCGAACGAGCGCGCCTGGATCGAATTCATCAGGGTGATTTCGGCTGGTCATGACCCCGCACCCAGCCCGGAGCACATCCGCCAACTGAGAGCGATGCTGGATCAGTGCTGCTGATTGATGATTGGGGTGCCTTTGTCGTCAAGGGATTCACGGAAAGGCACCCATTCCTCGATTCTGCCTCCCACTTATAAGTGCAGGGATTCGAAAACCTGATGGCGAAAGAGGCCGGGATGCCATGTGATAGCGCCGACAGTCGAGATTTCTGCTCCAGAATGCTTCTATCTAACTGATATAAATTGAGAAAAATTCTGAAATTCTCCGTGCGACAATCTCGATCTCATCGCCTATAGAATCGGTGTTCAGCACCTTTTTGGTCTGGGCGGCAGCGCAACCAGTCAGAAAGGAGACCATGTCCATGGCGATCGAGAGCTCAATTCCGGCGAACCGAATCTTTCCGTGCTGGGGTATGAACGGCCGGAGGTTTCCTGATTCCACCGGCGGCAAAGCTGCAACAGCCAAAGAATCCCAGGTGCGAAAAAATTCGTTGTCCCATGCGACGATATTCCGGGCCGTGCGTATAAACTGAATATGAAGCACGTTTCCGCACCCTCGGCAGTCACCCTGGATCGCCTGCAGAAAGCTTATCACAAGGCGGCCAAAATGGTTGATACCGATCCAGATTACCTGCCGGTTTTCACCCGGCTGGAAGAGGAACTGGCCATATTCGACAATCGAAACGCAGTCATTGCACGCGCGAAATCAATTGCTCGCGCTCAGAAGGAAATTGCCTGAACGATGGACTGGGCATGTTCGAGAGATGCACCGTTGCCATAGCGTTCCCGGTCAAGGCGATGCCCGAACAGGTCACGCCTAATCCTGTCATCGACCCCGGCGGCAAGCATGCGGTCCTCGAACGAATGCCGCAATCCGTAGAGGCTATGTTCCGGAGTCTCGAGGAGACCGTTCTCGCGGAGGAATTTGTTCACCGTCGCCGAAAGGCCCGGCTTGTCACGATATCTCGGAAAGCCCTCGGGATGGGCGCGCATGGCTTCGAGGCTGACACCGCATAATGGAATTATCCGGCGAGCATACTTGCTCTTCAATTGCCGTCCTTCCGGAGCGATGGCGATGTGGGGGACGTTGCTGTCCAGCCGAATTTGATCAGCAGTCAGGTTGGCGATTTCACTGGGGCGCGCTCCGGTATTCACCATAACGAGAAGTATGCCGCGGGCCTGATCGTTCAGCCCGTCCAGGGCATGCTCGGCAAGCAGCTTTTCCTTGATCCAGTCGTTGGAAAATGGTGGGCGCTGACGGGCGTCCCCCTCCTTGAAGCTGAGCCCGTCAAACGACAAGGCGATCCCAAGCCGCTTCATTCTGATGACTGTCTTCAGCACATCGCTGAGATGGGTCAAATCCTTGTTCGCGCTGTTAGCCCCGACCTCATCCGCTTCGATTCGATCCAACCACCAATTCCGGAAATCCAGCATGTCGTCGGCGGTGATGTCAGATATTGCCTTGTCCCCGATCACATTGACGAAGTTGGTCACCGCCTTTTTCCGCGGATTGCGCCAACGCCGCAGTTGATCACCAGATTTTCCCAGGGTCTTTTCGCGCGCCAGTTCCCAATAGAGCTGCAGGGCCTTCGAAACGGTGATCTGTGGCTCCTTGACGGTGCCCATGAGGCTCGCTGCCTCTCGCATGTCCGGTTCGCCAGTCTTGTCTCCCCGTATCGCTTCGATGCGTCGCAGGAGCTCCTCGACTGGAAGTTCCGCGACCTTGCTGATGGGCAGGTATCGGAAACCACGCACATCCGCTAAATCCTTTGCGGCCTGGAAACGCTGTTCCGCGTCCAGGGTATCACCCGCAAGTTTGGCCTCCCATCCCTCGATCATCTGCGCCCAGGCAGTAGCGGATTTCTGTTCTGCTACCATCTGACTATCAGTGTGCAGGGAGACCCAAACAAATTTCCGGGGTTCGACAGATTCATACCGCTTGGGCACTCGCTTGTAGAGCGAAAGCCCACCTTTCTTGCCGCGTGCCTTGATCGCCAATTGCCCCTCACCGAGATAGGCCTGTAATGCATTTTGTAGAGCAAAAAATGAACCCGACGCCCCAAAGACTTCGAAATCCCAGCAAGTGCTGGGTATTTCTTGTCGCAAATTAATGAAAATGGCGGAGACGAAGGGATTCGAACCCTCGAGACGGTTTCCCGCCTACTCCCTTAGCAGGGGAGCGCCTTCGACCACTCGGCCACGTCTCCGCCGATCCGTATATGGATCAAATTCCGGGGAAACAAGGGCATTCTTTTCGTTTGGCGGCACTTTACCAGATATGCGGCTTTCCCCGCGCTTTCTTGGGTTTTACGCGGCTTTGCGCGAACCCGCATAGGCCTCCCGCGCGTGATCCGTGCAGTTGGCTCTCTTTTCTTCCGCTAGCCGCCACCCGACCTGCTTTCACCTGCAGACGGTGTCGGCCGGAAATCATTCGTATCCTGCATCCGCACCCATGCGCTGCCTCGTCGAACTTGGAGCCGCCGTCATTCGCCGGTTGCTTGTCGAAGGCAGCCTGAAACGGTCACTTCATATCGGCTATCGCGGCACTTCCTGCTCATTTCACGGTCGCTTCGGCCCAGAGCCTGCGCGAGCAGAATCCGTGACGGGCCGCAGCTACTTCACGCGGGTGAATCAGGTGGAACGGCACGCAAGCTGCTGGCGCTTTCCGGTAATCGTTTCACGGATCAGGCATGCAAATGGCCGGTTGCGGGCGGCTGGAACTATCCCGGATTATTGAAAGTGCCAGGCCCGGCAGATTCAATGCCAGCCACCCGCAGTTCCGCTCAATACAGCCCGCCCGAGGACATTGTTCCGAAATCGGCCTTCTTCGGAATGACCTTGCGTTCCCCTGTCGAGGTGGTGACCGCGGTTCCCCCGTTCGAGCCAGCCTGCCAGGGCAGGACTACATTCTCTTCGCCGAAACCAGCCACGACATAGGGCGACAGCCAGTCCGGATCGGTGCCGTCGCGGAAATATTCGGCGATGACATTGGGGCCCGTGGCGTCGTCAGGCAGGCGCTGGCCGGTAATGCGGTCGATCTTGACCCAGTAGCCGCCGGGAGGGACCTTGAACTCGGTGCCGCCGAACTCCTCGACCGCCTTGCGCATGAATGCGTTGAAGACCGGCACGCATAATGTCCCGCCATAGGCATGCGAGCCCAGGCTGCGCGGCTGGTCATAGCCAAGATAGCAGCCAGCCACGATATTGCTGGAAAAGCCGATGAACCAGACATCCTTGGCGTCATTCGTGGTGCCGGTCTTGCCGGCGATCGGAACGGGCAGGTTCACGCCCTTTCCCGATCCGCGCTTGACCACGCCTTCGAGCATCGAGGTCAATTGATAGGCGGTGACGGCGTCCATGACGCGCTCGCGATTGCTTTCGATAACCGGGGCCTGCCCGGCGGGCAGGGCCTGCATTCCGCAGGTTTCGCAAACCCGCCGGTCATGGCGATAGATGGTTCGCCCGCGCCGATCCTGCACGCGGTCCACCAGCGTGGGTTCCACCCGCTCGCCGCCATTGGCGAACATGGCATAGGCGGCGACCATCTTGAACAGCGTCGTTTCCTGCGCGCCGAGCGAATTCGCCAGGAAGGGCTTGAGATCGTCATAGACGCCGAATTTCTCGGCGTAGCTGGCGACGATCTCCATACCGATATCCCGGGCGATGCGGATCGTCATCAGGTTGCGCGACTGTTCGATCCCGGTTCGCAGCGGAGACGGGCCGTAATGGCGCCCGCTGGAGTTCTTTGGCTCCCACAGGCCGGCGGGAGTGTTCACGCGGATGGGTTCGTCCACGACGATGGTCGCGGGGGTATAGTTATTGTCCAGCGCGGCGGCATAGACGAAAGGCTTGAAGCTGGAGCCCGGCTGCCGCTGCGCCTGCGTGGCCCGGTTGAAGACCGAGGATTGGTAAGAGAATCCGCCCTGCATGGCGATGACGCGGCCGGTATTGACGTCCATCGCCATGAAACCGCCCTGGATCCGTGGAACCTGCCGCAATGTCCAGCGGATGAAGCTGCCATCGCTGTCATCGGTCATGGCGCGCACCAGAACCACGTCGCCGATTTCGAGCAGATCGCTTGCGACCTGAGCCCGGTCCGCAAGGTTGCCATCCGACAGCCGCTTGCGTGCCCATTGCACGTCCTGGGCCGGGATCCAGTGGCCATCGGCATCCTCCTCGATGCCCTCGATGCCGATACGGGCATCCTGATCGCCCAGTTCCAGCACCACAGCAGGATACCAGCCGGGAATGTCGCGCGGCACTGCTTGCAGATCCCAAAGCGCCCCGCGCCAGGAGGCCTCGTCGGTCAGCTTCCCGGGCGGGATGGTTTCGCCGGTGCCGTTCCAGACGCCAAGCCCGCGATCGTATTCCTCCAATGCGTCGCGCAGCGCATCGGCGGCCTGCTCCTGCATTTCCGGGTCGATGGTGGCGCGGATGGTCAGGCCGCCGCCGAAGAATTCGTCATGCCCGAACTCGAGGCTGAGCTGACGCCGGATCTCGTCGGTGAAATAATCGCGCGAGGGCATCTGCTCGCGGAAGGAAGGATAATCACCGTTCTGCACGGATTTGAGCGGCAGTTTCGCCTCGGCCTCGTAGGTGGCCTCGTCGATATAGCCGTTCTGCCACATCTCCCGCAGCACGTAATTGCGCCGTTCGGTCACCCGCTCCTTGGCGCGGACAGGATGGTAGCGGCTTGGCGCCTGCGGCATCGCCGCCAGCATCGCGGCCTCGTGCGGGGCCAGTTCGGTAAGCGACTTGTTGAAGAATGTCTGTGCAGCGGCGGCCACCCCGTAGCTGTTCTGGCCGAGGTAAATCTCGTTCAGATACAGTTCGAGGATCTGATCCTTGCTCAGGGAGTGCTCAAGCCGCACGGCGAGCACCAGCTCCTTGACCTTGCGCTCCACGCTGCGGTCGCTGGACAGCAGGAAGTTCTTCATCACCTGCTGCGTAATGGTCGAGGCCCCGCGCACATTCTCTCCGCCGCTGCGGATCGCCTGCCAGACCGCGCCGCCGATGCCCCAGATGTCATAGCCCGGATGGTCGTAGAAATGCTTGTCCTCGGCGCTGATGAATGCCTGTTTCAGCAGATCGGGAATTTCCTCGATTGGCACGAAAATCCGGCGTTCCTCGGCGAATTCGTCGATCAGGCGGCCTTCGCTTGAATAGATGCGGCTGATCGTCTTTGGCGTGTAGCGCGCCAGTTGCTCATGGCTGGGCAGGTCGCGCGAATACATCCAGAATACCCCGCCGAGGGTCAGCGCGATAAAGAAACAGGCGGTCACGACCCAGGAGAATATCGCGCCGAAAAATGAAAGTATGCTGCGCAGCACGGAGGGCCTTTCCCATGTTTGTCCCAGTCTATAACGGGAGCGTGAGGTCGCGTCAAAACAACAGTCGGTTATTCAGTCGCGCAAATTTGCCTGCCTTGCGCGCTCGTCCCGGGCCCAGCCCGTGATTGCCTCGACAAGGATGCGCACCATGCGCTTGCGCCACAGGGGATCCGTCAGGTTGGCACGGTCGCGCGCATCGGTGATGAAGCCCAGCTCCAGCAGGGCCGAGGGGATATCGGGCGATTTCAGCACCGAGAATGCAGCACCCTGCACCGGACGGTCATGCAGTCCGATGTCCTGCAAAGCCATGCGCGAGATCAGGAAACGGGCGAAATTCTCGGATCTTGGCTGCGTGTCGGTGCGGGCGAAATCCATCATCACCGCAGCCAGCTTGTCATCCTTGCCCTTCAGGTCGATCCCCGACAGCAGGTCGTCGCGATCGTGGCGCATGGCCAGCTGTTCTGCCGCGCGGTCATTCGCATTGGGGTTCCATACATAGACCGTCGCCCCCGCCGCCTGTCCCTTGGGCAATGCATCGGCATGCAGCGACAGGAACAAATCGGCCCTTGCGTTCCTTGCCGTTGTCATCCGCTCTTCGAGCCCGACAAAGCGGTCCTCCTCGCGCGTCATTCCGACCTTGATCCCCTGCGCTTCCAGCGCGCTGCGCAGTTCCTTGGCAAAGCCCAGGACGACATCGGCCTCGGTCTCCCCGCCCGCCTGCGCTCCGGGGTCAAAGCCGCCATGTCCCGGATCGAGCACCACGGTCAACCCGTCGGGCGGTGGCGCGGCATCGGGCAGATCGGCGGGTGGGGGCAGGTTGCGAAGCGCGGCGGTTGCACTGGGCAGCGGAGTGAACTCGTCCTCGTCGACCGGCTCCAGCGCGACCCGGATAACCGCCTGCGGAGAGCTGGTCTGCTGCCCGGCGCTTGCGATGGCATAGGGGCCGGGCAGCTCGATCACGACACGCGACCATCCGCGCCGGAACGCACCCCACCGGACGGCCGGAACCGAATCATGGCCGAAAAGATCCTCGGGTCGCAGGCCGCTCAGATCGGCGCCCTTCATGTCGACGATCAGGCGAAGCGGATCGCCGACCACGACCGCCCGGTAGGGAACCGCCCGGCTGAGCGTCAGGGTCAGTTCCATCGACGGCTCGCGCCACCAGCCGTTTTCCTCGAGGACCAGCGAAGACGCGCCGATATCCAGACGGGCGGCCTCTTGCCCGAGGACCGGCGGGGGCATCAGCAATGCAAGGCACAGCACCAGCCATCTGAGCAGGGCAAGTTTCATCGCGCCGCCATGAATTCCGTCAAGCGCCGCAACCCCTCGACAATATCGGCGGTCGCACGGGCATAGGAAAACCGCAGGCTGCGCGCGCCCCGATCCGGATCGAAATCCAGCCCCGGCGTAACCGCCACCCCGGCACGATCAAGAATTTCCGTCGCGAAAGCCAGCGAATTATCGGTAAAATCCGACACGTCAGCATAGATATAGAACGCCCCTTCCGGCGGGGCGATCCGGGTAAAGCCGGCTTTCGGCAACCCTTCCAGCATCAGGCGGCGATTTTCCCGGTAAACGGCCAGATTAGCCCGCGCCTCGTCCTCGCAATCCAACGCGGCCAGCGCCGCTACCTGGCTGGCATGCGGGGGGCAGATGAACAGGTTCTGTGCCAGCCGCTCGACCGTGCGCAGATGCGTTTCGGGCACGATCATCCAGCCGATCCGCCATCCGGTCATGGAAAAATACTTGCTGAAGGAGTTTACGACAAAAACCTCATCACTGACCTCGAGCGCGGAATGGCAGCGGTCGCCATAGCTGAGACCGTGGTAAATCTCGTCCGAGATCACCGCCATGCCCTTTGCCGCCGCGGCCTGCGTCAGGGCCCGCATCTCGTCCGGCCGCAGCACCGTTCCCGAAGGGTTGCCGGGCGAGGCGAGGATCAGTCCCTCCGCATCGGGCAGCGCGCCGGGTCGGGGCTGATAGCGGTCCTCGGGCCGGGTCTCGATCCCAACAGGCTCCAGCGACATGGCGCGCAGGATCTGGCGATAGCTTGGATAGCCGGGATATCCCATTGCCACCCGGTCCCCGGCATCGAACAGCGCCGAGAAGGCAAGGATGAACGCCCCGCTGCTGCCCGGGGTCACCACCACGCGGGCCGGGTCGAGATCGACCCCATACCAGCGGTGATACAGATCCGCGATTCCCCGCCGCAATTCGGGCAATCCGAGGGCGACGGTATAGCCGAGCGGCTGTTCCAGCACTGACGCCAGTGCCTTGCGCGCGCCTGCGGGGGCAGGGGTGCCGGGCTGGCCGACCTCCATATGGATGATGTGCCGGCCATCGGCCTCGGCCCGCGCGGCGGCGGCCATCACATCCATGACGATGAACGGATCAACCTGTCCGCGGGCGGATTGACGCATGCTCGGGCCTCAATATTCGTTTTGCGCCTTCTTAACGCGGCGCGCCGTTGGGCTCTAGCCTTTTGGCGGCTTCACAGAGCCGTGTTGCGGCATTTCTTGCCATTGCCGCGCCCAGAGGCCAAGTTGCGCCGGAATTATGTCCAGAGGTTCCCGATGAAACGACTGATCGCCGTGCTGCTGCTGACCGCGACCCCGGTCATGGCATTCGATATCAATGCGATGTCCGAAGAGGAAAAGGCCGCCTTTGGCGAGGCGGTGCGCGAATACCTTATGGCCAATCCCGAGGTGCTGGTCGAATCGATCAACGTGCTGGAGGAGCGCCGCGCCGCCGAGTCGGTGGAAAACGATCAGCAACTGGTCGCGGCCAACCGCGAGGCGATTTTCGAGGACGGGCATTCATGGGTGGGCGGCAATCCCGATGGCGACCTGACCATGGTCGAATTCATCGATTATCGCTGCGGCGTCTGCCGCCGGTTCAATGACGAGGTCAAGAAAATTGTCGAGGATGATGGCAATATCAAGCTGATCCTGAAGGAATTTCCGATCCTCGGGCAGGATAGTGAGGCTTCGTCCCGATTCGCCGTGGCCGTCAAGCAGATCGCCGGGGACGAGGCCTATATGAAAGCCCATGACGAGTTGATCGCCCTGCGCAGCCCGGCAACGATCGAGGCATTGAGAAAGATCGCGGAGAAGATCGGGGTCGATGCCGACGAAGCCGTGAACCGGATGAATACCGACGAGGTCAGCGACGTGCTGCGCGAGAACCATCAACTGGCAGAGCGGATGGCGATCATGGGCACTCCGACCTTCGTGATTGGCGACGAACTTTTGCGGGGCGTGCCCGCCGAAGGACTGACCGCCACGGTCGAGGGGCTGCGTGCGAAGATGGCCGAAAAGGGCTGATTCGCGTCGTCCCGGGCCTTGGCGCGCCCGCGATGCCGGATGCCTCCGGCGGGGATATTTGCATAAAGAAGAAGGGGCTGGCCCGGAATAGGGGCGGCCCCTTGTTCGTTCGGTCAGTCTATTCGGATTCGGAGGCTTCCGTGTCATCGGCAGGGCGAGGTCTTGCCGGCGGATAGACCAGCCCCGCCGATATCACCAGCTTGGCGGCGTCCTCGACCGACATGTCGAGGAAGGTCACCTCGCTGGCAGGGGTATAGATCAGGAAACCCGATGTCGGGTTCGGGGTGGTCGGCACAAAGACCGCGATCAGGTCTTCGGAGGTGTGCCGGAGGATTTCCCCCTTCGCGGGTCCCGCGACAAAACCCACCCCCCATAATCCCTTGCGGGGATATTCGATCAGGCAGGTGCGGTCAAAACGTGCCTCGCTCTGCGACAGGATGGTTTCGGCGATCTGCTTGAGCCCGCCATAGATCGAACGCACGATCGGCATCCGCGACACGATTTGTTCGCCCGTCCGCAGCAGCGAACGGCCCAGCCAGCCCTTGGCCAGCCAGCCGATCAGCACCGTGAACATCAGGAAGACCACCACGCCGACGCCGCGCAGGTTGATGCCGATGTAATTCTCGGGCCGCCAGCGCGCCGGGATCATCGGCAGCACCCAGCTATCCATCCAGCCGGTCAGCGTCCAGATGAGCCAGACGGTGATACCGATTGGCGCCACAACCACCAGTCCCGCGAGGAAATTGGAGCGCAGCATCGCCAACAGCCCCGGTTTGCGCGGAGGCAGTTGCAGCGGTATGGGCTCGGGTCTTGACATGGAATGCAGAGAACAGTGCAGTTCGCGTTCCGGTCAAGAGGGTAAAGATGCGCTGAGCGTATTTTTGAAAACCATCATGACAGGTTCGGGCGACCACCGGCCCCAGCTGGACCATATGCTGTCAAATCCCTGAATGGCCGATGATTTTGGCAGACTGTGCAGTCCACCCATGCTAAGAGATGGTAACGGAATGTTGATCGGGGCCATTTCCCCCGTCCATCCGTTGTTGACGGTCAATAGTAGCGCAGGAAGGCCATGGTTCTTGAAATAGTCGACCCCGATTCCACCGAAATCGAACACCTGACCTCGGTGGATGTCAAATTCTCGGGCATGCATATCGGCGGCGGCATATATTTCAGCGCCAATCACGATCCGGCCCCGGGCGGCGGCGGCACGGCGATTCCGCAGCGCGGCCTTGCCGGAGAGGCAGAAAGCCACGGCACGACCGAACTGGACTATACCATGCCCGGGGGCGGCGAGCCGTGGGATTCCTATCGCGACGATACCGATCTCGACGGCAACCCGGATTTCGTGAAAGCGGGCTTCGACATGAGCATGCATGTCGGCGACCGCCTTGCCAGCACCGGTGAGTATTATGACGGGCCGGCCATTCCGCTGCTGATCGCCAATAACCCTGATGACCTGTCGGGTACTGTTACCATCACCGGTTACCCGAGTGCGGCGAACTCGCTGAACGGAGAGGCGGGAACGCTGCATCAGACGACCGGAACGCTGTCTTCCTATACCGAACAGGACGTGAATGGCGATGTCGGCGGCTATTTCCGCATCGATGATGCCGAGATCGTTGACGGGATGAGCGGTGGCGGAAACTACCTGGATTACGACGCGGATGGTGACGGCACGGCAGAGACCTATCTGATCGGCACCACTGCCCGCGGTGTCGAATCAGGCGCTCCGGGCACACCGACGCATGAAACCTGGGTCGAATCGACATCGTTCTCGCCGCATTATGCCGATCTCGCCGCTGCCATCGAAGGCCTGGGTGGCGATGCCGCCCGAACGGCGGATGATTTCGCGCGCATGACGCTGCTTTCCGCGCAAACGGCCGGATCCACGCTGACCACCGTCCAGGGGCAGTTCTTTCACGAGAATATCTATGGCGGGGTGAACGCGGATACCTTGTTGGGCGCGGGCGGCGATGACAGCATCTTCGGCGGCGATGGGGGCGACAGTATCGATGGCGGAACGGGCACGGATTACATCGATGGCGGCAGCGGTGACGATACGCTTGCCGGTGGGGAAGGGGCCGACTGGTTCGCAGGCAGCGGTTTCGGAGGCGGTGGCACGGCGCAGATCAGCGATTTCGAGGCCGCCGGCGGCGATGTCATCGACCTGAACTCCTATTTCGAGACGCTGGAGGATGTCCGGGCCGCGACGACCGAAATGGATGACGGCTCCATCCTGATCGACTTGTCGGGTGGTTCGGGTGATGGCTTCCTGCGGGTGCTGAACACGACCAGGGCGGATTTGACGACGGATAATCTTAACGTGGACGTGGCCTGTTTCACCGCAGGCACGCTGATCCGGACATCCAAGGGCGAGACCGGGATAGAAGCGCTGCAGCCGGGTGACAGGGTGCTGACCTATGGCGGGGCGTTCCGTGAATTGCGCGCCGTTCACAGCAAGACACTGGAGCAGGGCCAATTGCAGGCCCACGGCAATATCTGGCCGGTGCGCATTTCCGCCGGAGCCTTGGGAAAAGGCGTGCCACGGCGGGACATCTGCGTGTCGCCGCAGCACCGCGTCCTGATCGACAGCAGGATCGCCGGCAGGATGACCGGATCGGTCGCGCTCGTTTCCGCCAAGGCGCTGCTGGGCTTGCCGGGGGTGACGCAACCACGCCCCGAGGCGTCTGTAACCTATATCCACCTGATCTTCGACACCCATGAGATCATCGAGGCCGATGGCTGCTGGAGCGAAAGCTTTTTCCCCGGGCCGCTGGCCATGCGCCTGCTGCCCAAGGCTCTCATTGCGGAATATGCCGCGATATTCTCGCATCTGATCGAAGAGGCACCCGCCGCCAGCCTGGTCGACGGGCACAAGGCTCGCCGGCTGGTCGAGCGGCATATCAGGAACGGCAGGCCGCTGCAGGCCCGTTCAAGAGCTCCCGCTCATCTCTGAGGCTATTCCGGCAGCCAGCCGTGCATTGTTCAGCACCAGTGCGATATTCGATTGCAGCGATCGTCCGCCGGTCAACTCGAAAATCCGCTGTAGCAGGAAGGGTGTGACCGACTTTGCCGCGATCCGCTGCGCCTCGGCCTCGGACAACGCCCGCTCGATCACCGGCATGATCTCGTGGCGGGGGATCTCCGCCTCTGCCGGGATCGGGTTGGCGACAAGCTGCCCGCCCCTCAATCCAAGCCGGGCCCGCATCGCAGCGCTCGCTGCGATATCCGCGGGGCTGTCCATGCGCAGCGGCGCCGGAATGCCCGAGCCACGCGACCAGAAGGCGGGCAGCTCGTCCTGCCCATAGGCGATGACCGGCACGCCGAGCGTCTCCAGCACCTCCCAGGTCTTGGGCAGATCGAGGATCGCCTTGGCGCCCGCCGCGACCACGGTCACCGGGGTCTGGGCCAGTTCATGCAGATCGGCGGAAATGTCAAAGCTGCTTTCGGCACCGCGATGGACCCCGCCGATGCCGCCAGTGGCAAAAACCCGGATGCCCGCCAGATGGGCGCAAATCATGGTTGCCGCGACCGTGGTCGCGCCGGTGCGGCCCGTGGCCAGGCAAACGGCCAGGTCGGCACGCGACAGCTTCATCGCCTGCCCGGGCGGGGTCTGCGCCAGCGCCTCCAGCGCTGGATCGGTCAGGCCGATATGGATCTGCCCGCCCATCACCGCGATCGTGGCAGGGGTGGCGCCCGCATCGCGGATCACGCTTTCGACCTCGCGCGCCATTTCCAGATTCTGCGGATAGGGCATGCCATGGGTGATGATCGTCGATTCCAGCGCCACAACCGGGCGGCCGTCGGCCAATGCGGCCGAGACCTCGGGCGAAAATGTCAGCGGTGCGTCTTTCATGGAACGTCCTTTCCCGAAACATGGGCGGCGGCGGCCTCCACCGCCTGCCGCAGAGCCGCCTCGCGCGGCCGGTGGTTCAATTCGGCTGCCAGATGCGCGGCCAGGAAACAGTCGCCCGCCCCGGTGACCCGCGCGATATTCACCGATGGCGGAGCCGCGGTCAGGGTCGCGCCGCCTGCCACCGCGTCGGCGGCGGGGTGGGGACCGTCGGTGACCAGAACCCGGGCCGCACCCCGCGCCACCACGGCCTCTGCGGCAGAAGCGGCGTCGGGACAGGTCCGGCCCGCGAGAATCTCGGCCTCCAGCCGGTTAAGATAGAAACATCCGCGCCGGGCAGCGATCAACGGCTTCAGGCGTTCGGCCTTGCCGGGACTGGCGGGCACAACGCGAAGGTCTGCCCCGGTCAGGCGGGGAAAATGCGCGATCGCGGCCAGAAGATCCTCGGTCAGGTTGCCGTCCAGCACCACCGGTCCGGCCCATTGCGCGAGTTCCCCGGAGAGCGGCGCAAGGATCGCCTCGCCCGCCTGTTCCAGCCCGTGGACATCGGCGATGGCGGCGATCAGCCCCTGGCTGTCCTCTATCCCCATATAGCAATCGGTGGGCGGCCCCGCATCGCGGGTCAGCCATCCGGTCAGCACGCCAAGCCGTTCGGCCTCGGCCAGCAGCGCCTCGCCCTCGGGATCGCGCCCCACCGCCGACAGCACGGCGGGCCGCAATTGCCACCGCGCCAGCGCGATGGCGACATTTAGCGCCACGCCCCCCGGCAGATGCCGGATCCGCCCGGGCACATCGGCACCAGAGGCCATCCGCCGGGACGACCGCCCGATCACGTCCCACAGCATCGCACCGATGCACAGAATATCCGGGCGAAGACTCATGCGGTTCCCGGCCAATGCGGCTTCTTCTTTGCGCAAATACCTCGGGGTCCGGGGCAGCGCCCCGGCCTGGCACCGGCCATCACCGGATAACGCAGCAACATCATGCCTGATCCTCGCCCCATTCGCGCATCTGCGCATCCAGGAACCGTTCGAATTCATCCAGGTCCACCGGGTCGAACTGTCCGAAACCCTGCATCCAGACCGATGCCGCACGCATTCCCTCGGGGTCCAGCATGCACCAGTTGATCCGGCCCCGCCGTTCCTGCCGGATCAGCCCTGCCGCCGCAAGTGCCGCAAGATGTTTCGAGATCGCCGCAAGGCTCATTTCAAAGGGTGCCGCCACGTCGCTGACCGCCATGTCGTCCTCCAGCAGCATCGACAGCACCTTCCGCCGCGTCGGATCGGCGAGGGCGGCGAAGATCTGGTCCAGCCGGTCGGGTGAGGGGGCGGGCATTGGGGGTGGTTCCTTGGTGATGGAATGGGCGGATGGCGCGGAATGCTCAACTTGGCGGTTGAATAATGTCTGCCGCCGTATCGGATTGCAAGCTGTTCGCGAAATTCGCCATGGAATAAAAAACCATACAAAACAGATATATATGAAATCAGCTGCGTTGCTTGACTCGGGCGCCGATCCACCCTAGACACCGGCTCGAGTGATAACGGGGGCGTGACAGATGGCCGAAGGGCCCCAGAACGGCGCGGATCGGGGGAAGGATACCGACCGGCTGCGCGATCTGGAGGAGCGGCTGTCCCGCATGACCCCAAAACCCGAGGCCGAAAGGCCGAAGGCGGCCTATGATCAGGCGCATGTTGCCTGGCGTATGGTGATCGAACTCGTTGCGGGCCTCGGGCTCGGCTTCGGGATCGGTTTTGGTCTGGATTATCTGTTCGGCACGACGCCGTTCCTGATGATCCTGTTCGTATTTCTCGGCTTCGCGGCCGGCATCAAGACGATGATGCGCACCGCGTCCGAGCTTGGCACAAAGCCCGGCGGGACAGCGCCGGACAGGGAAAAGAGGGATTGATCGTGGCATCCGATGCACATGGTGAAGAAACCGGCCTGTCGTTCCATCCGATGGACCAGTTCCTTGTGAAACCCCTGTTCGGGACCGGCGAGGTGCATTGGTACACGCCGACCAACGTGACTTTGTGGCTGTTCATCGTCGCCGCCGCGATCATCGCGCTTCTGGTGGCCGGCACCCGCGGGCGCGCCATCGTGCCGAGCCGTGTGCAATCCGTCGCCGAGTTGGCCTATGGCATGACCTACAAGATGGTCGAGGACGTGACCGGCAAGGACGGGCTGAAATATTTCCCCTATATCATGACGCTGTTCATGTTCATCGTGTTCTCGAACATGCTGGGCCTGCTGCCCAAGGCATTCACCGTCACTTCGCATATCGCCGTGACCGGCGTGCTGGCGCTGGCCGTCTTCGTCAGCGTCACCGTGCTTGGTTTCGTCAAGAACGGCACGCATTTCCTCGGCCTGTTCTGGGTGACTTCGGCGCCGCTGGTGCTGCGGCCCATCCTCGCGGTGATCGAGGTGATCAGCTATTTCGTCCGCCCGGTCAGCCATTCCATTCGTCTTGCCGGCAACATGATGGCGGGCCACGCCGTGATGAAGGTCTTCGCGGGCTTTGCCGCCATCGCCGTCATCTCGCCGGTGTCGATCCTCGCCGTGACCGCCATGTATGGCCTCGAGGTGCTGGTCGCCTTCATCCAGGCCTATGTCTTTACCATCCTGACCTGCGTCTATCTGAAGGACGCGCTGCATCCGCAGCACTAGGGCCAGGTTCTTCAATCCTCATTCACTACTTCCAACCGCAAGGAGATTCATCATGGAAGGGAATATCGCCGAACTCGGTCAGTATATCGGTGCCGGTCTGGCCGCCATCGGTTCGGGCGCTGCCGCCGTTGGTGTGGGCAATGTCGCCGGGAACTTCCTGTCGGGCGCGCTGCGCAACCCGTCGGCCGCCGGCGGTCAAACCGCTACGCTGTTCATCGGCATCGCCTTCGCGGAAGCCCTGGGGATCTTCGCGTTCCTCGTTGCGCTTCTGCTGATGTTCGCGGTCTGATCACCTGCCATCCTTGCGGCGGGGTGGAGGTTCGCCTCCGCCCCATCGTGACCTGAAAGGCCAAGGGGTAGGAAATGATCAGCCTGTTAGAAACGGCAGCCGCGACGGCCGCCGAACATACGGAAGAAGCTGCCACTGCAGCCGGTCATGGCGCCGAGCAATCCTCGGGCATGCCGCAGCTGGATTTCAGCACCTTCCCGAACCAGATTTTCTGGCTCATCGTCACGCTGGCGGTGCTGTACTGGGTGCTGTCCCGCATCGCGCTGCCCCGGATCGCCGCGGTTCTGTCGGATCGTCAGGGCGCCATCACCGGCGATCTGATGGCTGCCGAAGAATTCAAGCAGAAGGCGAAAGAAGCCGAGGCCGCCTATGACAAGGCGCTGGCCGACGCGCGGACCGAGGCGCACAAGATCGTCGAGGCGAACCGGGCCGAGATCCAGAAGGAGCTCGACGCCGCCATCGCCCATGCCGATTCCGAGATCGCGGCACGCACCGCGGAATCCGAAAAGCGCATCCGCGAGATCCGCGAATCCGCCGCGACCGATGCGCGCGAAGTCGCCCGCGACGTCACCGCCGAACTGGTGCGCAGCTTTGGCGGCAATGTCGATCAGGGCGCGGTGGACAGCGCCGTCGAGAACCGCCTGAAGGGGGCCTTGCAATGAACCGCATCAGCGCAATCGCCATCACCGTGCTGGCCGCCTCTCCGGCGGCGGCGGCAAGCGGGCCGTTCTTCTCGCTGCGCAATACCGATTTCATCGTGCTGCTGGCCTTCTTGGTCTTTGTCGGCGTCCTGATCTATTTCAAGGTGCCCTCGATCGTCGGCGGCAAGCTGGACGAGCGTGCCGACGGTATCCGCAAGGATCTGGACGAGGCGCGCCGCCTGCGCGAGGAAGCGCAGGAGATCTACGCCAGCTACGAACGCCGCCAGCGCGAAGTTCAGGGGCAGGCCGACGAGATCATCGCGAATGCCCGCCGCGAGGCCGAGGCGCAGGCCGCCAAGGCCAAGGACGATCTCAAGATCTCGATCGAGCGGCGCCTGAAGGCAGCCGAGGACCAGATCGCCAGCGCCGAGAAAGACGCGGTTCGCGCCGTTCGCGACCGTGCGGTGCAGGCCTCCGTCGCCGCAGCCTCCGAATTGCTGGCCGCGCAGGTCAAGGCCGGACAGCGTTCGGCAGGCATCGACGACGCCATCGAAGACGTGGCGCGCCGGCTGAACTGAGCCAATCACGGTGGACAGTGATCAAAGACCCCGGTCATGTGGCCGGGGTTTTTGCATGGGCGGTGGTGACTATCGCCTTGCCGCAGCCCGCTGAGCGGGAACCGATCTAGGATAACGGGCGCTCGGCGAGTTCGGCTGCCACATCCTGGTCGATGGGCACATCGAGGCTTTTCACGATGAAACCCAGCACCGAGTAGAAACCCACTGTCGCCATGAGGTCGAACATCCCCTCGGCCCCGATCGCCTTGATCAGGGTATCGCGGGTGCCGGGCAGCAGCCGGGCCTCTGTCATCAGTTCATCCACGGCGCGGGCCAGGACCCGGTCATCATCGGCCATGTTTTCCAGCGGCCCGGCCAATGCGGCGATGCGCGCGTCCTCCATGCCCACGGCACGCGCGCGACTGACATGATGGGCCCATTCATAGGGCGCGCGCAGGTTATGGCCGGTGCGCAGGATCACCACCTCGCTCTGCTGGTCCGTCATGGCCCGTTGCCGGACGACATGTTCGCGCAGGGGCGCCCATGCGGCCAGCAGATCGGGGTGATGGGCCATGACGCGATAGACATTCAGCCGTCCGGCAAAGCCTTTGCGCAGTGTCGCGACGGATTCCGGCCATTCACCGTCTGAAAGGGGTTTAAACTCCGTGCTCATCGGGACATCCTCATTGCAGCGAGAGACTCAGGATATTTCATCATGTCGCATGTATTCCCCCGTAATTGCCATGTTCAACCGCCCGTCGCGATTGGCGGCGAAGGCGTCTGGCTGATCGATTCGGAAGGGCGCCGTTACCTGGATGGCTCGGGTGGGGCGGCTGTGTCCTGCCTTGGCCATGGCGACAGGCAGGTAACCGAGGCGATCAAGGCGCAGCTCGACAAGCTTGCCTTCGCGCATACCGGCTTTCTGACCAGCGAACCGGCCGAGGCGCTGGCAGACCTGCTGATCGCGCATACGCCCGGCGAGCTGGAGCGGGTCTATTTCGTCTCGGGCGGCTCCGAGGCGACCGAGGCGGCGATCAAGCTGGCGCGGCAATACTGGGTCGAGAAGGGGCAGCCGCAGCGTTCGCGCCTGATCGCACGGCGGCAAAGCTATCACGGCAACACCATCGGGGCGCTGTCGGCGGGCGGCAATGAGTGGCGGCGGCAGCAATTCGGGCCGCTTTTGCTGGATGTCAGCCATATCGCCCCCTGCTATGAATATCGCGAGCGGGGCGAGGGCGAGACCCCGGAGGAATACGGCATCCGCGCCGCCGAGGCCCTGCGCGAGGAAATCGAGCGGGTCGGCCCTGAAACGGTGATGGCCTTCATGGCCGAGCCGGTGGTGGGGGCCACGGCAGGGGCGTTGCCACCCGCACCGGGATATTTCAAGCGCATCCGCGAGATCTGCGACGAATACGGCATCCTGCTGATCCTCGACGAGGTGATGTGCGGCATGGGCCGGACCGGCACGCTGTTCGCCTGCGAACAGGACGGCATCGCACCGGATATTCTTTGCATCGCCAAGGGATTGGGGGCGGGATATCAACCGATCGGTGCAATGCTGTGCAGCGCTTCGGTCTATGACGCGGTGGCACAGGGCAGCGGATTTTTTCAGCATGGCCATACCTATATCGGCCACCCGGTCGCCACGGCGGCGGGTTTGGCGGTGGTCAGCGCCATCCTGGATCGCGGGCTCCTGCCGCAGGTGCAGGCCAAGGGCGCAGCGCTGCAAGAGGCGCTGGAGGCGCGTTTCGGTCAGCATCCCCATGTCGGCGATATACGTGGGCGAGGGCTGTTCCGCGGCATCGAGATCGTTGCGGACCGGGCGACCAAGGTGCCTTTCGATCCGGCCGGCAAGGTTGCGGCGAGGCTGAAGAAAGCCGCCTTCGCGCGCGGCCTGATCTGTTACCCGATGTCCGGCACGATCGACGGAAAACATGGCGATCACATCCTGCTGGCGCCGCCTTTCATCATCTCAGATGACGAGATGGCGCAGCTGATCGAGATGCTGGCCGGGGCGATGGACGAGGTTCTGGACGGGATCGCGTAACGGCGGATTTCCCGGATTTTCCGAATCGGAAAACAGGTGAAGTAAGTAGTTTAACCTATAGACAGCCCTGAATTTCCGGAATTCTTTCGTTAGGCATTGCCAATCTGCATGACTGCGCTACCGTAAACCCGGGTTCGCACCGCACGGTGCGGGGTAATGCCGATACGGTGGCAGGATAACCTAGGGAGATAGCTGCATGAGCAAGTTCAAACCGATTCTTCTGACGACGGCTTTCGCGCTTGGCGCAAGCGCCGCCGCCGCACAAGAAGAGCGTTTCATCACCATCGGCACCGGCGGTCAGACCGGCGTCTACTATGTTGTCGGACAGTCGATCTGCAAGCTGGTGAACCGCGAGACCGCCGAGACCGGGATCAAATGCACCGCGCCTTCGACAGGGGGCTCGATCGCCAATATCAACGCCATCCAGGCGGGCGACATGACCATGGGCGTGGCCCAGTCCGACTGGCAATTCCACGCCTATAACGGCGATGTTCCGGAATTCGAGGGTGACAAGAAATTCGACAGCCTGCGCTCGGTCTTTTCGGTTCATCCCGAACCGTTCACCGTGGTTGCGCGCGCCGATGCCGGGATCGAAACCTTCGAGGATCTCAAGGGCAAGCGGGTGAATGTCGGCAATCCCGGCTCGGGTCAGCGCGGCACGATGGAAGTCGTGCTGGACGCGCTTGGCTGGACGATGGGCGATTTCGCGCTGGCCTCCGAACTGAAACCGGCAGAGCAATCGGCCGCTTTGGGCGACAATAACGTCGATGCCATCATCTATACCGTCGGTCATCCCAACGGCTCTATCCAGGAGGCGACTTCGACCGTGGATGCGCGGCTCATCCCGGTCACCGGCGAGGCGATCGAGAAGCTCATCTCGGACAACCCCTACTATGCCAAGGCAACCATCCCCGGCGGCATGTATGCCGGCAATGACGAGGATGTGGAAACCTTCGGCGTGAAGGCGACCTTCGTGACCTCGGCGGATGTGCCCGATGACATGGTCTATGCGGTCGTGAAGGCGGTGTTCGACAATTTCGACCGCTTCAAGAAGCTGCATCCGGCCTTCGCCAACCTGGAGCCCGAGGCGATGATCACCGAGGGCAACAGCGCCCCGCTGCATCCGGGGGCCGAGAAATACTACAAGGAACAGGGCTGGATCGAATAACCGGCCGTAACATCCGGGGCGGCCCAGGCGGGCCGCCCCTCGCTCGTGAAGATAATAAATAATACCCATACGGGGAGGGTGACGCGATGAGCGAGAATGACGACAAGCCGAAAACCGGCGATCATCAGTTCGAGGCCAGCCGGGTCGAGATGGAAGCGGCCGGCAGAGGCGGTTTGTCCGAGGCCGAACTGGATGAACTGGTCGCATCCTCGGATACCGGGGCGCGCACGCCCCCGGGCGCGGTGGGCAGGATCATCCTGGTGACGGCGCTGTGCTGGTCGCTGTTCCAGCTCTGGATCGCATCACCCATTCCCTTCGTCCTCGGTTTCGGGATCCTGAACGACACCGAGTCGCGCGCGATCCACCTCGCTTTCGCATTGTTCCTTGCCTATATGGCCTATCCCGCCGAGCGTTCGCCCTTTCAGCTTGGACTGGGGCTGGTCGTTCCGGTGCTGATGGCGGTGCTGTTCATGGTGGGGTCCAAGTCCGGTGTGCCGGTCTGGTGGATTCCCCTTGTCGGTCTTGCCGTGATCGCCTGTATCCTGCTTGGCAGCCCCAAGGCCCGGGTGCCATCCTGGGAATGGACCATGGCGATCGTGGCGGCGCTGTGCTCCCTGTATATCTTCATATTCTACGACAGTATCAGCACGCGGATCGGGCGGCCGATCACGCAGGATTTCGTCGTTGCGGTCATCGGCCTGATGCTGCTGCTGGAAGCGACGCGCCGCAGCCTGGGCCCGGCATTGATGATCGTGGCCAGCGTCTTTCTGGCCTATACCTTTCTTGGTCCCTACATGCCCGGCATCATCGCCCATAAGGGCAACACGATGTCCGAGGTGGTCAACCACCAGTGGATCACCACCGAGGGCGTGTTCGGTATCGCGCTTGGCGTTTCAAGCAAATTCGTGTTCCTCTTCGTGCTGTTCGGCGCTTTGCTGGACAAGGCCGGGGCGGGGAATTACTTCATCAAGGTCGCGTTTTCGCTGATGGGCCATCTGCGGGGCGGACCGGCAAAGGCGGCTGTCGTCTCTTCGGCGATGACCGGCCTGATCTCCGGCTCGTCCATCGCGAATGTCGTGACCACCGGCACCTTCACCATCCCGCTGATGAAGAAGGTCGGGTTCAGTTCTGAAAAGGCCGGTGCGGTCGAGGTTGCCTCATCCGTCAACGGCCAGATCATGCCGCCGGTGATGGGGGCGGCTGCCTTCCTGATGGTCGAATATGTGGGAATCCCCTATTTCGACGTGGTCAAGCACGCTTTCGTGCCCGCCACGATCAGCTATATCGCGCTGGTCTATATCGTCCATCTCGAGGCGCTCAAGGCCGGCATGAAAGGCTTGCCGCGCGCCTATGTGCCGGGACCGCTGGTCCGCCGCCTGATCGGCTTTCTTCTTGGTTTCATCCTCATCGCGGCCCTGGGATTCGCACTCAGGGAGACCATGGGCTGGATTCGTCCGACCTTCGGGGACGCGTCATCCTATGTCATTTTCGCGCTGCTGACCGCGGCTTATATCGGCCTACTCTATGTCGCCTCGCGCGAGGAGCCCTTGGAGATGGATGACCCGAATGCGCAGGTGACGCAATTGCCGCTTCCGGGGCCCACCGTGCGCTCGGGGCTGCATTTCCTGCTGCCCGTCGTGGTGCTGGTCTGGGCGCTGATGGTAGACCGGCTGTCGCCGGGCCTGTCGGCCTTCTGGGCCACGGCCTTCATGATCTTCATCATCCTGACCCAACGCCCGCTGATGGTGATGATGCGTGGAACCGACAATACCGGCATCAGTTCCATGACTGCCGCGATGCGCTCGGGCGTCGGAGATCTGATCGACGGGCTGATCTCGGGCGCGCGCAATATGATCGGCATCGGTATCGCTACCGCGACGGCGGGGATCATCGTCGGCGTGGTCAGCCAGACGGGCGTCGGCTCGGCGCTGGCCAATGTGGTCGAGGTGCTGTCGGGGGGTAACCTGATGGCGATCCTGTTCCTGACCGCGATCCTGTCGCTGATCCTTGGCATGGGGCTGCCGACGACGGCGAATTATATCGTCGTCTCGGCGCTGCTGGCCCCGGTCATCGTCACGCTTGGCCAACAGAACGGGCTGATCGTGCCGCTGATCGCGGTGCATCTGTTCGTGTTCTATTTCGGAATCATGGCGGATGTGACGCCCCCTGTGGGGCTGGCATCCTTCGCGGCGGCGGCCGTGTCCGGCGGGGATCCGATCCGGACCGGGATAATCGCCTTCTTCTACAGCCTCAGAACGGCGGCTCTGCCCTTCCTGTTCATCTTCAACACCGATCTGTTGCTGATAGATGTTGACTGGATACATGGAATCTTCGTCTTCATCACCGCGACCCTGGCGATGCTGCTATTCGCGGCGGCGACTCAGGGCTGGTTCCTGACCCGCAACAAGTTCTGGGAGACGATAGTATTGCTGGTCATAGCCTTCGCGATCTTCCGACCCGGCTTCTTCATGGACTACATATATCCGCCCTATGAGGATCTGCCGCCAGCCCGGTTCGAGGAGGCGCTTGGCAATGCCGAACCCGGCGCATCGCTGCGGCTTCGGATTGCAGGGGTGAACGATATCGGCGATCCGATCGAGTTTTCGGCCGTGCTCGAAGTGCCGGAGGGGGCCGACGGGGCGGCGAAGATGCAGGCACTGGGAATCGAAACGATCCAGAACGGCGAAGAGGTCATCATCGACAATGTGGCCTTCGACAGTCCCGCGGAAGCGGCGGGGCTGGACTGGGATCAGCGGATCCTGACGGTCCGCGCCCCGCAGCCGGCACCGTCGAAATACTGGATCTACATCCCGACGGCGCTGATCCTCGCATTGGTCGTCTGGTTGCAAACTATGCGCGCAGGTCCCGGAACCGGGGCGGCCCGCCGCGAAGGTGAAGGAGTAAGCCATGCCTGAGAACGTCCTTCTGCCCATCGACCTGCAACAAAGCGAAAGCTGGAAGATGACACTCACCGCTGCCCGCCGGCAGGTCGATGACGGTGGCACGATTCACTTGCTGGGGATCGTGCCCGATATCGGCAGCTCGATGGTCGCCACCTATCTGCCCAAGGATTACGAGGTGCATGCGCTGCAGGCGATGAAAGACGGGCTGGACCGCTTCGCCGACGAGCATTTTCCCGAGGGTGCAAAGGTTCGGACCCATGTCGGCCATGGCCACGTCGCCGAAACGATCCTGAAGATCGCCAAGAAGACCAATGCCGACATCATCGTGATGGCCAGCCCGCAACGCGACGAATTGCGCAGCATCCTGATCAGCAGCCACACCAATGCCGTTGTCCGGCATTCGCCATGTTCGGTTCTTGTCGTGCGATGATGTCAGGTTTTGGTTGTAAGCGGTTCGGCGAATTACGGAAAATGCCATGAAATTCACAGCCGAAGATTTGCGGGAAGCCGCCCGGCTGGTCTACACGCAGATGTATCCGACAGCTCAATATGCATGGCCGCAACTTGCGAAGCGGCTTGGTTGCGAAATCTGGGTCAAGCATGAAAACCACGGGCCTGCGGGCGCTTTCAAGACCCGCGGCGGTATCACTTTCATCGACTGGATGAGACGCACGCATCCCGAGGCAAAAGGCATCTGCACCGCAACGCGGGGAAATCACGGTCAATCACAGGCGCGCGCCGCATCCGCCGCCGGGTTGACCGCGAAAATATACGTGCCCTTCGGCAACTCGATCGAGAAGAACATGGCGATGCGGGCCTTCGGCGCGGAACTGATCGAATTTGGCGAAGATTTCGACGAGGCGCGTGTCGAGGCGTTTCGCGTGGCCGAAGAGGAAGGGCTGCTGATCGTGCCGCCTTTTCACGAGGAACTGGTGCGTGGTGTCGCAACTTACGCCTATGAATTGTTCACGGCGGTTCCCGATCTCGATACGGTCTATGTGCCGATCGGTTGTGGCTCGGGCATCTGCGGCACGATCCTCGCCCGGGATGCGCTTGGCCTATCGACAGAGGTCGTGGGCGTGGTCTCCTCCGAGGCGCAATCCGCGAAATTGTCGGTGGAGGCCGGCAAGCCGATAGAAACCGGCCCCGCCCGGACCATCGCCGATGGCATGGCGGTCCGCGTCCCCGTTCCCGAGGCGATGGCGGTCTATGGCCCGGGTGCCGCGCGTTTCGTGACCGTGACCGATGCCGAACTGGCCGAGGCCATGCGGGTCTATTATACGGATATCCACAATATCGCGGAGGCGGCCGGCGCGGCATCCCTGGCGGCGCTGATGCAGGAGAAGGAGAGGATGCGGGGCAAGAAGGCCGGTGTCATCCTTTCGGGTGGAAACGTCGATAAAGACTGGTATCTTGACGTGCTGCGGGGCAGCTTACCACAGATCCGGGGCTAGATCCTTCTCTGCCCCGCCATCAAGAAAATGTGGGGAGGAACATGACAACAGATATCCAGATCGCACGGGCAGCGACCAAACGGCCCATTGCCGAGATCGCCGAAAAGCTGGATCTCGGGTTGGATCAAATCCTGCCTTATGGGCACGACAAGGCCAAGATCACCCATGACGCCATCGCCTCGCTGGAGGGAAAGCCGAAAGGACGGCTGATCCTGGTCACGGCGATCACGCCGACGCCGGCAGGCGAGGGCAAGACCACCACGACCGTCGGGCTTGGCGATGCGCTGAACCGGATCGGCAAGCGTGCGACCATCTGCATCCGCGAAGCCAGCCTTGGCCCGAATTTCGGCATGAAAGGCGGCGCGGCGGGTGGAGGTCACGCGCAGATCGTCCCGATGGAAGAAATGAACCTTCATTTCACCGGCGATTTCCACGCGATCACCTCGGCCCACAACCTGCTGGCCGCGATGATCGACAACCATATCTATTGGGGCAATGCTCTGGATATCGACACGCGTCGGATTACCTGGCGGCGGGTGATGGACATGAATGACCGCGCCTTGCGTGACGTGGCGCTTGGGCTGGGCGGCGTGTCGAACGGTTTCGTAAGGCAAAGCGGATTCGACATCACCGTGGCCTCCGAGGTGATGGCGATCCTTTGTCTTGCCAGCAATCTGGCCGACCTGCAGCAAAGACTGGGGCGGATCGTCATCGGCTACAGCCGCGATCGCCAGCCTGTCACCGCACGTGACCTGAAGGCCGATGGCGCGATGACCGCGCTGCTCAAGGATGCGTTGCAGCCGAACCTCGTGCAGACGCTGGAAAACAATCCCGCGCTGGTGCATGGCGGACCCTTTGCCAATATCGCCCATGGCTGCAACAGCGTGATGGCGACGCGGACGGCCCTGCGCCTGTCGGATTACGTCGTCACCGAGGCGGGTTTCGGCGCCGATCTGGGGGCCGAGAAATTCCTGGACATCAAATGCCGCCTTGCGGGACTATCCCCATCCGCGGCAGTTCTGGTTGCCACGATCCGCGCATTGAAGATGAATGGTGGTGTGGCCAAGGCCGATCTGGGCGGCGAGGATGTTGCGGCGGTGACGCGCGGCTGCGCCAATCTGGGCCGGCATATCGAGAATTTGCGAGGCTTCGGCCTGCCGGTCGTGGTGGCAGTGAACCATTTCGACGGCGACAGCGAGAACGAGATCGCGGCCCTGCAGGATTATTGCGCGCATCACGGCGTCAAGGTGGTGATCGCGCGGCACTGGGCGCAGGGCGGGGCAGGGGCCGAGGATCTGGCCCGTGAGGTGGTGGCACTGGCAGAGGGCGAGGTCGATTTCCATACGCTCTATCCCGACTCCATGCCGCTATGGCAAAAGATCGAGACCATCTGCACCCGCATCTATCGTGCGTCTCATGCCGAAGCCGCCCCCGGAATCCGCCAGCAGCTCGAGATCTGGGAAGAGGCCGGTCACGGTCATCTGCCGGTCTGCATCGCCAAGACGCAATATTCCTTTTCGACGGATCCGTCGCTGCATGGTGCTCCCGAAGGGCATATCGTGCCTGTGCGCGAGGTTCGGCTGAATGCCGGCGCTGGCTTTGTCGTGGCGATCTGTGGCGAGATCATGACCATGCCGGGCCTGCCGCGCCATCCTGCGGCGGAAACCATTGGTGTCGATGCGGATGGACAGATTGACGGCTTGTTCTGACGGATGTGCCGCAACCGGGGCGACGCAATCCGGCGGGCCCCAGCATCCGGCTGAACGGCCCGAAACTGCCATCAATAGCTGCGGATCAACCCGACCAGACGGCCCTGAACCCGGACGGCCTCTTCCGGCAGGATGCGGGTTTCATAGGCGGGGTTGGCAGCCTCCAGCGCGATCATCTTGCCCTTGCGGCGAAAACGCTTCAGCGTCGCCTCGGTCCCCTCGATCAATGCCACGACGATCTCGCCATTCTCGGCATTGTCCTGCTGGCGGATGATGACCAGATCACCATCATGGATCCCGGCGTCGATCATCGAGTCGCCCTTCACCTCCAGCGCATAATGATCATCGTTGCCTGTCAGCATGCTGCCGGGAACCGAGACGTGATGCGCCACCTCCGAGATCGCTTCGATCGGGACACCGGCCGCGATCCGGCCCATCAGGGGCAGGTCGATCGCCCCGCCATCCGTGATCGGCATCGCGCTGCGCGGCTGTTTCGGGCGAGGATTGCTGACGACCTTGGGAGAAAAGCCGGCGGCAGGCTTGCCGGACCTGGTATCCGGTTTCGACAAGGCGTCGGGCAAGCGAACAATCTCGAGCGCACGGGCACGGTGGGGCAGGCGGCGGATGAAGCCGCGTTCCTCGAGCGCGGTCACCAGCCGATGGATCCCGGACTTGGAACGCAGGTCAAGCGCATCCTTCATTTCGTCGAATGACGGCGGAACGCCGTCCCGCTTCATCCTTTGACTAATGAATTCCAGCAGTTGTATCTGCTTTTTCGTCAGCATCTGCCCGTCCTCATGCAGCAAGGTGTTCTGCTAATGTTCTAACCCATGAAACGAATCCCGTCAATCGGCATGCGCGATCCGTGGGATTTCCGGTAAACCGTCAGTAGAACAGGGGCAGGTATTCCACGATCTCTCCCGCGTTCCTTGTAGGATCATGCGGCGGACGGATCATCAGCGCATCGGCTTGTGCCAGAACCGACAGCAGGGACGAATCCTGGTTGTCGAAAGGGGCGATCAGGGGCAGATCCTCTCCGTCCCGCAGTTTTGCGCGCAGGTAATGCTGACGCGCGCCTTCGGGGGGCATTGCAGCCGCCAGCCGGGCACGAAAAACCCGACCGGATCCGGTCAGCCCCTGCATCGCATGGATAAGAGGTCGCATGAAGACATTGGCGCAAACTATTGCGGAAACAGGATTTCCGGGAAGGCCAAGCATTGCGCCTCGACCAATCCTTCCGGCCATCAGCGGTTTGCCCGGGCGCATCGCGATCTTGTAGAAGGCGCGCTCCATTCCCAGGGCTTCGGCCACTTTCCCGATCAGATCGTGATCGCCCACCGAGGCCCCGCCGATGGTGACCAGCAAATCGGCATCGCGGGCGCGGGCAAACCTGTCGCGGAGGCTGTCCTCGCTGTCGCGTGCGATCGGCAGGATTTCGGCCTCTGCCCCGGCCGCGCGGGCAATCGCCGCTACGGCAAGATCGTTGGAACTGATGATCTGGCCCTCGGACGGTGTCTCTCCCGGGCGCACCAGTTCATCCCCGCCCGCCAGAACGGCAACCTTCGGGCGTTTCGCCACTGTCACCTGCGGCAGGTTCATCGCCGCCAGCAGGGCGATATCGGCGGGCGACAAACGCCGTCCGGGTTCGATCCGGTCGCCTTCACCGAAATCGCATCCCCGCTTGCGGATATATGCATCCCGCGAAGGAGCCGTGACGGTCAGCCAATCGCCATCCCGCTGTGTGTTTTCCTGCATCTCCACCCGGTCATAGCCGGGCGGGACGGCGCCGCCGGTGAAAATCCGGATCGCGGTGCCGGGCTCGGCGCTGCCGGTCCACGGATGGCCAGCCGCCGCCTCCCCGACCACCCGCAGGCGTTGCCCCAGATCGGCATGGCGCAGCGCATAGCCATCCATCGCCGCCGAATCGAAAGGCGGCTGTGTCATGCGCGAGACCGCGGGCTCCAGCAATATCCGCCCGGCGGCCTGATCCAGTGCCAGCACCTCGCCCCGCGGCGCATCTGCCAGTGACAGGACCAGGGCAAGCGCCTCATCGACCGAAATCATGGCGTTGCCTCGTAATTGCCCGATTTTCCGCCGCTTTTCCGCATCAGCCGGATGCCTTCGATGCGCATACCCTTCTCGGCGGCCTTGAGCATGTCATAGATGGTCAGGCAGGCGGTGGAAACGGCGGTCAGCGCCTCCATCTCGACACCGGTGCGGCCGGTCGTGCGCACGGTCGCGGTAACGCGGATGCCGGGCAGTTCGGGATCGGGCCGCAGATCCAGCGTGACCTTGGAAATCGGCAGCGGGTGGCAGAGCGGGATCAGGTCAGAGGTGCGCTTGGCCCCCATGATCCCCGCCAGCCGGGCCACGCCCATGACATCACCCTTTTTCGCTCCTCCCTCGGCCAGCATCAGCGTTTCGGGCGACATGACAACGCAGCCCTCTGCCACAGCCTCGCGAGCGGTTTCCGCCTTTTGCGAGACATCGACCATATGTGCCTGACCGGATTTGTCGAAATGCGTCAGGCTCATGCGGCGGGTTCCAGGATGGCGCGGGTGGCTGCGGCGACATCGGGTTGCCGCATCAGGCTTTCCCCGATCAGGAAACGGCGCGCGCCAAGCTGCATCATCGCGTCCAGATCGGCGGGGGTGAAAAGGCCGCTTTCGCAGACGATATCGCGGCCCCGCGGGATATGCGGCGCAAGCTGTCGCGTGACATCAAGTGTCACATCGAATGTCTTGAGATTGCGATTATTTATGCCGATCAAGGGTGATTCCAGCCGTAGGGCGCGATCCAGTTCCTCGGCGTCATGCACCTCGATCAGCGCATCCATGCCCCAGTGAATGGCGGCATCCTCAAGCTCAGCGGCCAGCATGTCATCGACCGAGGCCATGATGATCAGGATGCAATCGGCGCCCCATGCCCGCGCCTCGGCGACCTGGTATGGATCATACAGGAAATCCTTGCGCAGGGCGGGCAGGTTGCAGGCATCGCGGGCGGCACCCAGGAACTCGGGTGCGCCCTGGAAGCTGGGCGCATCGGTCAGCACCGACAGGCAGGCCGCCCCCCCGGCCTCATAGGCGCGGGCCAGAGTGGGCGGATCGAAATCTGCCCGGATCAGGCCCCTGGATGGGCTGGCCTTCTTGATTTCCGCGATCAGGGCCGCACCGGTCGCGGCCTTGTCCGTCAATGCGCGGGCAAAGCCGCGAGGGGGCGTCGCCGCGCGGGCGGCCGCCTCGATATCGGCCAGCGGACGCGCGGCCTTGGCGGCGGCGATCTCGTCCAGCTTGTAGGCCTTGATCTTGTCCAGAATATCCATGCCGAAGTTCTAACGCCGCGTGCGCCGCGAGGAAAGGGGGAGGTTGCCATCCGCATATTTCGACTGGACCCGCAGGCAATGGCTGTGCGATGCCTTCGCCCGGCCCGCAGCGAGGTGGAGATCGGAAGCCCAAGATGGAAACAATAACGCCAGCGACAGCCCCGGTCCTGCTTGAGAATGTGGGCTACCGTATCGGGGAGATCCCGGTATTGTCGGGCATTTCGCTTCGCTCGGAGGCGATGCGGATCGGTATCATTGGCCGAAACGGCTCGGGGAAAAGCACGCTCGCCCGCCTGATCGCCGGGCTGCTGGAGCCGGAGCCGGGCCGGATCCGGATCGAGGGTGTCGATGTCTTCAGGGACCGGCGCGCCGCCATCCGCACCGTGGGAATCCTGTTCCAGAATCCGGAACACCAGATCATTTTTCCCACCGTGGCGGAAGAGATCGGCTTCGGCCTGCGCCAGCTTGGCCAGAGCAGGCAGGATGCCGAGGCCGGAGCATTGGCCATGTTGGCCGATTTCGGCAAGGCGCATTGGAAGGACGCGCCGATCCACGCGCTGTCGCAGGGGCAGAAGCATCTCGTCTGCATGATGTCGGTCCTCGCCATGCGCCCCCGGCTTCTGGTGCTGGACGAGCCCTTCGCGGGGTTGGACATCCCCACGCGCATGCAGTTGGCGCGGCAGTTGAACGCAAGCGGGACGCGGCTGCTGCATATCTCGCATGACACGCGCGATCTTGAAGGCTACGATCAGGTCTATTGGCTCGATGGCGGAAAAATCCGTGCGAGCGGCCCGCCCGCGCAGATCCTGCGCGATTTCATCAGCGAGATGACCCGTATCGGAGGTGGCGATGATCTCTCTCACCTCGCCAGTTAGGACATGGGCGCATGGCTGGCCCGCGGGGATCAAGCTGGCAGGGCTGTGCCTGGGCACGATCCTGTTATTCGCGATCGAAGACATGGCGGTCCAGACTGCCGCGATTCTGGCGGTTCTGCTGCTTTACTGCCTGCCGGGACGGGCGTTCCTGCGCAGCGGGCTGAAGCATCTGCGTGTTCTCATTCCCTTTGTTGTCATCCTGCTGGTCTGGCATTTTGTGACGGATGATCTCGCGCTTGGGATCACGGTCATCCTGCGCATGGTGACCGCCGTGGCGCTGGCCAACCTGGTTACCATGACCACCCGGCTGACCGAATTGATGGACGTGGTGCGCCGGATGCTGGCCCCGCTGCGCCGAGCGGGGATATCGACCGCGCCGCTGGAGATCGCGATGCCGCTTTTGATCCGCTTTGCGCCGGTGCTGATCGAGCGGGCGGAACTGATGTTTCAATCATGGCGGGCGCGCTCCATGCGCCGCCAGAACTGGCGGGTTGTCCTGCCGATGATGCTCTTGGCGCTTGACGACGCGGATCGTGTCGGCGAAGCCCTGAAAGCGCGCGGCGGCGCCCTGCCCAACAAGGAGAGATGAGATGGAAAAAGACCTTGCCCGCATCGCCCTGTTCGCGGCGCTGATCGCGATTCTGGGGGTAATTCCAAAGATCGCACTCGGCTTCGGCGTGCCGATCACCGCGCAGAGCCTTGGCGTGATGCTGGCCGGCGCCGTTCTGGGCGCGCGCCGCGGCGGGCTGGCCGTGCTGCTGTTCGTCTTTGCCGTGGCGCTTGGCCTGCCGCTGCTGGCCGGAGGCCGGGGCGGGCCCGGTGTGTTTGTCGGGCCGAGCACAGGCTTTATCATCGGCTTTCCCGTTGCCGCTTTCGTGACCGGCCTCGTGGTCGAGCGCCTGCGCATGGTTCCGCCCGCGATCAGTGCCGGGCTTGGCGCCTTCATCGGCGGCATTCTGGTGATGTATGCCTTCGGCACCGTCGGCATGGCCATCGTGCTGAAGAAAAGCCTTGTCGAGGCCGCGTTGCTGAACACCGCTTATATTCCCGGGGACCTGCTCAAGGCGGGGCTGACCGGCATGCTGATCGCGGCAGTGGCGAAATTGCGCCCCGAGATGCTGTCATGGTATCGCGCCTCCGGCCAGCGCATCTGATCGCCGAGGACGGCTGAATTGCCACGCGATGATATTCGGGACCGCTGGTTCAGGCGATCCGGCGACAGCGCCATCCTTTCCTGCGGTGCGCATGAACAGAACCGGCCCGCTATCGCGGCATTGCTCGATTGCATCGAACGTCGCCTGCCCGTTCATGCCAGCCAGACCGGGGGCGGGGAAATTGCCGCCGCCGGTTTTCCGGATGCAAAAGGGCGCCCGCTTCTCTATTGCCAAAGCTCCGGCAGCACCGGAGGGGCAAAGACGATCCGCCGCAGCCAGGCGTCCTGGATTGCCAGTTTCGAGGTCAACCGCGCGCGTTACGGGATAGGTGCCAGGGATCGTTATGCGGTGCTGGGTAGCCTCGGTCATTCGCTGTCGCTCTACGGGATTGTCGAGGCCCTGCATATAGGGGCGGATCTGCTCGCCCTCGGTGGCGATCTTCCCCGTGCCCAGCTTGCCGCGTTGCGCGACGCAAGGGCAAACGTGCTTTATGCAACGCCGTCGCAACTCGGGCTGCTTCGGCGCGCCGGTGCTGAACCCCTTCCCGATGCCCGGCACCTGTTCTGCGGGGGCGGTGCGCTAGGAGCCGATGGGCGGGCCGCTGCCGCGGCGCTTTTCCCGAATGCCGGGATTTACGAGTTCTACGGCGCTTCCGAGACCAGCTTCGTCACGATCGGCGATTCCGATACTCCGCCGGGATCCGTTGGCCGGGCCTATCCCGGGGTAACGCTGAAACTTCAGCCGGTCGCAGGGAATGATGCCGAGATATGGGTCAGCAGCCCCTATCTCTTCGACGATTACGAGGGCGAGGGCAGCGGCGACACCCGCCGCAACAGCGGTTTCCTGACCGTGGGCGAGATCGGCCGGCTTGATGAACAGGGCAACCTGTTCCTGCGCGGGCGCAGGTCGCGCATGGTGACAGTGGCCGATGTGAACGTGTTTCTCGAAGATATCGAACGCATCATGGCTGGCGATTGCGCGGGGCGGGCCTGCGCGGCCATTGCCGTGCCCGATGCCTTGCGGGGGCATGCGGTGATCGGGTTTGTCGAGGGCGCGGCGGATAAGGCATTGGTCGAGCGGATCAGGGCCCGCTGCCGGAGCTCTCTCGGCCCGTTATCGGCGCCGCGCCGGATCGGGTTTCTCGACCCCATGCCGATGCTGCCCTCGGGCAAGCCCGACCTCGCCGCCTTGCAGCGCATCGCCGGAGCAGGATGATGCGCCGCTCCCATATCGTGGCGGCGAGGCGCAGCGCGGTCGTCCCGAGGGGCGGCGCGTTCCGGGAACTGGAACTGCATCAACTCGCCGCGCCGGTCATTCAGGCGGCTCTCGCGGATGCCGGTATCGCGCTGGCGGAGGTGGGCGAACTGATCCTCGGCAATGCCCTTGGGGCAGGGGGTAATCCTGCCCGTGTCGCCGCCCTGGCCAGCGGCCTGCCCGAACGCGTGGCGGGGCTGACGCTGGACCGGCAATGCTGCGGTGGGCTGGATGCGATCCTGCTGGGCGATGCGATGATCCGTTCGGGGATGCACGAGGTGGTCGTCGCGGGTGGAGCCGAAAGCTATTCCCGCCGTCCCCTGCGGCTGCGCAGTTTCCCGGATGGGCGTGAGCCGCAGCCCTATGACCAGCCGCCCTTCACCCCGTGGCCCGAGCGCGATCCGGAGATGTCCGCCGCTGCCGGGGCGCTGGCCGACAGGCTGGGGATCACGCGGGAAGCGCAGGAGAACTGGGCCATGCGCAGCCATGCCAATGCCCTTGCCGCGATGCCAGCCATGCAGGAAGGTGAGATCGTGCCGCTGGCGGGTATCACAGGTGACAGTTTCGCCCGCAAGCTGACCCCGCCGGTCTGTGCCCGCGCCAAGGTGCTTGCCGGGACCGTCACGACGGCCACGACGGCGGTAGCGGCGGACGGGGCGGCGGTCTGCGTGCTTGTCTCGGACAGACTGGCCGAGCGGATGGGGCAGGATGGCCCCGAAATCGTCGGCGGTGCCACGATCGGCGGTAATCCAGAGTTGCCGGGCCTCGCCCCCGTCGCGGCGATCCGTTCCGTGCTGGCTGGCCACCGCCTCGATCCGTCCTCGATCGGCTGCGCCGAGATCATGGAGGCTTTCGCGGCACAGGCTATCGCCTGCCAGCAAGGGGCGGGGCTCGATCCGGAGATCGTCAACCGTGGCGGGGGCGCGCTGGCCCGCGGCCATCCCATCGGCGCAAGCGGCGCGGTCAACGCCGTGCGCCTGGTCCGCGAAATGCGACCGGGCCAATACGGGCTCGCCGCCATTGCCGCGGCCGGTGGGCTGGGCACGGCTCTCCTGCTCAGCAGTTGAGGTCGAAGCCGTAGAAGCGCGCGAAAACCGGCAGCTCTTCCCGCTCGGCCCTGACCCGGTTGGCCGGCGCATCCCTGTCCGCCACGCCAAGCGCGATGCCGCATACCACCATTTCGCCCTCGGGCAAGCCGAGATGGCGATGCACCACCGGACCATATTTGGCCAGTGCACCGATGCCGGTTGTCGCATAGCCCCGGTTCTCGGCGGCCAGCAGCAGCGCCATCAGCGACATGCCCAGATCCATGAAGCAGCCCTTGCCCATGGCCCGGTCGATGGTCACCACGATTCCGACCGGCGCGCCGAAGAACTCGTAATTGCGTTCGAACTGACGCTGCCGGGCCTCGATATCCCGCCGCTCGATCCCGAGCGCGGCGTAAAGGGCGTAGCCCGCCGCGACCTGCCTTGCCTTGAGTTCTTTGGGCATCGGCTCGGGGAAATAAGAGTATTCCCGGCTCTGCGGCTCTCCCGCCGCTATGGCCGACTTGAGCGACTGGACCAATCCCTCCAGTGCATTTCCCGTCAGGACATGAAACCGTCCCGGCTGCAGATTGGCGCCGCTTGGGGCGGTCCGGGCGAGTCGCAGGATATTCTCAAGCGCCTCCCGTCCGACCGGTTCCGCCGTGAAAGCCCGGGCCGAGCGCCGCTGCGCCAGAAGTTTCTCGAACTCGCTTTCCATGTCGTCCGGGCACCTCCTGCCCAACGCCGCCTTCTTCTTTGTGAAAATACCTCCGCCGGAGGCAAGAAGGGCCGGGCGATCCGCCCGGCCCGTTTTCATTTCGCCGCCTTATGACAGCGCCTTGTTCAGGTATTCGTCGACCTTTTCCAGGTAACCCATGGTGGTCAGCCATTTCTGGTCCGGGCCGACGAGCAGGGCGAGGTCCTTGGTCATGAAACCGTCCTCGACCGCCTGCACCGTTACCTTCTCCAGCGTTTCGGCGAACTTGGCCAGTTGCGTGTTCCCGTCCAGTTTGGCGCGGTGCTTCAACCCGCCCGTCCATGCAAAGATCGAGGCGATGGAGTTGGTCGAGGTGGCGTTGCCCTTCTGATGCTCGCGGTAATGGCGGGTCACGGTGCCATGCGCGGCCTCGGATTCGACGACCTTCCCGTCCGGGGTCATCAGCACCGAGGTCATCAGCCCAAGCGAGCCAAAGCCCTGCGCGACGGTATCCGACTGCACGTCGCCATCGTAGTTCTTGCAGGCCCAGACATAGCCGCCCGACCATTTCAGCGCCGAGGCGACCATGTCGTCGATCAGCCGGTGCTCGTAATGGATGCCCTTCTTCTTGAACTCGGCCTCGAATTCCTGTTCGTAGATTTCTTGGAACAGGTCCTTGAAGCGGCCATCATAGGCCTTGAGGATAGTGTTCTTGGTGGACAGATAGACCGGCACGCCACGGTTCAACCCGTAATTCATCGAGGCGCGGGCGAAATCCCGGATCGATTCATCAAGGTTGTACATCGCCATGGTGACACCGGAACCCGGAGCCTGGAAAACCTCGTGCTCGATGGTCTCGCCGTCATCGCCGACGAACTTGATCGACAGCTTGCCCTTGCCGGGGAACTTGAAATCGGTGGCGCGATACTGGTCGCCGAAGGCGTGGCGGCCGACGATGATGGGCTGGGTCCAGCCCGGCACAAGGCGCGGCACGTTCTTGCAGATGATCGGCTCGCGGAAGATCACGCCGCCCAGGATGTTGCGGATCGTGCCATTGGGCGACCGCCACATCTTCTTGAGGCCGAACTCCTCGACCCGGGCCTCGTCGGGGGTGATGGTGGCGCATTTCACGCCGGCGCCATATTGCTTGATCGCCTCTGCCGCATCCACGGTGATCTGGTCGTCGGTGCGGTCGCGCTCTTCGATACCGAGGTCGTAATATTTCAGGTCGATATCCAGATAGGGCAGGATCAGCTTTTGCTTGATGAAGTCCCAGATGATCCGGGTCATTTCGTCGCCGTCGAGCTCGACGACGGGGTTCTCTACCTTGATCTTCGACATGGGTGTTCCCTTCGGCTATAGGATTCGCTCACGGCGTCATAGCGGATTATGATCGGGAAGGAAAGCGTTGTATGCTATTGCATACCGTTTACTTAACCGACTGTTACGCCCTCTTGAGACCGGGATGCAGAGCCTTGCCTGCCATCGGCGTCAATCCAGACGCGCCTCGTAGACGAAGATCCGGCTTTCGTCGTCCTCTGGCATGAACCATGCGCGCAGCCCGCCATCGACAGGGGCCATCCAGACCGGATTATGCGTCATCACCAGCCCGTCCTCGGTCCAGAGCGGAACAGGCGCCTGATGGATGGGCCGGTTGTCCTTCAGGTCGATCAGTTCCGCTCCGCCAAGCGCGAATTCCATGCCATTGGCCTGATACTTGGCGATTCCGGTGCAAAGCGCCTGTCCCGGTGCGGCAAGCTGGCAATCCTGGTAATCGACGTAATGACTGGGATTCGGCACCATCAGGTCTTCGCGCGGGATATCGGCATTGGTGACTTCGCCTGCCTCGTCCAGTGTGAAGCCGTAGAAGCGGCGCGATCCCCAGCTGACGGCATGCAGCGTGTTGCTGGCCGGATCACGGAGAATGCCGCCGATATGGTCGGGATAGCGAAAGACCTCTTCCGCCTCCATGGTCTCGGGATCGACGCGATAGACGATGCTGGCCGAGTCAGGGCGGTATTCGGCGACCGGCACCCAGAGATGCTCGCCGTCGAAATCCATGCCGCCCGGATGATAGATATCGCCATCGGCCAGCGTGATGCTGTCGACCAGGTTGCCTTCCATGTCCATCTTGAACAGATGTCCCACGCCTTCCCCGGCGCTGCGGTCCATGCCGTCGCGGGGCGTGTCGTATTTCTCGGTCGGGGTCACGATCTCGACCGAGGAGACAAAGATGTGATCGCCTATGATCGCCATTCCCTGCGGGTGGTGGGTGGGGAACTGGACTTCGGTGGCACCGACGGGCTGCCATTCGGTGCCGCGCGTCAGGGACATGACCCGGTCGCTCAACTCATCGGCGGCGACGGAAAAAGGGGTGCAAAGCGCAATTGCGATGACGATGTGACGCATATCGGTTCTCCTGCTGTCTGCCTGGTGGAATAACCGGGCCATGAAACCGAAATATGTCACAACCGGGCAGGGCGCTCAGAACAGGCTCAACTGATCGCCGGATCGCGGAGGCGGGCCGAAGCGGCTGCAATCCAGTGGCGGGCTGCCCTCGCGATAGCCCAATCGCTTGCGTGCCAGACGGAACCGTTGCAGGGCCAGTTGCGCCTCCACCCCCGCGCCCCTGAAGCGATGGCCGAAGCGCGGATCATTGTCCCGTCCACCCCGCATCGCCTGAACCCGGTTCATGACATGTTTCGCCATGCCGGGCCTGTGACGCTCCAGCCAGTCGCGGAAAAGCGGGGCCACCTCGTGCGGCAGGCGCAGAGGGATCATGCTGGCCGTGCTTGCGCCCGCCTCGCGCGCGGCCGTCAGGATGCCTTCGATCTCGGGCTCGGTCAGGACAGGTATCACTGGCGCGACCATCACCCTGACCGGCACCCCGGCCTTTGCCAATGCACCGATCATCTGCAGTCGTGTCTGCGGTGCCGGTGCCCGCGGCTCCAGCGCCCGCGCCAATCCGGCATCCAGCGTGGTCACGCTGATCCCTATCGCCGCCTGATCTTTTGCTGCCAACTCGGCCCAGAGATCGAGGTCGCGCAATACGGTCCGCCCCCGCGTCACCAGCGTCGCCGGGTGGTTCCAGTCCCGCAGCACCCTGAGAATGCCGGGCATGATCGCCAGTTTCGCCTCGACCGGCTGATAGGGGTCGGTATTCGTTCCCAATGCGATCGGGGCGACCTTGTAGGATGGCCGCCCGATTTCCCGTTCCAGCAGCCGGGCGGCGTCCGGCTTGGCAGTGATCTTCGTTTCGAAATCCAGTCCCGGAGACAGCCCCAGATAGGAATGGCTGGGCCGGGCATAGCAATAGATGCAGCCATGCTCGCAGCCGCGATAGGGGTTGATCGAACGGTCGAAACCGATATCCGGGGAGTTGTTTCGGGTGATGATCGAGCGCGGCCTTTCCGTCACCACCTCGGTTTTCAGCAGGTGGTTTTCCTCGGCCATGTCCCAGCCATCGGATTCCCGTATCCGCTGATATCGCTCGAACCGGCCATCGGGGCGGGTATCGGCGCCACGTGCCTTGATCGTTTCATCTGGATTGCGGGGCGGTAACATGAAACAAGAATAGAACAAAGAAAGAACATTTGCCAGATTTTTCCGGCACCAACCCATGAAAAAACCGCGCCGGAGAACCGGCGCGGCCTGAACCTGTAACGATGATCGGGGCTTATTCCCGGTCTTCGTTCGCCGGGCCGTCCTCGTCCGAGGATGCGCCGCCGATATCGTCGAACAGTTCGGCAATCTCGAACTCGGCTTCGGCATCCGCCTCGGCCGCCAGGTCCTGGATCGATTTGCCCTGGGCCTGAAGTTCGGCCTCTTCGTTCGAGCGGGCGACGTTCAGGACGATCACGGCCTCGACCTCGGGATGCAGCACGACGGTAACGTTGTGCAGACCCAGTTCCTTGATCGGCTGGCCAAGAACGATCTGCCTGCGATCGACGGTGAAACCGGCCTCGGTCGCTGCGTCGGCAACGTCGCGGGTCGTCACCGAGCCATACAGGGCGCCGGAATCCGACGCTGAACGGATCACAACGAAAGTCTGGCCGTCCAGCTTGTCGGCCACCTTCTGCGCTTCGGCCTTGGTTTCGGCGTTGCGGGCCTCGAGCTGAACCTTGCGCTCCTCGAATGCCTTGATATTGGCTTCGGAGGCGCGAAGGGCCTTGCCCTGGGGCAGCAGGAAGTTGCGGGCATAGCCGTGCTTGACGTTTACGACCTCGCCCATCTGGCCCAGCTTGGCCACGCGTTCCAGCAGGATGACTTGCATGATATCCTCCTTACTTCACGGCATAGGGAAGCAGGGCGAGGAAGCGGGCGCGCTTGATGGCGCGGGCCAGTTCACGCTGCTTCTTTGCCGAGACGGCGGTGATGCGCGAGGGCACGATCTTGCCGCGCTCGCTGATATAGCGCTGCAGCAGACGGGTGTCCTTGTAGTCGATGACCGGCGCGTTCTCACCCGAGAACGGGCAGACCTTGCGGCGGCGGAAAAACGGTTTGCTTGCCATTGGTCAGATCCTCTCAGTTCCGCTCGCGGCGTTCGCGGCGTTCGCCACGCTCTTCGCGTTTCTGCATCTGCACCGAGGGGCCTTCCTGATGCTCGTCCACGCGGATGGTCATCACCCGCATCACGTCGTCATGCAGACGGGCAAGACGCTCCATTTCCTGCACGGCGGCCGAGGGGGACTCGGTGCGCAGGAAGGCGTAATGGCCCTTGCGGTTCTTGTTGATCTTGTAGGCGAGGGTGCGGACACCCCAGTATTCGTGATCCACGACCTTGCCGCCATTATCGGCGAGAACGGTCGAGAAATGTTCGATCAGCCCTTCGGCCTGCGTGTTCGACAGGTCCTGGCGGGCGATCAGCACATGCTCGTACAGAGGCATGGCGATCCTTTCATTTTCGGGCGCATTTCATAGGCGGGTCTTCCCTTCCGCACCCGCCACGAGAGACTGCGCCGGTTGCATATGTCTCGGCGGAAGGATGGGAACTTATAGCGGCAGATACTGCAAGCGCAAGGTGATTCGCTGGTCGTACGGCGGATAGCTGCGCGATGGCGCTTTACGGGCGGGCGCGGCGGGGGTAAGTCCCCCTCCATGCTGCCAGAAGACCGCCTTGTCCAGATCACCCAACGCTTCGAGTTTCTCGAGGCACAGCTGAATGCCGGCGCCGAGCCCGCGCAGATCGCCCGGATCAGCCGCGAATATTCCGAGCTGAAACCGGTGGTGGAACAGATCACCCACTGGCGGGCGGCGCGTGACCAGATGACCGAGGCACAGGCCATGCTGGCCGATCCGGAGATGAGGGAACTGGCCGAGGATGAACTGGCGCGCCTGCGCGAGGAACTGCCCGAGTTGGAGCAGAACCTGCGTATCGCCCTGCTGCCCAAGGATGCCGCCGATGCCCGTCCCGCGATCATCGAGATCCGGCCCGGCACCGGCGGCGACGAGGCCGCCCTGTTCGCCGGCGACCTGCTGGCGATGTATCGCCGTTATGCCGAGGCACAGGGCTGGTCGTTCCAGTTGCTGGAATATAGCGAGACCGAGCTTGGCGGCGTCAAGGAGGCCGTCGCCCGGATCGAGGGCGATGGCGTCTTTGCCCGGCTGAAATACGAATCCGGGGTGCATCGCGTGCAGCGTGTGCCCGAGACCGAATCGGGCGGACGCATCCATACCAGCGCCGCCACCGTCGCCGTGCTGCCCGAGGCGGAAGATGTCGATATCGACATCCCCGCCAGTGATATCCGCATCGACACCATGCGGGCCTCGGGCGCGGGGGGGCAACATGTGAACACCACCGACTCGGCTGTGCGGATCACCCATGTTCCAACCGGCATCGTGGTCACGAGTTCCGAGAAATCGCAGCACCAGAACCGGGCCAACGCCATGGCGGTGCTGCGGGCGCGGCTTTACGATATCGAGCGGCAGCGTGCCGATGATGCGCGCGCGGCGGATCGCAAGAGCCAAGTCGGCAGCGGCGACCGCAGCGAACGCATCCGCACCTATAATTTCCCGCAAGGGCGGATGACCGATCACCGGATCAACCTGACACTTTACGCACTGGACCGGGTCATGCAGGGCGATCTGGGCGAGATCATCGATGCGTTGATCTCGCATGACCAGGCCGCGCGGCTGGCGGCGGACGGATGAGCCCGCCCACCGGCACGGATCTGTGCTTTGCCGCGCAGGAACGGCTCGAGGCGGCGGGAATCGAGAATGGCTATCGTGACGCCTCGCTCTTGTTCATGCATGTGCTGGGCGAGATGCTTGGCGAAAGGGTCGCACGGCATCATCTGGCGCAATATCTGAAACAGGACGCATCGCCCGCGCTGGAGGCCGCATTCAGGCGCGCCATCGACGCCCGCGCCGCCCGCCAGCCGGTCAGCCAGATCACCGGCAGGCGGGCATTCTGGAAACATGAATTCCGCGTCACCCGCGACACGCTGGACCCGCGCCCGGAAACGGAAACGCTGGTCGAGGCGGCGCTGGAGCTGCCATGGCGCAGTGTGCTGGACATGGGCACGGGGACCGGGGCGATCCTGGTTTCACTGCTGGCGGCGCGTCCGGGATGCATGGGAACCGGGACCGACATTTCCGAGGCTGCGCTTGACGTGGCGCGCGGGAATGCCCATCTGATCGGGGTGACAGCGCAGCTGATCGCTGCGGATTGGTATGAAGGCGTAACCGGGCGTTTTGACCTGATCGTCTCGAACCCGCCCTATATCGCGCTCGATGAAATGGCAGGACTCGCGCCCGAGGTGCGCGATTGGGAACCGCATCAGGCACTGACCGACGGCGCGGACGGGCTGACCGCCTATCGCGCCATCGCGGCGGGGGCGGCGGATCACCTGACTCCGGGCGGGCATGTCCTGGTCGAGATCGGTCCGGCACAGGGCGCGGCGGTTGCGACAATTTTTCGCAGGCAGGGCGCAGAACCCCGCCTGATTCCCGATCTGGACGGGCGAGACCGTGTCGTTTTGGCCCGTTTTGGTAACTGAGCGGCGGTTTTTTGGTGGAAATGAGTAAAAGTCGCAACTTTTCCCTTGTCATGGCCCGCCCTGCATGATTAGTCAGCGGCGTGCCGGGGCCGAAAGGCCACCGCACTGGTCAGCCTGACAATGCCGAAACTATACGCTGCGCCTCGCGCACAGCAAGAGTGCAGGACAAGGCTGAACGGCAGGGCGCGGATTTCGCCGCGGACGCCGCCTGAAACGCTGTCCAGACCCAACTGGAACCACAAACAGACAAACTGATGAGATCATCGAAATCACGTTCGCGCAACAAGTCTAATCGCCAGCGCTCGCTGGGGAATATCGTTAACCGTGTCTTTGACAGCTCGGGTCCCGAGGGCAAGGTCCGTGGCACGCCACAACAGATCATCGACAAATACCTGACGCTGGCGCGTGATGCCCAGCTTTCCAATGACCGGGTGGCCGAGCAGAGCTTTTTGCAGCATGCAGAGCATTACACGCGGATGCTGGGCGAAGCGCAGCGCGAGATGGCCGAGCGGCAGCAGCAATATCAGCAGCAGAACCAGAATCATCGCCAGAATGGTGACGAGGACCGCGACAATGGCGGGCGCGGCAACGATCAGCGCGAGCAGTCCTCGCGCGATTACAGCCGTGACTACGGCACGATGCCGCGCAATGGCCGGGATCACGGCGAAGCCGAGGTGAAAACGACCCCGGCAGAGACCCCGGTGCAGGAGGCCGAGCAGCCGCAGGCGGAGGACAAGCCCGATACCACCGAGAAACCGGTATCGACGCGAAGCAGCCGTTCCCGCAGCAAGACCAGCACCGAAAAATCGGAGCAGCAGAAGACAGATTCGCTGACCGGAACCGGGGATCAGCCGCAACTGGGGCTGCCCGACGCGGTCGGCTCGGAGGACGAGGGCGGGTTGGTCGAAACTCCCGAGGCCGGAAGCACCAAGAAAAGCCGCTCGACAAAGACGAGTTCGACGCGGAGCCGTTCGACGACCAGCAAATCGACACGGACCTCGACCCGCCGCAAATCCTCGGAAACCGCCGAAGCGGCGCCCGAGACACCGGTGGACGTCACAGTGGAACCGGGCGGAAGCGATACGGAAAAAGGCTGATCGGCGGATCAACGCGACAAGTCGATCATGACAGGAAACGGGCCGCCGATTGCGGCCCGTTTCCTATTTGCCGGCCCGAGCCATGTGTTCGAGGATGCGGGCGAGGGCGCAGAAACGTTCCAGGTCGATTTCCTCGGCCCGCGACGTCGGGGCGATGCCGGCCAGTTCCAGCAAATCCTCGATTCGCGGATGCAATCCGCGCAGCGCTGCCCGCAGCATCTTGCGGCGCTGGTTGAAGGCGGCGGCGGTTACCTGCGACAGGATTGCCGGATTGGCCGGGAAACGCGGCTCGGGCAGAGCGGTCATCTGCACCACGGCGGAGTGCACCTTGGGCGCCGGGACGAAGGCTTCGGGTGGCAGAGTCATCACGATTCGCGCCTCGGCCCGCCATTGCGCCAGCAAAGCGAGGCGGCCGTAAGCCTTGCTGCCGGGACGTGCCGTGATACGCTCTGCGACCTCCTTCTGGAACATCAGGGTCAGCGATTCCCAGAAGGGCGGCCAGTCCGGCGGAGTCAGCCAGCGGATAAGCAATTCGGTGCCGATATTATAGGGCAGGTTGGCGGCGATGCGGATCGGCGGGGTCAGATGCGCCAGCGGGTCGATTTTCAGCGCATCGTCATTGATGACCGTCAGCCTGCCGGGATAGGCCGCCGCGATCTCGGCAAGGGCAGGCAGGGCGCGGGCATCCTTTTCGATGGCCAGGACGTGACGGGCGCCTTCGGCCAGCAACCCGCGGGTCAGCCCGCCAGGACCCGGACCGATCTCCAGCACGTCGCATTGTGTCAGGTCACCTGCCTGCCGCGCGATCTTGGCCGTCAGGTTCAGGTCCAGCAGGAAATTCTGGCCAAGTTGCTTTTTTGCGCGCAGATCATGGCGGGCGATGACTTCGCGCAGGGGCGGCAGGCCGTCGATGCTGCTCATATCCGCGCCGCCGGATGGATATTTTCATGAAGAAGAAGGGTCATGCGGTCTTGTCCGCCATCTCGCGCGCCATCCGCAACGCGGCGATGGTCGAGTCCGGGTCCGCGCGGCCCGTTCCCGCGATGTCGAAGGCGGTGCCGTGATCTGGCGAGGTGCGGATGAAGGGCAGGCCGAGCGTGACATTCACGCCCCCGGCGAAATCAAGCGTCTTGATCGGGATCAGGGCCTGATCGTGATAGGCGCAGATCGCAGCGTCGTAACGCGCGCGGGCAGGGGCGTGAAACATCGTGTCCGCGGGAAGCGGGCCGGCAAGATCGATGCCCTCACTGCGGAGGCGCTCAAGCAGGGGGATGATGCGCTCGGCCTCCTCGCGCCCCATGGTTCCACCCTCGCCGGCGTGCGGGTTGAGGCCGGCGACTGCAAGGCGTGGCGCATTGATGCCGAAATCCCGGATCATCGCGGCATGGGTGATGCGAATCGCCTGTTCCAGCAGATCGGATGTCAGGGCGGCGGGGACATCGGCCAGCGGGATATGGATGGTCGCGGGCACCACCCGGCAGGGCGGCGAAACCGAGGTCGAAGCCAACATCATCACCACCGGCACATCTCCGGCCAGATGGGCAAGATATTCAGTATGACCGGGAAAGCGGAAGGACGCACCTTCCTTGAGCGCCTGCTTGTTGATCGGCAATGTGGTGATGGCTGCTGCTTCGCCCCGCATCACCAGATCGACCGCGTGGGCGATGACATCGATCACGCCCTGCGCATTGGCCGGGTCGGGATGCCCGGCTGTCGAAGATGCCGCGAAATCATGGCGCAGCACCGGCAGATGGCCGTGGGGGACCGGATCATTCGGGGCGGTGATCTCGGTCCGGGGCGTGCCTGCGGGCAGATGGCGCGGATCACCGATCCAGGCGTAATCGACCCCGCAGCCCAGGGCGAGAACCGCAAGCTCGGGACCGATCCCGGCCGGCTCTCCGCATGTCAGCAGGATACGCCCGGTCATCGCCGTCTATGGCCGCCGGATGACTGCATCGGCGCGGAGCTCTTCAAGATAGGCATTCGCCATCTCGTTGGCCTTGCGGTTGAAGATCTCCTCGCGAACCGCCTGCCGGTCGGGGATGCCCGCAGGGTTCGGAACGGCGGCCTCGACCCCGTCCGGCTCTTCGGCGCTGGTTGGGACATCCGCCCCGTCATCCGCCAGCAGGGCAGGCTGACGCGAGCATAGCATGACGACATCGGCGCTGTTGCCATAATTCACCACCGTTGCCTCGTCCGGGTCCAGCGAGGCAAGCTGCGTGGCGATCAGCGTCGGGATCTGGCCTTGCGATACGGTCTGGCGGTTGATCTGCGGAGAGATCCCGGAACCTGCCTGCACGTAGAGATCCGCGCAGCTACGGACCCGGGCAGCAAGCTGGGCGGCATCGCTGGCCGAGGCCAGCCGCAGCGTCATGTAATCCAGCACCTGCTCGCGGGCGCCGGGACGTAGCGTGCCCTGGCTGTCGCGCAGCCGGAACAGGACCACCGCGCCGGGAACGTTGAGCGGCTGCGTGGTCTGCCCCGGCTGCAGGTTCAGGATGACGGGACGCAGCGAGGGTGGCAGGTTGTCGATGTTCAGCCAGTTCAGCCGCCCGCCCGCCCGGGCGGAATCCGCAGCGGAATATTCGCGTGCGGCCTCGGCGAACTGATCGTCGCTCGGATTGCTGGCAACGATGGAATTGGCGAGTTGCATGGCGGAATCCTCGCGGCCCTCCGGGGCGGGGATGACCAGTTCCGACAGCAGGACCCGGGTGACGATCGGGGTCTCGATCGCGCGCTTCATGGCCTGATCGACCTCGGCGTCGCTGACATTGATCTGCGGCAGCAGGCGCTGGCGGATGACGCCGCGCCACGCAACCCCGGCCTCGACGAAATCGCGGAAGACCTGGTATTCGACACCGGCACGCTCCAGCGCGGCGGTGAACTCGGCAGAGCTCATGCCGGCGCGGCCGGCGAATTCCTCCAGCCCCGCCTGCAAGGCCTCCTCGGTGGTTTCGATCCCCATCTGCTCGGCGGCGAACATCCGCAGGCGATCCTGCACCAAGGCATCCTCGGCACCCTGCTGGTCGATATCCGGAGCGCCCAGAAGCCGCATGAACCGCTGCCGCTGATCGACCTCGTAGCGGGTGATGGCCTTGTCATTGATATACAGCACCGGCTCGAACAGGTTCTGCGCCGAGGCGGGGGCGAGTTGCCCCAAAAGCAGGCTTGCCGAAATGGCGATGCCGGAAAGTAGTTGCCGCATATGCTGCCCCCAAATCATTCTTTGCCGCAAGACTAGCGCATGCAGCTGCGCCGCGCCACCGTGCCCTGTTCGTCTTTTTGCCGACCGAATCCGCCAAGGCGGACCGACAGGTCGAGACTGGTTTCCGGACGCACACTATCCGAATCCGTGAAGCGGCGCGACAGGCCCATTTCGACGCTCACGCATTCGTTCCGATAGATAAGGTCCAGCGATGCCATCTGTGCCTGATCGGCGGTGAAATTGTAACGCGTTTCGGCATTGCCCCACCATCCCGGCGCGATCTGCCAGCCGATATTGGCGGTAAATTCGTTGGTATCGCTGGTCCGGCCCTCGTCGCGCTCGCTGTCGATCCACAGATGCCCGGCCGAGATCTGCAGATCCGGGCGCAACCAGCCAAGGCGCAGCTCGTTGCGCGAGAAGTCGAAGGAATCGTCGAACAGCGCGCGGTTCGAGATGGCCAGCCCCGTGCCGCTATCGTAATGCGCCGCCAGCAGCCAGTCCGAACGGCGGCCGCCGAGTGGCGAGCCGGAAACGAACTGGTTGTCGTCATGGGCGCGGAAGACCCGCCCCCCGGTCAGGCCGATAGACCAGCCGGCCGGGTCGATGCGTGTCCAGCTGACGCCGATATTGGCACGCAGCCCGGTTTCCCGCGCGTCCCAGCCCGGAAATCGATTGGTGGAAAACAGGTTACCTTCGTCGAATTCGATAAGGCGGCTGTCCTCGTTGGGAATGTCATCGTCGTCACCGCGAGGGGACCAGAGAAGCTGGACGACGGGTTCGACCAGATGCGTGGCTCCGGCAGAGTGACCGATCAGCGGCCAGCGCAACTCGACCCCGGCAGTCGGAACGGCGCGGGCCACGACGTCGTCATAGCGGCTGTCCTGGGCGATGCGATACAGATCCGCGTCCAGCCCCATGATGGCCGCGCCAACAAACCCGCCGGGCAGGATCTGGTTGCGGCGCCAGTCCAGTCCGAAAGAGGCCCTTGCCACGTCACGGCCCTCGATATCCTCGTCCGAAGGACGGCGATGGGCATGAAGCGACCATTCCATCATCGCTTCGCCGCCGATCATCCCGGGAGTAAAGCGGCGCTGCCAGATCACGTCGGCAACCTGGGCGGGAGACGTGCCGTTGTCCTCGTCGTCGCGCAGCGAGTGGTAATTGCCGACCCGCGCCACCACCAGCTTGTCGCGCTTGATACGGTCCAGCGTCACCCCGCTCCACAGCCGGTCGGCATCGGTTACGTCGTAGTCCAGCAGGTAGCCGCGATCCGATGCGACCTGCAACTGCACCCCGAGATTATAGCCGCGGGGCAGGTCGAACCGGGCGGCGCCGAACAGGTAGCCGCGGGTTTCCCCCGGCATGATGTCGTCGCGGGTGATCGCGCCGCTCCACTCCATCGCACCGGTCCGGAATACCTGCCGATAGCGCAGTTCCAGCGTGCGGGTGCGGCTGGCCGAGAAATAGGGGGTGATGGTCAGGTCGGCATGATCGCCGAGGGTCAGGAAATACGGGGTCTTGATGCCGAAGCCGAGGCGCGAGGTGGTACGAAACCCCGGCCGCAGGAAGCCTGATTGCCGCTCGACGGTAGGATCGGGGGCGGTCACCTCGAAGGGGACCGCGGCGATAGGCAGGCCGAAGGCACGGAATTGCGGATGGTCGAAATGGATCAGCCGGGTTTGCGCGTCATGGGTGATCCTGCGGGCGCGGATCTCCCACAGGGGGACCGGATTGTCGGCGCAGACCTGGCAGGCGGAGGCCGCGACATTGTCGAGCCGGGTGAAACGGCCATCCTCGCTACGGACAGCCTGGCTGGAGGCCAGTTGCAACTCGCGCGCGATGACCAGCCTTGCGCCCCGGATGATGCCGTCCTGAAGCTTGCGGTCAAGCTGCGCGGAATCGGCGATCAGGATCGCCTCGGCCTCCGGGTCTGCCGCGCCGGGGCGAGACAGGTGGATCGGCCCTTCGATCGTCAGGTCGCCGCTCTCGCCGTCCACGATCAGGCGTGAGGCCACAAGCCGCGCCCCCTGATACCAGACCACCACGCCTCCTGCCGCGATCAGCGTGCTGTCGCCTTGCAGGACAAGGCTGTCGGCCAGCACCGTGGCCGCGTCCTCGGGGCTGCCCTCGGGAATATCCGAGCCGGGCAGGGTGATGTCGGCATCCGGCTCGGCCGTTTCGGGCAGCGGGCTTATCGGCGTCCGGTCGGCGACCGGGCGGTTGGCGAGTGGAGTGGCCTGCGGAGCGAGGGCGGCACCCCCGGCCCAACCGTCGTTGTCGAGCGGCGCCGGTGCCACCATTCCGCCAGGGATAGCGGTGCCTTCGCCGCGGATGGTCTGCGCCGCGACCTGCCCCGGCAGCAGTGCCGTCAGCCCGGCGATCCCGGCAAGCCCTGCCGCATGTCTCAGCCCTATGCGCGTTGCCGCCCTCATCCGTCCTCCCGTTGCAGGATCAGCCCCAAAGCCAGCAGGATGCCGACCAGTGGCGGCGCCCATGCCGCCATGGCGGCGGGGATCTGCCCGTTATCGCCAAGTATCTGCGCCATGTTGCGCAGGAAAAACAGCCCGATCCCCGCCGCGAAGGCCAAAAGAACCGCAACCCCGGTATTTCGGCCACGCAGATGCTGCATGGTGAAGGCGGCGGCGATCATCACCATGGCAGCCATGACAAAGGGGCGGGCCAGTTCCATCTGGAACCAGACGCGGTGCCGGGCGGCGGAAAACCCCGCGCGTTCGAGGCCGGCGATGAAGCCCGGCAACTGCCAGACCGGGACCGCTTCTGGCCTGCCGAAGCCGTCCCTGATGCGTTGGGCAGTCAGGTCGGATGCCAGCGAGAGCGCTTCGCTGGTGCTGGCGGCGGCTTCGGGATTCGGCTCGGTCAGCACGTAATCCTTGACATCGCTCAGCCGCCACTCGCCGGGAGCGAGCCGCGCCTGATGCGCCTCGATCCGGCGGACCGGCCCGCTGTTCTGGTCGAAGATCATGAAGCTGGCATCGTAAAGCGTGGTGGCGTCGGGGCTGGCCCGTCTTGCCCGGATGACGATCTGCCCGGCCTCTTCCCCGTCCTCGATCAGCGATTGCCGCAGCCAGACCGCCCGGTCGCCGACCGAGACGGTCTGCCTGCCGTCGCGCTCGATCACCGCCACGGCATTGTCGAACAGCTTGCCCGTCACAGCGACCAGGGGATTGAACAGCCCGACGGTCAGGACACCGATCAGGATGGCGGTGACGGCGGGCGCGGTGACGACCTTTATGCCTGAACGTCCCGACGCCCGGATGGCGACCATTTCGGAGCTGCGGGCAAGGCCGATGAACATGGCGATTCCGCCCAACACGGTGATGAGCGGAAGGATCGAATAGAAACTGCCCGCGATATTGAGTGCCGCCAACCGCGCCGCGCCGGGCAATCCGATGTCATGGCCGGAGAAACGGCGGATCAGTTCGATCATGTCGATCAGGAACAGGATCAGCAGGAACACGCCCGCGACCAGCAGAAAACTGCGCAGGAAGCGCCGGGCGACATAGCGGGCCAGGATCATGCCGCTTCCCCTCCGTGCCGATTCCGGCGTAACGGGCGGGGGCGCGCGGCCAGCCACAGCAACGCCAGGCAGATCAGCGCCCCGACCATTGCCGGAAAGTAAAGCAGCGGCCATAACTCGGGATTGCTCCCGACCTGATTGGCAGCCGCATTGGCCATGAACTGGACAAGGATCAGCAGCAGGATTGCTCCGATGACCTGCCGCCAGACACCGAAGCGCGAGAAACCGCCGATAAGCAGCGCCGCGAAGCCGATCATCGCCGCAATCGGCGACAGTAATGGCTGGGCGAGCCGCTCATGCGCCTCGCGCCGTGCCTCGCCCGCCGTCACTTCCGTCGCGTTCAGCAGTTCCCGATCGGGGGCCAGTAGCCGCCATGTCGAATATTCGCGCAGGTCGCGCCCGCGCCTGTCGCTCGCTGCGAACATGGCGCCGATATCATAGCTGAACTCTGAAAAGCGGGTGACCGAAAGCCGCCTTTTTCCGTTCCGCCACTCCAGGTTCTGCGACATGCCGCGCAGCAGGACCAAGACGGGTCCGGTCTCGGTCCGCACCACCAGCGCCTCTTCCGAGGTATAAACGGTCTGGTCGTCGGGATCGCGCGCATCCTCGATGAACAGGTCCAGAAGCCGCCCGTCACTGGCCGTTTCGCGGATGAACAGGGTAACGCCCTCGGCCGGATACTGGAACTCACCGGGGCGCAGGAACTGCGCGGTCACGTTCTCGGCGATCTCGGTCTGGCGCTCGGCCAGCCGCGTCCGCGCCATCGGCACGAGACCATGAACCAGCACCGCGACCAGAATACCGACGAAGACGCCGAAGACCAGCACCGGGCGCGCCAGCCGCCACGGCGACAACCCCATGGCCTGCATCGCCACCAGTTCGGACTCGTTCGTCAGCCGGTTCGTGCCGTAGGCCGAGGCGACAAAGGCGGCGACCGGCAAGACCACCGAGATCACGATCGGCAGTGTCAGCGCCGTGAATTCCAGCACGACAAGCGCGGTCTGCCCGTCGCTCAGCAGGTCGTCGAACAGGCTGACGGCGCGGTTGATCCAGTAGACCGACACCAGCACCAGCGCGAAAAAGCCGAACAGGGTCAACAGCTGGCTGAGGATATAGCGGTCGATCCGGGGCATATGGGGGCGGGGCTTTCTGATCCTGACGCGTTCTGCCCTGATTAGCCGGAAGGACGGCTCTGGCCAAGGCCCAGTTACGCGTCTAGGTTCACGACCGACAGATCCTCAGGAGGCCTCATGACTCACCCCGTCGAAATCATCTTCTCTGAAATCGCCACGGAAAAGCTGGCTACGCATGCGGGCCGGGTTGCCGTGATCGTCTCGCCGGAGGGGCGGTTGCCCGCCGGCCTGCCGCGGGCGGCCCGTCAGGCGGCAAGGCGCGCTCTGGACTCCAAGGCCGGGAAGGCGCTGAAACCCGGCGCCTCGCTGGAACTGGCCTTTCCCGCGGGCATGGCCGCCGACGCGCTGCAACTGGTGGCCCTGCCGCCCCGGGCGTCAAAGGCGGATGCACGCAAGGCCGGGGCCGGGATCGGCGCAAAACTGGGCAAGGCGCATGTGCTGGTTCTTGCAGGCGGTCACAGGCATGCGAACGAGATCGCCCTGGGGATTGCTCTGCGCGGTTATGACTTCTCCGTCTACCAGACGGAAGCCGGTGAGGATGACGGTGACGGCAAGGCGGATGATCCGGCGGATACCGGCAAGCCGCGCGTGACCTTCATGGTCAAGGACCCCGAGGCGCTGGCCAGGACCGCGAAGGACGCGGCGGCCGTGGCCGAGGGAGTGTTCTTTACCCGCGATCTCGTGAACGAGCCGGCCAATGTCCTGACCACCAGCGATTTCGCCGACCGTCTGAAGGCTATGGAGGAGATCGGCCTGACGGTCGAGGTTCTGGAAGAGAAGGAGCTGGCCAAGCTGGGCATGCGCGCATTGCTGGGCGTCGGGCAGGGCAGCGAAAGTCCCTCGAAGGTAGTCGTCATGCGCTGGAATGGCGGCGGGGACGAAGCGCCGCTGGCACTGGTCGGCAAAGGTGTCGTGTTCGACACCGGCGGGATCTCGATCAAGCCCGCCGCGGGCATGGAGGAGATGACCATGGATATGGGCGGCGCGGGCGTCGTCGCGGGTGTCATGCGGACATTGGCGCTGCGGCAGGCCAGGGCCAATGTCGTCGGGCTTGTCGGTCTGGTCGAGAACATGCCCGATGGGCGCGCTCAGCGCCCGGGAGATATCGTCAAATCGATGAAGGGCGACACGATCGAGATCATCAATACCGATGCCGAGGGGCGCCTGGTGCTGGCGGATGTGCTTTGGTACGCGCAGACCCGGTTCGAGCCGAAGGCTGTGATCGATCTGGCCACCCTGACCGGGGCCGTCATTGTCGCCCTGGGGCATGACAATGCGGGCGTTTTCTCGAACAACGACGCGCTGGCCAACAGTATCCTCGCATCGGCGAAGGGCGAGGGCGAGGGGGCCTGGCGCCTGCCGCTCGGCCCCGGCTATGACAAGCTTATCAAGTCGCGGCTCGCCGACATGAAGAATTCCGGCGGGCGCGCGGCGGGCTCGATCACGGCGGCGCAGTTCCTGCAACGCTTCATCCGCAAGGATCAGCCCTGGGCGCATATCGATATCGCGGGCGTGACCTTGCCCGCCTCGGCCCCCGACATGGCGCCAAAGGGGGCGAGCGGTTGGGGTGTGATGACGCTGAACCGGCTGGTGCGCGACAAATACGAGACCGAGTGACCGCCCGATGGGCAATGTGCTGTTCTATCACCTGACCCGCTCGCCGGCCGAGCATCTCTTGCCGGTGCTGATCGGCAAGTCGCTGGCGGCGGGCTGGCGGGTGGAACTGCGCGGAACCGATCCGGACCGGATGGACTGGCTGGACCGGCAGCTTTGGCAGGGCGACGGTTTCCTGCCGCACGGGCTGGCGGGCGGTCCGCATGATGTGCGCCAGCCCGTGCTTCTGACCGTGGCGGGGCAGGCGGCGGCGAATGATCCGGCCTGCCTGATGGCGCTGGACGGGGCAGAGATCGCGGGCGACGAATGCGGCGGGCTGGAGCGCGCCTGCGTGATCTTCGACGGCGGCGATGGCGCTGCGGTCGCGCATGCCCGCGACCAGTGGAAGGCGCTGACCGGCGCGGGCGTGACGGCCGAATACTGGTCCGAGGAATCGGGGCGGTGGGAGCGCAAGCGTTAGGCAGGGGCCGGTTTTCGAGGGCGGCGGTTCATTGCGTCCCGCGATGGCCGGGGGCTGCCTGCCCCCGTTGCCGGCAGGTCTCTCGAACCAGTGGCGCGACCTGCCGGCAATCCCCGGGGATATTTGCATGAAGAAGAGGGGTGTTAGGCTCGGGTCATTTCCGGCCCTTGGGAATAATTCTGCGGCCTTACCGCAGGTTGGGCGGCCCGGCTGTCCTGCCGTGCAAATCCTCGACCCCCATTCGCAACCCGCGCCCGATCCGGTGGGCCAATGCCGACCACGCGGCGGCGGAACCGGGCGGCAGGATACGGTGAAGGGTCTGGTCGAACAGCGCCAGCCAGAGGGAAAAATGTTCGGCCCGCACATCACCCGCTGCAAGATGCACCTGCATCGGGTTGCCGTCATAGCCCGGCCGGTAAAGGATCGCCTTCTTCCAGAAACGGCTGACCCTGGCCTCATGCGCAGGCCAGTCGATGACATGGCGGGCAAAGACCGGGCCCAGGATCTCGTGACGGCGGATATCGGCGTAGAAGGCCCGGACGACCTGCTCTACCTGCTGCTCGGTCAGGTCGAAGCGCGGAGGGATCATGGGCCCGTCCCGGTCGGCGCGGCGATGGTCAGGGGATGACCTCTTTCGCGAGCGGGGGCCAGCCCGACTATGGCGATGTCCAGTCTCATGGCGCATTGGTGGCCCGCGATGCGGCCGGGTGCAAGGGTGCGGATTGACGCGGATCGCTCTTGGCTGCTATCGGAGCGCTCCCGGTCGCAGCCCACCCGGTCAAAACAGGAGCTTGAGATGAGCCATTATACTGACGCGCTGACCCAGCTTGGCGCCAATACCGAATTGCCGCGAAACCCCGATGAAGCGGTGCTGGAGCGGGTGCCGAACCCGCAGCCGGGCGAAGCCTATGCGGTGCGCTTCACGCAACCCGAGTTCACCAGTCTCTGCCCGATTACAGGTCAGCCCGACTTCGCGTATCTGGTGATCGACTATGTGCCGGGTGACTGGCTGGTCGAATCGAAATCGCTGAAACTCTACCTGGGCAGTTTCCGCAATCACGGCGCCTTTCACGAGGACTGCATCGTGGGCATCGGCAAACGTCTGGCCGAGACGCTGGCGCCGCAATGGCTGCGGATCGGCGGCTATTGGTATCCCCGTGGCGGCATGCCGATCGACGTGTTCTGGCAGACCGGGGCTGCGCCCGCCGGGCTGTGGCTGCCCGATCAGGGGGTGCCGGGTTATCGCGGGCGCGGCTGAGCGTGTTGCGGGTGTCGGGCAAGGCCAGCGTCGGCAGGATCGCCGTCCGGCGCGGGACAATCCGGGTGCGCCGGGGTTATATTGCCCATGAAAGCAGGAAAACCATCGAAGCATGAGCGTCATGTCCACCAAATCCGCCTTTGACCCGAACCCGCCGCGCCGCAATTTCTATGGGCGGCGTCATGGAAAGACCCTGCGCCAGAGCCAGAAGGGATATCTGAGCGAGGATCTGGGCGAGTTGCGCCCGCGCGGGATTTCCGTTCAGGAGAACCCCGAGCGCCACCCCATCGATCCTGCGGCGATTTTCGGAGATGACCGTCCGGTCTGGATGGAGGTCGGCTTTGGCGGGGGCGAGCATATGGTGCATATGGCCGCGACCTATCCCGATATCGGGATCATCGGTTGCGAACCCTTCATCAATGGCGTGGCCATGCTGCTGGGCAAGATTCGCGCGGCGGGGGTCGGCAATGTCTCGGTTCATCCGGGCGACGCACGCGACCTGATGGACGTGCTTCTCGACGCCAGTATCGACCGGGCCTTCCTGATGTATCCCGATCCCTGGCCAAAGGCCCGCCATCATCGCCGCCGCTTCGTCACGCCCGAACATCTGTTGCCGCTCGCGCGGGTGATGCGTCCGGGAGGCGAGTTCCGCGTGGCAACCGACATTCCCGATTATGTCCGCCAGACGCTCGAAGAGGTGCCATTGGCCGGATTCGACCTGATCCGCGAAACGGCAGAGCCGTGGGAGGATTGGATCAGCACCCGTTACGAGCAAAAGGCGCTGCGCGAAGGCCGGACGCCGCATTACGTGACATTCCGCAGGCAAGCGGGCTGAGCCGGGTCCGGGGACTCCGGAGCGCCATTCCATCCGGACAAACAGTTTGCCATCTGGTTAACTATTATGTATGGTTTACCACATGGAAAGCTATTGCATGCCGCTCGATGACGCGTTTCACGCCCTGTCGGATCCGACGAGAAGAGCGGTCGTCAACCGCCTGATCGCCGGCCCCGCACCGGTCAAGGAACTGGCCGAGCCTTTCGACATGGGACTCCCGGCATTCCTGAAGCATCTGCGGGTGCTTGAGAGCAGCGGGCTGATCGCAACCGAAAAGAGCGGCCGTGTCCGCATCTGCCGGGTGAGGATCGAGGCGTTGGAACAGGCCGAGTCATGGCTTTCCGAGCAGCGCAGGCTTTGGCAGGCGCGAACGGACCGGCTTGTGGATTATGTCGAAACGCGGATGACAAGGGATGATGAAAATGACGGCTGAAGATGCTGAATTGAGGATTTCACGCTTTATAGATGCTTCGCCAGCCACTGTCTGGAAAGCGTGGAGCAAGGCCGAACATCTTGAGAAATGGTGGATTCCCGCCCCCATCGAATGCAAGGTGATCAAGCTCGACCTGCGTCCGGGCGGAGGTTTCGAAACCCGGATGCGAGAGGGCGGCGGCGATTTCAAGCCGCATGTCGAGGGATGTTTCCTGGATATACTGCCCGAGAAACGCCTGGTTTTCACGACTTCCCTTGCCGAAGGCTGGCGGCCGACGGAGCCGTGGCTGTCGCTGACGGCGATCATCGGCTTTGAGGCGGAGGGGCAGGGAACATGTTATTCTGCCCGCGTCCTGCACAAGAATCCTGCCGACAGCCGCAAGCATGAAGAGCTGGGCTTTCACGAGGGCTGGGGCACCACGATCGATCAGCTTGCAGGTTACGTCGAAAGACTGAAGTGAACCACGGCGCAGGCAGGTAATGCTGCAAGGCATGAAAGCCTGCCAATGGGGGTGAGCCGTCAGCCGGGGCTGTTTCCCGGAGCGGATGGGGACGTGGCCTGGCTGTGACATTCGAAGGAATAGGCGGGCCATGCCGCGTCTTCGGATTGCCGAAGCTCCTGCGTCCGGCAGGTCATGTCGGGGCGCTTTTCCTCGATCCAGCGGACGAACTGATAGCCCTCTGCCGGAACGACGATGCCGCCGACCGAGGGCTGATCCTCCACCAGCGCGATGGCGCGCCAATGCACGCGGTAGGTCGGCGTGGTGGGAACCTCGCCGCGAAGTTCGTAATAAAGTGTCGCCATACGCACCCCGTAGGACATGGCGATGATCGGGTTTTCCACCGGCGATTGTCTGACCAGTTCCTCGACGGCGGAACGCACCCCGGCGAAAGCCGGCTCGCGCTCGCTCAGGATCATGGCGGTTTGCCCGGCACGCACTAGGCCTGCCACCAGCGCCGCGGCTGTCAGAACCGTGAAGGCCAGCTTGCGGTCGCGAAGCCACCAGCCGATCGTGGCCACTGATGCCACCAGGAACGGCCCCAGCACCGGAAGATGAAACGCCTGGATATCGTAAGCGCCATACCAGAGCGCGAAAGGGACGAAGGAAAGGCCCGTCCCATAGATCACCGCGAGCCCGCGCCAGGCGATATCGCGCCGCGTCCATCCGGCGAAAAACAGCAGCACCCCCACAATGACCAGAGGCAGCGAAAGCCCGGGATAAGCAGAACGGAACGTCGTCAAGAGCGCCTCTAGCGTCAGCGTCGACTGCATTCCGGAGCCGTAGAGATCGCTGAAATAGGTGCCGAGAATATAATGGATCAACTCCATCACCGTCGCTGGCGGCAGCGGCATATATTCCGAATAGGCGGTATCCGGGCTGTATGCGATATAGGCCAGGTAGAGATACTGGCTCGCTCCAAGCAGGATGAAGCCCAGCACGATCGCCACGGGCCGCCACCGCAGAACGATCCGGTAATGGATCAGGGTGACGATCAGGAACATCGGCACCAGCATGATCATCATCAGGTGATTGCCGAAGGACAGGGAATAGACTGCGCAGGCGGCAAGGAAGAAATTCAGGCGGCGGGTCTGCACGAACAGGATCAGCAGGAAACTGGTGCCGAGGATGAAGGCGAGGGTCAGTGCATAGACCTCGGCCTCGGTGGCCTGAACCGCCATCAGGCTGGCGCTGGCCAGCCATATCGCTCCGGCCAGCCCGAATGCGATGCTCTGGGTCAGGCGCTCGACGATCAGGAAGGCGAAGGTGATCGCGATGGAGCCCGGGATGGCGGAAAGCGCGAAAGTCATCGCCCACCAGTCCGGCACCGGCAGGGACAGGAAACGAACCACTGTTCCAAGCATCAGGACCAGCGGATAGCCGGGACCATGCACAAGGATCGAGGTATGTCCGAGAACCTGGAACTTGGCGGAATCGCCGCTGTTCAAAACACCGCCCAGGCCGGGATACAGCAGGCTGCCGAAGAATGTGAGCGCGGCGGCGAATACGCATAGCGCGGTGATGGCTACCCGGTGCAGGCAAAACCAATCCGCGATCACGTCACGTCCCGGAGCGTCGGGAAGCGGGTGCCTGAACGGAGGATTCTCGCCTTTTGTGGTCATGTCTTTTTCCTTGCCCGACCGCCTCGTGCGGTTCTCGCGCCGAGGGCGCATATCGTTGCTTCGTGGCGGCATTCGTCGGAAGTGAACTAGAGACGCCGCGAGCAGCGGTCGGGCCGCTCCAGGAAGGTGCAGTTTTCCGAGGCGGGTGCCGCTTCGGCGCGCGGTCCGATCCGGGGGATGCCCGGGGCTATGCCCGGATGCTTGACCGAACCGCCCACGCCAAAGGGAAGTTCCACGATCGGGTCGTCCCGGCGGGATTCCTTTTCGTCATCCCCGGAAAACAGCGAGGCGGTTCCCACGGCCACCATCAGGCCGCCATCGAGCCCCAGCTTGCCTGCAAGCTCGATCTCGAAATTCTCGCCCGCCATATGCACCTGTTCGGTCCGCGCCGTGCCGCCCTCGGCGACAAGGGCCGCGTTCAGTTCGGTGAAATGCGTGCGGCCGGGCACCGGAACGAAGGGGGCCTCGCCCTTGGCGATGATCTCGTTGCCATCCCTGAGGCGGTCGAGGGTCGCGACGATATTCGCACCATCGATGCTGCCGTCCCGCACCTGTATCCGCCCATGGCCTTCGAGTCCTTGCCAGAGCGCGGCGGGGGTTTCCCCGCGAGCCGAAACCCGGAACTCGGCCGATGCGGTTCCGCGCGGGGGGCTGTCGATCCCGATCGGATGGCGGCTGCGATGGATCGACCAGAATGCCTGGCCGAGTTCGGTCACCGACAGATCCGTGATTCTTGCATCCAGATCCACGGCCAGCCCGCGGTCATCCGCCTCGATATTACCCTCCCCGGCAATCGAGCCATTGGCCAGCGTGGCCCGGCGCAGGTCGAAATCCACGCGGTTTTCCCGTGTTTCGAGGTCAAGCGCGGCATCGGTCACGCTGAATTGCCCGAGGCGAAGTTCGTCGGCTTCAAGCGACAAGGCGGTGTCGCCCGCCTCCATGCAGGCCGACTTGACCGACATGATCGCGCCAAGGTCGTGATCTTCCGATTGATAGGCCCGGCCCAGGGTGACGAGATCCAGCGTCTCGAACGCCACCGAGCCCTCGATCCGGGATCGGCCTTTCGACTGCGTGACGGAAATCTCTCCCGCGGCCTCGCCACCGTTAAAGCTGAAATCCGCGTCTGAAAGCGAAACCCGCCTGCCGTCTACCCGCAGCATGCCCTCGATGTCGATAGGGCCGATGGGCTGGCGGGATGCAAGGGGAAGCAGGCAGGACGACCAGGCGGATGTTCCGTCACCGGTATCGGACGTCTCGGCCTGTTGCGTCGAAAGCGACAGGCTGATCGGGCTGCCCTTGTCCGACAGCGCGGCGGATGGTTCGGTAAGCGCGGCGTTGAGATCAAGCTCCACGCCACGCCATTCGGCCGTTCCACCCAGGCTGATGGATTGTGCTGTCTTTGACCAGGCGGCCGACAGATCGGCGTTGCGAACCTTCTCGACATCCCCTGTCCGGGGATTTTCAAAACTCAGGCTGGCATCACGAAGTTCGAACGCACCCAGTTCGGCGCTCAGTTCCTCTGCCAGCGCCATGACTTGCAGAAGGTCATGCGCGGCGGTTCCGGACGGCGCTTTGCCGTCACCCTGTTTCGAGCTGACGATCCGGATCTCGGGTTCGATCATGGTCAGCCGCTCCACTTCCACCTGCCCGATGAGCAGGGGGAGGACCTTCAGCGACACCTCGAGCTCCGGGACCGTGACCGACGAAGCAGAGCCGGGTTCGCCGTTTTCGGTTACCGTGACATCCCGCGCGATGATCCGGGGTATCGGAAAACTCGTCACCTCGGGGTCGTCCTGAAACGTGACCGAGACGCCAAGCCGTTCGCTTACGCTTTCGACCAGTTCGTTTCCGGCCCGGCGCATCGAGAAATTGCCGGACATGACGGCAAGCGCCTGACTCGCAACGATCCCGGTCACCGCAACGGCGGTGACGGCGAGAACAAGGGTGGTTTTCTGTTTCATGGCATTCGCTGAACCGTCAGAGAGCGTAGTGAATTTAACATGAACCGATATTTTCGGGCGGTACAGAAGCTCATCTCATGAGCAGCATAGTTGTTCCATAGCAATTGGCTCTCATACCCGTGTTCGGCGGAATCTTGCGGGTGAATCCGGATTTGGGGAACCTGTGAATGGACTGTCCCGTTTCCAACTGCAACCATCCGCCGGCCATCTCGTCCGGTATGCCGCACTGCAGCGGCGACCGCTCGGCGGGTCCGGCGAGTCGGACAAGGCAGGAAAGGAACATTCGTGCGTCTTAGCACTTTGTCATTCATAATCGGCGGCCTGCTGGTCTATCTGGCGCTGGCCTATTGGGTCGATCTCGATGAGGTCGTGGCCTCGGCGCGGCAGTTGGACATGGCGACCTGGATACTGGTTCTGGCCCTGTCACTGGTCAATTACGTGCTGCGTTTCGGGCGCTGGCACATTTATCTGAGGGATCTCGGGCATTCGGTTCCATTGATACGGCATCTCGCGATCTATGTGGCGGGTTTCGCGCTGACCGCGACCCCCGGCAAGGTCGGCGAGGGAGTCAGGGCCATCCTGCTGCGGCCTTTCGGCGCAAGAATCGAACGGTCGCTGTCGATCCTTATGGCCGAACGGCTTCTTGACCTGATGGCGATCAGCCTGCTGGCGATCCTGCTGCTTCTGGCGCCGATGCCCGAGGCACGCTGGCTGCCCCTGATCGGCGGAGGCATCACCCTGCTGCTTCTGGCTGCCATGCATCCCGTAGCCCTGACCTGGCTGGAGCGGTTCTCGCAAACCCTGCCGTCAGAGCGCCTGCGCTCTCTTGGCGCCCGCTTGCCGGGCTTTCGGCGTGACCTGACCACGCTGATCCGCGGAAGACTGCTGGCCGGAGGACTGGCGATAGGCCTGATCGCCTGGCTGGCAGAGGGGATAGGGCTTTACCTGGTGACCGACGCGCTCGGGCTTCAGATCGGTCTGGGCGCCGCGATCGGTATCTATGCGACCGCGATGCTGGCCGGTGCGCTGACATTCCTGCCCGGCGGCCTTGGCAGCGCCGACGCCACCATGACCGCCCTGCTAATATTCGCGGGGGCGCCGATGCCTGCCGCGGTGGCGGTTACCATTCTCGTACGTCTCGCGACCCTCTGGTTCGCCATCGCATTGGGCGGTGCGGCCTGGCTGGGGCTTGCGGCGTGGCCCCGGCCCGTGCCGGTGGCTGATCTCGAAAGCGAGCAAGGATGAATTCATGACCAAGCTGGAGACGATATCGCCCAATTCCGGCGATGCGGATTCGACGCAGTCCCTGGACGGGACACCACCTCTCGTCGTCGATCTTGACGGCACGCTGATCAAGGGTGATCTGCTGATCGAGGGGGTGATCGCGCTGCTCAAGCGCTCGCTGTTCTATCTTCTGCTTTTGCCGGTATGGGCGCTTGGCGGGCGTGCCGCGCTGAAGGCAAAGGTCGCCGAGCATGCCGAGATCGAGATACCGACATTGGGATTCAACCGCCCCTTCATGGCCTGGCTGCAATCCGAGAAGGCCCGGGGCAGGCAGCTTTATCTTGCCAGCGGCAGTCACGAGACCTGGGTGCGGGAAGTCGCCGATGAAACGGGGCTTTTCGACGAGGTTTTCGCCAGCGACGGCATCCATAACCGGACCGGTCTGGAAAAACTGTCGGTATTGCATGAGCGTTTCGGCCCCAAGGGCTTTGACTATGCCGGCAATGCCAGCGTGGACTATCCGATCTGGCAGGCGGCGCGTCACGCAATCGTGGTGAATGCCTCTGCACGCGTCACGCGTTGGGCACAGGACAACGCGTCGGTCGAGCATGTCTTTCCGCGCTCCGAGGCCGGACCGAGAACCTATCTTCGGGCAATGCGCATTCACCAGTGGCTGAAGAATCTGTTGCTGTTCGCACCGCTGATCGCGGCGTTCCAGACCGCCGACATGCTGGCCTTTGGCCAGATCGTGATGGGCTTTCTGGCATTCGGGCTTTGCGCTTCAAGCGTCTATCTGCTCAACGATATCATCGACGTGGCGGATGACCGCCTGCATCCGCGCAAATGCAAACGGCCATTCGCCTCGGGTGAACTCAGCATCCAGACCGGGTTGAAGCTGGTCCCCATCCTGCTTGCGGGAAGCATCCTGTTGACGCTGTTCCTGCCATGGCAATTCGCGCTCACGCTGGCGGCTTATTACGCGATGACGCTCGCCTACAGCTTCAAGATCAAGCAGATCCCGGGGCTGGACGTGCAGACGCTGGCACTGCTTTACACCACGCGGGTGGTTGCGGGCGGCGCGGCGGCAGGGATCACCCTGTCGTTCTGGCTGCTGTCATTCGCGTTCTTCCTGTTTCTCAGCCTCGCCTTCGTGAAGCGTTGCGCCGAGCTGGCGGTAATGCGCAACCAGAACAAGGAGAGCAGCCGGGGCCGCGGCTATCTGGTCAGCGACCTGCCATTGCTTGACAGCATGGGCACCGGTGCGGGCTATATCTCGGCTTTCGTTCTTGGCCTTTATATCAACAGCCGGGATGTCGGCCTCGTTTACGATCATCCGCAAATCCTGTGGGCGCTGGTTCCCATCGTGCTGTTCTGGATCACCCGGGTCTGGCTTTTGACGCATCGCGGAGAGATGCATGACGATCCCGTGGTTTTTGCCGCCCGCGACAGGATCAGCCTTGCGCTCGCGGCACTGTCCTGCGTCGTCATGGTGGTGGCCGCATGACCGAAGGAACAAGGCAGTATCGCTCCTGGGGGCGGCCCGATGCGGCGTTGTCCAGGGCCTTTCGTCCGCGATGGCGGGATTTCGAGCTTCCCGGCGATGAGGGACGGGTTTTGCCCTTTGGTAATGGCCGGAGCTATGGCGACAGTTGCCTGAATCCCGGCGGCAGCGTCATCGACATGAGGGGGCTGGACCGGTTCATTTCCTTCGATACCGAGACGGGCGTGCTCGCCTGCGAGGCGGGCGTGCTGCTGGACGAGATCCTGAGGGTGATCGTGCCGCGCGGCTGGTTCCTGCCGGTCACGCCCGGCACCCGTTTCGTTACCCTGGGCGGAGCGATCGCCAATGACGTGCATGGCAAGAACCATCACCTTGCCGGCAGCTTCGGCCACCATCTGCGCCGCTTCGAGCTTTTGCGTTCGGACGGGACACGGCGGATATGTTCTGCGGACGAGAATGCCGACTGGTTCGCCGCGACGATCGGCGGGCTGGGGTTGACCGGGTTGATCACCTGGGCCGAGATCGCGCTGAAGCCCGTTCACGGACCGGCAATCGAGACCGAGGTGGAGCAGTTCACCGATCTCGACAGGTTCCTGGAACTCAGCGATGCCGCGCATGACGATTTCGAGTATACGGCGGCCTGGATCGACAGCACCCGGCCCGATCCCGGCGACATGCGGGGCCTGTTCTTTCGCGGCAACCATGCGCCTGCGGGAACTCCGGCTCCGGCGGCGCCCCGCCCGCTGCCCGGGCCGCCCTTTACTCCGCCATTCTCGATGGTTCCGTCGCTGGTGGTCCGCCCGTTCAATTTTCTCACCTATGCCAAACCGCGCGCGCCACGCGGGATCGCGCATTACGAGCCGTTCTTCTATCCGCTCGACCGGGTGGCGAACTGGAACCGGCTGTTCGGGCGCCGGGGCTTTTTCCAGCATCAGAGCGTGGTTCCCCGCGCCGTCGCGCGCGAGGCGGTCGGAGCGCTTATCGGCAAGGTGGCCGGAACGAACAGTGGCTCGACCCTGTCGGTGCTGAAGGTCTTTGGAGACGCCACGCCGCGTGGCCTGCTGTCCTTCCCCCGGCCGGGAGTGACGCTTGCCCTCGATATTCCCGATCGCGGGGCGCGCAGCCTTGAACTGATGGCCGATCTCGACCGCGTGGTAATGGAGGCGGGCGGGGCGATCTATCCGGCCAAGGACGCGCGGATGGATCCGGCAGTCTTCCGGCAGGGATTTCCGCGCTGGCAGGAATTCGAAACCTATCGCGACCCGGGGTTCTCATCGGGATTCTGGCGGCGCGTGATGGAGGAAAATCTATGACGAATGTGTTGATCGTGGGCGCCGCTTCGGCGATTGCCGAGGCCACGGCCCGGCTGTTTGCAGAAGAGGGGTGCCGGCTTTTCCTGGTGGGCCGGCGGGCGGAGCGGCTGGCCGTCCTGTGCGACGATCTCAAGAGCCGCGGGGCCGAGCAAACCGCCAGCCATGAACTGGACATGAATGATTTCGAAGGGCACGAGGCGATGCTGGCTGCGGCCGAGAACTCCATCGGTCCGATAGACATCGCCTATATCGCCCACGGAACCTTGCCCGATCAAAAGGCCTGCCAGGATGACGTTGACCTGACCTTGCAGGAATTCCGCACCAACGCGCTCAGCACGATCGCGCTGCTCACCCGTCTGGCCAATGATTTCGAACGGCGCCGGACCGGGACCATCGCGGTCATCACTTCGGTGGCCGGCGACCGGGGACGCGAGAGCAATTACGTCTACGGCGCCGCCAAGGCGGCCGTGGACAGTTACCTGGAAGGGATGCGGCAGCGCCTTCACAAATCCGGCGTGCGGGTGGTGACGATCAAGCCCGGCTTCGTGGACACGCCGATGACGGCGGCCTTCGACAAGGGGTTGCTCTGGGCCAAGCCCGACGCGGTCGCACAGCGCATCCATCGCGCCATCACCAAGGGCGGCGACGTGATCTATGTGCCGGCTTTCTGGCGGCTGATCATGCTGGTGATCCGCTCGATCCCGCGGCGGATCTTCAAGGCGATCAAGTTGTGACTCCGCTTGCTCCCCCACGCCCGCGCGGGCTTGGGGGCGAGGGGGCCGCGATCCTTGTCCTGGGCTGCCTGATCGCTCTGGCCGCCATTTTGCGATTCTGGAATATAGGCGGCCAGAGCCTGTGGCTTGACGAACTCTGGACGGCGGCGCAATCCGATCCCGGCTTGGCATTCGGGCAATGGCTGGAGGAATGGATACTCGGGGATGTGCACCCGCCGCTATACATATACCTGATGCGGCAATGGCAGCAGTTTTTCGGCGCGGGAGAGATCAGCCTGCGCCTGCCAAGCGTGCTTTTTAGCCTCGGGTTCATCGGGACGGCGGCGTTGATCCCCGGCTGGACATCCTCGCCTTTCCGCCGCTGGCTGCTTGCCGGATGGTTCGCCTGCACGCCTGCCGCCGTCATCTATGCGCAGGAGGCCCGGGTCTACGCCCTGCTTCTGATGCTGAGCGCGGCTGCGGTGCTGCTTTCCGTGGCGATCGCCCGCCGGATAGAGGCGGGGCAGCCTATCCTGCGGCCATGCCTCGCGCTGAGCGCCGTGATCCTCGTGGCGGAATACAGCCATTATTTCGGCGCCCTGGTCGGGTTTGGATGTTTCGCGGCGCTGACCGGATTCGCGGTGATCAGGGATCGGTCGCGGCTTGGGACGATACTCGTTTCGGGATCGATGGCGCTGTTGCTCTTCCTGCCATGGCTGATCTTTCATGCCGCGCATATCACGGACCAGCTCAGCGGCAGTTTCTGGATCACCAATAACTGGGAGCGGAGCCTTTCCCAAGCGGCAAGGCTGGCCGTAGGGTTGCCGCTTCTTTGTGCCGTGATGGCGGCTGCGATCATGTTGGCCTTTGCTGCCCGGCCCGGGCGGCTCTGCCGGGCGGATGGGTTCGTGCCGGTGGTCGCGCTGGCATTGATGCTTGGCGGGGCCCTGCTGATCTCTTTGCATACACCGGTAATCACCGACCGCAATCTCCTGATCCTGCTGCCGCCGTTCTTCCTGCTTGCGGTGACGCTGATCGACCGGCTGCGGATGGTATTGCCGGGCGGGCTGCGCTTTCTTGCGGTCGTGGTGGGGATCGCGGTGCCGGTGATCGGGCTTGGCGCCTCGGCCCAACGGCTCTCTGCCGAGGTCAAGGATCAGTGGCGCGAGGCGGCGGCGCAGGTCACCGGATTGCCGGGCTGCGGGCAGGCGATCCTGCCGGTCTATCGCTGGCCCGAGGAGTTCTATGCCTATTACCTGCCACCCGCGGACCGTCCGCATCTGAACAGCGTCACGCTGGAACAGGGGGCTTTCGGGCTGGCGACGGCATGGATGCCGCTGGTTTCGATCGGAACATGCCCGTTGCTGATATGGGCAGGGCATGTGGGGGGCGATGCGCTGACCGGTGAAGTGGCGCAGGCGCTCGGGATCCCGCGGGACCGGATCGTCGTGGCGCGAACCAAGGGCCATATGCTGCTGCTGGACCACCGGGATCTGGAGCGTGCTTCCGGCTCATGACCCTTCTGAATCCGTTCGGCCGCAAATGTATCCGCGTTGTGATTTCGTGCCAATACAAGCCTTAGGCGGCGCCTGCATCCTGCGATGGCCGGGGGCGCTGCCCGTCGCCGGTAGGTCTCTCGAACCGGTGGCGCATCATCCGGCGGCTCCCGGGGATATTTGCATTAGGAAAAAGGGGGGCGAGGTGGATTCGAATAAGCGCAAACCGCGCTAGAAGCTGCGCCGCGCCCGCAGGGCCGCGCTGATGGTGCCGTCATCGAGATAGTCCAGTTCGCCGCCGATGGGCACGCCCTGCGCGAGGCCGGTGATCGAGACATCGCTATCCGCCAGCGCGTCGGCGATGTAATGGGCGGTGGTCTGGCCTTCCACGGTTGCGTTGAGGGCGAGAATGACCTCGCGGACGCCCTCTTTCCCGATGCGGTCGATCAGGGCCGGGATGCCCAGATCCTCGGGGCCGATCTCGTCCAGCGCCGAAAGCGTGCCGCCAAGCACATGGTAGCGGCCGCGAAAGGCGCGGCCGCGTTCAAGCGCCCAGAGATCGGCGACATCCTCGACCACGCAGATCTCGCCATTGGCGCGGGCCGGATCGGTGCAGATCGCGCATTGCTCGCGGTCGGTGATATTGCCGCAGGTCAGGCATTCGCGCGAATTCCGGGCGACATTGTCCATAAGCTGGGCAAGCTGGGTCATCTGCCCGTTGCGCTTGCGGATCAGGTGCAGCACGATACGCCGGGCCGAGCGGGGGCCGAGGCCGGGCAACCGGGCCATCAGGGCGATCAGCGCCTGGATGTCGTCGCTGCCCTCGGCCATCGCGTCAGAACGGCAGTTTCATGTCAGTGGGCAGGCCGAGTTCCTGGGTGATGCGGGACATCTCGGACTGCATCCTGTCCTGCGCCTTGCGCTGCGCGTCCTTGATGGCGGCGAGGATCAGGTCCTCGACCACCTCCTTCTCGCTTGGCTGGAAGATCGACGGGTCGATATCCAGCGCCGTCAACTCTCCCTTGGCGGTGGCGGTGGCCTTGACCAGCCCGGCGCCGGATTCGCCGGTGACGGTGATCTTGTCCATATCCGCCTGCATCTGCTGCATGCGGTCCTGCATGTCCTTGGCGGCCTTCATCATCTTCGACATGTCGCCAATGCCGCCCAATCCCTTGAACATTCCCTAATCCTCATCCTCGAACGGATCCCATTCCTCGACTTCGGCAACGGGACCCTGTGTCATGTCATGCGGGTTCGCCGCGCCCTCGGCGGCGGTCTCGTCGGTCTGTAGCGGTTCCGGCGCGATCCGGGAGACGTTTTTCAGCTCCGCCCCCGGGAAGGTGGCCAGCACCTGCTGCACGATGGGCAGTTGCAGGGCCCGTTCGCGCGCCGCCTTCATATCGGCCTCGCGGGTCTCGGCGATAGTGGGGGCGCCGCCGCCATTCGAGACGGTCACCACCCAACGCTGCCCGCCGCACCAGCCGCGCAGCCGTTCGGCCAGCCGCTGCGCCAGGTCGGCGGGCGGGTTGGCGCGGGGTTCGAACTCGATCCGGCCGGGGCTGTAGCGGACCAGCGCGACATGGCGCTCGACCTGCACCAGCAAAAGCATGTCGCCCATGCGCCGGATCAGCTCCATGACCGAGGCGAAATCGGGATAGGCCGCGAAAGCGTCGGGCAAGACGGCCAGCGCCGTGGCCGCGCCCGAGGGTTGCACGGTGCCGGATTGCATCGCGACCGGCGGCGCGGGGCGGGCGGCGCGCGGGGCCTGCCCGTTCGGGGCGGCGGGCGCGGCGGGTCCGCGCGTGAAATCGCCCGCCGCCTGCGCCTGCTGCACCTTGCGGATCAGCGCCTCGGGGTCGGGCAGGTCGGCGACATGGGTCAGCCGGATCACAGCCATTTCCGCCGCCATCATCGCGTTGGGCGCGGCCGAGACCTCTTCCAGCGCCTTGAGCAGCATCTGCCACATCCGGGTCAGCACCCGCATTGCCAGACGTCCGGCCAGATCCTGCCCGCGCCTGCGTTCGTCGGGCGAGATGGTGGGGTCTTCCATCGCCTCGGGCGTGATCTTGACCACCGAGATCCAATGCGTGATCTCGGCCAGGTCGCGCAGCACCGCCATCGGATCGGCGCCATCGGCATATTGCGATTGCAGTTCGGTCAGGGCGCTGGTGGCGTCGCCGCGCAGGATCATCTCGAACAGGTCGATCACCCGGCCCCGATCGGCCAGCCCCAGCATGGCCCGGATCTGCTCGGCTCCGGTTTCGCCGGCGCCATGGCTGATCGCCTGATCCAGCAGGCTGGTCGCGTCGCGGGCCGAGCCCTCGGCGGCGCGGGTGATCAGGGCCAGCGCCTCATCGGTGATCTGCGCCCCCTCCGCGTCGGCGATGCGGCGCAGGAGCGCGATCATCACCTCGGGCTCGATCCGGCGCAAATCAAAGCGCTGGCAGCGCGACAGGACTGTGACGGGGACCTTGCGGATCTCGGTCGTGGCGAAGATGAACTTCACATGCGGAGGCGGTTCCTCCAGCGTCTTGAGCAGCGCGTTGAAGGCGCTGGTCGAGAGCATGTGCACCTCGTCGATGATATAGATCTTGTAGCGGGCCGAGGCTGCCCGGTAATGCACCGATTCGATGATCTCGCGGATATCGCCGACACCGGTGCGCGAGGCCGCGTCCATTTCCAGCACATCGACATGGCGGCCCTCGCTGATCGCCACGCAATGCTCGCATTGTCCGCAGGGCTCGGTCGTGGGGCCGCCCTGGCCATCGGGACCGACGCAGTTCATGCCCTTGGAGATGATCCGCGCGGTGGTGGTTTTCCCGGTGCCGCGGATGCCGGTCATGATGAAGGCCTGCGCGATCCGGTCGGCGGCGAAGGCGTTCTTCAGCGTGCGCACCATCGCATCCTGCCCGACAAGATCGGCGAATGTCTCGGGCCGGTATTTGCGGGCCAGCACCTGATATGCGGGTTTGTCTTCGCTCATCCTCACCTCGGCGGTCCTGCCACTCTAGCCTTGGGGTCGGGCGGCGGCAACCGGGCAGGGGCCGGATGTTCGCGCCGCAGCTTTGCCAGGAACACATCTGTCTCGGCCAGGGTCCGCAATATATAAATGGCCTTTGTCCCCGGGGCCGTATCGACGAAAGCCTCGATATTGGACCTGCCGGATTTGCGGGTATTCCAGATCCAGCGGTAGAACTCCCATGAAAACTGTTCCGGGCAGCCCGTGGGCAAGTCCGGGCGCGTCCTTCCCCAATATCGAAACGACCTGAGCATTACGCGCCGGATTCTCAGGGTGAACGGTATATCCAGCCATATGAGGCTGTCGCATCGGTCCAGCCGCTCGGGCCAGGTCACGGAATGGCCGCCCTCGAAGATCCAGCGATCCCGGGCATGAACTTCCGCGCAAAGACGGGTTTTTTCCGATCTCGATCTTTCCTTCCAGCCTGATTCCCAATGTATATGGTCGATGTGAACAACCGGAAGTCCGGTGATTTCACCCATTGCCAGCGCGAGTGTCGATTTTCCCGCTCCGGGTTGACCCAGGATCATCACGCGCTGCATTTGCCGAGGCTCTCTTGTTTCGATGGCGGCAACCGGGGTCACATCGCCAGAATACGGATACCGGTAAAGATCGCGGCGGACAGGATCGCGGCGGCGGGAACGGTGACGATCCATGCGGCCACGATGGTCAGCACATGCGAACGGCGCACCAGCTTGCGGCGGCGGCGCTCCTCGGGGCCGATGCGGGGGCGGTCGGGGATGGCCATATGGGCGCGGCGCAAACGGCGCTCGGAATCCCATTCGCGGAAGAAGCCGACGCCGAAAACCGCGCCGACCGCGATATGGGTGGAACTGACCGGCAGGCCAAGCCAGCTTGCGACAATGACCGTGATCGCCGCCGACAGCGCCACGCAATAGGCGCGCATCGGGTTCAGCTTGGTGATCTGGCTGCCGACCATGCGGATCAGCTTTGGCCCGAACAGGAACAGCCCGAAGGAGATCCCGAAGGCGCCGATCAGCATCACCCAGAAGGGGATGGTGACGGCCTCGGCAAAGCTGCCGGTCTGCGAGGCCGCGACGATTGCGGCCAGCGGGCCGACCGCGTTTGCAACGTCATTCGCGCCATGGGCAAAGCTGAGCAGCGCGGCGGAGACGACGAGCGGAATGCCGAACAGCACCTTGAGCGACTTGTTGCGGTTCTCCAGTCCTTGTGACTGATGGCGGATGACCGGGATCATCGTCAGCCATGTCGCCACGCCCAGCACCAGCCCGATGAGCAATGCCAGCCCCATCGAGACCGAGATCACGTGCTTGAGCCCCTTGAGCGCGAGATAGGCGGCAAAGGCCCCTGCCATGATCCCCACCAGCACCGGCACCCAGATCCGTGCGGCGGCGATCTTGTCGTCGCGGTAGATGATCCGCGCCTTGATGAACCACAGGAACCCTGCGGCGCAGAGACCGCCAAGCGCGGGCGAGATCACCCAGCTTGCGGCGATGGCACCCATCGTGCCCCAACTGACAGCGCCAAGTCCTGCTGCCGTGATGCCCGCGCCCATGACACCGCCGACGACCGAATGGGTGGTCGAGACCGGCGCGCCGATCCAGGTCGCCAGGTTGACCCAGAGAGCCGAGGATAACAGCGCCGCCATCATTGCCCAGATGAACACAGCGCTGTCGGCCATGCTCGCGGGCGCGATGATCCCCTTGGAGATGGTCGAGACGACGTCGCCTCCGGCGATCAGTGCCCCGGCGCTTTCGAAGATGGCCGCTATGGCGATGGCGCCACCCATGGTCAGGGCATTGGCACCCACCGCCGGGCCCATGTTGTTGGCGACGTCATTGGCGCCGATATTCAGCGCCATATAGGCGCCGAATCCCGCCGCCATGGTGACGATGAGCGCATTGTTGCCCTGTCCCAGAAACAGCGACGCGGCCAGGCCGGCCAGCACGATGAAGACAAGCGCGATACCGGGACCGACCAGCGGTCGGCCGGTATAGGCCGCAGCCCGTTCGAGATTCGAGAACCTGCCGAGATCGCGGTCGAGCGTCTCGAGATGGCGCGCTTCGAAATCCTTGTCGGACATGTTGCCCCCATGTTTCGGCAGGGGTTGCCTAGGCGGGAATTGCAGGCAGATCAAGCACCGATAAGTTGAACTCCGCGAAGGCCGCGGCAGCCGGAATCCCTGCGAAAAGGGATTTTACGGAGTAAAAGGTTCAAGTGAGGTGAAAGTGAGAGGCTGGACAACGACCCAAGCGGGACTCGTTACGGCTGCTTCCTTCCGGACCTGACCGGGTTGGCGAGGCGCCTGCCCGCGCCAACCTCTCACCACCTGTCTAAGCATCAACGGCCGATGATGCAACCCTGCCCGGTCATGGGGCTGCGGATGGTCAGACATGTCCATTTACGCGGCATCGGCGGAAAGCAGCCGAGCAAGAACCCGCGATTACGACGGATTATACTAAAACTTGTGATAATGGAGAGGCTCTCAACAGATCAAAAACGGATTATAAACACAATATTGACACATGATGGATGACGGCAATGCTGACGACATGGTTGAACAGTTCGCCGGGGATGGACTATCAGCAGCCGGAGGTGGCACATAGGCTCCTGCATTCCGGTAGACGATCTGGACGGTCCTTTATGAAATTTTCAACACGAATTGATGCGGACATGCCGGCTCCGCAATTGTTTGACAGGGTTAGTGACTTCAATCGGCTCGAACAGTCTCTGATCCAGCGCGGCGCCAGCGTATCGCGGATCGATCCCGCCAAGGAACCCGGCACCGGGATAGGCTGGGACATCGCGTTCGACTGGCGCGGGAAAGAACGGGCACTGCGTTTGGAAGTGCTGCGGTTCGACCGTCCGGAGCGTGTCACCATGTCGGGCGAATCCGAGGCGCTGGAACTGACGATCGATACCACCGTCATCGCGCTGAGCCAGACACGCTCGCGGCTGGTCTACGAAGCCGATATCCGCCCGCGCAACATGCGCGCGCGGCTGATGCTGCAAACGGCCAAGCTGGGCAAGGCGCGGCTGGACCGGCGCTTTGACAAGAGGATCAGGGAACTTGTGGGCGAGTTGGGGGAAATTCCCGTTCCCGGCTCATGATTCCTGTGTTTTCCTCAACGGATCGGCAGGATAGACGCCCAGGATATTCAGCATCGAGGTGAAATAGCGCAGCTCATCCAAGGCGCGCTGGACGCCCGGATCGTCGGGATGTCCCTGGATATCGGCATAGAACTGCGTCGCGGTGAAGACGCCATCGACCATGTAGCTTTCCAGCTTGGTCATGTTGACGCCATTTGTAGCAAATCCCCCCATCGCCTTGTAGAGCGCGGCGGGGATGTTGCGGACCCGGAAAACGAAGCTGGTCAGCATTTCCTCGGCGCGGCGGCTGTGATCGGGTTCGCGCGACATGAGCAGAAAGCGGGTGGTGTTGTTCTGCCGGTCCTCGATTTGATCGGCCAGCCGATCCAGCCCGTAGATTTCACCGGCCAGCGGGGCGGCAAGCGCTGCCAGCGACCGATTGTCGCGGGCGGCCACTTCCTTTGCCGATCCGGCGGTGTCCGCGCCGGTGATCCCGCGAATCCCGTGCTCGCGCAGAAAACCACGGCACTGCCCCAGCAAGACGGTGTGGCTCATCGCCTCGCGGATCTCGGATAGCGGCGTGCCGGGCAGGGCGAGCAGGCTGATATGAACCCGCACGAATGCCTCGTCGATGATATGCAGGCCGGATTCGGGTAGCAAATGATGGATGTCCGCGACCCGGCCATAGGTCGAATTCTCGACCGGGAGCATGGCCAGCTCGGCCTCTCCGGCGCGCACCGCCTCGATCACGTCCTCGAAGGTCCGGCAGGGCAGGGGCTCCATATCAGGGCGGGCCTTGCGGCAGGCCTCGTGGCTGTAGGCGCCGGGTTCGCCCTGGAATGCGATGCGGTTGGTCGTCATGTCGGCGCTCCGATATTCGAATTTTAGCTATTGGCGGGGTAACTATACCTTGATCCCGGAAAGCGAAAGCGGATAGACAAAGCCGGAATTGACGAGCTTACCAATCGGGGACCGCACGCGATGTTCGATACCATGACCGTGACGAAGGCAGCCGGCGCGCTGATCGGCGCACTTCTGTTTCTGCTTCTGGCAAACTGGGCGGCTAGCAGCCTTTATCACGTCGGCTCCGCCGGTCACGGCGGGGAAGGGGAAGAACACGCGCAGGCCTATTCCATCCCCGTGCCCGAAAGCGAAGAGGGTGGCGAAGGCGGCGGCGAGGAAGAGCAGATCGATTTTGCCGCATTGATGGAGGCTGCCGATCCCGCCGCCGGGGAAAAGGCATTCGGCAAGTGCAAGGCCTGCCACAAGCTTGACGGCAGCGACGGCGTCGGCCCGCATCTGAACGGCGTGGTGGGGCGCGATGTGGCCTCGGTCGGCGGCTTTGCCTATTCGGACGCGATGATCGCCCATGCCGGAGAGGCGCCGCAATGGACGCCCGAGGCGCTGCAGGAATTCCTGGCCGATCCGAAAGGCGTTGTCAGCGGCACCAAGATGTCCTTTGCCGGCCTGAAAAAGCCCGAGGACCGGGCCGATCTGATCGCCTATCTGCAAAGCGTTCAGTAGGATCATCACGCTTTTACTGTTCAAGGCGCGGCATTGCCCGCGCCTTTTTTGTTGCGCCCGCAGGGTGTGTTCACGAAAACGCGGCTTGATCCCCGGGCGGCTACTCGCCTAGCGTGACGCTCAACCATTCACTGCTGGAGTCCGCCGATGCGCCATTTCGTCCTGATCGCCGCCCTTGCATTGGGAAACGTGACATCCCCGGTTTTGGCGCAGGAGTCGGGCAAGGGCGACGAAAAGATCATCAGGTCGCATGGGATCGGAGTTTTCGACGAATTGAATCTGCCTGCGGATTTCAAGCATCTGCCATATGTAAGCCCCGACGCGCCGAAAGGCGGGGAGATCTCTGAAGCAATCCCGAATGCCTCGGGATTCGACAACTATAATCCGTTCACCTTTCGGGGACGTGGGGCGGTTTTGTCCTCCGTAATGCTGGAACCGATCCTGACCGGCACTGCGGATGAGGTCGGTGCTGCCTATTGCCTGCTTTGCGAAAGCCTTGAATATCCCGAAAGTCGCGATTGGGTGATCTTCAACCTGCGGCCCGAGGTAAAGTTCAGCGACGGCACCCCGCTGACCGCGCATGACGTGCTGTTCAGCTATGAGACATTGCGCGACAAGGGACTGTCATCCTTTCGGGTTGTCATAAAGCAGCAGGTCGCGAAGGCCGAAGTGTTGGATGACCACCGGATCAAGTTCATCTTCACCCCGGACTATCCGCGCCGCGACGTCATCCAGTCGGTTGGCGGGCTGCCGGTGTTCAGCCGTAAGGATTTCTCCGATAACAAGCGTGATCTGGAGCAGCCGATGAGCAAAGCTTTCATCGGGTCGGGTCCCTACATGTTCGACAGTGCCAATCTTGGCCGCAATGTCACCTACCGCCGCAATCCCGATTACTGGGGCAAAGACCTGCCAATCAACATAGGGCGCCATAATTTCGACCGTATCCGCTTTGAGTATTTCTCGGATTACGATGCAGCGTTCGAGGCATTCAAGGCTGGCGAATATACCTTCCGGCGCGAGGTAAGCAGCATCATCTGGGCTACGCGCTATAATTTCCCGACGCTGGAGAATGGCTCGGTCGTCAAGGAAACACTGCCAGACGGGAATATCGCCAATGGGCAGACATGGGTACTGAACCTACGCCGCAAGAACTGGCAGGATATTCGCGTGCGCAAGGCGATCGGGTTGATGTTCAACTTCGAGTGGTCGAATGACGCTTTGTTTTACGGGTTGTACAGCCGCATTAACAGTTTCTGGGAGAACAGCGATCTAGCTGCGACGGGAACGCCTTCGGAAGGCGAGTTGGAACTGCTGGAGCCGCTGGTCAAGGATCTACCGCAAGGGATCCTGACCGATGAGGTGGCAATGCCATCGGTCAGCGGCGAGCGTCAGCTTGACCGTCGCAACATGCGCGAAGCTGCGGCATTGCTGAACGAGGCGGGCTGGACGGTCGGCGAAGACGGGATCCGGCGCAACAGCGAGGGCGAGCCCCTGACGCTGGAAATATTGAACGACAGCCAGACTTTCGACCGCGTCATCAATCCTTTCGTGCAGAATCTGCGTGCCTTGGGGATCGATGCGCGCAATGTCCGGGTGGACAATGCCCAATACGAGAACCGTAAGCGCAGCCATGATTTCGACATGATCTCGGACCATCTGGGGCAAAGTGCGATACCCGGCGCTGGCCTGCAACAATATTTCGGCTCTGCCAATGTCGGAGATGTGTTTAACGTGATGGGGCTGGCCAACCCGGCCATTGATGCTTTGATCAAGCAGGTCGAGCGTGCCGATACGCAAGACGTACTTACCACGCGCACCCATGCTCTGGACCGGGCGCTTCGCAGCCTCCATTTCTGGATCCCGCAATGGTATAACGCCAGCCACCTGGTCGCCTATTACGACCAGTATGGGCGTCCCGAAACCTTGCCGCCATATGATCTGGGAGAGCTGGATTTCTGGTGGTACGACAAGGAGAAGGCCGAGAAACTGCGTAAGGCGGGCGTGCTGCGCTGACGGGCAAATCGCTTGATTTCCGGCGCGGGATTGCCCAGAAGACGTGACAACCGAACAGGACCGCCAAGGTCCGCAATGTCCCAAGGGGCGGGCAGAAGGACAGGCTGATGGGTGCCTATATCCTGCGGCGTTTGCTGCTGATCATCCCCACGCTGATCGGCATCATGCTGGTCAATTTCACGCTGACGCAATTCGTGCCCGGCGGCCCGATTGAACAGATTGCGGCACAGGTGCAGGGCGAGGGCGATGTTTTTGCCAATATCTCCGGCGGTGGCTCCGAGGCCGGTGGCGGTTCCGAGGAACTCTACAAGGGGGCTTATGGCCTGCCTCCCGAGTTCATAGAACAGCTTGAAAAGGAATTCGGTTTCGACAGGCCTCCAGTCGAGCGCTTCCTGATGATGATGGGCAATTACCTGCGCTTCGATTTCGGGGAAAGCTGGTTCTACGGCACCAGCGTGATCGATCTTGTCCTGGACAAATTGCCGGTTTCAATCACGCTTGGCCTTTGGTCCACATTGCTGGGTTATCTGATCTCGATTCCACTCGGGATACGCAAGGCGATCAGGGACGGATCACGTTTCGACAGCTGGACCTCGGGCGTGATCATCATGGGCTATGCGATCCCGGCTTTCCTGTTTGCGGTCCTGCTGATCGTGCTGTTCGCCGGCGGCAGTTACTGGAAGATCTTCCCACTGCGCTTTCTGACCAGCGAGAATTTCGCCGATCTGTCCACCTGGGGCAAGATCAAGGACTATGCATGGCATGCGGCCTTGCCGGTGATCGCGACCTCGATCTCGGCCTTCGCGACACTGACGCTCCTGACCAAGAACAGCTTTCTGGACGAGATCAACAAGCAATATGCCATGACCGCCCGTGCCAAGGGCCTGACCGAGCGGCGGGTGCTTTACGGGCACGTCTTTCGCAACGCGATGTTGATCGTGATCGCCGGATTTCCGGCGACTTTCCTGGGGGCGTTTTTCGGTTCCTCGATCCTGATCGAGAATATCTTCACGCTGGACGGGCTCGGGCTGCTTGGTTTCGAGGCGGCGGTCAAACGCGACTACCCGCTCATATTCGGCACGCTTTACGTGTTCGGCCTGCTTAGCCTGATCGTCGGCATCCTGTCCGACCTGACCTATGTCCTGGTCGATCCTCGGATCGACTTCGAATCGAGGGATGGCTGATGGCATTGTCGGAACTGAACCGCCGCCGGCTGCGCAATTTCCGCCGCAATGGCCGGGCCTTCTGGTCACTGGTGATCTTTTCGGTGCTGTTCGTCGTGGCGATGTGCGCCGAGTTCGTTGCCAATGACCGGCCCATCGTGGTGAGCTACCGGGGCGAACTGTATTGGCCGGTGACGCAATTCTATCCCGAAAGCACCTTCGGCAGCGATTTCCAGACCGAGGCGATCTATAGCGATCCGGCGGTGCAATGCCTGATCGTGACCGGTGGGCGCGAGGCCTGCTGGGACGATCCCGAAGGCATGATCGCGGCGGTGAAATCGGGTAGCAGCGATATTCCCGAGGCCGAGCAGGGCTGGATGATCTGGCCGCCGATTCCCTATCACTACAGGACGATCAACGATGTCGGCACCGTGCCGAGCGCGCCGGACGGCAACCATCTGCTGGGAACCGATGACACTTCCCGTGATGTTCTGGCGCGGGTGATCTATGGCTTCCGGACCTCGATCCTGTTCACGCTGATCGTGACGGTGATCGCTTCAAGCCTCGGCATCGCGGCCGGAGCCATACAGGGCTATTTCGGCGGCCGCACCGACCTGATCTTTCAACGGTTGCTGGAGATATGGGCCTCGACGCCGGGGCTTTACGTCATCATCATCCTGTTCGCGATCCTCGGGCGAAGTTTCTGGCTGCTGGTCTTTGTCACCATCATCTTCGGCTGGCCCGCGCTGGTCGGTGTTGTGCGGGCAGAATTCCTGCGGGCGCGGAACTTCGAATATGTCCGCGCGGCGCGCGCGCTTGGCGTTTCCGACCGCAAGATCATGTTCCGCCATATCCTGCCCAATGCCATGGTCGCCACGCTGACCATGCTGCCCTTCGTCGTGACCGGCACGATCAGCGGCCTTGCCGCGCTGGACTATCTCGGCTACGGGCTGCCCGCCTCGGCCCCCTCGCTCGGGGAACTGGCTCTGCAGGCCAAGCAGAACCTGCAGGCACCATGGCTGGCCTTTACCGCCTTTTTCACCTTTACCGTCATGCTGTCGCTCCTCGTCTTCATCTTCGAGGGCGTGCGGGATGCGTTCGACCCCCGGAAGACCTTCAAATGAGTGCTGCCACGGAAACCCTCATGTCCCCTGCGCAATCCACGGCGCATCCGTCCGACGCGGTGCTGAGCGTGCGTGATCTGCGCATCGGCTTTCGGCAGGAGGGGCAACTTGTGCCCGCCGTGAAGGGCGTCAGCTTTCACATCAAGCGGGGCGAAACCGTGGCTCTGGTCGGCGAATCCGGTTCGGGCAAGTCGGTGACGGCGCTGTCCACGGTGCGGCTTCTGGGGGATGCCGCAGAGGTCGGTGGCTCGGTTCACTATGAGGGGCGCGAGTTGATCAATGCTCCGGACAAGGTTCTGCGAGATATCCGGGGCAACGATATCAGCTTCATCTTCCAGGAGCCGATGACCTCGCTGAACCCGTTGCACACGCTGGAAAAACAGCTTTCCGAAAGCGTCAGGCTGCACCAGGGACTGACCGGAGCCAAGGCGCGGGCGCGGGTGGTGGAGCTGCTTAACCGCGTCGGCATCCGTGACCCCGAGTCGCGCCTGGCCGATTACCCGCACCAGCTTTCGGGCGGGCAGCGGCAGCGGGTGATGATCGCCATGGCACTGGCCAACGGACCGGAACTGCTTATCGCTGACGAGCCGACGACGGCGCTGGACGTGACGATCCAGGCGCAGATCCTCGACCTGCTGGCGGAGCTGAAACAGGCCGAGGGGTTGAGCCTGCTTTTCATCAGCCATGACCTTGGCATCGTGCGCCGTATCGCCGACCGGGTCTGCGTCATGAAGGATGGCGAGATCGTCGAGCAGGGACCGGTCGAGTCGATCTTTGCCGATCCGCAGCATGACTATACCAGAAAGCTGCTGGCAGCCGAGCCCGCCGGTGTCGCCGGTCCGGTCGCAAGCGATGCGCAAGTGATGGTCGAGGCAAAGGACCTGAAGGTCTGGTTCCCGATCCAGCGCGGGCTGCTGCGCCGCACGGTGGGGCATGTAAAGGCCGTGAACGGCGCGACGCTGACGGTCCGCTCGGGCGAGACCCTGGGCGTGGTCGGAGAATCGGGCAGCGGCAAGACAACGCTGGCGCTGGCCATCATGCGGCTGATCGAAAGCGATGGCCCGATCCTGTTCATGGGGCAGGATATCGCGGCTTGGGACGGCAGGCGCCTCCGGCCTTTGCGGCGCGACATGCAGATCGTCTTCCAGGATCCCTATGGCAGCCTCTCGCCGCGGATGACGATCGAGCAGATCATCGCCGAGGGATTGGGCGTGCACGGGGTGGAGCCGGGCCGGGACCGCCGCGAAATGGTCGCCGAAATCATGGTCGAGGTGGGGTTGAACCCTGACATGATGCACCGGTATCCCCATGAGTTCAGCGGTGGGCAGCGGCAACGCATTGCCATCGCCCGGGCCATGATCCTGCGGCCCAAGGTGGTCGTTCTGGACGAGCCGACATCGGCGCTGGACATGACGGTGCAGGTTCAGATCGTGGATCTGCTGCGTGAGTTGCAGCGGAAATACGGGCTTGCCTTCCTGTTCATCAGCCACGACCTGCGCGTGGTTCGCGCCATGTCGCACCAGATCATGGTGATGCGCGCCGGAGAGGTGGTCGAACAAGGTGCCGCCAGCGATATTTTCGAGCGCCCGAAAAGCGACTATACCCGGACCTTGCTGAAAGCCGCCTTCCCGGATCGCGATTGATGAAGATACTCTTCATACACCAGAATTTTCCCGGTCAGTTCCCCCACCTTGCCCCCGCGCTGGCCAGTCGCGGACATGAGGTCCTGGCGCTGACCGATGCGGACAACAAGAATCCTTCACCGGTCAACACGGTCCGCTACAGGAAGCCGAAGAAGATCGAGAGCGATGGCATCCTCGGGCGCAGCTATTCGACCCATGCCGAACGCGGGCTGATGGCCGCGCGCGGGGCGCGGGCACTGCGCGACGATCATGGCTTCACGCCGGATGTCATCATCGGGCATTCGGGCTGGGGCGAGACGCTGTTCCTGCGCGAGATCTGGCCCGAGGCGAAACTGCTCATCTATGCCGAACTGATGTATCGCACCGAAGGGGCGGATGTCGGTTTCGATCCCGAATTCGCGCCGGACAGTCTGGAGGCCCGCTTCATGACCGTGGCGCGTTCGGCGCATCTGATCCAGGGGATCGTGCAGGCGGATGCGGCCATTGCGCCCACGCATTACCAGGCCGACAGCTTTCCGCCCGAATTGCGGCAGAAGATCACCGTGATCCATGACGGCATCAACACGCAGCGTGCCCGCCCCGATCCTGACGCAAGCCTGACATTGCCCAATGGCAGGGAACTGAAGGCCGGGGACGAGGTGCTCAGCTTTGTCTCGCGCTCGCTGGAACCCTATCGCGGTTTTCACGTCTTCATGCGCGCATTGCCCGACGTGCTGGCCGCCCGCCCTGAGGCGCAGGTGGTGCTGGTGGGCGGCGACGGGGTCAGCTATGGCAAGGCACCGGGTGACGGACGAAGCTGGAAAGAGGTCATGCTGGCCGAACTGGGCGACCGGCTCGACCCTGACCGGGTGCATTTTGTCGGGCGGCTGCCTTACGGGCAATATATGTCGCTGATCCAGCTTGCCCGCGTGCATTGCTATCTGACCTATCCGTTCGTCCTGTCCTGGTCGCTGACCGAGGCGATGTCCGCCGGGGCCTATATCGTCGCCTCGGATACCGACCCGGTGCGCGAACTGATCCGCGACGGCGAGAACGGGCGGCTGGTGCCGTTCTTTGACGTGCCGGCGCTGTCTTCGGCCCTGGTCCGCGGTCTGGAGGGCGATCCGGAGGGCGAAGCCCTGCGCCGCGCGGCCCGGCAGACCATCCGCGATGGCTATGATCTGCAGCTTCAAAGCTTGCCCCGGCAAATCGAGTGGGTGGAAAGCTTTGATCCGATGCGCTAAACCCTGCCGGCTGGCAGATGAGGCAAATCATGGTCGAGATCAGGTTGACGAATACCCGCACGCGGAAGAAGGAAATCTTCACGCCGCTGGATGACCGGAATATCCGCCTCTATCTCTGTGGGCCGACGGTTTATGACCGGGCGCATCTGGGCAATGCGCGGCCGGTGCTGGTGTTCGACGTGCTGGTGCGGCTGCTGCGGCATGTCTATGGCGCAGGCCATGTGACCTATGTGCGCAACTTCACCGATGTCGAGGACAAGATCAACGACCGTGCCGCGGAAACCGGCCGGACGATCCGCGACATCACCGAAGAGACGATTCAGTGGTATCACGACGACATGGATGCGCTTGGCGCTGACCGTCCGGATCACGAGCCCCGCGCGACCGATTACATCACGCAGATGGTGGCGATGATCGAAACCCTGATCGCGCGCCGCCACGCCTATGTGGCCGAGGGGCATGTGCTGTTCGACGTGCGCTCCTTTCCGGAATACGGGCGGCTGTCCGGGCGCTCTGTCGATGACATGATCGCTGGTGCGCGGGTCGAGGTGGCGCCGTTCAAACGCGACTCGATGGATTTCGTGCTGTGGAAACCGTCGGATGCCGATACGCCGGGTTGGGACAGTCCCTGGGGTCGCGGGCGTCCGGGCTGGCATATCGAGTGCTCGGCCATGTCGGCGGCGCTGCTGGGGCCGTCATTCGACATCCATGGCGGCGGCATCGACCTGCAATTCCCGCATCACGAAAACGAGGTCGCGCAAAGCTGCTGCGCCCATCCCGATGGCGATTTCGCGCGTGTCTGGCTGCATAACGAGATGCTGCAGGTCGAGGGCAAGAAGATGTCCAAATCCCTGGGCAATTTCTTTACCGTGCGCGATCTGCTGGATCGCGGCGTGCCGGGCGAGGTGATCCGCTTCGTCATGCTCTCGACCCATTACCGCAAGCCGATGGACTGGACGGAAACCAAGGCGCAAGAGGCCGAAGCGGTGCTTCGGCGCTGGCGCGGGCTTGTCGCGGGTATCGAGCCCGCATCAAGCCCCGCGCCCGCCGTTATCGATGCGCTTGCCGACGATCTGAACACGGCAGGCGCCATCGCGGTGCTGCACGAGTTGGCCGGGCAGGGAGATGCGTCTGCCCTGTTGGCCTCGGCCTATATGTTGGGGCTGTTGCTGCCGCAGATGGGGGCATGGGCCGAGGCGGGCGAGGATGCGGCCATGCTGATCGAGGCGCTGCTGGCCGCGCGGGCCGAGGCCCGCAAGGCGCGCGATTTCGGGCGGGCCGATGCGATCCGCGACGGCTTCAAGGCGGCGGGAGTCGAGGTCAAGGATACGGCGCAGGGCGCGGAATGGTCGCTGACGGCGGGTTATGACGCGGCGAAACTGTCCGAGCTTGCCCGCTCGGTCGGCGCGTGACACTGCAAGCCTGCACCGAGGCCCTGCGCGAGCACGATCCCGACCGTTTCGGGGCGGTGCTGACGGCCGCTCCGGAAGATCGTCCGGCGCTGATCACGCTTTATGCGCTGAATCTCGAAATTGCCCGGACGCCGTTCCAATCCGCCGAGCCCATGCTGGCGGAGATGCGCCTGCAATGGTGGATCGACCGGCTGGCCGAGATGGGGGACGGCACCGCTCCGCCCCTGCATGACGTGTTGACACCGCTTTGGGATGCGTGGGGCGCGCGGGCCGGTGATCTGGCAGCATTGGCCGAGGCGCGGCGGCGGGATTGCGAGCGGCAGGCATTCTCGTCGCCGGCGCAGGTCGTCAGCTATGTCCAAGAGACGGCGGGGGCATTGATGTGGCAAGCGGCCTTGAGACTCGGGGTCCCGGAAAGCGCGCGCGAGGTCGTGGCGGATCAGGCGCTCGGGGCGGGATTGGCCGCATGGCTGCGGGCGCTGCCGCAATTGCAATCGTTGGGGCTGGGTCTCGCCGGGGCGCAAGAAAGTGATGCGCGGGAACTGGCCGGGCTGGGCCGCGACGCGTTGCGCCGGGCCGCACGCAGTCGCCGTGTCATCACTAGATCGGCGGCGGCGGCACTCTATCCTGGCCCCCGCGCGGCGATGTTTCTGACCCTGGCTGCGGATGGAAAGATTAATTGTTTCAGCCATAACATTGAAATAACGCCATTTCAGCGCCGTGCATCATTGGCGTGGCTGGCGCTGACCGGGCGCTGGTGGCGCTGACCGGGACCGGCGGGAAAGATCCTCAATCCGCCATTAAATGCGGCAAGGGTTGACAATGATCCGGCACGGTCCACGGTAGATAGCAGGAGGTATTTGCCTGTTTGAGCAGGTCCGGTCATGAAACATGATTATCCACATGGGAATATGGTCAGATATGGCAAGATCCCCCTGACCTGGCTTCTCAGGCTGGAAAAGCTGTTCTCGACGCCAGGGCTCCTGACGGCCACGCTTTTCTTTGCGGCTTCGCTGACCCCCAGCCTGATTCCCCGCACATATCTGATGCAGGGGGTTCTTTCGGGTGTCTCGTTATCCGTCGGCTACGCGGCGGGGGTCCTGGGGCAATGGCTCTGGGCCTATCTCGAACTCCCCGAGCCCCGCCAGCTTGTCGAGGCGGTCATCACACTGGTCGCCACGGTGATATGTGCAATCATTGCCCTGGTTTTTCTGGCGCGCGCCTCGGAATGGCAGGATTCCATCCGGATCATGATGGAGATGGAGCCGGTCAACAATGCGCGCCCCTTTGCGGTCGGCGCGGTCGCCATCGCGGTTTTCATGATCCTGCACGCGTTTGGCGTGTTGTTTCGGCTGACGATCCATGTTTCGTCCAACTGGCTCAAGCGCCGTATCCCGAGACGGATCTCGAACCTGATCGGCCTGATGCTGGCCGTTGCTATTTTCTGGTCGCTGATCAATGGCGTCCTGGTCAAATACGGGATGCGGCTGGCGAACGCGTCCTATCAGAAATTCGATGCATTGGTGGAAAGCAATGTAAGCGCACCGGTCAATCCGGTCCGAACCGGAAGCGCGGAATCCCTGCTCGATTGGGACGAGTTGGGAAGGGCCGGCCGGCAATTCGTTTCCTGGGGGCCGAGACGCGCGAATCTGAGCACGTTTTTCAGCGGCGAGGAGACGCTTGACCCGATACGGGTCTATGTCGGACTGAATTCCGCCGACACGGTCGAGGAGCGTGCGGAACTGGCGCTGCAGGAACTCAGGCGCGTGGGGGCATTCGAGCGTTCGGTTCTCGTCATCGCCACGCCGACCGGGACCGGGATGGTCGATGAGGCGGCGATCAATCCGCTCGAATATCTTCACCGCGGCGATGTCGCGACGGTCGCGGTCCAGTATTCCTATCTCGCAAGTTGGCTGTCGCTGCTGGTGGAGCCCGATTACGGCAAGGAAACCGCCCAGATACTGTTCGACAAGATCTATACCTACTGGACTGAATTGCCCAAGGATGACCGCCCGAAGCTTTACCTCTATGGCCTGAGCCTCGGGGCGCTGAACTCCCAGCTATCGGCGGATATCTACGACGTCGTCGGAGATCCGTTCCAAGGCGCCTTGTGGGCCGGGACGCCTTTTGCCAGCGAGCGGTGGCAAAACATCACCATGAACCGCAAGCCGACCTCTCCGGCATGGCTGCCGATTTTCAGGGAGGGTTCCGTCATACGCTTCATGAACCAGTGGAATACGCTGGATCTGCCGGATGCCCATTGGGGACCTATTCGCTATGTCTACCTGCAATATGCCAGCGATCCCGTGACTTTCTTCGATCCCGAGGCGCTCTACCGCGAGCCCGCATGGATGGATTATCCGCGCGGTCCCGATGTCTCGCACGAGTTGCGCTGGTATCCGATCGTGACGCTCTTTCAACTGACTGTCGATATGGCGGCGGCGGTGAAGGTTCCCCTTGGCTACGGCCACCGCTATGCGCCCGAGAACTATATCGATGCCTGGGTGGCGGTAACGGCGCCAAAGGGCTGGTCGGACGAAGAGATCGAGCGGTTGAAGGCGATTTACGAACATTGGAAATGAGCGCGGATAACCCATGCTGGCCGGTGATCGCACGGCGGGTGCCTGACCTTCGGGTCAACTTGCCTTCTTAAACAAGGCCCTGCCGACCCCCATCTGATAGCCATGAGAATGGTACATGAAGTGGAGGTCTGTCCCATGATGTATTCTACAATCCTGGCTGCCACCGCTGCTACCCTCGCCCTGGCCGTTCCCCCGGCCACAGCGTTCGTTGCTTCGCGGTTTGACATGCAGAATGCAGCCGAGGCGTTTGCGGAGCACGGCGTCTATCGGGCTGCTGCCTATAAATGCGATGGAGTCGCGACAAATCCCGCGGCGGATGCCAAGATCGATGAGTTGTGGTGGTCCCTGAAAGCCAGCGCCGCTCCCGAGGCATATGCGCTTATCGCTTCGGCAGAGGCGGGCGCGGATTCCGCGGTCGAACAGATGCTGGATCGCATTCCCTACAACGATCCCGGCTTCTGCGCGGGCCTTGTTGCCGCCAGCAATGGCTGGCTGGTGGAGGTCGGTCGTTAGGATTCCGGGCGATCGCGGTCGCGCGGGCGATATGCCTGATATGCGGTTCGCGGCCGGATATGTCCGGCTGAAGCGGTCTTATTTCCGGTTGGGCGTCGCATAGGCGCCGAACTTGCTGGTGCCCAGTCCGGACCCCACCAGCGCTTCGGCGAATTTCGTGGCAACGGTGACGCCGTCGATGACCGGAACCCCGGTTTCCCGGCTAAGCCATTCCGTCAGGTCGGACATGCCTGCGCAGCCCAATACCACCGCCTCGCAGCCGTCTTCCTCGACGGCGCGGCGGATTTCGTCGCGAACGAGGCGGCGGGTATTCGAGCCGTGCTCTTCCAGGGCCAGCACCGGGATCTCTGCCGAACGCACGCGGCGGCAAAGATGCGCAAGACCGTATTCACGCACCAGCGCCTCGATGATGGGCACCGAGCGGGGCAGGGTGGTCACGATGGAGAATGAGGTGGCGATCATGCTGGCCGCCTTTATCCCCGCCTCGCAGATCCCCAGAACCGGACCGGTCGCGATCTCGCGGCAGGCGCCGATGGCAGGGTCGTCGAAACAGGCGACCACGATAGCGTCCGCACCGGCTGTCTCGGCCTCCCGGACCTCGCGCAGCAGATGGGCGGCACACATCACCTCGTCGAAATGCCCCTCGATACTGGCTGGGGCGCCGTGAGCCGTGCGGCCCTCGATCTCGATGCCATGTCCCGCCACGGCCCTGGCCGAGGCGATGATCTTGTCTGTCATCGATTGGGTGGAGTTGGGATTAATGACAACCAGTTTCATGCGTGGCTCCTCGAGTCACTTCATTGACAACAATAATTGTGAACAATCAAGAAAAATCATATCACCCTTGATGGCTGTCATCTCCGCGTAATTCCGGATTGTAATTTTATTCTTTAAAATTCAATTATATAAATAGAAATCACGAAGATCCGGGTTGTTCCGAGCATGCAATTCTCTTCACTGCCAACATAAATTGTGAACAAAAAGATTGACAATACCTCTGATCGCTTCATTCTGGAGACGCTGAATCGGAGGGTGGGCAGATGACGCGCCTTGCCGAGTGACGGGTGAAAAGACGAGACCGGGCGATCCTTCCGGAGAAGCAGGACGCCTGAAACAGTTCAACATGGGAGTTGACAGATGAAACCGATACAAGCCGGATTGCTGGCCACGGCAGCGTTGATGACAGCCGTCTCGGCGCAGGCGGAAACACTGCGTTGGGGATCGGCGCGGGACATATATTCGCTGGACCCGTATTCCTATGGCGACAGCTATACCATCGCCTTCATGAACCATGTCTACGAGGCACTGGTCCGCTATGACGAGAATCTGGAGATCGAGGGCGCGCTGGCGACGGAATGGGAAACCGTTTCTCCCTCGGTCTGGCGCTTCCATTTGCGCGAAGGGGTCAAGTTCCAGGATGGCGCCGAGTTCACCGCCGATGACGTCATCGCCTCGCTGACCCGTGTCAGCGATCCGGCCTCGCCGCTGAAGGGCAATCTGCCGGCCTATAAATCCGCGACCAAGGTCGATGATTACACGGTCGATATCGAATTGACCGGCCCATATCCGCTGTTGCTGAACGACCTGACCAATATCCTGATCTTCGATGCGGGCTGGCTGAAGGACAACAATGCCGAGAAGCCGAGCGATGCTGCGGCCGGTGTCGAGAATTACGCAACCAACAATGCCAACGGAACCGGACCTTTCAGTGTCGAAAGCCGCACGCCGGACGCCAAGACCGTCCTGGTGCGCAACGATGGGTGGTGGGACGAGCCGCGCCATAATATCGACCGGATCGAGTTCACGCCCATCACCTCGGCCCCGACGCGCGTGGCGGCGCTGCTGTCGGGCGAGATCAATTTCACCGAGGAAGCGCCGGTCCAGGATCTGGAGCGCCTGGCAGCGGCACCCGGCGTGACATTGATGGAAACACCAAGCCTGCGGACGATCATGTTCGGCTTCAACCGCAAGCCGAAGCTCGAGGATGGCCGTGACAATCCATTCAACGACCTGCGCGTGCGGCAAGCCTTCGATGTCGCGATAGATCGGGACCTGCTGGCCAAGCGCGTGTTCCGTGGCAAGTCGCGCGCCTCGGGTTCGATGGTCGCGCCCGAGATCCCGGGCTATGCCGAGGCGCTGGACGCCTATCCCGCCGCCGATCCCGAAAAGGCCCGCGCCCTGTTGGCCGAGGCTGGGCATGAGGGGCTGGAATTCAGCCTTGTCTGCACCAATGACGCCTATGTGAATGACGAGGAATTGTGCCGCGCTGTGGTGTCGATGCTCAGCCGTGCGGGTTTCAACCCGACACTGGATTCGGCGCCGCAGGCGCTGCAAACCCCCAAGCGCGCCGGTGGCAAGGCGGATGTCTATATCATCGGTTGGGCGACCCTGCCGATGATGGATGCCTATTCCCTTCTGCAGCAGATCATCCATACCAAGAGCGAGATCTGGGGGGTGTTCAACTGGGGCGAGTGGTCCTATCCCGAGATCGACAAGCTGATCGAACAGGCTTCGACGGAAATGGACCGCGACAAGCGGCTGGCGCTCGAGACAGAGGCGCTGCAGATGGCCAAGGACGAGTTGGTGATGCTGCCGCTTTACCAGCAGCCCATGGCCTGGGCCATGTCTGAAGAGGTCGAGTCGGTGATGCAGAAGCCGGACAACAAGGCCCGTCACTGGCTGACCAGGCTGGCCGAGTGACTTGTCGGGCGGCATGATCCCTTGGGGCACATGCCGCGAAACCCGTCGGACCGGAATGCTCCGGTCCGCAATATCCCGGACACGAGTAGGCACTGATGCTGGTCTTCATCCTAAAGCGTCTCGTCAATGCGGTTTTCGTCATGATGGCCGTGGCGTTCCTGGCCTTCGCGATCTTTCAGGTCGCGGGCGATCCGGTCGAGATGCTGGCCAATGAACAGATGTCGCAGGTCGACCGCGACGCCCTGCGCGACCGAATGGGGCTCAATGATCCCATGCCGGTGCAGTTCATGCGCTTTGTCGGCAATGCCATGCAGGGCGATTTCGGCATGTCCTATCGCAACAATCAGGACGTGATCGGACTGATCGCAGAGCGCTTTCCGGCGACCATGGAACTGGTGCTGGTCGCCACGCTGATTTCGCTTGTGGTGGGTATCCCGTTGGGGATCCTGACGGCGATCGGGCGCGGGCGATGGTATGCAGAGGGGCTGCAATTCCTTTCGATCATCGGGGTTTCGCTGCCGAGCTTCGTCGTCGGCATCATGCTCATCCTCGTCTTTTCGGTCATCCTTGGCTGGTCGCCCTCGTTCGGGCGTGGCGAGGTGGTCGATTTCGGATGGTGGAGCACCGGATTGCTGACCCCCTCGGGACGCGCCGCGCTGGTGCTGCCGGCGATATCGCTGTCGCTTTACCAGATCACGCTGATCATGCGCCTGGTCCGGGCCGAGATGCTCGAGGTGCTGCGCACCGATTTCATCAAATTCGCGCGGGCGCGGGGGATACCGCGTCACCGGATCTGGTTCCGCCATGCGCTGCGCAACTGCCTGATGCCGGTCGTCACCATGACGGCGATGAATGTGGGGGCACTGATCGCCTTTGCGCTGATCACCGAGACGGTGTTCCAGTGGCCGGGCATGGGCATGCTGTTCATCCAGGCGGTGACCTTCCTCGATTTCCCCGTGATGGCCGCCTATCTGGTCATCATATCCTTCATTTTCGTAGTGCTGAACACGATGGTCGATATCAGCTATGCGATCATCGATCCGCGCCTGCGCAGCGCAAGGTAAGGCTATCATGTCCCGGCAATATCAGACTCCAGCCATGACCCCGGCCGCCGATGCCAGAACCCCTTCGCAGGAAACCGGCAGGCGCGTGAAATGGCGCGAGAGCGAGATCTATCGATCCTTTCGCAGGCGTCCCGCGACGGTCGCGGCCTCGGTCCTGCTGCTGTTTCTGGTCGTCACGGCCTTCCTGTCGCCACTTTACGTGCCGCAGAACCCCTATGACCCGGCCCAGCTTGATCTGCTGAATGCCGAGATTCCGCCAATCTGGCAGGCGGATGGCCAATGGCCCTTCATCCTGGGCACCGATTCACAGGGGCGCGACGTGCTGTCGGCGATCCTTTACGGCTCGCGCGTGTCGATCGTCATCGGTATCGCTGCGGTGGCGCTGTCGCTGGTCGTCGGGATCACCTTCGGCCTGCTGGCCGGGTTCTACGGGGGGGTTATCGATACGCTGCTGATGCGGCTTGGCGATGTCCTTCTGTCGATCCCGACGATCCTGGTCGCGATCCTCGTCAGCTCGCTGGTCCGGCAGGCACTGCCCGCCTCGCTGCGCGATGTCGGCGCGGCGGGAGTGCTGGTGCTGGCCATCGTGCTGTCGTCATGGGTGCAATATGCCCGCACCGTCCGCGCGCAGGCCTCGGTCGAGCGCGAGAAGGAATATGTCCTTGCCGCCCGCGTGCTGCATGTGCCGGGCCGCCGGATCATGCTGGGCCATATCCTGCCCAACACGCTTACCCCGATCTTTGTCGCCGCGACTCTGAATTTCGGCATGGCGATCCTGACCGAGGCGACGCTGTCCTTCCTGGGTATCGGCATGCCTCCGGGCCAGCCCAGCCTTGGGACGCTGATCCGCCTTGGCAACGATTACCTGTTCTCGGGAAGCTGGTGGATCGTGGTCTTTCCGGTGATGCAGTTGTCGCTTCTGGTCGTGACCGTCAACATGATCGGTGACTGGCTGCGCGATGCGCTCAACCCGAAACTGAGGTAAGACAATGGCCGATCTTCTGATCCGAAATATCCGCCCCATGGGAGGCGAGCCCGCCGATATCCTGATCCGCGACGGAAGAATCGCCGAAATGGGCGTTGGGCTGGAGGCCGAGGGCGTTCCGGTGGAGGAGGGTAGGGGGCATCTGGTCATTCCGGGTCTGGTCGACGCCCATACCCATCTGGACAAGACCACATGGGACATGGACTGGCATGCGAATGACCAGGTAAAAACCCTGCGTGGCCGGATCGATTACGAGCGCGAACAGCGGCTGGAGATCGGCATCGACCCGGCGCGGCAATCGATGCGCCACGCCCTTGGCCTGATCGCCAATGGCGCGACGCTGATCCGCAGCCATGTCGATATCGACACGCGTCACGGCCTGGCGATGTTCGAGGGCGTGGCGGCCACGCGCGAGGCGTTGCGCGATCATGTCGAAATCGAGATCGTGGCTTTTCCGCAATCGGGAATGATGGAACGCAAGGGCACCGTGGAGCTGCTGGACGAGGCGCTGACGCAGGGGGCGGAGGTCGTGGGGGGCATCGATCCCTGCGGCTTCGAGCGGGATCCGAAAGGTGCGCTGGACGCGATCTTCGGGCTTGCGCAGAAACATGGCAAGCCCATCGATATCCACCTGCACGAGCGCGGCGAACTTGGCGCCTTCAGCATGGAATTGATCTTCGAGCGCACCCGCGCGCTCGGCATGCAGGGCAAAGTGGGGATCAGCCACGCATTCGCGCTTGGTGCGCCCGACTGGCTGCGCACGCAGGCCCTGATCGACGAGATCGCCGCGCTGGATATTCCGATCTTCACCACTGGGGCTCCCTCGGCCGAGGTGCCTGCGATCATGCGACTGAAAGAAGCCGGGATCCGCATGGGCGGCGGCTGCGACGGGATCCGCGACACATGGGGGCCGTGGGGGCTGCCCGACATGCTGCACCGCGCCGAGGTGATCGGCATGCGCAACGGGCTGCGCTGCGATTTCGAGCTGGAGCACGCCCTGCATATCTGCTCGGGCGGGGCGGCGCAGGCGATGGGCCGCGACGACTACCGGATCGAGACCGGCGGGGCAGGCGATCTGACCCTGCTGCAGGGGCAGACATTGTCGCATGCGCTGGTGCAGCGCCTGCCACGGCCGCTGGTCGTCAAGGCCGGGCGGGTGACGGCGCGCGACGGGACCGTGATCGGAAAGGACATGCCGTGACGGGCGAGGCAACCGGACTCGGGCAACTGGCGCTTGGCCAGCGGGCGGATGGGCCGCTTCTGCTGAGCGCGCGTTGGGTGATCCATGACAGCCCGCAGGGCCGCCGGCTGATCGAGCATGGCGAGGTTGTTATCACCGACGGGCAGGTCAGTTTCGTCGGGCGCGATTATCCCGGCGAGGTCGCCCGTCGCGTTGATCTGGGCATGAGCCTGATCTCGCCCGGCCTGATCGACCTGGACGCATTGTCGGATCTGGACACCACCATCCTCGGCATCGACCATCAGCCGGGCTGGGCCAAGGGCCGGGTCTGGCCGCGCTCCTATGTCGAGCGTGGCCCATACGAGATGTATTCGCCCGGGGAACTCGCCTTCCAGAAGCGTTTCGCATTCGCGCAATTGCTGCAAAGCGGGATCACCACCGCCGCCCCCATCGCCAGCCTGTTCTATCGGCAATGGGGAGAGAGTGTCGCCGAATTCGATGCCGCCGTGGATGCCGCCGCCGATCTTGGGCTGCGGATCTATCTGAGCCCGGCATACAGGGCGGGCGGCATGGTTCTGGAGGCCCCGGGCGAGATGCGCCCGGTCTTTGACGAGGCGCGGGGCCTGCAGGGGCTGGAGGATGCGGTCGCCTTCATTCGCCGCCATGACGGCAGCCAGGGCGGGCTGGTGCGCGGTTTGCTGGCGCCGGATCGTGTCGAGACCTGCACCGGGGAATTGCTGCGCAGGACATTTGCTGCGGCAGAAGAACTCGATTGCCCGGTTCGCCTGCATATGGCGCAGGGCCAGATGGAACTGGATACCGTCCGCGCCCTGCATGGCTGCACTGCCCCGCATTGGCTGGCGGGGATGGGGCTGCTGGGGCCACGCCTGATCGCTCCGCATGCCACCTGCGCGACAACCGAGGATCTGGCGCTTTATGCAGAAAACGGCGTCAGCATCGTGCATTGCCCGCTGGTTTCGGGGCGTCACGGCGCGATGCTGAACAGCTTTGGAGAGCTGCGCGGCATGGGGATCAATATCGCCATGGGCACGGATACCGCTCCGCCCGACATGCTGCTGAACCTTCTGGTCGGGTTGATCGGGGCGCATGTGAAGGGGCCGCAGCACCAGACCCCGACCCGCGACCTGTGGGATGCCGCCACCATCGGCGGAGGCGATGCGCTCGGGCGTCCTGACCTGGGGCGGCTGCGGGCAGGCGGACCCGCCGATATCGCGGTGTTCGCGCTGGATGACGCGATCATGACCCCCGCCATCGACCCGATCACCACGCTTGTCGCGGGAGGCTCGGGCAAGGTCACCCGCGCGGTCTTTGTCGATGGCCGCCTGTCGATGCGCCGGATTGCCGGGCAGGCCGAGGTGGCGGGGCTGGACCTGCCTGATGCGCAGGCGCGTGCACAGGCGCAGTTCGACGGTCTGGTCGCCAAATATCCCGAACGAAGCTGGCAGCACCCGCCACTGTCGGATCTGTTTCCACCATCCTATCCGCTGGAGTCGTCATGAATGTGCTGGAAGTCCGCGATCTGCGGGTAGAGTTTCCGACCCATCGCGGCGTCCTGACCGCGCTGGACAATGTCAGCCTGTCGATCCGCCCCGGCGAAATCCTGGGCGTCGTAGGAGAATCCGGCGCCGGCAAATCCATGACCGGGTTGGCCGTGCAAGGGTTGCTGGAGCCTCCGGGCCGGATCGCCTCGGGCTCGGTGACGCTGAACGGCAGGCGCATCGACACACTGTCCGACCGCGAGATGACGCGTATCCGGGGCCGCGAGATCGGCGCGATCTTCCAGGACCCGCTGACCTCGCTGAACCCACTATTCACCGTGGGCGCGCAGCTGGTCGAGACCATCCGTCAGCATCTGCCGATGTCGGCATCGGCTGCCCGTGCCCGTGCCGTCGAATTGCTGGCCGAGGTCGGCATCCCCGCGCCCTCGGAACGTGTCGATCATTATCCGCACCAGTTCTCGGGCGGGATGCGGCAGCGCGTGGTGATCGCGCTGGCTCTTGCGGCGCGCCCCAGCCTGATCATCGCCGACGAGCCGACCACGGCACTGGACGTGTCGATCCAGGCGCAGATCACGGCGCTGCTGCGGCGGCTTTGCGCGGAACATGGCTCGGCGGTGATGCTGGTCACCCATGACATGGGCGTCATCGCCGAAACGGCGGACCGGGTGGCGGTGATGTATGCCGGGCGCCTGATCGAGATCGGCGAGGTCGCGCAGGTCACCCGTGACCCGCAGCATCCCTATACGCAGGGGCTGATGGGCTCGATCCCGGCGCTTGGGGCAAGGGTGCCGCGGCTGGAACAGATCGACGGCTCCATGCCCCGGCTTAACGCGATTCCGCCGGGCTGCGCCTTCAATCCGCGCTGCCCGCAGGCCGGGCCCAGATGCCGCCGCGAAAGGCCGGAACTTTTCACGGCAGGGGCCGAGAAGGCGGCCTGCTGGCTATTGGAAGGAGGCACGGCATGAGCGCCGATATCAAGGACAGGGCCGCGGCTCCCGCGCTCAAGGTCCGGGGACTTTGCAAGAGCTTCGATGTCTCGGCCCCGTGGCTGAACCGCGTGATCGAGCGGCGCGAGCGGCAGATCCTGCGTGCCGTGGACGATATCGATTTCGATGTGCCGCGCGGCGGCTGCCTGTCGCTGGTCGGCGAATCCGGCTGCGGGAAATCAACGGTCGCCCGTATCGTCACCGGCCTGCACCGGCCCGAGCGGGGCGAGATGCGCTTTGCGCCGGGAAAGTCGGGCCAGCCGATGACCGCGCAGATGATCTTTCAGGATCCTTACGCGAGCCTGAATGCGCGCTGGAAGGTTTTCGACGTCATCGCCGAACCTCTGCGCGAATTGAAGCTGCGCAGCGGCAAGCAGGCGATCCGCGACCGGGTGAACGAATTGCTGGAAGTCGTCGGGCTTTCCCCGGCGGACGGGGCGAAATACCCGCATGAATTCTCGGGCGGGCAACGGCAGCGGATATCCATCGCGCGGGCATTGGCCTCGGAGCCGGAGTTCCTGGTCTGCGACGAGCCGACATCGGCGCTGGACGTGTCGGTCCAGGCGCAGATCCTGAACCTTATGCGCTCCCTGCAGGACGAGTTGGGGCTGACTTACCTGTTCATCAGCCATGACCTGTCGGTGGTGCGGCACATGTCCGACCGGATCGCGGTCATGTATCTGGGCCGGATCGTCGAGGAGGCGCCGACCGAGGTGCTGTTCGCAAGAACCCGGCATCCCTATACGCAGCTGCTGCTGGACACGATCCCGGATGTCCGCAATCCGCATCGTGACCGCCCCCTGCGCGGCGGCGAGGTGCCAAGCCCGCTGAACCCGCCTTCGGGCTGCAGTTTTCATCCGCGTTGCCCATTTGCCGACGATCGGTGCAAACAGGAAAAACCAGGTCTGATAAGCTGTGATGACGGCGCCGTCGTTGCCTGCCACCGGGTCGAGGAAAGCGGAGGGATTCCGGCCGGGGAGGCGGTGAACGCCTAGAAGGTATATCACCCTTTCCGAACCGATCCGGGGTTCCTGTCCGGACGCATCTGCAAAGCAGATTCAACTCGGGTATATCCGGGCAACCGACGGCATCAGATGACGCGCCCGCACCGTTACTCAGGCGCAGGCGCGTGCTTCGATTAACTTTCCGAGGCAGCTGCCTCAGCAACTTCACCGGCCAGTTTTTCCTTGATCGTCTTGCGCTCAGCGTTAAGCGCGGACAGTTCCTCGCGCAGACGTCCGAGATCCTCTTTTTTCACCCTGATACGCTGGTTCAGTTGGCGAAGGCGCTTTCTGTCTTCATTGGCTGCCATGTTCATGATCCTTTGTTGCTATTGTAAGTCGCCGTGTTGACGACGCCACAAGGTCTACCGCGATCAGGCGAAAGGTCAAATGAAAGCTATGTGACGGGCGCGGCCTTGCTGGTTGGACGGGGCAGGGGAGTTTGATAACCGGTCCGTTTCGGCCAAGAAGGCAATTCGCACAGCGAACGGAACCGGCCAAAGCAGGATTGCGGGTTCTTACCGGTCCGCCGCCGCCTCGATCAGGCGGGATTGCGACAGCTTCAACAGTCCCTTCTGCAACAGGATAAAGACCAGCAGCAGGATTCCGATCACGATCCTGGTCCACCAGCTGGAAAGCGTGCCGTCGAAGACGATATAGGTCTGGATCAGCCCCATGGTCAGCACACCGATCAGCGTGCCGAACATGTAGCCCGCCCCTCCGGTCAGCAGCGTGCCCCCGATCACCACCGCGGCGATGGCGGTCAGTTCGGTGCCCACTGTCGCCAATGAATAGCCCGAGCCGGTATAGATCGAGAAGACGATCCCCGACAGGCCCGCCATGCATCCCGAAAAGGCATAGACGAGGATCGTCGTGCGCCCCTGCCGCACCCCCATCAGCCGCGCGGTGGCCTCTCCTCCGCCAAGCGCGTAGACGCTGGCGCCGAAACGGGTCTTGTGGGCGATGATCATGCCGGCCAGCACGATCAGCAGCATCAGTATGCCGATCAGCCGCAACCGGCCCTTGCCGGGCATCAGCCAATAGGCGTCCTGTATCGTCTCATAGAACGGATGCGTGATCGGGACCGAGTCGATGGACAGCATATAGGCCGCCCCGCGCGCCAGGAACATCCCGGCCAGCGTGACGATGAAGGCGGGCATCGCCAATCGGTGGATCAGGAATCCCATCGCCGCGCCGAAAGCCGTGGTCAACGCCAGGAGCATCGCGAAAACCACCAGCGGATGCAGCGAGCTGTCGCGCAGCAGCACCGCGATGAACACGCCCGAGAAGGCGATGACCGAGCCCACCGACAGGTCGATCCCGCCCGACAGGATCACCAGCGTCATGCCGACCGCGACTATGCCCAGATAGGCATTGTCGGTTAGCAGGTTGCCGATCACACGGGTGGACAGCATCGCCGGGAACTGCAGCCAGCAGATCGCATAGGCCAGCAGGAAGATCACGATGGTGGCGTAAAGCGGCAGGGCGCGGGTATTCATGTCCGGCTCCTTTCGGCCAGCGCTTCACGGCTGGCGCGCTGGCTTTTGCGCCATATGCGCCATTCGGCGGCGATGCGGGGCGATTGCAGCACGAGGATCACCAGAACCAGCGCCGCCTTGATGACGAGATTGTATTCCGAGGGGAACCCGGCCAGCAGGATCCCTGTGTCGATGGTCTGGATGATCAGCGCTCCCAAAAGCGCCGCGAGGATCGAAAACCGCCCTCCCAGCAGGGAATTACCGCCGATCACCACCGCGAGGATCGCGTCCAGTTCCAGCCACAAACCGGAATTATTGGCATCCGCCCCGCGAATATCGGCGGTCACGACGATCCCGGCCAGTGCCGCGCATAGTCCCGATGCCACGTAAACCGCTATCAGCAGCACGGTCGCGTTGACACCAGCCAGGGCACTGGCCCGCCGGTTGATGCCCGTGGCCTCGATCAGCATGCCAAGAGCGCTGCGTCGCATCAGCAGCGCCACGCCCGCCCCGGTCAGCAGCCATAGCCATGCCGGAACCGGCAGGCCAAGAATCGTGCCCGATCCGAAGAAGGCAAAGCCCGGATGGTTGAAGGTCAGAATACGCCCTTCGGTGATCAGCTGGGCGATGCCACGCCCCATGGTCATCAGGATCAGCGTGGCAACGAAAGGCTGGATCCCGACCACCGCGACCAGCAAACCGTTCCACAATCCCGCTATCCCGCCTGCCGCGAGCGCAAGCAACAGCGCCGGCGCGAGTCCCCAGCCAGAGGCGATGGCCCATGCCGCCACCGCACCGCAGATCGCCATGGTGGTGCCGACCGACAGATCTATGCCGCGCGTGGCGATCACCAGCGTCATGCCCACTGCCAGCAGGGCCACCGGCGCGCCGCGTTTCAGCACGTCGACCACCGGCCCGACAAGGCGGCCATCATTGAAGGAAATATCGAGAAAGCCGGGATAGACCAGCGTTACCAGCAGCACCAGTGCAGCAAGCGCAATCAGTTGTGGAGCGATCCGTTTCAGCAGCATCGGGCGGTCTCCCCATCCCCGGTGCCATCCCTGGCGATGGCCCGCATGATGGCATCGGGGGCAACCCTCTCGCCCCTCAGCTCGGCGACATGGCGGCGGTCGCGCAGAACGATGACCCGATCGGACACGGCCACCAGTTCCTCTATCTCGGAGCTGATGACCAGCACCGACATGCCCGCGCCGGTCAGGTCGTGTATCAGCCGCAGGATCTCGGCATGCGCGCCTACATCGATGCCGCGCGTCGGCTCGTCCAGGATCAGGAACCGCGGGTTCATTGCCAGCCAGCGAGCCAGAACGACCTTTTGCTGATTGCCGCCGGACAGATCTCCGACCGGTTTTTCACGTCCCGAAGTGCGAATATCGAGGCGCCTGATATAATCCTCGGCCAGCCGGTTCTGCTCGGCCCGGGGGATGGGCCGGGCCCATCCGCGCTGCGCCTGCAGGCCAAGGACGATATTCTCGCGGATGGACAGATCGGCAACGATACCGTCGGTCTTGCGATCCTCGGGAGCAAAGCCGAACCCTGCTGCAATGGCGGCGCGTGGGCTTTTCAGGTCCAGTGCGCCCTTTTCATCGCGCGCAGAGCCGGTCTGGGCGGGGCGAACACCGAAGATCAGCTCCGCGCTTTCGGTGCGGCCCGAGCCCAACAGTCCGGCGAGGCCCACGACCTCACCCTGCCCGATGGTCAGATCGAAAGGCTCGATCACCCCATGGCGGCCGACACCCTCGAAATGCAGCAAGTCCGGATGGGTCGCTGCGGCCTTTCCGGCACCTTGCTGCTCGACCTCCTCCTCCAGCGCGCGGCCCAGCATATGCTCGATCAGGCTCATACGGTCCAGATCAGCGGTACGCTCGGTCACGATCTTGCGGCCGTTGCGCAGTACGGTGACACGGTCGGTCAGCTCGAACACCTGATCGAGGAAATGCGACACGAAAACGATCCCCAGCCCACGCTCGCGCAATCCGCGCACGACATCGAAAACCATCTCGACCTCGCGGGCATCGAGGCTGGCGGTGGGTTCGTCCAGGATCAGCACCTTGCCCGACAAGGCAACCGCGCGGGCGATGGCGATGATCTGCTGGATAGCGACGGAATAATTGCCGAGGTCGCGGTCGACATCGAGTTCCAGCCCGTATTGGCGCAGCATCTCGCGCGCCTCGGCCCGCATGGCGCGGGTATTGATCAGGCCGAAACGGCGCGGCTCGCGCCCGAACATCAGGTTCTGCGCCACGGTCAGATTGGGCAGCAGGTTCACTTCCTGGTAGACCGTTCCGATGCCCAGTTCCTGCGCCTCGACGGTAGAGCGGGGGGCGATCTCCGCCCCGTCCAGCGCCACCGTCCCGCCATCGCGGTGATATGCGCCGGTCAGGCATTTGATCAGCGTCGATTTGCCCGCGCCATTCTCGCCCAGCAGCGCATGGACTTCGCCCGTGGCCAGGTCGAAATCAACCCCGTCGAGCGCAAGCGTGCCTGGAAATGTCTTGGTCAGCGAGCGAATGGAGAGCAGCATGATGTCTTTCCCTGCCGGAATGGCCGGGCCGCGACAGGCGCGGTCCGGCCATTGCCATCAATAACCCAGCCCCTTGCGGGTCTCGTATTCGCCCATCGGATCGTCGTCCTGCGTGAACAGCCTGGATTCGGTCTGGATGAATTTCTCGGGCGCGGTGCCGTCGGCCCAATAAGCCTCCAGCGCGTCAAATGCCGGACCCGCCATGTTGGGCGTCAACTCGACGGTGGCATTGGCCTCGCCATCCGCCATGGCCTTGAAGATATCCGGCACACCGTCGATCGACACGATCAGGATATCCTTGCCCGGCGCCAGCCCTGCCTCTCTGATCGCCTGGATGGCGCCCACCGCCATATCGTCGTTATGGGCGTAAAGCGCGCAGATATCCTTGCCGCCATTCTCGGCTTGCAGAAAGCTCTCCATCACCTCCTTGCCCTGGGCGCGGGTGAAATCGCCGGTCTGGCTGCGGACGATCTCCATATTGTCATGGCCCGCGATGACATTCTCGAAACCGGTCTTGCGGTCGATGGCCGGGGTCGATCCTGTCGTTCCCTGCAACTCGACGATACGGCATTCCTGGTCGCCAACCGCGTTCACCAACCATTCCCCGGCGACTTCGCCCTCGTGAACAAGGTTCGAACCCACGGCGGTCAGATACAGTTCATCAGAGCTGTCCACCTGCCGGTCCAACAGGACCACCGGGATCTCGGCCTCCTGCGCCTCTTCCAGAACCGAGTCCCAGCCCGTGGCCACGACCGGAGCCAACAGGATCGCGTCAATGCCCTGCGCGATAAAGGATCTGATCGCGGCGATCTGGTTCTCTTGCTTTTGCTGCGCATCCGAGAAGCGCAGATCGATGCCGCGCTCTTCGGCCTGCTGCTTGGTCAGCGCGGTTTCCGCTGCCCGCCAGCCCGATTCCGAACCGATCTGGGCGAACCCCACCGTTTCTCCTTCGGCCATCGCCGCCGTCGTCGAAATCATCAGCGCAGCGGTCGTTCCTAGTAAAGTCCTGGTCTTCATCTTTCCCTCCCTCCAGGTTTTGAAATTCTCGCGAAACCGTTTCCTTCAGCCCCGTTGCTTTTCCGGAGGCAACGTCTCGGGCAGGCCGGTTTTCCGTGTCTTGATCCCCGTGATCGCATCGGTGCGGTTCACCGGATCGACGGTTCCGGAACTGAAATCATACGCCGGACAATGCACGGGCACCGAGGGGAAACAGTGCTCCGCCCCGATCCATTCGCCTGCGATCAAACGCTCGCCATGCGGTGCAAAGCTCATCGCGTTTCCTTCTGAAAATAAGCTTATCCGCCGGATTCCGATCACCCGACGGGACAATGTTGCGGATCTCGCATGTCCGGCAAAACTCCCGCCGTCCCCTGCGGCAGGCAAAACGCTTGTTGCGGTTCTAAAAGACTGCCGCCAAGATGCCGTTCCCGATGACGACAGTTACGACCTTCATCCTCCCCTCCCTCGTCAGCGGCAACGGCTTTGCGCTCTGCGTCCGCATGATCGCCGGTCCCCAACAACTCCTGCAAGATCTAGCAATCCGTTCGCATATTAGTAAAATTACAGTTTGCGTAACTTGCATATCAAAACTGATATGCTGAAACCTCTCATCAATGCGATCAGGATGGATCTGTTACATGCGCTGCCGGCATCCCGGCTGCCGGTCGCGCCTTGGGATATGTCGCGTCCGACCGGTGGGGTCTATTGCTCCCGGTCCACAGGCTGATAAGTTTTCCGCAGAAGGACCGCCATATTGCGGCCAAAGAACGAGGCAAAAAATGGCGGATACCGACGATCGGCCCGACGATGTGGATTTCTCGGAAATCGTGGTACAAAAGATGGTGGCTGAACAGCGCCAGCAGCTTTGGAGGCAGCGGGCGCAGGCCGCTCCTCAGACCGAAATCACCGAGGATAATTTCGAGCTTCATGAGGCGGCCCTCATCTTCAATCACCTGCGCAAGCGGATCGAGCAATTCGAGGCGGAGCTGGGCGAGGACGAGGAGATCGGCCTGCAACTGGCCAATTTCGGCCTTGCGGCACAGCTGCATATCCGCGCGATATCCTATCAGAATCCCAATCTGATCGAGTTCCACGGGTTGGATCCAAAGGGTAACAAGATCACCCTGATCCAGCATATCGATCAGCTGAATTTCATGCTGGTCGCGGTCAGGCCGATCAAGCAGGAGCCCTACCGGATTGGTTTCCTAGAAGATATCGACGACAACCCCGAGACGTAAAAACGGAACTGGCCGGCACAGCCTGAAATGGCGCTGGTCCCGAGGTTGTTTTTGGAGCCATCAACGGCCGCCTGGACAGGCTCGAAATAGCATTGGACCTGCTGCTGATGCCTCAGCCTGATGTGCGGCCTGATCCTGCCGACGAAGATGCACAGGCCGCAATTGAAGAAAGCCGATGACATGGAAAGCACAGGGCTGGAATATGAGCCAGACAGGCCGTGGATCAACGCAGCCATCAGAACAGTTGATGATCGTGAGCTATATCGAACGTTTCACCTGATGCCCGGTCAGGATACCGAATGGATCGAGGCAAACCGCGCAATGATCGAGATCGCTATACAGGCAACCATCGGTTCCGATGACCTGCGGGGTGTTTTGATCGCGGATAAATGGGTTGATGCAATCGAAGCCGCAAGATGACAAAAGGCCGGGGCGCGTCCTCCCCGGTCTCTCAATCCCAAGCGCCCGCGACAGGGAACATAAGGAATATCTCAGTGGCCAATGTATCCGGAGAGGCCACACGCCACAATAGCAGCCTTCGGTTTGCCGCAGACCAGATCGTCAGAACGTTCATCCGGGAAACGTTTGGCCGTGGCTTGGTCGAGGTGCCGCAGCAATCGCAATTGCGCTTGTAATCGAACGGGACAGGCTAACCCATCCCGTTGGTTTCACGCAATGTCGTTAGAGGCCCTGTGCGACTTCACGAACCCCGTTTGTGTATCGGGTGTACACTAGGTCTCCCGATTCGTCGGCACCTGTTATTTCGACAAGTATCTCGTTGTTTTCTGTGCGCTCTACCGTCATCCCACCTGCGCTATGCAGGTTACCGCCCGCGCAGGTAGCAGTGAAAGCAACCAAGCCATCCGCACTTGCCTGTTCACCATAACCGGACAAGCTGCTGCCCTTACATTCAAGGGCGAGAACCTCTTTCACCTCATTGGATGAAAAGCCAGAAGCATTGTACTTGCCCGTCAGCTTATTGTCGTCGAGATCGACCCTAAAGCTGTTCGGATTATTGGATGCTGAAGTGCCGCAGGCTGCAAGCAACGCGATGACTGGAATGCTTATGACAGTTTTCAGTTTCATTATGTTTCCCTCGTTTGTGCCCATGCAATCTTTTATCTATATTCAAGCTTCTAGGGCGAGCTGAAATGCCACCCCACAGTAGCCATGCTATAAATATGTGTTCAAGTCGCTTTTCGCGAAATGTGCTGAAAGCGACCTAGCTGCTCGATTGGGTCATCAGTAAAGCTGCCTGAAGAAGTCTCCACGTTACCTCCACTGTAAACATGTGATCGTCCCGCGCAATGCGGGGGCTTATGCTTTCATCGTTGCCGGGACCGTCCGATAGGTCGAATCAGCGCAGAGCGGGCTACGCACCCGGTTTCGGCACAGCCACCTATGCGAAATACCATGCCGCCCAAAGCATGATCGCTACCATCGCGAGAACGATAGTCCCACCAATGCCCTCGCCTGGCAGGCCAAAAATCGCGAAATCGATAGCTCTAACCAACCACCGCATTGCCTGCTTAATTATGCTCATTGCCTAAACCGTTCTTTCGCAGCCTGACTCTCGCGTTGCCATCTCTACCCCAAGACAATCACGAGGACTGCGCAGCCAAAGAAAAATGGTAGGAAAAGCAGTATCGAAGTTAAAGCGTTTCCAGCAAAAGTGGATACCGGTTTTGCGTCCGGAAATGCGTAAAAAAACTTACATCGCTGGGGTGTTTCAACGAAAAACCGAAACGATGTAGGTCATATCTGTAGTGCCAGGCAACCAGATAAGCATCCAATCCTTTGACGTTCGGCTTTCGATTTTTGAACATCCATACGCAGAAGGTATTGAAACATATGGCATAAATCAACGAAATTAAAGCTTCGAGCCAATCATGCTCAATCATGCCGACCTTACCCGTTCCGAAATCGGCTGGACCTTGTGTGGAGCCCATCCTGCCACTCAAGTCCCCCTTGAAAGCATCCGGTGCAACCTTCAGGTTGAAGGTGGTCCATAGGACCGACCTCCCTGTTGGACCTGCCCGCGCTATAAATTTGGCGCGGGCTTTTTTATGCGGTCAACGACGTCAATCAAATGGCCCGACGGGCCCTCTCCACACAGCATTTATTGGCAGGCTAAACGCATAACTGTCTTTATTCATTTTCCCTGGCGCCGATGGAAGCGGGGAAGCTTCGCGGATACGCCTGATCACTTCATGATCATATTTTTTCCTTGAGCTGTCGAACACCGCCACATCCAGCACTTCGCCATTCGGCCGCAGTTTAACTCCGACAACCGCTTTATACGAGTTAACGTCATTGGTGTTGTGCTTTGTTTTATCTTGTTCTGACAGCACGTCACGGAGTGATGCACGGATTTTTAAGCCCCATGACTTCAGGTCAGACGATGTATCTGCACCGGCAGCAACGCCAATCAGAGTAAACGCCAAGACTGCAACCAATTTTCTCATACCCATCACCGTTGTAGAGAAATAGCGAAAGCTATTTCATTCGCCCCTGACAATAACCCTCCTCTGACGCTCCGCAAGAAATATACAGATCATCTCATGCCGTGAAGGCGTCGGGCCCAACTGACCGAACAGGTCAGGTCGCAGGCGGACGAGAACTCCGGTCACTGGACCATCACCGAAATTCGTGCGCTTGCATGTCCAATTTACCATTGCAGCCTCAACACAGATTCGCCGAGGATCAATGTTCCCTCTTTGTTTGCGAAGAATCGATGCCGAGACCTGCCACGTCGCTGTGATCGTTCCGGTGATAGCTGGGGCAGGCAGCATGACCGCCCGTTGCAACCTCAGGCCTAGCCCGCTTTTAGATCGGAGCAGGTAGGTTCATCATTTCAGGCATTTTTCACATGGGCGGATGCTATGAAGGATATCCACCTGGATTCCATATTAACTGCACGATATTATTTGTTAAAATAGCCGAAATGGCGGGCCGCAACCGATAATGATGATCACTACGTTTACGCTATAGCCCTCCATCCCTCTCCTAAATAGAGCCGCAGGTAAACGATTGATATTGATCGAAGAAGAACGGCGATCATGCTAGTTGGCATAACTATTGCTCAGCATCAGGGCTGTCCGACATGGTGAAACAAGCCAATCAGTCCTTCCGCGAACGGATCAAGTTTGGCAGCGCGCTCCTTTGCCCAACTCAGCCATTGAGATGTTGTTTTCTCGCCGATACTTTGATCGCCATCGGAAGCAAGTCTTGCCTCCAGTTCCAAGATAAAGGCGTCGATAACCTGCTTTTCGCGCCAGTGTCAACGGCGGAGTAAAACCCGGCCACGCGGCGGCGCAAAAGTCTGCCAGTTGGCGGCACAAGCACGAAACGTCGGGAGGGCGTAGCCCGACCAGAGTTCCGTGCTTGTGCCGTTGGCATTTTTTGAAAGGGGTCAGCCGGCCTTTCGGGCGCGGCTTTGGACCAGACGATAGCTCTGGCCATTCATTTCGAGAATGCTGACGTGGTGGGTCAGCCTGTCGAGAAGTGCGCCGGTGAGGCGTTCGGAGCCGAATGTCTCGGTCCATTCGTCAAAAGGCAAATTGCTGGTGATCAGGGTCGATCCACGCTCGTAGCGTTGCGAGATCAGCTCGAACAGGAGCTCGGCGCCGGTTTTCGACAAGGGCACGAAGCCGAGTTCGTCGATGATGAGAAGCTTGTCTCCGGCCATCTGCTTCTGAAGGCGGAGCAAACGGCGCTCATCACGGGCTTCCATCATCTCACTGACCAGGGCTGCGGCGGTGGTGAAGCCGACGGAAAGACCCTTCTGGCAGGCGGCCAACCCGATGCCGAGGGCAACATGGGTTTTCCCAGTGCCCGATGGTCCGAGGGCGATGACGTTTTCACGCCTGCCGATCCATTCGCAGCGTGCCAGTTCCAGCACCTGCATCTTGTTGAGCTTGGGAATGGCGGCGAAGTCGAAGCTGTCCAAGCTTTTGACCGCTGGGAATTTGGCGGCCTTGATGCGCCGCTCGACCATCCGCCTTTCCCGGTCGATGAGTTCCAGTTCGACCAGCCGGGCCAGATAGCGGACATGGTCCACGCCTTCCGCCGCACATTGCTGGGCCAGCTTCTGATGCTCGCGCAGGAACGTGGGCAGCTTGAGTGCCTTGAGATGATGGGCGAGCAGGATTTCCGGAGCGTCGCTCATGCCATATCTCCCGCCAGCAGCCGCATATAGGAACGCGCCTCGGTCTTCTCGACCGTTGCCTTGGGCAGATAGGGATAACAGTCCAGGTCCAGCCTGGGCGGTCGGCGTTCCACCCGGCACAACAGGAGATGCTTCACAGCGTCGAAGCCGATTGCACCCATGTGGAGCGCCTGCTTCACGGCGACCTGGAGATCGGCCAGATCGAAGGTTTCCAGCAGCCGTAAAACCTGGACGTATTCGCGGCGGCCATGCCGGTTCATGCGGGCCTCCATCAGCCGGCGCAGTGTCGCGAACTCTTCGGGAAGGTCCCAGCCCTGAAGCGGCGCTGCCTGCTCAAGCGCATTGATCTTCTGTTCCAGCAGCGGCAGGTAATGGATCGGGTCGAAGACGATCTCGTCACGATCCCAGCACCGGGGATGGCGGGCGATCACTTCCCCACGGCAACCGATGACCACCGTGTCGACATAGGCCCGGATCCAGACATCCTGATGTCCGAAGGCGACCGGCACCGAGTAGTCATTAGTCTTGTAGCGCACCAGAGATTGGGACGAGACTCGCCCATTGTCCTGATCACAGGCCTCGAAAGGCGCGGCCGGGAATGGGCGCATCGCTGCCAGATCGTGTTGCAACCGCGCGCCGATGGTATCGCTTTCGCCGCGCAGAACATCGAGCTGGCGACGCT
>NZ_QOKZ01000005.1 GCF_003697785.1 Paracoccus alkanivorans | reverse complement strand
GATACAAATCCGCTGCGCCGTCATGAACCGTTACACAGCTCTCGGCACGCCCATGACAATGGCCGTAGGATAAGTCTGTCCAAGAAAAGGGGAACTATACCCAAAGCTCCTTTTGCGCAACAAAGCCCCAGGTGGACCCTAGCCCGTTCTAGCCCGGCCCACGCCACCGTAAGGCCGCTGGCGATGGTCCAGACGGTATCGGCCGCCATTTCGGCTGGGATGGGCAAGGGAACGCCGCAGAGCGCCAGAACCATGAACACCCGGTGAATACTTGGGCAACGAAACTGCGGTTGGTGATAAAGACCGACCAACGAGGCCCGTTGCTGCCAGATCCGTTTGCGATCCTGTTGGCGAGTTGGACGGTTTCGGAAATCTCCCGAATGAGATTGAGCATGGCTTGCCGCGGTGGAACAGGGCAGGGGGAAAGGTGGTGCAGGGCCTCGTGAACCGCCGCACCGCCGAACAACGCCTGTGCTTATCTGCACTCGATGGCGAGTGATGGGTGGGTTTACACGCCGCTCACAATGCTTGTTCAGAGCAGCGCATCGTTTTGCGCGACCGTCCTGCAGGCGGCACGGTTGCCCTGTTTGCAGGACAGCCGGAGTTCTCCGAGGTTTGTGGCCCGAGGATCTGTGACTTTTCCGTTTGAGGATGAACATGCTGCCAACGCAGCAGTCAGGATAAAGAAAATCGCTCGTGTCATGTGTGACCTCTGAAGCTCCGGCTGCCACGTCAGCGGCGTAATATCATAACGCAGGCGCAAGTAAGCAGAGGCCCGTGCAGCTGGCAACGGCAAAATTAACGCAACACAGGCGGTCCATCGGGGCCGCTTTTTTCATGGAGATCACATCATGAGCATCATCGACAGCATCCAGAACATCCTGCAACCGATCATCGTGGACTATGCCACATGGCTCATCCTCGGGGCGCTTGGATGGTTCTTCCGCCGTCTGCCCGAACGCTGACGGATCGAAATCGAAGCCAAGCACCGCGAAGCGCTGCACCGGGCTCTCCATAGCGGTGCTGAACTGCTGATCGACACGTTGCAGAAACCCCCGGCTGTCGCCGTTCCGGATCGGGCGATCGGCGAGATCGTGGATTATGTGTGTATGTCGGTGCCCGGCGCAATCCGCAGGCTGGGGCCGTCGCAGGCACAGCTGGAACAGATGGCGCGGGCGAAGCTGCGGGAGCGGCTGGATGCCATCACCGGGCGGGATCGCTTGTCGGAGGCTCTGGAGTGCGCGGGGGCAATGTGAAGGCGCGCCGCGTGCTGCCCTATTGGTAGAATCGGGTGCGGCGGTGAGGTTCGTTCTGCAAGCTATTGCCGTCAGGCATCCTTGAAACTGGGCAGGCCGTTTTCGCGGCAGTAGCGCTCGATCTCGGTAACTACGCCTTCAGATGAATTATCGGCACCTTCCTCCGGCCAGAATAATAGATCACTACCGGACGGATGAGGAACTATTTCATTGAAGTGGCTGACAAAATCTCCATCTTCCTCATCGGTCCCCGCATGGGGGTCACTGATACGTTCGACGAGCGCCAAAAATTCAGCCCGCGTATACTCGGAAAGTGTAGGTTTTCTAAGTAAATCTTTCGCGGTCATTTTCTTTCCTCGACACTCTTGCGAGTATGTGCGCGTGGCGTCAGAACTTGCAGGTTGTCCATATCATAGACCGGCCCGCCTTTAAACAACGGCTCAATATGATCGAGTTCAAACCACACGGTTTTTCCCTGATGTTCGTGCCTTGGAGCAATCGGTGGCTTACCTGCGCGAAGACGCGGAAGATTCTTGATCTCGTCAAACTGCACCGCCAATTCCGCATCGGCTGCGACCTCCTGCCAGAAGCTTTCCCGAAAGTCATCAAAGGTGTTGAAGTCCCGCCCCGCCAGCTTGGCAGCGATCCGGTCGGGGATCGGCGCACCCGTGCCGGTGCGGATGCTCTCGCGCAGCCAGTCACCATCGATGCGCACTCCGGTCCCGGTCGCGATCCCCGGTGTCCTGCGCGCCAGCTTGGTGTCGATGCGTTGCCTGACTTCCGCGACGGTGAGCTTTCCGGCCGGTGCCGTCTCGGTAGCGAGGTCATCGGCGACAGCTTTTACCGCCCCGTCCCGCGCAGCCCTGTTCGCTATCAGCGTCCCCAGATTGCTATCTGCGAGATCTTCCGCGACATCCAGTGCCCGCAATCCCTTGGCGATGGCACCGGCACCAATGACGGTCCCGGCAGTTTCCACGCCCAGGATGGTAAGCTCGGCCTCCGCCTCCGCCCGCATCCGCGCGGATTCCTGCAACACCGAGAGATCCGCGTAGCCGTCGCGATAGGCCCGCTCCAGCGCATCGGCGGCGGCAAAGCGCGTCTCGTAGGATTCCGCCAGCGCCCTGGCCAGCGCCTCCGGGTTGTCGATGGCCTCCTGCGCTGCCGCCGCCAGCCCATCGGCGCGGGCTTGCAGATCGGCGCGTTGCCTGGCAGCATAATCGTTGGCGATCAGGCCGGTCACGTCCTCGATCCCGGCAACCGCCATCTCGTAACCGGTTTCGACCGCCTCCGCGACACCGTCAGCCATGTCGCTGATCCAACCGCCCGCCGCAGCTTGTCGCCCCTGCGCCTGGCCAAGCTGTATGGCCACATCCTCCCGCATTCTTTGCATGACAGGATCTTCGAGAGGCGTAGCCCTGACCTGAGCGGCGGCTTCGGCATCGGCCGCCGCCGCGCGGCTCTCCGGCGTGCCGTTGAAACTGTCCAGCCCGTTCATCGCCCGGTCCACGGTATCGGGGTCGTCATTCGGATCCAGCGTGTCCGCCGCGCCCTGCAGCGCGCCGGGAGCATGCGCGGCCATGCTGCTGCGGACATTGGCTCCGGCCATCGCCTCGGATGTGCGCGCTCCGGCCTCGCCCAGACTCTTGCTGTCCGCTGCGCGGCCCGTCGCGTCAGCGCTCCCGTTTCTGCCGCCCTTGCCGGCGGAACCCGCGCCATCCGCCTCGGAACCGGAATCGCCCGCCATGATTTCCTCCACCGAAAGCCATGTAGATCGGCGATCAGGCTAATCGGCGGAGACGACAGGCAGGTGACAAGGTGATTGCGGGAATGAAACGCGATCCGCTCTGCCCCATTGGTGGAAACAGGCAAGGCCGTAAGCGGGATACTCAAAATGAGACAAATGCCTGACTTGACACCCATATTCCCATCCGGCACCGTGCGGCCATCGCTTCCAGCTTCGGAGATGTCGCGCTGAGCAGGCTGCATAGGCAGCCGATCACATCAGCATTCGTACCCGCCCATGTCAGTCATGAGGCGCGTGATGAGGTTAATTTAACGCATTTTAGAGTCGATGGCTGTGAAGAATCCATGGGTCTGATCGGTGATCAGAACCGTGTCAGACGAAAGCGATGTCCGATCTTGAGCCGGTTCCATGGATGCCTTCTGTTATTGAACTGTTGAGCAAACCATCCTGGAGATAAATCATGCAGAGTACCTCAACCGAAATGCGTTCCCTGACCGATGCAGAACTCGACGCTGTCGGAGGCGGTGGCTTGGGAGATACCCTGACGGGTGTCGTTGACGCTGCCGTGAACACCGTAACGGGAATTGTTGGCGGTGCCACGGATGTTGATTTACCTTCCGACCAAGACAGTGCCACCGTCACCATCGATGCCACGGTGACTGTTTTCGGAACCAAGATTCCTGTTCCGGGCCTTGAAGTGGGGATTTGATCAAGGAACCCTGTGCGCAATGACTGGGGGCAGACGGCGGGGTCAAATGCTTGCAACTCCCTGCCGTCGGGCATCGAGTTTCCGGGCTACGATGCCTGAACGGTCATAAAGTGCGTGCTGAACAGAAATTCTATGCGTCCGATTGCTTGTGTAAAATTACTCATCGCAGGATCGAGAATCACGAAGCGCTTCGAAGAAATTCATTCAGCATTTCAATAAAGTTGGATTACGCTTTCCGGTGCAGCTTGTTTCTCGGCAACCACACCAGGAATTCTGCGACCGTATCCCTTTCCAATGGGTCAGGGATCGCGCCACGAGCTGCACGACCGATGTAGATGTGCAATTCATCCGGGATGAAGACGATCGACCAAGCCTCCTTGCCGTTCGCTGCGATAATCCTTGATAGCACTTCCATGCCGATACCTCCCATCTGCTCTTCGCGCAGTAAGATCACAGGCAGCGTATGATCTCTCAATCGCGAGATCTGGGGATTGACGATCCTCTTTCCGACCAGCGGCCTGCGGTGATCCGCCGTCTCGGTCCCACGTAGACGCAGTTAGAACAGATGGCCTGGGCGAAGCTACGGGAACGGTTGGACGCGATCATCGGGCGAGATCGCCTGTCAGAGGCGTTGGCGGAAGCAGACGCGCTGTGAAGGCGCGCCGGGTTATGCCCTTTGGTGAAAACGGGTGAGGCGGTGAGCTCAACTGTTCGCCTCACCGTGCACCATTCTCGCCGATCGCCGGCTAGGCCGGGCTCGATGCATTGATTATTACCAGAACTCGATGTCGTCAAACGTACTCAGTTGATCGGCGCTAGCACCCGATACGAAAAACGTATCCCCAGTTGGCGTCAAAGTAATCAGTGTGCCGTTTTCATTTTCAGAAAAAGTAACGTCATCAGGGGTTATGTCATAGTAATTGCTTCCAGATATTATGATCGTATCTACACCCACCTCAAAGTCATTAATTATATCGTCGTCTAAATAGGCGTCATCCGAGCGGTAATTCCAGAAAAACATATCGGCCCCGTCTCCACCTGTTAGTGTATCGTTGCCCTCATCGCCTGTAAGGCTATCTGCTCCGTTTCCTCCCTCCATTCGGTCATTTCCGGCAAACCCTTCGATATCATCGTCACCCGCAGATCCGCGTATTGCATCATCCCCCAAATGTCCCCATAGGAGGTCGTTTCCGGTTCCTCCAATTAATAGATCCTGTCCAGGTCCACCATTCAAATAATCATCGCCGGATTTGCCAAATATTGTGTCGTTTCCATTCATTCCGTTAAACGAATTTGATTTGTGATCACCGGTTAGATGGTCATCCCATTCGCTAGTAAAGGCGCCATGAAAACCGGAGTAGAAGTCCCCATCTGCGTGACCACCAGACGCAGTCCCGTTTGCCAGGTCAATTGTGACTGCGATGGGGCTATCCTGATAGTCAAGCCAGTTTTCCCCCGCCCCTCCGAGCAGCGTATCAGCCCCAGCACCACCCGATATTTGATCATTACCGAGGCCGCCATGAATTAGATCAGTTCCGTCATTTCCATATAGGACGTCGCCAAAATCTCCGCCGGAAATGGTATCCATTCCGTCGCCGCCGTATATCCGGTCAGTTCCGTGGCCCCCGTACAAAGCATCATGACCAAGGCCGCCGTAGATATAGTCAAGTCTGGCTTCTCCGTGGATCCGGTCATCGCCCTCACCCCCAAACAGCGAGTCATGGCCCCTGCCGCCGTAAATGGTGTCGTTGCCTGCAAGGCCATTTACGATATCATATTCTTGCCCAGGATTGTCATAAGCGTAGACGCGATCGGCGCCTGCGGTGCCATCAATGGAATCGGAACCCCAGGTTCCGCGAATTACCGTATCTGCAGCCATGATTTCCTCACAAATTTTGGGTTTCGCGTGATCTCGGGCGTTGAACCCTAAGTATACGGCATGCCCAAATTCCAGGTAGGTTTTTTTGTCCCCGAGATCAGGAGGTTGCTCTCCTCGCCGCTTGGGAAGTGGGGGAATCGACGTCAGGAGCTGGCGACCTGGCCTTTGGGGGCCGGGATGATGCGATCGAGAACGCCAAGGATCGGGCGATAGTGACCAAGGCCCGGTGCGGGTTATCGTGCATGATGGGCAGGGGCATGCCGAGGAAGAGTGGGTAGAAGAGGGATAGAAGCCCTTCTATCAGCGCGATGACCTGGAGAGCGCCGGGTAACCGAAACCTCTATGCTTCGATCTCTTCCGCCAGCTTTTCGAGCTCGGCGATCGTGGCATCACAGCTCGTGCCGGGCTTTGGGAACTTCTCTCGCTGGCGGCGATAAAATTCCCGTTGCTCGCCCAGCTCTTCGATCGGATAGGAAACCAACCAATACCGGCCGATCAAGGTGAACGTCTTGTCGTCGTGGGTCGTTTTCATGGGGTGGTATTGTCTCAGCTTCCTGCAAACTGCAACGTCCCTTCGACAGGCTGCCACACGTGAATGAACCAAGAACATACTGTACCGGATTTGTACGGATGCCGTCCGTTTTCTGCCGATATGTTCACGTAAAATTCTGCATCGAGAAGATTTGCAGAATTCATGTTGTTGGTTACGACTCTGAAATATATAGAATTTCTGGTGCTGCGAGAGAGGATTGAACTCTCGACCTCTCCCTTACCAAGGGAGTGCTCTACCACTGAGCTACCGCAGCGCCGTGCAGGGCGTTTAGACAAAGCCGAGCATTCGCGCAAGGGGGGCATCGCAAAAATCCCGGAGCTTCCTGCCGCAAGGATCGTTACGGCATCGCTGGACTGTCGCGCGTGGGGGCGGTAACAGGATCGGATGGCAGATCGGTCGAAAGACAGGCGCAGGCCCGGCAAGGGCAGGAACGAAGGTGAGGCCGGTTCCCGCGAGGACAGGCTGCGCGCGGCATTGCGCGCCAACCTGGCCCGCCGCAAGGCGCAGGCGCGGGCCCGTTCGGATCGGAATGCGCCGGATACCGGGAACAACGAGGCCGGAAACAACGAGGCCGGAAACAACGAAGCCGGCGGCGGCAAGGATACAGGCGGAGACGACAGCTAGAATGGACCAGATCATCGTTCAGGGGAACGGTCCCCTGCAGGGGGAAATCCCGATCGCGGGGGCAAAGAATGCCTGCCTCACGCTGATGCCCGCGACGCTTTTGACGGATCAGCCGCTGACGCTGACCAATGCGCCGCGGTTGTCGGATATCCGCACCATGACCGTGCTGCTGCAAAGCCTCGGCGCCGAGGTGGCCAGCCTGCAGGATGGCAAGGTGCTGTCGCTTTCCAGCCATGCGCTGGACAGTCATCGCGCCGAGTATGACATCGTGCGCAAGATGCGTGCCTCGATCCTCGTGCTGGGGCCGATGCTGGCGCGGGACGGGCGGGCCGAGGTCTCGCTGCCCGGCGGCTGCGCGATCGGCGCGCGGCCGGTGGACCTGCATCTCAAGGCGCTTGAGGCGATGGGGGCCGAATTGGACCTTCGCGACGGCTATGTCTATGCCAAGGCGCCCTCGGGCGGGTTGCGGGGTGCGGTGGTCGAATTTCCGCTGGTCTCGGTCGGCGCGACCGAGAACGCGCTGATGGCTGCAACGCTGGCGCGTGGCACCACCGTGCTGAAAAACGCCGCCCGCGAGCCGGAGATCGCTGATTTGGCACGTTGCCTGCGCCGCATGGGCGCGCAGATCGAGGGCGAGGGGACGGAGACGATCACCGTCCAGGGCGTCGATTCACTGGGCGGGGCGACGCATCCGGTGGTGACCGACCGGATCGAGTTGGGAACCTATATGCTGGCCCCCGCCATGTGCGGCGGCGAGGTCGAGTTGCTGGGCGGCCGGATCGACCTGCTGGCGGCGTTCTGCGAAAAGCTGGACGAGGCCGGGATCAGCGTCGAGGAAACTCCGCGGGGGCTCAAGGTCGCGCGCCGCAATGGCCGGGTGCGGGCCGTCGATGTGACGACCGAGCCCTATCCGGGCTTTCCCACCGATCTGCAGGCGCAATTCATGGCGCTCATGTGCCTGGCCGAGGGGACCAGCACGCTGGAAGAGACGATTTTCGAGAACCGTTTCATGCATGCCCCGGAACTGACCCGGATGGGTGCGCAGATAGAGGTGCATGGAGGTCAGGCCAGGGTCACCGGGGTCGAGGAATTGCGCGGCGCCCCGGTCATGGCGACGGATCTGCGCGCCTCGGTCAGTCTGATACTTGCGGGAATGGCCGCAGAGGGCCAGACCACGATCAGCCGCGTTTATCATCTCGATCGTGGTTACGAACATGTCGTGCGCAAGCTGCGCGGCGTGGGTGCCCATATCGAGCGCGTGAAAGAGGAGTGAGGAATGGTGGAAGACGCCCGTTTTGCCGATGCCGATCCGCGCCCGATGGCGTTGAAGGCCGAGGACGAGGCCGATCTGCGGATAATCTCGTCGCTGGTGCAGGACGCGATCCTGCCCGCCTCGGAGATCAGCTATGACGCGCAGGCCCGGCGCCTTGCACTGCTGTTGAACCGTTTCCGTTGGGAGGATGCCGAGCAGGCGCGGGCCGAGGGGCGGGGATTCGAACGGGTCAGGGCGCTTCTGGTGGTCAATGACGTGCTGGATCTGCGCAGCGACGGGATCGACCGCGATGGCGACATGGTGCTGGAACTGCTGGCGCTGAGCTGGAAACCGGGAGAGGACGGCACCGGGCGATTGTCGCTGGAATTCGCCGGGGACGGCACGCTGGCGGCCGAGGTCGAATGCATCAATCTCGATCTGCGGGATGTGACCCGGCCCTATCTTGCCCCGTCGGGAAAGGCGCCGTCGCATCCCGAGTGATCTGGCCGGGTGATCCAGGTATTTATCGCAAAGAAGAAGCTGCCATGGTGAAAGTCTGGCGTCTTGATACCGGCCGCGCCGCCGAGTGGCGCGATATCCGGCTGGCATCGTTGCGCGATGCGCCCGAGGCTTTCGATGCGACCTTTTCGGAATGGCGGGACCGGCCGCTGACGGATTTCGCGGCGCGGCTTGAAGCGGTTCCGACATTCGCGGCGGGCGACCAGATCGGTCGGGCGCTGGCAGTGGCGTCATGGCAGGCGGGACTGGATCCACGGGATGCGCGGCGCGGCTGGCTGCTGTCGGTCTTTGCCCGGCCCGAGGCGCGCGGGCGCGGTTATGCCGAGGCGGCGATCCGGGCGGTTCTGCGGGATGCGGCAATGGCGGGAATGGGGTCGGTCGGGTTGCATGTGCTGGCGGCGAACCGGGCGGCACAGGCGCTGTATCGGCGCATCGGGTTTCGCGGCACCGGACGAGCGGGCGTGACCAACAGCCGGGGTGAGCCGGAAGTCGAGATGATCCTGCCGCTGGATAACGAGACGATTTCCTCCGGATTTTAGGTATCGGTAGCTTGCATTGCGGCGCGGGTAGGGTCAAAACACGCAGCGTCATGGTTCAATCACGCCGCCTGCCCCCTGCCTTGCCCTTTGCCGATCAGGTCGCGATCTTTTCTCGGCTGGCAGAGGCGAATCCGCATCCTGAAACCGAGCTGGAATTCACCAATCCCTATACGCTGGTCGTGGCCGTGGCGCTGTCGGCGCAGGCGACCGATGTGGGGGTGAACAAGGCGACCAAGGGGTTGTTCGCCGTGGCTGATACGCCCGCCAGGATGCTGGAACTGGGGCTTGAGGGCGTGACCGCGCATATCAGGACGATCGGGCTTTACCGGCAAAAGGCCAGGAACGTCATCGCCTTGTCGCAGATATTGGTAGATGAGTATGGCGGCGAGGTGCCCGATAGCCGCGCCGCCCTGATGAGCCTGCCCGGGGTAGGGCGCAAGACCGCGAATGTGGTGCTGAACTGCGCCTTTGGCCATCCGTCGCAGGCGGTGGACACGCATATCTTCCGGGTCGGCAACCGCACGCGGGTGGCTCCGGGCCGCGATGTCGACGCGGTAGAGCGCGCGATCGAGGATAACGTGCCGGTGCGTTTCCAGAACCATGCCCATCACTGGCTGATCCTGCATGGCCGCTATATTTGCCAGGCACGCCGCCCGCGCTGTGGCGTCTGCACCATCGCCGACCTGTGCCCTTATGAGGAGAAGACCCAATGACCACCCCTTATGTGATCGGCATCGGCAATGCGGTCATGGACGTGATCTCGCCCACTGATGATGCCCGGCTTCGGGAACTGGGTGTCGAGAAGGGCATCATGCAGCTGATCGAGCGCGAGAGATCAGAATTCCTGATGGCCGCGCAGGCTGACGATCACGGGCCGGGCCGGGCGCAGGCGCGGCTGGTGCCGGGTGGGTCCGTTGCAAACACGCTGGCCGGGATCGGGGCGATGGGACTGCGCACGGCCTTTATCGGGCGGGTCGCCGATGACAGCCTGGGCCGGACTTATGCCGAAAAGACTGAGAATGCGGGAACACGTTTCGTCAACCCCCCGGTCAGGGGCGATGTCCTGCCGACCTCGCGCAGCATCATCCTGGTGACGCCGGATGGCGAGCGGTCGATGAACACCTATCTGGGCATATCGACCGAGTTGGGGCCCGAACATGTTTCGCCCGAAGTGTTCGAGGGCGCCGGCTGGCTGTTCCTGGAAGGTTATCTCTTCGACAAGCCCAAGGGGAAAGAGGCATTCCTGAAGGCTGCGAAATGCTGTCACGAGGCCGGCGGGCTGGCGGGCATCGCCCTGTCCGATCCTTTCTGTGTGGATCGTCACCGCGAGGATTTCCGGCGGTTGGTGGCGGGACCGATGGATTATGTCATCGGCAATGTTCACGAATGGACTTCGCTTTATCAGACCGAGGATCTCGAAGCCGCGCTGAAGCAGGCCGTGGCGGATTGCGGCACGGTGATCTGCACGCGCTCGGGCGAGGATGCGATCCTGATCCGCGCGGGTGAGCGGGTTCTTGCACCGGTGCACAAGGTGGTGCCGGTCGATGCTACCGGGGCCGGGGACCAGTTTGCCGCCGGGTTGATCTATGGGCTCGCCAGCGGCGCGCCGCTGGAGATCGCCGGACGAATGGGCTGCATCGCTGCGGCCGAAGTGATCAGCCATGTCGGTCCCCGGCCCGAGCGGGACATCCGGGCGGATTTCCGGTCGGAAGGGCTGATCTGAGGCCGGGATACTTCTTTTAGCAAGCGATCTGGGCCTCGCAGAGATCCGCCATCGAGCATTTGCATGATGGGGGCGGCCGGCGGCTGGGCCATTGATCCCTGATTCCACGCAGGCGTTTCGCAGTGACGCTTCGAACAACTTAGGTCAATTTTAAGGTGAAAAAAAAATTTAATACAACCAGAAGTTGCCTTCTCTTGACTGTTAACCGTGATTCTGTTTTGCGTCGGATTGGTATTTCATATGCCGAATTTTCTCACTCGTCCGTTTCCGGGGGGGTGATTCATGGAGACCGATTTAAACAGTAGAGGCCTTATATGCCCGGAAATCACTTCCTGCTCACCATGACCGAGTTTGATCGTGAGCTCGCGCCCAGCTCTTCCTACCCGACGGAATACGCCACGTTCAAATTCAGGGCCGATTGGGAAAGCGAGACCGTCGAAGTCACCGCCGATGCCGCTGGCACGGAAAATCGGCTGCCCTATACCAACGATCCCGCCAACCCCTATAACAATACAGGGGAACAGGAGCCGCACGAATATGACAACGTGCCCGTTTATGTGGATGGCACGGAATATCTGGCCCAGAACATCAAGTACGAGGATACGGGCAACCAGGCCCCCTATTACACCGCTGGCGGGGGGACGAATTACATGTTCGTGACCTTCGAGGACGGAGAGCGGGTCTATATCCCCGGGACATGGAAATTCGCGGTTCTGCAGCCTGCGCAGAGCGGTTCCCAAGAGTTGCTGATCGAATTCGACCAGAACTTCATGGACAATCTTGGCACCGCGATGGATGAGCATGGCCAGCCTACTGGTCTGGATGCGGGATATACCTCCTCTGATGGGGAGTTTCCGCTGAACGGTGGCAGGGGTGCGCTTCTCGCATCGACCATCATGGATTCGGATAGTGGCGCGGCTTTCCCCTGCTTTGCCCGGGGTACGCTGATCGAAACGGATCGCGGCGCGGTGGCCATCGAGAAACTTCGGGTCGGGGACATGGTGCTGACCAGTGACAATGGCATGCAGCCGATCCGCTGGATCGGATCGCGCGAGTTGTCGAGCCTGGAGTTGCAGCGCAATCCCAAGCTGCTGCCGATTCGCATCCGCCGGAATGCATTGGGTGAGAACCGGCCGGCGCATGATCTTCTGGTCAGCCCGCAGCATCGCGTGCTGGTGCGTTCGAAGATCGCGCAGCGGATGTTCGGGGCAATGGAGGTTCTGGTCGCGGCAACGCATCTGCTGGACATCGACGGTATCGAGATCGCCACGGATGTCGCCGGAGTTGAATATTTCCACATCTTGTTCGACCGGCATGAGGTCGTCATGGCGAATGGCGCCGAAACCGAAAGCCTCTATACCGGCTCTGAAGCACTGAAGGCCCTGGGCGAGGCGGCGCGGAAGGAAATTTTCACGCTGTTTCCCGAACTGCGCAATGGTGGCGAAGCTGCGGCTGTACCCGTATCCGCGCGCCTATTGGGTAACGGCAGGGTGGGGCGCAGGATCGGGATGCGCCATGCGCGCAATAACCTGCCGCTGCTGACGGCAGGTTAAAGCGGGCGCTTTTCGGGCCTTGCCCGCGATATCCTGCAAGGCCCGCGCCCCGGCGATGCCGGGGCGCGGGCCTGTTGTTTCCGAGGCGATGGCCGGCCTGTATCGCTCTTGTCCCTTCTTCTTTGTTCAAATATCTTGCCGGCGCCGACGTGCGGGGCCTCCGAACTATGGGGTTCATCAAGCGGCGTTGCGCGATTCCGTGCGCCCGTGTATCAGGTCCGGAACGAGGATTTGCTTGAAGGATACGCGCATGCGCAGGGTTGTTGTCACCGGTCTGGGGATGGTCACGCCGCTCGCCTCGGGCGTAGAGGCGACATGGGAACGGCTTTTGGCCGGCAAGTCGGGGGCCGGACCGATCACGCGCTTCGATCCCAAGGATGTGGCGACGCAATATGCCTGCGAGATCCCGTTCGGCGACGGTAGCGACGGAACCTTCAACCCCGATGACTGGATGGCGCCCAAGGATCGCCGAAAAGTGGATGATTTCATCCTTTACGGCATGGCCGCCGCAGAGCAGGCGGTGAAGGATGCCGGGTGGGAACCCGAGGATGAAGAGGAAAGGCTCCGCACCGGCGTGATGATCGGCTCGGGGATCGGCGGATTGACCTCGATCGCCGAGACGGCGGTGCTGATCAAGGAGCGCGGGCCGAGACGGGTATCGCCCTTTTTCATCCCCGGCGCACTGATCAACCTGATTTCGGGCCAGGTCTCGATCCGTTACGGCTTCAAGGGGCCCAATCATGCCGTGGTTACGGCATGCTCGACCGGCGCTCATGCGATCGGCGACGCGTCGCGGCTGATCATGCTGGGCGATGCCGATGTGATGATCGCAGGCGGCGCCGAGGCGCCGATCAGCGAGATCGGGATTGCGGGCTTCAACGCCTGCAAGGCGCTTTCTACCAAGCGCGCCGATGATCCGCAGGCCGCAAGCCGCCCCTATGACGAGGACCGCGACGGTTTCGTTATGGGTGAGGGCGCCGGGGTCGTCGTTCTGGAGGAATATGAACACGCCAAGGCGCGCGGCGCGAAAATCTATGCCGAGGTGATCGGCTACGGGCTGTCGGGCGACGCCTATCACATCACCGCGCCCGCAGAGGATGGCGATGGCGGTTACCGGGCGATGCAAAACGCGTTGCGCAGCGCCGGGATCGGGCCGGAACAGATCGATTACATCAATGCGCATGGCACCTCGACCATGGCCGATACGATCGAGCTTGCCGCGGTAGAGCGGCTGATGGGGGAGAGCGCGAAAGATGCCGTGATGTCCTCGACCAAGTCGAGCATCGGCCATCTGCTGGGCGCGGCGGGCGCGGTCGAGGCGATCTTCTGCGTGCTGGCCATCCGTGACCAGATCTGCCCTCCTACGATCAACCTGGATAATCCGGCCGTTCAGCCGAAGCTGGATCTTGCCGCCAATGCCGCCGTTCGCCGCAAAGTGAACGTGGCCTTGTCGAATTCTTTCGGATTCGGCGGTACCAATGCCAGTCTCGTGCTGGGAAAGGTTGATGGATGATCTGGCGCAATATCGCCTCGAATTTCTTCACGCTGCTGGTCGTGTTGCTGATCGCCGCTGCGGCGGCGGTGGCCTGGGCGAAGCAGCAATTCACCGGGCCGGGGCCGAGCGAGATCGCGCAATGCGTCGAGATCGCGCCGGGGGCCAGCCTGAACGCGGTCAGCAAGCAACTGGCCGAACAGGGGGCGATATCCAACGCTTATATCTTCCGTGCCGGTGCTGATTACATGGAACAGGCGCGCAATCTGCGTTTCGGCAGCTATCTGATGCCGCCCCGCGCCAGCATGGAGGACATCGTCGGGACGATCACCAGGGGCGGACCCTCGACCTGCGGGACAGAGGTGATCCTGCGCATCGGGGTGCGCGAAAACACCATGCTGTTGCGGGACATCAATCCCGAGACCGGCGTCTACGAGGAACGCGCGCGTTACAATCCGGCTGTCGAGGAAGCACCCGAGGCGATTGCAGCGGCAGAAGACAAGAAGGACGTCCGGTTGCGCCTGACCATGGCCGAGGGAGTGACGAGCTGGCAGGTGGTCGAAGGATTGAAAGCCGCCGATTTCCTGATCGGCGAGATCGGCGAGATGCCAGAGGAAGGCAGCCTTGCCCCCGATACCTACGAGATCGAGAAAGGCGAGGAGCGTGCCGCGATCCTGACGCGGATGGCCGAACGGCAGGCAGCGATTCTGGCCGAGGAATGGGAGGCGCGTCCCTTCGGCCTGCCTTACGAGACTCCGCAAGAGGCGCTGATCATGGCTTCGATCGTCGAAAAAGAGACAGGGATCCCCGAGGAGCGCCCGCAGGTTGCCAGTGTCTTTGTCAACCGGCTGGAGCAGGGCATGCGGCTGGAGACCGACCCGACGGTGATCTATGGCATCACCGATGGGCAGGGGGTGCTTGACCGCGGGTTGCGCCGGTCCGAACTGAACCAGATCACGCCTTACAACACCTATCGCATCGACGGGCTGCCGCCAACGCCGATCGCCAATCCGGGCCGTGCCGCGATCCGGGCCGCGCTGAACCCGGCACAAACGGACTACCTGTTCTTCGTGGCCGACGGCTCTGGCGGGCATGCCTTCGCGCAGACGCTGGACGAGCATAACGCCAATGTCGCCCGCTGGCGCGAGATCGAGCGGCAAAGGGGTGAGGCGGCGGATACGCCGGTGCAAGGCGGGGGGTGAAACCCGGCGTTCCTCGCGCGGATGAGACAATCCTCGCTGGTCCGCGACCTCGGACCAGGCGGATGGCTTGAGCAGTTTGAGAGGGCGAGGCATTGGGTCCGCCCCTTCGGCGAATCTTGATCCGTGGCGAGGCGCGTGCTAATCCGCTTGTTGCTCGGAATCTTGAGCGCAGGGAATTGTCGATGTTGGAGCTTGTGTAAAACCACAATCGCCTTGGGATGAAAGGGCGATAGTTGGCATCCGCAACCGCAGTGAGTCTGTGGTGTGCTGATGCATATGTGGTTTTGAAAACAGGCTACTTTCATGAATATCTCGAAAAATGAACAGCGCGTGCTGCACGCGTTGGCGCAGGGTGGGCGCATTACCTATCGGCGCGGACCAAACGGCCGGATCGTCGAAGCGCAGTGTTTCACGCGCGAGGGTTTCGTGCTTGCAAACTGCACGCTGGACGTGTTGCGGAAGCTGAGGCGAAAGCGTTTCATCGAGTCGAGATCCGGCAGCGCTTACCGGATCTCGGAACTCGGGCGGCGCAATGTCAGGGCGCAGCAGGACAATCGCTGATCCATATTTGACAAACCTCGCCTCTCGCAGCAGGCTGAAACGCGAGGGGCGGGCTTTGTCATGGCGCCTGTTGCGCCGGGCCGTGGCCCCGCAGGGAGAATGGTAATGAAACTGTCCGACATGTTTTCTAGCCTTGCCGAGAATGCCCGCTCTTTCGAAGCGCGGGTCAGCGAATGGCAGGAGCAGATGAACGCCCAGGGCGACGATATGATGGCCAGCGCCCGCAAATGGCAGGAAGCCGCCATGCAGCGCCAGGAAGAGCTGAACAGGCAGATGCAGGGCTATTTCGAGGAAGCGGGCGAGAATGTGCGGGCGCAGTGGGAGACCATGCAGGCTGCCTGGGAAGAGCAATTCCAGAACATGCAGAAAAAGGGTGAAGAGATGCGCTCGGCAGCCATGAAGAGCGGGAATTTCGCTGATTGGGCAGAGGCTTATGCTGCGCAGATGGTGTCCTTCGCGCAGAAGATGCAGGACGAGGCCGCCAATGCAATCGCCGCCGCGACTGAAGCGCGCGGCAAGACGGATGGCAAGAAGAAGGGGTGAAATCAGCCTTGCCTCTCAGGTGGAAGGGGGCATGATTTGCCCCCGTCCAAATACCAGCGTGGTCGTCAGTCCCGCTTGCGGGTCACTGCTTCGAAACACCTTCCGGCGACAGTCAGGGTCCGGCGTTACGGGAAACAGGAGACCAGATCAGACTGCGATCTTCCGGCTGTCGCTGACCGGGTCATTTATGCCGCAATCGGAGGATTTGCCGTTCCGGCTGCGGCGGCGCTTGCGGCGGGTTTCCGCAGGCATGGTCGAATGTTCATCAATGAAATCGAGGACCAACGGGCGAATATTCAGCCGCCATGATTTTCCGGCAAAGATACCGTAATGACCCGCCCCATCTTCCAGATGCTGGGCCTTCTTTGCCTCGGGGACACCGGTGCAGAGAGCCAGTGCGGCGACGCATTGCCCGGGGGCTGAAATATCGTCATTCGCACCCTCGACCGTCATGATCGCCACATCGGTGATCTTGCCGATATCGACTTGCTTGCCGTTCACCACGAAGCGGTTCTGGGCGATTTCCAGATTCTTGAAGATACGCTCGACCGTGGAGAGGTAGAATTCCGCGGTCATGTCCATGACGGCGAGATACTCGTCATAGAAACGATTATGCTTGTCGCCTTCGCTGGCGGTGCCGCGTGCTTCGTTGAAGATCTTGTTGATGAAGGCCCCGGCATGGGTCTCGGCATTCATCGCGATGAATGACGCCAGTTGCGCAAGGCCCGGATAGACCTTGCGGCCCGCGCCACGATATTTGAAGCCGACGGACTGGATCACCAGATGTTCGAGTTCCCCCATGGTCATGCGATTGCCGAAATCTGTGACATCGGTCGCGGCCGCGTCGGGATCGACCGGGCCGCCGATCAGCGTCAGGCTGCGGGGCTGGGCAGTGGGATCCTCTTCGGCGAGGATGGCGGTGGCGGCCAGCGCCAGGGGCGCAGGTTGGCAGACGGCGATGACATTGGTGTCCGGGCCCAGATGACGAATGAAGTCGACCAGGTAATTGGTGTAATCCTCGATGTCGAACTTGCCTTTGCTGACCGGGATGTCGCGGGCATTGTGCCAGTCGGTCACATAGACCTCGCAATCGGGCAGCAGCGAGGTCACGGTCGAACGCAGCAGGGTCGCGTAATGGCCGGACATCGGCGCCACCAGCAGCACCTTGCGCGGCCGTGGCTCGCGGCGGGCGACGCGGAAATGGATCAGGTCGCCGAAGGGGCGTTCCAGAACCGGCTCGACATAGACGATATGATCCTCTCCATCCTCACCGGAGATGGGCGGGATTTCCCAATCGGGCTTGACCACCATGCGGGCAAAACTGCGTTCGGTGACATGCCCCCATGCACTTATCAACCGAAAGCCCGGATGCGGGTTGAGAGCGAATATCGGATTGGAGGCGAAAGCGCGTGCCGTCGCACCAAGCCATTCATTGGTGTTCCGAATCGTTTCCATCGCGTCGTAGGAGACGATTTCCTTGAAACCCTTCATCGCCATAACGTCCACCTTTGCTGCGTCGCGGCAATCGGGACAGTCCCAAAGCGGATATCCGAAAGAACAAAACCCAACTTTACGCTGTGCCAATTCTGCGCGTATCATTAAAGTGTTATTAGGGGGGGAACCGGGGCATGGCAAGGCGCGCAAGCAATAAGATTAATTCGAATGCTGCCCAACGGGTAACTTCTGTTAAGCCTGACCCCTTGAAAACGGAGGCGGCCGGGGAGAGTGAATCGAAACAGAAGCGCCGCACCGCCGCGAAACCCGCGAGAGCCTCCACCACGTCAGAACCGGCCACAAAGACCGCCGCAAAGCCCTCCCGTTCCCGCAAATCCGCCAGCGCGACATCGGCGAGCCGCACCTCCCGAACGGAATCCGGCACCGCCAAGCCGGCGGCCAGACCCAAGGGCGAGCAGACCCGGTTGGAGCAGGCGGCCTCGGCCCGCGCCAGTGAGGCCGCCGGGCAGGGCACGAAGGCCACCGATGCCGGACATGATTTTCCCGGTCTCGCGATGAGTGCTCCCTCGGCACAGAAACTGGCGGAAAATGTCGAACGGATCGAAACGCTGAGCCGCCGGCTCATGGCGGCCCTGTCCGAGCGGCAGCCGCATAATCCCGGAGTCGAGGGACCGGGGCCGGATCTCTACGTGACCGCCGCGAACGCATGGATGAGGACCCTGACCGAGCAGCCCACCCGAATCATCGAGCAGCAGGTGAATTTCTGGGGTGAAACGCTGAAAAATTACGCCAATGCGCAGTTTTCGCTGGCCAAGGGGCATCCGGTCGCGCCGGAGGAGGGGCCACCGGCCGACAAGCGCTTCAGGAACCCCCTGTGGCAGAGCCATCCCTATTTCAGCTTTGTCAGGAAGCAGTATCTGATCAATGCCGATGCGATGAAGCGTGCCGCCGACGGGCTGGAACTGCCGGATGAAACCGCGCGCCGCCGGGTGAACTGGCTGACCGAGCAGATCGTGGACATGATGTCGCCCACCAATTTCCTGGCAACAAATCCGGACGCGCTGGAAAAGGCCATCGAGACCGAGGGCGAAAGCCTTGTGAGGGGGCTGGAAAACCTTGTTCGCGATGTCGAGCAGCATGGCGGCGAGATGATCGTCTCGCTGGCTGATCGCGAAGCTTTCATGGTGGGCGAGAATATCGGCACCGCCGCGGGCAGGGTGGTGCATCGCACGCCGCTTTACGAGCTGATCCAGTATAATCCGACCACCGACAGGGTGCATGAGACACCTTTGCTGATCTTTCCACCCTGGATCAACAAGTTCTACATCCTCGACCTGAAGCCTCAGAACAGCCTGATCCGCTGGCTGGTAGGGCAGGGGCATACGCTGTTCGTGGTCAGCTGGAAAAACCCCGATGCCAGCTATGCCGAGTTCGGGATGGAGGAATATGTCGCCGCCTACCTGGAGGCGATGGACAAGGTGCGCGACCTGACCGACCAGCGCAGGCTGAACGTGGTGGGCTATTGCATCGCGGGCACGACCCTGTCGCTGACGCTGGCGTTGTTGAGCAGGCGCGGTGACGACCGGGTGAACAGCGCCACCTTGTTTACCACGCTGACGGATTTCTCGAATCACGGCGAGTTCACGGCCTTCCTGCAGAATGATTTCGTCGACGGGATCGAAGAGGAAATCAGGCGTCACGGGTTGCTGAAAGCGCCGCTGATGTCGCGCACGATGAGCTTTCTGCGCGCCAATGACCTGGTCTGGGGGCCAGCCATCCGCAGCTACATGATGGGTGAGACCCCGCCGGCCTTCGACCTGCTGTTCTGGAACGGCGACAGCACCAATCTGCCGGGCAAGATGGCGATGCAGTATCTGCGCGGACTCTGCCAGGCCAATGATTTCGCGGGGGAGGGGTTCGAACTTTTTGGCCAGAAGCTGCGGCTTGCCGATGTGCAGGTGCCGCTTTGTTCGGTTGCCTGCGAGGGCGATCATATCGCGCCATGGACCGATTGCTGGCGCGGCGTCGCGCAGATGGGATCGGGAGAGAAGACCTTCATCCTGTCGGAATCCGGGCATGTCGCGGGCATCGTGAACCCGCCTGGCCGGGACAAGTATGGTCATTATACCGGCGAATCCGGCTTTGCCGACGGTGCCGAGGGATGGCGCGAATCAGCGACTCTCCACAAAGGAAGCTGGTGGCCATCCTGGGGCGAATGGCTGGCTGCGAGGGCGGGCAGGATGATCGACGCGCGCCATCCGGATGAGGAATGCGATCCCGCTCCGGGCAGTTACGTCCATGAGCGTGCCTTGTAACCCATTTGAGTATTTGAATTAAATTGACATCCCGGCATTTGGCATAGGGTTAAATGAAATTTTTGCTGCACTGCAGAAAAAAATCTTGAAATGCTGCGTCGCAGCATTCATATTGACGCCACGATAAATTGATAGCGCGGTGATACGGATCTCCTCCTCCCTCCCTCTCACATCGCGCTGAAAACGGAGTAAACGACATGGCGACCAAAACCCCCGATTTCTCGAAAACCTTCCAGGACATTCTGGCCAACTTCCCCATCGACACCTCGTCCTTCCAGGAGGCCGTGAAGTCGCAAAACGCGCTGAACGAAAAGCTGGCCAGGATCACCTTGGGCGCTGCCGAGCGTTCGACAGAAATCTCGGCTCAGTGGGCCAAGGACACGATCGCCCGCATGGGTGAGCTGACCGCGACCAAGGAAGAGCCTTCGGATTACGCCAAGGCGGTCACCGATTTCGCCTCGGCTTCGGCCGAAGTCGCCGCCGAGCACATGGCTTCCTTCGCCGAAGTGGCCAAGAAAGTGCAGATGGACACCGTCGACCTGATGCTGACCGCCGGCAAGGATGTTGCTGCGGAAACTCAGAAAGTCGCCGAAAAAGCCACGCGCGAAACTCAGGCCGCCGTCAAGAAGGCCACCGCTGCCGCCGCGAAGTAATCGGCTGGCATGTTATCCTGTGAAGGGGCGGTTTTCCGCCCCTTTTTCATGTCCGGACGTTATTGGCCGGTTGGTATATTGTCCTTTTTCCTTTGCCTTTTCGCGACGCTGGACCCATCATTGCGAAAACGGATCAAGAGAAGGGGCCCCAATGGCCACGACATCTGCCCCGCTGCTGATCAAGCGTTATGCCAGCAGACGGCTCTACAATACCGAAACCAGCGATTACGTCACGCTCGAGGATATCGCCGCCTTTATCCGCGACGGGCGCGAGGTCAAGATCGTCGATCTGAAGTCGGGCGACGATCTGACCCGGCAATATCTTCTGCAGATCATCGCCGAGCATGAAAGCCGCGGCGAGAGTGTTTTGCCCATCGACGTGCTGACGGATCTGGTTCGCAGCTATGCCTCCAGCACGAACTCGGTGGTGCCGCAGTTTCTCGCGGCAAGCTTCGAGATATTGCGGGAGAGCCAGTCGAAGCTGATGGAAAACATGGCGACGATTCCCAACCCGATGAGCAACGTCCCGGGTTTCGAGGCGATGCAGCGCCAGCAGCAGATGTTCCTGCGTGCGATGATGGGCGGTTGGCCGGGCAGTTCCGGACCCGAATCCGACGGTATGGCGGATGAGGGAGCAGAGGAAACGGGTGCATCCAAATCCTCGGGGAAAGGCACCCGCGCCGGCGATGCCGGCGATATGGAGGAAATCCGCAGGCAACTGGCGGAATTACAGAAGCGGATTGCAAAGCTCTGACTTGCACAGCGCCGCCACGCAGGCTAGACCACCGCTCACGGAGCGGTGGCCGAGTGGTCGAAGGCGCACGCCTGGAAAGTGTGTAGGCGGGGAACCGTCTCGAGGGTTCGAATCCCTCTCGCTCCGCCACTTGCCCCTGCGAAAGCGTTCTCCCGATCCGGTTCCGGCCGGATTTTCTCGTTGTTTTCGAGGGTTATGCGGGAGGGGCTGAGCACTGGCCCTGCCGTCGCGAGGCCCCGAAGCGGTCTCTCGGGGCCGATATTCTCCGGACCTGTTGCCTGCGCGGATTTAGTGAATTCTATCCAAGTGGCTGAAAATGCGTCAATTTTTGACTGGCACAGCTAATCACTTCGATTTCAGTGGCATTCGCCGCTATGGAACAGAAATCGAACGCCTGGACCATTCTCTGGTGAATGTCAGCTGGAAGTCCCGTTCGATACGTCTTGGCTCGTCTCCCAGTCCGCGTAGGTGCGTCCATCGGGAAGCTTCCAGAGAATTCGGCCATTTGCGCTCGCGCCGATGACGGTCGCAGCTGCGGCAGATGCGGACGTGAAGCTGTAGTCGCTTGTGAAGATGAGGAAATCACCTTCTTCGCGAAGGACGCCCTTCTCTATGAGGGTGTTCCTGAGGGTAACTGTGCCTCTCGGAATTGTTCGCGTCGTTCGAACTCTCGCCTTCGATCCGGCTGCAACGACAAAGTCCCCGGATGGCCCGATCTCCATATCAGCCGTGAACCCCTCGCCACGAAAGAAAAACCGGGGGCTCTCATGGGCGCTAGCCTTCGGCAGATCCCGCTCCAACATCGGATCTGGCGTTCGCCCGCGAATTTCACGGAACAGATCCCAACCAAGCGCACCAACTAGCGTTTTTGTCTGATCCACGAACTCCTCCATCGCGGCGCGCTCGGGCAGAGGCAGCTTGCCGGCGTCGTCGGACGGTGTCCGCGAGTTGGGGATAGTCCAGCGAGGATTGCTCCCAACGCCGCGGATCAGGCAAGCCTCGACATAGCGAGCGTGGCTCTTGGTCAGGTTCTCGTCCTTGCTGATGAGGATCACAGTATCGATCCAGAAACCCTTGCGGGTCATCGCGATGGTTATGTCGCCGAGCTGGATCGTTTCCGTCATCAGTAACCCGGCTGATTCTTGATGATCTCGAACAGCGCCAACGTGGCATCGCGATCGCGGTCGGGAATGGGAAACAGAGCATTGAGTACCTGCGCCTCGCGTGCCTGGTCGCCCTTCCACCCCGCGGGTGCGCGTTCCCTAACGGCCAGATCGATCCGCAGGGCCAGTGCGGCCTTGTCATCGTCATTTGCAGGGCACTGGAATGTAGAGGCCGATATCGACGCGAGGTTGTTGAAGACGACCGTCGCTTCCCGTTTGCCATGCAGCGCTGAAGGAACGCCCGCGTCGGGTTGCTTCGAAGCCAGCCTCTTAACCAGCTCTTCCGCCTTGCGGAGGAACTCCTCATAGGCGGCTGCGTCTGCCCGGCTCTGCTTGATCAGATCGTCCAAAAGCTTCGACATGTGATCGTAGAATCGGGGATCGGTGAGCTGGTCCCGGATGATTGTTTTGCGGACGTTGTTGATGATCCCCTCGGCAATGGCATTCTTCGTGAGCTTGCCCTTCTCGTTGAGCTTTCGCGCAATTGCGTCGTGGATTCCCGTCTCGATGATGAGCTCGGTCAGCGGGAGCTGGTCCAGCTCCCCCAAGTCGGCCGCCGGGTCGGCTTGGACATAGGTATTTAGCAGATGCCGCATATCCGCTTCGTAAGGCTTGATGTCGAGCTCCTCGCCCGAGTGCTTCTTGATGGCGGAGCGGATCTCGCCGTAGAACTCCGCTTCCTTCTGCAAGGCGGCCGCGTCGGCGTCAGAGTATCCGGCTTCGGTGAGGTCTTGCGCGATGGCAGCAAAGGCTCGAACAAGGACCTCGGCATCGAGAAGGTCGAGTGTCTTATCTCCACCGACGACGAGGCCTTCACCTACAACAAGCGGATCAGCCGGTTGTCGCCGGTCCAGGAGCACAAGATGATTCTGCGTGCCATCGAGCGCGGTGTCCCGGAAGAGAAGATCGCCAAGGCGCTGGATATCAACCCCCAGAGCGTTCGGCGCAAGGTCCGCATGCTCGACGGGATCAGCGAGGAGACGGTCGCCATCCTCAAGGACAAGCCCTGTCCGATGGCCGTGTTCGAGATCCTTCGGAAAATGAGACCATTGCGCCAGATCGAGGCTGCCGAGTTGCTGGTCAACGCTAACAATTACTCGGTCGCCTATGCTTCGGCGATCCTGGCTGGCACACCACAGACGCAGCTCGCGGAAGGCTCGAAGCCTAAGCACATCAAGGGCATCACTCCGGAGGCGATGGCCCGGATGGAGAACGAACTCGCGCGTCTGCAGGAGTCGATCACCTCGATCCAGGAGACCTACGGCCAGGATCACCTGCAACTGACCGTCATCAAGAGCTACCTCGGGAAGCTGCTCGGGAACGCGCGGGTCGTCCGTTATCTGATGCAGCACCGTCCGGAATTCCTCGACGAGTTCCAGGCGATCGCCGAGATGACCTCGACCCTGCCGCCGGACACGGCATAGCCGAGGCACGACCGATGGGGACCCGGACCCGATAAGCGCGGGGACCGTGGGAGACGCCGCACTGTGGGGCGGATCGAGCGCGGCGGTGGGGATGGCGGCGATCCGCCGACTCATTACCAAGAAGCGTGATCTGCGGACTGGCGCGATGCAGCGCTTGCTCATCGGCGAGACCCGAATGCCGGGCTTCACGGATCCCTGGCAGGTAAAGCGGTTAGGCGACCATGTCTCCTTCCTACGCAACGGCGTGCATTCGCGCGCACAGCTCACCGTCAATGATCCGGTTTGCTATCTCCACTACGGCGACATCCACGTTTCGTCATCGATCCGTCTCGATGTGAACAAAGCGATAATGCCGCGCCTCTCGGCGGCCGCCGCTGCTCGTCTGACCCGTCTCGAGGATGGTGATGTCGTGTTTGTCGACGCTTCCGAAGATCTCCTTGGCGTGGGGAAATCACTGGAGATCGAGGGCGCCAGCGGTATCGAGGCCGTAGCCGGGCAACACACGATTGCGGCCCGCTTCGACAAGCAGGTGCTCGCCGATGGCTTCAAGGGGTACCTGCAGTTCGTCCCAGCGTTCATCGCCCATCTTCGTAGGCTGGCGGCAGGCACGAAGGTCTACGCCACAAATCGTAAGCACATCGCGAGCGCAGAGATCGCGCTTCCCGAGCCTGACGAGCAGAGAGTCATCGCCCGCGTTCTGTCGGACATGGAAGCCGAAATTGCTGCCCTTGAGGCAAGGCTCGCAAAGACCCGAGACATCAAGCAAGCCATGATGCAGGCGCTGCTGACCGGCCGGGTGCGCCTGCCTGTTTCAGTAGTAGAGACATGTGAACCGGAGGCCGCCCATGCCTGAACGCCCCCGCAGCGAACGCGCGACACAGGACCGCCTCGCAGCCCTCAGGCGTCGTTCAACACCGTCCGCAGCGGTGTATTGCTAGAAGCACAGGTTGTCGCGACACTGGTGAATGGCCGAAATGCGGAAGCGCCCACGCGAAAAACGAAGGGAGGTAGAAGGTCACCGGGGATCGTGGTGTTCTTCTGCATAAGCGAAGGCGCTTCATTATATCCGCAGCACATGAGTGGCCGGTCTGGACTCTGCGTGTCGATCTGCGGACTTTGCGGACGTTCCCCTTCTTGATACCATCACTGCAGCAGCGAACTGGCTCTGGCGGACTTGATGGCTGATGAGAATATTGTTGTAAGAACGCTCGGAGCCATCGGTTCAGGAATCGATTGGCTTCGGCGGGCAGAGCACCCAGTATCTCGGGCGATCGCCTGGGGTGAAATTCTGCTGCTTTCTGCCGGCTCGACTTATGTCATCCTAACGGGTTGGGAGGATATCGCTCCTCATGGAAAGATTGCTCAACTCGTAATAACAGGTCATCTAATTTATGTGATACATGGCAATCTACGCAGGGGCCGGAAAAGCCGTAGTATCTCGAAGAGGTAGGTTCGCGTTGCGGGACGAAACGGACTTTCGTTGCCACCGCTTGAATGTCCGCTGTCGGCCGAGGCTGTGTGGAAACCCCAAGATGTGGTATGTTTTCTATGATACAGGGGGTGCATTTATGTCAGGTTTCATTGAAGGGGTTGATCGCGGTCAGATCACGCTTTTTCCGGATCGCCTGGAGGACTGGATCGACGAGGACAACCTCGTGCGCGTCGTCGATCTCTTCGTGGATGAACTCGATCTGCCCGGCCTTGGGTTCGCCCGTTCAGCACCTGCACGCACGGGGCGGCCCGGATATCACCCTGCGGTTCTGCTCAAGCTGTTCATCTACGGCTATCTCAACCGTATCCCCTCCAGTCGAAGGCTGGAGCGCGAGGCGGGGCGCAATGTCGAGGTGATGTGGCTGACCAGCAGGCTGGTGCCGGATCACAAGACCATCGCGGATTTCCGACGTGAGAACAGTGCGGCCATCCGCAAGACCTGCGCGCAATTTGTCGAGCTGTGCCGCCGTATCGGCACGCTGAAGGGGGATTGCGTGGCCATCGATGGCAGCAAATTCAAGGCGGTTAACAACCGCGACAAGAACTTCACCAAGGGCAAGATCGCCAGCCGCCTCGCGCATCTGGAAGCGGACGTCGAACGCTACATCACCGAGATGGTCCGCATCGACCGGCAGGAAGAAGGCGAAGCGCGGACCGAGAGGGTTGCGCATCTGGCGCAGCGATACGGGCGCCTGAAGCAGGAGATCGGGAAACTCAAGGCGATGGACACGGCGCTGGCCGATGCCCCTGATGGCCAGATATCCCTGACCGACCCGGATGCCCGCGCCATGGCCACCAGCGCGCGCAACAGCGGCATGGTGGGCTACAATGCGCAATGTGCCTGGATACCGAAACCCACATCATCGTCACCCATGACGTCACGAACAAAGGGTTCGACCGGGACCAGCTCAGCCCGATGGCGATTGCAGCCAAGGAGGCGCTTGGGCGTGATGATCTGCACGCCCTCGCCGACAAGGGCTATTTCAGCGGCGCCGAGATCGTCGCCTGCCACGATGCTGGTATCACTGCGACCCTGCCACGCCCGGAAACATCCGGGAACCTCAGCAAGGGCATGTATGTGAAGGCCGACTTCAAATATGACGCCGCGCGCGACGTCTATATCTGCCCGACAGGGGATGAGCTGACCTATCGCTACACGCGCGAGGAAGACGGGCTCAAGGTCCGGCGATACTGGACCAATGAATGCCAGCACTGCCCTGTGCAGTCGCGCTGCACCACGGGCAAGGAGCGCCGCATCACCCGCTGGGAATACGAGCATCTGGTGGACGAGATGCGCGACCGCCTGCGCAGCGACGCCGATCCCATGACCCTGCGCCGAAGTACGGTCGAGCATCCCTTCGGAACGATCAAAGCCTGGATGGGGGTCACCCATTTCCTGACGCGCCGCCTTCGAGGCGTCAGGACCGAAATGGCGTTGAACGTGTTGGCCTATAACATCAAGCGCATGGTCGCCCTTATCGGCATCCGCAGGCTGATGGCGGCTATTCCCGGCTGAACAGGCAGAAAACGCTGCGGGAAGGCATCCAGCACCCTCTCCGTGGCCCGCAGGCGGGCGGGAGACGACCGATCAAGCGAAACACTCCCTCTGAACCGATAACGTCGCGCGCGGGTCTGGCCGCAAAAGTTTCCACACAGCCTAGGCCAGTTTTCCACCATCGATGCTAGCTTTTCTACCGACGTTGGCACTACATTGGTGCAGCTTCAGAGTGTGAATGGGAAACGAAGCCTGACGACGAGACATTCGAGTAACATGGATTGCACGACCAAGGAAGAACCAGAAGGCAGAGGAGACCGCTAAGGTCTCCAACCTGTCATTTTTTCCATTCGCAACATCGTATCTGCCTGGACGGCAACGCAGCAGACGCTGTCCGCAAGCTAGCCGAGGACCTTCTCCATGACTATGGTGCGTTCTTCGCCGTGGAGGACTTCGTTGATCTCAACGTATCCGAGGCGAGCGTAAAACGATCTGGCCGTCAATGATGCGGGAACACGAAGTATAGGCACGCCTTCACGATTTGCTAAGGTTTCGATGGCGTCCATGAGCTGGCGCCCGATGCCCAACCCTTGCATTTCAGGAAGCACGAAAACTGTTCGCACCACGTCGCCCTGAAGACCTGCCGTGCCCACGATTTTTTCAGCATCATGGGCTACCAAAACGGCCCTCTGCCGGAGGAACTCGTGAACCATCCCAGTCGTAAAGTTGTTCGCCACACGCTCAATGACTGCAGCAGAATAATCCCTTCCGTTACTTATACGGATGGTGCGCTGCACCAGGTCACTGATCTGATTAACATCCGCATCCTGTGCCGGGCGAATATTGGCGCGTTGAAACATAACAGCATGCTAAATTAGCCGTCCGTGCAAGGCAACCGCGGCTTTGGGCTCGTTTCCTATATTGTCCACGCAACACGTGCTTGGCCGATGGCAATGCGGGGCGTTGCGGACATCCAGGCTGTTGTGGGGCTGTGCCAACCGGGTAAGGTATCCATATGAATGAACCTTATCGCCTTCCCAATGAGTTCGGGACCCGTCATTATATTCTCAGGCGTGTGAGAATGGATGACGCGGAAACAATTTTCCATAGCTACGCGACTGACGCGACGGTTACCCGGTTTCTCAGATGGAAGCCGCACGCGAATGTGGTTGATACGGCAGCCTTCCTTAAACTCGCAGTATCCGAATGGGATCAGGATAAAGGATTTCCAGTCGTCGCATTCCAACGTCAACAACCCGGTGATCTGATGGGCATGTTCCATTCTCGGCTCAATGGACATCGCGTGAACTATGGTTATGTCTTGCGAGCTTCAGCTTGGGGTAAGGGGTGCGCTTCGGAGGTTATGCGCTGGTTAGTAGGCCATGCCTTATCGCACCCCAACGTATTCAGGGCGGAAGCGTTCTGCGACGTGGATAACCTTGCATCTGCCCGCGTCATGGAGAAAGCGGGAATGACGCGCGAAGGCATCCTGCGCCGTTATGCTCAGCATCCGAATATCTCGGGTCAACCTCGGGATTGCATCGTCTACTCCAAGGTTCGGTGAGGGCTCCGATCGGTCAACGCCCATATGCGATTGGGGCCCAACCTGGATGACACTGATACGGACAGAGAGGTCTCAGAATGGCTGTCTTCGCTACGCTGGTCCGTTTCCGCATTCGTTTGCATGCTGCCACTTCAGTTCTCGTGCGTGATGAGTAACCTCAATCGGCCTTTGCGAAATGCGCCATTTGGCCGGCATGAGCCTTCTTGAACGCGGGGCGTTCCGTGATCCGCGCCACATAGGACTCCGTCGCCGGCCGATCCCCGAACGAACGAACCCTTGCCACCCGCAGAACATCGGCCATCAACAGGTCTGCGACAGTAAAGCGGTCGGCGGCCAACCATTTCCGCTCCTTCAGGACGTTCTCCATGTGGTTGAGGCGGCTTTCCAGCCAGCCGGCCAGATTATTCTCTTCGGCGCCAGTCACTTCCAGAAACCACCAGGGGACCGAAACCATCTCGATCGAGTTGAGCGCGGCGATCGCCCATTGCAACGTCTGAGCTTCTCCTACAGGGTCGCGTGGCATGAGTTTTTCGCTTTTCCGGGCGAGATGCAGCAGCCCCGCGCCGCTCTCGAATATTTCAACTTCGCCATCGCTCAGGAATGGAACCTGGCCAAAGGGTTGACGCGCCAAATGATCAGGCCCCCGGTCCTTGAAGGGGACTGTTCGCACGGAGTAGGCAAGCCCGCCTTCCTCGCACGCCCATCTCAGCCGCATGTCGCGCACGAAACCCCGGGGTCCCTCGGGAACCCAATCATAGGTCCAGATCGTCACCTGTTCGGACATTCCGGTCTCTCCTCGACAATGTGAGCCGAGAATAGCACATTGCCGCCCGGAACCGACACTGCGAAGGTTGGGTGCATCGCGCCGATCAACGCAAGAAGATTGCATGGCAATTCCCGAGAGGGCAGCATTGACCGCAGGATACTGAACCCGGCCCGGTAAGGGAGAGATCGTGACCGCTATCTTGAAACGGCTTGCCGCAGGCATGCGCATTCTCATCGAGGCCGGGTTTGGCTATGCCTTGTTTGCGCTTGGTGGGCTGGCTATCGGGGTGGGCGTGCAGATGTCCATCTGGCCAATCGTTGTGATTGGAATCCTCATGGTCTTGGCGGGATTCCGGATCATCGGGCTATAGCCTGGGAAAACAGGCTAACTTTTCCATGACACATGATGGCATGGTCTACCGCATCAACCACTCGAAAGCCTGCGATAGTGCCTTTTTTCCGCCTGACTGTAGTGGCTTGCCGTGCGCCATCACGAGGCGCTCGGCAGGCCATTCCAGAACGCGCCCGATGACACCCCGCGCTGCGACTCTGTCCGTGGTTGCCAAACGGAATTTTCGGAGCACAGACGGTATGGGGGCGGTCATCAGGTCGAGCCGGGCGACTACGGCCCTCCAGCCGCGATACCAGTCTCGCGGGATCTGCTGCACGAGATCCGTCACCAGCACTGTGGCCGACGCCCGGTGGAGAACACCACTTCCGTCGTGATTCGGTTTCCTGATACGACCACCTGATCGATCACCCCGGCCCAGGCCGGGTCCGGTTCATTGTTCATGGTCGAATGTATCGCTGTCCCTGCGATCTGCTGTGTCAGACCGGTTGTGGCATGAACCCTTGCATCAGGGTAGGCAGCGGCCCAATCGGCGAGAAACATGTGGTGTAGGCTATTGGGGGCAATCAGATGGCGCACGGGACCAAGGGCATCGACGGCGGCTCGAACATCCTGGGTCAAAGCTACCGGAGACCAAATCCATAATCCGCCTTCCCCCGGCAGTCGAACCACAGCCATACGCGTTGGAAACGTGAACCCCGTTGCGCCGGTTACCACGGGGCCATTAATGAGCCAAAACTCGGAGCCAAAGGATATCACTGCTAACTCGCTCCAAATCTGGGCGTGTGTGTTGGAGTGTTACATCGTCGCGCCCGGTCTGTCCAAACCACTGGCCTGTATTCGTTGGGGTGTGCCGTCGAAGGCGTCATTCGGTTCCAATGCAGAAACGATTCATTGATCTTGGTTCTGTCATTGTTCCCATGTTGCGGGATTTCGCCGCCCCTCTCGCATATGCCGTGGCACTAGGTTTGCTTTGTGGAAGGTTAGGGTTAGCGTTCTCGAGCGACAGAAATTTTCGCCTTCACTACGCATATGCAGAACAGATGGTTTGAATGAAGAAACGTTCCCATTTCTCCGGACCTCTCCTGGTTCTTTGGAGCGTTCAGGCAGGAGTCCGGCCATGATCAAGATGAGCGTCTACTATCCGGCCGATGGCGGCTCCAGGTTCGATCACGACTACTACCGCACCCGCCACATGCCAATGATCCAGGAACGGCTCGGTGATGCCTGCCTGCGCTACGAGATCGAGAAGGGTGTTGCGGGTGGCGAACCTGGAAGCACGCCGGAATTCGTCGCGGCTTGCCACGTCTACTCGCCGACCCTGGAGATATTCCAGGAGGCGTTAGGGCCCCATCGCGCGGAGATCCGCGCGGACGTCGCCAACTATACAGATATCGCGCCCATCGTGCAGATCAGCGAGATCGTTGGAGGGTAGGGGGCTTCGACGCGTCAGGTATTGCAGCTGAACTTTCAGAGATTGGCATGGTGCTGGCGCACCAGTCAATGTCGGGGGGTGGAGGATCGCTGTCCTGCTATCGGGCACTGACCGCGAGAAAATTTTCATGAGCGCGGTTCTCGTCAGTTTTGCGTGACATTTGATGGCCTTTTGGGCGGCAAGGTGCCTTGTAATTTGTGGATCCGTTTCCGAATGTTGCCGGTAATACTACACCTCTTCTGGGCGAGATTTCTGGCGGTTCTCCAACATGCGGTTTTGTTACGCCGATGCCATTCTTTTCCATGATCAGCTTGACGAATTGTTACGCCATGACCGCGTTAATATTACGTCCAAGGCCAGAACTAGCAGGGCGCTGCCAAGCCAAGTCCGAACGGGTCATGCAGAAAAAATATGCAGTTACACAGAACGGCGACCGAACCAGAAAGCGGAGGTGACAAGTTGTAATGGGCCTCCGGCAGACCCGCCTCATGGCTCTATGCCCGTCCCGATCATACCAGCTTTGCGGGTTTTCCTTGGAGTGAACCGAGTGCCGAGCGTGCGAAACCTGACATGCGTTTATTCGGCAGGCACCGTAGCAGCATTGTCATCATGGTGCAGGCCGGCATCACGAGTCCGGGGGGAAGAGGTCTTGTAATGCGTCGCGTAGATCATCGCGCCGACAAAGGTCAGCCCGCCGACCAGGTTGCCCAGCACTGTCGGGATCTCGTTCCAGAACAGGTAATCCAGCCAGGTGAATTGTCCGCCCAGCAGGATCCCCGCCGGAAACAGGAACATGTTCACTATGGAATGCTCGAACCCCATGTAAAAGAACACCAGGATCGGCATCCACATGGCCATGATCTTGCCCGAGACGCTGGTTGACATCATTGCCGCGACTACGCCGGTCGAAACCATCCAGTTGCACATCACCGCCCGCACGAACAGCGTCAGCATACCTGCAGCACCATGGGCGGCATAGCCAAGCGTGCGCCCCTCGCCGATATGGCCGATCTTCTCGCCGACCGCGTTCGGGGCCTCGGAAAAGCCGAAGGTGACGATGATCGCCATGAAGACCGCGACCGTGAAGGCACCCGCGAAGTTGCCGCAGAAGACCAGCCCCCAGTTCCGCCAGAGTCCCTTCATGGTGACCCCGCTGCGCTTGTCCAGCAGCGCCAGCGGAACCAGCGTGAACACGCCGGTCAGCAAATCGAAGCCCAGCAGATACAGCATGCAGAACCCGACCGGGAACAGCAACGCCCCGATCAGCGGCTCTCCGGTATTGACGGTGACCGTCACGGCGAAAGCCGCCGCGAGCGCAAGGATTGCGCCGGCCATATAGGCGCGGATCAAGGTATCCCTAGTGGACATGAAGACCTTGGACTCGCCGGCATCGATCATCTTCCGGGCGAAATCGGGCGGGGTGACGTAAGACATGGTATTTCCTTCCTGTTGGGCGTCCCTAAAGGCCGGGCACTACCAGTTCGCGTATTCCAGATATTTGCCGGACATGGTGACCTTGACGCGGTCGCCTTTTGCGTTCGGCTCGCGCTCGACCTGCATCGAGAAATCGATGGCCGACATGATGCCATTGCCGAATTCCTCGTTGATCATCGCCTTGATCGTGGGGCCATAGACCCCGACGATCTCGTAAAGGCGATAGATGCAGGGATCGGTCGGCACCGTCTGGTCCCAATGCTTGAGCGGGCTTTCGACCAACAGATCTACGGTGCTGTCGGGCAGGCCCAGCAATTCGGCGAAGGCGCGGGCCTTGTCCTCGGGAAAGGCATTCATGCCGGTCGCGGCGGAATGGGTCCAGACCGGCGACATGCCGATCCTCTCGGCAATCTCGGCCCAGCTCAATCCCGCATGCTTCTTGGCACGCAGGATTAGTGCTGTCAGGTCGTCGCGGGTCAGTTCGTTAATGATCATCTTGTTCATCGTTGCTTCCCTTCGGCTCTGGCCTGGTTGTCGCGCCTGCTCAGCCCTACTGCCAGGATCGGCAAGGCAGCCTACAGTTCAAACTCGTCGCGGTTCCTGTTGACCCTTGTGCCGATATACTGGCTTGCGGCACACATTAGCGTTACATCCGTCCGTCACTGCGCAAGTCCAATGAAGCCAATCGCGTCTTTGCAGCGCGGCATTACACGAATAGCCCAAGTGCTAAGCGACAGATTCGGGGAAATGACCAAGATTCGGGCTGTTTGCGAGGCGGTGCTGCTGTTTGTCGAAGTGCCTGCGTGTAGTCGTATGGGAGTGTTGGACAGCAATGCGCTGCGGTCTCGGCAGGCAACAGAGAGCCGGCCGGCCGGTGGCAAATTGGCTGCTTTCGCTTGACTGCCTGGATACGCCGCGCTTCGATGCCGCATCGCGGCATGAGAGGCATGAATGAAACAAAGACTGATCGGCAACCGCAATGTCGGCACCATCGGCTTTGGCGCGATGAGCTTTGGCGGGATGTTTGGTGCGACAGATGAGGCGATCTCGCTATCCTGCCTTGATGCTGCGGCAGACGCCGGCATCAGTCATTTCGACACGGCAAATGTCTACGGCTTGGGCGTGTCGGAACAGATCATCGGCAAATGGGGGCGCCGGGATCTGCACCTCGCCACGAAATGCGGCATCATCAATGGGCCGCCACGCGCGGTGCGCAATGACGAGCCCTATATCCGCCAATGCCTTGAAGAATCGCTTCGCAGGCTCAAGCGCGAACATGTCGAGCTTTATTACATCCACCGCCGCCAACCCGAGATCCCGATCGAGGATCTGGCCGGAACGATGTCGAAGCTGGTGCAGGAGGGAAAGATCGGCGGCTATGGTCTGTCCGAGGTCGCGCCATCGACCTTGCGCCGCGCCCATGCCGAGTATCCGGTAACCGCGGTTCAGAGCGAGTTTTCCCTCTGGACGCGGTTACCTCAGCTTGGCCTGATCCAGACATGTCGTGAGCTCGGCGCCGCCTTCGTCGCCTTTTCTCCCCTGGCACGGGGAATGTTCGGGCGCGAGCCGCTGAAACGGGATTTCCGCGAAGGTATCGACTTTCGGGATACCAACCCGCGTTTCATCGAGCCGAACTTCTCCGCGAACCTCGCCGTCATTGCGCCTTTCCGCGATCTTTGCGCCGAGCGGGGCTGGACGGTTCCGGGCGCGGCGCTGGCATGGGTTCTGGCGCAGGGAGAACACATCATCCCGATCCCCGGCACACGGACGGCGGACCATCTGCGGGATTGGCAAGTTGCGGATCTTGACGCTACGGATATCGCGGAGATCGAGCGTATCCTTCCTGCCGGGTTTGCCCATGGCGACCGGTATAGCGATCAACAGATGGCTTTCGTGGAACGTTATTGCTGAAGCCGCACGGCGATGCGTATGCATGCCCGTGGATGCGCGCAGCGACTCATACAGCCCGTGTAAGCAATTGTTAAGTCTGATGCACCGGCGAAAGCTTGCCCCCGCTCAGCGCCCCGGAAATCGAGTCTGTGGGCGTTGCCCAGAATGCTAAGCGGGCAGCCGTGCATCCGCCTGCAATTTGGCAGAGTTTCTGATCGGCGGTATCAACCGGGACCAGGTTTATTCACTCACGTTGGTCACGCTTTTCCAAGTCATCAGATTCTTGATGATCTTCGCCGGAAGCGCATCTGCAGCATAACCAAAAGTGCCGACGTTTCTCACTTCTTCAGCCGCTCGCATCAGCGCGCCAAGAGCCGCGCGTGCGAAGGAGCCGCCGACACTTACCCTACGCACGCCGGCATCCGACAGTTCGGCAACGGAATAATTTGGCCCGCGCAAACCCATGACCACGTTCACCGGCTTGTCCAGGGCAGTGCAGACAGTGCGGATCGTATCGATATCGGGCAATCCCGGTGCATAGAGGACATGAGCCCCGGCATCAGAGAACGCCCGAAGCCGCCTGATGGTGTCATCCAGATCAGGATTGTCCCAGAGGAAGTTTTCTGACCTTGCCGTCAAAAGAAAAGGCAAGCCAGCAGCTGCCTCGGCGGCAGCGTGAACGCGCTCAACCGCGTGGGAGAAATCATAGATGGGTTTCAAGGGGTCTCCCGTCGCGTCCTCGATTGAGCCGCCGACCAGCCCGACCTCGCACGCCTGGCGGATTGTTTCTGCACAGATATCCGGCGCTGCACCAAAGCCATCCTCCAGATCAGCCGAAACCGGTAGATCCGTGGCAGCAACAATCTCGGCTGCATTATCCAGGATTTCACGCCGTTCAAGGCAGCCAGAGGAATCGAGCTTGCCCTTCGAGAACGCAAACCCGGCGCTCGTCGTGGCGAGAGCCTCAAATCCCAGACTCGCCAACAGGCGTGCTGATCCGGCGTCCCAGGGATTCGGAATCACAAATGCCTGACTCTGGGCATGAAGGGATTTAAAGCGCTCAAACTTTTCCCACTGATCCACCATGACTACCTCCACGACGGCTTATGCATGGATCATAGCGAACAAGAACAAAAAGGAAACATAAATTCGCCTGATTACGGACCTTGGCGACATTTCCGAATTCCTTCGAAAGTGCCGCAGACCGAGGCATTGCGCTTGGAATATTGGTGTTGCCGTAGCCGCAATACTGCACCGCATCGGCAGTGGCAAATAATCCGCATTCCATACGTCACACTTCAGGTTGGAAGCTAAATGGACATGGCAACACGGAAATCCTTCCCTTGCACAGCCAAGGAGTTCGTAATTGAATCACCCGAGACCCATACCCGCCATTATCAACGCCACCACCGTTGGGAAGCCGACGATCAGGATTGATTTGCTGGTCGAGCCGTCGCTTCTTGACTATTGCCGCCAGTTGCTTGCCGAAGGTCATCACCCGGAAACCATCATCCACGTCTATCGCGGCGAGACCTTATGCTTCGTGCCGGCCAGGTTGGAGGTGTTCGCAAACCTGACGACCACAGAAGGCGATCACACGATCCGTTTTCGCCGGCATTACGCGCCGTAGAGCGGCGTTGTGGGTTACGGAGGGGTTTGTTGGTAGCCTTCAAGCGAACTGCCTCTCTGGGAGGTTTATTGCCGGCTATCCTGAAGGGCAGCCGAAGCGCTGCGGCTGATCATCGACAACATCGCTCAATCAATTGACCTACCATCCGGAGTCGTGATGTGACTTCGGCAGACGGCTTCGTCTGCCGAAGCGGGCCCCGCTTACCAGCGATGCCGCAGTGTCGCCGAAACCGACCTGCCGGGATTGTAATAATCCGCAGAACCACGGCCGACCACATGCTGTTCGTCCAGCAGATTGTGGATGTTGACCGACAATTCGGTGTCTTGCGACAGGTCGTAGCTATAAGCGGCGTCCAGAAGAATGGTCGCGTCGCTCTTGCCGGTATCGTTGGTCGTGGCAAAATAATAGGAGCCGACGTAACGCGCGCCCAGGCCGAATGTCATGTCGCCGCGATTGCCCGCGCCTAGCAGCGTATAGTCCAGCCAGAGCGAGGCCATGTGATTGGGAACCGTCTCCATCTCGTTGCCGACGACATCGATTTGTATGGGGTTTCCGGCGTCATCGATGCGGCGCACCGGATTCGAACGCACCACTTTGGAACTCGCATATGAATAGGATGCCGTCAGGCTGATATTATCCCGGATTTCCGCCTTGGCCTCGATATCCAAGCCACGGACGCGGACTTTGCCGACCAGCGAACGTTCGTTCGTATCAAGATCAACGACAGTGATGTTGGTCTTGCTGAGATCGTAGATCGCTGCACTGATCAGCGCGTTGGTGCCGGCGGGTTCGTATTTGACGCCGATTTCGTATTGCTCGCCGCGCTCGGGCTCGACTCCAAGCAAGGGAGGAGCCACGGATTCGGCATAGCTCACATAAGTCGAAATCTCATCCGTCACCTTGTAGGTCAGGGCGCCGCGGATGGAGGTTTCCGAGAATTCATCCTCGGAGATCACCTCGTTGAGCCGGTCGTTTTCACGGATATCCAGCCAATCATGCCGGGCACCTAGCGTCGCGATGATCCTGTCGTTAAAGGACAGGTTCTGTTGCAGGAAAACGGCCTTCGTTGTGCTGTCGCGCTGAAGATTCCGATATTGGCTGAGACTTTCCGGGGCTCCGGTATGAACCGGGTTGCGCGGATCTATCGGGGCTGCCCCGGCAAAGTAGGACGACTGTTCCGAGGACACGTCGCGGTATTCGATCCCCACCAGGGTGCTGCTGTCGACCTGCCCGAAGCTACGGTCATATTGCAGGATCGCATCGCCGGTGATCTCGTCGGCCTCGCTGTCCGAGGCGATATAATCGCGCGGAACGGGGAACTCACCGTCGTCTCCACTTATATAGACATAGCCGTAATCGTCCGCCGTCCGGCTGTAGCGCAGGTTGGAACGGAAAGTCAGGCCGCCGCCGAAATCATGCTCGGCGATCAGGCTGACTGATTTGCGCTCGACATTCAGATAGTTGAAATCCGGTTCGCCCAGGAACAGGTCCCGGTCATAGTCGCCGTGGCGCGGATAGCCGCCGCTGTTCGGTGTCGCCTCGCGCTCCAGGTAATCGGCGACAAGGCTCAGTGAGGTGGCGTCGCTCGGCTGCCAGGTCAGGCCGCCCATCAGGAACTTCTCGTCGTCCTGCGAATGATCGTATTCCCGTTCGCTGTCCTGGAGCTTGCCGGTAAAGCGATAGGACAGGGTGGAGCCCGGCGTAAGCGTATCGCCGAAATCGAAGCCGACCTCCTTGCGGTTATGGGAACCGGCCGTGGCAAAGACCTCCGAGAACCGCTCGGCGCGGGGGCGCTTGGTCACGAAATTGATCGAACCACCCGGATCTGCGATGCCGAACAGTGTAGAGTTGGCGCCGCGAATGACCTCGACCCGCTCATAGGCCAGCGGCTCTTCACGGATGCCGCGCATCGAGCCCAGGGTAATTCCGTCGCGATAGGTCGATGCCTGAAAACCGCGGATCTGAAAATAATCGTTGCGGTCGTCGGTGCCGTAGAAGTCGCTGATGGTGCCAGCGGAATATTGCAGCACGTCTTCCACGGTCTGCGCGTCACGGCGTTCGATTTCCTTTTGCGTGATCACCGAAACGGAGGCCGGGGTATCCAGAAGGCTGGTCGCAACCTTGCCGCCGACCCACAATTCATGCGCGACGATGGAATTCGCGTCGTCATCACCCCCGACACCCGTTGCCTCCAGCGTGATCTCGGGAAGTCGGAAGACCGGCGAAATACGCGTGCCGCTGCTCTGTGCCAAAGCATCTTGTGCGGCGGCACAGAAGGGCACCGTGGACAGCGCGGTGAAACAGGTCAGGAGGGTGCGGAGTCGAGGCCGAATTTTGCCGGCGGCAGCGTGAGGAGCCATGAGCGAAACCTTATTATTTTAATCGGATTTTGTTCCGCAGTAGCGATCACGTTTCCGGGATGCAACCTCCGCCATCGGGCGCGACGCTTGGACGCGATTAAAGTTGCACAAAGGCGACAGTATCGCTCGACTATTCGGCAGCCGTAGAAGCCGAGACCCTGTGCCGCCCGATGGGAAGCATCATCGGTCTGCCCGATACCGGGTCGATAGTGACCCGGCTGACAAGTCCGAAAACCTGGCGGATATTCTCCTCGGTCAGTACTGTCGCCGGACTGCCCTGCGCATGCAGCTTTCCCCCGGACATTGCGACCAGATGATCGGCATAGCGCGCAGCAAGATTAAGATCGTGCAGGACCATCGCGATGGTTGTGCCACGCTGTGCGTTCAGATCGCAGAGCAGGTCCAGAAGCTCGACCTGATGCGCGACGTCCAGGAAGGTCGTCGGCTCGTCAAGCAAGAGCAGGTCGGTTTGCTGGGCCAGCGTCATCGCGATCCAGACGCGCTGCCTTTGACCGCCGGACAGCTCGTCCACGGTGCGATCGGCAAGCCCGGTGATTTTCGTGGCTTCCAGCGCAGCTGCCACGGCCTCGTCGTCCTGTCGGCTCCAGCGCGAGATCAGGCCGTGATGGGGATGCCGACCACGGCTGACAAGATCGGCGACGGTGATCCCCTCGGGAGCGATCGGTGACTGGGGCAGCAGGCCCATGATCCGCGCCAGGTCGCGGGTCGGCATGCGGTGAATGGATTTGCCGTCCAGCGTCACACTGCCCTGAGAAGGAGAAAGAAGCCGCGACATGACCCGCAGCAGGGTCGATTTTCCGCAGGCATTGGCGCCCACGATAGCGGTGATCCGGCCCGATATCAGCTCCAGATCCAGCCCCTCGAGGATCGGCCTGTCGCCATAGCCTGCCGAAAGTTCCCGGATAAGCAACTGGTGATCGACGGTCATAGCGAGCTTCCTGTCCGGTTCGCACGAATGATGAGATAGATCAGGAACGGCGCGCCCAATGCCCCCGTCACGACACCAACGGGGTAACGGCTGGAAAGGACGAACTGGCCCATGTAATCGCCGATCAGAACCAGCGACGCCCCGACCAGCGCCGAAGGGAGCAGGATCGAGCCATTCGGTCCGACGATCCGTGCGGCAATCGGCCCTGACAGAAACGCGACAAATGCTATAGGACCGGTGGTTGCGGTCGCAACCGCGATCATTCCGACCGCACTGAAGATCACCAGCAACCGCGTAAGGCCAACCCGCACGCCCAGTGCCGCGGCCAGATCATCGCCCATCCGCAGCGCCTCCAGGTCGCGGCGGCGGCCGAGCAACAACCCGCCGAATACCAGCAACGAGATCAACAGCGGTGCCGCCTGTTCCAGTCTTGCGCCGTTCACACTGCCGCTCAGCCAGCGCATGGCCTCTTGCAGATCCCACGAGGGCGCGCGTGCCAGTGCATAGGCGATGAAACTGTCGATCATGGCCGACACGCCGATGCCGATAAGGATTAGCCTCGATCCGGACACGCCTCCCTTGAAGGACAGGACATAGATCAGCAGCGCCACTCCCAGTCCCGCGATGATGGCCAGCCCGGAAACCGCGGCTCCGTCGAGTGACAGGAACACGATCCCGAATACCGCCGCTGCGCTGGCCCCGGCACTGACGCCGATGATGTCGGGGCTGGCCAGGGGATTGCGCAGCAGGATCTGGAAGGCGACACCCCCCAATCCAAAGGAGATCCCCGCCAATACCGAGATGACCGCACGCGGCAACCGCAATTGCCCGACGGTGAAGCTTGCGCCGGGCACATCCTGCCCCAGAAGGACCTGGAGGACATCGCCCGGTGGAGTGAAACTTTGCCCCAGCATGAGGGTCAGCGCAAAGAATGCGGTTACAGCGGCCAACAAGCTCAGGATTACCGACCTGAGCCGCCGTATCCGGCGGAGCCGACCCGTCACGAGAGCTTCAAGGGGCGAGACGGAATCGGTCACAGTTCACGCACCCGCTGCCGACGAACGATCCAGATAAAGAAAGGCGCGCCGACGAAAGCGGTGACAATCCCGACATCCAACTCGCTCGGTCGGGCGATCAGGCGGCCGGTCACATCGGCCAGGATCAGCAGTGCCGCCCCTCCGAGCGCCGAGCATGGCAACAGCCAGCGGTGATCGACACCGAACAGGAGACGGCAGATATGCGGCACGACCAGCCCGACGAAACCGATGGGACCGCAAACCGCCGTTGCCGCTCCGCACAACATGACCGCGGAGAGTGCCGCCACGCCGCGCGCCAGAGCGACCTTTTCACCCAGCCCCGCAGCAACCTCGTCACCCAGGGCAAGCAGGTTCAGTTTCCGGGCAGAAAGCATGGCGACCAGGAAGCCCACCAGCATCGCCGGCAGGATCATCTCGATCCGGTCGAAGGTTGCACCCCCGACGCCGCCGATCTGCCACGATCTTACGCCGCCCGCGATATCGTTGCGTGGCAACACCACCGCGATGGTCAGGGACGAGAACGCTACCGAGGTTGCCGCCCCGGCCAATGCCAGCTTCAACGGCGTTGCCCCGCCGCGCCCGAGCGAGCCGATGGCATATACAAAGACGGAAGTGAGGCCCGCCCCAAGGATTGCGACCAAGACATAGCTGGCAGCGGAACTCATCTGGAACCATGCGATGCCGATGACCACGGCCATGGCTGCTCCGTTATTCACCCCGAGGATACCCGGATCTGCAAGCGGATTGCGCGTTACGCCTTGCATGATCGCTCCGGCAAGACCAAGCGCTGCCCCCGCCATCGCCGCCAGCAGGGTGCGAGGAATGCGCATCGCGACCGCCGCCTGCCCGACATCGTCGTTATGCCCCTGCAACGCCGCCAAAAGATCACTCCAGCCCACCTCCCGCGTGCCGGTTGCAACTGACATCAGGCACAGGATCGCAACAGCGGCCACAAGGATCAGAAGTATCGCGGCGCGCCGCAGCCGGTATCGTCCGGCGATCCGCAGAGAAGGGTAGCCGGTATCGGTCATTCGCTCTTGCGCGCGGCATCCGCCAGCATCGCGACATATTCGTCAAGCACCCAGGAAATCGACAGCGGTGTGGGGTTGGCGCCTGTGCCCACCGCGTCGTTGCCAAGCAGGACCACCGCGCCATCGGCAACGGCTGGCATCCGCGCCACCAGCGGATCGGCCTTCAGCCGGTCCAGCAATTCCTGCGTGCCGTAAGAAACAAAGATGTCGACATCTTCGAAGCGGTCGATCAACTCGGCGCTGACCTCGCCCGAGAACTGGCCTTCTTTCGTTGCGTCCCGGACGCTTTGTGGAAGCGACAGCCCGAGCTCCTGGAAGAACTTCACGCGCGCGTCGTTGGCGGAATAAAACCGGATCACGCTCAGATCGGTCGTGTCCAGATGGGTGATGAACATTGCCGATTTGCCGGTCAGTTCGGGATACTCGCCCGCTGCGTCGGAGATTTCATCCTCCAACCTGCCGATCAGCGCCTCCCCCTCTTTGGCCATGCCAAGACCGGCCGCATTCATGCGGATCATTTCGCGCCAATCCGTCGCCCATGGCGAGTCGGGATAAGCCACGACCGGCGCGATCATGCTGAGCGTATCGTAATCGCTTTGGCTCAGCCCGGAATAGGCTGCGAGAATTACATCGGGCTGAGTCGCCGCGACTGCTTCGAAATCGATGCCGTCGCCCTCGTCGAACAGGGCCGGGGTATCCGCATCCAACTCGTCCAGCCTGGCCTTTACCCAAGGCAACAAGCCATCACCGTCCTCATCTCCAAACCCTGCTGCCGCGAAGCCGACCGGCACCACGCCAAGTGCCAGAGGCACCTCGTGATTGGCCCAGGCAACCGTTGCCACTCGTTCCGGACGGGTTTCGATGACGGTCTGACCGAAGGCATGATCGATGGTCACGGGAAATTCGTCTTCACCGCTCAACGCATATGAAGAACCGGCCAAGAATATCACAGCGACCATCGCCGCCATTCGCGAGAAGTCCGATGGGATTATCTCAATCATGTTCCTGCCGAATAACCAATGATTTTTGTCGGCATTTCACGGAGGATATTTGTTGTCAAGTGCGTGATTGCCGCAATTCGTAGGCATTACGCCCCGTAGACCGGCGTTGTGCGTTCTGGAAAGGTTTCGGGTCGACCTCAATCGACTGCCCCTCTGAGACGCTTATTGCCGGTTGCCAGAGCGGATCACGTATCGGATCGTCCATGGCGATTCTTCAGGCACCGGGACAAGGACCAGGCGATGGTTTTCGTCCGACAGACCTACCGCATCCTATACCGTGCCGCATCAGGAACATGAGTTCGAAAGGAAATCGGATTGACCGGAACGCCCCGCACCTCCGCGAATATGATCGCTACTGCCCAGCTGCCGTTCCGGAAGGTCACCTGCGATCCCTACAATCTCGAATTCGAAGCCCGGCTCCTTGACAAACGGCAGAGACGGTTCACCGGGAAGTTCTGTCTCGCACCGCGGCTCGACCTCAATGGCTATCGTTTCCGCGCCGTCATCGACTGGATCGAGTTTGAGGTGAAATTTGATCGGGGCACCCAGTATCAGCATGTTCAGCCGGTCATCGAGCAGATCTAGGGAAGGAAGCCATATGTCAAGCCGGTCGACGCCGGGGATAGAAATGTCACCGACAGGTTCGCGATCAAGTTGCAGGAGCCATCATTGGCAACGGTGTTCCAGGTGCCGGATGCGCTCGGGATGACCTTCGGGATAACAGAGCCACCCAGGATCACCGGGACTGAAATCAGCGTGGATGCTTATCCTGACGATCAGAGTGACCTGGCACGGGCAAAGCTTCTGGGGGCGCAGAAAGACGACGTCATGATCCGGTTGATGGACAAGCTGATTGACACGCAGAATCGGAAAGCAGGGACAGCGGATGTCTCGGAGGATCACCGGAAGCGGGTCAGGATCGAGGTGACGCTGAAAGGGATTGAATTGCATAGCCTCGGCTTGGACAGACTGCCGGATTTGCGTGACTTCAAGTTCACCACGCTTCAGGGGAAGTATTTCCAGTTCAAGCTGCCGACATTCCCGGTGGATATGGAGGAGAGTAAGAGCGGGCTTGATGCCGTGAAAGCGGAACGTAAGATTTGGCGCGTGAAGACGTTCGCCAGAACCGGGATCGTTGGATTGATGGCGATGGAAGCCGAGAGAGAGGCGGGTAAGAAAGCTGGGGCACGAGTGTTGAAGTGGAACCTGAAGATACCGGGAAGGAAGAAGTGACGTCATGTGTCGGAAAGGGAAGTGCCAGTGATCTCGTGGCGTATGGGGCGTTGAACAAGACGGTCGCGCTCGCGCTCGGGCACCTTGGGGATCGTGAGAGGTGCGGGCTGGTTTCGTTGGCTACTTCTGGTTCGGTGAGTGGTTGAGAGAAGGGCTTCCGGTGTGTCTGGAACTCATGAGAGCGTATAGGGGAGGATGTGAAGCAGGTGAGAGTGTGTAAGGAGAACTGAGGCAAGGGAGGTAACACTTTGAACAGTTATTAGGCACCGCGCCAGCCGATCCACGCAGACCCCACGCCGTTCGATTCGGCGATGGCGAAATCTCTGCATCACCCCCCGTCGGGACGGTGGAAAAATCCTGCAAGTTGCTCTGTCGTCAGGAATGCTCTGCCGGATATCCGACATTGAAACGGTTCGCCAAGCTAGCAAGGCGCTTGTCCAGGGTCCAGAGCCGCGTTCCCTCTGTGATCAGGGTTGAAGCAAGCAACACAAGATCGACCAGACCGCATCCCCGACCGAACAGTCTTTCCCGTTCGATGAAGGTCATCGTCTCATCCAGCGTTGCCTGATTGCACTTGCGAAGATTCCTCAGGCTCGACAGGGTCCGTTCACGCGGTTCAGGCGGGGTTCCGCAGGCAAGCTCCGCCACGATCAACGGGTGGATCAGGACCCGGTCCGTTTCGAGAAGCTGGACGAGGTGATCATCGCGTTGTCTGAAATGCTGAACCCAAACCGAGGTATCGACCAGGATATTCATGCAGGGGCAGACCGCCGCGGGATATCTGCCATGTCGGGTGCCGCCCCACCCAATGCGGCAAGACGCCGTGCCGATTGGACCCGGACAAAGGTGGTCATGGCTTCCTTGAAGATGTCCGACGGTTTCTCCAGGCCAGCATCTGAGAGCGCGACTGCCCGTTCGAAGAGGTCATCGTCAATGGTTACGGTTGTGCGCATGGCAAAATCCTGCATCAGTTTCAGCATCAATATGTGCCGTCTGAAGCATCAATTCAAGTGAGCGCCCTTGCTGTCATGGACCACGAAAGCAATGTGCTGACCGTCAGCGTGCTGGCTTCACCGACATTTCTGGCGCGTTTCCTGATTCTCGTTTAGGCACGGCTTGCAACACCGCACGGAAGAATCGCAGCCCATGAAAGCCAGCCATGACCTCGATCCCTTGATCCGCTTCGTGACCTAGGACGATCTCTGGCGCGTGCGCTTGGCGGATGTGCTGGATGAGCACCTCCTGCCGCCGATGGAGGAGTTCGAGATCGAGGATTTCGCGGATATCCTGGGCGACCACTGGTCAGGGACACTCTGGGGCTGCGGCTTCGAGGATTTCATATCCCGACGATATGGTGACGATGGGAAGACCGTCATCGATCACTTTCTCGAACCTCCCGCCCGGAAGAAGGACTCTGTCAGCCGGGCCTATATAGCCGGATTGCGTGACGCAGCGATCAGCCTACACGAGGTCAGCGATGTCAAACCCGGCGAAAGCATGGTGCTGCGCAATCTGCTGATGGACGGGGAGCCGGTCACCGTGCGCGAGAAGTCGTCAACGCGCACGCTCAAACAGTGGGACCGGATCGCCGTGCGGGTGGTGCCCGTCGAAGATCATCACGTAATGTCCGGGGCCGTATTGCCGTTCTCCATGGAAGCATCGGAATTCCTGTTCGATGGCATTCGACATGCGCTCGGTTTGCAAGGTGAGGCTGAACCGAAACTGGGCCATGAGCAACTGCGACGCTGCGCGCCGATCTTCACGGCGGCCTGGCTGTTCACGGAACTGAACCGGGCTCTCGATCCGGAACCGCCGGAAATGTTGAACAGCGACGGTGATCCGATCCTGTTCCACGAGATGTGCTTCCCATTGGCGGCAGGAGTCCTGCAGAAAGACATTGCCGCCAAGCTGAACAAGGTGAAGGCCTTCGCGCCGGAAGGAAAGAAATTCTGGAACTGGCTGGCACCGCAGCGCAAGCGCTCCACGGGCGGCAGGAAGAAGGGCCTGACCTTCATCACCGACATGGCTGGAGCGACAGTGTTGGGCACCCTGGAGCTGAAAGGCAAGCGTCTGATCCTGGAGGTCAATTCCGCAAACCGGGCCGAATTGGGTATCGCGCTTGTCACCAAGGCAGCGGGCAAGCTCCTGCGGTAGCCGCTGACCTCGATCCAGACGGTCGAGCAGATGATGGCTGAGCGTGACGCGCATGAGGAACCCGGGGATGAAATTCCACCGGAGATCGCCCGTCAGATCATCGCCGAATACCTGGACCGGCATTACCGGGATCTGCTGGACCAAACCGTCCCGGCTCTTGGTGACCAGACATCACGGGAAGTATCACGAACGGCATCTGGAAGAAAACGCGTGATCGGCTGGCTCAAGCAACTGGAAAACGGCAGTGCCCGCTAGGCAGGAACGCCGATGGCGGAATACGATTTCAGCTGGAGGAACTGGGTCTCGCCGGGGAGCGACGGTAAGTCGGGAAGCGCTCAGCCTCGCATTCGCCTCTGAAACCGGCAATAAGCCCGTAGACAGGCGGAAGCGGTTGATCGGTGGTTTGGAGGCTCAGAGACCACAACTTGCCGTTTGCGGCACTTGTTGCCGCTCTTGATGGCGTGGGAAGATCGCAGGTCTAATCGCTAAAAATATACAGCTGCAGCCCGCATCACCTTGAAGCGGCGCAAATCCTTGCCGAATGTCAGGCCCTCACATCTGAGCCAATAGGAGGACCGCAATCAGTCCGCGACAACGGTCCTCGCATCGGTTGGCGTGCTATCTTGCGCTATGGTGATGAGTTTTTGATCTCCAGTGGACATGGAAGCCTGAGCATCGGTCTTGCTGTAAGGACAGGCCAGGACAGAGGTCGCGGAAAATGCCAATGCTGCGGCAATTACTGCTGTGAGTTTCATCTCGTCATCCTTCCGGTAGTCATGACGCGATTGAGGGTAGTTTCATTTGCTGATTCGTTCAACGAATACCGGGTAGGCAGAATTGGCTGCCATGAGTCCTGCAGTGCGCCTTGCAGACAGGCGAAAGCACTTGCTCCGTGGTGTTGCAGGACTCGGAAGCCGGAACTTGCCGTCACAGGCACCTGCTGCCGCGCTGGTAACTCTCGCCACGCCAAAGCTTGGCGAACGTGCTTGCACATGCTGGAACCCGCTCCATATTCCTATCATTACCTCAAGGTGAAGCTCCGGAGACAGCTATGGGCTATGTAAAAACGGCAATGCTTATGGCGGCGATGACCGCACTCTTCATGGGTGTGGGTTACCTGATCGGTGGATCGGGCGGCGCGATCATCGCGCTCGTGGTCGCGGCGGCAATGAACGTTTTTACTTGGTGGAATTCGGACCGCATGGTCCTGCGCATGCATAACGCCCAGCCGGTAACATCTGGCGATCGGATGGGTCTTCACGCCTTGACCGCCGAACTTGCACGAAACGCGGGCCTGCCCGAGCCCAAGGTCTATCTGATCGACACGCCACAGCCCAATGCCTTTGCCACCGGGCGCAGCCCAGCCAATGCCGCGGTAGCCGTGACTTCGGGCCTGATGCGCAGCCTGACCCGCGAGGAACTGGCCGGTGTCATTGCCCATGAATTGGCCCACATCCGCAACCACGATACCGCGATCATGACCGTCACAGCCACCTTCGCCGGTGCGATCTCGATGCTGGCCAACTTCGCGCTCTTTTTCGGCGGATCGCGGGAACGGCTCGGGCTGGTGGGCACGCTCCTGATGATGTTCCTCGCCCCGCTTGCCGCCGCGCTGGTGCAGATGGCGATCAGCCGGACACGGGAATATGCCGCCGACAAGGCCGGGGCCGAGATCTGCGGCCAGCCACTCTGGCTGGCCTCGGCATTGGAAAAGATCGCCATAGGCGCAGCCCGGATCGACAATCATGCGGCTGAGCGCAACCCGGCGACAGCGCATATGTTCATCATCAACCCGCTGCACGCGCATAAGCGCGACAATCTCTTCGCGACCCATCCTGCGACCGAGAACCGCGTAGCCGCTCTTCGCGCGATGGCAGGGCAGCGCCGACAAGCCCCGGTTGCTGCTGACCAGCCCATGCCCACCAGCCGTATTCCCAATACTCGAAAGGGCGGACGAACCGGACCCTGGGCCTGAACCCGTCATTGTGCGGTTCGGTCAGCCGTCCCGCCCGTTCACTGTCCACGAGGTGGTATCGTGATCGGGATGCTGGTTGTTGCTCTTCTTGATCGCCGCCGCCCAGTCGACCCCGTTGTCTTCCGTTGCACCGGTATTTTCTATGCCCGTGATCGTATCGAACCATGCCACCATGTTCTCGGTGCAGATATTGGCGAGCGGCGGGAAGGCGTGCGGGTCGTCAAGCGAACCGATCATCAGGTTGGTGCGGCCGCTTTCGATCTGGTGGAAGAATAATGGCGTGCCGCAACTGGCGCAGAAGCCACGCTCGACAAGTTCCGAACTCTTCCAGACGCTCGGCTTGCCGCGTGTCCAGGTGAGTGCCTCATCGGGCGCGGCGACAAGCGCGGCAAAGATGTTGCCCGAGGCTTTCTGGCACATGCGGCAATGGCAGAGATGCGAATTGTCGAGCATTGCGCTTGCGTGATAGCGCACGGCACCACATTGGCAGCCGCCGCTCACCTCTGTCTCGATGCGTTTCATTTCTTCCTCCTTCAAGAGGCGGGATTGGGCTTTTCACGCCGACCGTGACGTAAGCAGTTTACCACTCCTGCCGAAAGAACGACATCATGGGAGTTATCGGACGAAGCCGCCATTGACGCTTGCTCTTGCAACAAATAGCAACGGGCGATTTATCGGTTCGCAGGGGACATACATTGGACTTTCGAACAGTTTATGGCCGCTTCTACGGGATCGTCCCGAGGGCGAGAGCAGAATACGCCCTCGCACCCGCGATCAGTCCAGAGGGCCGGTTTCATCACGATGGCCAGCCAGCCCTGTATGTTTCGTCGCAGCCTGATTGGGTTGAGCATGCCATCAAGCCTTATGTCCGCACCGACGATCCTCCACGCGTCATCTGTGAACTGGAGATCAAAGCCGCAAAGGTGCTGGACCTTAGAGATCAGGAACAATGCGCAGCATGGGGGCGGATGCAGCTCTTGCCTCTGTCCCATGGCTCCCGGAGAGGGCATGCGGCATTCCCGCACCGACATGGAAAGTAGCCGATCTTGCTAGAGGGAACGGAGCGGACGGCTTAATATACACGGCCAGAACCGCTCCAAGCCGATGTCATCTTGTTTTGTTCGAATGGAGCGGCGCTCGACTGACGGGCACGGTGCTGGACTATCCCATCAGCAAGGCCAATTGACCGCTTTGGGGCTGAAGGATCGTTGCCCTCGCCATACGATTGACGCAGAGCTTGGGCGGCAATGATGCGGATGCAGCGGGCATTGGGATGGGTTCATTGCTAATGCTGAATGTGGCCTACCTTGGATATTTTTTTGTCTTTACCGAAGCAGACATATAGAGAATCGTAATCGAGACCGAGACCGCTGCACATGCCCAAACTATAGGCTGGGCAATTGCCACCGCTGATGTCAACGTCGTATTCTTTCGCCCCCAGCAATTGCGCTACCTTTTCGTAGGTGGTGATCCTAGGTTGGAGATAGTTATGCAGCAAGTCACGCACCATTGGGCCTCGGAGACATGAGGCTTCCTTTTCAGCGCATTCCCAATCAGAGAGCCCCTTACAGCTTCCAGCCTCGCCCCATTTCTCTGGATGAAAGCGTTGGCCTCTAAACGGTAGATCATGCAAAACAAGGCGTGTGAAGGGCGGATAGCCGAAGACCTGCGCACCGATGACCTCTGCCGCCGACAGAAAAATAGCGAGTCCTAAAAGCCCAAGAAGCGCATTTGCAAAGAACCTTGCCGTAGTGATGAGAGGAAATCGTTTCATATCCTACCCGAACTACCTCGTCCTCGACAGCTTTGCCTAGAAACGGACCGGCAACAAGTGTCCGCATTGGGCTCCGATCGGTCATCATGCACCTGCCATGCGAACGCCACGCGTTCTGGATGGCACAGATGCGGACAGGTCGATGGATGGTTTAGAGTTTTCCTCTAGCTGCCCGCCAAAGGGTTGCGTTGACTATTTCATGTAAGCGCTTGTCGGAGCTCATGGCCAGGAGAATCTCGCGCACAGCATCCATCACCGTTGTCCTGCTGCACCTCTACTCCTCCAACACATGACGAGAATAACGTATGGGACGATCGTCCGCATAGGGGCTCAGGCCGGCCCTTGCATCCATCGGCGGACCCATACTACTTCTGGGTATCAACGACGAAGCGCATAGAGCTACCGGCCATTTCGAACCTGGCAACTTGTCCAGATCCGCTGCATGGAGGCGCTGTGAGGCACCGGCAAGAATGGCTCTGCGGGATTCCAGGAATCGTGGCCGTCCCATCCGGCCGAAGATCGCGCCGCCAGCCTCCTGCACTTTACCGCAGCACGGCGGCGAGTTCGATCAGATCACCTGCTGTGACATCCCATTCACCCGACAGCCTGGGCGAGTCGGCTTTCGACGGGTCCTGCGCATGATCCCGATGGATATAGGCAGTTTTCAGGCCGCATCTCCGAGCGGCATCCAGATCATAGTCATGCGCGGCGACCAACATTGCCCTTTCCGGATTTACGCCGAGAAGTTCGCAAGCTCCCAGATAGACTTCGGGCATTGGCTTATATGCCCTGAAGATATCGGCCCCGAGGATCGTATCCCACGGCAGCCCGGCTTGTTTCGCCATGTTCACCAGAAGGCGCGTGTTCCCGTCGGACAAGGGGGCAATGACGAAACGTTGCTTGAGCTTCGAGAGACCTTCGATCGCGTCGGGCCATGGGTTCAAGCGATGCCAGGCCAGGTTCAATTCTTCAAGCTCGGCTTGCGGAAACGCTGTCGGCGCAAGACCAAAGTCATCCAGGCAAGCCTTCAGGTTCTCCATGTTAACGACATCGAGCGGCACAAAGTCGCGCTCCCCCGCGCGAACGACCTCGACCGCTGCGTCATATCGGCCGACCCAGGCGTCGGCAAATACCTCTGCGTCAACAGAATCTATCTGATGGCGCGTGAGAAACAATTGTGCCTTTGCGGCTATGCTCCCGCGCCAGTCGACGACTGTTCCCAGAACGTCGAAAAATAAGACTTCTACGTCCATTTCTCCACCATTCTCGTGCCGATGATGCCGATGAGACCTGTGCTGTCGGCTCAACGTGGGACCTTCATGATTCGTCGGCAAGGGGGCAAAGGCGGAATATGACAATTGCGCATGTCACAATGACTGGCTCCGGATCGTCTTGGTTGGAGTGACCTTCATCGTCACCGCCTCAACCTGGAGAAAACCAATGTCCAAAGCAATCATCAATCCCGAAACGCTGTTCGACCCCGAGCCCTTCGGCTTCAGTCATGTCGTTTCAGCGCCTTCCGGTCGCCTCGTTTATATCGCCGGTCAAGGTGGCGAAAACCGCAACGGAGTATTGGCCAGCGGCTTCGAAGCTCAGGTCGGTCAAGCGTTCTCCAACCTTGCTACGGCGATGTCGGCCGCTGGTGTCGATCCCAGTCACGTGGTCAAGATCTCGACCTTCATCGTCGATCACGACGAGACCAAGCTTGGATTACTCACCGATGCAGTTCGCGATCTGTTCGGCCCCTCCTTGCCTGCTCAGACACTGGTTCCGGTGACTCGTCTTGCACTTGATGGAATGCTTTTCGAGGTGGAAGCAATTGCCGTCGTTGGCTGATGTCTGGGTTGTCGGCCCATGGAAATAAAAACGCGAACTCGTAGTAGATGTCAGTGTAGGGTTCAAAACCACTATCTACCTTCCGGGATGGAGGATCGGGTGCCCGGAACGCTCCGGGCACCGCCTGCATCCCCATCATGCAGGTGAGTTTTCCCTAGGACTTCGCAACTCCTGATCATGTCGCGCTAATCCCACCCGACGTCGAGAGCCCGGGTCGGTATGACTTGTCGGTGTTAATAAACGGACGAGCAGATATATGTCCAAACCCTACGCAGGCACCTCCGCAGCCAAGCTGATTGCAGATCATGTCCGTGACCTGAAGCACTGCAAGACCCAGGATGAGATCGCCGCCGAGGCAGGTTTCCGGAATGCGAATCTCCTGACGATGCTGAAAAGCGGTAAGAACGAGGTTCCCCTCGACCGGGTGCCGGACCTGGCGCGGGCACTGGAAGTTGATCCCGCCCACTTGATGCGGTCGTCGCTTGAGCAGTGGATCGGGTCGGCTGCAGCAGCGGCGGTCGTGAGCGTGTTCGGGACACCGATTACCAAGAACGAGTTGCAGTGGATCAATGAGATTCGTGATGCGTCAGATCACAAGGATCCGCATATAACGGGCAAGGGACGTGCGGCAATCCGGGGGCATTTCGGGAAATGAACAAAGATGTTTTCATGCTGCCCGCCCATCCGCTGTCGATCAACACCTGGGAAATACTTGACGCCCAACGAGCGTGACTGGAGCGAGTATATCCGGATCATTTCAGGTGGGCACGATCTGGCCGTGAATCCCGAGAGGGTTCGCAGGCTCAGGGTCTTGTTGGACGAAACTTGCTGACTCGGGGGGTGAACTTGGAATAATGGTCGCCCGAGGTCAGAACTCGGGCGATACGCTCTGGAAAGTTGTAGCCTGTGGGTGGTGGGATCACAGGGACCGAGGGACCGGATAATCGCCCGCTATGCGCCCGGCAAAAAACGATTGGGTGTTTCCGGTGCCCATTGATACGAAACTCGGATAGGGCTCCGGCACCGGACAGCGTGCAGTCTAGCCATTCCTCCTTTTCCGATTGCCGGGCTGACCTTGAGCGCGTTCCTGTGCGTCAGTGGGTTAGACACAGTAAATTTACGCCGTAGAGTAAAATACAAAAATTTACGTTGAAGCGTAATTCAAATTATTTTACGCTATGGCGTAAAGGAGGCATGTCGTGGATCTTACAGCAAGAACTGCCGAACAGATTGGTGAAGCGATCCGCCGTGCCCGCAAGGCGCGCGGCTGGACTCAGAGCGATATCAGCGCACGCACCAATTTGCGCGTGGCGACGATATCGTCGCTGGAAAACGGCGACGCGGGCACGAAACTGGCAACCGTTTTGGCAGTGATGGCTGCGCTCGGACTGGAATTCCGGTTGGTCGAACGCGGCGGCTCAGTTGAGATTGAGGACATCTTCTGATGGCGAAGCGTGGGCGCGGCGGCATGATGCAGGTGCTTTTGAACGGGCGGCTCGTGGGGCAATTGCGCCTGGCCAGGTCCGGCGCGATCAGCTTCACCTACGATCCGAACTGGCTCGCCTGGCAGCATGCGATGCCGATCTCGCTCTCGTTGCCTCTGCGCGAAGAAGCGTATCACGGCGGGCCGGTCATCGCCTATCTGGAAAATCTGCTGCCCGACAATCAGGCGATCCGTGAGCGTGTCGCAGCCAAGGTGCGGGCAGAGGGCACCGATGCCTGGCACATCCTCGAAAAGATCGGCCGCGATTGCGTGGGCGCACTGCAATTCGTTTCCGGAGAGGTGCCGGAAGCACCGGCCCTGCAAGGAGAACCGGTAGATGACGTGCAAATCGCCGCTATGCTGCGCAACCTGGCGAGCGCTCCATTGGGGCTGGATGCGGAAGGTGATTTTCGCATCTCTATCGCCGGGGCGCAGGAAAAGACCGCATTGCTGCGTTACGATGGGAAATGGTTACGTCCTACCGGTCTGACGCCAACCACCCATATCCTCAAGACGCAGATCGGCGAATTGCCGAGCGGTATCAATCTCTCCGACAGTGTCGAGAATGAGTATTTCTGCATGAGTTTCTGCCGCAAAATGGGAGCAGAAGTCGCCGAGGTCGAGATAGCGGATTTCGAGGACGTGCGCAGTCTCGTCGTGACGCGCTTTGACCGGCAATGGACCGGGGCAGGGCGGTTGATCCGTCTTCCCCAGGAGGACTTCTGCCAGGCGCTTGGAATTGCTCCAAGTCAAAAATACCAGACGGACGGTGGACCGGGATTTTCCGACGGAATCGCCTTGCTGGAAGGCAGCGATACCCCTGAACTGGATCGGCGGGCGCTCTTTCGTGCGCAGGCACTGTTTTGGCTTTTGGGAGCGACCGACGGTCATGCGAAGAATTTCAGCATCGCGTTGCGTCCCGGCGGTTTTCGCATGACGCCCCTTTACGATGTGCTCAGTGCGCAGAAGGCAGTTGATGACGGGCAGATCCGTCAGAACCGGATGCGCCTCGCGATGACGATAGATGGTCATTATCAGGTCAACGAAATCGTGCCACGCCACTTCCTGCAAGCGGCGAGGGCGGCGGGTTTCGGGGTGGCACTGGCAGAAGAGGTGCTGAAAGACATCGCCGCTCGGATCGATGCTGCATTGGCGGACACTATGGCAACTCTACCCGCAGGTTTCCCGACCGACTTGGCAGAGAGTATCGCTAACGGAATTCGAACTCGCGCTGCGGGGATTGCACTTGGATAGAGCAGGTTAAGCGCCTCAGAATCTGCCAATGCTTTTGCTAATGAAGGTGCTAATGTGCGAAAAATAAAATTGTTTTATAACAATATATTAATATTATTCCGCGGTCATGGTGACGGACTCTCGCTCCGCCACTTTCCCTCGTGAAAGGCGTCTCCTGATCCGGGGGCGACCCGATTTTCTTGTTATTTTTGAGGATTACGCGGGAGGGGGCGAGCACAGGCCCAGGCTCTTGGGGGCACGGAAGCACTCTTTCAGCGCCGATATTCTTCGGACCTGTTGCCTGGGCAGATTTAGTGAATTTCTTGTATCTAACAGGAAATACGTCGATTATTAAAAAAGACGTAGCTGGGTAGTTCGGCGCGAGTGGCGCTTGAATAAAAGAACGGAGATCGAACTCTCGGCGTGAAAGAGCTTCTGTGCATTCCCGCCGGTCTCGATCGAAAGGCTTCGCGGTTGCGTTGTAACGAAGATCAAACCCTGTAGCTTCACGCTGCGCGTTGATGTATTCATCCACCTTCTCCCCAGCGTCTCGATATCGTCTATCCATTCATCTCTTATTGGGTCTAGTAGCGAGCCGAATAGATCAAACGGTCTCGCACGCGCTCGTCTGCAGGACGTCATGTGACGGTTGACGTGGTTGCGGCAATGAGCAGGGCAAGATGTCTATCAGTCGCCGAGACAGTGCACCGCATGCGGCTGCGCCGCCGTAGAATAGAGAAGGCAAGCCGTGGAAAGAGGCACAGTGCCGTTCAACGATGCTCCCGAGAATATTGCTATTCCAATCCTACCTTGCTGCGGAAGCATCAATCCGTGAGCACCGCGATAAGGACCGGTAGAGGGTCCACGGTGTTCAACGTGCCAGACCGTTCTCCTCCAGCCACTTGGCCGATGGCAGGATTCCCGATTTGTCCCGCAACTCGAGGATCAGGCGTGGCTGCGAAGTCAGCTCACCCAATGCGCGGAACACACCGTGCCAGCAGATATTGCCTTCACCGATGCTCCAGTGGCGGTCGGCATAGCCGTCGGCATCCTGCAAATGGATATGCTGCAGCGTGTTGCCGGCACGGCGCACATAATAGTCAACCGGCGGCGCGCCGGTCGAGCCATGGGCGTAATGCGCATGCCCCGTGTCGATCGAAACCGCCATGGCCTTAGAGGCGAAGGTTTCGACCAGAATGCGGCGAATGTCGGGGTCCTTGTCCGCGATGTTCTCGACCACCATGGTCACGCCAATTTCCTCGGCACGCTTGACGGTCGCATCCAGGGTTTGGTGCGTATAATCGAGAATCATCTGGTAAGCCGAACCATCCGGCGCGTTGTCGAGATTGTTGTAATCCCAGGTGCTGTAAGGCGAATGGATGACCATCTGCGTCGCACCCAGATATTCGCAAACTTCAAGACCCTGCAGCATGCGCCGGGTGACGACCTTGCGAATTTCGGCGTCGGCACTCGCAACGGTCAGCCCCCAGAATGGACCATGGATGCCCAGACGACCGGTATAACCCGCCAGCAACGATCTTGCGTGGTCGGCGGTTGGTTTCCAATCGGCGTCGAGTGCGCCGGTGACGCAGAAATCCTGTAACTCGAGGTCGCGGTTCTCGGACAGGATGAAATCCTGCAGAGTTTCGAGTTCGCTTACGGCCATTGCAGCGCCAAGGAGGGGAAGGGCGTTCATTTAGCTTACTTTCATGCAGCAAAGGGAAGGGAAAGGCGGGTGAGAAGTGCGTGGAATTCGGCCATGCCGTGAACGACATGATCCGCACCAGCCGCACGCAGGATATATTCGCGATTCGGACGATGATCGGAGGGGCCGACGAAGCCCACCGCAAGACAGCCCGCTTCGCACGCGCAGCGGATGCCGTGGGTATTGTCGTCGATGAAGATCGCCTGATCGGGGCTGATGCCCAATTCGCGGCAGGCATGCAGCGCCATGTCGGGCGCAGGCTTGGGACGTTCGACATCGTCGGCCGACCAGATATGACGCCCGAAACACGCGGCCAGGGCTGTGCGCATGATCGACAGTTCCAGCCTGCGCCTGAGCGAGTTAGAACAGACCGCCATTGGAACATCGAAGTCGCGGAGGACCACTTCGATCCCTTCGATGAGGGGAATTTCGCGCTCGAACATCTCGAACAGAATTCGATCGCCTTCGGCAAATATCCTTTCAGGATCGAGCCCCGCCTTCGTCAACCAGTCACGACTGTCGGCGGCGGCGCTGCCTGAAAAGATCGCTGTCGCCCGGGCTTGGGTCATCGGACAGCCGGCGGCGGTGATCGCTGCGGCAAGCGCGCCGCAGGCCAGAGGCTCGCTGTCGATCAGCACGCCATCGCAATCGAACAGGATCGCACGGAAATTGCTCATGCCGCACCTGCCGATTGGTGCATCAGCGATTTCAGCAGAACCGGATCGTCAGAGACGAGAAACCCCGGACCCAGGTCAATCCAGCGACGCATGAGTTCAGGCGTATTGATCGTCCAGACCGAGCAGCCCGAAAACGGACGCAGGGCACGGATCACATCCAGCTCGGCCTCGAACAACTCGTGATGAATGCCGACGATATCAACCAGCCCCTCGGCCTCGCGCAGAAGGGCGGCGATGCCGCCGTGACGCGCAGCCCAGCCGTGATTGACCGAGATCAGCCGGCGCATCTCGGGGGCGATATTGCGGACCTCGCGCACCACATCGATGTCAAAGCTATGCAGTGCTGCGCGATGAGTCAGACCAGCCTTAAGGATGGCATCGGCCGCTTGTTCCGCAAGGCCCGTATAGGGACGATCTTCAACGTCGGATTTCAGTTCCACCCATACTTCGATCACGGGATCGGTTGCCAGCAGCGCCAGAACCTCGTCCAGCGTGGGTGGGCATTCGTCGATCAGTTCGCCGTCGGGGCCTTTCAGGCGCAGTGCGCGGCGGGCCTCCGGTGTCAGGGCGCGGACGGGCCCGTGACCGTCGGTCGTACGCTCAAGCGTGGCGTCATGGATCACCACCAACTCGCCCGCATCGGTCAGGTGCACGTCGAATTCGACGGCATCAAAACCGTGCTTCAGGGTTTCACGAAAGCCAAAGAGCGAGTTTTCGGCCCAGAGATTGCGCGCGCCACGGTGCGCCATGATACGTGTCATTACAGAACTTTCCGGTTCAGCGGATGGTTGGGTCCAGGCGATCACGCAACCAGTCACCCAGCAACGAGATCGAGAGAGTGGTCAGCACGATAACCACCGACGGTGCGAGCATGATCCAGGGTGCCCGCGTCAGATATTCGCGTCCGAAGCCGACCATGTTCCCCAGCGATGTCTGTGGCGGCTGCACGCCGAGGCCGAGGAAGCTGAGACCGGATTCCATCAGGATGATCTCGGGGAAGGTCAGCGTCATCGACACGATAAGCGTCGAGGCGACATTGGGCAGGATATGGCGCAGGTAGACGCGCGAGGGCTTGGCGCCCAATTGCACCACTGCCCCCGCATATCCCTGCGCTGAAGCCGAGATCGCAAGGCCGCGGGCAATGCGGGCATAGCGTTCCCAACCGTAAAAGCCCATCAGACCGACTAGCAGCACCATCGAAGTGCCGAAAAAGGCAAGCACCGCCAAGGACATGATCATGAAGGGCAAGGCTGCCTGAAAATCCGCCAAAGCCATCACCAGGTTCTCGACCCAGCCACGGAATTGCGCGGCCAGAAAGCCCAGGGTCGTGCCGAACACGGCAGAGATGATCGTCGCACCGAATGCGATCACAAGCGAAACCCTGATCGACTGGATCAGGCGGGACAACACATCGCGCCCAAGATCGTCGGTGCCAAGCCAGTATCCCGGCGTGCCCATCGGCGCCATGCGTTGTGTGAGGCTCATCGCAGTTATCTCGTGGGGGCGCAGGAGATCGGCGAAGATGGCAGTCAGCACCATTGCGGCAAGCCATCCGACCGCGCACCAGATTACCAGTGGCATGCTGGTGCGCAGGCGTCTGACCATTCCGGCCTTGACCGGGGAAGTGCCTGTTCCTTCGGGGAGGGTCGTATCCGTCATGGGGCCATTCCTCAATGTGCGGAGCGCTTCGAGCGGAGGCGGGGATCAAGCAGCCCGTAGGCGATATCGACCAGCAAATTCGCGGCAACCATCGAACTTGCGATCACCAGCAGCAGGCATTGCACTACGGCCAGATCGCGGTTGGCGACCGAAGATACGATCAGCCGTCCCACGCCGGGCCAGGAAAAGATACTTTCGACCACGGCGGCACCGGCGATCAGCGCACCCACCATGAAGCCCACCAATGTCACGATCGGAACCGAGGCATTGGGCAGCGCATGCTTCCAGACGACATCGCGCCAGCTGAGCCCCTTGGCCATGGCCGTGCGGATATAGGGCTGGCCCAAGACCTCGATCATGGCCGAACGCGAGAAGCGTGCCATGATGCCAATGCCTCCGACCGAGAGCGTAACGATCGGCAGGATAGCATGTTGCCAGCTGTCCTGCCCGCCAGAGGGGAGCCAACCAAGCTGCACCGAAAAGATCAGAACCAGCACCAGGGCAAGCACGAAAGAGGGAATCGTGAAGCCGAAGATCGACAGCGTGATCACGCCCCGATCGGCGATCGATTCACGGTGAAGAGCGGCATAGACACCTGCCGGTATGCCGATGCCAAGCTTGAGTATCATCGCCGGCAGCGTGATCGCCAATGTTGCGGGGATACGTTCCAGCACAATGTCCAGTGCCGGCATCTGATCGCGCATCGAGATGCCGAAATCAAAGGTAAAAATTTGCGCGATATAGGCAAGATACTGTTTCCACAACGGATCATCGAGACCCCAGCGAGCGCGGAAGGCGTCGATCGCATCCTGCGGTGCATCCGGTCCCAGCAGGATCGTCGCCGGATCTCCGGACAGGCGCATCACGATGAAGGCAAAGCTCATGACCATCACCAGGGTCATCACCGCTCTTGCCATTCGGGAAAGGATAAAGTTCAGCATGGGGTCCTCAGGCAGCAGTGGCCGGGATTATGGCGCGCTGTTTCAGGCAGGCGGTCAAGCGTCCACGATGGCCCGAAAGTTCGGGGATTTCGCCTGCGCATGCGGCATCGGCGATAGCGCAGCGCGGATGGAAGGCGCAGCCTGGTGGACGCATGGCCGGATTCGGAGGTTCGCCCTGCAGGATGATGCGATCCGTGAGCCCTCGCCCCGCCTTGGGTATCGAAGAGACCAGTGCCCGGGTATAGGGATGGCGCGGATCGCCGAAGACTTCGCCCGATGGACCTTCCTCGACCACGCGCCCCAGATACATCACCGCAACGCGATTGCAGATATTATGTACAACCTTCAGGTCGTGGCTGATGAAAACCATGGTCAGGCCCTCTTGCTCCTGCAGATCGCGCAGCAGGTTCACGACCTGCGCCTGGATCGAGACATCGAGTGCCGAAACCGGCTCGTCGCAGACCAGGAATTTCGGACGCATTGCAAGCGCGCGAGAGATCACGACGCGTTGACGCTGGCCGCCGGAAAGCTCGTGCGGGTAGCGGTCGGCCTGATCAGGACGCAGGCCGACTCTTGCCATCAACTCGGCCACGCGCTCGGCGGCCTCGGCACCCTTCATCAGGCCGTGGATCTCCAGCGGCTCGGCGATCTGAGCCGCGATGGTCATGCGGCGGTCGAGGGCGGCGAGGGGATCCTGGAAGATCAGTTGCATTTGGGCACGCAGCCTGCGCCACATATCCGTTCGAGGGGCGGGCATCGGCTGGCCCCGCCAACGAACCTCGCCGGCAAAAGGCGTTTCGAGGCCCAGAAGCATTCGGCCAAGCGTCGATTTCCCGGAACCGGATTCACCCACTATGCCAAGTATCTCGCCCTCGCGGACGGCAAGATCGACCCCATCCACAGCGCGCATCGAAGGGGGTTTTCCGAAGAGCGACCTGCCCGTCGCATATTGTTGCACAAGGCCGCGGGCTTCAAGAATGGGCGTCATCAGACCAGTTCCTCGCGTCGCGTCAGGGTTTCCGTCTTGTATCTGCCTGCGGGATGGAAGCAGGCCAGAAGTCCGCTATCTGGCTGCCGTTTCAACTCGGGTTGGTCGGTGGTGCAGAAATCCGTGGCGTGCGTGCAGCGTGGGGCAAAGGCACAGCCTGTAGGCAGGTATTTTGGATCGGGAACTGTACCTTTGATGGGTTGCAAACGTGCACGCGTGACATCGAGCTCGGGGATCGCGTCGAGAAGACCAACCGTGTAAGGGTGGCGCGGTGCAGCAAACAGTGCGGTGATCTCATTGGATTCCACGATCTTGCCCGCATACATCACTGCCGCGCGGTCGCAGACGGCAGAGACCGCGCCGAGGTCGTGGCTGATGAAAACCATCGCCATGCCGGTCTCGCGCCGGATGGTGGAGAGGAGATCGAGAATTTGGGCCTGAATGGTCGCGTCAAGCGCGGTCGTCGGCTCATCGGCGATCAGCAGATCGGGCTGACCCGCAAGCGCCATGGCAATCATGATACGCTGGCACTGGCCGCCGGAAAATTCGTGGGGGTAGAGATCGACGCGGGTCTCGGCCGAGGGAATGCCGACCATATTCATCAGGCGGATGGCCTCGGTACGTGCCATGGCCCCCTTGAGGCCGCGATGCAGCCGCAAGCTTTCCATGATCTGTTTGCCTACCCGCTGGACGGGGTTCAGAGAGGATGAAGGGTCCTGAAAGATCATCGCAATGCGAGCGCCTCGCACTTTCTCGATCTCGGGGCCGGGGGCGCCGATCAATTCTTGCCCGTCGATCCTGACAGAACCGGATATCCGCGCCTTCGCGGGCAGCAAGCTGAGAGCCGCAAGCCATGTCACCGATTTTCCGCAACCGCTTTCGCCGACAAGGCCCACGGCCTCGCCGCGGCCGATATCGAGGCCGATGCCGTGTAGCACCTGAACACCGTCAAACGAGACCTTCAGGTCCCGTATGGAGACAAACGCCATGCGTTGTCCTCCTGCATTTCCTGATGCGTGGTCGGGGCAGGCCTCGTGGCCTGCCCACGATGAAAATCGTCAGATGTGCCAATTCCCGGCGCGAAAATCCATCGCGAAGGCAGGCGCCGCTTTCCACTTGAGTTCCGATTTCATGCCGGTGAAGACCGCATTCTGATGAAGGAGCGTGTAAACCGGGTCCTCGCGCTCGGCGATTTCCAGCATGCGGGCATAAGCCTTCTTGCGGGTCGCATGGTCGGTTGAGGTTTCAAGGACGACAGACAATTTGTTCAGTTCTTCGTTCGTCCATTCCTTGTACTGCTGCGACTGACCGTTCGGACCGAACTGGGTAACCATCGGGGTAATCGGATCGTTGATATTGTTCGAAGCCGACCAGTCGCGGACCCCGCGCTCGCCTTGACCGGCGAAGATCTGGTCCCAGTTTTCCTTCATCTGGATCTCGATGTTCAGACCCGCCTGCTGCCACATCTCGGTCAGAACCTGCCCGGTGGCGGTCTGGTTGGTGTAATAGTTGTTCAGCAGGAAGTAGGGGATTGCGTCGCCTTTATAGTTCGCCTGTTTCAGCAGGTCGCGCGCAAGTTCCGGGTTGTATTCGGGAACGGTCCAACCGTCGATGAACATGTCCGAAGCCGCATAGCTTTCGAACTGGATACCCGCTGGGATCTTGGTCTGGCCTGCCCACAAGGCATCAACGATGGCCTGGCGGTCGATCGCATGGGTCATGGCGCGGCGCACCAGCGGATTCGCCACGATCTCGTTTTGGGTGTTGAAGACCGAGATGCGGTGGTTCCAGATGGTCGAGGACTGGACCTCGAGCCCCGGCGCCTCCTGGACAGTCGGAATCTGGTCGGGCGGCAAATCGCAGGCAAAGTCATATTCGCCCGACAGCAGGCCGTTCACCCGGCTGGCGACTTCGGGAACCTCGACAAAGCGGATGCTTTGGAGCGGCGGGCGGCCACCCCAGTATTCGTCATGGGCAACCAGGACCAACGAGACTTCGGGGCGGTATTCCTCGACCTTGTAAGGGCCGGTGGTGATTGGCTGGCGCGCCCAGTCGGCATAGGTCGCCGCCTCGTCCCAGGCGCGCTTCGAGGTGATTTGCGAGCCATAGGCATAAAGACGGCCCTCAAGCGTCACGTCCGGCGTGGCGTTGTGGAAACGCACGGTGTATTTGTCGACAGCCTCGACCCCGCGCAGGGCCGGCCACAGGCGACGGCCCACCCCGGGCACGCTCGCCGGAAGTTCCTTGGCGGATTGCGGCTTGAAGTTTTCCGCATAGAGCGTCTTGCCCCCGACGGGTTCGGTCCCCGCAAAAACGCGCTCGTCCGAGAAGGAGAAAACCACATCCTCGGCAGTCATCTCGTCGCCATTGTGGAACTTGACACCCTGGCGCAGCTTCAACTCGATCGTCTGGTCATCGAGGCGTTTCCATTCGGTCGCGAGCGCCGGGACAGGTCCCTGATTGCCCATCCAGTCGCGATCGATCAGACCTTCCCACAAGTTCGGAAAGAAGGCACGCTCACCGACATTCGATTGTTCGTACCAGATGTCCAGAGTGTTGTTGTTAGTGATCTTTTGCACTGAAATCGTGATCGAACGGCGGGCTCCTTGGGCTCTCAGGCGGTATGGCAGGATCAGAGAACCGGCAGCGGCGGCTCCAATGAGGCCCAGGGTGCGGCGGCGGTTGATAAGCATGACATCCCCATCTTCTGTATGATCCGAATGAAACTGGATCGGACGGGGGGCTGATCTACCTGCAAGGTAACATGAGCGTGTCGCTGCATTAAACTTTCGGTGACATGATGGTTGCTCGCTACCGGATTTGTGATCGCAGGGTGGGTCTTCCCATGAATATGGGCGGACTCCGGGCGTTTGCCACAATTGCTCTGATCATGCCTCAGCAAAGCGAAAGCAGCCGTTCAGTGACTGAAACACCCGACCAATGTTGCTGCGGCCTCAACTACGGGCGGCAATGCGCAGGAAGCGGCAGATACAAACAATCAAACTATCCGAGCTGCTCTGGCGAACGGCGATGCCTCCGCAAATCCTCGATGAACTGCGTAAGTAAGCGTTTCATCCGTTCAACCGGATCTCCCTCGGGCTGCCATTCCGGGAAATGCCCATCCACGAGTATGCGGGCCATCCTCCAACTAGGCTCAGGAGCCATTAATTTGCCTGCGGGGGTTCTGCTCGCATGTTTCACGCTCTCCAGCTGATGGAGGCATTGATGAGCAATCTTTTCTGGCTGACCGATGCGCAGATGGAGCGGCTGCAGCCTTTCTTTCCGAAGGATCATGGCAAGCCGGGGGTCGATGATCGGCGCGTTCTGAGCCGGATAATCTTCATCAACCGCAATGGCTTGCGGTGATGCGATGCGCCGGCCGAATATGCTCCACCGAAGGCGCTCCGCAACCGTTGGAAGCGCTGGAGCGAGATGGGCGTGTTCGCCAGGAACTCCGAGGGGCTGGCTGCGGAGGCCGCGGCTCAGAAGACGATCATGATCGATGTGAGCAGGCGAACGCCATGCGTTCGAGTGAGCCTGCGCAGCCGGATAAATCATGGTGGTGCCGTTCGCCATCCGGCTCGGACCGGTGGCGCCGGAATGGCTCACCATCAATGAACACCAGCCGGTGCGGCTCTTCGCGTATCCGGGGCTGGCGCAAGGCGATCCACTCGCGCTGCTTGCGCTTCACGTCAGCGCGCCTACATTTGCTGGCCATCAGCGATTTTTTATATGAGAACTCCGGCGCCTTTCAGCAGGCGCGAGATCGAGGACTGATGCGTTCGGTGCCGGCGGTCCGCCTCCAGCGTTTCGGCCAGTTCACGCAGGGTGATGTCGGGGCGAGCTTCCACCAGCCTGATGAGGTAATCCCGGAATATCGCTAGCGGCCCGGAGCCCGGTGGCTGCCCTGCTGCGAAGGCTCAGACGGCCCCGTTTCCCGGACCCTCTGATCCAGCTTGATCGCGAAACTCGGACTGATCTCGAACCGCACCGCCGCATCCCGTCGTGTGGTCGGCCTCGATATGCTTCAGCACCCGTTCTCTGGGATCGGAAGAATACGCTTTGCCCATGTGATCCACCTCCGAATACGGTGAATCGCAAAACGCCGCCCACGAAAAGCGTCATGATTCCAAGTTCGCGCAAAACGCTCTAGCCGGAAATTGTGCGACACCCGATCTGAAAACGGCGAGCAGCGTGACGGCGGTTCCTGGAATCAGCCGTCACCGTGGGTGATACCGTCTGGCGCGTAGCTCTGTTTTTCTTCAATCACAGGCTGCGGATGAAGTCCGTGACCTTACGATGGCGTTCCCTGAGCGTTGTTTCTGCGGTGCTCAGCCGTTCGCTGAGCTCGCCAATCGCGTTCTCTTCCTCTTCGAGCATCCTGAGGTAGCGCTGCCCAAGGGAACTGTCGGGCGGAACCGAACCGAGGTTCTCCCGGATCCGGGCCTGGTTTTCGGATGCGTGCTCTATGTTGCGCCGGATTTCCTCGACTGCGTTGCGGCTTTCCGCTTCCTGCCGCTTGAGTTTTGCCAGATTGTCGAGCTTCGCGGCAGTCTCGGGATTGGTGGCCATGCCAGACCAGTGGATCACCATATCCGCATTCGTGTCGAGCAGGGCATAGACCTCGCTCTCGCGTCTTTCGGAAACAGCAGTCACCCTGGCTGATCCGCCAGCGGGAATTTCTGCCCGCAACCGGTGATGGGTCGGCGTGTCGCTGTCCAATGCTTCGGATGAAAATTGCCAGCCTTCATCGCGGGGATGTTCAATGATGACGGTGCGCGCCGCATCCGGTGCGCCGTCGATCGAATAGGTGGTGACCCGGCGCGAAAACCGTGTCGCGCGAAGATTGCCATCTACAATGGTGACCTGCTCGACCGAGTCCTGCGATTGGGTTTCGGCCGTGACCTGGACTTTCCGGTCGGCGGCGAAACTCGCCATTCGGCTCTCGCCCGCCGGCAGCCCGGTAAGCTGGGCATCCCCTACATAGCCATCCGCCTCGTCATAGACAGTCAGAAGTCCCGGCGGCAGGCTGGTTCCCGTATCGTTTTCAAGGAACAATGCCGCGATGGGATGGGTTTCGCCGCGCTCGGGCTGAAAAAGCGAGATCCGCTCGGCCGGGATTTCCTTGTCGATGAATGCCATGGACACCGTCCGACCTGCCGGCAGGTCGATTGCCGATGGAAGGCGATATGTTGCCGTCGTCAGCCCCTCCTGCGCAACTGCCGTATTATCCGGTGCGGCGGGTTCGAAATAGGCCATGTCCGCCGCCTCCATCGCCGGTTCGGCCATGGGGGCCGGTGCCACCGAGCGCCTGATCAGCGATTGTCCGCCGCCACCGCTGCCACCGGCAGTGGTCTTGGCCCCGAAGCTGTCCGGGCGCGGCGGTGTCGTCGTGCCGGCTGTCACCGGTATTTCGGGGCGGTCATGCCAGTATCTCTGATGCAGATGCTGTGCCAGCGTCACGGGGGCGCCCGAGGACAGCGTCAGTGAAACATCATCCCAATCCTCGCCCGTCGCATTCTCGACCACCGCCCATGCCTGAAGCCGCGCGGCTCCCTCCGAACCGGTCACCAGGCGGTAGGCCGTTTTCCATATGGGGGCGGGGGCGAGATAGGTCAGCCCGATCTCCCGGCTGCCCTCGCCCGCAAGCTCGATCGCGACGGTCCGGATATCGTCCGTGCGACCCCGGCCACTGACCTCGGCCGCTTCGCGCAGCTTGTCGCGCATATTCCTATCGAGGATGGAGAGGTTGGCGTCCGTTCCAAGGGGCAAGACCTCGATCTCGCCACTGTCCGCGAGGACGGACAGGACATGTTCCTGGCGCGGCATGTCGCCCTGCAAGATATCGTGGCTACCGACTCCCAATACCGCACCTTCTATCGTCCGGCCGCCCGAGGATGCGCGAACGCGGATCCCCTGCAGAGAAGCTGCGAGGCTTGGCAGGGAACCCATTTGCTCTGGGCTGAATGGCAGGCGGCGGAAGGTTTCCTCGACAGGCGAAAGACCGTCCAGCGTCACAGCACCGACCCGCCCGGAAGGATCATGGATGACGAGGGTTTTCAGGAAGTCATCAGCATGCCCAAGGGGAATATCGATGCTCAGGCTGGTGGAGCCGTCTATCGCAGCACTGCGATGAATCTCGGCCAGCCCGCCGGATGACAGGGTAACGGCATCGATCCGGCTCGTGCTGGCGCCCTGCTGGGCAAAAGAGGATATCGAACCGGTCAGCAGGATGACAAGCGCAAGGCCGCCCCTGACCGTCGCCATCTCTCCGTTTGATCCAGAATGCGGCAAATACCTGTTCATAATGCTGTCCCGCGGTTGGCCGGTGAATTGAAGCATGGCGGGAGCGTTTGCTCAACCTCGATACCGTATCCGGGTTGCCGAAACCGGTGGTGCCTGGGCGCTTCCGGAGACACTCCCGCCCGGAGGGAGGCCGGTTCCGGTGGCTTCTCTTCGAACAGATGGATGGCTGTGCCTGCTGCTGCCATGCCTTGGTGGCGGATCACCGCCTGACCCAGGCCTGAACGGATCCGCCTGTTCAGGCCGGTACAAAAAGTGGTCCATTGTAACCAATTGTATTCATGACATAAATTTTCAAATTGGATTTGCGTGACGAGGCCCGTCTAGACATGGAGGAGCAAAAGTGGGGGAAAATACCCATTGCGGCGGACTACCGCGGCGTTTATGAGAGCCCGCAACTGCGAGCCGCGGCTGGCGCAATTTGTTTTTCTTTGAAGGCCAACCAATGTTGAACATTCACCTCGGCCCCCACAAGACGGCTACGACCTACTTGCAGAGTGTTATGAAGAACTCTGAATGGCTGCCTGGCTATCGTTACTTTGACATCTTCGAGTCGCGGCGCGAAGTGCTTTCCCAAGTGAGAGATTGCGCTGAAGGGGAGCTGCCTGCCTGCATGTCAGACAGCTCGCTTAATTACGTGTATTCCGATGAAAACCTCATCGGGGGTCCGCAAGGGCCACTGAACATGTATCCGCAAGCAGCATCCTCTCTGAAGTGGAGTAAGGGGCACAAGCCGAACCTGTTCTTTGCGCTTCGTCCATATCATGAAATCTATGTTTCGTCCTGGTTGGAATCCCTTCGGTTCTCTCCATTTTTCAAGTTCCGCGAGGGCCCGGCTGAGCGTGGTTATGTACAGGTTCTGGAAGAAATAGACTCGTATGTTGAGCCCGGTAACTTCACCTTGTGGATGTATTCCGACTTTCGCGGTCATCCGGAAGAGATTATCAACATGATCTCCGGGGGCGGGATCAAAAAGTTTGGGGAACACGATAGCGGAAGCGAGCGCCTGTCACCTACTCGGCAGGAAGTTGACCTATATACGAAAGTAGTTCCGTATGTGGGCAGAAAATTTCAGGCCGAGGTGTTCAATATAATTCGGAATTCGATGACCGTTAAATCGGAAGAGAAATTCCAACCATTCTCCGAATCGGATATTGACCGTTTGAAGGATAGGTTTCTTCGGGATGTAGAGATCATTCGTGATAAGTTTGGCATCTGGCAACCCGCTGATTGAATGTGTAATTAAATATACCGAGGGAAAGATTTGCCGGGCCAGCTGACAATTTGCTTTCCGATCGAGCGAGGGCCGCAGAGTTTGCATGCGCGAATTCTTGCGATGTCGGTTCGAAGATTTTTACCCGACACTGTAAAGATTGTCGCATTTAAGTTGCCTAATGGCTCCCCGTTATCCACCGAGACACTCTCTCTTTTCGAGTGGTTGGGCGTGGAGGTTAGGGAGTTTTTACCGAGATTGTATTACAGGCATCCCGAAACTATCTTCAAGCATGTCGATATAGCCTCATCTGAATTCAATTCGAAATTCGTGATGTTGCTGGATCCCAAGTGCATTCTTCTTAGCAGTTTCGATATTTCCGATCTCAGTAATCTCACGAATGGGTTTTCTGCACCATCAAGCTATCATAAGGATTTCGTTTCTGACGATATTTTGAGCGTAGCTTGGGAAAATATCGTCAAGCAAAAAAGAGATCCAAGCCTATCTTCCGCTAAGGAAGTTGGGAAGCAGTTTGATCCCTCCGTGATCATATTCGATACAAGCAGTCAGTTCTCTGATTTGTGGAAATCCTCCACAATAAGCGTGTATAACGCGCAATTAGGGCAAAAGGTAAAAGATATGGCGCCTAGGGTGGCGCTGCAAATGGTCATACGTTCGCTGCAGAACCGGTTTTCAATGGCGCCGCGAGGGTGGGGATTGCTTCCTCATCAGGAGAAAGATGCCATCTTGCTGAGATATGAAAGAATGAGCGCCATTCTCACGAAGCCCCGTGTCCGAGACTTGTTGATAGAGTTTGAAGAGGCCGCCGAAGATGCGGGATACTATCTTCTCAACGAACTGACACCCGGAGATATCCGTTTTTTTCAAACGCTGAAATAAGATTGACTCTGGGTTTCGGACTGACTTTTCTGTGCAGATCGTGAAGGGGAAACGTCCTGGTATCCAGGGTAAGGGTGTCAATAGGGCCGTTCTGGCCTGTCCAGCAGGGAGTTCAGGGGCGGAGAGACGAGAAATAATCGGTCGGTCACGCCCCCGCAGTTTCGCCACTGGGTCAGAACCCTACCTGATCGCCGCCTTTCAGCGCAAGAATCTCGCGTGCCTCGTCCGGCGTTGCGATTTCCAGCCCCAGACCCTCGATGATCTGGCGCGCCCGGGTTACCTGTTCGGCATTCGTGCGGGCCAGCCGACCGGGTCCGTTCCATAGCGAATCCTCCAGTCCCACCCGGACATGCCCGCCCATGGCGGCAGCCATGGCGGCAACGGCCATCTGGTTCTTGCCCGCGCCAAGGACCGACCAGCGGTAATTGTCACCGAACAGCCGGTCGGCGGTGCGCTTCATATGCATGACATCCTCGGGATGCGCACCGATTCCGCCCATCAGTCCGAAGACGGTCTGGATGAAGAGCGGCCCCTTGACCAACCCGGCATCGAAGAAATGCTTGAGGTTATACAGATGCGCGCTGTCATAGCACTCGAATTCGAAACGGGTGCCGTTTGCCCCCAATGTCGTCAGGATATGCTCGATATCGCCGAAGGTGTTGCGAAAGACGATGTCGCGATTGGCCAGATAGTCGCGTTCCCATTCATGCCTGAGCTTGCCTTCGAAGCGCGCCAGCATCGGGAACAGGCCGAAATTCATCGTGCCCATGTTCAGCGAGGCAACCTCGGGCTTCCATGTCGCGGCAGGCCGGACGCGTTCCTCGATGGACATGGTCGGAGCGCCGCCTGTGGTGATGTTCACCACGCAGTCCGAACGTTGCTTGATCACCCGCAGGAAAGGCTCGAAGGCTTCGGGAGTCTGGTCGGGGCGGCCGTCCTGCGGATTGCGGGCGTGCAGGTGGATGACGGCCGCGCCCGCCTCGGCCGCGCCGATGGCGGCTTCGGCGATCTCGGCAGGGGTGACCGGAAGATATTCCGACATCGACGGCGTGTGAATCGCACCGGTCACGGCGCAGGTGATGATCGTCTTGCGTGGCTTGGCCATCAGTTGTTCCTTTCGATACGGCTGCGCAGATGCCTGTCCAGCGCGGCCAGTTCCCGGTCGCGCCAATCCTGCCGGTTACGGATATCGGTGCCGGGGAAAGCCTCGGCAACGATCCTGCCGGCGTCTTCGGTGAATGCCTCGCCGCGCGCCGAACCATCGGTCAGGGCAGCAAGCATGGAACCATAGCGGCGCATGTAATCGGGCACGCCGCCCGGCGCGTTCAGAAGGATCGTCTCCAGCGGCCCCATGAACGCCCACCGGCGGCCCAGCCCGTGCCGCACCGTGTCGTCCAATCCTTCGACGCTGATCACGCCTTCAGAGACCAGCCGCAGGGATTCCGCGAGCAACACGGCCTGCAAGCGGTTCAGCACGAAGCCCTCGATCTCGCGGTTCAGCCGGGCGGGAACCTGTTCGACGCGGCGGAACAGTCCTTCCGCCCGGTCCATGACTTCGGGCGCGGTTCGGGGCGAGGGACAAAGCTCCACGATGGGAACCAGATGCGGCGGGTTCACCGGGTGGGCGACCAGGCAACGCCTCGCGCCTGCCAGCCCTTCGGACCAGGCCGAGGGCATCAAAGCCGAACTGGATGAGGCCAGAATAGCCTCGGGTCCGGCCAGCCGGTCGAGATCGGCAAACAGCGCGCGCTTGACCTCTAGCTTTTCGGGGCCGTTTTCCTGCACCCATTCAGCCCCGTCCAGCGCCTTGGCCAGAGTCGGAAAGGCGGTGACATGATTGGCGATGGCGGGATCGGCTCCGGCATCGCTGATCATCGCCGCGATATCGTCGGGCAGGTGCTCCAGCACCGCGGGATCGGCGTCCCAGACCCGAACCGACAATCCCGCCCGGGCGAAGACCACGGCCCATGATCTGCCGATAAGTCCGGCACCGACAATAGCGATTGCGGTCATCTTTTCTCCTTTACAACCACAGGACCTGACGGCGCAGATCCAGATCCTCTGCCAATGCCCGCGAGGGTCCCTCATGGAAGACCCGCCCCATTTCAAGGGCGACGGTGCGATCCGACAGGGCCAACGCAAGATCCAGGTTGTGATCGACGATCACGATGGACAGATATTCGCGCAACCGGTCGAAGCTGTGGAACAACTGTTCGACCACGGCGGGGGCCAGCCCCTCGAAAGGCTCGTCCAACAGCAGCACACGGGTATCGCCCGACAGCGCACGCGCCACCGCCGCCATCTGCTGCTCTCCGCCCGACAGGCGGTCGGCCTCGGTCTCCATACGTTCCCCCAAGCGCGGAAAGAACTCCAGGATCTGCTCGTCACTCCAATGGCTGCCCGCGCCGGTGCGCCGCCTGATCCGCCCCAGCTCCAGATTTTCGCGCACGGTCATTCCGGCGAACAGGCCGCGTCCCTGCGGCACATAACCAATCCCTGCCCGGGCGATGGCGGCTGAATCCAATCCGGCCAGTTCCTGCCCTTCCAGCCGGATCGAGCCGGAACTGACTGGAGCGATGCCGATCATGGATTTCAGCAGGGTCGATTTCCCGGCACCGTTGCGGCCCAGCAGGGCCAGGATCTCGCCCTTGCGGATATCGAAACTGGCATCGTGGAGAATATGGCTCTTGCCGTAATGGACATTGACCTTGTGCAGCGTGCAGACCGAAGCACCGACCTCGCCCGGATGGGCGCTTGCCGCAACCTCGGCAGTGCCCGAGCCAATATAGATCTCGCGCACCGCATCCGAGGCGCGGGCGTCGGCGACGGTGCCATCCAGTAGAACACTGCCTTCATTCATGACCGTCACATGATCGGCGAGGTTGAAGACCCGGTCGATATCATGTTCGACCAGCAGCACCGGGATATCGGCCGAGACCTGCTTGATCAGGTTGCCGACCCGCTCGCGTTCCGCGACCGACAGACCGGCCAGCGGCTCGTCCGCCAGCAGCACGCGCGGATGATTGGCCAGCGCCAATCCCAGATCCAGCAAACGCTGACCACCATAGGACAGCGAGCTTGCCTTGGCCCGCTCCATCCCGGCAAGCCCGACCCAGGCCAGGATCTGCCGTGCCTTGTCGTTGATCCGCTCAATGTCCCCGGCGCGCAGCCATGGATTCATGCGCGAGGGATCCCCGGCCTGTATGGCGAGCCGGATATTCTCTTCCACGCTCAGATCGGGGAACAGGCTGGTGATCTGGAATGACCGGCCCATGCCCATTTCCGCGATCCGCTCGGCGGGCAGGCCCGCGACCTGCTGCCCGGCCAGCGTGACATTGCCGCTATCGGGCGTCAGCATTCCGGTCAGCAGGTTGAAGGCGGTGGTCTTGCCGGCACCGTTCGGCCCGATCAGCGCGTGCAGGCTGCGGTCACGCACATCGATACCGACGCCGTCGACAGCCTTGAAAGCGCCGAAGGACTTGACGAGTTCCTGCGCCTTAAGCACCGATCCGTCGGAGTCGCCCCTTGCACGCAGCATTTCGGGCAGGGGCAGGGTTTCGACCCTCCGCTCGGCCATGGCGGCTTCGAGATCCGGTCCCGGGAACAGCCGGGCCGAGACTTGCCGGCCAATGCCGATCAGCCCGTCACGGGCGAACAATACGAAGCCGACGAATACCAGCCCGAACCAGAACAGCCAGTTCTGGGTATAGATCGAGAGGTATTCGCGGAACATGATGTAGAATAGCGCGCCCAATGCCGGGCCCAGAAAGCCCCGCATCCCGCCGATCACGGTCATGGCCAGCAACTCGCCCGAAAAGATGATCGACATCGGTTCGGCCGAGGTCAGCCGGTTCTTGTACAATAACAGCCCGCCCGCCAATGCGGTGACGCTGGCCGAAAGGACAAAGGCCGCCAGCTTGTAGCGCAGTGTGCTATAGCCCAGTGCAGTTGCGCGGGTTTCGTTTTCGCGGATCGCCTCCAGCACCCGTCCGAGCGGCGAGTTCACGAAGCGCCACATTGCCCCGATCACCAGCAGCGCGATAATCACGACAGCGATATAGAAGTAGAGATTATCATTGAGGTCGATACCCAGCAGAACCGGGCGCTCGACCCCGCCCAGCCCGTTCTCGCCGCCCGTCACCGAGGTCCAGCGGAAGGCGACGGTAAAGCCGAGCGCGGACAGCGCCAGCGTCATCAGCGAGAAATAGACTCCCCGCCGCCGCAGCATCAGCCAGCCGAACAGCAGGGCGACCACCGCCGTCAGCGCGACCGACAGGATCAGCGGCAGCACAAAGGCATGTCCGGGCAGGGCGAGGGCAATCAATGCCGCCGCATAGGCGCCGAATCCGAACCAGGCGCCATGACCGAAAGACACGAGCCCGGTATAGCCGGCCAGCAGGTTCAGCCCCATGCAGGCCAGCGCGAAGATGACGACTTCGGTGGCCGAGGTCGTGGTCAGCCCTACGGCCTGCATCAGCAGGGGCAGGACCACCGCGGCAGCCAGAGCGATCGTCAGGGGATGAAAAAGCGGATGTCTTGCTGGCATGAAATCACTCGAAGCGCAGGATTCGTTCGCCCATCAGCCCACGCGGACGCAGCAGCAGGACGAGGAACATCAGCAGGTAGATGGCGGCCAGCGACCAGGACGGCAGGTCGATCCCGATGACAAAGCCCTTGACCAGGCCGACCAGGATCGCGGCCAGGACGACACCCCAGAAGGACCCAAGCCCACCGATCACCACCACCACGAAGGCGGCGGTCAGCACTTCGGCTCCCATTGCGGGATGAACGGGAACGATCGGTGCCATCAGCACGCCTGCCAGACCGGCCAGCCCGATGGCGATCCCCGCCACCGCCGACAGATAGGGGCGCAGCGAGATACCCATGGCGCCGAGGATGTCCGGGTTCTGGATACCGGCCCGCACGATCCGGCCAAAGGCGGTCCGGTTCAGCAGCAGCCACAGCGCCGCCACCGCCAGGATCGCTACCGCGATCAGGAAAATCCGGTAACGCGAATAGATGAAATCGCCCATGAAAACCTGTCCGCGCAAGAGTTCGGGCATGTTGTAGGCAAGGGGCGCTGCTCCGAAACTCCATCGCAGGGCCTGTTCGATGATCATCGCCAGGCCGAAGGTCAGCAGTAGCGAATAAAGCGGATCGACCCTGTAGAACCGCGTGAACAGCAGCCTCTCGACGATCATGCCCAACCCGGCCACGATCAGCGGCACCAGGATGACCGCGCCGAAAAAGCCGGTATAGGGCGTCAGCGCGATGGCCAGATAGGCGCCGATGGCGAAAAAGGCGCCATGGGCGAGGTTGACGATCCCGCCGAGGGAAAAGATCAGCGACAGGCCGATGGCGATCAGAAGGTAGTAGAAGCCGTCCAGCAACCCGTTCAGAAGCTGGGACAGGAAAAGAAACAGGGTCATTCCGATGAAACTCCCTTGCGTGGGCCGGGGGCACGGCAACCGCGCCCCCGCAGGTGTCAGCCGGAAAAGCTGCAGCTGCCGCCGACCGCATCGGCGATCAGGGACTCCAGCGGCTGATCAGGCGCGGGCAGCGGCCCCGAGGTGGTGAAGATATCCCATTCGTTTTCCGCATCAGAGGCAGGCACGGCTGTGATGGCGTAGATCTCCTGCAGCAGCTGGTGGTTTTCGGGATTGAAATAGCCCTCGCGCGTTTTCATCATGTCGAATTTCGCGTCCGGACCTTCGAAATACTCGATGATCGCGGCGGCGTCGGTTCCCTTGGTCTCGCGGATGGCCTGCGCCAGGATCTGGATTGCCATGTAATCGCCCCAGGCCTGGTTTTCGGGCGGTTTGCCGTATTTGTCGGTGAAGGCTTTGGTGAAAGCCTGCGAGCGTTCCGTGTCGATCTGGTGGTTCCAGACGCAAGGCCAGGTGCCACGGAAGTTCTGCGCTCCGGCCGCCCATGCCATGGCTGTGTCGAAACCAAAGCCGCCAACCGGGAAGTCCAGCCCGAACTCGCCATATTGCTTGAAAAAGCTGGTGATCTGGGTGCCGGCGAGGTTCAGGGCGACCAGATCGGGCTCGGCGGCGCGAATTTTCAGCATGAAGGACGAGAAATCGGTCGCATCGGTCGGCACCAGATCCTCGCCCGCGATGCTGCCGCCATTGCGTTCAAGAAATGCTTTGGCTCCGGCCAGCAGGTCATGCCCAAAGGCGTAATCGGCTGTCAGGACATACCATTTCTTGCCCTCGACCAACCCGTTTTGCAGCAGGTGCTGGCCCTCGGCATTCACATACATGGCGTTCTGGGTTTCGACATGGAACATGTGCCGTTTGCAGTCGGCTCCGCGCAAGGCGTCCGAATTGGCCCCGGTATTCAGGAACAGCGTCTTGCCGCGCTCGACGGTCTGGGCAATGGTCAGTGCCGAGGCGGACGAGATCTCGCCCACGATGGCGGCGACCTTGTCGCGGTCGATCATTCGCTCGGCCTTGGTCGAGGCTGTCTGCGGATTGACGGAATCCTCCTTGATCAGTTGCAGTTCACGGCCATCGATCCCGCCCGCCGCGTTGATTTCCTCGGCCGCGAGATCGGCGGCCATCACCGCATATTCTCCAAGCGGTCCCAGGAAACCGGTGCGCGGGGTCAGGTGGCCGATGACGATCGGGCCATCCTGCGCCCGCAGGATAGATGGTGCCGCCAGCGTCCCCAAAGCGGCGGCACCCGTGGTGCGCAGGAACCCGCGGCGGTCGAAATTGGAACGGAGAGTCATCGAACATTCCTCCTCTGTTCGGTGTCGGATCATGCGGCCTCCCCGCCGCTGCGATCTGAGATCACAGTTTTCATTTTAACAACATTTGTCAACGATTCATTTGCATATTGCTTGCGAAGTGAGATCACAGTTGTAGAATGACGGTATGGTCAGGACAAATACATGATCCCGGATTCGCCACATGTGACGCGCCCCGAGCGCCCGGATTCGCTTACCCGGCAGGTGCATGACATCCTGTGCGAGATGTTGCTGTCGGGGCAATTACGGCCCGATGATCGCATGTCGATGCGGGATCTTGCCGACCGCCTGGGCGTGTCGGTCATGCCGGTGCGGGAAGCGGTTAGCCGGCTGGTGGCCAGCGGCGCATTGGAGGTCAGGCCGAACCGTGCCGTGGCGGTGCCGGTTCTGACACGTGCCGGGTTCCAGGACCTGACCGAGATCCGGATTTATAACGAAACCTATGCGGTGCGGCTTGCCGCCGAACGCATGCCGGTGCCCGCGATGGACGAGATGCGAAATCTTGACCGGCGTTTCCGCGACTCGCTGGCCAGTCCCGACGGGCGCGATGCGGTGCGCGCCAACAAGGCGCTGCATTTCCATATCTACGAGGCGGCGGGATCGCCTGTGCTATGCGAGGTGATCTCGACCATGTGGCTCAAGGCCGGCCCGGTGATCAATCTCGATCTAGGCGATGCATCGCGCCGCAACCGCAACGCCGCGTCGGTGCGCAACCATGCCGATCTGGTCGCCGCCATCGAGAGGCGAGACGGCGAAGCGGCCGCCATGGCGCTGATTGCCGATATCCGCTCGGCTGCCGAATTTATCCTGTCGCGTGACGTCTTGCGCGGCTGAAACGGGGAGGGAAAGATGGACCTGCAACTCAAGGAACACCGTGTGATCGTCACCGCAGGCGCGAATGGTATCGGGCGCGCCATTGTCGAGGCGTTTCTGGCCGAGGGCGCCCGGATCGCGACCTGCGATATAGACGAGGCCGGACTGGAAAGCCTGCCATCCGGGGTGATCCGCCATCGCGTCGATGTGGGTGACACGAAAGCCCTGGGCGATTTCATCGATGCGGCCATCGCCGATCTCGGCGGGCTCGACTGTCTCGTGAACAATGCCGGTATTGCCGGGCCGACCGCTCGGATCGAGGATATCGATCTGCCCGCGTGGGAGCAGTGCATGAATATCTGCCTGACCAGCCAGTTCGCGGCCTGTGCCCGCGCCGTGCCGCATCTGCGGAAAAGCGACAATGCGTCGATCGCCAACCTGTCTTCGGCGGCCGGGCGGATGGGGTTTCGCCTGCGCACGCCCTATTCGGCTGCAAAATGGGGGGTGATCGGGCTGACCAAATCGCTGGCCATTGAACTTGGCAGCGATGATATCCGCGTCAACGCCATCCTGCCGGGACTGGTCAGCGGCGACCGGCAGCGCCGCGTGCTGGAGGCCAAGGCGCAGTCGCAGGGGCGCAGCGTCGCCGAGATCGAGGCAGAGGCGTTTTCCTTCGCCTCGATCCGGCATTACGTTACGCCGGAACAGATCGCCGATCAGATCCTGTATCTGGCCAGTATCAGGGGGAGCACGATCTCGGGGCAGGCGATCTCGGTTTGCGGTGATCTCAAGATGCTGGCCTGACTTCGCGAACCCGATCTATGGCGATCGCCTCAGGCTTTCCCTACATTCCGGCTTGGCTGTGATCGGAGTCCGTTCGAGCCGCCGCAGGGAACTCGGTGCCGGGGCTGCCCGGTTAGCCTAGCCCGATCATTCTTCGGCCGGAAGGCCTCCGTCATATGCGCGGGCATGGTCCCGCACAGCCTCAGTAAGTTCGCCGGGCGTGGAGTGGGATTGCGGCGCCGATTCTCCTCTGCCCGACACGGGCGGTTGGCCGGGCAAGTTTCACTCTTATGTCGCAAGGGGACGGAAGCGTGGTAGCGGCGCGGCTGGCCTACGAATCCGTGCGCTGCTTCCGGTCGAATGCGTCGGGATTGTCGGCGCGCAGGCGCGGGAAGATTTCGGCGATCCGGCCCAGATGTCTTTCGCAGGCGGCGATGGCCCGGTCAGCATCGCGGGCGCGCAGGGCCGCCATGATTTCGCGATGCTCGGCCAGGGCGCGCGCTGCGCCGAAAGATAGCGACAGGTAGCGCGCGCGGTCCATATGGCCCTTGTTCTCCTTGACCAGCGTCCATGCGAATTCGAGGCCGGTATAGGCGCAGATGTCATGGTGAAACTGATCGTCCAGCGCGTGGAATTCTGCCCGCCTGTCGGCTCTGACGGCCGCCTCTTGCCGTTCGACCAGTTCGTCCAGTGCGGCGAGATGATCCGCCGTCAGCCGTTCGGAGGCCTTGCGGAGGCAGGCGGTTTCCAGCGCCAGCCGGATGAACTGCGCCTGCAGGATCGATTCTTCCGAAATCGCAGTGACGATCGTGGCGCGTTGCGGCCGGATCTCGATGAAACCCTGTTGTGACAAACGATAAAAGGCGTCCCGAACCGGCTGGCGCGAAACGCCCATTTTCGAGGCAACCTCAGCCTCGGACAACCTGGTTCCGGGTGGCAGGCTGAGATCGATCACGCGCTTGTACAGTTCCTCGAAAATCTGGTCGGTCACGGTGCGGGGGCGCAGATCGTCCAGTGTCGGCAGGCCCAGGGGGGGTGGTGTGTTTTGTTGTGACATGGTGAACGGCTCCGGTTGACCTGACTTGTAAACTAGCATATTAGCAGACTCGCTAGAGGGCAAGTGAGTCGGGAGGGCCCATGCCATTGCTGGACGAGGATCGATTGTTTCCCGTCGAAGGTCGCGCCCGTGATCTGGCGCGCGCACTTTATGACAATGTGCGGGATCTGCCGATCATCAGTCCGCATGGGCATACCGACCCGCGCTGGTATGCCGAGGACGAGGCATTCCCCGACCCGGCCCAGCTTTTCGTGACACCGGATCATTACGTTTTCCGCATGCTCTGCTCTCAAGGGGTGGAGCTGACTGACCTGGGCGTGCCGCGTGTCGATGGCGGCCCGGTAGAGACGGATGGGCGCAGGATCTGGCGGCTCTTCGCCAGCCATTACCACCTGTTCCGGGGCACGCCTTCGAGGATGTGGCTGGATCATTCCTTCCAGCATGTCTTCGGCATAGACCGGCGGCTGACAGCGGAAACGGCGGATTGGTATTACGACCATATCGCTGATTGCCTCGCCAGGCCGGAATTCCGGCCGCGCGCCCTGTTCAAGCGTTTCGGCATCGAGGCGATCGTCACAACCGAGGCGGCGACCGACGATCTGCGCTGGCACCGGATGATCCGCGAGTCGGATTGGGATGGACGGGTGATCACCGCCTATCGTCCCGATGGCGTGATCGATCCCGAGATGGATGGCTTCGCGGCTAACGTCGCGCTGATGGGGCAGCAGACGGGGTTCGACACCGCGACATGGCAGGGCTATCTGGATGCCCATCGTGCACGGCGGGCCTATTTCAAGGAATTCGGCGCAACCTCGTCGGATCACGGCCATCCTTCGGCCCGGACCGAGGATTTGCCGCAGGCCGAAGCGGCGGCGCTGTTCCAGAAGGCGCTGCGCGGGGAATGTTCGGCTGAGGAGGCAGATGCCTTCCGCGGTCATATGCTGACCGAGATGGCGCGGATGAGCCTGGAGGACGGGCTGGTGATGCAGATCCATCCCGGCTCGCGGCGCAACCATTCCGGTCAGGTGATGGCGATGTTCGGGCGCGACAAGGGATTCGATATTCCCGGCCGCACCGATTACGTCACGGCGCTGCGCCCGCTGCTGAACGCGGTGGGAATGCGCTCGGATCTGACGGTGATCCTGTTCACGCTGGACGAGACATCCTATTCGCGCGAACTGGCGCCGCTGGCCGGGGTCTATCCCTGCCTGCGCCTTGGCCCGGCATGGTGGTTTTACGACAGCGCCGAGGGCATGCGCCGGTTCCGCGAGATGACCACCGAGACGGCGGGTTTCTACAATACTGTCGGCTTCAACGACGACACTCGCGCCTTCTGTTCGATCCCCGCTCGGCATGATGTCGCGCGGCGGGTGGACTGCGCCTACCTCGCCACGCTGGTTGCGACCGGGCGGCTGGCCGAGGACGAGGCGCATGAACTGGCGCGTGACCTGACATACGAGCTCGCAAAACGGGCCTACAGGCTTTGAACTTCACATAGGGAGGAAACGACATGAAGTTCCTGACGACGACACTGGCCGGATTGCTGGCATCCGCCGCCTTGGCGACGGCTGCGGCTGCGGAATGCGAAACGACCCTGCGGTCATCGGACACCCATCCCGACGGTTACCCGACCGTCGAGGGCGTCAAGGCTATGGCCGAGGAGGTCAAGGAAAAGACCGGAGGCCGGATCTGCATCGAGGTATTCCCCTCGTCGCAGCTGGGCGAAGAGAAGGACACGATCGAACAGACCCAGTTCGGGGTGATCGACATGGTTCGCGCCTCTTTCGGGACGTTCAACGATATCGTGCCGGTGACGCAGCTTTTCTCGCTGCCCTACCTGTTCCGCTCGGAAGAGCATATGCATGCCGTTCTGGATGGGCCGATCGGCGAAGAGGTGAGCGCGAAATTCGCGGAACATGACCTCGTCGCGCTAGCCTATTACGATGGCGGGGCGCGCAGCTTCTACAATTCTCAGAAGCCCATCGAGTCGATCGAGGATCTGGAAGGCATGAAGTTCCGCGTCATGCAGAACGATGTCTTCGTGGACATGATGGACGCGCTTGGCGCCAATGCCACGCCGATGCCTTATGGCGAGGTCTATTCGGCGATCCAGACCGGGGTTATCGACGGGGCCGAGAACAACTATCCCAGCTATGACAGTTCCGGGCATGCGGAAGTGGCGAAATATTTCACGCTGGACCAGCATCTGATGGTGCCGGAAGTGGTCGCCATCTCGAAGCTGACCTGGGACAAGCTGTCGCCCGAGGATCAGGAGATCATGCGCGAGGCGGCCCGGAATTCGGCGGAGTTGCAGCGCAAGCTCTGGGCCGAGCAGGAAGCGGCTTCCGAGGAAAAAGTGGTCGCGGCAGGCGCCGAAATTATCAAGGAGATCGACAAGACACCCTTCATCGAAGCGATGGCGCCAGTTTACGAGAAATACGTGACCACGCCCGAGGATCAGGATCTGGTCAAGCGGATCCAGGAAACCGAGTGATCGCAGCGCCGCCCGCGGTTTACCGCTGGCGGCATACCCATTGGAGGGCATATGTGATGCGTGACGCGTTGGTAAAGCTGGCCGGATGGACCGGCGCGGTTGCCCGTGCCGGGCTTTGGGTCGCGGGCGTGGGGCTGGTGCTTATGACGGCATTCGTCTTTGCGCAGGTCTGTTTTCGCTATCTTCTGGGCAGCAGCCTGTTCTGGGCGGAACCGGCCAGCGTCATGCTGATGGGCTGGTTCATTTTTCTCGGCGCGGCGGTCGGCGTGAAAGAGGGCTATCACCTGTCTTTCGACGTGGGCCTGATGATCGTGCCGGAAAGCTGGCGGGCATGGTTTCACAGCCTCTCCGATATCGTGGTCGTGGCCTTCGGATTCGGCATGACCTGGTTCGGTGGGCAATTGGCCGCCAAGGCGGCGGGCGGTGATATCCCCGGACTCGGCATCTCGCGGCTGTGGGACTTCGCGCCGCTGATGGCCGGAGGCGTGCTGCTGATGCTGTTCTCGACCGAGCGGATCCTGCGCCGCGCGGCGGGGCTGCGCACCCTGCGCTTTGGCGACAATACCGATGACGACCTGCAGGAACCCGACCGGCAAAACGGAGCGTGAGCCAATGGAATACTGGATCCTGTTCGGCAGCTTTACCGGGCTGCTGCTTATCGGCACGCCGGTCGCCTTCTGCCTTGGCGCGGCGAGTTTCTTTACCGTGCTTTATCTGGGCTTGCCGCCGGTGGTGGTGTTTCAGCGGCTGAATTCCGGCATTTCGGTTTTTGCGCTGATGGCGATCCCTTTCTTCATCTATTCCGGCGACCTGATGGTGCGCGGCGATATCGCCCGCAGGCTGGTGGCGCTGGCGGGCAGCGTGGTCGGCCATATGAGGGGTGGGCTGGGGCAGGTGAATATCATCGCCTCGCTGATGTTCGGCGGCGTGTCCGGCTCCGCCGCCGCCGATGCCTCCGCGGTCGGCGGGCTGATGGTGCCGCAGATGAAGAAGCGCGGATATGATGTTGATTATGCGGTCAATATCACCGTTGTCAGTTCTATTATCGCGCTGATGATTCCGCCTTCGCACAACATGATCATCTATTCCATCGCGGCTGGTGGGCGGCTGTCCATTGCTGACCTGTTTACCGCCGGAATAATCCCAGGGCTGGTGCTCGCGCTGATGCTGATGATCGCGGCATGGTGGGTCGCCCGCAAGAAGGGCTATCCGACCGAGCCCTTTCCCGGCCTGCGCATGATGGGCGCGCTGTTCGTCTCGGCACTGCCCGGCCTGATCCTGATCGCGATCATCTTCGGCGGAGTGCGCTCGGGCATCTTCACCGCTTCGGAAAGCTCGAATATCGCAGTGGTGTACGCGCTGCTGATCACCGCGCTGGTCTATCGCAGCCTGCCATGGAGCGAATTCGTCGAGGCAACCAAGGGCGCGGTCCGCACCACCGCGATGGTGCTGCTGGTCATCGGCTGCGCGGCCTGTTTCGGCTGGCTGCTGGCCTATCTGAAGGTGCCGGCGCAGCTTGTGACCTTCTTGGAAAATATTTCCGACAATCCGCTGGTCATTTTGCTGCTGATGAACCTGATCCTGCTGATCCTGGGCACCTTCATGGACATGTCGCCGCTGATCGTCATCACCACGCCGATCTTTTTGCCGGTGGCACAGGCGTTCGGGGTCGATCCGGTGCATTTCGGGGTGATCCTGGTGCTGAACCTTGGCATCGGGCTGTGCACGCCGCCGGTTGGCGCGGTGCTGTTCGTCGGCTGCGCGGTCGGCAGGATCAGCATCTGGCAGGCGATGCGCACGATCTGGCCCTTCTATGGAGCGGCCTTTGTGACCCTGATGCTGGTGACTTACATCCCCGCACTTTCCCTCTGGCTTCCTGCGGTGTTCAGATGAGCGATCCTGTCCGTACCGTCCTTGCCCATTCACCGGAGTTGATGGTCGTCCGCTTTGCCTTCAAGGCGGGCGACCGGGGGGCGCTGCACAGCCATCCGCATGTGCAATCGACCTATGTCCGGTCGGGCCGTTACCGCTTCACCATGGATGGCCGCGAATTCGAGGTCGGGCCGAGCGATGCCTTCGTGATCCCCTCGGGCGCGGAACATGGCTGCCTGTGCCTTGAGGAAGGAGAACTGATCGACAGTTTCACCCCACGCCGCGACGATTTCCTCTGAAAGGTGCCAAGCGGTTTTGAAATGATTTCGCATATCCATGCCAAACTCTTTTCTGGCCGCTATGTCCCTGCGCGGAATCAAGGCCCAGCGGGCCGCCGCGCAGCACCCGGCCGCCCCCCGGACGGGCGCTTTGCTGAAGTTATCCTGCTGTATCCGCGTCGTTCGGGGCTGCGCGATAAAACGCTAATCACAAGCCATCATGCGCCCATCCGCGGCCCGGCGCTGCGCGGCTCTGTCCGACCATCTGATCCGCCACATTTGAATTCTGCCAAGTCACAGGAGCCAACATGACCCATGTAGAAACCCGCCACGCGATCCATCCGGAACATGCCAAGGCCATGGACACCGCCGCACTGCGTCAGCACTTCCTGGCCGAGGGACTGTTCGCCGATGGCGAGATCCGGCTGGTTTATACCCATTACGACCGTTTCGTGGTGGGTGGGGCAGTGCCCGGGGACAAATCCCTGACACTGGACCAGATCGAAGAGACCAAGACTCCGAATTTCCTCGACCGGCGCGAGATGGGGATCGTCAATATCGGCGGTCCGGGCCGGGTCGAGGCGGCCGGGCAGGGCTGGGACATGGCTTATGGCGATGTGCTTTACCTGGGCATGGGATCCGGCCCGGTGACGTTTTCGGGCAAGGGGCGCTTCTATATCACCTCGGCCCCTGCGCATCGGGAACTGCCCTGCCGGCTGGTTACGGTGAGCGAGGCGAAAGAGGTCAGGCTGGGCGCGGTCGAGACCTCGAACAAGCGCACCATCCGCCAGTTCATCCATCCGCTGGTAATGGAAAGCTGCCAGCTTGTGCTGGGCTACACGACGCTGGAGGATGGCTCGGTCTGGAACACCATGCCCGCCCATGTGCATGACCGCCGGATGGAGGCCTATCTCTATCACGGCATGGAGCCCGAATCGCGGGTATTGCACCTGATGGGCGAGCCGCAGGAGACGCGGCATCTTTTCGTCGCCAACGAGCAGGCGGTGATCTCTCCGACATGGTCGATCCATTCCGGCGCGGGGATCGGCGGCTATACCTTCATCTGGGCGATGGCGGGCGATAACGTGGATTACACGGATATGGACTTCATCCAGCCAGAGGATTTGCGATGAATCCCTTTTCGTTGAACGGGCAGGTTGCGCTGGTGACCGGCGCGAATACCGGGATCGGGCAGGCGATTGCCGTGGCCATGGCGCAAGCCGGGGCCGAAGTGATCGCCGCCGGGCGCCGCGATTGCGACGAGACGCTGGCGCTGATGGGCTCGGGCCGGGCCATGCGCCTGGATTTCGCAGACCCGATGGCTGCGCGGGATGTCTTTGCCGCAGAGCGCATCGATATCCTAGTGAACAACGCGGGCATCATCCGGCGCGAGGACGCGGCGGAGTTCTCCGAGGCCGATTGGGACGATGTCATCGACGTGAACCTGAAGGCGCTGTTCTTCACCTGCCAGGCTTTCGCGCGTGCGGCCCTGCCGCGTGGGCGGGGCAAGATCGTCAATATTGCCTCGCTGCTCAGCTTTCAGGGCGGCATCCGCGTGCCCTCCTACACCGCCAGCAAGCATGGCGTGGCGGGGCTGACCAAGCTGATGGCGAATGAATGGGCGGCGCGGGGGCTGAACGTGAACGCGATCGCGCCGGGCTATATCGAGACCAACAACACGCAGGCCCTGCGCGCCGATCCCGACCGCTCGAAGGCGATCCTCGACAGGATCCCTGCGGGTCGTTGGGGCAAGCCCGAGGATATCGCGCAAACGGCGGTTTTTCTGGCCGCACCCGCCTCGGATTACATCAACGGGGCGGTGCTGAATGTCGACGGAGGCTGGCTTGCGAGATAGGCTTTACCGAGAACCGTCTGATACGCCTGCGGGCATCGTGCATCTGGGACTCGGCGCGTTCTTCCGTGCCCATGGCGCGATCTATATCGCCGAGGCGATGGCAAAATCCGGCGGCGATTGGGGCATTACCGGCGTGTCGCTACAATCCCCTGGCACCCGCGACCGGCTGCGCCCGCAGGGCTGGGCCTATACCGCGCTGGAGCTTGGCCCCGGAGGCGAGAAACCACAGGTTATCAGCGTGTTGCGCGAGGTGCTGGTCGCGCCCGAGGACCGTCAGGCGGTGCTGGATGCGATGGCCGCGCCGCAGGTGAGGATCGTCAGCCTGACCGTGACCGAAAAGGGCTATTGCCATGAACCCTCGACCGGGCGGCTGAACCGCGAGCATCCCGATATCCGCCATGACCTGGCCGAGCCGCTGCCGAAAACCGCGCCGGGATTTCTGGTGCGGGCCTTGCAGGCGCGGCGGGCGGCGGGGCTGCGGCCATTCACCGTGCTGTGCTGCGACAACCTGCCGGAAAACGGTCATGTGGTGCGGGGCGTGGTGCTGGAACTCGCCCGGCTGATCGATCCGGCGCTGGCCGATTGGATCGAGTCCGAGGGCGCGTTTCCCTCGACCATGGTGGACCGCATCGTGCCCGCGACCAGCCCCACTGATCTGGACCGGCTGGAGGCATTGACCGGCACGCGCGACGAGGCCCCGGTGATGCACGAGCCCTTCCGGCAATGGGTCGTTGAGGATCGTTTTGTCGATGGCGCCCGCCCCGATCTCGCATCGGTCGGCGTGCAGATGGTCGAGGACGTGACGCCTTTCGAGCATATGAAGCTGCGGATGCTGAACGGCACCCATTCCTCGCTGGCCTATCTGGGCTATCTGGCGGGATACGAGACCATCGCCGACACGGTGGCCGATGCGGATTTCTCGGCATTCGTCCGGGGGCTGTGGCAGGGCGAGATCATCCCCGCGCTGACCTCGCCCCCCGGCGTCGATCTGGCGGCTTACGCGGATGCGCTGCATGACCGCTATGCCAATCCCGCGATCCGGCATCGGACATGGCAGATCGCTATGGATGGCAGCCAGAAACTGCCGCAGCGGATACTCGGCACCATCGCCGAGGCGCGGGCGGCAGGCAGGGCGGTACCGGGCCTTACCTTGGCAGTCGCGGCATGGATGCGCTATGCCTCGGGCCGGGACGAGGCCGGGAAGCCCATCGAGGTCAAGGACCCGCTCGCACCCCGGCTGGCCGAATTGTGGCAGGAGGATTCGGCCCGGACCGTGCAAGGTTTCCTGGCGCTGGCCGAGGTCTTTCCCCCGGTCTTGCGCGAGGATGCGGGCTTTGCCGATGACCTGACGGCGGCATTGTCAGGGCTGGTCGAAAAGGGTGCAAAGGCGATGATCCGAGAATGCGTGAATGCCTGAGCCCGGTCCTCGACCCGGCCGACGATCCTGACCGGAAAGGTATCGCCCCTGCCGGTCACGAGATCGCCCACGAGGTATCGCGACGGGCGAGGCGGTCTGATGGTTTGCTGAATTTTTCGGCGAACCGACGCAGGGATGCGGCGCGTAGGGAGGTTTTGCGACGGGGTGATGACAATTGCCCCGCCCTCACGCATTGGCCCCCTGACAAATCCCGCCGGAATGCCTAGTTTCACCGCATGAGCGCCTCCCTCACCCTGACCACCCATGCCGCCATCTCGGAAATTCCCGCCGATATCTGGGACGGGCTGGCCGGCGATCATCCCTTTACCAGCCACCGCTTCCTGGACGCGCTGGAGCAATCGGGATCGGTCGGGCCGGGCAGCGGCTGGCAGGCACTGCACCTGACGGTGGAATGCGACGGGCGGATCGTCGGCGCCGCGCCGCTCTATGCGAAATCGCACAGCCAGGGAGAATATATCTTCGATCATGCATGGGCGCAGGCCTATCTGCGGGCGGGCGGACGCTATTATCCCAAACTGCAATGCGCGGTGCCCTTCACCCCGGTGACCGGACCGCGCCTCTTGTCTCCCGATCCTGCGGTGCGGCAGGCCCTCCTGTCTGGGATGGCGCAGGTGGCGGAACGCGCAGGCTGTTCCGGTGTCCATGTGACCTTCTGCACTGCGGAAGAGGCTACCTTGGGCGAAGAGGCAGGGTTCCTGCCGCGCGTCACCCAGCAATTCCACTGGCTCAACCGCGATTACGACAGTTTCGATGCTTTCCTGGCCGAACTGTCATCGCGCAAGCGCAAGGCGATCCGCAAGGAACGCCAGCGTGCACAGGGCTTTGGCGGGACCATCCGGCAATTGACCGGCGACGATCTTCGGCCCGAGCACTGGGATGCCTTCTGGGAATTCTACCAGGACACCGGCAACCGCAAATGGGGCCAGCCTTACCTGACCCGCAGTTTCTTCGATCTTGTGCAGGAGAACATGCGCGACGATGTGCTGCTGGTGTTGGCCGAACGCGACGGGAAACCCATTGCAGGGGCGCTGAATTTCATCGGCCCGGATGCGCTATATGGCCGCTATTGGGGCTGTGTCGAGGATCACGCCTTTCTGCATTTCGAACTGTGCTACCATCAGGCCATCGACTACGCCATCGCGCGGGGCCTGTCCCGCGTCGAGGCCGGGGCGCAGGGCGAACACAAGCTGGCCCGCGGTTACCTGCCGGTCGAGATCCACTCGCTGCACTGGTTGCGCGAGGAAGGATTTCTGCGCGCGGTGGCCGATTACCTGGACCAGGAGCGTGAGGCGATGGGCGAAGAGATCGGGATGCTGACGGATTGGGGACCGTTCCGCAAGGACGGGTAGCCGCCTATCCGCCGGGCACACTTGCGGTTGCAGTTGATTTCCGGATGATAGGGCAAGGCCCGATGGAGCGTTCTAACATGATGATTTTCTTCGCAGTCCTGGTGGGGGTCGTTGCTGGCCCGCTGCTCGCCCTCGCCACCAGATCACCTGCCCAACGCAAGGGATTTGCCAAGCGCGAGGAGAAATTTCGCCAGGGCATTGGCCGTGACCCCAACCGGGCGCTGTTCGGGCCACACAAGCTGTTCTGGTGGAATGCACTGTTTTGGGGAGTGCTATTTGCCACCATTTTCGCCGTGATCGGCCAGATGGGACCGAGGTGAATCTTTCCCTGCTTCGGATCGGTCTATGATGGTGCATTGCGCAAAAGCGCAGGCTCGGTGCGGTCAGCCATTCCGAAGGAGCCGGAAAGGGCGGTGGCGGGATTGCCAAGACAATCCCGCCCAGGTTTCGTTCAGACCTTTTCCAGTAAGGCCTCTCCGGCGCTGACGCTGCACTGGCCCGGCGAATCCTCGATATCGATCACCTCGAACTTGCCGTCTTTCAGCAATGCGGCAAAGCGTTTGCAGCGGCCGTAAAGCCCGGCTGGTGGCGCGTCGAAACTAAGCCCGAGCGCGTTGGTCACGCTGCCATCGGCATCGGCGAGAACCTCGATTCCCGCATCCGGCGCGCCGGTCGATTTGGCCCATGCGTCGCAGACGAAAGGATCGTTGACGGTCAGGCAGATGATGCGGTCCACGCCCTTGGCACGAAACTGGTCGGCGGTGCGGATGAAGCTGGGCATATGAGCATTGGTGCAGGTGCCGGTGAACGCGCCCGGCAGGCCGAAGACCGCCACCCGGCCCTTGGCCAGATCGCCCGTATCGACCGCTTCGGGGCCGCTTTCGCCCACCCGCAAGAGCTTGCTCTGGGGAAAATCGTCGCCTGTCGAGATGCTCATCGCCTGTTCTCCTGAATTGCATTGGATTCGGCCCGACTATAGGTTGCAACCCGGCGACAAACCAGATGTGGAAAGGCGGCGTGATGCGGATCGTGATCCTCGGGGCGGGGCAGGCGGCGGCCTCGATGGCGGCACGGCTCAGGGCCAATGGCCATGACGGACCGCTGACCGTGATCGGGGCGGAATCCGCCGCGCCCTATCAGCGCCCGCCGCTCTCCAAGGCCTATCTGCTGGGCGAGATGGGCGTTGACCGGCTGGTCCTGCGCGCGCCCGAATGGTGGCGGGAGCAGGGGATCGAGTTGCGGCTGGAGGAATGCGCCGTTTCGATTGACCGGGCTCGCCGCAAGGTGACAACGGATCGGGGCGAGATCGAATATGACGCGCTGGCCCTGACCCTGGGCGCCGCGCCACGCCGCCTGCCTGCGGAGATCGGCGGGGAACTGCCGGGAGTTCATGTCATCCGCAACCTCTCCGATGTGGATCTGATGGCACCCGAGATGCAGCCCGGCCGCCGGCTGGTGGTGATCGGCGGCGGCTATATCGGGCTGGAGGCGGCGGCGGTTGCACGCAAGCTGGGACTGGAGGTCACGCTGGTCGAGGCCGCGCAACGCATTCTTGGCAGGGTTGCCGCGCCCGAGACGGCGGACATGATCAGGGCACTGCACCGCGCGCATGGTGTCGAGATCATCGAGGGAGTGACGGTCACCCGCCTGACCGGTGACGGGCGGGTGACCGGCGTCACATTGGGTGATGGCCGGACCCTGCCCGCCGATCTGGCCGTGACCGGGATAGGGATCATGCCGGAAACGGACTTGGCAAGGAATGCGGGGCTGGCGCTCGACAACGGGATCGCCACCAATGAATTCGGGCAAAGCTCCGATCCGGCCATCTGGGCAGCGGGCGATTGCGCCAGCTTTCCCTGGCGCGGTGGACGCATCCGGCTGGAAAGCGTGGGCAACGCCATCGACATGGCCGAGGCCGTGGCGGACAATATCCTTGGGGCGGCAAGGCCCTATATCGCCAGGCCGTGGTTCTGGTCCGACCAGTTCGACGCCAAGTTGCAGATTGCCGGTCTTGGCACGGATTACGACAGGATCGTTACCCGGCCGGGCGACGGGGCGCATGGCGGCTCGGTCTGGTATTTCGCGGGGACTGAACTGCGCGCCGTCGATGCGCTGAACGATGCCCGCGCCTATATGATCGGCAAGCGCCTGATCGAGGCCGGACGCTCTCCCGATCCCGATCTGGTTCCCGGCGTCCCCGATCTCAAGACGCTGCTTGCATGAGGATCGTGGGCGGCACATTCCGGGGGCTGAAGCTGGCCGAGCTGGGGCAGGGGGATGCGGCCGCCCATCTGCGTCCCACCACAGACCGGGTGCGCGAAGCGGTGTTCAACCTGCTGATCAACGGCAATCACGGTAATCCCGTTCCAAATGCCCGCGTGCTGGACCTGTTCGCTGGAACCGGCGCCCTGGGGCTGGAGGCGTTGTCGCGTGGCGCGGATCATGTAACTTTCGTGGATAACGGACCGAAATCGCAGGCACTTATTCGTGCCAATGCCGAGCGTGCGCGGGTAACGGACCGGGTCGAGATCCGGCGGGGCGATGCCACCAGATTGGGGGGTAATGGCGGGCAGCCTCATGGGCTGGTCTTTCTGGATCCGCCATATGCAAGGCGCATGGGAGAAAAGGCGGTAATATCCGCCCTTGACGGCGGGTGGATTGCTCCCGATGCGATGATCGTATGGGAGGAATCGCGGCCTCCGGACATTCCCGCGCCGCTGGTGCTGATAGATCAGCGCAAATATGGGGACAGCATCATCAGTCTTGTGCGGGTTCCGGCCGGGGCGAGCGTTTCGAGCTTTTGACCGAGACACTCGCTCCTTGTAGCTGGTCAGGGTCGCGCGGGGGTTTCATGGCAATTGCCTGACCCCGATCCGCCACGGCGGGCTGTGTCAGGCGCGGATCGCGATGACCTGCGCCGCCGCCTCCAGGGCACCGCTGCCATGCGGGATCGACAGGGCGCTCAACCCGGCCTCCATCGCGCCAAGCGTGGCCATGACCATGGCGGCGTTGCAATGGCCCATATGTGCGATACGCAGCGCGTTCTCGGGATCTTTCGCCCCAAGTCCGACGCCCAGGGTAACGCCGGCCTTCTCGCTGGTCCATTTGCGCAGTGCATCGGCCCCGGGCAGCGACAGCGCCGTGACCGCATTCGCGCGTCCTACCGGTTCTGCCACGGTCAGCCGGATGCCCGGATTTCCCTTGCCCCATGTCTCGACGGCGGCCCAGACCGCCTCGGCAAGCGCTGCATGACGTGCCCATGCGGCCTTCAGCCCCTCTTCGTCCAGCAGCATATGCAGCGCCTCTTTCAGCGCGAAAAGCTGCGGAACCGGCGGCGTTCCGCTCCAGAAGCGCCAGGGTGCTTCGGCTTTTGCCCGCAGGTGCCAATCCCAGATCGGAGTGGTCAGCGCGGTGCGCCCCCGCGCAGCCGCCCGCTCCGAGAACCAGACGAAAGCCGTCCCCGGCGGACACATGAGCCCTTTCTGGCTGGCCGATATCAGGACATCGACGCCCCATGCATCCATGTGCATCGGCGAACATCCCAGTGAGGCGATGGCATCGACGACCAGCAGCGCCGGATGCCCCTCCATCGCCGCGTGGATGGCGGGAATATCGGCGGCGGCGGAACTGGCGGTATCCGTCTGGCAGACCATCACCGCGCGGATCAGGCCATCGCGGTCCTCGGCCAGCCTCGCCGCCACGCGTTCGGCTTGGGGCGGGGCATTGTCGAAATCCATGACCTCGACTGCTATGCCCATCTCGGTCATCTGGGCGGCCCATGACGCGCCGAAATGCCCCGAGACCAGCAACAGGGCCCGATCGCCCGGCGCGAAGAGATTGGCCGCCGCGGCCTCCCACCCGGTATGGCCGTTGCCGATATAGGGGGCGAGGTTGGCGCTCGTGCCCGCCAGGTGCTTCAGCTGTTCCATGACTTGCTGGTTCAGCTTTGGCAGCTCCTCTCCGTAGATGTCGGGAGAGGCGCAATGCGCGGCGCGCAGCACGCGGTCGGGGGTGGGCGAGGGGCCGGGAATGGCGATGACGGGATGCCCAAAGGCCAGGCTCATGATGGCGTTCCTTCACAAACTGCAAAATCGGTATGCCTGTTCCCGCCCGAGGTCAACGGGGAAGGATGCGCGGTTTCGCGGCTTGCCCGTAACCGCCGGGACGGGATATGGCGGTATGGAGTTCTTTGATCCGTCACGACAGGGCGGAGCTTTCCGGTCCGGCCAAGGAGATGATCATTCCGTGACACAGCCAGCCACCCAAGAGCTTCCGTCCCGGCAACTCTTCGTCAGGCTCTGGAAGAACTACCTTCACCAGCATCGCGGCGCGATGGCCCTGGCCTTCGGCCTGATGACGGTCGAAGGCTCGACACTGGCACTGATTTCCTGGATGTTGAAGCCGCTATTCGACCGGGTCTTTATCGGCAAGGACGCCGATGCGATCTGGTGGGTCGGCGGCGCGATCTTTGCGATCTTCCTGTTGCGCGCGGTGACGCTGATCGCCAGCCGGTCACTGCTCAAGCGGATCTCGCTGAACATCTCGACCGAGATGCAGCGCGACATGCTGGCGCATATCCTGACGCTGGACGGCCGGTTCTTCCGGGACAACTCTCCCGGTGCACTGATCGAACGGGTCCAGGGGGATACCATCGCCGTGCAGGGGGTCTGGGCGACCATCATCACCGGGGCGACGCGTGACGTGATCTCGCTGATCGGTCTGTTCGCGGTTGCCGTGAGCATCGATCCGGCCTGGACGGTGGCGGCGCTGATCGGGGTGCCGCTGCTGGTCGCGCCGGCTGCGCTGATCCAGCGCTATATCCGCCGCAAGATGCGGCAATCCCGCGCCAATGCCAGCCTGCGTGCGACACGGCTGGACGAGATCCTGCACGGCATCGCCTCGATCCGGCTGAACCGGACAGAGGAGGCGCAGACGCGGCGTTTCGGCGAGATCATCGGACGTATCCGCCGCGCCGAGATCAAGGTTGCCGCGACCAGCGTGCTGATGCCCGCACTGACCGATATCGTGACCGGTATCGGTTTCGTGGCGGTGCTGGCGCTCGGTGGTAGCCAGGTGATGGATGGCACGCGCAGCGTCGGCGACTTCATGTCCTTCTTCACGGCGCTGGCGCTGGCCTTCCAGCCGATGCGGCGCCTTGGCGGAACGGCGGGAAGTTGGCAGACCGCCGCCGCGAGCCTTGAACGGATTTACCAGATACTGGACACGCGCCCGACCATCCTGCCAGGGCCGCGCCGCGAAGCCCCCACCGACACGTCGATAGAACTGGATGATGTGCGGCTGTCCTATGACGGCCAGCAGGTGCTGCACGGGCTGAGCTTTCGCGCCGAGGCCGGGCAGACCACGGCGCTGGTCGGGCCTTCGGGGGCGGGCAAATCCACCGTGTTCAACCTGCTCACCCGGATGGTAGACCCCGATGGCGGACGCGTCCTGCTGGGAGGCATCGAGGTCGCCGAATACGATCTTGAAACGCTTCGCGACCAGTTTTCGACCGTGTCGCAGGAGGCGGCGCTGTTCGACGAGACATTGCGCGACAATATCCTGATGGGACGCCCCGATGCCGATGAGACGGCACTCCGGCAGGCATTGGAGGCCGCGCATGTCTCGGAATTCACCGACGGGCTGAACCAGGGGCTGGACAGCGCGGCGGGGCCGCGCGGCTCGTCCCTGTCGGGGGGGCAGCGCCAGCGTGTCGCCATTGCCCGGGCCGTGCTGCGCGATGCCCCGATCCTGCTGTTGGACGAAGCCACCAGCGCGCTGGATTCCGCCAGCGAGCGGCTGGTGCAGGATTCGCTGGACCGGCTTTCCAAGGGGCGGACCACGCTGGTCATCGCGCATCGGCTTTCGACCATCCGCAATGCTGACAAGATCGTGGTGATCGATGCCGGCAGGGTTGTCGAACAGGGAAGTCATGACCAGTTGATGAGCAAGGGCGGCAGCTATGCCAATCTTGTGGCAATGCAATTCGGAGAACCCTCATGACGCGTCAGATCATCCGCATCACCGGAGAGGACCGGGTGGATTTCCTGCAAGGCCTTGTGACCAACGATGTCACCCGGGCGCCGTGCTGGGCGGCGCTTCTGACGCCGCAGGGAAAATACCTGGCGGATTTCCTGGTCGTGCCGCAGGGTGATGCGCTGCTGCTCGATATCCATGCCGATCTGGCCGAGGATCTGATCCGCCGCCTGACGCTTTACAGGCTGCGCTCGAAGGTCACGCTCGAACCTGTCGCCATGACCGTCGCGCGCGGGACCGGCCCGGTGCCGGAAGGCGCGATCCCCGATCCGCGGCACGAGGCGCTTGGCTGGCGTCTTTACAGCGGCACGGGCGATGACGGCAGCGATTGGGACGCGATCCGGGTGACCCATACGATTCCCGAGACGCTGGTCGAACTGATCCCCAATGAAACCTATATTCTCGAAGCCGGGTTCGAGCGCCTGCATGGCGTCGATTTCCGTAAGGGCTGCTATGTCGGGCAAGAGGTCACGGCGCGGATGAAGCACAAGACCGAACTGCGCAAGGGCCTGACCACCCTGCGGATCGAGGGCGAAGCCCCGGTCGGCACGCCGATCACCCGCGAGGGGCGCGAGGTCGGGACCTTGTTCACCCAATCGAACGGGCGCGGCATCGCCCATATCCGCTTTGACCGCGCGGGCGACGGGATGGAGGCTGGCGCGGCCCGTGTCTTCACGGAATGACGGACGGGGCCGAAGCGCCCCGCGATGCCGGACCCGAACGGGTCCGCAAGATCATCCATATCGATATGCTATGTAGACCATACCAGCGGCGTTCAGTGGAGCGGCCTCTAACTACTTAGCAACTGTATTTCTCAGGCGGCCTGATTGGTCCATTTCATACGAGATTTGCAAAGCGCGTTTGCGATTGTGACGCGCGGATGGCGTGTCTCGAGCCGTTCGTCAGGATAATAGTCCCCCCGGACTGTTATCTGATCCTCCTCATATATCGCAACACGCTACGACAGATGTCCCAAGGTCTTCTTATCCGCCATCGCACTCGTGGCGACTATCATCTTCTGGCTATGAAAATGACGAGGCCTGACCCTAAACAAGTGACCTCAATGTGCTTGAGCGAAGGGAAAGATGATAGCTGAGATCTCTCAGCCTTGTTTCATCAAGGCCATATCCGTGCACTACCTTATCGTACAAGTCAATTCCCTGGAGCTCTGCCCAGTTCTCAATTTGATTTATGTGGGTGAGGCGCGTGTGAATCGTATTTGGTGTATAATGTCGGTGCGATGCAGCCCACGCCCAAGGGTAAAGTGACGGCTGGTTTTGATCTTTGTAAACACAGAATTTCTCTTCACCGGCTGATGGGCCGGCAGAAATAGCAGGTCTGATAATTATGCTCATGGTGGATTTGCGCTCTGCGTGTGATGCGCAGTCTCGCGAAAGCCTACCATGTTTATGCGAATATTATGCTTTTCATTTATCTAAAAAAGCGGCAACTGCGTCTGGTCGCGGCCCTCGTCCTGTTCAAAGCCCGACAGGGTGATGCCCAGCAGGCGGGCGCCGCGCGGGTCGGGCAGCACGGTCGCGGCCAGTTCCCGGGCGAGCGCCAGCATCTCGGCCTCGGTCCGCACGGCATGCGGCAGGGTCCGGGCGCGGGTGACCTGCTTGAAATCCGAGAACTTGACCTTGACCGTCACGGTCCGGCCCTGCAGATCGTTCCGGGAAACATGCCGCCAGACCTTTTCCGCCAGCGGCGCAAGGGCGCCATGCGCCTCTTCCAGCGTCATCAGGTCGGTGAAATAGGTGTTCTCGGCCCCCACGGATTTGCGGATGCGGTCGGGGCTGACCCGGCGGTGATCGATCCCGCGCGAGATATTCCAGTAATACCGCCCCGATTTGCCGAAGCGCCGGGTCAGGAAATCCAGATCCTGCGCGCGCAGATCGGCGCCGGTATGGATGCCCATCGCCTGCATCTTTGCCGCCGTGGCCGGGCCGATGCCATGGAATTTCTCCACCGGCAGGGTCAGCACGAAATCGGCGCCGCGCCCGGGAGGGATGACGCAAAGGCCATCGGGCTTGTTCTGGTCCGATGCCAGCTTCGCCAGAAACTTGTTATAGCTTACCCCGGCGCTGGCGGTCAGTCCGGTCATCTCGCGGATGCGCGCACGGATCTCGCGGGCGACCTGAGTGGCGGTCTGGCCGGGCCAGAGATGGTCGGTCACGTCCAGATAGGCCTCGTCCAGCGACAGGGGCTCCACCAGCGGGGTGTAGTCATTGAAGATATCACGAATCTGGCCACTGACCGCGCGATAGACATCGAAGCGGTGACGCACGAAGATCAGGCCGGGGCAAAGCCGCTTTGCCGTGACCGAGGGCATGGCCGAGCGCACCCCATAGGCCCGCGCCTCGTAGCTGGCCGCCGCCACCACGCCGCGCAGTGCCGCTCCGCCCACGGCGACGGGCTTGCCCCGCAGTTCCGGGTGATCGCGCTGCTCAACCGACGCATAAAAAGCATCCATGTCTACGTGGATTATTTTGCGAACAGAATGGCTTAGAGGGGCTTGTTTCGCTCTGTTATCTGTGGCGCTGTTCCCTCCGGGCATTGGTTCATCGCTCTTGTGCCAGGGTTCCATATTTCAACTCGCCCACAATAGAACAAATGGTAAACGATACTTGCCTGTGAGCCAACCCTGCCGGCTAGGCTTCGGCCCCGCAAATATTGGAGCCAGAAGACAGTGGCGGGTCCGCCCCACTTTTATTTGACAGTCTCGGGGTGGGCCGGCCAGCCCTATCCCATCCGCAACCCTTACCGCAGACGGTGCCATATCGCCGGTTCTGGTCGGGGCTGCTTCATTCGCTCCCGCATTTCGGTCACGACGTCCTCCAAGGGGAGGCGGTCGGGAGGCGTCAATCGCGGCCTGCAAACTGCGTTCGAACAGTTCTTGGCGTAGATCGGCATAAGGCTCCAGCTTCTCATGTTCGCCCAGGATCACGAACACAGCTTCGGACGGGTCGAGGAATTGTTCCTGTTTGATCTTGTCGAGCAGCCATAGGGCCAGTTCCGGAGGCAGATAGGCATCAAAGCGTAACCCGCCTTTTTCGGCCTGGTCGCGCAGTCGCTTGGTCTGCTTGAACCTTGTCGGTGGTATCGTCCTTATGCATACTTGGTTGTTGCGGACGAAGCGCCAACCGCCATTCGGAGGGGCGCGAAGACACGATTTGTCATACTTCCCGTCGAAGGGTTCAAGCATCTGCCGCGGATTCAGGATATCCGACATCATCATGATGGTAATCGATGATGCCTATGCGTGTGCTCATAACCGCTTGCTCGGGGAGGAGACTTTGCGTTCTTCAAGCACCTGATCGAGGGTAGTTCGGATCGCACTGCTATCCGCTGGCGGGTTCGAGACCGGCTCCTCGATAACGCGAAGTCTGTATTCGGTGCCGGGACGGAAATCGAAGCCTTGAATCTCGCCGTAGAAAAGCTGCCATGGCTGATCCGGGGTTTCGCGGGTCTGCAGACATAGTATCGGTCCCACCCCAGTGCAGGGAACTTTTTGCGGGGCCACGTAAATTTCGTGCACCGACAGTTCCGTCTCATGTTGTTGCACAGGCGATGCGCATCCCGCCGCAACCAATATCAGCAAGGGGATGATACGCGGGCATTGGGATGTCATATTTCTGCTCCTTCAATGCCAGATGGTTAACTCTGAGATGAAGCACTCGACTATCCCGATTGCCCACAAAGCTAGCTTTACTCGGGGCTTTTGTAAAGGCAACGTCTCGGTGTCGTCTGTGTTCGATGTCGTGTTATTTTTGTTGTAGTCACGGGCTGGATTTTCCGATGAGATAGGGCAGGATTGTCGCGATGCTGGCAGGGCCGAGCATATCGTTATGGCTGCACGCCACGGCAATTCGCGTCGCGCCTGAGCGGGAATGGGCTTCCCAGACACCATCCTGCCAATCCAGTAACTCGCTGAGCATCTCGGTTTTACCTTCTGTGGCGCAAAAATCAAGAATAGGAGCGGTGATCCTCTTGGGAATATGGCGTTGCGCGAGTTCAAGATTCGTCTCAGCTACTTCCTGAATTCTGGCGCGGAGCTGCTCGAACCGATTACTACCCTGATTGACGCGGAGCGCTTCGATTTCGGGACGTGTGGCAATCCTTGCGACGAGCTCTTCGATTGTCCGGATATTGGGATCGGGATGCTCTCCCATGAAGATCAGGGTTTGTTGTATGCGGTCATGCTCGTGTATCGACCAGCTTCCCGGATGGAACGGGTAGGCATCAAGCAGGCATAGAGTGGCGACACGCTTTTGCCGGGCTTCCAGTTGAGCCGCGATCTCCTGGGCCGTCAATCCGCCGAAAGACCAGCCGACAAGATGATATGGACCGTCGGGCTGTTCGTTGAGGATCGTCTCCAGATATTCCTGCGCCATCGTTCGCAGATCCGGCCAGACTGCAGGCTCTGTAAGACCGGGAGACTGCAGAACGCAAAGGCCAACCTCTTCGGGAAGCGCTTGAAGCAGTGCAGCGTAACCCCATCCGATCCCCAACACAGGGTGAATGCAGAACAGGGTCGGCGCGTAGCCTGTGCTTTGGCGCAAGTGAAGGACCGCGGAAAGCGGGTCCTGAAAGGGTATCTCTTCGATCTCGCGCGCGAAGGCCCGCAAATCCTGGGCTGCAAAGATGCTGGCGAGGGCGATATTCGTCGAGTATTCGCGGCGGAGAGCGGCAACCAGGCGTGCCGCGGAAAGACTGGTTCCACCGGCCTTGAAGAAATTGTCTTCCAGTTCCAAATCCGCCCGTCCCAATGCCTCACGCGCGATCGCGAGAACCCGCATCTCGGTGGACGTCGGGGCACGCCCCGGCGCAACCTCGTGTCGATCCGAGTAACATGCTCTGGTTTCGAAGGACTGGAGTGCCCTAATATCGACCTTTCCATTCGCGTTGAGGGGGAGCGACGGAAGCTGCACGAACCGTTGTGGAACCATATATGCGGGAAGGTGTTCGCGGATATGGTTCTCGAGTAATGTAGAACTGACATCGGTTGATGCGCAGAAATAGCCCAGCAAAGCACCGGTTGCAGCCGATTGGGTTGCAACCGCATAGCGCACGCCGGGAAAGGTTCGCATGATTTCTTCGATCTCTCCGGCTTCGATCCGATAACCGCGCAGCTTGATCTGGAAATCGATCCGTCCGAGATGCTCGATCTGCCCGTCCTCCGACCAGCGCCCAAAGTCACCGGTGCGATAGAGGCGTCCGAAGAGGCTCTCACGAAACCGCTCTTCAGTCAGGTCCGGTCGGAGGTGGTATCCATTCGCGAGGCCTACTCCACCGATCCAGATTTCGCCGGTGACCCCGACCGGTGAAGGATGACCGAACGGGTCGAGAATATGGATCGTCTCTCCGGCAAGCGGGCGTCCGATTGGAGGATTGCCGTTGAAGCCGGGATGAATCCGGGCGATGGTGGACCAGATCGTCGTCTCTGTCGGACCATAGACATTGTAGAGCGGACCGCCTGCCGCGAGCGCGATCGCGAGGTCGCGTGGTAGTGACTCACCACCGACGATCTTGGTAAGATCGAATATACTTCGGCTGTCCCCTTCGAGCGCTATTCGCCACAGCGCAGGAGTCGCCTGAAGGTGAGTTACCTGCGCCTGTTCGATTCGAGCGGTGAGTCGGTCCGGATCGAGCGTGTCCTGACGCGAGGCTATCTCGACAATTCCGCCCACGGTCAGCGGAAGCAGCAGCTCGAGCGTTGCGATGTCGAATGCGATCGTGGTCACGGCTAGCATACGGATCTTTGCGCTTGCCCCGATTGCATCGCGCATCGATGCCAGCAAGGCGGCGAGGGCCCCGTGCCGGATCTCGACCCCTTTCGGGGTGCCGGTGGAGCCTGAGGTGAAAATCACGTAGGCGAGATGATCTCCTGTTACCCGCCCCTGAAATCCGTCCCAACCGGCAGGCTCCCCAGATAGGAGGGATGTGCCAAGAACTATCGGCTCGCATCCTTCATGAATGCTTTCCGGCGGCATCTCTGCCGATACGAGGAGGGCTTTGGGCCGAGCGGTCCCGAGGATGAGGTCGTTGCGTTTCCGGGGTGCATCGGGATCAAGCGGGAGATATACCGCGCCCATCTTGTGCAGCGCAAGGATCGCAGCGGGCAGAAGGACGTCGCGGTCAAGATACAGGGCTACGATATCACCCTCGACGACATTGCTTTGCCGAAGGACCCTGGCGATCCGCGAAGCCGTCTGGTCAAGTTCGGCATAGCTGAGCTTGTTTCTCCCGTCACTGACAGCGCAATGCCCGGGGTTGTGGAGAAGCTGGTGTTCGAATGCATCCAGCCAGCTCTCACCGGTGGGGATGGGTCCGTTTTCGGACCAGCGAGCGATCGCTTCCGCTTCGCCGGGCAGATAGATCCTTGTCTCACCGATAGGGCTTTCGGGGGTCGATACCATCTCGCCGAGAAGAATATGCAGGCGCTGCACATGCCGTTCCACGTCTGCTGCTGTGTAGAGTCCTGGATTCGCGTCGAGAACGATGGTCAATCCGTGGCCATTTCCACGATCAAAGATGAATGCGGTCAGGTCGTCGACAGATCCGTTGGACAGGTTCGTAACCTCGGCCTTGATGTCGCCGAAGCGCAAGTCGTAGTCGAATGGCTCGAAATTGACAGCCATGGACGCGATCTGCTGCACGGGCCCGCTCATCCCGAGATCCCGACGTACATGCTCGAACCGGTATTTCTGACGTCGCATCGCGCCCATCATCACTTGCCCACATTGGCAAATGAGATCGGAGAAGCTGCCGTTTGCCGGTATGGAAAACCGAAGAGCTACAGCGTTCGCCGCCATCATCGGGACAGCACGTTCATGGTTGGACATCCGCCCCATCACAGGCATTGCCAGAACGAAATCCTCCGCTCCCGTCATCCGGTGGACATATGCGGCGAATGCCGAGACCATGACCTGTGGGAGAGAGGCGCTGGAGGTCGTCGCAAATGCACGTAGGCGGTCACTTTCCCCGATGTCCAGTTGGCGGGTCGCGCGCAACACGCCTCCACTGCGCGTCCCGCCAGTCGAAAGTGTGACGGGCTCCGGGGGAACAGAAAGTTTTTCAATCCAGTAAGCCCGGTCGCGTTCGATCCGCTTTCCTTGCCGATACGCAAGATCCGCTTCGAGAAGTGTGGTTGCAGGAGAGAAGGGGGAGGGGGGAGGCGTATTGCCTTGTTCAAGTGCCGTATAGATATCTGCGCAGCGCCGGGCGAGAAGGCCGCCTGAGAAACCGTCCAGAAGCACGTGATGCGCGCAGTGATACCAGAGATGGTGATCCTCATGCAGGCGGATGAGTGCGGCCCGCCAAAGTTCACCATCCTGATCCTTCAGATCTGCCTGCATCCAGCGCAGCGCCGCTTCATGCGGATCGGCTTCCTCGCTCAGATCGATCAGCGGAATTTTTTCGTCGTAAGTATGTGAAATTTCCAACATCAGACCGTCTTCGTGATCCAGCAACCGGGCGCGCGGCGCCTCGGCTTCCTCTGTCAGATAGTGAAGGGAACGAAGAAAAACCGGGGCATCGAGTTTCCCTTTCAGCGAGAGATACTCCGCGAGGTTGAAGAGATAGCCATCGGGGCTGAGTTGCTGCGCGAGCCAGATTCCGTTCTGGGCAGGACTTGCCGGAACAAGATTGCTGTCAGGGAAGATCGTGGCAGTCTCGAACGGCATGATTGATCCATTTGTAGGGGGCAGGGGAGGATCTGCCGAAACGGCGAGATCGGGGGTGAAAATGCGGATACCGCCGATATGCGGATATGAAGAGATTCTCGATGCCACCATCAGCCGCTAACACGCCAACGTATCCGTTTGGTAAAACCAGAGTATGGAAACTGAGACCCGGTAATCTCCGATCCTTCCAGGCCAGCCCGCCACGCGCTGGTCCGCGTAGCGAGATCTGACACCTTGCCCATATTTCCACCCAGACCAGCTTCGATGAAATCGATACTGTTTGCGCACGATGGCTTGGCCGGCCGCTGGACGAGCCTGTGGTCCTGGAGCACAACCCCTTTTCTCCGGAACTGAAGGAATATTGGGATCGGGTAGTCTGGTCCTTTGATGCACTTCTGAAGCCGGACACTTCTTCCGAGATCGCCATCCGCAACCTGATTGATTACGCGATCACGCTGATGCTGGTGATGCACCCGCATAATTACAGTGATCATTTCGGTCGGCGCGAGACGCTGAGCGAGAAGAATGTGCAGAAGGCTTTGGCCTACATAGAGAGCAACTCTCACCTCCCATCACACCGACCGATGTCGCAACCTATATCGGATGTAGCGCGCAGCTCTTCACAGCGCGTTTTGTGAAAAACTGGGAGTGCCACCACGAACGGTTTTGTATTGGGAACGGATGAGGCGGGCACGGAATGCTTTCCTGGGGGACTTGCAGGCCACATCCCCTGCGGACATCGCCAGGCGCTTCGGCTTCGTTGATCTTGACCGGTTCGTCAGGCGCTATCACACGCGCTACGGCGAAACCCCGGCCGAGACGTTTTTGCAGAGGCGCCCTGCGTCATTGATGGATGAAACGGGTGCAAAGCGGCCCCTCACACCGGCGAAAATAGACCTGCTGCGCCATCATATCGATAATACCCTTGGCGATCCGATCACGGTGGACGGACTCGCGCGGCTCGTGGGAATGACCAGCAGGGCCCTCAGTGCGGCTTTCAAGGACGCGCTTGGGGTCACCCCAGCATAATATGTTCTATCTGAGCGATTAAAATGGGCGCGCTGGCTGCTGGCAAATACCGATGACAGCATCGCGGCGATTGCGTCTGAAACCGGTTTCTCCAGCCAGGCTCATCGCGGGGGACAGGCATGGATGCCGCCGCGCTGTCCGATGTGAAAATGCCCAAAACCTACGACGCCCAATCCGGTCAACCCTGGACGCGTTCATGACTCGCATGCATGCTTCGTGATATCGGAACTCGGGTGAATAATCGTCGCAACAGCCTGATCATAAAGCAGTGACACCCTATCTGTAACGGACTGCAAATACCGGCTGCTTCTTTTGGGCCCCCGTCGTCGTTTCGCTACGGCTCCCCCGCAAAGTATTTGGGGCAAAGAAGGAGCGGCGGTTGACTGTCATGCGACGCTTGCCGGAAGCTGAGCACACGGGGAGGGGCGGCGATGGAAGCGGATGTCATTGTGATCGGGGCCGGACTGGCTGGGCTGGTAGCGGCGAGTGAGGCCGTGCGGCACGGCCAGCGGGTCGTGGTTCTGGATCAGGAAGGAGAGCAGTCTCTGGGCGGGCAGGCTTTCTGGTCGCTTGGTGGTCTGTTCATGGTCGATACGCCGGAACAGCGCCGGATGGGAATCCGCGACAGTCGCGATCTGGCCTTGCGCGACTGGATGGGGACAGCGCGGTTTTCCGGTCCGCAGGACGAACTGCCCCGGAGGATGGCCGAGGCGTTCGTCGATTTCGCCTCGGGTGAAATGCGGGACTGGCTGCATGGGCTGGGCATGCGCTGGTTTCCGGTCGTCGGCTGGGCCGAGCGGGGCGGCGGTCTGGCCGATGGGCATGGCAATTCGGTGCCGCGTTTCCATGTGACCTGGGGTGTTGGCGGCGGGGTCCTGGCGCCATTCCTCCGGCTATGCCGCGAGGCATGTGAAGGGGGAAGGTTGCGTTTCGCGTTCCGGCACCGGGTAAGCGGCCTGCGGGTCGAGGCCGGGCGGGTTCGTGGCGTTGCGGGCGAGGTATTGGCCGGGGATGACGTTTCGCGCGGGCAGCCGAGTAGCCGTGAAGTCGTGGCAAATTTCGAGATGACGGCCGGATCGGTCGTTATTGCCTCGGGTGGGTTGGGTGGAAATCACGACCGGGTGCGCGCGCTCTGGCCGGTCGAGAGGCTGGGGCCGCCTCCGAAACATATGCTGAGCGGTGTGCCGGATCATGTCGATGGACGGATGCAGGAGATTGCCCGGGATGCTGGCGCCCTGATTATCAATGCGGACCGGATGTGGCATTATTGCGAAGGGATCACGAATTTCGCCCCGATTTGGCCTGCGCATGGGATCCGTATCCTGCCCGGGCCGTCCTCGATCTGGCTGGATGCCATGGGACGCCGGATGGAGGCTCCTTGTTATCCGGGTTTCGACACGATGGCGACGCTGCGCCGGATCCGGGAGACGGGCTACGATCATAGCTGGTTCATCCTGACGCAGAAAATCATCGAAAAGGAATTCGCGCTTTCCGGGTCCGAGCAGAACCCCGACTTGGAGAGCGGGCGCTGGCGCGAGGTTCTGCGCGGGCGCCTGTTGTCAAAGGGGGCTCCGGCGCCCGTCGAGGCATTCAAGCGCCGGGGCGATGATTTCGTCGTGGCGAGCGATTTGGAAGAGCTGGTCGCGGGCATGAACCGATTGACGCAGGATGCGCCGCTTGATGCGGCAGCGATCCGGGCGCAGATAGAGGCACGAGATGCCGATCTTGAAAACCCGTTCGGCAAGGATGCCCAGATTGGCGCCATCAGGCGGGCGCGGCTCTATCGCGGGGATCGCTTGCTGCGCACCGCCCGGCTGCATCCCATTCTGGACCCCAAAGCCGGGCCACTGATCGCCGTGCGCCTGCATATCCTGACCCGCAAGACGCTTGGTGGGCTTGCCACCGATCTGCAAGGCCGGGTGCTGGGCGATGACCGCGCTGTTTTCCCGGGACTTTACGCGGCGGGAGAGGTCGCGGGCTTCGGAGCGGGTGGCTATCACGGCCATGCCGCGCTGGAGGGGACGTTTCTGGGCGGCTGTCTCTATTCTGGGCGCGAGGCCGGCAGAGCCGCGTCAGGGAAATAGCTCAATCGCCCGAAATATTTCTTAGCACCGGCGGCATTAACGACGCTCAGTAAGCGGGAAGGACTTCCCATGGATTAATGGAGCATTGTTTCTGGGGGCTCAGGAACTATAGTGATTCATTTAAAATCAGTCTGTTACACGCTCCATGCTTGGCATGATCAGGAGCCATGATCGATATTTCTGGCTGATGCCGCAGCAGATGCAAGATAGTCAGCCTTACTTTCCGAAAGCGTGTGGCCGAGCCCAGTGCGCTGGTCGCAAGGTGCCGAGCGGCATTATCTATGTCAAGAGATATGGGTTGCGTTGGCAGGATGTGCCGGCGGTCTATAGGCCCTATTAAACCCTCTGCAACCCGTTCCATCGACAAACCCTGATTGAGGAGATGCTGTGTGGGCGCGCGCAATGCACGCGGATCGCGGCGTTTGCCGATGCTTCCAAGACGAGTACAGACGATGCCTTCTATGACTCCCCGGCTAGCGGCATCGGAACTACCAACTTCGTGAGTACTGACATGATCACTATGGGTTAACGGGATAATTGTCGATGCCTCGCAAAATGCACGGTATCTTGAGCCTGACATTGCCGGTCGGTGGCGTCTCGACAAGTTCGAAGGTGGCTTCCAGCATTGCCGGGACATTCTGCTCGATCATGCCCACATTCTGGGGAAGAAGGGCGGCGAAGGGGTCCCAATCGAAACAGCCCAAGCGGATATCACCGGAACCGTGCCGCTGTTCGTTCAGCCAGTGGATCACGCCCTCCAGCGTAATCGTCGAATTCACGAACAGGCCGGAGCGATCGGCAAGCGTTTTCGTCCCCATCGCAGCGATGGCCTTGTGGGGTGAGTATCCGGGCATGATGATCCGGTCCGGCAGGACGGACAGCCCTATTTGCCGATGCGCCGCCTTGAAACCGCGCAATCTCTCGGCCGTGTTGTGATCCCGGCCGCGTCCGCCGATGAACCAGAGGGGCTGTATCACGCCGAAATCGCGTTCTATGCGGGACAGTATCAGTGCGGTCAGATCGCGCGCACCGGTGAAATTATCTGACACGATCGACGGCGCGTTGCTGCCGGGAAGATCGAGGTTGATGGCGCGCACGCCTGCCGCCGCGCAGAATTCGCCGATCCGGTCGGGATCGGTGGCACCGGTGACGATCAGGCATTCGGCCTGGTAGGAAATCAACTCGCGCGCGGCCTCGAATTCCAGATCCGGGTCGCGTTGGGTGCAGGTTATGACCGGAAACAATCCACGGGCGCGGGCCATGATCTCGAATTGCTCGGCAATGGCGCCGAAATAGCGGTTATCGTATTTCGGAACGATCATCCCGATGATGCGGGACCTCTCGCGCCGCAGCAGGCTGGCTTGCAGGTTGACGGCATATCCCTGCTCGGTCGCGATCCGCGAGACACGTTCGGCCAATTTCTCGCTGATTCGGCGCTTTTTCCAGGTTCCGTTCAGGATTGAACTGACCGCGCTCGGGCTGGTGCCCGCAATTTCTGCCAGGTCGTAGATCGTTGGTCGCTTTGCGGAATTTCCGTCACTCTCGGCCATGTTTTCCCGATCTGAGATGGCGGCCCAAGACCTGCCGAATACTTCATCTTGACAGGAAAGGGTGCTATCTGCAACGATGCTACATCGATTGAGCATGCATGCTCAATCGGTGGCGCTGCCTGGAGGGCGGCGGGAGGGGAGCGGGGTCTTCATTGGCCATCCGCATTCTGATCGCGTTGCGGCAAGGCCCGGCGCGGCCCGGTTCCCGACCGACGATCCTGCCGGGTGCTCGGGACAAGTGGAGGAAACACGAGATGAAAATCAGACATTCGATCGCGACCGTTTCGGTCGTGGTGGCCGGGCTTCTTGCCACGGCAGTCACAGCCCAGGAGGCGGCCACCGTCGCCTTCCTGATGCCGGACCAGGCATCGACCCGCTATGAAGAGCATGATTTCCCCGGGTTCAAGGCAGCCATGGAAGAGCTGTGCCCGGATTGCGAGATCGTCTATCAGAACGCCAATGCGGACGCGTCCTTGCAGCAGCAGCAGATCAATTCGGTCATCGCGCAGGGCGCGAAGATCATCGTGCTGGACCCGGTGGATTCCTCGGCTGCCGCCGGACTGGTGCAGATCGCCCATAGCCAGGGTGTGAAGGTCATCGCCTATGACCGTCCGATCCCGGATGTGCCAGCCGATTACTACGTCTCTTTCGACAACAAGGGGATCGGTCAGGCCATCGCGCAGTCCCTGGTCGATCACCTGAAGGCCGAGGGTGTGCCCGAGGGGGCCGGGGTGTTGCAGATCAACGGTTCGCCCACCGATGCGGCGGCGGGGCTGATCCGCGACGGGATCGACGCGGCGCTGGATGGATCCGAATACAAGACGCTTGCCGAATACGACACGCCTGACTGGGCTCCGTCCAAGGCGCAGGAATGGGCGGCTGGCCAGATCAACCGCTTTGGCGGCGAGATCACCGGGATCGTCGCCGCGAATGACGGCACGGCAGGCGGGGCGATTGCGGCGTTGAAAGCTGCCGGAGCCGATCCGCTTCCGCCGGTCACAGGCAATGACGCGACCATCGCGGCGCTGCAACTGATCATCTCAGGCGATCAGTACAACACGATCTCGAAACCGTCCGAGATCGTGGCGCGTGCCGCCGCCGAGGTGGCCACGACCTTCCTGAAAGGCGAGACGCCGGAGGCTAAGACGACACTCTATGACACGCCGTCCGAGCTGTTCGTGCCCGCCGTCGTCACGCGCGAGAACATCAAGGCCGAGATCTTCGACAAGGGTATCCAAACACCGGAAGAGGTCTGCACCGGCGATTATGCCGAAGGCTGCCGGGAACTGGGCATTCTTCAGTAACCGAATGTCACGGTGCGCGTCCAGGCGCGCGCCGCTATCACGGAGGAACACCGCATGGGCTCAAGCCAATCCACAACAGGCGAACCGATCCTCAGGCTGCGCGGCGTGTCCAAGCAGTTCGGGGCGGTTTCGGCGCTGACCGACATCGACCTGGACATTCATGCCGGCGAGGTCGTGGCGCTGGTCGGAGACAATGGCGCTGGAAAATCCACGCTGGTCAAGACATTGGCCGGAGTGCATCAGCCGACTGCGGGCAGTATCGAGTTCATGGGCAGGCCCGTGACCCTGGACAGCCCCGGCACCGCGCTGGATCTGGGCATCGCGACCGTCTTCCAGGATCTTGCGCTGTGCGAGAACCTAGACGTGGTCGCCAACCTGTTCCTCGGGCACGAGTTGGCGCCCTGGGCGCTGGACGAGGTGCAGATGGAGGTGCGCGCCTGGACGTTGTTGCAGGAACTGGCCGCCCGCATCCCTTCGGTCCGCGAACCCATCGCCTCGCTTTCGGGTGGGCAGCGGCAGACGGTCGCCATCGCGCGCTCGCTGCTGCTGGAGCCCAAGATCATCATGCTGGACGAGCCGACCGCCGCGCTTGGCGTCGCGCAGACCGCCGAGGTGCTGAACCTGATCGAGCGGGTGCGTGACCGGGGGCATGGCGTCGTGCTGATCTCGCATAACATGGAGGATGTGCGCGCCGTCGCCGACCGTGTGGTCGTGCTGCGATTGGGCCGCAATAACGGCGTTTTCGATGCCAATACTTCGAACGAGGAACTGGTCGCCGCGATCACCGGCGCGTCTGAGAATTCGGTCTCGCGCCGCCGGGCCCGCAAACTCGAAGAAATGGATCATTCATCATGACCGAAGAGAAAAGTCCCACCGCGCTGGACCGGTCCGACAGCCGGGTCCGCCATGACGAAGGCATCATCGGTGCGGTCCGCGCCTTCATGGATCGTATTCGTTCGGGTGATCTGGGCATGCTGCCCGTTGCGGTCGGCCTCGTGCTGATCGCGACCGTCTTCACCTCGCTGAACCCGGTCTTCCTGGCGCCGAACAATCTCGTGAACCTGCTGTTCGATGCCGCGGCTGTCGGTTGCATCTCGCTTGGTGTCGTCTGTGTCCTGTTACTGGGGCAGATCGATCTGTCGATCGGCTCGATGAGCGGGCTTGCCTCGGCATTGATGGGGGTGCTGTGGGTCAAGATGGGGCTGCCGGTTCCGCTGGCGATCCTTGCGGCGCTGGCCGCGGGGGCACTGGCCGGACTGGTCTATGCCAGCTTCCTGAACCGGTTCGGGATGCCCAGCTTCGTTTCAACGCTGGCCGGGTTGCTGGCGCTGCTGGGGATGCAGCTTTACCTGCTTGGCTCTACCGGGTCGATCAATCTCAACTACAATTCGGCCCTGGTGCGCTTTGGCCAGATCCTGATCATGCCGGCCTGGCTCAGCTATCTGCTGGCGGTTCTGCCGGGGGTGGTCATCGTCGTCACGGGGCTGCGCGCCATGCGCCGCCGAGCCGAGGCCAACCTGTCCAATCCGGGGCTGAGCGTGCTGCTGGCCAAGACGGGCCTGCTGACCGTCGCGCTTCTGATTGCCGTGTCATATCTGAACACGGGCCGTGGCGTGCCTTACATGTTCGGGCTGTTCGTGCTGTTGGTCGTGATCATGAACTATGCACTGACCCGCACGAAATGGGGGCGTTCGATGTTCGCCGTCGGCGGCAATAGCGAGGCCGCCCGCCGCGCGGGCATCAATGTCAACCGCATCCGCCTGTCAGCCTTCATGCTGTGTTCGACACTGGCCGCGCTTGGCGGGGTGCTGTCGGCGGCCCGGCTGGCCTCGTCCAGCCAGCAGGCGGGCACCGGGGACGTGAACTTGAACGCCATCGCCGCGGCGGTGATCGGGGGAACTTCGCTGTTCGGCGGGCGCGGCTCGGCCTGGTCGGCGCTGCTGGGGGTGCTGGTCATCCAGGCGATCTCGAACGGGCTGACATTGCTCAATCTCAGCTCGTCGCTGCGCTACATGATCACCGGCGCTGTTCTGGCCATCGCGGTCATCGTCGACTCGCTGGCCCGCCAATCCCGCGCAAGCCACGGCCGTGCGTGACCCGAAGACAGGAGAAAAAAGATGGCTGAACTGATGACAGGCAAGGTCGCGGCAATCACCGGCGCGGCCTCGGGGATCGGGCTGGAATGCGCAAGAACGCTGCTGGCCGAGGGGGCGACGGTCGTGCTGATCGACCGTGCAGCGGACCGGCTGGAAAAGCTGTGCGATGAACTTGGACCGCAGGCGAAACCGCTGGTCGTCGATCTGCTGGACGGTGCGCAGGTGGATACGATGGCGGCGCGGATCGAAGAGATCGCCGGGCCGCTGGACATCCTGCATGCCAATGCCGGCACCTATATCGGCGGGGCGGCGGCCGAGGGCAATCCCGATGACTGGGACCGGATGCTGAACCTGAACATCAATGCGGCCTTCCGCTCGGTCCGCGCCGTCCTGCCCGGAATGATTGAACGCAAGAGCGGCGATGTCATCTTCACCTCCTCGGTGGCGGGCGTCGTGCCGGTCGTGTGGGAGCCGATCTACACGGCCTCGAAATTCGCGGTGCAGGCCTTTCTGCATACGACGCGGCGGCAGGTGTCGCAGCATGGCATCCGCATGGGCGCGGTGCTGCCCGGTCCGGTCGTGACCGCGCTGCTGGACGATTGGCCCAAGGCCAAGATGGAAGAGGCGCTGGCCAATGGCTCGCTGATGCAACCCAGGGAAGTGGCCGAGGCGGTGCTGTTCATGCTGAGCCGCCCGCGCAATGTCGTCATCCGCGATCTCGTCATCCTGCCGAATAGCGTCGATCTGTAACGGCCGGTCATTCACGAGGATTTCCCATGACAGAAGACCAATCCGAAGGCGCGTCGGACGCCTTGTTTCTTGGCGTCGATGTCGGCTCGGGCAGTGCGCGTGCGGGTATTTTCGACGCGGCAGGCCGGATGCTTGCGTCAGCCAAGCGCGACATCATCCTGTGGCGCGAAGGTGCCGAGATCGCCGAGCAATCCAGCGAGGATATCTGGTCCGCCGTCTGCGCATCCGTGCGCGAGGCGGTGGACAAGGCCGGGATCGATCCGGCCCGCGTGGCGGGGATCGGCTTTGACGCCACCTGTTCGCTGGTCGTGCTGGGCGAGGGTGGTGCTCCGGTCTCGGTCAGTGCCTCGGGCGATGACGCACGCAATATCATCGTCTGGATGGATCACCGCGCCGTTCGGCAGGCCGAGCGGATCAACGCGACCGGCCATCCGGTGCTGCGCTATGTCGGGGGCGTGATCTCGCCCGAGATGGAAACGCCCAAGATCCTGTGGCTCAAGGAGAACATGCCGCAAAGCTATCGCAGCGCCTGGCAATTCATGGATCTGGCGGATTTCCTGACATGGCGGGCAAGCGGCGATCTGGCGCGATCGACCTGCACCGTGACCTGCAAATGGACCTATCTGGCCCATGAGAGCCGGTGGGACCCGGATTATTTCCGCCAGATCGGCCTGACAGAACTGGCGGATGAGGATTTCGCCCGGATCGGCAGGCAGGTCGTCGCCCCCGGCACCCCGCTTGGGCAGGGGCTGACGGCCGAGGCAGCGGCGGAAATGGGCCTTCGTCCGGGGACACCGGTCGCGGCGGGTTTGATCGACGCCCATGCGGGCGGGATCGGCACGGTCGGGGTCGAGGGCAGGCCGCAAGACAATCTCGCCTATGTTTTCGGCACCTCCTCTTGCACCATGACCTCGACGGACGAGCCGGTCTTCGTTCCGGGTGTCTGGGGCCCCTATTATCAGGCGATGGTGCCGGGATTGTGGCTGAACGAGGGCGGGCAATCCGCCACCGGCGCGGCTATCGACCAACTCCTGTCCTTTCATCCCGCCTCAGCCGAGGCGCGGGAAGCGGCTGGCAAGGCCGGGCAACCGCTTCCCGTCTGGCTGGCCGGGCAGGCAAGCGCCGCCGCCCCGTCGCTTTCGTCGGCCATCGACCTGGCGGACGGAATACATGTCGTGCCCGAGTTTCTCGGCAACCGCGCGCCCTTCGCCGATCCGCATGCCCGGGCGATGATCGCCGGGCTGGGCATGGAACGTGATGTCGATAACCTCGTAGCCCTTTATATCGCTGGGATCAGCGGTATCGGATATGGATTGCGCCAGATCATCGAGACGCAGGAACAGGCCGGTGCAACGGTGCGCCGGATCGTGATCTCGGGCGGGGCGGGAGAGCTTGACCTCGTGCGGCAGCTTCTGGCGGATGCGGTGAATATTCCCGTGGTGGCCGTGTCCGCCGAACAACCGGTCCTGCTGGGTTCCGCCATTCTTGGAGCATTGGCGGCAGGTCATTTCCGGGAGATGCGTCAGGCGATGGAATCGATGTCACATATGTCGCGGGAATGCCTTCCCGATTCAGCCGCATCGCGCCAGACGCATGACCACCGCTACAACGCCTTCCGCTGCCTGCAGGAGGCGGGGCGGAGGATCAAGCGATGATCGAATATCGGTGCTTAGAATGTTAGAGTCAGGACACATACCCAGAACATGACGGTTGCAGCGAGAGCGACGGCGGAGAGGAAGACCTTGGGGCATCTGTGGTAACGGGTCGCCACGCGCCGCCAGTCCCTGAGCCTGCCGAACATGATCTGGTTATGAGATCTGACCCTAATATCTGAGTTGACAAACGGTACTATGACCTCAAGACTTCGTTACGTCACGTGATTAATGCGTGATTACACCAGGAGAGAAAGAAATGCTTGATTTTACATACGCTCCTCAGGCGGATGCAGAAACTGCCCTTCGCCCTCTGGACGAGTTTGAGATTGACGCTGTTTCTGGCGGTGTAACTTTTGATGAGGCTTTCGACACGTTTATCGCTGGTGGTGCGATGCTTGGCCAAGGAGCTGCAATGCTTGTTGCAGGTGCTTGGACGGGAGTTGCCTTGACTCCGGGACTTATTCTGGATTCGCTTGGCGGTCTTCCTGGCATCCCCGATGTTCCTGGACTTCCCGATGTCCCTGGCCTGCCGAGCGTAGCATAAGGCAGAGTTGGAGAGAAAATGGCCAGAGCGGTTTTCCGCTCTGGTTTTCTTGTGTTCATCGATAGCAAGCCAATTTCCACAATATTGGGATAATCGTGAATCAACCTCTCGACAGCCTTTTCCGGCAAGAGGTTCAGGAGGCACGCTCCTCTGCCTGGTTAGGGCGACCGGCACTTCCATCGAACGTTCCGCTGCGTGTCATGGCGAGTCTGTCATTGCTCATCATGCTTCTTCTCTGTGTGCTGCTGATTTTCGGGCAGTATACCCGCCGGGTACGAGTCCAGGGCATCGTACTTCCCACCCAGGGATTGACCCATGTTTCTTCCCCTGTGACCGGATGGATTCGGGATCAGCGAGTCAGTGAAGGCGATCTCGTCTCGCAGGGAGAGGTTCTTTATACGATCAATCACGAAAGAACCACGTCACTCGGCCGTACTCAAAGCGTTGTCGTCGATCTGCTGCGGCAGCAACGCCAGGAACTGGAAAGAGATCTCGAGCGCCAAAAAAATATAGACAGGGGCAGGAAGCAAGCGCTGCAGACACAGGAACAGCATCTGGCCCGCGAAGCGAAGCAAGTTGCGGCACAAATCAAAGTCGCTGAAAAAAACGCCGAGACTTTCGGAACCCTGGTTGATCAACAAGAGGTCTATATTTCGAAGGGAATATCGACCTCTCGTGAGCACCGCGCACTCCTTCAGGCATATATGAATCTGCAGACACAGCTTGCCGCTCTTACCCGTGATCGTGTGCAGATTGCCGCAAGGCTGTCGGAGGTTAGAGATGAACTCGAGATCTTCGATCTGGAGGCTGCTGCCGATTACAGTATGCGACAGCAGCAACTTATCGATCTCAAGCGTCAGATCGCTCAAAGTGAGGCGGAACGGGAAATATCGGTAACCGCACCACGAGATGGAAAGGTCACGGGAATTGTCACGCAGGCAGGCCAGACCGTGTCCACGGGAATGCCATTGCTTACCATTCTGCCGGATGGAAAGGAATCTCTTGAAATACAGCTCCTGACGCCAAGCGATGCGATCGGTTTCGTGCAGCCGGAGCAAAGGGTCTTGTTGCGTTATACAGCATTCCCGCATCAGAAATTCGGTCAATTCCCCGGAACGGTTTCTATGATTTCACGAACAACCTTGCGTCCCGAGGAAGTGACGCAATTTCTGTCTGGCGGCATCGGCAACAGTCAGATGAATTCTGTTTATCGTGTGACCGTCAAGCCGGATCAAAATTATATCCTCGCTTACGGACGACAAGAGCCGCTGCAGGTGGGAATGCAATTGGAAGCGGATATTCTGGTGGAAACACGCCCGCTTTATCAATGGATCCTGGAGCCGTTGTATGGCCTTCGCGGATATTTGTCTTCGGCGGAAAGTTCAAACTTGTGACCACGGAAAATATGCACTCGAAGCTGTTTGAGCGGATTACCGGCGCGTTACGAACGGGAACTCCGCTTCTGGTCCAGACAGAAGCCGCCGAATGCGGACTGGCATGTCTTGGCATGATTGCGGGACATCACGGGCATCGTATTGATCTTACCGCGATGCGCCGCCGATTCGTGGTTTCCCTCAAGGGCGTGACGTTGCGCGATCTTATCAAGCTTGGTGGTGAGTTGAAGCTTGCAACCCGCGCCCTGCGCCTGGATCTGGGCGGTCTCAGGCAGTTGCGCCTGCCCTGCATCCTCCACTGGGACCATTCGCATTTCGTTGTGTTAACGGCGGTTAAGGGAAACAAGGTCACGATTCACGATCCGGCAGTGGGTCGGCGCGTGCTATCGCTTGCCGAAGTGTCGCAGCATTTCACCGGTGTCGCTCTTGAGGCGTGGCCGACGAGTGAATTCGAAAAAAAACATGAAAGTACAGGCATCGGCCTCATCGGCATGTTGCGGCAGACCTCTGGTATTCGTCGCGCAGCGATTCAGGTGCTGGCCGTCTCGGTTCTGCTTGAGGCGGTCACGATCGCGATGCCGATCGGTTTCCAGATTATTCTCGACGAGGTCGTAGTCGCGGCCGATCTGGATCTCCTGACATTGATTGCTATTGGTCTCGGGCTTTTGTTGGCAATGAAGGTCGTGGCGAAATTCATTCGATCATGGAGCACCATGATCTTCGGCGCGAGTCTCATATTGCAGTGGAAAGTAAGCCTGTTTGATCAACTGACACGATTGCCGCTGGACTTTTTCGAAAAGCGTCATGTCGGCGATGTGGTCTCTCGCTTCGGATCACTTGATTCCATTCAAAGAACCATAACGACAAAGGCAATTGCCGTTCTTCTCGACGGTGTCATGTCAATCGCGCTGTTGGTCATGATGTATCTTTACGGCGGCTGGCTGGTTTTCATCGCTATCTCGGTTACGCTTATATATATCTTGCTGCGCTTGGTTACCTATTGGCATTTTCGATTGCTTTCCGAAGAGGCGATCGTTTATCAGGCAAAGGAAAATTCACATTTCATGGAGAGCGTGCGGGGGATCGCAAGTATCAAGGCTCTCAATCTTGAACAACGCCGGCGGGCTGTCTGGATCAATTATCTCGTTGATCGCGTGGGAGCACAGCTGCGGACGGAAAGATTCAATATCATATTCTCATCCGCTGCCGAGATATTGTTTGGTATTGACCGGATCTTAATGATTTATTTCGGTGTTCAGGCCATTTTTGCCGAGGATATGACCGTAGGGATGTTAATCGCTTTCCTGGCTTATAAAGATCAGTTCACCGGACGCGGCAACAGTTTCGTCGATACGCTAATGGAAATGCGCATGCTGTCATTGCACGGGGAACGTATCGCCGATATCGCGCTCGCCGAAGTGGAGGATGATGGCGAATTGCACCCGTCAGAAGCAACCGTTGCAGCGAAAACAGGTCCGAGCACTATGACAGTGCGTGGGCTACGCTTTCGCTATGCCGATAATGATCCCGATATCTTCAAGGATCTCAACTTCGAAATCCGGGCCGGAGAGTGCGTCGGTATTGCCGGCCCGTCCGGAGTAGGCAAGTCGACGTTGTTAAAGATTATGGGAGGTTTGATCCGCCCGACCGACGGGCAGGTTTTGATTGACGGCGTTTCCATCTCTGCGATGGGGTTGGCGGGGTATCGGGATCGGGTTGGATGCGTTCTTCAGGAAGATCGGTTGTTTGCCGGTTCAATCGCCGAAAATATCAGTGGTTTCGAGCCGGGAATGGATTTGGCACGTGTTCAGACATGCGCAAGAATGGCTGCCATTCACGATGAGATAATTCGAATGCCAATGGGCTACGAAACACTTTCGGGGGATATGGGCAATGCGCTATCCGGGGGGCAGCGCCAGAGAATAATCCTGGCCCGCGCACTTTATCGGAACCCGGGCATCCTGTTGCTTGACGAAGCTACAAGTCATCTCGACCAAGGAAATGAAGCAATAGTAAACGAGGTGTTGCGGCGTCTCCCGATTACGCGTGTGATTGTTGCGCATCGCCCGTCAAGCCTTGCAGTTGCAGATCGTGTGATAGAACTGAGTTCCTCGCAGGAAGGCGCAATTGCCAATTTCAAAATAAAGCATTAAGCAGAAAGATGAAATTCTTTCTTCGTTGTCTTCATTCTTTTTGTCGTGATTATTATCTGCGAGCTGGATGTAAGTCGTAGGTATTCAACCGGTGGTCGTAGTGCGCTCACGGTGCCATCCCGCCGTGCAGAAGGATTACCGAACGCGTGCCGAGTTCCTGCCTGATGCCCAGTGATAACGCTGTGCCGTATATTTTTGCGCAGATATTCTATGCCTTGTTCCCCCGGGTTTATTGAATCGCGAAGGCATATATGCCGAAGTGGTGCGTAAATACCATCGAAGAGCTTATTATGTGCAATTCTGGGGGAAGGTCATTCTGCCAACTATTGAAAATAGTATGCATATGACATGGATGCTTTTTATGCGTCGGTTGAGCAGCGCGATCACCCGGAACTGCGGGGCAAGCCCGTCGCCGTGGGCGGAGCAGCACTGCGCGGCGTGGTGGCGGCGGCCGAGATGCTGGCGCTCGCCCGAGATGCTGGTGCTCGCCCGGGAACTGGCCGCGACCGTGCTGCCCGACCCGCGCGGCGCCCGCCTGCTGGGCATCACCCTGTCGGGCTTTGAACAGGACGAGGGCCGCGACGGGCCCAGCTTGACCTGTTCGAGGATCGCTAGGACCGGGGCGGCCGATCGGCAACCGGTCGGTCGTCGCCCACCGCCCTCTCTTCTTCTAGCAAATATCCTGTGGGGGTTGCCGGTTGAGGTGCCACTGGTTCGAAAACCTGCCGGTGACGGGGGCAAGGCCCCTTAGCCATCGCGGGACGCATTTTCCGGTAGGTTAGGTAGTTCCCGCACGGTCACAGCAGGTAGAGCAGCACCCCGATGATGATCCCTGTGATCAGCAGCTGCACGACGCAGAACCCCATGATGTCGCGCGCTTTCAGGCCGGCGATGCCCAGCATCGGCAGGGCCCAGAAAGGTTGCAGCAGGTTGGTCCACGCGTCGCCCCATGCGACCCCCATTGCCACGCGCCGGATATCCGCCCCCAACGCTTCTGCGGCGGGCAGCATGACCGGTGCCTGCACCGCCCATTGCCCGCCTCCGGATGGCACGAAGATATTGACGATCCCGGCGCTGATGAAGCTCCAGAACGGCAGTGTTTGTGCCGTCGAGATCGACACGAACCATTCCGACAGGCTGGCAGCCAGTCCGCTATCGGTCATGATCGCCATGATGCCGGCATAGAAGGGAAACTGGATCACGATCCCGGCGCCGCCGCGCACGCCCTCTTCCAGCGCGCCCAGCAGGCTGCGGGCCGTGCCGTGGCAGAGGATACCCAGGAACAGGAACAGGAAATTCACCACGTTGAGATTGATGCCTCCGCCGCCGGCGAAATAGAAGGCCAGCCAGACCAGGCCGGGCACCCCGATCAGCCACATCAGGATCATGCTGTTCTCCAGCCGTTCGGCCGGGGTCGCATCGACAGGCAGGCGGCGGGATGAGGCGGTGCCATCCAGTTTGGCCGGATCGACCAGCACCTGTTCATGTTCCAGCGGCATCATCAGCCGGTTGACGAGCGGCACGGCAATGACCAGCGCCAGAACGATCACCAGGTTCCAGGCCGAGAAGATCGTCTCGGATGTCGGGATTACCCCGATCTGCTCGGCGGTGAAATGCCCTTCTGTGGCGATGGTCAGCGGAATCGAGCCCGACACCCCGCCATGCCAGATGACGAAACCGGAATAGGCCGCGGCCACGAGCAGCCTGTAGTCCACCCGGATCTGGCGTGCCAGCTCCTTGGCGAAGATCGCGCCGACGACAAGGCCGAAGCCCCAGTTCAGCCAGCTTGCCGCGAGAGACACGAGCGAAACCAGAATGATCGCCGAGCCGCGCGATGTCGCCAGCCCGGCAATTGCCGCAAGCAATCGCTTGACCGGGGGCGAACTGGCCAGGATAAAGCCGGTCACCAGGACCAGCAGCATCTGCATGGCGAATTGCAGCAATGCCCAGAAGCCATTGCCCCACATCTCGACCAGCGCGACCGGGGATGTTCCCTGCGTGACGATGGCCGCCACGGCAGCCAGCAATGTCAGGACAATGACGAAGATGAACGGGTCGGGCAACCAGCGTTCCATCAGGCGGGTGGCTGGCCGGGACAGGGCTCTGAGCATTGGTAATCTTCTCCACGAGTAACGGTCGGAAGGTGAGGCAGCCAGGGCGGAAAGACAAGCCGTTCCTGCGACGCCACCCGCCTTGGGGTTCTAGCTTTCGCGGAAGGCGCGGTTGAAGTAATCCGTCAGCGGCTTCAGCAGATAGGCCATCGGGCTACGCTCGCCGGTCTGGATATAGACCTCGACCGGCATGCCCGGGATCAGGGCCAGATCGCCCAGCTTCTCCAGTTCTTCGGGCGGGATGGTGACCTCGGCGCGGTAATAGGGCGCACGGGTTGCCTCGTCGATCAGCGCATCGGCCGAGACGCGTAGCAGCTTGCCGTCAATCTCGGGCGTGGTCCGTGACGAGAAGGCGGCAAAGCGCAGGACTACGGGCTGGCCCGGCTGCACCTCGTCGACATTGATGGTGGCGACGCGCGCACCGATCACCAGCGGCCGGTCCTGCGGCACGATATACATCAGCGGATCGGCTGCGCGGATGACCGAGCGGGGCGTTGTGACCTTCAGGTCATAAACGATGCCGCCCGCGGGCGCGCGCAATTCCAGCCGGCTGATCTGCTCGATCAGGCTGCGGCGGCGCTCCACCAGTTCCAGTTCGCGATAGCCCTGATCGCGCAGCTGGGTCTCTGCCTCTTCGCGGCGTTCGGCGGCCATCCGCAGGCGTTGCACATCCAGTTCGCTCTGCTGGGTTTCGGCCGATGCGCGGCCGGCCTGCAATTCGCCGATCTGCCCGTCGATGCGGGCCGCTTCGCGCCGCAGGGCCAGTACGCGGGATGCCTGGGCCAGGCCGCGATCCAGAAGTGATTGCTGGTCTTCGAGTTCCTGCCCGATCAACTCGCGCTGCTCGGACATGGCGGCAAGCTGGGCATCGATCCCGGTGATCTGTTCCTGCACCTGCTCGGATTGTTTCGCCAATTGCTGCAGCGATTGGGTCAGCGTGTCGCGGCGGGCCATGAACAGGCTTTTCTGGCCCTCGATCAGGGCGGCCAGCTCGGGGTCGTTGGTGGCCGCATCAAGCAGCTCTGCCGGAAAGCTGGGGGTGTCGGCATTGGCACGCTCGGCCTCCAGCCGGCCACGGCGGGCGAGGATTTCGAAATACTGGCCCTCGACGATGGCAAGCTCGGTCTTCAGCAGGGTGCCGTCCAGCCGCAGCAGAGCCTGGCCGGCCGATACTGTTTCGCCCTCGTCGACCAGGATTTCCTCGACCACGCCACCATCGGGATGCTGAACGACCTGGCGCTGCTGTTGCACCTCTACCTGACCCGAGGCGACCACGGCACCTGCGATACGGCTTTGGGTGGCCCAGATGCCGAAGCCGCCAATCAGCAGGATGATGGCGGCAGTGCCAAGCAGTAGCGGTCCACGCATGGACCAGCGTTCCGGTCCGGGTGCGGCAGGCGGTGCGGGCGGTGGCAGAGGCGAGGAGGGGGATGACTCGACCGATGGCTGGGGGGGCTCTGCCCTTCTGGCCCGGGGTGACGGGTTCGCAATCTGCGGGGTGGTCGGCCAGGGCAGGTTTTTTTCGCCCGGGCCGGTCGGGTCCGCAGAGCCGCTCCTGTCCGCAGAAACCGGGCTTCCGGCGATTCGACCGGAAGGCTTGCCGTCATCGCTCATGTCACGCCCCCCCGGTCACCGGCCTTCCGGGCGCTGAGAATCTGCGCCGAATTCTGCACCATTTCCTTCAGCACCGCGTCGCGTGGGCCAAGGGCGCGGCGGGTTCCCTGCTCCAGCACCATCAAAAGCTCGCATTCGGTGATGGCCGCCGGGCGATGGGCCATGATGATCACGGCCCCGCCCTGTGCCTTGACGCGCCGGATCGCCTGGTTCAGCGCCTCGGAACCCTGGTTGTCGAGGTTGGAATTCGGTTCGTCCAGAACCAGCAGGACCGGATCGGGATACAGCGCCCGGGCAAGACCGATGCGCTGGACCTGACCGCCCGACAGCCGCCCGCCGGTCTGGCTGATCCTTGTATCGTAACCCTCCGGCAGATCGAGGATCATCTGATGCGCTGCCGCCGCCTGCGCCGCCCGGACCACGCGCCCGGGATCAGGGTCGGGTGCAAGGCGGGCGATATTCTCGGCGATGGTGCCGTCGAACAATGTCACCTGCTGGGGCAGGTAACCGATCAGGTTGCCCAGCACATCCGGCCGGTATTGATCCAGCGGCGCCCCTCCCAAGCGGATCGATCCCGCCGCGATCGGCCATGCCCCGATCAGGGCACGCGCAAGGGTCGATTTTCCCGCCCCGGAGGGCCCGATCACGCCAAGTGCCTGCCCGGGCTCGAGCGCAAAGCTGACACCGCGCAGTGCCGGCCTGTCCTGTCCGGGAGCCACGACACTGACCTGCCGCGCCTCGATCCGCGCGGTTGGCCGGGGCAGCGGGGTCTGCGGCGCCTCGGGGGGATGTTTGCTCAGCAGCCGGGCGAGGCGTTCGCGCCCGTCCTGCGCGGCCTGCACCAGTGCCCAGCCACCGACCAGTTGCTCCACCGGGGCGAGGGCGCGGCCCATCATGATCGAAGCGGCGATCATCGCGCCGGGCGTCAGTTCCTCGCGCAGGACCAGCCACGCGCCCGCCGCCAGCATCGCGCTTTGCAGGAACAGCCGGAAACTGCGCGAAAACACGGTGAAACCGGCAGATAGATCGGCACCGCGCACCGATTGCTCCTGCGCCTCGGCACGCAATTTCCGCCAGCGGGCAAAGGTCGCGCCGCGCATGCCGAGCGCGCCGATCACCTCACCCTCGTTGTGGTAGAGATCGGACATCCGCTGCGCCTGGTTGGATGCGATCAGCGAATCCCGCAACGGCGCCTTGGAGAAAATCCGGTTGGCGATGGTCGACATCACCAGGATCACCCCGCCGGCCGTGGCGACGACCCCCAGCAGAGGATGGAAGATATAGACCGCCGCGAGGAAAACCGGCGCCCAGGGCAGATCGAAGATCGACAGCATCACGGGCGAGCCCATGAAACGTTGCACCGCATCCAGATCGCGCATGCCGCTGGCAGTTGCAGCAGGATCGTTACCCGCCATCGCCCCTTCGCGTAATGCCGCATCAAAGACTCGGGGCTCCATGCGGTTCTGGAACCGGGCGGCGATCCGCTGCGACACCCGGTTGCGGGCCAGGTCGATGATGCCCATCAACAGGAACAGGAAGACGACGAGGACGAACAGTGCCGTCAATGTCTCGACCGAGCGTGACGCAAGCACCCGGTCATAGACCTGCAGCATGAAGAGCGGGCCGGTGAGCATCAGCAGGTTGACGGCAGCCGAGAACAGTGCCACCGCGACGACAAGGGGCAATCCCGCCGAGCCGTTGCGGCGAAGTTCGCCTCTGCCGTCATGGGGGCCGGATCGCCCGTTCATCCGCATGTCGCACTCACAACCTGACTACACATTTCCGGTGTATCAATACAGCAGCACGGGCTTACCGCAATCCCAAGCGGCACCAAACGCCGTCAAAACCCATGCCATATGAGTTTTGGCGGCAAATGATTGATACTTCCTGTATAGCGGGTGGCGAACTCCTGCCGGGGCGCCCCGGTGCAGGTCAGATCGATCCGTGGCAGTGCTTGAACTTCTTGCCCGAGCCGCAAGGGCAGGGATCGTTGCGCGACGGGCTGCCCCAGGTCGAGGGATCGTTTTCGTTGAAGCCCTGGATCAGCGGTTCGGGCTTGTTCTCATCATCCGAGGATTGCGACTCGGAGCCATGTTCCATTGTCAGATGTTCCTGGCGCGCTTTTTGCTGTTCGGCCATCTGTCGCAGCATTTCCTCGCGCTCGGCCTCGGTCAGCGGACGGATTTGCGCAAGGCGTTTCGTCACGTCGCCACGCAGCCCGTCAAGCAGGCTCTCGAACAGTTGGAAGCCCTCGGTCTTGTATTCCGACAGGGGGTCGCGCTGCGCATAGCCGCGGAAGCCCACGACCGAGCGCAGATGTTCGAGCGTCAGCAGATGGTCGCGCCATTTCTGGTCGATCATCTGCAAGAGCACCTGCTTCTCGATCATCCGCATGTTCTCTTCGCCGAAGGCCTGCGCCTTGTCGGACATGTAGGTGTCGGTGGTTTCGACGATGCGTTCGCGCATCACCTCCTGATCGACGCCTTCCTCCTCGGCCCATTCCTCGACCGGCAGGTTCATGTTCAGCCCTTCGCGGATGGCGGTCTTCAGCCCGTCCATGTCCCATTGATCGGCATAGGTCTTGGCAGGCATGTATTCGTCGACCAGGTCCTCGATCACCTGATGGCGCATATCGGCGGCGATCTCGCCGACCTCCTCGCTGTCCATGATCTCGCGCCGCTGGCTGAAGATGGCCTTGCGCTGGTCGTTCATCACGTCGTCGAATTTCAGCAATTGCTTGCGGATGTCGAAGTTGCGTCCCTCGACCTTCGCCTGCGCGCGTTCCAGCGACTTGTTGACCCAAGGGTGAACGATCGCCTCGCCCTCTTTCATGCCGAGGCCCGACAGCACCTTATCCAGCCGTTCCGAGCCGAAGATCCGCATCAGGTCGTCTTCCAGCGACAGGAAGAACAGCGAGCGGCCCGGATCGCCCTGACGGCCCGAACGGCCGCGAAGCTGGTTGTCGATACGGCGGCTTTCATGGCGTTCGGTGCCCAGCACGAACAGCCCGCCGGCATCCAGCACCTTCTGCTTGTCGGCGGCGTGTTCAGCCTCGATACGCTCGCGCAACTCGTCGGGATTGGCCTCCGGATCAGCCTTCAGCGCCTCCATCACCTTCATCTCGACATTGCCGCCAAGCTGGATGTCGGTGCCGCGGCCGGCCATGTTAGTGGCGATGGTGACGGCGCCCGGTTTGCCCGCATCAGCGACGATCTGCGCCTCGGCCTCGTGCTGACGGGCGTTCAACACATTGTGAGGAATGCCTTCCTGTTTCAGCAGTGCCGAGAGCATCTCGGATTTCTCGATGCTGGTGGTGCCGACAAGGGTAGGCTGGCCCTTGGCATGAGCCTCCTTGATGGCCTCGATCACGGCGGCGTATTTCTCGTTCGCGGTGCGATAGACGCGGTCATGTTCGTCCAGGCGCTGGATCGGACGGTTGGTCGGAACCTCGACCACGCCCAGCTTGTAGATCTCGGCGAATTCGTCGGCCTCGGTCGAGGCGGTGCCGGTCATCCCCGCCAGCTTGTCGTAAAGCCGGAAATAGTTCTGGAAGGTCACGCTTGCCAGCGTCACGTTCTCGGGCTGGATATTCACGCCCTCCTTGGCCTCGATGGCCTGATGCAGCCCGTCCGACAGGCGGCGACCCTTCATCATCCGGCCGGTGAATTCGTCGATCAACACGACCTCGCCGTCGCGGACCATGTAATGCTGGTCCTTGAGGAACAGCTTATGCGCCCGCAATGCCTGGCTCGCATGATGAACGATGGTGGTCGATTCGGGATCGTAGAGCGTCTGTCCCTCGGGCAGCACGCCATCCTCGGCGAGCTGCTGCTCCAGGAACTCGTTGCCCTCTTCGGTAAAGGTGGCGTTGCGGGCCTTTTCGTCCAGCTTGTAATGCTCTTCAGTCAGAAGCGGGACATATTTGTCCAGCACCTTGTAAAGCTCTGACCGGTCCTGCGAAGGCCCCGAGATGATCAGCGGCGTCCGCGCCTCGTCGATCAGGATCGAATCGACCTCGTCCACGATGGCGAAGTTATGGCCGCGCTGGACCATCTCTTCGACGCTGCCCTTCATGTTGTCGCGCAGGTAGTCGAAGCCCAGTTCGTTATTGGTGGCATAGGTGACGTCGGCGGCGTATGCCTCGCGCTTTTCCGCCTCTTGCTGGAAGGGATAGACGACGCCAGTGGTCATGCCGAGCTGCAGATAGACCTTGCCCATCCATTCGGCGTCGCGCTTGGCGAGGTAGTCGTTGACGGTGACGATATGCACGCCCTTGCCGGTCAAAGCGTTCAGATAGGCGGGGAAGGTGGCGACCAGCGTCTTGCCCTCGCCGGTCTTCATCTCGGCGATATTACCCTGATGCAGGAAAATCCCGCCCATCAGCTGCACATCGAAGGCCCGCAGGCCAAGCGCGCGCCTCGCGCCCTCGCGGCAATTGGCGAAAGCCTCGGGCAGGATCGCGTCGAGCGGCTCACCCCCCTGTACCCTTTGCTGGAACTCGCGGGTCTTCTCGACCAGCCCTTCATCGGACAATGCCTTGAACTCGTCTTCCAACGCGTTGATCCGGGCGACCAGCGAGCGGGTCGATTTCACCTTGCGGTCATTCGGCGTACCAAAGACCTTCTTCGCCAGAGTTCCGATGCCGAGCATGTTACCTTCACAGTCACGTTGTTGGGAAAGGCTGTTACGAATGGGCCACTTGCCCGTACCTGCCGCATTGCCGTATCAGGGGCCTGAACGAAACGCGGCGGCGGCGCCTTCCACGGTTGCGTGGGATGTATGCCCGGCTTGCCTGACTGTCAACGCTGGCTCTTCCCCGCAGGGGGATTCGGCCCTGACCCATAAAGGAATCTCCATGCTGAAATCCTCCATTCTCGCGGCCTTCGTGATCGCGGCGCCGATGATGCTGCCTGCCACCCTGCAGGCCGAGGAAAGCAATGCCGACACGGTTGTCGCAACCGTCAACGGCCAGGAGATCACTTTGGGGCAGATGATCGTGATGAAGCAGTCGATGCAGGATCCGCAGATGGCGGAACTGCCCGATCAGGCCCTGTGGGACCTGATGCTCGACCAATTGGTCCGCCAGACCGCCGTGGCGGCGAACGGCAAGGAAAACGCCGGTGTCCGTGCGCAACTGGAACTGCAGCGCCGCAATACGCTGGCCGCAGCGGCGGTGACCGAACTTTCCGGGGGCGATCCCACGGATGAAGAGATCAAGGCCGCCTATGACGAGCTTTTCGCCAATGCCGAGGCGACGACCGAATATTCGGCGGCGCATATCCTCGTGAAAACAGAGGACAAGGCGAAAGAGTTGAAGAAGGAACTGGATGGCGGCGCCGATTTCGGCACGCTGGCCGAGGAAAACTCGACCGGACCGAGCGGGCCGAACAAGGGTGATCTGGGCTGGTTCGCCGCCGACCAGATGGTTCCGCCCTTTGCCGAGGCCGTGAAGGCGATGGAGCCGGGGCAGGTTTCCGATCCTGTGCAGACCGATTTCGGTTGGCATATCATCAAGCTGAACGATACCCGGGTGAAAGAGGCTCCGAAGCTGGAAGAGATCCGCGAGCAACTCGTGCAGAAGATCCGCCGCGACAAGATCGAGGCCGAGATCGAGCGCGTGTCAAGCGAGGCCAAGGTCGAGAAGGCCGAAGGCATCGATCCCGCGCTGATCAACAATACCGATTTGCTGGAGGCCGAGTAATCATGGCCAAGGCGGGGCATCCCGTATCGCCATTGGCGCCGGCGGCATTTCCGGATCTGCCGGTGATCGATGGCGTTGAATTCGCCAGTGCGGCGGCGGGAGTGAAATACCAGGGCCGCACCGATGTGACCCTGATCCGCATAGCCGAAGGGGCACAGATCGCCGGTGCCTTCACGAAGTCGTCGACCCGCGCTGCCTGCGTGCTGGATAATCAGGCCAAACTGGCCATGGGCGGTTCTGCCGATCAAGGGGCCGCGATCATCGTGAATTCCGGCAATGCCAATGCCTTCACGGGCGCGCGCGGACAGGAATCGGTGAATGCGGTGACCGGGGCCGTGGCGTCGGAACTTGGCATCCCTGCTGCACATGTGTTCTCTTCCTCGACCGGCGTGATCGGCGAGCCGCTGCCGCATGAGCGGATCGTGAAGGTCATCGGTGATCTGGCCCGGAGGCTGGACCGGGCAGGCGCGGCGGATGCTGCCCGCGCCATCATGACCACGGACACTTTTCCCAAGGGGGCCTCGGCGACTGTCGCCGGGGAGGGCGGAGAAATCCGTATCGCGGGCATTGCCAAGGGATCGGGCATGATCGCGCCCGATATGGCGACGATGCTGGTCTATATCTTTACCGATGCCAGGATTCCGGCAGGGCTGCTGCAACAGGCACTGGATGGCGGCCTTGGATCGAGTTTCAACGCCATTACCGTGGATAGCGACACCTCCACTTCGGACGCGCTGATCCTGGCGGCCACGGGCCGCAGCGCGGCGGCCGGGATCACGTCGCTTGAAAGTCCTGTGGGGCAGGCTTTTGCGGAGGCTCTGCACAGGGTCATGCGCGAGCTTGCGCATCTGGTGGTCCGCGATGGCGAGGGCGCGACGAAATTCGTCGAGATCCGGGTGACGGGCGCGGCCTCGGATGCCGATGCCAGGAAAGTCGCCAGGGCCATCGCCGATTCGCCGCTGGTCAAGACTGCTATCGCCGGTGAGGACGCGAATTGGGGCCGTATAGTCATGGCGGTGGGCAAATCGGGCGCCAGCGCCGATCGCGACAGGCTGACCATATGTTTCGGCGACATGATTCTGGCGGAGAACGGCTGGCGGGCCGAGGGTTATGATGAGGGCAGGGCCAGCGCCTATATGAAGAATCAGGAATTGCTGATCTCCGTCGATCTTGGTTTGGGGGAGGGGGCGCAGACCATGTGGACCTGCGACCTGACCCATGGCTATATCGACATCAACGCCGATTACCGCTCGTGAAGACGGTTCTTGTCGCCGCTGTTGCCTTGATAGATCCCGACGGGCGCGTGCTGCTCGCACAGCGCCCCGAGGGTAAATCGATGGCCGGGTTGTGGGAATTTCCGGGCGGCAAGGTCGAACCGGGAGAAACCCCGGAAGCCGCGCTCATCCGCGAACTGCAGGAAGAACTTGGTATCGACACATGGAGTTCCTGCCTCGCCCCGCTGAGCTTCGCCAGCCACAGCTATGACGATTTCCATCTGCTGATGCCGCTTTACGCCTGCCGCAAATGGAGCGGTGTGGTGCATCCTCAGGAGGGGCAGAAGCTGAAATGGGTTCACGGGCGGGAATTGCGCGACTATCCAATGCCGCCCGCCGATATTCCCCTGCTGCCGATGCTACAGATGTGGCTTTGATGCATCCCGCGGGCCGGGCCACAACTTGAAATTGTGACAATAGCGTAAATCTGCTTCCAATTTTTCCTGCCGTTGGCGATTATCAGCCTATGGCAGGAGGAGTAGTGTCATGATTCGCACGATTCAGATCGGCAGCTACATTTCGGTTCAAGGTCTCTTTGAACGGATGGTGCCGAATGGAAATGTCGTCGTTCGCGTCGGCAAGCAAACCTATGAAGGCAAGCCAGTATCCAAGTAACTCGCTATTTTTGTGCCAAGAATATATAAAAGGGGCGCTTCAAAGCGCCCCTTTTGAATTTCCGCCTGACATCAGTGGCGAACTGGAGACAGGTGCTTACAGGCTGCGCTCGACTTCCTCGCGCTCGAAGATTTCGATGACATCGCCCTGCCGGATATCGTCGTAATTCTCGAAGGCCATACCGCATTCCTGGCCTGACTGCACTTCCTTGACCTCGTCCTTGAAGCGCTTCAATGTCTTCAGCGTGCCCTCGTGGATCACCACGTTGTCACGCAGCAGGCGCACACCTGCCGAACGGCGGGCAATACCTTCGGTAACCAGACAGCCCGCGACCTTGCCGACACCGGTAACCTTGAAGACTTCCCTGATCTCGGCATAGCCGATAAAGTTCTCGCGAACCTCGGCCGACAGCAGGCCCGAAGCGGCTGCCTTGATATCGTCCACCAGGTCATAAATGACCGAATAGTAACGAATTTCGACACCCTTCTGGTTGGCCGAGTTCCGGGCCGGCGCGTTGGCACGCACATTGAAACCGATGACCGGAGTTTTCGAGGCTTCGGCCAGCGTAATGTCCGATTCGGTGATCGCACCGACGCCATAATGGATGACGCGCACGCGCACCTCGTCATTGCCCAGTTTTTCCAGCGCCTGAACGATCGCCTCGGCCGATCCCTGCACATCGGCCTTCACCACCACCGGCAATTCGGCAACACTCTCGTCGGCCTTGGCTTTCGCCATGAGTTGCTCCAGCGTGGTCGCAGCCCCGGCGGCGGCGCGTTTGTCCTTGGCCTGCTGGGTCCGGTAATCGGCAATCTCGCGGGCTTGAGCTTCGGTTTCCACGACGTTCAACACGTCGCCGGCCTCGGGTGTGCCGTTAAGGCCGAGCACCTCGACCGGAACGGAGGGACCAGCCTCTTCGATACGGTCGCCCTTGTCGTTGATCAAGGCGCGGACCTTGCCCCATTGTTCGCCGACGACAAAGATATCGCCGCGCCTCAATGTGCCATTCTGTACCAGAACCGTGGCCACCGGGCCGCGGCCCACATCGAGTTGCGCCTCGATCACCGCCCCCTGTGCCGCCCGATCCGGGTTGGCCTTGAGTTCCAGGATCTCTGCCTGCAGCGCGATGGCCTCCAGCAACTCGTCCAGCCCCTGACCGGTCTTGGCCGATACTTCGACATCCTGCACATCGCCGGACAGTTTCTCGACGATCACCTCCTGATGCAGCAGCGAGGTGCGCACCTTGTCGGGATCTGCTTCCGGCTTGTCGACCTTGTTGATCGCCACGATCATCGGCACTTTCGCCGCCTTGGCGTGATTGATCGCCTCGATGGTCTGCGGCATCACCGCGTCATCGGCGGCCACCACCAGCACCACGATATCGGTGACATGTGCGCCACGCGCCCGCATCGAGGTGAAGGCGGCGTGGCCCGGCGTATCGAGGAAGGTCAGCACCGCGCCCGATTCGGCCTTCACCTGATAGGCGCCGATATGCTGGGTAATGCCGCCGGCTTCGCCCGAAACGACATTGGCGTGGCGGATCGCGTCCAGAAGCGAGGTCTTGCCGTGATCGACATGGCCCATGATGGTGATGATCGGCGGGCGCGGATGGAGATCTTCGGGCTTGTCCTGAATCGTATCGATGACCTGCTCGACATCGGCATCGCTGACGCGCACGGCCTTGTGGCCGAATTCCTCGATCACCAGTTCGGCGGTGTCGGCATCGATGGATTGATTCATCGACACCATCATGCCCATCTTCATCAGCGACTTGACCACATCGGCGGCGCGTTCGGCCATCCGATTGGCCAATTCCTGCACGACGATGGCTTCCGGCAACTGCACTTCACGCGACTGCTTTTCCGCGCGCTGCTGCTGGCCCATCGCCTTCTGGCGGGCACGTTCCTGCTTGCGCTTCATGGCGGCAAGGCTGCGCTGGCGGCCACCTTCGCCGTCAAGCGCCTGCTTCAGCGACAGCTTGCCCGAGCGGCGGTTGTCATCGCGGACGCTCTTGCCACGGCTGTCACGCTCTGCGACGCGATCAGGACGGTCGCGATCGGATTTGCGCGGACCGGCTGCGGTCACACCCTTGGTCTCGGCACGTGCTGCGGCAGCTTCTATGGCGGCCTGATCCTGCGGAGCGGGGGGGGCGGGCGGAGTGGCGGCGGGCTTGGCGCGCTCTTCCTTCTTCGGCTCGTCCTTGCGCTTGGCCATTTCCTCGGCTTCGCGGGCTTTGCGGGCCTCTTCTTCGGCTTTCGCCTTCAGGGCTTCCTCGCGCTCGCGTTCTTCGCGTGCCTTGGCTTCGGCCTCGGCCCGGCGGCGTTCGCGCTCTGCCTCGCGGGCCTTTTCCTCGGCCTCACGGGCAGCCGTTTCCTCGGCCTCGCGCGCCTTGGCGGCGGCAAGAGCCTTCAGCCGACGCTCCATCTCGGCTTCGGTGATCCCGGCCGGACGCTTCGACGGATCGCCGCCACGTTTCGCGAGGCCTGCGGATTTGGACATGTCACCGGCACCGGACTGAGCCGCGCCGGGTTTCGGCACCACGACGCGCTTGCGCTTGGTCTCCACGACCACACTTTTGGTGCGGCCATGGCTGAAACTCTGTTTGACCTGACCCGAGCGGCCACTACCACCGCCCAGACCGAGTGTCTTCTTACCGTCTTTATCGCTCATCTGCGTCTTCATTCCTTCCCGGTGGCCGTATTGCCACCGTCATGCCCGCGCAGACCCGTCAGTCTGCCGGCTTCCAAGATCACCTTGTCCGTCAGGCCACTCGCCGCAAGCGCGCCGTGTATGACATGATCGCGCCCGAAGGACAAACCCAATTCTGAGGCGGTGAGGCAACCGAACCAGCGTCCGCCCGTTGGCGTCCACAGCTTGCCCTTCCCACGTTCCGAGCCATCGCTGGCCTGCAGCAGCACCTTGGCCTTGCCATCGGCCAGCCATCCCTTGACCTTTTCGAACCCGGCCACCGCGTTTCCGGATTTGCGGGCCAGCGAAACCAGTTCCACGACACGCCGCGCCAGGCCATCCTCGACCATTCCGGCCAGAGACTCGGGCGCCTTCACCTGGGCCTTGGCGGCGCGCGAGAATAATCCCTTGGCCGCGGCCTTTTCGATAGCCGCACGGTCGGCTGCAACCCAGATGCCGCGGCCGGGCAGCTTTTCCGCCAGATCCGGCACCACCAGATTGTCCGGCCCGATGACGAAACGGATCAGCCCCGGCTTGGGCTGCACCTCGCCGGTCACGATGCAGCGGCGTTCCGGCTGCTCGCGCGTTTTGTCCCGTCCGCCTCGGCTCACGGCCTTGCCAGATCCGGGGCGGTCAGGCCCCGGCCTCCTCGTCGGTTTCGGTCCCGGCTTCCTCGGCCGGTGCCTCCAGCTCTGCCGGATCGACCCAGCCAAGGCTGACGCGCGCGGTCATGACCATGGTCTGCGCTTCCTCCAGCGAGACGTCGAAAGGTTCCAGAAGGCCTTCGTCCTTGACGCGCTGGCCATCCACGGTGGTCCAGCCCCCGGCCAGTTCCCAATCGGCGCAGGTCGCGAAATCCTCCAGCGTCTTGATGCCGTCCTTCGCCAGCGCCTCGATCATCTGGGGAGTGAGCCCCTCGAATTCAACCAGCGAATCCTCGACCCCGAGCGCGCGGGCATTTTCCAGTGCCGCCTTGTTACGGGCTTCCAGGACGTCACGGGCACGGGCCTGCAATTCCTCGGCCGTGCTTTCGTCCACGCCCTCGATGCTCAGCAACTCGTCCTGTTCGACATAGGCGACCTCTTCCAGATCGGTGAAGCCTTCGGCGACCAGAAGCTGGGCAAAGAATTCGTCCAGGTCCAGCGCATCCATGAACAGCTTGGTGCGGGCGTTGAACTCGGCCTGGCGGCGCTTGGATTCCTCTTCCTCGGTGAGAATGTCGATATCCAGGCCCGTCAACTGGCTGGCGAGGCGCACGTTCTGGCCGCGGCGGCCGATGGCCAGCGAAAGCTGCTCGTCCGGCACCACGACCTCGATGCGGCCGCCATCCTCGTCGAACACGACCTTGCTGACCTCGGCGGGCTGCAGCGCGTTCACGAGGAAGGTCGCCTGATCCTCGTTCCACGGGATGATGTCGATCTTCTCGCCCTGCAATTCGCCGACCACGGCCTGAACGCGGCTGCCGCGCATGCCAACGCAGGCGCCGACCGGGTCGATCGAGTTGTCATAGCTGATCACGGCGATTTTCGCGCGCGAGCCGGGGTCACGGGCCACGGCCTTGATCTCGATGATGCCGTCATAGATTTCCGGCACTTCCATCTTGAACAGTTCCGCCATGAATTGCGGATCGGTGCGCGACAGGAAGATCTGCGGGCCACGGGTCTCGCGGCGGACATCCTTGACATAGGCGCGGATACGGTCGTTCGGGCGATAGCTTTCGCGGCCGATCTTTTCGTTGCGGCGCAGGATCGCCTCGCCACGGCCTACATCGACGATGATATTGCCGTATTCCTCGCGCTTGACGACACCGTTGATGATGGTGCCGGCACGGTCCTTGAATTCCTCGTATTGACGGTCGCGCTCGGCTTCGCGGACGCGCTGCAGGATGACCTGCTTGGCCGATTGCGCGGCGATCCGGCCCAGTTCGACCGGCGGCACCTCGTCCACGATCACGTCGCCGACCTTCGGATCGTCCAGATAGGGGCGGGCCTGTTCGACGGTCAGTTCGGCCTGGTAATTCTCGACCGCGTCATCCTCGACCACGGTCCGGACGCGGGTAAAGCTGGCATTGCCGGTCTTGCGGTCGATCTTGACCCGGATATCCATCTCGGCGCCGTAGCGCGACTTGGCGGCACGGGCGAGGCTGTCCTCCATCGCTTCGATGACCAGTTCAGGCTCGATCATCTTCTCGCGCGCGACGGCCTCGGCCGTCTGCAACAGTTCCAGCTGGTTGGCAGAGGTGATTGCCATCACTTACTCCTTGCGTCATCGGCGCTGTCCGCGCCCTGTTCATCGTCGGTTTCAATCGCGTCGAAGGCGGTCTCGTCGAGATTGTCGATCTCGACACCGGCCTCTTTCTTCTGACGCAGCATTTCGCGGATCAGTTCATCGGTCAGAACCAGCTTGGCGTCCGACAGCCAGTCGAAATTCAGCCCGATGGTCTGCACCTCACCGCCTTCTTCTATATTTATCAGGACTTCGTCGCCCTCGACGCCAGCGAGCACGCCCTTCCAGCGTTTGCGCCCGTCGATGGGCTGGTTGGTTTCCAGCCTGGCCTCGTAACCCTCGAATGCCGCGAAATCCTTCAGCCGGGTCAGCGGACGGTCAATGCCGGGGCTGGACACTTCGAGGTGATAGGCATCCTCGATCGGGTCCTCGACATCCAGCGTGGCGCTAACAGCGACGGAGATATCGCCGCAATCATCGACATTGATGCCGCCCTCGGGACGGTCGGCCATGATCTGCAGGGTCGCCGTCTTGCCGCCCTGCAGCCGCACGCGCACCAGCTCGAAGCCAAGATCCTCGATCACCGGGGTGATGATCTCGGCAAGGCGCCTGTCGATGGCGGTCTTGGCGATCAGATCGTTGGACATGACTTCCTTTCGGATACAAAAAACGGGCCGTCAGCGGGCCCGTGCGAAACTTCCGGTGGGCAGGGGGTGGAAGCCTGCACCGCTGTTGACCCGCATATAGGACCGAATCTTCCGGATTGCAAGCAGGCGATGGCAGTGAAGCATGTCAATCCGCCTTTCCCGATTCGCGCCGGTCATCGTCGCGAATCGCATCCATGACCCGCACAAGTTCCGCCGAGATCCGCGGCTCCGACAATGCATGTCCCGAGGCGGGCATCAGGCGCAGGTCGCATTTTTCCCAGCCCCGCGCCAGCTCATATGCCGAAAGCGGCGGGCAAACCATGTCGTAGCGCCCCTGCACGATCACGGCGGGCAGATGCTCGATCAGATGCCGGTCGCGCAGGAGCTGACCCTCGTCCAGAAAGCAGCCATTGGCGAAATAGTGATTCTCCAGCCGGGCGAAGGCGCGGGCATATTCGGGGGGCGCGTGGCCGGTAGCGGAGTTCTGTAACCCGGCCAGCGCGTTTTCCCACATCAGCCAGGGCATTGCATAACGCCCCTGCTGGCCAAGATCGTCGGAAAAGAGCCGGCGGTGATAGGCCGCGATCATGTCATCCCGCTCGGCTTCGGGAATCGGATCGCAGAATCTTGCCCAGAGATCGGGAAAGAAACGACCCGCGCCGCCGCCATAGAACCAGTCGAGTTCGGCCTGCCTGCCCAGGAATACCCCGCGCAGAATCAGTCCTGCTACACGGTCGGGATGCGCCTGCGCATAGGCCAGCGCCAGCGCGGCCCCCCAACTGCCGCCAAAGAGCAGCGCGGTCTCGATCCCCAGCACAGTGCGGATCTGCTCGATGTCGCGGATCAGGTCAGGAGTGGTGTTCCCCTCGACCGAGGCTGCGGGGCGGGAACGGCCGCAGCCGCGCTGGTCGAACAGCACCACGCGGTAATGCTCCGGATCGAAGAAGCGACGCATATAGGGGCTGCATCCTCCGCCCGGACCGCCATGCAGGACGATGACCGGCCGGCCCTCGGGATTGCCGCATTCCTCGACATAAAGCCGATGCCCGTCGCCGGTATCGACGACGCGTCGCTCATATGGTTCGGTCGAGCGGTAAAGGCGGCCATCTGACGCGCCGATTTGTCCTGCCAATCTGTCCATGGACCGACTATAAGCCCAACTGCCGCAACCCGCCAGAAGGACCCGTCATGACAAGCATCGACCCGACCGAAATCGCCAAGTTCGAGGCCATGGCGGCGGAATGGTGGGATCCGAAGGGCAAGTTCAAGCCGCTGCATATGATGAACCCGGTGCGGCTTGACTATATCGTGACACAGATCGCCGCTGAATATGGACGGGACCGGCGCAGCCTGCGACCCGTCGAAGGGCTCAGGCTGCTGGATATCGGCTGTGGCGGCGGGCTGATCGCCGAACCGATGGCGCGGTTGGGGGCAGAGGTCATTGGGGCCGATGCCGCAGAGGGCAACATCGCTGTGGCGAAGCTGCATGCCGAGCAGCAGGGGCTGGAGATCGACTACCGTGCCACCACAGCCGAGGCGCTGGCCGAATCGGGCGAGTTTTTCGACGTGGTGCTGGCGCTGGAGATTGTCGAGCATGTCGCCGATCCGGCCGCTTTCATCGCCACGTGTCACAGCTTGCTGCACCCCGGCGGCTTGGCCATCGTCTCGACCCTGAACCGCACGGCGAAAAGCTTCGGCGCGGCCATCATCGGCGCGGAATGGATCATGCGCTGGCTGCCCAGGGGCACGCATGAATGGAGCCGTTTCATCACGCCGGACGAATTGTCGGAAATGGCGAGCGGTGCGGGACTGGCCCCGGTCGATGCGCGGGGGATGGTGTTCAACCCGCTGACATGGGGATGGAGCCTGTCCGATCGCGACCTGTCGGTGAATTACGCCATCGCGGCGCGACGGCCCGCCTAACTGTCACCCTCGAGCCTGCGGCGCAGCTCGCGCAGGACGGGCAGGGCAAGGCGGACCCGCTCGGCGCCGATATCGCGCACGACCTCGGCGATGATCGGCATGAAGGCGGCGATCGCCGCGTCGCGGGCGGCCCGGCCCGCCGGGCTGATCGATACGAATTTGCGCCGCGCGTCGTCCCAATCGGGACGGATATGGATATGGCCCGCCCATTCCAGCCGGGACAGTGTATTGGTCATCGCGCCCCGGGTGACGTGGAAGGCTTCGGCCAGTTGTGCGGGTGTGCGCTCTTCATTCACATGGGCCAGCAGGTTCAGCACCGAGAAATGCGAGATCTGCATGCCGCGCGGCAGGGCATGGCTGATCAGGCTGCGCGACAGCTGATCGGCAATGAAGACTTCGGCAAACAGGCTTGCGGCCAGCCGGTCGCTGCTTTGGTCGCGCTCGATTTCGTTCTTGGTCGTGGTCATTGCCTCAGGGGCCGTCATAGGCCCGGTCATGTGCCAGGGAAGGGATGCGGGACCGTGCCCTGTCAACCGCCTCGAGGTCAAGGGAAACCATGCTCACCCCCGGTGATACACCAGCATCGGACAACACGTTGCCCCATGGATCGACCGCGAGCGAATGGCCATGGCTTTGCCGCGGCAGCCGGTCAGGCGAATGCGGGGCGGGATGGGTGCCGCATTGCGCCGGCGCCAGCACGAAACAGCCGGTCTCGATGGCGCGGGCGCGCAGCAGCGCCTCCCAATGCGCCTTGCCGGTGGTGGGGCTGAAGGCCGATGGAACGGTCAGGATCCGCGCCCCGGCCTTTGCCAGATCGCGATACAGATAGGGAAAGCGCAGGTCGTAACATATGGTCATGCCAACCGGCTGCCCCGCAGCGCGCGCCAGCACCGCCCGACTGCCGGGACGGTAGGCAGAGCTTTCGCGATATTGCTCTGTCTCCGAGATGGTGACGTCGAACATGTGCAGCTTGTCGTAACGCGCCGCGATCCCGCCCTCCGGATCGATCAGGAAACTCCGATTCACGAAACGCCCGTCATCGGGATCGTCGCCTTTCAGCGCCAGCGAGCCGATCAGCAGCCAGATTCCCGCTGCGCTCGCCTCGGCCCGCAACGCGGACAGGGTCGGATCCTCTGCCTCGGGCTTCAGGATGGCTGCCTGCCGCTTGCGGTCCGGGGAAAGCAGGTTCGTGACCTCGGGCGTCAGCACGAACTTGGCGCCGGCCGACGCTGCCTCGCGGATCATCGGCACCGTGGCGGCGAGATTCGCGTAGGCATCGTCCCCGGAATTGAGCTGCAGCAGTGCAATCTTCAGCGAGGCGGGTTCGGGAGTGGTCATGCGGCCGATCCCGCAAGCAACGGATTCAGTTTGCCATCGCGTTCCAGCGCGAACAGGTCGTCGCAGCCACCCACATGTTTGCCGCCAATGAAGATCTGCGGAACCGTGCGGCGGCCATTCGCCCTTTGGGTCATCTCGGCGCGCAACTGGGGCTGGGCGCCCACGTCGATTTCCTCGAAGGGGACATTTTTGCGTTGCAGAAGCGATTTCGCCGAAATGCAGAAAGGGCAGGTCCGGGTGGTATAGATCTCGATACGCGGCTGATCGGTCATTGGCATTTCCGTTTGGTGGATTTTCCTCTATCTAGGCATCCTTCACGGCGCGCGCCAGCACTGCAACCGAAACCGGTCCCGATCCCGCTGCCAGCAACGCCTCTGCCGCGGCGGCGAGGGTCGCGCCAGAAGTCATCACGTCATCGACCAGCAGCACCTGCTTGTCCGCTATGCGGGATGCACGGCGGGGATTGATGGCGACCGCTCCCGAGATATTCGCGAAGCGATCCGCCACGCCGCGATGGTCCTGACCGGGTGTGTGCCGCCTGCGCAGCAACAGATCCGGCAGGTGGTGCAACCCCTGCATCCCGGCGAGATGCCGGGCGAGCAGGGCGGACTGGTTATAGCGCCGTTTCAGCAGGCGGCGGAAATGCAGGGGGACCGGTGCGACGATCATGCCGGGGCGAATGACCGGCGCGGCGGCCTGCGACAGCCAGAGGGCAAGTGTCGGCGCCAGATCCGGTCGATCGCCATGTTTCAGTGTCAGGACAAGTTCCCGTCCGACACCGGAATAGACGATTGCCGCCCGGCCGTGATGCCACGGGCGTGCGACCGACAGGCAATCGTCGCATCTGGTCTCTTGCTCCTGGGCGCCGGAATGGCCGTCATCGGCAAGTGGCGCACCGCAACTTGCGCAGGCAAGACCGGAAATGAAACATGTCTCCTGCCAGCACTCGGGGCAGAGCCCACCCCCGGCATCTTGCGCAGGGGTAACGTCCGGTCCGCTCGCAACGGCCTGGCCGCATGAAAGGCATTGCGGTGGATAAAGCATGCGCAGCATGGCTTTTACCGGGCCGCGAAGCATCCTATGTTCCATGCCCATGAGCAGCAGTCCTTCCCCATCCCTTACCGAACGCCCCCCGCTGACCGATCGCGAGGCGCTGCGGCGTCAGCGGCGCAGGGCGATGCTTCAGGGGCATGTCGATATATTGCACCGCATCGCGGCGGCGGAACTGAAGGATAGGCTGTCGGAAGTTAACAGGGATTTTCGCGCACCTGTCGTCGTGACCGGTTTTCCAGGCTTCTGGTCGGCGGAATTTCCGCAGGCTCGCGTGGTTTCCGACGATCCGGTGCTGGATTTGACTCCGGCATCGCATGATCTGGTCGTCCACGCCATGGCGCTGCACTGGGCCGATGATCCGGTCGGGCAGATCGTGCAGTCGTCGCGGGCGCTGCGCGAGGACGGGCTGTTCATCGCCGTTTGTTTCGGCGGGCAGACCTTGCACGAGGCGCGTGCTGCCATAGCCCAGGCCGAGGCAGAGGTCACCGGCGGGCTGTCGCCGCGGATCCTCCCGATGGGCGAGATCCGCGATATGGGCGCGCTGCTTGCGCGCGCCGGGCTGGCGCTGCCGGTTGCCGATCTGGTCAGTCAGCGTGCCAGCTATCGCGACCTGCTGCATCTGGCGCATGATTTGCGGGCGATGGGCGAGGGCAACGCGATGGCCGCGCGGCTGCGCAGGCCCACCCGGCGCGAGGTATTCGCCCGCGCAGGGGCGATCTATGCGCAGGCCCATCCCGACCGCGACGATCCGTCCCGTATCCAGGCGAGCTTCGATCTGGTTTTTCTGACTGGATGGGCTCCGTCCGAAACACAGCAGAAACCCCTGCGTCCCGGCTCCGCACAGAAAAGTCTTGCCGATGCGCTCAACGAAATCAGGAACAAGTCATGACGCCAGCCTATGCGCCCGCCGATCATCCCCGGATAGCGCCCGCTAGAACAGGGATCCTGATTGCCAATCTGGGCACGCCGGACGGCTATGACTACTGGTCGATGCGCCGCTATCTGAACGAGTTCCTCTCGGACCGGCGGGTGATCGACCTGCCGCGCTGGAAATGGCAGCCGATTTTGCAAGGTATCATCCTGACCAAGCGGCCTTTCAGTTCGGGCGCGAATTACAAGACCATCTGGAACGAGGAAAAGGGCGAAAGCCCGCTGATGACCATCACCCGCGACCAGGCACAGGCCTTGCGCGAACGCGCCACCGCCGAATGGGGCGAACAGGTGATGGTGGAGTTCTGCATGCGCTATGGAAACCCCTCGACCCATGAGGTCGTGGGGCGAATGGTCCAGGCGGGCTGCCGCCGTATCCTGTTCCTGCCGCTTTATCCGCAATATGCGGGGGCGACCTCGGCGACAGCGAATGACCAGCTTTTTCGGGCGCTGATGGAGCAGAGATGGCAGCCTTCGGTGCGCACCTGCGCTCCCTATTTCGACCGGTCCGATTATATCGACGCGCTGGCGGGCTCGGTCGAGCGGGCGCTGGAGGGGCGCAAACCCTCCAGGCTTGTCGCCTCCTATCACGGCATGCCCAAGCGCTACCTGACGCAGGGCGACCCCTATCACTGCCAGTGCCGGAAAACCTCCCGACTGCTGCAAGAGCGTTTGGGCTGGGAGGACGGTATCATCGACACCTCCTTCCAGTCGGTTTTCGGGCGCGAGGAATGGCTGCGCCCCTACACGGTCGAGCATGTGGCCGAACTGGCGCGGCAGGGGCATTCCGACATCGCTGTGATCTCACCTGCCTTTGCAGCCGACTGCATCGAGACGCTGGAGGAAATCAACGGAGAGATCCGCGAGTCGTTCGAACATGCGGGCGGCAAGGGGTTCACCTATATCCCCTGTCTCAACGACGACCCGGCGCATATCGAGGTGATGATGAATGTCATCCGCGAGAATATCGGTGGATGGGTCTGACAGAACGAAAAGGGGGCCGTCGGGCCCCCTGTGGATACTCGGTTCTTGTGCCGGATCAGATCAGCAGCACCTGGGTGCCGATCTTGGCCATGCCGAAGAGTTCCTTGATATGCTCGTTATACAGACCGATGCAGCCATTCGAGGATTTGCGCCCGATCTTGCGCGTGTCATGGGTCCCGTGGATCCGGTAATACTGCCAGCTTAGCCACAGAGCATGGGTTCCAAGTGGGTTGTCCGGCCCCGGCGGCACGAAATCGGGCCAGGAGGGGTTGCGGGCCTTCATCTCGGGGGTCGGCGCCCATGAGGGACCTTCGACCTTCTTGATCACCTCGGTCCGGCCAAGGCGGGTCAGGTCCTTGCTGACCGGGATTGACGACGGATAGACGCGATAGACGCTTTCATCCTCGGACCAGAAATGCACCGCGCGCGAGGTGATGTCGCACAGGATGGCGCCGTTGGTCAGATTGCTGAAGTAAGGACGCCAGTCCTGTGCCCGGAAGCTCGATATATTGTGGCGCTGGTCGCCGCCATTGTCATACTGGACTGCCCCGGCATCAGGGGTCGCGCCGCCTGCCGCGCCGCCATAGATTGGCTGTCCGGTATATGGGTCGATTTGCTGCGCAAGGCCCGGTACCGCCAAACCGGTCGCTCCAAGCGCAACGGCCGAGCCAAGAAATGCCCGGCGATTAAAAGCTGTCATGCTCATCAGCTGTTGTCCTCGTTCCTCATGGCCGCTCTTTCGGGGGCCTACTGCTTCTGCATTGCGGATAATGAATATATAGCCCGGTGGCAGAGAAGCGCCAAATCAAACAGATGCGAGAATTACCTCGGATGAAAACGCGCCTAGCTCACGCATTCTTGCGTTTGAAGGCTCCCCTGCCATTCGGTAGATCTGTAACCCAGAGCAGTCGAGGGACAAGGTGGATGAAAAAAATCAAGTTAATATCGGTGGTTGCGCTAATCGCACTGGCTGCATGCCAGCCGCGCATGGCGGCGCAGATCGGACCGGACGGACAGCCACTGCCGGTCGCATATAAAATCGATGCCCGTGAAGAGGCACAAATTCCCGTCCGGGTGTTGCAGCAAGTCAACACTCTGCGCGCCAATGTTGCTTTGACACCGCTGACATTGGACCCGCAACTGGCGGCGGCGGCGCTGGCACATTCGCGGGACATGTCCGCGCAGAACCGCGCCTGGCACTGGGGCTCGGACGGGTCCTCGCCATTGGAGCGGGTTCGGCGCCAGGGCTTCTATGGACATCTGGTCGGAGAGAATATCTCGGAAACATATGAAAACGATATCCAGACGCTGAACGCATGGATGGCGACGCGCGATACCCGCGATGTAATCATGGATCCGAGCGCGACCAGACTGGGGATCGCATGGTATCAGGAGCCATCGGGCAAAATCTGGTGGACATTGCTGACCGGAGGCAATTGACCGGAAGGCTACAAGAACGGCAAAGCCCCGGCCAGCCAGCCGGGGCTTGATCCACGTCATCCGGTACGATCAGGGATTGATGATGATCGGCACACCCGGACGAACCATGGCAAAGATTTCCTCGATCTCTTCGTCCTTCACGGCAATGCAACCGGCAGTCCAGTCCCGTTTTTTCGGTGCCAGCGCGTTTCCTTCGGGCCCCCAGCCATGGATGAAGATATCTCCACCCGGCTTGCGGCCCATGGATTCGGCAAATGCCATGTCGCGTGGGTCGGGATAGGAAACACCTACCGACAGGTGATAACGGCTCTTGGGATTGAAGCGGTCGATGAAGTAGATCCCTTCGGGGGTCTTGCCATCGCCTTCGAACTGCTTGTGGCCGACCGGCACATTGCCCAGCCCGATATCATAGGCTTTCAGCACGGTCTTGCCGCTTAGCAGATACAAGCGGCGGTCACCCTTGTTGACCACGACCTGGGTCACGGGCGGGCCGCTATAGGATTTGAATTTGGATGGAGGTTTGCCGCATGCTGCCAGTAAGGCCAGCAACGAAAACGCGACTGTCCGGCGGGTTGCTCGATACATCACTGCCTCAGAAACTTTATTGTTTTGTATGGACTGGATAGCATATTTTCAGCCCGGTTGACTAGCGGCGATGAAACTCTGCCACGGTTTCGACATGTGGCGACCAGCGGAACTGATCGACGATATGAATGCCTGACAGAACATAGCCTCCATCCGTTAAAATTTTCGCATCCCTGGCGAAATTCACCGGATCACAGGCAACGAAGGCGATTTTCGGCACCGGCGAGGCGGCGATTTCCCGCGCCTGCGCCCCGGCCCCGCTGCGGGGCGGGTCGATCACGATTGCGTCAAACCTCGCGAGTTCACCGGCTGCCAAAGGGCGGCGGGCCAGATCGCGAATCTCTGTCGTGACGCGCTGAAGATCCGGCGTATCGCGCCAGGCGGCATCCAGCGCTTGCAGAGGAGCGGCCAGACCCTCCACCGCATGGACCTGTGCCGCCTCGGCCAGGGGCAGGGAGAACGTCCCGCAACCGGCAAAGAGGTCGGTGATCCGCCTTGCGTCCCGCGTGATTTCCTGCACGGCTGCCAGAAGGGCTGCTTCGCCTTCGGTAGTCGCCTGCAGAAAAGCCCCGGGCGGCGGCACCACCCGCGCGGACCCCATCGGCAGCGCGGGTGCGCGGCGGGTTATGGCTTCGCCATCCCAGTCAAGCCGCGCCAGGTCGCCCTGGTCGGCAAGCGCCGCCAATGCCCGGAACAGCCCGGCATCCACCGGCTTGCCTCCACGCACCGCCACGTCCAGCCCGGCGGGGCCGTGAATGACGGTCAGGGTCAGCTCGGCCGACCGGGATGCGCCAACGATAACGATCTGCCGCAACAGGGGCAGAGCCGCCGCGATCACGGGATGCAGCACATGACATGCCTGCAGGTCCGTGATCACCTGCGAGGCACGGGCGTGAAAACCGACCAGGGCCCCTTTCTTCGTCCTGCGTCCCGACAGGACCGCCCGGCGGCGGGATCGCGGCGGCGATATATGCATCCCTGCCACCGGCGCCTGCAAGCCATGTGCTGCCAGTGCGCCCTCGACCACCCGGGTTTTCCACCCGGTCGTGAACCCCTCGGAGGCATGCATCAGTGCACAGCCTCCACATGCGCTGTAATGTCTGCATATGGGTTTGACCCGATCGGGCGATGGCGTCGCAATACGCGGAGAGGCGATACGGCCATCCCGCGCCTCTCCCTCGATCTCCTCTCCGGGCAGGGTCAGCGGGGCGAGGGCGCGCCCATCCGCTCCGACCGCCACGCCGTCGCCGCGCCGTCCGAGCCGCTCGATCTGCCACAGGCTCATTCGGCCGCCTCTTCGGTCCCCAGGAAGCCGCCCGATTGCCGGTTCCAATAGCGCGCATAAAGCCCGGCCTTCGCCAGCAACTGCTCATGCGTGCCCTGCTCGACGATCCGTCCCGCATCCATGACGATGATCCGGTCAAGCTGGGCGATTGTCGAAAGACGATGCGCGATGGCCAGCACGGTCTTGCCCTTCATAGCGCGGGAAAGGGCCTGCTGCACCTGCGCCTCGACCTCGCTGTCCAGCGCGCTTGTTGCCTCGTCCAGCACCAGGATCGGGGCATCCTTCAGAAAAGCCCGCGCCAGTGCGATCCGTTGACGCTGGCCGCCAGACAGCTTGACGCCGCGCTCTCCCAGATGTGCCTCGTATCCCTTGCGCCCGGCGTGATCCTGAAGTCCGAGGATGAAATCATGCGCCTCTGCGGATTTGGCTGCGGCCTCGATCTCCTGCTGCGTGGCGCCGGGACGGCCATACAGGATATTGTCACGGGCCGAACGGTTGAACATCGCGGTTTCCTGCGTGACCATGCCGATCTGACGGCGCAGGCTTTCCTGGGTCACTTCGCGAATGTCGCGGCCATCGATGCGGATCGTGCCGTCCTCGACATCGTAAAGCCGCAGCAGCAGAGCCACCAGCGTCGATTTTCCCGCGCCCGAGGCCCCGACGATGCCGATCTTTTCGCCGGGCCGGATATGCAGCGCGACATCCTGCAACCCGCCCAGATCGCGGCCATAGGCAAAGCTCACATCGTCGAAATCGATCTTGCCCGCCACGCGTTCCAGCTCCTTGGCTTCGGGGGCATCGGTCAGCGCATGGGGCGGCGCCAGGGTGCGCATGCCGTCCTCGACCTCGCCGATGCTGCCCCAGATCCCCATCAGCGCCATGCTGACCCATCCGGTCATCTGGCTCAGCCGCATCGAGATGGCGCCCGAGGCGGCGATATCGCCCGGCGTGGCCAGCCCCTCGCGCCATAACACGATCGAGCCGCCGACAAGGATCACCGGCAACAGCCCCGCGATGACCATCAATGACAGGCGGAAACTGCTGCTGACCACGCCGAAATCCAGTGCCCGCTCGCGGAACCCGGCCATGGCGCCAAGCGCGGCGCGGTCCTCGTGCTCGGCATGGGCGAACAGTTTGACGGTCTTGATATTGGTGATCGTATCGACGACCTGCCCCGTCACCATGGCGCGAGCCGAGGCGCGGGCGCTGGAGCGTGAGCGGATCCGGGGCAGGAAAAAGCGGATCAGCCCCAGATAGGCCCCCAGCCAGACGATCAGCGCCACCGCGCCCCAGCCATCGACAGAAACCAGGAAGGCTGCCGAGCCCAGCACCGAGGCCAGCGCGAAAGCCACCACGTTGACCATCTCGGTTGCCACATCGGTCACGGCACGGGCGGTCTGCATCTGCTTTTGCGCGAGCCGCCCCGCGAAATCATTGTCAAAGAATGTGACCGAATGCCCCATGGTCCAGCGATGCAGCCGCGACAGCACCAGCGGCAGGACATTCGGCCCGACGATCACGCTGGAAGTGGCAGAAGAGATCCCGAAGATCACCGGGCGCAAGAGCAGGAAAAAGCCGACGAAAGCGGCGATCAGCAAGCCGTTCTGGCTCCATAGGCTGTCGGGGCTGCCTATCGCCACCGCATCGACCACCGCGCCCAGCAACACCGCCGCCAGCACATCGGCCACCCCGCCAAGGGCGGACGCAACGGCGGCCAGCGACAGGCCGCCCCAAGCGCCCGACAGGCACCAGCGGGCAAAGGCCAGCAAACTGTCCGGAGGAGGGCCATCCGCCGGGCGGAATGCATCGATCAGCTGCCCGAGACGGCGGTGCAGGGTCATCCTTCCTCCCCCGCTTGCAGGGCTGCCTGGATCAGAGCCGGGGCGGGCCGGGTGAAATCGCTTTCGATCCACAGGGTTTCGGCTGCCTGCAACCCGCGTCCAACCGCCGGTCCGGTCAGTTGCGGCATCAGATCCCGGGCCGAGATCGGCAATCTTGCCTCGGCTGCCCGCGCGACCTGTGGCCGCCAGTTTGGCGGTAATGCCATTCTCCGGCTACCCGCAAGCAGGGCATAATCCGTGCCTGCCCTGATCCCGAGGCGATAACCGGCCTCGTTAAGCGACCATTTTGCCGTGATAGCCTCTGCCAGCGCGGTTTGCCCGCGGATCTCATCCTTCGACAGGCGCAAGGCATCGGCGCAATCCCTGCCGCCGCTCAGGGCGGCCAGACGCCGGGACCATGAGGGAGGGATGTTCTCGCGTGCCTCCAGTGCCACCAGGTCGCTCAGGGCACCGGGTTCCGCGCCGGGCAAGAGTTGATCCAATATCCCGGTTTCCGCCATCAGCAGGATCGAGGCCACGGGAGCCGGAGCCGCCAGAAGCTTCTTCATCTCACTGCCGATCCGTTCGCGGGCGATCTGTTCTAATCCATCCTTCAATGCCGCGCAGGCCGCGACGGCCCCCGGTTCCGCCTCATGCCCGTACCAGGCGTGGAACCGGAAGAACCGCAGGATGCGCAGGTAGTCCTCGCGAATGCGCTGTTCGGGATCACCCACGAAGCGCAGCCGCCGCGCCTCCAGATCGGGCAGACCGCCGACCGGATCGATCACCGCGCCAGTGCGGTCGGCGTACAGCGCGTTCATGGTGAAATCGCGGCGATGCGCATCCTCGTCAAGATTGTCCGAAAAGGCCACTACGGCACGGCGGCCATCGGTTTCCACGTCGCGACGAAATGTCGTGACCTCGAAGCCGCGTCCGTCCGAGACGATGGTGACGGTGCCATGTTCGATACCCGTCGGAACCGGTTTCAACCCCGCCGACAGGGCCAGCCGCTGGACATGCTCGGGCCGTGCATCGGTTGCGATATCGATATCATCGACGGGCTGTTCCAACAGTGCATTGCGCACTGCGCCTCCGACCAGATAGGCTCGGTTGCCCTGTGCTTCGACTGCATCGAGCACCGCGATCAATGCCGGATCTTCCAGTATCTCGGGCGGCAGCCGGGTCATGCATGCAGCCTTCTGGCAAGCCCCAGCAGGATCCGTGCCGTCGCGCCCCAAAGGTAGTAAGGGCCGTGAGGTGCGGCGTAATAGCTGCGCCAGCCGCCCCGCCAGCGCCGCTGTTCGATGCGATAGCGTGCGGGATCGGAGATATGGGCGAAGGGCAGGGTAAAGACCTCGTCCACCTCGCCCGGCTCGGCTATGGGTGTGAAGCTGCCCCGGATGATGCCCAGAACCGGGGTGACGGCAAAGCTGGTCACGGTCCGGTGCGGGGGCAGGGTGCCGATCAGGTCCACCTGTGCCGGATCCAGCCCGACCTCCTCGAGCGCCTCGCGCAGGGCGGCGGCGGTCTCGTCGGTGTCGCCGGGATCGACCTTGCCGCCGGGAAGGGCGATCTGGCCGGGATGATGCCGCAGCCCCGAGGCGCGCTTGGTCAGCAACAACCGGCCGTCATCCTCGTGGAACGCGGCCAGCACCCCGGCGGGCCGTAGGGGCGTGTCGGGTGGCACCGGATCGTTCAACTCGTAATCCGAACTCGGTTCCGCCGTTGCTGACAGAGCCCTGCGCAGGTTGTCTTCGGACCATTCCAGCGTCACTCGGCTGCCCTGCCTTTCATGTTGCCTTCGTCATCGCCGGCGATCGGCAAGCCATCGGCATCGATCGTCGCTTCAAACCCGAGGCTGTCGGGGTCGAATTCGTAATGCGCACCGCAGAACTGGCAATCGGCGGTGACGATTCCCTCATCTGTGGTCATGTGCGAAATATCCTTGGCCGAATAGATCGACAGCGTGTCGCGGACCCGGTCCGAGGTACATGGACAGCCGAATTCCACCCGCTGCGCATCGAAGACCCGGGGGTTTTCTTCGTGGAACAACCGCAGGAGCAGGTCGGTGGGGCCGACCGTCGGGCCGATCAGTTCCAGCGTTTCAACCGTGTCCAGCAGCAGGTTGGCGCGGTTCCAGTCCTCGGATTCCGCGCCCTGCAGGATATCGGCGGCCTCGATCAAGCCGCCCTCTCCGCTGCCGCCGTCGGCACTGTCCATGGGTTGTCCGGGCAGGGTTTGCAACATGACGCCGCCCGCCCGCCAATGCTCCGGCTCCCCGGAAAGCTGCGAGCGCCCATGCGCCAGCGAGAAACGGGTAGGCAGCTGCTCGGACTGGGCGAAATAGGTCTGCGCGCAGGCCGGCAGCGATCCTCCGGCAAGGGGTGTGATGCCCTGATACGGCTGCATGTCCTCGCCCTGGTGGATGAGGATGGCGAAATAACCCTCCCCGATCTGCTCGAAGGGAGGGCGGTCATCCAGCCGGTCGGAATCAAAACTGGCCCAGGCACGGATATGGGCGGGCTCGTCCTCGGAGGCAGGGGCATAGTAATCAGCGGCGATGGTACGGACGGCGCCATTGCCCCGGACCTGCAGGCTCAGCTTCCAGCGCAGCTTGATGGTCGGGCCGATCAGCGCAGCAAGCAAGGCCAGATCGGCAACTAGCGCGCTGACCGCCGCGGGATAGTTATGGCGCGACAGGATATGGTCCAGCACGCCATCCAGCCGAGCGGTGCGGCCGCGGATATTCGAGCGGTCGAGCTGAAAGGGCAGAACCGTGTCGTCCCAGGCAATCTGGTTGATTTTGCTCATGGCTGATCCTTGAAATTATGTCTGGCCTGCGGTCGCGAGCCGGGTTGGCCCCAATATAGAGCTTTCACCGGCGATCCCAAGGGGCGGCTTTTCTATACATTGTGACTGCGTTAGGAGAAGGCGTCCTGTCCGGAGGCCAGCATGATCCCCCGTTTCGGAATCGCTCCAGAACCCGCCCGTCAATATCGGCGCCGTCCGGGCGCCTATGCCTTACTGTTGCGCGAGGGGCGGGTATTGCTGACGCATCAGGATTGGCCCGAGCCGGAATTCCAGCTGCCCGGCGGCGGCATCGATCCGGGGGAGGGGCCGATCGCGGCCCTGCACCGGGAGGTTCTGGAAGAGACCGGCTGGACGATTTCCACGCCTCGCCGAATCGGGATCTATCGGCGGTTCTGCTATATGCCCGACTACGACCTTTATGCCGAAAAGCTGTGCTCTGTCTGGCTGGCCCGTCCGGTAACCCGCCTTGCCGCCCCGTCTGAACCCGGCCACGAGGCGCATTGGATTCCCGCCGGTCAGGCGATGGAACTGCTGTCCGATCCCGGCTCGAAGGCGGCGATAAGGCAGGTGCTTCGGACAGTTCAGCCGGGCCCGAGGCAGCCTGCCTTGAATTCGCAAAGCTCGCATCGAAGCCGCCAGGGTATGGCCCGTACTCCGTCGCCCCCGTCCTGATCAGGAACTGGGCCGGTCAGGATGATCGTGGAGCAGGACCTCCGGAAGAGATCGGTTTCCACCAGAACCGCTGACCGGTCATCCCGGACCTTTCCAAGGCTTCGCCCGTTCAGCGCAAGGATCAGCGCTTCCAGAAATGCATGGCCGCAAAGCGAAGAGTTCGCGGCGATAAGGGCGTCGAGACCGTGTTCCCCCAAGGGGTGCCCTTTGAAGTCGGCGGAATCGGTGAAACCGTCCGAGACGATCAGCAACCGCTCCCCCGGCTGCAGGGTGAATTCGAACGCGTCGAATTCCGGCGCGGAGAACAGGCCGAGCGGCATCCCCCCTTGTCCAAGACGCCGGAGGCTGCCGTCGGCGGATTGCAGGACCGGATGCGGGTGGCCCGCCTGGACCATACTGACGCGGCCGGTGACATGATTGATATCCGCGTAAGCCATGGTCATGTGGCTATTGCAGCCCATTTCATCCAGCAGGATGCTGTTCAGGCGATGGGCCAGTTCGACCGGTGTCAGCGCTGCGTTACCCCCGCGTAATGGGCGCAGCACCTCGTTGAGATCAGGAGAAGCCGACAAATGCACCGATAGCCGTGCAGTCAGCAGGGCGGCAGCCACGCCATGACCGGCGATGTCCAGCGCGAAAATGCCGGCCCGCTGATCGTCGATAGGGAAGAAGCCCACCAGATCGCCGCCGATCTGATGCGCCGGGCGCAGCAGCAATGATATGGTCATATCGCCGAACTGGCCGCTGTGATCCCGCATCATGGCCCGTTGCAGCCTACCCGCGTCACCCAGATCCCGCTCTGCCTTTCCTTGCGCTTCACGCATCTGCTGAAGCAGGCCGTGCAGCCGGCTGTTCCGCAGTTGCAGGTCCCCCCCGGCAAGCAGAGTTTTTTCTCCGGCCAACAGGCGCGCGTGCAGTTCGAAGGTCTTGACCGGCTTTACCAGGAAATCGTCTGCACCCGCGTCAAGATTACCAGCGATTTCCCGGGCATCCCGGCTTTGGACCACAAGGATGACATAACAATACCCGCCGTGATCGAGGCCGCGAAGGATCTGGCAGAATCCGGCGACGGGCATGTCGAGTGCGGCAGCGTCGGCGATGACGACATCGGGCCTGAATTGCGGCCCGATCGCCAGAGCGTCGGCGGCAGAGGCCGCCAGGGTCAGATGATATCCCGCCTGCAGGAGCTTCTTCTGCTGCCGGGCAAGATCGCCGATGACCAGAACCCGGCGCATTGTCGCGGCATTGGGGCAGGCGGCTGCAGCGGGCAATGATCGGTCGGCGATGCTCATGACAAAGGGCTAGCACTGTCCGCGTAAACAGCCCATGAACCCAAATTACCGGAATCGTGACAGTTTTATCGTTCACCCATTTGCAGGCCGCGATGCCTAGACCAAAAGTTCCGAGAGTATCTCGTCGCCGGTTATGTCGCGATAGGCAAAACCCGACCGGTCAAGCCGCTCGGTCAGTTGGGTCAGGCTGTCCGGGTCCGTCGTCTCGATTCCGATCAGGACCGAGCCGAAATTGCGCGCCGATTTCTTGAGATATTCGAAACGCGAAATATCATCATTCGGTCCCAGGAGTTGCAGGAAATCGCGAAGCGCTCCGGGGCGTTGCGGCATCCTGAGAACGAAATATTTCTTGACGCCCGCAAAACGCTGCGCACGTTCCTTGACTTCGGGAAGGCGCTCGAAATCGAAATTTCCGCCCGAACAGACGCAGATCACGGTCTTGCCGGTCAGATCGCCCAGATCATCCAGCACGTCGACGGCCAACGCCCCGGCGGGCTCAAGAACGATGCCCTCGGTATTCAGCATTTCCAGCATGGTGCGGCAGATACGGTCCTCGGGCGCGAGATGGACGTCCGAGACCTCGAAACGCGACAGGCTTTCGAAGGGCAGGGCGCCGATCCGGGCAACGGCGGCGCCATCCACAAAACTGTCGATGGCAGGCAGTGCCACGGGCGCTCCGGCCTGCAGGGCGGCTTGCAGGCTGGCCCCGCCCAATGGCTCGGCGAAAGCAAAGCGGGTCTCGGGTGCGGTCTCGCCGAGATAGCGGGTCACACCCGCCGACAGCCCGCCGCCACCGACCGGCAGAACCACCAGATCGGGCGCGCGGCCCAGTTGCTCCAGCATCTCCAGTCCGACCGTCGCCTGTCCCTCGATGATATCCGGGGCATCGAAGGGTGACAGGAATTGCGCCTGCTGCTCGCGCGCAAAAGCCTGCGAGGCCGCCAGAGTCTGGTCGAAGTAATCGCCGGTCAGGACGATCTCGACGGCGTCGCCTCCGAAGATCTGGGTCTTGTCGATCTTCTGCTTCGGCGTCGTGACCGGCATGAAGATCGTTCCCTTCGCGCCGAAATGGCGGCAGGCAAAGGCAACGCCCTGTGCATGATTGCCGGCGCTCGCGCAGACGAAATGCGCGTTGCTGCCGGGCTTGCTGCCGACGAGCTTGCGCATCGCGTTGAAGGCACCGCGCAGCTTGTAGCTGCGAACGGGGGTTAAGTCCTCGCGCTTGAGCCAGATATCGGCATCGTATTTCGCCGACAGGTGGTCATTGCGTTGTAGCGGCGTAGGCTCGAACAGGTCGCGAAGCGCGGCCTCGGCCTGGCGGACGGAGGCGACAAAGTTTTCCATGCCCGCCCCATGCCGCGAAAGCGTGGGTTTGGCAAGGGTCAGTGCAATTCGCGCCCTTCCACGAAATATCCCCAGAGGGTGGTCAGAACGGACAGGTTCAGCAGGGTGCTGAACCAGTTCGAGGCAATGTAATACAGAACGGGCAGGCCGGGCAGCACCACGAGAAGATGCACGATATATCCGATCACGGAGACGATGACCGTGACCCAAAGAAGCAGCCAGTAATGCCCCGCGAGGCTGGCCTCGCCCTTTTTGAACGCGTTTTCCTCTCCGAGCGCGATACCCGGCAGACCTGCGGACCAGCGCAGAATGACGGGTTCCACCAGAAGTATCGGAGCAGTGATCACCAGAAAGGAGACAACCGGATGGGGCCCAAGGGAGGTTTCGGCGATTCCCGCAATGATGGCTCCGGAGATCGCCACCGGGATCACCAGCAATATGGCCATGACAACGATCAGAATACTTCGTGCCAGATAGCTGCGGGTTTCATGGCTGAGTGCGGGGACTACGGAAGGTTCCTCCTCCCGGAGGATGAAACGGTGAAAGGATACAGCCAGCCACATCACAAGCAGGAAAAAGAGCAGCAGCAGGAGAACTTCGCGTGATGCAGTCTCGGGCGGAAACGGATCACCGAATTCGCGTAGCAGCAACTGCCGTTCTCCGGCATTGAACAAGATGTAGACCGCCAGCACATGCAGGCCCACCGGTGCCCATAGAAGCCGCAGCATAACCGGGACATCGCAGATGATCTGCCGGATGGAGTGGTTAACGATTCGGAACGCGAGCATGATGCCTCGGACGGCAGGATAATTCTTTCTGCCGAGCCTGCCTTGAGATGACTAACAAATCCCTCTATTCCGTGACCGGGATCTTTAAAGGTTTAGACACATGTCCGACGCGCCGAAGAAAGTCGTCCTTGCCTATTCGGGCGGGCTCGACACCTCGATCATCCTGAAATGGCTGCAGACCGAATATGGCTGCGAGGTCATCACCTTCACCGCCGATCTGGGGCAGGGAGAGGAGCTCGACCCCGCCCGCAAGAAGGCCGAGATGCTGGGCATCAGGCCCGAGAACATCCATATCGAGGATCTGCGCGAGGAATTCGTGCGCGATTTCGTCTTTCCGATGTTCCGCGCCAATGCGGTCTACGAGGGCTGCTACCTGCTGGGCACCTCGATCGCCCGCCCGCTGATCTCCAAGCGGCTGGTCGAGATCGCGCAGGAGCACGGGGCCGATGCCATCGCCCATGGCGCGACCGGCAAGGGCAACGACCAGGTTCGCTTCGAGATCGCAGCCTATGCGCTGGATCCGGCGATCAAGGTGATCGCGCCGTGGCGGGAATGGGACCTGACTTCGCGCACCAGGCTACTGGAATTCGCCGAGGCGAACCAGATTCCCATCGCCAAGGACAAGCGTGGCGAGGCGCCGTTCAGTGTCGACGCGAACCTGTTGCATACGTCGTCCGAGGGGAAGGTGCTGGAGGATCCGGGCGAGGAGGCGCCCGATTACGTCTACCAGCGCACGGTTCACCCCGAGGATGCGCCCGATCAGCCGGAATTCATCGAGATCACCTTTGAGAAGGGCGATCCGGTCGCGATCAATGGCGAGGCGATGTCCGCGGCCACGGTGCTGACCGCGTTGAACGAATACGGGCGCAGGCATGGCATCGGCCGCCTCGATCTGGTCGAGAACCGCTTTGTCGGGATGAAATCACGCGGCGTCTACGAGACCCCTGGCGGCACCATCCTGCTGGAAGCCCATCGCGGCATCGAGCAGATCACGCTGGATCGCGGCGCGGGGCATCTCAAGGACCAGATCATGCCGCAATATGCCGAGCTGATCTATAACGGCTTCTGGTTCTCGCCTGAGCGCGAGATGCTGCAGGCGCTGATCGACAAGTCGCAGGAGCATGTCACCGGGACGGTGCGGCTCAAGCTCTACAAGGGTCTTGCCCGGACGGTCGCCCGTCACTCGGAGCATTCGCTTTACTCCGAAGCGCATGTGACCTTCGAGGATGATGCCGGCGCCTATGACCAGAAGGACGCGGCGGGCTTCATCCGCCTGAACGCGCTGCGCCTGAAACTGATTGGCAACCGCAACGCCCGGATCAAGCCATGAGTGAACAGCGCCTGACCGCCCGAATCGCGATTGTCACGGTCAGCGACCGTGCGTCGCGTGGCGAATACGAGGACAAGGGTGGTCCGGGTGCTGAGGAATGGCTGCGCGGGGTTGTGACCTCGCCGGTCCGGATCGATCGCCACATCATCCCCGACGGCCGCGACATCGTGGCCGCCAAGCTGCGCGAACTGGCCGATGGCGGTGCCGACCTGATTCTGGTGACCGGTGGCACCGGCCCCGCCCCGCGCGACCTGACGCCCGAGGCGGTATCCGATGTGGCCGAAAAGGAGCTGCCGGGATTCGGCGAGGAAATGCGCCGCGCCTCGCTGGCCGAAGTGCCCACCGCGATCCTGTCGCGCCAGACGGCGGTGATCCGCGGCGCCTCGCTGATCATCACGATTCCCGGCAAACCCTCGGCCATCGCCACCTGCCTCGATGCGGTTTTCGCCGCCGTGCCTTATTGCCTCGACCTGATCGGCGCCGCTCGGATCGAGACGGACCCGGCGCGGATCGAGGCGTTCCGCCCCAAGGGCAAGTGAATTCCCGGCTGCGGGCTTTGGATAGGTATTTGAACAAAGAAGAAGCGGATATTTCTTCTTTGTTCAAATACCTGAAAGACTTAACCGCCAAACAGGCGCAGCGCCAGTGGCGCGATGATGGCGGTCAGGACCGCGTTCAGCCCCATGCCGATGCCGGAGAATGCTCCGGCGGTTTCATTGACCTGGAACGCGCGGGCGGTGCCGATTCCATGGGCGGCGACTCCGACCGAGAAACCGCGCGCCCGCCAGTCGCGGATCTTCAGGGCATTGAGCAGCGGCGTGACGATGATGGCGCCGAATATGCCGGTCAGCAGCACCAGTGCCGCGGTCAGGGTGGGCTGGCCGCCGATACGCTCGGCGATGCCGATGGCGACCGGCGCGGTGGTGGATTTCGGTGCCAGAGATGCGAGAACCGGGCCGCTGATGCCGAAGGCGCGGGCGATGAGAAGGGCTGAGACGACGGCTGTGGCCGAACCCGCGAGCAGGGCGGCCAGCATCGGCAGGGCGGCTTTCCTGACGCGGGGCAGGTTGTCGTAAAGCGGCAGTGCCAGAGCGACGGTTGCGGGGCCGAGCATGAAATGGACGAATTGCGCACCCTCGAAATAGGTCGCGTAATCGGTGCCTGTCAGCCATAGCAGCAGCGCCAGCAGGATCACCGCGATCAGCACCGGGTTCGCCCAGCTTTGCCGCCCCGTGGCCCGGAAACAGGCATCCCCCGCCAGATAGGCGACCAGGGTCGCCGTCAGCCACAGGAGCGGCCCCTGCGCCAGGTAGGACCAGATCAGAAGCGGATCACGCATCGTTCGGACCTTTCTGTGCCTCGGGATCGGTCGAGCCGGTCCAGCGTGCCACCGCCGCGAAAACCCATGCCCCGACCGCGATCGCCAGCACCGTCGAGCCGATCAGCGCCAGCATCAGCGCCACGCCATCCTCGCGCAGCAGGTCGCGATGCGCCACGATGCCCACCCCGGCGGGCACGAAGAACAGCGACAGGTGTTGCAGCAGCCCAAGCGTCGTGCCCCGGATATGGGCGGCGACAGAGGGGCGCAGGATGCAGGTCAGGACCAGCAGGATCAGCCCCACGACCGGCCCCGGCAGGGGGAGGGTGAGCGCGCGCGAGATAACCTCGCCAATCAGTTGAAACGACAGGATGATGGCCAATGTGCTGATCATGAAAGGCAGGCTAGCCGAGCGATGCGACCTGTGCCAGACGGCTTTGCGTCATATACGAATATGCTGTTTCATGCCGGGGGCGGCTTGCACGCATCTTGTGGATAAAATGGTATATTCGTCCATATCTTGGGGTTCGTGTTGACTTGTAGCGGTCTCGCGGCAACAATCCTCTATAACTCTGATTCTGGAAAGGCCGACCTTTGCGCTTCGACCGCCTTCGTCTCAACGGCTTCAAGAGCTTCGTGGACCCGACCGACCTGGTCATCCGCGAGGGGCTGACCGGTGTTGTCGGTCCCAATGGCTGTGGCAAGTCGAACCTGCTTGAGGCATTGCGTTGGGTCATGGGCGAGAACCGCCCGACCGCGATGCGCGGCGAGGGGATGGAGGATGTGATCTTTGCCGGCACCTCGCGGCGTTCCGCCAAAGGGCATGCCGAGGTCACGCTGACCCTCGATAACCGGGACCGGCTGGCGCCGGCGGGTTTCAATGACGAGGATCATTTCGACATCGTGCGCCGGATCACCCGCGATGCCGGTTCCGCCTACAAGATCGCGGGCAAGGATGTGCGGGCGCGCGATGTGCAGATGCTGTTCGCCGATGCCTCGACCGGCGCGCATTCCCCGGCGCTGGTGCGGCAGGGGCAGATCAGCGAGCTGATCAACGCCAAGCCCAAAAGCCGCCGTCGGATCCTTGAGGAGGCGGCGGGGATCTCGGGGCTCTATCAGCGCCGGCACGAGGCAGAGCTGAAGCTGAACGGGGCCGAGAACAACCTGACCCGCGTGGACGACACGCTGGATCAGTTGTCCACGCAGGCGGCCAGCCTTGCCCGGCAGGCGCGGGCGGCGGCGAAATATCGCGAGATCGGGGCGGCCTTGCGACTGGCCGAGGGGCTGCTGCTCTATCGCCGCTGGTCCGAGGCGGAAGAGGCGCGGCTGGCGGCGACCGAGGCCCTTGCGGCGGCGGTCAAGGCTGCGGCTGAGGCCGAGGCGGCATCGCGCCAGGCCGCAGAGCGGCGAGAGGCCGCAGATGAGGCGCTGCCCCCCTTGCGCGAGGAAGAGCAGGTGGCGGCGGCGATCCTGTCGCGCCTGACCGTGGAGCGCGAGGCGCTGGACGAGGCCGAGGCGCGGGCTGCCGAGCAGGTTTCGGCGCTGGCCGCCCGGATCGCGCAGCTTGACCGGGATATCGAACGCGAGGAAGCACTGAACCGCGATGCGGGCGAGGTAGTGGAGCGTCTGACCTGGGAAAAGACCGAGTTGGAGAAATCGGGGCAGGGCCATGACGAGCGCGTGGACGCGGCGGCCGCTGCGGCGGATGAGGCCGCCGAGGCGCTACGCGAGGTCGAGGCGCGGCTGGCCGAACTGACCGACGAATCGGCGCGGCTTGCCGCCCGCCATCAATCCGCCGAGCGGCTGGTCTCGGATTTGCGCGATATGCTGGCGCGTGCGGAACGCGCCGCCGCCGAGGCCGACGAGAATGCTAACCGGGCCGCTCAGGCCGGGATCGCTGCCGAAGAGGCATTGCGGGCCGCCGAAGAAGCGCAAGACGCCGCGCGCGACCGGGCCGAGGCTGCCGAGGAGGCTTTGGGCGGTGCGGAAGCCGCCCGCGCCGAAGCCGAAGCAGCCGAAGCCTCTGCCCGCGCCGCCCGGTCGGAGGCCGAGGGCGAGGCGGGCGCTTTGGCCGCCGAAATGGCGGCGCTCAAACGGCTGGTTGAGCGGGGGCAGTCGGATGGCAAGGCGATCCTTGACCGGGTGCAGGTGGCCAAGGGTTACGAGGTCGCCTTCGGTGCCGCCCTGGGCGACGATCTACGGGCCGGGCTGGCCGAGGACGGGGAGACGGGTTGGCACGATCTGCCCGGTTGGGATTCGCCGCAGCCCTTGCCCGAAGGGGCGGAGCCTCTGGCGCGGCATGTCACCGGTCCCGAAGTGCTGGCGCGGCGCTTGTCTCAGGTCGGGCTGGTCGCGGATACGGAAACCGGGGCGGCGATGCAGGCGGGCTTGCTGCCCGGCCAGCGGCTGGTGACACCCGAGGGCGATCTGTTCCGGTGGGACGGGATGCGGGTGATGGCGGGCGAGGCATCCTCCTCCGCTGCGCTGCATCTACAAAAGGTCAACCAACTCAACGAGATAATCGCGCAAGTTGAAGAAGCGCAGGCACGAGCGGATGCGGCTACTGTCGCCCATGACGAGGCCAAGGCGCGGCTGAACGATGCCTCCATGCAGGAGAAATCCGCCCGCGACGGGCGGCGCGAGGCCGAACGGCTCTTGTCGGATGCGGCGCGGGCCGCGACCCGTGCGGAATCCGATCTGGCGATGGCGAACAGCCGTGTGGAATCGGCGCGGGGTGAGTTGACCCGGCACCGGGCAGATGCCTCGGACGCCCGGACCCGACTGGCCCAGGCCGAGCGGGCTCTGGCCGATCTGCCGGATCGCGGCGATGCCGCGCAGGCAGTCGAGAATGCTCGCACCGGGGTCGAGGCGGCGCGAATCGCGACCATGACCCGCCGGGCCGCTCTGGATGAATTGCGCCGCGAGGGGAACGCCCGGCAGAAACGCCTGCAGGAAATCGCCAAGGAGGAATCGGGCTGGAAGCTGCGGCTTCAGCAGGCGGGCACGCGGGCCGCTGAGCTGGCCAGCCGCCGCGAGGCCGCCGCCGGGGAATTGCAGCAGGCAGAGGCGCAACCCGCTGTTCTGGCTGAGAAACGCGACAGTCTGAGCGAGCGAGAGGCGCAGGCCGAGGACCGGCTTTCCCGTGCCCGCAACGCGCTGTCGGCTGCCGATGACGCAGCCCGCGCCGCCGCCCACGCCGAGCGCGATGCCGAGCGCATGGCCTCGGAGGCGCGCGAGACGCGGGCCGCGCGTGAGGCACGGGCGGAGGCGGCGCGGGACAGCGAGGCCGTGGCCCGGACGCGGATCTTCGAGGAAACCGAATCGACGCCGCAGGCGCTGTGCGACAGTCTGGAGGAAGCCGATACCGAGACCCCCGCTGCCGCGCTGGAGGATCGGATCGCACGGTTGCGCGCACAGCGCGATGCCTTGGGCGCGGTCAATCTGCGCGCCGACGAGGACAAGCGCGAACTGGAGGAAGAGCGCGACCGGCTGGCTGCCGAGAAGGCGGATCTGGAAGAGGCGATCCGCAAGCTGCGCGCCGGGATCGGCAGCCTTAACCGCGAGGGGCGCGAGCGGCTGCTGGCGGCTTTCGACACGGTGAATGCCAATTTCTCGACGCTTTTCACCACCTTGTTCGGGGGCGGCGAGGCACGCTTGGTGCTGGTCGAATCCGACGATCCGCTGGAGGCCGGGCTGGAGATCATGTGCCAGCCGCCGGGCAAGAAACTGTCCACGCTCAGCCTGCTGTCCGGGGGCGAGCAGACACTGACGGCGCTTGCGCTGATCTTCGCTGTGTTCCTGGCCAATCCCGCGCCGATCTGCGTGTTGGACGAGGTTGACGCGCCGCTGGACGATGCCAATGTCAGCCGCTTCTGCGATCTGCTTGACGAGATGACGCGGCGCACCGAGACGCGTTTCCTGATCATTACCCACCACGCGGTCACCATGGCGCGGATGGACCGGTTGTTCGGTGTGACTATGGTCGAACAGGGCGTCAGCCAGCTTGTCAGCGTCGATCTGCAGCGCGCCGAAGCCTTGGTCGCCTGAGACCCCGGCAATGCCGCCGGACGCTGCGCGGCGAAAGCCAGGCGGCCGAAATCGTTCGATACATTGCCGTAGTCAAAGGCGATCGCGGTCCTTGCGGATATCGCCGATGGTCAGCACTGGCGATGCCTCAATCTCTCCGGCATTCAGCATAGCCGCGACGCGTTCCAGGACCGCTAGGACCATTTGCTGCTCCCAGTTCTCGAGCTTCTCGAAATTCCTGACGAAATGCTGTTGCAGGGCACTTGGCGCGTTTTTCAGCGCTTCTGTGCCCGCTTCCGCGATGACGACATTGGTCTGCCGCCGGTCCATGCTGGATCGCTGGCGGCTGACCATCTCGCGTTTTTGCAACTGATCGACCAGCGCTGTCACCGTTGCCTGGCTGACGCCCATCTGATTGGCCAATGCCGTAGGGGTGGCGCTGCCGCCTTCGCGGCTGGCAAGAATTTGCAATACACGCAGTTTGGCCGGTGTCAGCCGGGCGGCCTGGGCAAGTTCACGCTCGTAAAGCTCGGTCGCGCGCAGGATGCGGCGCAACGCGATCAAGGCTTCGTTGAGGCGATTTTCGTTCGGCTTGCTCATGTTGCGATCATCACATGAAACGCGGGAATCGTTCAATTGCTAAACAATGAGTAAATATTTTGCTTGACTAAGTGATTTTCCACAGGGTTCTGGTTTGGGTGCCGCCAAAATCTCCATATCGACAGTTATTTAGCTGATATTGGCTAAAATTTGCCGTATCGGTTGCAACCGAGGGGTGTTTTTATTAGTTAGTAAAGCGAAGCAAAGCAGAGATCGGACTCCATGCCCAAAGACGTGAACGAGATCGAAAAGCATCGCAACCGGACGATTGTCCTGCGCAAACCGCGCAGCACCGACGGCTCGGCCATCTGGGAACTCGTGCGGGAATGCAAACCGCTGGACGAGAACTCGATGTATTGCAATATCGTTCAGGCCGAGCATTTCAGCGACACCTGCGTGGTGGCGGAAATGAATGGCGATATCGTCGGCTGGATCTCCGGTCACATGATCCCCAATGAGGATGCATTGTTCGTCTGGCAAGTGGCCGTCAGCCCCCGCGCCCGTGGGCTGGGACTGGGCCGCAAGATGCTGGAGCATCTGATCGGCCGCGATGCCTGTGCAGAGGCGCAGCAGCTCAACACCACCATCACCAGGGATAACGAGGCTTCCTGGGCGCTGTTCCGCAGCTTTGCCCGCGAGGTGGGCGGGGAGCTTTCCGACAAGGCGCATTACAAGCGCGATCTTCATTTCGATGGCCAGCACGCCACCGAGCATATGGTGACGATCACCCTGCCCGACGAGGAAGACGCGTCCTCGGCTGCCGCCTGAGCTTCGCCGAACAGGCCGACTTTATCAAAACGCACAAGGTGCGAAAGGATTTCCAATGTCCAAGGATATGACCAACGGTATCGATACCGGTATTTTCGAGCGCCGCGAAAGCGAGGCGCGTTCCTATTGCCGGGGTATTCCGGCTGTTTTCATTGCCGCGCGCGGCTCGATCCTGACCGCGCAGGGCGGCACGGAATATATCGATTTCCTAGCGGGCTGTTCCTCACTGAATTACGGCCATAACGATCCCGACATGAAGACCGCGCTGGTCGAACATATCACCGCTGATGGGCTGGCCCATGGGCTGGACCTGCACACTGACGCGAAAGCCGGCTTCCTGTCGGCATTCGAGCGCCACATCCTTGCCCGGCGCGGCATGGATCATCGGATAATGTTCACTGGTCCCACCGGTGCGAACGCTGTCGAGGCGGCGATGAAGATCGCACGCAAATCGACCGGCCGCACGAATGTCATCGCCTTCACCAATGGCTTTCATGGCGTGACCATGGGGGCGCTGGCGGCAACCGGTAACGGTTATCACCGTGGTGGCGCGGGGATCGACAAGCAGGGTGTCACCCGGATGCCCTATGACGGCTATGCCGATGGTGTCGATGGGGCCGCACTGCTGGATCAGATGCTGTCCGATGCTTCGGGAGGGATCGACGCGCCCGCCGCCATCATGCTGGAAACCGTACAGGGTGAGGGCGGGCTGAACGCCGCCTCGAGCGAATTCGTCCGGAAGATCGCCGCTGTCGCCAGAAAGCACGGCGCGCTGCTGATCGTTGACGATATCCAGGCTGGCTGCGGCCGGACCGGCACTTTCTTCTCGTTCGAAGAGATGGGGGTCACTCCCGATATCGTCACCATGGCGAAATCCATTTCGGGCTTCGGTTTGCCACTGGCGCTGGTTCTGGTGCGTCCCGAGCATGACGTACTTGGTCCGGCCGAGCATAACGGCACTTTCCGGGGTAATACCCATGCCTTCGTCACTGCCCGTATCGCGATCGAGAAATTCTGGGCCGACAAGAGTTTCGAGACCGAGCTGGCCGGAAAGGCCGCGCTGATCGAAAAGCGGCTGACCGAACTGGCCGATCTGGTTCCCGGAGCCTTCCTGAAGGGCCGCGGGCTGATGCGCGGCGTCGATGTAGGGTCCGGGGATCTGGCCGGGAAAATCTGCGCACGTGCCTATGAGAAGGGGCTTGTGATCGAGACGTCGGGTAGCGAAGATCAGGTCGTGAAGGTCCTGGCCCCGCTGACCACCCCGGTGGAGACATTCGAAAAAGGCTTTGACATCCTGCTGGATGCGGCCCGGGAAACTCTCGACACGACCAAGATTGCTGCGGAGTAAGACAGAGATGATCGTTCGCGACTTCAACAAACTGAAAGACACCGACCGCTCGGTGTCGGATGCACGCTGGAACTCGGTGCGGATGCTGCTGGCCGATGACGGGATGGGGTTCTCGTTCCACATCACCACGCTCGAGGCGGGATCCGAGCATACCTTCCACTACAAGCATCACTTCGAAAGCGTCTACTGCATGTCGGGCAAGGGCTCGATCACCGATCTGGCGACCGGCGAGACGCATGAAATCAAACCCGGTGTCATGTATGCGCTGAACCTGCATGACAAGCATACCCTGCGGGCCGAAGAAGAACTGGTCATGGCCTGTTGCTTCAACCCGCCGGTAACGGGCAAGGAAGTCCACCGCGAAGACGGCTCTTACGCCCCGGTGGAAGAATTGACGGACTGAACATGACCCATACTGTCGAGAAAATCGGCGGCACGTCCATGTCGCGGGTGAATGAGTTGCGCGACACGCTGATCATCGGAAACCGCAAGGGGGCCGACCTTTACGGACGCATCTTTGTCGTTTCGGCTTTCGGCGGGATCACCGATCTGCTGCTGGAACACAAGAAATCCGGCAAGGCCGGGGTCTATGCGGCCTTCGCCAGTTCGGATTCCGATCACGGCTGGCACGAGGCTCTGGACCGCGTGTCGGACGCGATGGTCGCGGCGCATAAGGCGGTGCTGGATCACCCCGGCGATATCGAGCGCGCGGATGCCTTTGTGCATGATCGCATCCTTGGCGCCCGCAACTGCCTGATCGATCTGCAGCGCCTGTGCACTTACGGCCATTTCCGCCTGTCCGAGCATATGCTGCAGACGCGCGAGCTGCTGTCGGGACTGGGCGAGGCGCATTCGGCTTTCGTCACCGCGCTGATGCTGCAACGCGCCGGCGTGAATGCCCGTTTCGTCGACCTGTCGGGTTGGCGCGACGAGGGCGATGTGAGCCTGGACGAGCGTATCGAGGGCGCGATGAAGGATATCGATCCGGCAGCCGAGATGCCCATCGTCACCGGCTATGCGCAATGTGCCGAAGGGCTGATGCGTGAATTCGACCGTGGCTATTCCGAGGTGACCTTCTCGCGGTTGGCGTCGATGACCGGTGCACGCGAGGCGATTATCCACAAGGAATTTCACCTTTCCTCGGCCGATCCGAAGCTTGTCGGGCAGGATGCCGTGCGTAAGCTGGGCCGGACGAATTATGATGTCGCCGATCAGCTTTCCAACCTTGGCATGGAGGCGATCCATCCCAAGGCCGCCAAGACGCTGCGCCAGTCCGGTGTGCCGCTGCGCGTGACCAACGCTTTCGAGCCCGAGGACCCCGGCACGCTGATCGATGACCAGCCCGCAGACGGGCCGAATGTCGAGATCGTGACGGGCCTCGACCTGTTCGCACTGGAACTGTTCGAACAGGACATGGTCGGTGCCAAGGGCTATGACAGCGCCGTTCTGGATATCCTGACCCGGCATAACGTCCGCATCGTCTCCAAGGTCTCGAACGCCAATACGGTTACGCATTACGTCGACAGCTCGTTGAAGGTGCTGCGCCGGGTCGAGAAGGACTTGGTGGAGCGCTATCCTTCGGCGCGGGTAACGTCACGCGCGATTTCGATGGTCGCTGCGGTGGGACGCGACCTGAACGGGCTGGCGGTGCTGAGCCGCGGGCTGAATGCGCTGGCCGATAACGGGCTGGAGGCGATCGGCGCGACGCAGGGACCGCGCCCCGTGGATGTGCAGTTCATCGTCGAGCGCGAGGTGATGCAGCCGGCGATCAAGGCGCTGCACCATGCCCTTATCGAGAATTCGGACAGTGGATTGCTGAAAGCAGCCTGAACAGCGGATTCCCGCCCCGAAATTTATCCCGTAGATCAGGGAGATGGCCGGACGATCATCGTCTTGTACGATCGTCCGGTCGGCATGCGGCATGCGCCTTGTTATCCCTGAAGCTGCCTTCCTGAATGCACCGGCGACGGGTTCGCTGCCCAGAAGCGCATCGCGTTTACATCATTCTGCGGATTGCGAGTCCTCTTCCTCGATGGCGCGCAGATTGTGGATGGTTGTGGTCAGGTGAAGGGTCATGGCCTGCCGCGCCTGTGCCTTGTCCCGGGCGAGCAGGGCTTTGGTGATTCGGTCATGTTCCTCTATCGCGATCTCCCGCCGGCCCTGTTGGCGCGAACAGCGGAAACGGGCCTGGTAAAGCTGATCGTCGATCAGTTTATGCGTCTGCACCAATGCCGGATTATGGCTGGCGGCGACGATAGAGCGGTGAAAGGCGATATTGGCGTCAAAATACTTGAAGTCACTGGAATCAGCCACCGCCTCGCACATCCTGTTATGACTCTGCTTTATACTGGTTAACTCGGCGTCGCTGGCGTTTTCTGCGGCCAGTTCGCACCCAAGTGCTTCCAATGCTCTGAGCACCTGCACGAGATCTATGATCGCATCGAAATCCGGGTTGGCAATCGACAGGCGCCCGGTTTCGCTGACGACGATCAACCCTTCGCCAACCAGCGTCCGGATCGCCTCACGCGCCGGGGTGCGCGAGATGCCAAGCTGTTCCGAGACCTCGCGCTCGGTGACGGAACTGCCCGGGACCAGCACATTGCGCAGGATCAGTTTGCGCAACTTTGTCGCCGCGCGTTCGGACAGGGATGTGCGTGTAAGTCGGGCGGAACGGGGTAATGGCTTTGTATTCATGTGCATCGGATTCCTGAAACTCGTCCGGCTTATCTACTTAGAACTGCGCAGTAAACCAGTCGAACCCGTCAATCGCAGCACATCTGCGCAACATAAATGATGATTAGCCGGTATGGTGCCTTCTGTCGACAACCGGATCGTCCTCCTGAGCCGGAAGCAGGTAATATCGTTACTGTTTCGGCGATATTGCTTGCTTAATATGAGGCGATGGATTAATTCCGCCCTGCCTCGGTTTCGGGCGATTTGCCCGGTGAAAAGGGAACGCGGTGTGAATCCGCGACTGCCCCCGCAACTGTGAGCGGTGAGCGAGACCGGAGAATGCCACTGTCTGCGAATACGCCGATGGGAAGGCCCGGCCAAGCTGCGACCCGCGAAGTCAGGAGACCTGCCGATGCGATCACCCTGAGTGCATGCGAGGGGCATGCGCGAAACGGTTCTTCCGTCGTGGTGGTATTCGCCGTCCGAAGGAAAGACCCCTCCGGACAGACCGCATCCCGCCCCGCAAGGGCGTCCGGAGGGAATACATCCGATGAGACAGCTTGCCATTCTGGCTGCGACCACTGCCGTTACGGCCCTGCCCGCCATGGCGCAGGATGCTTTTGTTCTGCCTGAAATCACCCTGACTGCAAACCGCGAGGCGACCGAACTCAGCCGGTCGGGCAGCTCGGTGTCCGTGCTGACGGATGACGCGTTGATTGCCCGCACCGGCCAGCCGATCGCGCAAAGCCTTAGCCGGTTGCCGGGGGTCTCATTGCGTCAATCGGGCCCGCTCGGAACGACTGGATCACTGCAATTGCGGGGCGCGCCAGCGCAATATCTGCCGGTCATCATAGACGGGATCGACGTTTCCGATCCGGCGGCGGGGCAGCCCTATTTCGATATCGGCGGGATGACCGGTGCGGGAATCGGGCGGGCAGAGCTTTTGCGTGGCGCGCAATCCGCCCTCTATGGCTCGCGCGCGGTGGCCGGGGTGCTCAGCCTGCAATCGCTGCGTCCGACGCAGGATGGCGTGCAGCACAGTTTCGCGATCGAGGCGGGCAGTTACAACACGGCTCTCGCCAATTACGGCGTGACATTCAGGCGGGGCGGGACCGATCTGGCTTTCTCTGCCAGTCGCATTCACAGCGACGGATTTTCCGCCACGGACGATAATGACGGCAATTTCGAGAATGACGGTTTCGATGCCGCGCGCCTGAATTTCTATGCCGCGCAGGAGTTGCAGAACGGCGTGACCATAGGTCTCAACGGCTTCTGGGAAAAGAGCGAGGGCGAATTCGACGATTTCGGTGGAGATATAGGGAGTACGCCCGGAGATGATTACAACGAACGCGAGTCCTACGGTCTGCGTGGCTTTACGACATTCTCGGCCGGTGCAGTCGATCACGAGCTGGCACTGACGCGATATCATATCGACAGAACCAGTTGGCAAAACGGGCATGGTGATCCTTTCGTTGGCACCCGCACGAAATTGTCCTGGCAGGGGGCGACAGATCTGGGGGCATCCGGAGCGCGCGTGATCTTTGGCGCCGATACCGAGAAGGAAAAAGCCAGGGGGCATGGCGAAACCCGGCTGTCGGGCGTGTTTACCGAAGCTTCCGCTCCGCTCGGGGATCGTGTCGATATCAGCGTCTCGTTGCGGCGCGATGATCATTCCAGCTTCGGCGGTTTTACATCAGGCCGCTTCGCCGCTGTCTATCGTGCCGATGACGATCTGCTTTTCCGGGCCGCTTTCGGCAACGGTTTCCGCGCGCCGTCGCTTTACGAGTTGTTCGGGCCTTACGGCGATGCGGAGTTGCAGCGTGAAGAAAGCAGGACCGCCGAGATCGGGGTGGAGAAGCTGTGGGGCGAGGACAGCCATCTGCGTGCCACCTTGTTCTGGATGGAGGCGGATCACCTGATCGGTTGGGATGATCGCGACACCCCGGACGACTGGAATGACGATGGCTATGCGCAGGTGGAAGGCAAGGCGCACCGCAGGGGGCTGGAACTCGATGGACGCTATGCATTCGGCTTGGGACATGCGGTGACGGCGGCTTATACCTATACCGATAACGACGTGGCCTCGGAATGGGCAGAGGTTCCCGCCCACAGCCTGAGCCTTGGCTTCGAGACGCGCTTCGCGACCGGCACCACGGCGGCGATTGCGTTGCAGCATATTGCCGGCCGGCCGGAGGATATGGATGATTTCACCACGGTTGACCTGTTGCTGAGCCATCCCCTGCACGACAGGGCAGAGGCTTACCTGCGCTTGGAGAATGTCTTTAACGAGCAATATCAACTGACCGAGGGCTATGGCACTCCGGATCGTTCACTCTATGCGGGGCTTCGTGCGTCCTTCTAGGATCATTGCTGGCTGGCTGGCGGCGATGCTGATCGCTGCCGGCGCACCCGTGACTGCCGCCCCGCAACGGGTCGTATCGATGAACCTGTGCACCGATCAGCTTGCCATGTTGCTGGCGGCAGAAGGGCAGTTGATCTCGGTCAGCCACCTGGCGCGGGATCCACGCATGTCGGCCATGGCCGAAACCGCCGCAAATTATCCTGTCAATCACGGGCGGGCTGAGGAAATCTATCTGCTGCGCCCTGACCTGGTTATCGCCGGTCAGTTCGAATCCGGGCCGACCTTGCAGATGTTGCGGAGGCTGGGCATTCGCGTCGAGGTGCTGCCGCCAGCCGAAAGCATTAAGGCGATCCGCAGCGGGATTACCCGTATGGGCGAACTGCTGGTTCGCGAGGATGCCGCCGCCGATCTGCTTGCCGGTTTCGACCGCGAACTGGCGCGGGTCCGCAGCGACCACTATCGGGGAAAGGCGGCACTTTACTATGCGAACGGGATCACCTCGGGGCGGAACACGCTGGCCGGAACCATCCTCGACGCAGCGGGGTATGAGAATATCGCCGGTGACTATGGCGTCGATAGCACGACCGGATTGCCGCTGGAACTGGTCGTCATGGCACAGCCTGACCGGCTGATCACCGGGGCGAAATGGCCGGGACAGTCGCGCTCAGAAGCGATCCTGGATCATCCGGCATTGAAAAAGCTGGCACCCGATACCGCCGAGGTCACCGATCGCGATTGGGTCTGCGGCACACCCTTTATCCTGCGGGCGATCGAGGCGCTGCAATGAGACCGCTTTTCGCTATGCTGATCCTTGTGACGGCGATGTTGTTCGCAGCTTCGCTGATCACCGGCCCGGCGGGGCTGAGCGTCGTCGATGGCCTGCGGGCGCTGTTGCTGGGCGGCGAAGGACCGATGCCGATCGTCATGCGCGAGATCCGCCTGCCGCGGGCGGTTCTGGGGCTGGTCGTCGGGGGCGGACTCGGGCTGACAGGTGCGGCGATGCAGGGTTATCTGCGCAACCCCCTGGCCGAGCCGGGGCTGATTGGTGTCTCGGGCATGGCCGCATTGGGGGCGGTGCTTGCCATCCAGACCGGGCTGTCGCTGAGTGCTGCCATGGCATTGCCGCTTTCGGCGTTGCTGGGGGCAGGGATGGGCGCGGGACTGTTGGTTGCGCTGGCTGGGCCGCGGGGCGGCTCGGTCACGCTGATCCTTGCGGGAATTGCGATTTCGGCGCTGGCGAATGCGGGAACGGCGCTGGTCCTGAACCTGTCGCCCAACCCCTATGCCGCCAACGAGATCGTCTTTTGGTTGATGGGATCGCTCGCCGATCGCTCGATGCTGCATGTTTGGCTGGTCCTGCCGCCCATGGTCCTGGGGGCGATGCTGATCTGGACCACCGCCCGTGACTTGGATGCGCTGACACTGGGGGAGAATGCGGCGGCGGCCATGGGTGTCTCGCCCACGACATTGCGTTGGCGGCTGGTCGCGGGGGTTGCGCTGATCGTCGGCCCCGCCACAGCCGTGGGCGGGGTGATCGGATTTGTCGGGCTGGTCGTGCCGCATATCCTGCGGCCATGGGTCGGTGCGCGGCCCTCGGCGTTGCTGCCCGCCTCTGCATTGGGGGGGGCGGCGCTGGTTCTGGCTGCCGATATCGCGGTGCGGCTGATCCTGCCCGAGCGGGATCTCAAGCTCGGCGTGTTGACCGCGATCGTCGGCGCACCGCTATTCCTGCACCTGATCTGGAAGACGCGCAGCGGAGGGCGGATGTGATGTTACTGGAACTGCGCGAATTATCCGTCATCCGCCGTAACCGCGAGGTCTTGCGTGATGTCGGCCTGTCGATTGCCGCCGGAGAACTGGTTGGGTTGATCGGCCCCAACGGCGCGGGGAAATCGACATTGATGGAGGCGGCAATTGGGCTGATTCCCTTTTCCGGCGTCTCGAACCTTGCCGCGATGGATGCGACTGCCCGTGCCCGCGCGGCGGCCTATCTGCCGCAATCGCGCGAAATCGCATGGCCCGTCAGCGTCGAGGATCTGGTTGCCCTAGGGCGCATACCGTGGCCCGGCAGTGGACGCAGCTCCGAGGATCGCAAGGCGATCGAGGCGGCGATGACCCGCATGGGGCTGGAGCCTTTCCGGCACCGCACCGCGCTACGCCTGTCGGGCGGCGAACAGGCTCGCGCCCTTATCGCCCGGGCATTGGCACAGGAAGCTCCGCTGCTGATTGCGGATGAACCCGTGGCGGGCCTTGATCCGGCGCAGCAACTCGCCTGCCTGCGGCTGTTCCAGGGACTTGCGGGCGAGGGGCGCGGGCTGCTGGTTTCGATCCACGATCTTGGGCTGGCGGCGCGGTTCTGCAGCCGTCTGGTGCTGCTGGCCAAGGGACGGATTCTGGCCGATGGCAGCCCCGATCACGTATTGCGCGACGAGGTGATCCGGGAAGCCTTCGGCATTACCACCCGGCGCATTGATACGCCCGACGGCCCCGCCATCCTGCCGATCTGACACGATACCCGGCGAGCGATACCGACCGGATCTTCGAGTGCCCCGAGGCTGGATCAGCCCGGAACACTGGAAGCATCTGTTAATCGTGCGATGGTCAATTCCCTCCGAGAATGCCGTTCAGTGCCCGGCTCAGCGCGTCATCGGAGCCGGATGAGGTCGACGATCCTTCGGTTTGCGGTGCATTCCCGGTGATCTCGGTTGGTGCCGTGACAACCCGTCCACCCTGATTCTGCGCCTGCCGCTGGCTTTCGGCGCTCTGCATCGCACCCGCCAATGCAGCCGCAAGCGGATCGTCGGGGGAGCCGGATGTCACCACTTTCGGGGTGTTTTCCCCGCTTGAGACGATGATGCCGCTGCCATCGGGCGAAACCGTCGAGAGCGGAAGTTCGGGCAGGCCCTTGTGGATGTCGGTCATCACGGCTTGCCAGATTTCGGCCGGAAGACCGCCGCCGGTTACCTCGGTCAGCGGGGTGTTGTCGTCGTACCCCATCCAGACACCGGTTACATATTGCTCGGAGAACCCGACGAACCACGCATCACGATAGCTGCTGGTCGTGCCGGTCTTTCCTGCGACCGGGCGGTCGCCCAGCTTGGCGCGCGTGCCGGTTCCCGACTGGATGACCTGCTGCATCATATAGATTAGCTGGCCGGCAGCGCGCTGGCTGATGACCCGTTCGCCAAAGCCGCCAAGCTGCCCCATCAAGGGCCTCTCATCGCCCTTGATGGTCAGTTCGACCAGACCGTAGGGCGCAACCGAAGTGCCGCCATTACGGATGCCCGCATAAGCGCCGGTCAGTTCCAGCAGGGTTGCCTCCGATGCGCCGAGACCGAGCGAAGGGCTGGTGGTGAGGTTGCTGACGATGCCGAAATCATGCGCCACTTGCCTGACCGCCTCGCGCCCCACCGCCTCTTGCAGGCGGATGGTCGCCGTGTTCAGCGAGCGCTTCAGCGCGTCGGTGAGCGTGACCGAACCGTAATAGCGGCGCGTGTAGTTCTTGGGCGACCATGGCTTGCCGCCGGGAATACTGATGGTCAGCGGCCCGTCCTGCACGATATCCGAGGGCGAATAACCTGCCTCCAGCGCAGCGCCATAGACGAATGGCTTGAAGCTGGAACCGGTCTGCCGTTTCGCCTGGATCGCGCGGTTGAAGGCACCGTTCACGGTCGTATCGCGCCCACCGATCATGGCCCGGACCGCGCCGTCGGCGGACATGACGACCACCGCGGCCTCCACCTTGCTGCCATCCTTGAGCTTTTCGTTGAAAACGCGTTTCAGAGCCTGTTCGGCGGCCTGTTGAACCTTCTGGTCGAAGGTGGTCTTGAGCGTGACATCCTCGGTCGTCTCGCTGGTCAGGAAGCCGGGGCCGGTATCCATCACCCAATCGGCGAAATATCCGCCCGCACGGGCGGCGGCGGCCTGGGACAACTGCGCCGGGTGTTCCTTTGCCTGAGCGAATTCCTGATCTTCCAAATAGCCCTGTTCATGCATCAGGCCCAGCACCACATTTGCACGGTTCTGGCTGCGTTCCAGACTGGCGGTCGGAGCGAAATAGCTGGGCGCCTGCAGCAACCCCGCCAGCATCGCGGCCTCTGCCGCGTTCACATCCGATGCCGGCTTGTTGAAATAGCGCTGGCTGGCAGCCTCGAAACCGCGCGCCCCGGCACCCAGGTAAGAGCGGTTCATATAGATGTTCAGGATGTCGTCCTTCGAATATTTCGCCTCGAGTGCGAATGAGAAGGGCACTTCCTTGACCTTTCGCCACAAGCTGGTGACGCGGCAATCCTGTTCGAACTCGGCCTCGTTCTTCCAACGGATCGGATCGAAGGTTTCACCCAGGCACAGAAGTTTTGCCACCTGCTGCGTGATGGTCGAGCCGCCATTGCCTTCCAGGGGACCGCGACCCTCGGCAAGATTGATCTTGATGGCGCTGGCGATGCCGCGGGGGCTGATGCCCAGGTGGCCGTAGAACCGGCGATCCTCGGTCGCGATGACGGCATGCTTGAGCACCGGGGCGATCTGGTCGCTGTTCACCGTGCCGAAAGTTTCGCCACGCCAGGCAAAGACCTTGCCATGACGATCGAGCATCGTGACCGAACCGCGTGCGCGTGCGTCGAAAAGGGCCTGTGGTTCGGGCAGGCCGCTATAATAATAGGCGGTGGCGGCGCCGATGATCAGTGCGACCACCATGGCAAGGCGCCATACGGAGCCCCACAGGACTCGCCATATCAGGCTGACTATGCCGGCGACGCTACGCAGCACCACATTGCCCTTGCGTGATTGCCGGCCGCGATTTCCCGCCTTGCGGCGCGGCTTGGACGGGGTGCTGGCCGGGGGCTGAGTGCGCTTGTCGGCAACCGGGCTGCGGCCCGTGCGCTTTGGAGTGCCGGTTGGTCGTTTCATGCCTGCTTTTGCCTGCTCGTTGCGGAGCCGTTTCGTGACGGCCAATTGATGGATGAACATCATACATGAGAAACTTTGAACATGGAATTGCACTGACCAACCCGTGATCGGCGCGAGCGGTTCCAATAGCGCGAAATTCGCAGGCGTTGCAAAACGATCGGGCAGAACATCAAGCTCGCGAGATAATTTCTGCATGATTTGGGCGCAATCAGGAAAGAAATTGCCTTTGAAATAGGCATTTCCTGTTTCGCCCTGCCGCAGATTGCCCACAGTCTTGTCGAAACGGCGTCCGATTGCCGATCACGATGCGGAAGGCAGCCGGTCCGGCGGCTTTAAACGCAGACAGGTGAATGACATGAGAAAAACTTCCCCGTTAATCGCGGCAATGGCAATCCTGGTTGCCCTGCCAGCCGTCGCGCAGGATGCGGCCGCCACGGGGGCAGCTCCCGCAGTCAGCGCGGATGTGGCCTATATTTTCAATACGTTGCTGTTTCTGATCGGAGGCTTCCTCGTGATGTGGATGGCGGCGGGTTTTGCCATGCTGGAGGCCGGCCTCGTCAGGTCCCGGAACGTGACGACCCAGCTTTTCAAGAATGTCTCGTTGTTCGCCATCGCGGGCCTCATGTATTGGCTGATCGGCTATAACCTGATGTATCCGGGAGACGATGGCTGGACCGTGCCGGGCGTGATCGGGCAGATCTTCAGTCCCAAGGCGATCGACCCGGTTGCTGCGGGCGATGCTTCGGCCGGGTATTCGGCGGGATCGGACTTCTTCTTCCAGTTGATGTTCTGTGCAACGACTGCCTCAATCGTGTCGGGGACGCTGGCCGAGCGGGTCAAGCTCTGGCCCTTCATGATCTTTACCGTATTGCTGACCGGGGTGATCTATCCCATCGAGGCAAGCTGGGAATGGGGCACGGGCTTTCTTGACCAGATGGGCTTTTCGGATTTCGCGGGCTCTACCCTGGTTCACGCCACGGGCGGTTTCGCGGCGCTGGCCGGCGCGATCATCCTTGGTCCGCGCAGCGGCAAATACCGCGCCGATGGCCGGATGCAGCCGATGCCTGGCTCGAATCTGGCGCTTGCGACCCTTGGAACCTTCATCCTCTGGCTCGGCTGGTTCGGCTTCAACGGAGCCTCGCAACTGGCCATCGGCTCGGTCAATGATGCCGCCGATGTCAGCCGTATCTTCGTGAATACCAATATGGCCGCCTCGGCCGGTGCCATCGCCGCCATCGGCGTGACGCAGGCCCTGTATGGCAAGATCGACCTGACCATGGTGCTGAACGGGGCGCTGGCCGGGCTGGTCGCGATCACCGCAGAGCCGCTTTTCCCGTCCATCTTCGGTTCCATCCTGATCGGCGCCGTGGGCGGTGCGATCGCGGTTCTCGTGGTGCCGATGCTGGACAGGTTCAGGATCGACGATGTGGTCGGCGCGATCCCGGTCCATCTTGTTGCAGGCATCTGGGGGACACTGGTTGTGCCCGCCTCGAATCCCGATGCCAGCTATATCACCCAGCTTGTCGGCGTGGCGGCCATCGGTGCCTTTACCTTCGTGCTCAGCTTCGTGATCTGGACCGTCCTCAAGGCGACGATGGGTATTCGGGTCGACGAGGAGGCCGAGATCAGCGGGCTGGATATTTCCGAGATGGGAATGGAAGCCTATCCCGATTTTGTTCAGGCAAAATAACAGGAATTCACAGTCTCTTCCCGGAGAGGGGCGGGCCGGGAAACCGGCCCGCCTTTCTGTTCAGGACAGCTTGAAACGAAAATCTCAGGCGACCCGACTGACGACGAAGTCTGCAAGATCCGACAGCATTCCGCGGATCGCGTTATCAGGCAGCGGTGCAAGAGCGGATCTTGCGCGCTCGGCCCATCTCAGGGCATCCGCCCGCGCAGCCTCCATCGCGTTGTGCCGGGCAAGCAGGGTCAGCGCGTGCTCCAGATCGCCATCGCGCTGATCCCCGGCCTCGATGCAGCGCGACCAGAATGCGCGCTCCCGGTCATCGGCCCTGGCAACTGCCTTGATCACCGGGAGCGTCAGCTTGCGTTCGCGAAAATCGTCGCCGATATTTTTTCCAATGGTTTCAGTCGCGCCACCGTAATCCAGCAGGTCATCGACGATCTGGAACGCGATTCCCAAGGCATCGCCGTAATCGAACAGCGCCTGCACCTGCTCTGCCGGAGCGCCTGCGATGACGCCGCCCACCTCGGTCGCGGCCGAAAACAGCGCAGCCGTCTTGCCGCGCACCACTTGCAGATAGATCTCCTCATCCGTGCGAAGATCCTGGGCGGCGGTCAGCTGCAGCACTTCCCCCTCGGCAATCGTGGCACTGGCATTGGCCAGGATTTCCAGCGTCCGCAGGTTGCCCGGCTCGACCATCAACTGGAAACTGCGCGCGAACAGGTAATCACCAACCAGCACCGAGGATTTATTGTCCCACAGCAGATTGGCCGTCGGCCGCCCGCGCCGTTGCCGGCTTTCATCGACGACATCGTCGTGCAGCAGCGTCGCCGTGTGGATGAATTCGACCGTCGCGGCAAGGTGTATGTGATACTCGCCCGGGTAATCCAGCAGCTTTGCCGCCGCCAGCGTCAGCATCGGGCGCAGCCGTTTGCCGCCGGCCTCGATCAGATGCGCCGTGACCTCGGGGATGCGTGGCGCGTGACGACTGGACATCCGCGCGCGGATCAGCGTGTTCACTGCATCCATCTCGGCCGATAAGGTCGACGCGAGCTGGTCCAGCGGTTTCAGAACGTTTTCGTTCACACCCATGGCCATACCCCATTTCTGGTTCAACGCATTGCCACGCCATCGACAATTGCGCAACCGCCACATATCCTTTTGCCGATGAAAGAGCTTTTTCGTAGCACCGATCCCGTCAGGATATCCAGAGCCGTCGACCTGCTGGAGCAGGAAGGCATAGCGGCCTTCGAAATGGACCGGCATATGAGCGTGCTGGACGGTTCGCTCGGGATCCTGCCGCGGCGGGTCATGGTCGCGGATCGTGACGAATTCATGGCCCGGAGCATCTTGCGGGACGCGGGACTGGATGAATGAGTTGCGCGAAGACGGCTTTCTTGGTGGGCGCCTGCGGATAACGCAGCCGTTGCGGGGTTATCGCTCGGGCGCCGATGCCGTCATGCTGGCTGCGTCCTGTCCCGCGCAGCCGGACGAGAGCGTGCTGGAACTGGGCTGCGGGGCAGGTGTTGCCAGCCTGTGCCTGGGCTGGCGTGTTCCGCGTTTGCGGCTGACCGGATTGGAGCGGCAGGAGGATTACGCGGAACTGGCGCGTCGTAATGCCGCGAGGAACGGGATATCACTACATGTCCTGACCGGTGATCTGGGGGCCATGCCCGCTGAACTGCGGCGGGAGAGCTTCGATCATGTAATCGCCAATCCTCCCTATTTCATCGCCGGCACCAAAGCCGGGGATGCGGGGCGAAACCTGTCGCGGCAAGAGGACACGCCGCTGGTCGGATGGATCGATGCGGCCTTGCGCAGGTTGCGGCCGGGCGGGATTATCACCCTGATACAACGCGCTGATCGGCTGGATGCAGTCCTCAGCACCTTGCAGGGGCGGGCCGGAGCCATCGCGATCCTGCCGGTCGCCGCCCGGCAGGGGCGCGAAGCAGGGCGCATCATTCTGACCGCGCGGAAGGCCGCCCGCACGCCGCTGCGCCTTTTGGCACCCTTTATCATGCATGACGGAGCGCAGCACTGGCTGGATGGAGAGGATTTTTCCAGCCAGGCCTCGGCAGTTCTCCGCGAAGGAGCGTCAATGGTTGAGTATTTTGCGAAAGAATCGTGACAGAATCAGAGTTCTGTGCTGCAATCCGTAATGTTCGACACCCACACAGAGGAGGACGCGATGTCGGTTGCTTCCCACGTTGAAGAGCTTCGCAAGAAACATCAGAACCTGTCAGATGCCGTGGAAAAGGCGCAGAAGAGCCCGGGCACCAGCGATCTGGAGATCACTGCGATGAAACGTGAAAAGCTGCGCCTCAAAGAGGAAATTTCCCGGCTGTCGCACTGATTCTGCTGAACAGTGGCGCTGAAATGACATCGGCCCGCACCATAGGTGCGGGCCGTGCTTATTGGTTCTGATTGCCGGTCAGACGAAGAATTGGCCGCCATTGGCGCTGATGGTCGAACCGGTGATGAATCCTGCATCGTCCGAGGCAAGAAATACCACGGCGCGCGCGATTTCCTCGGGCTCGCCCAAGCGGCCGACCGGAATCTGAGGGATGATCCGTTCGTTCAGCACCTTTTCGTCGATGGCACGAACCATCTCGGTGCCGATATAGCCGGGGCAGATCGCGTTGACAGTGATGCCTGCACGTGCACCCTCCTGCGCAAGCGCCTTGGTAAAGCCTAGATCACCTGCTTTTGCCGCCGAATAATTCGCCTGGCCGGCCTGACCCTTTTGCCCGTTGATCGAACTGATATTGATGACCCGGCCGAATTTGCGGTCGCGCATGCCACCCCAGGTCGTATGAGTCATGTTAAAGACGCCGGTCAGGTTGGTGTCGATAACCTCTTTCCACTGCTGAGGGGTCATCTTGTGGAACATCGCGTCGCGGGTGATGCCGGCATTGTTGACCAGCACCGTGATCGGTCCCAGCTCCTCCTCGACCTGCTTCACACCGGCGGCGCATGCATCGTAATCGGCGACCGACCATTTATAGGTCTTGATGCCGGTTTCTTCGGTAAAGCTCTTCGCCGCGTCGTCATTGCCGGCGTAATTGGCGGCGACGGTATATCCTGCTGCCTGCAGTGCCTTCGAGATCGCCGCGCCGATACCGCGTGAACCCCCGGTGACCAATGCTGTTTTAGCCATTCGTTCCCCCCTTTGCGTTGAACCGTCTTGAAATCTTGCTATCGAATTAGAGATCTGCGCGCAAGATAATTGCGCGCAGATTTTTTCCGGGTCAACGTTCGAGGCACATGGCGACGCCCATGCCGCCACCGATGCACAATGTGGCAAGACCTTTCTTGGCATCGCGGCGTTTCATTTCGAACAGCAAGGTGTTCAGGATACGGCAACCCGAGGCGCCAATCGGATGACCGATCGCGATCGCACCGCCATTCACGTTAACAACCTCGGGGTTCCAGCCCATGTCCTTGTTCACGGCACAGGCCTGCGCGGCAAAAGCTTCGTTGGCTTCGACCAGGTCCAGGTCTTCGGCCTTCCAGCCCGCCTTTTCCAATGCCTTGCGGCTGGATGGAATGGGGCCGGTGCCCATGATGGCAGGGTCGAGCCCGGCGGTCGCATAGGATGCGATCCGTGCCAGAGGGGTCAGGCCACGGCGATTCGCCTCTTCCTCGGTCATTACCATGACGGCGGCGGCGCCATCGTTGAGGCCGGATGCGTTCGCGGCGGTGACCGAACCGTCACGGGTAAAGGCCGGACGCAGTTTCTGCATGGCTTCCAGCGTCGCGCCGTGGCGGATATATTCATCCTTGTCCACGACGATATCACCTTTGCGAGTCTTGACCGTGTAGGCGGTGATCTCATCGTCGAATTTCCCGGCCTTTTGTGCAGCCTCCGCCTTGTTTTGCGATGCGACGGCGAATTCGTCCTGCTGTTCGCGGCTGATGGACCATTTCTCTGCCACGTTTTCGGCGGTTTGTCCCATATGGTAGTTGTTGAACGCGTCCCAGAGCCCGTCGCGGATCATCGTGTCGATCATCTGCATATCGCCCATTTTCTGCCCCGCGCGCAGATAGGCGGCATGTGGCGCGAGCGACATGCTTTCCTGGCCACCCGCCAGCACGATATTCGCATCCCCGAGAATCACCTGCTGTGCGGCCAGTGCGACAGCGCGCAGGCCGGAACCGCAGACCTGGTTGATCAGCCAGGCGGCGGATTCCTGCGGCAGACCGGCATTGATATGTGCCTGGCGCGCCGGGTTCTGTCCCTGGGCTGCCGTCAGCACCTGACCAAGGATGGTTTCACTGACCTCCGCCGGGTCAACACCAGCACGGGAGACGACCTCCCTGAGGACGGCTGCTCCCAGGTCATGCGCGGGAACATTTGCGAATGAGCCGAGGAAACTGCCCACCGGTGTGCGGGCGGCGGATACGATTACGGCTTTGGTCATGTCGGGCTCCTTCCGATCGACGCCGGGATTTCGGCGAGTCGAACTAAGAATGCGGTTTCATGCCTTGACGTCAAGTTAATCACCGTGATGCACCCTCGGGCAATGCCGGTAATGGGCCCGGCGCTTTCCCACTCAGCGCCGAGTCGCGAAGGGAGGTGATTTCCATGGCGGAGTGATGGTTGGTGCGCCGAAATAATACCCCTGCAGGCAATCGATCCCCATTTCGATCAGGAAGGCCGCGTCATCGGCTGTTTCCACCGATTCAGCAACGGTGAACATGTCGAAATGATGGGCGATGGACTGCAATGCGCGCGTCAGAACCTGGTTGTCAGGATGTTCGGCGATCCGGCGGATGAACTGGCCGTCGATCTTGATCATGTCAAAGCAGAAATCGCGCAGATAGCGGAACGATGTATAGCCCGCCCCGAAATCGTCCAGAGCCAGGCTGACGCCATGCCGCTGGATCTCCTGCATGAATTCGTTCACCTGTTCGGGCAGCTCCATTGCCGAGCTTTCGGTGACCTCGAGGATCAGCCTTTCACCCAGATGCGGATCACTGCGGATGCCTTCGCGCAGGATGCGTTTCCACTTCGGATAGCCGATGGATCTTGCCGACATGTTCACGGCCAGCCGCAATGTCGGGGTTTCGGCCAATGCCTGCAACCCCAGGGACAGCGACAGGCAATCGATCTGGCGCCCCAGTTCCGTGGTTTCCGCGATAGGCATGAAATCCTTCAGCGGGACGATACGGCCGGTATCATCGATGATCCGTATCAACCCCTCGTAAAAGGCCGTTCGCTGCGGCCGGCCCGCCTGCACGATAGGTTGATAGGCAAGCAGGCCGCTGCCCCTTTCCACTGCAGAGCGGACCAGGGAAAGGGTGATGCGGCTTTGCTGGTTGATCGCATAGTCCAGCGGTGAGCCCATGGGGGAGTTCGCTTCACTCACATCGGCCTCTTTTTCCATAGGGGTGGCTTGTTCCACAGGGATGGCTTGCACTCCGGGCATGATTGCCTAACTTGGCGCAAACCGGTGGAAAATCTGGACTCGGGGTTAACGACGCATGGACAAGAGATGTGGCTGGTGCGGCGATGATGCCCTGTATGTCGCCTATCACGACACGGAATGGGGAGTGCCGGAATATGACTCGCGCGCGTTATGGGAGAAACTGGTGCTCGACGGTTTCCAGGCGGGGCTGAGCTGGATCACCATCCTGCGCAAGCGTGACGGATTCCGCGAGGAATTCGAGGGTTTCGACCCCGAGCGCGTGGCCCGATGGGACGATGCGCGGATAGAAAAAGCACTGCAAAATCCAGGCATTATACGTCATCGCGGCAAGATCTCTGCCACGGTGCGTGGAGCGCGGCTCTTTCTGGAGATCGAGCAGGGCGAGGGGTTCTCGCCCTTCCTGTGGTCATTCGTGGGCGGCAGCCCAATTCAGAACCGATTTGCGACGCTGGCAGAGGTGCCGACCGATACCGCTGAATCGGTCTCCATGTCCAAAGCACTGAAAAAACGCGGCTTCAACTTCTGCGGGCCGGTCATCACCTATGCGTTCATGCAGGCGACCGGAATGGTGAACGATCACCTCACGGATTGTCCGCGCCACGCTCAGGTCAGGGCGCTGTCAACTGGCGGATAACATCCTTGGCGGCATCGCTCGACCAGTCCGCATCGCCCACGAGCCGGGCGACCTCGTTGCCGTCGCGGTCGATCAGCACGCTGACCGGAAGCCCGACCACTCCCATGTCGCGCGCCAGCTTCTGCTTGGGATCCAGCAGGACGGGCAGGTTCTCGACACCGGTTTCCTCGAAAAATTTATCTATTTTCTCGGGCGGGTTCCGGCCTGTCGCGATGGTCACGACCTGGAAATCCTCTCCGCCCAGCTCACTCTGGAGTGCGTCCAGCGATGGCATCTCTTCGCGGCAGGGCGCGCACCAGGTCGCCCAGAAATTCGCCAGAATCACCTTGCCCTTGTAATCGGCAAAGCTGTGCGTGCCGCCGTCCCGGTCCGTAAATGTGGTTTCCGGTAGGGCGGGCGCGTTTTCGGACGGGACCAGCTTGGCCAGCCCACCATCCTTGGCGGCCTGCCAGTCGATCTCGCCCGCGAACGCGGCGTTTGCACCTAAAACCAGTGCCGTATAAAGCAGGACTCGACGCAGCATTTGACCTCCGAAGGACTGACAATGACCGACCGGCCCGAAAACAAGGATGCCGCCAACAGCATGTGGGGCGGGCGCTTTGCCGCCGGGCCCGACGCGATCATGGAGGCGATCAACGCCTCGATCGGTTTCGACCGGCGGCTCTACGCCCAGGATATCCGGGGCAGCCGGGCCCACGCCGCGATGCTCGCCGCGCAAGGCATCATCAGCGATAGCGATGCAAGCGCGATCGGGGAAGGCCTGCTCACGGTCTTGTCAGAGATCGAGGCCGGGGATTTTCCGTTCCAGACTGCGCTGGAAGACATCCACATGAATGTCGAGGCCCGGCTGAAGGAGATCATCGGGGAACCAGCGGGCCGCTTGCATACAGGCCGGTCGCGCAATGACCAGGTGGCGACCGATTTCCGGCTGTGGGTGCGCGACCAGTGCGACGCGGCCATCGCGGGGCTGGATGCGCTGATCCGCGCCGCTTTGTCGCAGGCCGAGGCGGGGGCGGATTGGGTCATGCCGGGCTTCACCCATCTGCAGACCGCGCAGCCGGTGACATGGGGGCATCACATGATGGCCTATGTCGAGATGTTCGGCCGCGACCTGTCGCGCTTCCGGGACGCCCGCCGCCGGATGAACGAATCACCCCTTGGCGCTGCGGCACTGGCCGGGACCGGGTATCCCATCGACCGCGAGGCCACGGCGGTTGCGCTTGGCTTCGACCGGCCCATGGCCAACAGCCTCGATGCCGTCAGCGACCGGGATTTCGCGCTGGAATTCCTGTCGGCGGCCTCGATCTGCGCGGTGCATCTGTCGCGGTTGTCGGAGGAACTGGTGATCTGGTCCTCGGCCCAGTTCCGATTCGTGTCGATGTCGGACAAATGGTCCACCGGCTCAAGCATCATGCCTCAGAAGCGCAATCCCGACGCGGCAGAGTTGATCCGCGCCAAGATCGGCCGGATCCTGGGCGCGACGGTGGCGCTGTTCACGGTGATGAAGGGACTGCCCTTGGCCTATTCCAAGGACATGCAGGAGGACAAGGAGCAGGTCTTCGACGCCGCCGATCACCTGATGCTGGCGCTGGCCGCGATGGCGGGGATGCTGTCGGATCTGAGCGCCAATCGCGAGAACATGGAGGCGGCGGCATCAAGCGGCTTCTCGACCGCGACTGACCTTGCCGATTGGCTGGTGCGCGAGGCGGGATTGCCCTTCCGCGATGCGCATCATGTTACCGGCTCGCTCGTCGCGCTGGCCGAGAAGAAGGGCTGCGATCTGGACGAGTTGTCCCTGACCGAGATGCAATCGGTCAATCCGGCGATAAATCAGTCGGTCTATTCCGTTCTTGGTGTTCACAATTCCGTCGCCTCGCGGCAAAGCTATGGCGGGACTGCCCCCGATCAGGTTCGCGCGCAGATCGCGCGCTGGAAGGAGATACTTGCATGAGATTCCTGGCATTGTTCGCGATACTCGCCGTGACCGCCTGCGGCGTCGATGGTCCGCCCGAACGACCGGCGGCGCAGAAGCCGGGCGTGTCGATCTCCGGGCATGCGACGGTCGGAGCCGTCACCGAGCTCTGATGGATCACTTCAACTACCATGACGGCGCGCTGCATGCCGAAGAGGTGCCGCTGTCGCGCATTGCGGCAGAGGTCGGCACCCCGGTCTATGTCTATTCGGCGGCGACCCTGACCCGGCATTTCGGGCTGTTCCGGCAGGCGCTGGACTGGACCGAGCATCTGGTCTGTTTCGCGGTCAAGGCGAATTCGAACCTCGCCGTGCTCAAGTTGATGGGCGATATGGGCGCCGGAATGGATGTCGTCTCGGGTGGCGAATACGCGCGGGCGCGTGCGGCGGGCGTGCCGGGGGATCGGATCGTCTTCTCGGGTGTCGGCAAGACCCTGGCCGAGATGCGGCAGGCCATCGAGGGCGGCATCCGCCAGTTCAATATCGAGAGCGAGCCAGAGATGCGGGCGCTGTCGGAACTGGCCGCCTCGATGGGGGCCGAGGTTCCGGTGGCGATTCGGGTGAACCCGGATGTGGATGCCAAGACGCATGAAAAGATCGCCACGGGCAAATCCGAGAACAAGTTCGGCATCCCCATCGCCCGCGCGCGCGAGGTCTATGCCGAGGCGGCGCGCCTGCCGGGGCTGCGCGTGGTCGGCGTGGATGTGCATATCGGCAGCCAGCTGACCGACCTGGAACCCTACCGGCTGGCCTATGGCAAGGTTGCGGAACTGACCCACGCATTGCGGGCCGACGGCCATTCCATCACCCGGCTGGACCTGGGTGGGGGATTGGGGATCCCCTATCGCCGCGACAACAACGCCCCACCCCTGCCGATCGAATATGGTCAGGTCATCCGCGACACCGTGGGCGATCTGGGCTGCGAGATCGAGATCGAGCCGGGCCGCAACATCGTCGGAAACGCCGGGATCCTGCTGACTTCGGTGATCTGGCTGAAAGAGGGCGAGGGCCGCGATTTCCTGATCGTGGATGCCGCGATGAACGATTTGTTGCGCCCGTCCATGTATGGCGCCCATCACGACATAGTGCCGGTGACCGAGCCCGTCCCGGGGGCCGATGTCAGGACATTCGACGTCGTCGGGCCGGTCTGCGAATCGGGCGACACGTTCCAGAAGGGCGCGCAACTGCCCGGGCTGGCGGCGGGCGATCTGGTCGCGTTCCGCTCTGCCGGGGCTTATGGCGCGGTGATGGCGTCGGAATACAATTCCCGGCCGCTGGTGCCCGAGGTTCTGGTCCGCGGCGATCAATTCGCCGTCATCAGGGCAAGACCGACATTTGAGGAAATGCTGGCGCGCGATACCATCCCGGAATGGCTTTGACGCGGCGCAGGGAACGGATGTCACGGCCGGGGGCGCCGCCCCCGGACCCCCGAGGTATTTCTACAAAGAAGAAGAACCGGGTTTTCCTTGCCCTGCGACTGACCCGTTGGGGCATGCTCTGGGAACGTGCCGCGCGGGCTTTCTGGCCGCTGGCCGGGCTGCTGGCCTGCCTGTTCGCGGCATTCGCTCTGGGAGGGGTCGGCGCGGTGCCCCCCACCATTCTGCCTTGGCTGGCGGGAGGGGCACTGGCCGCCTTGCTGACTGCGGCGATCCGGGGCGGGCTACGCTATCGCCGGGTGCGGGAGGCCGAAGCGGTCGAGCGGTTGGACCGAACCTTGTCTGGGCGACCCCTGACGGCATTGCGGGACCGGGCTGCGATTGGTGGCGAGGGGGCACTCTGGCAGGCGCATCTGGCGCAGATGGAGGCGGAGGCAGCTCGGGCGCGGGCGGTGCGGCCCGACGCGGATCTCGCGCGGCGTGATCCGTTCGCCCTGCGGCTGGCCGCGATGGTCGCGCTGGTCATGGCCTTGCTTTTCGGCGGTGCCGCACAGATGGGGCAGGGGGTCTCGGCCATCGCGGCAACGATCAGCCGGACATCCCCCGGTGCGGAGGAGGTAGCGCGCGGCCCTGGATGGGAGGGGTGGGCAGAGCCACCGGCATATACCCGCCGCCCGACGATCTATCTCAATGCATTGCACGAGGGTGAAGTGCTGGAGTTGCCGAAAGGCAGCAACGTGACGTTCCGGCTGTATGGCGAGACAACTGAACTGGCACAGGATATCGGGCCGGAGCAGAGCGGGGATCCGCGTGCGCCGGAATTCCGGGCCGAACGGTCGGGCGCGATCGAGATTGCCGGGCGCCGCTTTGAGGTAACCGTGCTGCCGGATTTGCCGCCCGTCATCCGGGCCGGATCGGCGGCGACACGCCGTGCCGACGGGCGTATGGTGCAGCCTTTCGAAGCCGAGGACGATCACGGCGTCGTTTCGGCCGAGGCTCGCATCGATCTCGATCTGTCCAGGATTGCCCGGAGGTTCGGGCTGACGGTCGAGCCGGAACCGCGGGAGGCCCTGTCGCTTGATCTTCCCTTGCCGCGATCGGGCGATCGCAGCGCTCTGCGCGGGCAGTTGGTTCAGGACCTGTCGCGTCATCCCTGGGCGAACATGCCTGTTAATCTCACCCTGCGGGCAATCGACGGAATCGAGCAGGAGGGACAGGCGGCACCAAAGCTGATGGTGTTGCCCGGGCGGAGATTCTTTGATCCACTCGCTGCCGCGTTGATCGAGCTGCGCCGTGACCTGCTGTGGTCGCGCGAGAATGCCGGGCGGAGCGCCGAGATCCTGCGCGCGGTCACATGGCGGCCGCAGGGCTTCGTTGAAGAGCCGCTATACCGGCAATTGCAAGAGGCGGTGGGGGTTTTGGAATCCGGCTCGCTGAGCGAGGAGGCGCGCGACAAGCTGGCCGAGGCGCTGTGGAAGGCGGCGGTGCTGGTCGAGGATGGCGGGCTGGCCGATGCCCTTGAGCGGATGAAGCAGGCACAGGAAAAGCTGTCGGAGGCGATTCGCAATGGTGCCAGCCCCGACGAAATCCAGCGGTTGATGAACGAGTTGAAAGAGGCCACCGACGCCTACACGCGAATGCTGGCGGAACAGGGCAAGGAGGATCCGTCCGAACGTTTCACCCGGGACCAGCCGCGGCAGGAGATTACCGGCGACCAGATCCAGCAAATGATGGATGAGATCCAGCGGCTGATGAACGAGGGCCGGATGGCCGAGGCCCAGCAACTGCTGGAACAGTTCAACCGTATGATGGAAAACCTGCAGGTCACTCAGGGTCAGGGCGGTCAAGGCCGTCAGGGCAGCGGCGAGGGGAACCAGTCGATGAATGGCCTTGCCGATACCCTGCGCGAGCAGCAGCGCCTGTCGGATGAAGCCTTCCGCGAGATGCAGGAACAGTTCGGGGAAGGGCAACTGGGCCAGGCCCCCGAGAGTGCCGAGGAACTGGCGCGGCGCCAGCGCGAGTTGCGGGAGGAATTGGGCCAGCAGCGGGGCCTGCTGCCCGGTCAGGGTTCCGAACAGGGCGACGATGCCGGGCGGCGGCTGGACGATGCCGGGCGTGCCATGGAGGATGCCGAGCAGGCCCTGCGCGACGGAGATCTGGGCGGGGCATTGCAGCGGCAGGCCGATGCGATCCAGTCCATGCGCGAGGGGATGCGGGCGCTTGGCGATATGCTGGGGCAGGGCGAACAACGCCGGGCGGGCGATGATCGCGAGGGGCAACAGGAGTCGGATCAGCCATCAGGCCCGTCCGGCGATCAGCAACGGCAGACCGGATCGGCGGAACCTCGTGAAGGTCGTCCGGTGCTGGACCCGCTGGGGCGGCAGCAGCCCGGGAACGGCAACGTGATCACTTCCAGCGATCCCCTAGCCGGGGGGATAGATCCCGCGGCACGGGCACGCGACCTGCTGGATGAAATTCGCCGCCGCAGTGGCGAACGCGGGCGGCCGCAGGACGAGCGAGACTATTTGGGACGGCTGCTGGACCGGTTCTGATCCGTGACCGGCGCTCCGATCGGGCAGCCGGAAACCTCAGTCGCCCCCGGTCAGTGCCGAGCCTTGTTGGCGCAGCCACTGGCGCCCGGCATCGACATGCTGGCGGTATTGCGTCAACTGCTTGCCGAAAGCCCCGTTATCCGACATTCCCGGCGCGAGGATATAAAGCGCCAGCGCGGCTGCCGCGATACCCGCTGCCAGTCCGAAACCGGCGAAATAGCCGCTGCGCCCCTTGCGGGACGGCTGTGCGGCGCTGGTTTGCGCTGCTGCCGGCATGTCGGTCTCGGGTCGGGTTTCAACAGGAGCAGGGCGGGGATTCGCCTCGGCGGGAAGCGGCAGAATCGATGCCACCTGCGCCTCCGGCGTGCTGTCGGCTGTCGGCAGGCTGTGGGGCAGGTCGCGAATATCAGGTGTCGCCCCGGGATCGGTCACCGTCGTCGCAGGCCAGTCCGGATCGGAAGACCCGGATGAATTCTGTGTGATGTTCTCTCCTCGCCGGGCGCGCCGCTCGAATTCCACTTCCTCTCGCAGGATGCTGAGGACGTTATCGGGGAGGCGGCGCTGCAGCGGTGGAATGTCGGCGGGAGCGGGTGAACGGCTTTCATCGCCATTCGCCGAGGCACCCGATTCGGAAGCCGAATGCCGCACCACGGCAGGCTTTCCCGCCATGTCGGCGGATCCCGCTGAGGGGGCCAGGGCCAACCAGGAATGACCGCAGGCGGTGCATTCCACCTCTCGCCCGGTTTCGGGGATCGCCTCTTTGGGCAAGCGGTATTCGGTTCCGCATTTCGGACAACCCAGCTTTATTTCACCCATGCCACCCTCTCGCATTCGCCGTTGCGCTGTTCTATCAAGCGCGGAGCCGGCTTCCAAGCGGAAGGCCGAGGGACAGCAATGGGAGAATGCGCTTGATCGAGATGCAGGATGTGAGCTTCGGCTATCGCGCCGGCTCCGAACTGTTGTCGGGGATGACGCTAAGCTTGCAGCCGGGCATGTTCCATTTCCTGACCGGCCCATCGGGATCGGGCAAGACCACGCTGCTGCGGCTGTGCTATGCGGATCTCTTGCCGAATACCGGGAGACTGAGTGTTTTCGGCCAGGATGTGGTCGGCCTTTCACGCGACGGTATCGCCATGCTGCGCCGCCGTGTGGGCGTCGTGCATCAGGATACGCAGTTCCTGGATCACTTGCCGGTGGCCGAGAATGTCGCCTTGCCGTTGAGCGTCTCGGGACAGGTGGTCGATATGGCCGCGATGCGTGACCTGCTGGGTTGGGTCCAGCTTGCGCAACATGCCCGTGCGCTGCCGCCGTCGCTGTCAGGAGGGGAACGGCAGAGGGCGGCACTGGCGCGGGCGGTGATCCTGTCGCCGGATGTGGTGCTGGCCGATGAGCCGACGGGAAATCTTGATTGGGACATGTCGATGCGGCTGATGCAATTGCTGATCGAGTTGAATAAGACGGGCAAGACCGTGCTGGTCGCGACCCATGACCTGAACCTGATCCGCGCGGTGAAGGCGCAGGTTTCGGCGCGGGTTTTGCGAATCGCGGGCGGCACGCTGCAACTGGCGGGGGCGGACCTGTGAAGCGGGGCGAGTTCCGGACGCTGAGTATCAGGGCATTGTGGCAGGGCCTGGTCGGGCGCGATGGCGGGGTGGGAAACCGCATCGTGCCACCCACGGGATTCACGGCGCAACTGACTCTGTTTTCGGCCGCCGCCATGGCGTTCCTGGCGGTTTTCGCACTGGCATTGGCCTTGGCGACCGGGCGGCTGGCCGAGCGCTGGTCGTCAGAGCTGGCTCAATCGGTGACGGTTCGGGTCAGCGCCCCGGATGGAGATCAGGAGGTGCTGACCCAATCCGTCATGCAGATTCTGCAGACGACACCGGGGGTCGGTCAACCCCGGCTGTTGCCCGATGAAGAGGTCGCGGAGCTGCTGACGCCATGGTTCGGCCCGGATATGCCGATCGATGCCCTGCCGGTGCCCAACCTGATCGAACTGCCTATCGCCGGTCCGGATTTCGATTCCGAAGGGCTGCGGCTGCGGCTGGAGGCCGAGGCTCCGGGCGCGATCCTGGATGATCATACGCAGTGGCGGCGACCGCTGGTTTCGGCTGCGAAACGTTTGCGGGCCCTGGGGGTGATCTCGCTTGCACTGATCGCGGCGGCTTCGGCGGCGATGATTACCCTTGCCGCCAAGGCGGCGCTGGCCGCGAACGGACAGGTGATCCAGGTGCTGAGGCTGATCGGCGCGCGCGACATCACCATCGCCATTGCCTTCGTGCGCCGTTTTACCCATCGTGCAGCCATCGGTGCTGGGGCCGGAACCCTGCTGGGCATGGGTGCCATGGCATTACTGCCCGACATGAATGCTGCGGGGGGCTTTCTGACCGGCCTCGGTTTTCATGGCTGGGGCTGGCTGATGCCGTTGCTGATCCCCGTCGTGGCTGCCGTCGTGGGGTTCTTTGCGACCAAATGGGCGGCGCTGAAGATGCTGGAGTCGGTGCGATGAGCCGCGCGGCCTCATCCGGGCCGGGGCCCCTGGGGCCGATGCAATACCTGCAGAATGCGTTGTTCTATCTGCATGTGGGTATTGCAACCCTGCTGATGGGGCTGGCCGGAATCCCCGAGGTCATGCGCCATGGGCGGGCAGGGGCGAACCGGGTGGCGACGCGCTGGATCGGCTATGTCCTTTGGGCGGCGCGGATACATATGGGTGTCACCTGCGAATTGCGGGGCACGCCGCCGACCGGCGATTGCATCGTCGCTGCCAAGCACCAGTGTTTCCTCGATATACTGGCTCTTGCCCACGCCTTGCCCGAACGTAATTTCATCATGAAGCGCGAGGTGATGCGGGTGCCGGTGATGGGCTGGTATGCCTACAAGGTGGGCTGCATCCCCATTGACCGGGCGCGGGGGCACGACGCGATGCGCGCTATCGGCGAAACGATCAACAAGCGGTTGACGGGCGAGGGGCTTGGGCAGTTGATCATCTATCCCGAGGGCACGCGGACGCGTCCGGGCGAGCGGCGGAGCTACAAGCATGGTGTCGGCACGATCCGCAATGCGACCGGCCTGCCTGTCGTGCCTGCTGCGGTGAATGCCGGGCTGTTCTGGCCACGCAAGGGCTGGGGGGTGCGGCCGGGGCGCGCGGTGATCGAGTTCCTGCCGGTCATGGGGGCGGAACTGCCGGCAGAGACATTCATGGCGGAATTGTCGACGCGGATTGAGGACAATTCCGACCGGTTGATGGCAGAGGCGGGGTTCGTGCATGAACTGGCTCAAAGAGACTGATCTGACCGGGATTTACGGCGCCCCCGGCCCGGCGTCGACGCGCAAGGTGGCCGACCGGCTGACCCCGGATTACGCGCGCTTCATCGCGGCGGCACGGTTTTGCGTCCTGGCGACGGTGGGACCCGAGGGGACCGATGCCAGTCCCCGTGGTGATGATGGGCCGGTGGCGCGGGCGCTGGACGAACGGCACCTGGCGATTCCCGATTGGCGGGGCAATGACCGGATCGATTCGATCCGCAATATTGTTCGTGACGGGCGGGTCAGCCTGATGTTCCTGGTACGCGGTTCGGGCAATGCGATCAGGGTCAACGGGACGGCGCGGCTGACCGATGATGCCGAATTGCGGCAAAGCTTCGAGCACCGGGGCAAACTGCCTCGCACTGTGATCGTGGTGCAGGTGGCCGAGATATATTTCCAATGCGCACGGGCGGTGATCCGCGCGGCGTTGTGGGAAGGCGGGGACGATAGCGGCGGTCTGCCGACGCCGGGGCAAATCCTTGCGAACATGACCGAAGGCGAAGTCGGCGGCGCCTCCTATGACGCCGAATGGCCGCAACGGGCCGCCAGGACCATGTGGTAGGCCGCGCCGAAGCGCGGCCCGCCGGATTATCTCAACTCGTAATATTTCGGGACATGGGGCCGTTCTGGCGGAAGGCCGATGTCGCGCCGCAGATGCGGGCTGAGATGATAGGGGTCGGGCGGCCTCGCCCGCCTTTTCCGTGGCATCAGGAGCGCCCGGATGGTGGCCCATAAGACCGGCATCGCGCCATAGCGATGGATCAGGCGTTCGATGGTGGGCCGCGGCGTCAGCACGCGTGCGGGAAGTTGCGCAATCATTGCGGTCTCCATAATCACCCATGCCGGGGCATGGGATGCAAGTGGTTGGTTGTGTTGAGAAAAGACATGATGGAACGCCGCGCGAAACGCGGTGGATCAGATCATGTCAGCTTGGAAACTGCCCCTGCGGGACGGATTATCCTTGTCGGTTCAGCGACAGGGAATCCATCACGAGAAAGGCGTGTGCGATGCAAGGTTCAGTCATGCAGGCCCCTCCTCTCTCGGCTTGAACAATGGGCAGGGCTAATGACTGCCGCAGCAAAGGGAAGACGGCAAGACTTCAAGGCGTGATCGCCGGGAAAGAGCAAAAACTGTTGCCATAATGTCGCAGCCGGGGATTCCGTGACCCGCGACAGGCGCTTATCCCGCTCTGCCTCCAGAAGGGGAGAGCCCTGTCTCAGGCCAGTGATTTCGAGCCCATCGACAGAAATTTCTGGCGGCGATCCCTGATCAGATCGGCGGGTTTCTTGCCAGACAAATCCTTCAGCATCTCTGCGATTCCCTCGCCGACCGCCCTGATCGCGTCTTGTGGCCTGCGCTGTGCCCCGCCCAGGGGCTCGGCGATGATGCGGTCGATCACTTCGAGCTTCTTCAAATCTTGCGCGGTCAGGCGCAGGGCGGTGGCGGCGTCGCGCATCTTGTCGGAATCCTTCCACAGAATCGAAGCGCAGCCCTCGGGCGATATCACTGAATAGATCGAATGCTCCAACATGGCGATACGGTTGGCCGTCGCGAATGCCACGGCCCCGCCAGAGCCGCCCTCTCCAATGATCACGCTGACCAGCGGCACGCCGATCTCCAGGCATTTCTGGGTGCAGCGGGCGATGGCCTCGGACTGGCCGCGTTCCTCGGCACCCTTCCCGGGATAGGCGCCGGGCGTGTCGACGATAGTGATCACGGGCAAGCCGAAACGGTGCGCCATGTCCATCAGGCGAATCGCCTTGCGATACCCCTCGGGGCGGGCCATGCCGAAATTATGGTCGATCCGGGATTTGGTATCATGCCCCTTTTCATGGCCGATCACCACGCAGGGCGCGTCGTTGAAGCGCGCGAGCCCGCCCATCACGGCGTGGTCGTCGCCAAAGGCGCGGTCGCCCGCCAGCGGCGTGAACTCCGAGAACAACTCATCGATATAGTTGCGGCAATGCGGCCGGTCGGGATGGCGCGCGACCTGCGTTTTCCGCCAGGGATCAAGATTCTTGTAAAGGTCCTTCAAAAGATCGCCGGCCTTCTTGTCCAGCGCGGCTGCCTCTTTTTCGACATCGACTGCGTCTTCGGATTTCCGGGCCATGGCGCGAAGTTCTTCGGCCTTGCCTTCGACATCGGCCAACGGTTTTTCGAAGTCCAGATAGACCATACGCGAGATGCTCCGGGCTTGTTCGCTTTGCGCCCCTATATGCTTGTCCGTCGAGGGGATTGCAATGTGGGTCGCTTCACGGCCTGATCTCGACCTCGGTGCCGATGGCGGTGGCGGCGAAAAGTTCGGCAATCTCGGCGTTCGAAATGGCGATGCAGCCCGCCGTCCAGTCTCCGGGCAAAAGAATTCCGCGCGGCAACTGGTTCGGCTGGCCGTGGATGAAGATGTCGCCGCCGGGATCGATGCCTTCGGCGGCGGCGCGGGCGCGGTCCTCAGGTTTGGGATAGTCTATGCCGAGCGACAGGTGATAGGCACTGGCTTCATTGCGGCGATCGATGCGGAAAATGCCCTCGGGGGTCTTGCCGTCGCCCTGCTGGCGCTTGTCGCCATCGGGAGCGAAGCCAAGGGCGATGCGATAGGTTTTCAGCGCTGCGCCATCCCGGTAGGCAATCATCCGGCGGGCGGATTTCTCGATCAGGATACGGTCTACCGGTCCGGTCAGCGTGGCTTGATCGGGCGCGGGGCGATTCGGCGGGACGGGGCGTTGCGGAAGCAGCGCGACCCAGAGGGCGCAGATCAGCACCACCAGCGTCAGGGCCGAGAAGAGCCGGGCAAGCAGGTTCATTGCAGGTCGGAAAAGGCCTCCCGAAGCCGTTTCACCGCCTCGGTCACACGGGCGCGGGGGGTGGCGATGTTGAAACGCAGGAAGCTGTCGCCGCCCCTGCCGAAGCTTGTGCCGTGATTGACGGCGATGCGGGCGGTCTTTTCGACGCGGGCGGTGAACTCGGCGGTGCTCATCCCGGTGCCGGAGAAATCGACCCATGACAGGTAGGTCGCCTGCAGCGGCATCGAGCGCAGGCCGGGAATGGCGTTCACACCCTCGTCGAAGAGGCGGCGGTTGCCGTCGAGATATTCGACCAGTGCATCGACCCATGCCGCGCCCTCGGGGGAATAGGCGGCCGCGACCATGTCCATGCCGAACAGGCCGGGGGAGACACCGCGCGCCATCAGCGCACCCTTGAATTTCGCGCGAAGGTCGTCATCGGCGATGATCGCGTTGCCGATATGGGCGCCGGCGATGTTGAATGTCTTGGTGGCGGCGGTCAGTGTCACCAGCCGGTCGCGGATATCCGGCACGGTATTGGCGATCATGCGGTGGCGCTGGCCGGGCATGAGCAGGTCGCAATGGATGTCGTCCGAGACCAGGATCAGCTCGTGGCGGGTGCAGAAATCGGCCACCTCGCGCAGCTCCTCCTCGGTCCAGACGCGGCCGCCGGGATTATGTGGCGAGCACAGGATCAGCAGCCGCTCGCCGCCTGTCAGCATGGTTTCCCATTGCGACCAGTCCATGCGGTATTGGCCATCCTCGATGGCCAGCGGCAGCTCGATCAACTCGCGCCCGCTGGCACGGATGACACGTCCGAAGGCGTGATAGACCGGGCTCATTACGATCACCCCGTCGCCGGGGTTCGTATAGGCGTCCAGCGCCATCGCCACGCCATTGACCAGCCCGGCGCAGGTCAGGATCCATTCGCGCTCGATCTGCCAGCCATGCCGGTTCGCCATCCACCATTGGATGGCGTCGAGATAAGGGGCGTTCGCGCCGGGATAGCCATAGATTCCATGCGCCGCCGTTGCCTCGACGGCGCGCTGGACAGCGGCGGGGGGGCGGAAATCCATGTCGGCCACCCACATCGCCAGCCCGCCCTGGCCCGGCGAGACGCCATAAGCACCCTCCATGTCGTCCCATTTCGAGCAATGTGTGCCGATGCGATCGATCACCTCGTCGAAATCGGGCTGGGTCATGGCGGGCTCCCTCGTTTTCGCGTTTCGTCATATGCATACGCTGCTTGTTGCGTAAGGTGAAGCCATCGCCTAAATCGCAGATATGAGCATTAGACCGATCCTGATCCATCCCGATCCGCGCCTGAAAAAACTGGCGGAGCCCATCGCAAGCGTCACGCCCGAGATCGAGGCGCTGGCCGATGACATGCTGGCGACGATGTATGACGCGCCGGGGGTCGGCCTGGCCGGGCCGCAGGTGGGCGTGCTCAAGCGGATTTTCGTGATGGATGCGAATCGCGATCCGGAGGCGGAGCGTCAGCCGATGGTGCTGATCAATCCCGAGGTGACATGGTCATCGGAAGAGGCTAACACCCATGAGGAAGGCTGCCTGTCCATCCCCGAGCAATATGCAGAGGTGACCCGTCCCGCACAGGTGAAGATGCGCTGGCTGGGGCTGGACGGAAAGACGCATGAGCAGGAGTTCGACGGGCTCTGGGCGACCTGCGCGCAGCATGAACTGGATCATCTCAACGGGGTGCTGTTCATCGATCATCTTTCGGCGATCAGGCGGCAGATGATCACCCGCAAGATGGTCAAACTGAAGCGCGAGATGGCGCGTGGCTGAGGCTTGGGGCCGGGAATGACGGTCCGCCCCTTCCTGCCCTATGCCGACCGCCGGCTGCATATCCCCGCCGACCCGGTCGAGGCGGTGACCGAGACCGTGCGGATGATCTGGGACGACATGATCGACACGATGGAGGCGATGCCGGGCGTGGGATTGGCCGCGCCGCAGATCGGCATCATGCTGCGGCTGGCGGTGGTGGATGCGTCAGAGTCGCGGGGGCAGGTCGTGCGGATGGCCAATCCTGAATTGCTGCATGTCAGCGTGAAGCTGCGCAGCCACGAGGAGGCCAGCCCGAACCTGCCCGGCGTGTCGGCGCGAATCGAGAGGCCGCGTGCGGTGACGGTGCGGTTCCTGAACATGGACGGAGAGATCGAGGAGCGCGATTTCGTCGGGCTCTGGGCGACCAGCGTGCAGCATCAGATCGATCATCTCGACGGGCGGATGTATGTCGATCACCTGTCGCCGCTGCGGCGCAAGATGCTGGTGCAGAAATCCGCCAAGCTGGCGCGGCGGGCATAGCAGGACAGAGGGGCTTCATCCCGTCGTGGACGGCTCATTCGAGCCGATGGCGTCACCCGCTGGCGGTCTTGCCGCATATTCGCCGGATCAACTCGCTTCCAATACGCTTCGGCAAGCAAAAAGCCCGCGCCGATGACGCGGGCTTTGCCTGTCACGTTACGCCGCTCAGGCTCCGATCTTGCCGCCACCTTGCTTGGTGATCGCCACGACCGAGGGGCGCACCGGCATCGCGTCGTCGAAATCCGGCCAGCGGGTGGACAGGTCCTCGTAATAGGACGGCCGCCCGAACTCTTCCCAATCCTCGCCACCGTCAGCCGGGTGCTGCACCGCCACGAAGAAGGTGGTCAGGTCCGGGGTCGGGCAGGGGCCGCACATCTCGCCCCCGACCGGCACGCGATAGAACAGCCGCGAGGTCCCGCGCGCGGCACCCTCGGTATCCATTGCCCAAAGCCCGTCCGTGCGTCCGGTATCCGAAGGCGAGTTGCCATCGGTCGTCACCCAGAGCCGCCCGTCGCTGTCGATGGCGCAGTTGTCCGGCATGCCGAACCAGCCATCCTCGGTCGTCGCGGTCGAGAAAGTCGCCCCGACATCGGCAATCGCCGGATCACCGCATTGCACCAGGATCTCCCAGGTGCCCCTGGTCGCGGTCAGGTCGCCGCCATCCTCGGTGATCTCGATGATATGGCCGAAGGCGTTCTCCACGCGCGGATTGGCGGCATTGGCCTCTTCGCGCTTGGTGTTGTTGGTCAGCATGACATAGGCGCGGCCCTTCTCGGCATCCGGTTCTATATCTTCGGGGCGGTCCATCGGCGTGGCTTCCAGCAGGTCGGCGGCGCGGCGGGTCTCGATCAGGACATCGGCCTGGGACTCGAAACCGTTCTCGGCGGTCAACGGCCCTTCGCCATGCACCAGGGGCAGCCATTCGACCGAGCCATCCTCGTCGAAACGGGCAACATAAAGCGTGCCCTCATCCAGCAGATCCATATTCGCGGCGCGATCGTCGGGATTGTATTTCCCCGCCGTCACGAATTTATAGACATAGTCGAAGCGTTCATCATCGCCCAGATAGAAGACCACGCGGCCATCCCCGGCAACGGCGCTTGCCGCGCCCTCATGCTTGAAACGGCCAAGTGCCGTCCGTTTCTTCGGTTTCGATTCCGGGTCCATCACATCGACCTCGACGATCCAGCCGAAACGGTTCGGCTCGTTCGGCTCCTTGGAGACGTCGAAGCGGTCGTGGAACCGTCCCCATTCATAGCTTTCGTCCGGAATGCCCATGCGCTCGTAATTCGTGGCCTCCGCATGGCCTTCGGGCAGGGTGCCGATGAAATAGCCGTGGATGTTTTCCTCGGCCATGATGTAGGTGCCCCAGGGCGTCACGCCGCCAGCACAGTTGTTGACGGTGCCCAGGACCTCGGTCCCGCTCGGATCGGCGCTGGTCTGCAGGCGGGCATGGCCGGCTGCGGGGCCGCTGATGGTCATCGGGGTCTTGGCGGTGATCCGGCGGTTCAGCATGCCGTCCAGCACCGGCTGCCATTTGCCGTCAGTCTTGCGGATCTCGATCACCGTGCCGCCATGCGCGGCCATCTCGATATTCACCCGGTCTTCGGTCGCCTCGCTCACGGTGATCTCGCCATCGCTGACGGTCACGATGCCGGGGAACATCAGGTGCTCGTTGGTATATTCGTGGTTGACCACCAGCAGGCCGTGATCGTCGGCTCCGTCCAGCGGGATGAATCCGACGAAATCATTGTTATAGCCGAACTGGCGCTCCTGCGCGGCCTCGGACTGGTTGGCCGGATCGAATTCCGGCGCATCGGCAAAGACCTTGTCACCCCAACGCAGCAGCACATCGGCGTCATAGCCCTCGGCGACATGGTGATCGGCATCGACACCCGCCTTGACCTCGGGGAAGTTGAAGACGGAACCCTCGACCGCGCCCTGCGCATGGGCATCACCGGCGGCCAGCAGCGCCATCGGGCTGACCGTGGCCGAAATCGCCGTGGCGGCCATCGAGCCGCGCAGGAAACCGCGGCGCGAGAACCGGGCGGCGATGATCTCGCCCATGGTGCGGTTATTGGTGGGGTTCAGGCCGGGACCGTCGGCTTCTTCAAGCTGGCTGGTCCGGAAAACATGACGGGAAGGCTCGCGATCGCTCATGGCGCTCTCCTGGCTGACGAAAAACAGGCCCGCTAGGCGGGCCGCTTGCCAGAGAGTTAGGCGGGGCGTGTAACATGATCGCAAATGTTTCGTGAAGGATTTGTGACGGCGATGGGGTTTTCGCTCTGCCTGTTTCGCTGATATCCGGGTATGTCCGCAAAGCATTATGATAGCTTTGATTTTGCGGGCTCATTTCGGGTTTGAGCCCAAGCGGTCATTCGTTATCCATCGTCCCTTATCGAGCAAGTTCCGCTGCTGCGAGCGAGGCAATTCTCAAATCCACCTCTGCCAGAGGATCGTTGTCGCCAAGAAACCACGCCGCGGACAGCCCAGTCCATGCGAGAATCCATCGAAGCAGGCGGCCGCGCTCGATATCCGCCGCCTCTGCCACTACCCTCAAGCGCCGATGGAAGCGCCCTGGTTGAGTCGCAACCGGCCGGCTTGGATCGCTCAGGTCGGGGTTGGTGAAAATATTGGCAAAGTCGAAACCGCGTTCACCGATCAGCCCATGCGGATCGATGGCAAGCCAGCCTCGATGTCCGAAATCGAGCACGTTGTCGTGATGCAGGTCACCATGGAGGACGGCTTGCTCCCCTGGATCGGCCAACAGCATTTGCGCGGTTTCAAAGCTGCGGGTCAGGATGCCACCATGTTTTGCTGCCGCTGGCCCGAGTTCCCGGAACCAGAGGGTCAGAGGAACCAGTTCCGGCAGCGGATCTGGGCGACTCCGATGCAGCCGGTTAACCGTTGTGCAAAGAATGCGGCAAGCCTCGTCATCATCACCGCCACGGGCCATATCCGCCAACGAACGCTCTCCGGTGGCACGCTCCATAAGCAGGGCGGTGCCGTCTCGGGCGAAGACCCGCGCGGCCCCCTCTCCGCTCCACCACTCCATCAGCGCCGCGCCGCGCTGCTGGTCTGGGGTGGAGGACAATTTCAACATCGCGGGCTCACCCTTCCGAAGCACCGGAAGGAGGTGCGCGGCAGGGGTGAGGATCGGTTCGCCATCGGCGACCAGGTTCCAGCGTTGCAGATACGGCCCGAACATCACATTCTTTTCCAGCTCACCGGATCAAGACAGGAGATTTGCCAAGACAGCAGCTAGGCTTTTCGCGGATGCGGCGAATGATCGTGATACCTGCGTGAAGCGCAGGCATGCTTGCCTGCAACCGGCAAATACATGCTGTTGTCCGGGCAAGATGAGCAACCGCCTACAGCCCGAGGCAATACCTTATCACCGCCTTTTGCGCGTGCAGGCGGTTCTCGGCCTCGTCCCAGATCACCGAATGGGGGCCGTCCATGACAGCGCTGGTGACTTCGTCCTCGCGATGGGCAGGCAGGCAATGCATGAACAGCGAGTCGGGCTTGGCCCGCGCCATCAGCGCCTCGTTCACCTGATAGCCACGCAACTGGTTGTGGCGGCGCTCCTTGGCGGACTGAGGGTCGTGCATGCTGACCCAGGTATCGGCAAAGACCAGATCGGCGCCCTCGACCGCCTTATGGGGGTCGCGCTCGATGGTCACGCCCACGCCCTGGGCGCGGGCATATTCAAGCGCCTCGTTCTCGGGGTCCAGAGGCGGCGGGCCGGTGAAGGTGAAATCGAAGCCGAACTGCCCGGCGGCGTGGATCACGCTGGCGCAGACATTGTTGCCATCGCCCACCCAGACCACTTTCCGGCCCCGGATCGGGCCGCGATGCTCCTCGAAGGTCATCACATCGGCCATGATCTGGCAGGGATGGGTGCGGTTGGTCAGCCCGTTGATGACCGGAACGCTGGCATATTCGGCCATCTCCTGCAGAGTCGCCTCTTCGAAGGTGCGGATCATGATCAGGTCGACATAGCGCGACAGGACCCGCGCCGTATCGGCGATGGTTTCGCCATGGCCCAGTTGCATCTCGGAGCCTGACAGCACCATAGTCTGTCCGCCCATCTGCCGCACGCCGACATCGAAGCTGACGCGGGTGCGGGTCGAGGGTTTCTCGAAGATCAGCGCGACCATGCGCCCCGCCAACGGCAATTCGTCATCGGGCATACCCCTGGGGCGGTCATTGCGGGCGGATTTCATGGCAAGCGCCTGATCGATGATCGCGCGGAGGTCATCCTTGCCGGTGGTGTGGATGTCTAGAAAATGGTTCATCTGGTGTCTTTCGGCGATTTGGGCCAGCAAGCCCGCTTGTGGCGACGGGGTCAAGGGGGCGCTGCCCCCGCCGCCGTTCCGGCGGCTCCCCCGAGGTATTTTGACAAAGAAGAAGGGGCGTCATCGCAGGCGGGTCATGATCCGCACGGACTGACCCTCGGAATCGAGGCGGACGGTATCGCCTGCGAAACCGGCCTTTTCATAGGCTCGGATGGCACGGAGATTTTCCGGGGAGGGGTCGATGACCAGTAGCGAGGTCTCGCGCAGCAGCAGATCTCCGAGCGCGCGCAGCCATGCACCGCCATGGCCCCGCCCCTCGGGCGCGCCGAAGACGTCGATGGCGATGGTATCCGGAGGCAGGCCGTGGAAATGCGGAGCGGGCCAGTGATGGGCCGGGTAGCATTGCGCGTAGCCGATGGGGGTTTCGCCATGCAGCGCAATCAGTTGCTGCATCGCGGGATTGTCCAAATCCTCGGTCAGCAGGGCCAGTTGGTAATCGGGATCCGGCCACCATTCGGCGACCAGTGGATCGCGCAGCCATTCGGCCAGCATCGGCAGGTCGTTCCGGCGCACCGGCCTGAAGTGATAATCAGGCATCGAGGCTTTCCGCCGCCTTGTCGAGCCTTGCCACCGCCTCGGCGATCTCTTCGTCCGAGATGTTCAGCGGCGGCAGCAGGCGCAGCGTGTCGTCGGCGGCAGGCACGGTCAGGATATGCTGGGCATAGCCCGCCCTGACCAGATCGGCGGGCGCGGATTTGCATTTCAGGCCCAGCATCAGCCCCTGTCCGCGCACGGAGTCGAACAGATCGGGATGGGCGGCGACCAGCCCTTCCAGTTTTTGCCGGAACAGGGCGGCCTTGCGGTTCACCTCGGCGAGGAAGGTATCATCGGCGACGATCTCCATCACCCGCGCGCCGACCGCGCAGGCCAGCGGGTTGCCACCATAGGTCGAGCCATGCGTGCCCGCGACCATCCCCGCCGCCGCCCGTTCGGTGGCCAGCACCGCGCCCAGGGGAAAGCCGCCGCCGATGCCCTTGGCCACCATCATGATATCGGGAGCGATCCCGGCATATTCATGCGCGAAGAGCCTTCCGGTCCGGCCCACGCCGCATTGCACCTCGTCCAGCACCAGCAGAGTGCCGGTCTTGTCGCAGAGTGCCCGGATCTCGCGCAGCTCCGTATCGTCGAGCGGGCGGATGCCACCCTCTCCCTGAATCGGCTCCAGCATTACTGCTGCAGTGCGATCGGTGATGGCCGCTTTCAACGCCTCGATATCACCCCAGGGCAATTGCCGGAAACCGGGCATTAGCGGGCCGAAACCCTTGACCATCTTTTCCGATCCGGCCGCCGCAATGGCCCCGGTCGAGCGGCCATGGAAGGCGCCGTCGAAGGTCAGCATCTCGATACGATCGGGATCGCCCCGGTGATCCCAGAACTTGCGCGCCATCTTGATGGCCAGTTCTGCCGCCTCGGTGCCGGAATTGGTGAAGAAGACCGTATCGGCAAAGGTTCTCTCGACCAGCAGATCGGCCAGTTTCTCCTGTTCCGGGATCTGGTAGAGATTCGAGACATGCCAGATCCGTCCCGCCTGCTCGGTCAGCGCCGCCACCAGGTCGGGATTGGCGTGCCCCAGCACATTCACCGCGATTCCGGCGCCAAGGTCGAGATATCGAGTCCCGTCCGTTGCGATGGCCCAGCTTCCTTCCCCCCGCTCGAATGCAAGAGGGGCACGGTTATAGGTCGGCAGAACATGCGAAATCATGGCGGATTCCCCGGATGGCATGACAGATTTTATGAAGGGCAGGCGTGATCGGACGGTGACGAAGCGTCAACGTCGGGAGCGGGCAAAACTGGCGGTCCATGCGATCATGGCATCGCCAATAGCGTGCTTTTGCCGGTCTTGCAATCACGGTTTCATCCGATAGCCCGATTTCAGCCAGCGCCAGCACAGATACAGCACCGCCGCCGCCGCCAACAGACAGATCAGCAGCCCGCGCAATGGCGATGCGTCGCTGACGCCGGTCACGCCAAAGCGCGCGCCGTCGATCAGATAGAAGACCGGGTTCCAGTGCGACAGGCTGCGGAAGGGTTCGGGCAGCGCCTCGACCGAGTAGAAGGTGCCTGACAGGAAGGACAGCGGGGTGATGACGAAATTGGTGATCGCCGCCATCTGGTCGAATTTCTGCGCCATGATCCCGGCGAGAATGCCAAGCCCACCCAGCAGTATTGCTGCCAGAAATACGAATGTCACCGCCCAGAGTGGATGCGCGATTCCCGCCCCGGTCACCAGCGTCATGCCCGTGCCGATCACGATGGCGACCAGTGCCGCCCGGGCGACGGAGCCGGCCAGGTAGCCGGTCAGCAATTCGCCCGCCGACAAGGGCGGCATCAATGTGTCCACGATATTGCCTTGCACCTTGGCCGCCGTGATCGAAGAGGAGGTATTGGCGAAAGCATTTTGGATCACTGTCATCATCAGGATGCCGGGACCGAGGAATTGCAGGTAGGGCAGCCCCATGACCTCGCCCCGGCCCCGGCCAAGGGCGAGGGCGAAGACCAGCACGAACAACCCCGCCGTCATCAGCGGCGCAAAGACCGTCTGCTGCCAGACCGCCAGAAAGCGCATCACCTCGCGTGTGGCGAGTGTGCGCAGCCCCAGCCAGTTGACCCGGCCGAATCTGCGCACACCCATGGCGATTTGGGTCTCTGACATCGATCCGCTCATGCTGCTGTCCTTGAATTCCTGTCGCGTGAAGGCTAAATCTCGGCATCCCGTTTGTGACGGGGTCAATCGCGGGTTTCAAGATGGGGCGGCGGACAAGCCCGCCCGGAAAGGCAGCCATGTCCTGGACGGATGAACGTGTCGAGACGCTGAAGCGTATGTGGGCCGAGGGTCAGTCGGCCAGCGCCATCGCCAAGGAACTGGGCGGGGTGACCCGCAATGCGGTGATCGGCAAGGTGCATCGCCTTGGCTTGTCGAACCGCAATGACGAGGCCGAGGCCAAGCCCGCGCCCGCACCGGCGGCGGAAAAGAAGACCGAGAAAAAGCCGGCTCAGGCCAGACCCGAACCCGCGCCGGAACAGGCGGCGGCCAAGCCGGAACCCGCTCCCGCGAAGGAGGCCGCTCCGCAACCGGTATTCACTCCCGCGCCACGCCGTCCCATTGTTCCGGCAGGCCAACCGCTGCCGCCGCAGCCTTCGGCCAACGAGATCAGCCCCGAGGCGCTGGCCTCGGTGCGCGAGGTCGAGAAGAAGGCCCGCAAATTGTCGCTGATGGAATTGACCGAACGCACCTGCAAATGGCCGATCGGCGATCCCGCGACTGACAAGTTCTGGTTCTGCGGCTTGCCCAGCCAGCCCGGCAAACCCTATTGCGAGGCGCATGTCGGGGTCGCCTTCCAGCCGATGAGTTCGCGCCGCGACCGCCGTCGTTAACCCGGTGCCCGGATTTCCCCGGTTGGCTGCCCTTGCCGTCACGCTTCGGGGTGACGAGGTGCTTCTGGTGCGCCGCCGAAATCCGCCCGATGCGGGGCTGTGGGGTTTTCCCGGCGGCCATGTCGACCCGGGAGAGACCGCGCTGGCCGCTGCCGCCCGTGAACTGGCCGAGGAAACCGGGGTCGTGGCAGTCCCGCGCCTCTATCTCGACAATGTCGACCTGATCCAGCGCGGCTCCGATGGCGGGATCGAGTTCCATTTCCTGTTGGCAGCGGTATTGTGCGACTATGTCTCGGGCGAGCCTGTGGCCGCTGATGATGCGCTGGATGCGGGATGGTGGAAGATCGCCGATATCCTGGCCGAGCGCGTGGCGCTCAGCGCCCATGTAACCGATATCCTGCGCCAGGCCGTCCACCGTCGCGAACCTGCCTGACGTGGGTTGGCCGGCAGCGTCGCCCTCCACAAGACGGGCATAATATCATAGTGGCCCTTGACGGATCTTCCCGGTTGGATGAAAGCAGTTTCATGGGACTGCAGATCGATATCGCGGCCATCGTGGCCAACTGGAAGGCGCTGGCGGCAAAGGCTCCCAATGCGCGGGCGGCAGCGGTGGTCAAGGCCGATGGCTATGGCCTGGGCGCTGCGAGGATCGTGCCTGCTCTTTACGGGGCTGGTGCGCGCGATTTCTTTGTCGCGCTGGCCGGGGAAGGGCGGGCGATCCGTCCGCTTCTGCCGGATGATGCAACCGTCAACGTCCTGTCGGGACATATGGAGAGGGCCGATCTGTCCGGGCTCGTTCCTGTCATCAACAGTGCCGGACAATTCTTTCGCGATCGCGCCATGCGTCCCGGACAGCCCTTCGCGATCCAGCTTGACAGCGGTATGAACCGGCTCGGCATGGAACCCGCCGAATGGGCCGCCATCCGCGACGAGGTCCTGGCCGCCGGCCCGTCGTTCATCATGTCGCACCTGGCCTGCGCCGATGAACCCGAACATCCGGCCAACGCCATGCAGCTCAGGGCTTTTCACGAGATGACCGATGGCGTCGGCGTGCCGTTGTCGCTGGCCGCGACAGGAGGAATCCTGCTGGGACCGGATTATCACTTCGATATGGTGCGCCCCGGTGTCGGCCTTTATGGCGGGATGCCTTTTGCCGATGCCCGTCAGGTGGTGCGTCTTTCCCTGCCGGTGATCCAGACGCGCGAGGTGTTGCCCGGCGAGATCGTCGGCTACGGGGCGACCTGGACCGCTGACGCTCCGCGCCGCATCGCCACGGTTGCGGCGGGCTATGCCGACGGGATTCTGCGCATGCTGTCGTCAAGCGGAGCCAGCCTTTACGCAGATGGCGCGGCCTGTCCGATCGTCGGGCGGGTCTCGATGGATCTCGTGACTGCCGATGTGACCGATCTGGACGAGGTTCCGGCCGAACTCGACCTGATCTGCCCCGAGCAGCCCATAGACGCCGTGGCGGATTATGCCGGCACGATCGGCTATGAAATCCTGACATCCCTGAGGCATCGATACGAGCGGCACTATCTCTGATCCTGTTTCGTTCGCATTTGTCACAATCCTTACACAGGATTGCCGCAGAAAATGCCGGGATGACCTTGTGCGAATCCCCTTGGATCGCCACCATAAGGACATAGTCTCAAGCAGGAGAAAAATTTGGGCCTGACCCCAACGCCACCCGCGACCACACCACCAGGCGAAACTCTGCTGGAATTTCCGGACAACCGACTGCTGATCGATCTGTGCGGCGTCAACGACCGGCACCTTGCCCGCATCGAAGAAGCGCTGTCCGTCCATATCCTGCGCCGGGGCAACCAGCTTGCCGTCGTAGGCCAGGCCGAGGCGCAGGCAGAGGCCGGGCAGCTGCTGCAAGGCCTTTATGCCCGGCTGGAGCAGGGGCGCCCGGTTGAACTGGCCGAGATTGACGCCGCCTTGCGCATGGGCATCGACGGCTCGGCCGAGACAACGGCAGACGAACAGCTCGAGATGTTCTCTGCCGGAAATTACGAGTTGCGCACCCGCAAGAAATCGGTTGAGCCGCGCACCGACGCGCAGAAGGCCTATGTCCGTTCGCTGTTCGAGAATGAACTGGCCTTCGGGATCGGTCCGGCAGGGACCGGCAAGACCTATCTGGCCGTGGCCGTCGGGGTCACGATGCTGATCGGCGGGCAGGTGGATCGCATCATCCTGTCCCGCCCCGCCGTCGAGGCGGGCGAGCGTCTTGGCTTTTTGCCCGGCGACATGAAGGAGAAGGTCGATCCCTACATGCAGCCTCTATATGACGCATTGAACGATTTTCTGCCGGGCAAGCAGATGCAGAAGCTGATGGAGGAAAAGCGGATCGAGATCGCGCCGCTGGCCTTCATGCGTGGGCGCACGCTGTCCAGCGCCTTCGTGGTTCTGGACGAGGCGCAGAACGCTTCGACAATGCAGATGAAGATGTTCCTGACGCGTTTGGGCGAGGGTTCGCGCATGGTCATTACCGGCGACCGCACGCAGATCGACCTGCCGCGGGGGATGCAGTCGGGGCTGGTCGATGCAGAGCGTATCCTGGGGGGCGTCAAGGGGATCGGTTTCAGCTATTTCACCGCCAAGGATGTGGTCCGCCACCCGCTGGTCGCCCGCATCATCGAGGCCTATGACGCCGAGGATCAGGCGGCTCTGGCTCGCGGCGAAAACACGGAGAACCGGGGCGGCTACATCCCGCGCCGCACGACACGAAACGATGCCTGACGAGATATCCGCCGACAGCGTCATCGAGGATGAGCGATGGGAAAAGGCCGGACTCGAAAGCCTGGCCGAACGCGCTGTCACTGCCGCGCTGGAATGGCACGGGCTTCATGGCGAGGTCGTGGTGCTTGGCTGCGACGATGCCCGGATCGCGGCGCTGAACGCGGATTTCCGGGGTAAGCCGCGCGCAACCAACGTGCTGTCATGGCCCTCGGTCGAACATGCTCCGCGCGATCCCGGCGCGCGCCCTGTGTTCCCCGAAATCGAGGAACTGGGTGACATCGCCATTTCCTTCGACACCTGCGAGGCCGAGGCGCGGGCGCAAGGCAAGCCATTTGCCGATCACGTCACGCATCTGCTCATCCATGCAGTCCTGCATCTGCTGGGCTACGATCATGAGAACGACCTCGATGCCGAAACCATGGAGGCGGCCGAGCGTTCGATTCTGCAGAACCTCCGGATTCCCGATCCGTATCAAGAGAAAGCAACATGAATTCCGAATCCCGATTATCCACCGATCATCTTGGGGACGAACCCGCCACGGCAGCCGACGGAGTGGGCGGCGAGGGGCGCGACCTGCCGGCCTCTCGCGGTTTCTTCGGCCGTTTCTTCGAGGCGCTGACCGGGCATGATGACAATCAGGGGGAGCCTGCGCAGACAGACCGTCCAAAGGCGCATCATGTGCCGGGCATGGTCAATCTGCGCCGGATGCGGGTCGATGACGTCGCCATTCCCAAGGTCGAGATCGTCGCCGCCCCCCTGAACATCACCCAGGATGATCTGGTCGAAATGTTTCGCGAGCATGGTTTCTCGCGCATTCCGGTTTTTCGCGGCACGCTGGACAGCCCGCTTGGACTGATCCATCTCAAGGACCTTGCGCTCAAGCATGGATTTGGCAAAGGCGGCAAGTTCACCCTGCGCCCGATGCTGCGCCCACTACTTTACGTGCCGCCCTCGATGACCATCGGCGTGCTGTTGCAGCAGATGCGGCAGAAGCGCATCCATATGGCGCTGGTCATCGATGAATATGGCGGCGTGGACGGGCTGGTGACGATCGAGGATCTGATCGAGCAGGTGATCGGCCAGATCGAGGACGAGCATGACGAGGAAGAGGGCGATCTCTGGAGTCTGGAGAAGCCCGGCCAGTGGCTGATGTTGGCCCGCACACCCCTGAACGAGGCCGAGGCGGAAACGGGGTTGCGCCTGCTGGCGGAGGATGAGGACGAGGATATTGATACGCTTGGCGGGCTGATCTTCATGCTGGCCGGGCGCGTGCCCCTGCGCGGCGAGGTGATCGCCCATGATTCCGGCGCCGAGTTCGAGATCGTCGAGGCCGACCCCCGCCGGATCAAGCGCATCCGGCTGCGCCTGCCCGGCGTTACCGCTTCGGCACAGGCCAAGCCGGATGAAAACAAGGCCGGAGCGGTCGAGTAGCCTTATCTCAGCAAAGCTGTCCGGGCAGCCCCTTCCACCGCCCGGGTCAGCGATTCGATGGCTGCGGCCGATATGCGGGCGGTTTGCCAGAAAAGTGGGACGTCCAGCGGAAGTTCCGGCGCAAGGTCAATCAGACGTCCCGTGGCAAGATCGTCGGTGATCATCGCCTCGGGATTCATGCCCCAGCCAAGTCCGAGGCGGGTTGCCTCGGCAAAGCCCTGTGACGAGGGAATCCGGTGCAGGGGCTGGGCGATGCGGCGGCCAGTCATCTGCCTGATCCAACGATCCTGCAGGCTGTCCTTGCTGTTGAAATTGAGCGCCGGAGCGCGGGAGAGGCTGTCCGCGTCGGGCCCATCGGGAAAATGGCGCGCAGCGAATTCGGGGCTGGCGGTGGCACGATAACGCATTCGGCCAAGCGGGATGCTGTCGCAGCCGGTGACAGGGCGGCTGTCGCTGGTCAATGCGGCGGCGACCTGACCGTTGCGGAGCCAGTCCAGCGCGTGATCCTGATCGTCGATGACCAGATCGACCAGCCCGGGGGCCTCGGTCAGTGGGGGTATGGCCCATGTGGCGAGGCTGTCGGCATTCATGGCGATGCGGATCACCGGCGGTTGTGTGGGATGCGGGCTCCCCGCAAGCGTGCTTTCCAGCAGCCGCACCTGGTCGAGATGAGCGGCAAGGCGCAGCCCCGCCTCAGTCCCCTGCACGGGCGGTCCCCGGTCGATCAGCACTGCGCCGCTGCGATCCTCCAGGTTGCGGATGCGCTGCGAAATCGCCGAGGGCGTAATCGCCAGCGCATGGGCGGCCGCCTCGAAAGAGCCGCGGCGGATGATTTCGGCAAGCGCCTGGAGTGCAGGATAGTCCAGCATCAGTTTCACTTAATCAGGATAAGATATATTCATTTTACTTAAACATCCCGGCTTGGCATCAGCAAGCCCGAAGGAGCTTTGCCATGATGTCTTATCTTGCCGGTCTGGGCACCGGATTGTCGTTGATCCTTGCTATCGGGGCACAAAACGCCTTCGTGCTGAAACAGGGGCTGATGCGGCGTCATGTTCTGGCCGTATGCCTGTTCTGCGCACTGTCGGATGCGATTTTGATTGCCGCGGGTGTCGGCGGCATGGCGGCGGCGGGCGCGCGCCTGCCCTGGCTGATGGAGGCGATGCGGTGGGGCGGTGTCGCGTTCCTGCTATGGTATGGGCTGAAATCCTTTCGCGCGGCGCTGGCCGGGGGCGAAGCGTTGCGGCCCGAGGGGCGCAGCAACGGGCTGGTCACGACATTGGCGGCGATCGCGGCCCTGACATGGCTCAATCCGCATGTCTGGCTGGATACGGTGGTTCTGCTTGGTGCCGTGTCGGCGCAATGGCCGGATCGCACCGGATTCGCCGCCGGAGCGATTACCGGTTCCTTCCTGTTCTTCTTTACATTGGGCTATGGAGCAAGGCTGTTGGCGCCGGTTTTCGCACGCCCCCGGGCCTGGCAATGGCTGGAGGCCGGGGTGGGTTGCGTGATGTGGGCCATCGCGCTTCGGCTGATGATTGGCTGAGGGGGCTTGCAACCGCCCGCGAAAGCGTGTGATTGCATCATATGCAAATTGAACTGGATACGCGCCGCGATCTGATCGGCATCGGCTGGATGCTGGTGACCGGGCTGTGTTTCGTGGCCGTCAACGGCATCGTTCGTGGTCTTGAGGGCGCATTGCCCGCCCCGCAGGCAGCCTTCATCCGCTTTCTTTTCGGGACGGGTTTCCTGTTGCCGGTGCTGCTGCCGGCGCTGCGCCGTGGCTTTTCCGCGCCGGTCTGGCAACTGTTCGCGCTGCGCGGGGTGCTGCACGTGATGGCGGTGATCGGCTGGTTCTATGCGATGTCGCGGATCACCGTGGCAGAGGTCACTGCGATCGGCTTTCTCAACCCGATCATGGTCACGGTCGGTGCGGCGCTGTTTCTTGGCGAAAAGCTGGCGGCGCGCCGGATTGCGGCGATTTTTGTCGCGCTGCTTGGTGCGCTCATCGTGCTGCGGCCGGGGATACGGGAACTCGATCCGGGGCATCTGTCGCAATTGGGGGCATCCGTGACCTTCGGGGTGTCCTATCTGTTGGCCAAGCATTTGTCCGACAGGGTGCCTGCGGCGGTTGTCGTGGCGATGATGTCGCTGACGGTTTCGGTCGGGCTGGCACCACTGGCATATGCAGTCTGGGTCCCGCCGAGCATCGCGCAGATCGGTTGGCTGGGGCTGGTCGCAGTATTCGCGACACTGGGACATTACACCATGACCCGGGCTTTCGCCGCCGCACCGCTGACCGTGACGCAGCCGGTAACTTTCCTGCAACTGATCTGGGCCAGCCTGCTGGGTGTGCTGGTCTTTCACGAGCCCCTGGATGGATGGGTCATCCTGGGTGGCGGGCTGATGATCGGCGCGATCACCTATATCACTTGGCGCGAAGCCCGAAAGCGGGCCACGACCAAGACGCCGCCGGTCGATGTGACCAAGGCATAGCCGGCAGGATTCCGTCAATCCGACCGCGCAGGGCGGAAGACGGCCGGAACGGCTCGCCCCGGCCATTCGTGCCAGGCCGTTACAGGTAGTCGCTGCGCTGCAACCCGTATTTGGCCATCTTTTCGTTCAACGTCCGTCGCGGCAGGCACAGCTCGTCCATGACATTGGCGATGCTGCCCTTGTGGCGGCGCATGGTATTGTCGATCAGCATGCGCTCGAAGCTCTCGACATATTCCTTGAGCGGCTTTCCCTCGGTCGTGGTGGCCTGCTGGTTGTCGTCCCCGTCCGTCATCAGCAGCGATGCGATGCTGCCCGAACCGCGCCGGTTCTGCAGGACCGCGCGCTCGGCCACGTTGATGAGCTGGCGGATATTGCCGGGCCATGGCGCTTGCAGAAGCTGTGCGGCCTCCTGTGCGCCGACCTGCGGGGCCTCGCAGCCATATTCCTCCGAGAACTGTTCCGTCATCCGGTTGAAAAGCGTCAGGATATCCTCGCCGCGCGCGCGCAGGGGCGGCAGCGTGATATTCAGCGCCGAAAGCCGGTAGAACAGGTCGGGCCGCAGCGAATCCTCGGCCTTGCGGCCCTCGCCCCGCGCGTTCGAAATGGCGATGATGCGGGTCTCGGCGGGCGCGCCCTGATCGCTGATAAAGGCCAGCAGGCGGGCTTGCAGGGGTTCGGACAGGGCCTCGATATCCTCGAGGCAAAGGGTGCCGCCGCGGGTTTCCTCGACCGCGGGCAGCCCGTCATCCAATGGGCCGAAAAGGCGTGCGGACAGTGCCTCGTCATTATAGGCCGCGCATGACACGGGGACGAATTTCTTCGTCGCGCGCGGCCCCACCGCATGAAGTGCATGGGCGACCAGCGTCTTGCCGGTGCCGGTCTCTCCGTCGATCAGCACATGGCCGTCGGCCTGTCCGAGATCCAGGATATCCTCGCGCAGCCGTTCCATCACCGGGCTGGAGCCGATCAGCTTGGACATGACTTGCTGACCTTCGGACAGGTCGCGGCGCAGCGCGCGGTTGTCCAGCGTCATCCGGCGGGCCTGTGTGGCCTTCTTGGCCAGCGCGGTCATCTTGTCGGGGTTGAAGGGCTTTTCCATGAAATCCATGGCCCCGAGCCGCATCGCCTCGACTGCCATCGGCACATCGCCATGACCGGTGATCAGGATCACGGGCAGGGCGGAATCCATGCTCATCAGGCGCTTGAGAAAAGCGATTCCATCCATTCCCGGCATGCGGATATCCGAGACAACGACCCCCGGCCAGTCCGGTCCGACGACCTTCAGCGCGTCCTCGGCGCTGGCATAGGATTCGGTCTCGAAGCCCGACAGGACCAGCCACTGGCTGATCGATTCCCGCATATCGGGCTCGTCGTCAACGATCGCAATCTTCAGTTTGCGGGACATCAGGCATCCTCTCTTTTGTCTTATTCGGCAGCAAGCGCCTCGCCCGGCTCTTCGGGCCGATGCAAGGGCAACTCAACCTGAAACACCGCTCCACCGCCTTCGGTTTCATTATGGGCGGTCAGACGACCTCCGAAATCCGCCACGATCGACGAAGAAATCGCCAGACCCAGCCCGGTTCCCTCTCCGGGTTTCTTTGTTGTCCAGAATGGTTCAAACAGTTTTTCCAGATCAGTGACACCCGGACCGTTGTCGCGAACGGACACATAGGCGTGAGCGCCGCTTTCCACGGTAATGTCGATTCGCCCCTCGCGCCGATCCTTGACGGCATCCACGGCGTTGCGCAGCAGGTTGATGATGACCTGCTCGAGCCGGATGCGATCCGCCATCACCATGACCTTGCCGCGGGGGAGGTTGCGGCTCACCTGGATTGGGCGTTCGCGCAGCTGTGGCTCCATCATCGTCAGGGCGGAGCCGACCGCTTCGCGCAGATCGACCGGCTCGACCGCTTCGCCGCCCTTGCGGGCATAGGATTTGAGCTGCCTGGTAATGGCGCTCATGCGGTCGATCAGGTCGTTGATGCGCTGGAAGCTGGACAGCGCCTCTTCGGGGCGGTTGCGTTGCAACAGCAGGCGCGCGCCCGCCAGATAGGTCTTCATCGCCGCCAGCGGCTGGTTGAGCTCGTGGCTCACCCCCGCCGACATCTCGCCAAGCGCCGCCAGCTTGGAGCTTTGCTGAACCGTCTGCTCGGCCACGCGCAGTTCCTTTTGCACCCGTTCGCGTTCGGCGATCTCGCGGGTCAGGCGGGCATTCAGCGCCCGCAGATCCGCCGATTCCCGCATATATGCCACCGACTGCATCCGGGCCCGTCGCGACAGGATATAGAAACTGGTCGCAAGCAGGATCGCGAATCCCATGATTTCAAGTGCCAGCACGGCGTTCACCCGCTCACGGATCGAGGAATAGGTGGTGAAGCCTATCATTTTCCAGCCTCGGAACGGAATCCTGCGCTCGCTGCGCATCACCGCGCGGCCCTGCACATAGGCATCGGCAGGGGCGGTGGTCCAGTCGGTGGTGACCTGGAAGGCCCGCTGGATCGCGGAAGGAGCGGAGCGCACCGACAGTGCCTCGGGCATGGTCAGCCCGCGCCAGCGTGGCTCCGTCGATAATATGATGTCGCCCGAACTGTCGGTTACCGCCACCGCATCCGCGATACCGGCCCACGAGCGTTCGATCTGAGTCAGGTCAGCTGCGACGACGATGACGCCTAGTGTCTTGCTGTCGGCCACGACGGCCCGGGAATAGGTGAATTCATAGGCGCCGGCTTCCTCCTTCGAAACAGCAAACACGGTGTCCCGCGACCGCAATGCCTCGACATAATAGGGAGCCAGAGAGTTGCTGGTGCCGATCTGATAACGATCGGTCGATCCGACGGTTCTTCCGGAAGCATCCAGCAACCGGATCGAGACCGCGCCGATCTCTTTTTGCGCCGCGATCAAACGGGCGGATGTGCTGGAGAAATCATTGTTGTTCAATGCACCGATCAGGGTCGGATCGCGGGCCAGCAGCAAGGGAACCACGGCCGTTCGCTGCAATTCGGAAAGCAGGTTTCCGGTATAAAGCGCAAGCCGAAGATCGGCTCGCATCCGGGTGTTTTCCGAGAACCGTTCGGTCAGCCACGCATTGGTCGTCCAGATAGATACCAGCGCCGTCAGGATGATCACCACGATAGCGCTGCGCAGCCACCATGGGCTGGCCACCGGAGGCAGGCCCCGGCGCGCGCCTTTCGGCCTTGCCGCTGCGATATCATCTTTACCGGTCACGGACCGCACTTTCGCCATTATTGCGCAACTTGCGCAATCTAGAGCCAGATCGGGCGGCGCTCAAGTCAGGCGTAGGCAAGCGCCTCGACCAACCCTGTGAACAGGGGCCTTCCATCCAGGCCCCCCAATGCTGTATCGGCGGCACGCTCGGGATGGGGCATCATGCCCAGAACCCGGCGATTGGCCGACAGGATTCCCGCGATATCCCCGACCGAGCCGTTGATCGCCGGCGCATAGGTGAAGGCGATCCGGTCCTCGTCCCGCAGACGCGCGAGTTCGCCCTCGCTTATCTGGAAATTACCATCGTGATGGGCGACGGGAATAGTGATCGTCTGGCCCGGAGCATAGCCGGAGGTATAGGCACTGTCGGTGGTGGCGACCTTCAGCGGGGCTGGCTTGCACAGGAAGGTCAGCCCCTGGTTGCGCATCAATGCGCCGGGCAGCAGGCCCAGTTCGGTCAGCACCTGAAAGCCATTGCAGATCCCCAGCACGTAACCGCCCTTGTCCGCGTGCTCGCGCAGGTTCCGGGCGATGGGTGATTGCGCGGCAATCGCGCCGCAGCGCAGGTAATCGCCATAGGAAAAACCGCCCGGCACCGCCACCAGCTCCGTGCCCGCCGGAAGCGCACTGTCCTTGTGCCAGACCCGCGTCACCTCGGCCCCGGCCTGTTCAAGCGCAACCGCTAGGTCACGATCGCAATTCGATCCCGGAAAGGTGATGACGGCGGCTTTCATGGACAAGGCTCCTGTGAGGGATGGCAATGGTTTAGCGCAACCCGAGCGGCAAGAAAAGAGGCCGGCGGGCTTGGAACCTTCAATCATGCGGGCAAGGGCATGGCGCGGAGGCGCTCAGCCCTCGATCCGGGTGAAATCGGCGATCTGGCGGCCTGCCTCGCGGATGCGGGAAAGCAGGTTGAGCCGGTTACGCCGGACGATCTGGTTGTCGGTATTGACCTGCACCGCCTCGAAGAACGCGTCGATGGGCGCACGCAGCCCGGCGATGGCGGTCATGGCGGCGGGGAAATCCTCTGCCTCCATGGCGCCCCTGATCGCCGGTTCCGCCGTGTCGAGCGCGGTGAACAGGGCGCGTTCCTCGCCGGTTTCGGCGAATTTCGGATCGGCGCCGAAACTGTATTCGACGCCATCCTTGCCCTCGGCCTGCGCAAGGATGTTTCCGGCGCGTTTCAGCCCCTGCGTCAGGTTCAGCCCGTCCTCGGTCTTCAGCATCTCGTTCAGCGCGGTGGCACGGTTCACCACCTGCACCAGATCGTCATTGCCGGGCTGCGCCAGCACCGCGTCGATGATGTCGTGGCGGATACCCTGATCGCGCAGATGGACCTTGAGACGGTCATGGAGGAAGGCGAGGAGGTCGGCGTCTGCAGCGAAAAGTTTTTGTGCCGCAGCTTCCACGGCAGGCATCATTTCATAAAGCTTTTGACGCTCGACTTCTTCTTCCTCCGCCGAGAGTAAGTCTCTTCTAATTGCATTTTTACTATCTTTAAGCGTATCGGCCGACACGCCCAATACTGCGGCAGCTTTTTCGTAGTCCGCTCCGGTATCCTCCACCGCAGCCAAGAAGCGCTGTTGTTGGACCAATCTAGTCCCTTGTTGTATTGTATTAAGCAGGTTGAATCGAAGATGATTGACTAGCACCAGCCGGATCACCCCCAACGCCGCCCGCCGCAGCGCGAAGGGATCCTTCGAACCGGTTGGCTTCTCGTCGATGGCCCAGAACCCGGTCAGCATGTCGATCTTGTCGGCCAGCGCCACGGCGACCGAGACCGGGGCAGAGGGCACCGCGTCCGAGGGGCCAAGGGGCGAATAGTGATCCCGCGCGGCATCGGCCACCGCATCGGCATGGCCCGCGGCCTTGGCGTAATACCTGCCCATGATGCCCTGCAATTCGGGAAACTCGCCGACCATAGCAGAGCGCAGATCCAGCTTGGCCAGCTGGGCGGCCTGCTCTGCCTGATCGGGATCTGCCCCGACCAGCGGCGCGATTTTGCGGGCAAGTGCCGCGATGCGCGTGATGCGGTCCGCCTGAGAACCCAATTGCCCGTGGAAGGTCACGGATTTCAGACCTTCGGCCCATTCCTCCATGCCCGCTTTCGCGTCGCGCAGGTCGTTTTCCCAGAAGAAGGCGGCATCCGACAGGCGGGCTGCCAGCACGCGCTGGTTCCCGGCAAGGATCGTCGCACCGTCATCGGCGGTCTCGATATTGGCGACGGTGACGAAACCCTCGATCCGTCCGGTTTTTGGATTGCGAGCCGAGAAGAATTTCTGGTGTTCCTTCATCGAGGTCTGCAGCACCTCGGGCGGCAGGTCGAGGAAACGCTCCTCGATCACCCCCATCAGCGGCACCGGCCATTCGACCAGCCCGGCAACCTCGGACATCAGCCCGTCATCCGGCACGATCTCCCAGCCACGCGCGAAGGCGAGGCTGTCGGCCTCCTGCCGGATCGCGGCTTCGCGTTCGTCCTGGTCCAGCATGACCCGGGCGCGGCGCAGTTTCGCGGCATAATCCTCGTAGCCCGAAACCGCGAAGGGCTCGGGCGACATGAAGCGGTGGCCGCGTGCCGTGTCGCCCGCCGTGATGCCCTCGACGGTCAGCGGCACCACGGATGCGCCGGTTTCATCGGTCAGGATGCACAGGATCGAATGCAGCGGACGCACCCAACGCAGCGGCCCGTCCCCCCAACGCATGGATTTCGGCCATGGAAAGTTGCGGATCGCGGATTCCAGCACCTCGGCCACGATCTCGGCTGCGGGGCGGCCCGGTTTCTCGATGGTGGCGAACCAGACCTGCCCTTTCTTGTCGTCGCGCTTTTCCAGTTGATCACGGGTCAGGCCCGCGCTGCGCAGGAACCCTTCCAACGCCTTTTCAGGTGCGTCCACGCGAGGACCCTTACGCTCTTCGCGGGTGGTGGGGCTGTGGGCGGTCAGGCCCTCGATGGCCAGCACCAACCGGCGCGGGGTGCTGAACGTGCCCGCCGAGGCATAGGTCAGACCGCCCTCGACCAGCCCGTCGGTGATCAGGCGTTTCAGGTCCGCACGGGCGCGGGATTGCATCCGGGCGGGGATTTCCTCCGAGAAAAGCTCGATGAGAAGGTCGGGCATCAGTCCATCACTCCGCGTTCCGGGGTCTTGTCGTTATATTGGTGCCAGCCATAGGCGCGGCCATCGGGATAGATCGCCAGCACGCGGTCCACATCCGGGTGGATCTCGGATTGGCTCAGGACGGCACGGGCGGCGCCGGACTCGAGATCCGCGCCGATCTGTTCGGCATCGAAGCAATCGAACCAGCGCGGGCCAATCAACGGGGTGGCGCCTTCGAAGGGGATGGCGTCGGGGAAATCACCCTCGATGCGGAAACAGGCGCGCCAGCGGATCGGCGAGCTGTCGGCGTCGATACCCTTGAAATCGGCCATCTGAAGGTCCCGTGCCCCCGCATCGGTCTGGATCTGCACGGCGGCTGCCGGGCTGCCCGGCGCGATCTCGTCGTAGAAACCATATTCCTGCGCATACCAGATCCCGCCCCCCGCGACGGCGGCGGACAGGATCAGGACAAGGCCGACGATCTTGCCGTTCACGCCTGCGCCCCCGCGGCATCAGTGGTCACGAACAGGTCGGCACATGCCTTGGCCAGTGCGCGAACCCGTCCGATATAGGCCTGCCGCTCGGTGACGGAAATCACCCCGCGCGCGTCCAGCAGGTTGAAGACATGGCTGGCCTTGATGCATTGGTCATAGGCCGGATGCGCCATCGGGATACGCCGCCCGGCGCTGTCTGTCTCGTCCGCACCGAGGATACGGGCACATTCGGCCTCGGCATCCTCGAAATGCCGGAACAGCGTGTCCGTGTCGGCCTGATCGAAGTTCCAGCGCGAATATTCCTGCTCTGTCTGGCGGAAGACATCGCCATAGCTCAGCGGAATGGCGGCGTCGGGGTCGTTGAAGGGCATGTCCATCACATGCTCGACACCCAGCACATACATCGCCAGCCGCTCCAGCCCATAGGTCAGCTCGCCCGAGACGGGGCGACAGTCGTGCCCGCCGACCTGCTGGAAATAGGTGAACTGGCTGACTTCCATACCATCGCACCAGACCTCCCATCCCAGTCCCCATGCGCCGAGCGTGGGGCTTTCCCAGTCATCCTCGACGAAGCGGACATCGTGGATCATCGGATCAAGGCCGATGGCGCGCAGGCTGCCCAAGTAAAGCTCCTGCAAACTTGCGGGGCTGGGTTTGATGATCACCTGATATTGATAATAGTGCTGCAGCCGGTTCGGGTTCTCGCCATAGCGGCCGTCGGTCGGGCGGCGCGAGGGCTGGACATAGGCCGCCGCCCAGGGCTTCGAGCCAAGGGCGCGCAGGGTGGTTGCGGGATGGAAGGTGCCGGCGCCCACCTCCATGTCATAGGGCTGCAGGATCGCGCAGCCCTGTCCGGCCCAGTAATTCTGCAGGCGGAGAATGACCTCCTGAAAGCTGCGGGGGCGGTTGGGGCTGGTCATCGGGGCGTCCTTTTTGCATAGATCGTGCAAAGCGTCCCGCGCCTTCTAGGCGTGGCTTGGGGCAGGGTCAATAAAGGGTCGGACAGCGATCCGCAAAGGAGGCCGGTATGCGGCACGTGACGACGATGGTTCTGGCGGCAGGGATTCTGTCGGCGGGTTTGCCGGTGGCAGGTTTCGCACAGGATGCGGTTATACGGATCGAGGCCAAGCGGGGCGAGGCGGCAGCGAACGAGGCCGCCGAGGGCTGGCGGCGGAAATTCGACGATGTGGTGACATTTCCGCTGAGCGGCGGCTGGATCGGCATTGCACTGGGGCCATTGTCGCCGGAAGAGGCCGAGGCCCGGCTGGCCGAGCTGCGGGCCGCCGGAGAGGTCCCGGTTGACAGTTTCGTGGCCGAGCCGGGGCGGAATGTCGAACTGACACCGGTTGCTGCCACGCCTTCCGACAATGCCGAACCGATGCAGGACGGCGGGGCTGCGGCCACGGATCCCGAAAACCTGCAGGTCAATCCGGTGACTGCCGGGGGGCAAGCCGACGGGTCCGAAGCCGTTGCAGAGCCTGCCGCCGCGGCAGCGGGCACCTATATCCGGCTGCAATCCTTGCGCACTCAGGCCGAGGCCGAGGAAGCGCTGGCGGAATGGCACGGGAATTTCCCCGATGCCGGTCTGTGGCATTTGCCGGGTGGCTGGTATGGCGTGGCGCTCGGCCCGCTGGAGGAGGACACCGCCCTTGCATGGCTGGCCGCCTTCAAGCAGGCCGACCTGATGCCCGGTGACGCCTTTACCTCGGATGCTGCGGAGATGGGCGAGGCGGTGACACCCGGCGAAGCCCCCGATCTGCCGGCGCCTGGCGAACCGCAGGAGATGCCGCCGATGGACGAGGTGCAGAAAGCGCTGCGTTGGGCGGGGCTATACGAGGGCGATATCGACGGCAAGGCCGGACCCCAGACCCGCGCCGCCATCAATGCCGAGATCACCGGGCAGCGGCTTTCCCCCGATCCCGGCACCGCCATGCGCAAGCTGATCGAACGGCGCGCGGCGTGGCGCGACGAGTTGGGGCTGACGGCGCTGGAGGACGAGCATACCGGGCTGAGTCTCACCGCGCCGATGGACAAGCTGCAATTCGACCGCACCGAAAGGGCGTTGTCGATCTATGCGCCGAAGAACGATTCCGGCGCGGCGCTGATCCTGTTCAGCCAGCCGGGCGGGCAGCAGGAGCTTCTCGACCTGTCCGGGCTGGTCACGGCGCTTGGCTGGGTGCCGCAGCCCAAGCGGATGATCGAGAAGGGCCATGTCCTGCTGACGGGCAAGAATGCCGATCACCATGGCCGGGCAGAGGGCTGGGTGCGCGACGGGCGGGCGGAGGGCTTCGTGCTGATCTGGCCGGCGAAAGATACCGAAAACCAGACCCGACTTGCCGCCGAGATGAGCGACAGCTTTGCCCGCCATGCTCCCGCGCGGAATGACCTGGCAAACACGCCGGAACATGACGATGCGCAGTTGGAGAGCGTGACCGGGCAGCCCTAAGGCCTTTGTCTTGCAATGCCCCGGGATTATCTCCGCTGACGCTACGCCCTTCCGGCGGCCTTGGGGATGTTTTGACAAACAGGCAGGTGCCCGCCGTTCAGGACCGCCAGAATTTCGGCAGCAGCAGCACCAGCACCGAAACCAGTTCAAGCCTTCCGAGGAACATCCCGAGGATCATCAGCCATTTCGCGCTGGCCGGGAAATCGACGACCGATCCGTTCGCCGAGATCTCCGGACCCCAGGCCGGGCCTACATTGGCGATGGCCGTCCATGCGGCGGTCAGCGCGGTTTGCGTGTGCAGCCCGGTCAGCGACAGCCCGACGATCAGCAGCCCGAATGACAGCATGAACAGCGTGAAGAAAGCCATCACGGAATCGATCACCTCCTGCTCTAGAGGGCGTCCGTCATAGCGCAAGGGATAGACGCGGTGCGGCGAGTGCAGTCGCCGGACCTGTGCGCGGATGGCCTGGAACAATACGAGATAGCGGAAAACCTTGACCGAGCAGCCGGTCGATCCGGTGCAGCCGCCGATCAATCCGACGACGACCAGCAATGCCAATGGCAGATGCCCCCACGCCGTCATGTCGGTCGAGGCGAAGCCGGTGCCGGAAAAGGTCGAGATGGTGTTGAAGACGGTTTCGCGGATCAGATCGCCCGGATTGTCGCCCTGTTGCATGACCAGCAACCGGTAAAGGGCTATCACCGCGCAAGTATAGAGAATCCAGCGCAGATAGGCGCGGATCTGGCTGTCCTGCCATATCGGCAGAAAGTTCCCACGCATCACCTGAACCATGCGGATGAAGGGAATAGAGGCGAGGATCATGAAAACGGAGGCCGCCCATTCCGGCGCCCCGAGAAAGGCGCCGAAGCTTGCGTCGTAACTGGAGAAGCCCCCGGTGGACACGGTCGACAGTGCGTGGACGACCGCGTCGTATCCGCTTAGCCCCAGCAGGATATAAGTCAATATGGCCGCGATTGTCAGCAGGACATAGAAACGGGTCATCTCGGCCGCGATCTCTCCGGCGCGGGGCAGGATTTTCCCCAGGGTGTCGAATCCCTCCGAGCGGAAGAACTGCATGCCGCCGACCCGCATCACCGGCAGGAACACCATGGCGACGACAACGATCCCCAGCCCGCCGATCCAGTGCAGGATGGCGCGCCACAGATGCGTTCCGCGCGGCAGGTTGTCCAGTTCGGGAAAGACGGTTGTGCCGGTGGTGGTGATGCCGGACATCGCCTCGAAATAGGCATCGGTAAAGCCTGCATTCGGTTGGCCCAGCATGAAGGGCAGAGCGCCGAATGCGGGCAGGACCGCCCAGATTCCCGAGGTGATCAGGAATGCCTGCTGAATGTTGAGCGAGCGGTAATCACCCCGCGATGCGACCGTGATCAGCAGCCCCGCGATGATGGTGATGACGCCGGATTGCAGGAACACCGCCCAATGCGGGTTTCCCGCCCACCAGTCGGCCGCCATGGGAAGGGCCATCGATGCGCCCAGCACGACAACGACTTTTCCAAGCGGGTGAGCGACCGGGCGAATATCCATCATGCCGATTGCTTGCCGCGCCGGGCAGGAAGCGTCAAGCTCCGATAAGGTAAAAGGACAGGGCCTTTTGGCATTTGCCGGGGATGCATATGGGCCGGGGAACGGTTATATTCGTTCCCGAGAAGCAGCCGCACAGATCCCGGAGGGAAGATGACAGGCTATCCCGTGACGATGTCCATCAGGCCGGATGTCTGCGGTCATTTCGATCCCGCGACGAACACGATCAGCTATATCGTGAAGGACCCGGCCTCGGATGCATGCGCGATCATCGATTCAGTCATGGATATCGACTATGCGGCCGGGCGGATCACCTTTGAGCATGCCGACAAGCTGATCGAAGAGGTCAGCCGCCGTGATTTGCGGCTGGAATGGATCATCGAGACCCATGTCCATGCCGATCACCTCTCGGCCGCGCCCCACATACAGGACCGCCTGGGCGGCAAGATCGGGACCGGCGCGAATATCATGGTGGTGCAGGAGGTTTTCGGCAAGATTTTCAACGAGGGGACCGAGTTTCAGCGCGACGGCAGCCAGTTCGACCACCTGTTCGAGGATGGCGACCGCTACATGATCGGCGAAATGCCTTGTTTTGCCATCCACACGCCCGGTCATACGCCCGCCTGCATGACCCATGTCATGGGCGATGCGGCTTTCGTGGGAGACACGCTTTTCATGCCCGATGGCGGCTCGGCCCGTGCGGATTTCCCCGGCGGGGATGCGGGGGTGCTTTACGACAGTATCCAGAAGGTGCTGTCACTGCCCGACGAGATGCGGCTGTTCATGTGCCACGATTACGGCCCGAACGGGCGCGACATCCGGTGGGAAACCACCGTGGCCGAGGAGAAGGCCCATAATATCCATGTCGGTGGCGGGCGAAGCCGCGAGGAGTTCATCCGCTTCCGCACCGAGCGCGATGCGCAACTGGCGATGCCGCGGCTGATCATCCCCTCGCTTCAGGTGAACATGCGGGCGGGCGAGGTGCCGACCGACAAGGATGGCCGCCCGATGCTGAAGGTTCCGGTCAACGGACTGTAGGGACGGGACAAACGGGCAAAGCCCCGGCATCCGCTATCCCGCGCGGCTTGTTTCCGATCCGTTGCACGGGACCTGCGCCGTCCGTCCGTGCGGGCAGGAAAGTGTGAACCCTATGCAATTCCGGCAAACCACATCAATCCATATGACCGGCCTGCGGTTGACGAGCCGAATGGAGACTGGCTGACTTTAATCCCTGCTGCGCCCTTGAACGCGCCCTTTCCGCAGGCTACCTTGAAACCAAGTTGAGATCGGAGGGCGTGATTATGGCGCCCAGGCGTCCCGCGGGTGGGGGCGCGTTCCCGAAAAATACGGTTGAGCCGTCCGTCACCCGCCAGACCGAGGAGGGCGCGCTTTATGCGGCGCTCGACCTCGGGACAAATTCGTGCCGGATGCTGATTGCGCGACCGCGCGGCAGTCAGTTTCAGGTCGTGGACAGCTTCTCCAAGCCGGTGCAGCTTGGATTGGGGCTGGAAGCTTCGGGGCGCTTGTCCCGGAGTTCGATGGCGCGCACCATCCACGCATTGCAGGTCTGCCGCCGCAAGCTGGAGCAGCACAACGTCAAGAGCATGCGGCTGGTCGCGACAGAGGCCTGCCGACGGGCGCGGAACAGCCGCGATTTCATGCGTAATATCCGCCGCGAGACGGGGTTGCCCCTGGAGGTCATCGACGCCGAGGAAGAGGCGCGGCTGGCGGTGATCTCTTGTGCGCCGCTGGTCAGCCACAAGACCGAGACGCTTCTTGTCGTGGATATCGGTGGGGGATCGACCGAACTGGTCTGGATCGACCTGGAGGATGTCGAGCCGCGCGAGCGTCCGCGCGCGATCATGCGCTTGAGCGATGGTTTCGGCAATCCGCAACCGGGCGGTGCGCGGGTAGTGGATTGGATCAGCGTGCCATTGGGGGTCGCGACGCTGCGCGACATGTTTGCCGATGTCGAGGACGATCAGGGCCGTTTCGCACTGATGAGCTGGTATTTCGAGGAACTTCTGGCCGATTTCGCGCCCTATGCGGATGGCTCGCCCGACGAGGGTTTCCAGATCATCGGCACATCGGGCACCGTCACCACGGTCGCGGCAAGCCATCTCAATCTGCGCCGCTATGACCGCAACAAGGTGGACGGCCTGACGATGAGCACCGAGCAGATCGACCGGGTGATCCATTCCTATCTGGCCCTTGGCCCGGATGGCCGCCGCATGGATCCGCGGATCGGGCGGGAAAGGCATGCGCTGATCATGTCGGGCGCCGCGATCCTGCAGACCCTGATGCGGGTCTGGCCGACGAACAAGTTGTCGGTTGCGGATCGCGGACTTCGCGAGGGGTTGCTTTATGCCCAGATGGTGCGCGATGGGGTGCTCAGGCCGGAAGGGCTGAACGGAGTGGCATGATGACGGCAAAAGGCGCGGGCGGCAGCCGGGCGGGAAAATCCAGCGGGCGCGGACAGCGCGATCTGAAGGTTCGGGTCAAGACCGCCAAGGGGCGCAAGCTGTCCAGCAAGCTGTGGCTGGAGCGGCAGTTGAACGATCCCTATGTGGCCCGCGCCAGGCGCGAGGGGTATCGGGGCCGGGCCGCCTACAAGATCCTCGAGCTGGATGACAAGTATCGCTTTCTCGTGCCTGGCGCCCGCGTGGTCGATCTGGGCTGTGCGCCGGGTGGATGGTGCCAGGTGGCCGTGCAGCGGGTGAATGCGCTTGGCGAGAAATCCGGCAAGCCGATAGGCCGGGTCCTGGGTGTCGACCTGCAGGAGGTCGATCCGATTGCCGGGGCCGAGATCCACGTGCTGGACTTCCTGTCGGATGGCGCCGATGACAAGGTCAAGGACTGGCTCGGCGGAGCCGCCGATGTCGTGATGTCGGACATGGCGGCGGCCTCTTCAGGTCACAAGGGCACGGATCACCTGCGCATCGTCGCGCTGGTCGAGGCAGCGGCGGCGCTGGCCTTCGATATCCTTGAACCGGGCGGAACTTTTGTCGCCAAGGTCTTGGCCGGTGGGGCGGAAAACGAGATGCAGGCGATGCTGAAGCGGAATTTCCAGAAAGTCGCCAATGTAAAGCCGCCCGCCAGCCGCAGCGATTCATCCGAGAAATTCGTGGTCGCGACCGGGTTCCGGGGACGTGGCGGCGATGACCCGGCGGATCAATCCGGCTGATCGCGACCCGATTGGTCCCGGAATGTCTCGGGAAGCCGGCCGGTGGCTGCGACAAAGCTGCGGGTGAAATGGGCATGGCTGGTATAGCCAAGCTCCCTTGCGATCTGCGCCGGGTCACGGGTGGTCTCGCGCAGCATTTCGACTGCCCGCTGCAGCCGCAGCTCATGCATCAGTTCGATTGCGCGCTTGCCTCGCGCGTTCCGGCAGGCATCGTCAAGCGCTGCCGTGCCTGTTCCCAGTTCATCCGCGAGATCGGCGATCGTGCGCCCCTGATGCAAATTCGCCATGGCCAGCGCGATAAAGCGTTCGACGAGCGGGCGCTGCGCCTCGCCCGGGAGGGGAGGGCGCGCCGCGTTAGCCCGTGGCGGCTCCAGCCGGGCAAGGCGCAGTGCCAGAACTCCGAGCAGGCAGTGAATGGCCTTGCCGCTGTTCGGTTTCGCGCTTTCCGCGGCCAGTTCCTTGAGAGTCGCAAGCAGGGCCTCCGCTGCTTCCCCGACAGAGCCGCTCAGCGCATGCCGGGGAAAGGGCGGGTCGGTTTCATGCAGCAATCCCGGTGCCAGCAGCAGGGCGTAGCCCTCGGTTCCGGTCATCGGCAGCGCCGCAAAGGCGGTGCCGGCGGGAATATAGCGGACCGCATCCTTACCCATGACATGCTGCTGGCGCGGGAAATCCAGTTGCAAATGCCCCGCGATCACCCAGAGCAGGAGGTGATCGGCCCGCGTCCGGGGGCGCGGAGGTTTCGCGCGGCTGCCCCATACGAAGCTTGCGAGGGGCAGCAGCCGCAATCCCGATTGCCGCACCACCGGACGTTGAGCGAAAGGACGGCTCGCCACCGGCAGCGCATTGGGCGCCATGGGCGGGTAGAGAGGCTCGTGCCGGGGCATGTCATGGCGATGGGCAGATAGGTTGACGGCACGTCCTTCGGGAATATGCGCGTCGTTGATCCCGGTCTTCGACAGGCTGTCTCCGGTCAGACGGTGCCGGCTTGTCGGGCTCCGTTCCGCGAAGGGGCTGGGCGAGAAGGGAAAGCCGCCCTCCCAATCTGTTCGACCATAAGACGCCATACTAACCGTGAACTCATATACTGTCCGGGTAAATTGTCGCCTAACTCTGGCCACTCGACAACTGGGAAACCAAAAAATATTCATCCATGTCGCATGATTGCCCGTGTTACCGGTCGGGCTTGACCGGCCAGCTTTGCCAATCTTTCATCCGGTTCCTGAACCATATCCGCTGCGATTTGGCATATTGCCGGGTCGCAATGATGGCGCGCTCGGTCGCGGTCTGCAGATCCATTTCTCCCCGCAGATACGCGACCAGTTCCGGTGCTCCGATGGCCCGTGCCCATTGCTTGCCGGGCTGCCACTCGGGCAACATTGCCTCCACTTCCGCCAATGCGCCCCCGGCCATCATCATGTGAAAGCGCCGGGCGATGCGGTCGGCCAGCCAGTCCCGGTCGGCCTCCATCACCAGCCGCTGGCAGTCGGCGGCGGGGATCAGCGGCGGCGGCGTTTCGGCCTGCCACGATGCCAGCCCGCGCCCCGTCGCCTGCAAGACCTCCCACGCGCGTTGGACACGCGCCGGGTTGTGCAGGTCGAGGCGCTGCCGGCTGGCCGGGTCGAGTTCGCTTACCATTTGCGCCAGTCCATCCTTGTCAATCAGCATTGCGTCGCCGGCCGCGCGAATCTCGGCGGGAACGGGGGGCACATAGGCCAGTCCCCGCGTCAATGCCGTCAGGTAAAGCCCGGTGCCGCCCACGACGATCAGCCGGCGCTCCGGTTGCCCGTCCAGCAATCCGCCCAGTTCGCGCAGCCAATCCCCGACGGAATAGCCGCGATCCGGCGTGACATGCCCGTAAAGCGCATGCGGGGCCGCCGCCGCCTCGGTCTCGGAGGGGCGTGCCGTCAGAACCCGCCAGCAGGACCAGATTTGCAGCGCGTCGGCATTCACGATCAGCCCGCCCTGCGCCTGCGCGACCGCCAGCGCCAGCGCCGATTTGCCGCTGGCGGTCGGTCCTGCGATCAGCAGGTGGCGCCCCGGGTCGATCTGTGCGAGATCAGAGACTTGCATGCATGGTTCCGGGTAGTTGATCCTGCCTGCTTTTTGCGACATTTTGCGCGGCAATGAAAGCGGCGGCCCGGCGAGGAGAAGGACAGGACATGACTGATCGAGAGGGCTCTGCGCCCACCCAATATGGCCGGGTGATGCTGAAGATCTCGGGCGAGGCGCTGATGGGCGATCAGGGATATGGCCTGCATCCGCCCACCGTGGCCCGCATTGCAGACGAGGTCGAATCGGTTGCCAAGATGGGCGTCGAGGTCTGCATGGTCATCGGCGGCGGCAATATCTTCCGCGGATTGCAGGGCAGCGCCCAGGGGATGGAGCGCACCACGGCCGACTATATGGGAATGCTGGCCACGGTAATGAACGCGCTGGCGATGCAATCATCGTTGGAGGCCAAGGGTCTGCATTGCCGCGTCATCAGCGCCATCCGGATGGATGAGGTCTGCGAGCCATATATCCGCCGCCGCGCCATCCGGCACCTGGAAAAGAAGCGGATCGTGATCTTTGCCGCCGGAACGGGCAATCCCTATTTCACCACCGATACCGCCGCCACGCTGCGCGCCAACGAAATGAACTGCGAGGCAATCTTCAAGGGAACCAAGGTCGATGGCGTCTATGACAAGGATCCCAAGAAACACGACGACGCGCAGCGCTATACCAGCGTGACCTATGACGAGGTGCTGCAGAAACATCTGGGGGTGATGGATGCCTCGGCCATCGCGCTGGCGCGTGACAACCGGCTTCCGATCATCGTCTTTTCGCTGGACGAACCGGGCGGTTTCCGCACCATCCTGGAAGGCGACGGCACCTATACGCGCGTGCATAACTGAGGCCGCCCTTCGCCATGATCTCCTGACGGTCAAATGCCCGCCGATCGGCGGGTAAAGCCTTTGCCAAGCCTGTATATTGCGGTTACAAGCGGTGAAAATCCAATTCAGAGGCAGTCCGAATATGGCAGAGGACATCGAAATCGACATAGACGATCTGGAACGGCGGATGAAGGGCGCGATGGAAAGCCTGCGCCATGAATTCGCGTCGCTTCGCACCGGCCGCGCTTCGGCCTCGATGGTCGAGCCGGTCCAGGTCGAGGCCTATGGCCAGATGACGCCGATCAACCAGCTGGGCACCGTGAACGTGCCCGAGCCGCGCATGGTCACCATCAACATCTGGGACAAGTCGATGGTCGGCAAAGTCGAGAAGGCGATCCGCGAAAGCGGCCTCGGCATCAACCCGCAGACCAACGGCACCATCATCATGCTGCCGATCCCGGAACTGAACGAGGAACGGCGCCGCGAATTGACCAAGGTTGCCGCCCAATATGCCGAAAGCGCCCGGGTCGCGATCCGCAATGTGCGCCGTGACGGGATGGATCAGGTCAAGAAGGGCAAGGCCAGTGGCATGCCCGAGGATGACCAGAAATTCTGGGAAACGGCCGTTCAGGAACTGACCGACAAGATGATTGCCGGGGTCGACGAGGCGCTTGAGGCCAAGCAGGCCGAAATCATGCAGGTTTGAGGGATCATGGCCGCTGAAGCCGCACAGGCCATGACTTCGGGGGGCGCGGATCGGCGTCCGCGTCACGTTGCCATCATCATGGATGGAAATGGCCGTTGGGCGACCGAGCGCGGCTGGCCGCGCCTGGTTGGCCATCGCCGGGGCGCCGAGCGCGTCAAGCAGATCGTTCGCGCCTGCCCCGAGCTGGGGGTGGACTGGCTGACGGTTTACGCCTTCTCGACCGAGAACTGGAAACGCTCGACCGAGGAAGTGCTTGGCCTGATGAAGATTTTTCGCCGCTATATCGAGCGCGAGGCCGAGGGTATGTCCGCAGAGGGCGTGCGGCTGCGGTTCATCGGCGGGCGGGATCGGCTTGATCCCAAGCTGCGGGCGCTGATGTCCTCTATCGAGACGCGCACCTCGGGCAATACCCGGCTGAACCTGACGGTGGCGATCAATTACGGCGGCCGGGACGAACTGACCCGCGCGGCCGGGCGGCTGGCGCAGAAGATCGCGCGGGGCGAGGTTTCCGATCCGGGCGAGAACGATCTGGCGGATTGCCTGGATACCGCAGGTCATCCCGATCCGGACCTGGTGATCCGGACCTCGGGCGAGACGCGGACCTCGAATTTCCTGCCCTGGCAGGCCGCCTATGCCGAATACGAGTTCACGCCGACGATGTGGCCCGATTTCACGCCCGAGCATCTGGGAACCATTCTGGACCGCTACGGCATGCGCGAGCGCCGCTTTGGGGGCGTATGAACGAAAAGGGGCCGATAGCACCGAAAACGCCGGTTCCCCCGGGTAGATGGGCCGATCTCTCGCGGCGGATCGCCTCCACACTGGTTCTGTTGGCCCTCGGCGTGCTGCTGGCGGCCGCATCGGGCGTCTGGTTGCGATTGGGTATGGCGGTGATCTCGGCGATCACGTTCTGGGAGCTCGCGGCGATGACCGGCTGGCGCTACCCGCGCCTTCATGCTGGTCCCTTCGGACGCTCGCGCCCGATGGCGCTGGCGCTGATCGCGGGGCTGGCGCAATTTGCCGCACTCATGATTTCCTATCCCTTCGCATGGCTGCTGCTGTTGCTGCCGATCATTGCCGGTCTGCCCGGCGCGGCGGCGCGCGACCGCTGGACCTATGCGCTTTTCGGCATCGCGATCCTGCTGGTCGCTTACGGCCTTGTCGGTTTTCGTGAGGAATTCGGGCTGGGCTTCGTGCTGTGGCTGATGGGGATCGTGATCATTTCGGACACGGCGGGATATTTCTTTGGCCGGATTATTGGCGGGCCGAAATTCTGGCCATCGCTCAGCCCCAAGAAAACCTGGTCGGGCACGATTTCCGGCTGGATCGGCGCACTGATTTTTGGCACGGTTCTATGGCTTGCGGAATGGGGCGATATGGCGTTGATCTGGTGTTCGCCGCTGGTCTGTCTTGCCGGTCAGATGGGTGACATCGCCGAAAGCTGGCTCAAGAGGCGGGCAGGGGTCAAGGACAGCTCGAACCTGATTCCGGGACATGGCGGATTCATGGACCGGTTCGACGCGGTGACAGGGGCGGTGCTTGCGGCAATGGTGCTGGGAATTCTGATCAGTCTACCGGCGGTTAACTGAGATATGCGACGAATTTCGATTTTCGGAGCGACCGGATCGGTCGGGACCAACGGGGTCGACCTGATCCGCCGTGCGGGCGGGGCGGAGGCATTCCATGTCGTCGCGCTGACCGCCGGGCGGAATATCGACCGGCTGGCCCGCATGGCGCGGGAATTGCGGGCCGAGATCGCGGTTACTGCAGATGAGGCATTACTGGGCGATCTGCGTGCAAGGCTGGAGGGAAGTGGCGTCGAGGCGGCTGCCGGACCTTCGGCATTGATCGAGGCAGCGGCGCGCCCGGCGGATTGGGTCCTGTCGGCGATCGTCGGAGCGGCGGGGCTGGCACCGGGCCTGACCGCGCTGGCCCAGGGCGGCGTGCTGGCGCTGGCGAACAAGGAATCGCTGGTTTGTGCCGGCCCACTGATGCGCGCAGCGGCGGCACGAAGCAGCGCGAAAATCCTGCCGGTGGATTCCGAACATTCCGCCATATTTCAGGCGCTTGGCTCGGAAACCCGCGATAGTGTCAAACATGTGACCATCACCGCCTCGGGCGGGGCGTTTCGCGACTGGCCCCTGGAACGGCTGGAGGCTGCAACGGTGGCCGAGGCATCGACCCATCCCAATTGGGCGATGGGTCAACGGATTACCATCGACAGCGCCTCGATGTTCAACAAGGCCATGGAAGTCATAGAAACGCATGAATTTTTCGGGCTGGAACCCGAACGGATCAAGGTGCTTGTCCATCCGGAATCGATCATTCATGCGATGGTGACCCATGTCGATGGCGGAACCATCGCCCATCTGGGGGTGCCGGACATGCGCCATGCCATCGGCTATGCGCTTAACTGGCCCGAACGCGCACCGCTTCCGGTGGCCGCGCTGGATCTCGCCCGGATCGGCAGCCTGAGTTTCCGCGAACCGGACGAGATCCGCTGGCCCGCTCTGCGGCTGGCGCGCGAGGTGATGGCAGCGGGGGGCATGGCCGGGGCGGTGTTCAACGCGGCCAAGGAACAGGCGCTTGACGATTTCATTGCGCAGCGGATCGGCTTTGCACAGATGGCGCCCCGGGTCGAGGCGGCGCTGTCGACGCTGTCGGGACGGGCGGGCTTTGCCGATGCGCCCGCCGATCTGGAGACGGTCCTGCACTGGGACCGCATTGCCCGGCAGGAGGCCGCAGCATGAGTGAACTGATCCCACAATTCGGGGGAACCCTGTGGACGCTGGCCGCCTTTGTCATCGTTCTGGCCATCATCGTCACCGTGCATGAATATGGGCATTACATCGTTGGCCGGTGGTCTGGCATCCGGGCCGAGGTTTTCTCGGTCGGGTTCGGGCCGCGGCTGTTGGCGCGCCGGGATCGGCGGGGAACCGTCTGGCAGATCGCGGCCATTCCCCTTGGCGGCTATGTCCGTTTTCTGGGCGACGCCAATGCCGCAAGCGCCGGACCCGGGCTGAAGGTCGACCCCGCCCTGCGACGGCAGACGCTGACCGGCGCCCCGCTCTGGGCGCGGTTCTCGACATTGCTGGCCGGGCCGGTCTTCAACTTCATCCTGTCGATCCTGATTTTTGCGGGCTTTGCGATCGTGCAGGGGCTGCCCACGCAGGATGTCAGGCTGGGAGAGATCGCATCCGCCCCCCTGCAGGTGGTAAACGAATTACACTCCGGTGACCGGGTGCTGGCGATCGGTGGCCTGCCGGTCGAGAACTGGCAGGACATCTCGCGCGCGGCCGAGGAACTGCCCATCGCGCAACAGCATGACTGGCGGGTGGAACGTGACGGTTCTGAGATCACCGTAACCGGCCCCGACCCGATGCCCGCCAGGATCACGGGTGTCGCACCGCGCAGCGCTGCCGCCGATGCTGGACTGAAGGCAGGGGATGTGATCGTCAGCATAGACGGTCAGCCGATCTCTCGCTTTTCGCAGATGCCGGAAATCGTGTCCGCGGCGCAGGGTCAGCCGCTTTTGCTGGAAGTATGGCGGCAGGACGGCGGTACGGCCAGCTACAGCCTTGTGCCCAAGGAGCAGGATATCCCCTCGGCGGATGGCGGTTTCGAAAGGCGCTGGCTGATCGGAATCACCGGCGGCGCCAGCTATTTCGAGCCCGCGACAAGGCATGCCGGACCGTTCGAGGCGCTGTGGCTGGGTATCGTCCAGACCTGGGACATTATCGCATCTTCGCTTTCGGGGCTGTGGGCGATGATCTCCGGCCAGATCGGCAGCTGCAACCTGGGTGGCGCGATTTCCATCGCCGAAAGCACCGGACATGCCGCCAGTGCAGGGGCGGACAGCTTCCTGTGGTGGATTGCGGTGCTGTCGGCGGCGATCGGGTTCCTGAATCTGCTGCCGATCCCGGTTCTCGATGGCGGTCATCTGATGTTCTACGCGTTCGAGGCCGTGACCGGGCGGCCGCCCTCGGACCGTGCGCTTAATCTTTTGACTGCGATTGGCATGGCTGCGGTGCTTGGTTTGATGATTTTTGGTCTCACAAACGATCTTTTCTGCCCCTGAGACGCGATGCGCTTTTGACAGGCCACCCCGGTTAAGGATAGAGAAAGGACCAAAAGAATGCGTCGACAGGGCGCCAATGCAGGCTGGACAAAAGGGGCGGCAATGACACGGAAACTGGGCAAGGGCGCGGTCGCGCTGGTGGCGGCTCTGACGATCTCGGTCCCGGCGGGGCTGTTGATGCCGCAACCCGCTGCGGCCTATGTCTTCAACGATGTGCAGATCGAAGGGACGCAAAGGGTCGATCCGGCCACGGTTCTTTCCTATGCCAATATTCCGCGCGGGCAGGACATTTCGGCCGGAGAGCTGAACGACGCGTTGCAGCGTTTGCAGAATTCCGGCCTGTTCGAAACGGTCGAGATCGTTCCGCAGGGGGGGCTGCTGGTCATCAGGGTCAGCGAATACCCGACCATCAACCAGATCAGCTTTGAAGGCAACCGCCGGATCAAGGACGATCAACTGGCCCAGGTCGTGCAAAGCCAGTCGCGCCGGGTCTATGAGCCGTCGCAGGCCCTGGCCGATGCCTCGCATATCGCGCAGGCCTATGCGGCGGAAGGGCGTCTGGCCGCCCGCGTCGATCCCAAGATCATCCGGCGCAGCGACAATCGTGTCGATCTGGTCTTCGAGATCCGCGAAGGCGACCTGACCGAAGTCGAGCGGATCAGCTTTTCCGGCAACCGCGCCTATTCCGATCGCCGCCTGCGCCAGGTCCTGGAATCGAAGCAGGCCGGTCTTCTGCGGACTCTCATCCGCCGCGATACCTTCTCGCCCGAGCGGATCCCGCTGGACGAGAAGCTGCTGACCGATTTCTACCGTTCGCGCGGTTATGCCGATTTCAGGGTGCAGGGGATCGCTCCTGAAATCGCCCGCGAACGCGATGCTTTCTATATCACCTTCAATATCCAGGAAGGCCCCCGCTACCGTTTTGCCAGCATCAACACCGTGTCCGAGATCCCGGGTGTCGATGCCTCGGCATTCGCGGCGCAGAACCGCGTCGGGCGCGGCGATTACTACAACCCGGCCGCCATCGACAACACCATCCGCCGGATGGAGACCGTGGCGATCCAGCAGGGGCTGAATTTCGTCAATATCGAGCCGAGGGTGACACGCAACCCCTCGAACCAGACGCTGGACCTGGTCTTTGCGCTGACCCGTGGTCCGCGCGTCTTCGTCGAGCGGATCGATATCGAGGGTAACACCACGACGCGGGACGAAGTGATCCGCCGCGAATTCACCGTGGTCGAGGGCGACCCGTTCAACCCGCGCGAGATCCGCAATGCGGCAGAGCGTATCCGGGCACTGGGTTACTTCTCGGATGCGCAGGTGGACAGCCGTCCCGGCACCAGCTCGGAGCAGGTCATCGTCGACGTCAATGTCGAGGAACAGCCGACCGGTTCGCTTTCTTTCGGAGCGTCTTATGGCGTCAACTCGGGCGTGGGCGTCAATGTATCGCTGAACGAGACCAATTTCCTGGGACGCGGGCAAACGGTCGGCGTAACCGTCGCGACGGGCGAGGATGACAGGCAGGCATCGCTCAATTTCGTCGAGCCCTATTTCCTGGGACGCGATCTGCGCTTCCGGTTCAATACCTGGTATAATGAGACCGAAAGCCTCAATTCCGATTACGATACCCGCTCGATCGGGATCTCCCCTTCGATCGAGTTCCCGGTTTCGGCGAATGGGCGGTTGGAGCTGCGCTACCGTATCGCGGAAGACAAGCTTGAGAATATCGACGAGGCAAGCTCCCAGATCCTGCAGGATGAGTCGGGAACGCGCCTGAGCTCGGGGCTTGGCTATACTTATAGCTGGGACACCCGGAGAACCGGGCTTGACCCGCTGACCAGCTACAAGCTGGAGTTTTCACAAGATTTCGCCGGGCTGGGCGGTGATGTGAAAAGCATTACGACGACCGCGCTGGCGGGAATCGAAAGCAATGCCTGGCGCGAGGAAGTCACCCTGCGGGCCGAGATCGAAGCGGGGGCCGTGCATGCCTATGGCGATTACGAGACCTGGATTCTCGACCGTTTCCGTGGTGGCAGCAAGATCCGTGGCTTCGAACCCAACGGGATCGGGCCGCGTGACCTGACCTCGGACAACGAGGACGGTCTGGGCGGCAACTATTTCTGGGCTGCCCGCGCCGAGGCGCAGTTCCCCCTCGGCCTGCCAGAGGAATACGGCATTACCGGCGGTCTGTTTGCCGATGTGGGCTCGATCTGGGGGCTCGACAATACGGCGGGGACCGCAGGCGAGGTGGATGACGATATGTATATCCGTGCCTCTGTCGGTGCCTCGATCTTCTGGACGACCCCGATCGGACCTTTGCGCTTCAACTTTTCCAAGGCGCTGCGCAAGGAAGACTATGACGAGGAACAGAGCTTCGACCTGACCATTTCGACAAGGTTCTGATGCTGCATTGGCTTCGCATGATTATGGCAATCTGGCTGGCTTGCGCCTGCCTGCTTGCCGGGTCGGCGGTGCAGGCGCAGGAACTGACCGAAGAACTCGCGCCACCCGAGGCGCCGAATGCCGAACAACTGCCCAACCGGACCATCCAGACGGATGAAAACGGTCCGGATTACCTGACCGCGCCGGTCCTGACAGTCGACCAGGACCGGCTGTTCGCCGAATCGGCATGGGGACAGCGGGCCGCTGCGGAACTGGATGAAAAAGGCAGCAGGATCGAGGCCGAGAATGAACGGCTTGCCAAGCAGCTATCCGACGAAGAGACGGAGCTGACCCGCAAGCGCGAGACGATAGATCCGGCCGAATTCCGGAAACTTGCCGAGGCATTCGACACTCGTGCCACCAGGATCCGGAGGGAGCGGGCACAGGTCGTGCAGGATCTCAACGCTCAGGCCGAGGCGGACCGCAATGCCTTCTATCAGGCGGCATTGCCGGTCATGGGAGAGGTCATGCAGCGCCGTGGTGCGGTTGCAGTGCTGGACCGTCGAACGGTGTTCGTCTCGCTCGATGCGATCGACATCACCGATGAACTGATCGCCGAACTGAATGCGCGCATCGGCGATGGCCCTGCAGCGCAACCTGGCGAGGAAGCGGCGGGGCAGCAGCAAGACCGCGGCGGTAATTAGATCACTTCTAGTTAAGCCGAGCGGTTGCCCGGTTGGCATAACCAGATCTTGCGCAGAACACAGAGAGAGCCGCAAACCGCAAAACCCGGCGGTAATTTTCCGAGATTCGGTTTGCCTGAGGTTTCGTGCACGAATGGCAGCCCGTAGGGGAATCGAACCCCTCTTTCCAGGTTGAAAACCTGGCGTCCTAACCGATAGACGAACGGGCCACCTTTTGTCGCTGCCGAGGCTGCCCGGCGGCGTGGAGCGGTGTTTAGGCGAGCATCCTGCCGGGTGCAAGGGGAAAAGTTCAGCCGATCGACAAATTTTTCGCGGCCTCCGCTCATGTCGCCGAATGGCCGACCAGGATCAGCCACAGCGACAGTGTCAGAGCCGAAAGAACCGTTTGCCAGGTGAACATATCGGCGTAAAAATCGGCATCGCCTCCCATCTGCCGAGCCAGGATGAAACCGACCGAGGCCGCGGGCGCCGCGGTCAGCAGCACCCCCGAGGCGATCTGGTCCGATGGCAGGCCAAGCATCATCGCGATCAGCAGGAACAGCGCCGGGCACATCGCCAGCCTCATCGCAACGCCGATCCACATGGCGGGATCGCTTTGCCACAGGCGTCTGATCTCGATCCCGGCGCCGACCGACAGCAGCCCGACCGCCAGGGCCCCCTGGCCCAGCCAGTCGAGCGGTGCCAGTACCCAATCGGGTAACGTCACCCCTGTAACATTCAGGACCAGCCCGGCCAGGCAGCCGAGGACCAGCGGGTTGCGTGCGATCTCGGTGGTGATCCGGCGCCAGGTCTGGCGGCGGCTGGATGTTAACCGGGCATGATCGTTTTCGGGAGGAAACAATGCCAACATGATGATCGACGAGATGTTGAAGACCGGGATCAGAAAGGCCATGGCCACGGCCAGATCGCTCAGCGCTGCAGGGCCCAGACCGTTTGCCGCGACCGCCAGCACCAGCAGTGAGTTGAACCTCATCGAGCCCTGGAACATTGATGTAAAGCGCGGGTTCCTCAATCGCAGCGGGCGGCGGGTAAGGATCGCGACAAGTCCGGTCGCGGCAAAGGCCACCGACAGCCCAAGAACGTAGGGGCCGAGCGCGCCAAGGGATAATTCCGAGCGATAGATCGAAGTCAGCAGGATGGCGGGAAACAGCAGCCTGAAGCCGAGCTGCTCGACCCCCGGCCAGTTTTCTGGCGCAATGATCCGGAAGCGGCGCGCGAGATGCCCCAATGCGACAAGGGCGATAACCGGTAGGATCGCAAGGGCGGCTTGCATGCGGTTCTCCGTGTATAGCTTTGCGGCGACTTCTTGCAGCCCCGCGCGCAGGCTTGTAAACCGCCTGACAACGAAAGGGAAAGCCATGTCGATCACCGAAAACGAGGCCCGCAAGGTCGCGCATCTGGCGCGGATCGCGGTCGAGGACGAGGCGCTGCCGGCCCTTGCACGAGAGCTGAGCGGCATTCTGCAATTCATGGAGCAGTTGAACGAGGTCGATGTCGAGGGCGTAGAGCCGATGACCGGCGTCACCCCGATGCGATTGAAGCGGCACGAGGATGTCGTGACCACGGGCGGTATGCCCGAACAAATCCTGTCGAATGCGCCCGATGCGCGCGAGGGTTTCTTTGCTGTGCCGAAGGTGGTGGAATGAGCGATCTGAACAGGCTGACCATTGCCGAGGCCGGTGCCGCGTTGCGCAAGGGCGAGGTGACCTCGCTTGAGCTGACCGATGCCTGCCTCGCCGCGATCGAGGGGGCAGGGGCGCTGAATGCGGTTGTCCATGGCACCCCCGACAAGGCGCGCGAGATGGCGCGGGCAGCGGATACGCGAATCAAGTCGGGTGACGCCACCCCGATGACCGGGATCCCGATTGGCATCAAGGACGTGTTCTGCGTGAAGGGGGTGCCGTCTCAGGCTGCCAGCCGGATTCTCGAAGGGTTCAGGCCCGAATATGAATCGACCGTGACCCAGAACTTGTGGGACGCGGGCGCGGTCATGCTGGGCAAGCTGAACATGGATGAATTCGCCATGGGCTCGGCCAATGAGAACAGCTGCTATGGCCGCGCGGTGAACCCGTGGAAGGCGGCGGATGGGCGTGAATTGACGCCGGGCGGGTCATCGGGCGGCTCGGCTGCGGCGGTTGCGGCCGATCTGTGCATCGCGGCGACCGGCACGGATACCGGCGGCTCGATCCGCCAGCCCGCGGCTTTCACCGGCACGGTCGGCCTGCGCCCCACCTATGGCCGGGTCAGCCGTTGGGGGGTGATCGCCTATGCCTCCAGCCTCGATCAGGCCGGGCCGATGACCAAGACCGTCCGCGACGCGGCGATCATGCTGGGCGTGATGGCCTCGGTCGATGATAAGGATTCGACCAGCGCCGATATCCCGGTTCCCGACTTCGAGGCGGCTCTGACCGGCGATATCCGCGGCAAGAAGATCGGCATTCCGCGCGAATACCGCGTGGATGGCATGCCCGCCGAGATCGACTTGCTGTGGCAGAAAGGTGCCGACATGCTGCGTGACGCCGGGGCCGAGATCGTCGATATCAGCCTGCCGCATACGAAATACGCGCTGCCTGCCTATTACGTGATCGCGCCCGCCGAGGCGTCCTCGAATCTCGCCCGCTACGATGGCGTGCGCTACGGGCGGCGCGCGAAACTGGGGCAGGGCGACGGCATTACCGAGATGTACGAGAAGACCCGCGCCGAGGGTTTCGGCCCCGAGGTGCAGCGCCGGATCATGATCGGCACCTATGTCCTCTCGGCGGGTTTTTACGATGCCTATTACAACCGCGCCCGCAAGGTGCGTGCATTGATCAAACGCGATTTCGACGAGGCCTATGCGCAGGGAATCGACTCGATCCTCGCGCCCGCCACGCCCTCGGCGGCTTTCCCCCTGGGGGCGATGGACCAGGCCGATCCGGTGCAGATGTATCTCAACGATGTATTCACCGTGACGCTGAACCTTGCCGGTCTGCCGGGGATCTCGGTTCCGGTGGGGCTGGACAAACAGGGTCTGCCGCTCGGATTGCAACTGATCGGGCGGGCCTTCGAAGAGGGCGAATTGCTCAATCAGGCATTGGTTCTGGAACGGGCGGCGGGATTTGTGGCCAAGCCCGAACGCTGGTGGTAGGTTGCGGACGACAACGGATATCTGACGGAGGCGAAATGCGCGGCTGGTTGATGATTTCGGTGCTGGCGCTTGCCGGCTGTGGCGAGCATCGGGGCTGGAACCCGAATTACCAGTTTGGTGCTGGCAGTTACGGCAAGTATCGTGCCGAGAGAGAGGTCGCGTTGGTCTCGGGCGATGAATCGCCGCAGGTGATCCCCGTCGCCCGTCCCGCCAAGGCGCCGACGGCCGAGGCGATTGCCGGACGCTCGCCGGTGCCGGCACCGGCGACGATGGGGGTTCGCTCGGGATCCCGGGCCAGCGGGAACGCGCCGGTCCAGATCGTTCCCGATGACATGCTGCCAAAGACCACCACCGGACCTTATCCGGGCTCGACCCCGGTCCTGGTGCGCTACGCATTCGAGGCAGACCACCAGCCCGGCACTGCGGCCTATCCCCGCAATGCGGGTTCGCAAGCGCAGGCAGCCCGCGTCTGCGCCAGCTACGAATCGGCGGATGCCGCCCAGACCGCCTTCCTTGCCGCCGGAGGACCGCAGAGCGATCCGCGCGGCATGGATCCTGATGGCGACGGTTTTGTCTGCGGATGGGATCCCGCGCCCTTCCGTAAATCGCAGCTTTGACGGGCAGTCCCTATCCAAGCCCCAATCACGGCGACAGGCGCGGCTATCGCCCTGAACTGATCGTGCTGCATTATACCGGCATGGATGATACACATTCGGCCCGTGCCCGCCTTTGCGACGCGCGGGCCGAGGTCAGTGCGCATTGGCTGGTTGGCGAGGATGGGAGCATCGAGGCGCTGGTGCCCGAAGACCGCCGCGCATGGCATGCCGGTGCGGGGGCGTGGCAGGGGCGCGCGGATGTCAATTCCCGTAGTATCGGGATCGAGATCGCAAATCCCGGAGACCGCCCCTTTACCGCCCGCCAGATGGATGCGCTGATTGATTTGCTGCGCGGGATCATGGCGCGCTGGCGGATCGGCCCCGAAGCGGTGATCGGCCATTCCGACCTGGCGCCGGGGCGCAAGATCGATCCCGGCCCGCGTTTCGACTGGCAACGTCTCGCCCGCACGGGGCTCGCTCTCTGGCCCGATGACGGCCCCGACCGCCCCCTGGCCGAAAGTCTCGACGCCATCGGCTATCCCGAGGGTGATCCGCAAACCCGCCTTGCCGCCTTCCGCCTGCGTTTCCGCCCATGGGGGCAGGGACCCGAGACGGCAGAGGATCGTTGCCGTGCCGCCGGGGCGGCTGAACTCTACGAAAGGGAACGACAGGATGCCGGTTGATTTCGACATGACCGAGGCAGGGGCCGCCTGCCATTGCGGCGCCGTCCGGCTGCATCTGCGCTTCACGGACGGGCTGCATAGTGCCCGGCGCTGCGATTGTAGCCTTTGCCGGATGCGCGGTGCGGTTGCCGTCAGTGTGCCGCTTGACGGGCTGACCGTGCTATCGGGCAAGGATGCGCTCGGCCTTTACCAGTTCGGCACCCGTGTGGCAGAGCATTACTTCTGCCGTCATTGCGGCATTTACACCCATCACCGCCGCCGCTCCAACCCCAATGAATACGGTGTGAATGCCGCCTGCATCGAAGGGGTGAGCCCTTTCGACTTCACCTCCGTCGAGGTCCTGGACGGTCGCAACCATCCCGAGGACGGCGGCGGCGGTGTCGCCGGCACGCTGACCTACCGCCCGGCCCGGTAGAGCTTCTTCTTCATGTCAATATCCCGGGGGAGCGCCCGGAACGGGTGCGGGGGCAGCGCCCCATTGACCACCCGCCCGATCCCCGCCATATCAGTCATGCGCGGAGGGCCGGATGGCCGCGTGGTCGCTTGCCGCGAGGGAAGGGGCCGCGAGGAAAGTCCGGACTCCATGAGGCAACGGTGCCGGGTAACGCCCGGCGGGGGCAACCCCAGGGAAAGCGCCACAGAGAACAGACCGCCGCCTGCTTGTGGGCGGCAAGGGTGAAACGGTGGGGTAAGAGCCCACCGGGGGGCTGGCAACAGTTCCCGCATGGCAAGCCCCACCGGGAGCAATGCCGAATAGGGATCGCGCGCGGGGAAACCCGCAGGGCCGCCTTGCCCCAGCAGATCCGGGTAGGCAGCTAGATCCGGCCGGCAACGGCCGGGCCAGAGGAATGGTCATCCATCCGGGGCAACCCGGAGGACAGAATCCGGCTTACAGGCCCTCCGCGCATGTTTATCCTCGCGATTTTTGCATAGCTGCCTTTCAAACCCGAAAATGCCGGGAATTTGGGCGATTCCCGGTTGACTTCATGCGCGGCCCGACTACAAGGCGGCTTCAAACGAATTCCACGGGGTTTGCGTCAAGCGGCTTGCCCCGAAGCAGGAGCGACGATTATGGCGAAGCCGACGACTATCAAGATCCGGCTCAATTCCTCGGCCGGGACCGGGCATTTCTACGTGACCAAGAAAAACGCCCGCACCATGACGGAAAAAATGACCGTCCGGAAATACGATCCGGTTGCGCGTCAGCATGTCGAATACAAGGAAGGCAAGATCAAGTAAGATCTGCTTTTCGACTGTATTGCGGTCAGGCCGCGCCCGTCCGGGCGGCGGCCTTTTCGCTTTTGACATGGGCTGCCGGGTCTTGCAGCCGGCGCTGCGGCGATACATGTAAGCAGCATGAGAATGGAGACCCATCCATATATGTCCGACATGATGATCGATCCGCTCGCCGCCATTCAGGCCCGTCCCGATGGCGCCTTGGCGCTGCTCATCCGTGCGGAAGGCGGCTTTCCACGCCGTCCTGGCGCTGCAATGGCCCTGTGGCCTGATGGCGGCCGGGTAGGACGTCTCGGTGCTGGCTGCATCGATGCCGATATCGCCGCGCATCTGGACCGACCCGGCCCGGTGACGCGGTTGATCTATGGCGTGGGCGGGCCGGTCGATCTGCCCCTGCCTTGCGGCGGCACGGTCGAGATTGCCCTGCTGCACCGTCCCGACCCGGCATGGCTGCAAGAAATCTCCGATACCCAACGGGATCGGCGGACGGCCTGCTGGCGGCTGGAACTCGCGACCGGAGCGGCCCGCCAGGTTGATATTTCCGAAACCGGGTTGGAGGGCGATTACTTCGATCTGAAGATAAATCCCCGCTGCGCCCTGCATATTCACGGCGAAGGAGACGAGGCCGCGGCCCTGATGGCGATGGCGCGGGCTGCCGGGCTTGATTGTCATTCCGGTCCGGAGGTCCCCGCAGCCGATGCGCAGACAGCGGTGGTCACGCTGTTCCATGACCATGACCGCGAATTGCCGGCCCTGCGCATGGCGCTCGATTCGCCGGCCTTCTATATCGGTGCCCTGGGATCCCGCCGTGCCCAGATGGCGCGTGTCGCCGCCCTGCGGGAGGCCGGTTTCGGCGACGGGGCGCTCGCAAGGCTCCGTGGCCCCATCGGCGTGATCGCCCCGGTGCGAGAGCCGCGCCTGCTCGCCGCCTCGGTCCTGACCGAGATCCTTGCCGCTTACGACCAGGCATTCGGATGATTCGCACCGGCCTGCTGTTGGCGGCCGGCGCATCCCGCCGTTTCGGAACAGAGGACAAACTGCTCGCCCCTCTCCATGGTCGCCCGCTCATCACCTATGCGGCCGAGACCATGCGCCGCGCGGGCCTTGATCGCTGCATAGCGGTGATCGCCAATCCCGCTCTGCGGCCCTGTCTGGCCGGTTTCGAGATCGTGGAAGCGGTATCCACCGCGCAATCCGACAGTCTGCGTGCCGGTTTGCAGGCGATGGGCGAAACCGACCGCCTGCTGATCGCGCTGGCGGATATGCCGAGAGTCACATCCGATCTGCTTTGCCGGGTCACGGATGCTGCGACCGGCGACTGCCCGGCAGCAAGTCATGATGACGGCCCGCCGATGCCGCCCGTCTGCTTTCCGGGCTCCTGGCTCACCCGGCTTGCGGATCTGACGGGCGATCAGGGGGCGGGGCGCCTCATCCGTGACCTCCCTCCCGAGGCGCTGGTCAGGGCGCCGGGCCTGCTCGCTGATATAGATACCGTGTCCGATCTCGCCGGCATGCAGAGGACGGCAGGATAGTCCTTCTTTCCTGTCCGGACATCTCGGGGGAGCGTTCGGGACGGGTGCCGGGACAGGGGCACCGGCCTTCCCGGTTGCCGCCACACCCGCGCGGGCGTAACAAGGCACAAATCATGACGAGGCCCAAATGACGAAACCCGTGATCCTGTGCATTCTCGACGGTTGGGGAATATCGGACCGCCCCGAGCAAAGCGCACCCGATCAAGCCGACACCCCCAATTTCGACCGGCTGATGCGTGATTGCCCGCATGCACGGCTGACGACCTTCGGGCCCGATGTGGGGCTGCCCTCGGGGCAAATGGGCAATTCCGAGGTCGGGCATACCAATATCGGCGCGGGCCGGGTCGTGGCGATGGATTTGGGACAGATCGACCTGGCGATCGAGGATGGCAGCTTCTTCCGGAACCAGGCGCTGACCGATTTCATCGCCCGGTTGAAACAGACCGCCGGCACAGCCCATCTGATGGGGGTGATCTCGGATGGCGGGGTGCATGGCCATATGGCCCATGTTTTGGCTGCGACGCGGACGATTGCGGCTTCGGGGGTGCCGGTGGTGATTCACGCGATCACCGACGGGCGCGACGTGCCGCCACGCTCGGCAGGGGAATTCATCGCCGAATTGCAAGAGGGACTGCCCGAGGGCGCGCGCATAGGCACCGTGATCGGGCGCTATTTCGCCATGGACCGCGACAAGCGTTGGGACCGGGTGGAGCGGGCCTTCCGCGCGATCGTTGCCGGGCAGGGTGAGGATGCGGCAGGTGCTGCCGAGGCGGTGGCCGCGGCCTATGCAAGGGGAGAGAGCGACGAATTCATCCAGCCCTTTGTGATCGATGGCTATAATGGTGCCCTGGATGGCGACGGGTTCTTCTGCCTCAATTTCCGCGCCGACCGGGCGCGAGAGATCCTCTCGGCGCTGGCCGATCCGGAATTTGCCGAATTCGATATCGGCGAAAGGCCGGAATGGTCGGCCCTGCTGGGCATGGTCGATTACAGCGACCGGCACAATGATTTCATGACCGCCGCCTATCCCAAGCAGCAGGTCGTCAATACGCTGGGCGCATGGGTTGCCTCGAAGGGGCTGCGGCAATTCCGGCTGGCCGAGACCGAGAAATACCCGCATGTGACCTTTTTCCTCAATGGCGGCAAGGAAGAGCCCGAGCCGGGCGAAGACCGTTTCATGCCGCAAAGCCCCAAGGTGGCGACCTATGACCTGGCGCCCGAGATGGCCGCCGAAGAGGTCAGCGACAGGCTGGTCGAGGCGATCGGGGCGGGTTACGATCTGATCGTGGTGAATTACGCCAATCCCGATATGGTCGGTCATACCGGCAGTCTCGAAGCCGCCAAGCGTGCCTGTGCCGCTGTCGACAAGGGGCTTGGCCGCATGCTGAAGGCGCTGGATGCGGCGGGTGGTGCGGCGGTGATATGTGCCGATCACGGCAATTGCGAGACGATGATCGACCCCGAAACCGGTGGACCCCATACTGCCCATACGTTGAATCCGGTTCCGGTGATTGTTTATAATGGCCCTGCATCCGCGCGTCTGCGCGATGGACGCCTTGCCGACCTTGCTCCGACCGTGCTGGAGCTGATGGGGCTGGAACAGCCCCCCGAGATGACCGGCGAAAGCCTGATCGTGATCGAATGAACCGTTCTTCCTGTGTGATAGCCATTTGCGGGCTGTTTGCCCTTTCCGCCTTCGGGACCGCGGCCGCGACACCCGCCGCGCAAGCCGTGGCCGAGGCCCAGGATGCGGCGGCGCAATTGCGCGAGGCGATGGGCAAGCTGAGCGAGGCGGTGACCGCCGATGACCAGGTCGTTGCCCTGACCGAGGTGATCCGGGGATACGAGCAGGGGCTGGCCTCCCTCCGCGCCGGCCTGCGTCAGGCCACGGCCCGCGAAACCGAATTGCGTTCGCAGTTCGAGGCACAGCGCAGCAGGCTGGCGCGGGTTCTGGGCGCGATGACCTCGTTGCAGCAATCGCCCGAGACGGCGATGCTTCTTCATCCGGCCGGTGCTTTGGCCAGCGCGCAATCGGGAATGATCCTGTCGGATGTGACACCCGGCCTGCGCGCCGAGGCCGAACGGTTACAGGCCGATCTGGACGAGATCGCCACCGTGCGGGAATTGCAGGCCAATGCGGCGGATATGCTGGGCAACGGGCTGGCTTCGGTGCAGGAGGCGCGGCGGCTTCTGGCCAGCGCGGTGACGGATCGTTCGACCATGCCGGTGCGCTTCGGCGAAGCCCCCGAGGAATTGCAGCAGCTCAGGGATGCGGCACGGAGCCTTGATGAATTTGCCGATGGTATCGATTCGCTGGAAACCGATATCGGCGCCCCGATGGAAGATTTCGAAGGCGCTCAGGGCAGTTTGCGGCTGCCGGTCGTCGGTTCGGTCCGGCGGCCTTATAACGAGCCGGATGCGGCGGGGGTAAGCCGGCCCGGCTGGATCATCGCGACACCGCCTGCCGCGCTGGTCACGACTCCCTGGCCGGCCACCATCCGTTATCGCGGCCCCTTGCTCGATTACGGCAATGTGATGATTGTCGAGCCCGCACGGGACTATCTTCTGATATTTGCAGGCATGTCGCAGGTCTTTGGCGAGGTCGGCGATGTGTTGGGTGCGGGCGATCCGGTGGGGCTGATGGGCGGCTCCGAGGCGCCGGCACAGGAATTCGGAGCGCAGTTCGTTGCTGATGCGGCACGCGGAGGGGATGCAGGATATACCGAGACCCTGTATCTGGAATTGCGCAAGGGGACGGAAACGCTGGACCCGGCGGACTGGTTCGTGCTGAATCCGGTTGTCGATCCAGGACAGGACTGAGGCAAGAAAGGCCATTATGAAACATTATCTGATCGCAGGTCTGGGCGGCGTTCTGGCCGGGGCATTGTTCACCACCCAGATCGCCGGCCCCCTGGTCGCGCAGGAAGCAGACAAGAACGCGTCGATCTATGAACAGCTGGAACTGTTCGGCAATGTGTTCGAGCGGGTGCGGTCCGACTACGTCGAGGCTCCTGACGACAAGAAACTGATCGAGGCGGCGATCAACGGCATGCTGACCTCGCTCGATCCGCACAGTTCGTTCCTTTCGGCCAATGATTACGAAGAGATGCAGACCCAGACCCGCGGCAGCTTCGGTGGGCTGGGGATAGAGGTCAGCCAGGAGGATGGGCTGGTCAAGGTCGTCTCGCCCATCGACGACACGCCCGCTGCCGAAGCCGGGGTGAGATCGGGCGATTTCATTACCCATGTGGACGGCGAGCCGCTGATGGGGCTCACCTTGGACGAAGCGGTCGACATGATGCGTGGTCCGGTCGGAAGCGATATCACCATCACGATATTGCGCGAGGGTGAGAACGAGCCCTTTGACATCACCATCACCCGCGACACCATCAAGCTGACCGTGGTCAAGACCCGGATCGAGGGGCATGCGATCGTGCTGCGCGTCTCGACCTTCAATGACGAGACCTACGATACGCTGAAAGCCGAACTCGAGAAGTCCGTGCAAGAGGTTGGCGGCATCGACAAGGTGACGGGTTTCGTGCTGGATCTGCGGAACAATCCGGGCGGATTGCTCAATCAGGCGATCAGCGTCTCGGACGCTTTCCTGGATGCGGGAGAGATTGTCTCGACCCGCGGCCGCAAGCCCGAGGAGAGCGAGCGCTGGAATGCCGAGGAGGGCGATCTGGCACAGGGCAAGCCGATGGTGGTGCTGATCAACGGCGGCTCCGCAAGTGCCTCCGAAATCGTGACCGGGGCGCTGAAGGATCATCGCCGCGCCATCGTGGTGGGGGAAAAGACTTTCGGCAAAGGCTCCGTCCAGACGGTGATGCCGGTGACTTCGGACAGTGCGATCAGGCTGACCACAGCGCGCTATTACACGCCGTCGGGCCGCTCGATCCAGTCCCTGGGAATACAGCCGGACATCATCGTCGCGCAGCCCAAGCGCCCGGTTGACGAGAACGAAAACGAGGAGGGTCCCCGCACGCAGTCCAATTTCGGTCGTTCCGAAGCCGATCTGCGTGGTGCGCTGAACAACGATTCGATCAGCGAAGAGGAGCGCAAGCAGATCGAAGAGGAGGCCGCCGAAGTCGAAGCAACCGCGAAATTGCGTGAAGAGGACTATCAGCTTGCCTATGCCGTCGATGTTCTCAAGGGGCTTGCCGCCGTCAATTTCACGGCAGGCCAGGTCTCCGCTGACGCAACCCCCGCGATGACCGGCGAGGGCGCGGCGATCCCGGACGAGGGGGCCGCCAGCGAATGACAGATCGACAGGCGCCGGGCGGCTTGCCTTATCGTCCCTGCGCGGGCGTGGTGTTGGTGAATGCCGATGGGCTGGTCTTTGCTGGCCAGCGCATCGATTCGCCGGGCGCCTGGCAGATGCCGCAGGGCGGGATCGACGAAGGAGAGACAGCCGCGCAGGCGGCGTTACGTGAACTGACCGAGGAGACCGGGGTCAGCGCCAATCATGTCGAGATGCTGGGCGAAACCCCGGACTGGGTCTTTTACGATCTGCCGCCGGAACTGCTGGGCAAGGTCTGGAAGGGAAGATATGGCGGGCAAAAACAGAAATGGTTCTTGCTGCGCTTCCTGGGCGAGGATGCCGATATCCGCATCGATACCGAGCATCCGGAGTTCGATAAATGGCGCTGGATGCGGGCCAAGGAACTGATTACCCATATCGTGCCCTTCAAGCGCGATGTCTATCGTCAGGTTTTCGCGGCTTTCGGTGATCATCTTGCCGAAGGCGGGAAGCTCGGCGGATAGGTCAGTTTCCCGGCGATAGGGCGCGATGTCAGTGCTGTTTCTGAAGCAATTGAGCCGCGGGCAGGATAAGGGCAAGGTTTTCCAGCGCGGTCTGGACGAAGTCCTCGGCTTCGCCCGACGCCCATCTTTGCGTCGCGTCATTCGTGGCGGCGATGATTGCGGATGACAGGATATAGATCAGTCGTGAATCCGCCTCGGGCAGCCTGCGCCGCAGCAGATCGGCCATCTTGCCGCGCCGTGCCAGAACGGCATTGTTGCGCAGCGCCATCAGCTTTGGGTCGGTCTCGCTGAGCCGCAGCAGATGGCCAAGCATCTCGCGCTCATCCAGATAGCGCGAAATATGCGCGGTAATGAGTTTTTCCAGATCGCTAAGCAGATCGCCCCGGCTGTTCACGAAGGTTTCGGCGGCGTCTTCCGGGTAATCCGGCGGAGGCCCCATCAGGGCAGCTTCCTTGTAGGGATAATAATTGAAGAAGGTTCGGGCGCTGACACCGGCCGCGCAAGAGATCGCCTCGGTGGTGATGTTGGTCAGCCCATCCCTGACTGCAAGCTCAATCGCTGCTGCCTGAAGTTTCTTGGCGGTGTGATAGCGGCGGCTTGCTGATGAAATCATTCACGTTCTCTAGTATTTACCAACGCCGCCGATCTGAAACCGCGACCCTTTCAAGGTCACAGACTGCGCAAGCGCTGTCAACGTAAGAGATTCTCAAACAAGAAAATGCAGGGTGCTGATTCGCAGCCCGAAAAATGCGCCCTGCATGGCGGCAGGGCAACAGGACAGGCATGCTGGGCGATGATGCCCGGTCGATCAAGCGCCCCAGCTGCGAACCGGCCCGCAATCCATATGAACGAAGTTCGAACGGGTATATTTGCCTACACCACCCGCCTTGCAGGCCAGCGCCGCCTGATACATCTGGTTGACCGAGCGCGACTTCAGCCGCAGGTCGGCAGCCTTGCCATACATGTGCAGCGAGTTTCTCGCCACGCCGGAAGAGCGGCTGCGCAACATCGCGTTGGTTTGCGGCGAGCGATAGCCCGACAGCATCATGTAGGGTTCGTTGGTCTGCAACAACCGATGAGAAGCCGCCGCAACGTCGATTGCCCGCGGATCGATCCCGATCGCCGTGCCGGTGCGCCAGTCGCGCATGAAGATATTGATTTCGTTTAGCGCCTCGCGGATATATTTTCCATCGATCCAGTAGACGGTATCGATGCTTTCGCCCGTGCGCCCATTATACATCCGGACTCGCCGGATGTCGCCCGATCCACGCAGAAAGCCAAAAGCATTGGCCATCACCGGTGCTGCTGCCACGGTGGTCGCGGCAAACACTCCCAGTATTCCGCGCCGGGAAATGAAGTCCATTGTCATGTCAGATCGCCTGTCCTGCTTCGTTCTACCGACCGCGTTTCTGCGGCTTCTTAGGGGGATATCCCCAGATGATTAACAATATGTCAAAATCCCGTGGATCTAGGAACAGGTTTGTTCCCGAGTGATTGTGATGCCACTGATATCGGCAATAATCCGCCTATTCTGCCGATAGTTGCTCTTGGGCCGCTTCCTGTGCTGATTCTGCAACTTTTCTAAAAGATGTCGGCTCCAGCCTGTGACAATTCATGGACCGTTTACCTGAGCAATGCGAAAATGGCGGCCGATTGATGAGGTTTCGATGCGCCATTTCTGGGTTAAGGTATTTGCTGTTCTGGCCATGGCGCTTGGTGGCGGGCATGTTGCTGTCGCGCAATCCCCTGCGATGCAGGGCAGTGCGGCGACGGTGGCCATTGCGCCACGCCTGCATTTTTCTCCGGAAGAGATGCGGTTGGCCAAGGCGGCGGCGAGCGATCCGGCCCTGGCGGCATTTTATGGCGCGAATGGGCTGAAACCGGTTTTCACGGGACCGGAAGGGAAGGTTCGGCGGCAGGCGCTGCGCGAGGCGATCACCAATATGCCTGCACATGGCATTTCGGTATCGCGTTACCGTCCGCAGGCGCTTGCCGCGGCCGGCGAGGATTTGGCGGCCGAGATGATGCATGCCCGCATGCTCGCGCGACTGATTCACGACCTGACCGGAGGTGTGATCGATCCCGCCAAGGCGGTTCCGGGTGTCCATCGCAAGGTTTCGCGGCCATCGGCTGCAAGGTTGATGGGGAAATTCGTGCTGAGCGATGATCCCGCCGCCCTTCTTTCGGGGCTGGCTCCGCAGAACAGGGCTTACGGGGCCCTGCAGACGGCTTTGCAGGAAATGTCCGCCCTGTCCCCGCCCACGGATTTGCCGCGCGCGCCGGAAGCCGTCTGGCGCTTGGGGATGCGAGGCGATGGTGTCTTGCCGCTGCGCGAACGCCTCGCAAGCATCGGCTTCGCCGCCGATTCCTCCGATCCCCGGCTTTATGACGAAGCCTTGTCACAAGCGGTTGCGCGCTACCAGCAGGCGGTGGGACTCGATCCCGACGGTGTCGCCGGCCCGAATACGATCAGGCGGCTGAATTCGGATGGCGTGGATGCGCGTAGCCGCGCCGTTCTCATCGCGCTGGAGCGGATGCGCTGGATGGGTGACGAGGATCTGGAGAAGCGGCTGGTCTGGGTCAATATCCCTGAATTCACTGCCCGAATCCTGGAAGGTGGCGAGGAGGTCTTTCGCACACGGGTCGTCGTCGGCAAGACCGAGGCGGATATGCAGACGCCGGAATTCTCGGATCAGATGGAATATGTGGTGGTCAACCCGCGCTGGAACGTGCCGCGCTCGATCACCGTCAAGGAATACCTGCCCAAGCTTAAAGCGAACCGCTACGCGGTTTCGCATCTCGACGTGGTTGACGGCAATGGCAATGTCGTGCCGCGCGACAATATCGATTTCGCTCGTTACACGGCGGCGAATTTTCCCTATCGGATGCGGCAGAAACCCAGTGGCGACAACGCCCTGGGGCTGGTGAAGTTCATTTTCCCGAACAACTGGAACATCTATCTGCACGACACGCCGACGAAATACCTGTTTGCCGAACGTCAGCGCGCTTATTCCCACGGCTGCATCCGGATAGGTGATCCCTTCGATCTCGCCTATCAACTGCTATCCCAGCAAAGCGACGATCCGCGCGGCGTGTTTCACCGCGCGCTGGATTCCGGGCGCGAGACGTGGCTGCATCTCAAGCCGAATGTGCCGGTTCATCTGGTTTATTTCACCGCCTTCCCCGACGATGCGGGGAATATTCAATATTTCAACGATATATATGGGCGTGATGCGACGATCTGGTCGCTGATGGAAAAAGCCGGTCTGGATTTGGGCGCGTAAAGGGATTAAGTCGCCCCAGAAAGGGTGCGATCATGTCGGTGACCATTGGCGAACTTGCGCGCGCATTGGATGCGCAGGCTTGGGGCGATCTGTCTCTGCCCGTGACCGGAGCGGCCGAGCCATCCGGAACCGGGCCGGTCGGCCCGGATGGCGGGGTGATCGCGCTGGCAATGGCTCCGAAATATGCGGAGAATCTGCAGCCGGGCAGCATGGCCATCCTGGCAGAGGGGATGGATCCACAGGACTACGCGCTGAAGGCCGCGATTTTCGCGCCGCGCCCGCGTCTGGTCATGGCCGGGCTGACCCGTGCCTTCGATCCCGGTCCCGATATAGCGCCGGGAATCCACCCTACCGCCGTTATCGGGGAAGGCGCCGTCATCGGCGATGGGGCGGCCATCGGTGCATTCGCGGTGATCGGTGCCGATGTGCATATCGGGCCGGGGGGACGGATCGGGGCGCATGTCTCGATCGGGCGAGGCTCTCGTCTCGGCGGTGATGCATTGATCCATCCCGGTGCGCGGATTGCCCACGGCGTGACGGCGGGTGACCGGCTGATCGTTCAACCCGGCGCATCCATCGGTGGCGATGGGTTTTCCTTCGTGACACCCGAGGAATCCGGGATCGAGGAAATTCGCCGCACGCTTGGCTCCCGCGATGAGATCAAGGCGCAGCACTGGACACGCATCCATTCGCTTGGCGGGGTCGAGATCGGCGACGATGTCGAAATCGGCGCGAATGCCACGATCGATCGTGGCACCATTCGCGCCACCCGTATCGGCTCGGGCACCAAGATCGACAGCCTGGTGCAGATTGGCCACAATGTCGTTGTCGGTGAGGACTGCCTGCTCTGCGGTCTTGTTGGCGTGGCCGGTTCGTCAAGGATTGGTAATCGTGTGGTGCTGGCGGGACAGGTCGGGGTCTCGGACAATATCGAGATTGGCGATGACGTGATCGCGGGAGGCGCCAGCAAGATATTTACCCGTGTGCCTGCGGGGCGCGTGATACTGGGACATCCGGCGGTGAAGATGGAAACCCAGATGGAAATCCAGAAGGCGACGCGTCGTTTGCCGCGGCTCGCAAACCAAATTGCAAAGCTTCAGGAAACCGTTACACGCCTGTTGGAAAAGGGATGAACAGGAGGCGACATGACTGACACCATAAAATCCCGAATCAAGGAAATCATTGCCGAGCAAGCGATGCTGGAGCCAGATCAGGTGGACGACGATGCCACCCCCGAGGATCTGGGCATCGACAGCCTTGGCCTTGTCGATTCGATCTTCGCATTGGAAGAGGAATTCGACATCACCATCCCCTTCAACGCCAACGAGCCCGATAAATCGGATTTCGATATTTCGAACATGGGCACGATCATCGCCGCGGTGCAGCGGCTGGTGGCGGAAAAGGTTGCATGAACGCGAAAAGAGCCGGCAAGAAGAAGGCCGACACTTCCCGTCCTGCACCACCCTTTGATCCGCTGACCCGCGATGGTCAGCGCAGGGTGGTGATTACCGGGGCAGGCACGATAAACGCGCTTGGTCACGATGTCGCATCTACCCTGGAGGCGTTTCGCGAGGGTAGATGCGGCATTACCCAGCTTGAATTTCGGGATGTGGACCGGCTGTCGATCCAGATCGGCGCGCAGATCCATGACTGGCAGCCCCAAAACTACTTCAACCGCCAGCAGATATTGCTTTATGACAAGTTCACCCAGTTCACCTTGTTGGCGGCCAAGCAGGCGGTTGCGCAGGCGGGGCTGAATTTTCAGGGTAAGCTGGGGTTGCGCGCTGGCGTGGTGCTTGGAACCGCCGGTGGTGGGCTGAATACCTGGGACGACAACTACCGGGCCGTCTATGAAGAGGGCAAGAACCGCGTTCATCCCTTTGTCGTTCCCAAGCTGATGAACAACGCTGCCGCCAGCCATGTCTCGATGGAATTCGGTCTGCGCGGCCCATCCTTTACCGTCGCCACGGCCTGCGCCAGTTCCAATCACGCGATGGGCCTGGCCTTCCAGATGATCCGCTCGGGCGGGGCGCAGGTCATGCTGACCGGCGGATCCGAGGCGATGCTATGCTTTGGCGGCGTGAAGGCATGGGAGGGGCTGCGGGTCATGTCCAAGGACGCATGCCGACCGTTCAGCGCCAATCGCAACGGCATGGTGCAGGGCGAGGGCGCGGGGGTATTCGTTTTCGAGGATTACGAATCCGCCCGTTCCCGCGGTGCCGATATCCTGGCCGAGGTGGTGGGTTTCGCGATGTCCTCGGATGCCCAGGATATCGTTATGCCATCGGCACAGGGGGCCGAGCGCGCCATCAGCGGCGCCCTGCAGGATGCCGGGCTGAATGCCGACCAGATCGGCTATATCAATGCCCACGGCACCGGCACGGCTGCCAATGACAAGACGGAATGTGCCGCGGTCGCCCATGCCTTCGGCCACCATGCCGACCGGTTGATGATCTCTTCGACCAAGTCCATGCATGGGCATCTGATCGGTGGAACCGGCGCGGTGGAACTGCTCGCCTGCATCATGGCGCTGCGCGATGGGGTGATCGCGCCGACCATCGGTTATCAGGAAGCCGATCCCGAATGCGCGCTGGATGTCGTGCCGAACGAGGCGCGCGAGGCGCAGGTCGATGCAGTTCTGTCGAATGCCTTTGCCTTTGGCGGGTTGAACGCGGTGATTGCGCTGCAACGCGTTTGATCGCCGGGATGGAGTGCCACGAAAAAACCGCGCCAATCCGGCGCGGTTTTCTTTTCTGGCAACTAACTGGCAGGGCGGCGTGATTACTCCGCAGGAGCTTCCTCTTCGGCTGCCCCGGATTCCTGCGCTTGAGCCTCCGCCGCTGCCCGAGCCTCGGCGGCAAGGGCCGACAGCTCGTCGAATGCGGCGGTAAAGCCGGCAAGCGACAGCTCCAGTTCAACTGGCCTCTCGGGATCGGCACCGAAGGGCAGCAGCGAGATACTGGCCTTTCCGCCGCGCTTCAATCCGCTCAGTTCCGAGTTGGTGAAGCCCATGCGGGACACGCAACCGACCGGGGCGCAGAAGCTGAATGGATAGCCGCGCGCTTCGCCGCCATCTACCGAAAGGCTCAGCCCACGGGTCAAATCTGTTTCCAGCGGAACCACCATTGTGGCGCCGGCCGCGACATCGCCATTGCTCAGCGGAATCAGGGTCATTTCGGCGACCGAATTGCCTTCGCCATCCTTCAGCAATTGGTAAAGTTCGCAGGGATCGGTTCCCTGATCGGCCTTGATGCAGCGAATGGTCCAGTCCTGATGGGTTGATTTGGCATAATAGGAGCCAACCTTCGGTTCACCGGATTCCTCCGCCGCCGCATCTGCAGTAGGCTCGGCCTCTTCCGTAGCCGGGGCAGCCTCACCGGTATCCGTCTCTGCGGGTTCTTCCGCAGGAGTGGCGCCTTCTTCCGGAGCGGTATCCTCTCCCGCCGTCTCACCTGCGGCTGCGTCAGCGGGTGTGTCCGTGGCTTCCTCCTGTGCTGATTCGCCACTCTCTGCCTCGGCACCGTCGTCGGTCGGAGCCGTCTCTGCCCCGGTTTCAGCGTCCCCGGTCTCTTCTGCCGCGGCCTCGGCCGCCGCATCCCCGGCCTCCTCGACCGCTTTTTCCGCATCCGCAGGCAGTTGAACCGTGCTGTCATTGGTCGGCGCGTCCGCTTCGGGAGTCGCGGTGTCCTGAGCGAAAGCAGGGGCCGCTATCAGGGCCATGGCCGCCAGAAGCGAGTGCGAAGGTTTGATGGACATGATCGTTTCTTTCCTTTGCTCGATGCTTTGCAGTCGCGTAACACGTCTTTGCTGGCTTGTCAGCGTAGAAGAACGCCCGGGGCTTCACCATGGCTTGACCGCAATCCTGTTCGGGACAGCCGCGAAAAGCCCTGAATACTCCGGTTTCAAACTCGGAACAGCAAGGCCTTGGCAACGGTGCCGGACAGACGGGTTGTGCGATACTGCCGCTTTGAAGCATGAAACCCGTGAAATCCGCTTAAAAGTGAACGCTTACACTGTTGACGTATCACAAGCGCGCGACTAGCGTGCACGCAATGATGACCGGCCAGTCCGGCAGGGAGACAGCGTTCCATACGCGCGGGGCCATGGCGGATGTCATGGCCTCTTTTACTGTCCGCGATTGAAAGCAAGTCGCTGACTTCCAGCCAGTCCGCTTCGATGTGAGTCCGGCCCATCGCAAGCCGGAATTGAACTTCCGGATCAGTTCAAGCTGTCTCGAATTTTCTTTGGTAACGCATTGCGAATGATATGATAACTGGATTCGATCCGATGGCGCAGTTCATCCTCGGGGCTGTCCAGTGGCAGGGCGACCCAGCTTCGGTGCAGATAGCGCGCGCGTTCGGCCACTCCGGCTTCGATCAGCATTTCAGCCGTTTCGACACCATCGGTCTTGACCGAAACGGAAGGATCGACAGCGCCAGTCACCGCGAACATCTTGCCACCGACCTTCCAGCAATCATGCCCGCCGCCCCAGGGGTCGGAGTGCTCGGCCCCAGGCAGGGCGGCGCAGATGCGGTTGACGGTGTCGCGGCTCATTCGCTGTCCTTGCGGCGCTCCAGCCGGATCAGGATGCCGTCGCGGCCACGAACGGTCAAGCGGGCGACGGGAACGGGGGGCACGCACCCCGGCGACAGGCGGAATGCCGCGACGATCCGGGCCAGCATGATCACCCCTTCTAGCATCGCGAAGCCCGCACCGGGGCAAACCCGCTGACCCGCCGAGAACGGAATGAACGCATCGCGGGCGCTGGCCTTGCCCTCGGGCGTTTCCCATCTGCCGGGGTCGAAGTCGTCAGGCCTCTGCCAAAGCCGCTCATGGCGATGCAGATGCCATGGTGACAGCACGAGCTGCGCCCCTCTGGGAACCGGGCGCTCGCGGAAAACCTCGGGTCGGGTTGCTTCACGCACCATCATGGGAACCGGCGGATAAAGGCGCAGCGCCTCGCGAAATACGGCCCGCGTTACCTTGAGCGTCGAGATCGCGCTGAAATCCTTGGTCAGCCCGCGCCCCTCCCTGGCAACGCGCTCCTGCCAGTCCGGATTGGCTGCAAGCAGCCATAACGCCCAGCCAAGGGTCGAGGCGCTGGTCTCGTGCCCGGCCAGAAAGAAGATCGCCACCTGATCGACCATTTCCGAGGCGCTGAAACATTGTCCCGTTTGCGGGTCGGGCGTGGTCATGATCTTGGTCGCCAGATCGTCAGGGGCGGTTCCGGCCTCGATCGTCTCCATCCTCTGGGCAACCAGACTTTCGATCAACCCGCGAATCTCCGCAGCCGTTCGCCTGGTCCGTGCAGAGTGAAGGCGCGGCAGCCAGCGGGGCAGAGGCACGAGAGCCGCAAGGTTCACGATGGGCTGGGCGTCCTGATGCGCCCTGAAAGCGCGAAAGACGCGCGACGCGATTTCATGCTCGATCGGCAGGGAAAACAACGCGCGAAAGATCACATCGGCGGCGGCGTGGCTGGCCTCGGGTTCGATATCCATTTCGCCTTCGGTCAGCCGCGTCAGCGTGGCGTCCGCGGCGGACCATATGGCGGGGAAGGTTTCGCGCAGCCGTCCGCCCTCGAAAGCAGGGTCGATGATGCGCCGCTGGTGCTTCCACTGCTCACCATTGGTGACGAAGATGGACTCTCCCAACAGTGGGGCCAGACCCTCGCGCAGCCGGTCGGATTTTGGGAAATCATCGGGACGCTCTTGCAGGATCAGCTTGACCAGACCGGGATCGTTGCAAACGAAGCTGTGGATCAGCGGGTTGCGATACTCGGCCATCCAGGCCCGGTAGAACCGCTCGGGCAGGGCAGAGAGCAGGTCTCGCCGAAACCCGCGGACAAGGCGGATAAGGCTGCCGCGCCCCCTCGTGCTGTCCGGTTTCGGGGCTTTCATCTTCGAATACCCGGGCCGGCCGCAAGAGTGATCCTGCCCGGGGACGGAGCCCGGCCCGCGAAACGTTCCGACAGTGGCAGCGGCCCCCCGGTGATCGCGAAATAATCGTAATCATGCGGACGGTCGAAAGCACAGAGATACTGGAAATGCCGCCTGAACCAACGCCAGCGCATCGCCTTGAGCCTTAGTGGAGAAAGGGTCTGGGTGAAGGCGGCGGAAATCACCAGCGGCCAGCGCTGCTCTGGTCCCGCGACTCCGGTCACCGCGACGGGATCACAAAGGCCAAAGCAGCAGGCGTCACCGGGCGCGCTGACATCGAGCCAGAAAATCTCGGGCCTTTCCGATAGATAGGCCAGATCGTCATGCAAGCGCTCTGCCCGGGGCAGGAAGGAGGCCATCGGCACGACATGGCCAAGGCTGAGCAGCGCCAGATCCGGACCATCCGCAGGCAAGCGCCCGGCCCGGATGACATCGGCCAGCAGCGACACGGCCAGATAGGCGCCCGAGGAATGGCCGACGACCAGGACCTCGTCCACATCCTCGTTCAAGGCCGCGGCCAGCCGGTCGCCGAATTCCGTCAGCCGCGCCTCCAGCGCGGCCGGATAGGCGCCGCGATGCTGGGCGGTGAAGGCATAGTCATGCATCAGGTAATAGGCGAAAAGGCGATTATCGAGCCGTCGGAACCCCAGCAGGATACCCCATGTTACCGCCAGCCCAAACGGCAGCCCTCCCCACCATCCCAGCAGATGCGAGGCCAGCCAGCCAGCAGCCATCCCGATCAGGATGGCCAGAAATGCCTGCAGCAGCAGCAGCACGATCGGATAGAGCGCCGCCAGCACCGGCCCACGCCGCAACCGCATCAGCCGAAAGAGCGCACCGGTGCCGATATAGGCCCATGCGGTGGTGAAAAGCTGACCATAGGTTCCCGGAATGCCCCGGCGCATCGAGTTCTGAACCAGATCGGCCCAGACCAGGACCTCGAATTGGGCCTCCGCCTGTCCTTCCGGAAACTGGCCCCGGGATTTCCAGCCGAACCCGGTTCTGCGCGCTTGCGGTACGATCTCGATCCCGTAACCGGAGATTGCCGCCTGCACCGCTGATTCCCTGCGAAACAGCTCGCGGTAGCGGCGTGGCGGGACAGGATCAAAACCCGGAATATAAAGAACTTTGCGACGGAATTCTCGGGGCATGTTCGGGCCTTGTTAAGTCAGCGCAGAATAAGCAAATTCTGCTGCGCAGCAACCCGTATGCGGGCAAATTTCCGCCGACGCGGACGATACGCGGCCAGATGCCTGACGCTGCCTTTCTGCTGGCCGCGATATCATGGAACCCCGGCAGGGCGAGGCTATTGCCGGGGGCGCAGCCCAAACCGACGGAATCATGCCAGGGTCATCCAAAGACTCTGGATCAAGATTGACGCAGCACGCACTGATCTTCTTCTTCTTTGTTCAAATACCTGCGGGGGAGGGCGCGCCGAATGGCGCGGCCGGGGGCGGCAGCCCCTTACCCCAACCGCATGAACATGATCAGTTGCGGCCCGGCATTCCCATGCGGCCAGATATCCCCCGTTTCGGCAAATCCCGCCTTGCGATAGGCGGCAATGGCCGCGGGGTTGGCGATGTTGACCGTCAGCCAGAGTTGCGCCTTGCCGGGGTAGACCGGCGGAAGATAGCCCTTCAGCGCTGCCATGGCGGCTGTTCCAACGCCACGCCCCTGCTGGCTGTGGCTCAGTATCACACCGCGCAGGCCCAGATCATCCGCTTGCGCGAATTCATGGCGCTGATGATAGGCACGGTCGATCTTGAACAGTCCGACCGCCCTGTCACCCTCCCGGATCTCGTGCAGATCGACCGTTGCCTCGGGCTCGGCCAGCGCCGCATCGACGGTCCCCGCGAAACGCTCCTGATCCGGCCGGACTGCGATATGCGCGACCCGGCCCGCATCCCGCCGGTCCAGCGGATGCAGCGAGACCGTCACTCCAGCGCTTCCAACTCGTCGATGAACCCTTCGATCATCGACAACCCCTTGTCCCAGAAGGCCGGATCCGACGCATCCAATCCGAAGGGAGCCAGCAACTCCTTGTGATGCTTCGAGCCGCCTGCGGCCAGCATATCGAAATATTTCCCCTGGAAATCCGGCAGGCCATCCTCATAGGCGGCATAAAGCGCGTTCACCAGCCCGTCGCCGAACGCATAGGCATAGACATAGAAGGGCGAATGGACGAAATGCGGCACATAGGTCCAGAAGGTCTCGTAGCCCGGCATGAACTCGAATACCGGCCCAAGCGATTCCGCCTGCACCGACATCCACAGCGCGTTGATGTCATCGGGGGTCAGTTCGCCCTCGGCGCGGGCGGCATGCAGCTTGCATTCGAAATCGTAGAAGGCGATCTGGCGGACCACCGTGTTGATCATGTCCTCGACCTTGCCCGCCAGCAGGGTCTTTTTCTGCGCCGGATCGGTGGTCTTGGCCAGCAGCGCCCGGAAGGTCAGCATCTCGCCGAAGACCGAGGCCGTCTCGGCCAGTGTCAGCGGCGTCGAGGCCAGCAGTTCGCCCTGATCCGCCGCCAGCCGCTGGTGGACGCCATGGCCCAGCTCATGCGCCAGCGTCATCACGTCGCGCGGCTTGCCCAGGTAGTTAAGCAGCACATAGGGATGCACGGTCGTCACCGTCGGATGCGCGAATGCGCCCGGAGCCTTGCCGGGCTTGACCCCCGCGTCGATCCAGCCCTTGTCGAAGAACGGCTCTGCCAGTTCGGCCAGCCGCGGAGAGAAACCGGCATAGGCGTCCAGCACAGTGCTGCGGGCCTCGTCCCAACCGATGGTCCGGGGCGCCTCGGTCGGCAAGGGCGCGTTGCGGTCCCAGACCTGCAGCTTGTCCAGCCCCAGCCAGCGCGCCTTGAGCGCGTAATAGCGATGCGACAGGCGCGGATAGGCACGGGTCACGGCATTGCGCAATGCCTCGACAACCTCGGGTTCGACATGGTTCGACAGGTGCCGGCCATATTGCGGCGTGGGCATCTTGCGCCACTTGTCCTCGATGGCCTTTTCCTTGGCCAGCGTGTTGTGGATGCGTGCGAACAGCTTGACGTTGTCGCCAAAGACCTTGGCCAGTGCATGGGCGGCGGTCTCTCGCTTGCTACGATCATGCTCGGTCAGCAGGTTCAGCGTGGACTCCATCCCCAACCGCTCGCCATCCACGTCGAATTCCAGCGCCGCCGTGGTTTCGTCGAACAGCCGGTTCCATGCCGCCGCGCCCACGACGGAATTGTCGTGCAGGAACTGTTCCAACTCGTCGGAAAGCTGGTGCGGGCGCATGGCCCGCATCCGGTCGAAAACCGGCTTGTAGCGGGCCGGGCCGTCAGCGGCGGCGAAGACCGCCTCGTAGGTCTCGTCGGGAATGCGGTTGAATTCGAGGCTGAAGAACACCAGCGGCGTGGTGATATCGGTGATCCGTCCCTGCAAATCGCCCATCAGCTTGGCGCGTTCCGCGTCGGTGGTGTTCTGGTAATAGCGCAGCCCGGCATAGGACATGATCCGCCCGGCGGTGATGTCGATCCGCTCATAGGCCTGAATGCAGGTCAGCATCTCGGATGCGGACAGGTCGGCCAGCTTGCCCTGGTAGCGCGCGGCGAATTCCTGCGCTTCGGATGTGAGGCGTTCGATATCCGCTTTCAGTTCCGGAGAGTCCGGGGCGGGGTAGAGATCGCTCAGGTCCCATTCGGGAAGCTGCCCGAATTCATTGCCTTTCACCGCGTCCTTCGAGTCGAATGTCGCTTGTCCTGCCATCCTGGGTCCTTTCTCTATCGTCCCTTGCCTTGCGGCATTTCGGCGATCAGTTGAATTGCGGATATACCGCGGATACTTGCCCCGCGCGCTGCTGTGATCCCGGTGCGGGAATTTCCCCGGACCTCAGCTATGACAAGGCCCGCCAGCCGATATCGCGGCGATGGAAACCCTCGGGCCAGTCGATCGCGTCAATGAGGCGATAGGCACGCTCATGCGCTTCGGCCAGGGTCGCGCCGCGCCCGGTGCAGGCAAGAACGCGCCCACCCGTCGCTGTGATCCGCCCGTCCACCTCGGTAGTTCCGGCGTGGAACACCATCTCGAAACTTGATTCCGTTATGTCGTCAAGGCCATTGATTTCGCTACCTTTCTTGTAGCTTCCCGGATAGCCTTTCGCCGCCATGACAACGGTCAGCGCATGGTCATCGGCCCAGTTGACCGAGGTTTCCGCCAGCCGTCCCGTGGCGCAGGCCAGCAGCAAATCCAGAGCTTGCGCTCCAAGCCGGATCATCAATGCCTGGCATTCCGGGTCGCCGAAACGGACATTGTATTCGACCAGTCGGGCGTGGCCTTCGGCGATCATCAGTCCGGCATAAAGAACACCTTGAAACGGATTGTTCCTGCGGGACATTTCTGCGACCGTGGGGCGAATGATCCGCTCCATCACCTGTGCCTGCAAGGCCTCGGTCAATACCGGTGCGGGGCTGTAGGCGCCCATGCCGCCCGTGTTGGGACCGGTGTCGCCCTCACCGGCGCGCTTGTGATCCTGCGCGGTTCCGATGGGCAGGCAATCCGTGCCGTCGCAAAGCACGAAGAAACTGGCCTCCGCGCCGGCCATGAACTCCTCGACAACAACCGAGGTGTCGCCGAATTCCCCCTCGAAGATCAGGTCGATGGCCTGATGCGCCTGCTCGATGGTCTCGGCGACGGTGACGCCCTTGCCGGCGGCCAGACCGTCGGCCTTGATCACGATCGGCGCTCCCTGGGCGGTGACATGATCGCGGGCCGAGGCGGCATCGGTAAAGCGCGCCCAGGCAGCAGTGGGGGCGCCGCAGGCGTCGCAGATCTCCTTGGTGAAGGTTTTCGAGGCTTCAAGCTGGGCGGCAGCCTGACTGGGGCCAAAGACCAGGAACCCCGCGCCGCGCAGGGCATCGGATACGCCTGCCGCCAACGGGGCCTCGGGGCCGATCACCACGAAATCTATGGCATTGTCTTCTGCGAATTCAAGCACTTCTGCGCGTGAATTGATGTTAAGATCGGCGCAATCCGCCACCCCTGCAATGCCCGCATTACCCGGCGCGACGATCAGCCGGTCGCATTTCGGATTCTGCCGGATCGCCCATGCAAGCGCATGTTCGCGCCCGCCGCCGCCGAGGATGAGGATATTCATCTGCCGCCCTTTCGCTTGCTCTCGCGGCGTTCTAATCTGCGCGGCGAAGGGGAACAAGCCGCATGGATCTGATCGAGGACACGCCACCGGGCGACAATGCCCATGAATTCACCGTCTCGGAACTGTCGGGGGCGGTGAAGCGCAATATCGAGGACCGGTTCGGCCGGGTCCGCGTGCGCGGCGAGATCGGACGGGTATCGCGCCCCTCTTCGGGGCATGTCTATTTCGATCTCAAGGATGACCGCTCGGTGCTGGCGGCGGTCAGCTGGAAAGGGCAGGCGGCGCGGTTGGCGCAGCGGCCGGAAGAGGGGATGGAGGTGGTGGCGACCGGGCGGATGACCACCTTCCCCGGGCAGTCGAAATACCAGTTGATCGTCGAACAGATCGAGCCTGCCGGGATGGGCGCGCTGATGGCGATGCTGGAAAAGCGCCGCAAGGCCCTGGCTGCCGAAGGATTGTTCGATCAGGAGCGCAAGCGTCCCCTGCCGTTCCTGCCTCGGGTGATCGGGGTGGTCACCTCGCCGTCTGGCGCCGTGATCCGGGATATCCTGCACCGGCTGCGCGACCGTTTCCCGGCCCATGTGCTGATCTGGCCGGTCGCGGTGCAGGGCGAGGCATGCGCACCGCAGGTCGCGGCGGCCATTCGCGGTTTCAATGCTCTGCCGGAGGGCGGAGCGATCCCGCGACCGGACCTGATCATCGTGGCGCGAGGTGGCGGCAGTCTGGAGGACCTGTGGGGGTTCAACGAGGAAGAGGTGGTGCGCGCGGCGGCTGCCAGCGACATTCCCCTGATCTCTGCCGTGGGGCACGAGACGGATACCACGCTGATCGATTTTGCCTCTGACAGGCGGGCGCCGACTCCCACGGCGGCGGCCGAGCTTGCGGTTCCGGTGCGCGCCGATCTTGCCGCCCGCCTGGCCGAGGCTGGCGCGCGTATGTCCCGCGCCAGCGGGCAGCGGATCGACCGTCCCCGCCAACGCCTGCGCGATCTGGCCCGCGCGATGGGGCGCCCCGCTGCACTGACCGAAGGGGCAAGGCAGCGGTTCGACCTGTGGGGCAGCCGGCTGGAGCCCGCGCTGCGCGGGCTGGTGCGGGCAAGGCGGCAGCAACTGGCCTCGCGGCCGATGCCTGCGGCGACGTTGCGGCAATTCACCTCTGCCAAGCGCCACGGCCTTGAACGGGTCGCCACCCGGCTGGAAAGCAGCCGCGAGCGCCGGATGGAACGCCGCAAGGATCGTCTGGCGCAATTGCAAGAGCGGCTGGACAGCTCGTTGCGGCGAGCCGTGGCCGTCACGCGGCGGGCGGTCGAGACGCAATCGGAGCGTCTCGCCGGTCTGGGCGCGCGGCTGGACAAGGGCGGCCGGCGCGCCATCGATCAGCGTCGCGAGGCGCTGATGCGGCTGGACCGGATGCGGCAGACATTGGGTTACGAGCAGACGTTGAAGCGCGGCTTTGCCGTCGTGCATGGCGGCGGCGGTGTCGTGACCTCGGCGGCGGTGGCGGGCAAGCTTACGCATTTCGAGATCGAGTTCGCCGACGGGCGGATCGGGGCAGGGCCGGGTGGGACACGCCCCGACAGCAGTTCGAAGGGTCGGGCGGGGCCTGAACAGGGCTCGCTCTTCTGATGCGATCAACCCAATTAACTGGGAGGTGCCGACGTTAATTCAAGAGGTTGTGTCCGGCGCTTGATCGCCCTAGGTTGCCTGTTAGCGCCTAGGCTTTGCCGCTACGGCTTCCCACGCGCTGATCTGACGAATTGATTTTTTAATACGGGCCGCGGGCATGATCACACATACTCGAATTCTCGTTGCCGCGTCTGCGGTTGGCGCGATGCTGTGGGCTGGGGCAGGAATGGCTCAGCAGGGGGGCGAGATGCCTCCGCCCGCCGTGACCGTGGTCACGCTGAAGGCCCAGGACGTGACTCTGACATCGACATTGCCGGGGCGCGTGGTGGCCTCGGCCGAGGCGGAACTGCGCCCGCAGGTCAACGGCCTGATTACCGAGCGGATGTTCGACGAGGGCACTGTCGTCGAGCAGGGCGATCCGCTCTACCGGATCGATCCGCGCAGTTACGAGGCTGCCGTGGCGCAGGCCGAGGCGGCGCTGGCACAGGCGAAGGCGCAGGCGGAATCAGCCCGGCGCGAGGCCGAGCGGGTGGCGGCGCTGCGTGACCGGCGGGTGGCCAGCGAGCAGACACAGGACAGTGCGATCGCGGCCCGCGACGCTGCCGAAGCGGCGGTGAAATCTGCCGAGGCGCAGTTGCAGGCGGCGCAGATCGATCTGGACCGGACGGTGATCACGGCGCCGATCGGCGGTGCCATTGGCCTGGCGCAGGCATCGCAGGGGGCGCTGGTAACGGCATCGCAGGCCGAGCCTCTGGCGGTCATCCGGCGGATCGATCCGGTCCGCGTGGACGTGACCCAATCTGCCGCCGAGATCATCCGGTGGCAGCGCCAGGACGCGCAGGCGGCACTGCCCGAGGGCGTGGACCGCACCGTGACCCTGCATCTGGCGGACGGCACGGAATACGAACATACCGGCTCGTTGACCGGCGCGGAACCGCATGTGGACGAAACCACCGGTGTCGTCACGCTGCGGATGGAGTTCGCCAATCCCGAGAGCCTGCTCTTGCCGGGCATGTATGTTCTGGCCGAAATCCCGCAGGCGCAATTGCAGGACGTGATCCTGGCGCCGCAGGAAGGCGTGACGCGCGACCGCCGTGGCCGCCCCGTCGCGATGGTCGTCAATGACGAGAACATCGTCGAGACGCGGCAACTGGAGATCGTGCAGGATCGCGGCAATGCCTGGGTGGTGCGCGAAGGCCTGGAGGATGGCGACCGGCTGATCGTGGCCGGGCTCCAGTTCATTGGCGAGGGCATGCCCGTAACACCGGAAGAGCGCGGAGCAGCACCGGCCGAGAATACCGCGCAAGGCGCCGATGGTGAAAAAGCCGCAGCGCAAGGCGACGCCGCACCCGCGGAAACGGCGGGCGGTGAGGCCGCAGCAGCCGGGCGGGACGAGGAACCCGCCCCTGCACAAGAGGCGACCGAGGACGACGACACCGGCAACTGACCGCCGGATCAGCGCGAGAGATATCATGGCCCGTTTCTTTATCGACCGACCGGTATTTGCCTGGGTGATCTCGATCATCATCATGGGAGTCGGCATCCTGGCGATCATGACGCTGCCGGTGGCGCAATATCCGCAGATCGCGCCGCCTTCGGTGACGATCCGTGCGACCTATCCCGGCGCCTCGGCCGATACCGTCGCCAACACGGTCACCCAGGTCATAGAACAGCAGATGACCGGGCTGGACGGGATGCGCTACATGTCGTCCAGTTCGACTTCGGACGGCTCCTCCTCGACGACGCTGACCTTCGAGACCGGCACCGATGTCGATATCGCGCAGGTGCAGGTCCAGAACAAGCTGTCGCAGGCCACCCCGCTATTGCCCGAGCCGGTGCAGCGGCAGGGCGTCAGGGTCGAGAAGGCCGCATCGGGCTTTCTGATGGTCGTCGGCCTGATCGGCGACGAGAATTTCGACGCGACCGACCTGAGCGACTACATGGTCACCAACCTTGTGGACGATCTCAGCCGGGTCGAGGGGATCGGCAGCGTGCAGGTTTTCGGGGCGCAATATGCCATGCGCATCTGGCTCGACCCCGCCAAGCTTGCTGCCTATGAACTCGCGCCATCGGATGTGGTCGCGGCGGTCTCGGCGCAGAATACCCAGATATCGGCGGGTGCGTTCGGCGGGCTTCCCACCGTCGAAGGCCAGATGCTGAATGCCACCGTCACGGCGCAGTCGCTGTTGTCCACGCCCGAGGACTTTCGCCAGATCGTGCTGCGGGCCGAGGAAAACGGCGGGCTGGTGTTGCTGCAGGATGTCGCCCGGGTCGAGATCGGGGCCGAAACCTATGGCGGCGATCCGACCTATAACGGCCGCCCCGCCTCGGGCATGGCGCTCAGCCTCGCGCCGGGGGCCAACGCGCTGGACACCGCCGAACGCGTGAAGGAGCGGATGGAGGAGTTCGCGCAATTCTTCCCCGAGGGCGTCGAATACGTGATCCCCTTCGACACCGCGCCCTTCGTCGAGATCTCGATCGAAGAGGTGGTTCACACGCTGATCGAGGCCATCGTTCTGGTCTTCATCGTGATGTATATCTTCCTGCAAAGCTGGCGGGCGACACTGATCCCGACGCTTGCGGTTCCCATCGTGCTGCTGGGGACATTCGGGATCATGGCGGCCTTCGGCTTTACCATCAACACGCTGACCATGCTGGCCATGGTGCTGGCCATCGGCCTTCTGGTCGATGACGCCATCGTCGTGGTGGAAAATGTCGAGCGAATCATGGAAGAGGAGGGGCTGCCTCCGCGAGAGGCAACCCGTAAATCCATGGGCCAGATCACCGGCGCCCTGATCGGGATTGCGCTGGTGCTTTCGGCGGTGTTCGTGCCGATGGCCTTTTTCGGCGGCTCGACCGGGGTGATCTATCAGCAATTCGCGATTACCATCGTGTCCGCCATGGCGCTTTCGGTGGTCGTCGCACTGACATTGACCCCGGCGCTTTGCGCCTCGATCCTGCGGCCGGCCCATCACGGCGAGAAACGCGGTTTCTTCGGCCTGTTCAATCGTGGTTTCGACCACACCTCGCGGGGATATACCGGCCTCGTGGGCTGGATCGTGCGCCGGCCGCTGCGGATGCTGCTGATCTATGCCGGGCTTGGCACGGTGATGGCGCTGCTGTTCCTGCGCACCCCGGAAGGCTTCCTGCCCGACGAGGACCAGGGCATCATGTTCGTGCTGGTGCAGGGGCCGACCGGCGCCACCGTCGAGCGGACCGAGGCGGTTATCGACCAGGTCGAGGATTACTTCCTGAACGAGGAGTCCGAATCCGTCGATTCGATGTTCGGCGTGGCGGGCTTCAGCTTTGCCGGGTCGGGACAGAATGTCGGCATGGCCTTCGTGCGGCTCAAGGACTGGGATGAAAGACTGTCGCCAGAGCAATCGGTACAGGCCATCGCGGGCCGCGCCTATGGGGCGCTGAGCCAGATCCGCGACGCGATGGTCTTCCCGGTCGTGCCGCCAGCGGTGATCGAACTGGGCAACGTCTCGGGCTTTGATTTCTACCTGCAGGCGCGTGGCGGACAATCGCATGAACAGTTGCTGGAGGCGCGCAACCAGTTGCTTGGCATGGCCGCCGAAAGCCCGATGATCGCACAGGTCCGGCCCTCGGGGCTGGAGGATGCGGCCCAGTACCGGCTGAATATCGATTGGCGCAAGGCGGGCGCGATGGGGGTGACGGCCACCGATGTCGCCAACCTTATGCAGATCGCCTGGACCGGGGATTACGTGAACGACTTCATCGACCGCGGACGGATCAAGAAGGTCTATGTCCAGGGCGAGGCGGATTCCCGCTCGGTGCCAAGCGATTTCGACAAGTGGCGGGTCCGCAACGCGAATGGCGACCTGGTGCCGTTCTCGAATTTTGCAGAGGGCGAATGGACCTTCGGGCCGCAGGGGCTGAGCCGCTATAACGGCGTCCCGTCGATGCAGATCCAGGGCAGCCCGGTCCCGGGCGTCAGCTCGGGCGATGCGATGGCCGAGATGGAGCGGCTGGCCGGGCAGCTTCCTGCGGGCTTCAACATCTCCTGGACCGGCCTGTCGCTGGAGGAACGCGAATCCGGCGACCAGACGACATTGCTTTACGCACTGTCCCTTGCGGCGGTGTTCCTGTGCCTTGCCGCGCTTTACGAAAGCTGGGCCATCCCGCTGGCGGTGATCCTGGTCATGCCCATCGGTGTCCTGGGCGCGCTGGTCGGCGCATATCTGGGCAAGTTCGACAATGGCGTGTTCTTCCAGGTCGGACTGCTGACGGTGATCGGCCTGACCGGCAAGAACGCCATCCTGATCGTCGAATTCGCGCGCGAGCAGTCGCAGGCAGGGGTGCCGCTCTTCAACGCGGTGGTCGAGGCGGCCCGCCAGCGCTTCCGCCCGATCATCATGACCTCGATCGCCTTCTCTCTCGGGGTTCTGCCGCTGGTGCTGTCCACCGGAGCGGGTGCGAATGGCCGCAACGCCATCGGTGCGACGGTGATGGGCGGAACCCTGGCCGCGACGGCTCTGGGTATCCTGTTTGCTCCTCTCTTCTTCGTGCTGATGCGCAGGTTGCTGGGCCGCAAGGACAAATGGGAAGACAGTTCGGCCGAGGCCGGGACCGCATAGCGAGCCGGGGACATCCGCTTGACCCGCCTTCTCCGATCGCGCTTGATGACAGGGATCAGGGGAGGTCAAGGTGATCGACAAGCTCGAGATGTTTCTGGCTGTAACCAAGGAGGGTCATTTCGGCCGCGCGGCGGCGAGCCTGGGGATCACTCAGCCGACCCTTTCCGCCGGGATCAAGCAGCTTGAGGAACAGCTTGGCGTCCTGCTGATCTTTCGTGGCTCGCGCTATGGCGGATTGACGCCCGAAGGGCAGAGCGCCCTGGTCTGGGCGCGCCGGATCGTCAGCGACACCCGGCAGTTGCGCGAAGAGATGCGGGCAACGCGGCATGGTCTGGCGGGACGGTTGAGGATCGCGGTGATCCCTACCGCGCTGACATGGGCGGCCAAGCTCAGCGCCCGCTTCAGCGCCACGCATCCGAATGTAGGTTTCACCATCCTGTCGCGCACCTCGATCGATATCCTGCAGATGATCGACGATCTCGATGTCGATGCGGGGATCTCCTATCTCGACAACGAGCCCCTGGGAAAGGTCAGCACGGTTCCGCTGTATAATGAGCGTTACATGCTGATCTGCGGTGCGGATACGGGTTTTGCAAAACGCTCCAGCGTGGCCTGGTCCGATCTGGACGGACAACGGCTGTGCCTGCTGACCTCGGACATGCAGAACCGGCGGATCATCAACCGTAACCTCGCCAATGCCGGCGTGAGGCCATTGGCCACGGTCGAATCAAGCTCGACCGTGGTGCTGGTCGCGCATGTGGTGGCCGGTGGCTGGCTGACCATCCTGCCCGAGGATGTCGCGCAGTTCCTGGCGCAGGGCAAGGCGCTTCGGCTGGTTCCGATGGAGGGCGAGGAAAGCGTTCACGCGGTGGGGCTGGTTGCCCCGTGGCGCGAACCGCATACGCCGGTGCTTGAAGCGCTTCTGGCGGAAGCACGCCGGATGGGAAAGCGTCGATGAACGTTACCCGCGAAATATCGGCATGTCCCCGGTTTTTCCATCGAATGGAACGCGAGTTTGTCATGAAACCGGGACGACCCCTGCCGGGTTGTTCATCGGATCGTTAGCCCCCGAAACGCCATGCAGGACAATCCCATCGACCTGTCTCAAAGCCGTGTCTGCGTCATCATGAATCTCGGCTCCGGCCGCAAGGACGACCGGGAGTTCGCGGATCAGGTGAGCCGCGCATTGAAACCGTTCTGTGCCTCCTTCGCCCTGTATCAGACCCGGCGCGGCGACGATCTGTCGCGAATGACGAAAAGAGCCGTTGCCGAGGGATTCGATATCATTATCGCGGCGGGGGGCGACGGCACGCAATCCGCGGTGGCGGGGGTGCTGGCCGGGACGGATGCGGTGATGGGAGTGTTGCCGGGGGGCACCTTCAACTATTTTGCCCGGGATCTGGGCGTGGGGGAGACACTGGACGACGCATTGGAGACGCTGCAGAATGCCCGCATCGTCTCGATCGATATTGGTGAAATCGGTGATCTGGTGTTTCTGAACAATGTCAGCCTTGGTGTCTATCCGCATATTCTCAAGACCCGGGAAAGCATCTATCGCAGATGGGGACGCTCGCGCCTCGCGGCCTATTGGTCGGTGCTGGTCGCGCTGCGCCGTTTGCGCCATCCGATGACTCTGATCGCCCGTGTCGATGGTGAAAGCCGGAATTTTACTACCGCGCTGGTCTTTGTCGCCCGCAGTGCCTTTCAACTGGACAGTTTCGGCCTCGATGGCGCGGACGCGATCCGGCAGGGCAAGTTCGCGGTGCTGATCGCCCGGGCGCGAAAACCATTGCCGCTGATCCGCTCGGCATTGCGGCTGGCGGTTGGCTTCTCTGCGCAGGATGATGATTTCGACCTGATCGTGACCGACGAGTTGACCATCGAGACGGGCAAGCGCCAACTGGTTGCGCATGATGGCGAGAAAACCCCGATGGACAGCCCGTTCCGTCTGCGGGTCCGCAGGGCTGCACTGCGTGTCCTGCTGCCAGCCGACGGGCGGAACAAGACCGATGGTGCCGCGTCGTGACGCGGATACTGCACCTGTCCGACCTGCATTTCGGTTTCGAGCGCGGTGAACTGGCCGAACCACTGCTGGCACAGGTCAACCGCCAGCAGGCCGATCTGGTTGTTGTGACCGGCGATGTCACCCATCGTGCCCGCCCCGATGAGTTTCGGCGGGCAGCGGCGTTCCTGGGCCGGATCGATACCGCGCTGATGGTCGTGCCGGGCAATCACGACATCCCGCTTTACAATATCGGGGCACGGTTTTTCCGGCCATGGTCGGACTATCGCAGGGCGGTCGGTTGCGATCTGTCGCCAGTCTGGAACAAGGGCGGCATACAGGTGCTGGGGCTGAACAGCGTCGATCCTTTCTCGTGGCGGCGCGGCAGGCTGCGCGGAAATGAAGTGGCGCGGGTGATCCGTCAAATCGATCCCCAGGCCGTCAATATCGTGGCACTGCATCACCCTTTGCAACAACTGCCGCAATCGCCGAAAGAACCCGCCCTGCATGCTTCAAGCGCATTGGCGCGTCTGGAAGAGGCCGGAGCGTATCTCGTCCTGTCCGGGCATCTGCATATATGGGACGCAGGCACCTTGCTGAGACTCGGCCCGCATGAGCGGGTCTTGCAGGTGCAGGCGGGCAGCGCGTTATGCGCTCGCCCGGAAGATCCGCCGAATGAATTCGCGGTGCTGGACATCGACGGCCCCGACTTGCTGATCGAAAGGCATGTCGGTGACGATACCGGCTTTCGTCCCACCGGAGAGCCTTTGCGCTTTTCCCGCTCTTCGGGAGTTTGGCGGGGCTGAGATCGTTCACTGGCGGGTTGCGGATGGTATTGCCTTCCGCGAGGCTCCGGATCTCTGTGAGGCAGAATTATGAGCCGCAATGTCCGAGTCAGGTGGAATGGAAATGACGTTTCATGTTCCCGACACTGCCCGGTGCGACTGAAACCGCCTTCAGGATCGCGTAAACCGGCTTGCCCGGTTCGAGTGCCAATGCGTAGGCAGAGCGCCGGGTGATCCGCGCGAGAATGGTCTCGCCGCCCGCGTCCAGCCGGACGAGCATGCCGCTTTCGGTCTCGGTCAGATCGCGGACCACCGCGGGAAGCAGGTTCAGCGCGGATATTCCCGCGGGGCGTTCCAGCGCGATCATCACGTCCTGGGCAAGAATGCGCAGGCGCAGGGTGGATTGCGGTTCCGCGTCGATACGGGGCAGGAAAACTGTCCCCGAGGAGGTGCCAAGCCGGGTCAGGCCATCCGCCTCATGGGCCTCGACCCGGGCGGTAATGATGGCGCCCGCTTCGCGCAGGCCCAGTGCCGGAACGGTCGCCGGGTCTGACAGGATGCGGGTGGCGGGCCCCGCGGCGATCACTTGCCCGGCTTCGAGCAGAACGATGCTGCTGGCCAGCCGGGCGATCTCGGCGGGGGCATGGCTTACATAAAGGATCGGCAGCCCGGTCTCGTCGCGCAAGCGCTCCAGATAGGGCAGGATCTCGGCCTTGCGCGCCTCGTCCAGCGCGGCCAGCGGCTCGTCCATCAGCAGCAGGCGCGGATTGGACAGGATCGCCCGCCCAAGCGCCACCCGCTGCCGCTCGCCGCCCGACAGGGCCAGGGGGCGGCGGTTCAGCAACTGGCCGATCCCGAGCATCTCGACGATGCGCGCGAAACCGGCGCGGTCACGGCGGCCCGAGAACCAGCCACCGTAAAGCAGGTTCTGCCGGACCGTCAGATGGGGAAAAAGCCGGGCCTCCTGAAAGACATAACCCATGCCACGCCGATGGGGAGGCAGAAAGTGCCCGCTTTCGCTGTCAGATAACAGCCGCCCGTCCACTTCGATCCGGCCCGCATCGGGGCGCATCAGACCGGCAACGGCATTGACGATGCTGGTCTTGCCCGACCCCGAGCGTCCGAACAGCGCGGTCACACCGGGTGGCGCCTCGAATGTGGCGTCCAGGGTGAAGCCGGGAAACTGGTGGCGGATCGAGACGGACAGCATCAGTGCCCCGCTATCCTGCGCGCCACCGCCCGGGCCAGCCATTCCGACAGGAACAGGGCCCCCATGGCGATGATGACGGCGACCAGCACGAGACGCAGTGCCGAGGCCTCGCCTCCCGGCACTTGCAGGAAGGCGTAGATGGCCGAGGGCAGGGTCTGGGTCTGGCCCGGGATATTCGAGACGAAGGTGATGGTCGCGCCGAACTCCCCGAATGCCTTGGCGAAACCCAGCACCATCCCTGCCAGGATACCGGGTAGGATCAGGGGCAGGGTGATCGTCGCGAAGATCCAGATGCGGGATGCCCCAAGCGTCGAGGCGGCCTGCTCCAGCTTTGGATCCACCGCCTCGATCGCCAGCCGGATGGCGCGCACCATCAACGGAAACCCCATGATCGCTGCCGCAAGGGCTGCGCCCGTCCAGTGAAAGGCGAAGACGATGCCGAACTGGTCGAGGAACTGTCCGACCGCGCCGCGCCGCCCGAAGGTCAGCAACAGGAGGTAGCCGGTGACGACGGGCGGCAGCACCAGCGGCAGATGCACGAGCACGTTCAGCAGCCCTCGCCCCGGAAAGCGCCAGCGCGCCAGCGCATGGGCCACCAGCACCCCGAAAGGCAGGCTGGCCAACACTGCCACGGTCGAGACTTGCAGCGAAAGGGCCACGGCCTGCCATTCCTCGGGGGACAACCAGTCGTTCATGGGTCAGTTGAGCAAAGCGAAGCCATGACGCGCGAAGGTCTCTGCCGCTGCCGCGCCCGAAAGTGCATCGTAGAAATCGCGGTCGGCCCTGTCCCCGGCTTGGGACAGCAATCCCGCAGGGTAGGTGATCGGCGGGTGGCTTTCGCCGGGAAAGCTGCCGAAGATGGTCACGTTGTCATCGGCGGCCGCATCGCTTGCATAGACGATGCCGTAGGGGGCTTCGCCCGTCGATACCAACGCCATGGCCGCGCGGACGTTATCCGCCTGCGCGACGTCTTTCGCGACCGCGTCCCATAGCCCGAGATTCTGCAGCGCGGCCTTGCCATATTGACCCGCAGGTACCGAATCCACCAGCGCCATGGCCAGCTTGCCCCCGTTCAGCAATCCCGGCAGGTCCGTTTCAGGGCTGATCCCGACGGCTGATGCATCCTTGCCATGGGCGATCAGGACAAGTTCGTTGCCCAGAAGATCGCGGCGCCCCTCATCGGCCAGAAGCCCGGCCTTTTCGATCTCGTCCATCCACTGGGCATTGGCCGAAACGAACAGGTCAGCCGGGGCGCCCGCAAGGATCTGCTGGGCCAGCTTGCCCGAGCCCGCATAGGATATCGTAACCTCATGTCCGGTATCGGCAGTGAAACCGGCGGCCACCTCGTCCAGCGCGTTCTTCAGCGAAGCGGCGGCGAAGACGACGACCTCTTCTGCGAGGACGGGCGTGGCGGCCAGCAGCATCGCGGGCAAAAGCATGGCGCGGATGAATCGCATCGGCATGTCCCTTGTCTCGATATGTTTGAAAGAATATATCGCCTGTCCGGACAAGGGGTGCAAGCGATATCTCCTGCCGGACATAACCTTGCGGAGATGCGCTTTACGGTTGATCTTTGCCTCGTCAAGGATTATTTCGGCCCCAGTCAATCGGGCGACATGGTCATAACAGGCCGAAAAAAGACGGGTCGGGCGCTTTGCCGCGACCCTTTGTCGTTACTGAAGGGCATTCAACAGACCGGCGGAGCCAACCGTCTGGCCAGATAAACCGATGTAAAGGAAACTGGATACGCATGTGCGCTAAAGCGACCATGGAGGAATTCGAGGCCCTCCTGAATGAAAGCCTCGATATGGACACGCCTGACGAGGGCAGCGTCGTCAAGGGCCGCGTCATCGCCATAGAGGCGGGACAGGCCATCATCGATGTCGGCTACAAGATGGAAGGCCGCGTCGATCTGAAGGAATTCGCAAATCCCGGCGAGGATGCCAACCTGTCGGTTGGCGACGAGGTCGAGGTCTATCTCGACCGCGTCGAGAACGCCCGTGGCGAAGCCTCGATCAGCCGTGAGAAGGCCCGCCGCGAAGAAGCCTGGGACCGTCTGGAAAAAGCCTATGCCGATGAAGAGCGCGTCGAAGGCGCCATCTTCGGCCGCGTCAAGGGCGGCTTCACCGTCGATCTGGGCGGTGCCGTGGCCTTCCTGCCGGGCAGCCAGGTCGATGTCCGCCCGGTGCGCGACGCCGGCCCGCTGATGGGCCTGAAGCAGCCCTTCCAGATCCTGAAAATGGACCGTCGCCGCGGCAATATCGTCGTCTCGCGCCGCGCCATCCTGGAAGAGAGCCGCGCCGAACAGCGCGCCGAGGTCATCGCCAACCTGACCGAAGGTCAGAGCGTGGACGGTGTGGTGAAGAACATCACCGAATACGGCGCCTTCGTCGATCTGGGCGGTGTTGACGGTCTGCTGCATGTCACCGACATGGCATGGCGGCGCGTGAACCACCCCTCGGAAATCCTGTCGATCGGCGAGACCGTCAAGGTTCAGGTCATCAAGATCAACAAGGACAGCCACCGCATCAGCCTCGGCATGAAGCAGTTGCAGGACGATCCCTGGGATACCGTGGCCGACAAGTTCCCGCTCGGTTCGGTGCATCATGGCCGCGTGACCAACATCACCGATTACGGCGCCTTCGTGGAGCTGGAAGCCGGTGTCGAGGGTCTGGTCCATGTCTCGGAAATGAGCTGGACCAAGAAGAACGTCCATCCGGGCAAGATCGTCTCGACCTCGCAGGAGGTGGACGTCATGGTTCTCGAGATCGACGAGGCCAAGCGCCGCGTCAGCCTCGGCCTGAAACAGACCATGCGCAACCCCTGGGAAGTCTTTGCCGAGACCCATCCCTCGGGCACCGTCATCGAGGGCGAAGTCAAGAACATCACCGAATTCGGTCTGTTCATCGGTCTCGAAGGCGATATCGACGGCATGGTTCACCTGTCGGATATCAGCTGGGATGCCCGTGGCGAGGATGCCATCCAGGACTTCCGCAAGGGCGATGTCGTCAAGGCCGTCGTCCAGGATGTGGATATCGAGAAAGAGCGTATCTCGCTGTCGATCAAGGCGCTCGAAAACGAGCATATGGCCGAGGCCGTCGATGGCGTGAAGCGCGGCTCGGTCGTCACCGTCGAGGTGACGGCAATCGAGGATGGCGGCGTCGAGGTGGAGTATAACGGCGTCAAGTCGTTCATCCGCCGCAGCGACCTTGCCCGCGACCGTCAGGACCAGCGCCCCGAGCGCTTCCAGGTCGGCGACAAGGTCGATGCCCGCGTCACCAATGTCGACACCAAGACCCGTCGTCTCGGTCTTTCGATCAAGGCGCGCGAGATCGCCGAGGAAAAAGAGGCGATCGACCAGTATGGCAGCTCGGATTCGGGCGCCTCGCTTGGCGATATCCTTGGTGCGGCGCTGAAGCGCGACAACTGATCGCGGCGCAAGCCCGGCATCAATGGCCCGTCCCCGGTCAGGGGGCGGGCTTTCCATTTGCGGATTTCGGATTGCCTCTGCCCTTCGCCGGGTTCAATGTGTCGCTGACTCAAGCGGACAGGGAACCGGGATGATGAGCTGGGCCGAGATCGTGACATTCGCACTGGCAACAGCTTTGCTGGTCGCTTCGCCGGGGCCGAATGGTGTGCTGATCGCCCGCACTGTGCCGACTTCCGGGTCCGCCGCAGGCTTTGCCAATATCGCCGGTTTCTTCACCGCTTTCTATATTCATGGGGCCCTGTCGATCCTGGGCATCTCGATCATCCTGCTGCAATCGGCGACGGCCTTCACGATCGTCAAGTATATGGGTGCGGCCTATCTGTGCTGGATCGGGATCAAATCGCTGCGTCAGGCCCTTCGGGGCAATATGCCCATGCCCGGCAGCGTCACACCGGCGCGACGCAAACGAAACCTGTGGCGAGCCTATGTCGAGGGGTTGCTGACCAACGGGCTAAATCCCAAAGTGTCGATGTTCTACCTTGCGGTGTTTCCACAATTCATTCCTGCCGGTGAGCATCCGGCAACCTCGGCCTTCCTGCTGGTCTTCGTGCATTCGGCGATCAACGTGGTCTGGTTCGGCGCGATGGTCCTGCTGTTCTCGCGCCTGACCGGACTGGCGCGCAGTGATCGTATCCAGCGCTGGCTGAAGGGCGTGACCGGGGTTGTTTTCATCGGCTTCGGCGCCAAGCTGGCAAGCTGGCGTGCCCCGGTCTGACCGGTGGGCCGCTTGCCCGCCGGTGACGCCTTCCTTATCCTTGCGCTCTCGCAAATTGCCCTGTCCCAAGGATCGACAATGACCGCCCAGACCCTATCCGAACCCCGGCTGACCTCGCTTTCCCACGGAGGCGGTTGCGGTTGCAAGATTGCCCCCGGTGTCCTGACGGGGCTGCTGCGCGGCACCGCGATGCTGCCGGTTCCCGAGGCGCTTCTGGTCGGGATCGAAACCTCGGACGATGCCGCCGTCTACCGGCTGAACGACAGCCAAGCGCTGGTCGCGACGACGGATTTCTTCATGCCAATCGTAGATGATCCGCTGGATTTCGGCCGGATTGCCGCAACCAACGCGATCAGCGATGTCTATGCGATGGGTGCCAAGCCGATCATGGCGTTGTCGCTGGTGGGTATGCCGATCAACACGCTGTCTTCCGACACCATCGCCCGTATCCTCGAGGGCGGGGCAATGGCCTGCCGCGACGCAGGCATCCCGATCGCAGGCGGCCATACCATCGACTCGGTCGAGGCGATCTATGGGCTGGTCGCGATGGGTCTTGTCGATCCGGCTCATGTCAAGCGCAATGCCGGGGCGCGTCCCGGTGATCTGTTGGTTTTGGGCAAGCCGCTTGGTGTCGGCGTCATGTCCGCCGCACTGAAGAAAGAGGCGCTGGAGGCGGAAGGCTATGCAAGGATGATTGCGGCAACAACGCGCCTCAACACGCCCGGCCCGGATCTTGCACGATTGCCGGGCGTCCACGCGATGACCGATGTCACCGGCTTTGGCCTCGCCGGGCATATGCTCGAGATGGCACGGGGCTCGAATTGCGAATTGCGGCTGGACTGGAAGGCGGTGCCGCTGCTGCCGGGCGCGCGCGCGCTTGCTTCGGACGGCTTTGTCACCGGGGCGTCGGGACGCAACTGGGCAAGCTATGGCGATGATGTCAGCCTGCCCGGTGATTTCGCGGATGTGGATCGCGCGCTGCTGTCCGATCCGCAAACCAGCGGCGGCCTGCTGGTATCCTGCGCCGCACAAAGCGCCGACGAGGTGCTGGCCGTCTTTCGCGATCACGGATTCGCGGATGCGACGGTGATTGCCGAGGCACATGAGGGGGCAGGGCGGCTTACGGTCACGTAACCGGCAACATGATCCGTAACCCCGGCATTCCGGCCCTTCTTCGGCATGAAGCCGAAGGGCGCGACTGCCTGGATTTCAGCCTTTGGTGGTTTCCCCGATGCGGATTGGACGAATGCTGTCGAGCGGGGGTGCCTTCAGCACGAATTGCCGGTCCGAGGTGATATAGTTATCGGCATGCAGCCGGGCGATGGGCTGGTAATGCTCTGGGTCGACATAGCGCTTTGCCGGATCGAGGCATTTGTCGGCGACATGCATGTAGACCACCTCTCCCAGCACCAGCACGCGCCGGTCGAAATCGATCACCCGCTCGACGCGGCATTCCATCGCGCAGGGGCTCTCGGCAATCCGTGGGGCCGAGACCAGGGTTCCCGGAACAGGTGTCAGTCCCGCGGTGAGGATTTCATCCACATCGCTGTCGAAGGACAGGCCGCAGATCAGCATTCCTTCCGCGATGCTCATATCCACCATGTTGACGACGAATTCACCGGTTTCGCGGATATTGGCCACCGTGTCCTTGATTGCGCCGTCGGGCCGGGTTTGAATGCCGAGAACGACGATGGGGGGCTCGTGCGAGAAGACGTTGAAGAACGACATCGGCGCGGCGTTCCTGCCCCCCGAGCTGCCATTGGTCGAAACCAGCGCGATGGGGCGCGGGCCGACGAAATTCGAAAGCAGGCGATAACGGACATCCTTGTCAAGCTTTGTAAAGTCGAAATCCACTATCGGGGCCTCTGAGTGATGGATGTGGCGTTGCGGCAGAGCGGCAGGGTCTGCAAAAAGCGCCGATTGAATGTAAACTGGAACCGGTTATTGTAAACAATATTGTTAACATGGCTGGCTTGCAAGAGATGGATTTGGCATGAACATGGGAGATGGCATGGATAGCGGCAAGGCTGGCGGGGCAAGCCCGCTTTCGGTCGAGGAAATCCGCGACCGCATATGGCTGGCTATCGCCTCGCGTCGGCTGTCTCCGGGAACCCGGCTGAAAGAGGAGGAACTCGCGGGCGTGTTCAACGTCTCGCGCGGGCGCATTCGGCTTGTTCTCAAGGAACTGGGACGGGAGGGGCTGGTGATCCTGCAGGCCAACCGGGGCGCGTTCGTGGCCGCGCCAACTGCCGAGGATGCCGCCGATATATTTCACCTGCGCCGGGTCGCCGAAACCCGGATCATCCGGCGGCTGGCCGAAACCATCTCTCCCGAGGGCGTGGAGGAGTTGCGAGCGCTGGTGCAGGCGGAGGCCGAGGCGGTGGCGGCCGGGGACAAATCCGAGATCATCCGGCTGTCCGGTGCGTTTCACCTGCGCATGGCCGAGTTGCTTAACAGCGATTTCCTGGCCTGCATCATGCGTGAACTGATCGCGCGCAGTTCGCTGGTCACGGCAATCTATCGCCCGCAGCATGATGTGCATTGCGGCCCCGCGGATCACGTCAAGCTGCTGGATGCGCTGGCGGCACGGGATTCCGGGCGCGCCGTCGAACTGATGGTCGAGCATATCGACCTGTTGGAAAGCGAGCTGGACCTGCGTCAATCAGTCAGGAAGTCGAACGATCTCAACGCGATTTTCCCGTAAGCCGGCAAAAGCCCGATCACTCAGGAGCCTCGACACCGAACCTCCCGGGATTTTCTGATCGCTGCTGGTAGTCGCGGGACTGTGCCTCAGCCGCAGCTTACCGAGACAAGTTTTCCGCTGGCATCATATTCGAAGTTCAGCCGCATCGGGTTCAGATCCATCGTGACCGGATCGCCGGTCCTGTAATGTCTGAAGATCGTGCCTGCCGGAAGCGTGATCGAAGGTGAGGTTTCACCGACCAGCCCGGCATATCGGGACGCACCGCAGGCGTCCTCACCCATCTCGGAGGCGGGCGGCGTGACCTCGACTTCCTGCTCCGGAGTCGGGACACAGGCAGAGACGATCAGGGGGATGGCAAACGCGGCAAGCGGTAATCCGGGTTTCATTGGAAACTCCTTGGTCAACTGCAGGTGATAAATATACGTATATCCCGGATGCCGGGTTCCATCCCTGTCCGATTTAGGCGAGGCAATGCCGATTTCGCGTCGTGTTTGCGAGTTTTGGAAAATCTGGATAGTGAACGGTCCGGTGATGGCCCCAGCCATGACGTTGAACACAGAGCTGCCGCTTTCCGCAATGCCCCCTCTACAGAATGCTTTTCTTTTGTCACGAAACCTTTTATACGCCCTCATCCGCCCGGCTTCCGGCCTGGCGGCGATACTCCATGGGCCAGTGCTGGACGACATCCCGGCCTGCGCCATAACGCTCTGATATGAAAGGAGACCCCGATGTCGATTACTGTTGAGGAAAAGGCAAAGGTCATCAAGGATTACGGCACCAAGGAAGGCGATACCGGCTCGCCCGAGGTGCAGGTGGCGATTCTGACGTCGCGTATCGCGACGCTGACCGAGCATTTCAAGACGCATAAGAAAGACAACCACTCGCGTCGTGGTTTGCTTAAGCTGGTCGCGCAGCGCCGGAAGCTGCTCGACTATCTCAAGCGCAAGGATGAAGCGCGCTATACTGCCCTGATCGGCAAGTTGGGCCTGCGCCGCTGATCCACTGAAACGCGCCCGCCGGACGGGCGCGTTTTCTTATGGTGCCGGGCAATGGGGCCGGGCGCCGGCATGATGAAGGCGCGGCAGGGGCCGTGCCGGTAAGGAAAACGATGTTTGATGAAGTGAAGAAATCGATCCAGTGGGGCCAGGAAACCCTGACGCTGGAAACGGGCAAGATCGCCCGTCAGGCCGATGGCTCGGTTATCGCCACCCTGGGCGAAACCAGCGTCATGGCCAATGTCACCTTCGCAAAGGAACCGAAGCCCGGTCAGGACTTCTTCCCGCTGACGGTGCATTACCAGGAGAAATTCTATGCTGCGGGCAAGGTGCCCGGCGGCTTTTTCAAGCGCGAAGCCCGTCCCTCGGAAAAAGAGACGCTGACCTCGCGCCTGATCGACCGCCCGATCCGTCCGCTCTTCGCACCGGGCTTCAAGAATGAAGTGCTGGTGATCTGCACGGTGCTGAGCCACGATCTGGTCAACGACCCCGATATCGTTGCCATGATCGCCGCCTCGGCTGCGCTGACGATCTCGGGTGTGCCCTTCATGGGCCCGATCGGTGCCGCCCGCGTGGGCTTTGTCGATGGCGAATATGTCCTGAACCCCGAGGTTTCGGACATGGACAACCTGCGCCAGAACCCCGAGCAGCGCCTGGACCTGGTCGTTGCCGGCACCAAGGACGCCGTGATGATGGTCGAGTCGGAAGCCTATGAGCTTTCCGAGGCAGAGATGCTGGGTGCCGTGAAATTCGGCCATGAGCAGATGCAGCCGGTCATCGACCTGATCATCCAGCTTGCCGAGGCCGCCGCCAAGGAACCGTTCGACTTCCAGTCGCCGGATTACTCGGCGCTTTACGCCCGCGTCAAGGAACTGGGCGAAGCCGATATGCGCGCCGCCTATGCGATCCGCGACAAGAGCGAGCGCCAGGACGCCATTGCCGCCGCCAAGGCGAAGATCAAGGAAAGCCTGTCCGAGGAAGAGCTTGAGGACGAGAACCTCGGCTCGGCGCTGAAAAAGCTGGAATCGGGTATCCTGCGTGGCGACATCATCAATGGCGGCGCACGTATCGACGGCCGCGACAACAAGACCGTCCGCCCGATCGATTGCGAAGTGGGCCTGTTGCCGCGGACCCATGGCTCGGCGCTGTTCACCCGCGGCGAGACGCAGGGCCTGATCGTGACCACGCTCGGCACCGGCGATGACGAGCAGATCATCGATGCGCTGCACGGCAATTTCCGCTCCAACTTCCTGTTGCATTACAACTTCCCGCCCTATTCGGTCGGCGAGGTCGGACGTTTCGGTGCTCCGGGCCGCCGCGAGATCGGTCATGGCAAGCTGGCATGGCGCGCGCTTCAGGCGGTGCTGCCGGCGCAGACGGACTTCCCCTATACCATCCGCCTGGTCTCCGAGATCACCGAGTCGAACGGCTCGAGCTCGATGGCGACGGTCTGCGGGTCGTCCCTGTCGATGATGGATGCGGGCGTGCCGCTCAAGGCTCCGGTCGCGGGCGTCGCCATGGGGCTGATCCTCGAGGATGATGGGCGTTTCGCCGTCCTGACCGATATCCTGGGTGACGAGGATCATCTCGGCGACATGGACTTCAAGGTTGCCGGGACCGATCAGGGGATCACCTCGCTGCAAATGGATATCAAGGTCGCGGGCATCACGCCCGAGATCATGGAGCAGGCGCTGGCGCAGGCGCGTGACGGCCGGATGCATATCCTGGGCGAGATGGGCAAGGCCCTGACCGAAGGCCGCCGCGAATTCAGTGCCCATGCCCCGCGCATCGAGACGATGAACATCCCGACCGACAAGATCCGCGAAGTGATCGGCTCGGGCGGCAAGGTCATCCGCGAGATCGTCGAGGTTTCCGGCGCCAAGGTCGATATCAACGACGACGGCGTGATCAAGATCGCTTCGGCCAATGCCGATTCGATCAAGAAGGCCTATGACATGATCCACTCGATCGTGGCAGAGCCCGAAGAGGGCCAGATCTATACCGGCAAGGTGGTGAAGCTGGTCGATTTCGGCGCTTTCGTGAACTTCTTCGGCAAGCGCGACGGGCTGGTGCATGTCAGCCAGATCGCCAACCGCCGCCTCGGCCATCCGTCCGAGGTCCTGCAGGAAGGTCAGGAAGTAAAAGTGAAGCTCCTGGGTTTCGACGATCGCGGCAAGGTGCGCCTTGGCATGAAGATGGTCGATCAGGAGACCGGCGAGGAAATCGCCGAGAAGAAGGAAGAAACGACCGAAGGGTAAACCCTTTGTTATCCGGCCCCGGTGGAACCATCGGGGCCGGGCACCTGTTGCTTGTTTTCATGGTGTGGTGGTGCGATGTCAGAATGGCCCATCTTTGTCCTGACCTTGCCGGGGGACGATGATCGCAGGCAACCGTTGCTGGACGCTTTGGACGGCGCGGGTTTGTCTTATCAGCTTTTCATGGGTGTTGACGGGCGTTCCGGACTCCCCGGGGAGTTCGAGGCGCTGGTCGATCGGCGGGCGGCACTGGTCCGGCTCGGTCGCTCGATGTGCGATGGCGAATTGGCCTGTGCCTTGTCGCATCGCCAGATTTATCAACATGTTGTCACGTCGAACTTGCCGGGCGCGGTCATTCTGGAGGATGATGGCATCCTGCAACAGGGCTTTGCGGATTTCATTCGTTCGGGTGATTTCCGGCATGTGCCGATGGTCCTGATCGATCACGCATTCGGCCGCGCCGTGAGGTTTCGCCGGATCGCGCTTCGGCAGGGGGAGTTGCGGCGTGCTGCGGTTCAGGCGACGACGACGACAGCCTATAGCATTTCGAACGAAACCGCGCGGCGCCTGTTGGATGCGACCAGTCCGGTCGAGCATCCCGCCGACTGGCCCTGCTCGCTTCATGCATTGGGTGCCTGGCTGTTGGTGCCGCGACTGGTCCGGCATGAACCTCCGGCTGCGAACCGGTTTTCCCATCTTGAGCGCGAAAGGGCTGCGCTTGTCGAATGCGCCGGAAATTCCTGCAAATCCGCAACCATACGTGATTGGAAGGCACGGTTACGCCGCCGCCTGTCTGTCCGCGTTGATCGCGGCAAAGGACAACGGTAGGAGTGATCGTAGGGTTGAGGTCGAGTGCGATTTGGAGTGTAGGCTTTGCGGGTTCTTTCTAGTTTTTGGGCCGGCGCTCGGTTGAGCGAGATCGAGCTTGCAAGCATTCACTCCTTTTTGGCGGTCGGCCATGATGTCCGTGTATATAGCTATACGCCGATCGCGAACCTGCCGCGCGGGGTAGAGGCGAGAGACGCCGCGGAAATCCTGCCGGCGGAAAAAATTCTGACGTTCAGGGACCGTGAGCATCCGAGTCCGGCGCTGCATTCGGATCTGTTCCGTTATGCCATGCTGAAAAAAACAACGGCGATATGGGTCGACCTGGACATCATCGCGCTGAAGCCATTTCCGGATGACGAGTTCCTGTTCGGCTTCGAGGAGGCCGGTCTGGTTAACGGCGCGGTATTGCGATTGCCTGCGGCCTCCGGAACATTGCATGATCTGCTGCAGTTCAAGCCGGATACCAGAGGGGTGCCGCCACAGATCACCGGCTTCAGGCGATACAAATACTGGCTCAAGACATTCGGGCGTGGCTATTCCATAGATTGCTGGCCTTGGGGAAGCATCGGTCCAAAGGGGCTGACGACCTTCCTGAGGCGCAATGACGAGATGCATCATGCCAAGCCGGTCGAGGTCTTCTATCCGGTCTCGGTGAAAGATCATGCAGCCCTGCTGGAGCCCGGTCGCTGGACGGAAGCCGATTTCGGCCCGCAAACCTGCTGCGTTCATCTGTGGGGAAAGCATATCCGCGATTGCCTTTGCCGGACTCATGGCGGCAAGGCTCCGCAAGGCAGCTTTCTGGCGCGTGCGATCGATGCGGCCAGAATCGCGGGCATGATGGATTGAATTCGGCAAGGCTGCAGGGCATCCTCTGGTTTCCCGGCATGAATGGAAGGCGGCATTGGGAATGCAGGAACCGGTTCTGATCCTTACCATGAAATGGGGCACGCTCTACAGCTCCGACGATGTGAACCGGCTTTACCGGCAGGTCCGGCGCCACCTGTCCCGACCGCATCGGTTCGTCTGTTTCACCGATGACGCCGCTGGCCTCGATGCCGGGATCGAGGCGCAGCCACTGCCCGAACTCGGCCTGCCCGAGGGACATGGGGATACCCGCTGGCGCAAGCTGGCCCTGTTCCGCCGCGATCTGGGCGGGCTGGTGGGAACCGCGCTGTTTCTGGATATCGACTTGGTGGTGGTCGATGATCTGTCGCCGTTCTTCGAGTTGCCGGGAGAGTTCTTCATTATCCGCGACGACGACCTGTTCCGTGCCAAGCCGCTGCGAAAGCTCAATCCCGAGCGCGACAGCTTCCTGCACAGTGTCGGAAATTCCAGCGTCTTCCGTTTCGAGATCGGCGCGCATGCCTATATCCTGGATGCTTATCTTGCCGATCCCGCGGCCGCGACCGCGCAATACGAGATCAGCCAGCAATTCCAGTCGGCGCAACTGGCGAGCCACGGGTATCTGAACTATTGGCCGCGTGGCTGGTGCGTCAGTTTCAAGAATGACTGCGTGCCGCGAAACCTGCTCAGCTATTTCAAGCCTCCAAGCCTGCCAGAGGGTGCAAGGATCGTTCTGTTCGCAGGCGAGCCCAAGATGGCCGATGTCTTTGCCGGACGCGGGCATCGCTGGTATCGGCGCATCGGCAATATCGACTGGCTGCGCAGGGCCTGGGCGGAATCATGATCTCGGGGGCATTCCGCCGTCTGAAACATCGCCGGCGCCAGGCACGTGCGATCGCAGAAATTGCCGCCCGTCCCATCGGGGAAGGCGCCGGGCATGGTCTGGCCGCGCCGCTGATCGTTTCGCTGACCAGCTATCCGGCCCGTTTCGGCACGCTGGCCCTGACATTGAAGGCGATTTTGCGCCAGTCGATCCGGGCCGACAGGGTGATCCTGTGGCTGGACGAGGGGGACGAGGACAGTCTTCCCGTGGAAGTAACCGAGCTCAAAGCCGAAGGGCTGGAGATTGCGGCCTGTCCGGCCTGGCGATCCTACAAGAAGATCGTCCCGACGCTGTTGGCCTGGCCCGAGGCCAATATCGTCACCGCCGATGACGACGTCTACTATCCCCGGGACTGGCTGGCCGGTCTTGTGCGGGCGATGTCCGGGGGGGCGCGGGTCATCTGTCACCGTGCGCACAGGATCAGCCTGAACGCAGATCAGACGCCTCGGCCTTACGGGGAATGGCAGCATAACATCGCCGAGCCCGAACAATCGGCCCGGGTCTTCCTGACCGGCGTGATGGGGGTGATATATGCGCCCGGCGCGTTTCACGAAGAGATCACGCGCGACGACCTGTTCACCCGGCTGAGTCCCGGCAGCGACGATGTATGGCTATACTGGATGCATCGCCTGGCAGGGGTGGAGGCGCAAAAGATCGGCGGCCGCGCGAGGATCCTCGAATGGGGAGGAAGTCAGGCGCAAAGCCTGCGCACCGAGAATGTGGCGGGCAGCGGCAATGACCGCGCGATACAGGCGATGCTGGGCAGGTATGGCTGGCCGAGCTGACAGGCCCCGGCAGCGTCGCCGGGACCTGTCATAGTGCCTTACGCCGGATCCTTGGCAAAGCGCAGATAGGGCAGCTTGAAATCCAGCTTGCCGTATTTTTCTTCGGCGGCCTTGTCGTCCAGCGCCAGCGCGACGATCACGTCCTGACCCGGCACCCAATTGGCGGGGGTCGCCAGCGGCGCTCCATCGGTTTTCTGCACAGCGTCCAGCGCCCGCAGGATCTCGGCGAAGTTGCGGCCGACCGACATCGGGTAGGTCATGGTCAGGCGCACTTTCTTGTCCGGGCCGATGATGAAGACGGTGCGGACGGTGGCCGAATGCTGCGGTGTGCGCCCCTCGGTGGGCAGGTAGTAATCGGCGGGGAGCATGTCGTAGGCCTTGGCGACGGTCAGCGTGCTGTCGTCGATGATGGCGAAATTCGCAGGCGTTCCGGCGACCTGCTCGATGTCATGCTGCCATTTCTCGTGGTCCTCGACGGAATCGACCGATACGCCGATGACCTTGGTGTTGCGCTTTTCGAACTCGCTGGCCAATTGTGCGACGACGCCGAACTCGGTCGTGCAGACCGGGGTGAAATCGCGTGGATGGCTGAAGACGATCGCATAGCTGTCGCCCAGCCATTCGTGAAAGCGAATCTCTCCCTTGGTCGAGTTGGCGGTGAAATCCGGAGCGGTGTCATTGATGCGCAGGGACATGGGCCGTCCTTTCGGTTGGTTGCATTGCCATCAACATAGGCGCGTTGCCGGGGATTGCCAGCCCGCCGTGGTGCCGCCAATCGACGCGACCGTGCAGGAGAGGCCGGATTGTCTTTCGATCAGGAAAAGCAGCCTTGGCCGGGTTGCTTTCCGGTCCCTCCGGAGCCTCGGCGCACCGGCCCGTTCACCCTTTCGATATTCTTACCACGGTTCCCTGGGCCAGCGCGCAGAGCGTTTTGTCCGCATCGTCAATCGCGTAGATGCTGCATTGGCAGACCGCCTGGCGTCCGGAGACCGATACCGCGCCGGCCTCGGCTCTCAGCAGGGTCGCTTGCGCCGGGCGCAGGTAGTTTATCTTGAACTCAGATGTCAGGGCATCCGACTTCAACGCCATGCCCCCGGCAAAGGTGATCGCATTGTCGGCGAGATATGACAGCACCCCTCCATGGGCGAAGCCGTGTTGCTGCCGAAGCTCTTCGCGCAGGCGAAGCTGTATGATCGCGCCGGTATCAGAAAGCTCCAGCAGTTCTGCGCCCAGATACCGGGTAAAAGGTTGCTTCGCGAAAATCGATCGCGCCAGGTCGAGCATCGCATCCGGTTCCATGTCGGCCTCCCGAAAAAATCCTTGTGGCCAAGATAATGAAAGCTCCGGATGAACAAGCCAGCATGACGTCGCGTCGCGCTTTGCGAGGCCGGCATGTTGGCGAGCCGGGCAAAGTGAAGGAAGGTCAGGTGACTTCCGCGAGGAAGATGTAGCCCGCGCCGTAGATCGTCTTGATCAGGCGCGGGTTCTTCGGGTCTTCGCCCAGCTTGGTGCGCAGGCGCGAGATACGGACATCCATGGCGCGGTCAAAGCTGTCACCCGCCGCGCCGCCCAATGTGTCGAGCATCTGGCTGCGGGTGATCAGGCGGCGGGGACTGTCGGTGAACATGCGCAGGACCTCGGCCTCGGCATGGCTGAGAGGGGTCTCGGAGCCGTCGGGAGCGGTCAGCATGTAGCGGTCGAAATCGGCGCTCCACCCGGCGAAGCGAGCCGTCTGGCCACTGCGATCCTGCGCGACGGCGGGACGGCGCAGGCGGGCGCGGATACGCGCGACAACCTCGACGGGCTCGAATGGCTTGATGATGTAGTCGTCGGCGCCCAGCTCCAGCCCCGTCACCTTGTCCTGCACCTGTGTCCGGCCCGAGATGATGATGATCGCGGCACCCGATTCGGTGGCGAGGCGATGAACCAGGGCAAGACCGTCGCGATCGGGCAGGCCCAGGTCGATCAGGCAGGCATCGGGCGTGATGCGGCGCAGCGCCGCCTCGAACTCTATCGCGCGGGCAAAGCTTTGGGTGCGAAACCCGGCCTCCTCCAGCGCCGAGGATAACAGGCGTCGAATCTCGGGCTCGTCGTCGAGGATGGCGATCAGCGGCGCATGGGTCATGCGGTTTTCCTTGTTGCTTCGGCCAGTGCGGCGGCGAGTCGGGCGGCGGTGAACGGCTTGGTCAGCACCGGGCCGGGTGCCCGGCCGCGCAGCGGATCTCCCGGTAGTATCGATGTCATCAGCACAATGGGCAGCCTGTCCGTCACCAGTTCCAGCCCCAGTCCGTCGCCAAGTTGCAGGTCGGACAGGATCATGGTCAGGCCCGGCAAGTCGGTCATGGCGCGGGCCTCATTCAGGCTGGCGGCTTCGATCACCGCGTGGCCCAATCCGGTCAACTGGCCGCGGATATCGGTGCGGATCAGGTCGTCATCCTCGACCAGCAGAATCATCTGGCGCGTGACAGGGCGCAATGGCAGGCGCAGTGTCACCCGTGCGCCGCTGCCGGTATTGTCCAGCCGCATGGTTCCGCCGACCAGCTTGGTCTGGTCATAGACCATCGACAGGCCAAGACCCGAACCCTGATTCTTCTTGGTGCTGAAGAAGGGCTCGGTGGCACGTTTCAGCGCCTCGTCCGAGAAACCGGGGCCGGTATCGGTTGCGGTGATCTCGATCCATTCGCCTTCGCTGCGGGCGGCCAGCGCGATATGCCCCGGTCCGGCAATGGCGGCATTGGCATTCAGGATCAGGTTCAGCAGCGAATCCTGCAAGGCTCCGGGGTCGAGCAGTAACGGCTTTTCCGGCAGATCGACCGAGAGCCCGAGCGTGACACCTTCGCCAAGCGACGGGCGTGCCAATGTCGCCACCTCGCGCAGGAGCGGGGGCAGATCGACGGGTTGCAGCGACATCTCGCGCGGGCCGCTGATCTTGGCCAGCCGCTCCAGCAGGGCGGCGCCGCGGCGGGCGGCGGCCAGCGTGGCCTGTACGTCATCCGCGGCCCGCGCTGGCAGGGGCATTGCCGCCAACCGACCTTGCAGGCCAAGGATGATGGTCAGCAGATTACCGAAATCATGCGCCATGCCCGAGGTGAGCTGCGCGGCGAGGCTGCGCTTGCTGGCATGGCTGAGCGCTTCTCGGGCCTGCACCTCGGCGCTGACATCGGTCGAGAGCACGTAGACGCCCTTGCCGATTCGATCCGGGGTCAGGGCGATGCGGATACGCCTGCCCGAGGGCTTGTGCGTCATCTCGAAGACCTGCGATTCTCCGGTAAATGCGCGATCGATCCACGGGCGCAGCGTGGCAAAGGTCTCGGCCCCCAGGGCCTCTTCGACGGTGGCGCCGATCACCTTGCCTGTGCTGCCGGGAAAGACCATCGGTTGCTGCCGGTTCGAGAAGGTATAACGGTAATCGGTATCCAGATGGGCGATATGCGCGGGAACCATCTCGGTCACCTGCCGGGTGCGCGCCTCGGTCCGGGTCAGAACGCGTTGCGCCTCTTGCAGCGCGGCATTGGTCGCGGCGAGTTCGCGGTTGGCGGCTGCAAGGCGCTCGGCATGCTCAAGAACCTGTTCGGACAGCTCTTCGGAACGGGCACGCAGCAATGCTTCCTGCTGCTTGATATCGGTGATGTCGGTATAGACGGTGATCCAGCCGCCCTGTGACAGCGGCGCGCCCTCGACGGCGATCCATCTGCCATTTGCGCGCTGACGCTCGAAGTAATGCGGCTGGAAGGTGCGGGCCTGTTCAACGCGCGAGGCTACGGCGGCCTCGGGATTGTCCTGTGGTCCGTATTCGCCGCGATAGACGAGTTGCCGGATGGTTTCCTCGAAGCTGGTGCCGGGCTGCACCAGGTCGTCGGGCAGGTCGAACATCGCCTGGTATTGACGGTTCGAGACGGCAAGGCGCAGATCGGCATCGAAGATCGACAGGGCCTGTCCGATCAGGTTCAACCCCGAATGGGTCAGGTCGGCGCGGAGTTCCTCGGGTGTCATCGCGCCCACCCGCGCGGGTGATCGGTCATATGCGTTCCTCCGTCCTCCACCCTCGGATAGCACCGCTTTGCAATTCGCGGAAGTGCTGTAACATTTCGTAGGATTCGCGCAAAACTGCCGTAAGGATTGGCGGCAAATGTGATCGCCATCCGGGACGGAGGAGGTTCCGGGTGACGCGCAAAAGAACCGCGCGCATCGGGGAGGAAGCATGACGGAGCAGCACGCGCCCACGGGTGAGTTGCATTCCATTCCCGCGCTGCTGGCGCGGAATGCGGCCCGTTTCGGGGACAGGCCCGCCTATCGCGAAAAGGAATTCGGAATCTGGCAAAGCTGGAGCTGGGTCGAGGCTGCCGAAGAAATTCGTGCCTTGGCGCTCGGGCTTCTGGTTCTGGACCTGAAACCCGGCGATTACGTCGCGATCATCGGGCGCAACCGCCCTGCCCATTACTGGGGCATGATCGCGGCGCAGATGTGCGGTGCGGTGCCGGTGCCGCTTTATCAGGACGCGGTGGCCGAAGAGATGACCTATGTGCTGGAGCATTGCGGCGCGCGCTTCGTCATCTGTGGAGATCAGGAACAGGTCGACAAGATTCTCGAGGTCGAGGAGACGGTGAAGGGGATCGAGCGGATCGTCTACACCGACAAGAGGGGCATGCGGAAATACGATCATTCCCGCATGAACGCTCTGGCTGATGTGCAGGAAACGGGACGGGCGGCTGCAACCCGGTTGGGACCGGAACTGGACAGACGGATTGCCGGGCTGGATTACGACAGCACCTGCGTCATGCTGTATACCTCGGGCACGACCGGCAAGCCCAAGGGAGTGGTGCTGTCGAACCGCAACATCATCGAGACGGCGAAGAACAGCTGCGAATTCGATCACCTGACAGAACGCGAGGAGATCGTCGCCTACCTGCCGATGGCCTGGGTCGGTGATTTCATCTTCTCGATGGGGCAGGCGCTCTGGGCGGGCTTTACCGTGAACTGTCCCGAGGGCGCCCATACCATGATGACCGACATGCGCGAGATCGGGCCAAGCTATTTCTTCGCCCCGCCCCGGGTGTTCGAGGGCCAGTTGACCACCGTGATGATCCGGATGGAGGATGCCGGCCGGTTCAAGCGCTGGCTGTTCCATCGCTTCGTGGCGGTGGCAAGGCGCGTCGGCCCGGCGATCCTTGACGGCCAGCAGGTCGGATTTGTCGATCGGCTGGCCTATGGGCTGGGCCGTCTGCTGGTCTACGGGCCACTGAAAAACACCCTCGGCTACAGCCGTATCCGTGTGGGCTATACTGCCGGTGAGGCGATCGGTCCCGAGATTTTCGATTTCTACCGCTCGCTGGGGATCAACCTGAAACAGCTTTACGGCCAGACCGAGGCCTCGGTCTTCATCACCCAGCAGCCGGACGGGCAGGTGCGTTCCGATACGGTCGGCGTGCCTTCCCCCGGCGTGGAGGTGAAGATCGGCGACAATGGCGAGGTCTTCTATCGCAGCCCCGGCACCTTCGTCGAATATTACAAGAATCCCGGCAGCACCGCCTCGACCAAGGACGCGGCAGGTTGGGTGGCCACGGGCGATGCCGGGTTCTTCGAGGAATCCACCGGTCATCTGCGGATCATCGACCGAGCCAAGGATGTCGGCAGGATGGCCGACGGCAGCATGTTCGCGCCCAAATATGTCGAGAACAAGCTGAAATTCTATCCCAATATCCTTGAAGCCGTCGTGCTGGGGAACGGGCGCGACTATTGCACCGCGATGATCAATATCGACCTGAACGCCGTCGGAAACTGGGCCGAGCGGAACAATATCGCCTATGCCTCCTATCAGGAACTGGCCGGCCATCCGCAGGTCTACGCGACCATCAAGGCCCATGTCGAAGAGGTCAACCGCTCGGTCGCCGAAGACGAGATGCTGTCGAACTGCCAGATCCATCGCTTCCTTGTGCTGCACAAGGAACTGGACCCCGACGATGGCGAGATGACCCGCACCCGCAAGGTCCGCCGTGCCGTCATCGGCGAGAAATTCGCCGATCTGGTGGACGCGCTCTATGACGGTTCGGACAGCATCCATACCCAGACCGAGGTTACCTATGAGGATGGCCGCAAGGGCAGGATCAAGGCGACGCTGAAGATCGAGGATGTGCAAGTCTTCGGCGCGGCGCAAGCGCAGAAGGTGGCGGCGCAATGAATCAGCAGACGGAAATCACCGCCGATGGCCGCCAGATCGGCGGCACGCTGATGGAGATGAAGAACATCACCCTGCGTTTCGGCGGCGTCGAGGCGATCAAGAATATCAGCTTCGACATTCGCGAAGGCGAGATCCGGGCGATCATCGGACCCAATGGCGCGGGAAAATCCTCGATGCTGAACGTGATCTCGGGTTTCTACGTTCCGCAGGAAGGCGAAATCTGGTTCAAAGGCGCGCGCCGCGGACCGATGAAACCCTATGAAGTCGCACGTCTCGGCATCGCCCGGACTTTCCAGAACATCGCCCTGTTCGATGGCATGACAGTGCTGGACAATATCATGACCGGGCGGCTGAACCGGATGCGGGCCGGATTCCTGTCGCAGGCCCTGTGGTGGGGCGCGGCGGAGCGCGAGGAGATCGAGAACCGTGAACGGGTCGAGCGCGTGATCGACTTTCTCGAAATCCAGAATATCCGCAAGACACCGGTAGGGCGATTGCCTTACGGGCTGAAAAAACGCGTCGAACTGGCCCGGGCTCTGGCCGCCGAGCCGCAGATCCTGCTTCTGGACGAGCCGATGGCGGGGATGAATGTCGAGGAAAAGGAGGACATGTCCCGCTTCGTCCTAGACGTCAATGACGAGTTCGGCACCACCATCGCGCTGATCGAACATGACATGGGCGTGGTCATGGACCTGTCCGACCGGGTGGTGGTGATGGATTACGGCCGCAAGATCGGTGACGGCACCCCTGACGAGGTGCGCAACAACCAGGAGGTCATCGATGCCTATCTGGGGGTGGCGCATGACTGACCTGTGCCCGTGGGAGACAATCTGATGGACCAGATGATTTTCGCCGCCGAGATCTTCCTGAACGGGCTGATGACCGGGGTCATGTATGCCTTGGTGGCGCTCGGCTTCGTGCTGATCTTCAAGGCTTCGGGCGTGTTCAACTATGCGCAGGGCGTGCTGGCGCTGTTCGCGGCGCTGACATTGGTCGGTATCCAGCAGGGGCAGGTGCCCTTCGCTCATATGATCAACGCGGTCTTCGGCACCCATGTCGAGCATTTCGGCTGGACCGTCCCGTCCGTTCTCGCGATCATCCTGACCGGGGCGGTCATGGTTCTGCTGGCCTTCCTGATCGAAAAGCTGGTGCTTCAGCACCTGGTCGGGCAGGCGCCGATCATCCTGTTCATGGCGACCATAGGGCTGGCCTATTTCCTCGAAGGACTGGGCGACGTGATGTGGGGCGCGAATATCAAGAATCTTGATGTCGGGCTGCCGCAGGGTATTTCCGAAAGCATCGAAGGGGTCACGGCGAACTGGTTCGGTTACGGGTTCTTCATCGACCGGCTCGATATCTGGGCAACGGTGATCGCCGCGCTTCTGGTTGCCGCCCTTGTCGCCTTCGCGCAATATACAAAACAGGGCCGCGCCATGCGGGCGGTGGCCGACGACCATCAGGCGGCGCTGTCGGTGGGCATCTCGCTGCGCTTCATCTGGGTCATGGTCTGGTCGATTGCGGGTTTCGTGGCGCTGGTCGCGGGCATCATGTGGGGCACCAAGTCGGGTGTGCAGTTCAGCCTCTCGCTGATCGCGCTCAAGGCGCTGCCGGTGCTGATGCTGGGCGGCTTCACCTCGATTCCCGGAGCAATCGTCGGCGGCCTGATCATCGGCGTGGGCGAGAAGCTGTTCGAGTTCTTCATCGGCCCGATGGTCGGCGGCGCGACCGAGAACTGGTTCGCCTATGTTCTGGCGCTGCTCTTTCTGGTGTTCCGCCCGCAGGGGCTGTTCGGCGAGCGGATCATCGAAAGGGTCTGATGATGGAGCGGGTGGCAATGTGTGGAACGGGTATTTGGACAAAGAAGAAGCCGATTTCTTCTTTGCACAAATACCTGATGGCATGACCGGGCAGGCAGGAGCAACAGATGCTGTATCGTGAGGCAGGTGATTTCAAGACCAGCTACCGCGCCGACGGGCAGACCTTTCCGATCCGGCTGGACCGGTGGGCCTATTACGCCGCGATCGCGGTGGCCTTCCTGATCGTGCCGTTCATCATTAACGACTATTGGGCGAGCGCGGTTTTCGTGCCGTTCCTGATCTATGCCATCGCGGCCTTGGGGCTGAACATCCTGACCGGATATGCCGGGCAGGTCAGTCTGGGAACCGGGGGTTTCATGGCGGTGGGCGCCTATGCCGTCTACAAGCTGATGACAGCCTTCCCCGAGATCAGCATCGTCATCCACATTCTGCTGGCCGGAGGCATCACCGCCATCGTCGGAATGCTGTTCGGACTGCCCTCGTTGCGGATCAAGGGGTTCTACCTGGCGGTCGCCACGCTGGCGGCGCAGTTTTTCCTTGTCTGGCTCTTCAACAAGGTGCCGTGGTTCTACAACTATTCGGCCTCGGGCCAGATCAACGCGCCCGAACGCACGATTCTCGGTTTCGCGGTCAGCGGTCCGGCGGCCAGCGCTTCGACGAAATATCTGGTCTGCCTGGTCTTTGCCTTTGTCCTTGCATGGGTGGCGCGAAACCTGACGCGCGGCACTTCGGGGCGTAAATGGATGGCGATCCGTGACATGGATATCGCGGCCGAGATCATCGGGGTGAACCCGCTGGCGGCCAAGCTGTCGGCCTTTGCCGTGTCCAGCTTTTTCGTGGGAATCGCGGGCGCATTGCTGTTCTCGGTCTACCTGGGCGCTGCCGAGGTGGGCGAGGCCTTCGGGATCAACAAGAGCTTCCTGGTCCTGTTCATGATCATCATCGGTGGACTGGGCAGCATATTCGGCAGTTTCGCGGGGGCGGCCTTCATGGTGCTGATGCCGGTCCTGCTGAAAAACCTGCTGGTGGGTGGTTTTGGCTGGCCGACTGATCTGGCCGCCCATATCGAGCTGATGATTGTCGGCGCGCTGATCGTGTTCTTCCTGATCGCCGAGCCGCATGGCCTGGCGCGGCTTTGGGCGCTGACCAAGGAAAAGCTGCGCCTCTGGCCGTTTCCGCACTGATTTAAACCTAAAGACCGGGTAACCGGCAATGTTCAACTTTGGGGAGGAGACCCGAATGAAACTGACATTCACCGCATTTGCCGCGGCCACGCTGATGGCAACCGCGCCCGCGATGGCCGATCTGGTCGTGCCGAACCTGTCCTATCGCACCGGGGCCTATGGCGCGAACGGCACCCAGTATGCGGACGGCTTCAACGATTACTTCACATTGCTGAACGAACGCGACGGGGGCATCGGCGGTGAAAAGATCAAGGTGCCCGAATGCGAGACGGCATATAACACCGAGAAGGGCGTCGAGTGTTACGAGGCAACCAAGGACACCGGCGCGCTGGTCTATAACCCGCTCTCGACCGGCATCACCTATCAGTTGATTCCGAAGGTCGCGGTCGACAAGAAGGTGCTTTATACGCCGGGCTACGGGCGCACCTCGGCCAAGAACGGCAAGGTGTTCGAGTGGGTCTTCAATGCTCCCGCGAATTACTGGGATGGCGCGTCGGTTGCGATCAAGTATCTGCTGGACCAGAACGGCGGCGACCTGAACGGCAAGAAGATCGCGCTGGTGTATCATAATTCCGCCTATGGCAAGGAACCGGTCCGGACCTTGCAGGATCTGGCCGAGAAGCACGGCTTTACCCTGTCCGAACTGCCGGTCGACGCGCCGGGGCAGGAACAGAAAAGCCAATGGCTGCAAATCCGCCGCGAACAGCCCGATTACGTGATCATGTGGGGCTGGGGCGTGATGAATCAGGTCGCGATCCAGGAGGCCGCGAATATCCGCTTTCCGATGGAGAACTTCATCGGCATCTGGTGGTCGGGTTCCGAGGTGGATGTTGTCCCGGTGGGCGCGAAGGCCAATGGCTACAAGGCGCTGACTTTCCACGGGGTGGGCCAGGACTACCCGGTTTACGACGATCTGCAGGAATATGTGATCGAGCCGGGCAAGGCCTCGCAGGGTGGCGAGCATGTCGGCTCGGTGCTGTATTCGCGGGGGATGTATGCCGCGCTGGTGATTTCCGAGGCGATCCGCAAGGCGCAGGAGATCGCCGGGGTATCGGCGATCAGCCCCGAACAGCTGCGCGAAGGTTTCGAACAACTCGATATAACCCCCGAGCGGCTGGAGGAGCTGGGGCTTCCCGATTTCGGACCCGAGATCAAGCTGAGCTGTGACAACCATGGCGGCAGCGGCATGGCGCGCATGCAGCAGTGGGACGCCGAGGGGGGCAAGTGGAGCCTGATTTCGGAATTCACCGAGCCCGATCAGGAGATTCTGGCTCCGCTGATCGCCGAGGACAGCGATGCCTATGCCAAGGAAGCCGGGATCACCCCGCGTGATTGCTGATACCAGTCCCGGCGGCGGTCATCGCCGCCGGGCCGATACCCGCCCGGAGAACCGCCATGCTTGACGCCGAAAACAGCGAGACCTTGCTGGAAGTCAATAATATCGAGGTGATCTACAACCATGTCATCCTGGTGCTGAAGGGCGTCAGCCTGTCGGTGCCCAAGGGTGGGATCACTGCGCTTCTTGGCGGCAACGGGGCCGGAAAGACCACGACGCTGAAGGCGATCTCGAACCTGCTCGCCAGCGAGCGGGGCGAGGTCACCAAGGGCAGCATCCTTTATCGCGGCGAAAAGGTCGCGGCCCGCAATCCTGCCGACCTGGTGACCAAGGGCGTCATCCAGGTGATGGAGGGGCGGCATTGCTTCGAGCATCTGACCGTCGAGGAGAATCTTCTTACCGGTGCCTATACGCGCCGCGACGGGGCGGCGGCGATCAGGCGCGATCTCGAGATGGTCTATGAATATTTCCCCCGCCTGCGCGAGCGGCGAAAATCGCAGGCCGGTTATACCTCGGGCGGGGAACAGCAGATGACGGCGATGGGGCGTGCGCTGATGTCGCGCCCCGAGATGATCCTGCTGGACGAACCCTCGATGGGGTTGGCGCCGCAACTGGTCGAGCAAATTTTCCAGATCGTGAAGGCGGTGAACGAGGGCGAGGGGGTGACCTTCCTTCTGGCCGAGCAGAACACCAATGTCGCCCTGCGATATGCGCATTACGGCTATATCCTTGAAAATGGCCGGGTAGTGATGGACGGCCCTGCCGCCGCGCTGCGGGAAAACCCCGATGTGAAGGAGTTCTACCTGGGCATGTCGGACGAGGGCCGCAAATCCTTCCGCGACGTACGCAGCTATCGCCGCCGCAAGCGCTGGCTGGCCTGAGGAGCAATCATGACCGGCTATTACGACGACCTGGAGATCCGCGACATGCAGGCGCGGGAAGAGGCTCTGGCCAGGGCTCTGCCGATTGCGATCGCGCGGGCCAAGACCGCACCTGCCCTGGCGCGCCTGTTGCGCGATATCGAACCAGAGGATGTCACCGACCGCGCGACGCTGCCCCGGCTGCCGGTGATCCGCAAGTCTGAACTTTCCGAAGCGCAGCGGAGATCGCCTCCCTTCGGGGGCTACACGACCCGCCCCGCGAATGAGTTCGATCAGATTTTCCAAAGCCCCGGTCCGATCTATGAGCCGGGCCGGCGCGAGGGGGACTGGTGGCGGTTGGGCCGGTTTCTGCATGCTTCCGGCGTGGGGCGCGGCGATATCGTGCAGAACTGCTTCGGTTATCATCTGACGCCCGCTGGAATGATGTTCGAATCTGCCGCCCGGGCCGTCGATGCCGCCGTGCTGCCCGCCGGGACCGGCCAGACCGATCTGCAGGTATCCGCCGCCGCCGATATCGGCACGACCTGCTACGCGGGAACGCCGGATTTCCTGAAGGTCATTCTCGACCGCGCCGACGAGATGGGCAAGCGACTGTCGATCTCCAGGGCGGTTGTGGGTGGGGGGGCATTGTTCCCGTCTCTGCGGCAGGAATATGCTGACCGCGGTATCGTCACTCGGCAATGTTATGCCACGGCCGATATCGGGAATATCGCCTATGAGAGCGACGCCCTTGACGGCATGATCGTCGATGAGGGCGTGATCGTCGAGATCGTCCGCCCGGGCACTGGAGACCCGCTGCCCGAAGGTGAGGTGGGCGAAGTCCTGGTGACGACGCTGAATCCCGATTATCCGCTGTTGCGCTTTGCCACCGGGGATCTGTCGGCAGTGCTGCCCGGAGCCTCGCCATGCGGCCGAACCAATATGCGCATCAGGGGCTGGCTGGGCCGTGCCGATCAGACAGCCAAGATCAAGGGTATGTTCGTGCGTCCCGAACAGGTGGCCGCGTTGATAGCCCGCCATCCCGAGATTTCCCGCGCCCGGGTGATCGCCGAACGCGACGGAGAGATGGATGTGATGACCGTGCAGATCGAGTCGCGGGCCGGGTCGGCCGAAGCCTATGCCGATTCGGTTGCGCATATGTTGAAGCTGAAGGGCCGGGTGGAAATCGTGCCGCCCGGCAGCCTGCCCAACGATGGCAAGGTGATCGAGGACAGGCGACGCTATGAATGAAGCGCTTCTTAATGAGTGGTATTTGAAAGGTTAACTTGTTTTGAACCCATGTTGCCCGGATGTTCCCGTCAGCGAAACATTGGTACGGGTGACGAGATGGCGGCGAACAAGAACTCTGCTGCGGTGGTTATCATAAAGCGCGGTGGCGGCGGCGAGGAGGCGGGGCATCACGGGGGCGCCTGGAAGGTGGCATATGCGGATTTCGTAACCGCGATGATGGCATTCTTCCTTCTGATGTGGCTGCTCAACGCTACGACCGAACAGCAACGGGCGGGGCTGGCAGATTACTTCAATCCGACCATTGTCCAGAGATCGGGTGCCGATGGCGAGGATGTCGAAGAAGGGATCCTGCATTCCATTGAGGACAGTCTGCCCGACACGCATCTTGCCGGGGATTTCGAGGAAGTCGCGAAACAGGTTCAGGATCAATTGACCGGCTCCGGCGCCGAATCGATGCAGATGACAAATCTCCTGCGTCATGTCGTGACCCGGATGACCGATGAAGGCCTGGTGATTGAACTGGCGGATCTGACCGATGAGCCGCTTTTCGTCGACGACACGGCTCAACCGCAGCCGGTTCTGAACGAATTGGCCAGGCTGCTTGCACGGGTTCTGGGACAGACCCGGAATGATCTGGCCGTAACCGGTCACGTCCGCTCCTATCCGGATATCCTTCAGTCTTCGCCGGTCTGGGCATTGTCGGACGCGCGGGCCCATGCGGTGCGCAACCTTCTTGATCAGGGGGGGCTGCCGGACAAGCGCGTGCAGCGCGTCACCGGCTTTGCAGACCGGAAGCACCGAGAGGGCAACCCGATGTCGCCGGCGAATAACCGGATCGAAGTGATTTTGCTCCGGTAGGCCGAAAAACCATTCTCATTAGGCTAATCTTAAACCGTCTCCTGGATGCTGACGGCAACATGTCCAGAAGAAGGGACCATATCATGACTTTGGGATCAGCGATGGGGGCAGGCGTCTCCGGCTTGCGGGCGAATTCGACGAAGATTGCGACGATCTCGGACAATATCGCGAACTCAGCCACTCATGGTTACAAACGAACCGAAACCGGATTCGATGCCCTGGTTCTGGCCAGTTCCGGAGGCACCTACACGGCGGGCGGTGTTCTCGCGTCAACCAGCAGGAATGTTGCCGAGGAAGGCCCGATCATTCCAACATCCACGTCCACGGATATTGCGATTGTCGGCCCCGGCATGTTGCCCGTTACGCCTGTCACGGATGTCTATGGAAATGCGCCGCAGCCACAGCTGCTGATGACGCGGACAGGAGGTTTCAGTGCTGATGAGAGCGGCTACTTACGTACCGACTCGGGCTTTGTGCTGCTGGGCTGGGCAGCGCTTCCCAATGGCCAGATCCCATCCTTGGCACGCGATACCTCTGCCGGTCTTGAGCCGATCCGGATTCCCTATGATCAGGCGAAAAGTGCCGCGACGACCCGGATCAACCTGGGGGTCACCCTGCCTGCGACGGATACGCTTCCGTCCAAATCAGGTGATCCCACGGGCGACCCGATCCTGCATAGTATCGAATATTTCGGCAATCTCGGCACCAGCGAACGGCTGGAGGTCACCTATACCCCGGATACCTCCAACCCGGATGGGATGTCGCTGAAATGGCAGGTGGATATACGTGACCGGGCATCCAATGAACCCGACAGGGTGATTGGCTCCTACAGGGTCGAGTTCGATGGCAGCGCCGATTATGCCGGAATGATCAAGGCAGTGGAGACACTGGAGGGTGGGGAATATGACGCGGAAACCGGGTCGTTCACCATAGGGGTGGCCGATGGCGAGGTGGAGATCGTGATCGGAAAGCCGAACGATCCGAACGGATTGCTGAGGCAGATGGGCAATACTTACGCCCCCACGAGTGTCACGAAGGATGGCGCACGGGTCGGTAGGCTGACCTCGGTCGAGATCGACGAACGCGGATTTCTCAAGGCAAGTTATGATACCGGTATCGTGAGGACGCTTTATCAGGTTCCGGTCGTGTCCGTGCCCAATGTGAATGGCCTGCAGGCCGGAAGTGCCCAGACATACAGTATTTCGCAAACATCGGGCGGCTTCTTTCTCTGGGATGCCGGCGACGGACCGACGGGGAAAATTCGGGGTTATGCCCGTGAGGGTTCGACCACCGACATTGCCGAGGAACTGACGGAAATGATCCAGACGCAGCGCGCCTATGCCACGAATGCGAAAGTGATCCAGACGGTGGACGAGATGCTGCAGGAAACCACCAATATCAAGCGCTGATGCAGGTGCATTGATACAGACAGGAAGGAATTGACGGCATGGGTATCGCCAAGGCGCTCTCCAATGCGGTAACCGGCTTGGCCGCGACAGCTCGCGGAACCGAGGTGGTTGCCGACAATCTCGCGAATGCGCAAACGGTAGGATTTGCGCGTCGCGAGATGACGCTGAATTCGCGGGCAAGTGGCGGCGTGCGGATTGACGGCATCGCCCGGGTGGTGAACGCCGGATTGCTCGCTGAATACCGCCTTGCCGATGCGGCCAAAATCGAAGCCTCGACGCGACTGGATTTCCTGAAGAAGATGGAGGATACCATTGGGCTCCCGGGTGCCCCGGGTGGTCTCAGCAACATGCTGACAAGGTTTCGGGAAAAGCTTCTCGATGCCAGCGATCGCCCTGACGATAATGTCCGGCTGGAGCAGGCCGCCCATGCCGCGAAGGATCTGGCGTTTGCCCTCAATGTCGCCTCGGATACCGTGCAGACCGCCAGAGCCGAGGCGGATACTGCCATTGCTGCGGATGTCAGAGCCCTGAACGTTGGCCTCGCGCGTGTTGCCGATCTGAACCGCCGGATCTTCGTCATCAAGGCCCAGGGCAAGGATCCTTCGCCCCTGGTCGATGCGCGCCAACAGGCGATCGATGGAATCAACAGTATCGTCCCGGTGCAGGAAGTTCCAAGGGATGCGGGCACTGTCGCGCTCTTCACGAAAGAGGGGATGCCGTTGCTGGATGGCACGGCACCGAGCCAGATCGATTTCCAGCCTGCTCCGCAATTTTCGGCCGAGTTGTCGGTGAAAGACAAATCCGTTCAACACCTGTTCGTGGACGGGAAAGAATTGCCGCTCTCCCGGATGCGCTTCTTTGCGGGGGGCAGGCTCTCGTCCAACTTCGAGATCCGTGATGGCTTGGGGCCCCAGTTCCAGCATGAACTGGATTCACTCGCGCTGGAGCTGCATGATCTGTTCGCCGATCCGACAGTCGATCCCACGATCGGCCCGGATACCCCCGGTCTATTCACCGACGAAGGAGGGCGTGCGGAACCTGCGGCCGCAACCGGATTGGCTGGCCGCATTGCGCTGAATTCGATCGTCGATCCGGCAGGTGACGGGACGGTGTGGCGGCTGCGGGACGGGTTGGGCGCGGTCGATCCGGGCCCCGTCGGAAACCCGGCAATGCTTATCGGGCTGGAGGAGGCGATACAGCGGATACGGTCTCCTCACGGCGAAAGTGCGTTTCAGGAAAGAGGGTCTCTGGCTGCTCGGTTGGCGATCCTCGAGGCACGCACGAGTTCGCGGCGTGTCGAAGCCGAGGCAGATAGCACGGCCAAAAACAGCCGGGCAGACGCGATATCCGTTCGTTTTCTGTCCGACGGGGTAAACGGCGATGTCGAACTGCAACGCCTGCTTGAACATACGCAAGCCTATGCGGCCAACGCCCGGGTTATCCAGGCAATCGACGAGATGATGGATCAGATATTAAGGTGGTAAACATGCTGACCAATGCGATAGGGAACCAGGCCCGAGCTTTCACCTTGCAAACCAATACCGCGCGCGTCACGAAAAACCTGCATACCCTGACACAGGAAAACGCGAGCGGTGAGGCGGCGGATCTTGGGCTGCATCTGCGGGGGAATACACGGATTCTGAACAGTGTCGAAACTCGTCTGACATTGATCGGGCAGTATCAGGAGAACGTGAAAGATACCGCATTGCTGCTTAAGGAGCAGTATCGAGTTCTCAATGCTGGGCATGAGACGACGAAAGAGCTGGCTTCTGAGGTTCTGGTTTCGCCGACACTTCTTGCATCAGAAGCTATCAGGACACTTCCGGTGGAAGCTAAACAGGCTTTTGTCTCGTTCGTATCCGAATTGAATAGCGACATCGGTGGACAATATATATTCTCGGGCCTGGCCGTTGATCGCCCCCCACTTATCTCTGGCAAAGAAATACTTGGAAAGTTGGAGGATGCCGTATCGGGTCTGACCTCGACTGACGATATTTTTCAAGCGGTGTCGGATTGGTTCGATGATGAGTTCCTGAATGTCGCATATGGCGGAACAACGGGGCAAACGCGTCTGACCAAGATATCCGAGAAGCACTTCATCGAACTGGATGCAAATGCCGCCGATCAGGTAGTCCGCAACCAGATGAAAGGCCTCGCCCTGATTGCCCTGGCGGGACGGGACGCTGCCGCCGACCAGAGCAGTGACCAGATCGATCTGATGCGCAAAGGCGGTCAGTTTCTTATCGATAATCAGCCCGATTATATCGCCTACATCGCGAATATCGGGTCGAGGCAGGCAAGCATCGATGCGCGCAAGGTTGAAAATGGCGCGATTCTCAGCGCATTGAAGACGGCCAGAAATGATATCAGGCAGGTCGATCTGGCAAAGGCCAAAACGGCGCTTGATGAGGTCAAAACCCAGTTGGAGGCTATTTATCTTCTGACGAATATCCTGTCGAAGCTGAAACTGACGGAATATCTGCGGTGAGGCAGCTCTGGGCTTTACTGGTTCTCATAGCGTTGTCATCGGCATCCGTTGCGGCACCGGTCCGTATCAAGGACATGGCGGATTTCGACGGTGTTCGTGGCAATGATCTGGTCGGCTATGGTCTCGTCGTTGGCCTGGACGGTACCGGCGACAGTTTTCGCAACGCCCCCTTTACAGAGGAAATGCTGGCCGGCCTGTTGGAGCGGTTGGGGATCAACGTAACCGACGATGCGCTGAGGTCCAAAAACGTCGCGGCTGTCGTGGTGACCGCCGTATTGCCGCCTTTCGCGCGATCAGGCAGCCGCATCGATGTCGGCGTTTCCACGATTGGCGATGCGAAAAGCTTGTTGGGCGGTACCCTTGTCATGACCCCGTTGAAAGCTGCGGACGGCAATATCTACGCGGTTGCGCAAGGATCGCTTATCTCGGGGGGCGCGGTAGTCGCGGGGGAGGCGGCACGTGTGGTCGAAGGTGTCCCAACAGCAGGGGCAATTCCGGCGGGCGCGCGGGTGGAGCGCGAGGTGGCCTTTGATTTCTCTCAACTCCAGAATATTCGCATCGCTTTGCGTAACACCGATTTTACTACCGCAACCCGGATCGAGGATGTTATCAACCGGGACTTCAACCGCCGTATCGCAGAGGCTCGGGACAGCGGCACTGTAATTGTCGAATTTCGGAAACTCGGCAATGTCAGCCCTGCACGTGTTCTGGGGCGGATCGAAAACCTGACCATCGAGCCGGAAGACCGGGCGAAAGTGGTGATAGATCACAAGGCGGGAACGATTGTCGTGGGTGAACATGTCCGCATCTCGCGCGTGGCGGTGTCGCAGGGGAACCTGACGCTGCGTGTCAGCGAGGCTCCGCTGGTGTCCCAGCCCAATCCTTTCGCGGATGGAGAAACGGTGACTGTTCCGAGGTCATTCGCCGAGTTGGAGGAAGAGCCTGGCATTGGTTTTGCGGAACTGGCCGATGAAACTTCTCTCAGCGATTTGATTGCCGGTCTCAACGCTCTCGGAGTGCCGCCGCGAGATATGATCGATATCCTGAAATCCATACATGCAGCCGGTGCCCTGCACGCGGAGCTGATCATCGAATAACCCGTTCCCGCATGCCGGATATCGGACCAGGGGACGAACAGGGCGGCGCTGAGACTATTGCCCTGACGAAACCATGTCCGAGCTTGCCGGAAACATTGTCGAAAATGGGGGGTGCTCGGGTTGGAACGGCACATTCATGACGGGCAAGGCAATGTGCCGGAACGGATCAGTTTTGTGGCCAGGCTGCATTCGCCTAAACAGCACCCGTCACTTGCCGTCCGTCCCCATCATCATTGCGAGTTCGATCCCGTTCCGTGCCCCCATTTTCGACAGGATGCGGCCGCGATGGACCTCTACCGTTCGCATGGCGATGTCGAGCGTATCGGCGATCTGCTTGTTCAGGGCACCCGACAGCATCAGCCGCATGACCTCTTCCTCGCGGGGCGACAGGGTGGCAAGGCGTGCGGCAATGTCGCGGCGGGCGGCTTCCTCGGCCTCGGACGCTTCAAAGCTTTCAATGGCACGCAGGGCGAGATCGACGATCTGGTTGTCGTTGAAGGGTTTCTCGAGAAAGTCGAAGGCACCGGCCTTGAGCGTCTGAACCGCGACCGGAACATCTGCATGGCCGGTCAGGAAAATCACCGGCACCTGGATGCCTTGCGCGCGCAGACGCTCGTAAACCTCCGGACCGTTCAGGTCACCCATGCGCACGTCAAGGATGATGCAGGAACAGTCCTCGAGCGGCAGGGCAGCAAGAAACGCCTCTCCCGAGGGCCAGCATCGGGCTGCCAATCCGCGCGAGGCGAACAGAAAGCTCAGCGCGTCGCGTATCGGTTCCTCGTCATCGACGATATGGATCATGCCGCCCATGCGTCATTCCCCTGTTCTCGACTGGCGAGTGGCAGGCTGATCAGGAACGCGGTGCCCCCGTCCGGGACGGGGCGGTGATTGAGCTGGCCGCGATGCAGTTCGACGATCGAGCGGCAGATTTTCAATCCCATCCCCATCCCTTGTGCCTTGGTCGAGGCGAATGCGTCGAAAAGCCGCCCCGTCATCTCGTCGGAAATCCCGCCTCCCTGATCCACGACTTCGATCATTGCATGTTCGCCCTGCGCATGGAGACGAATGCGCAGCATATCGCCGTGACGTTTGTCCGCCATTGCTTCCATGCCGTTGCGGATCAGGTTGATGAGCACCTGTTCCAGCAAAATTCTATCGGCCGACAATGGCGGCACCGGCTGGATATCGGTTTCGAGCAAGACGCGATGCGCGCGGGCATCCGCGTTCAGGAAAGCAACGGTTTCCACGATCACCTCATCAAGATGGACATCCAGAAAGCGGGGTTCGCGTTTCTTGACCAGATCCTGGATATGGCGGATGATCTGCCCGGCCCGATCCGCCTGACGGCTCAGCTTGCCGGTGGCGTCGCGCAGCATGACGGGATCGAGCTCCTTATGCCCCAGCAGGTTGGTCATTCCCGCCGCGTAAGAAGCGATCGCCGAGAGCGGCTGATTAAGCTCATGTGCCAGTGTCGAGGCCATTTCACCCAATGTGACCAGCCGTCCCGTGCGAGCCATGGTCTCATCCTGTTCACGGGCCAGCCGGGCGGCGCGCTTCTGGTCGGTGATATCGATGACCGAGCCCATCCAGCCGCGATGCACTCCGGTTGCATCGATCAGCGGCGCCTCGTAAACCTGCACCTCGATCTCGTGGCCGTCCTTGTGGCGGAAATGGGTTTCGAAACTTTGCGGCACGGCCTTCGAGTTTTCGAGGTGGCGATGCCGCGCCTCTATCTCTTCCAGCCATGCCGGGTCCCAATAGGGCATTGGCGGGCTATGCCCGATCAGTTCCGATGATTCCCTTCCCACGAGATTGCAGAAAGCCGAGTTGACATAAAGAATCCGTCCGTCGTGATCCCTGGCCCGCAGGCCCACGGTCAGGCTTTCTTCCATTGCCCGGCGAAAGGCGGTTTCACCGCGAAGCTGGGCTTCGGCCGCGCGGCGACGCTTGGCGCTGCCGAACAACACCGCGAGGGCGAGAATGGCGAATGCCGCCAATGCTGCGATGACCCCGAAAAGCAGCGCCGAGCGAATAGCCTGTGGCGCATCATAGGCGGTGATCTGCAATAACGTTCCACGCAACGGAGGATCGAAGCTGATCGTGTGGCTGGGATTGCCGGGATCGGGTGTCAGCAACTGCCTTGCCGCGAAATCCTGACCTCCCGTGTCCCGGATACGCACGCCATATTGTTCCGCGATCCACCACGGAACATGTCGTTGCAACAGAAGCGGCAGCGACACGGTGGCGGTGACGAAGCCCGCCTCGTCCGGCAGCGCCAGCCCCATCGTCACCCGCCCGTCGTCGGCGACATCGCCATAGACCGGCCGAGCCCCCCTGGCGCCGGGTTTCGCCAACAACGCCACCAGTTCGTCATCGCCTGGCGCGCCGGCATTCGGCAGGGCGCGCGTGCGGCGACCGCTGCCGTCATGCCAGACGACCGAAAGGATCTCGGGATTCGACGCGATATGCAGGCGCGTCCGGGTGTCCAGCACGGCGGAGGAGGTGCCCGAGGCCGCTTCGAGCGCCTGCCGCACGAGCATGTCCTCATCGACGGACATCTGCAGGCGCAGCGTCTGTTCGACCCACAGTGCATCAGTTGCCAGCTTGACCCGCGCCTGCTCGGCCTCGTTGCGGCTGACGATCCAGACCACGGCGGCGACCAGGGCCACAAGGGCGATGATCGCCACCAGCGGAACCAGGGCCAGCATGTCCAGCCGCCGTGGAGTGGTCTTGGCGCCGACGGTCCAGGGATCGTCCAGCGCCGAACCGCCTGTTCTGGCCGATGCTGCCTCCCTCCTGTTCACGCCATTTCCTCTTTCTATTGCGGAAACCCACAATAACGACAGGATGACAATCGTGGCAAGAAATCGCAGACCGCCGGAAGTGCGGAGAAGGGGGAGGAACCATGATGCTGAATCGGCGCAACTTCACCCGGCTGGCGGGAGCTGCCGTGATCGGCCTGCCTGCTTTGCACCCGGCACGGGCCGAGGCCAGGATCACCATCAAGTTCAGCCATGTTGTCGCCCCCGACACGCCCAAGGGCAAGGCTGCCGACAGATTCAGGGAACTGGCGGAGAAATATACCGAAGGGGCGGTCAATGTCGAGATTTATCCCGGCAGCCAGCTATACAAGGACAAGGTGGAGCTTGAGGCCTTGCAACTGGGGGCCGTGCAGATGCTGGCGCCTTCGTTGGCCAAGTTCAGCCCGCTCGGGGCGCAGCAATTCGAGCTGTTCGACCTGCCGGTGCTGTTCGATGGGCGCGAGAGCCTGCGCAAGATCACCGAAGGCGAGATCGGCGAAGAGCTGCTGAAGATGCTGGAGCCCAGGGGAATTGAAGGGCTGGCATTCTGGGACAACGGCTTCAAGATCATGTCAGCCAATTCACCCCTGCACTGGCCCGGTGATTTCAAGGGGCTCAAGATGCGCATACAGGCGTCGAAAACCCTGGAAGCGCAGATGCTTGCGCTTGGCGCGATGCCTCAGGTTCTTGCTTTTTCAGAGGTTTATCAGGCGCTTGCGACCGGTATCGTCGATGGAACCGAAAATCCGCCATCGAACATGTTCACGCAGAACATGCATGAGGTTCAGAAACATGCCACGATTTCGCGGCATGGCTATATCGGCTATGCGCTGATTGTGAACCAGGCATATTGGAAGAATTTGCCGGGCGATATCCGTACCGAGTTGGACAGGGCCGTGCTTGAGGCGACTGAATACGGCAATTCGATCGCGGAACAGGTGAATGATGAAGCGCTGGAGGCGATGAAGGCCCTTGGCACGACCAGGTTCCACGAGTTGACCGGTGAGGAACGCGCCGCGTGGCTGGCGGCGCTGAAGCCCGTGCACGAGCAGATGGCCGACCGGATCGGTCCTGATCTTATCCAGCAGGTCTACGACGAACTTGAACTTGATCGCTGAGGCGCCTGGATATCGGGAAGGAGCCAGATAGAGCTATTTTTCAAACCCTTGCAGGGAGTAAGTTAACCTTTTGTTCAGGAGTGGATGACAAAACACGAATGCGAAGATTGAAAGGATTCCCCATGAAGAAAATCGCACTCGCATTCGCTGCTCCACTGATTCTGGCTGCCTGCGTCAACCCCGAGAAGGTTGCAAAGACCCGCATCACCGACGCCAACATGACCTGCCAGCAGATCGCCCAGGAATCGGCGCAGATCGAGCGATTGAAGAAAGAGGCCAAGAAAGGAACAGGCATGTCGGCGCAAAATGTCGCCGCTGTTGTGCTGTTCTGGCCGGCTGCAGTCGGCAATTACATGAACGGACAGGAAGCGCTTGAGGCCGCACATGCGCGTGAGGCGGTTCTGGCGGGGCTGGGGCAGCGCAAAGGCTGCAACTTCGCTGCTGGCTGACCGCCGTCGCGTCCGCTTCCCCAAAAAAGCGGGCGCGTGATAATGGATCACGCACCCGCCGATATCATCCTGTCAGGGCCGCTGCTTATTCCGCTTCATCCGCGGGTTTGGCATTGAGCAGGCCATATTTCTCGGCACCGATGGTGGTATGCAGCTCGATCTGGGTTTCGAGGAAGTCGATATGGCCTTCCTCGTCGGCAATCAGATCCTCGAACAGTTGCTTGCTGACATAATCGCCGACCTTCTCGCAATGATCGCGCGCCTCGATATAAAGCGTGCGCGCGTCATGTTCGCCAGCCAGATCCGATTCGAGAGTTTCCTTGAGATTCTGGCCGATCCGCAGCGGGTCGAGCTTTTGCAGATTCGGATGGCCTTCGAGAAAGATGATTCGCTGGATCAGCCGATCGGCGTGATGCATTTCCTCGATCGATTCGGCGCGCGATTTGTTCGCGATCCGCCCGTAACCCCAGTCTTCCTGCAGGCGATAATGCAGCCAATACTGGCTGACAGCCGTCAATTCAGACCGCAGTGCGGCGTTGAGATATTCGATGACCTTTTTGTCGCCCTTCATTTCGGGAGCCCTCCATGCTGCCTGTTCTTGCCCGCAAAATCGGCGGGGCTACCCCCACACTATCGCAGTGGCGCATGGTGTCCAGAAACAGCGGCATGCAACTGCCGCAATCTGCACGTTTCCCGAGGGCGTGATAGATCTTGCCCGGCGTGATGATCGTCTGCGGATCCGCCGCACGCATCCAGTCGATCGCGGCATGGATGTCGTGATCCGAGATTTGCATGCAGTGGCAGACGATCATTGGCAAGCTCCTGTCACCCGAACTCCTACCAAAATTGTCAGTCATGTAAAGACCAAGTTTTTCACTTTGTCTTTATGGCGGTGAAATCTCTCGTGATTTGATTGACGTCAACTTGACCGGGCAGGCGGGCCGGCGCACAAGCGCTGTCATGAAACTTTCTGATTTCGATTTCGACCTGCCCGAGCACCTGATCGCGACGCGTCCCGCGCGACCGCGCAGTTCGGCGCGCCTGCTTCTGGCAGAGGGGCGGGGGATCGCGGACCGGCATGTTTACGATCTGCCGCAGATCTTGCGCCCCGGCGATGTTCTGGTGCTGAACGACACCAAGGTCATCCCCGCGCGCCTGACCGGAACCCGGACGCGGCGGACCGGGCAGGGCGAGGTTGCGGCGAAGATCGAGGTGACGCTGCTGGAGCCCGCCGTGGATGGTTGGCAGGCGCTGGCCAAGCCATTGCGCAAGCTGCGCGAGGGCGAGGTGATCCGTTTCGGCGAGGCGCTGTCCGCCGAGGTCGTTGAGATCGCGGGAGGCGGCTTGCGGTTGCGCTTCGATGCCGAGGGCGACGCCTTTGATGCGGCGCTGGCCCGGGTGGGGGCGATGCCGCTGCCGCCCTATATCGCGTCGTTGCGGGCGCCCGACGAACAGGATCACGAGGACTACCAGACCATCTGGGCCGCGCGGCGGGGCGCGGTCGCCGCCCCGACAGCCAGCCTGCATTTCGATACGCCCCTGCTGGAGGCGCTGGAGGCGCGCGGCGTCGAGTTCGTCCATGTCACCCTGCATGTCGGCGCGGGAACCTTCTTGCCCGTCAAGGTCGAGGACGTGGCCACCCACAGGATGCATGCCGAGTGGGGTGAGGTCAGCGGGGCCGCCGCCGCCCGGATCAACGCCGCGAAGGAACAGGGACGGCGGGTTATTCCGGTCGGCACCACGGCGCTGCGGCTGATCGAATCGGCCGCGTGCGGAGAGGATCGGATAGCGCCCTTTTCCGGCACGACAGAGATCTTCATCTATCCAGGCTATCACTTCCGGGTGAGCGACGGGCTGATGACCAATTTCCACCTGCCGAAATCGACCCTGCTCATGCTGGTCTCGGCGCTTATGGGAATGGAAGAAATCCAGCGAATTTACGCGCATGCCGTCGCGGCAGAATATCGATTCTTCAGTTATGGAGACGCATCGCTTCTGTTACCCTGAAATCGGTTCCACGCTGGAAAGCGCGCGCGATCGGGATTAGGGCAGAGTGCTTGACCGATCGGGTGCAGGACGAAGGACGGGTTTCGAGATGAGTTCGGTGATGCGCAGCACATGGCCGCTGTTGCTTGGCGTTCTGTTGCTGATGGTCGGCAACGGGATGCATGGGACGTTGCTGGGTATTCGTGGCGGGATCGAGCATATCGCAACCTTCCAGATGTCGGTCGTCATGGCTGGGTATTATGGCGGCTTCCTGCTGGGCAGCCTGACCGTGCCGGGCATCATTCACAATGTCGGTCATGTCCGTGTCTTTGCGGCACTCGGCTCGATGATCTCGGCAATCCTGGTGCTGTTCGCCATCGGGCCGAACTGGATTTCCTGGACTATCCTGCGTTTCCTGATCGGCTTTTGTTTCTGCGGCGTCTACGTGACGGCGGAAAGCTGGCTGAACGAGGCTTCGACCAATGAGAACCGGGGCAAGACGCTGGCGGCCTACATGGTGGTGCAGCTTCTGGGAATCGTTTCCGCGCAGGCCCTGTTGAATGTCGGCGATCCGGCGGGATTCCTGCTGTTCGCCATTCCCTCGGTGCTGGTGTCGCTGGCCTTCACGCCTATCCTTTTGTCGGCACGTCCTGCTCCGTCATTCGAGACGATCAAGCGGATGTCCTTCCGGCAACTCTACGTCGCGTCGCCGCTGGGCTGCGTGGGTATCTTCCTGATGGGCGGCGTGTTCGCTGCGCTGTCAGGAATGTCCTCGGTCTGGGGGGCCGAGATCGGGTTGTCCGTAGCCCAGATCTCGTTTTTCGTGGCGGCGATCTATACCGGAGGGCTGGTGCTGCAATACCCGCTTGGCTGGGTGTCGGACCGTATAGACCGGCGCAAACTGGTGCTGCTGCTGGCCGCGATCGGAGCGCTGACCACATTGATCGTGGTGGTGGTGCAACCCGGTGCGCTCGGGCTGGCGCTTGCCGGTGCGATGCTGGGCGGCGTATCGCATCCGATCTATGCGATGCTGCTGGCCTATACCAATGATTACCTGGACCAGTCGGACATGGCGGCTGCCTCGGCGGGGCTGCTGTTCATCTATGGCGTCGGCTCGCTTGGTGGCCCGCTGATCACCGGCTGGCTGATGGGCGTGGTCGGCCCGGATGGTTACTGGATCTACATGGGAGCACTGCTGATATCGGTGGCGATTTACGCCGGTTGGCGGATGACACGCCGTCCCGCATTGTCCCCGGAGGAGCAGGGCAGCTATGCCGCCATCGGGACCAATGTCACGGCGCTGGTGCTTGAGACCGCGCTGGATGAGGCGCAGGCCGACGATACCTCTCCGACAGGAGAAGAAAACGGGGACGAGCCCGGGCTTGGCGATGACGACGAAAAGGCGTCGCCGACCGGCTGAACGCGGGTTGTTACCCCCGGTCCTTGCTGACCTCCGGATAATGGTTTAACGCTGAACTATCTTCAGCAATCGGGGGACCGGATGGCTCAGAATTTCGATATGGTGGTGGTCGGCGCAGGACCTGGCGGTTATGTGGCTGCGATCCGGGGGGCGCAGCTTGGCCTGAAAGTGGCCTGTGTCGAGCGCGAACATCTGGGCGGCATCTGTCTCAACTGGGGCTGTATTCCCACCAAGGCGCTGTTGCGCAGCGCAGAGGTGTTCCACCTGATGGAGCGGGCGAAGGATTTCGGCCTTTCCGCCGACAAGGTGGGTTTTGACTTGGACAAGGTGGTTGACCGTTCCCGCGGGGTGGCCAAGCAATTGTCGGGCGGCATCGGCCATTTGTTCAAGAAGAACAAGGTCACCGTCATCATGGGCGAGGCGAAGCTGACCGGAAAGGGCAAGCTGAGCGTCAAGACCGACAAGGGAACCGAGGAGGTCACCGCGAAATCCATCGTGCTGGCCACCGGCGCGCGGGCGCGGGAATTGCCGGGGCTGGAGCCGGACGGCAAGCTGGTCTGGAACTACAAGCACGCGCTGAAACCACCGCATATGCCCAAGAAGCTGCTGGTGATCGGCTCGGGTGCGATCGGTATCGAATTTGCCAGCTTCTTCAACACGCTCGGCGCCGATACCACGGTGGTCGAGGTGATGGACCGCGTGCTGCCTGTCGAGGATGCCGAGATCAGCGCCTTTGCCAGGAAGCAATTCGTCAAGCAGGGCATGAAGATCATGGAAAAGGCGACGGTCAAGAAGCTGGATCGCGCCGCCTCCAAGGTGACCGCCCATATCGAGTCCGGCGGCAAGACCGAGAAGATGGAATTCGACACGGTGATCTCGGCGGTCGGCATCGTCGGCAATGTCGAGGGGCTGGGGCTGGAGGAGCAGGGCGTCAAGATCGATCGCACCCATGTCGTGACCGATGAATATTGCCGCACCGGAATCGAGGGGCTTTACGCCATCGGCGATCTGGCCGGGGCGCCGTGGCTGGCGCACAAGGCCAGTCACGAGGGCGTCATGGTGGCCGAACTGATCGCGGGCCAGCATCCGCATCCGGTCAAGCCGAACTCGATCGCGGGCTGCACCTATTGCCAGCCGCAGATCGCCAGCGTCGGCTATACCGAGGCGCAGGCCAAGGAGAAGGGATACGAGATCAAGGTCGGGCGTTTCCCCTTCATCGGCAATGGCAAGGCAATTGCCCTTGGCGAGGCCGAGGGGATGGTCAAGACCGTGTTTGATGCCAGGACCGGCGAATTGCTGGGTGCGCATATGGTCGGTGCCGAGGTGACCGAACTTATCCAGGGCTATGTCGTGGGCCGCACGCTGGAAACGACCGAGGCGGAACTGATGGAAACCGTCTTCCCGCATCCGACCCTGTCCGAGATGATGCATGAGGCGGTTCTGGACGCCTACGGCCGGGCCATCCACTTCTGATAGCGCCTTGGCGTGATGGAAACTGGCGGCAGGCTTTGTGCTCCCGCCGTCGGTTTTGCAGCGATTCTCTCCGCCGCAGGATATTGATCTGATGACATGGCCGCGATGCGGTGCGAGCCGGGCAGGCTCGGCCTTTCGGGGCAAGAAGAAAGGCCGGGCATTTGCCCGGCCTTCATCTGTTTGCGGATGGGGCGCGATTACTCGCGGTTGCCCAGGAACTGCAGCAGGAACATGAACAGGTTCAGGAAATCCAGATACAGTTGCAGCGCACCCATGATCGCGGTCTTGCCCAGGAATTCGCTGTCCGAGCCGGCAAGACGCAGGTAGGTATTCTTGATGTTCTGCGTGTCGTAGGCGGTCAGGCCCGCGAAGATCAGGACACCGAGCAACGAGATCGCGAACTGCAGGCCGCTGGACTGCAGGAAGATGTTCACGATCGAAGCGACGATCAGGCCGATCACCCCCATGATCAGGAAGCTGCCCCAGCCCGAGATGTCTTTCTTGGTCGTGTAACCCCACAGCGACAGGCCCGCGAAGGCGATGGCCGTCACCAGGAATGTCTGCACGATCGACAGGGACGTGTAGACCAGGAATATCGAACTGATCGACAGCCCCATCAGGGCGGCAAAGCCATAAAAGACCATGGTGGCCGTCTGAACCGACATGCGGTTCAGCATGGCGCCAAAGCCGAAGACCACCAGCAGCGGGGCGAACATGATCACCCATTTCAGCGGCGACATGTAGATCGCCGAACCAAGCGCGGTCAGCTGACCGCTGGCATCGACGGCGAGCGTGCTGATACCCCAGGCAAAGACGGCGGTCACAAGCATTCCGACCGACATCAGCCCATATACGCGGTTCATATGGGTCCGCAGCCCTTCATCGATCACCGCCGAGCGGGTGCCGACGCCCTGCGCGGTACGGTACGAGTTGTATTCTGCCATCAATGTCTCCCCTGTAGGAATGGCGTTGCTGTCATGGCCATTATATTGGCGAGATCCGGCCATGTTTCAACTGTCGGAAAGGTCAAATGCGCGTGGATCAGGGGTAAATGAGGATCTTTCCGATGGCGCGGCGGCTGCGCAGCATCTCGTAACCCTCGGCGATCCGCGACAGCGGCAGGGCTTCGTCCGCAACCGGAAAGAGTTTGCCTGCGTCGAACAGCTGGAAAAGCTGTGACAGGCTGTTGCGCCGCGCAGCCGGATTCAGGCTGTCATAGCCTCCCCAGTAAAGCCCGTGAATGGCGATATTCTTGACCAGTGCGTGGTTAAGCGGCAGGTCGGGCGTGCGGCCGCCGGCAAAGCCGATGACCAAAAAGCGTCCTCCCCTGCGCAAGGCACCGAATGCGGCCTCGCCCGGGGCGCCGCCGACCGGGTCGTATACCACGTCAACTCCGCCCAGTTCCCGCAATGCCGCCTTCAGGTCGGCGCATTCGGCGCTGTCGATGACCTGCTCTGCCCCGGCATCGCGGATCGCCTGCAATTTCCCGGCACCCCGGGCGATGCCTATCACGCGGGCGCCCAGGGCCCGCCCGATCTCCACCGCGGTCAATCCGACACCGCCTGCCGCGCCGAGGACGGCGAGGGTCTCTCCTTCTTTCAGGTCCGCCCGCATGGTAAGCGCCAGGTGGCTGGTGCCATAGGCGATCTGAAACCCCGCCGCCTGCTCGAAACTCATCCGGCCGGGCATCTTCAGGCAGGCGGTCTGTGGTGCCGAGATGACCTCTGCCATCGTGCCGGGGTGGCAGATAGCGACCCTGTCGCCGGGCGCAAACTCGCTGTTCTCCGGCGCCTCGAGCACTTCGCCCGCGCCTTCGAGGCCGGGGATGAACGGCGGTTCCGCGCGTTCCTGATACTGGCCTTTCGCCTTCAGCAAATCTGCGAAATTCAGCGCTGCGCAGCGTACCCGCAGCAAAACTTCGCCCTGCGCCCGGCGAGGCGCGGGGGTGTGTTCTATGATAGGATCCTCGCCGAACGCGTTCACTTTTGCGATGCTGTACCTGTCAGGCATCCGCGGTCCCCTGTAAATGTTAAATCAAGTCAGCTGTTTGTAGTGTAATTCTCAAGTCAGCGCCATACTTACAACTTTATCTGTATTTTTGTTAAACCTTTGCTATTCTTGCGGCGGCAACATCCGTTGATTGCGAAGCGGGCGATGGTTCAATCTGGAATTGTAATGAGGATTGATATGAAACACACAGTGGATGTACATGTAGGCAAACGGATCCGCCATCGTCGCTGGATGATCGGCATGACGCAGCAGCAGCTTGCCGACAAAGTCGGAATCAAGTTTCAGCAGATTCAGAAATACGAAACCGGCATGAACCGGGTTTCGGCGTCGCGCCTGTGGGATATTGCCCATGCGCTTGATGTGCCGGTGAATTTCTTCTTCGAGGGCCTTCACGAACAGGCCATGGAGGAGGTCGAGGGTGATATCCTCGCTGACAAGGAGGCGCTGCAACTGGTGCGGGCCTATTATTCCATTCCGGAAACGCAGCGCCGCCAGATCTTCGAGCTTGCGCGCGTCCTGTCGAATGTTGCCTGAACGGTGATCCCGGCAATCTCTTGTCGGGGACCAGGCATATCGGGACATTCGGGGTAAAACGGGATCCACTTTTCCCGAGAATGCTGTAGACCTGCCGCAGGCGGACAGGGCAGGGGCGGCCATGCAGGATGCACAGGACATTATCGATACGGCACATGAGATGGCGGATGCCGCCCGGCGGGCGATTCTGCCATTGTTCCGCAGTGCCGCGCTGGCAACCGACAACAAGCGACCCACGGATTTCGACCCGGTGACCGAGGCCGATCGCGCCGCCGAAAAGGCGATGCGCGAAGTTCTGGCGCGCCGCCGCCCCGAAGACGCGGTCTTTGGCGAGGAATACGGCCATCGCGAGGGCAGCAGCGGGCTGACATGGATCCTCGATCCCATCGACGGCACTCGCGCCTTCATCTGCGGCGCGCCCAGTTGGGGCGTGCTGATAGGTCTCAGCGACGGCCAGGGGATCCGCTATGGCCTGATCGATCAGCCCTATATCGGTGAGCGCTTCGAGGGCGGGCTTGGCCTGTCGCGGCTGACCGGGCCGGATGGTGAACATCCCCTTGCGGTGCGCCGTGACGTGGCTCTGGAACAGGCGACGCTGATGACGACCTTCCCCGAGATCGGCACCCCGGCCGAGGCCGAAGCCTTCCGGCGTGTGGCGGAGAAGGTGCGGCTGACGCGCTATGGCCTGGATTGCTACGCCTATGCGCTACTGGCCATGGGGCAGGTGGACCTGGTGATCGAGGCCGGATTGCAGGCGTATGACATTGCCGGGCCATTGGCGGTGATCGAGGCGGCGGGGGGGATCGTGAGCGATTGGCAGGGCGGCTCTGCTGCACAGGGCGGACAGATTGTCGCGGCTGCTTCGGAACTTCTTCACCGGCAGGCGCTTGACTTGTTGAACGACTGACCGGCGCGGTCTATTCAGCCCATCATAACCAGTATCGCAGGACAGGAGATCCCGGATGAGTGACGACGAGCGCCCCGAGGCCGTGGATCAGCTTGCCGAGACGCCATCGGATCGCGAGGAGGATGAATTCCTTCCGCGGCGCGAGTTGCTGGAACAGATCGACATGGCCATCGAGGCGGGGGATCCGGCACGGCTGAACGAGTTGCTCGAACCGATGCACGCCGCCGACATCGCCGACATCATCGAGCGGCTCGATACCTCCGGGCGGCGGGACTTCCTGGGGCTTTATTCCGGCGAAATCGATGGCGAAATCCTGTCAGAGATCGACGAATCGATCCGGGAAGAGGTGCTTGAGCAACTCCCGCCCGAGGTGCTGGCCGAAGCCGTCCGCGAGATGGACAGCGACGATGTCGTCGATCTGGTCGAGGATCTGGACGAGTCAGGCCGCGCCGAGATCCTTGCCGCGCTGGATGATTCCGACCGCGCTGCCGTTCAGCAATCACTGACCTATCCCGAATATTCGGCCGGCCGCCTGATGCAGTCCGAGGTCGTGACGGCGCCCGAGCACTGGACCGTGGGCGACATGATCGACTTTTTGAGGGCCGAGGAATGGCTGCCCGAACAGTTCTACCACGTCATCCTCGTCGATCCGCGCCGTCACCCGATCGGCTATGTCCAGCTTGGACGGATGCTGGCATCGCGCCGCGATGTCGCCCTGAGCGAACTGTCGGAAGAAAGTTTCCGCACCATCAGCGCCTATGCCGACGAGGGTGACGTCGCCTATGCATTCAACCAGTATCACCTGATTTCCGCTCCGGTCGTGGACAGGGATGATAGGCTTGTAGGGGTAATTACCATCGACGATGCGATGGCGGTTCTGGACGAGGAGCACGAAGAGGATATCCTGCGTCTCGCCGGTGTCGGCGAGGAATCGGCAATCACCGATACCGTGATCGAGACCCTGCGCCAGCGCTTGCCCTGGCTGATGGTCAATCTCGCCGCGGCGAATCTTGCCGCCTATGTGATCTCGATTTTCGAAGCGTCGATCCAGCAGATCGTGGCATTGGCCGTGCTGATGCCCATTGTCGCATCCATGGGCGGCAATGCCGGAACCCAGACACTGGCAGTCGCAGTCCGTGCACTGGCGACCAAGAGCCTGACCGGGGGGAATGTCTGGCGCGTCGTTCGCCGCGAGGCGCTGGTCGGGCTGATGAACGGACTGACCTTTGCGCTGGTGATGGGAATGATCGCGTGGTTCTGGTTCGACGTAAGCCATTTGCCGCTGGTCATTGCCGTCGCCATGACCGTGAATCTTGCCGTCGCGGCGCTTGCTGGCATTCTGGTGCCGCTGACATTGGAGAAACTGGGCGCGGATCCGGCGCTCGCTTCGGGGACTTTCGTGACGACCATGACTGATGTTGTCGGTTTCTTCGCCTTTCTGGGTCTCGCCTCGGCGGTGCTGCTATGAGTGCCATCGAGAAATCGGCATTACGGCGGCAGGCCCTCGCCGCCCGGGAAAAGCAGGGGGGTGATCAGGCTGGGATCACCCGGCATCTTTCCACAGCCCTGGAACCTCACACCGGAAAGATCCTTTCGGGGTATTGGCCGATGCGGGGGGAGGCCGATCCGATTCCCGTAATGCGCGCGCATCGCGGCCCGCTTTGCCTTCCTGTCGTGACCGGCAAGGCCGTGCCGCTGGTCTTTCGGGAATGGCAGGGCGATACTCTGGAACCGGGACCATTCGGAACTTCGCATCCGCCCGAATCATCCCCGGTGCTGCAACCCCAGATATTGATCGTGCCCCTCGCGGCGTTCGACCGGGCGGGAAATCGCATCGGCTATGGCGGTGGCTATTACGACAGAACGCTGGAATTGCTGCGCGGGCAAGGGCCCGTGACGGCCATCGGGCTGGCTTTCGCAAGTCAGGAACTGCCCTCGATTCCGGTGGAAAGCTTCGATCAGCAGCTGGATATGATCGTGACATGCCGCGAAATCATCCGGCCGGTTTTATCATCACCTCGATAATCCGGGATTGTGGCTTGTCTGCACCAGCTGTGCACAACCTGGGGATGATCCGGGGATAACCCTGTGGAAGAAGACTGAACTTTCGCCCATTTCTTGCTGTATTCATTGACATAAATTCCTATGCGGCTGCGGTTTTGGCCCTTTAGGGTGCCGGATTGTGTGCGAATCCCGCCAAACGGGTTCACGCGGATGTCAACGGCAATCTGTCCCCAGATTCTCAAAAAAAGAAGTTGAAACGATGACAATAACGCGTCACTTTGTGTGATGTGGCCATGGCGGCACAAGATGTGGTGGGGTAGCCCGAAGCAGCATCGCGGCCAGGCTCGGAATTTGGTTCATCTTGATATGGCGGCGATCTGCCTGCCGGGCCCGGTTGTGCGACCGGGTGGCGGTATCGGTTTGCCTGTCGTGAGAAGGGCGCAGTTCCGGACGAGGGACAGTAACGGCAATAAAGCACCAAAAAGGGGCAGGACATGAAGATCGAACGGCGCTTTACCACCGAGAAGAGTGGCGCATATGGCGAGATCGAATTCACCACGACGGTCAGCGAGATCCGCAACCCGGATGGCAAGATCGTCTTTCGCAATGACAGCGTCGAGATCCCGAAGGGCTGGAGCCAGGTCGCAAGCGACGTGATCGCCCAGAAATATTTCCGCAAGGCCGGCGTTCCCGCGGCGCTGAAGCGGGTGAAGGAAAAGGGCGTGCCCGAATTCCTGTGGCGCAGCGTGGCCGACGAAAAGGCGCTGGAGGGCCTGCCCGAAGAGGCGCGCTATACCGGCGAGACCAGCGCCCGGCAGGTCTTTGACCGGTTGGCGGGTGCCTGGGCCTATTGGGGCTGGAAGGGCGGCTATTTCACCGATGAATCGGATGCCCGCGCCTATTACGACGAGATGCGCCACATGCTGGCCCGGCAGATGGCCGCGCCGAATTCCCCGCAATGGTTCAATACCGGGCTGCACTGGGCTTACGGCATCGATGGGCCGTCGCAGGGGCATTTCTATGTCGATTACAAAACCGGCAAGCTGGTCAAGTCCGACAGCGCCTATGAGCATCCGCAGCCGCATGCCTGTTTCATTCAATCCGTCGCCGACGATCTGGTGAATGACGGCGGTATCATGGATCTGTGGGTGCGCGAGGCGCGGCTGTTCAAATACGGCTCGGGCACCGGCACCAATTTCAGCTCGCTTCGCGGCGAGGGAGAGAACCTCTCGGGCGGCGGCAAATCCAGCGGGCTGATGGGGTTCCTGAAGATCGGCGACCGTGCGGCGGGCGCGATCAAGTCGGGCGGCACCACGCGCCGCGCCGCCAAGATGGTGATCTGCGACATGGATCACCCCGATATCGAGCAGTTCATCAACTGGAAGGTGATCGAGGAACAGAAGGTCGCCAGCCTCGTCGCCGGCTCCAAGGCGCATGAGGCGAAGCTGAACGAGATCTTCGCCGCTATCGGCGAATGGGACGGCAGCATCGAGGACGCGACCGACCCGGCGAAGAACGACGGGCTGAAATCCGCGATCCGCGGCGCCAAGAAGGCGATGATCCCGGAAACCTATATCAACCGCGTGCTGCAATATGCGCGGCAGGGCTTCGACAGCATCGAATTTCCGACCTATGACACCGATTGGGACTCCGAGGCCTATATCAGCGTCTCGGGTCAGAATTCGAACAACTCGGTGCGGGTGACGGATGCCTTCCTGCAGGCGGTGCGCGACGATGCCCCGTGGGAATTGCTGCGACGCACCGATGGCAAGATTGCCAAGACCGTCTCGGCCCGCGAACTCTGGGACCAGGTCGGTCATGCCGCGTGGGCCTGTGCCGATCCGGGTATCCAGTTTCATGATACGGTGAATTCCTGGCATACCTGCCCGGCAGATGGCCCGATCCGGGGCAGCAACCCGTGCAGCGAATACATGTTCCTCGACGATACCGCCTGCAACCTGGCGTCGATGAACCTGCTGAAATTCTACTATGACGGCCGTTTCGACGCCGACGCCTATGTCCATGCCACCCGGCTGTGGACAGTGACGCTGGAGATCAGCGTGCTGATGGCGCAGTTCCCCTCCAGGGAGATCGCGCAGCGGTCCTATGATTACCGCACGCTCGGGCTGGGCTATGCCAATATCGGCGGCCTGCTGATGAATATGGGGCTCGGCTATGACAGCGATGAGGGTCGGGCGCTTTGCGGTGCGCTGACCGCGATCATGACCGGCGTGGGCTATGCCACCTCGGCCGAGATGGCCTCGGAACTGGGTGCCTTCCCCGGCTACAAGCGCAATGCCGAGCATATGCTGCGGGTGATCCGCAATCACCGCGCCGCAGCCTTCGGCACCGACGCCTATCACGGGGTCAACGTCAAGCCGGTCGCGCTCGACGCCGACAACTGCCCCGATCAGCGGCTGGTCGCCGTTGCCCGCGAGGCCTGGGACGAGGCGCTGACCCTGGGCGAGGATCACGGTTTCCGCAACGCGCAGGCCACGGTGATCGCACCGACCGGCACCATCGGGCTGGTCATGGATTGCGACACCACCGGGATCGAGCCCGACTTCGCCCTGGTCAAGTTCAAGAAACTGGCCGGCGGCGGCTATTTCAAGATCATCAACCAGTCGGTTCCGGCGGCGCTGGAAATGCTGGGCTATCCCTCTTCGCAGATCGAGGAGATCATCGCCTATGCGGTCGGCCACGGCTCGCTTGGCAATTGCCCCGGCATCAACCACACCGCGCTGACCGGCCATGGTTTCGGCCCGCGCGAGATCGAGAAACTCGAAGCCGCGTTGGCCACGGCATTCGATATCCGTTTCGTCTTCAACCAGTGGACGCTCGGCGAGGAATTCTGCCGCGAGACCCTTGGCATCCCCGCCGACAAGCTGAACGATCCGGCATTCGACCTGCTGCGCCATCTGGGCTTTACCCGCGCGCAGATCGAGGCCGCCAATGACCATGTCTGCGGCACCATGACGCTGGAGGGCGCGCCATTCCTGAAGGACGAGCATCTGTCGGTCTTCGATTGCGCCAATGCCTGCGGCAAGAAGGGCAAGCGTTACCTCTCGGTGGAAAGCCATATCAGGATGATGGCGGCGGCGCAGGGCTTCATCTCCGGTGCGATCAGCAAGACGATCAATATGCCCAACACCGCCACCATCGCCGACGCGCTGGCCGCCTATGAGCTGTCATGGTCGCTTGGCATCAAGGCCAATGCGCTTTACCGCGACGGCTCGAAACTGTCGCAGCCGCTGGCCTCGGCTCTGGTCGAGGATGACGAGGAGGCCGAAGAGGTGCTGGCCACCGGCAGCGCGCAGGAAAAGGCCACGGTCATCGCCGAGAAGATCGTCGAGAAGATCATCGTCAAGGAAGCCGTGCGCAGCCATCGCGAGAAACTGCCGCAGCGCCGCAAGGGCTATACCCAAAAGGCCATCGTCGGCGGGCACAAGGTCTATCTGCGCACCGGCGAATATGACGACGGTGCCTTGGGCGAGATCTTCATCGACATGCACAAGGAAGGGGCTGGCTTCCGGGCGATGATGAACAATTTCGCCATCGCCGTGTCCGTGGGCCTGCAATATGGCGTGCCGCTGGAAGAGTTCGTGGACGCCTTCACCTTCACCCGCTTTGAACCGGCGGGCATGGTGCAAGGCAATGACAGCATCAAGAACGCGACCTCGATCCTCGATTACGTGTTCCGGGAACTGGCGGTCTCCTATCTCGACCGCACGGATCTGGCGCATGTGAAACCCGAGGGCGCGAGCTTTGACGACCTTGGCGGCGGTGAGGGCGAGGGCAAGGCCAATGTCGCCCCGGTCAGCGACCAGAGCGAGTTGAAGTCACTGACCATGCTGAAACAGATCAGCAGCGCGGGCTACTTGCGCAAGCGCCTGCCGCAAGAACTGATGGTGCTGCAGGGCGGAGCCTCGCCCCGGGCGGTCGCCAGCGGCATGGCCGAGACCGCGGCATCCTATCAGGTGGCCCCGGTCGCGATTGCGGCGAGTGAGCCCGATATCCGCACCAAGGCCAGGATGCAGGGATACGAGGGCGATCCTTGCGGCGAATGCGGCAATTACACGCTGGTGCGCAACGGCACCTGCATGAAGTGCAACACCTGCGGCGGCACCAGCGGCTGCAGTTGATGAATGGGCGGGGCCGGGCAAACCGGCCCCCTGTGCTACGTCAGGCGAAGGCCGCGGGTTCCAGGGTTGCCCGCGCCCCTATCGAAGCAGCCAGCCGCCCGGCAAGAGGCGCAGCCTGACAAAAGCCCCCCGCGTTGCGTTCAGGCGATGCGGGGGGCGTTTCTGTTTCGAGGGAAAGTGGCTCCCGGGCGGGCGGCCCCGCTCAGATGGCGGGGTTGCCAGTTTCGCGCTCCAAGGCCCGCCGCTCCGCCCGGTCCAGCGCCGCCAGTACCTCTTCGACCGAAGCGCCGGCCTGCCGCCTGCGCATCCATAGCCGCCGGCAGGAGATCGGAGACCAGGGGAGGGCCGCTTCGGTCAGCCATCGCCTGAGCGGCGGCGGCAGGGCATCGAAACCGGCCATCGGATCGCCCGATCTGCGGCGTATCCGCTGCGCGGTCGCACCAAGATTGCCGCTTTTGGAACTGTCAGGCCGGTTCAGCACGAGCCGGCCTCGCTGACAGGGTCGATCACCAGCAGCAATCGGGTTGGCCCGCCCCGGGCGGGAGGAGAGCGGTGCAATATACCCGAGATCTCGTTTCCGGGCCAAAGCCGCCCGCGAAACATGCCGACATCGCCAGGGTGCATTTGCTGAATATTGACGGGTTCGCCATCCGGGCGGGCCGGGCCGAATTGCGTTCCCGCACCGCGCAGCGTGCATAACAGCCGGGCCGGGACCGCATCCAGATGCCATTTCGGGCAGGGCTGGCCGTCGCTGACGTCCAGTCGCAGATCGATCATCAGCGATTCGGTGATATTGGCGGCATGGCGAGCCAGTTCGGCGATATCGGCGATCAACAGATCACGTTGCAGGCCGGGCGGAGTGCCTGCCTCCACGCAGGCCCGCATTATCGCGTCAGGCACCTGCGGCGGGGTTGCGCGGCAACGCAGGCGGGGCAACCGCACGGCGTCCAGCCCGTCCAGCCATTCCTGAAACTCGCAGGAAGGTTGCCGTTGCCAGATCGCCACCGCGACGCCGCTCATGGCCACCGAGCCCAATATGCGCGGATCGGATGAGGTATTCATGGCGGTTGCCGGACGGTTGACCAACATCGTCATGCTGCCTCTTCGGCCCGGCGCCATGCGGGGAAAGGGTCGGGCATGGCCCGCCATCGCGCCGGGTCGTCGCCGGCCTCTTCGCCGATCAGGCAGGCCTCGAGGCGCAGGCGAATACGGTCCTCGTCCATGCCGGAGCCGATGAAGACCAGTTCCTGCCGCCGGTCCCCCCATGGCTCGGCCCAGTGCCGGGCCAGATAGTCCCGCGCCTGCTCATGTCCAGGCCAACGGTCGTGTGGAACCGAGGCCCACCATGTCCCGAGCGGGCGGATACTGGACATCGCCCCGGCAAGCGAGAATTCGGCCACCCAATCGGGGCGCGTGGCGATCCAGAAATGCCCCTTGGCGCGGATCACCCCGGGCAGGGGGCTGTTGAGCACCTCGTATATCTTGCGTGGCTCGAAGGGGCGGCGGGCACGGTAAACAAAGGAGGTGACGCCGTATTCCTCGGTCTCGGGCGTGTGCTCGGCGAAACCATAAAGCTCCTTCATCCACATCGGGTGTTCATGCGCACGGTCGAAATCGAACAGCCCGGTATTCAGGATATCGCCGGGCGCGATGCGGGCATGATCGGTCTCGATGATGCGGGCATCGGCATTCAGGCTGCGGATGATCTTGCGCGCGGCATCGACGCGCTCGGGCCCGGCATCGGTGATCTTGTTCAGGACTACCACATCGGCGAATTCGATCTGCTCGGTCAGCAGGGTGACAAGGCTGCGATCATCGCCGGGACCGGCCACCTCTCCCCGGTCGGCGAGGAAATCGTGGCTGGAGTAATCGGCCAGCAGGTTCGCCGCGTCCACGACCGTGACCATTGTGTCAAGCCGCGCCACATCTGACAGGCTCTGCCCGTCCTGATCGGCGAATTCGAAAGTGGTGGCGACCGGCAGGGGTTCGGAAATCCCCGAGGATTCGATCAGCAGATAGTCGAAGCGCCCAGCCTCGGCCAGCTTGCGCACCTCGGTCAGCAGGTCCTCGCGCAGCGTGCAGCAGATGCAGCCATTGGTCATCTCGACCAGTGTTTCCTCGGTGCGGGCAAGGCCGGTTCCGCCCAGGTTGGAATGGACGAGATCGGCATCGATATTCACTTCGGACATGTCGTTGACGATCACCGCGACGCGCAGCCCCTCGCGGTTGTTCAGCACATTGTTCAGAAGCGTGGTCTTGCCCGCACCCAGAAAGCCGGAAAGCACGGTCACGGGAAGGCGGTTGGCTTGGGTCATGGCGTCATCCTGCATTTGCTGTGGGTCGGAGTCGTTGCGGTAAATACTGTTATAATATTACATAACACAATGCAACCGGCTTGCGGTGTTGCTGCGACTTCGGTCGGGCCATTGACGCGGGATGCAGCTTGGGCCATGCCGCTGCACATGCTGCGTATCGATGACATATACTTCGCCATTCAGGGCCGCCCGCTGTTCGAGCACACCTCGGCCACCATTCCCGAGGGCCACAAGGTTGGCCTTGTCGGACCCAACGGGGCGGGCAAGACCACATTGTTCCGGCTGATCCGGGGCGAGCTTGCGCTGGACGGCGGCGAGATCACCCTGCCGTCGCGCGCCCGTATCGGCGGCGTGGCGCAGGAGGCGCCGGGCACCTCGGTTTCCGTGCTGGACACGGTGCTGGCCGAGGACAAGGAACGCGCGGCGCTGATGGCCGAGAGCCAGAGTGCCACCGATGCGCACCGGATCGCCGAGATCCAGACGCGGCTGGCCGATATCGACGCATGGTCGGCCGAGGCGCGGGCCGCCTCGATCCTTGACGGGCTGGGATTCTCGACGGCGGACCAGGCCCGCCCGACCAGCGATTTCTCGGGCGGCTGGCGGATGCGCGTGGCGCTGGCCGGGGTTCTGTTCTCGCAGCCCGACCTGCTGCTGCTGGACGAGCCGACCAACTATCTCGACCTCGAAGGCGCATTGTGGCTGGAGACCTATCTGGCCCGCTATCCGCATACGGTCATCATCATCAGCCATGACCGGGGGCTGCTGAACCGGGCGGTGGGCCATATCCTGCATCTCGAACACCGCAAGCTGACGCTCTATACCGGCGGCTACGACGATTTCGCCCGGCTGCGCGCTGAAAAGCGGGCGCTGCAAGCCGCCGAGGCCAAGAAACAGGCGGACCGGCGGGCGCATCTGCAAAGCTTCGTGGACCGGTTCCGCGCCAAGGCCTCCAAGGCGCGGCAGGCGCAGGCGCGCATCAAGATGCTGGCCAAGATGGAGCCGATCACCGCGCCGGAAGAGGCCAGGTTCCATCGCTTCGGCTTTCCACAGCCCGAAGAGTTGTCGCCGCCGATCATTGCCATGGAGAATGTCGCGGTGGGCTATGGCGACCGGGCGGTGCTGCGGCGGCTGAACCTGCGCATCGATCAGGACGACCGGATTGCGTTGCTGGGCCGGAACGGGCAGGGGAAATCGACGCTCTCCAAGCTGTTGGCGAATCGGCTGTCGGAAATGGAGGGCAAAGTCACCACCGCGGGCAAGCTGCGCGTCGGTTACTTTGCCCAGCATCAGGTCGACGAGCTGTCGCTGAACGAAACCCCGCTGGATCACGTCCGCCGCCTGCGTCCCGACGAGGCGCCGGCAAGGCTGCGCGCCCGGCTGGCCGGTTTCGGGCTGATGGAGGCGCAGGCCGAAACCAGGGTCGCGCGGCTTTCAGGCGGTCAGAAGGCGCGGCTGTCGCTGTTGATCGCGACCATCGACGCGCCGCATCTGCTGGTGCTGGACGAGCCGACCAACCACCTTGACATCGAAAGCCGCGAGGCGCTGTCCGAGGCGCTGAACGACTATACCGGCGCCGTGGTTCTGGTCAGCCATGACATGCATCTTCTGGGGCTGGTGGCCGAGCGGTTATGGCTGGTCAATGACGGCGCTGTGACGGGCTACGAGGGCGATCTGGACGATTACCGGCGTTTTCTGCTGAACGGCGACCAGCCGCAAAAGCCGAAACCGGCCGAGACCCCGAAACCCGCGCCGAAACGTCCGTCCCGCGACGAGTTGCAGAATCTGCGCGCAGAGGTGCGCCGGGCCGAGGAACGGGTGCAGAAACTGACCGAGATGCTGGAGAAGCTGGACAAGAAACTGGCTGACCCGGACGTGTACGAGAACCCGGTGGAGTCCCGGAAATGGGGACGCAAGCATGCCGAGGCGGTCGGAGCGATGGCGCGGGCCGAGGCTATCTGGATGGAGGCGCTGGAAAATCTTGAACTGGCCGAAAAGGGCTGAGCAACTGTTGCCGAAATGCGCATCGCGCAAAACTGTGATATGAAGGGGCGCATCAACGGCTTGTGCGCCGCGCCGATTCGCCGCTAGGAGGGCCCAGTGCCGCTTTTACCCGAACCCCGGATTCGCCCATGAAACGACTTCTTGCCATTGCTCTTCTTGCCATGCCGCTGGCTACTGCCGCCGCTGCGCAGGATTTCTCGGTCGATCTGGGGCTGGGCGTGACGGGCAAGCCGGTCTATCCGGGCGCAGAGGATGCCGAGGCGACGCCATGGCTGATCTGGCGCAACGCCCGTTTCGGCGCCGCGGGAGAGGGCGACAAGCAGGGCTTTTCCGTATCGCCCTCCTTCAATATTGTCGGAGAGCGCAAGGCGGAGGATGACGCCGCGCTGACGGGCATGAAGGATATCGACCGCGCCTATGAACTCGGCGCCAAGGTCAGCTATGGCGCCGGGCCGGTGACCGCTTATGGCTCGGTGCGCAAGGGCTTCGACGGGCATGAGGGCGTGACAGGCGAGATCGGGGCGAAATACCGCACCGATCTGAGCGACCGTGTCACCCTGTGGTCGGGGCTGGAACTGGGTTATGGCGATTCCGACTATACCGACACCTATTTCGGCGTCTCGCCCGAAGAGGCGATCGCCAGCAAATACCGCGAATATGACCCGAGCGGGGGATTCACTTCCGCGGCAGTCAAGTTCCAGGCTCGTTACGCTATCAATGACAAGACCGCGATCCTGGGCGAGGTCGAATACGGCAAGCTGATCGGTGATGCCGGGGATTCGCCCGTTGTTCAGGAAGAGTGGCAGCCATCCTTGCGGTTGGGTGTCGTCCGCCGCTTTTCCTTCGGCTTCTGATTTTCCGATTAATGCCGTAAATCAGGGTTCTCTTGGCTCTTGTTACCGGCAAGATTATTTCAAGCATGAAATAATTTCTTGACTTTGGCCCTTTTGTTGAGGCGTTCTGGCGTGGAACAGAACGCGCCGCGATCAACGCGGCTTTTTCAACAGGAAGACAGCCATGACCCATCCACGGAAAATCATCGTTCCGGCCCCTGCACATTCCGGTCTCGCCGCTTTTGCGGAAGAGTGGCTGTGGGACGGGTCCCGGCCGATAGCCCCGAATGCCGTATGAATCGGGCAGGCAAGGCGTGGCCCCGGCTGCGCCCCGCTGCCGAGGCCCCCGCTCATGACCAATCTGTTTCTCCTTCAGCTTCTCAACGGGATGCAGTTCGGCATCCTCTTGTTCCTGATTGCCGCCGGCCTGACGCTGGTTTTCGGAATCATGGATTTCGTCAATCTCGCCCATGGCGTGGTCTATATGGTCGGGGCCTATCTGGTAGTGACTTTCACTTCGCTGACCGGCAGCTATGGGCTTGGGCTGCTGCTTACGCTGCCCGCCACGCTGCTTGTCGGGCTGGTGCTGGAACTGTCGGTCTTCCGGCGCCTCTATGAGCGGCCGCATCTGGACCAGGTGCTGGCGACTTTCGGGCTGGTGATGATCATCACCGAAGGGGTGCAGGTCATCTGGGGCGCGGCGCCCTTGTCGGTGCCGATGCCGGAATTGCTGTCGGGTTCCGTCCCGCTGATCGGCGCCATGCGCTATCCCGTCTTTCGGCTGGTAATCATCGCCGCCGGATTGCTGACGGCGCTCGGGCTTTACCTGGTCATCGGCCATACCCGGATCGGGATGCGGCTGCGGGCCGGGGCCAGCAACCGGGCCATGGTCGCGGCGCTCGGCGTCGATATCGGCAAGCTGTTCACCGTCATCTTTGCCTTCGGCGCGATGTTGGCCGGATTCGCCGGCGCCATGGTCGCGCCGGTCCTGACCGTCGATCCGGGGATGGGAGAGCAGGTGCTGATCCTCGCCTTCGTCGTGATCGTGATCGGCGGCATCGGCTCGGTCCGGGGCGCTTTCGCGGGCGCCCTGCTGGTCGGGCTGGTCGATACGCTCGGGCGCAGCTTTGGCCCGATCCTGCTGCGCGCGGTCATGGAGCCGGCCGCGGCGGGGCAGGCGGGCAGGGTGCTGGCCCCGATGCTGGTCTATATCCTGATGGCGGTGATCCTCGCGGTCCGGCCCTCCGGCCTGTTCGGAGCGAAAACATGACCCGGCTGACGCTTACGCGGGCATGGGCCGCAACGATCCTGTTTGCCGCCTTTGCCATCTTGCCGATGATCGCGCAGGCCCTGGGCGACAGCTATCTGATCGTGATCGCAACCCGGATCCTCGCCTATGCCATCGCCGCATTGGCGCTGGACCTGATCCTTGGCTATGGCGGCATGGTCAGCTTCGGCCATGCCGCCTATCTGGGGATCGGCGCCTATGCGGTGGCGATCCTCGGCCGTGCGGGCATCACCGACCTGGGCGCGCATATGCTGGCGGCCATCGCGGTGGCGGCGGTCTTCGCGCTGATCACCGGGGCGATCTCGCTGCGGACGCGGGGGATCTATTTCATCATGATCACGCTCGCCTTCGCGCAGATGGGATATTTCTTCTTCGTCTCGCTCTCGGCCTATGGCGGCGATGACGGGGTGACGCTGAACGCCCGTTCGACCGTCTTCGGCCAGCCGCTGCTGGAGAACAACACGGCGCTTTACTATACTGCGCTGGCGCTGCTGATCGGGCTTTACCTGCTGGCCGTGGCGATCACCCGCTCGCGTTTCGGCCGGGTGCTGACGGGCGCGCGCGAAAATCCGCTGCGGATGCAGGCTATCGGCTTTTCGCCCTTCCGCTACCAATTGACGGCCTATGTGATCTCGGGCTGCATGGCCTCCATCGCCGGGGTGATGCTGGCCAACCAGGCCAGCTATGTCTCGCCCAGCTACATGGACTGGCACCGCTCGGGGGAGTTGGTGGTGATGGTGGTCTTTGGCGGTATCGGCAACCTGCTGGGGGCGGTGGCGGGGGCGACCATCGCGCTGCTGCTGGAGGAATGGCTGGCGCTGCTGACCAAGCATTGGCCGATCCTGTTCGGCCTGATCCTGGTGCTGGTCGTGCTTTATTCCCGCGACGGTCTGAGCGGGTTTTTCCGGAGGAACAGGTCATGAGCCTTCTGGATGTCCGGGGATTGCGCAAGGCCTACGGGGCGCTGAACGTCACCGACGACCTGAACCTGAGCGTCGAGAAGGGAGAACTGCATGCCATCATCGGCCCCAATGGCGCGGGCAAATCCACGCTGATCGCGCAGCTTTCCGGGCAGGCGGGATCGGATGCCGGTTCGGTGCGCTTCGATGGCGCCGAGATGATGGGCCAGCCGATGCATGCGCGGGTGCGGGCAGGCATGTCGCGCAGTTTCCAGATCACCTCGATCTTGCCGGGCTTCACGGTGCTGGAAAATGTCGCGGCGGCGGTGCAGGCGCGGCGGGGCAGCAGTTTTCGCTTCTTTGCCCCGGTGGCCGGTGAGCGGGCGCTGAACGACACCGCGATGGAGGCGCTGGCCCGCGTTGGTATCGCCGAGCGCGCGGCGATGCGCGCAGGCAGTCTCAGCCATGGCGAAAAGCGGCAATTGGAACTGGCCATCGCGCTGGCCACCGCGCCGAAACTCCTGCTGCTGGACGAGCCCCTTGCCGGCACCAGCGGGCAGGAGGCCGAGCGCCTGGTCGAGGTCATGCGCAGCCTCAAGGGCGAGGTCACGCTGGTGCTGATCGAGCATGACATGGACGCGGTCTTTTCGCTGGCGGACCGGATCAGCGTGCTGGTCTATGGCCGGATCATCGCCACCGGCAGGCCCGACGAGGTTCGGACCGATCCCAAGGTGCGCGCCGCCTATCTGGGCGAAGAGACGGCAGAGGAGGGCGCGTGATGCTGCAGGTCGAGGCGCTCCAGGCCGCTTATGGCGAAAGCCAGGTGCTGCACGATATCGGCTTCGAGGTCGGCGAGGGCGAGGTGGTCACGCTTCTGGGCCGCAACGGCATGGGCAAGACGACGACGGTGAACACGGTCTTCGGGCTGCTGAAGGCGCGGGCGGGCAGGGTGATCGTCGATGGCGCAGACCTGACCAATGCCGCCCCGCATCGCATTGCCCGCGCGGGTCTCGGGCTGGTTCCCGAGGGGCGGCAGGTCTTTCCGACGCTGAGCGTGCGCGAGAACCTTGTGGCCATGGCCCGGCCCGGCCAGTGGGTGCTGGAGCGGGTGCTGTCGCTGTTCCCGCGCCTGGCCGAGCGGATGGGGCATATGGGCAACCAGCTTTCGGGCGGCGAACAGCAGATGCTGGCGATCGGCCGTGCGCTGATGACCAATCCGCGGCTGCTGGTGCTGGACGAGGCGACGGAGGGCCTCGCCCCGCTGATCCGCGACGAGATCTGGAACTGTCTTGCGCAGTTGAAGGCGGCGGGCGAATCGATCCTGATCATCGACAAGAACGTGGACGCGCTGACCCGGATCGCGGATCGCCACGTGGTGATCGAGAAAGGACGCACGGTCTGGACCGGAAGCAGCGACGAATTGCGCGCCGCGCCGGAGGTGAAGGAGCGGTTCCTGCATGTCTGAACGGGGGGAGGCTTCAGCGTCCCGCGATGGCCGGGGGCTGCCTGCCCCCGGACCCCCCGGAGGTGTTTAGACAAAGAAGAAGCTGCTATCCCTTGAATTTGCGGGATTTTCGGTTCAGTTTCCGGGCCCTTCGCGCGCGAGCCGCAATGCCTCGTCCAGCACCGCCCTGTCGCCGATATGGTTCATCAGGATCAGCACCAGCCGCGCGTTCATCGCATGGCTCTCGGCCTCGCTCAGCCCGTCATGGGCGGCGATGAGGCGTGCATAGGCTTCGTCGGGATCGGGCAGGTTCGGATCGGTGTTCAGCATCTCTTACTCCCTGGCGATGGCGCGGGCCAGCGCGGCGCCGATGGCGGATTCGTCGAAACTCTTCCAGCGGGCGGCGATATGCCGGTCGGGGCGGATCAGGTAGACCGCAGACGCGGCCTCGCCGAGATAACGTTCCCGCAGGGCCTCGTTATCCCGGGCCGTCAGCGCAAGCCGCGCAAATGTCAATCCATGGGCGGACAGGGTTTCGGGCGCGTCCGCATCGATGGTCATGAGGGTAAAGCCCGGGCCGAGTTGCCGCAGCAGCCAGCCCGTCTCGACAGGAGCATCCGGGCAGGGGCTGCCGGGGCGGCTGCGTGGCGGCATGGCAGGGTGGTCAGGCCCGTTCAGTGCGGAACCGTCATGGATGCAGGGGGTCGAGAGCCGGCCCGAGTTCACCATGCCCCGGGCGAAGGGCAGGTGTTCGGCCAGATCCAGCACCGCGTTGCGGAACAGCCTGGAGACGGATGATTTCGGAGTGATGAAATCGGTCGATCGCGTCGAGTGCAGGATATTCTCATCAGCGGCCTGGATCCGTTCGGCCTCGTAGCTGTCCAGCAGGGTTTCGGGCGCGATGCCCTCCAGCACCAGTTTCAGTTTCCAGCACAGGTTGTCCGCGTCCTGGATACCGGAATTGGCGCCGCGCGCGCCGAATGGGCTGAGCTGATGCGCCGAATCTCCGGCGAAGATCACCCGGTCATGGCGGAATTTCTCCATCCGGCGGCATTGGAACGTATAGATCGAGCACCAGTCCAGCTCGTAATCGACATCCGGCCCCAGCATGGCATCGACGCGGGCGCGGATATTGGCGGGCTCAAGTTCCTTGTCGCGGTCGATATTCCAGCCCAGTTGAAAATCGATGCGCCATATGTCGTCGGGCTGCCTGTGCAGCAGGGCGCTGTCGCCGGATTTGAAATGCGGCTCGAACCAGAACCAGCGTTCGGTCGGGAAATCGCCTTTCATCCTTACGTCGGCGATGAGGAAATTGTCCTCGAATACCCTTCCCTCGAAACCGAGACCAAGCATGTGGCGGACAGGGCTGCGCGCGCCGTCGCAGGCGATCAGCCAATCCGCCTCGACATGATAGGGGCCGTCGGGGGTGGAGATCTCTACCGAAACATGATCCCCGGCCGGGGTAACGGCCTCCACCCGGTTCCGGCCCCGTATCCGGATCGGGGCGCCATCGGCCTGGGCGGCGCGGATGGCGTCATGCAGGAATTTCTCGAACCAGGGCTGTTGCAGGTTGATGAAGGCGGGAAAGGCATGGCCGCTTTCGGGCAGCAGGTTGAATTCATAGAGCAGCCGGTCGTCATGGAAGACCTTGCCGAGATTCCACTCGACCCCCTTGGCGACCATCGCCTTGGCGGCGCCGAGCCGATCGCAGATCTCCAGCGTGCGCTTGGCAAAGCACAGGGCGCGGCTGCCGATGCCGGGGCCTTCGGACTCGTCCAGCAACAGGACCGGAATGCCCTGTCGGCCAAGATCCAATGCTACGGCAAGCCCGACCGGACCTGCCCCCGCCACGACCACGGGATGGCGCGCGGGCGGCATGCGGTCCTGATCGGGGGATCTGGCATAAGGGTAAAGCCGGAATGCCTGTTGGTCGCGATCTGTCATGTCACCCTCCCCTGATCTGCAATTTTAGTTGCAATCGCAACCAAATCAACCCCGAAAGATTTGCCCCGGTCAGGCAGGAGGACGATACCGGCCCCGTGACAGCATTCGGCGCCTGTGCCATTGTCGCGACCCGTGAAAGGGGCAGGTGCATTCGGATGCGACAAAAGTCAGACATGAATACGAGGCCGGTTTCGGAAGGGTTCGATCTGGAGCAGTTTCTGCCCTACCTGCTCAATCAGGCGGCCGAGATCACCTCCAGAAATTTTCATGCCACTTACAGGGAAGATTACGGTATCACGCGCCCGCAATGGCGGGTGCTGGCCAATCTGGGGAAGTTCGGCAGGATGACGGCGCGGGATATCTGCCGGATTTCCCATATCGAAAAGACAAAGGTCAGCCGTGCCGTTGCCGCGCTCGAGGCCGGAGGGTATCTCAGCAGAGAGGTCAATCCGCGGGATCGCCGCGCCGGGATACTGTCTCTGACAGACAAGGGCGCCGAGACCTACAGCAAGCTGGGCCGCCGCGCGATCACCTATGACCAGACGCTTCGCAGCCGGTTGGGCCCCGATTTGGCCGGGCAGCTCGATGCGACGCTGAAAGCACTGATCGCACAGGGCACCGGAGCCGCGGAGGAGGACTGATCCCCGGACCGGAATGCAGCGGCACCATTGTAGCGGCCGTTGCGCCAGGGCTGATTTCGGCATTGCACAACCCGGTCATGCGAGCTATTCAGCCGGCAAGGCACCCGTAGCTCAGCTGGATAGAGCGCTGCCCTCCGAAGGCAGAGGCCAGAGGTTCGAATCCTCTCGGGTGCGCCAATCATATCAATCACTTGCCTTTCATTTCTCTGAGCTTGCGAGCCTTTCGGCACAGGTTCTGGCACAAGTTGCGCCCTATCTGGTGTCCATTGCGGCCCGCGCTGATTCTTGGTGATCCGGCGAATGATGCCCGTAGACTTCCTCGATGACCTTCACGCTGACCCCGAAATAGCCGGCGACATCCCATGTCCTCGCGCCACGCTGTAGCGCCCATGTGATCGCCGTATGCCGAAGGGTGTGGGGCGTCACGTCATCCAGACCGGCATCCTCGCATATCGCTTTCCACGCTGTCTTGATGTCTCCGCATCGTCCGCCCTGGTATTCCACGGCCCACACAGCCCCCATGCGCCGCCAGCGCTTCAAATGGGCAAGTAGGCGGAGACGGCAGGCGCGCAGCCGGTTGCAGCTTCTTCGTGCGCCTCTGGCCCTCTCCGCGACGATATAGCAGGCCCCGATCTTCTTGCGGCCGTCCGTGAGGTTGTCGGCCCATCCGTTCCTATCGGCGTAACACTTGATTCGCATTGTCACATCACCGATCTGATGCTGGCGAATGCCGATGTCATGATTGCTTGCAAGGAATACCCATATGTTGATCTGATTCTTCGGCTGTACGAAGTTTCCACGCTGATCCAGAAAATGCTGGAAGCGGAGATCAGACCGGTCATGCGCTTCGTACCCTGTCCGATCATGGGTCTGTGGATTACGACCCATGCGACAGCTCGTGCTGGATATGCGGGCGCTGAAGCAGGAACCGGGTGTCCTGTCAGTGTCGCTGGCGCACGCGTTCCCGTGGGGCGACGTCGCCGGCGCGACTGCAAGTGCATGGTGCATTTCTGACGGCGATCCCGCACTTGCCGAGACTATGGCCCGCCGGATCGTCAGACGTTTCTAGGATATACGGGAAGGTGCATGCATTACACACTTTTCGTTGGCTGAAGCCGTTGTTCGCGGGGCAACAGGCACAACAACTGATTGTCATCGCGGATTTGGCCGACAACCCCGGCGGCGGTGAACCGGGGACAGTATCTTCACACTGACTGCGCTGCGCGAAACGGGAGTTATCGGGGCCACGATGTCACAAACACCCGCGTGCTGATCAGCGGCATGCGCCGGGCCTGACGTAGACACTGGCCAGGTTGCTCCGGCGACATAGCGCCATCAAGCCGGAAATCGCGCACATGAAAACCGATGGTCGCCTGGCGCGTTGCCCGCTCAAGGGGCTGATCGGCGATGCCATCGTCGCTGTCCTGTGCGGATGCGGTTACAACATCCGCAAGATCCTCGCTCATATAGGGCTCTCTGGGCTGGAATCTGCGCCACAATGCTGTGCGTTATAACACTTGTCGATCCAATGAAGGCCAACCACCGACCTTATGACCCAATAGCAAATACCTGTTCAGCGTGAACTACATAGCCGTCTTCAGGTGCCGCAAAAGCTCTTCGGATCTCAGCTACCTTTGCCCCCCCGACCCTTGCGACAGAAGCTCGCCGTGGGTTTCAGGGGCGACCGATTCCTCGCCATTTTGGGATTTCTGTGATGTCTACTTCGCAGATCGACAGCGCCCGCAATCCGAATTATCTATAAAATCATGACGACGGCCAGATCAGACACCATCGCAGCACAGATCAGTAGAACGCTCGCCAATCGCATAATCGCGGGCGAGATCGAGGCTGGCGCGAAGTTGCGGCAGGATCACATCGCCGAGGAGTTCGGCGCGAGCCATGTCCCCGTGCGCGAGGCTTTCCGACGTTTGGAGTCGCAGGGGTTAGTGGTCAGTGAACCGCGTCGGGGTGTGCGCGTCGCCGGCTTCAGTCTCGACGAGGTGCGCGAGGTCGCGGAGATGCGCGCTGCGCTCGAAGCTCTCGCGCTGCGCCATGCCGCTCCGCATCTGACCAGGGCCATTCTTGATCAGGCAGAGGAAGCGAATCGGACGGGAGATCGCGCGGGTGACGTTCAGGCGTGGGAAGAAGCCAATCGCACCTTCCACCGCATCATCCTGACCCCTTGCGGGATGCCGCGCTTGCTTAAGGCGATCGACGATCTGCATACCGCCAGTGCCCGGTTCCTGTTCTCGGGCTGGCGGACCGAATGGGAGACCCCGACCGATCGGGATCACCGTGCAATCCTCGATGCGTTGAGGGCTGGGCAGGCCGAGACGGCGGCATCGGTGCTCGCGCGGCACGTCCAGACAATCGGTCAAAAAAGCCCCCAATAGAAGAGCATTGGTTTGCCTCACCTCCGACCCAAAGTGGTCGTCGCGCATCTGGCTATTGCCATGATTGTATTTTTGTGGATTTCTTTGGCGATAGAATAACGAAATTATCTATAATTCTGCGCTAAAGGAGAGACAGCATGGACGATGTCGCCGCAAGACCGATTGAAACCCGATTCGCAATGTTGGCGCGAATGACGTTGACCATCATCGCCAGAACGGCGCTGATGACGCTTGCCGCCAAGATCCAGATTCCGTTCTGGCCGGTTCCGATGACGCTGCACACCCTGGCTGTCATGGGCTTCGCCGTGGCGTTCGGGCCACGCATGGCCGTCTCGATCTTCCTTGCCTATCTGGCGACCGGTGCCATGGGCCTCCCGGTCTTCTCCGGCTCCCCGGAGCGCGGCATCGGCCTTGTCTACCTGGCCGGGCCAACGGGGGGCTATCTCTTGGGCTATCTCATCGCCTCATGGTTGGTCGGCGTGCTCGCGACCGGCAAAGGCACGCCCGGACGTGTCGGCGCGATGCTGGCGGGAATGGTGCCGATCTATGCAATCGGCACGGCATGGCTCGCCGTCTATGTTCCTGTCGGTCAACTTCTTGCCGTCGGCGTCCTGCCCTTCCTCCTGGGCGATCTGGTCAAGATCGGCGTCGTGGCGGCGGGTAGCTCAGTTCTTCCGGCTTTCTTCGCCCGGCTTCGGGGCGAAGTCGAATGACGGTGGCCGATGGGGAAATCCGGCACGACTGGACAGTCGACGAGATCGTCACTCTGTATGAGCTGCCGTTGCTTGAGCTGGTTGGGCGGGCCAATGCCGTCCATCGCCAGCGTCACGATCCGAACAAGGTCCAGAAGGCGAGCCTACTGTCCATCAAGACGGGCGGATGCCCGGAGAACTGCGCCTATTGTCCGCAGTCGGCCCATCACCGCGAGGTCGATCTGACCCGTGATCGGTTGATGGACCCCACAAAGGTTATTGCCATGGCAGCGACCGCGAAGGCGGCGGGGGCGGAACGCTTCTGCATGGGTGCGGCATGGCGTCAGGTCCGCGACGGTCGGGAATTCGACGCGGTGATCGAGATGGTCAAGGGCGTTCGCGCCCTTGACATGGAAGCCTGTGTCACGCTCGGCATGCTGAAACCGCATCAGGCCGAACGCCTCGCAGCCGCCGGCCTCACGGCCTACAACCACAATCTCGACACCAGTCCGGAGTTTTACGGGCAGATCATCACCACCCGCACCTATGAGGATCGGCTGGATACGCTGGCCACGGTGCGCGCATTCGGCATCGACCTGTGCTGCGGCGGCATCATCGGTATGGGCGAGACTGTCCGGGACCGGGCCTCCATGCTGCACGTTCTGGCGGGGATGACCCCCCATCCCGAAAGCGTGCCCATCAATGCGCTTGTCCCGGTCGCAGGCACGCCACTGGCGGATCGGCCACGCATCGATCCGCTGGAGTTGGTGCGAATGGTGGCAACCGCGCGTCTCGTGATGCCGGGTTCGACCGTGCGCCTTTCGGCAGGACGCTCCGCTCTCAACCGCGAGGCACAAATCCTTTGTCTCGTGGGTGGCGCAAATTCGGTCTTCTACGGCGATACGCTGCTGACCACGCCCAATGCCGGCCTCGGCGAGGATGCCGAATTGTTCGCTGCAATAGGTGAACCGGAACGCATCAGCGTGCCCGCATGCCTACCAAGCCGCCGCGTGTCACAGGGTAAATAAGGAATGACAATTTCTGAAACTCCGAACGTGAGTTGGCCCCTGCTTCACCGGACATCCAAGCGATTTCGGTTGATGAGCTCCTTCACCTGCTCCTCGTCGATCCCGGGCCTGTTCCGGCCACCGTGTTCGACCACACCCGATGCTCCCTCGAGCAGGGAGCGTGAGAACGGCGGTGCGAAATTAGTCCACGGAAGCGGCGGCTTGGTGCTGCTGCGGGCGGTGTAAAAGTCGTCCACCTTTTCCCTTTCTGTGGTTGCAGGGAGGGCGGGAGGATCTACAGCGTGGAACTATATCTGAAGGTGCGTCAGGCCTGCGCGGCGGGCATGAGCCAGCGTCAGGCGGCGAAGGAATTCAACATCTCCCGCGATACGGTTGCGAA
>NZ_QOKZ01000004.1 GCF_003697785.1 Paracoccus alkanivorans | reverse complement strand
AGCCTTCTGGACATGGACCGTCGTCACCGGTCTGATTGTCAATGTCACAACCAGTGCACTGTTCCTGACGATGATCACGCTTGACCGGCCGCTTATCACGCTGATGTTCGGTTACGCGGTATCGGTACCCTACAATATCGTTGCTGTCGTCGGTGTCTGGCGCTCTGCTGCACATTACGAGGGCCCAGCTTCCCATGCCGACCTCGCTCGCGGGGCAAGCCTGATATTCATGGCCTTCCTGACAATACTCTGATTGTTCGTGAAGGCCAGATACGAGCTTTCGAAGAAATATGGCCGGTTGGCGGGCCATCCCGACCATTCACTCGGGTGACTGGAATTCGGTTGCGCTGATCGGGGCAGGTCGGGCGGTCGGCCGATGCGTGGAGCTCTCATCGTGCGCAGCGGGGCGATTGTGGGAGCGAGCGGCAGAGGCTTTCGCACATTTACTCAAGCCGATGGCGGTCATGCCCATACTTCGCCGTGCAAGAATGCCAAACCTTGGGGCCAACAACTGCGGGAGCCCGCGCCCGTGCGATGAAATCCTCCGGGCAGTCGAATATCCCGGTCCCGTGATCTGGCGGCGATGGCGCCAATATCACCGCCGAAGCCGCATAGATACGAAGGTGCGCTGTGTAAAATGTCTGGAGCAGAGCATGATGACACGGACCTTCGACCGGCAAGGCGCGGAGCCGCAAACCCACTGCGCCGTCGTGAACCGTTACACGGCTCTTGGCGGGTGGATTACAATGGCCGTAGGGCAGGCTTGTCCGGGGAAAGGGAAACTATACCCAAAGCACCATTTGCACAGCAAAGCCGCGTGGATTCTCAAAACCGCTGCGCTACCCCATCGACCTTGTCAATCGCCCTGACCACAGTCTCCACCAATGCCTGGGGCTTGTATCCGTGCTTGGCCGGGGTGAGCCCCATGCGCAGGATGACAAGTCGGCGCGAGGGAATAACGGTCATCGTCTGCCCGTCATGGCCCAGCAGCCAGTAGGCGTCCTCTGGTATCTCGTAATCCGCGTCAGGATCCGCGTCCTGTGACTGGCCGGTGCGAGGGCCGTGCAGCCAGAGATGCCGGCCATATTCGCCACCGGATGCCAATGTCGGTGTCCGCATCCAGTCGACCCAGCCTGCCGGCAGGATGCGCTCGCCCTTCCATATGCCGTCATCGAGAAGGAATTGCCCGAACCGGGCCCAATCCCGGGCCGAGGCATAGAGATAGGATGATCCCGCAAAGGTTCCCCTGGCATCGGTCTCCAGGACAGCGGTCGACATGCCGAGCGGGCCGAACAGCGCCTTGCCGGGCCAGCCAAGGGCGTCACCGGGATCATCGAAGGTGTTTTGCCAGATGCGCGACAGAAGAACGCTGGTGCCGCTTGAGTAGCTGAACATTTCCCCCGGCGCCGCGACCAGGGGTTTGCCCGCCGGAACGGAGGTCATATCAGGCTCCAGGTAGAGCATGCGCGTGACGTCGGTGACGGAGCCATAATCCTCGTTGAACGCCAGGCCGCTTTCCATCCCGAGCAGATCAGCGATTGTGATACTGGCGCGATCATCGTCCTGCCATTGCGGCAACAGGTTATCATCCTCGACAGAAAGCCTGCCCTCGCGAACCAATGTGCCGATAAGGGCCGCAGTCACCGTCTTGGTCATCGACCAGCCGAGCAGGGGTTGATCAACATGTCCTTCCGTTCCGTAACGTTCGCCAATGATGTGTCCGTTCCGGAGCACCACGACGGCACGCATGCCCGGACCAGTGAGCTTTGCATCGTCCAACGCGGCCGACAATGCCGGATTTTCCGGGTGGATTATCGGCAGGTCATCAGGAAATATTTCCGGGCTATCCGAAGCGTCATTTCCAGCCGCCAGCGCATGGGATGCGGCGGAGAGATTGCCGTCTGGTACCGCAGCACAGCCGGTTCCGTCACGCTCCAGCGCAAGCCCATCGCCAAACAAGCCGAGCAGTTCGGCATGCACTGTACCGTTCGATTCATCGACATCTACCCGTATCAGGCGCAAAAGGGGATGGCCCGGTGCCTGGACATCCCTGGCCAGCACCGCGTCGGGCGCGCGCGCCGCGATGAACATGTTTGAGCAGACGATCTTGGCGGCATAGTTCGATCCGACACGGATGAGATCGGGAGGTGCGACATGGAGCCACGCGAACAATCCGACCATGAACACTAAGCAAATGCCCAGAAACCATTTCACAATGCTCAAAATTTTCCGTGTCACGAATCTCTCCAGATATGCGGTCATCATTAGCTTCTCGCTGCCCGACAGGACAAGGCTGCTCCCGGATATCCATCATCATCATGATTTCTACATGACGGATGTGCATTTCAAAGAAATCGGATTCTGGGGCTGGCTTTCCCGGCACGGTGGCAGGTGACGTGACGCGGAACCTCGGGCAGGCCTTCAGTGTGACCGATCCGGTTTCGGAGCCTGCCCCGCGGTTTCCGCCGCCCAGCAGGATCGCGTCGGGGCCTACATGTCACACCTCGGCGTCTCCGCTCTGATGTGGAGCAGTGTCGCGGCAATGACCGCTCCTGTGGCGGCCACAGCGACTGCGGCGCCAATCCATATACCATACAGCGCATATCCGAGGATAAAGCCCGCAAGAACCGGGGAAACGATGTCAGCCACTGCGGTCAGGGATTGAGCGGCGCCAAGAACGATTCCCTGCCGTTGCGGCGGAACAAGTGTTGACAATGCCGCAAGATAGGTCGGTTTTGCGAGCGCATCCCCGGTGCTGACGCACAGAACCGCGAGAGCCAGCGCCGGGATTGTCGTGGCGAGACCGGCGGTCACGAAGCCGAGGCAGATGAACGTGAAGATCAGCAGGATCATGCTGCGTTCCGTCAGGTATCTCCCAAGCCAGCCCAGCATGAAAATCTGGACAAGGATGTTGATCGCGCCATCGGCCATGATGAGGTAGCTGAACTCCTTCGCTCCGAATGCATGGCCGTTCCAGACGAAGGTCTCGCCCAGGAAAACCGGCAATTGCGAGATATACATCCCGTAGGCGAAGACGTGGCAGAGCATTACGGCCACGAGGATTCCAATCGCCGGAGACGCCACAATCGCGCGAAACGAGGCGGTTTCGGCCTGAGAATGATGCCCGATGCCACCTGCGGCCCGTTCGTCGTCCAGCCGGAGTTCCGTGATAACCGCCGAAGCAATCACCAGGCCGAGTGCGGCAAGGACCGGCGCGTTCAAGGAGGTATGGGACAGCAACCCCGAAAGCCCCGCCCCCACGATTCCGCCCAGGCCTGCGCCAGCCATGAGGAACCCCATGGCCTGCCTTCGGTTTCCGGCATGCGTATGATCCGCAACATAGGCTGCGGTCACGGAAACATTACCCGCGGTCAGACCGAACATGATCCGGGCAAGCAGTATGAAGGCGACGCCGGGGGCGAATGCGAGTAACACAAGGCTCACTGCCGCAATGACCTGACTCATCATCAGAACGCGCCTGCGGCCGAAGCGGTCCGAAAGCAGGCCAAGAACGGGGGCGGAGGCGAACTGTCCGATGGCTTCCGCCGTGATGACGATGCCGATGACGAGCGGGGAGCCGCCCATGGACTGGATGAGAAAGGGCAGAACCGGCAGGATGGCTGCGGCGCCTGCAGAATAGGTGCAGACGATCAAGAAGACCGGCAGGATGCGCCGCCGGTCGAGAGCTATTCCCGCTGCATCCTCCGTTGAACGATCGACCTTCAATTTACGGCCTCCGGACAGGGAGGAGGCCCATGCGGTCCAGATAGGCGTCGATCTTTCCCGCCTTCACCGCATCGGGGGTCAGGATGGCGGCAATATATCCGTCCGGGCGAACAAGCACGCAATCGCCCGGCTTCAGCCCATAAGCGTCGCCGATATGATGCCAGGCATCGATGATCTCGCCATGTGGACCGATATGATGAATGCGCAACCCCGCACGGGGGATGAAGGGATTTAGGTCGACGTCATGGACAAGCAGCGTCCAATCCGGCCCCCGAAACAATTGGAACAGCCGTGACCTCTGGCCTGCAGCCCCCTTGAACGGAGCATCCGGAGCCCGGTCGCCAGCCCGCAGGCCTCCGTTGCGCTCGGACGGCAGCAGGCAGAGCGGCGAAGCCGGATACCCGATATCGAGCTGCTGCACCTCCCGCCCTCGGCGCATCTCGCCCCGTTTTCCGGCGTCGAGCAACCGGGTCGAGAGCCCGAGCATGACCTCGGCCACGGGGCGGCGCTCCAACTCGTAGCTGTCGAGAAGTTCCCCGCTCGCACCGCCGATCACGGCGGCAAGCTTCCAGCCCAGATTGTAGGCGTCTTGCACGCTGGTATTCAGGCCCTGCCCGCCTGTCGGCGGATGGATATGGGCTGCATCGCCGACAAGGAATACCCGGCCGGCCCGGTAGCGGTCGGCGAGCCGGGCGTTCATCGCATAGGCCGATGCCCAGGACACCGAATGCACCTGAATGTTTTTACGGCCCGTCCGCTCGCCGATCATCCTCCCGAGACCGTCTGCCGAAAGATCGAATTCGCCTTCAAGTGGAATGGGCGCCTGAATCTGAAAGAGATCGGTTCCGGCAAGCGGACAGATGGCGACCATTCGCTCCATGTCGCCGCCGTTGAATTGATGCCACCTATCGCGGTCCAGCCCGCTTAGCACGACATCCGCCACCATTGCGCGCATGCCCAAGGTCTTGCCCGGAAAACCGATGCCGAGCGCTCCCCGCACGAAGCTGCGTCCACCATCCGCTCCTATCAGATAGCGGGTGCGAATGGTCTGCTCGCCACCAGGTCCGGCCAAGCGTGCCGTAACGCCGCCCCCGCCTTGCTCGAAGTCGGTCAATTCGTATCCGAACTGGACCCGGTGGCCGAGTTCGAACAGCCGTTCCCGCATGATTCGCTCGGTAAGGAATTGCGGCAGCATCAACGGGATGTGGTACGGCTCCGCCGGTGTCGGGTCGAGCTGCTCGACAGCATGTCTTTCGGAAGAGCTGCCGTCATCGCGATACTCATGCAAAGGCGGATAGAGCCCGCCGGTGGCAACGACCCTGTCGAGAATACCGAGATCCTCGAAAATCTCCTGTGTCCTGGGCTGAATTCCCTTGCCCCGCGAGCCGGGGAAAGGCTGGTCCATCTTATCGAACAACCGGAAAGACACCCCGCGCCGCGCAAGCTCGATCGCCAATGTCAGGCCAGCCGCTCCTGCGCCGCAGATGAGCACATCTGCCGCAAAATCGTTTGTCATGTTCGTCTCCATGTGTGTAATATGCACATAAAAAGGGGTTGACATGTCGTCAAGAAAAAATGTGCAAATTGCACATATAGAGAGGCAGCAGATCCGCGAACTCCACGGATCGCTGATCGATATCGTAAGCCTGATGAACCGGCCTCAGCGCGACGAGCAAATGGTAAAGGAAGCCGGAATCGCACTCGACCGTGCCTTGTTCCCCTTGCTGGTCGGGATCGAGCGGCTTGGCCCGATTGGCATAGTGGAACTCGCCGACCGGGTCGGCCGCGATTACACCACGGTCAGCCGCCAGGTGGCCAAGCTGGAAAGTCTCGGCCTGGCGGAACGCAGGCAAAGTGCGGCCGACCGCCGCGTGAACGAGGCGGTGGTGACGTCGAAGGGCAAGGCAATGACCGACAAGATAGACGCGGCGCGAGAACGAGTTGCGATGGCAGCATTTGCAAGCTGGGACCCGCGCGAGATCGATGAACTTGTGCGGCTGATGCGCAAATTTGCAGACACGATGGGTGACGAGCCGGATGGGACGACAGAGTCCTGAAGGGCCGACGCTGCGCCGGCAGTTGTCAGGTCCGCGACCCGTTGGAGTGCAAGGCCCATGCTTTGTCGCTACAGCATAGGCGAGCGTTTCGCTCAGTGGGTGCCAAGCATTTCGACTGCCTTGTCGAAGTTCCCGTTTCGCTCTGCCCAGCGCAGGAAACAGACCCGCTGGACCAGGATTTCCCTGGGCGTCGATTGCTGCAGGAACAGCATCATCGTCTCGTCGATAAAGGCACCCAGGGGCATATAGCCTTCGCGCGTGGATTGACCGGGTATGAACTCGGTCTGCACCGCGGGTGGCGCAAGCTCGATGACCTCAACTTTTCCCTTGAGCTGTTCTCGCAGCGAGACCGTGTAGGAATGGATCGCGGCCTTGGTGGTATTGTAGGTCGGCGTGCTGCTCATCGGCACGAAGGCAAGGCCTGAGCTCACATTAACGATGGTTGCATCGGGCTGGCTGATGAGATGACTGATCAGTTCGTTCGTCAGCCGGATCGGTGCCAGAAGATTAATCGCGATAGTTTGCTCCGCCTCATCCAGGTCGCGCTTACTTGTCAGCTCCTCGCGACGCATGATGCCGGCATCGTTGATCAGCACGTTCAGTTCCGGGTGTTTGGCAATCATGCGGACGGTGAATGCCCCGATCTGGTTGCGATCGTTAACGTCGACCGTCACTGCGTGTATGTCGTGGCGGCCGGCGATAGTTTCCTCCAGCGCCTCCATGTGCCGGCCTGCGACGATTACGGTGTTTTCGAGTGCGTTGAAACACTACGCAAATTTTCGGCCGATCCCGGAGCCGCCGCCGGTTATGAGAATTGTGTTATCCGTCGTCTTCACTTTGAGCTTCGCCAGTTCCTGCTGCTGGAGGCTGCCTCCCCCGCGTGTCTGTCAGCTTGATGCGGGCATCCGAAAGCAAGAGGGCCCGCATCCACATTGTGAGGATTTTTCTACAGCGAGGGCGCACAAAAAGGCTTGCCACGATCTGCACAAAACTTGCCTGATCCTGCACAGACGGTGAAACTCCCCCGCTGGCGTGCTACATTCAGGCCGAAAGACGGGAGCAAGCGATATGAATGCGCTCAAGCAAGCTGTCCACAATTATGCGCAGCGCCACGCGAATCGCGATGGCCTTGCCCTCACTCCGGTGCCGGGACTGCGGATGATGTGCGTTGAAGAACCTGCCGGTGACTTGCACACCATCTACCGGCCGCTTGTCTGCTTTGTGCTTCAGGGCGCGAAGCGCATGATAGTTGGAAGTGAGGAACGCGTATTCCGCGGCGGACAATCTGTCATCGTGGCGGCTGACATGCCTGTCGTCGGACGGATCGTCGAGGCCAGTCAAGAGAAGCCATATCTTGCGGTCGCCGTGGAACTGGAGATGGCGCTGCTACGAGAGGTCGCGACACAAATCGGCGATACCTCCACATCACGTTCATCGCGAATGCCAACGCTGTTTGCCGATGATACCGAAGGAGCATTGCTCGATTGCGTGTCACGCCTGATGCAATTTCTGGACCGGCCGGACGCAGCGCCTATTCTGCGGCCCGGCATTATGCAGGAACTGCATTACTGGCTCCTGTTGGGTCCGCATGGGCGCGCGTTACGGAGGCTTGCAGATCCTGACAGCTACGCTGGCCGCCTGGCTTCGGCCATCGCGATTCTCAGGGCGGAGTATCGCTCACGCCTGCCTGTAGAACGGCTCGCAGCGGCAGCGGCAATGAGCCTGACCGCATTTCACAAGCACTTCAAGTTGATGACTTCGCTGACGCCGGGGCAATACCAGAAGCGATTGCGTCTTATCGAAGCACGGCGCCTCATGCTTGACGAAGGCTTCTCGGCAAGCAACGCAGCGTTCGAGGTGGGATATGAGAGCGTTTCCCAATTTACGCGCGAGTATGGTCGGCTTTTCAACGCACCGCCAAAGCGGGACACCCTGCGGATGCGTCGCATTCGGGTTATCGAACATAGACCGGAAATCCGGGCGGATGTGCTCGCATAGTCAGCAACGATTCCGAACGATCGCCATCCGAGTGATCTATAGGGAACATGGTTTGGTTTTCCATGGGCAGGTGCGCAACGGATAAAGGTGACGCCGAGTTGGGGATGCGAGACAGGCAGAAGCGATCGATGCATGCCATCGCGACGGAGGCCGTTATAGGCGTCGAAATTCTGTATGGGCATTTCCCACAGCGCTTCGACCTCATCAAGGCGATCATCCGGCACAAAGTTGGTGCTTGCGTGGATTGTGCTTCAACTGCGGTCAAAGCGCGCGAGCCGGGGCAAGGTGCTGGCGATGTGGGTTCAGAAACTTGTGGAACTTGCCAGGACCAGGCGCGGTTTGGCCCAACGCTCCACTCGGGAGATACGGCTTGCCAATCGCTTCTCGATTACGTTTTCATCTGCCTAGCGCCAGCTGCCAATTCCAGTCTGCCGAAGACTGCCTTGCAGTTTGTGTTTCCGTCTACGCGGCATCCGTTCTGAATATCCGAACATATTCCTAAGATGCGCCGCCTATCGAGTCCCAAGGCTATTTCCTTCGCAGTTCCTTGACAACATCAAGAAAGGCCCGAAGCGCCGGTGGAACGGTCCGGTGCCCGGGATAGTAGATCGCGACTTCTTCCGGGGCGTGCATCCACTCGGCCAGAACCTTGCGCAGCCGGCCATCGGACAAGGCCAATTCGGCGGCCCAATCGGCCACATAGGTGATACCCAGACCTTTTATTGCCGCGTCGACCATCAGTTCCTCGTCATCCAGGACGACAGGGCCGTTTGTGCCGATCACCAGTTCCTGACCGGCGCGTTCGAACTCCCATCGGTACAGTTTGCCACTGGGCATGCGATGACCGATGCAATGATGGCGTTGCAGTTCGTCGGGCGTTTCCGGCTCGCCGAAACGATCGAGATAGGTGGGCGATGCAACACAGACGAAGGCCAGCGGGCGTCCCAGCGGCACGGTGGTCATGTCCTTCGGGATCGACTCGAAGAGACGCAGGCCGGCATCGAATCCACAGGAAACGATATCTATGAGCTGCCCTTCGACGACGATATCCACGGTTACGTCCGGATGGCGTTCCGCCATCTGCGGAAGAATTTCGCGAACGAGAAACCCGGCTGCCAGTCGCGGTGCATTGATGCGGACCGTTCCTGCGACATTGCCCCGGAACCCTGCGACGCTGTCGAGCGCTTCGTCGAGCGATACGAGTGCCGGCTGAAGGCGGTCGAGCAGCCGGAAGCCGGCTTCTGTTGGCGAGACGCTTCTTGTGGTGCGGTTCAGAAGACGCACGCCCATACGTTCCTCGAGCGCGCGCATAGCGTGGCTCAATGTGGAAGGCGCCATGCCGATCTCATCCGCTGCTCGACGGAAGCTGCGATGCGTGGCAACAGCCACGAAGGCGGTCAGATCATTGAGTGATGGCCGAGGCATTGATGGGGATTTTGCATCACCTCATGCCGGTTTCAATGGCTAATATGCATATTCCCGATGCCCTATCTCCTGCCTCGTATCAGCCTATGCAAAGACAGAAGGAGTCCGAGATGCCTACACGTGACGCCATTTTCCCGGCCAACCGTCATGCCTTGTACGATGTTCACCGATATTCCGCAGCCATTCGCTCGGGCGATCTCCTCTTCGTGTCGGGTCAGGTTGGAAGCCGTGAGGACGGTTCGCCTGAGCCTGTATTCGAGGATCAGGTTCGGCGGGCCTTCGCGAATCTGCGTGACGTCCTGGCTGCTGCGGGATGCAGTTTCGACGATGTTGTCGACGTAACCACCTTCCACACCAGCCCGGACGAACAGTTTGAGACTGTGCAGGCTGTCCGGACGGAGGAAATTGGTGAACCTCCTTATCCGAACTGGACAGCTGTAGGCGTCAATTGGCTTGCCGGTTTCGATTTCGAGATCAAGGTTATTGCACGTATCCCTCAAGCGGACGGCAGGCAGGCAGTGGATGAGCTCTGATCCTCACCCTGCCGATTGCTGCGGCATCCAATATATAGCCAAGAACCTCGGGCTGCGTTGGATTACTGTGAATATTGTGGCACCCGGCACCATCCAGACCGACGCCAGCGGCGAAGTGGTGTGCGACATGACGGCGCTCGGCCGCGCGGGCCAGCCCGGTGATATTGGCCCAATGATCGCCCCCCCGCTTGCGGAAAAACCATCGTAAAGGCAATGCCCGGTGGATCGAGGTGACGAGGGATGTCGATCCAGGTTCGTCGACTATATCGATGAGGGACAGGCAATCCGGATTACACATGCGGTAGCTATATTCGCGCGGATCGCTGGCGTGAATCGCGACTCATCTGGCGCATTTTGCTATTCCTTCGTCTATGTTTCCGGCTAAGCTGGATGCGATTGCTTCCATGAAGAATGCGGCGACAGATCGAATTATATGTGGTTGTCGGCTTCATCCAATCCCGTTGAAGTGCGATGCGGGCGATAATCGGACTATCGAACTCGCCGAAAGGGAAAGCGCTGACCATGAACCGGGCTCCGGCAGATCGATGCAAGATGCCCCAGGCGTTCTGGAGGGCTTTCTCGGAGGCAGGGCTGAAGCCGTCCGTCATTCTGCGTCAAGCGCGTTTGCCGGCGATGCTCCATCTGAATCCTCATGCGGTTTTGTCCACGGCGCAAATCTTTGCGATCTACAAGGCAGTCGAGGTCCTTGCCGACGATCCCGGCTTTGCCATCAGGTTCGTCAAGGCATTTGACCGTTCCGGACATCAACCTGCATTTTTGGCGGCGTGTTACGCCGCCGACTACCGCGATGCACTGGGTCGCATAGAGCGCTTCAAACGGCTCAGCCCGTGCGAAAGGTTCCTCATTGCCGAACGGGACGGCGAGTTCGCTCTTTCAAAGGAGTGGCCATATTCACCGGAGCCGGAGCCCGCGATCTCCATCGACACCTCGTTCGCCTTCGTCATCGAACTCGGACGCAAAGGCACCGGTCAGCATATCACGCCCATCCGCATCGATTTCGCTCGGCCTGGTCCAGGCTGTGAGGATCATGACACGTATTTCGGATGTCCGATCCGGTATGGAGCGCCCAGGAACCTGCTCGTATTGAGATCCGCTGATCTTGACCGCCCCTTTCCGGGCCGGAACGAGGAGTTCCTCGACCTGCTGACACCGGCACTGGCTGCTGCGCGAAGGGATTTGGACGATGAGAGCACGATCTCCGAGCAGGTAAAGAACATCCTCAAGCTGAACCTCGCAAGCGGTCGGCCGGAGCTGGGCGACGTCGCCCGCGACCTCGGTACAAGCGAGCGAACATTGCAGCGCCGTATCGCCGAAGAGGGCACGACATTCAGAGCACTTCTTTCTGACGCGCGCTTGGAATTGGGAGAGCAGTTGCTATCCGATCCGTTGATTGCCATCGATGAGGTTGCCATCCTCCTGGGGTATCAGGACACAAGTTCATTTTACCGTGCCTTCAAGGACCGGCAGGGGGTGACACCGTACAATTGGCGGGAGCAGAACGGTTTCCGAGCGCGCAGACTGACTCGCCTCCGTATCGGCATCATCGAGCGTGAGGTCTGCCGCGAGTGAAGCCATGTCGAATGACCAGGCTTTTGCGCAGGTATGATGACTGGACCGCATTGACAGCCAATTGCAGTCAGGCATGTCAGGAGGTGGATTTTCGCGACTTCCGATGCCACGCATTGTGATTCAGACCTAAGTCGATAAACGCGCGCAGTGGGTTGGGGGCGAAGCGATTCGGGTAATAAAGCCTCGGACCACCTTGTTCGGGCCACCAGTCTGGAAGAACCGGGACGAGCGTTTCGCGATTGAAATCATCGTCGAGCCAGTTGTGAAATGCACCGATGATCCCGAGCCTGCAGCGGGCGAATAGAAGCCCCGTATTCAATGCATTCACCCCGATAAGCAAGCGGGTTTCCGGTTCCACAAAAACCGTTTCAGCATCCCTTTCCAGTGTCCAAGGCAGGAACTTGCCTCCGGACAAGCGATATCGGATCACATCGTGGAGCGTAAGCTCTGATGGGGCTACGACCAGCTTCGCCGCTCAGGATACTCGGGCGAAGCAGTAAGCGCGATCTGTTGGATGCATGGGCCGATGGGAATGGAGATCATGTCCTTTTCCCGGAACGCTCCATAGCGCTTAACCTTCTTCGGCAGAAACGTCAGACCGGTTGGCGTGGTCTGCAATCAGGTTGGCGCGATACGCGAATGCAGAGGTGACGCCCGGATCGTAAATTGATCAGGCGACGCACGAAACCTGCGCCTGGACGAGTGGAAAGGGCGTCCGTGTGTCGGGCTCCGACGGGCCTGGTTCAACGCGGTCGCAATGTGGCGCCCCGAACCGGCAAGCTGAGGGGCCGATCCCGATGATGCCAGGCGTTTGACAGGAGATGGAAATGCAAAGCGACCCCGGCGTCCAACATATTGCTGAGGCCGACAGGCCCATCCAACCGGTGCTAACTCGGCGAGCAACACTTGCTCTCGGCGTGTCTCTTGTGACCGCCGCATATGCAGACGCTCGCATGAATCCACTTTTTGCTACAAATCGAGAAGGCAAGGACCACCCTATGAACAATCCAATCAATACAGCCGAATATATTCCCACAATCGCGCCGACCCCATACATCTCCGTCAGCCCCATTGTCTTGTCGGTGCCTGGGCGCCAGGTGGATTTGCAGCTGAAAGTCTCCGCGCCGATCAGTGGAAGCGAGTTGCCGATCATCCTCCTCTCGCATGGCCACGGACAATCGACCTATCTTAACTCGCTGCGCGGCTATGGCCCGCTCGCCGAATTCTACGCTGCACGCGGTTTTGCCGTCATCCAGCCCACGCATCAGGACTCGAAGGCCCTCGGGCTCGACCCGAATGGCCCGGAGGGCGCTTTGTTCTGGCGATCCCGCGCGCAGGACATGCGTTTTATCCTCGACCATCTGGAGGAGATCGAGGCAGCCTTTCCCGGATTGGGGGAACGCCTGGATCGGAGCCGTGTCGCCGCTGCCGGACATTCGATGGGTGGCCATACGGTAGGCATGCTCGCCGGCATGCGCGTGACAGATCCCGTAGACGGCAAGGAATGGAACCTGACCGATCCCCGGGTCAAGGCAGGCGTCTTGCTTACGCCGCCCGGTAACGGCGCCGATCTCGCGTCCTTCGCGTCCGAGCACTATCCGGTGCTGCGGAATAACAGCTTTGCCGAGATGACGACGCCGGCACTCGTGGTCGTTGGCGATCAGGACCAGAGTCCTCAGTTTTCGGATCGTCCAGACTGGCGCGCCGATGCCTACAATCTCAGCCCGGGGCCGAAGAGCCTGTTGACAATGTTCGGCGCGAAACACGGACTTGGGGGCGTGTCCGGCTACGATGTGCGCGAGACTCAGGACGAGGATCCAGAGCGGCTTGGGGTGGTGCAGCGGATCACCTGGGCATACCTGCGCTCTGTGCTGTATCCTGGAGACCCTGCGTGGGACAAGGCGTCCGCGGCGCTGTCAAGCAGACCCGGCCCGCAGGGAAAAATTCAATCAAAGTAAGGTCAACCATGTGTGCCGCTTATGGTTTTTCGGGTCGTGACCTTGTCTCCTTCGGCGATCTGTTCGTGAATCGTGACCGACAGACCGGTCAAAGCCGGCCGCAAGACGTTCTCGAATGTGTTCCACATGCTTTCCGGCCCGTTCGGCGCGCTCCGCGGAGCGGACCGATTGACGAAATCCGGATCGATCAACGCGCCAAATGACCCTCGATTTGCTTTTTCGATGACTTCTTCATTGAACTGTCTCGCAACGGCCTTGATGGCGTCGGATGACATCATGCACTCCTGTTTCAGGCTCTGACGATCAATATATACAGTTATACTGTATATATTGACGATTTGGGCGCGCTGAATGACGCTTTCACATGGTCCGATGCGCTTACCTGCTCTCTTGAAACGGTGAGGTTCACAGGCTCACTCAGCCAGTTCGAGAACGCGGCAACTGGACAATCCGGATTCCCGAAGGCAGGCTGCCCGCATGACGAGTGAAGCGGCGGCACGTCACAGATGGAACTGACGTGCCTGTTACCCCCCTTGAACCGTTGGTGACGCAGAAACCTGCGTCCCGGCTTTGGCAGGCACCGCATCAGGAGTTAGGATAATGGTGGAATTTAACGTCAATGGGACGAAGCATAGCTTTGACGGCGATCCCGAAACACCGCTGCTGTGGTATTTACGCGATCTGGCAGGGATGCCCGGAACCAAATTCGGTTGTGGTTTGGGTCTTTGCGGTGCATGCACCGTGCATCTGGATGGTGTGGCGGCCCGCTCTTGTCAGACATGGGTCAGCGATCTTGACGGGGTGGAGGTCACGACGATCGAGGGCCTGTCGGAAGATGGAAACCATCCAGTTCAAGTCGCGTGGCGCGAATTGAACGTGGCGCAATGCGGCTATTGTCAGCCGGGGCAGATCATGCAGGCGGCCTCGCTCTTGTCCGAGACGCCCGATCCCAGTGATGACGACATAAATGCATCCATGAGCGGCAATATCTGCCGTTGCGGCACCTATCCACGGATCCGCGCGGCGATCAAACTTGCGGCGGAGAGGGCGGGACAATGAATACCTATGTCACTCAAAGCAAACCGGTGCGAGGGGCAGTAACAAATGTCAGTCGCCGCGGTGTATTGCTTGGCCTCGCCGCCGGAACATTTGCGCTTTCCGTTCAATTGCCGCTGCCCGCATCGGCGGAGGAAAAGCTCTATGGAGGGGCGGGAATGCCCGGGGGGATCAAGGATGATCCCCGGATCTTCCTGACCATCGAAGAGGACGGCACCGTCCGGCTGCTGTGCAACCGTGCCGAGATGGGACAGGGTGTTCGCACCGGTTGGGCCACGGTCATCGCCGACGAATTGGAAGCCGACTTGGCGCGGATCAGGGTCGAACAGGCGCCGGGAAATGAGGCGCTTTACGGCAATCAGAATACCGATGGCTCGCGCAGCATGCGTCATCATTTCCAGCCGTTGCGCCGGATTGGGGCGGCGGCCCGGGCCATGTTGGAGCAGGAAGCGGCCGCACGTTGGGACGTGCCGGTGGAAGAGGTGCGGGCCTCCGGGCATAAGGTGACGCATGCCAACAGCGACCGCAGTTTCGGTTTCGGCGAACTGGCGCTCGCGGCGGCGGAACGCGATGTTCCGGCGACCGCAGAACTTGTGTTCAAGGCGCCGGAGGATTTTCAGCATATCGGCAAGGAAAACATCAATAACGTCGATAATCTGGACATCACGACTGGCAAGCCGATCTACGGAATCGACAAGCAGCTTGACGGGCTGGTCTATGCAGTTATCGCCCGTCCGCCTGTCTATGGCGGCAAGGTCAAGAGCTTTGACGATGCCGAAGCACGCAAAGTGCCGGGTGTGATCGAGATTCTAGAGATCGATACGCCGGATATTCCCTCGGCCTTCCTGCCGCTTGGCGGCATTGCCGTGGTCGCGGAAAACACCTTTGCCGCGAACAAGGCGCGCCTGCTTCTGGAAATCGAATGGGATGCCGGCGGCAATCAGGGCTACGATTCCACCGAATACCGGAAAACGCTGGAGGCCGCCGCGGAGCAGCCGGGCGAGGTCATGCGGAATGACGGCGATGTGGATGCGGCTCTTGCCGAGGCGGCCAATCGCATTTCGGCGTCATATTATCTGCCCCATCTTGCCCATGCCTCGATGGAGCCGCCTTCCGCAACGGCCCGTTTCGCGGATGGAAAATGCGAGGTCTGGACCAGCGTTCAGGCCCCAGAGGCGCTGCGCGAAGATCTGATCAAGCGTTTCGAGCTTGCGCCGGAAAACGCTGTTATCCATTCGATGCTGCTGGGTGGCGGCTTTGGGCGCAAATCCAAACCGGATTATGCCAGTGAGGCGGCGATCATCTCGAAGGCGCTCGATGGCCGACCGGTCAAGCTGACCTTCACGCGTGAAGATGACATCCAGCATGATTTCTTCCATGCGGTTTCGGTGGAGCGCCTTGAAGGCGGGCTGGATGAAAACGGCAAGACGGTGGCCTGGCTGCATCGCACCGTGGCACCGAGTATCGGCTCGACATTCGCGCCGGATGTCGTCCATCAGTCACCGTTCGAGCTGGGGATGGGGGCGGTGGACAATCCCTTCGACATCCCGAATCTGCGTGTCGAGAACCCGGAGGCTGCAGCGCATACCCGCATCGGGTGGTTCAGGTCGGTCTATAACATCCCGCACGCATTTGCGGTGCAGAGTTTCGCGGCTGAACTCGCTGCGGCCGCAGGCAGGGATCACAGGGAATATCTTCTGGAGCTGCTGGGACCGGATCGCAAGATCAGCCGCGCAGCGATGAACGACACTGCGGTTTATGGTGAGGATCCGGAACTTTATCCGTATGATACGGCACGGCTTCGCAAGGTGATCGAAGCTGCGACCGAGGCAGCCGGATGGGGCCGTGATCTGCCCGAGGGCAAGGGGCTGGGACTGGCGGCGCATCATAGTTTCGTCAGCTATACCGCGGTTGTCGTTGAGGTTGATGTCAAGGACGGGGCACTGACCTTTCCGCGCGTCGATATCGCATTCGACTGCGGGGCGGTCATCTCACCGGATCGTGTGCGCGCGCAATTGGAGGGGGCTGTTGTCCAGGGCGTGAGCCTCGCTACGCTTGGCGAGATCTCGTTCAAGGACGGAGTTCCCGAGCAGTCGAATTTCGATGGTTTCGAACTTACCCGTATCGACGCGTCACCGGTTGAAATCCATACGCATCTGGTTCCATCGCTTGACTATGACTCGCCCCTGGGTGGTGTCGGAGAACCCGGCTTGCCTCCGGTCGCTCCGGCGATCACGAATGCGATCTTTGCTGCGACCGGCAAGCGAATCCGCGCGCTGCCTATCCGCGATCAGTTTGTCTGATCTGAAAGGCTGCGGGTAAGGGATAATGGTTGCGGAAAGGGGCAATTCCTTTTCCGCAACCGTCTTACCGTCCAACTGCGATACTCTGCGAGGCAAGAACCTCTCGCAGTCCGTGATAAGATGATTGACGGCTTGGGACGGTCCTGGAGGCTGTCAATGAATGCCCGGTGTAATCTTAGCCTACCAATCCTTCGCGCAAGGCTGCGAGTGCTGCCTCAACTGCATTCTCACCCACCTTCTCTGGCATGAGCAGGCCGTCGAGCTGTAGCATGGTCAGGCCGTGTAACTGTGCCCAGCAGGCGGTTGCCTGTCCCTGAACGGGACGCTTGCGAACAAGACCTGCCGCCTGCCCACGCTCAAGAAAGTCAATTACTACCCTGGAGGCTCCAAGAGCGCGCGGCTCCAGATGCAGCTTTGCTGTATCTGCGATGGCCCCGCCAAACATCAGCCGATATAGCGCGGGGTTATTCTGTCCGAAGGTCAGATAAGCGTGAGATATGGCGGTGAATTCCGCCAGCAAGTCATCGGGTGCCGCGACCTGGGCGGCGAGCAGGGCTTCTTGCAGCCGCTCAAAGCCAATCAGCGCGATCTCGGAGAGGAGCGCCGCCTTGTCCGGGAAATGCTTGTAAGGAGCGGCATGACTGACACCCGCACGACGAGCGACTTCGCGTAGTGTGAACTGCCACCCGCCATCCTCTTTCAACATCCGTAATGTGGTGTCGATGATGACACGTCTGAGATCGCCATGATGATAGGAGCGTTCGGTCATCTTGATCACACCCTGGATAGGCCCCCATCCTTTTCGTGAGGATTTATGTTGACATTGCCTACATCTGCCCCCATGTCAACGCCCTGAAGTTGACAATGTCTACATAAGTTTGGAGATAAAGATGAAAACCTTCCCCTCAATCACCCTCGCCGCCGCACTGCTGACATTCGCGCCTGCCGCTATTGCCGACACGCTGGTATTGGACAGGCCTCTTGCAGGAGGAACCTTGCAAGGCAATGATGTCGATATGTCTGTCTATTTTTCTCCTGCGGCTGACAACCATTCTGAAATCGTTGCTATATATGTCGATGACGCGGCTCCGGACCAGCAACGCCTGATAACCATGTCGATGTCGGATGGCGACGAGGTGCATTTTTCCCTGCCGGGTCATCCCGAGACTCTTTATGTTTTCTCCCGCGTGGGAGGGGTCATCACGATCGAGGATCAGCTTGCCGGTTCAATAAACCGGACCTCTCAACAAAGGGGCACAAGCATGGACCAGCACCAAATCTGAGATGTCATAGCGACAGAAAAAAGAAGGATCCAGCAACAGACTTCTGCCAAGGTAGTGCCAGGAATGGCGAAAACTGTTTCATGGTTTCCTGGGAAAGAGGCCCGGTAAATTCCGGAGGCCGGTTTGGTCGGTAGATTACGCGCCTCTTTCCTGTATCTGGATGGGATCCGCAAGATTGGCCGGTTTGTGGTGAAGGGCGAAGCGGTTCACGCATCGTCCCGGTCCGTCGGAAATGCAGCCCGCGGTTCCGACTGAGGCCGTGAAGAAGAAAAATCGAGCGTCATGGTCATGCGGCTTCTGCGAAGGTGAGGACTGGCCCGTCGAGAAGCCCGATCAGATCACCGAAATACCCGCCTGAACGAGCGGGGCGATTGGGGTCCGAAGTAATGGCAACGGCAAGGCCGCGATCACGATGGGCCGCAATGATCTGGCCGCCATATCCTCTTGCCAGAACATAGCCGGATCGGGTCAGGAACCAGCCATAGCCGTAACCCATGCCCGAATAGGGTGATCGGCCCCGGCTTGTGGTCGACAACCTGACCCATTCGGCCGGTATGATCCGGGTTCCTCGAAAGCTGCCATCGTCGCGCATCAGCAAAGCGAGCGAGAGCATTGCGCGCGGCGTGAGCGCCATTTCATTGCCTCCCAGGTAATATCCCTGGGGATCCCGCACCCAGGGCGGTATCTCGAAACCCATCGGGTCGCCCAGACGCTCCCTTGCCAGCGAAAGCAGGCTCTGCCCGGAGGCTTCCGCTATCGCGGCCCCGAGGATATGGGTGCTGCCGGTCGAATATATTATGCGGCTGCCCGGCTCGGCGATCATGGGCCGTCTCAGCGCGTCTGCGACCCAGTTGCCAGAGGCGATCCAACCCCCATATCGGCTTCCGGAAGTGCCCTCCAGCCCGGCCTGAAGCGTAACCAGATTTTCCATCGTGATATCGGCCGCGCCCCTGGTCGCGTCGTCGGGAAGAAGAGAGGGGGCGACGTCAGCAAGACGGGCAGAGAGCGATGGAATCTCGCCCCGTGCGATGCATGTGCCCAAGAGCAATGCGACGATACTCTTCGAGCAGGATTTGATATTGGCTGACTCTTCCAGCCCCGATCCCCGGACAGCACGCGAATAAACGAGATCGTTGCCGCGTTGGACCTGTATCGAGTGCAGTTGTTCTGACCACTCGAAGGCACTGTCCAGAGCCGATGCGCTCTGACCTCGAGCCGGGCGAACGAATGGTGCGGCGATGCCTGCGGCGGCAAGCGCGGTGAAGCTGCGGCGTGTGAACATGGATTCCGGACTTATGTATGGGCGATATCTCAAGGGAAGAAGATAGCCACGCTGCGGATGCAATCCAAGATGCTGACCCGGCTGCATGCACCTTTACCGGGCGGTTGCAGTCAGGATTGCCGCCTGGAACCGCAGGGCGACAATGCCGCCGGTTGCCGTCTCGATATGTCGGAGCACCGTAATCTTACCGCTTAAGCCCCTCAACGAAGATATCGAGCAGATGCAGGACCTGTGCACGCCAGTCGGGGCCGGGTTCACGAGCGTAGCACAGGGCGTATACGACTTGCAGCAATTCTTCGGCGGTCACGTCCTCGCGGGCATGGCCGGCATCGGCTGCTTTCTGCAGCAGGCGGTTTACCGCGGAGATGATGCGGGCGGAAAGCTCGGCATATGCCTGTTTCGATTCCTCTGCCATAACCATTGAAAGCGCGCCGAGCATACCGCGCTTGGTCTCGACCAGCACAACATACTCATGTAGCCAGCCGCGCAAGGCGGCCACCGGTTCGGGCCCGTCAGCCAGTCCCTCGGCAGTCTCGACAAGCAGCTCCAACTCCCTGCGGAAGACCGCATGAAACAGCGCCTCGCGGCTTGGGAAATGCCGGTAAAGCGTTCCGATCCCTACGCCGGCTTGCCGTGCCACTGCCTCCAGGCTGGCATCCGGACCGCCCTTGCCAAGCACATCCTTTGCCGCCTCGATCAGGCGATCGTGGTTTCTCAATGCGTCCGAGCGCGGTTTGCGTTTGCGGTCTTTCACCGAATTATTCACTCCTCCTTGAAAAACGGAGGTACCCTCCGTATAGTAAGGGTGTAGCATTGAACTGCACCTGCTGCCGACCATACCGACTTCTTCGACCGGGCGCGAGCGCCCGACATCCAGCACATCGCCAGATAACGGGAGGACGCATGTCAATCTCCATCACCCTTACACTCAATGGGGCTGCTCGCGATATCGCGCTTGACGATACGCGCGTGACCCTTCTCGATCTGCTCCGGGAGCGTCTCGCCTTGCCCGGAACCAAGAAAGGTTGCGACCGTGGGCAATGCGGGGCCTGCACGGTGCTTGTGAACGGGCGGCGGCTGAACTCTTGCCTGACGCTCGCCGTAACGCTGGACGGCGCCGAGATCACAACAATCGAGGGCCTCGCGGAAGGCGACGAGCTGCATCCAGTCCAGTCGGCCTTCATCGAGAATGACGGCTTCCAATGCGGCTACTGCACCCCGGGGCAAATCATGAGTGCCGTTGGCCTTATCGCCGAGGGTCACGCGGGAGAGGATCTCGAACGTATCCGGGAAGGGATGAGCGGCAATCTCTGCCGATGTGCCGCCTATCACGGCATCACGCTTGCGGTTCGCGAAGCAACGCGCCGGATGGCCGAGGACAAGAAGGGGCAAGCGGCATGAACCGTTTCGATTTCATTCAACCCATCACGATAGAAGACGCCATCGCAGCGTGGAGACCCGGAGCGGCATGGCTTGGCGGCGGCACGAATCTTGTGGATCTGATGAAAACCGGCGCGCTGCAACCCGAGTTGGTGATCGACATCACGCATCTGCCCGGGCTTGGGACTATCGAGACTCTGCCGGATGGCTCCACGCGGATAGGCGCATTGGCGAACAATAGCGATCTTGCGCATGATCCCGGGATATCGCGACGCTTCCCGATGTTGGCCGAGGCGATTCTGTCCGGCGCCTCCGGTCAGCTCCGCAATGCGGCAACGGTTGGGGGAAACCTGATGCAGCGGACCCGCTGTGCCTATTTCCAGGACCCGAACGCTGCTTGCAACCGGCGCGTGCCGGGTTTGGGTTGCGATGCGCGCGAGGGCGAGAATGCCAATCTGGCGATACTGGGGTGGAGCGCTTCCTGTATCGCAACGAATCCCTCGGATTTCTGTGTTTCCCTTGCCGCTCTTGATGCCGTGGTTGAAGTGCAGGGTCCGGCAGGCAGGCGCGAGATCGCCTTCACCGACTTTCATCATCTGCCCGGTGACACGCCGGAGCGCGAGAATGCGCTGAAACCCGGGGAGTTGATTCTGGCGCTGCGCCTCCCCGCGGAAGCGGCGCAATTCGCTACTAATTCGCGCTATCTCAAGCTGCGCGACCGGACATCCTTCGCCTTTGCCATCGCCTCTGCCGCGGCTGCGCTGCGGCTGGAAAGCGGGCGCATTGCAGAGGCGAGGCTGGCTCTTGGCGCTGTCGCCGCCAAACCCTGGCGCGTGACCGAGGCCGAAACACTGCTGACCGGGCATATTCCCGATCCCGCGCTTTTCGAACGCGCCGCCGATGCCGCCCTTGCCGGTGCTGCGCCGTCCGGTGGCAATGCCTGGAAGATAGACCTCGCCCGGCGCACCGCTGCCCGTGCGCTGGTCATGGCCGCGGCGGGCACACCGGCGCGGATGCCTGCGCTTCCCGCGTCTCCATTCGGCGAACTAACCGGAGAACCCACCCATGCCTGATATTCTCTCCCGACCCTTCCGCTTCGGTTCCAACTCGGGTCAGCCCATCACCCGTCGAGACGGCATCGCCAAGGTGACCGGCACCGCTATCTTTGCCGCGGATAATATGCCCGACAGGTTGCTGCATGCCGTCATCGTACCTGCAGGCATAGCTCGGGGGCGTGTCACCCATCTCGATGCTGAGGCGGCAGAAGCGCATCCCGGCGTCACGCATGTGATCACGCCACAGAACCGCCCGCCGTTACAGGGTGATCCATCCGCAAAAACCATGATGTTCTCGTTTCGCATCGAAGTGCTGCAAGACGATGCTGTCCGTTATGCTGGACAGCCCATCGCGATGGTGCTTGGCGAAACGCTGGAAGCGGCTACGGAAGGCGCCCACCTATTGAGCCCGCGTTATGACGTGGAACCGGCGCGCGTCCGGCTTGACGATAGTCCCTCCTTTGCCTTCGATCCGGCGGGCTTCGGTTTGCCTGCCGATGTCGAGCATGGCGATGTCGATGCAGGGCACAGAGCTGCCAGGTGGGTGGTTGACGCGACCTATGAAACTGCGGCGCAGTATCACAACGCGATGGAAACCCATGCCATCGTCGCCGAGTGGGACGGCGACCGGCTTACGCTCGACATGCCCAGTCAGGCACTCGCCATCTCTTGTGCTGCCTATGCGTTTTACTTCGGCATCCCTGCCGGGAACGTGACCTTGAGAAGCCCTTATCTAGGCGGGGGCTTTGGCTCGAAGGCCTTCGCGACGGGGCCACAGGTGCTGGCGATCCTCGCGGCGCGCATGACAGGGCGGCCGGTCAAGCTGATGCTGACGCGGCAGCAAATGTTCGGTCCTGTCGGCCATCGCGGCGCAACTCGCCAGCGCCTGCGTCTTGGCGCGGATGACCGCGCGGCCCTAACAGTCATCGATCACGAGGGGCTGGCGGAGACATCCAGTTTCGACGATTTCGTCGAGCCTGCGGCGGGGGCTTCGCAGGGCTTGTATGCTGCCCGGGCGCTGCGCTCCACCCATCGGGCGGTGCGTCTCGACATCGGAACGCCCGGTCCGATGCGTGCGCCGGGGGAGGCGTCTGGTTCGGCGGCGCTCGAATGCGCCATGGACGAGATGGCCGAGCAAATCGGGATCGACCCGCTCGAATTTCGCCTGCGCAATTACGCCGAAACCGAACCGGGAACCGGCCGGCCCTATTCCTCGAAGGCGCTGCGCGAGTGCTACATGCAGGCAGCCGAGCGCTTTGGCTGGGCCGGAAGGCCCCTGAAGCCGGGACAGATGCGTGACGATAACGGGTTGCTTGTCGGTTGGGGTATGGGCACGGCGCTTTTCCCTTGCCCGATGTTTGCCGCCGAGGCCCGCGCCACGCTGCGCCCCGACGGCACGGCCCTGGTCGAGACCTCGGCCGCCGACATGGGGCAGGGCGCCTGGACCGCGCTGGCCCAGATCGCGGCGGACAGCCTGGGTCTGCCGCTGGAAAAGCTGGAGTTTCGATCCGGTCATTCCGGGCTGCCCGATGCTGGTGTAGCGGGAGGTTCGGGTCACACCGCGACAGCGGGAGGTGCACTGCATGCGGCGGGCAGCGACGTGATTCGGCAATTGGGAGAAATCGCGGCGGCGGATCCCGCTTCGCCGCTATATGGCTCGGGCAATGCCGGTTTCGTGGCGCGGGATGGACGGCTTTACGTCGCGGATGACGATAGCCGGAGCGAGGCTTTCGCCGAAATCATCGGCCGCGCCGGCGGGGCCGCGATTACCGGGAACGGCACCGCCTCGCGTCCGCCCGAGGATGCCGAGCGGCACGCCATGAGTTCGCATGGGGCGGTCTTTGCCGAGGTGAAGGTGGACCCCGATCTGTACCAGATGCGGGTGACGCGGATGGTAGGCGCCTTTGCGGCGGGAAGGATCATCAACCCCCGGCTGGCGGAAAGCCAGCTCATGGGCGGGATGATCTGGGGCATCTCCTTCGCTTTGCATGAAGAAGCCAGGCACGATCCCCGGACCGGCCGGATCGTGAACGCGGATTTCGCCGGTTACCATGTGCCCGTGAATGCGGATGTGCGAGGACTCGAGGTCATCACCGTTCACGAGGACGACCCTTACGTGAATGCGCTTGGGATCAAGGGCGTGGGCGAGATCGGTATAACCGGTGCCGTGGGCGCGATCGCGAATGCCATCTGGCACGCCACCGGCAAGCGCATCCGGCGTTTTCCGATCCGTATCGAGGATCTGTCGACGGCATGAGAATGATTGCCCCTGTCCCGCGACAATGCGGGGCAGGGGCATGTATCGACTCGCATGCTCACGCCATTGGGGCAGGCAAGCCCAAATCCGGCATCACCACTTGGGAAGCGCGGCCCAGGATTAACGATGAAACCCCGCCTTTATCCTGACATAAAGCTCGCGACATCATCAGCAACCTCCCCAAAAGCTTACTGAAACATTGCGCTCGGCAGCCCTGGCTGCGCCAGATCTGTTTCAGAGCCAGTCTTGATGAGGGGAGTCCCCGTCACTTACCAGCCCGTCGCGCCGATGAACCGGGTTTATCAAGGGAACGTAGAGCAGATAACATTTGCCATTCTTAAAATATCTAATATTCTCGAAATATGGATACGAATCATATAACGCAACTCGCCTCGCTCGCCCATCCGCAACGGCTGGCATTGTTCCGCCTGCTGGTGCGGCGCTATCCCGACCAGGTTTCGGCGGGTGAACTGGCCGATGCTATCGACGCGCGCCAGAATACCCTGTCATCTTATCTGAACTCGCTTCGTTCCGCCGGATTGATTGCCCAGACCCGCGAAGGCCGCTCGCTGCTTTACCGCGCGGATATGGAGCAATCCGCGGCGCTGGTCGGCTATCTTGTTGCCGATTGCTGCCGTGGCCGTCCTGATCTTTGCCCGCCACTTGTCCAGCCTACCCCTTCCGGAGAAAAACCCATGTCCGATCGGAAATACAATGTCCTGTTCATTTGCACAGGAAACTCCGCCCGCTCGATCTTTGGAGAATCGATCCTGCGCTTCGAGGCCGGGGATCGTTTCAATGCCTATTCCGCCGGGACCTATCCCTATTCGGAACTGAACCCGTTCGCTGTCGAGATGTTGGCACACAAGGGGCATGACATCAGCGCTCTGCGGGCCAAGAATATCGCCGAGTTCCAGACCCCCGACGCACCCGAGATGGATTTCGTCTTCACCGTCTGCGATCGCGCCGCGAACGAGGAATGCCCGGCATGGGCCGGCCAGCCCATCAGCGCGCATTGGGGGATGCCCGATCCGGTGAAGGCCGAGGGCACCGAGGCCGAAAGGAAGCTGGCCTTCCAGCAGGCCTATGCCGGTTTGCGCAACCGTATCCTTGCCTTTACCGCGCTGCCGCTGGAAAGCCTTGATCGCATTTCCCTGCAGCATCATGTGGACGACATCGCCCGCGATATGGAGTCGCAATGACCATCACCTATGCGCTGAACGGGCTTGGCCGGATCGGCAAGCTGGCGCTGCGGCCGCTGCTGGAAAGCGGCGCCGAAATCGCCTGGATCAACGATGCGGCGGGCGATCCAGAGATGCACGCCCATCTGCTGGAATTCGACAGCGTGCATGGCCGTTGGCCTGCCGAGTTCACCCATGACGCGGACAGTATCGGCGTCAATGGCACCCGCCTGCCGGTGCATAACGCGAAGCGGATCGAGGATCTGCCATTGGACGGAGTCGATGTGGTGATTGACTGCACCGGGGTGTTCAAAAGCGAGGCGAAGCTCGCCCCCTATTTCGCCGCCGGGGTCAGGAAAGTGGTCGTCAGCGCGCCGGTGAAGGATGGTCCGGCCGCGAATATCGTTTATGGGGTCAATCACGAAGCCTACGACCCCGCCCGGCATGACATCGTAACAGCGGCAAGCTGCACGACGAACTGCCTTGCCCCGGTGGTCAAGGTCATCCATGAAGGGCTTGGCATCCGCCACGGTTCGATCACCACGATCCATGACGTGACCAATACCCAGACCATCGTGGACCGCCCCGCAAAGGATCTGCGCCGCGCCCGTTCTGCCCTCAACTCGCTGATCCCGACCACGACCGGCTCGGCTACGGCGATCACCCTGATCTATCCCGAGCTCAAGGGGCGGTTGAACGGTCATGCGGTACGCGTGCCGCTGCTCAATGCCTCGCTGACCGATTGCGTGTTCGAGGTGGCCCGCGAGACCAGCGTGGGCGAGGTCAACGCGATGCTGCGCGCCGCCGCCGAGGGACCGCTGCAAGGCATCCTTGGCTTCGAGGACCGCCCGCTGGTCTCGGCCGATTACGTGAATGACACAAGATCAAGCATTGTGGACGGTCCATCGACGATGGTTGTCGCGGGCACGCAGGTCAAGATTTACGCGTGGTATGACAACGAGATGGGCTATGCCCACCGGCTGATCGACGTCGCGCGCATGGTCGGGGCGTCGCTGTGACCGCCGCGGCCCGGCCCGAGGGGCTTGCCGCCTATATCACCGTGACCGCCGCCTACTGGGCCTTCATGCTGACCGATGGCGCCTTGCGGATGCTGGTGCTGCTGCATTTCCATACGCTCGGCTTCTCGCCGGTGCAGTTGGCCTATCTGTTCCTGCTTTACGAAGTAGCGGGTATCGTCACCAATCTTTCGGCGGGCTGGATCGCCGCGCGTTTCGGCCTGCCCTCGACGCTTTACGCGGGGCTGGGCATCCAGGTGCTGGCGCTTCTCGCGCTGGCGGCGCTTGATCCGGGCTGGAGCCTCTGGGCCTCGGTCGTCTATGTTATGGCGGTGCAAGGCGCTTCAGGCGTGGCCAAGGATCTTGCCAAGATGAGCGCGAAAAGCGCCGTCAAGCTGCTTGCCCCCTCGGGCGAGGGCGGGTTGTTCCGATGGGTGGCGCTGCTGACCGGCTCCAAGAACGCGGTGAAGGGGGCGGGCTTTCTGCTAGGGGCGGTGCTGCTGGCCGTTCTGGGCTTCGTACCCGCAATCCTGTCGATGGCGGCGGTTTTGGCGCTGATCCTGCTTGCGGTGCTGCTGAAGATGCCCGCAGGGCTGCCGCAGGGCAGGAAGGGTGCAAAGTTCCGCGAAGTGTTCTCGAAGGACCCGAACATCAACCGCCTGTCGGCGGCCCGTCTGTTCCTGTTCGGCGCCCGCGATGTCTGGTTCGTCGTTGGCATCCCGATCTATTTCTACGCGGTCCTGTCCGACGGGTCGGAGGAAGGCAACCGTGCCGCCTTCTTCATGATCGGCACGTTCATGGCGGTCTGGACGATCCTTTACGGGACGGTGCAGGCCGCAGCGCCGCGCCTGCTGGGCGCTTCGAAACGCCCGCAAGCCGAACTGATCCGGGAGGCTCGGCGATGGGCCGGATTCCTGCTTCTCATCCCGGCGTGTCTGGCCGTCCTGATATGGATCGCGGGCACGCCCGGCATGGGGCTCACGGCAGCGATCGTGATCGGCCTGCTGGTCTTTGGCGCGATCTTCGCGGTCAATTCATCGTTGCATTCCTACCTGATCCTCGCATTCTCCAAGTCTGAACGTGTCACGATGGATGTGGGCTTTTATTACATGGCCAATGCCGCGGGCCGCCTGCTTGGCACGCTGCTGTCGGGGATCAGCTACCAGCTTGGCGGGCTCCCGCTCTGTCTCGGCACCGCTGCCTTGCTGATCGCTCTCAGTTGGGTTGGCGCGGCGCGGCTGCAGCCGGAATGATCGCGCCCGACCGGCGTAAGAAGATCACCTGCCAGATGAAAGCCTTTGCTTTCCATAGGCTATTTGTCTGCCAGCCTGTATCCGATGCCGGGCTCGGTGAATATCCATCGCGGATTCGCCGCATCGTCGCCCAGCTTGCCGCGCAAATGCCGGATATAGACCCGCAGATACTGACTGTCCTCCGTGTGCGCCGGTCCCCAGATCGCCTTGAGGATCATGTCATGCGTCACCAGCCGCCCGGCATGCGAGGCAAGCAGCCATAGCAGGTCGAACTCTTTCCGGGTCAGATTCAGGTTTTGCCCTTCCAGGGTGGCGCGGTGCTCCGCAATATCGATCTGTAGCGGGCCGAGCGTCAGGGTTGCGGGCGCGGCCTCGCGCGTATAATCGCGTAGCAGGCCGCGCAGCCGGGCAAGCAGTTCTCCGGTCGAGAACGGCTTTGTCACATAATCCTGTGCGCCTGCATCCAGTGCCGCGATCTTGCCCGCGTCGTCGCTTCGTACCGACAGGACCAAAACGGGCAGATGCGACCATTCGCGCAGCTTCCCGATGACCGTGATTCCATCGGCATCCGGCAAGCCCAGATCGAGGATCATCGCCGCCGGTGCCTCCCTTGCTGCCACGGCAACCGCCTCATGCGCCGTTGCCGCCTCGGAAACGATGTAACCCTCTGTTTCCAGTGCAACCCGTAGAAAACGCCGGATCGGAGTCTCGTCGTCGACGATGAGGATGCGTGAGGTCACGAGCAGGTCTCCGGGTTCGACAGTGGCAGTTCCATCACGATGCGCGTTCCCCGGCCGTCATCACGGGTAGGTTCCGCATGGATCTCTCCCCCATGGGCTTCGACAATTCCACGGCAGATAGCAAGTCCAAGGCCGGTCCCGGCCTGCCCGCCATCACCCTGCTCTGCCCGCCAGAACATGTCGAAAACCCGACCCGCCGCGCCGGCAGGCAGGCCTGGACCGTCATCCTCGATTGACAGGATCGCATGGGCGCGCTGGATTTCTGCAGCTATCCGGATGGGTGTGGCTGGTGCGGAATATTTCGCCGCATTGTCGAAAATGTTGACCAGGACCTGTTCCATCAGCACCGGATCGACATGGACCGGAGCCATATCCTCGGGCATTTGCACGCTTATCGGGTGAGTGCGCAGTGGTCCGCGCAGCCGATGGCGTGCCATGCCGACAAGCTCGCGCAGATCGGAAGGGATGGCGTTCGGCCTTAGCGCGCCATGGCCCAACCGCGTCATGTCCAGCAGGTTCTGGATATAGCGGTCAAGCCGTTCGCCTTCTTCCCGCACGGTTTCGATCAGGCTACGCTGCCCCTCCTTTGTGAGACCGGGATGCTCCAACCCCTCCGCCGCACCGAGGATCGAGACCAGTGGCGTTCGCAGGTCGTGGCTGACCGAGGACAGGAGCGCCGAGCGCAGCCGCTCGGCTTCTGAGACCACGCGTGTCTGCGCCAGATCCTCGGTCAGCCGAATGCGTTCAAGCGCCAGCGCAACCTGATCGGCAAGCGCCTCCAGAAGCCGCCGATCGCTATGGGCGGTCTGCTGCCCGTCCGGAAAGGATATCCCGAGAACGCCGATACGCCTATCCGAGGCGCTGAGCGGCAGAAACAGCCATCGGGAAGCCGGCAATGTGCCCGATCCGTGGCCCGCCGCTTCGCCATAGGTGAAGCAGTAGCGTGCGGCGGACATCTCGCGATCCGCCAGCCTGTCTTCGGGTGGAAATGCGCCGACAATGGAAAGTCCGGAGGTTTCCTTGGGAACCAGCAGAACCGATTGGCAGTTCAGGACGGTTGCCACGTGGCTGACAGCGGCCCAGACCACATCGTCGAAAGATGCCGCCGCTGCCGCCCGGCGCGAGAATTCGTAAAGCTTGCCGGTTCGTTCGGCGATCGCACGTTGAGCTATCGCCCGATCGCGAAGGCGCGCTGCAAGATTGCCCGTCAGGATCGATGCGGCAAAAAAAAGAACCAGTGTCAGAAGCTGGCCCTGATCCCAGATCCGGAACGTATGCACCGGGGTCGTGAACAGGAAGTTGTAGGCCAGGAAACTCAATCCTGCCGTGACGATGGACGGTCCCCTTCCGAAACGAGCAGCCATGGCGACGACCGTCGTCATGTAAAGAAGCGACAGGCTGAGCACGGGAATGAAAAGCTCGGCTGCCTTGGCCAGAAATGTCGTTCCCGCCACGGCAAGCAGCACGATTCCCAGCATCCGCAGCATGTCCTGCATCGGAGGCGGCTTCGGGCGCAGCCGCTGCCTTGCGGGGCGTTCGTCATCGGTGACCAGGGTCAGTTCGAATTTGGTCGCCCATCTTACCAGGCCCGAGACCAGCAATTCATGCTGCGTTGGTGCAAAGTGGCACAGCAGCGGATTGCGTTTTGGTGGGCGCGGCACGACGATCCGGCGGATGTTCAACCGCTCGGCAAAGCCGACTACCTCCTCGGCCGGGTTCCGCTCCGCCTGCTGGATCGTTACTTCGGCCCCAAGCCTCTCGGCCAGCCGGAGCGCATCGGCCCGGCCTTCCATAACAGTGCCGGTCCGGATCTCGTCGCGGACGCTGGTCAGCGCCACCGCGAACCATTCGACCCGTGCGCGGTCTGCCGAGCGCTTGCCGATCCGCACCGCGTCGCGCCCCACTGTTCCTTCCGGCAACACGACAAGGATGCGCTCCTGCGTCGGCCAGGGTCCGGCTATGGCATTGGCTGCCATATGCTGTTTGAGCTCCGCGTCTACCCGGTCGGCGGCCGTGCGCATCGCCAGTTCGCGCAGGGCGGTCAGGTTGCCCTTGGCGAAGAAATTCGCCACCGCCCGCGCCGCCTGGTCCTGGACATAGACCTTGCCCGCGCGCAGCCGTTCCAGCAACTCGTCCGGCGGAAGATCGATCAGTTCGATCTCGTCGGCCATCTCGAGGACGCGGTCGGGAACCGTTTCGCGCACCCGTATCCCGGTGATGCGTGCAACGGTGTCGTTCAGTGTCTCGACATGCTGCACGTTCAAGGTGGTGTAAACGTCGATCCCGGCAGAGAGCACCTCTTCGACATCCTGCCAGCGTTTCTCGTGGCGATTGCCCGACAGGTTGGAATGAGCCAATTCATCGATCAGCGCCAGATCCGGCTTGGCCGCGATCAGCCCCTCCAGATCCATTTCATGGAGGATGCGCCCGTGGTGATAGAAGGGCTGGCGGGGCAACACCCTGAGTTCCCGCAACATGGACTCGGTTTCGGCCCGGCCATGGGTTTCAACCACGCCCGCCAACACATCCTCGCCATTGGCCGAGCGCCTTTGCGCGGCCTGTAGCATCGCATATGTCTTGCCGACACCCGGCGCTGCGCCCAGAAATATTTTCAGCTTTCCCCGTCCCTCGCGGCTGGCTTCCTTCAGCAATGCGTCGGGTTCGGGGCGGGGCGCGTCGGACATTCGTCACTCCATCGGCGCGGATTGCGCGGGAAGCTCTGCGTCGAGAGCAAGATTGGTCATCAGCACATTGACGCGCGGCTGGCCGTAGATCCCCAATAACGGATTTTGTATATGCGCGTCGATGACCGCAAGCACCTGTGCGGGATCGGCGCCGCGCGCCTCGGCGATGCGCCGGGCCTGCCCGCGCGCGTTCTGCGGCGAGATGTCGGGATCGAGACCTGAAGCGGATGCCGTGACCGCATCGATCGGAGCGATGCCGCCATTCCCGGTTTCCCAGGCATCGCGACGCGCCTTGACGCTTTCGCGAAGCTCGGAAGAGGTCGGCCCCAGATTGGAGGCGCCCGAGGCCGCCGTGTCGTAATCCACCACCGAAGGGCGCGGATGCAGGTAGGCAGGCTGCGTGAAGTCCTGCCCGATCAGGGCGGAACCTATCGGCACGCCATCGTCCCGCGCGATCAGGCTTCCGGTTGCGGATCGGGGCGCGATGACCGACGCGATCCCGGTCATGGCGAGGGGATAGGCCAGTCCGGTCAGCAGCAGCATAGCGGCGATCATCACGCATGCCGGGCGGATTTGGGTAAGCATGGTCATGGCTCCTTATACGAGGCCAAGGGCGGTCACGGCCATATCGATGGCCTTGATGCCCAGGAAAGGCACGATCAGCCCGCCAAGGCCGTAGATTGTCAGATTGCGGCGCAGCAAGGCAGCGGCGCTTGCCGGCGTGTATTTGACCCCGTGCAAGGCCAGCGGAATCAGCGCAAAGATGACCAGCGCGTTGAAGATCACCGCCGACAGCAGCGCGCTTTGCGGAGAGGACAGTCCCATGACGTTCAGGATGCCAAGCCCCGGAAAACCCGCGACGAAGATCGCGGGAAGGATGGCGAAATACTTCGCGACGTCATTGGCAATGGAAAAGGTTGTCAGCGCCCCGCGCGAGATCAGCAATTGCTTGCCCACCATGACCACCTCGATCAGCTTGGTTGGATCGCTGTCGAGATCGATCAGGTTCGCGGCCTCCTTGGCGGCGGGCGTGCCCAGGTTCATCGCCACCCCGACATCCGCCTGCGCCAGCGCCGGCGCGTCGTTCGAGCCGTCACCGCACATGGCGACAAGCCGTCCGCCTTCCTGTTCCTTGCGGATATAATCCAGTTTCATCTCGGGCGTGGCCTCGGCCAGGAAATCGTCCACCCCGGCCTCGGCGGCGATGGCCGCGGCCGTCAGGGGGTTGTCTCCGGTAATCATCACGGTGCGAATGCCCATCGCCCTGAGTTCGGCAAAACGTTCGCGCATACCGGGCTTGATCACGTCCTTCAGATGGATCGCCCCCAGGATGCGGTCGTTTTCCGCCACTAGGAGCGGCGTGCCACCAGAGCGGGCGATTTCATCGACCTTTGCACGCAGCGCCGGGTCTGCTGCGGCTCCGGCGAAAGCCTCGACCGCATCGGCTGCACCCTTGCGCAGGCGGGTGCCGGAAAAATCCACCCCGGAAAGCCGTGTCTGGGCAGAGAAGGCGACGGGTTCCGCACCGGGCTCGGGCTGCCGTTCCATCGGGCCGATCAGCTTTTCGGCCAGTTCGACGATGGATTTTCCCTCGGGCGTCTCGTCGGCAAGCGAGGCAAGGAATGCCGCCTGCGCAAGCTGCCTTTCGCTGATCCCCCGGGCGGGCAGGAAGGCATCGGCCATCCGGTTGCCGAAGGTGATGGTTCCGGTCTTGTCGAGCAGCAGCGTGTCGACATCGCCCGCCGCTTCGACCGCGCGGCCCGACTTGGCGATTACATTCGCGCGGACGAGGCGATCCATCCCGGCGATCCCGATGGCAGAGAGCAGGCCACCGATCGTCGTCGGGATCAGCGTAACGAAAAGCGCGGCCAGCGTGACCACGGGAATCACGATCCCGGAATAGCGGGCGAAGGGTTCGAGCGTGACCACGACCAGCAAAAAGATCAGGGTCAGGCCCGCCAGCAGGATGTTCAGGGCGATCTCGTTCGGTGTCTTCTGCCGCTCCGCGCCCTCGACCATCGAGATCATGCGGTCGAGGAAACTCTTGCCCGGCTCGGCCACGATCCTGATGATCAGGCTGTCGGATACGATCCGTGTGCCGCCGGTGACGCTCGATCTGTCGCCGCCGCTCTCGCGGATCACCGGGGCGCTTTCCCCGGTGATCGCGCTCTCATCGACAGAGGCGACGCCGCGAATGACCTCTGCATCCGTAGGGATAAGATCACCGGCCTCGACCAGGACGAGTTGCCCCTTGCGCAGCGACGAAGAGGCGATTTCCTTCGGCGAGGCGTCATCCTCGCTTGCAAGCAGCTTGACCATGGTCTCTGCCTTGGTGGCGCGCAGGCTGTCTGCCCGCGCCTTGCCCCGCCCCTCGGCCAATGCCTCGGCAAAATTCGCGAACAGCACGCAGACCCAGAGCCAGAAGGCGATTTGCAGGCTGACAGCGGCATCATCCGCACCAAGGGCGGCGTCGCGCAGGGCCAGAAGGGTGGTCATCGCGGCCACGATAGCGGTCACGAAGATCACGGCATTCCCCATCAACTGCCTGGGGTCGAGCTTGGTAAAGGCGGCTTTCAGTGCCGCCATGTAAAGCCCCTTGGGGGCAAGTTCGCTGCGGGACATCTGTCTTGTCCTTGAATTGGGAAATCGCACCGCGGCCACGGATGCAGGCCGCGGCATGGATCAATAGCCTTGCCCGGCGATCAGGGCCGTATGTTCGGCAATGGGGCCAAGGGCGAGGACCGGAAAGAATGTCAGCGCGCCGAAAATCGCCACCGTGACGATCAGAAGCGTCACGAAAAGCGGCCCATGCGTGGGGAAGGTCCCGGCGGTGGACGGGCTTTGCTGCTTGGCGATCAGCGATCCGGCGATGGCCAGCATCGGCACGATAATAGCATAGCGGCCCAGCAGCATCGCAAGGCCAAGCGCGGTGGTCTGCCAGGGTTCGGCCGCGCCCCAGCCCGCGAATGCAGAGCCGTTATTGCCGACTGCCGAGGAATAGGCATAGAGGATCTCGCTCAGCCCATGCGGTCCGGCATCCTGCACCGATTGCAGCGCCATCGGCACCGTGGCCGAAACCGCGCCGCCGACAAGGATACCCAACGGCATCGACAGAAAGGCCAGTATCGCAAGCGTGACCTCGCGCCCCTCGATCTTGCGGCCCAGATATTCGGGCGAGCGCCCGACCATCAGCCCGGCCAGGAACACGGCCAGCACGACATAAAGCAGCATCCCGTAGAACCCGGCCCCGACGCCGCCGAAGATTACCTCGCCGATCTGCATGTTGACCAGCGTGACAAGGCCGGATAGCGGCATGAAACTGTCATGCATCGCGTTGACCGAGCCGTTGGAGGCGGCGGTCGTGGCCTCGGCCCAGAGCGCCGACAGGGCGGCGCCGAAGCGGACCTCCTTGCCCTCCATGTTAGGACCGGCGCCCAGCAACGGATTGCCTCCGGTTTCGCCCAGATGGATGACCGTCAGCCCCAGCACGAACATTGCCGACATGGCGGCAAAGATCGCCCAGCCCTGCCGCCCGTCCTTCGCCATCCGGCCGAACAGGAAACAGAAGGAGACCGGGATCAGCAGGATCGCCAGCGTCTGGAACATGTTCGAGACTATGGTCGGGTTCTCGAACGGATGGGCCGAGTTCACGCCGAAGAAACCGCCGCCATTGGTGCCCAGTTGCTTGATGGCGATCTGGCTGGCCGCCGGACCGCGCGCGATCACCTGATCGGCGCCTTCAAGCGTCGTGACATGGGCGGCGCCCAGCAATGTCTGGGGCATACCCTGAAGGATCAGGATCAACCCCAGTATGACCGAAAGCGGTAGCAGGACATAAAGGACCGAGCGAGTCATGTCGCACCAGAAATTGCCCAGTCCACTGTCCTTCGTCCCGGTAAAGCCGCGGATCACGGCGACCGCCACCGCCATGCCTGTCGCCGCAGAGACGAAATTCTGCAGCGTCAGCCCGGCCATCTGGGAAAGATAGGAAAGCTGGACCTCGCCGGAATAGGCCTGCCAGTTGGTATTCGTGACAAAGCTGACCGCCGTATTGAAAGCCAGATCCGGAGACATCGCGCCGATCCCGTCCGGGTTCAGCGGCAGCAGACCCTGCAGCCTGAGAATGGCATAGAGCAGGCCGAATCCGGCAAGGTTGAAGCCCAGCACAGCCATCGCATAGCCCCGCCAGCCTTGCGAAGCGCCGGATCGAATTCCTGCGAGGCTGTAAAACCCCTTTTCAACCGGCGCAAGCAAGGGCGAGAGCAGGTTCCGCTCTTCCGCATAGACGCGGATCATATGGGCGGCGAGCAGATAGCCGCCCCCGGTCAGGACGGCGGCGTAAAGGATATATCCGATCAGATCGGTCATCGCCGCCTCCTCAGAAACGTCCCGGGCGCGTCAGCGCCAGGATCAGAAAGATGAAAACCCCCGCCGCGACGGCGAGGCCAAGAACGAGATCCAGCATCACGTCCTCACAATCGGTCGATCAGGCGGGTTGTCGCGGCAAAGGCGGCGAAGCAGCCGATGCCAAGCGCCAGGTAAATCAGATCAGCCATAATCCAGCTCCTGCATTTTCAATCGCAGCAGCCATCGCGCGAACCCGCGTTAAGGCGATATGTGAGTTTTCGGGGTGGCGTGTTAAAAACGCGTAAAAATGACCGTCGCGGTTCTCTACTGTTGAAGCGATGATTATCATTTCCGGGGATTATAGACGGCTCGACGCAGAGAACACCGGATTGCCACGCTGATATCGGAGCGAGAACCGGCTTTGGGCCGGCTTTTCGCGATGCCCGCTTGGGCAGGACCGAAAACCTTATCAAACAACGCGAAAGAAGCCTGCGAGCCCATCCGACATCGGCGCTTGCATCACCGCAAGCCAGCCGCATAACATCAGGCGAATGACGAGCCCCATTCTTTGTTAATTTGCGCCGCGAGATGGGATAATTGCTCTGACGACGGGCAGCACTCTCGCGGTCGTGCTGAATGACCAGTTCCGGAGGCTGATGCACGGCGTGCGCTGCACGCTCACTGCTCTTGAGAGGCCCGATGAACGTGAGGCAAGTCTATCTCCATCTTCGGCGATCAGGTTCGGAATATCCGGAGTCGAGCTATCCCGTCAGGGGCGCCAGGTGCACCCGGTATGCCGCAGGCGGGAACCTATGACCTTCGATCAGGCCGCTATCAGCGCGATCCTCGTTTGTACGCTGGTATTGTTCGTGTGGGGACGCTGGCGCTATGATGTCGTTGCCATGCTCTCGCTCATGGCGGGTGTCGGGTTCGGTCTCATCGATCCGGATGACGCCTTCAGCGGCTTTGGCAATGCGGCGGTTGTCACTGTGGCCGCTGTTCTGGCCATCAGCCATGCGCTTGGCCGGTCGGGCGTCATCGATCTGGTCGGTGATCGCGTCATGGCTCTTACAAGCAATCCTTCCGGACAGCGGGCCAGCCTGTGCCTCCTCGGTGCCGTTCTGTCCGGCTTCATGAATAATGTCGGTGCGCTGGCACTGTTGATGCCCGTGGCGATATCTGCCGCGAAGGCGTCCGGGTATTCGTCGTCCCGGCTGCTGATGCCACTGTCTTTTTCCACGTTGCTTGGCGGTATGCTGACATTGATCGGGACTCCGCCGAATCTGCTGATCTCCCAGTTTCGGGAGCAGACCCTTGGCGAGCGTTTCAGCATGTTCGATTTCACACCGGTCGGCCTGGCCGTGGCCCTGGTCGGCGTCGCTTTCGTCGTCATGATCGGCTGGCGCCTGATTCCCAAGGACCGGAAAGGCAGGGCAGCGGAACAGGAGAGTTTCGAGGTCACCGATTACATTACCGAACTGCGCGTTGGCGAAGAGAGCGCGATCATCGGCAAGACGGTCGTTGAACTCGAGCGGGAATCGGATGACGCTATCATCGTTGTCGGCATCCTGCGCAACGAGCGCCGGCTGATCGGTCGCCTGCTATACGAGTCAGTCAAAGCCGGTGACGTGCTCATGGTGCAGAGCGACTCCGACACTCTTCAGAAGCTCGTCAAAGCACAGGGGCTGGAACTTGCGGAACGCCCGCCCGAGAGCGAGGCCGAGGAGCACCCCGTCACCGGAGATCTGATTGTCGCCGAAGCCGTGATAACTCCGGTTTCATGGGTCCAGGGCCGGACCGCGGCGACCCTTGATCTGCGGCGCCATTGGCAGGTCAATCTGCTTGCCCTGTCCCGGCAGGGTCGCCCGGTCAATGGCCGGTTGCGCGATGTCCGTCTCGTGGCCGGTGATGTATTGCTGCTCGAGGGCGATGAGAATGACCTCAATGAGGTTATCGCAAATCTGGGTGCGCTGCCGCTCGCAAACAGGAAGCTTGCATTTGAACCTCGCCGGATTCTGGCTCCGGTATTGCTTTTCGCCGCCGCCATCGCCGCCACCTCGTTCGGCCTCGTCTCGTCTTCGATCGCCTTTACCGCTACGGTGGTGGCACTGGTGCTTGTTAACGCGCTACGTCCGGGCGAGGTGCACGAGGCGATCGACGGTTCCGTGATCGTCTTGCTTGCCGCGATGATCCCTTTCGGCCAGGCTCTTCAGGACACCGGCACGGCGCAACTCATCGCCGACGGGGTTGTCGTGCTCGCCGGCACGCTGCCGCCACTCGCGCTTCTCGGTATCGTCCTCGTTGTTACCATGGCAGCAACGCCGGTTCTCAATAATGCGGCAACGGTGGTAATCATGGCGCCGATCGCGCTTGCGATCGCCGACAGAACCGGCGTAAGTCCCGATCCCTTCCTGATCGCCGTCGCCGTAGGCGCCTCCTGTGATTTCCTGACCCCGTTCGGTCACCACAACAACACGATCATCATGGGACCGGGCGGTTACCGCTTCACCGACTTTGCCCGGATGGGCGCCCCGCTGGAGGCATTGGTGATCGTGGTTGCCCTCGTCGTTATTCCGATCGTATGGCCGTTCTGACGCTCATCCCAACGATCGGAGCGAGGGGTATCGTTCAATTGTGGCAAATGCCCAAGCCGAGCTTATTGCGAAGCTGTCCGGCGATCACGAGGCCTGCTGTATTTGCCGCAAAGATGAAATGCGCAGGCTTCTCGCCGCCGATCAGCTATCGTAAGAGGGAGCATGAGCAATTACGATGCATTGCACGCGCGGATTCGCGCGCTTACCGATGGCGAGACTGACGAGGTCGCGCTGATGGCCACATTGGCCTGCGAGATCCATCATTCGGACGAACGTTTCGACTGGACCGGTTTTTACCGGGTGGTCGCACCCGAACTGCTGAAGATCGGGCCCTACCAGGGCGGGCATGGCTGCCTGGTCATTCCGTTTTCGCGAGGGGTCTGCGGGGCGGCTGCGCGAACCGGCGAGGTGCAGATCGTCGCCGATGTCGATGCGTTCCCCGGCCATATCGCATGCGCCAGTTCAACCCGGTCCGAGATCGTGCTGCCGGTTTTCGGCAAGGAGAGGCGGCTGCTTGGGGTTCTGGACATCGACAGCGATCGTCCCGATGCTTTCGACGCCGAGGATGCCACGAGGCTGGCGGCGATACTGGAGGAGGTGTTTGATGGGATCTGAATTTACGGGGCATTGCCTTTGCGGCGCGGTCCGTTTTAGCGGGCAGTGGGAATTGGCCGAGTACAGCGCCTGTCATTGTGGTCAATGCCGTCGCTGGTCCGGGCATTTCTGGGCCGGGGCGGAGGCCAGTGACCTTTCGGTCGAGGGGCCGGTAAAATGGTATCGCTCTTCTGAAGAGGCTGAGCGCGGCTTTTGCCCGGAATGCGGCAGCAGCCTGTTCTGGCGGCGGATCGGGGCCGACAGGGTCGCGGTCGGGCCGGGGGCGGTGGATGAGCCCACGGGATTGCGGCTGGCCGGGCATATCTTCGTGGCCGACAAGGGGGATAGCTACGAGATCGCCGATGGCCTGCCGCAAGAGGCAAGAGAATGATCTGGGACACGCTGGCCAATATTCCGGCGGCCCAGCTCATGACCTTTGTCCTGGGCGGGTTGGTGCTGAATTTCGCGCCCGGTCAGGACGTGTTCTTTGCCAGCGCCTGCGGAATCCAGGGCGGGCCAAGGGCGGGAATGCTGGCCGGCCTGGGCGTGGGCCTTGGCGTGTCGATGCATCTGACCATGGCAACCGTGGGGCTGGGGGCCATCGTCGCGGCCCATCCCGAAGCCTTGCTGGCGATCAAATACGCGGGCGCGGCCTATCTGCTATGGCTGGCCTATAAAAGCTGGACCGCCGGACCCGTCGATCCGTCGGCTCGTGGCAGCGTGAGAGTGTGGAACATCATCCGGCGCGGCTTTCTGTCGAATGCGCTGAACCCCAAGCCGGTTCTGTTCCTGCTGGCTTTCCTGCCGCAATTCACGAACCCGGCATGGGGACCGATCTGGCAGCAGGTGCTGGGGCTGGGGCTGATCTTTACGGCAACCGGCACGATCGTCACGATGGGTTACGGTGTCGTCGGCGGGCTGGCCGGGCAGGTCATCGGGCGGCGTCTCGGGCTGGTCAACAGGATCGCCGCGGTGATGTATGCGGGGCTTGCAATGCGCCTTGTGGCAAAATGAATTTCACCTATGCGCCGCCGCCAGATCCGCCCGAGCTGATCCATGCCGATCACGAGATATTGGTGGTCAACAAGCCTGCGGGATTGCTGTCGGTGCCGGGGCGGGGGGCAGAAAAGGCCGATTGCCTGATCGGGCGGCTGCGCGCGGCATTTCCGACCGTGCTGCTGGTGCATCGGCTGGACCTGGATACCTCAGGCGTGATGATCTTTGGACTGACGCCGCATGCGCAGCGGAACCTGTCGAAGCAATTCGAAGAGCGGCAGGTGAAAAAAACCTATATCGCCCGCGTTATGGGACGGCTGGAGCCAAAGGCAGGACGGATCGATCTGCCGCTGATCGTGGACTGGCCGAACCGGCCCCGGCAGAAGGTCGATCATGCCGAGGGGCGCGCGGCGCAAACCGACTGGCGGGTGGTGCGTGCGAACGATGCGGAAACGCGGGTAAGGCTGTTCCCGCTGACCGGGCGGAGCCATCAGTTGCGGGTGCATATGGCCGAGATCGGCCATCCGATTCTTGGCGACCCGCTTTATGCGACCGGAGAGGCGGCGGACCATCCCCGGTTGATGCTGCATGCCGAAAGCCTGCGCATCAGGCATCCCGAGAGCGGAATTCAGCAGAGCTTCAATGCGCCCGCGCCGTTTTGATGTCGCTTTGAATAATGTGCATCAATTTGAATTCATATGATACTTGTATGGTGCTGCTCGACTTCCTGTAGGGTTTCGGTGAAAACCCGGAAGTTTCAGAACTGCCGATGAGACAGGGAGGCCTGTCGATAGAGAGAGTGATCCACCGCGTCTGTAGCTGTGTGCACTGGTCAAACTGGCTGCGCCGACTGGCCCGGCACTTTTGCAGGCGGGGGTAAACCGGCTTTCCATTTCCAGTACAGGAGCATCCGCGGAGCCCATTTTGCCGATTTTGTTGCCTCGCCCATACCTGCATCGCTCGGCGTTAAAGCATTTCCAGTGAAAGTGGATACCGTTTCGGCAGAAAAACAGTCCCCCGGACTGTTTTTCGATCCTGCCTCAATGCGTCCGGAAATGCGTAAAAACAAAAACTTACATCGTTTGTATGTTTCAGCGGAAAACCGAAACGATGTAGGCGCCGCGAACCTGCATGGTGAGACTTTTCTGTTGCAGTATTTTCGGGGCTTGGGTATGTCCCGCAGCGGGACACCCCTCCCCAACGAGGGGCTTTTAGCTGGAAGGCTGAGTTACATGACCGATCATCCGATCCCGGCCACGCGGCCGGTTAATCCGCGTTTTTCCTCTGGCCCCTGTGCCAAGTTCCCCGAATATGATCTGAACCTGCTGGCGGATGCCCCGCTTGGCCGTTCGCATCGTGCTGCTGTCGGCAAGGCGAAGCTGGCCGAGGCGATTGATCTGACCCGCGAGGTGCTGGGCGTGCCAGCCGATTACCGGATCGGCATCGTGCCGGCCTCGGATACCGGCGCGGTCGAGATGGCAATGTGGACCATGTTGGGCGAACGCCCGGTCGAGATGCTGGCATGGGAAAGCTTTGGCGAGGGCTGGGTGACCGATGCGGTCAAGCAGCTCAAGCTGGATGCGACCGTGCGCAAGGCCGATTACGGCCGGATCGTGGATTTCACGCAGGTCGATTTTTCGCGCGATGTTGTGTTCACCTGGAACGGCACGACCTCGGGCGTGCGGGTACCGAATGGCGATGCGATCCCGGCGGATCGCAGCGGGCTGACGATCTGCGATGCGACCAGTGCGGCCTTCGCCATGGAACTGCCCTGGGACAAGCTGGATGTGGTGACCTTCAGTTGGCAGAAGGTGCTGGGCGGCGAGGCTGCGCATGGCATGCTGATCCTGTCGCCCCGTGCCGTCGAGCGGCTGGAAAACTTCACGCCGGACCGCCCCTTACCGAAGATTTTCCGGCTGACCAAGGGAGGCAAGCTGAACGAAGGTATCTTCCGGGGCGAGACGATCAACACCCCCTCGATGCTGGCGGTCGAGGATTACCTTGCCGCGCTGAAATGGGCGCAGGGGATCGGCGGGCTGCAAGGGCTGATCGCCCGCGCCGATGCCAATGCCGCCGCCATTCGCGACTTCATCGCCGACAAGGACTGGATCGCCGATCTGGCCGAAGACCCGGCAACGGCATCGACGACCTCCGTATGCCTCAAGTTCACCGATCCCGCGATCAGGGATGGCGCCGGTTTCGCCAAGGCCGTGGCGAAACGGCTGGAGAAGGAAGGCGTGGCACTGGATGCGGGGGCATATCGCGATGCGCCTCCGGGCCTGCGGATCTGGTGTGGCTCGACGGTCGAGGCTGCCGATGTTGCGGCGCTGATGCCGTGGATCGAATGGGCTTATCGTGTGGAGCTGGCGACGCAGGGCTGATCAGCGTCCCGCGATTGCCGGAGAGGGCTGTCTGCCCTCCCCGGACCCCTCCCGAAGGTATTTGCACAAAGAAGAAGATGCGACCGGCCAAGGAAACACGCGGCGCATCAGCTCAAGAGGATGACAGACATGCCGAAGGTTCTTGTGTCCGACAAGCTGTCGGAAACCGCCGTCCAGATTTTCCGCGATCGCGGGGTCGAGGTGGACTACATGCCCGATCTGGGCAAGGACAAGGAGAAGCTGGCCGAGGTGATCGGGCAATATGACGGGCTCGCCATCCGCTCGGCCACCAAGGTCACGGAAAAGCTGCTGGAGCGTGCGGCCAATCTGAAGGTCGTAGGGCGCGCCGGGATCGGGGTCGACAATGTCGATATTCCCGCGGCGTCGAAAAAGGGCGTGATCGTGATGAATACGCCCTTCGGCAACAGCGTGACCACGGCGGAGCATGCGATTGCCATGATGTTCGCGGTGGCGCGGCAACTGCCCGAGGCGAGCGTTTCGACCCATGCCGGGAAATGGGAGAAGAGCCGTTTCATGGGCGTCGAGCTGTTCAACAAGACACTTGGCGTGATCGGCGCGGGCAATATCGGCTCGATCGTGATCGACCGGGCTCTGGGGCTGCATATGAAAGTGCTGGCCTATGATCCCTTCCTGTCCGAGGATCGTGCGAGGGAGATGGGCGTCACCAAGGTCGAACTGGACGATCTGCTGGCGCGGGCCGATTTCATCACCTTCCACGTGCCACTCACCGAAAAGACCCGCAATATCCTGTCGCGCGAGGCCATCGCCAGGCTGAAGCCGGGCGTGCGGGTCATCAACTGTGCGCGTGGCGGGCTGGTCGACGAGGAGGCATTGGCCGAGGCGCTGAAGGACGGCCGGGTCGCCGGGGCGGCCTTTGACGTCTTCGCGGTCGAACCGGCCACCGAGAGTCCGCTCTTCAACCTGCCGAATGTCGTGGTGACGCCGCATCTGGGCGCATCGACCACCGAGGCGCAGGAAAATGTCGCCCTGCAGGTCGCCGAGCAGATGTCCGATTACCTGCTGACCGGCGCCGTGCAGAACGCGCTGAACATGCCCTCGGTGACCGCCGAGGAGGCTGCCGTCATGGGGCCGTGGATCAAGCTGGCGGGCCATCTGGGCGCCTTTGTAGGGCAGATGACCGATGAACCGATCAAGGCGATCAATGTGCTTTACGATGGCTGCGTCTCGGAAATGAACCTGAATGCGCTGAACGCTTCGGTGATCGCCGGGGTGATGAAGGCGACGAACCCGGATGTGAACACGGTTTCCGCACCGGTTATCGCCAAGGAGCGCGGCGTCCAGGTCTCGACAACCCGGCAGGACAAGGGCGGCGTGTTCGAGGGCTATATCAAGCTGACGGTCGTGACCGACAAGCGCGAACGTTCCATCGCGGGCACCGTGTTCAGCGATGGCAAGCCGCGCTTCATCCAGATCCGCGGGATCAATGTCGATGCGGAGATCGGCGAGCATATGCTCTATACGCGCAACAGGGATGTGCCGGGTGTGATCGGCGCGCTTGGGGCGACGCTTGGCGATCTTGGTGTGAATATCGCCAATTTCACCCTTGGCCGTTCGGCGACAGGCGAGGACGCCATCGCGATCCTCTATCTGGACGAGGCGATCAGCGACGAGGCGTTGGCTGCACTGCAGAATACCGGTAAGTTCCTGCAGGCGCGCAGGCTGCAATTCGAGGTCTGAACGTTCCGGAACGCCGCCTCCAGGGGCGGCGTGACATTCTTTGACAGCCAAAACCGCCGGGAGGCCGCATGCGACTTTATGCGATCGGTGACATTCACGGTCAGCTGACGCTGCTGAAAGAGGCGCATGCGCGAATCATGCGCGATGGTGGGCAGGATGCGCTGATTGTCCATGTCGGCGACCTGATCGATCGTGGACCGGATTCCCGCGGTGTCGTGGAATACCTGTTGCGAGGGCAGCGGGATGGCCGGCCCTGGGTCGTGACGCGGGGCAATCACGATCGTTTCCTGCCCAACTTCCTGCGCGATCCCCATTGGATCGATCCCGGGCTAAGCGCGCCGGAGCATTGGGTGGATCATCCGGGGCTGGGGGCGGATGCGACGCTTGCCTCTTACGGCGTGAATTCCGCATTGCCGCGAGACCGGCTGCATGCCGAAGCCCTGCGCGCAGTGCCTTCCGCACATGCGGAGTTCCTGTCCTCGTTGCCGCTGTGGTTCCTGCATCCCCTCGCGTTGGTCGTTCATGCGGGAATAAGGCCGGGCATCGATCTGCAGGATCAGGCCGAACTCGACCTGGTCTGGATTCGCAGGGGCTTTCTGGAAAGCGAGGCGAATCACGGTCCGCTGATCGTTCATGGCCACACGGCGATCGGCAGCGCGACCCATTACGGGAATCGCCTGAATGTCGACGGCGGTGCGGCCTATGGTCGGCCGCTATGCGCTGTCGTTATCGAGCCGGGAAGCGTCAACCTGCTGACCGATGACGGGCGCGAGCCATTGCTTCCCCAGAAGCCATGATCACGCAGTGATTGGGGCAACGCGGTCAAGATGCCCGGTCCGTGAACTCCACACGGACCAGATGCCGGCCGCAGATGCATGAAAACCTGAATCGGGGGCGATTATTGACATTGTTCCTCTTTCCCCTCCCGCAGGAACCTGCTATTCGGCCCGCCATAACAGGCGCCGGTGTAGCTCAGCTGGTAGAGCACGTCATTCGTAATGATGGGGTCGGGGGTTCGAGTCCCTTCACCGGCACCAGTAAATTTCCCTAGATTTCACTACGTTGCAGGAAAACATGGGGAATTTCTGGTATCTGCCCGTCTGTGATTTCTGCTTTTCTTGCCATTTCCGCGCTGTTCGACCGTGACAGGGCGGCGCGGTCGCAAGCTGGCACATCGCTGCCTTTTAACGACTGCACCGCATCCCCCTATCTGGGCTTGAAGCGGGCTATCGGCCTAGCATTCGCCTGCTGCAACTTATCTTGTCACAGCCTGAAAGATTTTTTGGCGAGCTACACTGGAATCGGAACGGAAATGTAAATGAACTGTAAAACGCGGCTTCCGTAAGCCAGAAGTGAATTTTTCAGTGCTTTGCTTTATCTGGATAAAAATGGTCTGGGCGAGAGGATTCGAACCTCCTACCTGCGATACCAAAAATCGTGCATGCAGGGCAGGGGCATGAGGAGGTGTGGGTCGAAGAAGAATGGAAGCCCTTCTATCAGCCTGATTACCTGAAGACGGTCGAATAGGCGCCTCCTTCCATCATCGAATCTTTTCCTCAAGGTAACGAAAGGCGATGCGATCTGCGCACCGCCTATGGAGATCACCAGGAAAGAACGTTTAGCGATATATATATACGATCTGGCGGTCGTACGGGTTCACCAGCACCGTTTGCCCGTTGATGTCCGTGTAGCGGTAGGAGGGGTGCTCTGGGATATCGTAAAGCGGAACCGTCTCTGGCAGGACCGTGCCCGGTGCGACCTGAACGTTCGTCGGCACGGTTTCAACTCTGTGGGTGGTCACGTAGCTGTGGATTTCGGGGGCCGGCTCTTCCGTTGCTACGGCACCGGACGTGCCGCCAAGCGTCGCACCCGCAACGGCGCCAACCGGGCCGCCGATGATCGCGCCCATCGCGGCACCGGCGACGCTTCCGACCGCGGCGTTCTGGCCACCATTCGAACGGGGAGTGGATTTTTCGATCACCGTTACCTCGACTTGATCGGGCTCAGGAGTGATCGACTGAAAGCCGTTGCTCGAACTGGCGGTCAAGTACTTGCCGTAAGCCCAACCGGTTTGACCGTCCCGGGCAACTTCGCACCAGTTGACGCTGTCGATGCAGCCGCGGACTACAACCTCGGCCCCGCTTTTTATACTGCCCGTTACCGCATGCTGAACACCGGGGCCAGAACGGATGTTTACATCGGTATCGGCGGTGGCCAAGGTTTGGGCATGAAGCGCGCCGGCCATTGCCGTCGCGGCGAGAGAGGCGGTTATGAATACAAGGCGCATGCTTCGCTCCTTTGGTGATGAATTTTCCGGTTCGTCGTTCCGGATCGGTATTATGGAACGCGCGGCGCGGCTGAATGTTTCAGAATGCCCGGTCACATTCGCGTGCCAAGGGATTCGCCGAGACCGACCGCAAACACAAGTTCTGGTGGTTCTCGCATGAATCATGCATAGTTTTATCAACATATTGTTTTTATGGATACGACGTTTCCCTTCACCGGCACCAACGCCCCCCGGATCAGGACCGCAACGGGCGGTGAGCGAGGCGATCGTTCAAACATCAGAGCATACAATGCCGTCATTGGCGCCGATGATGCGGAGTCGACAGGCCGGGAAGGCCCGCGTCGCACGAATGCCAGCATGGCAAAGAGGACGATCATCGGGTTAACGGTGGTTTGAGCCGTCAGGGAATCCCAAAGGGAAGCCCAAGCATCCGACATCCCGCTCGGTGCGGATGGGTTTCATGCGCGGAAAGTGGCCGGATGGCCCGGAAATTCGATTGTCGGATAGGCATAAACAACTTCGCCATGGTCGCCATTGCCCCGGATGTCTTACATTCGTCACACAATTTTCCGACACTCTTGTCGGGGAAGGGGATTCGATGGCTCGAACGCGGAAACAGAATTCAATGAAAGATATTGTCGAAATTCAGCACGATCAGGAACAGACGCTGGTAGGTGAGCTTCAGATCCTCTCTGCTACCGGCGAGCTTTTCAACCATGTCGATGAAGGCTTGCCCATGTGGGCAAGCCACGGGGATCGCAGCGTTCGCGTGGATGTCGTTTTCCGGACACCGTTCAAGGAATCGCCGGTGGTTACCCTCGGCCTGACCGGGATCGACAGTGCGCATGATCAGAATTTGCGTTTCTGGCTGGCGGCGAGGAACGTGACACCGACCGGCTTCACGATCGAATGCAATACCTGGGACGATACCCATATTGCCAGAGCTGCCATCTCCTGGCATGCGATCGGCGCTGCGAACCCGGCGGCCTAGGCTGTCGAACAGCGGAAAGTCGTACCCGTTCAGCATCGTTGAGGGACTATACGGGCCATTCGGAAGGGTATGGGTCGTTTTGGATGGTGCTTCCCTGATACTGACCCGTTAACCTCGTGATCTCAACGCACCCCGCCATTGGGCGGGGACTTTTTCATTCCCGATAAGAGGCCGCATGGTGGACGCGGTTCAGCTCTTCTATTTCTTCCCGAACTGTTCAAAACTGTTTGGGAGGAGGAGTTTTTCAATGGCCAGACCGCAAAATCAAAAAAACACAAATGCACCTGTTGGGGCTCGACGCGTCCAGAAACGGACAGTAATCGGCGAAATGCAAATTCTCACGGCAACCGGCGAGATTTTCAATCACGTCGATCAGGGACTGCCGATGTGGTCAGGGCACGGAGATCGGAATGTCACTGTAGACATCGTCTTTTCTGCCCCGTTCGCCGCGCCACCCGCGGTTAGCCTCGGCTTGACGGGAATCGACAGCGCGCATGATCAGAACCTCCGTATCAGGCTCATCACCAGAAACGTGACAGCAACGGGCTTCTCCATCGAGTGCAGCACCTGGCACGATACCCACATCGCCAGCGCCGAGGTTTCATGGCAGGCGATTGGCGCAGCAGAAACAAGGACGGCGGCAGACATGATACCGAAACCCTAGCCGGAGCAAAGCCGATAGCCGCTTTGCCGGAAATGCCTCAGGGCAGCCGCGCGATCCTTTCGCTAAGCAATGCGAACAGTCCTTCGCGATTCAGGTGACGGATAAACAGCGCGTTCGCGGGGCGGCCGCTGACGCGCCACCAATCCGCGACGGTCATGCCGGTGGTGAATTCGCCCTGCGTCTCGATCTCGACATTGATCTCGCGTCCTTCGAAAAGATCGGGGCGGATCAGCCACGCGACGGCGCAGGGATCATGCAGCGGTGCGCCTTCGCTGCCGTATTTCTCCCGGTCGAAACGTTCAAAGAAGTCGGTCCAACTGGCGACCGCCGGACCGCATTTTCCGGGCAGGGCGCGCATCGCCTCGACCCAATCGCGCGAAGTCAGCGCCTCATGTGTGGCGTCCAGCGGCAGCATGACCAGAGGCACTCCCGAGGCGAAAACCGCCTTTGCGGCCTCGGGATCGACATAGATGTTGAACTCTGCTGCCGGAGTGATGTTGCCGACCTCGAAATAGGCGCCGCCCATCAGCACGATCCGCTGAACGCGTGGCACGATATCCGGCACCCGGCTGAACGCGGCCGCGATATTGGTCAGTGGCCCGACCGGCACTAGCGTGATGCTGCCCTCCGGGTGTTGCCGCAAGGTGTCGATGATGAAATCAACAGCATGTCTGGATTGCAGCGGAACCGAGGGCGCGGGCAATTCGATCCCGTCGAGACCGGTTTTGCCATGCACATGCTCTGCCGTCACCAGCTTGCGGCTCAGCGGTGAATCGCAACCGGCATATACCGGTATATCCTGCCGTCCTGCCAGTTCGACGATCTTGCGGGCATTCGTCTCGGTCAGCGATAGCGGCACGTTGCCCGCAACGGCGGTGATGCCCAGCACCTCCAGTTCGGGGCTGGCCAATGCAAGCAGGATCGCAACAGCGTCGTCCTGCCCGGGATCGGTGTCGATGATGATTTTCTGTGCCATGATTGTCCCTCGCTTTCAACAAGTTCTGCGGCGCGCCGCGCAGAGGTGCAACCGGAAAACCATATCCCGGTGGGGTATTGCCATCCACGGGGTTCCACCGCCGCGCGGGTCCGGGAGAGAATATTGAAAACGTGATCCCCGGGTGCATGATTTTCTGTTACACTATAAGTGCCTAGGTGTGAGATATGCCTGTGCCGCGCATTCCCGATGCCTAGACGCAGTGCATAAGGGAGACTTGAACATGGATCATACAATCGGAAACCCGGCCTCATGGGTGGCGCGCCATGTGATTGCCACGATTTCCCATTTCGGTGTGATGATACAAACTATCGGGGGCGATAAGGAGGAATCGAAGCCAATCATCCGGACATTGACCATGGATGACCTGCGCGACGCACTTGCGCGGGGTTATGACGATTTCAAGACTTTTCGTTCCGACGTGATCACCGTTTGCACGCTTTACCCGATCATCGGTGTTTGCCTTGCTTTCATGGCATTTCAGGGCAGTCTGTTTCACCTTGTCGTTCCGCTGATTTCCGGCTTTGCCTTGCTTGGACCGGTCGCCTCTGTCGGCATGTATGAAATGAGCAGGCGCCGCGAAGCGGGAGAAGAGCCCAACTGGCTTGCCATTTTCGAGGTGATCCGCTCGCCGGGGATCGGTGCGATCATAGTGCTTGCTGTGGCATGTTTCGCGATATTCGCGGCATGGCTGGGAACTGCCCATGTCATCTATCTGATGACCATCGGTACATGGCCACCCGAAAGCATCGGCACATTCCTTGCCGACGTGTTCGGCACCGGTGCGGGCTGGACGATGATGATCGTGGGAACGGCGGTGGGCTTTGTCTTTGCCCTTCTCGTGCTGATGACCGCAATCGTATCCTTCCCCCTGCTGCTGGAGCGTAATGTCGGCGTTGTCACTGCCGTCATGACATCGGTGAGGGTCGTGGCCGCCAACCCGGTCCCGGCCATGGCCTGGGGGCTGATCGTGGCGGTGTCGCTGGTGATCGGGTCGCTGCCCCTATTGCTGGGGCTGAGCGTCGTGCTGCCCATCCTGGGGCATGCCACGTGGTACCTGTATCGCAAGGCGGTGGTCTGAAAGACCGTATACCTGATCCTGCGCAATTGACCCGAGGGGCGGTGTTTACAATGGTGGAATGTCGCCCCCGGCCCGCATCGCGTGAAATCCGGCGGCAAAAGCGTCCAGCCGCCCTTCGGCAATGGCCGCGCGCAGCCCTGCCATGAGTTCCTGGTAGTAATGCAGGTTGTGCCAGGTCAAGAGCATGCCCGAAATCATCTCTCCCGCCCGGAACACGTGATGCAGATAGGCGCGGGAATAGCTGCGGCAGGCCGGGCATGAGCAATTCTCGTCCAGCGGGCGCGGATCGTCCTGGTGGCGGGCATTCTTGATGTTGATCTGCCCGCGCCGCGTCCATGCCTGTCCGGTTCGCCCCGAGCGAGAGGGCAGCACGCAATCCATCATGTCCACCCCGCGCTGAACCGCGCCGACGATGTCGTCGGGCTTGCCCACCCCCATCAGGTAGCGCGGCTTTTCTTCGGGCAGAAGGCCGGGAGCATAGTCCAGCACCCCGAACATCGCCTCCTGTCCCTCGCCAACCGCCAACCCGCCGATTGCATATCCGTTGAAACCGATCCCGGTCAGGGCCTGTGCCGATTCCTCGCGCAATTCGCGGGTCACGCCGCCCTGCATGATGCCGAAGAGCGCGTGACCGGGGCGGTCTCCGAAAGCATCGCGCGAACGTTGCGCCCAACGCATCGACAGGCGCATGGACCGGGCTACATCCTCTTCGGTGGCGGGCAGAGCGGGACATTCGTCGAAAGCCATCACGATATCCGAGCCCAGCAGCTTCTGGATCTCCATGCTGCGCTCGGGTGTCAATTCGTGGCGCGAGCCGTCGATATGGCTGGCGAAGGTGACGCCCTCCTCGGTCAGCTTGCGCAAGGGGCCGAGGCTCATGACCTGGAATCCGCCCGAGTCTGTCAGGATCGGCCGCTGCCAGTTCATGAAGTCATGCAGCCCGCCCAAGCGCGCGACCCGTTCGGCGCCGGGGCGCAGCATCAGATGATAGGTATTGCCCAGCAGGATGTCGGCGCCGGTTTCGCGCACCGATTCCGGCAGCATCGCCTTGACCGTCGCAGCGGTGCCTACCGGCATGAAGGCGGGGGTGCGGATTTCGCCCCTTGGCGTATGGATGATGCCGCTACGGGCACGGCCGTCGCGGGCGTTCAGGGTAAAGGAAAAACGGTCGGACATGATCGGATCTGCCATGGCTGGAACCGCACGCCCATACCGGGTTTGGTCCAAGATGGCAATCTGGCCCCGGGCTGGACCCATGCCCTCCCTTGCCCTATATAATCGAGTGAAATGGACAGGAACGCGCTATGACCGAACCGATGATGGAAGGGGCTCCGCTGATCGCGCCCTCCAGTACCGATCACCCGCTTTACGAGTCCGTGGTCGAGGCGTGCAAGACCGTCTATGACCCGGAAATCCCGGTGAATATCTATGACTTGGGGCTGATCTACACGATCGACATCAACGATGCGAACGAGGTGCGGGTGATCATGACCCTGACCGCGCCCGGCTGTCCGGTGGCGGGCGAGATGCCCGGATGGGTCGCCGACGCGGTCGAGCCCCTGCCGGGCGTTAAGCAGGTCGATGTCGAGATGACCTTCCAGCCGCAATGGGGCATGGACATGATGTCCGACGAGGCGCGGCTGGAGCTGGGCTTCATGTAGGGTGCTGCGTTGCCGCTCTGGAGGGCGGCGGTGGCGGGGGGCTGTCTGCCCCCCGGACGCTTGGTGGACGTCTCCGCCCGAGGATATTTTCCTGAAGAAGAAGCAGACCGGTTCGCGCGCATCTTGAGATGGGGCGGCCAAGGTCTTATCTTCTGGGGCAGTGAGATTAGGAAGGTTCGATCATGTTTGGGATTCCAGGCGCATCGCCAGTCACGATGACCCCCGCGGCCGAGCGGCAGATTGCCCGGCTGATGGCCGGCAGGCAGGCCTATGGGCTGCGCATCGGGCTGAAAAAGGGCGGCTGCGCGGGAATGGAATACACGATGGAACTTGCTGATACGCCCGACGCCAATGAAGAGGTTGTGGAGCAGGGCGAGGCGCGGGTGATGATTGCGCCGATGGCGCAGATGTTCCTGTTCGGGACCGAGATCGATTACGAGACCGGGCTGCTGGAGTCAGGCTTCCGGTTCCGTAACCCGAACGTCACCGATAGCTGCGGCTGCGGCGAGTCAGTGCGTTTCGAACCTTTGGAAGGCAGCCGTGCCCAACCTTGAGCCTGCCCGCTCAGAGGCCGGGTTGTGACGCTATCATGATTGCGCCCCGGTGACGTTGCCCTTAATCCGTGATCTGGAACGGATAGGAGGACGACGATGGCGCCGCGTAAACTGGCCGCAGGAAACTGGAAGATGAATGGCGATCTGGCCGCATTGGCCGAGATCGACCTGATATGCGAAGCCCATCCCGAGCCGGGCTGCGAAGTGCTGATCTGCCCTCCGGCGGTGCTGATCCATCCGATGAAGGGGCGGGTGGGAAGTCATGCGATCGTTCTGGGCGGGCAGGACTGCCATGCCAATGCATCGGGGGCGCATACAGGGGATATTTCGGCGGCCCAACTGAAGGACATCGGTGCCGATTATGTGATCCTCGGCCATTCCGAGCGCCGGGCCGACCACGGAGAAACGGATGCCGACGTGGCGGCCAAGGCAGTGGCGGCGCATGGCGCAGGGCTGACCGCAATCATCTGTGTGGGTGAGACCGAGGCGCAGCGCGATGCGGGTGAGACGCTTGCGGTGATCGGTGCGCAGCTTGCGGGCTCGCTGCCGGATAGGGTCAACGCGGCCAATACCGTCATCGCCTATGAACCGGTCTGGGCCATCGGCACGGGACGCACCCCCACCGATCAGCAGATTGCCGAGGTCCATGCATTCATGCGCGAGGAACTGGGAGCGCGTTTTAGCGACGCAGGCGAGATGCGGTTGCTTTATGGCGGCAGCGTGAAACCCGGCAATGCCGCCGAGATTTTCACCATCGCGCATGTGGACGGGGCGCTGGTTGGTGGCGCGAGCCTGAAGGCTGCGGATTTCGGCGGTATCATTGCCGCGCTTGAAGCGGCCCGTTAATTCCGTTTCACCGGACACTGGAAAGGGCGGATGGAAAGGCAAACCCTTTCCATCCGCCTTGCTTGGGCGTATGCCTGCGCAGCCGGCGGACGAACCGCCCAAGCCAGAAAGAGCCAAATGAGCCAGCAAATTACCGCGATCAGCCGCACCGAGGACCTCGCCCGCTTTGTCGAAGCCGCCAAGTCCGCTCCCTATGTCACCGTCGATACGGAATTCCTGCGCGAGCGGACCTATTGGTCGAAGCTTTGCCTGATTCAATTGGCCATCCCGCCCGCTTCGAGCGCGCAGGAGGCAGGAGGCGAAGCTGTCCTGGTCGATCCCCTGGCCAGCGACCTGTCACTGGAGCCGCTTTACGACCTGTTTCGTCACGAAGCCACGGTAAAGGTGTTTCATGCCGCGCGGCAGGATCTGGAAATCTTCTTCCACGACGCAGGACTGTTTCCGGAACCGCTTTTCGATACGCAGGTCGCCGCCATGGTCTGTGGCTTTGGTGAGCAGGTCGGATACGAGACGCTTGTGCGCAAGATCGCCCATGCGAGCCTGGACAAATCCTCGCGCTTTACTGACTGGTCGCGCAGGCCCCTGTCGGATGCCCAAAAATCCTATGCGCTGGCCGATGTGACCCATCTGCGCGTCATCTATGAATTTCTGGCCGGAGAGCTTGCCCGCAGTGGAAGGGAAAGCTGGCTGGCCGAGGAGATGGCGATTCTAAACGATCCCGAGACCTATACCACCCGCCCCGAAGACGCGTGGCTGAAGGTTCGGACCCGGACCAATTCGCCCCGCTTCCTGGCAATCCTGCGCGAGCTTGCCCGATTCCGTGAAACCTATGCGCAAGAGCGTGATATTCCCCGGTCGCGGGTTTTCAAGGATGATGCGATGATCGAACTCGCCTCGACCAAGCCATCCAGCGAGAACGACCTAGGGCGTTCCCGGCTTCTGCTGCGCGAGGCGCGAAAGGGTGACATCGCGGCAGGGATCCTCGCTGCGGTGAAGGCGGGGCTGGAGACGCGCGAATTGCCGCAGCCCAAGAAGGAAGAGCCGGGAAAACCCGGGAATGCGGCGCTGTCGGAGCTGCTGCGAGTGCTCTTGAAGGCCAAGGCGGACGAGGCGGGGGTAGCGCCCAAGCTGATCGCGTCCTCATCCGATCTGGATGCGATTGCGACGGGAGAGCGTGACCTGCCCGCGTTGAAGGGTTGGCGCGCCGATGTGTTCGGGCAGGATGCGTTGCGGCTGGCCGCTGGTGATATCGCCCTGTCCGCGGGTGATGGCGTGGTACGCGTCGTTACCGCGCGCTGAGGCCATGCAGAAGCGTATTACCCTTGGTCGGGTCCATCCCGAAGATTGCGATGCGATCGTCGAGGCGATGAGAAATCCCGAGATGAGCCGCTGGCTGACCTCGATCCCGCAGCCCTATGGTCTGAATGACGCGGCGCGGTTCGTTGCCGAGGCGGGTCCGGGAGAATATGCCATTCGTGTCGATGGCGAGATGGCGGGGATGCTGCGGATTGCCGAAAGTTTCGGCATCTGGCTCGCGTCGCGTTTTCAGCGCCAGGGTATCGCCCTGCGTGCGGCGGTGCTGGGACTGAGCCGATATTTCATGGCCGGAGCCGAGGGAATCGATGCGGTCTATCTGAACGGCAATCATCGTTCGGAGATGTTGCTGTCCCGTCTTGGATTTCGTGCCGGGGCGCAGGTCACGGCATGGTCGCGTGCCAAGGCAAGGGAATTCCCTGCTACCAGTCTGCATCTGACACGCGCGGATTTTGCGGCGCGGCATGGTATCGCGCTGCACACGCCGCGCCTTCGGATAAACGGCTTTCAGCCCGGCGACCTGATCGATCTGCACCGTATCGTTACACGTCCCGAGGTGGCCCGGATGCTGTTGCGCTATGCCACGGACATGACGCTGGATGATGTTGCGCCGATCTTTACCAGGGAGGCGCTGACGCCACCCATGCGGTTGGTGATCCGCCATAAGGGGCAAGTAGCCGGAGCAGTCGGAGTGTTGCCGGGGGAGCCGCCGTCGATCAATTATTTCCTCGATCCGTCGCTTGCAGGGCAGGGTCTGGGGCAGGAGGCAGCCGGCGCATTCTTCGGGGAATACCTCGCGCGCTTCGATCCGCCTGCACTGCAGGCAGAGGTGTTTGACGATAACCCGGCCTCCGCCCGCATTCTGCGTAATCTGGGGTTTCAGCGTGAAGAGGACGCAATGGTGCCCTCGCTTGGCCGGGATGCCGCCGCTGCCGCCGGGATATATCGCTGGCGCCGAAAGCGTTGACCGGCCTGGGGTTAAGTTCACAGCTTGTCGGAATCGGTCAGTGACGATGGATGCAGGATCCTGCCGCCCGGGATAACCGGTGTGAACTTCGTTCCGGTCAGGTCAAGGCGCTGTGGCCTCGTGCCGCCTGTTCCTTTCATGACCAGACAGCCAAGCGCCCGAGTCACATCGTCCAGATCGGATCGGAGCGGCAGCAGCAGCATGCTTCCTTTCATACCCGGCCTCTCTTCGGCGGGGGAGGATAGTTTCAGCTTGGCGATCTGCGGGGCCCGGAACACGGTTTCCGTTACATGGCACATCCGCTTGCGCGAATCCCGGTTTAGCAGGGAGCATAACGGCATTCCGCGCAGTTCCATCCCCATCAGGTCGATCAGATGCTGCCCCACCAGTCGGAACCGGGCCATTCCCGGCGCGAGCCGCTCGACGAGAAATGCGTATTCCAGCAGCGTCGGAATATCGTCTGCCGAGACATCCGCACGCAGCGGGACCGACCCGTTCCGGCGCAGGCTTTGCCAGTAGTTGCGCAATTCCCCGATGATGTGGTCGGCACTGGGGCGCGTCGAATTAACTATATACAGGACATTGCCCGTCCGTGTGACGCGATGCGTGGTTGTTGGTGTTTTCACGTCGAAGCTGTCCGACATGCGATATCCCCGATAAGCAGATGGCCGTTGCGTAGCTCGGCGCGCCGTTGTCATTGAATACATCATCAGGTTATGCCGATGATCGTTCCCCGCCGAGTCATTTCCTAATAAGTGGTTAAGGGATGTTCCGGGGCTTGACCCCCCGGAAACGCTGGTCCATCCCGTCCGCAAAGCTGATCTCAGAGGATAGTGCCGATGGACCGCACCGGATTGCTGATCATCCTGTCATCGCCTTCCGGTGCCGGGAAATCCACGCTGGCGCGGCGCTTGATGGAGTGGGACCCGGCGCTCGGCTTTTCGGTCTCTGCCACGACACGTTCTCCGCGACCGGGAGAGGTGGATGGCCAGCATTACCATTTCACCTCCCAGCAGGAGTTCCGTGCCATGGTCGAGGCGGGGCAAATGCTGGAACATGCCGAGGTCTTCGGTAATTTCTACGGTAGCCCGAGAGCTCCGGTCGAGACGGCGATGCGCGAGGGGCGCGACACGCTTTTCGATGTTGATTGGCAGGGCGGTCAGCAGATACGCGCTTCCGCGCTTGGCGGCCATGTCGTTTCGATCTTCGTGCTGCCGCCTTCCCTGTCCGAGCTGGAACGGCGGCTTCGCGCCCGGGGGCAGGACAGCGCCGAGGTGATCGAGGGGCGCATGGAGAAAAGCCGGGCCGAGATCAGCCATTGGGCCGAATACGATTATGTGCTGGTCAATGACGATCTGGACGAGACCGAGGCCCGGCTGCGTGCCATCCTGACCGCGGAACGATTGCGCCGCGACCGGCAGGGTGGGCTGGGAACATTCGTCAAGAGGCTGATGGAGGAGGATCGCCGATGATCTGGGAACTGGATGGAATTGCCCCGGAACTGGCCGGAAACGCGTGGGCCGCCCCCGATGCGCAACTGATGGGCCGCGTGGTGCTGGAGGAGGAAGCCTCGGTCTGGTGGGGGGCGGTGCTGCGTGGCGACAACGAGGAAATCCGGATCGGGCGCGGCAGCAATGTGCAGGATCTCTGCGTCTTTCATACCGATCCCGGTTTTCCCTTGCTGGTGGGGCCGGATTGCACGATCGGCCACCGGGCGATCCTGCATGGCTGTGAGATCGGCGAGGGCGCGCTGATCGGCATGGGCGCCACCGTGCTGAACGGGGCGAAGATCGGGGCAGGGGCCCTGATCGGCGCTGGCGCTCTGGTTACGGAGGGCAAGGAAATCCCGCCCGGTGCCCTGGTCATGGGCGCACCGGGCAAGGTGGTCCGGATGCTGGATGACGAGGCGCAGGAAGGGCTGCGCGCCACGGCTGCACGCTATCGGGCCAATGCAGCACGCTTTCATGCGGGATTACGGCGGATCGAATGAACGCAGAGACGCAAAGGCGCGTGGCCGCGCTGCTGGACGGCATTCCCATAGCCGTGATGGCAGTGGATGGCCGCGCCCGGATGATCGGCGCCAATCAACCCGCCGAGGCATTGTTCGGCACGGATCTGCTGGATCGGCCCTTTGTCACCGTCGTGCGTCATCCCGCAGTCGTGCAGGCCCTGGATTGGGTGTTGCAGCCCGAGGAACATGATGCCCCGTCGCCCGATCCCGCCTTGCCGACGCCACCCGACGGTGTTGCGACATTGCGGGCAAGCCTTGCCGCCGATGGGCGCGATATCGCTGCGGAAGTGACCGTTTCGCCGCTTCCCGCGGGAATCGGGCGGGGGGCGCTGATCGCGGTGTTGGATCAGTCCGTCGCCGAAGAGGCGGAACAGATGCGCCGCGATTTCGTGGCCAATGTCAGTCACGAACTACGCACGCCCCTGACAGCGATGATCGGCTTTATCGAAACCCTGCGCGGCCCGGCCCGTGACGACGCAAATGCGCGTGACCGTTTCCTCGACATCATGGAGCGAGAGGCGAACCGGATGAACCGCCTGGTCCATGATCTGCTTTCGCTCAGCCGAGTGCAATCCGAGGAACGCCGCCGGCCCTCGGCCGAGGTCGATCTGCCGGGGTTGCTGCGTAGCGTTCTGGCGACGATGCAGCATAGTGCCGACGAGGTGGGGGTCGCGCTGGAGACGGCAGGACTGGACATCGAACTCAGCCTGCCCGGCGATGCCGATCAACTTGTGCAGGTGTTCCAGAACCTGATTGAGAACGCGATCAAATACGGTGCATCGGGTGAACGGGTCCGCATCAGCTTGCAGCGAATCGATCATGAGCCATTGCTGCGCGGTCCCGGTTGGGCGATACGAGTCGAGGATTTCGGCGAAGGTATCGACGAGATGCACCTGCCGCGGCTCACCGAGCGCTTCTATCGTGTCGACACGCATCGTTCGCGCTCACAGGGCGGCACCGGGCTGGGGCTTGCCATCGTCAAGCATATCATCAACCGCCATCGTGGCCGGTTGCGTATCGCCAGCCGCAAGGGCGAGGGAAGCTGTTTTACCGTGATTCTGCCCGAGACTCTGCAACGGAACTAAACTGTCGCAGGAGGGGCGGGGGCCCTCGCTCTCGGGCGGCGCATCGCATATATACTTCGTGAACCGAATACAGGAGAGCCGGATGTCCGATCCAGATCCCGCCAAACTGGCTGCCTCGCGCGCCGCAATCGAACTGGTCCGCGATGGCATGCGGGTGGGGTTGGGCACCGGCTCGACCGCCAGCGTCATGGTCCGTGAACTGGCCGCGAAAGTGCATGCCGAAGGACTGACTCTGCGTTGTGCCGCGACCTCGAAGGCGACGGCGGAGCTGGCCGAGAGCCTTGGGCTGCGAATCGAGAGCCTCGATCAGATCGGCTGGCTGGATATGACCATCGACGGCGCCGATGAGGTCGATCCCGACCTGAACCTGATCAAGGGCGGCGGCGGTGCGCATCTGCGTGAAAAAATCGTCGCCATGGCCAGCGACCGGATGGTGGTGGTCGCCGATCCCGGCAAGGTGGTCGAACAGCTCGGTGCCTTCCATCTGCCGGTCGAGGTGCTCGCTTTCGGTTTTGAATCGACGCGGGAACTGATCTGCCGTGCGCTGGAGGATCTCGATCTGGGCGGACGGCCGATCAATCAGCGCCTGCGCGAGGGTAAGCCCGTTCTGACCGACGAGGGCAATTTCATCCTTGACCTAGCGCTAGAGGCGATACCGGACGCTCCGGCACTGGCCCGTGCCCTGACGGCGATTCCCGGGGTCGTTGAGCATGGGCTGTTTCTCGGCATCTGCGATCTGGCGATCATCGGGCGGGCCGATGGCAGCGTGGTGGAGTTGCGCCGCGAAGGCGACGAAGGGGCGGCGTGATGGGTTTCGATTATGATTTGTTTGTCATTGGCGGCGGTTCGGGCGGGGTGCGCGCGGCGCGGATCGCGGCGGGGCAGCATGGCGCCAAGGTCGGGCTGGCCGAGGAAAGCCGCATGGGCGGCACCTGCGTCATTCGGGGCTGCGTGCCGAAAAAGCTGATGATCTTCGCCTCGAACGCCCCGCTGATGGCCGAGGAAATGCGCGGCTATGGCTGGTCCGATGCGGCGGCGGGCGATTTCAGCTGGCGTGATTTCCGTGCCAAGCTGGATGCCGAGCTGAACCGGCTGGAGGCGGCCTATACCTCGGGCCTGAACAATGCCGGGGTCGAGATTCACCATCAGCGCGCCCGGATCGCCGATCACCACACGGTCGAACTGGCCGACGGCACGCGCATGACCGCCAAGCATATCCTGATCGCGGTGGGCGGACGTCCTGCCAGACCCGAGTTCCCCGGGGCGGAATTGGGGCTAATCTCGGACGACCTGTTCCTGTTGGACGAGTTGCCGAAACGTGCCCTGCTGATCGGCGGCGGCTTCATCGCCTGCGAATTCGCCACGATCCTGAACGGGTTGGGGGTCGAGACCGTGCAGGCCTATCGCGGCGATGCGGTGCTGCGCGGCTTCGATCGCGAAGCGCGCGAGATGGCGACGGCTCAGCTGAAGGATATCGGCGTCGATCTGCGACTGGGACTGTCGCCGGCGGGGCTGGAAAAGACCGGAGACCGGATCACCGCGCGTTTCGACGACGGCAGCGCGGATGAATTCGACGCGGTGTTCCTTGCGACGGGGCGCGCGCCCTATACTTGGGGGCTGGGGCTCGAGAATACCGGCGTTCGCCTCAAGGATAACGGTGCCATCGCGGTCGATGAGTGGTCGCAAAGCTCGGTGCCGTCGATCTTTGCCGTGGGGGACGTGACCGACCGGGTCAACCTGACCCCGGTGGCGATCCGCGAAGGTCATTCCTTCGCCGACACGGTGTTCGGTGACAAGGCCCGGCAAGTGAACCATGATCTGGTCGCCAGCGCCGTCTATCTGCGCCCGCATGAACTGGGCAGCATCGGCCTGACCGAGGAACAGGCGGCAGCGCGGGGCCCGGTCGATGTCTATTCGGCGGTGTTCCGGCCAATGCGCTCCATGTTCGCGGGCTCGGATGCACGGACCATGATGAAATTGCTGGTCGAGCCGCAAAGTGACCGGGTACTGGGCTGCCATATCTTCGGCCCCGATGCCGGCGAGATGATCCAGCTGGCCGCGATCCCCATCACGATGGGCGCGACAAAGGCCGATTTCGACGCGGCCATGGCTGTTCATCCGACCGCGGCGGAGGAACTGGTGACAATGCGCAGCATCACCCGACGCCATGGCGGCGAGGAATGAAACCCGGAGGGGCAGGGTTGACATTTGCCCCCTCGCCCCCAGTTTGCGACTAACGGAATTGACAGGGAAGGAAGGTCGACCACATGGCAAATCAGGGCCCCTGGGGCGGCGGCGGTAAAGGTGGCGGAGACGATGGCGGTCGTGGAGACGACCGCGGCAAGCGCCCGTCGAACCAGCCTTGGGGTGGTCAGAAGCCTCAGAATGATCCCGGTCAGCACGGCGAACAGATGCCCGAGATCGAGGAACTGATGAAAAAGGGGCAGGAGCGTCTACGTGTGCTGATGGGGGGACGCGGCGGCGGAGGCGGCAGGAATGGCGGCGGGCGTGGACCCTCTGGACCGGGTTTCGGCTTCAACCGCACCACCGTGGCCATCGTGGCGCTGGTTGCCATCGGTATCTGGGCCTTCTCCAGCTTTTACCGTGTGCAGACCAACGAAAAAAGCGTCGAATTCCTGTTCGGCCGTGCCGTGGCGGTGGGCACCGAGGGCCTGAATTTTGCCCCCTGGCCCTTCGTGACCGCCGAAGTCGTGCCGGTCACCAACGAACGTGTGACCGAGATCGGCACCGGGCGTTCGGGACCGCTGGATAACGGGCTGATGCTGACCAGCGATCAGAATATCGTGGACATGGAATACCAGGTGGTCTGGAACATTGCCGATCCCGAGAAATACCTGTTCAACCTTGCCGATCCCGCCGATACGATCCGTGCGGTGTCCGAATCGGCTATGCGCGACATCATCGCCCGCAGCGAACTCGCGCCGATCCTCAACCGCGACCGGGGCGCCATTGCCAGCGATCTCAAGGATGCGGTGCAGCACACGCTGGACGCCTACCAGTCGGGCATCAACGTGGTTCGTGTGAACCTTGACCGGGCCGATCCGCCGGAAGAGGTGATCGATGCATTCCGAGAGGTGCAGGCCGCGCAGCAGGAACGTGACCGGCTGGAAAAGGAGGCCGACGCCTATGCCAACCGCGTGCTTGCCGAGGCACGGGGTGAGGCAGCGGCGCGCGTGGAAGAGGCCGAGGGCTATCGCGCGCAGGCCGTCAACACGGCCGAGGGCGAGGCGGCGCGCTTCAATTCGATCTACGAGGAATATGTCAAGGCGCCGGAAGTGACCCGTCGCCGCATGTATCTGGAGACCATGGAGAAAGTTCTGGGCGGCGTCGACAAGATCATCCTGGATGAAGGTGGCGAAGGCTCGAATGTCGTGCCCTATCTGCCGTTGGATCAACTGCGCCGTTCGGGCGGTGACAGCAACAGCAACCCGACCGGAGGGACGAACTGATGGCTGCCCGCAACATAGCTTTGTCCGCTCTTGCGGTTCCCGTCGCCATCGCGGTCGCCGTTGTCGGCCTGTCTGCGCTGTTCATTGTCGACGAACGCGAGAAGGCGCTCGTTTTGCGATTGGGCCGCGTGGTCGCGGTCCAGGAGCAGCCGGGGCTGGGTGTCAAGGTGCCGTTTCTCGACAATGTCGTGAAATATGACGACCGGATCCTCGGCTTGCCGACCACGCCGCTGGAGGTGACGCCTCTGGATGACCGCCGGCTGATGGTCGATGCGTTCGCGCGCTGGCGCATTACCGACCCGGTTGGCTTTCGTCAGGCAGTCGGGGATGGCGGTGTCGAGATCGCGCAGGGCCGGCTGGAACCGATCGTGAATGCCGCGATCCGCGAGGTTCTGGGTTCGGTTCCCTCGACCGACGTGTTGTCGGACGATCGAACGGCGTTGATGAACCAGATTCGTGATGAAGCGCGTAGCAATTCATCCGGGCTGGGGGTCGAGATTATCGATGTGCGCCTGACCCGCACCGACCTGCCCGAGCAGAACCTGAACGCCACCTATGCCCGGATGCGGGCCGAGCGTGAACGTGAAGCGGCGGATGAGCGCGCAAGGGGCGGAGAGGCCGCGCAACGCGTTCGCGCCGCAGCCGACCGGACGGTGGTCGAGCTGCTGTCTGAGGCCCAAAGACGCGCAGAGATCATTCGCGGTGAGGCCGATGCCGTGCGCAACGCGATCTATGCCGATGCTTTCGGCCGCGATCCGGAATTCTTTGCCTTTACCCGTTCGATGACCTCGTATGAGCGGGCACTTAGGGGTGAAAACAGTCAGTTGGTTATCCATCCCGACGGTGATTTCTTCACCTATCTGACCGCGGACGGTTCCAAGACGGCCAAACCGGCATCGGAGCCGGTGCCGCCCGGCTCCCGCGCTTCCGAAGCCCAAAGTCAGAAAGTGCCGGGGCAGGGTGATCAGGAACTGGTGACGCCGCAGGTGACCGATCGCGAGGGCAAGCCCTTGGGTGAATCGGCCGGAGTGACACTGACACCGGTTCCGGAAAGTCTGGTGACACCGCCCGAGGAACCCTCCGCCGTCGTCCCGCCGCCCGCCGAAGAGCAGCAGCCCGCGGAAGGTGATCCGGAATCCGGGCAGCAGGAAGCTGCGGATGAAGATGCCGATGCGGCGGATGAAACCCCGCAAGAGCAGCCTCCGGCGGAAGAGGCCGCACCAACGGATGAGCAGAACCAGAATTGAGACAAGGGCGGGTGGAAACAGGGTTTTCCGCCCGTCTTGCAATAAAAGTCACGATCAGTTCACTCACTGCGAGCGTGGTTTATTTGCAACGAGTTGCGAAATCCGTTTCTTATCAAACCCGTCCCGGCTGCGACCAAGCCGTCGAAATTCTAATCAAATATGAGGACATCCAGCATGAAACCGCTATCTCCTCGGCACCTTGTCACCGCTTCGGTTCTGGCCGTGAGCGTTGGCCTCGGCTTCGCCGCCGCACAGCAGACCAACCCCGGTGTCTCGCCGGAAATCAGTCAACAGGCGCAGGAGGCGGCGAATAACAACGAGCCGCTGAGCGCACCGAAATCCGCTCAATCCGGCCCCGGCGTGATGCCGCAAAGCTTCGCCGATCTGGTCGAGCAGGTCGCGCCTGCAGTCGTGAACATCACCACGACCGCGGTTGTTTCGCAGCCTACCCAGGGCCCGGGCCCGGTTTTTCCCGAGGGCAGCCCGTTCGAGGATCTGTTCCGCGACTTTGGATTTCCCGGGATGCCGGGGCAGAACATGCCTCAGCGATCGAACGCGTTGGGTTCGGGTTTCGTGATCTCGGCGGATGGTTACATCGTGACCAACAACCACGTCATCGAAGGCGCGGACGAGATCGAGATCGAGTTCTATTCGGGCGATACGCTGCCTGCCACGGTCGTCGGCACCGATCCGAAAACCGATGTCGCCCTGCTGAAGGTGGAAAGCAAGGATCCGATCCCCTTCGTGAAGTTCGGCGATTCCGACACTGCGCGCGTGGGCGATTGGGTGCTGGCTCTAGGCAACCCGCTTGGGCAGGGCTTCTCGGCCAGTTCGGGGATCGTGTCGGCCCGCAATCGCGAATTGTCGGGCACATATGACGATTACCTGCAGACCGACGCAGCCATCAATCGCGGCAACTCGGGAGGCCCGCTGTTCAATCTTGAGGGCGAGGTGGTCGGTGTGAACACCGCCATCCTGTCGCCCAATGGCGGTTCGATCGGGATCGGTTTCTCGATGGCTTCCAATGTTGTCTCGAAAGTGGTCGATCAGCTTCGTGAATTTGGCGAAACCCGGCGCGGCTGGCTGGGTGTCAAGATCCAGGACGTGACCCCCGACATGTCCGAGGCCCTGGGGCTGGCGACCGAGGGTGGCGCAATGGTGACCGATGTTCCTGACGGTCCGGCCAAGGATGCCGGAATGCAGGCGGGTGATGTCATCACCGGTTTCGACGGCGGCGAGGTCAAGGATATCCGCGAACTGGTGCAGCGCGTCGCCGATGCGCCGGCCGGTGAGCCGGTCGAGGTGACCGTGCAGCGTGATGGCCAGCCGGTAACGCTGACGGTGACGCTTGGCCGCCGCGAGGTTGCCGAGGGTACCGCCGATCCGCAGGACAGGACGCCTCCGGCCCCCGGCGAAGATCAACTGCTGGGGATGACAATTGCCACGCTGACTCCGCAGGTAGCCGCCGAACTGGGCCTGCCCAATGGCACCGAGGGGCTGGTGGTCCGGGAAGTCGATCCCGAGGGCGCGGCCGCCGACAAGGGCCTCATGCCCGGAGATCTCATCACGGAGGCGGGGCAGCAGCCGGTCACGTCGCTTGCCGATCTGAATGCCCGTATCGAGGAGGCGCGCGAAGCCGGGCGCAAATCGCTGCTGGTTCTGATCCGCCGCGAGGGAGAGCCACGCTTCGTTGCGCTGCCCGTTGACGAACCGTCCGAATAGGACCCGCCTGACACGGCAACAAGAGAGGCGGGCCAGCCGGTCCGCCTCTTTTCATTGCGTTGGCGATGTCTTATTTCCGGCGCAGCAAAGGAAAGCGAGCAAATGGCCAAAATCACCTATATCGAGCATAACGGCACTCGCCATGAGGTCGATGTCACCCCCGGCATGACCGTGATGGAAGGTGCGCGCGACAATGGAATCCCGGGCATCGATGCCGATTGCGGTGGTGCCTGCGCCTGCTCGACCTGTCATGTCTATGTGGACCCGGAATGGATCGACCGCCTGCCTCCGCGTGATCCGATGGAAGAGGACATGCTCGACTTCGCCTATGAACCCGATCCGGAACGCTCGCGCCTGACCTGCCAGCTGAAGGTGACCGACGAGTTGGACGGTCTGGTGGTGCAAATGCCCGAGCGCCAGATCTGACGCCCGGGAAACCTGCCGGTCAGCCTGACACCTCAGCCGCACGGCGGTGATGGAGCGTGAGCCAGACCAGCGCCAGGCCGGCCAGCGCCAGGAACGGCAGCATTGCCAGATTGACCGCATTCCAGCCGGCCTGCGGCGACCCTCCAAGGCAGTTCATCAGCCCGCCCGATGACAGCGAGGCGATGAATACACCGGTGAAGACCACGAAATCGTTCATGCCCTGAACGCGGCCCCGCTCGGCCGGGCTGTGGGATCGGGCGAGCATCGCGGTGGCGCCGATGAAACCGAAATTCCAGCCCAGTCCCAGCAGGATCAGCGCGCCGAAGAAATTCGTCAGTTCCACTCCGGTCAGCGCGACGCCTCCGGCCAGCGCCAGCAGGATCAGCCCCAATCCAACGATGCGGGTTGTCCCAAAGCGATTGATCAGGGGGCCGGTGATGAAACTGGGCGCATACATGGCCAGCACATGCGCACTGACGATATCGGCGGCGTTATTGGCGGCGAAGCCGCAGCCGACCACGGCAAGCGGAGTGGAGGTCATCACAAGGTTCATCAGCGCATAGGAGACCATGGCGCAGATCATCGCCACGACGATGGCCGGCTGGCGCAAAAGCTGTGACAGGGAACGCCCCTGATCCTCACCCTCCTGCGCAACCGGGGGCTTGGGGATGTCCAGGAACATGAACAAGGCCAACCCCAGCAGATTGACCGCGATCACGGCGATATAGCTGCCGAGGAAGGGGATCGTACCCATATCGTTGGTCATGCGTGCGATTGCCGGGCCGATGATGGCCGCCGCCAAACCCCCGGCCATGACCCAGCTGATCGCGCGGGCCTCGAATTCCGGGGGCGCGGTGTCGGTGGCGGCAAAGCGATAGAAACCCTGCGCCGACATGTAGATGCCGGTCATCAGCCCGCCCGCCATGAACAGCCAGAAACTGCCAAGCCAAAGGGCGAGCGCGGAAATCACCGCTCCGAACGCGCCGGCCAGAACCGCCGCCATGAAGCCCGCCCGGCGCCCATGCCGTTGCATGAAACGGGCCAATGGCCGGGCTGTCAGGGCCGATCCAAGGATGATCATCGACAGGGGCAGGGTGGCGAGGCAGGCATTGGGCGCCAATGTCTGCCCAGCCAGACCGCCGAGAATGAAGTTCACTGGCATCTGCGCGCCAAGCAGGGCCTGCGCGGCAACCAGCACCACGACATTGCGCCGGGCGCGGGTCATGGTTTGGGTGGTGTTCAACCGCGTGGCAGGGCTGCGGCGGTCCGCGCCCGGTCCTCGATGGCCTGCCAGTTGCCTGCCTCCATGTCGGCATCGCTTACGATCCAGCTGCCGCCGACGCAGACGACATTGGGCAGGCTCAGGTAATCGCCCGCGTTCGAGGGGGAGACACCCCCCGTCGGGCAAAAACTGATCTTCGGCAGGGGGCCGGCCAGCGATTTCAGGGCCGACGCGCCGCCCACCGCTTCGGCGGGAAAGAATTTCAGCATGTCGAATCCGGCATCCGCCGCCCGCATCACCTCAGAGGCGGTGACGGCGCCGGGCAGCAGTGGCAATTCCAGTTCGGCGCAGGCCATGATCAGTTTGCCCGTCGCCCCCGGCGACACGGCAAATTCCGCCCCGGCATCCTTCGCCCGCTTGGCGTCATCCGGCGTCAGCACGGTGCCTGCGCCGACATGACCGCCCTCGACTGCCGACATCGCCCGGATCGCATCCAGCGCGGCATCCGAGCGCAAGGTGACTTCCAGCACCGGCAATCCACCGGTTACCAGTGCCCGCGCCAGGTCAGCGGCCTTGCCGGCATCCTTGATGACGATCACCGGCACGACCGGGGCCAATTGGCACAACGCGCGGGTTTTCTGCGATTGGAGTTCTGGGGTCATGGCGTCACCTTGGTGCTGGAGATCGCCTGCAAACTGACCCCAATACCACGGCAATGCAAGCAGCTTGCCGTGATTTTATGAATGATGGAGCCGGTCAGTGTGCTGTTGCCCTTATAGCCAGTCGCCGGCGCCGCTGCCCGTCAGTTCGGACAGGGTCAGTCTTTCGCGGGCAAGCCGGGCGTCCAGTTCCTCAGCGATCCGGGTGGCAAGCGAAAAGCCTTCATAGATCAGCGCGGAATAAAGCTGGATCGCCGAGGCCCCGGCGCGGAGCTTGTCCCAGGCCTGTTGCGCAGAGCCGATACCACCGACGCCGATCAGGGGAATCCCGCCTCCGGTTTCGCGGTGAAGGCGGGCGAGGATGGTAGTCGAGCGTTGGAACAGGGGCGCGCCGGAAAGGCCGCCGCTTTCGGACCTGTGCGGATCGCTCAGCCCGTCGCGCGAGAGCGTGGTATTGGTGGCGATGATCGCGTCGATGCGGGCGTTACGGGCGACCGCGGCGATATCCGAGAGCGCGGCATCGTCGAGATCGGGGGCGATCTTGATGAAGACGGGCACGCGCCGGGGCAGGGCGTCGCGGGCGGTCATCACGCCGTCGAGCAGGGCGGCCAGCGCCTCGGCACCCTGCAGGTCCCGCAGTTTCTCGGTATTGGGGGAAGAAACGTTGACGGTCAGGAAATCGGCGGAGCTGCCAGCGATGCGGGTGACCTCGGCGAAATCGGCGGCCCGATCGGTGCTGTCCTTGTTGGCACCGATATTGAGACCCACGGGAATGCCTTTGGGGCGGGCCGCGAGGCGGGCGGCGATGGCCTGCGCACCGTCATTGTTGAAGCCGAAGCGGTTGATGATCGCCCGGTCCGGGGGGAGGCGGAACAGGCGCGGTTTCGGATTACCCGGCTGTGGGCGTGGCGTGGCGGCGCCAAGCTCGACAAAGCCGAAGCCCGCGCGCATCAGCGGGGCGACTGCGCGGGCGTTCTTGTCGTAGCCTGCCGCCAGCCCGACCGGGTTGGGCAGGCTCAGCCCGGCCAGTTCGCTGCGCAGTCTGTCCGAGGTGACGGGCGCGCCGGGCAGGGGGACGAGACCCATGGCGAGCGCCCGGATCGACAGATCATGCGCCTGTTCGGGGTCGAGGCAGTGCAGGGCGCGGAGGCCGAGTTTCTCGATCAGGCTCATTCCAGCGGTCCCGTCTCGTGGCCATCTGTGCCGCGCGTGATCTCGCGGGTCCAGCGGATGTCGGTCATGTCGAGCGGGCGGTAGAGATGCGGGAAGAGGTCGCCGCCGCGCGAGGGTTCCCACCGCAGGTCACCGCCGAGGGCTTGGGCCTCGCAGGCCAGCAGGGTGAGGTGGTCCTCACCCGCGAAATGTTTTGCCAGCGTGCCGGGAAGCTGGGCGGCGGTCGAGAAATGCACGAAGCCGTCGGCGATATCGACCGGGGCGCCGGTTGTGCGGCCTTGCGCCCGCAGCGCGGCCCATTCGGATGCACGGAGGATTTTATAGATCAGCATGAGGGCATTTGCCGCGTGCGGAGGGGCGGGGTCAAGATGCCGGGCGCAATGGCGACGCGTTTATGCGAAGCGGTTTGTCGTATCCCTGTTACGACCGGAGGCTAACCCGCATTCTGGGTTTGACCGCCTGTCGGGCTTGGGTCAATCTGCCCGAGGGTTATCAACAGGGTAGAAGGGAAACAGGAATGGGTATTCGCGTTCTCACGGCGGCTTCGGTCATGGCGTTGTTCGCCGGGGCGGCCCAGGCCGAGACGGTGCTGCATATCCTGCACACCAATGATCTGCACAGCCGGATCGAGCCGATCAACAAATATGACAGCACCTGCGATGCCGAGACCCGCGAGGCCGGGGAATGCTTTGGCGGCGTGGCGCGGGTGGCCACCAAGATCAGGGAATTGCGCGACCAGATTACCGCCGAGGGCGGCAATGTGCTGGTTTTGGATGCGGGGGACCAGTATCAGGGCTCGTTGTTCTACACGACCTACAAGGGCAAGGACGTGGCCGAGTTCATGACCGGGATCGGCTATGACGCGATGGCGCTTGGCAACCACGAATTCGATGACGGCCCGGAAGGGGCGGTGGTGCTGGCCGATGGGGTCGAGTTCCCGGTAATCTCGGGCAACCTGGATCTGTCGCAGTCGAATATCCTCAAGGACAAGATCGGCGACACGCTGACGCTGGAAGTCGGCGGCGAAAAGATCGGGATCGTCTCGGCCCTGGCCATGGACACGCCCGAGACCGCTTCCCCCGGTCCGAATGTCATCTTCATGGACGATATCGAGAGCCTTAAGGGCGATGTGCAGGAACTGACCGATGCGGGCGTGAACAAGATCATCGCGCTGACCCATGTGGGCTATCTGCGCGACCAGGATTTTGCCGCCGAGGTGGCGGGGATCGATGCGATCATCGGTGGCCATTCGCATACGCTGCTGGGCGACATGGAGGGGGCAGAGGGGCCTTATCCGACCATGGTCGAAGGGCCGGAGGGCGCAGAGGTGCCAGTGGCGACGGCCTATGCCTATTCGAAATATCTGGGGCACCTGATCCTGACCTTTGATGACGAAGGTAACCTGACCAAGGCTGAGGGCGAACCGATCCTGCTGGACAATTCGGTGCCCGAGGACGAGGCGATCGCCGCCCGTGTCGAGGAGATGGCCGCGCCGATCGAGGAATTGCGGCAGAAGGTGGTGGCCGAGACCTCGGCCCCGATTGGCGGGGACCGCGTGAATTGTCGCGCAAAGGAATGCGAGATGGGCACGCTGGTAGCCGATGCGATGCTGGATCGGGTCAAGGATCAGGGCGTGACCATCGCGATTGCCAATGGCGGAGGATTGCGCGCCTCGATCGACGCGGGGCCGATCACCATGGGCGAGGTCTATACCGTGCTGCCTTTCCAGAACACGCTGGCGACCTTCGAACTGAAAGGCGCCGATGTGGTGGCTGCGCTGGAGAACGGTGCCAGCCAGTATGAGGAAGGCGCGGGCCGTTTCGCGCAGGTGGCCGGGTTGAAATACACGGTCGATCCCGCCGCCGAGGTCGGGAGCAGGATCAGCGAGGTGATGGTTGCGCAGGATGGCGATTGGGTGCCCATCGACCCGGAGGCGGTCTATGGCGTGGTGTCCAACAATTATATGCGCGGAGGCGGGGACGGCTATGACGTCTTCGCGAACAACGCACAGAACGCCTATGATTTCGGTCCCGACCTGGCCGAGGTGCTGGCCGATTACCTGGCCGCGCAGGGGCCGGATTACGCGCCCGTGCTGGATGGGCGGATCACGGTCAGGTAAACCTGCCGCACCGCCGGGCGGAAAAGCCGGTCACAGGGGCTGACCGACCTTCCGGCCATCCTATGCCCGTTCTGCCGTCTGTGCGATCTCGGCGCCGACTTCGGCCACGCGGCGGGCGCGGGCGCCGTCGGCTTCCGGATCGGCGCTACTGCTGCTGACATTTCCGCGGGCCGCGCGGGCTGCCACGCCCTGCACGATGGCGGCATAGCGGAAACAGGCGAAGGCCAGGAAAACCGGCCAGTCCTCGATGCCGGAAAGCCCGGCCTTGTCGCAATAGCGTGCCAGAATCTCGCTTTCCGCCGGCAACCCCGCACCCACGAGATCGTGGGAGCCGGGCAGATCCGGCGGCAGGCGGTATTGCAGGCAAAGATAGGCGAGGTCGGCGATCGGATGCCCTATCGTCGAAAGCTCCCAGTCCAGCACGGAAATGACCCGGGGCTCGGTGGGATGAAGGATCACGTTGCCAAGGCGGAAATCGCCATGCGCGATGGCGCTGGAATCGGCCACGCCCGCATGCTCGATCAGCCAGTCGCGCAGCCAGTCCATCCGGGAATAGTCGAAATCGGCCGGAAGGTCGGATTTCGCGCCTTCATATTGCGCGGACCAGCGCAGGGTCTGGCGCGTCAGATATCCTTCGGGCCGGCCGAAATTTTCCAGCCCCACGGTACGCCAGTCGATCCGGTGCAGATCCGCCAGCCTGTCCACGAGGTCGAACATTACGGCCGGGCGCTGCGCGCGCGGGATCGGTCCCATGGCCGGATCGGGGACGATCCGCCCATCAACGAAGCGCATCACGAAGAACTCTGCCCCGATGACATCGGGATCGTCGCAATAGGCCACCATCTCGGGCACCGGGACAGCGGTCGGTCCCAATGCATTCATCACCCTGTATTCGCGATCCACGGCATGGGCCTTGGGCAGCAGCTTGCCCGGAGGCTTCTTGCGCAGCACGAAACGCGCGCCGGAAAGGCAGGTCAGCATGAAGGTCGGGTTGGACATGCCGCCCTGGAATTGCTGGACCTCGATCCCGCTCGCGGCTTCCGGCAATCTTGGCGCCAGCCAGTCGCGCAGGTCGGAAATGTCGAATTCATGGTTCGGCATCGGCGCGATCAGCACAGGTCCCGAGATGTTTTTTCCTGCCGTCATCGCACCCGGTCCACGTCAATTGCTCCTGAAGTCAATCCTGTCCTCCCGCTCCGATCGGGTTGCCCGCGCCGGGACTGTTCGCGGATCCCCTGTGTTGTCCGGCAAAATGTCTCCGATCTTGGGCTTGGTGAGCATTTCACCATTTTCCTGACGTTTGTCAGTAATGTTTAAATACAGTGGATGGCCAGGTCAATCGGTCGATTGGAAGATTCTCGGAAATTGCAATTCTACTGTTTCGGGACTTGACCTGATTACTGGCCGCACCCTATTACTGACAACTGTCAGTTTTCTGAATTCCTCACTGAAGTGAGTGGGAGGCGATGGGGAAGTGATGGGCGGGAAGATGAATTCAAACAGCTTCTCTCGGTTGGCCGGTTGAGGGCGTGGTGAGGCATGCTGGAGGTCCGGCCGCCGGATATCCGTCATTGACCGGTTGGGAACTATCCGAGGCTCGCAGATGCGGAACCCGGTTGCCGCTTGGATTTGCCCGGTAAGACGAGACGACACACGGAACAGGATCATTCGAGGTAATCAGCATGACACAGGCGAATCCGCATGACGATCTTCACAACCTGGCGATGTCCGAGGCGGCAAGACCCCTGCTTGAAAAGGTCGTCAGACATATCCGGGACAACTGCGATCCCGCGCTGGCCGAATACGAAAGGCTTGGCAAGGATCGCGCAGAGCGGTTTGCCTTTGCGCCGGGTCAGCTGGAGATCATCGAGGATCTCAAGGCCAAGGCGAAGGCGGCCGGATTGTGGAATTTCTTCCTGCCGGATGCCGAGACCGGCGAGGGGCTGTCCAATCTCGATTACGCCTATATCGCCTTTGAGCTGGGGAAGAACCCGCTCGCTCCGCAATCGATGAACTGCGCGGCGCCCGATACCGGCAATATGGAAGTGCTGGAGCGGGTCGGCACCCGCGAACAGAAAGAGCAATGGCTCAAGCCCCTGCTCAATGGTGAAATCCGTTCGGCATTTGCCATGACCGAGCCGGATGTCGCGTCATCGGATGCCAGGAATATCAGCACCCGCGCCGTGCTGGAGAACGGCCAATGGGTCATCAATGGCGAGAAATACTATATCTCGGGGGCAGGGGATCCGCGCTGCAAGATCATGATCGTCATGGTCAAGACCTCGCCCGATGCCGAGCCGTTCCGGCAGCAAAGCCAGATCCTTGTCCCGATCGACACGCCGGGCGTCGAGATTCTGGGGCCGATGAACGTGTTCGGGCATGACGATGCCCCGCATGGCCATATGCATATCCGGTTCACCGATGTCCGGGTGCCCGAGGAAAACATCCTGTGGGGAGAGGGGCGCGGCTTCGAGATCAGCCAGCTCAGGCTGGGGCCGGGCCGGATTCATCATTGCATGCGATCCATCGGTGCGGCGGAGAAGGCGCTTGACCTGATGATCCACCGCGGATTGACGCGCGAGGCATTCGGCAAGAAGATCATCGACCTGGGCAAGAACATGGAGACCATCTCGCGCAGCCGGATCGAGATCGACGCGATGCGGCTGATGGTTCTCAAGGCCGCCAAGGCGATGGATGTGCTGGGCAACAAGGAGGCCCGGATATGGGTGTCCAAGGCCAAGGCCATGGTGCCGGAGAAATGCTGCAAGATCATCGACGACGCGATGCAGATGCACGGGGCCACGGGGATCAGCCAGTGGTCGGAACTGCCCGAGATGTATATGAAGCAGCGCACCCTGCGCTTTGCTGACGGGCCCGACGAGGTGCATCATCATGTCATCGCCCGCGCCGAACGGCAGGCTTTCGAAAACTCGAATGACCGTCAGGCCGCGATCCGAGTCCGGGGCGGAAGGGGATAGTCATGGAGGTCAGGGGCCGCATCGTCGTCGTAACCGGCGCCGCCGGAGGGATCGGACGATCCCTGGCGCTCCGGTTCCACGAGGCCGGGGCAAGGCGGGTGATCTGCGCCGATCGGAACGAAGACGGGGTAATGAAAACCGCGCGAGAGATCGGCGGGATAGGGCGCCGGGTCGACGTGACCGTCGAGGACGATATCAAGGCGCTTGTCGAAGAGGTGGAGGCCCGGCATGGCCCGATCGACCTGTTCTGCTGTAATGCCGGGATCTCGCTGCGCGGCGGTCCCGAGGTGCCGGATGAGCAATGGCAGAACATATGGGAGATCAATGTCATGTCCCATATCTGGACTGCGCGTCATCTGGTGCCCCGCATGATCGAACGCGGTGGCGGGTATTTCCTGAATACCGCCTCGGCTGCCGGGTTGCTCAGCCAGGTCGGCTCTGCTCCTTACGCGGTCACCAAGCATGCGGCTGTCGCATTCGCCGAATGGCTGGCCCTGACCTACGGCGATGACGGGATCAAGGTATCGGTCCTTTGCCCGCAGGCGGTCAATACCGACATGATCAGGGGCAAGGAGGATGGCGTCGCCAGCGTCAACGGCCTGCTGGAGCCCGATGTCGTCGCCGCGGAATGCCTGAAGGCGATCGAGGCCGAGACATTCCTGGTGCTTCCCCATAAGGAGGTGCTGGAATACATGCGCCGCAAGACGGATGACTATGATCGCTGGATCGGCGGAATGCGGCGGCTGAACCGAAAATACAACCCGATGAACCGAAAGGCCTGATCGACCGGGAATTGCTTCGAGAGGGCAATTTCGGCAGGTCGGCGATGACAATGCGGAAAGTTCCGGCAAATGTCGCTTCCACAACCTGAAGCCTCCGTCATTTCCCCCGTCCCCCGCGCGGCCGCCGCCAGCTTGAAACGGGCGGCCCGCACGCGCCTGTTCCTTGAGGGGCCGGTGGGATCGACATTGGCAAGGCTCGCGGCGCCCAATGTCATCGCGATGTCCGTTCAAAGCGCCATGAGCGTCTCGGAGGCCTATTTCGCGGGACGGATGAGCGTGACGGCCCTTGCCGGACTGGCACTGGTGTTTCCGCTGGTCATGCTGACGCAGATGCTGTCCGCCGGGGCGATGGGAGGTGCCATCTCTTCCGCGGTCGCCAGGGCCCTGGGTGCGGGGAATACAGAACGGGCCGGGGGGCTGGTGGTGGCTGCGTGGTTGCTGGCCTTGGCCATTGCCATGCTATCGGCGCTGCTCATGGCGCTGTTCGGGCGGGAAATCTTCGCCCTGCTGGGCGGCGAGGGCGGTGCAGTCCAGGCCGCCATGACCTATGCCGCGGTGTATTTTCCCGGCTGCGTTTCCCTGTGGGTCTGCCATTCTACCCTCAGCGTCATCCGTGGCACCGGCAATATGGCAACCCCTGGCCTCGTGCTCGTGCTGGTCTCGATGGGGGCCATTCCGCTTTCCGGGGCGCTTGGCCTCGGGTGGGGGCCGTTTCCGGCGCTCGGATTGCCGGGGCTGGCGCTTGGCATGGTGCTGGCCTACGGCATCGGAGCGCTCGCGGCACTTTGCTACGTGTTGACAGGGCAGGCGGGCCTGTCGCTGCGTGATCGTCCCGCCCGGCTGGATCCCGGCCTGTTCGCCGATATCCTCAAGGTCGGGCTGTCGGCCTCCTTCAACTCTGTCCTGACAGCCCTCACGATCGTGATGATGGTCGGGATCGTCGGCCGCTTCGGCGAGGCGGCGCTGGCAGGCTACGGCCTTGGCGCGCGGCTGGAATTCCTGATGATCCCGGTCGTCTTCGGCATCGGCTCGGCGATGACCAGCATGGTCGGGGCGAATATCGGCGCCGGACAGAGAGACCGGGCGCTCCGCATCGCCTGGACCGGTTCGCTGAGCGCCGCCACGATCATCGGTGGAATCGGTATCGTTCTGGCATTCATGCCGGATCTTTGGCTGCGCATCTTCCTTGATCCCGAGCAGGCCGATGCGCTCGGGATTGGCCGTGCCTATATGCGAACCGTCGCCCCGTTCTATTTCTTCTTCGGCCTGGGGCTTGCGCTTTACTTTGCCTGCCAGGGAGCCGGGCGCATGAGATGGCCGGTCATCGGCAGCATCTGCCGCCTCGGGTTCGCGATCGGCGGCGCGCTGATTCTTATCAGCCAGACCGATCTTGGCGTTCGCGGGGTGTTCATCGCTATTGCCGCCGCGATGCTGGTTTATGGCACTGTGACCGGCATTGCCGTCAGGCTGACGCGCTGGCGCTGACGAAATCGCATCCTGACAGTTGTCATTCGCGCTGACCTCTGCGATGAACGGTATGATTTCAAAGGACTGCTCCGATGACAGATGCTGCGCGCAAGCTTCTTGATCTGCTCGATATCGAAAGGCTCGAGGTCGATTTGTTCCGTGGCATCGGCTATCGGGGACAAGGGGCCGCACGGATATTCGGAGGTCATGTCATCGCGCAGGCGCTGATGGCGGCATACCGGACCGTGGCCGACCGGGCCTGCCACTCTCTTCATGCCTATTTCATCAGGCCGGGGGATCCCGAGATCCCCGTCATCTATCAGGTCGACCGCGCCCGCGACGGCGGCAGCTTCACCACCCGCCGCGTCGTTGCCATCCAGCACGGCCAGCAGATCCTGAACCTGTCCGCGTCGTTCCAGATCGCGGAAGAGGGCTGGGATTACCAACACCCGATGCCAAAGGTGGAGGATCCGGAAAACCTGGTCGACCAACACGAGCTGCGCGCCGCCTATGCGGACCGGATTCCCAGGAACAAGCTGCCGGATTTCCTGCGCGAGCAGCCGATCGATATTCGCGAGGTCGCGCCTCGCGATCTGGTCGATCCGCCCAAGACCGACGACCGGAATTACCTGTGGTTCCGGATGTCCGGCGCCAAGGGGCAGCCGCCCGAGATGCAGCATTGCCTGCTGGCCTATGCCTCGGACATGAGCCTTCTCGGCTCGTCGCTGCGCCCGCATGGCCTGACATGGCTGCAAGGCACGGTCATGAGCGCCAGCCTCGATCACGCCATGTGGTTTCACGCGCCGATCCAGATCGAGGATTGGCACCTCTATGCGCTGGACGCTCCGTTTACCGGGGGTGCGCGGGGCTTCAACCGAGGGCTGATCTATGACCGGGCCGGGCGTCTGGTCGCCAGCGTCGCCCAGGAAGGGCTGGTGCGTCCGCTGAAACGCAAAAGGTAAGGCACTTGCCGTCGCCGGACACAGGATCTGTCACAAGGAACAATCCGGCAAAGCCGCATTTTCCGCAAATCCGGGCCCGCGCGCATTGCGGCAGGGCAGATCACGAAATATCCATCTTCCGGGGCGCCCGCGATATTCCCTAGCCGAAATTTTCCGGTTATCGCAGGGATATGGACATCGTTCTTCTGACCACCATCGCAGCTTCGCTTTTCGTCGTCATCGGGCTGGCCGAGCCCCTGGCGGCGCGATTAGCCTTGCCCTACAGCGTGATTCTCGCCGTGCTGGGCACGCTGATCGGGGCAGGGGCGATCTTCTTTCTGCGCACCGAGCTGACCGATGCGCTGAACCCGGTGGCCGAGGCGATACTGTCGCTGCCGATCCGTTCGAACGTGTTCCTGTATGTGTTCCTGCCGACGCTGATCTTTCAGGCGACACTGGGGATGAATGTCAGGCGGATGGTCGATGACTGGGTGCCGATCCTCACGCTGGCGGTGGTGGCGGTCTTTGTCGCCACGGTGACCATTGGCTATGCTCTGTCATGGGTCAGCGGGCTGCCGCTGGTGGTATGCCTGCTGGTCGGCTCGATCGTTTCCACGACGGATCCTTCTGCGGTGGTGGGGATCTTCCGCTCTCTCTCGGCCCCGCGCCGGCTGGCAAGGATCATCGAGGGCGAAAGCCTCTTGAACGACGCTGCCGCCATCGCGCTGTTCGGCCTGTTCATGGGCTTCGTGATGCTGGGCCTGCCCGATCCCGGTCTGGGCGAGGCGATCAGCGGTTTTCCCATGCTATTTGCTGGTGGAACCGCCGCGGGCTGGCTGACCGCGCGCATCGCCGTGGCAATGATGGTCCTGTTCGCTCGCTTCGAGCTGGCGCAGATCTCGGTTTCGGTTGCGGTGCCTTACCTGGCCTATATCATTTCGGAGCAGCTTTTCGGAGCCTCCGGCGTGATCGGTGTGGTGGTCGCCGGGCTGACCATGAACATCATCGGACCCGGTCGGCTGTCGCCAGCCTTCTGGGCCAATCTGCGCGAGGTCTGGGACCTGCTGGCGCATTGGGCCGGAGCGCTGATCTTCATCCTTGCCGCGCTGTTGATTCCCCGCCTTCTGGGCGAAACGCGGCCCGGCGATTTCGCACTCGTTCTGGTGGTCATCGGTGCGGCGATGTTTGCCCGCGCCGTCGTGCTGTTCGGCCTGATGCCCCTTTTGTCGGCACTGCGTGTTTCTCCGCATGTGGACGGGCGCTATCGCGTCGCGATCCTGTGGGGCGGCCTGCGCGGGGCGGTCACGCTGGCGCTGGCGCTGGCGGTGACGGAAAGCCTGCGCGTGCCGGTCGAAACCAAGCGGCTGGTGGGTATTCTGGCGACCGGTTTCACCCTGTTCACGCTGCTGGTGCAGGGCACGAGCCTGCGTTGGGTAATCGGCAGGCTGGGGCTGGACAAGCTGTCTCCGCTGGACGTGGCCCTGTCCAACCAGGTAATTGCCGTTTCCCTGCAGACAGTGCGTGAAGAGGTCGCCGAGACCACCGAGAATTACGAACTGACGCGGGAGACCGTCCGGTCCGAGGCCAAGCGCTTTGCCGAACGGCTGGACGAGGCGGTGGAGCGCGCCGAGGCCGAGGACAATACCGAGATACTCGACCGTGACCGCATCACCCTCGGGCTGATTGCGCTGGCGGGCTATGAGCGCGGGGTGATCCTCGAACGTTTTCGCGAACGCGCCATCAGTGCCCGGCTGTCCGAACAGATGCTGTTCGATGCTGACAGGCTGATCGAAGCGGCGCGAACCGGTGGACGAACCGGCTATCAGCGGGCGGCAAGGCGCAGCCTGCGTTACGGCACCGATTTCCGGCTGGCGGCGTTCCTGCGCAACCGGTTGCGGATATCCCGGCCATTGGCGCGGATGACGGCGGATCGTTTCGAGATGCTGTTGGCCAAGCGGCTGATCCTGCGCGATCTGCATGGCTTTATCGATCATCGCATTCGCCGCATTCATGGCCGACGGGTAGCGGAATTGCTGCATGAGCTGCTGAACCGCCGGGTCGAGGCCGTGGGCACGGCGATCGAGGGGCTGAGGCTGCAATATCCCGGCTATGCCGAAAAGCTGGAGCGCCGGTTCATCCGCCGCACGGCGCTGCGGCTGGAAGAGGGCGAATACAATGCCATGCGCGAGGACGGGTTGATCGGGGCCGAGCTGCACACCGCCCTGATGCAGGATATCAGCCGCCGCCGCACGGAAACCGAGGGTCGCCCGCATCTGGATCTTGCGTTGCGCAAGGAGGAACTGGTGCGGCAATTTCCGCTTTTCGCAGATCTGGACGAGGCAGAGCTGCGCCGGCTCGGTCGCGCCTTGCGCACCCGCTATGTCAACGCGGGCAAGATCATTTCGCGCAAGGACAGCCCGTCCCGCAGCGTGTTCTTTGTGGCTTCCGGTGCTGTCGAACAGGAGGTTGCCGGTCAGACCACGCGCCTTGGGCGCGGTGACATGTTCGGCCAGATCGGAGTCCTGACCGGCAGACCGCGGCGCGCCGAGGTCAGGGCGATCACGCCGACCAGCCTGCTGGAACTCAACGAGACCAGTTTCCGCAGGGTGCTGAAACGTTCCCGCGCCTTGCGCGAGGCGGTGCGTGACAGCGTGGGCGACAAGGCCCTGAAGGAGGAGGCGGCGAATATGCCGGAGTTGCAGCTTGATTAGGTGCTTGGCGCGGATGCCCGGCAGGGCTAAGACTTCGATCCCGGAATGAGAGAGGATCATATGGACTCAGCCCAACGCATCGCCCGCATCATCGCCACCGAGATCAATGCCAGCCCTGCGCAGGTGACGGCGGCGGCCGAATTGCTGGACGGCGGGGCGACGGTTCCCTTTGTTGCGCGTTACCGCAAGGAGGTGACGGGTGGACTGGACGACACGCAGTTGCGGAACCTTTCCGACCGGCTGGCCTATCTGCGCGAGATGGAGGCGCGGCGCGAGACGATCCTTGCTTCGATCCGCGAGCAGGGCAAGCTGACCGACGAATTGGCCGGCGCCATCGCCGGAGCCGGGACCAAGGCCGCGCTCGAGGACATTTACCTGCCCTTCAAGCCCAAGCGCCGCACCAAGGCGATGATAGCCCGCGAGAACGGACTGGAACCCCTGCTGCGCGCAATCCAGAACGAGCGCGCGGCCGATCCGCAGGCGCTGGCGCAGGGCTATGTGACCGGGGCGGTGCCGGACGTGAAAGCGGCGCTGGATGGCGCCCGCGACATTCTGGTCGAGGAACTGTCCGAGAATGCCGCGCTGCTGGGGGCCTTGCGCGACTTCATGCGGGCGGAAGCCCATATCGCCGCCAAGGTCGTCGCGGGCAAGGAGGAGGCGGGGGCGAAGTTCTCGGATTACTTCGACCATCGCGAGAAATGGGCCGATATTCCCGCGCACCGGGCCCTGGCGATCCTGCGGGCCGCCAAGGAAGAGGTCGTGACCATCGACATCTCGCCCGATCCCGACACCGGTGCGGCGCGGGCCGAGGGGATCGTCGTGCAAGCCATGGGCAGGCTGGGCGATCAGCCGGGGGATCAATGGCTGCGGCAGGTGGCGGGCTGGACATGGCGGGTGCGGCTGTCCAACACCATGTATATCGACCTGCTGACCGAGCTGCGGCACCGCGCCCATGACGAAGCGATCCGGGTTTTCGGCCGCAACCTGCGGGATTTGCTGCTGGCCGCGCCCGCCGGGGCCAGGGCGACCATCGGACTCGATCCCGGCATCCGCACCGGCGTCAAGCTGGCCGTGGTGGATGCGACCGGAAAGCTGTTGGATACCGCGACGCTGTATCCCTTTCCGCCCAGGAAAGATGTCGCGGGGGCCGAGGCCACGCTGCTAGCGCTGATCGCGCGCCACGATGTCGATCTGATCGCCATCGGCAACGGCACCGCCAGCCGCGAGACCGAACGGCTGGTTGCCGATATGCTGAAACGCCTGCCCAAGAGTGTGAAGGCGCCGACCAAGGTGGTTGTGTCCGAAGCGGGGGCCTCGGTCTATTCCGCCTCGGAGCTGGCGGCGAAGGAATTCCCCGACCTGGACGTGTCGCTGCGCGGCGCGGTCTCGATTGCCCGGCGCTTGCAGGATCCGCTGGCGGAACTGGTTAAGGTGCCGCCCGAATCCATCGGCGTGGGGCAGTATCAGCATGACGTGGACCAGCGGCAGTTGACCAAGGCACTGGAAGCGGTCGTCGAGGATGCGGTGAACGCGGTCGGCGTCGATCTGAATACGGCGTCGAGCGCCTTGCTCGCCCATGTGGCCGGGCTGGGGCCGCGGCTTGCCGAGTCCATCGTGGCGCATCGCGACGGCAATGGCGCGTTCCGCTCGCGCGCGGCGCTGAAGGATGTGGCGGGCCTTGGCCCCCGCGCATATGAACAATGCGCCGGTTTCCTGCGCATCCGGGAAGGCGACGAGCCGCTGGATGCCTCGGCTGTTCATCCCGAGGCTTACGGTGTGGCCCGCCGGATCGTGAACGCCTGCGGGCGCGATATCCGTGCGATCATGGGCGATGGTTCGGCACTGAAGGGCCTCAGGGCCGAGGATTTCGTGGATGCGCATTTCGGCCTGCCTACCATCCGCGATATCCTGACCGAGCTGGAAAAGCCGGGCCGGGATCCGCGCCCCAGCTTTGTCACCGCGTCATTCGCTGACGGGGTCGAGGATATCAAGGATCTGCGTCCGGGCATGTCGCTGGAGGGCACCGTGACCAATGTCGCGGCCTTCGGGGCCTTTGTCGATATCGGGGTGCATCAGGATGGGTTGGTGCATATCAGCCAGCTTGCCAACCGCTTCGTCAAGGACCCGGGAGAGGTCGTCAAGGTCGGTGATGTGGTGAAGGTGCGCGTGACCGAGGTGGATATTCCGCGCAAGCGCATCGGGCTGACCATGCGCAAGGATGGCGGCGGGCAGACGGAACGTGGAGGTCCGGCGAAGAAGGGCGCCCCCATGCAGAACGGCAAGCCGGGGCGGGGCGGGCCAAAGGGTGGAAAAGCGGCCCCGCGAGCCGAAAATGGCGGGCAGGGCTCTTTCGGTGCCGCGCTCATGGACGCCATGCGCAAACGTTGAATATGGAGGAACGGATGACCGACGGACCCGGTAATGCCGAGGCGCAAACCCATTGGCTGGAGGATCCGGCTCATCGTGCCTGGCTGGTCCGGGACGCGCATCTCGCGCTGGATTTCTTCGATTCCAGCCCACGTGACGGTGGCGGCTTTCATACGCTGGATCTGGCAGGCAAACCGCTGGCCGGGGATGTGCAGGAGTTGCATACCACGACGCGGCTGGTGCATTCCTATGCCCTGGCGCGGATGGCCGGGCGCGAGGACCGCGCCGGGATCATCGACCGGGGCATGGACTTCCTGTGGAACGGGCATCGCGATCTGCAGCATGGCGGCTATCTCTGGTCGGTGGATGGGGATGGAGCGGCGGATGGCATTAAGCTGGCTTACGGCCATGTCTTCGTGCTGCTGGCCGCGTCCAGCGCGAAAATGGCAGGCCATCCGGATGCCGACCGGCTGCTGGCCGATATCGCCGAAGTGCTGGACCGGCACTACTGGGACGAGGAGCAGGGACTGTTCCGCGACGAGTTCACCCGCGAATGGCAACCCTTTTCGACCTATCGCGGCATGAACGCCAATATGCACGGGGTCGAAGCGCTGCTGACCGCCCATGAGGCGACGGGCGAGGGGGAATATCTGGCCCGCGCCGGGCGTATCCTTGATTTCTTCATTGCCGGGCAGGCGGCCGCAGAGGATTGGCGCATTCCCGAGCATTATGACCAGAATTGGCGGCCTGATCGCGGCTATGCGGGCAATCCGATGTTCCGGCCCGCCGGGACCACTCCGGGCCATTCATTCGAGATGGCGCGGTTACTGCTGCAATACTGGGACCTCGCGGGGCGGCCTGACGGGCAGGCGCCTGCGCGGGCTCGGGCGCTGGTCGAACGTGCCCTCGCGGATGCGTGGGACGAGGAAAGGCAGGGCTTCGCCTATACGCTGAAATTCGGCGGAGAGGTCGATAACCCGGCGCGTTACTGGTGGCCGGTGACCGAAGCTATCGGGGCGTTGGCCGTGCTGATCAAGCTGGAACGGCGGGATGACGACGAGGGCTGGTATCGGCGGCTCTGGACATTCGCCGATGCATATCTGGTCGATCACCGGCACGGCGGCTGGTTCCCCGAACTGGACGATGCCAATCGCCCGACGGCGACGCAATTCGCGGGCAAGCCGGACATCTACCACGCGCTGCAGGCGGATCTGCTGCCATTGGCACCCGGTCTGTCGCGAGCGGCAGAGGCATTGCAGGCGGAACGGCCTTTGGAACGCGCCGGATCCTGACGGAAACAACCGGGCGTCACGTTCATTCTTGACCGCTATGAGCCTTGGCCCATGGCGCTGAATTGACGCGGCAAGCCCGCGTCATCGCCTACGCCCGTTCGGAGAGCAGAGACCGCGCTGCTGTCAGCCTGCGACCCCGGCAGATCACCCGGGTGATTTCCAGCCAGGCCCGGTATGGCAGCACGGTCAGATAGCGCCATCGCGGCAGCTTGCAGGCACGGATGGTGGATTGTATCTGCGTCATGTGATCGGATCGTTGCGTCGCTGGCAGCGGATCGACAAAGCAGGCGCGCAGCCCATGCAGATATTCCAGGTCGAACGCGATATCAAAGGCAAGCCGCATCGGCATCATGTCCGATATGAACCATCGGCCTGCGGTTCTGTCGATCACATATGCCCCGGCCCCCTTTTCACGGGTCAACGCAATCGCCAGAAAATGCCCGTTGCCCAGGTTGCGCACACGAAACTTGCGCCCCTTGTTGACGGTGGTCAGACGCAGCAGATTCCATTGATCCCTGTGCTGTGCCGCGCGATCCAGGCATTCCAGGAAATCACCGTCAAAAGATACGTCGTCCTCTAGGATCAGCGCCAGATCCGCATTGCTGCGAAGAAACTCCTTCGCGCATTCGATATGGCTGAGATAACAGCCGATCTCGGCGGGAGATGTCCGGCGGCCATGCAGCAGCCGGTAGGATCGTTCGCAGAATTCGGGGATCGGGAATTTCAGATTTCGTCCGTCGATCCCCCGGATACGCTGAAAAGCCAGCCCCGCTTGATCCAGCTTGCGCTGCATCGCGATCCGCCGTTCGTCAGCGCCGTCCATGTTGATCAGGTAGACCGCGAGCCTCTGACGGCTCTCCGGCAGCACCACCAGCTCCGGCCCGGTCATTGTCGGCCTGCCTCCGGGGCCGCCTTTTGCAATGCGATTTCGTGATCAGCCATCGCAACACCTCGAATAAACACAGACCCGGCCCTTGCCGGGCCGCGCTTCAGACAACGTAAACAAGCCAGATCACAGCGGGTTCCGTCCGCCGCATAACTCAACCTAAAATTGAATATTCCTTGCAGTCAATCCCTGTTTTCATGACCTCCCACAACCGGGTGGGAATGGCGGCGGACTCAAGGGGATCAGGTTTCACGATTGCCGGGAACGGCTCGATCCATCAAGGCGGCATGGCTGTGCTGCGGGGCGGCAAAGAAATCCCCGGCGCCCCCAAATCGGCAATCGTTCCAGGAAAATGGTGCGGTCGAGAAGACTCGAACTTCCACTCCGGTTAGGGAACAGCGACCTCAACGCTGCGCGTCTACCAATTCCGCCACGACCGCATCCGGGCAGTGCCGCGGGTCATAGCCGAGAGCGCCGGAAATGGGAAGAGGGATTTTTGCATAACCTGCCGTTCGTGGCGTGGATGCGATTTGCCCCGCGACCGGAGCTGCCATGCATGCGCCGGGTTGACGTCGCCGCTGCTTCGGTTCAGATCGCAACATGGTGGAATGGATCATCAGCAGCGGCCTGACCGGCTATGAAGAAGCCGTGGAGTTCATGGAGACGCGAGTCGCCGCGATCCATGCCGGAACAGCGGACGAAGCGATATGGCTGGTCGAACACCCGCCTCTCTATACCGCCGGAACCAGTGCCAGGGCTGCCGATCTGCTGCAGGCCCGCTTTCCGGTGTTCGAGACCGGGCGCGGCGGGCAATATACCTATCACGGTCCGGGGCAGCGGGTTGTCTATGTGATGCTGGATCTCAATCGCCGCGGCCGTGATATCAGGCGCTTCGTGGCCGGGCTGGAGGCATGGGTGATCGCGGCGCTGGCCGAGTTCGGTGTAACTGGTGAAATCAGGAAGGGGCGTGTCGGGGTCTGGGTTCCGCGCCCCGAAAAACCGCCCTTGCCCGATGGCACTCCGCGAGAGGACAAGATTGCCGCCATTGGAATCAAGCTGCGCCGCTGGATCAGCTTTCACGGCATCTCGATCAATCTCGAACCCGACCTGTCGCATTACGACGGCATCGTCCCTTGCGGCATCAGCGGGCACGGTGTCACCAGCCTTGTGGACCTGGGCCTGCCGGTGACCATGACGGATCTCGATTCCGCGCTGAAGGCCACGTTTCCCGCGCGTTTCGGCCTGGACGAGGTCAGAAACATTCCTTCTGGGGGCGAATGAAAGGGTAGATTTGCTTGGGCACTTCGTCCCAGGGCAGGAAAGCGGGCATGCGCGCCGCTTCCAGCATGCCCGGCAGACCGCCCTCCACCTTCATGACGAGGCAGCGGGTGATCCGGTTTCCGAATTCCTGTTCGCTGCGGGCCAGTACCGAAATGCCTGTCGCAGCAGACATCAGCCCCAATTCGATGGTGCGAAGGTGCATCAGTGAAATGGCCCGGGACGGTTCGCTATGGAAAAACAGTATCGTATAGCCTTCGCGCTGCCGCAGCACCATTCCGCGAAACTCGCGTTTCCGTCCGAACCCGCGAAGATGGCGCGGGCTCAGATCGCGCGAGGTATAACCCCGCACCACCCGCGCCGCAGCAAGCGTGTGCACGCGCATCAGCAATTGCGTCGCACAGTCGCGGCGTGAATTCGCGCCACGCCATATCTGGTAAATTCCGTCGGGAAACTCGTTGCTGCCGTGAAAATAGTCCTGATCCGGCGCGCAGAAACCAACCGCCTCCTGCATGGCGGCGATTTCCGGCGGCATCGTCGCGGTCTTATAGAGCCCTGCCGAGATCAGTTCGAGCTGCGCGGGCGTCAGAAGATCTGTCAGGATCCGTGCGTCCACGCCGAAATAGTCGCATATCTTCCGAAGGACATTTGGCTTAGGGAAGGATTCCGAGCGCAGGTAGCGCTGAAACTGGATGCGATTGATATCCAGATCCTGCGCGATCGAGGTCTGAGACCCCCGGAGGGCCGTCAAATTCCGCAAGTTCTGGCCAAATACTTCAAGAACAGACATTATACCACTGCTGGCACGACTGGTTATCGCGCCAGCATGGCATATCTGCCGTGTCTCGGCTAGTGTTAACCAATTAAACAAGCCGGAACGGTCTGCCCATCCGTCCCGGCCTAGTTGCATCGGCCATGAGCGAACCAGAGAGGATGCCTCGTATTCCTCATGAGCGATACGTGACAGAACCATGCGTGTTCTTTGGGGGAGCATTGGAAGTATTCTGATCGCTGGCCTGCTCTGTTATGGTTATCTCCTGCTGGTCGTGATTCATCCTCCTTTCTCGTTCATGCCCGTATACAGAAGTTCTGGATTCGGGCTGCAAGTTCCATCAACTCGCCTGTCCGCCCTGCCGGGATACGGTCTGCGACCGCGAAGGCCACCGCTTCGATCTGCCGGCCCGCATCGTCAAGAACACGTTGTTCAAGCTCAAGCGGCGCATGCAGGACATAGGCGTTCCATGATCGTCGGCCGCGGCCATTGGAATTCCGTTGCGACTTGGCGCTATCGATACTATTCAATTTGTACACCATAGGTTTTTTTGCTTGTCGCCATCTCGGCGGTCATTGAGTAATATTAACCAATTAACCAACCTTTTTGCAGACTCGCATTTGTGGCGGTCTGTTACGGAATTGTCGCAGACAAGATATTTTATATACCGTTATGCGGCGTGTCCGGCTCGGAGGGGGCGCGAAACCGGCAAATGCCGCTTAGCCCGCCTCCAGCCCATCCTGCCATGGCGGAGATTCGGCAAAGGCATTGGCCAGATGATCGATGAACAGCCTTACCTTGCGGGGCATCGGTTTGACCGGCGGCCAGACCACGCTGACCGGCAGCGGCTCTTGCGGCAATTCGGGCAGCACCCGGATCAGCCGCCTTTCGCGCAGCGCGTCATGCACGATGAACAGCGGCAAAAGCGCCAGCCCCAACCCGCCAATGGCCAGATCCCGCATGGCCTCGCCGTTATTCGCAGCGATCCGGCCCAAGCGCGGCAGGGGAATACCGGGGCCAAAGGGCCATATTTCGCCAAGGCGCGCATTCAGATAGCCGATCACCTCGTGCCGGGGCAGGTCTGCTGGATCGCTCAGCGGGCCGTGCATCGCCAGGTAATCGGGACTGGCAACCAGGGCGCGCGGGTCTTCGCAGAGGCGGCGGGCCATCAATGTGCTGTCCTTCAGATGTCCGATCCGCAGGCCGACATCGAAACCCGAGCGCCCCAGATCGGTCAGCTGGTCGTCATATTCCAGCACGATCTCCAGACCCGGATGGGCGCGTGCGAAACCGGCGATCACCGGCCCCAGGTGGCGGATGCCGAAACTCATCGGCGCGGCTATGGCCAGCCGCCCGCGCAGTTCGACCTCTGGCCCGGCGACGCTCTCGGTCGCGGCGATCAGCTCGGCCAGCGCGGGGCGCAACCGTTCGGCCAGCGCAAAGGCGCTGTCGGTCGGTGTGATCCGCCCGGCATGACGCGTGAACAGGGGCACGCCCAGGGACGCCTCGAAATCGCTGATCCGCTTGCTGACGACGGATTTGGACAGATCGGCACGCGCCGCCGCGCCCGAGATGCTGCCCGCATCCAGAACCGCCAGAAATGTCTCGATATCACTGATCGACCAGCCCATAATCAGGACAATAGCCCAGTTGTCGCCGTTCGCAATATCCGAACGCCGCTTTGCATAGGCGCCGGGTGCCGCGAACGGCGGCGCTGCGCCATATTGCGTTCGGACAAGGGAAAGGAGCCGCATCATGCAGCTGACAGGAATCCACCATCTGACCGCGATCACCGCCGATGCACCGGAAAACAACCGTTTCTATACCGATACGCTCGGCCTGCGGCGGGTGAAAAAGACCGTCAACCAGGACGATACATCCGCCTATCACCTGTTCTTCGCCGATGGCGCGGGCAGCCCGGGCACCGATATCACCTTCTTCGACTGGCCGGTGGCCCGCGAGCGCCGGGGCACGCATTCGATCAGCCGCACCGGGTTGCGCGTGGCCGAGGCCAGCCTCGACTACTGGGCCGGACGCTTGCGCGACCGGGGTGTCGATGTGGGGCAGATCACGGTGCTGGACGGCCGCTCCAGCCTCGATGTCGAGGATCCCGAGGGCCAGCGCCTGCGCCTCGTCGCCGCGCCCGAGGGCAATTCCGTGGTATGGGAGAAAAGCCCCGTCCCGGCAGAACACCAGATCCGCGGCCTTGGCCCGATCACCATCTCTGTCCCCGATCTCGGCCCGACCGAGGCGGTGCTGACGCAGGTGATGAACATGCGCAAGAGCCGCGACTATCCCAGCCCCGATGGCGAGGGACAGGTGCATGTCTTCGAGATGGGCGAGGGCGGTGCGGCGGCTGAACTGCATGTCGCGGTCCAGCCCGGCCTGCCCGTCGCGCGTCAGGGGGCGGGCGCGGTTCACCATGTCGCCTTCCGCGTGCCCGACAAGCAGGCGCTGACGGAATGGACCAGCCGCGTCTCGGGTTTCCGCGTTCCGAATTCGGGCGAGGTCGAGCGTTATTACTTCCGCTCGCTTTACTTCCGCGAACCGGGCGGCAATCTGTTCGAGATCGCCACGGACGAGCCCGGATTCGACGTGGACGAGCCGCGCGAAACCATGGGAGAAGGGCTGTCACTGCCGCCCTTCCTCGAACCGAAACGCGCGCAGATCGAGGCGGGGCTGAAGCCCCTCGCCTGAGCCGAACCCGCCGGGGGCGCCCCGCCCCCGGCCATCACAGGGAGGAAACCATGCCCGTCATTCTTGGCCTCAGCGGCAGCCTGCGCCGCGCCTCGTTCAATTCCGGCCTGCTTCGCGCCGCCCGAGATGCCGCGCCCGAAGGCGTCGAGATCCGCATCGGATCCATCGCCGAAGTGCCCCTTTACGATGGCGATGCAGAGGCCGCGCAGGGCATTCCGCAGCCGGTTTTGGATCTGAACCGGCAACTGGCCGAGGCCGACGGGCTGCTGCTGGTCACGCCCGAATACAACAACGGCATTCCCGGTGTATTCAAGAACGCCATCGACTGGATGTCGCGCGGCGATGGCGGCAAGAATTTCAGGGGCAAGCCGGTCGCCGTCACCGGCGCATCGCCAGGCAATTTCGGCACTGCTCATTCGCAAAGCCACTGGCTGCCCGTGCTGCGCACACTCGGCACGCGGCAATGGCACGAGGGGCGCCTGCTGGTCTCGCGCGCGGGCGAGCTGTTCGATCAGGACGGCAACCTGACCGACGACAAGACCCGCCAGAAGCTCGCCGATTTCGTCGCCGGCTTCGCCGCCAGCCTGTAATGGACCGTCTCGCCGCCGACCGCATGTTCGCGCAGGTCGTCCGTCTCGGCGGCTTCTCGGCCGCGGCAAAGCAACTGGGCACCTCGCCGGGACAGGCGTCCAAGCTGGTCTCTTGGCTGGAGGCGCATCTGGGAGTGCGGCTACTGAACCGCACCACCCGCGCCATCTCTCCCACCGCCGAGGGCGAGGCCTATTACACCCGCATCAGTGCTATCATCGAGCAGCTCGACGATCTGGATGACAGCCTGCGCGATGCGGGGCAAAACCCGCGGGGGCAAGTTCGGCTGACCGCACCGTTGACCTTTGGCACCGTTCAACTGATGCCCGCACTGGCCGATTTCGCCCGGCAGCATCCGGGCATCGGGTTGGAGGTGCATTTCACCGACAGTTACATGGGGTTGGCAGAACATGGCTTTGATGCAGCGATCCGGATCGGCCAGCCTGCCGATTCCACGCTCAAGGCCCGCAAGCTGGGGGTCATGCGCATCCAGGTCGTCGCCGCGCTCGGCTATCTCAAGGCGCGGGACGTGCCGCGCCGACCCGCCGACCTTGCTGGCCATGATATCGTGACCGACCTGAACTTTGCCCGTCCCGATGCGTGGAACTTTCGCGACAGGGGCGAGCCGGTTTTGCTGGATCTACCCGGCCGCCTGCGCTTCGGCAATGCGGAAGCCTGCGTCATAGCCGCCGAGGCCGGACTGGGCATCACCCGCGTGCCGGATTTCATCTCGGCCCCGGCGATCCGCGCCGGGCGATTGGTCGAGATATTGGCGAAATATCGTGACGGCGAATCCGGGGTCTACGCAATGACGCCTTCGGGCCGGCATATGACCTCGCGCCTGCGGGTGCTGCTGGAATTCTTGCGCGACCGTTGGGGGCCCGATCATGACTGGAGTAACTGATTCCTGTTTGGAATAAATTATCTTCCATTTTCACTGATTATCATCCATTTGGAAAAGGCGCATATTACGCCCATGAACACAGGCAATGCTTTGTGAAAGGGCCGAGTCATGCTGACCGCTTTGAATGAAAAACTGAATGCGCCCGGATTGGCCGCGCTGATCCTGCGGGTAACCCTGGGGGTGCTGTTTCTGGCTCATGCCGGGCTGAAAATCTTTGTCTTCACCCCTGCTGGCACGGCGCAGTTCTTTGGCTCGATCGGCCTGCCGGGGGCGCTGGCCTATCTGGTGATTGCGGCCGAGGTGATCGGTGGTATCGCGCTGATCGTCGGCTGGCAGGTTCGCCTGGCGGCACTCGCGCTGGTGCCGGTGATGCTGGGCACGATCATCTTCAGCCATGGCGCGAACGGATTCTTTTTCAGCAACGAGGGAGGCGGATGGGAATATCCGGCCTTCTGGACCATCGCGCTGATCGTGCAGGCGCTGATCGGGGGCGGTTCCGCCGCCCTTGGCCGCAACTGACGCGATGAGGGATATCATGACCGGAAAATCCATAAATCACGTCGCCCTGACGGTGAGGGATCTGTCCGGCATGGCGACCTTTTACGAGACCATGCTCGGCCTTGCCCCGCTTGGCGGCGAAGGCGGCGTCCGCCGTTTGGGCGCGGGCGGGGACGTGCTGCTGGAACTGCGCGAGGATCCGCATGCCAAGCCGCGCGATCCCGGGCAGGCTGGGTTGTTTCACACAGCCTTCCTGCTGCCCGAACGTGCCGATCTGGGCCGGTGGCTGCGCCATGCTGTCCATGTCGGGCTTCGGCTGAGCGGAGCTTCGGATCATGGCGTCAGCGAGGCAATCTATCTGGATGACCCGGAGGGCAACGGTATCGAGGTATATTGGGACCGGCCCGAATCCGAATGGAAACGCGAGGGCGATCGGGTCGAGATGTTCACCATGCGGCTGGACCTGAACGGCCTGACGGCCTCTGGCATAGGGGAGTGGCGTGGCGCGCCTTCGGGCAGCCGTGTCGGCCATGTGCATCTGCAGGTGGGCGATCTGGTTCCGGCCGATGAGTTCTTTCGCGAAGCCCTGGGCATGACCCGGACTTTCGAAGGGCCGGGTGGGGTGTGGTATGGCTGGAACGGCTATCATCATCATCTTGCGGGCAATGTCTGGAACAGTCGGGGCGCGGGCCCGCGTGACCCTAGGATGACCGGGCTGGCCGAAGTGGTGGTGAATGATCCTGCACGGGCGGGAGAGATCATCACCGATCCCTGGGGCACGCGGTTCAGGATGGTTTGATCCGGATACCTGCCGGTCTCGTGGCGCGGGTCAGATGCAGGCGAAATACAGTCGCCGCGAATCCCCGCGCGGCCCTGGATGGTTGCGAAGGAAAAATGTTTCCGGCTGAAACTATACGTTCAGGAAAATCTTTTTCAGCTCCCGCACCGCGTAGTCGGCAAACATGCGGACCTTGGGATCCTGCAGGCGGCGATGCGGGGTCAGGCTGCCGAACTGGGCGGGCATGGGCGGGGCCTCGGGCAGCACATTCACCAGCCGCCCGGCCTTGATGTCGTCGATCACCTCGTATTGCGGGCGATTCGCGATTCCCTCTCCACCAAGTGCCCATGAGGTCAGCACATCCCCGTCATCGGTGTCGAACCGTCCCGACACCATCATCTTTTTCGGGCCTTCCTCGGTCTGGAGCACCCAGAAATATTCCGGGCTGCGCGGATATCGCAGCAACAGGCAATTGTGATCGGCCAGGTCCTCGGGGCGTTCGGGCGTGCCATGGGCCGCAAGATATTCGGGCGATGCGACCAGCATTCGCGGACAATCCGCGATCTTGCGCCATTTCAGCGCGGAATCGGCAGGCTCTCCCAGAAAAAATGCCAGATCGATGGCGTCCTCGACGATATTCACGTTGCGGTCGGATAGTCGGAGGCGGAATTCCACCCCGGGGTTGTCACGGCAGAAGGGCGGGATCAGGGGCGCGATCAATCGTCGCCCCAGCCCCAGGGGCGCGGTCAGCCGGATTACCCCCTGCGGCTTGCCCGAGAAACTGCTGACCATCGCCTCGGCCTCGTCCAGCGTGTCGATGACGCGGCGGGCATGGTCATAGAAGGCACGCCCGATCTCTGTCGGGGTCAGCTTGCGGGTCGTGCGGTTCAGGAGCCGCACGCCGAAGCGATTTTCAAGATCCTTGATACGATTCGAGGCGACGGCGGGCGACAGCCGCAAGTCCCTGCCTCCGGCGGTGATCGAGCCCAACTCGATCACGCGGACAAAGACTCTCAGACTTTCAAGATAGGACATCGGGTTAGGCCGCTTTCAAGGAATCGTGTAAAGTCTTCCGCGTCGGGACCGATTTCGCAACGATTCTTTCCGGCTTACGCTTCGGACGGTTTCACAGCCAGGAGGATTGCCATGAAGCCCGAGCTGCGCTTTCTGCTGAACGATCAGGAGATCAGGCTGACCGAGGTCGGGGCCTCGGATACATTGCTGGATCATCTGCGTATCGCCCGCCGCCTGACCGGCACCAAGGAGGGCTGCGCCGAGGGCGATTGCGGCGCCTGCACGGTGTTGCTGGGCAAGCTGACCGAGGATGGGCTGGTCTATGAGCCGATCAATGCCTGCATCCGGTTCCTGGCGTCCTGCCATGCCTGCCATGTCGTCACGGTCGAGCATCTGCGCGGCCCGGATGGCGGGCTGCATCCGATCCAGAAGGCGATGGTCGAGCATCACGGCAGCCAATGCGGCTTCTGCACGCCGGGGATCGTGATGTCGCTTTACGGCTTGTGGATGAGCGATCCGCAGGCGGGCGTGACGCAGATCGAAGAGGCGCTGCAGGGCAATCTTTGCCGCTGCACCGGCTATGAGCCGATCGTGAAGGCCGCCCTGGCCGCCGGGCAGCAGGGCGGGCAGGCGATGGATGCGCTGGCGGTCGAACGCGACGCGGTGGCGGCACGGCTGCACGCGATGCGCGAGGGCCGGGTCGAACTGTCCAAAGGCTGCGAGCGCGCGATCATTCCCGCAGATGTCGATGATTTCGCCGCCGTGCTGGAGGAAAACCCCGATGCGACAATCGTGGCGGGCGCCACCGATGTCGGGCTGTGGGTGACGAAATTCCTGCGCGATATTTCCCCCGCCGTCTTCATTGGCCACCTGATGAAGGGCATCGCGGTGAAGGGCGATGAACTCCGCCTTGGCGCGGGCGTGACCTATAGCGAGGCCGCCCCGCTGATCGCCAAGCATATTCCCGCCGCGCATGATTACTGGCTGCGCATCGGCGGCTGGCAGGTCCGCAACATGGGCACAATCGGCGCGAATATCGCCAATGGCTCGCCCATCGGCGACACGCCGCCCCTGCTGATCGCGCTCGGTGCGCGGATCGTGCTGCGCAAGGGTGCGGCTCGGCGCGAGGTGGCGCTGGAGGATTTCTTCATCGATTACGGCAAGCAGGACCGTGCCTCCGGCGAATTCGTCGAAGAGGTCATCATCCCGACGCGCCCGGAGGCGAAACTGGCCGCCTACAAGATCTCCAAGCGCCGCGACAGCGACATCACCGCTGTTGCTGCCGGTTTTTGCCTGAGCGTTGAAAATGGTATCATTACGCAGGCGAAGGTCGCATTCGGCGGCATGGCCGCGATTCCCAAGCGTGCCGCGCAGGCCGAGGCGGCGCTGACCGGGCAGCCCTTTGCCGCTGACAGCTTCGACGCCGCCGCCCGTGCCGTGGCGAGGGATTTCCAGCCCCTGACCGATTGGCGGGCGAGCGCCGAATACCGCCAGGCCATCGCCGCCAACCTGTTCCGCCGCTTCTGGCTGGAGCAATCCGAACCCGATCTGCCCGTGCGGCTGCAATACGCGGTGGGAGAATGAGCATGAAAGACGATATCGCCATCAAGGGCCTCGCCCATAGCGAGACGATCCACGATTCGGCCGTCAAGCATGTGACCGGCCGGGCCGAATATACCGACGATCTGGCCGAACCTCATGGCCTGATCCATGCTTATCTGGGTCTGTCGCAATGCGCCCATGGTCGCATCACCGGGATGGATTTCACCGAGACTCTGGCCGCGCCCGGGGTGATTGGCCTGCTCACCGCCAAGGATATTCCGGGCGTCAACGACGTTTCGCCCAATGGCAAGGATGACGATCCCGTCTTTGCCGAGGGTGAAGTGAAGTTCTGGGGCCAGCCGGTCTTTGCCGTCATCGCAGAGACCCGCGACCAGGCCCGCCGCGCCGCCCACAAGGCCAAGATCAGTTATGAAGAGCTGCCCTTCGCGCTTGACCCCGTTGCTGCGCGCGATGCCGGGATGGATTACGTGACCGAGCCGCTGACGCTGAAACGCGGCGATGCCGGGGCCGGGATGGCCGCCGCTCCGCGCCGCATTAAGGGGCGGTTCGGGATCGGCGGGCAGGATCACTTCTATCTCGAAGGCCAGATCGCCATGGCGGTGCCAGGCGAGGACGAGGATGTCGTGGTCAATGTCTCGACCCAGCATCCAAGCGAGGTGCAGCATATGGTCGCCCATGTGCTGGACGTGCCCTCGCATTCGGTGGTGGTGAATGTGCGCCGCATGGGCGGGGGATTCGGCGGCAAGGAGACGCAGATGAACCTGTTCGCCTGCGTCGCCGCCATGGCCGCGAAGAAATGGAACCGCGCGGTGAAGATCCGCCCCGACCGCGACGACGACATGACGGCCACCGGCAAACGCCATGATTTCGTGGTCGATTACGAGGTCGGCTTTGACGACGAAGGCCATATCCTGGCCGTCGAAGGCGACTGGTATGCGCGCTGCGGTTTCTCGGCCGATCTGTCCGGTCCCGTTACCGACCGGGCGTTGTTCCATGCCGATAACGCCTATTACTACCCCGATGTGCTTCTGCGCAGCCATCCGATGCGCACCAATACCGTCAGCAACACCGCGTTCCGGGGCTTTGGCGGGCCGCAGGGCGTCATCGTGGCCGAGCGGATGATCGAAGAGATCGCCTATGCGCTTGGCCGCGACCCCTACGAGATCCGGCAGAAGAACCTCTACAAGAACGGGCAATTGACCCCCTATCACCAGGAGGTCAGCGACCAGATCCTGCCGCGTATCTTCGAGGAACTCGAAGCCAGCAGCGATTACCAGGCCCGCCGTCAGGCGGTGCTGGACTGGAACGCGAAAGGCGGCGTGATCCGCAAGGGTATCGCACTGACCCCGGTGAAATTCGGCATCAGCTTTACCGCGACATGGTTCAACCAGGCCGGCTCGCTGATCCATGTCTATTCCGACGGCTCCATCGCGCTGAACCATGGCGGGACCGAGATGGGGCAGGGCCTGAACACCAAGGTGGCGCAGGTCGTGGCCGAGGCCTTCCAATGCGATATCTCGCGCATCAAGATCACCCGCACCACGACCGAGAAGGTGCCGAATACTTCGGCCACCGCGGCCTCGTCGGGCACCGACCTGAACGGCATGGCGGCGCTGGACGCGGCCGAACAGATCAAGGCCCGGCTGGTCGATTTCGTCTCCGAGCGCTGGCAGGCCCCGCGCGAGGATGTGCGTTTCGTGCCCGGTCATGTGATGGCGGGCGAGACGGCAATCCCCTGGGACGAGGTGATCCGGGCCGCTTATATGGCCCGCATCCACCTGTCGGCGGCGGGCTTCTACAAGACGCCCAAGATCCACTGGGACCGCGCGACGGGGCAGGGACGGCCTTTCTATTACTTCGCCTATGGCGCGGCGGTGTCCGAGGTTTCCGTCGATACGCTGACCGGCGAATACGTGATCGACCGCGCCGATGTGATCCATGACGTGGGCCGCAGCCTGAACCCGGCCATCGACAAGGGCCAGGTCGAGGGTGCCTTCGTGCAGGGCACCGGTTGGCTGACCTGCGAGGAGCTCTGGTGGGACGACAAGGGGCAACTGCGCACGCATGCGCCCTCGACCTACAAGATCCCGCTCGCCTCGGACCGTCCGCGCATCTTCAACGTGAAGCTGGCCGACTGGTCGGAAAACAGCGAGCGCACGATCAAGCGGTCCAAGGCCGTGGGCGAGCCTCCCTTCATGCTGGGGATCTCGGTGTTCGAGGCAATCAACATGGCCGTTGCGTCGGTGGCGGATTACCGCGAACCGGCCCGCCTCGACGCCCCCGCCACGCCCGAGCGCGTGCTGATGGCCGTGAACCGGCTGAAGGGATGATCCGGGTCCGCGTCATATCGGCCAAGGGCTCGACCCCGCGCGACGAGGGGGCCGAGATGTTCGTCGGCCCCGATTCTGTTGAAGGCACGATCGGCGGCGGACAACTGGAATACATGGCCATCGACCGCGCCCGGCGGATGCTGGAATCCGGCGAGGCGCAGGCCGAGATGGATATCCCCCTTGGCCCCGAGATCGGGCAATGTTGCGGGGGTCGCGTGCGGCTGAGCCTCGACCGGGAGGCCGCAACGCCGCAGGATCATCCCCATGTGCTGATCTTCGGCGCGGGCCATGTCGGCCGGGCACTGGCGCTGGCGCTGCAACCGCTGCCGGTCAACGCCACGCTGATCGACCAGCGCCCCGAGGAACTGGCGCTCGCCGCCCCGGGCATTGAGACCCGTCTTACCCCACTGCCCGAGGCCGAGATCCGGGCCGCCCGGCCAGGCTCCGCCATCGTCATCCTTACCCATGACCATGCGCTGGATTTCATGTTGGTCGCCGAGGCGTTGTCGCGCAGCGACCTCGCCTATATCGGCATGATCGGCAGTGCCACGAAACGCGCGCAGTTCAACCGCTTTGCCCGCGATCGTGGTATCGACCCCACGCCGCTGATCTCCCCCATCGGCGCGGGGTTCTCGTCCGACAAGCGCCCGGCGGTGATCGCCGCCTATACCGCCGCCGAGTTGATGACCCGGCTGACCGCAACTTCTTCTTCAGAAAAATATCCATGCAACAGCTGATCCGGGGCCGAGTGCTCGGCTTTCACGCCGATCCTTCTGAGACTGACGACAACCACCGCTATATCGAGGATGGCGCCATCCTGATCGAGGGTGGCCGCATCCTTGCCGTGGACGAATATGCCGCGCTCGCCCGTTCGGGCGTGGCCGAGATCGACCATCGCCCGCATCTGATCATGCCGGGCTTCATCGATCCGCATATCCATTTCCCGCAGGTTCAGGTGATCGCAAGCTGGGGCGCGCAGCTTCTGGACTGGCTCAATACCTATACCTTCCCCGAAGAGGCGCGTTTCGCCGATCCCGATCACGCCGCCCGCATGGCGGGGCTGTTTCTCGACCAGTTGACCGCCCATGGCACGACGACGGGCGTTGCCTTCTGCTCGGTCCATGCCGCTAGTGCCGAGGCGCTGTTCTCCGCCGCCGAGTCGCGCAACATGGCGATGGTCGCGGGCAAGGTGATGATGGACCGCAACGCGCCTGATTCCGTGCTGGACACGCCGCAGCAGGGCTATGACGACAGCAAGCGCCTGCTGGAGAAATGGCACGGGCGGGGCCGTCAGCGCTATGCGATTACGCCGCGCTTCGCGATCACCTCGACACCCGGACAGATGGAGGCAACCGGCGCGCTGGTCCGTGAGCATCCCGATTGCCATGTCCAGACCCATCTGAGCGAGAATCTCGAAGAGATCGAATTCACCCTGAGCCTTTATCCCGATGCGCGGGATTATCTGGACATATACGAGACATACGGATTGCTTTCGGACAAGCTCCTGCTGGGCCATTCGATCCATCTGCGCGAGCGCGAGATTGCCCGGATGGCGGAAACCGGCAGCCGTGCGGTGTTCTGCCCGACCTCGAATCTGTTCCTCGGTTCGGGCCTGTTCGACGAGGCCGGGCTGCGTGCGGCAGGTATCGTCAGCGGGATTGCCACGGATGTCGGCGGCGGCACCAGCTATTCGATGCTTCAGACGCTGAACGAGGGCTACAAGATCCTGCAATTGCGGGGCCAGAAACTGCATCCGCTGCAGGCTTTCCACTGGGCGACGCGCGGCAACGCGCTGGCCCTGGGGATGCAGGACCGGATCGGCACGCTGGAGCCGGGATCGGATGCCGATCTGGTGGTTCTGGATGCAAGGGCGACCGAGGCGATGGCCTTGCGGATGGAACGGGCGGAGGCATTGGCCGAAGAGCTGTTCATTCTGCAGATCATGGGGGATGATCGTTCTGTCGCGCAGGTCTATGTGGCGGGCAAGCCAAGGAAATAGACATCCACCGTGCAAGGAGCCCGGCAATCGCCTGCGGATATGGCGGGGCGGCATCATCCGGGCGCGATTCTGCGCCCGTGTCTCAATCCGACACTGTTGTGTCGCAAATTGTCCGCACGGAATCACCACCCAATATAATTTAGGTCTACAGGCAGCCTTGTCCCATGCGGCGAGGCGGTCTGTGCCATGTCAAGCAGCGCCAAGAGCGCAATATGGAAGCCACAGGTGCGTGATGACCACAGCCCCCTCCACCGCCGAACTGATCGCGGCCCGTCAGCCCGGTTTTTCCCTGCCGCGTGACCTTTATTGCGGCCAGCAGGCGCTCCAGGACGACCTGGAGCAGATCTGGTACCGCGAATGGCTTTTCGCCGTGCCGGCCTGCGAAATTCCCAAGACCGGAAATTTCGCCACGCTGAATGTCGGGCAATATCCGGTGATCGTCATTCGTGGCGCCGATGGTCGGATCCGTGCATTCCACAATGTCTGCCGCCATCGTGGCCAGCGGCTGTGTCCCAAGGCCTCGGGCAGCAATCCCAAGCTGGTCTGCCCCTATCACCAATGGACCTACGATCTGGATGGCAAGCTGCTTTATGCCCGCGATATGGGCGAGGGATTCGATGCCTCGAAATACGGATTGAAGCCGGTCCATTGCGTCGATATCGGCGGCATGGTGTTCATCTGCATCGCGCAGGTGCCGCCGGCGATCAACGACCTTGCCAAGAACCTGATGACCTATCTGGCCCCAAGCGCCCTTGCGGATGCCAAGGTCGCTTTCAGCTCGACCATCGTCGAGAAGGGCAACTGGAAGCTGGTGCTGGAAAACAATCGCGAATGCTATCATTGCGGCGGTTCGCACCCTTCGCTGTGCCGGACCTATTCCGACGATCCCGAGATGACCGTGATGGAAGGCCCGAACTCGGCCAGCGCAGAGATCCTGGACCATTGGGACCGCTGCGATGCCGCCGGCCTGCCTGCCCGTTTCGTGAGCGCCCCCGACATGCAGTGGCGCCTGGCGCGTGTGCCGCTGATGGATCATCAGGAAAGCTTTACAATGTCGGGCAAGGCGGCGGTGTCGCGGCGCATGGGCACGATTCCGTGGAACGACGCCGGGGCGATGATGTTCTATCACTTCCCCACGAGTTGGAACCATTTCCTGCCTGATCACGCCATCGTCTTCCGCATCCTGCCGATCAGCCCCACCGAGACCGAGGTGACGACGAAATGGCTGGTTCACAAGGACGCGGTCGAGGGCAAGGATTACGACTTGAACAAGCTGACCGAGGTCTGGCTGGCCACCAATGACGAGGACCGCCGCGTGGTCGAGGAAAACCAGGCCGGCATTCTCAGCCCTGCCTATGAACCCGGCCCCTATTCGCCGCGGCAGGAGATGGGCGTGCTGCATCTGGTCGACTGGTATTGCGGCCTGATGTCCAGCCGTCTGGGGCTGCAGGCGGCAGCGGAGTAGGTCATGGCCAAACAGCGTATAAACTGGTCGGGAGAGCCCTGGGACGATTCCGAGATGCTGGAATTCACCCAGATGATCCCCGAGACGGCGGACACCACCACTTTCACCTTCCGTTCGCCGTCCGGGGCATGGTTCGATTACGAACCCGGCCAGTTCGTCACGCTGGATCTGCCGGTGCCGGGCGGGAATGTGCAGCGCACCTATACGCTGTCATCCTCACCCTCGCGGCCTATGCATGTCTCGATCACCGCCAAGGCACAGCCCGACTCGATCGGGACGCGCTGGATGATGGACAATCTCAAGCCAGGGATGAAGCTGAAGGCCTGGGGACCGTCGGGCATCTTCAGCCTGCAGCGGCATCCGGCGAAGAAATATCTGTTCATCTCGGCCGGATCGGGCATCACCCCGATGATGTCGATGACCACATGGCTATGGGATAGCGGGCTGAAGCCCGATGTGGTTTTCGTCCATGCCGCGCGCCGCCCCTCGGATGTGCTGTTCATCGAGCAGTTGCACCATATGGCCAACCGGGAATCGGGGTTGCAGCTGCATATCACCGTCGAGGAGCATGACGAGTTCCGCTCCTGGCACGGATATCGCGGCCGGGTAAGCCAGTTGATGCTGGGGCTTATGGCTCCCGACTATCTCGAACGGGAGGTGTTCTGTTGCGGACCCGAGCCCTTCATGCAGGCTGTCCGGGATATCCTGATCTCGCTTGGCTATGACATGGACCACTATCATCAGGAGAGCTTTGGAACCCCGGTCGAGACCGAGGCGCAGGCTCCTGATCTGGACGATGTGGTTCCCGACGAGGAAGCCAGGGCGGAACTGGTCTTTGCCGCATCGGGCATCAGCGCGCGCTGCCACGAGACCGACACCGTGCTGGCCATCGCCAAGGCCAATGGGCTGAACATCCCCTCGGGCTGCACCTTTGGGCTTTGCGGCACCTGCAAGACCCGCAAACTGGAGGGCGAGGTGCATATGGTCCATAACGGCGGCATCTCGGAGGAGGATATCGAGGAGGGATATATCCTCGCCTGCTGTTCGAACCCGATCGGCAAGGTGGTGGTCGACGTTTAGGCCGGGACTCCCGGGCAAATGCTGCGATCTGCCGCAGGCGTCGTAAGGTATTTGGACAAAGAAGAAGCGGCGCTTCGGCAGGAGCGTCCCCTCCGGGGCGGGTTGTCGAACCGGTCTACTCTCCGTAGGGCACCCATATATTCTTGACCTGTGTCGCTCGCTGCAAAAAGATGCGGCCCTGTCCCCCGGTTCCGATCCAATCCCTTTCGGCACCGTCTTCGATCCAGGTCTGCTTGAGGTTTCCGGCGCTTTCGGTTTCGACCATCCGGCAGCCCTCGGCTGTGCCGAAATACCACATGCCCTGCACATCGTCGTGCTGCGCCAGCGTTCTGGCCAGGTCGTCGCGCGGGCCGGTGACGATATTGATCACACCGTCGGGTATATCCGAGGTTTCCAGCACCTGATAGAAGTCTGTCGCCGCGAGCGGATGGATCTGGCTGGGGATCGCCACGACGCTGTTGCCCATGGCAATCGCCGGCAGCACCGTCGAGACAAGGCCCAGCAATGGATGGGCCAGCGGACAGGCGATGCCGATCACACCAAGGGGCTCATGCATGGCAAGCGTCACATGGGCGCTTTTGGTCTGGTGCACGGCGCCGTCGAACTTGTCTGCCTGCGCCGCATACCAGAAGCAGCGCCGGATGGCGGTTTCGACCTCTTCGGCGGCCTTGCCCTTGCCGGTGCCGAAGCTGCGCAGGCGTTCTTCGAATTCGGCGGCGCGTGCCGACAGGTTCTCGCCCAGGTAATAAAGCACCTGCGCCCGGTTATGTCCCGTGGCCTTGCCCCAAGCGCCGGCCTTGTTCGCGGCCTCCACCGCGTTGCGGATATCCTTGCGGTTGCCGAGCCCGGCCAGCCCGATTCCGCCTTTCGGTCCGTTGACACTGTAGGAATAACCACTGTCGGGACGCGCCTGCATGCCGCCGATATAAAGCTTGGCGGTCCGGTCGATCCCTTCGGCGGCGCCATCCGTTCGGGGCGCCGCTTCGGGTGCGGCAGGAGCAGTCTCGGGCTTTTTCGCTTTTTGCCTGGGAGGGGTAATATACGCCGCCATGCCCTCGCGCCCGCCTTCGCGGCCGAAGCCGCTTTCGCGATAGCCGCCAAAGCCTGCGCCCGCATCGAACACATTGGTGCAGTTGACCCAGATGACGCCCGCCTTGATCCGGGCGGCGATGTCGAGGCAGAGATTGACATTCTCCGACCAGATCGACGCGGCCAGCCCGTAGCGCGTGTTATTCGCCAGTGCCAGCGCATCGGCGGGCGTGCGGAACGGGGTAAGGGTCACCACCGGGCCGAAAATCTCTTCCGTGGCGAGCACCGATGCAGGCTCGACCCCGGTTGCCAGTGTCGGCGGATAGAAGCAGCCCTCGGGCGCCGTTCCCTGGAAAAGCTTTGCGCCTTCGGCCACGCCCTGATCCATCAGCTCGCGGATACGGTCGAGCTGGACAGGATGCACGATGGCGCCGATATCCGTGGACTTGTCCAGCGGATCACCCACGCGAAGCTGCGCCATACGGGCCTTGAGAAGGGTCTCGAACCGCTCGGCAACGGCCTCGGCCACGAGGATTCGGGCTCCGGCACAGCAGACCTGCCCCTGGTTGAACCAGATCGCATCCACGACGCCTTCGACGGCGGCGTCGAGATCCGCGTCGGCAAAGACGACGAAAGGTGATTTACCGCCCAGTTCCAATGTCAGCGACTTGCCGGATCCCGCGGTCTGCCTGCGGATGAGCCGACCGACCTCGGTCGAGCCGGTAAAGGCAACCTTGTCGATATCCTTGTGGCCGGTAATAATGGCACCGGTTTCGCCGTCGCCGGTGACGATGTTCAGCACACCCTTGGGCAATCCGCATTCCGATGCGATCCCGGCAAAGGCCAGTGCCGTCAGCGGCGTATATTCTGCCGGTTTCAGCACCACGGTATTACCTGCGGCAAGGGCAGGGGCGATCTTCCATGCCAGCATCAGCAGCGGGAAATTCCACGGGATGACCTGACCGCAGACCCCGACCGGAGCGGTGCCGGGAAACTCGTCCTCCATCAGCTCGGCCCAGCCCGCATGATGATATAGGTGCCGGACTACCAGCGGCACATCGATATCGCGGCTTTCGCGGATGGGTTTGCCATTGTCCAGGCTTTCCAGAACCGCGAGAAAGCGCGCGTGCTGCTGCACGTGCCGGGCCAGCGCGTAAAGATATTTCGCCCGTTCATGTCCGGAAAGCGCGGCCCATTTCGGTTGCGCAGCGCGAGCGGCCCTGACCGCCGCATCCACGTCAGACTGTGTGCCCTGCGTGACCTTGGCGAGTGTCCCGCCCGTGGCGGGATTGATGGTATCGAAGGTTTTGCCCGGTTTGGTGAAAGCGCCGCCGATGTAATGGCCGAAACCGCCCGAATGACGTTCGAGCCAATCGGTCACGATGCCGGTATCTTCGGGAGCGGGTCCATAATCCATGGTGGCGAGAATATCCGTGATGGTGGTCATGTCGTGCAACGCTCCTTCAGGCGATCGCGTGGCGCGAGGATGCGGCATAGCGCCCGGTGACGTGATGTTCGAGCTGGCGCTCGATATCGCCCAGCATCGATGAGGCGCCGAAGCGGAACAGATCCGGGTTCAGCCATTCGCGGCCCAGTTCTTCCTTCATCAGGATCTGCCAGGCAAGCGCTTCCTTGGCGGCTTTCATGCCGCCAGCGGGCTTGAAGCCGATCCGATAGCCGGTGGCTGCGCCGTAATCGCGCAGCGCCCGGATCATCACCAGGCTGACGGGCAGAGTGGCGTTCACCCCCTCCTTGCCGGTCGAGGTCTTGATGAAATCCGCACCCGCCTGCATCGCCACCATCGAGGCGGCATAGACATTGCGCAGGGTTTGCAGATCGCCGGTCGCGAGGATCGCCTTCATATGCGCTTTACCGCACGCCTCGCGCATGGCGCTGATCTCATCGTGGAGCGCCTGCCAGTTGCCGGTCAGGACATGCTCGCGCGTGATGACGATGTCGATCTCGTCCGCGCCTTCGGTGACGGCATAGCGGATCTCGGCGAGTCTCAGGTCGAGCGGCATGAGACCTGCCGGAAAGCCGGTAGCGACCGAGGCGACGGGCACGCCCGACCCTTCCAACGCCTCTGCCGCATGCCTCACCATGGTCGGATATACACAGACAGCGCCGGTAGTGAGCCTCATGTCGCCAAGGCCCAACCCCTCTTTTATATGTGGAGCGAGCGGGTTGAGCGCCTTGGCGCAGAGCCTGCGGACGCGCGCCGCGGTATCGTCGCCGGCCAACGTGGTCAGGTCGATGCAGCGTATCGCATTGACCAGCCAGGCAGCCTGATGAAGCTTCTTGACCGAACGGCGGGCCGTCAGGGTTGCCGCACGGCGTTCGGCAGCCGAACGGTTTATCGCGTGCCCTTCGAACATCTCGGTGGCAAGCGGCATTCCGGGATTGCGCGCGTGGCCGGATTCCGTGCCGGTGCGAACGGGCACAGGATGCGTTTGTGGCCGGTTCGGTGTTTTCGCCTCAACAGTCATGAATATGCTCCAATGCGAAATGTGCCATGACTTTGCCGTCTCGCCGCGACGGGCTCTTCAGCCGTGGTGGCGCATATGCCGGGAATGCTTGCTTCGGAACACCGTATATGTGGCATATCGTGGCGATCTCCCTGTTCTTTCGCCACATTAGGGGCGGAACCGCGTTATGGGGAGATGAATATCGCGTGCATCGACATGACGGAAGGCCTGGTGCAGCTTGATCAGGACGGGTGACGCGATGCCGTGGCGGCAGCTTCCCCGGAGCAGGGCCAGTATGGGGTATGACTTCGATAGTCCGGCTTTGCTCCGAGCAATGCGAATCAGCCGTATTCGATGATACTCAGTCACCATTCCTTCTGATGGTTGATGTATCTACAGACCGGGTTTGGCGGTTTCCGGCGCATGATTGGCGGCGATGCCGTATTTTCTCTTCTGCAAGCGGCTGGTAAAGGCGGCTCATCAATGATCGGGGAAACGTGATGAGTGTGCAGAGCACCGAACCCTCAGGCCCGGGCCGTCTGGCCGGAGCCGGAACCGCGTGGAATATCCTGTTGGCGATCAGCCTGTGTCACATGGTCAATGACGTGATGCAGTCGATGCTGGCGGCGATCTATCCGTTGCTGCGCACGGAGTTTTCGCTGTCCTATACCCAGATCGGTATCATGACGCTGGCCTTTCAGGTCACCGCCTCGCTTTTGCAGCCGGTCGTCGGGATGGTAACGGACCGGCATCCGCAGCCGCGGTCCCTGTCCCTGGGGATGGCCTCGACCTTTTGCGGGGTGTTGTTGCTGGCATTCGCTCATCAATACTGGGTGCTGCTGACAGGCGCGATGCTGATCGGAATCGGTTCGGCCGTGTTTCATCCCGAAAGCTCGCGCGTGGCGCGGCTGGCGTCGGGCGGCAGGTTCGGCACCGCGCAATCCCTGTTCCAACTCGGAGGCAATTTCGGCCAGTCGCTCGGCCCGCTGCTGGCAGCCTTCATCGTGGTCCCCCTGGGCAGGCCCGCCGTGGCGTGGTTCGCGGTCGCCGCTGCCCTGGGCGTCGCGATGCTCTATCAGGTCGGCAATTGGGCCGAGGGGCGCAGGCGGGCATCGGCCGCCCAACCGGATACAGCGCTGCGATTGCCCCGCAAGGTGGTGGTGCGGGCGATTATCGTGCTCGCAGTGCTGACCTTTACCAAGAATATCTACGGCGCCGCGATGACCAGCTATTTTACCTTTTTCACCATCGAGAAATTCGGGCTCGGTCCGCAGGGCGCGCAGCTCATGCTGTTCCTATTCCTGCTGGGCATGGCCGCGGGTGTCATGCTGGGCGGCATCGTCGGGGATCGTGTCGGGCCGCTGAAGGTCATCTGGTTCTCGATTCTCGGGGTTCTGCCCTTCACCTTGGCCTTGCCGCATGTCGGACTGATCCCGACCGGGATCCTGTCGCTGGTGATCGGGTTGATTTTGGCTTCGGCCTTTCCGGTCATCGTGGTCTTTGCCCAAGAGCTTGTTCCGGGCCGAACCGGCATGGTGGCCGGGCTGTTCTTTGGCTTTTCTTTTGGCATGGGGGGCATCTCTGCCGCTGCGCTCGGGGTGCTGGCCGATGCGCAAGGGCTGGATCTGGTATTCCTGCTGTGTTCGATGCTGCCGGTGCTGGGCATATTGACCATCTTCTTGCCCAAGCAGGATCAGCTTGGGGGTTGACCGGCTCCGATCGTCCAATCCGTGGAAACACTATATAGAGGTTTCGTATTGTTAAGTGCGACAATCGATTTTCCCTCTTGAAATTCGAGCGAATACAACCGGATAAGATTGATTGACCGAGAAATGGCAAAGCCGCTCCACGTCTGTTTCGGGACGTCGAAGCATGGGGCGGCATTCTCGACGAGCGGGGTTTGGCGCGGTAAACCTTTGGCAGGAGGAACCCATAGATGACCACGATCAAGGCCGTGCCGATTACCGCCGAAGCATTTGCCCCCTATGGCGAATTGCTGACCCCGAAGGCGAGCCCCGACAAGCTGATCAACGAGGGGCGCTGCGAACGCCATCACGCGCTTGCCACGGTCGAGCGTGGCGGGGGCGAGGCGATCATCTCGATCTTCCGTTCCGAACCGGTCAGCCTGCCCTATGAATGCCCGATGCTGGAGCGTCACCCGCTGGGCTCTCAGGCTTTCATGCCGTTGGGACCGGATGCCTGGCTGTCGGTTGTTGCACCGGACGAAGGGGGGCGTCCCGGGACGCCTCGCGCCTTCCTAGTGCCTGCCGGGATGGGCGTCAACTTGCGGGCAGGGGTCTGGCATGGCGTGCTGACCCCGCTGGACCGCGCTGCCGATTTCCTGGTCGTGGACAGGGAAGGCGACGGCGTGAACCTTGAAGAGGTCCGGATTCCCGCCGTTACCATTACCGCATGAGCTTGCCGGATTTCAGCTTTGAGCAGGCCGCTCTGGCACGCGGCGCCCGCCATGTCGCCGGCGTGGACGAGGTTGGTCGTGGGCCCCTGGCCGGTCCGGTTACTGCGGCTGCGGTGGTGCTGGAGCCGGGCAGCATTCCCGATGGGTTGAACGATTCCAAGAAGCTGACTCCGGCGCGGCGCGAAACGCTTGCGGAATGGGTAATGGCCCATTGCGATTGGTCGGTCGCCCATATCGGCGTCGAAGAAATCGACCGGCTGAACATCTATCACGCATCGCATCTGGCGATGTGCAGGGCTGTGGCCGGGCTACGCAACAGGCCCGATCATGCCTTGATCGATGGCAATCGCATTCCCCGTGATCTGGCCGTTCCCGCGGAGGCAGTGGTCAAGGGCGATGCCCGTTGCCTGAGCATCGCCGCGGCCTCGATCGTGGCCAAACTGTTGCGCGATCGCATCATGGTGGATTTGGCGCAACAACATCCAGGCTACGGGTGGGAGGTGAATGCAGGCTATCCGACTCCGGCCCATAAACAGGCGCTTCTAGATCTTGGGGTGACCCCTCATCATAGACGTTCCTTCAGGCCCGTCCACAATATCTTGTGTAAAGATAAAACAGCAAGTAATTGATTCAAAAAAGAAATTGACGGCGAATCGTGTCTGAATCATCTTAGGAGCCATACCAGACCGGACCAATCCGGCAACCCAGAGGCTCGAGATGATGAAGATCAAAGAAAAACGTGCGGCTGCCGCGCGGCCCCTTCCGCTGAACCAAATTCTGGCGGGTGACTGCATAGAGATCATGAATTCGCTGCCCGAAGACAGCGTTGACCTGATCTTTGCCGATCCGCCATATAATCTGCAGCTTCGCGGCGATCTTCTGCGTCCCGACAATTCCAAGGTCGATGCCGTCGATGACGAATGGGACCAGTTCGCGGGTTTTGCCGCCTATGACAAGTTCACCCGCGACTGGCTGGCTGCCGCCCGCCGCCTGTTGAAGCCCGACGGGGCTATCTGGGTGATCGGCAGTTACCACAATATCTTCAGGGTCGGGGCCGAGCTACAGAACCAGGGTTTCTGGATCATGAACGACGTGATCTGGCGCAAATCCAATCCGATGCCGAATTTCCGCGGCAAGCGCCTGACCAATGCGCACGAGACGATGATCTGGGCGACCAAATCCGATGCCTCGAAATATACCTTCAACTACGAGGCGCTGAAATCGCTGAACGAGGGGGTGCAGATGCGCTCGGATTGGGTGATCCCGATCTGCAATGGCGGAGAGCGGCTGAAGGATGGCAATGGCGACAAGGCCCACCCGACCCAGAAGCCCGAGGCATTGCTGCACCGCGTCCTGGTCGGCTCGACCAATCCCGGCGACGTTGTGCTGGACCCGTTCTTCGGCACCGGCACGACCGGCGCGGTGGCCAAGATGCTGGGCCGCGATTTCATCGGCATCGAGCGCGAGGCGGCTTATCGCGAGGTTGCCGAAAAACGCCTCTCCCGTATCCGCCGCTTCGATGCCGAGGCGCTGGCCACCACCAAGGCCAAGCGGGCCGAGCCGCGCGTGCCGTTCGGTCAGGTGATCGAACGCGGCATGCTGCGCCCGGGCGAAGAGCTTTTCTCGATCGGCAACCGCCACAAGGCCAAGGTGCGTGCCGATGGCAGCCTGATCGGAAATGACGTCAAGGGTTCGATTCACCAGGTCGGCGCGGCGCTGGAAGGCGCGCCCTCCTGCAATGGCTGGACCTATTGGCATTTCCGGCGCGAAGGCAAGATGATCCCCATCGACATCCTGCGCCAGCAGATCCGCGCCGAGATGGAAGGTGAGGTTTCCCGCCCCAACTGAGTTTCACGACAGTTTCGCCGCAGTTCCGCCGCCAAAAACGCGGCTGGAACCGCCTTGCCCCGCCATGTCTGATTGGCGGGGCCTTTTTGTTGACGGGAAGGGAAGAAAGCAGGGATTTTGAGAATATCACCTAAAGGCGGAAATCCTCGATCCTTTTGTAGGAGCTTGCCTGCATGAAACCTTCGAAATTGAACTTGGAATGATCAGGTGCGATTCCAAGCAAGGAGGAAAATTCTTCCAGGAATAAACCCTTGTGCCGTTCGGCCTTTTCGTAAGAAATCAGGATGGATGGGACGTTGCGCAGTGCCAATAGATTGAGATTTTTCTGCTGACGCAACAGGCTTTCCTGCATAGCCTGAATCTGACCAAAAGGATGCCAGCGATTCAGTCCTTGCCCGTTAGCCACACTATCCCGGAAGACGCAGATGAAATGCGGGTTTCTAAGCTCTGGCCAGACGCGATCGACGTAGTCGGCGGCGTTGGGATCCTTCCAACCCCAAACCTCATGGGCTTCGTTATTGGCCGTGATTATTTTCCTTTTCTGATCCAGATCGCTACTATTGAACTCGGTGAACTCCTGGTTGTTCTCATCCACATTGTTACCCAAGAAAAGACCGAGTGCGCGCATGACACCGGCAACCATGGTGGTGCCCCCACGCATAACCCCGAAAACAATATAGGTTCTCGGACCATTCGTCAGTGGACGGTTCTTGACGATAATGGCGGATTCGCGTTTCGGTTTGCTTTCGTTCATATTTGCTGCCTTGCCAAAGAGTATTGGAACGATATTAGCAGTTTTGGAATGCTATGAAATAGTTGATTTCCCAGAATAATGCGAGATCAACAAGTCGACATGCTCGGCAACACTGGGCATTTTCAGCTCTTCCTCAAAGAAACTTTCGCGCAAGACGCGGTTTCGTACCAAGCGGTCGAGTTTGGCACGGAAGTGCTCGGCGTTTCCGGCCTCGAAGACGAAATCCTCGGGGCGGGTTAACGTTTGCTTCGCACCCACGTGATCCGACACCAGCGAAGGCACACCAAGCCGGGCGAGCTCGACCGTGACCTGGTTGAAGGTTTCCCACCAGATCGATGGAACGATGTTCAGATCGATCATCTGCGAAAGCGGCACCAGTTGGTTGCGCGCGTAGCTGGCGATAACTCGCACGTTCCGGAAACGGGTTTCAAGCTGGGCAAGCTGGCGTTCGCGATGCGGGCTAAGCCGTGCCACGATCAGCAGATCGACATGTTCGCGGTAAAACGGATCGTCTATTCCAGACAGTGCGTCGATGAGGAAGGGGAGGCCCTTCGAGGGGATGTTATAGCCGATGAAGGATAACGTGATCCCGTCGGTCTCTTTACGCTGAGCGCGGAAGGCCTGGCGCTCCGCTGCGGAGACCTCGATATCGATCGGCAAAAGCAGCGTTTCAACCTCGGTTCCTGGCGGGAGGAAGCGCTTGACCGTCGCACCGCAAAGATCCGACACGGCGAATAATCCGTCAACGTTCTGCTGCAGCATTCGACCGTTGCCTTCCCGCCACTGGCGATAGGCAAGGCCGTCCAGTATGCGTTGCCGGGGCGGTAGAGGTGTAGGCGTCCTGGTGTGCGGGCCGGGTCTCCAGGATGATTTGCCGCCGACACTTGTCTTCGGACGAAGGTGCCAATGACGAAAGCGGGTATGCAGGCCATGGCGGATGTCGTTGAACAAGTTGCGTGCCGCACGTATGAACGACCTGATGCCTGCATAGCTGTCGAACAGGAACCCGCCGATCGGATGCCCGGCAAGGCCATAGCCCTTGAGCGTTCCGCCAACCCGCTCGAATGCGATCAGGTCCTGCATCCTGCGATCATGCGAGAGACAGCCGACACAGCGTTCGCCTGCGTGGTAATCGGCACAGGGCAGCCGGTTGTCATAGAGCAGCTCGATCTGCGGGCAGACAGGCATGTAGTTGTGAAACGTATAGAAAATACGGCGCAGCTTATCGTTCTTTGGCAGCGCCAGAACGTTCGAGCCGAGTCCTTCGAGGTTGTGAATATGCACAGCGTCGAATGGACCATGCTCATGGATGAAATCCCGCACGAGCCGCATGGTCACGTCGTCGCGCAACCAACGGTCGACCGCATAGAACGCGTCATGTGCGGGAGCCTTCACCGGTGAGTTGAGCAATGTGAATGTTTTCAGGCGCGGATTGTCATAAACATTGGATGTCTCTTCGATCCGGGGCTTTCGGTTGAAGAAGTTGTATCGATGACCGGAGGACAGGAAGTAGATCTCGATCCCCTCGCGAGTCAGCAGCTCTTCAATCACGTTGCGGAGATACAATGTGACGCCGCCGCCAGCCATGACGGGGCTGTCAAGTTGCGCCCAGTTGTAGAACAGAATCTTCATCGGGTTATGATGCCTAGCAATCGATTAAGAACGGGGTTGAGCCAGCCAAGTCCACTAGCGGCCATGCTGCCTTGAATCCAGCGATCCTCATGCAAACAGCGCAGGAGATCACTTCGCAGGCGCCATGGGCGCACCTCGCGGACCAGCTTGTGCTCGACGATATCGCTGAGTCCGGCCTGATGGGTAAGACTGTCAATCGCATGCAATGTCTTGCGGCGGGGCGCGGCGAAGCTTACGGTGATTGCTCGTCCGATTGCCGCGTCCGCATCGCGTGCCGTCATAGGCGAAAGGCGCAACAGGGCTTCGGCCTTACGGGTCATTTCCAGTATCCGGGCGCGGGTGACGGAACCGTTTTCCTTGGTGTCTTTTGCGAACACCGGCTGCAAGCGGCCACCCTCATCGGGTTGGAAATCGCGCAAGCTGCCGCGGCTTCGGTCTACGGCAAAGGGTTCGAGCCACGCGAAATTGAACGCGGCGGCTCGCTGCCGCCAATGCTTCTGGCTGATCATTACCGGATCCAGCATGATCGCACGAGGGTGCATTTGCCCCAGATTGTCGCCAAAGAAACGGTTTGCGGCGAACATCATCATGGCCAGACATGTTTCAACCTTCTGACCCTTGGCCGCAAGGCGATACATATGCTCCGAGAATGCTTTCAGCACTGTTCCCGAATAGCCGATATCCACCAGCAATATGCGTTGCGTCGGTTCGAACAGACCTTGCTGGTCAAGGTAATCCGCCACCCGCTGCTGCTTGGCTTTCATGGCTGCAGCGAGCGGTTTGAAAAGAGCGGGTTCATCGAGCAGGCGGTGAAAGTCGACATGGCTTCGCCCGTCCGCATCGAGACATGCATCCACCTCGCGGTCGTTCCCCCGCATGCCCTCAAGCTCATCCGGGTGCAGCGCGAAACTACGCATGATTGCACCAAGCGAGGCAAATTCGCCGCGCAGCCAGCCGACATTGTGCCTGATGTAGTCGGGCCATGCAGGGCTATTCGGATCAGGCATGGTCAGCAGAACGCCGGCCCGGCGGCTGAAGGCGAGTTCCCCCATTTCCGGAAGATCCAGGCTGTTTTGCGCGCCCGTATTCTCGATCATCTGCCGGAGGATATGGTGGAAGATCGTGCCATCTCGCGTCAGAAACAGGATGCGGTCATAGTGACCTAGCATCGCGGTCGACAGCACTTGCCGAGCAAAACTGAGGAAGCCTGCTGATATAAGCCGGATGACGGCTTCGGAACTATCATTGGTCTGAACCTGCCGGATCAGCTCTTTTGCGGCGGTATCGCGCTTATGGATGCCAATGCGGCTCAGCCGTTCCAGCCGGTCCTTGCGCATCTCATTTTCGGTATTGAGATAATGCAAGGCGTCCCAGCCATGTTTGCGGGGCTGGACTACATCGTTATTCCAATTGTCGCCAAGGTGGATGCGGCGCAGCCCCGCCGAATTCAGTGTCGCATCGACATGCTGAAACAGCAGACCACTATGCTTGGTCACGCCGACGGTCGCGGAAACGAATACATGATCGAACAGGTCAAGCAACCCGAGCCTGTCGAGCAGCGCCTTGAGCCAGCGCTCCGAGAAATACATGTCCGATGTCAGGATCACGGTTTTTCCGTGGGCCCGCAAATCGATCAGCAACTCCCGCATTGCGGGATCCACGGTGAGAACCCGATGCTCTGTCTCGATCTCGAAGGCAATCGCCGCTTCTACGGCCCGGGCGCGGCGCGTGGTATCAGAGATATAGGGCGACAATGCGCCATCAAACACCTCGGCCAAATCAACTTCGTTGCGATAATTCTGTTTCGAGGCCATCGACATGCGCTTGACCTCGTTCTGATGGCGGCGGCGCGCATGCAGCAGAAGGCCTGATGGCAGGGGGCCATGATCTCCGGGGATGTGATGCTCGGCAAACTCGGCAGTTTTGCGCTGCACATCGTTAAGCGCCATTTCACGCCAGACCAGTGTGTCGAACAGATCAAAGCTGATCAGTTCATATCCACCAAGCAAAGCACGGATCTGATCGGGGTGACTGAAATTGTTGTGATCAAGCTTGAGATGCCCGTATTTTCGCTTGGCAATTGCGTAGGCCGTTCGTTCAGGGGCGAGACTGCTCACGATTCGCCGCACTTGAGATGAAAGCATCATGGGTTCCGTTAAAGATAAAGGCAGACTCGGCAAGATTCGGGCTCAATGAACATGCTTATTAGGTTGCGGAAGTCGTATGATGCAACCTCCCCAACTATATCACGGCGATCTTACGCCCGTTTCACCCGGCGCCTATAAGGATGGGCCCGGAAACCTGAAACGCTTCAGGAGTCGTGGACCAGCGTGCCGGACGCAGGCGAGGGCCGTCTATTGCAAGCCGCCCCCGATGGGCACGGCCGAAAAATCTCTGCCTGCACAGGTCCGCGACCGCATGGTTGCGGCCTTACCCGGCCGTTTTACTACCAGTGGCCTTCTTTGCCGCCGGTTTCTTGGCTGCAGTCTTGCCGGTGCTCTTGCCGGCTGTCTTCCTCGTGGCCTTCCTGGGCGATTTCGCGGCCTTGGCGGCGATCAGTTCCAGAGCCTGCTCCTTGCTGATGTCCTCGGGCGAAAGGTCACGGGGCAGGGTCGCGTTGATCTTCTCCCATTTGACATAGGGGCCATAGCGCCCGCTCATCACCTGGATAGATCCGCCATCCGGATGATCGCCAAGCTCCTTGAGCGGCGCGGCGGCCACGCGCCCGCGGGTCTGCTTGGCGGCCAGAACCTCGACCGCACGATTCATGCCGATGGTGAAAACCTCGTCCACCTCGGGCAGGTTGGCGTATTTGCGGCCATGCTTCACATAGGGGCCATAGCGCCCGATGCCCGCCTCGATCAACTCGCCATCATCTGGATGCGGGCCGACGGGGCGAGGTAGAGACAGGAGTTGCAGCGCCTTTTCAAGATCGATAGCGGCCGGATCCCATCCCTTGGGGATAGAGGCGCGCGGCGGTTTCGGCACCTCCTCGGTTGCCTTGCCGCGCTGGACATAGGGGCCGAAGCGGCCGGTTTTCAGGCTGATCTCGTCGCCACCGTCATGGCCCAGCATCCGGTCGCCGACCGGCTCCTCACCGTCCGGGGCCGAAAGCGGGCGGGTATAGCGGCATTCCGGATAGTTCGAGCAGCCGATGAAGGCGCCACCCGAGCGCGCGGTCTTGAGGTTCAGCCGGCCAGCGCCGCAAAGCGGGCATTCGCGCGGGTCGCCGCCATCGGCACGGGGAGGATAAAGATGCGGTGCCAGCGCATCGTCGATTGCCTCCAGCACCTCGCCGATGCGCAGATCAGAGGTGCCTTCCAGCGCCTTGGTGAAATCCTTCCAGAACCGTCCCAGCACATCGCGCCACATCCGGTCGCCGGCGCTGATCTCGTCCAGCTCGTTCTCCATGTCGGCGGTGAAATCATAGCTGACATAACGCGGGAAATACTTGACCAGGAAGGTCGTTACCAACCGGCCCTTGTCCTCGGGGATGAGGCGGTTCTTGTCCTTACGGACATATTCGCGGTCCTGGATCGTGGTGACGATGCTGGCATAGGTCGAAGGCCGGCCGATGCCCAGTTCCTCCATGCGCTTGACCAGCGTGGCCTCGGTGTAGCGGGGCGGGGGCTGGGTGAAATGCTGGCGTGCGGCGGTCGAGGCCGCCTCATCCGTCAGCAAGCCGGGGGCGGCGCGCTGACCCGCCGGAGCCTCGGGGACGGGGTCGGTCTTTTCCTTCGCCCTGGCGAATTCCGGATCGAATGCCTTGGCGACCAGCTTGGCCACCTCACCCTCGGCAATGGCGGGCAGGCGGGCGCTGTCCTCGCCCTCGTCATCGTCGCGGCCCTGATCGTAAACCTTGAGGAAACCGTCGAAGAGCATCACCTGACCGGTGGCGCGCAGCCCGACCTGACCGTCGGGGCTGGCGATCTCGACCGTCGTGCGCTCCATCCGTGCGGCTTCCATCTGGCTGGCAATGGTGCGCTTCCAGATCAGGTCGTAAAGCTTGCGCTGATCCTCGGCCGAGACCTTCAGCTTGTCCGGGGACAGCATCATGTCGGTGGGGCGGATGCATTCATGGGCTTCCTGCGCGTTCTTGGCCTTGTTCTTGTACATGCGCGGCGATTTCGGCAGGTATTTCTCGCCGAACTTCGCCTTGATCGCGTCGCGGGCGGCCATCACTGCCTCCGGAGCCATGTCGATGCCGTCGGTCCGCATATAGGTGATCAGCCCGGCCTCATACAGCCGTTGCGCCGCCGACATGCAGGCCTTTGCCCCAAGGCCCAGCTTGCGGCTGGCCTCTTGCTGCAGGGTCGAGGTCATGAAAGGCGGCCAGGGGTTGCGGCTGGCGGGCTTGGCGGTGACACCGGTCACGCTGAGATCGCGGGAGGCGACGGCGCTGACGGCCATCGCGGCTTTCTCGGCGTCGGGCAGATCGAAACGTTCCAGTTTGGAACCGGCCAGCGACACCAGTTGCGCGTCGTATTCTGCTCCGGCGGGTGTCGCCAGCCGGGCATGGACGGACCAGTATTCGCGCGCCTTGAATGCCTCGATCTCCATCTCGCGATCGACGATCAGGCGCAGGCAGACCGATTGCACCCGGCCCGCCGATTTGGCGCCGGGCAGCTTGCGCCACAGGACCGGCGAGAGATTGAAGCCGACCAGGTAATCCAGCGCACGCCGGGCCAGATAGGCATCAACCAGGGCCTGGTCGATTTCGCGGGGCTGCTTCATCGCCTCGGTGATGGCGGCCTTGGTGATGGCGTTGAAAGTCACGCGGCTGACATCCTTGCCGCCCTTCAGCGAGGTTTGCAGCGCCTCGAGCAGATGCCAGCTGATCGCCTCTCCCTCGCGGTCGGGGTCGGTGGCGAGGATCAGGCTGTCGTCTTCCTTGAGCGCGTCCCTGATCGCCTTGAGATGCTTCTTGCTGTCGGAGGCGACCTCCCATTTCATCGCGAAATCCTGTTCGGGATCGACGCTGCCATCCTTGGGCGGCAAGTCGCGGACATGGCCGAAACTGGCCAGCACGCGATAGTCACCGCCGAGATATTTCTCGATGGTTTTGGCCTTGGCCGGGGATTCGACGACGACGACGGGCATATGGACCTCGGAACGGACTTCAATGGGGCGGCAACATGGGTGGCCGGAGCGGCACTGTCAACGGCTGGCGGTCAGCGGCAGGACTTCAGGAGCGATGCGCCAGTTCGATCAGGTTGCCGTCCGGGTCACGCAAATAGAGCGACATGATGGGCCCGGTGGCGCCGGTTCGCGGGACCGGGCCGTCTTCGATCGTGACACCTGCTTCGATCAGCTTTGCCGCGCTGTCACGGGCGGTTCCTTCCACCAGGAAGCACAGATCGGCCGAGCCGGGCAGGGGGCTGCGTGCCTTGGGCTCGAATTCGTGGCCTGCGCGGTGGAGGTTGATCTTCTGCTGACCGAAATGCAGGGCCAGACGGTTCTCGCCGAACCGGTGCAATTCCATTCCCAGGAGAGCCTCATAGAACTCGGCTGTGCGCCTCGGGTCGGCAACAGTCAGAACGAGATGGTCGAGCGCGGTGACATTAATCATTGCGGTAATCCGGGGTAGTCGAAAAATTGCCTCAGCAATCCCCGATCATCGAGGGCCGGTCAACTCCTGCCGTCAGAGCAATGCGATCCGCCCACCTGCCAGCCGTGCCACCCTGCCCTGCAATTCCAGTGCCTGGATCGTGGCGTTGACAGTCGAGGCGGGAAGCCCGAGATCCCGGATCAGCTCATTTTCCCCGGTCGGGCTGGGTGACAGCCGTGAAAGAAGCCGGGCTTCCAATGCAACGGGATCGTCATGACCGGGCGCATTCACGGGACCGGGCATGGGGGGATCGGCGGTTTCGGTGACTGGGCAGTATGTGTCGGCCAGTTCCTTGGCATCGGTGGAGGCATTCGCCCTCAACGCCTCGGTAACATCAGCGGCGCTGCGCGCCAGTTGCGCGCCGTCACGGATAAGCTGATTGCAGCCCGCTGCACGGGCATCCATCGGATGACCGGGAATCGCCATGACCTCGCGCCCCTGATCCAGGGCGCATTTTGCCGTGATCAGCGAGCCCGAGCGATGCGCAGCCTCGATGACCACGACTGCCCGCGACAGTCCCGAAATGATCCGGTTCCGAGCCGGGAAGTGCCGCGCCGCCGGCGCCATTCCCGGAGGCTGCTCGGTAACCAGAGCGCCTTTTTCGGCAATCTCACCGGCCAATCCGGCATTCACGGACGGGTACACGATATCCACCCCGCCTGCCAGAACCGCGACGGTTCCGGTTGGAAGCGCCGCCTGATGTGCTGCGGCATCTATCCCGCGCGCAAGCCCGGCGACGACGGTATGCCCCACTCCGCCCAACCCGGCAGCCATTCCGCGGGCCATGCGTATTCCCAGTGAAGAGGCGTTGCGTGCGCCGATCACCGCGATCGGGCTATGTTTCAGCCAGGCGGGATTGCCGCGCACCCACAGGATTGGTGGCGCAGCCTCGATCTGGCGCAGTGCAGGCGGATAGAGCGGCGAATCGTGACGGATCAGCTTTGCGCCAGCCTTGCGCCCGGCAAGTATCTCGGCAACTGCTGCGGCCTCGTGGCAAGGAACGTAATCCGCGACCCCTGCCGCTGCCGCGATTTCCGGCAGAGCCTCCAGCGCGGCGGTGGCGCTGCCATATTCATCCATCAGCCGGTGGAACGTTGCCGGTCCGACCCGGCGCGAGCGGATGAGGCGGAGATAGGCAAGATCATCATCTTTTCCGGCTCTTGGGGGGGACGGTGAACCGAAAGAAACGAACCCGGTATCCATAGCCTGCCTCTACCTCATCCTGAGACAGGCATAACCCGAGAGGGCTTAACAGATCGTTATCGCGGCAGGACCGATCGCAAGAAATCTTCAGTTGGCCGAGCCGCCGACCGTCAGGCCGCCGATCATCAGCGTGGGCTGACCGACGCCGACCGGAACCCATTGGCCCTGCTTGCCGCAATTTCCGATGCCCGGATCAAGCGCCATGTCGTTACCGATCGCCCGGACATGTTGCAGCGCTGTTGCGCCATCCCCGATCAGCGTGGCGCCACGAATCGGATCCCCGACCACGCCGTTCTTGACGCGATAGGCTTCGGTGCAGGAAAACACGAACTTGCCGTTGGTGATATCGACCTGCCCGCCGCCAAAGCCCACGGCATAAATGCCGGCCTTCAGATCCGAAAGGATCGCGGCGGGATCGGCGTCGCCTCCGGGCATATAGGTATTGGTCATGCGCGGCATCGGCGCGTGGGCATAGCTTTCGCGACGGCCATTGCCGGTCGGAGATACACCCATCAACCGGGCATTCTGGCGATCCTGCATGTAACCCACGAGTATCCCGTCCTCGATCAGGACATTGTGTGCCGGGAGCGTGCCCTCATCATCCACGCTGAGACTGCCGCGGCGGTCGGGAATGGTGCCGTCATCGACAACGGTCACTCCGGGCGCGGCGACCCGCTGCCCCATCAGCCCGGCGAAGGCCGAAGCCTTCTTTCGGTTGAAATCCCCTTCCAGTCCGTGCCCGACCGCCTCGTGCAGAAGGATGCCGGGCCAGCCGGGGCCGAGGACGACATCCATTACTCCTGCCGGTGCGGGAACCGAGCGCAGGTTGACCAGCGAAATGCGCAACGCCTCGTCTACGGCGGCCTGCCAGTGCGAGGGCTCCATCAGCCCGTCGAGCGAGACGCGGCCGCCACCGCCAAAGCTGCCGGATTCGCGGCGGTCGTTGTTCTCGACAATGACTGCGACATTCAGTCGCGCCATCGGGCGGATATCGGTGACCAGCCCGCCTTCGGGACGCAGGATCGCCACCTCTTGCAAGGAGGATGCGATCGAGACCGTCACCTGCACCACCCGTGGATCCCGTGTGCGGGCGTAATCGTCGATCTGGCGCAAAAGCTCGATCCGGCGGGCGATCGGAATGCCATCGGCGGGATCGATCGCGGCATAAAGCCCGCACGCTTCCATTGGCGCGGGATCGGCGAGGATTCCCCCGCCCGCGCCGACAGCCAGGCGCGCCGTCTCGGCCGCGCGGCGCAGTGATTTTTCATTGATTTCGGTGGAATGGGCATAGCCCGTCACCTCTCCGCGCACGGCGCGCAGGCCGAAACCCCGGCTGGCGGTATAGCCCGAATTGCGCAGCCGTCCGTCATCGAACACCAGCGTTTCGGCGGTGCTCCGCTCCAGGAACAGCTCGCCATCATCGGCCCCCGCAACGGCGTCGCGCAGGATGCCAAGGGCGATCTCGCGGTCCAGATGCTGGGCGAAAGGGTCGAAACGGTTACGAGTCATGGTTGGCCGGCTCCGTTGGCGCAGGCTGTGCGGCGATGGGTTTTCGGGACGCATGGCCCCCGAAATTCATTTCTAATTCTCATGTATCACTTGCCCGAGAGGTCCAGATATGGTCATAGAACGGACTATGTGAAAGGGAAAGGGGCGGCCTCGTGCGGCCCTTGCGGCCATTTTGGCCTCACCAAACGCGACGGGATGGAATGATGGCAAAAGCGTTGATTCGGCGTGCAGCAGAAGCGGCTATGGGACTCGCAGGGGCGGGGATGTTGGCCGGAACGGCTCTGGCACAGGATGTACTGGGCGAGCTGCCGGTGATCGGCAAGCCGGTTGCAAAGGGGATGGGCTTTCAGCCTGCCGTGACCGAACTGGCGCGCGATCAGCAGTGGCTGGATCATTTCGTTCTGATCATCATTACCCTGATCACCATTTTCGTCTGCGCTCTGCTGCTGATCGTAATCTTTCGCTACAACAGCCGCTCGAACCCGGTTCCCGCCAAGTTCACTCATAACACCCCGGTCGAGATCGTCTGGACATTGGTGCCGGTGCTAGTGCTGGTCGTGATCGGCGCCTTCTCGCTGCCGGCCCTGTTCCGCAGCCAGGAGATGCCACCGAATCCGGACGTGGTGGTCAAGGCCATCGGCAACCAGTGGTACTGGTCCTACGAATATCCCGAGAGCGGGCTTAGCTTCGATTCGATCATGTTGACCAAGGAAGAGCTGGCCGAGAACGGCTATAGCGAGGATGAATACCTGCTTGCCACCGATACCGAGGTCGTCGTCCCGGTCGGCAAGACCGTGCTGGTGCAGGTGACCGCCAATGACGTGATCCATAGCTGGACGGTTCCCGCCTTTGCCGTCAAGCAGGACGGTGTCCCGGGCCGGATCGCGCAGCTTTGGTTCAATGTCGAACAGGAAGGGGTCTACTTCGGTCAGTGCAGTGAACTGTGCGGCATCAACCACGCATACATGCCGATCGTCGTTAAGGCCGTTTCGCCTGAAAAATACATCGCCTGGGTCGAGGAGCAGGGGGGCACACTGAGCGAAGAGCAGCAGGCCGCCCTGCTGGAGTCCGACTCAGGGGTCGAACTGGCCGCGGCCAACTGATCCTTCAGACATAGATACGCGCAGGAATGATAGATACCCACGCATATGAAGGTGCCCCGGAGGCGGAGTTTCGCGATTACGTCGCCTTGCTGAAACCCCGGGTGATGTCGCTGGTGGTGTTCACGGCCTTCGTCGGGCTGTGGGTGGCGCCGGTTGCTGTGCATCCCTTCGTTGTGTTTTGCTCGGTTTTGTTCATCGCCCTGGGTGGCGGGGCGTCCGGCGCGTTGAACATGTGGTATGACGCCGATATCGACGCGGTAATGCGCCGCACGCAGGGCCGCCCGATCCCGTCTGGCCGCGTCTCGGGTGGCGAGGCTTTGGGACTGGGGCTTGGCCTTGCGATCATTGCGGTGATGATGCTGGGGCTGGCCGCGAACTGGTTCGCCGCCGGGTTCCTCGCCTTCACGATCTTCTTCTACGTGGTGATTTACACGATATGGCTGAAGCGCTGGACGCCACAGAATATCGTCATCGGCGGCGCCGCGGGTGCCTTCCCGCCGATGATCGGTTGGGCCTGCGCGACCGGTGGCATCAGTATCGAATCCCTGCTGATGTTCGCATTGATCTTTTTCTGGACACCGCCGCATTTCTGGGCGCTCGCGCTGTTCATGAAAGAGGATTACCACAAGGCCGGCGTGCCGATGCTGACGGTGACCCATGGACGTGCCGTCACGCGCCGCCACATATTCGGCTATACACTGGTTTTGGCACCCTTCGCGATCTGGCTGGGGCTGACCTCTATCGGCGGGCCGATCTATCTTGCCGTAGCCGTCCTGCTGAATGCGCTCTTTATCCTTGGTGGTTGGCGCGTCATGCGCCGGAACGAGGACAGCGCCATCGCCGATGGTTACGCTACCGAGAAACGGGTCTTCAAGCTGTCGCTTTATTACCTGTTCCTGCATTTCCTTGCGCTTCTGGTTCAACATTGGGTGGGAACATGATGATGCCGATACAAACTGAGCACGAGCTGCACCGCCGCCGCCATTCGCGCAATGTGGGGTTAGGGCTGGTGCTGGTCGGCTTTGCAGCACTGGTCTTTGGCCTGACGGTGGTGAAGGTCCGGCAAGGCGATCTGATGGAAGCCTATGATCACCAGCCGCGCGTTTCGCTCACGCCGCGGGAAGAAGCAGTCCCGGCCGGGCGGGAGGTGGGCGAATGAGCCGGGAATCCCGTACAGCCCTGGGACTGGTCGGTGTCGTGCTGACCATGGGGGCACTGGCCTGGGCTGCCGTGCCTTTCTATAACTGGTTCTGCAGAGTCACCGGCTTTGCCGGCACGACGCAGGTTTCAGATGCCGCTCCCGACGAAGTGCTGGAAGAGGTCGTCCGGGTCCGTTTCGACGCCAATGTGGACGAGGAACTGGGATGGACCTTCCGCCCCATGCAGACCAAGATGGATGTCCGGATCGGCGAGAACGCGATGGCCTATTACGAGGCCGTCAACAATACCGACGAGACGATCACCGGCACCGCCAGTTATAATGTCGCGCCGGAGGTGGCGGGATATTACTTCAGCAAGATCCAGTGCTTCTGCTTTACCGAGCAGACTCTGAAACCCGGCGAACGGGTCGAGATGCCGGTCAATTTCTATGTCGATCCCGAACTTCTGGAAGATCGGGATGCAAGCTGGGTGCGGGACATTACCCTGTCCTACACCTTCCACCGGACCGAGCCGAAGCAGGCCGCGCTTGACGCGGTCCCGGCGAATAACGTCAACTGATCTGAGGAGCCGACGGGGACTCACATATGGCGCACGCAAAGAACCACGATTATCATATTCTTCCGCCCTCCATCTGGCCCTTCATCGGTGCGGTTTCGGCCTTCATCATGCTGTTTGGCGCCGTCATGTGGATGCAGGATCACGGCCCCTGGATGTTCCTGATCGGCTTCGTCGGCGTTCTCTATGTCATGTATAGCTGGTGGGCCGATGTGATCCGCGAGGGCGAGACCGGCGATCATACTCCGGTTGTCCGCATCGGGCTGCAATACGGGTTCATCCTGTTCATCATTTCCGAGGTGATGTTCTTCGTCGCCTGGTTCTGGAATTTCATCAAGAACGCGATGTATCCGATGGGACCGGAAAGCCCGCTCAAGGATGGCGTCTGGCCGCCCGAAGGAATCGTGACCTTCGATCCCTGGCATCTGCCCTTCATCAACACGCTGATCCTGCTGCTGTCGGGGGTCGCCGTGACATGGGCGCACCATGCCTGGGTGCATGAGGGGGACCGCAAGACCACCATCAACGGCCTGATCGTTGCGGTCGTGCTCGGCGCATTCTTCACCGTGTTGCAGGCTTATGAATACAGCCATGCGCAGTTCGGCCTGGCCGATACCGCCTATGCCGGCGCGTTCTTCCTGGCCACGGGCTTTCATGGTCTGCATGTCATCATCGGCACGATCTTCCTGCTGGTCTGCCTTCTCCGCTTCAAGAAAGGGCAGATGACGCAAGAGCAACATGTCGGCTTCGAGGCCGCCGCCTGGTATTGGCACTTCGTCGACGTGGTCTGGCTGTTCCTGTTTGCCGTGATCTATATCTGGGGCAGCTGATCTCCCCACCGGTAATAGCTTGACGCGCGGGGTCGAATCCCCGCGCGTTTTCATTTGGGTTTTATCTGCATCGAAGGCTTTCCATCTCCCATGCGCCGCTATCTCTTTCCACTGATCCTTGGCGTGATCGGTTGCGCCATTCTGGTCGGCCTTGGCATCTGGCAATTGCAGCGGCTGGAATGGAAAGAGGAGATGCTGGCCGAGATCCAGGCGCAGATAGACGCGCCGGCAGTGCCCTTGCCGGCGAAGATCGATCCATCAATGAAATACATGCCGGTCACGGTCAGCGGCACCACGACGGGCGATGAGATCGACCTGCTGTCCCACACCAAGGAGCAGGGCGGCGGTTACCAGATCGTCTCGCGCTTCATCACCAATGACGGGCGGGAGATCATGGTTGACCGCGGTTTCGTTCCGCAAGAGGCACGTCAGGTCGAGCGCGGTCCGGTCCGGCTGACCATTCGCGGCAACCTGCATTGGCCAGACGAGAAAAACGGCTCGACCCCGGCACCCAATCTTGACGAGAATATCTGGTTCGCCCGCGACGTTCCCGCCATGGCCGATGCGCTGAAGACCCGGCCCATCCTTGTCGTGGCCAGTTCCGTCGAGGGCGATGCACAGGGGGTCGAACCCATTCCTGTCGCCATCGAGGGGATCCCGAACAACCACCTGTCCTATGCCATGCAATGGTTCATGATTGCCGTTGTCTGGGCAGGGATGACAGCCGCGCTGATCTGGCGTATCAGGCAGCGGACATATTGAAGGATTGGTGATGCGTTACGTCTCGACGCGGGGAGAGGCCCCGGTATTGAACTTTGAACAGGCGATGCTGTCGGGGCTGGCGCGCGACGGCGGGCTGTATCTGCCCGAAACCGTGCCGGTCATGGACGATATCGCCGCGCTGGAGGGGCTGCCTTATGAAGAGGTCGCCTATCGCGTCATCCGCCCCTATACAGGCGACTGCTTTGCCGAGGATGAACTGCGCGGCGCGATTGACCGCGCCTATGCCCGGATTGCCCATGCTGCCCGCGCACCGCTTAAACAGCTCGCCCCCGGCCATCACCTGCTGGAGCTGTTCCATGGCCCGACGCTGGCCTTCAAGGATTTCGCGATGCAACTGATCGCGCAGCTCTTCGAGATCGCGCTGAAGCGGTCGGGGCAGCGGATCACCATCGTCGGCGCCACCTCGGGCGATACCGGCTCGGCCGCAATCGAGGCGTTCCGGGGCATCGGCAATGTCGACGTGTTCATCATGTTCCCGCATGGCCGGGTCAGCGAGGTGCAGCGCAGGCAGATGACCACGCCGGACGCCGCCAATGTCCATGCGCTGGCCGTTGCCGGGCATTTCGACGATTGTCAGGCGCGGCTGAAGGATCTGTTCAACGACCACGACTTCCGCGATTCTGTCGGGCTGGCGGGCGTGAACAGCATCAACTGGGCGCGTGTGGTCGCGCAGGTCGTCTATTACTTTACTGCGGCGGTCAGCCTTGGCGCGCCGCATCGCGAGCTGGATTTCACCGTCCCGACCGGCAATTTCGGTGACATCCTGGCGGGGTCCTTCGCCCGCGAGATGGGGCTGCCGATTCGCCGGCTGATCGTGGCGACGAACCAGAACGACATCCTGCACCGGGCCTTGACCACCGGTGAATACCGGATCGGCACGGTCGAGCCTTCGATCTCGCCCTCGATGGATATCCAGGTCAGTTCGAATTTCGAGCGGGCACTGTATCTGGCCTATGGCAAGGATGCCGGGGCCATCCGGCAGATCATGGAAGAGCTGAAATCGGGCGGCTTCACGATCAGCCAGGGCGCCTTGCAGGCGCTGCGCGAACTCTACGGCTCGGGCCGGGTGTCCGAGGACGAGACGCTGGCGATGATCCACACTATCCGCGAGGAGACGGGCGAGATCCTGTGCCCGCACAGTGCCGTCGGGGCGGCGGTTGCGCGGCAGAATATCGAGCCGGGCGTGCCGATGGTAACCCTGGCAACCGCGCATCCGGCGAAGTTCCCTGACGCGGTCGAGCAGGCGGTGGGTGTCCGGCCGGAACTGCCCTCGCACATGGCGAACCTGTTTGATCTGCCCGAAACTGTGACTCGCGTTGAAAATGATGTAAACGCGCTGAAATCACTGATCCTGGAACGGAGAACGAATTGACCACCGACCCCCACCTGCGCCTGACCACCCTGCCCAACGGATTACGTATCGCGACACGCGAGATGCCGGGGCTGCACTCCACGGCTCTTGGCATATGGGTCAGCGCGGGCGGACGGAACGAGCGGGTCGAACAGAACGGTGTCGCCCATTTCCTGGAGCATATGGCCTTCAAGGGCACCAGAACCCGCAGCGCCTTGCAGATCGCCGAGGCGATCGAGGATGTGGGCGGCTTCATCAACGCCTATACCTCGCGCGATGCGACTGCCTATTATGTGCGGGTGCTTGAGGATGACGTCGATCTGGCCTTCGACGTGATCTCGGATATCGTACTGAATCCGGTTTTCGATGAGCGGGAGATCGAGGTCGAGCGTGGCGTGATCCTGCAGGAAATCGGGCAGTCTCTGGACACGCCCGACGACGTGATCTTCGATTGGCTGCAAGAGGCCGCCTATCCCGATCAGGCCATCGGCCGCCCGATCCTTGGCCCGGCCGAGCGGGTCAGCCGCTTTGGCCGCACCGATCTGGCCGGGTTCGTTGCCGAGAATTACGGCCCTGGCCAGATGATCGTGGCGGCGGCGGGGGCCGTGGATCACGACCGCATGGTCCGGCTGGCCGAGGCGGCTTTCGGTCATCTGGCCCCGATCCTGCAAGCCCCGCGTGAAGGCGCCGTCTGGCAGGGGCGCGAGATGCGGCGGATCAAGAAACTGGAGCAGGCTCATTTTGCCCTGGCGCTGGAAGGGCCGGGATATCTTGCGCCGGATTTCTATGCGGCGCAGATATTCTCGGCGGCGCTTGGTGGTGGCATGTCCTCGCGCCTGTTCCAGAAAATCCGGGAAGAACACGGGCTGTGCTATACGATCTTCGCGCAGTCGGGCTTCCATGACGATACCGGCATGATGACGATTTATGCCGGAACCGGGAGCGAGGATATCGCCGATCTGGCCAATCTCACCATCGACGAGATCAGGCGGGCCGCCGGAGACATCTCGGAGGCCGAGGTGGCCCGCGCCAAGGCGCAACTGCGCGCGGGGCTGCTGATGGGACTGGAAAGCCCTTCGGCGCAGGCCGAGCGGATCGCGCGGGTCCTGGCCATCTGGGGCAGGGTGATGGACCCCGCCGAGGTGGCCGAGCGGATCGCCTCGGTCAGCCTTGCCGATGTCCGTGCCCATGCCGAGCGGCTGATCGGTCAGTCGCGCCCGGCGCTTGCGCTTTACGGTCCCGTCGATCAGGCGCCCTCGCGCGAGGCGCTGGCAGAACGGCTTGCCGCCTGATGTTCCTGCGGCGACGCCCCGTCCGGCTGGAAACCGAGCGGATCGTGTTGCGGCTTCCCGCCCATTCGGATTTCAATGCCTGGTCTGCGCTGCGCATCGAGAGCCGCGATTTCCTGACCCCGTGGGAGCCGGTCTGGTCCCCGGACCACCTGACGCGCAAGAGCTTTACCAACCGCGTCTACTGGGCCGCACGTGCCAGCAAGGGGGGCACAGCCCTGCCACTGTTCCTGTTGCGCCGTGACGGGGTGCTGTTGGGGGCGATCACGCTGGACAATATTCGCCGTGGTCCCGCACAGACCGGGACCATCGGCTATTGGATCGGCAAACCCTTTGCGCGTCAGGGTTATATGCGCGAGGCGATCGGGGCGCTGGTGCATCACGCCTTCACCACGCTGGACCTGTCCCGGATCGAGGCTGCCTGCTTGCCGGAAAATGCCGCTTCACGGGGAGTGCTGGAGCGGTCGGGCTTCAAATATGAAGGCGTCGCGCAAAGCTATTTGCAGATCAACGGACGCTGGCGAAATCACGTGCTCTACGCCAACCTGCGGAGTGACCGGCGAGGGCGCAGCGAGGCGCGTTGACGTGCCGGGAACTGGAAGGAGAAGCAGCAATGACCCTGAACCCCGCCGATGAAAGCCTGGCCGCGCGCCTGCCAAAGGGTGTGCTGCGCGAGGTTTCGCCCGCCTATCTTGAAGAACCGAGGGGGCGCTATTTCGGACAGGCCGGGTTGGTCGCTGCGCCGCGTGATGTCGAAGAGGCGGCGGCGGTGGTGCGCGCCTGTGCGGAGATGCGGGTGCCTGTCGTGCCGCGCGGCGGTGGAACAGGGCTTGTCGGCGGACAGATAATGCCCGAAGGGCCCGCACCGCTTGTTTTGTCGCTGGAGCGAATGACGGCGATCCGTGGGCTTTATGCCGATGAGGGCGTGATGCTGGCCGAAGCCGGTGCGACCCTGCAGCAGGCACGTGATGCGGCGGCCGGGGTAGGGCGGCAGTTTCCACTTTCGCTTGCGGCGCAGGGGACGGCGCAGATCGGCGGGGTGCTCTCGACCAATGCGGGCGGTGTCAACGTGTTGCGTTATGGAAACGCGCGGGCATTGTGCCTTGGTGTGGAGGCTGTTTTGCCTTCCGGAGAAATCATGCATGATCTCAAAAGGTTGCGAAAGGACAATACCGGTTACGACCTGCGCGACCTGTTGATCGGGGCAGAAGGAACCCTCGGGGTGATCACGGCCGCCTCGCTGGCGCTGGCCCCGGTTCCGGCAGAGACCGGGGTTGCCATGCTGGTGGTGGAAAGCCCCGAAGCGGCATTGCAATTGCTGTCTCTGGCGCAAGCCCGCATGGCAGGCGGCGTGACGGCATTCGAACTGATCGCCGGGGAAGGGCTGGACTTTCTGGCCGATCATTTCCCGCAGGTCCGGCAACCCCTCGATCCGCGCCCCGAATGGATGGTGCTGGTCGAGGTGGGGCTTCCCGCAGGCCTGGCAGCCGATGCGGCGCTGGAGGGCCTGTTCGTCGCCGGTGCAGAGGCCGGGCTGGTCAGCGACGGGGTGATCGCTCAATCGGGGCAGCAGGCGGCAGAGTTCTGGAGCATGCGCGAACATATTCCCGAGGCCAATCGCGCTGTCGGAGCCATTGCCAGCCATGATATCAGCCTGCCATTGTCCGAGATTGCCGGGTTCATCCGCGATGCAGGGGCGATACTGGCATCGATGGGGGATATGCGGATCAACTGTTTTGGCCATCTGGGTGATGGCAATCTGCATTACAACCTGTTTCCCGCAAGAGGACGGCATCGTGACGAATACGACGATCTCCGCCGGGAACTGTCCGGACGCATCCACGAGATGGTCGTGACGCGGGGGGGCTCGTTCTCGGCTGAACATGGCGTCGGCCGCCTGAAAACCGGCGATCTGGCACGTTGGGGCGATCCCGCGCGGCTGGCCGCGATGCGGGCGATCAAGCAGGCATTGGATCCTGCGGGTATCATGAATCCGGGAGCAATTTTACCTATGCCCACATAACACACCGTTTTTTTCTTAATCTCCGCCTAGGCTTGAGTCATGCTCGGCCAATAAACGGGAGGAGACCATGCGATTGAAATTCACGAGCGCGGTCGAACGCGCTCGGTATTATGAACGTTACCTGCCTTTCATTATCGTCATTCTGATGATGCCCCTGGGGTTTGCCCTGATCGGGATTGCACCGGTTCTGGGTGTTTTGCTGATCCTGCTGGGACTGACGGGCACCTGTATCGGGATCTACGACCTGAACCAGACCAGCCATGCCTTGATGCGAAACTACCCACTTGCATCGAGAATGCGTTATCTGCTCGAGCATTTCCGCCCCGAGATCCGGCAATATTTCGTCGAGAACGATCACGACGAAACCCCTTTTTCGCGCGAACAGCGTGCCGTTGTTTATCGTCGGGCGAAGGGTATCGAGGGTGTGCGGCCCTTTGGCACGCTGTGCGATGTCTATGGCGACGGCTACGAATGGCTGAACCATTCAGTGGCGACAACACATCTGGGCAGCCAGGATTTCCGTATTCGCATCGGAGGTCCGGATTGCAAGCAACCCTATGACAGTTCGGTGGTGAATATCTCGGGCATGTCCTATGGTGCGCTGTCGCCCAACGCGATCGAGGCGCTGAACCGGGCGGCCAAGGCGGGCGGATTCGCCCATACCACGGGCGAAGGTTCCATCTCGCGCTTCCACAGGATGGGCGGCGATCTGGTCTGGCAGATCGGCTCTGGCTATTTCGGCTGCCGCCATCCCGATGGCAGTTTCAATCCCGAACGGTTTGCCGAGATCGCCGCAGATCATGCGGTGAAGATGATCGAGATCAAGCTGAGCCAGGGTGCCAAGCCCGGTCATGGCGGCATCCTTCCGGGGCCGAAAGTGACAGAGCCCATCGCCGAGGCGCGGGGGATTCCCGTGGGCGAGGATTGCATAAGCCCGTCCTCGCATTCGGTTTTCTCTACGCCGAGAGGATTATGCGGGTTCATCCGCCAGTTGCGCGACCTGTCGGGCGGCAAGCCGGTGGGGATCAAGCTTTGCGTGGGGCATCCGTGGGAATGGTTCGCCATGGCCAAGGCCTTTCGCGAGACGGGGATCACGCCCGATTTCATCACCGTCGATGGTGGCGAGGGCGGCACCGGTGCGGCTCCGGTCGAGTTCGCAGACCACAAGGGCGCACCGCTGCGCGAAGGGTTGATGCTTGTTCATAACACATTGGTTGGGCTTGATATCAGGGATCGGATCAAACTGATCGCCTCTGCCAAGATCATTACCGCATTTGATATCTGCCGGATCTCTGCATTGGGAGCGGACGGTGTGAACATGGCGCGAGGCTTCATGTTTGCCATCGGTTGCATTCAGGCGCAGGCCTGTCATACCGGCAAATGCCCGACCGGCATCACCACCCAGGACAGCGACCGTTATCGGGCGCTGGTGGTTCCTGACAAGGCCGCACGGGCTGCGCGGTTCCATGCGGGAACCATGCATGCGCTGAAGGAGGCCTGTGAGAGTTCGGGGCTGCGGCATCCCGACGAGTTCACACCCCACCACCTGATGATCCGCACCAGTCCGCGCGAGGTCAGGTCGGCGGCCAGCCTGTATGACTGGCTGAAGCCGGGAGAGCTTTTATCCGGAGAGGTGCGGCATCCCGCCTTTGCAAAATATTGGGACAGAGCGCAGATCGACAGCTTTGCCATGGTGCCGAAGGAGAACGGGTGACACCTGTGATGGGTTTGCGGTAAGCAAGCCATATCCGGCCGAACTCATGCAGCGCGCGGTCGTTATCGAGGAACGGCACGGTCATCGACCGGCAGCCGCGCTTTGCCGGGCTTCAGTCGCGTTCCTGAAAAGCACGGCAAAACTGTCAAGCTTCGGGAACAGAGGTCTGATCCCGGCCAGAACCCGATGATTGGCCCCACTCAATACCGCCCGCAAATCGAAATGCTTTCCGCCACCGATGGTCCGCCGAAAATCCTCGCTTGCGCGAGCAACGGCACGGCGACGGATAACCGTGTCAGTCGATTCCCTTCAGGATGCCGGCAAGCTTCGAGAACAGGGTTTCGATTTCGGCCTCGGTGATGATCAGCGGCGGCGACATGGCGATGGTGTCCCCGGTAACACGGATCATCAGACCCTGCCGCCAGGCCTCTTTCATCGCCTCGGTTGCTCGTGCGCCGGGGGCGCCAGGGCGCGATTCCAGTTCGATCGCGCCGACGAGGCCAAGATTGCGCAAATCCTTGACATGCGGCAGCCCCTTGAGGCCATGCACGGCATCCTCCCACCGTTTCGCAAGACCATCGGCACGGGCGAACAGATCCTCCTCGCGATAGGTATCAAGCGAAGCCAGCGCCGCCGCGACGGCGATTGGATGGGCCGAGTAGGTATAGCCGTGGAACAGTTCGATCGGTGCATCGGCATTTCCCATCGCCGAGTTATAGATCCTGCTGTCCACGATGACCGCGCCCATCGGGATGACGCCATTGGTCAGCCCCTTGGCAGTCGTGATGATGTCGGGCTTCACCCCGAAATATTCCGAAGCGCTGGCGCGGCCAAGGCGGCCATAGGCGGTAATCACCTCGTCGAAGATCAAGAGGATGCCATAGCGGTCGCAGATCTCGCGCAGCCGCTGCAAATAGCCCTTGGGAGGCAGCAGCACACCGGTTGAGCCGGCCATCGGTTCGACGATGACGGCGGCGATGGTCGAGGGATCATGCAACTCGGCAATGCGGATCAGGTCATCGGCCAGTTCCGCGCCATGTTCGGGACAGCCGCGCGAAAAGGCGTTCCGTTCCGGGTCATGGGTATGACGGATATGATCCACGCCGGTCAGCATGGTTCCGAAATGCATCCGGTTCTTGACGATACCACCGACCGAGATGCCGCCGAAGCCTACCCCGTGATAGCCACGCTCGCGCCCGATCAATCGGGTGCGGGCGGCGTCGCCGCGCATCCGGTGGTAATGCAGGGCGATCTTCAGCGCCGTATCGACGGACTCCGAACCGGAGTTGGTAAAGAAGACATGATCCATCCCGTCGGGGAACATGCTGGCCAGTCTTGACGAGAGCTCGTAGGCTTGCGGCGTGCCGAAATTGAAATGCGGCGCGTAATCCAGCGTTGCCACCTGCTTTTGCACGGCCTCGACAATACGCGGGGCGTTGTGACCGGCATTCACGCACCACAGTCCCGCCGTGGCATCCATGATTTGCCGCCCGTCATGGCTGGTGTAATACATCCCGTCCGCAGCCGTGATCAGCCGCGGGTCGCTGGCGAAATCCCGGTTGGGCGTGAAGGGCATCCAGAAGCTGCTGGTATCGTTGGGAGCAAGCGGGCGGTTCATCGATGTCTCCGTGATGGAACGCGGGTTCGATGATCAGCTTGCCATTGCTCCTGATACCGAACAATCCCGATTCGTATTGAATATCGATCCCTTGTTAAACATAAGAAATTACCGACACCGCTTTTGATGGAAAGCAGGAAAGCACATGGCCACGCCTTCTGGAACCGATGACGCCATGGTTGCACTGCGGCTGCGCGTCCTGCGCAAGTCGAAGGGCCTGTCGCAGCGCGAACTGGCGCGGCGCACCGGGGTCGGCAGCGGCACCATCTCGCAGATCGAGTCGATGGCGATGCAGCCCTCGGTCTCGGTACTGAAAAAGATACTTGACGGTATCCCGATGGATCTGGCCAGCTTCTTCAGTTTTGAACTGAGCACCGAGAAGGCTCGGGTCTTTCGGCATGGCGATCACGTCAATATCGGCGCGCCGGGCATCAAGTATCTGCTGATCGCGGCACAGCGTCCGGACCGGAACCTGCAAATGCTGCACGAATTCTATCAGCCTGGCAAGGATTCCGGGCGGCGAGCCCTTTCACATGAGGGAGAGGAATGCGGCGTGGTGATTTCCGGCACCCTGGAAGTGACGATCGGCGACGAGGTGCATCTGCTAAGCCGGGGCGACGCCTATTACTTCAGCAGTGCCACGCCGCACCGGTTCCGCAATCCGGGAGAATCGGTTTGCGAGGTGGTCAGCGCCTGCACTCCGCCCAGCTTCTGAGGCCACGGGCGCGGGACCGGCATATGAATGAGGCGAACGCATCTCGGCACGCATCACGGGTTTCCCATTCCCGCCTGGCTTTCGGTTCGGCAGGTCAGAGGCCGAAATAGCGGGGCAGCCACATGGTCAGGGTCGGGAAATAGGTCACGATCAGCAGCGTTGCGAACAGCAGCAGGTAAAAGGGACCAAGTGCGCGAATGCAGGTTTCGACCTTGACCCGGGCCACTCCCGCACCGACGAACAGACCTGTGCCCACCGGCGGAGTGATCGTGCCGATCGCAAGGTTGAAGATCATGATGATGCCGAAATGCACCGGATCATAGCCGACCTTCTGTGCGATCGGTAGCAGGATCGGGGTAAAGATCAGGATTGCCGGGCCCATATCCATGAAACAACCCACCACCAGCAGCACGACATTGATGATCAGCATGACGATGAATGGATCTTCCGATATCGCCAGTATCAGCGAGGTAACGGCTGTCGGAATACCGGTGAAGGCCATGGCAAAGCTCAGCGCGGCTGATGCGGCCAGCAGCAACATGATGGTGCCGGTCATATGGACCGTTTCCATCAGGAACTTCGGCAATTCGCTGATCGGCTTGGTTCGGTGGATTACAAAGGTAAGCAGCATGGTATAGATCACCGCGATGCCCGATGCTTCGACCGCCGTGACGATGCCCAGCATGATGCCGCCGATGATGAGCACGATCAGCATCAGGCTTGGCATGGCACGGCCGATCACGGCCACTGCCTCGGATCTGCTGACCCTGCCTGCCACCGGCCAGCCGCGCCGGCGGGCAACTATGGCGGTCAGGATCATCATCCCCAGGCCCCACAGGCCGCCTGCCACCGCCCCGCCCATGAACAGCGCAGCGATGGATGCCCCGCCCGCTACCAGCGAATAGATAATGAAGGCGGTCGAGGGAGGGATCAGCATCCCGGTCGGCGCTGAGGCGATATTCACCGCCGCCGCGAAGCCGTGATCATAGCCCTCGCGTTTTTGCATCGGCACCATTACCCCGCCGATCGAGGTGGAGGCGGCAATGGCCGAGCCCGAGATGGAGCCGAACAGCATATTACCCGCGATATTGGTCTGGGCCAGCGATCCTGGCACACGGCCCGCGATCAGCTTGGCGAAATCGACCAGCCGCACGGCGATGCCGCCGGAATTCATGATCACGCCCGACAGGATGAAAAACGGCACCGCCAGAAGCGAAAAGCTGTCGAGGCTGGTCATCATCTTCTGGGCCGAGGTGAACAGCGCCATGTCCAGCGGCAGCACCAGCAGAACGGCAGCGATGGCCGCGGCGGTGATCGACAGGGCGATCGGAATGCCGATCAGCGTCATGATGCCGAAAACGGAAATCAGGATAAGGCTTGCGGTGCCGGCCATGGCTCAGCCTCCTTTCGCTTCGACATCGTCGAGATCGACATGATGAGTCGTCCCGCGTGACAGGTCGATCAGGTTCAGGATACTGTAAGCGATCATCAACGCTCCGCTGACCGGCAGCGCCAGATAGACCCAGCTCATCGGGATCTGCATGACGGCGCTGGTCTGGCTTGACGCGATGTTAACCGCCCGCATCCCGCCATAGATCAGCACGGCTGCCGCGAGGCTTATGAAAGCGATGGCGATCATCGCATCCAGCCGCAGCTTGCCCGGCCCGGACAGCCGGTCGCGCATCATGTCCACGGAAAGGTGGCTGCCCTTCCCGGTCGCATAGGCGGCGCCCAGCATCGACAGCCAGATCACGCCGTAGCGCAGGATTTCCTCGGTCGTGGAGGAAGGCTGGTTCAGCGCATAGCGGCTGATCACCTGCCAGGCCAGCACGGCGACCAGCCCGGCAAGCAGGGTGCAGCAGAGAATTTGCAGCGCGAAATCCAGCCCGCGGCGCAGAGCGGACATTACTCGGCCCCGCCCGCGTCCCGGATTTTCTGGACCAGTGCCTTGGCTGCGTCGTCCTGCTCGTCATAGATCGGGGCGACCGCCTCGCGGAACGGCGCGACATCGGGTTCATAGAACTGCACGCCAAACTCGTCGGCGGATTTCTTGCGCTCGGCTTCGATTGCCGCGTCCCAGACACTCTTGTGGAACCCGGTCGATTCCTTTGCGGCTTCCTGCACGGCGGCGCGCTGTTCCTCGGTCAGCCGGTCCAGGGCCGCGGTGCCGATCAGCAGGATATCGGGAATCCGGGTATGCCCGTCATAGCTGTAATGCTTCGCCACCTCGGCATGGCGGGCGATGGTCAGCGCGAACTCGTTGTTCTCCGCCCCGTCCAGAACGCCTTGTTGCAGCGATGTATAGACCTCGGCCTGACCCATGGCGACCGGCGTTGCGCCCAGCAGTTCCATTGTGCGGATCGCGGTCGGGCTTTGCAGCACCCGGATCTTCAGCCCCTTGAGATCTTCGAGAGTTTCGACGGGCGTCTTGGTCGTATAGAAGTTGCGGGCGCCGGAATTGTAATAGGTCAGCCCGACGAAGCTCAGGTCGCGGGTCGATTCATAGACCGGTCCGACAACCTCCGGATCGTCCATCGCCGCGTAGAAATGATCCTGATCGTCGAACAGATAAGGCAGCGGGAAGACCCCGTAGATCGGTGAAAAGCTTTCCAGCAGACCGCCCGAAACCTTGGTCATGTCAAGCGCCCCGCCCTGCAGCATCTCTACCATCTCGCGTTCGCCGCCAAGCTGGCTGTCCGGAAAGAACTGTACCGTGACCTCGCCACCGGTCTTCTCGGCTACGAGTTCGCCGAATTTTTGCATCGCCTCGACGGTGGGCGTGGCGTTCTGGGCATAACCGAAGCGCAGCGTTTCGGCCTGCACCGAACCGGCCGTCAGGATCAGCGCCAGCGCGGTCAGGGTCTTGATCGGTCTGTTCATCTTGTCTCCTCCACAAAAGCGCGCGTCAGATGTAGTCGCGCAGGTATTCGGCAAGCGCAAACATCGCCATCGCCTGCCCGTAGGGCATCGAAGTCAGCTTGATCTGCCGATAATAATCGAGATCGTCCCCCATCGCGGTGCCGAAGGATGTGTTCAGCAATTCGCCATCAGAACTGATATTGGCTATCACACCCCGAATGGCCCGCTCGGCGACCGGTGCGTAATCGGCAGGCAGATAGCGTTTGCGGACGCCCTTCAGCAGCCCATATGCAAAGCCCGCCGTGGCAGAAGCCTCTGGATAGCTGTCCGGATCGTCGATCAGCGTATGCCACAGCCCGCTTTCGTCCTGCGTTTGGCGCAGCGTGGCCGCCTGCCGGTTCAGTAGCGACAGCAAATGCCGGCGCAACGGATCGTCTTCGGGCAGGTTCAGCATCTCGATGAATTCGGGAATGGCGATGGTGATCCAACTATTCCCACGCGCCCAGAGCGCCCGGGCGAAATTGTGACTGCCGTCGAAGGTCCAGCCGTGGAACCACAACCCGGTGGCACTGTCAGCCAGGTATTGGGCGTGGATCAGGAACTGGTATTTCGCCTCCTCGATATAATGCGGGCGGCCCAGCACCTGCCCGATCCGGGCCAGCGGCAGGACGCTCATCATCAGCGTGTCGTCCCATATCTGCTGGTCATTCACATTGTTGTAGACGATATGCTGAAATCCGCCCTCGCGGGTGCGGGGCATGTCATGCATGACCCATTCGGCCCATGCGTCGAGATAGGCTTCCCATTGCGGATTGCGGTCTTTCTCATACAGGTTGGCCAGGGTCAGGAAGGGCGCGACGGTATTGATGTTCTTGGTCGGCGTGCCTTCGGCCAGGCGCGCGTCGAACCAGTCGCGGATGATCGCCATCGCCTTGCCGCTGCCGGTGATCTGCCAGTATTTGAACAGCCCGTAAAGCCCGATGCCATGCGTCCATTCCCAACCGGCCCAACCCTTGGTGTCGATGACCCGGCCATCCTCCAGATGAAGCAGGAACTCCCCTGTCTCGTCGGTGATGTTGATCAGGTTGTCGGCCAGACGCTCGATCAGCGCCGCAACTTCGTCACGCGGAACGAAACGGGCCTTTTGCCGCAGAAGCGGATGCATGGACGGTCTCCTCTCAATGCCGCAAGATTTCCGGAACGGCGTTTCGAAAATGAAGGAACCACAATCCGTTTCAAAAATCAATCATGAAGTTTACACAACTCAGATTTTGCGTGACTTACATTTATATTGCTGTAAATTAATGAAAATTACAAATCTAGAAGAATCCTTGACAGGTCTGTGCGATGAATTCAGAATGACGTTCCATAAATTACTGAACGAACCAATGCCGAAATCCACGCAGAAGACCGAAAACGCTGCCGCCGTTCTGAAAGTGTTCGCCGTGCTCGAATCACTAGCCGAGGAACGTCATGCAAGCCTGGGCGAAATCGCCCAAAAAGCGATGACGTCGAAGACGACGGCACACAGGCTGCTGCAAACCATGGCCGATCTGGGCTATGTCGAACAAGAGCCCGAAACCGAGAAATACGGGCTCACGCTGAAATTGTTCGGGCTGGGTGCCCGTATCCTGCGGGGGCAGGAGGATCTGCTGCGCGCTGCGGACCAGGCAATGGCGCGGCTGTCGCGGGCGACGGGCGAGGCAATCAACCTTGGCGTCATGGACGACTTCGACCAGCGCGTGGCCTATATCCACAAGTATGATTCAGCATACAGCCTGTCGATGCAGTCAACATTGGGCAAGCGCAACCCGCTCTATTCCACTTCGCTCGGCAAGGCGCTGCTGGCCTTTCGCGACGATGCAGAGATCCGTGAGAGACTGTCACAGATGGAAATGCGCAAACTTGCCCCGCGCACGATCACCGACCCGGACGAGTTGTTTGCGCAGTTGCAACAATTTCGCGCGCAAGGCTATGCCGAGGAAATCGAGGAAAGCGAGGCCGGCGTGCGTTGCATGGCCGTGCCTCTGCTGAATTATGCGGGGCGGTCGGTTGCTGCAATCAGCATCGGCTTTCCGCTTGTGCGTTTTGATGAAACTCGCAAGCCGGAATATGTCGGGATGCTGTTGGAGGCCGGCCGGGAGGCGTCCTCGGCGCTTGGCTACGGCTGAGATGTTTCCGCAATCCGGAAGGTTGTCCAAGGGCTGCAGTGTTGTTCGATGGCAGCGCCCCGGGATATCGCAGGATGCAGCTTGCAACTGAACCTGATGAACATGCAACCATGTCACGAGATCTGGATGCGTGCTCTAACTTGAGGATGGAACTGGTCTCTTCAGTAACGCGACATCAGCTGTTCGTGGCGTGAGAAAATTCTAACCACGTAATCGCGCGTCTCGGGATAAGGCGGAACACCGCCGTATTTCCGCACTGCCTCCGGTCCGGCGTTATAGGCCGCCAATGCGAGTATCGGGCTGCGGAAATTCTGAAGCTGTGTCAGAAGGTATCGCGCACCACCGTCCAGGTTCTGCACCGGATCGTTTGGATCGACGCCGAGCATTCGGGCGGTGCCCGGCATCAATTGGGCCAAACCTATCGCGCCCTTATGGCTGCGGGCATTTACCACAAAACGGGATTCCTGCCAGATCATGGCCTGGAACAAGGCCGCCCATTCATTCCGCGTGAGCCCGGCCGCCTTGATCGCGGGATGATATTGATATCTGGCTGCTGTCGCACGGACATTTCGCAAGGCATCCCCGCCGTGTATGGTCGGCTCGTTTCTCACGACCAGTTTCATGCGGCCTGCCGTCGATCGGGAGGCCGTTTCAAGACCGGTTTGCTTCGTCTCTCTCCCTCGTTTTGGAAGAATGATCAACTTGCCGGCAACATCCTGACGCGATTTCGCGGATAAGCGCATGCCGGTATTTGCCGGAGATTTTATCAGGAAACCGACATTGCTTTGATCCGCGTATGCGGATGCTGATGTTAAGGGGAGAAAGAGCGTCATCGCCAGAATCGCGGTCCGCAGCACCATGCCGGGGAGTAGTATTCTGTCAGATCGGGCCAATCTTCGTGTCATCGTCCCGCCCGTGGGAATTACGTTGGACATCCTGTCCGCACCGGAACGCAAAATTGCTGACGCCCAGGACGCCGTGGTTGTGGGCTCTCTCATGATTTGACCAGTTATCAATAGCTTAGTTTTATATCGTTCCGGATGGTATCCTTGGGATATGTCGGTTTGATGTCTCACCTCGTGTGGAGAGCTCTCAAATATGGGGCGATTGCCTGGATGTGTTCGTCATCCACGACATAGTCGCCGACCGGAATCTTTGCGATCAGGGCGACGGCCGAGGCGGCGTCATTGACGGGCACCTTCGCCCCCCGCAGCAATCGCGACACCGATGCGCGCCCCTGTGCCCGAAGCACGATCAAAGGAGCGGGTGTATCCCCTTCGACATAGCGCAGGCCGATGGCCAAATCCGACGCGGCATGGATGATCACCGTGGCCTGCGCAAGGCCGGTGGGGCGTTCGACCATGGCTCGCTGATCCGACCGCATCTGACCTTTCAGCAGCGGATCGCCATCCTGATCCTTCATCTCGCGTTTGAACTCGGTGATGGACATGCGCTGTTCGCGCATGAAGCCGGCCCGCTGGACCAGATAATCGAACAATGCCGCCAGGATCAGCAGGGCCAGAATCGCTCCCAGAACCGGAATGATCATGGCGTGGATCGCCCCGCCGGCGCAGCTCATGCCGCAAGGCGGTGCGGCGATCAGTATCCCGAGTTGCTGCCACAGCAGCAGCCCTGGCACCACGATCAGCGCTACCAGACGGAGTACATGCATCAGAAAGCCCATAAGCGCGCGCCGGCCAAGGATTTTCTTGAAACCGCTTGCGGGGTTCAGCTTGTTGAAATCCGGGATCAGCGGATGCGTCGAGAATACCGGCCCGCCGGAGATCGTCATCCCCCCCAGCACCGCAACGGCAATCACACCGATCAGGATTGGCAGCAGGAGGCGAAGCACCAGCTCCAAGCTGTCGCGTGCCTTCCCGGCCAGTTCCGTGGTGAAGTTCATTGCCGGATCCGCGGGAATGGTGAACAGGGCTTGCAGATCGGCGCCGATGGTCTCGCGTCGCATGAACAGATAGATCAGGACGAGCGCGGTCGTGACAGAGGTCAATGACTCGCGCGAGGTCACAACCTGCCCCTTCTCGCGAGCCTTTCGCAGCTTGTGCTGGCTCGGCGGAAGGTTCTTTTCCTCGGATGACTCATTGCTCATTCCACCACTCCGCGAAGAAACGGTCCGAGCGCACCGGCAGAGAAGGGCCCCCGTCCGATCTCGTCCATGACATAACGGGCCAGAACGGTGGCATAAATCAGCATCAGCACCGCGTTCACCGCTTGCTTGACCGACATGGCAAGAAACATCGCGTTTATCTGCTGCATATATTTGGTTGCCACCACCAGGACGAGCTCGGTCAGCAACAGGGGAATGATGATCGGCAGTGCCAGCAACAAGCCGGCGCGGAAGAGATGATCCAGCAGTTGCAGGACCAATGCGCCCTGGCGCGGATCCGGCAGGGAAAGGCCCGACATGACCGGGAACAGCCTGTAGCTTTCCATGATCGGGCCGAAGACCACGGGAAACAGCACATTCTCGGCGGCCAGCACCAGCAGGCAACACAGGAAAAGCAGCGTTCCGGTAATGCTGCTCTCGGTCGAGGATTGCGGATCGAAAAGATTTGCCATCGCGGCGCTGCGCTGGTTATCGATGAAGTCTCCGGCAGCCAACGCCGCCCAGAAGGGCAGTCCGGTCAACAGCCCGAGAAGCGCGCCGATCAAAAGCTCGCCCAGGATCAGCCCGGGCACGACGGTAGGCGAAAGAATCAGGGGGTTCTCTGCGGCCTGAACGGCTGCGGCCGGCAGAACCGGTGAGAGAAGGGCGATCATCACAGCGCCGCGCAACAATCCGCTGCTGATGCCGAAACGTCCGAATACCGGGTTGAGCATGACAAAGCCCATCGGGCGCGCGCCCACGATGGCCAGCAGCAGCAGGACTCCGGCCAAACCGCCCGGCAGTGGCCCGAATATGCCATCCGCCCCGCTCATCCCGAGGCGATTCTTGAAAACATCTCGGTCGCGAAAGACACCAGCCGCATCGACAATCCGGCTCCGAGGATGATGATAACCCCCGCTGCCGCCAGCAATTTGACCGCATGGGGCAGTGTCTGGTCCTGTATCTGCGTCAGCGCCTGGATCAGCCCGATGATCAGCCCGACCGCCGTTGCGGCGATGATGACCGGCAATGACAGTTGCAGCACAAGGATCATCGCATGGTTCAACGCCTGGTATAGCTGCATTCACCCCCCCGAAACATAGCTCATGACCAGCCCGTGGGTCAGCCGCGACCAGCCGTCCACGGCGACGAAAAGCAGCAGTTTGAAAGGCAGCGAGATGACCATCGGAGAGACCATCATCATTCCCATCGCGGTCAGGATATTGGTGATGACCAGATCGACCACGATAAAGGGCAGATACAGCAGCACGCCGATCTCGAAGGCCCGGGTCAACTCGGCCGTGACAAAGGCCGGCGCGAGGATGAAGATATCCTGCTCGGTGGGGCTGACGGTGGTTGCCGCGTGCATTTCCTCGGCTGCGGACAGGAAGAAGGCGCGGTCCTCCGGAGTGGTGAAACGGGTCAGGAAATCGCGTATCGGTCCCAGTCCCCTCCGGATTATCTCGGGCCATTCCGAGGGGGCGGGCAGCGTGGTTATCGTGCCGCCATCAGTCATCGCAGAGAATGAAGCGGCTATGACGGGCGACATGACATAGCCGGTCAGAACTATGGTAACCCCGTAAAGCACAAGATTCGGAGGAGTCTGCTGGATACCAAGCGCGCTGCGCACAAGGAAAAGCACGACCGCGATCTTGACGAAAGCGGTCAGGCTGACGACCAGGAACGGCACGATCATCAGTCCGGCGGCAGCGATCAGCAATGGAAAGGGGCTTTCCATGGCAGCCGTCACTCGTTGCTGAACAGGCTGCGAATCTCGACCGCTCGCTGCCCGGCGACCGAGATGACCTCTCCTGTGCCGATCAACTGCCCATTGGCGACGATATCGACCATCGCCCCGTCCGGGCGATCCAGGGTGACAATGGTCCCGGGGCCGGCCCGCCGCAACTCGGCCAATGACATGAGGCGTTCGCCGAGCCGGAATGAAAGCCGGATCTCCAGCGCATCGAAACTACCGGCAATTGCCAGGGAGTGCCGGGGTGCGGGTTCCGGTGATCCGGTCTCCGGGCGTTGCTGATCGTCATGCGAGGGGTGCTGCTCTTGTTCTGACATGAGTTCCTTGGTTCCCGTTTGAAATGGCTTGCCGGATTGTCGCGGGCGGAACCTGCCGGTCATTCTCCACATCGTTGGCAGGAGGCCGTCGCCGGCGGCTTGGGCGGATGCGATGAACTGCTCTTCGAGAACCAGGCTTGCGGTTGAGGGAAGGTCGGCAAGGACCAGTGCGTCACCGGGGTTCAGACTGCGCAGTTCGACCATGCTCAGGCGCGTTGTCTCTATCTCGACGGCAAGGCGAAGATACAGGGGGAGCGTCTCCGGGCGGATGGTATTCCACCGCGACAATACGGGTGCCAACGAATTGGCGGCCGGTTCAGACAGGATCAGGGGCATGTGCAGGTGGATCGACCTTGCGGCGGGGCGCTGGACGACCTCGGCACGCAGGCCAAGCCGCAGGGCCTCGCAAACGGGTTCTGCGTGGGAGAATCGCCGAAACCGGACAGTCAGGCCGGTCTGCTCTTCGATCCCGTCCAGCCATGTTGAAAGCGCCTCTTCAAACAGGACCGCAGCGTCGACCGGATCGGCGCTTTCCAGAGGCAGGCCCGTCATTCGCCGCACAGTCCCCCAGGAAAGGCCGATATGTGCGGGATGCCCGTCTATCTCCAGTTCAAGCCATGCACCTTGCGCAGGCGAATCCACCGCTTCTGTCAATGCCGCCTGTATCGCGGCACCACCGACGCGTAACGAGATGGGAGTCCGGTGCCCGCAAAGCCGGTTCTGGGCGGTTGCCAGTGCAAGGCTTTGCCGTCGTCGGGACAGCACCGCCGGACCCGAAGCGACCTCCGGAGGCACAACTCGATGCGCATCTTCCAGAACCAGCCGGCCGGTGGACAGGAACGACATCTCGGAGGGATCGGTCATCATTATTCCCCCGCAGAATTCGGGCGGTGCCTGAAACCGCGGTTTTCCTCCATTTCGGTTTCATCCCGGCGATCGGCGGCCCTGATGAGCGCATCGGCCAGCGGAATTCGTATCCGGTGGCGTTTTTCCGTCTGCCGTCTGGCCCGCAGCAGACCGCGGCGTGCATCGACCAGTTCTGTTTCTGCCTCGCGCCGCCTTGTCTCGGCCTCTTGCAGAGCCAATTCCGCCTCGCTTTCGCGTTGGCGGTCCGCCTCGAACGTGGTCAGAACGGCGGCCAGGGAGCCGCGCAGTTGTGCAGAACCGATCATCGGATTACGCAAGGTCTCCCGACGCTCGGCCTGAATATGGGCCAGTTTCCGGGCCTCGGCCTCCCGGGCCGCCACATCCTGCGCACGATCCGACAGCACGGCAGCCGCTGCAGCGACCTCGCGTTGCGCCAATCCTTCGCGCAGTTCGGCTAATTGTAAAAGCTTGTTTGCCTGCCGCAGTTTCGCCTTCATGATTGTCGTCCAAGCTCAGCCAGCGCCGCCAGCGTGACCTCGAGAGAACTGCGTTCGGCCACCGTCTGCCGCAAAAACGCATCGGTCCGCTCGCGCATTTGCAGCGCCTCGTCGGCCAGCGGATCGGAACCCTCGCGATACTCGCCGACCTGCACCAGGATTTCGATTTCTTCCAGCTTGGCTAGCCGGGTGGCAACGCGCTGGCTATGCGCAAGCTGTTCAGGGGTTGCGACGGCGGACACGACGCGACTCTTGCTGCGCAGAATATCGATGGCCGGGTAATGGCCGCGCGCCGCAAGATCGCGCGACAGGATGATATGCCCGTCTAGCAGGCTGCGCATCTCGTCGGCGACCGGATCAGAGGCGTCGTCGTCGCCTTCGACCAGCACTGTATAGATGGCGGTGATGACACCCTCGCCGGTCCGCCCGGGGCGTTCGACCAGACGTGGCAGATTGGCGAATACAGAAGGGGGAAAGCCTCGCCTGACGGGTGGCTCGCCTGCAGACAGGCCGATTTCGCGCAGGGCGCGGGCGACCCGTGTGACGCTGTCGATCAGCAGAAGCACACGCATTCCCCGACGGCGGAATTCCTCGGCGCAGGCCGTCGCCGCAAGTGCCGCGCGCAGCCGTTCGGTCGCCGGGCGATCCGAGGTCGCGACGAAGACGGCAGCGCGCCGGCGGCCTTCGCTGCCAAGGTCGCGTTCCAGGAATTCGGCCACCTCGCGGCCGCGCTCGCCGATCAGGCCCAGAACGATGGCATCGGCCCCGGCTCCGCGGATGATCTGCGATAGCAATGTCGATTTGCCGACCCCCGCCGCACCGAAAATGCCCATGCGCTGACCTTCTCCCATGGTCAGCAATCCGTCGACAGAGCGCAGCCCGGTCACGAAGGGAGTATCTATGATCGGGCGTGACAGGGGTGGCGGAGGCCCGGCATTCAGGGGGACACGGCCTGCCACGGCGGGGCCGCCATCCAGCGCGTTGCCAAAGCCGTCCACCACCCGGCCCAACAGATCCGGTCCTGCCGGTCCGAGCGGTTCGGCGCCCGTCGGCATGACTTCGGTTCGGGAGGACAGGCCGCGTATGTCACCCGCGGGGGCGAGGATGGTTTCTTCGCCGTCGAAGCCGATGATCTCGGCCGTGGTTTCAACCTTGCTTACCGGATCGCGCAGCAGGCATTCCTCGCCGATGCGGCCATCGGCCATGCGGGCATGCAGGACGCAGCCCGAGATGCGCGTGATACGGCCACGCAGTTCGATCGTTTCGATACGTTCGGCGCGCGCACGAAGCTGTGCCAGCAGAGGATCGGTGACGCTTTCGTTCACGGCTCGTGGCCTTCTCGGTCCGGGGGCAATGAACGGCCGTCCGCATGTTCTTCCCATGGACGCAGTGCACGGTCGGTCAATGCGGCAGGGCCGATCTCGGCGCTGCCGTGATCGCTGGTCAGGAACGCGCGGCCCGGTTCCAGGGCGGGATCGGGGATGACCGAAAGAATCTCGGGTCCCTCGGTGCCGACCTCCTCCACCGCACGGCGCACCGGGCCAACTGTGTCGGGCGCGGCAAAGACACGCCCCCGCCGATGATCGCGCAATTGCCGGAGCGCTTGCAAAGCCGTGCGATAGGATAGTTCCTCGGGTTCGAAAGCGCCCAATATGCTGCGCACCGTCTGGGCCACCAGCCGCGCAAGCTCGGGTTCCATGTTGCGCAGGCGGGTCTGGGCGGCTTCTTCTGCCTTGGCGATCAGCCGTGACGCGGTGCGGGTCGACTCGCGCAAGGCCTGCAAACGCGCCTCGCCGACAATGCTCTTTTCCAGCCGGGCCGCGTCCTCATGGCTGGATCTTCGGGTTTGCTCGGCCTCGTGCAGGATCCGGTCCGCCTCGCGCAGCCTTCCGATCTCTTCACGGCGAAGAATGCGGCTGGCGGTCATGGTGATGCCTCCTCCGAAGAGGTGATGGCGGCCATCGCTGCGGTCAGGGCCGCGGCATGCCGTCGGGACCGGGCAGGCGCATTCGCCAGAGGCAGGGTAACGGATCCATTCCGGTTTTGGCCGCCAGACAGAGTTAGTTGCGGGAGGGTTTCCTCGGCCTCCGGCTGCTCCGGGGTGGCGGCGGATGGAGCATATTCCCGGTCGAGCGGCGCCGGCAGTTCCCTAGCCCAGATCGATACGAGTTCCTGAACGATCTGTTCGAACTCGCTTGTGGGCCGGTCAAGGGACAAGGAACGATGGCGAAGGGCGAAATCCCGGGCCTCCCCGCTGACTGGTAGCGCCGCGATCTGTTCGGGCCTTATGGCACGGGCGATTTCGTCGGCCATCAGAGCCGCCGCGGCGGCCTCGAACACCCGCGCTGCCAGTTCCGGTTCGGGAATCAGGGACAGATGAGGGTTGCCGCAATCCATGGCCGGATCAAGTGGTTCAAGGCCGGCACCCAGCCTGCCCGCAACCCGGCCAGAGCTCGAAATTCCGGAAAGTTGCCGCGCCGCCCGCGCCGCCACGATCCTTGCGCGCAAGCGTGCCACGCGGCTCCGCGCGGGATCGATCCGGAGGCGGGCGGCAGGCTGATTCATACTCCTCCCTCTTCACCGAACTCGTCCGCGACGGCTACCGGGCCGCGTGGCGACCGCGAGATTCTGGTGCGCAGAACCGGTAGCAATGCCAACCCCACAGCAACGATTACCGCCGCTGCCAACCCACCCAGGGTTATCCACAATCTCTGGGCGGAGCCGGGGTGAACCCAAATTCCCAATACCTGTGAAAACCTGACCGGCTCTTCAGCGGATTGTTGATCGGCGGCCGCGGGAACCATGACCACGGTGATGTTGTCGTAGAGTAGTCCCTCGATCGAATTGGCGACCAGGAGCTTGATATGCGAGGCATAGTCGCTGACGTTCGATCCGCGCGCATAGCGCACGAAAACCGAGGCAGAGGACGGTTTGACATCGCGTCCCAGCATGTCCGATTCCGGTAAGACGACATGAATCCTTGCCGACAGAACCCCGTCGATCTCGGCCACGGTGCGCGATAATTCCTGGCTTAGCGCATAGATCATCCGGGCGCGTTCCTCGGTGGGCGACGAGACCAGCCCCTCTTTCCTGAAGATATCGCCCATGCTTTCATATTTGCGCGACGGCAGGCCACGCTCGTCCAGAAGTGCCATCGCTTCGGGAAAACGCGCTTCATCGACCATGACGGTGACGCCTTCCGCGCCGTTGATTTTGGATGCGGGGATGCTAGCTCCGAGAAGCGCGGCAACCATTTCGTTGGCTTCGCGCTCTGTCAGGCCGCTATAGAGTTCGGCCTTGCAGGCGGCGATAACGCAAAGCACGCAAAGCGCGGTGACAAGACGGATACAGCGCATGTGAATGATCGGACCTTCCGGGCCTCAGGTCCCTTTCAGAAAGCTGTTGAGATTGCTGCCGAGACTTTGCGAGATCGACGTTGCCATCGAGAACTGTACGATCTGATTCTGGATCTGGGCGGCTGTGTGGAAGGACTCACCGAAGGATTCCAGCGCATGGGCCAGACTGTCGGCTTCGTTTCCAGCCGCTGGCCGGACCGCCGGTCCGACATGGCCTTCCAGCGTTTCGGCGCTTTGGTTGAATTCCATGTGCATCTGGCCCAGGCGTTCAAGCGTGGCTTGTGCCATCTCGCTCAGCACCGGCTCTTGCGGCATCGTCGCGTTACCGGTGGTGTTGCCTGTCGCATTGGCAAAAGCTGTAACTGCGGTGACCATCTGTTCGGCCTTTCGGTAAACGGAAAATCGGGGCTCAGCCCTGTCCGGGCATGGATGTCGCTATCTCAGACCGTGGCCGCGGATCCGGGACTACCGCCGCCACCACCTGCAAGGCCGAGGCCAAGGGCGGAAAAGGGGGTCGGTCCAAGGGTCATGCGGATGGTCAGGGAGCGACGTTCCGGGTTGCAAAGCCGGAACCTTTGCGCCTTGCGGGCGCAGCTTACCGCCCGGGAAAGGCGGATAAGGGGATTGGCCAGACGACCGCCCGCGCGCATCACCATCCGGCGGCGCAGCCATGCCATCATCGCCGCGGCAACGCGCGGACGAAACTGGCATGCAACAGGCTGATCGTTTCTCATCGGAATCTTTGGTCCTTCAGTGTGATCGCGGGGCTTTGTCCCTGCGAATGGCGGGAAAAGCGGAGGAAGTTGCTGGCGACCATCCCCTTTTCCCGCACGGTCGTCAGTAGTTCGCGCCGCCGCCGATGCCGCCGGCAAGATTGCCCAGCATGCCAGCGAAATTCATGGCTCCGCCAGCCAGAGCAAGCGGCGGAAAGGCCATTTTCAGCAGCGAGCCGAACGGCGAATTCAATAGTCCGGTGATCCCTTTCAGCGCCTGAGTGACGCCGCCAAGCAGCTTGCCGACGCCGCCAAGGGCATTGCCGATTCCGCTAAACAGTCCCATGTTATGTCTCCATCCTTGTCATGCCCGCTCTGCATCCTGACCGTCACGTGCGGGCGTCGCTTCGGTCTCCAACGCAAGTCCCTGATTTTCCTGCGTGGTCTCGGGTGCGCCATTCACCAGCAGGTCGGTGAAGGCTTCGGCCGCGCCGCCCGTGCCGGAAAGATCCTCCTGCAGGCGGCGTGCCTCGTCATGTTCATTCTCAAGCGCCTTGCACATGGCCAGTATGGCCCGCGCTTCGTCGCGCCCCTCGCGGTCGGATGCGAGGATTGCCGTCAGCCGCTCATCCGCGGCGGCAAAATTGCCCGTGGTCATTTCCTGTAGCGCGATCCCGATCTCGCCAGCAGCATATTGCGGCATCCATTCGTTGATGGCCTGAAAGATCGCACCCAGATCGGTGGATATGCCCCGCATGACGCCGGAATACCCCGCCTCGATCAAAAGCTTCATATCGGCCCGGTCGAGTTGCATTGTCATCCCCTCAACCCGCCAGTTCGGGCAGATCCTGCGCGAGCGATGCCAACACTTCGCGTGCCTGATCGGCCCGAGAGGTAGCTGTCTCGGCTGCTTCGACGATCAATCGGTAGCCGGCCTCGGCATTGCCATTGCCGATCATGAAAAGCCCGCGGCCAATATTGGCCATGGCGTCCTGCGGGTAATGATTGGCCCAGCAATCGAAAACAGGCATGAGGTCGGTTTCAACCCCGCGCTGCCCGCAGAGAATCGCGGCTGCCATCAGCAGATGGATATCGTCGATCTGGTCCGCATCAGCTCCGTTCCGGGTCATTCCCTGTCCTTTCCATTTTTACTGTGTGCGACCGTGGCGCCATCCATTGCCGCGTATGATCGTTGGAAGCCCTTTCGATTTCGCATCCGGGGCGCTCGCGGCGGCCATATGTTCGACCAGTTCCGACACGGCATCGATATAGCCCTGTGGTGCGACAACACGGATCATCCCGGCCTCTGCACCGGCGCGTAGCGGATAATGCGGATCGCTCAGGCCGAGCTCGCGCATCTGGTTGCGCAATTCATCAACCGGGACACCGTCAAGACCGATCAGCCGGCTGACCACGGTTCCGGCAGGTTCGACATGCACGGCGACGCCATCGAACCACCAGACCATGTGTCCCTGGCTCGCCATGTCGTCCAGGGCGTCGCGCAAGCTGCCATCGGGATTGGATATTGTGACCCTGCCCCCGACCCCTTCGGCGGCAATCACAGGTATATCCGTCTTTTGCGTCATCTCTTGCAAAACCGCCTCGATCTGCACGTCGTTGGCCCGATAAGGAAATGGGTGCGCCAATATGTCCTTTTGCATCACCAGCACCCCCTGTCCCGCGACAGGCAGGACAAGAAGTGCCAATATCGTCAGGCAAAGCGGTATGGACCGGAAAACCGGCGCCATTTGCGGAGTTCTTGCGCCGATACTTCTTTCCATTCTCGCCACCTCACATAAGAAAACCCGGGTTTCACGACAAAAACGTAACGATTGCGCGGAGTTTTGACGAAATTTGGCTGGGCATATCGATGCCGGCGGAATATCGCCCTCCCGCAACGCCGGTCATCCCTGTGTTACCTGTGGCGGGCAGATTGACGGGGACCATTGCGAATCCGTGTGAGGAAGGTGCTCTGATGTCCCGCATCCCGATATATGCAGCTGCAATCGCAGCTCTGACCGGTTTTTCGGGTGCTGCTGTGGCCGGTCCCGCCGATCCCGAGATCTGGGCCCCGCGCATGGCCGAAACTTATGTCACGATGATGGGAATGGATGCCGAAACGGCCGATCTGGACGCTGTAGGGGCGGATATGCGTAGGCTGATCGCCGCTTTCGGGCAGGAGCCGCTTTTGGCCGAAAAGGGGCCGCCCGCATTCGTTCAAGCGGTGGAGCTGGCGCAACATGGCAGCGTATCCGCCACCCGCGGCGCGATGTATGACCTTGCGCGCGATATCCTGCTGACTGCTGCGAAGATGTCGGGGCAACCTGCGGACAGTTTCATTCCACTGGATATCTGGAGCGATGTGGACCCGTTTCACGCGGAGCTGACGCTGGGCCTGGGACTGGCCGCAAGCGATATAGCCGCGATGGACAAGCTGAAGGCGCTTGAGGCGCAGTCGGGGCTGCAGGTCATCCCGGCAGCGCCGTCCGAGGAACTGGTGATGAAAGCCTGGCGCCAGCAGGAGGACGAGCCGGTGAACAATGTCCTGCCCACAAGGCTGCAGGCATGGGCCGACGGTGTGGAAGCCGCCTGGCCCGAGTTGAATGACGGCGAGCGCGAGGCGGCACTAGGCGCGCTCTTCCGCTCGGAGGTTCCATCGCAATCGTTGCTGAGGAAGGTCCTGGGAACGGAAGACATCGTTCATTGGCTGGCCGGGGTGGACCTGCCGATGAGTGAAACCGAGCGGCAGCAGAGCCGCGAACTGGTTCATTTCATGGAGATGGGTGCCTTTGCCGGCCCACTGAAGCAGCCGTTGATCGAAATCGCCCAGATGCGCGCCGCGCAGGGCTCGGCCGCAGGCCTGGGCGCGGCGGCGACCCAGCTGATGCGCCTGAACAACTGGAGCGCCATGACCGGCGAAATGCATAGCTGGGAATCCTACCGCTACATGACGCAGGGCTATTGAACGGATGCACGGCCCGGGAATGTTGCCGGGCCGTGATCGGAACGCCATCGCTATCGGGGATGGCGTCTATTCACTCAGTTCCAGTGCCGTATAGGGTCCGGGATCGTCCGAGATAACGGTCAGCGTAGCGTCCGGGCCAAGAAAATCAGGCTTGGCTCCATGCACCCAGACAGGCGGGCTTATCACCAGTTCTTCGACGACCTCCCCTTCATATCCGAATACGAGAAGGACCGAATCATCGGTCATTTGTGAAGTGGTTTCATCACTCAGGCGATATGACTCACCAAACATCGCCTTGTAGACATCCAATGAGGTGGATGCGGGGAAGCCTTGTACCGTGTCCCATTCGAAATCGGTAATATCGGCCAGGCGAAGTTGCGCGCCTTTGGGCCCCGCCTCGGTAAATTCGGTAATCTTGTCGAGCATTGCGGTTTCATCTTCGGATTGGCCGGCGCCTGAAACACTCCACCCGGCGAAGAGGATCGCGCAGAGCGTCAAGGCGGCGGCAGGTTTTCTCAGGTTCAAGGTCATGTCAGGTCTCAGCTCGATTCATAATCCGGTGGTGTCTGTGTTCCGGGCATGACATCGCGGCGGGCGTCGCCCGTCTGTCCGACCTCGACCTGATTCGAATAGGCCAGATCGCCATTCTCGTCGATCACCAGCATCTCACCGTTCTCGACGGCATCGTAAACCAGCTCCGCGAGTTCCTCATCGGACGCGTCCGGGTTTTCGCTGGCGATGCGGCGGCCGACCTCGTTATTATACAGGTCCATCGCCTCCTTGGCCGCGGGATTGCCCTCGACACCCTCGTGCGCGGTGCCGAACGAGGTTGCGAAATCTTCTCCGAAACGGTCGGTCATCAGCGCGTTCCAATAGGCATGTCGGAACGCATCGTTGTGACCGTCTTCAGAGCCTTTGACAGGCTCGCCATTCGCGCCTACCTGCGGGTAATATTCGTCGGCAGTGCGATAGGCCAGTCCCGGATCATTCGGGTTGTTCGAGCTGATCTTCTCGAATTCCCGCAGGCCCAGCAATCCCTTGCGCGAGCCCAGCTCATCCAGAAGCTCGGCCTCGGTCCTGGTCATCTTCTTGCTGTCCATGAAGGGAACGTCGATAGGAATTGGCCCCAGATCGGGTGTATATTCCACCGTTTCGTCGTCCTTGACCTGGTATTCCTTCAGGATACGGTCCAGTTCATTCCGACCTGCCGGAGGATCGGCGGGGGCGTTTTTCCCGGGCTGCGGTGCGGGATCCGGTTGACCGCTTTCCGTCTCAGGCCTGTCGGAAGGTGAAGTCTCGGGCCCGCTCTCCGGCGCTGATCCGGTATCGGGCCTGGACCCGCTTTCTTCGGGCGCCGAGGGCGGGTTCGGCGACGATGGCGCCGGACCGGACGGCGCCGGGGTGGAATCCTGTGGTCCGCTGTCCGATGGTTTTCCGGGCTTGGTCGGCTCTGCCGGCACTTCCACGGTTTCGGGCTTGGGACCGCGCGCGGTGCCGGGCAGGTAAACCGTGTCACCCTTGAAGACCAGCGAGGGGCTGTGCAGGTGGTCGCGGTTCAACTCCACCATCTCCATAGGATCGACGCCATGCTGTTCGGCCAGATTCCACAGATTGTCGTCCTTCGCGACCGTTATCATATCGTGACGCTCATATTCCAGCGTCGGATTGATGCGCCCGGTCTCGTCCATCGCGCCGGTGGCGCTGCTATGCGCTTGCACCGTGTCGGCCCGGACCCAACCCGAAACGGCTTCATCATTCACATCCGTTCCGTTTACCTTGAGCCACTCCTGCCCTCCGGCATCGGTGCGGCGCTCGCCCTCATCGCGCAGGAAGGTGCCGTTCTGTAGGATTCCGGTCCGTGCGCCATCTGGCGCGTCGCGCACGGTCGCCCCGGTCCAGGGAGTCACGGTCAGTGTCTTGCCGTCGTCTTGCGGAGCCGGTGGGAGACGGGTTTCGGTTCGAGTTTTGGGATCGTCGGGCTGCTGCTGACTGGGGGCGATGGTGACATGGCCCTTGTTCGTGACATCATCCAGCCCGGATTCGAAGATCACCGTTGCCTCGGCCTCTGCCACGCCCAGATTGACCTTCGCCCCTTGCTGAGTGTTCACGCCGCTGCGCAGGATCGTCTGACGTTCCAGGTCGATGCGGGCGCCGGCCTCCTGAGCGGCACCGGGGAAATTGCCGTCAAAGAACGCCCCGGCGGCCTTGTCCAGCCGGTCCGGATTGTCCAGCGTGACCGTGGATTTCAGTAGTTGCGAGTCCCCGCGCGAGGGATCGGCAAGGCTCTGGTCGCGATATTCCAGTTGCTGGCCCAGCGTGATCGAGTCGAGGCGCATCCCCTCCGTGCCTGACAGGGCGCTGCCTTCCGGAAGCGGACGGCCGCCTGCCGAATTGGCCAGCTCGGTCCCCTTTGGGATCGTGAAGTTCAGGCTGATATCGGCAGTCGCATTGGCCAGTTCGAGCCGGTTCTCGAATTTCGGTTCGATTGGCAGGCCGTTGAGGTTAAATCCCTTTTGCACCTTTTCCTTGGCCGATAGCCGAAGGCCGCCCTCAAGGGTGTAGGACACGCGGCCATCCTTTTCTGCGGTCGGCAACTCGACCCGGCGCGATATTTTCTGCGTGCCATCGAGACGGCCTTCTCCGGCGATATTGAGATATTTCATATCGCCTTTCAGTTCGGCAGCCAGACGGCCCCGCGTGCCGATGGTGGATTCATAGGCGGTGACGTTGTTCTTCAGGAAGGACAGGTCTTCCTCGCTTACACCGGCAATTGCGCGCGATACATGCCCAGGTGCGCCGTCCTCGTTCAGCGGATTGCCAAGCGGGTTGTCGCCGCCACCGGATGCGGCGCCTGCTGCACCGTTGATTGCCACGCCTGCCGGTCCCAGGCCAAGCAAGGCCAGATCGGCACCGTCGCCCACGGCGTCGGCCATGTGCAGCTTCTGAACCGTTTCGGCGGCACGGATGGCATCTTCCTTGCTGTCGAAACTCATTTCGACGGCATCGAAGGTCTGTCCACCGGCCTCGGCCTTAAGCCGGCCATTGACGCTGTTTCGCCCGGCCCCCGCCTTGCCGCCCTTGCCGACAGTGTCCGTGCCGACCTCTCCGGTCAATGCGCCGAGCGATTGCTTGTCGTAGCGCAGCGTATAGCTGGCATCATTTCCTTCGCCCTTCTGGGTAATGCGCATGTCGGCGCCAAGCTGGGCCTTGCCGCCCACCATGACGCCCCGCAAATTCCCCTGGGCCTTGATCTCGGGCGTAATCCGAAGATAGGCGGAGTCGCCGTCGCCATTCAGCTTGTTCACGCCATCGCGGATGAGAACGCCGTCCTTCGCTCCCGCACCCGCGTCGGCAATCCCTGAACTGACATCACCCTTCTCGGCCGGCGGCGTGCTGGAGACCGGACCGCCATTGCCCTTCTCATCCGCCGGATTGGACGGAGCGGTAACCGGCTTGCGCGGAATGCTGGAGACATGATCGGTGGTCGTTTTCTCACGAATTCCTTCAAGAAGCATGCTCGAATCCATCCTCAGATATCCGGCACTGAACAGGGCGGTGCCAATTGCAAGCGCGCCGCACACATCAAGGGCGTGCGGGCGAAGTCACGATTATCCCGAGCATGCGGGCAGAGCGTAACCGTTTTTTGTCAGTGCTGCCCGTATCGGAAGGCATTTCCCGGGTCGGCGATAAATCGCCACCCATACGGTAATGGAGCGAGCGATTTTCGGGATGACTTCTCGGGGTTCGCCAGATTTCATGATTTCGTCAATTGACTGATACCTTGCCGCATTAGTGTCGGGCAAAATCGCCGTTCATTTCCAGCGAGGTGACAGCAGTGACCCGTATTTTTGGCCCCGATTCCAGAACAGCCATATCCGTGCCGCGCCCCGTCCCGGCAGAGCGGCAGATATCGGAGCCTGAAGCCGCCGAGGTAACGCAGCAACCTCGCGAGATGCCGCCGCCCGTTGCCCATCCGGGCACCGTTCCCGCGCCGGAGCCGGAAGTCACCCCCGAGCGGGAAACCGAGATTCAGGCCTGGGTGGATGATAACGCCAGGGCCAAGACCGGGATGATCTTCAAGGACAGTGAAGGCGGTTCGCGTATGGCAGAGGCAATGCGCGGGGAAGCGTCGTTAGGGGCGATGAACAGCGCGGAGCGGCAGGTGCTTGCTGAGGCGGCGGTTTCGGCCTGGAGCGGTCAGGATTCCGGTGAGCGTCAGGAGAATATGCGCGAGGCCGCCGAGGGCGTGGCCTCGGATCCCTCCATGCGCAGAACCATGGCACAGGCATTGGCCGCACCGGAGTTGCGGGCACAGCAGGGCATCGCCCAGGCCGGGGCGATCATCACGACACCAGAGGCTCGGGAGGCCGCTTGGGACGGCTTGGAGCAGGCGATCAAGCTGGATGCGGCCGCGGTGGTGTCGAGCTTCGGCGGGCTTGAGCCGCAGCTTGCCAGGATAATGCAGAACCGTCCGGACATCCGCGAAGCGGTCTGGACCGCGCTTGGCGATCGCGGCTCGGTTCCGGCGGATCAGGCCGAGCGCATGACAACCGCGCTCTTCATGTTCGAGGATGGCTCGGGTATTTCGTCAACGAGTGGCCGCGCGGGATTTGCCGCCGCGATTGCGAATGCCCGCCGTCCCGGCGAAAGCGCCGCCGATCCGCTCGCGCGTGACCAGATTACCGACAATCTGACCGACGTGCTCGAAGATGGTGACGCGAATCATATGATCTTCGACCAGGAAATTCCTCCCGAACAGCGCCTCTGGGCACTTGACCGCGCGGCGGGAGATGGCCGCCGGCAGACCGAGGGCTTCATGCATGGAGGCTGGGAGAACGAAGACGTTTCTCGCGCCTATGCCAATGAGGTCACCAAAGCCTATCGTGGCAGGGGTGCCGTGCCGCAAAACCTGTCGGGCGAGGCGCTTCGCAACATAATCGGGCAGGCCATGGGCATTCAGCCGGATCAGTTGCCGCAAGGCGAGCTGTCCGAAGAATTCCTGGCGCGCGGTCTCGACAATACCTTCTATTCCCATGGCGAACAGAACGCGGCGCTTGACCGGGTGGCCGACCGGATCACCGAACTGGGCGGCGAGCAAGCCCAGGTCAGCGTCGTTCCGGTCACCATCACTTCCAGTGACGAAGGCGCGGCGGCCGTTCCGGTTTTCCGGGTTGAGACCGGCGAGGGGGTCAAGTTCGTCGATCATACCGGGCGAAGCTATTCCGATCTTGAGGATTGGGAGCAAAACAACACGCTGCCCGACGGCAAGATGACCTATGCCAAGGGGCTGGATCTGAGTTCGCAAGACCTGACCCATCGCAATACGCCTGGCGTCGTCGACAGCTTTGCAGAGGGTTTCGGGCGGGTGGTTGACGGCGTGGCCATCGCCGCCGGTGCGGTCGCCGGAGTCGCGATCGTCGCCGGTTCTGGCGGGACGGCGGCGCCCCTGGTTGCGGCGGGGGCCGGGTTGTGGATGGCTGGGCGTGCCGGGCAGAATCTTCATGACATGCAACAGCATGGGCAGGATATCGGCGATCTGTCCGACCCGGGCGTGCGCGGCGCATGGCTGGAGGTCGCTGCCGGCGCACTCTCGGTCGGAGCGATCGGCGGGGCTCTACGATTGGGCAGCGCGGGCGCGCGGGTTTCCCCCGGCCTGGCACGCAGCATCTCCGGTGTCGGAATGGCCGCCGAAGGGGCGGATATGCTGGCCCTTGCCGATCAGTCGATCCAGCTCGGCCAGAACTGGAACGAACTGTCGGGAGCCGAGCGGGCCGGGGCATTACTCAACATCGCCTTCTGGGGTGGCATGGCGGGCGCATCGCATATGGCTGGCCGGACCGCGAGCGGCACATCCGGGCAGGGCGATTTCGCCGCGCTTGATCTGCGCATCCGCAGCGGCGGTGCGGGGCTGGCGCAGCAGGACTTTCCGCTGGATGTTTCCGTGCCAGGGCTTGCACCGGGTGAGATGCGCGTAGCCTATGACATGCAAAAGGGTCGTGCCACGAATATTCGTATTCAATCGGGTTCGGCCGAGCCTGACGCGGCGCAGTTGGAACTGCACATGCGGGTCGCTGCCCAGATGGAAGAAGCCGGCGGGCTGCGCAGTCGTTTGGGCGGTCTGCTTGGCGGGCGGAATGATCCGCCGGTGGGGTCGGATGCCTGGGAAGCCCGGCTGGAGATCGACAAGATCGCCACAGAGGCGGAGCAACTGGCCAAGGACGCCGGAGCCGCCAATACCCTGGCGGAACGACAGCGCATCGCGACGCGCCAGCGGGAACTCGACCAGGCGCTCACGCGCGAGACGCTCCGGCTGGATGCGGCTGCAACGGACGGGCAGGGTTTCGTGGCTGCGCCGAGGTCGCTGGACGACATCCTGACGGACAGGGTGGCGAATGGCGAGATCGCTATCGGGTTGCCGGATGGAATGACACCGGTGACGCGTCCGGATGCCAGTGCCCAGGCCGAGGTGGATTACGGATCGATCAACGCGAAAGGGCAGGCACTGGGAATAGAGGCGACACTTACCAAGGAATGGGTGGACAGGGATAGCGGAACCTCGGCAGACGGAGATATTCGTCCACCCGGGTTTCCTCCACCCGGCGTCAAGAATCACCCATTCAGCCGGGGCCACCTGCTTGCGAAACGCTTGGGGGGCAGTGGAGATATTCCGGAAAATCTCGTCACCCTCTACCAGTCTCCCGCGAACTCTCCTGTACATTCGGATTTCGAGCGTGTTGTATATGATGCTGTCCAGGCTGGCGAAACCGTTAGCTACCGCGTAACGCCGATTTATGAAGACGGTGATCTGAAACCGACGGCTCTCGCCATCTCGGCGCGCGGTTCGGAGGGACTCGAATTCGACATTACTCTGTTCAACAAGGGGAACGAATGATGGACTGGATGGAAGAATTGCAAGCTGCGCTCCGCCCGCCTGTCCAGCACGAGATTGTCAGCGCCTCGCACGACTGGTCCGCGACAGAGCGCTTCCTCGGGCGAAGTGTTCCGCAGGATTACAAGCGTTTCGTCGACGTTTACGGTGACGGCAGCTGGCATTCGTTCATTCTGTTCTTTCTTCCGGGTGATGAACAGGAAAGATTTGCACTGCCTCAGGAGGCGGTATTGCAGAACAGGGTCTACAAGGAGCAGAAGGCCAACTGGCCGGACCGATACAGGATGCCGCTCCTGCCCGATGAAGGCAGTCTCATGCCCTTCGCCCGAACCGAGAACGGGGATTTCATAGGCTGGATTGTCGAGCAGGGGGAACCAGACAACTGGAAAATCGGCGTTCTGGCTCATGAAGAAGGCATGGCTGAGCAATTCGATATGAATTTCGCGGAATTCCTGACCCGCCTCACGAAAGGCGAGATTAAGCCCGACTGCTTTCCGGCAAGCCTGGATCGGGCCAGAGCCGAGTTTCATCCGGCCATTCCATGGAACCCGGAAGATGGCTGACGCTGATCAGTAAACATGCAATCAAGCCGGATCGTGCATGGCTTTCATGCCATGCATGGAAACATCCTCTCTCCCGGCCATTGTTTTCAAACTGTTACATTCCTGTGAAAGAAGCTGCGCGACGGCTCGCGGCCCGATAACGAAAGAAAGACAGGATCCGATCAGAGTGTTTGCTTGTATCACGAGGCTTTGCCAAATCCGGTTGCCGATGGGGCTGATCGCGCTTTCATTGATTGCTGGTTGTACAGACGCGGAATTCGGCAGCGATACCTCCCGTCCTACCAGCGAGGCACAACATCTGGCGCAGCTTCGATATGATCTCAAGCAAGATCCCAACGACATCGAGGCGCTGAAGAAAATCGGTGATATGCAGGCCGGTCGGGGGCAATGGAGCCAGGCCATGGGCGCCTATCGCGAAGCCTTGGTGGTTTCGCCGAATGACCGTGACGCGCTGCTGGGATATGGCGAAGGACAATTGGCTCTTGGGGATTACGGCGGCGCACTGGAGACAGTGAAGGCGATTCCGGACCAACAGGTCCGGGTGCTGCTGCTGCGTGCCGGTGCCCTGGCCGGGTTGAACCGATTGACCGAAGCGCGCGCGGTGCTGGAACTGGCCAGAAAGGGTAATCCACGTGATCTGGATGTTCGGAGCAATCTCGCGATTGTCTCGGCGCTCAGCCATGATCCCCAAGCTTATCCAATAGCAAGAGCCGCCGCCTTTGCTCCCGATGCGAGCTATTCACACCGGCGCAACCTGGTGCTGGTTGGCGGCATAGCCGGGCAGGAGGCGGCGGCGCGCCAGGACGGGACGCAACTGGGTATCGGTTCGGACGAGATCACGCAGATCATCGCGATTGGACGGCGGGCCAGAACCGAAGGAATAAGGGCGTTCGGAATCCTCGCAGGTGCCTGAATGATGCGCGCCATCCATCAGGGCGGTTCGTGACGGTGATCGGCAGCTCCGGGCTATCCGTCCGGTGCTCATCAGCGAGGAAGCGTCATGCCGGCATAAGGGTCGTAGGGTGCGGCTTGCTGTGGATAGATGCGGCGCGGGGTGCCGGGTAGGTCCAGGTTGGGGACGGTTGCGCCGGTCCCGGCGGCCGGATCGGGATTGATGTAGGCATCGGCCGCCCGGCCGACAGGACCGGCCGGGCCCGGACCGGGCGACACCGGATCGATCAGATCGGCCGGATTGGCGACCTGCGACGCGAAAACCAGATCACGCTGGCATCCTGAAGGTCGCGATGAATAGCTGGACAGATTCCCCTGGCATGACACCGGGACAATGCCCGCCTCGCCATGGATATAGGCCGGGTCGGCGGCCCTGCGGATCACGTCGGAATCGCGGATCATAGGCTCGGCACAAGAGGCAAGCAGCAGCGGTATCAGGATCAGCGTGTGTTTCATCTGGTAATGAATCCTACGGTTGCCTGCGGTGCGGGCCTCTGTTGGCGCGGCTGCGCTGCATCGCGAGCGTCGGCGAGATAAGGGGTGATGAAAATCATCAGCTCGCGTTCCCGCCGCGAGCGGGTATTGTGACCGAAGATCTGGCTCAGTCCCGGCACGCCGGAACCGCTGTTCTCGGAAAACTGCTCGTAAAGTCCGGCAATGGCGAATGTCTGGCCGCTGCCGACCTCCACGGTGGTGTCGGCCCGGCGCACCGAAACGCCCGGCACCCGGAAGCCTTCGACCTGAACCGATGACGAGGCATCCAGAAAGCTGACCTCGGGCTTTACCTCGATGGCGATACGGCGGTTCGGCAGGACAGTGGGCGTAAAATCGATCGACACGCCGTAATTCTTGAATGCGGCTGTAATCACGCCGTCTCCCTGATTGATCGGATAGGCGATTTCACCTCCGGCTTGAAAACTGGCGCGGCGCCCCGACACTGTGGTCAGGGTTGGCTCTGAAAGGATCTGCACCGCACCACGCTCTTCCAACGCGTCGATCAGTGCATCGATGGTGAAGCTGCCCGAGGTTGCCCGTCCGCCGATGCCCGGCCCGGAAGCCGCGCCGCCATTCACGAAGCCGGTCGGATCGCCAAGCCCGGTCACTACCCGAAGCGGGCCGCCGGCGGATGATCCGAGCGCCGAAAAATCGACCCCGAGGCGCTGCAGGTCCTGACGTGAGGCCTCGACGAAACGAACCCGCAGGGATACCTGTGTGCCGCCACCGGTATAGGTGGTCTGGTCCTGCACGTCGAGATCCTGCTCCTGATAGGCGCGCTGCGCTGCGGTAACGGAACGCGCGGCCTGCACATCATTCGCCTGTCCCGAGATGATTACGGTGTTTCCTCGCTGCTCCGCCGAAAGCCTCGGATCCAGCAACGCGTCGCCACCACCGCCCGAAGGGCGCACCTCGACCATGTATTGAGCGATCTGGCGATCGTTCGCATCGTTCATGATGATGACGGTATTGCCGGGCGAATAGCCCGTTACATAGATCGAGCTGGGCGAGACCGCTTGTGCATCGGCGATCATCGGGTCGGCGACAAAGACGGTTTCTGTCTGGGCGGGCAGCTCGACGGTGCTGCCCTCGCCCGCATCGATGACCAGCCGCGATTGGGCGGTAGCCAGGCCGGGAATGAGCAGCGCCATCAGGATGATCCAAATCAGGCGGGGCAGGCGGGATTGAGTGGTCCGGTTCATTTGAGCGACAGCATTGCGATTGGTTGTACCTTGTAGTTGGGGGCGACTTCCTTGTGCGACATGACGGGGAAATTCATGTCATGGCTGGTCAGGAAACGGCGCAGGAAGCGGCGGATATCCATGCTGGACAGGAACACCGGGGCCGAGACATGCGCATCCATTGCCCCCACCGCCGATTTGAGCGTTTCCAGCAATCTGCGTGATTGTTGCGCCTCGAGCGCCAGGTAAATGCCCGATGGCGCCTGTCTAATGGCGTTGCGGATCGTTTCCTCTATATCGGTTTCGACGACATAGGCGGGTATGAGCCGGTCCGCATCCGCATGCTTGTAGCTGATCTGCCGGGCAAGAGCCGCGCGCACATATTCGGCCAGAAGCTCGGGATCCTTTTCGCGAGGGGCCCAATCGACGATGGTTTCAAGCAGGATCCGCATGTTGCGAACCGAGATTTCCTCTTCGACGAGCCGCCGCATGACCGCGGCGATCTTTTGCGACGACAGCGCCTTTTGTGCCTCGGTCACCAGATTGGCATAGCGGGTTTCGGTCGCGGCGAGCAGGGCGGTCACTTCCTGTACGCCAAGAAACTCTGCAGCATGGCGCGGCAGCCGCGAAGCGGCGGTCCGGGCAAGCGCTTCGGCCGGGGTATGGTAGGGGATCCCGGCGCGGTCCAGCTCAGCCGCGGCACCTGTTGCGCACCACCAGCCCTGTTGATCGCGCGAGAGGCCACTTTCGATGTGCTCGACATCGATTCCCATGATCCGGGCGGCATCGGGCCTGTCGATCAGGCGCAACCGTCCGGCGGGCATGTATCCCTCGGCCACGGGAACGTTCTCGATCCGCAACTGCCATCGATCACCGGGAGCTTCGTGATCGGCGGCCAGCTGCAGGCGCGGGAAAGGAACACCGAGTTCGTCGAAAAGCTTGGTGCGTTCACGCAGGGCAGCCTCGTCGAATGCCGCACGTTCAATACCGGCAGCAAGGGCCGGGCCGATGGCTAGTTGAACTGGCGGCATCGGCATCATCATCAGATCCTGACGGGTATCGCCGGGGCTGCGTGCCGACGCCAGATCGTCATCGGCAGCGGCACGGGCGCGCCGGGCCACCACGAAGCCGATACCGCCGAACAACGCGGAAAGTGCGACGAATGTGAGGGTGGGAAAGCCGGGAATGGCGGCGAAACCCAGCAGCACAAGCGCGGCGACCTGCAATGCCCGCGAACTGCCGCCGATTTGGCCGGCGATGTCCCGGCCCAGGTCATCGGAACCTTCATGCGTGATCCGTGTGATGACGATCCCCGAGCCGATCGCGATGAGCAGTGCAGGGATTTGGCTGACCATGCCGTCACCGACGGTCAGCACCGAATACAGGTGCATGGCGTCGCCAAAGCTCATCCCGTTCTGTCCGACACCGACGCCAAGGCCACCCAGGATATTCACGGCGATGATGATCAGCCCGGCAATCGCATCGCCCTTGACGAATTTCATTGCCCCGTCCATCGAGCCGTAGAATTCGCTTTCCATTTGCAGCGCGGCGCGGCGGCGGCGGGCCTCGGCCATGTCGATTTCGCCCGCCCGCATATCGCTGTCGATCGACATTTGCCGCCCGGGCAGCGCATCCAGCGAAAACCGTGCGGAAACCTCGGCTACCCGTTCGGATCCCTTGGTGATGACGATGAATTGCACGATGGTGATGATCAGGAAGACCACGATCCCGACGACCAGCGAGCCGCCAAGGACGAAGGTGCCGAAGGTTTCGACGATCTGACCGGCATCGGCCTGAAGCAGGATCATCCGGGTGGTCGAGATGCCGATCGCAAGCCGGAACAGCGTGGCGAAAAGCAGAATGGCAGGCAGGGTCGAGAACGAGGTCGGATCGCGCAGGTAGACGACCACGACGAGGATCAGCACCGATAGCGACAGGTTGAAGCCGATAGCCAGATCGATCAGCCATGTAGGCAGTGGCAGCACGATCATGAACACGATCAGGATCAGCAGCGTTACCAGCGCCAGATCCTGGCGCGCGGCCAGCCGGGCCAGCAGGCTGGGCAGCCGATTCATATCCTGTCCTCGACCGGCTTTTCGGGAACGATATCACGCGCCTGCTTCAGCTCTGCCCGCGCCCGCTCGGTTTCGCCGAGCCGGTCATGGATCCGCGCGGCGATGTAATGGCGTGCAGCCCGCTCGGCCTGGCTGGGTGGCGTGGCAAGCCCGTCATCGCGGTCGAACCGGCTCAGCACGGCTGATGCCTGCTGCGGATCGCCTGCCAGCAGCATCGCCTCGCCGATCATCAGGATCGTCTTGGGAGACAGATCCCCCATCGACATGGCGGCAAGGCCTAGAACCATCGCCCGCGCGGGGTCGCCGTGACGCAAATATATCAACCCCAGCGAGGCCAGCACCTCGCCATGCCCTCTGTGCGGGCCTGCCGCCCCCCTGCCGTCCTCATCGGCATCGTTGGTCCCGGATTGCCATGTATCGTAGGCGAATGCCTTGACGCTCTGTCCGGGGGCAAGCGGGCCGTCGAGGTAGCGGTCGGGATCAAGGATCAGCGGTAACCGGGTCAAAGTCGGAGACTCATCTACAGGGCACGCAGGTCGAGATAACGCAGCAACTTGCGCGCCTCATCCTCGATGACCGCTGAAACCAGCTTGCCAAGACCCGGAACGGCTCTGTCGGCCATGTCCGCGTGTTCGCCCGCGGCCTCAAGAGCGGCGACAAGTTCGATCGGGTCGGGTAGATGCGCATGACCCAGCCCCTGATCGAGAATGGCCCCGAAACCGCTGGAGCCGGTGCCGACATCTTCCTTCCGCGCTTCTGACCGGTCTGCCGGAATATATGGTTCCGCCGAGGGCTTCGGCGGTGCCGGGCGCGTTGCGGATATCGAAGGCGCGGTAGTGGCGCTGCGCAATGGCGGGAAAGGAGTTATCTGGTTGGCCATCTACATTCCTCAGAACCGCACCGATATATTCCGCGAATTTCGGCTCATTCGGATTTCACCAACGGAGATACCGCGTATTTCCCAGCCGTCCGGGGTCGTGTCGCCGACGCGAAAGACATTGCCGGATTTGGTGCGGATTTCCGGGACCTTGCCCAGCCAGACGGACGACACCGCGAGCACCGGCTCCGGCGTGCCTTCGCTGATCTCGCTGATCAGGGGCAGGCTTTGTCCGAAATCCGCCTCGAAACGGGCGCGCAAGCGGCGCCATGTTTCGCCTTGCCCTTCTGTCATGGTCCCCGTGACGCGCAACACCCCTTGTTCGGCGACAAGCTGCAGCCCGTCAAGTCCGGCTTCATCAAGCCGTTCGTCGAATGACACTGCGGCTTTTTCGATGCAGTCCTCGATACATTCACGGCGCGGCGAGGTTGCGGTCAGCATTGCTTCGCGTTCCGGGCGAGTCCGTTCCCTGGGGGGTATCGAATCCGCCGGCAAGGAGGCTTGCGCCTGCGTAATCAGTCCCTGCGCAGCCGGGCCGTCGAGTCGCGCACCTATCCATAGCCCCGCCACCATCGCCACCACGGCGACGCCGACCATCATGCGCCGCCCACTGCTGCGTGAGGCCGCGGGCCCAAGCCGGGACAGGACAATCATGGTTTCGTCATTCAGGCGCAGCGTCGCCGGTAAACGAGTCTCGAAGCTTTTTCCATCCGTGGGCAAGGAGTGGGCGAAGCCGGTTGCGCCGTCATGGCAATGGATCCCCTCGGCTCCCGCCTGAACGCGAAGCGTCTCGCCATCGGCACGCAGCGTCATCGCACCGGCAGGCACGCCGGCGAGGATGATCTGGTCCTCGTTTCCGCCGCCGATACGCATCTTTCCGCCTGCGAAACTTGTGCGTGCCCCAGCATTCGGGCCACTCAGCACTGTCAGCAGGAAGGGTTTCGCTCGCGCCGTCATTCGGTTGTCCGGTTCATTCAAACTACCAAAATGCCGCTTCCGCGGGAATGCGGACGGCATAAGGAATGCGTCGGAGAAATGGGCGCGACAGAAGCCGCGCCCTTCCGGGCGGCATCAGCCGTGAACCTTGTCCCAGGCTTTCTTTTGAGCGTCCTTTGCGGCCATAGCCGTGTTGAACAGCATCGACTGCTTGTTGATCTCAGTCTGGGTCTGCAGAGCCTGATTCTGCATCGATTTCATTTCAGCCAGCGACGAACCGATATCCATAGCGTTCACTCTCTTCTATTGAGGATTTGGATCTTCATTGATGGATGCCCACAACTTCGGCAGCGCATCGATGCCAGCATCATATGCCTGAGCGAGAAGAGAGAGCCGGGCATATTCATCTGTGCTCACTCCACGGCCCATTTCCTGGACCACACGCCCTTTACCTGCCGTAAGCCGTTCCGTGAGGCGCTTCAGTTCAACCCCGTCGGGATCAGAGCCGAGGCGCCTATCGAGTTCGACGATTTCGATCGTACGTTCAGACAACACATTTCTCCGTTCGAGCCGAGCGCCGGGGATAAAGCCGCCCCGCGAGTCGCAGGCAAGCTGGCCGACGAATGTAACGCCAGCATGAAGAATCCAGCGAAAATTTTCTGAGGCCCCGGCAGGCGATCTTCTGCCTATGGAAAGGGAGGGGCGGGCGTCAGGAAACCCTGCCATCGTCATATGATTGAAATCTGTTTGCGGCAGACTGGCTTTGCTGGCGACCGAGGTAACTATTCAATCTGAGGACCGTTTCGATGATGAACATCACGAATAACTTCAACATTAACTCTCCCAGACCCGCGCTGCAGGGGCTTTCTGCATTTGCACCTGTGCAGACCGGAATATTCGGCAGTGGCTTCGGTGATCTTTTCGGTGGGCTGGCGCAAGCTCTGCAGGGATTGGCGGATATGCTTGGCGGAAACACGAGCTATCCGGTCGGTGACGGCTCGGGTAATGGTTTTTCCTTTCTGGACCGGCAGCCGGCGTCGCCGATGAAGCCGATCTCGGGTGAAGCCCGGATCTGGGGCGATCCGCATTTCATCGGTGCTGATGGTGGCCAGTATGACGTTCAGGGTGAAGCCGGGAAAACCTACAACCTGTTGTCGGACAAGGGGTTCCAGATGAATGGAACCTTCGAGAAATGGGGTGATGACGGCGCCACCGTCGTCGGCAAGGTCGGCATCACCGCTGGTAGCAACTATGTCCAGGTCGACAAGACGGGTAACACCATCATCAATGGACAGGAGTTGAAAGACGGTGAGCGGGTCCAACTGCGCAATGGAGGCTATGCCGAGCGCAAGGGCAGCGAGATCATCGTCAAGAAAGGGGAATGGGAGGTCAACTTCCAGACTCAGGGCGATCATATCAACATGGATATCAGAACCGACAACGCGGTGTCTGATGGTGTGACGCCGCATGGCCTGATCGGCCAGACTTTCGATGCCGACGATGATGCCCGTAACGGTGACAAGGGAAGCGGCGCGCAGGGTGGCGGTGCGATCGAACGCGCCGATGGCTCGATGTCGCAGGCTGGTGACAAGGACACCGTCAAGTCATATGAGGTCTCGGCCCTGTGGGATACGACATTCCACAATCACAACAGCGACTTCGCGCAGCAAGGCGTATATCACGACCAGGCCCGCGAAACGATGCAGTTCGCTATGATGATGGGCTTTTCGAGCCTGATAAACAACCTGTTCGCCAACAATAACCTGTTCTCCGGCATCGCTACGCCGAATTATCGTTTCTGAACATATACCCTGTTCATCCGGACCCATGGCCTCGCGATTGTCGCGGGGCCTTTTTGATTTTCCACGGATTTGAGGCAATGGGAACCTTCTTCCCCTGCCTCATGTTTCTGTTCCCGGGCGTTTCGATCCATCCTATTTGTAGAATCCGTCGCGCAGCCGGATACCATGCTCCAGCCACGCCTTCATGGCGCAGAGCATCCCGGTCCAGCCTTCGCAGTTCCCGAGGCACGACTTCAGGCCGGTATCCGTGTCGGGCCAGCCATATTCACTGATCCGCACCAATGTGCGGCCGTCATCAAGCGGCTGAAACGTCATCGTTACGGTGGTCCAAGTGTTCGCAGCGCCATCCGCCTCCCATTGCAGGGTGATCTTTTCGTTTGGCACGACTTCCTGCACGCGAACCGGAAACGCGCCGGGAAAATCGTGGAAATCCCAGGTCACCTCGGTTCCCGCAACCAATACCCCCTTGGCGCCGCCGGTGGTGAAGAATTGCGAGAGCCGGTGGGGATTGACCACCGCATCGAACACATCGCCGACAGGTTTCGCGATTCGGCCGCTGACCGTGAATTTCAGTTCCATGATACGCATCCTCCTTGCGCTGATTCCCTACATGTTATATTTTTATAACATGATGACGGAGGATCAGGAAGACATGCTTTTCAAGGCGCTTGGCCATCGTGCCAGACGCCGGATGCTCGATTTGATGAAGGAGGGTCCCCAAACCACCGGCGCCTTGTGCGAGGCATTGCCGGAACTGGATCGCTGCACGGTCATGCAGCATCTCGGGGTGTTGGAGGCTGCCGGGCTGATCATCGTCGAGCGGCAGGGGCGCGAACGATGGAACCATCTTGACGCATTGCCCATCCATGCCGTCCATGAACGTTGGATTGGCCCCTATGCAGCCTATGCGGTAAGCAAGCTGAACCAGTTGAAACATGCGGTGGAAGAGGGGGAGTCACCGCGCATCAGATGATTCAGATCGATTCGTGTCAGACAATGCGCAGATGGTGTCGTGGAAATGTCCCGCTGGCCGGGATTGGAGCCCCGCCCGCGAAAGATGAAGTTTTTCAAATATATCATCTTTTCGATCGCCGCCATCATGATCACGGGATTTGCTGCGGTGTATATTGCCGGTTATCTGGCGCCGGCTGGCGTTTTCGGCTCTTGCTTCGAAGGCGGTTGCGCCTATGGCGCAGTATTCGTTGGCTTCCCCATTGTCTGGATCACGCTACTTGCAATCGCATTGTCCGGATACCTGCTTTGGCGGCCGATCAGGTGACATTCCTCCCGAATTTGCGGGTTGGAGTTCCTGAACGTTCCCGGTCCCGATCGTCAGCGTAAATCTTGCCGCCGACAGGATATGCCGAGTGCCAACGCATCGGGTGGCGGGCAAATACTGAGTATCCCGCTTAACGGGAAAGGGCCGTTCATCATGTCAGGCGCATCCGGACGCAGTTTTCCCGGCTCGTGTTTCACCCACGCAGCCTTTTTCCTTTGGGGTCGAAGGGCGGTTCTTTCAGGATGGTGGCACGATGCGGCTTGCCCAGCACCATGACCTCAACGGCATCGCCGGGTTCAGCATTCTTCACATAGCCGAGCGCCAGCGACATCCCGACGCTGTATCCATAGCTGCCCGAGGTCACCCGGCCGATGCCCTCGCCGTCCCTGAAGATCGGCTCGCCGCCGGTGGCATCGGCATTGGACGCGCTCACATCCGCTTCGTCCAGATGCAGCATCACCAGGTGCTCGCGGGCGGGACGGGAGAGCGTATCGGCAACCGCGTCCCTGTTGAGGAAGTCCTTGCCCAGCTTGCACAGGCGGTCCAGCCCGACCTCCTGTGGCCAGTATTCGGGGCTGTATTCGCGCCCCCAGGAACCATAGCCCTTCTCGATGCGCAGCGACATCAGCGCACGGCTGCCCACCGGACCGGCGCCGTATTCGCGCCCGGCCTCCAGCAGCGCCTCGTAGAGCCGCACCTGATCCGCGCTGCGGCAATGCAGCTCCCAACCCAGATCGCCGGTGAAGGACACTCGCAGCGCCAGCAGATCGACCCCGGCCAAGGTGATCTGTTGCGAGCGCATGAAGGGGAAATCCGCGCTGTCCAGCGAGGCATTGGTCAGGCTTTGCAGCAGCGCCCGCGATTGCGGCCCGGCGATGTTGAAGCCACAGATTTCGTCGGTCAGCGAGGTGAATTCCGTGCCCTCGGGCAGCGGGACCTGCCTGAAGAAGCGTTTATGATAGCGCTCAGCCGTGCCCGAGCCGATGATCCGGAACTCGTCCCCGGCCAGCCGGGTCACGGTGAAATCGCCGGCGATCCCGCCTCGCTTGCCGATCAGCGGCGTCAGACAGGAGCGGCCCACCGCCTCTGGCATGTTATTGGCGAAGACCGCGTTCAGCCAGGCTTCCGCCCCCGGCCCCTTGCAGCGATACTTGGCGAAATTCGAGATATCGATGATCCCCGCCCGCTCGCGCAGCATCCGGCATTCCTGCCCGACCTGCTCCCACCAGTTCTGCCGCGTGAAGCCGTTGGTCTCGTTGGCTCCCGGCGCATCGGCGAACCACAGCGGATGCTCCCATCCGGCGTTCAGGCCGAAGACCGCGCCCATCTGCCGCTGCATCTCGTAGACCGGGCGGGTCCGCGCCGGGCGGCCCGCGCTACGTTCCTCGCCGGGGAAATGGATGGCAAAGCGATGGGCATATTGATCCTGCACCCGCGCCTTGGTGAATTCCTTCGTGGCCCAGCGGTCGAAACGGGCCATGTCCCATGCGAACATGTCGTATTCGGTCTCGCCCTCGATGATCCATTGCGCCGCCATCAATCCCATGCCGCCGGACTGGCTGAAGCCGGGAATGATGCCGTTGCATACGAAATAACCCTCCAGTTCCGGCACCGGCCCCATCAGCACATTGCCATCCGGCGACCAGATCATCGGCCCGTTGATGCCGCGCTTGATCCCGGCCTCGCCCAGGGCGGGAACGCGGGTGATCGCGTTCATCAGGTTCTCCTCGATCCGCTCCAGGTCGTCGGGGAACAGGTCATGGGCGAAATCCAGCGGCGTGCCCTCTTCGGCCCAGAACTTCATGTCGCGCTCATAGGCGCCGACCAGCAGGCCCTTGCCCTCCTGCCGCAGGTAATATTCACCGTCGCGGTCGCTGACCGAGGGTAGCCGGCGGTCCATGCCGTCGATATCCGCCATGGTCTCGGTGACGAAATACTGGTGTTCGGTCGGCTGCAGCGGCAGTTCCACCCCGGCCAGCGCCGCCACCTCGCGCCCCCACAGCCCGGCCGCATTGACCACCCATTGCGTGCGGATATCGCCCTTGGGCGTGCGAACGATCCAGCTTCCGTCCGCCTGCTGTTCGGTCGCCGTCACCGGGGTGAAGCGGTGGATCTCGGCGCCCCGCTGGCGCGCGCCGACCGCATAGGCATTGGTTACCCCGGAAGGATCGACATTGCCGCCATCGGGCTCATACATGACGCAGCGGATACCGTCGAAATTGACCAGCGGGTTCAGCCGCCGGGCCTCCTCGATGCTGATCTCGTGGAAATTCATCCCGTAGAGCTTCGCCTTGGCCGCCTGCAGGCGCAACTGATGCTCGCGCGCCTCGGTCTGCGCCAGATAGAGCGAGCCGGGCTGGAACACACCGCAGCTTTGCCCGGTCTCGGCCTCCAACTCCTTGTAGAGCCGCATCGTGTAATGCTGGATGCGGCTGATATTGGTGCTGTCATGCAGCCCGTGGATATTCGCCGCCGCATGCCAGGTGCTGCCGCTGGTCAGTTCGTCCCGTTCCAGCAGGACAACATCCGACCAGCCCAGCTTGGTCAGGTGATACAGGATCGAGCAGCCGATCACACCGCCGCCAATCACTACCGCTTGCGCTTCCGTCCGCATCATTCCTCGCGTCATTGATCGAAAAGCCGGGCAAACGCTCAACGGGCAGCCTGCGCTCTTCTTCTTCTTCATACAAATATCCTGCGGGAGGTTCGGGGGGCGCAAAGCCCCCCGGCCATCGAAACGAGCCGATCATATTGTGCGGGCGGACGCCGCAGAACCATATTTCCGACATATTTCAACTTGCTTCGGCACCGTCATCGGCCTTTCCGTTCCTGCCATGCTTTGGCTGGTGGTCAGCCCTGTTTGCCATCTGCTGTCGGATTGCGATGGTGTTGCGAGCGCATCAACCGGGCGCGGGCGCGCAGGTCGGTCGGGCGAATGCTGTTGAACTCTTTGAACCATTTGGAGAAATGCGAGGTCGAGGCAAAGCCCGCCGCGATCGCGATATCCATGATCGGCTGCTCGGTATAAAGAAGCATCTCGCGCGCCCGATCCACACGCAACGAGATATAATACCGCACCGGCGTCATCCCCAGATGCAGGCGGAACAGGCGTTCCATCTGTCGGGCGCTGAGACCGGCCTCTTCCGCTAGGTCCTCGATCTGGATCGGCGTTTCCAGATTTTTACGCATCAGCCATATGATTTTTTGCACCGGTTCGGGCAGGGCTGTCATCTCCTGTGCGGTGCCGCCCTGCTGATCCTCGTCCGCCCGGCGAATGCGCTGGTGATGGAACTGGTTGGCGACAGCCTGCGCCAGATCTGGGCCGTAACGATCGGCGATGATCTGCAGCATCATGTCCATCGCGGCGGTTCCGCCCGAGCAGGTCAGCCGGTTCCGGTCGATCTCAAACAACGTGCAGGTCATCTCGATATGAGGAAACTCCTCTTCGAAAGCGGTCCGGTTTTCCCAGTGGATCGTGCAGCGATAGCCATCCAGAAGGCCCGCCTGAGCGACCAGGTAACTGGCCGTGGATAATGCCCCGATGGCCAGCCCGGCGCGTGCCGCACGCCGCATCGCGGCCAGGTATGGCCGCGCATCCAGCGGCTCCAGCCGCATCCCGCCGCACAAAAAGATCGCATGGCTGCGTTCCAGAACCTGATCCAGCGCAACTGCCTGGAAAGGTAGCCCATTCGAGGCAAGAACAGGCGCTCCGTCGAGGCTGCAGAGATCCCACTGGAAAGCCTCGCGACCCAAAAGGCGATTGGCCGCTCGCAGGGGTTCGGTCGCGGAGGCAAGGCTCATCATGGACTGCCCGTCAAGCATCAGAAAGGCAAAACACAGAGGTTCCCTTATCTCATGGTAGAACATCGTCGGTTCCTGATTGCATCGCGGCATGATTGATCGGGTATTCCGATGGCCTCAAGGAATTTTTCCGATGACCGCCTAACCGGGATGCAAACCGCCGAAGCCGGCGGCCGGTCATTCCAGAGAGATCTCGACATTCGAAACCGCGCGGCTCGAACAGGCGAGGATATAGCCCTGTTCCGCTTCTTCGGCGGTCAGCCCGCCATTCGGGCGGGCGTCGACATCGCCTGAAACCAGCCGGACCATACAGGTTCCGCACATGCCCTCTCCGCAACCGCAGGGGATGACGACACCTTGCCTGAGGCTGGCCTGCAAAACGGTTTCCGCGGGGCGGATCTGCAAGTCCCGGCCGTTCACCTTCAGCCGATGGGCGGGGCCGTCCGTTCCGGCCCGTTCCGGGGTGGGCGGAATAATGACGGGGGCGTCAGCTCCGAAACTCTCGGTATGGAACTGGGTCTTGTCGCCTCCCTCCGCCGCGTGGATCAGCCGTGCCTCCTGCATGAATCCGGCGGGGCCACAGCAGAAAACCTCGCGGCGGCCGAAGTCCGGGAGGGCAGCGGCAAGAAGCGCGCGGCGGATGCGACCGCGATAGCCGAACCAGCCCGGCGAGGGTTGCGTCACTGTCATCGCGACGCTCAGTCGCGGCATCCGGCGCTGCAGCTCGGTCAATCCCGATGCGAACAGCGTCTCTTCCGGGGCGCGCGCGGCGTGAAACCATGCGACATCGACCTTTGGCTCGGTCGCTGCCAGATGCCGCAGCATTGCCATCATCGGAGTTGCGCCCGAACCGCCCGACACGAATGCCAGTTTCCCGTTGTGGCGCAGCGCCAGCGTAAAGCTGCCGCGAGGAGGGCGGGCCTCAAGAGTATCGCCCCGGCGCAGATTGTCATGCAGCCAGCGGGTCGCGCCGCCCCGGGCCTGCGCCTTGATGGTCAGGTGCAGGTCGCCGCTGTCGCCGCCGGAAATGGTGAAACTGCGCCATAGTGGCCCGTTGGGAGCAGGCACTTTCAGCACCAGGGCCTGACCGGGAACGAAACTGAGCGGGCCGGATTTCGCGCGCAGTCGAAAGGTCTTGATTGTCGGTGTTTCGTCATGGACAGAGATGCAGGACAGGAGCAACAGTCCCGTCGGGACAGCTTGGATATTCACGCTTTTACTCCGCCGCTACCGCTCTGCGCGGGCCGCCAACATAATCGCCCATCTTTCCGGCATACCAGTCGGTGAAATGGGTCAGCATGAATTCCGACGGCGCATAGGGGCCGGGGCGATAGGCCCGCGACAGGATTCCACGGTGGTTGTTTTCGGCCAGCATTCCATCTTCGCTGTTCGTGGCCAGCCACACGGCGGTCAGATGCCCGACATCGTAATCCAGGCCATCGACTGCGTCTTCATGGACCAGCCATGTGGTGCGCAGCTCTGTCCGGTTGGCCGAAATCGGCAGGACGCGGAAATGAATGATGTGGTCTGACAGGAAATGGTTCCAGTTATGCGGCACGCGGAACATGCGGACCGAACCCAGATCCTGCTCGGTAAAATTTCCCAGCAGCTTGTTGCAGGCCGGCTTGCCGTCCATCGTGAAGGACACGGTATTCTCGTTGAAGGGCAGCCGGATGCAGCGGAACTCGATCCCACCATCGGCGGGCTTGTGAGGCAATCCCAATGCATTCCACCGCGAGACCGAGCGGTCCATCAGGCCCTGAAACTGGCTTTTCGCCTGCGGATCGTCCGGCAAGGCGAATTCGACCATCGAGACCAGCAACTCGGGGTGGTTCCCGGCGCAATGATAGCATTCGCGGTTATTCTCGATCACCAGTTTCCAGTTCGCCTCCTCGATGATTGTCGAGGTAAAGGCCACCTTGGTGCGGTCGGGCATATGCGGCGCGATATATGGTGTGACCCCGGCCCTGAAATGGTCCAGCGACGGCGGTCTGTCGGCAAGACAGATATAGACCATGCCGCAGACCACCTGCACATGCACCGGCGCAAGGCTGTAAGCGCCGATATCGAAGCCTTCGGGCATTTGGCGGGCGTTGATCAGGCTGCCGTCCAGTTCGTAGACCCATTGATGATAGGGACAGACCAGACGATTGGCGCGCCCCTTTTCTTTCAGACAGAGCTGCGAGCCGCGATGCCGGCATGTGTTGTGGAACGCCGCGACCTCGCCGTCGCGATTGCGCAGCACCACGATCGGGTTATGGCCCACCCGTAATGTCAGGTAATCGCCGGGGCGCGGGATCTCGACAGTGCTGCAGGCGAAAAGCCAGTCGGTTTCGAACACCGCCTCGACATCGGCCTGGAAAATCTGCTCGTCCACGTAAAAGTCGCGCGGCAGTGAGTGGCCGGAAAGGCGCTGATCCAGCAATCCTGCAATTCGTTCCTTCAGCATCGGCGATGCCTCCTGAAAGCCGGGGTCCTTGGGTGATGCATGGCATCCTTTCAGGCGCCTATCCTGACGCTTTGGCATGCGAATTTGCGCCAAGGATTCCGACATCGGGAATCAGCTTTCCGACCGGGGGGTGGGAGCATTACCGGGAATACCATGCAAAAAATATGCCTTGAACTCCGGTGCGGGTGCAGGGCTATAGTAGACCCTCTGCATATACCGGCAGGATTGCGGTGGCACCGTGATCCGCCCTGCAATCTCCATGCGAGATCATGGCCGATGGCGGATTTATGCAAGACGATGGCGGAAATGCATAACTTGTCCCGCGCCCATCCGGGATATCCCGGGATATCCGCTGACCGGATCGTGATCCATGTTCAGAGGAGAGGGGGAAACAGTGGAGATTCTGAGCTTTATAGCCAATAATTGGCTGGTGATCCTTGGGTTGGCAGGCGAGCATATCTCGATTGTCGTGGTCGCGGTGGGTTTTGCCGTCCTGACGGGCGTGCCGATCGGTATCGCCATCACCCAAAGCAAGCGCGTTGCGGATATGGTGCTTTACGCCGCCTCGATCATTGTCACGATTCCCTCGATCGCCCTGTTCGGCCTGATGATCCCGATACTCTCCATGATCGGGCAGGGGATCGGCTGGCTGCCCGCCGTGATCGCGATCCTGCTGTATTCGCAACTGCCCATCGTCCGTAACACCTATACCGCGATCACCAATGTCGACCCTGCCTTGCGCGAAGCGGCCACGGGGATGGGCATGACGCCTTTCCAGCGTCTGGCGCGGCTGGAGATCCCGATTGCCATTCCGGTCATCATGGCCGGAGTGCGCACCGCTGTCGTGATGAATATCGGTGTAGCCGCGATTGCCGCCTATATCGGTGCGGGCGGGCTGGGCGTTTTGATCGCCCGCGGCATTTCCCAGACCGATCCGCGTCAGCTCATCACCGGGGCGATTGCCGTCTCGCTGCTGGCGATTGTTGCGGACTGGGCGCTGCTGAAATTACAAAAACGCCTCACGCCAGAAGGGCTGAAGCGCTGAACCTCGTTCAACAGGAGGGACAAGCTATATGATTCGTCTCGAAGACCTGACCAAGATTTTCAGGACGCCGAATGGCGATGTCGTTGCCGCCGACCGGGTCAATATGGAGGTGCCGACAGGCGAGATTTGCATCCTCCTGGGGCCTTCCGGCTGCGGCAAGACGACCGCGCTCAAGATGATCAACCGGTTGATCCCGCCCACCAGTGGCAAGATTTATATTGACGGCAAGGACACCGCGACGCTGGACGACATCGAGCTGCGCCGCAATATCGGCTATGTGATCCAGCAGATCGGCCTGTTTCCCAACATGACCATCGAGGAAAACATCTGCGTCGTGCCCAGGCTGTTGAACTGGGACGCAAAAAAGGCCCGCGACCGCGCCGCCGAGTTGCTGGACCTCGTGGGGTTGGATGCCCGCCAGTATCTGAGGCGCTTTCCGAAAGAGTTGTCGGGCGGGCAACAGCAGCGCGTCGGCGTGATCCGGGCGCTGGCCGCCGATCCGCCGGTGATGCTGATGGACGAGCCCTTCGGGGCCATCGACCCGATCAACCGCGAGATCATCCAGGATGAATTCCTGAAGATGCAGTCCGAGATGAAGAAGACCATCATGTTCGTCAGTCACGATATCGACGAGGCGGTGAAGATGGGCGACAAGGTCGCCATCTTCCGGGCGGGCAAGATCGAGCAATATGCCTCTCCGGATCGGATCCTGGCGCATCCGTCGAATGAATTCGTCGCCGATTTCGTCGGTGCCGACCGCACCCTGAAACGATTGCGCCTGCTTACCGCCGAAGAGGTGGCCAGGAGCGACGCGCCGATCACCTCGCGCTCGACCAAGATCGACGATGCCCGGCAGGTCCTGTCCGCGGCAAGGGCCCGGATCGCGGTCGTCATCGATAGCGATCACCGGCCGGTGGGCTTCGTGACCGCGGACGAGATGACCGGCGCCTCGGGCACGGTGCGCGATCTGGCCCATCCGCTGCCTGCAACTGTGCCGGTCCGCGCAGATCTGCGCGCCGTCGTGTCAGAGATGTTCGCGCAGGATACCATGTGGCTGGCCTGTACCGATGATCAGGGCCGCTTCGCGGGCGTGATCTCGCAGCCCGATGTGACCGCCGCACTTCGCGCCACCTATACCCGCGACCGGAGAGCCTCCGAGAAACTGGAGGCCTCATGACGCAATCGCTCGGATTTGGGCGCATGGTATCGCTGCTTCTGGCCTTCGCGCTCGGAATATGGGTTTCGGCGTCCGGCCTGGTGGATTCTGTCTTCACCTACTGGGAGGATATCGTTTACCTGACCAAGCAGCATCTGGTGCTTGTCGCTTCTTCGGGGCTGGCTGCGATCGCGGTCGGGCTGCCGGCCGGGATCTGGCTTTCGCGCCCTTCGATGGAGCGTTACGCCGAGACGGTGATGCAGGTGTTCAATATCGGCACCACCATCCCGACGCTGGCAGTCGTCGCGCTGTCGATGACAATTCTGGGCATCGGCTTTCCACCGGCCTTTTTCGGGCTGTTCATCGCTTCGCTTCTGCCCATCGTGCGCAACACATATGCAGGGCTGCTGACAGTTCCCTCGCATCTGAAAGAGGCGGCGACGGGCATGGGCATGACCCGGCGCCAGCTCCTGTGGCGGGTCGAGTTGCCCAATGCTCTTTACGTGATATTTTCGGGTATCCGCACCGCGCTGGCGATCAATGTCGGCACAACGCCGCTGGCCTTCCTGATCGGCGGCGGAGGCTTGGGCGAACTGATCTTCACCGGCATCGACCTGATGGACACCGGCATGCTGCTGGCCGGGGCGATCCCGACTGCCGCGCTTGCCGTCGCCGTCGATTTCCTGATGGGGCAGGCGCAGCTGCACCTGATCCCCAAAGGTGTGAACCCGCTACGGTAGCAAAACACAACCAGCCAACCAAGGGAGAGTTTCAAATGAACATCACAATCAAATCCGCCCTCGCCGGCCTTGCCCTCGCCGGTTTCTCCATGGGTGCGCAGGCCGCCGATATCGTTGTTGGCGGCAAGAACTTCACCGAACAGCAGATCCTTTCGGCAATCACCCAGCAGGTGCTGGAGGCGAAGGGCCATAATGTCGACAACCGCGCCGGCATGGGCTCCGCCGCTGTGCGGCAGGCGATGGAGAACGGCCAGATCGACGTCTACTGGGAATATACTGGCACCTCGCTGATCACTTATAACAAGGTCGAGGAAAAGCTGGATCCGCAAGCGACCTACGAGCGGGTCAAGGAACTGGATGCCGAGAAGGGCATCATCTGGCTGAACCCGTCAGAGGCCAACAACACCTATGCCCTCGCCATGCGCGCCGGGGATTCCGAGGAAACCGGCATCAAGACGATCTCGGATCTGGCACAGGCTGTGAATGACGGCGGCGAGCTGACCTTTGCGTCCAACGCCGAATTCTATGCCCGTGCCGACGGTCTGAAGCCGCTGCAGGAAGCCTATGGCTTCGAATTCGGCCGCGCCAATATCAAGCGGATGGATACCGGGCTGGTCTATCAGGCGCTCAAGGACGGGCAGGTCGATATCGGGCTGGTCTTCGCCACCGATGGCCGAATCCCGGCCTTCAACTTTACCGTGCTTGCCGACGACAAGGGCTATTTCCCCAGCTACGCCCTTGCTCCGGTGATCCGCGACGAGGTGCTGGAGGCCAATCCCGATATCGGCGAGTTGCTGAACGAGGTCTCGGCCAAGCTTAATGACGAGGTGATGGCCAAACTGAATGCCAGCGTCGATGTCGACAAGGTTTCGGTCGAGAATGCGGCAACGCAATTCCTGAAAGATAACGGTCTGATCTGAACCAGCGGGCGGGATCCGCCCGTCACCATGCATTGCTGACAAGGCGCGTGCCCATGACGAACGGTAAGAAGTTGAATGTGGGCGCGGCCCAGTTCGCCAGCGAGATCGGCGATGTCGATGTCAATATCGACCGCCACCTGCGCTGGATCGCTAGGGGCCGTGAGGCCGGACTGGACATGCTGGTCATGCCCGAGCTTTCCCTGACCGGCCATTACGGGCCGGAAAGGCTGCTGACAGCCGCGATGTCGCGCAAGGATCCCCGGTTGAAGCGATTGGCCGAGGCGGCGGGGCCGATGGCGGTCACCGTCGGTTTCATCGAGGAAGGCCCGGCCGCGCAGTTCTACAATTCGGCGGCGATCCTTCGGAATGGCAAGCTTGTGCATCTGCATCGCAAGGTGAACGTGCCCAATTACGGCAAGCTGGAAGAGGGCAAGCACTACGCCTCCGGCCGTTTCGTCGAGACCTGGGCGATGGACGAGAACTGGCGGGCAGGACTGCTGATCTGCGCGGATGTCTGGAACCCGGCACTGACTCATCTGGCATTTCTGCACGGTTCTACCGTGCTGATCTGCCCGGTAAGTTCGGGTGTCGAGGCGGTGGGCGTCGAATTCGACAATCCCGGGGGATGGGTGTTGACCTGCCGATTCTATGCGATGATCTACGGCGCACCGGTGATCATGGCGAACCGGACCGGAACCGAGCGCGACCTGACCTTCTGGGGCGGGTCATGTATCGTCGATCCTTTCGGACGCGAAATGGCGGTTGCGGGGCAGGGCGAGGAACTGATCACAGCGACACTGGACTATGACGAGCTTCGGCGTGCGCGCCACCTGTTGCCGACCGTGCGCGACAGCAATATCGCACTGATCCATAACGAGACGACGCGACTGCTGGGAACGCTTGGCGTTCCCGATTTCGTGCGCGACTGAAGCGCCTATACTCTCACCCCCGGAACGTTTCACCCTGTCTGAAGTGGCAGCGGGAGAATAATCATCCAAAATCACGACAAAAAGAGGCGAGATTTTTCTCTTGCAATACACGATTAACTCTGTCGTAATTATCGTGTCATGAGGGTGCCGGGCAGAAACCAGCGGCAAGGGACACATCCCGCCGTTCCGTGCCCGCCCCTCTGGCACGAACTCGTATGGGGTCAGAAGAGGAGGTCCCGATGTATCGCACCGTCAAGACCGGAACCCATGTGCTTGCACAGGGAACATTTGTCCGTCGCCATGGCGATGGCAGAATCGAGATCAACCTTGGCGACCGGCATGTCATCGGCCTGCCCGTCGATGCCGATGACGGCACCGGACAGGGAAATGTCATCACGCGCCTGTTTGGCACGGGCTATTGGCGAGGCGGCCTGTTCGCAGTGCTTGCGACCTTGGGGCTGGGATTTTCATTTCCCCATGACGCGGCTGCGCAGGAAGAGCTCCTGAACGTCTCCTATGACCCGACCCGCGAATTCTATCGCGAGTATAATGAGCTTTTCAATGATTGGTGGGAGGCTCAGGGTCATGCTCCCGTCACCCTGCGGCAATCCCATGGCGGATCGGGCGGACAGGCGCGCGCCGTGATCGACGGGCTGGAGGCGACGGTCGTTACCCTCGCGCTGTCGGCGGACATCTCGGCCATTGCGGAAAGGACCGGAAAGATTCCCGAGGACTGGCAATCCCGCCTGCCGCATAATTCCTCGCCTTATACCTCGACCATCGTGTTTCTGGTCCGCGAAGGGAATCCGAAAGGGATCAAGGACTGGGACGATCTGGTCCGGGACGATGTCGAGGTAATCACCCCCAATCCGAAAACCTCGGGCGGGGCCCGATGGAATTTCATGGCCGGATGGGCATGGGCGCTGAAGGAATATGGCGGCGACGAGGAAAAGGCCCGCGCCTACATGGCCGAACTTTACGGCAATGTCCCGGTTCTTGATACCGGCGCGCGCGGTGCCACCAATACATTCACCCAACGGGGACTTGGTGACGTGCTGCTGGCGTGGGAAAACGAGGCTTTCCTGGCCCTTGCCGAACAGGGCGAGGATAACTTCGACATCGTCGTGCCCTCGGTTTCGATGCTGGCCGAGCCACCGGTCACGCTTGTGGACGGCAATATCACCTCGGATGCGCAAAGAGAGGCTGCGGAAGCCTATCTCGAACATCTCTACAGTCCCGAGGCCCAGGCCCTTGCCGTGAAGAATTTTTATCGTGCCTGGGACGATTCGGCCGCATCGGAAGAGGATATTGCCCGTTTCCCCGACGTGGAACGCCTGTCCATCGATGAATTCGGAGGATGGGCCAAGGTGCAACCTGCCTTCTTCGGCGATGGCGGCATCTTCGATCAGATCTACGGGGGATAGGACATGAAGGCGATTGCCATCCGCTCGCCCTCTCCCTTGCCGGGTTTCGGGCTGAGCTTCGGGATCATGTTGACGCTGCTGTCGATTATCGTCCTGCTCCCCCTGGCGGCCCTGCTGGGCCGCGGGCTGACGATTGGCCCAGTGGAGCTGTGGGGCATGATCAATTCGCGACGGGTCTGGACGGCGCTTGCGTTGTCTTTCCGTTCAGCACTGATCGCATCGCTGTTCAATCTTGTGCTTGGGCTGCTTCTGGCATGGGTGCTGGTGCGTTACCGGTTCTGGGGCAGAAAGCTCATGGATGCGGCCATTGACCTGCCTTTCGCCTTGCCGACTGCGGTAGCAGGGATCGCGCTGACCACGCTATATGCGCCGAACGGGCCTTTCGGTCAGGCATTCGGCGCCCTGGGTGTGAAGATTGCCTATAGCGAACTCGGTATCTGGCTGGCGCTGATATTCATCGGGCTACCTTTCGTCACGCGCACGGTCCAGCCGGTGATCGAAGAGATCGATCGCGAATGCGAGGAAGTCAGCGCAACCCTGGGCGGAAGCCGTGCTTATACCCTGCGCAGGGTCGTGCTGCCGATGCTGACACCCGCACTTCTGACCGGCTTTGCCCTGGCTTTGGCGCGATCGGTCGGGGAATACGGCTCGGTCATCTTTATCGCCGGCAACCTGCCCTACCAGACCGAGATCGCTCCACTGCTGATCGTGATCCGGCTGGAAGAGTACAATTATGACGCGGCGACCGCCATCGGCATCGCCATGCTGGCGATCTCTTTCGCCATGCTGCTGATCATCAACGCCATCCAGGTCTGGAGCAGGAGGAGAATCGGTAATGGCTGATATCCCGGTTCAGGCATTCACTCCGGTCACGACCGAACACCGCCATTTTCGCGCGGTCCTGATCGGCATCTCGGTATTCTTCATGGTCATCCTGCTTTTTGCGCCGCTTGCCACGATCTTCGCCACGGCGTTGAGCGATGGCTGGAAAGCCGCGGCCGAGGGCATCTCCTCGCCCGATGCGCTAAGCGCTATCCGGCTGACCCTGACCGTTGCCGCGATTGCCGTGCCGCTCAACATCATCTTCGGCATTGCGGCCGCATGGGCGATCGCCAAGTTCGACTTTCGCGGCAAGGCTTTCCTGATCACGCTGATCGATCTGCCTTTTTCCGTCTCGCCGGTCGTCGCAGGTCTTGCGCTGGTGCTGCTGTTTGGCAGTCACGGCGCATTCGGCACATGGCTGATTGCGCATGACCTGAAGATCGTCTTTGCCTTCCCCGGCATCCTGCTGGCCACATTGTTCATAACCTTTCCGTTTGTGGCGCGGGAACTGATCCCCGTGATGATCGAGCAGGGCCGGGCGGAAGAGGAGGCCGCCCTGACACTGGGCGCCTCGGGCTGGCGGGTTTTCCGCAGCGTGACGCTGCCCAATATCCGCTGGGCATTGCTTTACGGCGTATTGCTGGCGAATGCCCGTGCCATGGGCGAGTTCGGCGCGGTCGCGGTCATATCGGGCAAGATCAGGGGCGAGACGACCACGATGCCGATCATGATCGAGATGCTTTACAACGAGTATCTCTCGGTCGCGGCCTTTTCGCTGGCCTCCCTGCTCGCGGCGCTGGCGCTTGTCACCCTTGCCCTGAAATCCCTGCTCGAATGGCGCTTTGCCGGCCAGCTGGCCGCCACGCGCCGCCATTGAAGGAAGGTCACATGTATATCGATATCGACGAACTGGCCAAGGAATTCGGAACATCGCGGGCGCTTCATCCTGTCTCGCTCTCCATCCCGGCGGGCGCATTGGTTGCACTTCTCGGGCCCTCGGGCTCTGGCAAGACGACGTTGCTGCGCATTCTCGGAGGGCTGGAATTCCCGACCTCGGGTCGCGTGCTTTTCGACGGGAAGGACGCGACTGGCATGAGCGTGCAGGAACGCCGGGCCGGTTTCGTGTTCCAGCATTACGCGCTGTTCCGGCACATGACGGTATTCGAGAATATCGCCTTTGGGCTCCGCGCCCGAAAACGACGCGAACGCCCCGGCGAGGCTGAGATCGGACGACGGGTCAATCGGCTGCTGGACCTGATCCGGCTGCCCAATATCGGCGGCCGCTATCCAAGCCAGCTTTCCGGGGGGCAGAGGCAGCGTGTAGCGCTTGCCCGAGCCCTGGCCATCGAGCCGCGCATGTTGCTGCTCGACGAACCTTTCGGCGCGCTCGATGCTAAGGTGCGCAAGGAGTTGCGGCAGGGCTTGCGCGAAATTCACGATACCACCGGCCTGACCACCATATTCGTCACCCACGACCAGGAAGAGGCGATGGAACTGGCCGATCTCGTCGTGGTCATGTCGATGGGCCGTATCGAGCAGATCGGCAAGCCGGCCGATATCAGGTCGCGCCCGTCCAGTGATTTCGTTCGGGCTTTCACTGCAGCTTAGGAATGTTCCGATGCGATGCGACATGGTCTACCATCGGACGTCATGCGTTGGCTTCGCGCGCGAGCCGAGCGGGAACTCTTCGCCCGGCTTCTATCATATTTGTCGCAGTTGACGTTGGGTTACATGGATGAGCAAACCCGCACTTGACAGAATTGACAGGAAGATACTGAGCCAACTGATGCGTGACACGACGCTGCCAGTGGCACAGCTTGCCGAGCGTGTTGGCCTGTCACAGACCCCCTGCTGGAAACGGATCCAGAAGCTGGAAGCGGCCGGGATCATCACAGGACGCGTCGCACAGGTCGACCCGGCGATGATCGGCCTTGGCCTGACTGTCTTCGTGGAGATCGAGGCTCCGGATCATACTCCGGAATGGCGCGCGGAATTTCGCAAGATGATCCCCCGTTTTCCATCGATCGTTGAGGTGCATCGTCTGGCGGGTGACGTCGACTATCTGCTCAAGGTGGTGGTTTCGGGCATGGACGCATTTGACGAATTCTACCTGCAATTAACCCGCGCTCTTTCCTGCCGGAATGTCACCTCGAAGTTTTCCATGGAACCGATCATGGTAACCACCGCGTGGCCCCTTGACGTGGAAACACCCTGAACGTTGGGCGCCGAGCCCTCCGAGATTTGGTTGATACCCTGTGGAAGCAATCTGCCGGAGACTCGTTTTGTCTCATGCCTGCAATGATTGGAATTCAAATGGGCGATTGCTTGATGGCTCATATCCAGAGCAGTCTGCAGTTAACCGGGTTCAGCCGCGAGCTGCATCCCGCGATGGGCCGGAGGCGCTGCCCCGTCGCCGGCTGGTTTTCGAACCAGTGGTGCGACCGGCCGGCGACCCCCGGGGATATTTGCATCAAGAAGTGGGCCGACCCGGATCCGAATAAGCGCAAACTGCGTTAGGATGCGCTCCAGAAATCTATATCCGAGGCCGCGAACAAATCGGTCGCAGCCTGGGCCAGATCACTCCAATCCTGAGCTTTTTCCAGGGAGATGCTGAATATCTCTTCCGGAAGGTAAAGCCCAAAATTATTCGATTCCACGTCATCGTCGAAGGAGATTGGCTTGTTGTAAGGCTTCTTGTTTCCGTTTGTGCGGCGCCGGCGAATTTCTAAAAACAGGGAGATATAAAATTCCGGGGATGGGGCATTATCGGATTCTCGAATATCGCGATAAAAATCCCAGCCAATGCTCTGGCCATGGCGAAGATCATCTCCCGTGCAGAAAATGAGATAGGCGATATCGTTGGCGAACTGGTTCTTCCATTCCGATTCAACAGCATTTCTCCGTACGCCATTATTCTGCTGAAGGCGATGGAGCATGATTGAATAGGCAAGCAAATGGGCGTCCAGAAATGTAATGTCGGATTCTTCCGTGAGATTCGCCCGTTTGATTGCCTTGAATAATGAAACGGTCTCAACCATGGCTACATTTCTGCCGTAATCGACCATGCGTTTTCGAAGGTGGGAGGGGGATTGGTTCTTATTTGATTTCGCAAACAGATCGGTGCGAATGTTGACTCCCTGATCTCTTATTAACGGCTCTACCTTGAAAGCAACATATGGTTCAAAAATGCTGGCGTCTGCCCATTTGCTTTCCATCAATGCCATTTCGATCCTGCCATATGCCGAACAAGGGGCTCCGCGTCATATCAGATTGAATGCTACATGGCGCCGATTGGCATGACAAGCAAAGGAGCATCCGGCCGGGGGTGTTCTTTCACCGAGTCGGCTTTGCCGCCTCGTTTATAAAATTCTTCATTGTCGGGTCCGATCACTGCCCGGGCGGAATCCAGCGATCGGACGCCGCGTCTCGCCTATTGATACCTATGACGAAATTACCGGGCGTTTCAGCATCGATATGCGGAGGGGTGATCAACAGACAAGAGGTCATCCCTGCCGTCGCGCATAGCCGATCTGGCCCAATGCCGCAGCGATTTCGTCAAGAATGGCCGGGTCGTCGATCGTGGCGGGAGCATCGACATCTTCTCCGTTCGCTATCCTGACCATCATTCCCCGCAAGATCTTGCCCGAACGGGTCTTGGGCAGCCGGTCCACCACGCAGGCGTTCCGGAACGCGGCCACCGGGCCGATCCTGTCCCGAACCAGTGCCACGATTTCGCGGATGACCTGCTCATTGCTGGTCTGGACACCTCGCTTGAGGCACAAAAGGCCCAGCGGCACCTCGCCTTTCAGCCTGTCCGCGGCCCCGATCACAGCACATTCCGCAACCGCCGGGTGCGAGGCCAGGACTTCCTCTATCGCGCCGGTGGACAGGCGATGGCCCGCGACGTTGATCACGTCATCGGTACGCGCCATGATGTAGAGGTAACCGTCCTCGTCGACATAGCCCGCATCGCCCGTTTCGTAATAGCCGGGAAAACGGTCCAGATAGGCCTTGCGGAACCGCTCCTCGGCATTCCACAGCATGGGCAGGGTGCCCGGCGGCAGCGGCAGCTTGACCGCGATTGCGCCAAGCGTTCCCATCGGGACCGTTGCCCCCGCATCATCCAGTATCTGCACGTCATAGCCGGGCATGGCGACCGAGGGGCTCCCTTTCTTGACGGGCATATGCTCGATTCCGAAGGGATTGGCTGCGATGGCCCATCCGGTCTCGGTTTGCCACCAATGGTCCAGCACCGGCAGATGCAGGCGATCCTCCAGCCATTGGATCGTGTCGGGGTCGGCACGTTCACCTGCAAGGAAAACCGCCTGCAGGCCGGACAGGTCGTAATTTCCGATCAATTCACCGGCAGGATCCTCGCGCTTGACGGCGCGGATGGCCGTGGGAGCGGTGAAGAAGCTCTTGACCTTGTGGTCGCTTATCACCCGCCAGATGGTTCCAGCGTCGGGCGTGCCTACGGGCTTGCCCTCAAAGACGATGGTGGTCGCGCCCGCGATCAGGGGTGCATAGCAGATATAGCTGTGTCCGACGACCCAACCGACATCCGAAGCGGCCCAGAACACGTCGCCCGCATCGATGCCGTAGATATTCCTCATTGACCAGTTCAGTGCCACGAGATGCCCGGCGGTATGGCGCACGACACCCTTGGGTTGGCCGGTCGTGCCCGAGGTATAAAGGATATAGGCCGGGTGGTTGCCCTCGACGGCAACGCAATCGGCAGGTGCGGCCCCCTGCTGGAACTCGTGCCACTCGTGATCGCGGCCCGGGATGAGTTCGGCGATGTCCTGCTCCCGCTGCAGTATCACGCAGAATTCGGGCTTGTGGCTGGCGGTTTCGATAGCCGCATCCAGCAGGGGCTTGTATCGGACGACGCGGCCGGGTTCCAGCCCGCAGGAGGCGGCGATGATGGCGCGGGGCTTGGCGTCATCGATCCGGATGGCCAGCTCACGCGCTGCAAAACCACCGAAGACAACCGAGTGAATCGCGCCGATCCGGGTGCAGGCCAGCATCGCCTCCAGCGCCTCGGGAACCATCGGCATATAGATGATGACACGGTCCCCCTTGCCGACGCCCCCGGCCCGCAGCGCGCCGGCCAGCCGCGCCACCCGGTCTCGCAGTTCCGCGAAGCTCAGGCACCGGCTCGTTCCCGTAATGGGGCTGTCGTGGATGATGGCGGGTTGATCGCCCCGCCCGGCTTCGACATGACGGTCGACCGCGTTCCAGCAGGTATTGACCAGCGCATCGGAAAACCATTCGCCCACCGGTCCCTGATCGAACCAGGCACGGCTGGGCGCACGCTCCCAATCGATTTGCCGCGCCGCTTCCATCCAGAACCCTTCCGGGTCCGATTTCCAAGCGTCGTAAACGTCACGATAAGCCATGTCTCGCCCCTCCCTGCGTCAGGGAAGTGTTACGCGATCAGGTCGGCCCGCCGCAACTCCGCTTCTTCTTTACCCGGATGACACGGGGCAGCGACGGGCGACCCTGACTTTACAGGAGGTAATATCGGCTCCTAACTGTAGTGAGCAACCGGTGTTCCCGCGAGCACGCTCATGTTCAGCAGCCCGCGCGGGGTGATCGAGGGAGTAACGATATGGGCGCGGTTGCCCATCCCCATCAGGATCGGCCCGACCTCCAGCCCGTTGGCACACATTTTCAGCGCGTTACGCACGCCGGATGCCGCATCGGTGCCGGGGAAGATCACCGTATTCGCCGCACCTTCCAGGCGCGATCCGGGGAAGATGCGCTCGCGCAAAGCAGGATCGAGCGCTGCGTCGACATGCATCTCGCCATCATACATGAAATCGGGCTTCCGGGCGTCCAGCAATTCCATCGCCGCCCGCATCTTGCGCCCGGTATAGCTGTCGAGATTGCCGAATTGCGAGTGGCTGCACAGCGCGATGCGCGGCGTTACGCCAAAGCGGCGGACATGGCGGGCGGCGCCGATGACCGTCTCGGCCACCTGCTGCGGAGTCGGATCGTTATGACATTGCGTGTCGGCGATGAAGAGCGGCCCGTCCTCCAGAATGATCATCGACAGGGCTCCGACCGGCTGCAACCCATCGCGGGCCAGCACCTGGCGGATATATTGCAGATGCCACGAATACTGACCGAAGGTCCCGCAGATCATGCTGTCGGCCTCTTCGCGATGCACCATGACCGCGCCGATGGCGGTGGTATTGGTGCGCATGATGGCCCGGGCGATGTCGGGGCTGACCCCGCGCCGCGCCATCAAATGGTGATATGTCTCCCAGTAATCGCGATAGCGCGGATCGTTTTCGGGGTTCACGATCTCGAAATCCCGCTCGGGCCGGATCGGCAGGCCGGCGCGTTCGGCGCGCATCGAGATCACCTCGGGGCGGCCGATCAGGATCGGCACATCGGTGGTTTCTTCCAGCATCGCGTTGGCGGCGCGCAGCACGCGTTCGTCCTCGCCCTCGGCAAAGACGATGCGGCGGGTGGCTGTGGCGGCGGCCTCGAAGACCGGGCGCATGATCAGCGCCGAACGGAAGACCGAGCTGTCCAGCTTGCGCTTGTAGGTGTCGAGATCCTCGATCGGACGGGTCGCCACGCCGGATTCCATCGCGGCGCGGGCGACGGCGGAGGACACGACGCCGATCAGGCGCGGGTCGAAGGGCTTGGGGATCAGGTAATCCGGGCCGAAGGTCAGCGTCTCGCCGCGATAGGCGGCAGCGGCTTCGGCAGCCGTGGTTGCGCGGGCCAATGCCGCGATACCTTCGACGCAGGCTATCTCCATCTCGTCATTGATGGTGGTTGCCCCAACATCCAGCGCGCCCCGGAAGATGAATGGAAAGCACAGCACATTGTTGACCTGGTTGGGAAAATCGCTTCGCCCGGTGGCGATGATCGCATCGGGCGCAACGGCGCGGGCATCCTCGGGCAGGATCTCGGGCGTGGGATTGGCCAGCGCGAAGATGATCGGCTGCTTGCCCATCTTCTGCACCATTTCGGGTGTCAGAACGCCCGGCCCCGACAGGCCAAGGAACAGATCCGTTCCCTCTATCACCTCGTCGAGCGTCCGCAGATCGCTGGCCTGTGCATAAGCGGCCTTTTGCGGATTCATGTCCTCGACCCGGCCTTCATAAACCAACCCGTTGATATCGCAGAGCCAGACATTCTCGCGCTTGACGCCCAGTTTCAGCAGCATGTCGAGGCAGGCTATTCCGGCGGCACCTCCTCCGGTCGAAACCACCTTGATATCCGTGAATGTCTTGCCCGCCACGCGCAGCGCATTGGTGGCGGCGGCGCCCACGACGATGGCGGTGCCGTGCTGGTCGTCGTGGAAAACCGGGATATTCATCCGCTCGCGGCACAGCTTTTCGACGATGAAGCAATCGGGGGCCTTGATGTCTTCAAGGTTGATCGCACCGAAGGTCGGCTCCAGCGAACAGACGATCTCGGCCAGTTTCTCGGGATCGGATTCGTTCACTTCGATATCGAAGCAATCGATATTGGCGAATTTCTTGAACAGGACTGCCTTGCCCTCCATGACCGGCTTGGAGGCCGCCGCGCCGATATTGCCCAATCCCAGCACCGCGGTTCCATTCGACACCACAGCCACGAGATTGCCACGCGAGGTATAGCGGCTGGCATTGGCCGGATCGGCCTTGATCTCCAGGCAGGCCTCGGCGACGCCGGGGGAGTAGGCGCGGGACAGGTCGCGGCCATTGGCCAGCGGCTTGGTCGCCCGGATCTCCAGCTTACCCGGGCGTGGGAATTCGTGATAATCCAGTGCCGATTGCCGGGCGCTGTCCTGCCTGCGGTCGTTCATTTTTGCCCCCTCCGATTTCAGGTTAGTTCACCGTTAAACCATTTCCGCGGCGGGGAACAGGAGGGTTCGGCTTGCGTTGACGCCGGATGACGCGCAAAACTTGAAACGCAACCATAAACGGGGAGAGCGATGTCACTACTGGATGCCGCACGGGAGGTGCGTGATTCGGCCTACGCCCCCTATTCGCATTTCAAGGTCGGGGCGGCGATCCGCGGCGCTTCGGGGGCCGTTTATCGCGGCTGCAATGTCGAGAATGTCGCCTATCCCGAGGGCACCTGCGCCGAGGCCGGGGCCATCGCCGCGATGGTCGCGGCCGGAGAGACCGAACTGGTCGAGGTTGCCGTCATTGCCGACAGTCCCGGCCCTGTGCCGCCTTGCGGCGGTTGCCGCCAGAAGCTGGCCGAATTCGGGCGGGCGGACACGCCCGTGCTGCTGGCCACGACCGGCGGTGCGACATTGGCCACGACAATTGGGGAGCTTCTGCCGGGTCGCTTCGATTCGGGCCATATGAGCAAGACATCATGACCGATCCGTGCAGCGTCATCGCGGCGGTGAGGGACGGTCGCGGGCTGGATGGCTCCGGTGCGGCGCTTATGGCACAGGGGCTGGCCAATGGCTCTGTCTCGGATGCGCAGGCCGGGGCATTCGCGATGGCCGTTCTGACCCGTGGATTGGGAGAGAAGGGCAGGGTGGCGCTGACAAGGGCGATGCGCGATTCCGGGCATGTGATGCGGTGGGAACTGCCGGGACCGGTGGTGGACAAGCATTCGACCGGTGGGATTGGCGACACGGTCAGCCTGGTCCTTGCGCCCTTGCTGGCAGCGTGCGGAGTATTCGTGCCGATGATCTCGGGGCGCGGACTGGGCCATACCGGCGGCACGCTGGACAAGCTGGAGGCGATCCCCGGCTTTATTTGCGATCAATCCGAGGAACAGTTTCGCCGGATCGTGAATAATACCGGCTGCGCGATCGTTGCTGCGACGGCCGATTTCGCCCCTGCCGACCGGCGCCTTTACGCGATCCGCGACGAATCGGCGACCGTCGAGTCGATCGATCTGATCACCGCCTCGATCCTGTCGAAAAAGCTGGCGGCGGGGCTGGATGCGCTGGTGCTGGATGTCAAGGCGGGGTCGGGCGCGTTCATGCGGGAACCGGAAGCATCGGAGCGTCTGGCAAAGGTGTTGGTGCAGACGGCGAACGGAGCTGGATGCCGGACATCCGCGCTGATCACTGACATGGATCAGCCACTTGCCCGCAGCGCCGGGAATGCGTTGGAAGTAGCCGAAGCGATCCGGGTGCTGCGCGGTGAAAAGGGAGCCTTGCGGGATCTGGTGCTGGCGTTGTCGGCGGAATGCCTGCGACTGGTTGGGCAGGACTCCGAGGGGCTGGAACAGGCGCTGGACAACGGGGCCGCTGCAGAGGTCTTTGGCCGCATGGTCGCGGCGCAGGGCGGACCGGACGATCTGATCGACCGGCCCGAAGCCTATTTGACCGCTGCTCCGGTCATCCTGCCGGTGCCTGTGTCCGACGGTGCCGTGGCGGGAATCGACGTGACCGCCCTGGGCCATGCCGTCGTCGCCCTGGGCGGCGGGCGCGTCCGGGCCGGGGAAAGAATCGACCATCGCGTGGGCCTGTCCGCTCTGGCCAGGCTGGGCGAGCCGGTCGGTCCCGATGCGCCGCTGGCCATCGTCCATGCGCCGGATGAGACCGCCGCCGAGATTGCCATCGCCGCGGTGCAGGCGGCTTACCGGATCGGTGAGCGCGTCACGTCCGGCCCGCTGGTTCGCGACAGGATTTGTGCAGATGACTGAGAATCGTGCATTCCTGATCGTCATGGACAGCGTCGGCATCGGCGGCGCACCGGACGCCGACCGCTTCTTCAACGATGGCAGGCCCGATACCGGCGCCAATACCGTCGGCCATATTGCGCAGGCGCAACCGCTGCATATGCCCCATCTCGACCGCTTGGGGCTGGGTGCCGCCATCCGCCTTGCCAGCGGGCAGGAGGCGCCCGGACTGAATGCCGAGCCGCAAGGACTCTGGGGCGCGGCGACCGAGATCTCTGCGGGCAAGGATACTCCCTCCGGCCATTGGGAGATGGCGGGTGTTCCGGTGCCCTGGGAATGGCATTATTTCCCCAAGACGATCCCGGCATTCCCGCCCGAGGTCACTGCGCGGATATGCGAATTGGCGGGAACCGGGGGGATTTTGGCGAATTGCCACGCTTCGGGCACCCAGGTCATCGAGGATTTCGGGGACCGGCATATCCGCAGCGGCTGGCCGATCTGCTATACCTCGGTCGACAGCGTCTTGCAGATCGCCGCGCATGAAGAGCATTTCGGCCTCGACCGGCTGCTGGCGCTATGCGAAGGGCTTGCGCCGATGTTGCACGAGATGCGGGTGGGCCGGGTCATCGCGCGGCCCTTTGTCGGAGAGGTCTCGGAGCGGTTCAAACGCACCCCCAACCGCCGCGATTTCGCCATCGCGCCACCCGCCGACACGATCCTTGACATCGCGGCGAAGGCAGGGCGGATCACCCGTGCCATCGGCAAGATCGGCGATATCTTCAGCCATCGCGGCATCACCCATCTGCACAAGGGTAAATCCGACGCCGATCTGGCCGGGCATCTCCTTCGCCTCGGGCAAGAGGCCGAGCCGGGAAGCCTGACCTTCGCCAATTTCGTCGAGTTCGACACGAATTACGGACATCGGCGGGATATTCCCGGCTATGCCGCACAGCTTGAATGGTTCGACGGCATCGCGGGCCGGTTGATCGAGACGCTCCGCCCCGGCGACCTTGCTATTTTTACCGCCGACCACGGCAATGATCCAAGCTGGTTCGGCACCGACCACACCCGAGAGAGGGTTCCGGTGCTGGGCTTTGGTTTGGGCAAACGCGAAATCGGGCAGATCGGGTTCAGCGATATCGGTGCCTCGGTCATGGCGCATCTTGGCCTGCCCGCCCCGCAACATGGAAAATCCTTCCTGTGAAAAAGATCGAACTTCACCTGCATCTCGAAGGAGCCGCGCCGCCCTCGTTCATTCGTGCGCTGGCGGCCGAGAAACATGTCGATCTGTCGGGGATCTTCGACGCGCGGGGCCATTACGCCTATCGCGGTTTCGATGCGTTCCTGCGTGTCTACGAGGCCGCGACCAGCGTGCTGCAAACACCGCAGGATTTCGCCCGCCTGCTGGAGGAGATGCTGGAACGCTCGGCCGAGCAGGGGGTGATCTATACCGAGATCTTCGTTTCTCCCGAATTCTGCGGCGGCGCAGACCTGGCAGCCTGGCGCGATTATCTGGCGGCGATGACAGAGATTGCCGAGTGGATGCGCGGGCAGGGCATCGACAGCCGAGGTATCGTCACCGCCATCCGTCATTTCGGTCCGGAACGGGCGAAGAAATCCGCGCTTTGCGCAGCCGAAACGGCGGGCGGCTGGATCGCCGGTTTCGGCATGGGCGGGGCCGAGGCGGTGGGTGCCGCGACGGATTACGCGTGGAGCTTCGATTGCGCGCGCGAGGCCGGGCTGGGGCTGACCTGCCACGCCGGTGAATGGGGTGGTCCGGAAAGCATACGGCAGGCGCTCGCGCTTGGCGTCAGCCGGATCGGTCACGGTGTCCGCGCTATCGAGGACCCGGCGTTGGTTCGCGATCTGGCCGCGCGCGGCACCGTGCTCGAAATCTGCCCCGGCTCGAATATCGCGTTGGGGATTTATCCCGATTGGCCCGGGCATCCGATCGCAAAATTGATGGATGCCGGAGTCCGGGTTACCATCTCGACCGACGATCCGCCATTCTTCCACACCAGCATGCGGCACGAATATAATCGCCTTGCCGATGCTTTCGGATGGGGCGAAGAGGAATTCGCACAGATCAACCGATGGGCCATCGACGCCGCCTTTTGCGACGAGACAACGCGCGAAGGGCTGAGAAAGGAGTTCCCGTGACCAAGCAGCACCTGACCATCATCGACCACCCGCTGGTCCAGCACAAGCTGACGATCATGCGCAAGAAGGATGTCTCGACCGCCGGTTTCCGCCGATTGCTGCGCGAGATCAGCTTGCTTCTGGCCTATGAGGTCACGCGCGAGCTGGAACTGACTACCACCACGATCGAAACCCCGATCTGCCAGATGCAGGCCCCCACGCTGGAGGGCAAGAAGTTGGCGCTGATCTCGATCCTGCGGGCGGGGAACGGGCTGCTGGACGGGATCCTCGAAATGATCCCCTCGGCACGGGTCGGTTTCGTGGGACTTTACCGCGACCCGGAAACGCTGCGCCCGGTCGAGTATTACTGCAAGGTGCCCAATGCGCTGGATGCAAGGATGACCATCGTGGTCGATCCGATGCTGGCGACCGGAAATTCCTCGGTGGCGGCCATCGACAAGCTCAAGGAGCATGGCGCCAGGAACCTGCGCTTCCTGTGCCTTCTGGCCGCGCCCGAAGGGGTCGAGCGGATGCGGGAGGCTCATCCGGATGTGCCGGTCTTTACCGCCGCGCTGGACGAGCGGCTGGACGATCATGGCTATATCGTGCCGGGCCTCGGTGATGCGGGCGACCGGATGTTTGGCACCAAATAGGGGCGTATTAATTACCGCTTCAGGGATTTGGCCTATTCGTGGATCAACGGTGTTGAAACACGCAGGTGCTCGATGCAGAAAATCTGGAGCTTGCTTTGCCTGGTGATGTTGACCGGGGCGGTCCAGGCGGCGCCCTCGCCTTTGCCTCCCGATGATTTCGCGGGCGATCAGTATATCGACGAAGGTGGCTGCGTATTCAATCGCGATGGCGATAACTGGAAACCGCGCCTGGACAAGCGCGGCCGGATGGTTTGCGGTTTCCCGCCAAGCCTTTCCGCGCGCCGAACCGATCCCGATACCGTGTCGGTCCTGCCTCCCCTGAATCCGCCTGAAGCCCCTGACCCCGAAAAGATATTGCTCGAAGAACTTGCGGCAGGCTTGCGGCAGGGAGAGTTCCTGGCCGATCCGCGAATGGCAGAGAAACGCGAAGAACCGGTAACACCCCGAAGCGATGGCGGACTCGGTGCCGAGATCGCGGCGCTGGCGCAGCAGAAGCAGACGGTTCAGGCTATCATGATGGGCGCGCCCTCGAACTCCGCGCTTTGTGCGTTACTTGGTTATCAGCCCGCAGCTGATTCCGGCCCCATCCTGGGAAGGGACGTGACACAGGGGATGTGTCCCGGCATGCGTGCCAATCTGCCCGGCAAGCGCATCATCGTGGGCCGGCGGGCCGAGGATGACAAGATAGCAAGGCAAGGGGAGCAGAGCAGAGATCCGCATGGCCGGGAAACGGACCGGACCGCCTCCGCGAATGCGGGAGCAACCGTTGATGCCGCGGCGCGTCCGAAAATGCGGACGGACAAGACCGCATCGCAAGCTGACCAGCCTGCCAGATCGGGGGGACACATGCCCACCGGGATCAAGCACGCCAAGGACCATCCGGGGCCAGAGCCCGAGCTGATCCCGGCCACGGCGCGCTATGTGCAGGTCGGGCGCTTCCCTGATGATGCAAGCGCAGACGGAACGATCCGCAAATTGGCGCAGATGGGCTATCCGGTTGCGCGGGGATATGATGGCGAGGACGAGCCGAGGCGGCGGGTGATCTTGGCCGGCCCTTTCAGTGATCGCCGGTCTCTGGTGGCAGCGTTGAACATGCTGCGTGACAATGGCTATGCCAGGGCCGTTGCGCGCTGAACACTTGTGATGATCAGCGATCACCGTTTGCGTCGAAACAGGAGCGGATATGGCGCCAAACAGGTTTCCGGGACAACCAACATGTTCTGGGAGCCGGCCTAAGGATATTCATGTAACTCCACCGCATGCAGTGGCGCTCTTAGGTTGCGTCCGGGTCAAGGGCAGCATAGGCATGAATGGAACCGGATTGCTGCGGCTGGACGAGGGCTGGCATGAAAATCATCATCTGCGGCGCAGGTCAGGTCGGCTGGCAGATCGCCCGCCACCTTTCCGGCGAGCGTAACGATGTCACCGTCATCGACAACAATGCGGAACTGATCCGCAAGGCGACGGATGCGTTGGACGTTCAGGGCGTTACCGGCTTTGCCAGCCATCCGGACGTGCTGGATCGGGCCGGAGCGCGGGATGCCGACCTGATCATCGCGGCGACCTATTCCGACGAGGTGAACATGGTCACCTGCCAGGTCGCGCATTCGGTCTTTCAGGTGCCGCGCAAGATCGCCCGGCTGCGCTCCAGCGCCTATCTGGATGCGATCTATTCCGATCTCTACCGCACAGATCATTTGCCCATCGATGTGGTCATCAGCCCCGAACGCGAGGTCGCCAAGGCAGCCTTGCAGCGCCTTGATGCACCCTCGACCTTCGATGTCGAAACCTTCCTGGGCGGAAAGTTGCAGCTTCTGGGGATCGTTCTGGAAGAAGACTGTCCGGCGCTGAATACCCCGCTGCGCCAGCTGAACGAAATCTTTTCCAGCCTGCGCGCCATCGTGGCTGGGGTGCGGCGCGACCGGCGGCTGTTCGCTCCTGCGGCCGGAGACCAGCTTTTCGCCGGCGACCAGATCTATGTTTTCTCTCATATCGACGATGTGGCGCGCACCCTGGAAATCTTCGGGAAACCTGCGCGAAAACAAGAGCGGGTGGCGATCATCGGTGCCGGTAATGTCGGGCTGTCGGTGGCCCGCGCGCTGGAGGCCCGGCCGGACCGTATCCGTGCCAAGGTGATCGAGCGCGACCGGGCACGTGCGGAATATGCCGCCGACCGGCTGGAGCGCACGATCGTCCTGCATGGCGATGGCCTTTCCGCCGAACTGCTCGAAGAGGCATCGGTGCCGATCACCGATGCGGTTCTGGCAGTGACGGATGACGACAAGACCAATATCCTCGCCTCGGTCCGTGCCAAGCAGGCGGGCACCAAGATGGCGATCGCGCTGATCAACGACCCCACGCTGGTGCCGCTGATGGGCGCATTGGATATTGACGCTTATATCAACCCCCGCGCCACTACCGTTTCGACGATCCTGCGCCATATCCGCCATGGCCGGGTTCGCGACATATACTCCATCGGCGATGCCGAGGCCGAGGTGATGGAGGCGCAGGTGCTGTCCACCTCGCCCATGTCGGGCCGCGAGATTCGGGATATCGAATTTCCCGAAGGCGTTCTGATCGGCGCGGTGCAAAAGGGCGACAGGATCATCAAACCCTCGTCGGATACGCGGATCGAAGAGGGTGATATCGTGCTCATCTTTGCCCTGACCCATGACGTGCCCGAGGTCGAGCGCCTGTTGCAGGTCTCGATCGATTTCTTCTGAGGGCGCGGCTGTGGCAGTCCTCATGCGCCTGCACATTCTGATCCTGTTGACGCTGATCGCGGCACTGGCGATGCTGATCCCAGCGATTTACGCATCCTCCATCGACGAGGAGGCGATTGCGCGGAATTTCTTTTACTCCTCACTTCTGTGTATGACATTCGCTGGGATGATCGGGCTGGCGACTGCTGCCAATCCACGGGTCCGGTCGGCGCGCGGGATGTTGCTGACATGTGTCGCCGCAATGGGTTTTCTGCCCATGCTGCTTGCCCTGCCTTTCGCCGAAAGCTTGCCCGATACCGGTCTTTTCAACGCCTGGTGGGAAATGGTCTCGTCGCTGACGACCACCGGGGCGTCGCTCTATTCCGCTGATCTGTTGCCGGCGCCACTGCATCTGTGGCGCGCGCTGGTCGGCTGGATGGGAGGGCTGTTCATGCTTGTCGCGGCCATCGCCATTCTCGCGCCCTTGCGCGTGGGCGGGTTCGAGATCATGTCATCGCCTTACAGCCGCAACGAACAATTCGAGCGCCTGCCCAAAAGCGCCAACCCGCGGCAACCGGTATCGCACCTGTCCTCGCCCGCCTTTCAGACCGAGCTTGTCGATCCGGCCTATCGCCTGTTGCGGGCGGGCCGCGAAGTATTTCCGGTTTATGCCGGGCTGACCCTGGGGTTGTGGCTGCTTTTGTTGTTGCTGGGCGACGACTCGCTGGTGGCGCTGTGCCGGGCCCTGGGAACCCTGTCGACCAGCGGTATCACTCCGACGCTCGGACCGGCGGGCGAGCATTCAGGTGTGCTTGGCGAAATGGCCGTGTTCCTGTTCCTCATTCCGGCGCTGTCCCGCAGGTTCTGGCCCGGCGGCGGAGAATTGCGGGCGACCGAGCGTCTGACACGGGATCCGGAGCTAAGGCTTGCGGCTTCGGTCGTGCTGCTGGTGGCCACGGTGCTGTTCGCCCGCCATTTCTTCGCAGCCATCGATGTCAGCGCGGCAAATCCTGAAACGCCGTTGCTGCTTGCCGATATCCAGATGGGATTATCGGCTTTCTGGGGCGGCCTGTTCAGCGCGTTGAGCTATCTCACGACCACCGGCTGGAACTCGGTCGACTGGCAGGGCGCGCGCGCCTGGTCGGGATTGTCGAGCCCGGGTCTCATCTTTGCGGGGCTTGCCATTATGGGAGGCGGTGTGGCGACCACAGCCGGAGGGGTCAAGTTGCTGCGCATTTATGCTCTGGCGCGCCATGGCGAACGCGAGATGGAACGGATCATCCATCCCAGCTCCGTTGCCGGAGGGGGCAGGATGGCCCGCCGGTTGCGCCGCGAGGGTGCCTATCTGGCCTTCATCTTCTTCATGCTGTTCGCGGCGTCGATCGCGGTGACGGTCATCCTGGTGTCGATCCAGCAGATCGAGTTCGAGACCGCGACGATCCTGTCGATCGCTGCATTGACCAATACCGGCCCGCTGGCCTCCGCGATTCCGCTAACGCCTGCATTCGAAGGCACGGCAGGCGTCGCCTCGGCCCCGTGGGAAGGTTGGTCCGGGCTTTCGATCATGACGAAAATCGTTCTGGCGGGCGCGATGATTGTGGGTCGGCTGGAGACCCTGGCGATTCTCGCCTTGTTCACGCCGGATTTCTGGCGGCGCTGATATCCTTCGGCCCGCAGGAGTTGCTGTTCTGTCGCTAGTTTTCGGGCAACGATGCGCCGCGCTTGCAAGCCCGGCAGCACTCGCATAGATGTTATGTGACGCCCGACAGCAAGAAAACGGACAAGAAAACAAATGGCCAGCGATAAGCAAAACCTGCAGGACGCCTTTCTCAATCACGTCCGCAAGGCCAAGGTGCCGGTCACGGTATTCCTGATCAATGGCGTCAAGCTGCAAGGCGTAATCACCTGGTTCGATAATTTCTGCGTGCTTCTGCGTCGTGACGGACAGTCCCAGCTTGTCTACAAGCATGCGATCAGCACGATCATGCCGGGTCAGCCCATTTCGCTTTACGAAGGCGAGGATTGATTGGCGGAACCTACCTCGACCGAGGCCAGGCCGACCCGCGCCTATGTGATTCATCCGGATTTGGGTAACGCCCGCACACAGCGGCGCACACCCGAGCATGCGCTGGCCGAGGCCGTGGCCTTGGCGCATGCCTTGCCGGGAATCGAAATCGTCGGCGAAGAGGTCGCACGGCTGCGCGATCCCAATCCCGGCACGCTGTTCGGCAAGGGCAAGCTGGCCGAAATCGGCACCCGCCTGGAAACCGCCGAGGCGGAACTGGTGCTGGTCGATGGTCCGGTCAGCCCGGTGCAGCAGCGCAATCTGGAGCAGGCCTGGGATGCCAAGCTGCTGGATCGGACGGGACTGATCCTTGAAATCTTTGCCGACCGGGCGCGAACGCGCGAAGGCGTGTTGCAGGTCGAACTTGCCGCGCTGTCCTATCAGCGGACACGCCTGGTCCGGGCATGGACACACCTGGAACGGCAGCGTGGCGGTCTTGGATTCGTTGGCGGCCCCGGTGAAACGCAGATCGAGGCTGACCGTCGTGCCATCGACGAACAGATGACCCGGCTGCGGCGGCAGCTTGATCGTGTGGTCCGGACCCGGACGCTTCACCGTGCGGCGCGGGCAAAGGTACCTTACCCGATCGTTGCGCTGGTGGGCTATACGAATGCCGGGAAATCGACGCTGTTCAACCGTATGACGGGCGCCGAGGTGATGGCGAAGGACATGCTTTTCGCCACGCTGGATCCGACCATGCGGGCGATACGCCTGCCCGATGCGGGAGGCGGCAGTTCGGGGCGAAAGATCATCCTGTCGGACACGGTGGGTTTCATTTCGGATCTGCCGACTGAACTGGTGGCGGCTTTCCGTGCCACGCTGGAAGAGGTGCTGGAGGCCGATCTGATCCTGCATGTCCGCGATATCAGCCATCCCGAAACCGAGGAACAGGCGGCGGATGTCGCCGAGATTCTCGATAGTCTGGGTGTGGATGAGAATGTCGCCCTGATCGAGGTCTGGAACAAGATTGATGCATTGTCGGAAGATACCCGCGCCGCCCTGCGCCGCACTGATGCGCGGACCGAGGGGGTTCAGGCGGTCAGCGCGCTGAGCGGTGAGGGGCTGGGCGATCTGGTTTCAGCGATCGATACCCATCTCGCGCGGGTGCTGGACGAGGCGCGTAGCACCGATATCGTTATTTTGCCTTTCAGCGATGGCCGTCGCCGCGCATGGCTGCACGAGGCAGGTGTGGTGGAGCGTGAAGAGGCGACCGAAGATGGCCTGCGACTGCATCTGAGCTGGACCGAGCGCCAGAAGGCGGGCTTCGCGGCTCTGGACGAGGCAGCGAACGGGGGGCAGTGAGATCGCCTCATCGCGCTTCGCCCGATGCGCCGATCATCCCGGGACCTCTAAACAATGGCAAAAGAGCGTTCAGCCTACGGGCATTTCATGCGCCCAGGGCGGGTTCGCGCCCGGGCGGGACACCGTGATCGCAGCAGCCTGTGCGCCCAGGGTCAGCGCGGCATGAATTTGTTCGCCGGTGATCCCTTCGATAGCATCCTTGCCCAGCACCCCCTGATCGCGCAGGCTGGCCAGCACGCCCGCGTTGAAGGTGTCACCCGCACCGATAGTGTCGGCAACGGTGGTGCGGATGGCCGGGGCGCTGACGGTTTCGCCCGACCAGAAGGCGCGTGCACCCGAAGCTCCGCCGGTTTGCAGCACGATTTGGGGCCCCAGCTCCAGCACCTTGCGTGCGGCATCCTCCGTGTCAAGATCGGGATACAACCATTCCAGATCATCGCTGGAAAGCTTGACGATATCGGCCTGTGGCAGGATGCGATTCAGCCGGGCGCGGTAAGCCCCGGCGTCGGTGATGAAGAATGGCCGGATATTGGGATCGACCATCACCGGCAGGCGGGTATGGTTGCGCTCGATCAACGCTTCGACGGCTGCGCCGCAAGGATCGGGCACAAGGCTGATGCCACCCGCGAAGATTGCTTCGATCTCCTTGGGCAGCGGTGGGATGTCATCGGGTGACAGCATTCGGCCTGCCGAACCCTCGTCATAGAAAGAGTAGCGGGCCTCGCCCTTCGTCAGCGTCACCAGTGCCAATGTGGTCAGCCGTTCCGAGCGCGGGCAGAGATCGGTATTCACTCCGGCCTCGATCAGTGGGTTCAACAGCATCTCGCCGAACGGATCGTGGCTGATGGGCCAAAGATAGGCCGTCGGTGCCCCAAGACGGCCCAATGCGATCGCAGTGTTATAAACCGCCCCTCCGGCGAGCGGCCGGAATGTGCCGTCCTCCGGCACCATGTCGATCAGTGATTCACCCGAACACAGGATCATGCTCATGTCCCTCCGCTATACGCTGCCAGTGGCAAAACTCTCGCCCGGAGCCATCCCATCCGGCAACAGCCCTCCGCCAAGCTGGATATAACCTCCGGTCCCGGCGAAATACAGAAAAATTGTTAGCGCCACCAGAGTGAGGGTGGACGCGACAGCGATTATCCGGATGCGACAAGCTCCACGAAGCCAGCCCGTCGGAGAACCGCTGCGGCAAAGAGGCGGAAGCCAGCACCAGGATATCTTTGAAATCGCGGGTGCTATGACCCGACACCTGACGCCACCAGCACGACCGACGATCCCTATGCCCGACCGTTTCGCCCGGAAACCTGCGTTATGGCAGCAACTCCCCGGCGATTTCCCGGACGATCGGCGCCGCCTCGGCTTCGGTCATGCCGGGACGCAGGCGTGGATCGTAAAGGATCTGCAGCAACAGTTCATCATGCCGGGTCAGCAGGGCGAATTCCTCATCGTCGTTGAAGATCGAGGGGCGCACCGTCGGGCTGTCATTGGCCAGCCCCATGCCTTGCGCCAGTTCCTCATGGATGCAGGACAGCCGCAACAGGGATGACAACTCGGATCGTATCAACGCGACCGCATGGACATAGCTGCTCGAATTACCTTTGGAATAAGCGAAAACGGAACAATAGATATCGGGCGCCAGGTCGCGCAATGCCACAACATCATGCGCGGGTATGCCCGGCACCAGCTCGGGCAGGAGCGTATCGATATCCCGCCGTTCGTCATCGCTCAGCACCAGGACGGTGAAGTTGCCGCCATCACCGGTCAGCGCAACACTGTGACCGGAGACCTCTTCCAACCGGGTCGTGTAATCCGCAACCTCGCCGCGGATTTCCCGCTTGAGGGCGGTATCGGATGACGGGCCGAACTCCAGTTCGATACGGACAGGGTCCTGCCAGCGGCGCAGGGGCGCGCTTGCGCCCGCCCCCCCGGCATGGCGCGCCCCGTCACTGCCGTATTCGTCGCGTAATGCAATCTGAATGAAGTTCTGGGCCAATATGTCGGCATCGATGGGCGCATCCATCGGGATCTGGTCGCGGCGCAGTTGGTTGTCGTCAATCAGTTTCTGTTCGATTCTCGCATAGTAGTTCTGTTGCGATTGGCTGAGCGCGCTCACATTGATGGCGGCGGCCTGATTGGCGGCGCGGTTTCGTTCTGCTCTTGCCTCGCGGAGTTCCGCCTGAGTAGGGCCTTCGGGTTCCGGAGGCTCGGGAATGTTGACCGGGGGCGGGGCGATCTCGGCTTCTTTCTCGCGCTTGCTCGTGCAGCCAGCCAGGACAAGGGCCAATAGCAGCGTCAATATCGCCAGCGGATGGTGCCGGGGATCACGTGACGCAAAGGGAACCGCAGCCGGTATCATTGCTTGCCGGGCCGTTCTGCGGCCCCCTCCGGTTCCGATCCGGTCAGGCGCTGCGAACGGGCCGAGGACAACGCGTTGCGTAGTTCCGCTTCCATCTGTGTCAATTCCTCTTCCGCCGCGGCTCGGCGTGCCCGGCCCTCATCGGCGATGCGCAGGCTGTCCTCGATGGTCGAGATCAGTTCGGCATTGGCGGTGCGGACCGCTTCGATATCGAATACGCCCCGTTCAGTCTCCGTGCGGATCCGGGCATTGGCTTGGCGGAGGTTTTCCGCATTGCCGGTCAACAGGTCATTGGTCAGGTCGCTGGCCGCCTTGACCGCGTTCGCGGCCTCGGCGCTGCGTTGGATGGTGACGGCCTGAGCAAGCTGCGTTTCCCATAACGGAACCGTGTTCACCAATGTCGAGTTGATTTTCGTCACCAGCGATTTGTCGTTTTCCTGCACCAGCCGGATCGAGGGCAGCGATTGCATCGTAACCTGCCGAGTCAGTTTCAGGTCATGCACCCGGCGCTCCAGATCATCGCGCATGGTCTGGAGATCGCGCAGCTCCTGCGCCTCCATCACCTGATCGGGTTCGGCGGCCTTGTCCAGCTCGGCCCGCTTGGCGGGGATTACCTCGTTGTCCAGCTCACGCAGCTTTTCCTCGCCTGCCGCTATATAAAGCGCCAGCTCGTCATAGAAATTCAGCGTACGGTCATACAGCAGGTCCAGCGATTTGATATCCTTCAAAAGCTGCTGCTCATGCCCCTCCAGATCCGCTGTCACACGGTCGATCTGGGTCTGCACTTCCTCGTATCTGGCGGTGAATTTGGCAAAGGGCGTAACACGGCCCAGCAATCGCTCCCACCAACTGCGTTCGCGCCGCAGGTCCAGTTCCGAAGTCGAGAACCCCCTGATCGATGTGACGATCTCGCGCAGGCTTTCGCCCGCCGGTCCGACATCCTTGTTCTTGACGTCGGCCAGCATCTTCTGGCTGATTTCCTGCAACTGGGTTTGTGCACCCGCGCCGAAATGGATGATCGAGCCGGAATCGTCCATATTGATCTCGGCCATGCGCTTGCGGATTTCCTCACTCGTCGCGGGATCGGCGGTGGTCATCTCGACCTGATCGCTGCTGGGCTCGGGCAGCACTACCGAGGTCACGTCTTCGATGTCTTTGCTGACAGCCTCGGCGCGGCGTTTCGTGTCTTCGGTCATGACGTGCTTCCCTTTCGACTCTGACGACCGCCTAGGCCGTTTTGCACCGCAGCATAGGGTGATTCGGTGCGTATTCAACAAGAGCGGGGGACGAAAAAATCGTCCCCCTTGCATCCGGGCAACGCCCGCCGTGATCGAGATGCCACGATCATCGTGCCATCAGGCCGCCGTTTTCCTTGGACCGAAACGAGCGTAGAAACCAGCACCCTTCTTTGCCACATCGCGCAGCAGGTTCGGTGCCGCGAAGCGTGCGCCGTGACGGTCGGTGAGCCTTTCGCAAATCTCGACCGCGCGTGCCGCACCCAGCATGTCCAGCCATCCAAACGGACCGCCTGACCAGGGCGCAAAGCCCCAACCGAGGATCGCGCCGACATCGCCTTCGCGGATATCTTCCAGCACGCCTTCCTCCAGCGCCCGAACGGCCTCGAGGGTCTGGGCGAACATCAGGCGATGTTGCACTTCGGTCAGCTCGGGCTGCTCAGCCGCCTGCGGGTATTTCGCCTCAAGCCCTTCCCAGAGCCCCACTCGCTTGCCGGCCTCGTCATAGGCGTAGAAGCCGGCATTCGCCTTGCGCCCAAGGCGCCCTTCATCGGCCATCCAGAACAGCACCTCGTCAACCGCGCCATCGGGATAGGCGTCGCCCATCGCTGCCTTGGTCGCCTTGGCGATCTTGACGCCCAGATCGATAGAGGTCTCATCGACCAATTGCAGCGGCCCCAGGGGCATGCCCATCATCTTGGCGGCATTCTCGACCAGCACCGGATTGACGCCCTCGGCCACCATCCGCACACCCTCGTTGATATAGGGGATGATGCAACGGTTGGCATAGAAGAAGCGGGCATCGTTCACCACGATCGGCGTCTTGCGGATCTGGCGGACGAAATCGAGCGCCTTGGCCACGGCGCGGTCGCCGGTCTCGCGGCCCTTGATAATCTCGACCAGCAGCATCTTGTCCACGGGGCTGAAGAAATGGATCCCGATGAACTGATCAGGGCGGCTGCTCGCCTTGGCCAGATCGCTGATCGGCAGGGTGGAGGTGTTGGTGGCGAAAATCGCGTCCTGCGGGATGACCGCCTCGGCCTTTTTCGTCACCTCGGCCTTGATGCCGGGATCCTCGAACACTGCCTCGACCACCAGGTCGCAGCCATCCAGCGCGGCATAATCCGTTGTGGGCAGGATGCGGCCCAGAACCTCGGTCTTTTTCTCTTCGGTGGATTTCTTGCGGCTGATCGCCTTGTCCAGCAGACCCTCCGAATAGGATTTCCCCTTTTCGGCGGCCTCCTGCTTGGCGTCGATCAGCACCACTTCGATTCCGGCCATGGCGCTGACATAGGCGATACCCGCGCCCATCATCCCCGCACCGAGAATGCCGACCTTCCTGACCGTCTGGTCCGGGGCTTCGGGACGGTTCGCCCCCTTCTCCAATGCTTCCTTGTTGATGAACAGGCTGCGGATCATGGCGCCGGACGAGGGGTTCATCAGAACATTGGTGAACCAGCGCGCCTCGATCTTCAACGCCTGGTCGAATGGCACGAGCGCACCTTCGTAGACCGCCGACAGCAGGGCCTTGGCGGCAGGATAGACTCCCATCGTCTTGCCATGCACCATCGCGCTTGCACCGACAAAGGTCATGAAGCCCGCTGGATGATAGGGCGCGCCGCCGGGCATCTTGTAGCCCTTTTGATCCCATGGCTTGACCAGATCGGCATCCTTGGCGTTCAGAACCCATTCGCGCGCGGCGGCCAGCGGATCCTCGGCCACCTCGTCGATGATCCCGGCAGCCTTGGCCTTCTTCGGATCGTTCAGCTTACCCTCCAGCAGGAAGGGCGCGGCCATCATCGCGCCCAGCTTGCGCACCAGCCGTGTGGTGCCGCCCCCGCCGGGAAAAATGCCGACCATGATTTCGGGCAGGCCGATCTTGGCCTTCGGGTTGTCGGCGGCAAAGATGCGATGCGTGGCCAGCGGCAGTTCCAGCCCGATGCCGAGCGCCGTGCCGGGCAGGGCCGCCGCGATGGGCTTGCCGCCCTTCAGCGTCTTGGGATCCATCCCGGCGCGCTCGATCTTGCGCAGCAGGTGATGCAGGGACATGATCCCGTCAAACACGCCCTGTGCGCCGCCCTGATCCTTCATCCCGGCTATGACGTTCAGATCCATCCCGGCGGCGAAGTCCTTCTTTCCGCTGGTGATGACAATGCCCTTCACCGCCTCGTCGGCAAGTGCCTCGTCGATCAGCTTGTCAAGCTCTGCCGCGCCGTCCAGAGACAGCACGTTCATGGACTTCTTCGGAACGTCCCAGGTGATGATGGCAACGCCGTCCGCGTCTTTCCTGATCGTGAAATCTGTCATTTTGTTTCTCCCTTTTTCGGGTAAGGGGTTCCGTCCAGATGCGTAAAACCCTGCGGTGTTCCGAGCATGTCGAGACCGGGATAATGTGCGATATTCCGGGGATCGCGGCTGCCGACGATCAGATAAGTTGCGGGAGCATCGCTGTGATTGCGAAGGCAATGTGCGACTGGTGTGCCGGCCTTCCAGCAACAGGCATCACCGGGACGAATGATCGTTTCCTCGCCATCCTCGACCACAGTCAACTCGCCTGACAGCATGTAGAGGAACTCGTCTTCATGCTCTTCCCAGTGCATCTGCGAACTTTGTCCACCGGCATGCAGGGTTTCCAGCGCCGCGCCGAATTGTGTCAGGCCGCCGGCGTTCGAGATATGCCGATAGGATAGGTTCCCTGATCCGAGATTGTAGGGATCGGGATAGCCTGACACGGCATCGGTCACGGGGACCTCATCCTTGCGAATAATCGCCATCACAACCTCTCGATAATGGTGGCCGCGCCCATGCCGGACGCGATGCACAGGGTTGCAAGGCCGACCTGCTTGTCCTGCCGTTCCAACTCGTCCAGCAGCGTGCCGATGATGATCGCGCCGGTCGCGCCAAGCGGATGGCCCATGGCGATGGAGCCGCCATTGACATTGACCTTGCCGGGATCGACCTGGAATGCTTGGCAGAAACGCAGCACGACCGCAGCGAAGGCCTCGTTCACCTCGAACAGGTCGATATCGCTAATCGACATTCCGCTGTCCTTCAGGATCTTCTCGGTGACGGGCACCGGCCCGGTCAGCATGATCGTCGGATCGGTGCCGATCTTGGCGGTCGCGCGGATCCGGGCACGGGGCTTCAACCCATGCGCCTCGCCGAACTCCTTGCTGCCCAGCAGCACGGCTGCGGCCCCGTCCACGATGCCCGAACTGTTCCCGGCATGGTGGATATGCTCGATATGCGACAGATGCGGATATTTCAGCATCGCCACCTTGTCGAAACCGGGCATCGACTCGCCCATCTCCCTGAAACTGGGCTTCAGCTTGGCCAGGTCATCGGTGGTTGTGCCGGGGCGCATGTATTCGTCGCGCTCCAGGATGGTCAGCCCATTCTGATCGGTGACCGGCACGATGGACTTGGCGAAACGGTTCTCTTCCCATGCCCTGGCCGCCCGGCGCTGCGATTCGACGGCCAGCGCATCGGCCTCCTCGCGGGTGAATCCGTATTCCGTGGCGATGATGTCGGCACTGATCCCCTGCGGCACGAAATAGCTCTTCAGCGCAAGGCTGGGGTCGACGGCGATCGCGGCCCCGTCGCTGCCCATGGCCACGCGACCCATCATCTCGACGCCGCCGGCGATATAGCCCTGACCGGCGCCGCCCCTGATCTGGTTCGCGGCGAGGTTCACGGCCTCCATGCCGCTGGCGCAGAAACGGTTGATCGCAAGCCCGGGGATCGATTCATCGAGATCCGAGGCCAGCACCGCCGAGCGCGCCAGGCAGCCGCCCTGTTCCTTGACCTGGGTGACATTCCCCCAGATCACGTCCTCCACGGCATGGCCTTCCAGCCCGTTGCGCTCCTTGACGGCATTGAGCAGCCGCGCCGACAATGCCAGCGAGGTGACTTCGTGCAGGCTGCCATCCGGGCGGCCCTTGCCCCGCGGCGTGCGCGCGGCGTCATAGATATAGGCTTCAGACATGCGTCCTCCTGTGGTGTTCGGTCACGCCCGGTCCGAGGGGTTGCCGGGCATCAGATCATAGGGATGTTTCCAGCCGGGCAGGGTGCTGATAGCGTCCAGCCAGCGGTCGATATGTGGCCAGCCCTTGCGGTCGAAACCGAAGGGCTCTGGATAGAACAGGTAGCCACAGCAGGCGAAATCGGCGATGGTCGGGCTATTGTCTGCCACCCAGCCCCGCTGTGCCAGGTGATTGTCCAGCACCTTGTATGTGGCTTTCAGGCGTCCTTGCAGAAATGCGATGGCTTCTTGCGGGCGCTTCTCTTCGGGAAGGAAATTCATCAGGAAACGCGTCGGTCCGGCCTGTCCCGACATCTTGTGATTGTCGAACATCAGCCAGCGCAGCGTTTCGTTGCGATCCGATCCGAGGAACTTGCCGGTCCGCTCGGCGATATGGAGCTGGATCACCGCTGATTGCGTCAAGGTCAATTCGCCCTCACGAAAGACCGGCACCTCGCCCATCTCGTTGATTTCCCGGAACTCGGGGCTGCGAGCCTCGCCATTGAAGAAGTCGACATAGACGGGCGACCAGTCATAACCCGCCAGTTCCATGGTCAGTGCCGCCTTGTAGGCATTGCCGGATTCGCCAAAGCACCAGAGTTGGGCTGTCATCTCTTTCCTCCTAGATGCCGGGGGCTTTGCGCCCCCGGACCCCCGCAAGGTATTTGCACAAAGAAGAAGGGGGCGTATTAAGGTTAATGCAACGCTTCCATGTCAGAGTTCCTGGTGCGGTACAGGCTGAGGAGCCGATGACCGCCAAAGGAGAAGTCGTCCCGGCCTGTGGGCGGATAACGCCCGACCCGTTGCGAGGCGGGAGAGGCCGGGACGCAGCTTGTGCTTCTTCTTTGCACAAATACCTGTTCTGGCCTTACCCATCCTTATCGCCCTTTCAGAATGCTTCCGCGCCAAGGGCCATCACCGGATCGGCGCCGGACTGGATGCGGGTCAGATGCGTGGCGGTCATCGGCAGTTGACGCTTCATGTAGTAGCGGCCGGTGGCGAGCTTCGTTTCGAGATATTCCCTGTCGCCGTTGCTGGCCTCCAGAGCGGCCTGTGCGGCCACCGCCATCTGCGCCCACATGAAGCCAAGCGTGACATGGCCGAAGAGATGCATGAAGTCATAGGAGCCCGACAGGGCGTCATTCGGGTTCTTCATGCCGCGTTCCATGAAGAACATCCCGGCAGTTTGCAGATCCTTGGATGCGGCTTTCAGCGGCTCGATGAAATCGGCGGCGAGGGTTTCGTTCCCGCCATGCTCCTTGCAGAAGGATTTCACCATCTCGAAGAAGCCCATGACATGCTTGCCGCCGTCCTGCGCCAGCTTGCGGCCGACAAGATCCAGCGCCTGCACGCCATTCGCGCCCTCGTAGATCATGGTGATGCGGGCGTCGCGGACGAACTGGCTCATGCCCTGTTCCTCGATATAGCCATGCCCACCATAGACCTGCTGCGCCAGCACCGCCGACTCGAATCCCTTGTCGGTCAGGAAACCCTTGATGACCGGGGTAAGCAGCGAGATCAGCCCCTCGGCGTCCTTGTCGCCCTGGTGCCCGCGATCGATCAGATGTGCACCCCAAAGCGCCAGCATCCTCGCGCCTTCGAGGAAGGATTTCTGGTCCATCAGGCTGCGCCGGATATCGGGATGCACGATTAATGGATCGGCGGGACCTGAGGGGTTCTTTGCCCCGGTCACGGCGCGGCCCTGCAGCCGTTCGCGGGCATATTCGACGGCGTTCTGATAGGCGGGCACCGCGCAGGCATAGCCCTGCAGACCGACGCCCATGCGGGCTTCGTTCATCATGGTGAACATGGCGCGCATGCCCTTGTGCAATTCGCCCAGCAGCCAGCCTTTGGCGCCGTCGTAATTCATCACGCAGGTCGAATTGCCGTGGATGCCCATCTTCTCTTCGAGATTGCCGACCGAGACTGCGTTCCGCTCGCCCGGTGAGCCATCCTCGTTCACCAGGAATTTCGGCACGATGAAGAGCGAGATGCCCTTGGTGCCCTCACCCCCGCCCGGGGCCTTGGCCAGCACCAGATGGATGACGTTTTCCGACAGGTCGTGATCGCCTGCCGAGATGAAGATCTTCTGGCCGGTGATCAGGTAGCTGCCATCGTCCTGCGGCTCCGCCCTGGTCCGAAGCATGCCCAGATCGGTGCCGCAATGCGGTTCGGTCAGGTTCATGGTGCCGGTCCAGTCGCAACTGACCATTTTCGGCAGGTAGGTCTGTTTCTGTTCGTCGGTGCCATGGGCATGGATGGCCGAATAGGCACCGTGGGTCAGGCCCTGATACATGTTGAAGGCCATGTTGGCGGAGACGAACATTTCGCCCGTGGCCACGCCGAGCACATAGGGCATGCCCTGTCCGCCATATTCGGGATCGCAGTCCAGCCCGGGCCAGCCGCCTTCCTTCATCGCCTCGAAGGCCTTGCCGAAGCCTTCGGGCGTGCGCACCACGCCGTTTTCCAACCTGCAGCCCTGCCGGTCGCCGACCGCGTTCAGCGGAGCCAGCACCTCGGAGGCCAGCTTGCCCGCGGCGTCCAGCACGGCCTCGGTGAAATCGCGGTCCAATTCGTCATGGCCGGGCAGGCCGGATTGCGACAGTTTCAGCACGTCGTGGAGGGCGAACTGCATGTCGCGGATCGGGGGGGTATAGGTCGGCATGGTTTATCCTGAACGCTTGCTTCGGGTTGCGGTGATCAGGCGGTTTTCGGCGTCGTCGATCTGCGATTGCAGGTCGGCGATGGCCTCGCGGAGCTCCGAATATTGACGTTCCATGTCTGCCAGCCGCTCCCGCGCCACCTGGATGGTGGCGGCGATCTGCGTCTCGTTCCGGCCGCCCGGCTCGTAGAGTTCGAGCAATTGGCGGATCTGTTCGAGGCTGAAGCCAAAGCGCTTGCCGCGCAGGATCAGCGTCAGCCGCGCCCTGTCCCGGCGGTCATACAGCCGGTGCTGGCCGCGACGTTGGGGAAAGATCAGTTCCCGCGCCTCGTAGAAGCGCAGGGTGCGGGGGGTGACGCCGAAGCTGTCGCACATCTGGCGGATCGTCATCAGCTCGTCGGACATGGATCGCGGTTCCTCCTCGTTCACCGTCTGTCGTCCTTGGTCAGCCATATATCCAAAGGTTGACGCAAACGTAAACAAAACGCTGCGTCACAACCGACAGATCGATCAGATCCGGCTGTCGGGCCGGATGGGGCAGGTCAATCGAGCCCCTTCAATTCATTGGCGGCCGTATCGCGCAAATCCTGAAGATCGGCGCGGGCCGTCTGCAAATCCTCTATCTGCGCGGCCAGAACCCCAAGCTGCTTGTCGGCCAGTTCCAGCCAGACCTGCAACTGTTCGCGGCTGCCCTTCTGTTCATAGATCTGGAGCCATTGACGAATCTCCTCCAGTGAGAAGCCAAAGCGCCTGCCGCGCAGGATCAGTGTCATGCGGGCGGTTTCTCGCGGGCCATAGAAGCGGGACCGGCCTTCCTTCCGCGGCTGGAGCAGCTCGATATACTCGTAATAGCGCAGGGTCCGTGGCGTCACGTCGAACTTCGCGCACATTTCCTTGAAACTGATCACCTGATCGTCCGCCATCCGCCTCTCCCAGCATCTGCTTGCCTGAAAGGGTATCCTGACGCAGGTTGCTTCTCAACCGAAAGGCGCGGAAAGCGGATGATGAGCCTTGAGCAGGGACAACTCTCCCGGCTAAGTCTTGGCCGGCATCAGGGAGACACGACGGATGAACGGTGACGCAAGGGATGGTGCCGAGGAAAATCACGCCCGAATCGCCCAGCAATTCATCGAAGCGATTCCCCATGCAAGGGCATTGCGGATGCGGGTCGACGAGATCGGCGACGGCTGCGCGGTGATCTCGATGCCATGGGACGAGCACCTGGTCGGCGATCCGCGCAGCGGTGTCATCCATGGCGGAGTCGTTTCGGCGCTGATGGACACCTGCTGTGGGGCGGCGGTGATGGCGCATTCCAGCCAGCCGCGCTCGACCGCGACCATCGACCTGCGCATTGATTACATGCGCGCGGCCAGGCCGGGCCAGCGGATCACCGCGCGGGCCGAGGTCTATCACATGACCCGCAGCGTGGCCTTCATGCGGGCGGTGGCGCTGGACGACGATGACACAAGCAACCCGGTTGCCACCGCGACCGGCGCCTTTACGGCGGAACGATAGGGGCAGGCCGATGGATCGTAACGAGCCGCTGGACCAGATCAAGACCCGCCGCGATTCGGCGCTGAACGCGCTGGTCTCGGGCGTGCCCTACATGCACTGGCTGGGAATCAGGTTCGACCGGCGAGGGGACGAATTGACTGCCGTCCTGCCTTTCGACCGGAAACTGATCGGCAATCCGCAACTTCCGGCGCTGCATGGTGGCGTGACCGCGGCCTTCCTGGAGATGACCGCGATTGTCGAATTGGCATGGGCGGCGATGTGGGAGGATCTCGAATCGGGTCGCATCGCCCCCGACGCGGCCATGCCCGAAAGCCTGCCGCGCCTGCCCAAGACCATCGATTTCACAGTCGATTACCTGCGCAGCGGTCTGCCTCGCGATGCCTATGCCCGCGCCAATGTGGTGCGCTCGGGGCGGCGCTACGCCTCGGTCCAGGTCGAGGCATGGCAGGACAACCGCGCCCGGCTGATCGCCCAGGCAACGGCACATTTCCTCATGCCGCAGGGGTGACCGGATGGAGATCACCCATCGGCGGGTGTTGAATATCGCCTTGCCCATCGTGCTGTCGAATGTGACCGTGCCGCTTCTGGGTCTGGTTGATACCGGGGTGATAGGCCAGCTTGGCCGGGCCGGGCCGATCGGTGCGGTCGGGATCGGCGCAGTGATCGTGACCTCGATATACTGGGTATTCGGTTTCCTGCGCATGGGAACCTCGGGGCTGGTCGCGCAAAGCCATGGCGCCGGGGACGGGCCGGAGGTCGGCGCGCATCTGCTGCGGGCGCTGACCATCGCCGGTCTTGCCGGGCTGGCATTGATCCTGCTGCAGATACCGATCTTCTGGGCAGCGCTCCGGCTTGCGCCCGCCTCGAGCGAAGTCGAGGCACTGGCCCGCGATTATCTCGCCATCCGTATCTGGGGGGCGCCCGCCACGATCGGTCTGTATGCGCTTACCGGCTGGCTGATCGCCATCGAAAGGACAAGGGCGGTTCTGGCATTGCAGGTGCTACAGAACGGGTTGAACGTGGTGTTGGATGTCTGGTTCGTGCTGGGCATTGGCCTGGGCGTGAGCGGGGTGGCATGGGCGACACTGATCGCGGAATGGAGCGGGCTGATGCTGGGGCTCTGGTTCGCCCGTCACGCCCTGCGTGCCGCTGTGCTGGCCGCCCGCAACGCTGCGACGCTGTTTGCACGGAACAAGCTGAACCGGCTGTTGCGCGTGAATGGCGACATCATGATTCGCTCGGTGCTGTTGCAGGCCAGCATTACCAGTTTCCTGTTTCTCGGGGCCGCGCAGGGAGATGTGACCCTGGCGGCCAACCAGGTGTTGATGCAATTCCTGTCGCTCACCGCTTTCGCGCTGGACGGCTTTGCCTTCGCCGCTGAAAGCCTTGTCGGCCAGGCTGTCGGCGCGGGCCGTCCCGAAAGGGTTCGCCGCGCCTCCATCGTGACCTCGCAATGGGGAATCGGAGGCGCGCTGATCCTCGGGCTGGCCTTCTGGTTCGGCGGCGGGGCGATCATCGACATGCTGACCACCGCCCCGGCGGTTCGCGAGGAGGCTCGTCTCTATCTGATCTGGATGGGATTCGCGCCACTGATCAGTGTCGCCAGCTGGATGTATGACGGCATTTTCATCGGTGCGACCCTGACGCGCGAGATGCGGGTCGCAATGCTGCAGGCGGTAGCGATCTATATCGCGGCGCTTCTGATATTGCCGCCGCTGATGGGCAATCACGGGCTCTGGGCCGCATTGATGATCCTGAACACGGCCCGGGGCGCGGCAATGGCCCGGATGTACCGGCGTGCAGAGGTCGTGGCGATATCTCGGCCCTGACGAATATGACTCCGCGCGCGCCCCGGGGCTCATATCCCGTCGCCGGCCGAATTCAAGAGCCGGCGGCATGACCCGCCGGCGATTCCATAAGGTATTTGGACAAAGAAGAAGAAAGGCTCAGCTTCATGCGGCAAAGTGATGGTTTGGCCGCAGGTTACGTATCCGAAGCTCCCCTGTATTCTGCAGCGCGTGTTGCGTGCAGTCACTTGGCCTCGTCGATCACCTGTTTCTTGGCTTCGCCCATCATCTCCGCCATCTTGGCGCGGATCGTGGCGGCGTCCGCATGGCCTTCCAGATCGCCGGCCAGCTTGCGAAACACGTCATCATCGCCGGGCTGTTCGAAATCCGATGAAACCACTGTGAGCGCATAGCTCTTTGCGTCCTCCCCGGACTTTCCCAGCAGTTCCGCCGCCCATTCGCCCAGCAGGCGGTTTCGGCGTGCCTCGGCCTTGAAAAGCAGATTGGCGTCATGGGCGAATTTCGCCTCGTATGAGCGCTCGCGATCGTCGAAGGTGGTCATGCTTGGCCTCCTGATTAACCGTTACTTTCTGGTATGCCCATTGCTGGCACTCGCCGCAAGCCTTATTGCCCCCGAACCCCGTTCTGCGCTAAGGGCAGGCAGTCAAATGCGAAAGGATGGCCCCTCATGGCTCCGCGGCGCAAGAAAATCTACGAAGGCAAGGCGAAGATCCTCTACGAGGGCACCGAGCCCGGTACGCTGGTGCAATATTTCAAGGACGACGCGACAGCCTTCAACGCCCAGAAAAAGGCGGTGATCGAGGGCAAGGGCGTGTTGAACAATCGGCTGTCCGAATTCTTCATGCAGGGCCTCACCAATATCGGCGTGCCCAATCACTTCATCCGCCGCATCAATATGCGCGAGCAGTTGATCCGCCAGGTCGAGATTATCCCGCTCGAGGTGATCGTTCGCAACTTCGCCGCCGGTTCGCTGACCAAGCGGTTGGGGCTGGAGGAGGGCACGTTGCTGCCGCGTCCGATCGTCGAATACAGTTTCAAGAATGACGAGTTGGGCGACCCGATGGTGTCCGAGGAGTATATCATCGCCTTCGGTTGGGCCAGCCAGCAGGATCTGGATGATATCGTCAGCCTTGCACTGCGGGTGAATGATTTTCTGTCGGGCGTGTTCTTTGGGGTCGGCATCAAGCTGGTCGACTTCAAGATCGAGATCGGCCGGGTCTGGGACAACGATTTCATGCGCCTGATCGTCGCCGACGAGATCAGCCCCGATTCCTGCCGCCTGTGGGATCTGAAAACCGGGCAGAAGCTGGACAAGGACGTGTTCCGTCGCGATCTGGGCAACCTGACTGACGCCTATACCGAGGTCGCTCGCCGTCTTGGCCTGATGCCCGCGAACACGACCAGCCTGAAACCGACCGCGATCAACTAAGAGGGAAGCCCTGATGAAAGCCCGTGTCACCATCATGCTCAAGGACGGCGTTCTGGACCCGCAGGGCGAGGCGATCCGCCACGCGCTTGGCGGGCTGGGGCACAAGGGGGTGTCGGGCGTGCGGCAGGGCAAGCTGATCGAACTGGACCTGGATGCCTCCGATCCGCAGGCCGCCCGTGCCGAGGTGGTGAAGATGTGCGAGGGGCTGCTGGCCAATACGGTGATCGAGAAATACTCGATCGAGATCGCCTGATCCGCGGTTGATGTTCGAAGCTGTTGCAATCGCCGTGTAATTGTCGCCCAATACGCGGATGGAAAGCCGGAACGACAGCATGCCAGACAATACGCCTCCCGTCATCCAGATAACCGGTCTGCACAAGGCCTATGGTCCTCTGGAGGTCCTCAAGGGTGTTTCGATGACCGCCCCGCGCGGTCATGTGATCAGCCTGATAGGTTCGTCCGGTTCGGGAAAATCGACGCTTCTGCGCTGCTGCAATCTGCTTGAAAACAGTCAGCAGGGCGAGATCCTGTTCGATGGCGAGGCGGTGCGGTGGAAACCCCACGGAGCGGATCGGGTGCCTGCGGACCGGGCGCAGGTGACGCGCTTTCGCACCAATCTTTCCATGGTGTTCCAGCAGTTCAACCTGTGGTCCCATATGACGGTGCTGCAGAATGTCATGGAGGCGCCGCTTACCGTTCTGGGCGAGAACCGCACCAAAGTCGAAGAACGTGCGCGCGCCTTGCTGACCAAGGTCGGCATCGGCGACAAGGCCGGGTCATGGCCCGCCCAGCTTTCGGGTGGCCAGCAGCAGCGGGCGGCAATCGCGCGGGCATTGTGCATGGAACCGCGCGCACTTCTGTTCGACGAGCCGACCAGCGCGCTTGATCCCGAGTTGCAGCAGGAAGTCGTCAAGGTCATCAAGGACTTGGCGGCTGAGCATCGCACCATGATCATCGTCACGCATGACATGCGTCTTGCCGCCGATGTCAGCGATCACGTCGTATTCCTGCATGAAGGCGTGATCTGCGAGGAGGGCCCGCCCGAGCAGTTGTTCGGCGCCCCGCAAACCGAGCGGCTGCGCCAGTTTCTAAGCGCCACGATGGCTGCCTGATTTTGTTCAACAGGAGAGTAAAAATGAAAAAACTGATCCTTGCCGCAACCGCCTTGGCCATGAGTGCCGGGATGGGCATGACCGAGACGGTTCGTCTTGGCACAGAGGGGGCTTATCCTCCGTATAATTTCATCAACGACGCTGGTGAGGTTGACGGGTTCGAGCGTGAGTTCGGTGACGAACTGTGCAAACGTGCGGAACTGGATTGCACCTGGGTCACGAATGACTGGGATTCGATCATTCCGAACCTTGCCTCGGGCAATTACGACGCGATCCTGGCCGGTATGAGCATCACGCCCGAGCGCGAGGAGGTCATCGCCTTTACCCAGAACTACATTCCGCCGGCGGCTTCGGCCTATGCCGCCTTGTCGGAGGATGCCGATATAGAAGGGGGGGTGGTTGCCGCACAGACCGGGACGATCCAGGCCAGTTTCGTGGCCGAGTCGGGGGCGACCCTGCTGGAATACGCCACCCCGGACGAAACCGTCGCAGCCGTCCGCAATGGCGAGGCCGACGCCGTATTCGCCGATAAGGATTTTCTCGTTCCCGTCGTTGAGGAATCGGGTGGCGAAATGGTCTGGATCGGCGAGGATGTGGCCCTGGGCGGCGGGATCGGCGTCGGCCTGCGTCAGTCGGATACCGAACTGCGCGAGAAACTTGACGCCGTTATCACCGAGATGAAAGAGGATGGCACCATCAACGAAATGATCAAGAAGTGGTTCGGCGACGAAGCCCCACTTTTTGAATGATGTAGAACGCCGCCTTCGATTCCGGTCGGAGGCGGCATGACGGGTGCCGATCATGTTCTCGCAATGTGCTGATCCCGCCTCGCTGCAGGGGCTGTCATGGCTGATGTGCTACCTGACCACGGGCAAGCACATGCTGTTTTATGCGAGCTTCGGCACCGTGCTTCTGTTGTTGGCCGTCACTGCACCGATTGCGCTTTTGTTCGGCTTTGGCGGTGCGATGGCATCGCGGTCGCGCCTTTTGCCGGTCAGATGGTTCGGCAAGCTTTACACCTCGATGGTGCGGGGGGTGCCGGACATCATCTTTTTCCTTTTCGTTCCGATCGCGCTGGACCAGGCCTTCGAATGGACGCGCCACAAGCTGCTTTGCGACAGCGATGCTCCGGTGCGGCAGGGCAATGATTTCATCGTCTGCGCGGCGGCCAAGCTGCCGCTGTCGACCAGCCCGGAATGGGTGCACCAGAGCTATGGTTTCATTCTGGCCGTGGTCGCTTTCGCCATTGTTTTCGGGGCCTTCGCGGCAAATGTGCTGTATGGCGCGATGCAGGCGGTGCCGCGCGCGCAGCTTGAAACCGCCGAAGCCTATGGCATGAGCCAGCGTCAGGTGAACCGGCGCATCCTGATCCCGCAGATGTGGAGCTATGCGATTCCCGGCCTGTCCAACCTGTGGATGATCCTCATCAAGGCGACACCGCTTCTGTTCCTGCTGGGAATCGAGGATATCGTCTATTGGGCGCGCGAGCTGGGCGGTGCCAAGACCAGCGCCTTCAACTATCCGCATCCGGATTGGCGGCTGTATTACTTCCTTGGCATTCTCGTCTTTTACCTGGCGATGACATGGGGGTCCGAGAAAATCCTTGCCCGCCTGACGCGCCGCCTTTCGGCCGGACAGGCGACCATGGGCGGTGAAGCGCTGCGCAAGGGGGCCGCATGAGCTGTGCTCAGACGATTGCCGATTACGCCCTGCGCTCCATCGGGATGGGCGAGCGGCTGCTGCCGCGCAGCGATTTCACCCTGTGCCAGCAGGTCACGCTGATCGGCTCGGGGCTGATTTGGAACCTGTATTTTGCCTTTCTTGCATTGCTGGTCGGGTTCTTCCTCGCCAATGGGCTTGCCGTCGCCAAGGCCAGCCCAAGCCGCTGGCTGCGCAAACCCGCCGACTGGTTCATCTTCCTGTTCCGGGGCAGCCCGCTTTTCATCCAGTTCTTTCTCGCTTACGAGGCGCTGGTCATGCTGCCGCGTGCGGGGATCGAGGTTTTCGGCATCACCGTGGCCACAAGCTGGCTGACCAGGGCATGGGCGGGGGCGCTGATCGTGCTGATCCTGAACACCACGGCCTATTCCGCACAGATATTCCACGGCGCGCTGATGTCGGTGCCCAAGGGCGATATAGAGGCCGCAGACGCCTATGGCCTGACCGGCTGGCACAGGTTCCGCCGGGTGATATGGCCTACCATGATGCGTCTGGCATGGCCTTCTTATACCAACGAGGCGATCTTCCTGTTTCACGCCACGACGCTGGTGTTCTTTTCCGGCTTTCCCGCCTTCCAGCAAAAGGGCGACAGCCTCTATTATGCGAGTTATTTCGCCGACAAGACTTTCAATCCCTTTGTGGCCTATCCAATCGTCGCGGGTTACTTCATTATCTGGACATTGATCCTGATCGGCCTCTTCGGCATCGTGAACCGGCGCCTGAACCGGCACTTGCCGGGCGCTGCGAAACGGCTGAAATATCGTCCGCAACTCGTGAGATAACTCTATGGAATGGCTGAGACAGCATCCCGACGTCAAGACCATCCGTGTCGCCGCTGCTGACCTGAACGGCGTGGCGCGCGGCAAGAGGATGCCCGCCCGTTTTGCCCCGAAGCTGATGGAAGAAGGCACCAAGTTCCCCTACTCGGTGCTGAATCTTGATATCTGGGGCGAGGATATCGACGACAGCCCGCTGGTCTTCGAATCCGGCGATCCCGACGGCCTGCTGCTGCCGACCGAGCGGGGATTCCTGCCGATGCCCTGGCTGGACGCGCCGACCGCGCTTTTGCCGCTCTGGATGTTTCATCCCGATGGCAGCCCCTATGACGGTGATCCGCGTCAGGCACTGGCCCGCGTCGTCGCCCGCTACAAGGCTGCCGGGCTGGTGCCGGTGGTGGCAACCGAACTGGAGTTCTTCCTGATCGACGATTCCGGCAGGCAGTTGCGTGTCGCGCCCAGCCCCCGTTCGGGCAAGCGGCGCACAGGGGGGGAAGTGCTCAGCCTGCGGGCGCTGGATGCGTTCGATCAGTATTTCACCAGCCTCTACGACGCCTGCGAGATGATGGATATCCCTGCCGACACCTCGATCTCCGAGGCCGGGCCGGGACAGTTCGAGATCAACCTGATGCATCAGGCCGATCCGATGAAGGCGGCAGATGACACATGGCTGTTCAAGATGCTGGTGAAAGGAGTGGCGCGGTCCTATGGGTTCGCCGCAAGCTTCATGGCCAAGCCTTATGACGCATGGCCGGGCAGCGGGATGCATATGCATTTCTCGATCCTGACCGAGGATGGACGGAACATCTTCGACAATGGTGGCGAAGAGGGAACCGAGCAATTGCGCCATGCCGTCGCCGGTTGCCTGCGCGCCATGCCCGGCTCGACCCTGCTGTTCGCCCCGCACGAGAATTCCTATGACCGGCTGGTGCCGAACGCCCATGCGCCCACCGGCATAGGCTGGGCCTACGAGAACCGCACCGCGGCGATCCGCATCCCGTCGTCTTCTCCCAAGGCGCGTCGGATCGAGCATCGGGTGGCTGGAGGCGACGTGAACCCTTACCTGACCGTTGCCGCGATTCTCGGGGCGGCATTGGACGGGATCGAGGACAGGCTGGAGCCGCCCGCACCGTTCAAGGGAAATGCCTATGACAAGAAGTTGGACCAGCTTCCCGGGGATTGGGGATCAGCTATCGAAGCCTTCGACAAATGTTCCGAAATTCGCCGTATTTTCCCCGAGCATCTGATCGACAACTACCTGATGACCAAGCGGCAGGAACTGCATTACATGGCGGAACTGACCGACGAGGAAACGGTAGAGCTGTATCTCGACACGGTTTGACAGGGCGAAGCCGGAAGGATTTTCCGGCTTCGGGCTGTTATCCGTCTTTCGGCTGATCCGCCGCCACCGGGGTTTTCGCGGATGCATCGTCATCGATCCCCTCGGGGCGGCCGACAAGAACGAAACGCAGCTCTGCGGAATGCAGCAGCCGTTCCGCCACCCGCTGGACATCTTCGGCGGTCACGGCTTCGACCTGCTCGTTGCGGGTATTGGGATAGTCGATGGGAAAGCCCACGAGTTGCATTCCGGCAAGGATCGAGGCGATCTTGCCGTTCCCGTCGAAGCGCAACGGGTATTCGCCGGTCAGGTATGTCTTGGCATCGGTCAGTTCCTGCTGTGTGACACCTTCCTCCGCCATGCGATCCCATTCCTGCCGGATCAGGTCGATCGCTTGCTTGACGGTGTCATTGGAACCGGCCATGCCGCCTTGCCATGTCTGCCCGTAAAGCCCGGTCGCAAGCCCCGTGCCGATCCCATAGGTCAGCCCGCGCTTTTCCCGGATTTCATTCATCAGGCGTGAACTGAAGCCGCCGCCGCCAAGGATATGATTGGCCACATATGCCGCGAAGTAATCGGGATCGTCGATGGGCAGGCCCGGCCCGGCAAAGCTGACGATGGTCTGCGGGCTGTTCCAATCGATCACCGTGACACCGCCCGTCAACTGCAATTCGGCCTGTCCGGGAAGCGGGACGGTGCCTTTCTCGGGCAAGCCGCCAAGGATTTTATCCAGCAACGGCCCCAGCTCTTCAGCGCTGATATCCCCGGCGGCGCCGATCACCACACGATCACGGGCAAGGACGCGGTTCTTGGCGGCCACCAGGTCCTTGCGGGTCAGCCGTGCCACGGAATCGGAACTGCCGTTGATCGATGTGGCATAGGGATGTTCGCCCCATGCCTGCCGCGCCATCTCCTTTGCCGCGATGGCCTGTGGATCGGTGGCCTCGGATTTGATGACCGCCTGCACCTGCGCCCGGACACGGTCGAGCGCGCTGTCGTCGAAACGCGGCTGCGACAGGGCCTGTGCCAACAGGTCGGCGGCCTCGTCCCGATTCTCGGTCAATGCGCGCATCGAGACATTCAGCGAATCGTCTCCGACATCGAAGCTGAGCTCCGCTCCCAGGGCTTCGAGCGCCTGCGCGAATTCGGTGGCGTTCCGCTTGCCCGCGCCTTCCTCCAGTGTAGCTGTCATCAGGTTTATCGCGCCGCGCTTGTCCGGATCGTCCAGGCTTGCGCCGCCCTTGAAATCAAGGCTCAGCGAGACAAAGGGGATGGAATGATCCTCCACCAGCCAGGCCTTGATGCCGTCCGGCGATGTCACTTCCTGGATGTCGATGGCCTGGGCCGGAACGGCGATAACCGCGAAGAAAAGGGCAATAACGGCGCGAATCATTCCTGCACCTCCGGTTGGGCGGCTTCTTCGAGGGCGGGTGCCGCCGGCGGCTGTTCGGACACATCTGCGGGCGGTGCGGAGCGCGCGGAAGCTGCCGTTTCCGCAGGGGCCTGTCCGCCGTCCTCTGCGGGCAGAAGCCAGCCGGTCACACTGGCCTTGCTGCTCAGCAGGTCGCGCGCCGCCTTGCTGACATCATCGGCCGTAACCGAGGCCAGAATGTCGGGCCAGTCGTTGACATCCTCGATCGTCAGCCCGGTCGCAAGTCCCTGACCGTAATCATAGGCCCGCCCATGGGCCGAGTCGCGGGCATAGATCTGCGCCGCCCGGATACGTGTCTTTACCCGTTCAAGGTCGTCCGGGTCCGGTCCGGCCTTCAGAAACTTTGCCAACACCTCGTCCAGCATGGCTTCGGCCTTTTCCGGCTCCATCCCCTGTGCGGGCACCATGGAGAGAGTGATTGTCGTCGGATCGACCGCCAGCCCGTCGTAACCGGCCCCTACCCACAGCGCCTTGCCGGGGATTGCCAGTTCCCGCCCCAGGACCGAGGTCTGCATGGACCCGCCCAGCAATTCGGCCAGAACCGTCAGCGCGGCGGCGGTTTCCTGATCGCCCGGATTGCGTTCGGGAGCAAGATAGCTGCGGGTCAGGCGGGGTTGGGCGACCCGGGGATCATGCATCTCCATCCTGCGGGGCGCGCTTTGCGTCGGCTCCTGCGGGCGTGCTCGAGGCTCGGCCTCGCCCTTGGCCGGAAGGGGACCGTAATATTCCTCGGTCAGTTCCCGCGCCCTTTCGGCGGTGATATCGCCCGCAAGGATCAGCACCGCCTCGTCCGGAGAGTAGTGCTCGTCATACCATGCGATGGCGTCCTCGCGGGTCAGTTCCATCATCTCCGCCCGCCAGCCGATCACCGGGCGGCCATAGGGATGGTTGTAATACTGCACCGCATTGCGCTCCTCGGCGAAAAGCGACGCCGGATCGCTGTCGATCCGCTGTGCGCGTTCCTCCAGCACCACCTGACGTTCGGCCTGCCAGTCATCCTCGCCGATCTTCAGATTGGCCATGCGGTCGGCTTCCATTTCCATGATCAGGGGCAGACGGTCGCTGGCAATGCGTTGAAAATAAGTGGTGTAATCGTAAGATGTGAAGGCGTTGTCCATACCACCATTGGCCGTCACAGTTTTGGACAACTCCCCAGGCTCCAGCTTGTCGGTTCCCTTGAACATCAGATGTTCCAGATAATGGGCAATGCCGGATTTGCCGGGCTGCTCATCGGCCGAGCCGATCTTGTACCACAGCATCTGCACCACAACCGGGGCGCGGTGATCCTCGATCACAACGGTTTCCAGGCCGTTCGGCAGGGTGAAATGGCTGATGCCTTCGGGCATTTCGGCAAAAGCGGGCAGCGCGGTGAGCAACAGCGCCATCGTGACGGACAGGGCAGGGCGACGCATGTTCGGGACGATCTCCTCTATTGCGAGAGGAACCTGAACCGGGAGGGTCGCGGGTGCAAGCCTCCCTACCATATACCTGTCGACAAAGTGATCCGCTGCCCGCACATGACAATGCGAGCGGCGCTCACCTTTTACAGGACATAGCGCGACAAATCTGTCGAGCGGGCCAGATCGCCCAGATGCTCATCGACAAAAGAGGCATCCACACTGACCGCCTCGCCGCTCTTGTCCGGAGCGGTGAAGGACAGATCCTCGAAGACCCGTTCGATCACGGTGTAAAGCCTGCGTGCACCGATATTCTCGACCGAGGCATTCACCTCGGCGGCGATCCGGGCAAGCGCGGCGATGCCGTCCTCGGTAAAGCTGACCTGGACCCCCTCGGTCGCCATCAGCGCGGTATATTGCCGTGTCAGCGCATTGTCGGTCTCGGTCAGGATGCGGACGAAATCCTCTTCGGTCAATGCGCGCAGCTCGACCCGGATCGGCAGGCGCCCCTGCAACTCGGGCAGCAGGTCCGAAGGCTTGGCGACATGGAAGGCACCCGAGGCGATGAACAGGATATGATCGGTCTTCACCGGACCGTATTTGGTGCTGACCGTGGTGCCCTCGATCAGCGGCAACAGGTCGCGCTGCACGCCTTCGCGGCTGACATCACCGCCCCGGGCATCGCTGCGCGCGCAAACCTTGTCGATCTCGTCGACAAAGACGATGCCGTTCTCCTGCACCGATTCCAGAGCGGCGGCCTTGACGGCCTCGTCGTCCAGCAGCTTGTCGGCCTCTTCCGCGATCAGCAGGTCATAGCTTTCGGCTACCGTCACCTTGCGCCGGACCCGCCGCCCGCCAAAGGCCTTCATCAGCCCCGACAGATCCATCATCCCGCCCATTGCCGCCCCCGGCTGGCCCGGAATTTCCATCGCGCCCAGAGGATTCGAATTGTCCTGCAGTTCAAGCTCGATCACCGTGTCGTCAAGCTCGCCCCGCTTCAGCTTGTCGCGGAACATCTGCCTGGTGCCGTCGCGCGCGGCTTCGCCGGCCAGCGCCTCGACCACCCGCTCCTCGGCTGATTGATGCGCCCGCGCCTCGACCTCCTCTCGCATCCGCTCCCGCGTGTCGATCATCGCCGAGTCGGTCAGGTCGCGGATGATCTGCTCGACATCGCGCCCGACATAGCCGACCTCGGTGAACTTGGTGGCCTCGACCTTGATGAATGGCGCATTGGCCAGCTTTGCCAGCCGCCGGCTGATCTCGGTCTTGCCGACCCCGGTCGGCCCGATCATCAGGATATTCTTGGGATAGACCTCGTCGCGCAGATCGTCGCCCAATTGCTTGCGCCGCCAGCGATTGCGCAGCGCCACGGCGACAGCACGCTTGGCGTCCTTTTGGCCGATGATGAAGCGATCCAGCTCGGATACGATCTCGCGCGGTGTCAGGTCGGTCATTGCTCTGCCTATACTGTTTCTTCTTTGTCCAAATACCTCGGGGGCGAGGCCCGCCAGGGCCGAGGGGGCGGCGCCCCCTTACCCTTCGATGGTCTCGACCGTCAGGTTTCCATTGGTGTAGACGCAGATATCCGCCGCGATGGCCATCGCCTTGCGGGCAATCGCCTCGGCGTCCAGATCGCTTTCGATCAGGCCCCGGGCTGCCGCCAGCGCGAAATTCCCGCCCGAGCCGATCGCGGCGATATCATGTTCGGGCTCCAGCACGTCGCCCGCACCGGTCACGACGTAAAGCTGGTTGCCATCCGTCACGATCAGCATCGCTTCCAGGTTGCGCAGGTATTTGTCGGTGCGCCAGTCCTTGGCCAGTTCGACACAGGCGCGCTGCAACTGCCCCGGCGCGGCCTCGAGCTTCTTCTCCAGTCGTTCAAGCAGGGTGAAGGCATCGGCGGTCGATCCCGCGAAACCCGCCACCACGTCGCGCCCGCCGGGCTTGAGACGGCGCACCTTGCGGGCCGAGCCCTTCATCACCGTCTGGCCGACGCTGACCTGGCCATCGCCCGCGACCACGACCTTGCCGCCCCGCCGCACCGCGAGGATCGTGGTGCCGTGCCATCCTGGAAACTTGTCTTCTGCCATCCCGGCCTCCGTCGTTTCGGGTCAGATATGGCTGCGGGCCCGGCTTCGCAACCCGTTGCTACCGGACGAAGGCCGAATTAGCCTGCAAGGCATGAGCACGCCCTTGCATCTGCACATCTACCTGCATCACCCGGTTCTGCAAACTGTCAGGGCCGGTAAACTCGGCTTTATCAACAGGATGAGCGGACTGCTGAAAGCCCGGGGCTGGCGGATAGAGGTGCATAAGTCAGGCAGCGCGGCCCGGGCGCAGGCGCCGCGACGTCCCGGATATGCGCTTTTCAACATGGAAAGACCGACTCACCCGCAGGCGCTTACCTTCCGGCTGGCATATCATTATCCGTTTTGGCGACTGGAGCGGGTGCCCGAGCGCTGGCGCTGGCCTATCGCCAGGGCGGCCTTCGATCCGGATCAGCTTGATGCCGAGGATGCCCGGGATTTCGCGGATCGCCTGCGCGGAAGGGTTCTGCCGGGGCCGGAGCCCAAGCGGGGGGAGCACGTATTGATCCCTCTTCAGGGACGTATCCGGCGGCAGCGTTCGTTCCAGACCATGAGTCCGGTGCAGATGATCGAGACCGTCGCCCGGACGGGCCGGCCGGCTGTTGCGACCCTGCATCCGAACGAAAAATATGACGACGCGGACATGGCCGCACTCAAGGATCTGGAGAGCCGCTTTCCCAATCTGACGATTGGCGGCGATACCGCCAGCCTGTTGCGCGATTGCGCTTTCGTGGCGACGCAAAACAGCGCGACGGCCTTTGACGGTTACATTCTCGGAAAACCTGCGGTGTTGTTCGCACAGGTTGATTTTCATCACATCGCGCTCAACGTGGCCGATCTGGGGCCAGAGGAGGCCCTGACGCGCGCGCCGCAGCATCGCCCCGATTTCGCGGCATATCTGGACTGGTTTCTGCGGCAAGGCAGCCTGGATATGATGGCACCCGATGCGGATGAGCGTTTGCTGGCGGCGATGAGACGCGGCGGCTGGCCCGTGTGAAGCGGTTGCCATCGCAAGGACGAGGAGAAACCCGGGGAGGGGGAGAAGATGTCGAATGAATCCGGGAGCGACCGCGCGGTTCGTGTTCCGCGCGAGGTTTGGGGATCCGGGCGGGATCCGTGGCATGGACATATCGAGGGGGCGCAGATCGATGCCGGGATCACGGTGCTGTTTTATGCCAACGATACGCCGGGCAAGGGGCCCAAATGGCATGTGCACCCCTATGACGAACTGTTCGTCATAAGGAGGGGTCGTGCGCTTTTCACCATTGGCGACCGCAAGATCGAAGCAGAGGAGGGAGACGTTCTGCTTGGACCGCGCGATGTGCCGCACAAGTTCCACAATCTCGGGCCGGGGCGGCTGGAAACCGTGGATGTCCATCACAGCCCGCGCTGGATCCAGACAGACCTGCCGGATCCAGAACTAGAGGGCGACGCCGACATGTGATTATCGGCGCCGTCGCCAAGAGCGCATGAAAACGCGGCAGTCAGCCATCCGGGGAATTCGCCGGACGGCTGTCGCGGCGGATCAGACGCTTTCGTCGATCCAGTTTTTCAATGCGGCTTTCGGTGCCGCGCCCATGCGGTTCGAGATGACCTCGCCATCCTTGAACATGAACAGCGCGGGAATGCCGCGCACGCCAAGGGCTGCGGCCTGTTCCGGGTTCTCGTCCACATTGACCTTAACGACCTTGAGCTTGCCGGCATATTCATCCGACAGTTCCTCCAGTGCGGGGCCGATCTGTTTGCACGGTCCGCACCATTCAGCCCAGAAATCCACGATAACGGGGGTATCGGCCTTGCGGACCTCGGTGTCGAAGTCGCTGTCGTTCACATGCACGGTAGCCATATTCGATGCTCCTTGAAGGGCGTGAGCCGGAGGATCCGGCGAGAGGGTTCCTCCAACAGCTATGGACGCGAGGTCTCGCGGTCAAGGGGCTCGATCACCTCATCCAGCAGCGGATCGGGTAATGCCATCAGGCTGCGGGTCGCGGTCCACAGGATGGTGGTCCGAACCGCATGTTCGGGATAGATCAGCCGTAACGCCGCGCGGTAGGCCGCCATCTGGCGAAGGATGCCGTCCGGCGTGGCCTCGGGGCGATCGGGGACCACGGCGTTGGACTTATAGTCGATGGCCAGAACCTCCCGCTCTCGCAGGATCAGCCGGTCGACGGTGCCGTGCAGCGGGCCGATGCCTGGAACGGTAGCAGTCAGCCGGACCTCGCGCAGGATCGTAGCGTCGGGGGCGGGTTCCATCACCTCGGCCAGTTCGGGTGCCTCGATCACGCCCCGCGCCTCGGCCAGCAAGGCTTCTATCTCGTCCCGATCCGGCAGGCCGCCTTCGGCCCCTGCCAGAGCCGCCCGGGCCAGGGTCGGCCAATCCTCGGCAGGCGAACCGGGCAGATGCTCCAGCAGCAGATGCAGACGGGTGCCGCGCAGCATGGCGGCGGCGGGATCGGCGTCCTCCATCGAAGATCCCAGCACCTTGGCACCGGCAAGCGAGGTTGCCGCAACGGGGCGCGGCTGCCGGGGAGGCGTCGCGGCCCGGCGCTGCGCCCATTCAGGAAGCGAAATCCGGCCGGCTGACGCGGCATCGGCGGCAATCTCGTCATCGGGCCAGTTGCCGAAGGACAGGCGCCGCCCGGTGCCGATGCCTTCGACCTCGATATTGCTGGAATCCAACTCGACCCGGCCCGCGCCCTCGGCGATCATGCCGTGCCAGCTTTCAAGCCCGGTCCCGGTGTCACCCGCCGCGGCCACGATCAGCCAGCTTTCCGCCCGTGTCATCGCCACATAGAGCAGCCGCCGCCGTTCCTCTTCCTGTCGCCGGGCCTGTGCGCCGACCGCCTCGGCCACGGGCTCGGGACGCTCCGAGACACTGCCGCGCCATACCTGCATATCCGCGACCCTGACGGTGCGGGCGCGGCTGTCGGCACGTCGTTTCTGTGTCTCGGGCAGGATTACCACCGGGCTTTCCAGCCCCTTTGCCCCGTGCACCGTCATGATCCGGATCAGTCCGCCCGAGCCGCCGGGAAGCTGGCGCTTGACCTCGACCTCGTCGCCCGACAGCCAGACAAGAAAACCGGTCAGCGAAGGCGGCTCGACCGTCTCATAGGCCAGCGCCTGCGACAAAAGCTCGTCGATGCCATCCTCGGCCTCGACTCCCAAGCGGGCCAGCAGGGCGTTGCGCCCGCCATGCCGGGTCAGAAGCCGCGAGATCAGGTCATAGGGGCGGATATAATCTGTCCACCTGGCCAGATCGTTCAGGATATCGCGGGCCTGCTCATGCGGTGATTCCCGCAATCTCTGCCACAGGGTCATGCGCCCGCGTCCGGAAGCGAGCCGGTAAAGGTCGTCCTCGGACAGCCCGAACAGCGGTGAACGCAGGGCTGCCGCGAGCGAAAGATCGTCCTCGGGCGTTACCAGCGCCGAGAGTGTCGCGGTGATATCGCGCACAGCGAGTTCCGCCGCCAGCTTGAGCCGGTCTGCCCCGGCCACGGGCAGGCTCAACGCCTTGCATTCGCGGATCAATTCCTCGAACAGGCCCGAGCGGCGCTGGACAAGGATCTGGATGTCGCCGGGGCCGATGGCGCGGACCCGTTCGGACTTGGTGTCAAAGATGGGCGTGCCGATCATCGCCTGTATCTGCCTGGCGACGGCGCGGGCCAGCAGCGTGTCAGCGGCATTCTCGGCAGGTGCATCGACCGGCTCGGTCCAGTCGCCATGCTCGGGCTTGTCCGGCTCGGGAACAGGCGGCCAGATATCCACCCGCCCCGGCAGGCTGTCGCGGAAGGCGATATGGCGCGGCGGATCCCCCAGCCCCTCTGCGGCGCCGTTCCGGAATACCGCATCGACCAGCGACAGGATCGCCGGGGACGAGCGGAAGGAATGCGACAATCCGCGTTGCTGCATGGGGCGCTGGATCGCCTGGAAATCCTTGTCGAACAGGCCACGCATTTCCTCGAAAACCGCGATATCGGCACCCTGGAAGGAATAGATCGACTGTTTCGGATCGCCGACGACGAACAGTGTGCGCGGATGGGTACTGGCACCCGCGCCGCTGGTGAATTCGTCGGTCAGGCTGCGAATGACCTGCCATTGCTCGGGGCTGGTATCCTGCGCCTCGTCCACAAGGATATGATCGATACCGCCATCCAGCCGCCAGAGCACCCATTGCGCCATGCTGGATTCCCGCAAGAGCCGGGCGGTGCGGCGGATCAGATCGTCGAAATCCAGCCAGCCATGCGCCGCCTTGCGCACCACCAGACGCCGCGTGAAAGCGTGGGCAAAGCGGTGCAGCGCCAATGTCTTGCGCGCGATGGCAAGGCCGAGCATCCGGGGGCGGCTGTCCTGCACCCGCTGCATCAACGCTTCGAGATCGGGCATCAGGGACGCGCAAGGGCCGCTACGCAGTTCCTTGGTCGGAAGGCCGCCGATTTTCGCGGTGAAGGGTTCTTTCGCCTTTTCGCCAGTCAGCAACGTGTCCACCAGCAATCTGAACTCGACCGGCATCGGTGCGGACCAATTGCCCTGCCGCAGCTTGTCGGCCAGCTTCTGATCGCTGGATTTGCCGCCTTGCAGGATCGGCACCAGCGCCGCAAACAGGTCGCTCTCGCCGCCATCGAAAACTTCGGCCAGCAATGCCCCTTCGTCCAATCCCGGCGGCAGGTTCAGTCCCGCCCAGATCGCATCTGCGTCGGGCGGATATTCGAAATCGGCTTCGGACAGCCCAGCCAGGAAACTGTCCAGGTTGTCGCCTGAATGCAGCGCCGTCAGATCGAGGATCGCCGGATCGCCCTCATCCGCCATCTCCTCCACGATCTCGGCGCGCAGGGCGCGGGCGCTGCGGTCGTCAAGCTCGGCAAAGCCCATCGGCACCCCGGCCTCCAGCGGAAAGCGCCGCAGCAAGGCCGCGCAGAAGCTGTGGATGGTCTGCACCTTCAACCCGCCCGGCGCCTCGATCGCACGCGCGAACAGGCGCCGGGCCTCGGCCAGGTCGGGATCGCCGCTTTCTCCCAATTGCTCGAGCGCTTTTTTCAGCGTTGCCTCGGGCAGCATCGCCCATTCGCCCAAGCGCTTCAAAAGGCGGTTCTGCATCTCGGTCGCGGCGGCCTTGGTATAGGTCAGGCAGAGGATGCGTTCCGGCGCTGTCCCGGCCAGCAAGAGTCGCGCCACCCGGTCAGTCAGCACCCGCGTCTTGCCCGATCCCGCATTGGCCGTCAGCCATGTCGATTTCGCCGGATCCGCCGCTTCGGTCTGATTGCGGGTCGCCTCATCCATGATCGCCGACCTTCCCGGGTTGCGCGGAATCAGCCAGCGACCACTCGCCATATCGCGCGAGATGATCGTAGTCGCCCGTATAGCTGGTCTTTTCAGGCGAGCGCATGGAAGTGAAACCGATATCGCCCGAAAGGTAGGCGCCGACCAGCCGGACAAATCCGTCCCAGCTCCGGGCCTCCATCTCGGGGGAGTATTCGCGCTCATGGGTCCGGCCCTCTCCGCCAAGCTGGATATAGCGGATGCCTGCCACATCGACAGGACCGAGCGCATCGAAACCGCCGCGTCGCGCCATCGCGGCCTCGAGGATCAATTGCTTGTCGAAATGCGCGATCTGCCTGTCGGTGGGCGGAGAGCCGGACTTGTAGTCGTAGATCGTCACCCGCCCGTCATTCAGCAGATCGATCCGGTCGGGCTTGGCAGTCAGGCGAAAATCCATTCCCGCGAGCGAGACCGCCCCGCGCCTTTCGATTACTTGCGGATGGCCCTCGGCCAAACGGGTCAGTTCATCCGCCACGATCCGGTCGGCGATCGCCTCCATCCGGGCCTGCCAGAAGGCGCGGGCGGCGGGCCACGGAACCTCTTGCCGCAACACTTCGGCAGTGATGCGCAGGAACTCGGCGCGCATCTGGTCGGCGGCGATGTCGGGGCTCGGGTTTGTCTTCAGCAATCGCTCGACAATGCTGTGCAGGGTCTGGCCGCGCAGGGCGGCGTCGGGTTCCGGGCGCAGGGGGTTCAGCGGGCGAAGCCCGAGAGCGCGCTTGGCATAGACGGCGTAGGGATCACGGATCAGCAGCGAGATATCGGTGACCGGCAGTTCGCGGAATGCCGGAGCGGGAGGAACGGGGGATGGGCGCGGGGCGGGCCGGATCTCTCCTTCGGGGCGAGTCAGCGCCTCGGCCATCGCCAGCCATTCCGCGCCACGTTTCCGCATGTCGGCCAGTGCTTCCGGGCCGCCACGGTCCGGCAATCCGGCCATCAGGTTGGTCAGCCTGTTCAGCCAGCGCGATGGGATGGTTTCGGCCTCGGCATTGCGCCTGGCGCGGGTCAGGATCACCCGCTTGGCGGCGATGCCTTGCTGAAAATCATGCGCAGCCAACCCGATCTGCCGTTCGGGCAGGGTCAGTCCGGCCTGCCTGCGCATCTGCCGCGACAGCCATGGGTCGGGATCAAGGGGCTGGGGCCATTCGCCCTCGTTCAGCCCCGAGAGAATGACGGTGCCATGTCCTTCGGTCCGTGCCTCCCTCGGGCCACGAATGCGCAGCAGGGGATGCGTTTCAACATCGTCGCGGATCGATTGCGCCTGCAACTCGTCCGTGAGCAAGGCCGCGAAATCGGCGGGAGACAAGGGCGGACCTTCGCCGGCATGCGTTGCCATGTGATCCATTATGACTGCGGTCTGTAACCCTGTCTTTCCGCTCCACAACGCAGAGTTTCCGGCATCACCATCTGGCCCGGCCGCCAGGGTCTCTGCCAGAGTTCGCAGATCCGCCAGCCGATCGGGCAATGGACGGGGGGCATGATCGGCCTCGAAACCCGCGATCCGGTCGAGGATACCGGCCAGCCATTCGGCCCATGTCTTGCGCGCCTGATCTCCCTTGCTGGCCCAATCGCGCAAGGCATCGCCATCGGGAAAGGCCGGGCCGCGGGCACGAAGACGCAACTCCAGTTCGCGCGCCTGACGGCGGGCCTCGTTTGAACCGAACAGCTCCGAGCCGGTTGCGGTCATCGGGTGCTTCAGCAGGATCAGCAGCCGATCGATGGTCAGCGACTGGCCAAACAGGGATGCGAGATGACGCAGGAACAGTCCTTGCGCGGTCAGGTGCAGCGGCTGGCCGGAACTGTCATCCGGGCGCAGATGCCAGCGATCCAGCGCCGCAACAACCCGCCGGATCAACCCGCTATTGGCGGCAATCAGCGTGATTGGTTTATTCGACCCGGCTGCCTCGCGCATGATCAGCGCGATGGTTTCGGCCTCGCTGCGGGGCTGGTCGGCCTCGATCAGTGTGAGGCCCTCGCAGGCTCGCATCAGGTCGGGAAGCGATGGGCCATCAGTGATCCATTGATCGGTGACCGGGGCGGGACGCAAGGCAAGCGAGACCAGCTTGTTTCGGTCCGGTGCGGGGGCCTTGGTCTTGGTCCAGGGGCGCGGATGGCCCGCCGCTTTCACCAGAGGCGCAAAGCGTGCCTGCGGGTGGTCCTCGCCTTCCTCATCAAGCCTGTCCCAGATTTCCCGCGGCTGGTCGAAATCGAAACCGGGCAGCACCACGGCACCATTGGGCAATCCCGCAACCGCCTGCATGAAGGTCCGTGTCGCACCATGCGAGCCGGTCGAACCCGCAACGATCACCGGCGCAGCCGGCAGGTTCTCCTCTCTGGCCCATTGGGCGGCAGCCAGTTCGGCGCTGGCACGCTGTCGGGCGGGGCGATCGACCGGCGTGCCGGTCAGATAGAACTGCGCGGCGATGCGCAGGAACCCGAGCGCGTCCTGCCAATGCCGGGCGTGATCGCCGGTATCGATGCGCTCCAACGCCTCGGGTCCACAGCCTTCGGATTGCATCTCGACCATCAGCCCGGTCAAAGAACGGGCCAGTTCAGGGACCGAATGACCCGCTGCCAGATCGGGGCGCGTCCGTAGCAGCTGGTCGATCAGCCGCGCCAGTTGCAACCTGCGGGCCAGCGGCGCGACCAGCGGCCCTTGATTCGCTGCCGGTCCGGCGCCGAGATCGGTGATTACGCGCAGCTGCGGCAGCAATAAGGGGCCGTGGCAGTCGAAAGCCTGTTGCAGAGCCGTCAGGGTGCGGCCGGAATTGGCATAGATGGTGACGCGGGCGATCGCCTCGGGTGGCTGGCCCGCCATGCGTCCGAGGAATCCTGCCACGAACTCCCCGGCGAAATCGACACCGGGAGGAAGCGCGAAGAGGCCGTTTTCCCACTCAGCCATCGGCCAGCACCGCCTCGGCAAGCGGGATCGCCTCGGGTCGGCCGACATCGCACCAGCCGCCCGTATGAATCATCCCGAAGGCACGGCCCTCGGCAATCAGCACATCCCAGATTCGATTCAGCGAGAACACCTGATCGGGGATCTCGGCCAGCCGCTCCGGACGGATCATATGCGCGCCGGCATAGACGAAATCGCCGCGGCGAGTGATCCGGCCAACTACATCCATCGAGAAATCCCCACCGCCGACCCGTGCCGTCGCGGTCGCGAGAGGCACCAGGGCCAGCAACGCATCCATCCGGTCATCCCAGGCCTCGCACAGTGCGGTAAGGGGATTGGGTCCGGTCCAGACGACGTCGGGGTTCAGGGTCATCACCGGCCCTGTGCCCAGCAGCGGCAGGGCCTTGCGCAAGCCTCCGCCAGTGTCCAGCAGCAGGTCGGTCTCGTCGCTGATGGTCACGTCCTGCCCTGCCAGGTGATCGGCGATCTGCTCGCCCAGATAATGACTGTTGACCACGATCGGCGAGAGCCGGGCCTGCCTGCCCATCGCCAGCGCGCGATCCAGCAACGTCTGGCCCGCGACTTCGATCAGGGGTTTGGGGCGGTTGTCGGTCAGGGGCCGCATCCTCGTGCCCAGCCCGGCGGCGAAGATCATCAGGGCTGGGCGCATTGGCGGCGGATCCTTTCGATAATGTCGGCATCGGGGGCGGGCAGATCGCTGATTATCGCTGCCAGAGATGCAAGCGCGGGATGGGAGAGGTCACGGCGGACATATTCCCAGACCCGAGGCATGAAACGCAGATAGCGAGGCTTGCCGTCGCGGATGCAAAGGCGGGTGAAAATTCCCACGATGCGCAGGTTCCGCTGTGCTCCGAGCAACGCATAGGCGGCGCGGAACCGATCCTCGCCCAATCCTGTCGCCTCCAGATATCGGGATATACAGGCGGTTTCGATCTCTTCCGCGACATCGCGGCGGGCATCCTGCAGGGCCGAGACCAGATCATAGGCGGGATGGCAGGCCACGGCGTCCTGATAGTCGATCAAGCCAAGCGGAGTATCGCCGCGCCAGATCAGGTTCTCGGCATGAAAATCGCGCAGGCTGAGGACCGGCGGAATATCGGCGGCGAATTCGGCGTGCAGCCGGGCAATCTCGGGGGCGATCCCCTTGGCCATCTCGGCGGAAACACCGACCGCCTGCGGATACCATTCGGCGAACAATCCGACCTGATCGGCAAGGGTCGGCCCGTCCAGTGGGGCAACGAAATCGGGAACCGGATGGCGGTGCAGGTCTATCAGGAAATCGGTGATCCGATTATAGATCGCGGGGGCCATGCCCGGGTGGTTCTCCAGCACCCGTGCCACGAGGTTGTCGCCCAGATCCTCGACCAGCAACAGTCCCGCCTGCTGATCTTCGGCGAGGAGTTCGGGCGCGCCGAAACCGTGGCCGCGCAGCCAACGGGTCATGGCGACGAAACGCGGCACGTCACCCGAAGGATCGTCCATCAGGACCGCATTGCCCCCGGGCCCGGCCAGCCGGAAATAGCGCCGGGCCGAGGCGTCCCCGGCCAATGGCTCGACGCGTGCCTCCGCCCATCCCACACCGTTGGCGAAACAGGCGCGCCGGATCGCCCGCCGCGTATCGATTCCTCCGATCAGGGTGATCTCGCGCAGGGCCGGATCGGCATGATTGGAGAACGCAACAGTCATGGCACCCTCGGGCAGCGCCTCCATCCGGTCGGGCCATTCGATCAGGCAGATGGCCTTGCCCTGTGCTTCATCCAGCCCCAACTCGTCCAGTTCCGACGGGTCGGTGAGGCGGTAGAGATCGGCATGCCAGATCTCGGTTCCCATCGGGTCGTCATAGGTCTGCACCAGCGTGAAGGTCGGGCTGGGCACATCCTCGGCCGCCTCGCCCTGGCGGGCGCGGATGAAGGCGCGGGCGAAATGCGTCTTGCCCGCCCCGACCGGACCGTCCAGCAGGAGTGTCTGGCCGGGCCGGGCCGTGGCCGCCAGCATGCGGGCAAGGGCGGCGGTCAGGTCTTCATCGGCGATCAGGCTATGTGTTGTCATGAGCCGCTTCTACCTTGTGGAATCCGCTGTGCAAATGGCCATTGCCGTGTGAGATTACGGATCGGTTGATATTGATTGGAGATCACGAGATGCTGCGTATTGCCGCTCTGCTGACGGCATTGGCCGGACCGGCCTTTGCAACACAGGAATATATCCTGCCGACACTGTTCGACGTGACGGGAGTGGCGGCGGATGACGTGTTGAATATCCGCGCGCAGCCGAATGCCGGGGCAGAGATCATCGGCACGCTGGCCCCTGATGCGACAAAGATCGAGGTGGTCGAAGAGACGAAAGGCTGGGGGCGGGTGAATAGCGGCGAGGCTTCGGGTTGGGTTTCGATGGCCTATCTCGCCTATCGGGTGGATGTCTGGGAGGACGGCGAACTGCCCGATGGTTTCCGTTGTTACGGGACAGAGCCCTTCTGGGGGCTGGAACGACAGGCCGGCCAGCTTCTTCTGAGCCGTCCCGACATGGAGGACGACACGCGGCCCATTCAGGCAGTGATGGGAACCGGAGTATTCCGTGATCCGATGCGGGCGATTCTGGCAGAGGGGATGACGGTGACATCTACGCGGGCCATTTGCTCGGATGGAATGTCAAACCGGCTTTTCGGCCTGGAGGCGCATGTCATCCTGCAGGATGATGAGCCAATGATGCTCTCGGGCTGTTGTTCGATCCAGCCGTGACCGGTGAGGCTTTCGCATCCCGCGAAGGCTGGGGCTCTGCCCGTCGCCGGCCGGTTCTCGAACCAGTGGTGCCCAATCCGGCGACCCCTGGGATACTTGCAAGAAGAAGGGAACGGCTTGCTTGCATGGCCCGCGAAGTGACTACCCCAAGCCCAGCACATCCGCCATGTCGTATTCTCCCGGCCCCTTGTCCTGTCCCCACAGGGCGGCGCGGATGGCACCGCGGGCGAATATGGCGCGGTCGGTGGCAAGATGGCGGAGCACGATCCGCTCTCCCATCCCGGCAAAGATCACATCATGCTCGCCGACCACGTCTCCGCCCCGAATGGCGGAAAAGCCGATGCTGCCTGTTTCGCGTGGACCAGTGATGCCCTCGCGCGCGGGAATCCGCAGATCGGCCAGCCTGGCGCCGCGCCCCTCGGCGGCGGCCTCGCCCAGCATCAGGGCGGTGCCAGAGGGAGCGTCGACCTTGTGGCGGTGATGGGCCTCGACCACCTCGATATCCCAATCCTCGCCCAGTGCGGCGGCGACCTTGCGGGTCAGGCCGACCAGCAGGTTGACGCCAAGACTCATATTGCCCGCGCGTATGATCGGCGCGTGGCGGGCGGCGGCTTTCAGATGCGCGAGATCGTCGTCATCAAGCCCGGTCGTGCCGATCACATGCACGGCGCGGGCCTGCGCGGTCAGCTCGGCGAAGGCCACCGTCGCCGCCGGGGAGGTGAAATCGATGACCGCCTGCGCCCGCGCGATCTCTGTCACCGGGTCATCGCTGACCACCACGCCTACCGCAGCCCCGCCCATCGCCTCGCCGATATCGCGGCCGATCCAATCATGTCCCGGACGCTCCAGCGCGCCGACCAGCCTGGCCTGATCGCTTTCCAGAAGCAGCCGGATAAGCATCTGCCCCATCCGGCCCGATGCGCCCGTCACCACGATTCCCGGCAATCCGGCTTCTGCCTTTTCACTATCACTCATCTGTCACCCCCGTGCTTTCTTGCGTCATATCCCGTTGCTTTGCCATCCGCGACCCCCTACATCGGGACGCATGGCACAGAACCGCTTTTCTCATGGTAAAGGCCCGTCACAGCGACAGCTGCGCGTGGGCGAATTGATCCGGCGCACTCTTTCCGACGTACTTTTGCGCGGGGATGTGCATGACCCGGATCTGAACCGTCATTCGATCACCGTGGGCGAAGTGCGCACCTCGCCGGATCTGAAAGTGGCGACGGCCTTCGTGCTGCCCCTGGGTGGATATGAGGCCGAGGAGGCGCTGGAAGCGCTGAGGCGCAATGCGCCCGAACTGCGTCACCTGGTCGCCAGGGAAATGACGCTGAAATATGCGCCGCAGCTGCGTTTCCAGTTGGACGAGACCTTTGATCGCATGGACGATACGCGACGCATATTTGCCGATGAGCGGGTTCGGCGCGATGTCGAGGCCCCGGATGACGATGAGGCTTGATTTGCGGCGCCGGCTTGGCGTTGCGGCAGGAATGGTGCTGGCGATGTCACTGCCCGCCGCTGCCGCCGAATGCGGCAAGATGAGCCATGACGGCAACGGTTATGTTATCTGCGAAGTGGCGGCAGAGCAGGAACCCGCGCTGAAGCTTTGGCAGGACGGGGCGGATGGCAGGCCGCTGCGCAATTTCAGCAATGTCCGCAAGATGCTTGGCGAGGGAGAGAGCCTGTCTTTCGCGATGAATGCCGGGATGTTTCATCCCGATTATCGCCCTGTCGGCCTGCTGATCGTCGATGGTAAGGAATTGTCGCCGATCACCACGGCGGCGGGCGGCGGCAATTTCGGGATGCTGCCGAACGGAGTATTCTGCACCGGTGGGTCGCGGCCGTTCCAGGTGATCGAAAGCCGGGCCTTCGCCAAGGTTCGGCCGGGTTGCCGGCTGGCGACGCAATCGGGACCGATGCTGGTGATAGACGGTGATCTGCACCCGCGTTTCCTTGTCGATTCGGACAGCCGCTATGTCCGTAACGGCGTGGGCGTCTCACCCGATGGGCAAACCGCTTGGTTCGCGATCTCGGACCGGCCGGTGACCTTCCACGAATTCGGGCGGTTGTTCCGCGACGGATTGGGTGTGCGCGATGCGCTCTATTTCGACGGCTCGATCTCGCGGCTTTATGCGCCGGGGGTAAACCGGGCGGATTTCGGGCGCAGTCTCGGGCCGATCATCGGGCTGGTGGAAAGCGCCGGTTGACGGGCGGGACACCCGGGGCTATGCCCTCGGCCTTCCAATTCGCGAGGTTCCGATGGCACGCAAGAAGGGCCGCAACATTAATGGCTGGCTGATCGTGGACAAGCCTGCGGGCGTGACCTCGACTTCGGTCGTGAACAAGCTGCGCTGGGCGCTGGACGCGAAGAAGGCAGGTCATGCGGGGACGCTGGACCCGGATGCGACGGGGGTTCTGGCGGTGGCTCTGGGCGAGGCGACCAAGACCGTCAGCTATATCACCGACGCGCTGAAATGCTATGATTTCACGGTGAACTGGGGGGCGGAGACCACCACTGACGATGCATCCGGAGAAGTGATCCGGCGCTCGGATATCCGTCCGGAACCGGCGCAGATAGAGGCGGCGCTGGCAGGGTTCAGAGGCGAGATCATGCAGGTTCCCCCCGCCTATTCGGCGGTCAAACTGGATGGCGAGCGTGCCTATGATTTGGCGCGCGAGGGCGAGGAGGTCGAACTGGCCGCCCGTCCGCTCTGGGTCGAGGGCCTGTCGCTGATCGAGGCGGATGGCGACACCGCGCGGTTGGAAATGGTTTGCGGCAAAGGTGGCTATGTGCGGTCCATTGCCCGGGATCTGGGGCGCGAGCTGGGCTGCCTTGGTCATGTCGCAGGGCTGCGGCGGGTGTGGTCCGGGCCGTTCGATGTCGAGGACGGCGTGGCGTTCGAGCGTATCGACCGCGAGGCGCAGGTATGGCTGGAAGAGCGGCTCTTGCCGCTGGAGGCCGCGCTGGAGGACATGCCGATGCTGCGGGCCACGCCCGACGGCGCCCGCCGGATCCGCAATGGCAATCCGGGCGAGGTGACGGGTACCGCCGAATGGGGGCAGGCGGTTTGGGTCAGCGATGCCGAGGGGCCTGTCTGCATCGGCCGCTATCAGGGCGGCACGGTTCAGCCCGAGCGCGTTTTCAACCTGTAGATCTCCACGGAAACAACCGTCCTTGGCTCAGCCCTTCTTCTTCATGCTGAATATCCCGGGGAGGCGCGCGTAGCGCGGCGGGGCAGAGCCCCGACATTCCATTCAAAACCGGCAAATTCCGATCCTGCAGGCAGCACCAAAAGCGCTCTACGGGCCTGTTTCAACAATCCGCCGTCATCCGGGCCTGCGGATGCCCAGGAACGGCCCGTCGCCTGCTGCGTCTATCCGGGCGATGGCGTCGGGAATGCTCTCGCGGATCACCGCCATCTTCCATGCGGTGGCGTGGATCATCAGATCGGCCGAGATCGCCAACGCGACGTGGCCCGGCCAGAACAGCAGGTCTCCGCGCCGGATCTCTTCCGCTTCGGGAAAGGCGTCGCGTTGCAGGTCGCTGTCGCCGGGGCAGGGGATGCCGCATTCGGTCAGGGCGATCTGCACCAGTGCCGAACAATCCAGCCCTGAACGGCTGTTTCCACCCCACAGGTAAGGCGTGCCCAACAGTGCGTCGGCGACCTCGATCGGATCATTGGCGGGCCGGTCGCCGATATGAGAAAGGGGCACGTAGCCGCCGGTGGCAAGGCGGGCGAAGCGCCCTTCTGTTCCCTCGACCGCCAGCCTTGCACCGATGGAGAGCAAACATGTCTCGGGCTGCTTCATGTCCGCGGCGGGATAGAGATGAGTCGCCGGTGCCCTCACCCGATGGGTGATCGGGGGCAGGTCGGTGCTGAGCACCTCCTCGGGCAGCCAACCGCAATAGCCATCCAGCGCGGCCTGCACAAAGGCCCATCCGTCCCGGCGCTCGACAATCGTCAGATCTGCGCCGAAATTCACCTGCCGGTCACGGCGGCCATCGGGTGCGCTCATCAGATCGGCGAGAGGGACGGCCATCCGCGCCGGCTCCCCGGCGGTGTATTCCGGACGGTCGAGCTTGCCGCGCAGGCTTTCGAGTGCAACCCGTTCGGTGGCGGGGGTCAGGCGCCGGTCATGGTTCATTTCACAAGGTCGGGCAAGGCGGCAAGGATGGCGCGCGCGCCCTGACCGACACCGCCCTTTGGGCGTCCCGGTGCGGCTGTGGGCTGCCAGCCATAGATATCCATATGGACATAGCGCCCCGCGCCTTCGGCAAAGCGGCGCAGGAACAGTGCGGCAGTGATCGAGCCGGCCATGCTGCCCGAGGGGGCATTGTCCAGATCGGCGATGGCGGGTTCGATCATCGTCTCGTAAGGCTCCCAGAAGGGCATGCGCCAGAGCGGATCGGCGACTGCCATGGAGGCCGCCGAGATTGCCTGCGCGGTGGCGTCGTCATCGCAGTAGAAGGGCGGGATGTCGGGGCCAAGCGCCACCCGCGCCGCGCCGGTCAGGGTGGCCATCGAGATCATCAGATCGGGGTTTTCCTCGGCCCCCAGGGTCAGCGCATCGGCCAGCACGAGCCGTCCCTCGGCATCGGTGTTGTTTACCTCGACGCTCAGCCCCTTGCGGCTGCCCAGCACATCGCCGGGGCGAAAGGCGTTGCCCGCGATACTGTTCTCGACTGCCGGGATCAGGACGCGCAGCCGCAAGCCTTGCGCCGCACCGGTTCCCGCCAGCATCTTCAGCAGGCCGAGAACCGTCGCCGCCCCGCCCATGTCCTTTTTCATCAGACCCATGGAAGAGGGGGGCTTGATGTCCAGCCCGCCGGTATCGAAACACACGCCCTTGCCGACCAGGGTCAACAAAGGCCCGTTGTCGCCAAGGCGGATATCGATCAGGCGAGGTGCCTGCTCGGCGGCGCGGCCGACCGCATGGATCATCGGGAGGTTTGATTTCAGCAAGGCGTCGCCCGTGGTCACCTCGATGCTGGCGCCGATCTCGTTGGCCAGCTTGCGCGCTGCAGCCTCGAGCTGCTTGGGCCCCATGTCGCTGGCCGGGGTATTGATAAGGTCGCGGGTCAGAAACTCGCCCGCCGCGATGGCCAGCACCCGTTCGGCATCCACACCGTCCGGGCAAACGAGGCGCGCATCCTCTGCCGGGCTGCCCTTGTAGCGGGTAAAGCGATACTGCCCCAGCAGCCAGCCAAGCGCCGCCTCTTCCGCGTTGTGGTCACCGGGCAGCGCCGCCAGCCGCCAGTCGCCCTTGGGCAGAGAGGCGGCGGCGCGGGCGAAGGCAAAGCGCTCGCGTCCGTGATGCGCGGGATCGCCAAGCCCGAACAGGGCGCCGGACAGCCCGCCATCCGCATCTGGCAACAGGCATATTTCCCCGGTCTTGCCGGTAAAGCCGCAAGCGGCTGGCCAGTCGCCCGCCCCGGATTCGGGCGGAATTTCCGCGCCCTTCGCAACCGGCCATATCGGCAGGGCCAGATCCGGGGAGGAAGCGAATTGGAGCGGCATGGCGGGGTTCCTTCGTTATTTGCGCGCCAGACTACATGCTGGCGAGGTCATAGCAAGTGATGTCCCTAATCCGCCTGGCCATTACCGCGCAAGATAGTCAGCGAGTTGTTGCCGACCCTCGCCAGCCGTGCACGGATGGCAGCCAGCGCGGTCAGGTCGCGTTGTTCGATGCAATTCCCCAGATTTTGCGCGACAATCGCCACTAATGGCAGGCCGATCTGCCAGGCCAACCGGGTAAGCAGTGCCGCATGAGATACCGCATCCGGGAAGTCATTGCGGGCGAGCGCCTTTTCCGTGGCGGTCATTACCAGAGCGAATTGTTCCAGTGCCAGATCGATCACGTTCCGGCCGGTCCGTTCACCAAGTTCATCGATGATATCCGTGAAACGCTGCCGATCGATGCGTACGGGTTCGGATATGGGCAAGGCCGTGACAGATGGCATGCAGACAACTCCAGGCATCATGCTGACATGAGTGCGAGATTGCAGAACATTTGTGAACGATGTGCCAACGGTGTATGAAAATGCCTCTCGAACTTTATTTGAATGAAGGCTATCAGACTGGGAGCTTGCGAGAGGTCAGCCATGCATAACGTTCATCCCCTGCCGCAATATCTGATCACCCGGTATCACGGCTGGAAAGCCACTGCCTATGCCGAGAACAGCGCTTGGTACCGGCGTTTGGCCGATGACGGGCAGCGGCCGAGGGCGATGGTCATCTCGTGCTGCGATTCGCGTGTGCATGTCACTTCAATATTCGGCGCCGATTCGGGAGAGTTCTTTATCCACCGCAATATCGCCAATCTGGTGCCGCCTCATGCGCCTGACGGGCAGCAGCACGGAACATCTGCGGCGGTTGAGTATGCGGTGGCCTCGCTGCGGGTGGCTCATCTGATCGTGATGGGACACACGAATTGCGGCGGTGTGGCCGGCTGCCATGCTATGTGTTCGGGGCATGCGCCCGAACTGGAGGAAAAATCCAGTTTCGTCGGCCGCTGGATGGATATCCTGCGCCCCGGTTACGAACGGGTCAAGGAACTGCCCGAAGACCAGCAGGTCCGCGCGCTCGAACGCGAGGCGGTGATGGTCTCGATCGAAAACCTGATGACCTTTCCCTTCGTGAAGGCCGCCGTCGAAAGCGGGGAATTGTCGCTCCACGGCCTGGTTCACGATATTCGCGAGGGCACGTTGTGGCAGGCCGAGAACGGCGGAAAGCGTTGGGTATTGGTCTGAGGCGCCGCGCGATAATATCTCAGTTATCCGGCCGCCAGCGGATTACCCGCCACGCATAACCCACGATCAGCGCGACGACGATGATGGTCGAGACAGGATTCAGCCACGCGCTGACCTGTTCGTAGCGGCTTTCCAGCCAATAACCGGCAAGGGCAAGAATGCTGCACCACAGGATGCTTCCCATGGCCGAGAACAGGATGAACCGGGGCATGAACATCTGCGCGAGACCTGCGGGGATCGAGATCAGCGTACGGACGGTGGGGACGAGGCGGCCGAAGAAAACCACCGAACGGCCATGCCTGTCGAACCATCGTTGCGCCCGGTCCAGTTCGGCCGGAGTCATGGTCAGCCAGCGGCCATGGCGCGCGATCAGGCGGTGCAACCGGTCAGTGCCATAGGCATATCCCAGCAGATACCACAGCCACGCGCCGGCCAGCGATCCGGCGGCCCCGGATATGATCACCAGCAACAACGATGTTCCGCCGCGTGCCGCGTTGAAGCCCGCAAGCGGCATGATCAACTCGGACGGAATCGGCGGGAAAACATTTTCCAGAAGCATGAGGGCGGCGATGGCCAATGCCCCGCCGCCCTCGATAAAGCTGGTGATCCAGTCAAACACCTTTCGGGTCTCAGCCCTTCTTCAGGATGCGATTGCCCAGCAACTCGGCGATCTGGACGGCGTTCAGCGCTGCACCCTTGCGCAGGTTGTCGCTGACGCACCAGAGATTCAGCCCGTTCTCGATTGTTGAGTCCTGGCGAATGCGGCTGATGAAGGTCGCGAAATCGCCCACGCATTCGACCGGCGTGGTATAGCCGCCCGGTTCGCGTTTATCGACGACCAGAATGCCCGGCGCCTCGCGCAGGATGTCGCGGGCCTCGTCCTCGTCGAGGAAATCCTCGAACTCGATATTGATCGCCTCGGAATGACCGACAAAGACCGGCACGCGCACGCAGGTCGCGGTAACCTTGATGGCAGGATCGACGATTTTCTTGGTCTCGGCGACCATCTTCCATTCTTCCTTGGTCGAGCCGTCATCCATGAAGACGTCGATCTGCGGGATCACGTTGAAGGCGATCTGCTTCTGGAACTTGCTGGGCTCGACCTCTTGGCCCGGCACATACATGCCCTTGGTCTGGTCCCACAACTCATCCATGCCTTCCTTGCCCGCGCCGCTGACCGACTGATAGGTCGATACCACGACACGCTTGATCCGTGCCCGGTCATGCAGGGGCTTGAGCGCCACCACCATCTGTGCGGTCGAGCAGTTGGGGTTGGCGATGATGTTCTTTTTCGCATAACCCTCGATCGCGTCCGGATTCACCTCGGGCACGATCAGCGGAATGTCGGGGTCGTAGCGATAGAGCGACGAGTTGTCGATTACCACGCAACCGGCCTTGGCGGCGATGGGGGCATATTTCTTTGTCGCGTCCGAGCCGATGGCGAAAAGCGCGATATCCCAACCCGTGAAATCGAATTGCTCGATGTCCTTGATCTTGAGAGTCTTGTCGCCAAAGCTGACCTCGGTGCCTTGCGAACGGCGCGAGGCCAGAACGGCGATTTCATCCACCGGGAACTGGCGCTCGGCCAAGATATTCAGCATTTCGCGGCCCACATTTCCCGTGGCGCCGGCAACAACGACTTTGTAGCCCATCGGGGCCTCCTTTCCTGCGGTCGCTGGCGTTTAACGCAGGCACTCGGCGGATGGAAGGGGGCGCAGGAGAAAGGAGCGGCGGCATTGTCGGGATATTGAACGATTCCGCCCCTTTTCTTCGACGTTCATTTGCCTATGCTGGCGACACCGAGGAAGGAAGGTTGCATGACCCGGTCCGAAATTGATTACGGCGGAATGATGCATCGCGCGATGCAGGGATTGATCGCGGATGTTTTGCAGGATGTGGCCGATAACGGCCTGCCGGGCGAGCATCATTTCTTCATCACTTTCGACACGCGCGAGGACGGGGTCGAGATGGCCGACTGGCTGCGAGAGCGCTATCCCGAGGAAATGACCATCGTCATCCAGCACTGGTTCGAGAACCTGATCATCGATGACGAGGGCTTCAACATCACGCTGAATTTCGGCAATTCGCCCGAACCGATGCGTATCCCCTTTGACGCATTGCGGACCTTTGTCGACCCCTCCGTGGAATTTGGCCTGCGCTTCGAAACCCAGGAAAGTGACGAGGGCGAGGAAAGTTCCGGCGAAAAGGATGGCGAGGATCAGGGGGATGACGGTCCGGATGATCCGCCGGGCGGTGGCGAGGTCGTGCAGCTCGACCGCTGGCGCAAGTAACCCGTCACACGTCTGTCACCTGTCTGCAATAGGCCGGGCCTTGGCATAACTGCAGGAGGTCACGATGTCGGATTTGCCGTTATTTCTGGGCCAGTTCATCCGGCGCCCATCCGAGATACGCTCTGTCATTCCCACCGGTCGGGCCACCGCGCGCGAGATGGCGCGCCATGTCTCGCCCGACATGAAGGCGGTGGCGGAAATCGGTGCCGGAACGGGCACTATCACTCAGGCGATTCTGGCACGCGGCCTGCCGCCGGAACGGCTCGACTTATACGAACTGAACGCGGCTTTCTGCGACTGGTTACGGTCCCGTTTTCCGGGGACCCGTGTTCATAACCGGCCCGCGCAGGAAATGGTCAATCAAAGGGACGAGCCTTTCGACGCGGTCATTTCGGGTGTGCCTACCCTGCCGATGCCGGACGAGTTGCAGGCCGCCATCGTCGGTGCGGCGCTGTCGGTCATGCGGCCCGGTGCGCCCTTCGTACAGATCACCTATGGTCCGTTGCCGCCTCTGTCCGAGGCTGTTCGCCGCCGCTTCGGACTGCGCCATGAACGCAGTCGGCGGATCTGGGCGAATCTGCCGCCCGCACGAGTCTATGCGTTCCGGCAGGGATAAGATTCTGTTCAGCATACAATGGCATGCCGATTGCTTATCGCTGCCGCGGGGGCTAAAAACGCCGCGAAACCGCGAGGGAGCCATTCATCATGACCAAGACCCGTACCGAAACCGACAGCTTCGGCCCGCTGGAGGTTGACGCCTCGAAATACTGGGGGGCGCAGACGCAGCGCTCGATCATGAACTTCCCCATCGGGTGGGAGCGTCAGCCGGTCGCGATCATCCGCGCATTGGGGGCGATCAAGCTGGCGGCGGCACGGATCAACATGGCCGAGGGCAGGCTGGACGAAAAGATCGGCCGCGCGATGGAGCAGGCCGCGACCGAGGTATTCGAGGGCAAGTTCGACGACAATTTCCCGCTGGTGGTGTGGCAGACCGGCTCGGGCACGCAGTCGAACATGAATGCCAATGAGGTAATCTCCAACCGCGCGATCGAGATCCTGGGTGGCGAGATGGGGTCGAAAGACCCGGTTCACCCGAATGACCATTGCAATATGGGTCAGTCATCCAATGACACTTTCCCGACCGCGATGCATGTGGGCATCGGCATGGTGGCGCGCGACGTGCTGCTGCCGGGGCTGGAAAAGCTGCACGAGGCGCTGGTCGCGAAATCGCGGGAGTTCAAGGATATCATCAAGATCGGGCGCACCCATACTCAGGACGCCACACCCCTGACGCTTGGACAGGAATTTAGCGGCTATGCGCATCAGGTGAAGATGGGGATCGAGCGGGTCAGACTGGCCCTGCCGCACATCTATGAGCTGGCACAAGGTGGCACGGCGGTCGGCACCGGGCTGAACACCAGGAAGGGCTGGGACAGCGCCATCGCCGCCGAGATCGCGAAGATCACCGGCCTGCCTTTCGTTACCGCGCCGAACAAGTTCGAGGCTCTGGCGGCACATGACGCGATGGTGTTCTTTTCGGGCGCGCTGAAAACCGTGGCTGTCTCGCTGTTCAAGATCGCCAATGACATGCGGCTGCTGGGTTCCGGCCCCCGCTCGGGCCTGGGCGAGTTGATCCTGCCCGAGAACGAGCCGGGATCGTCTATCATGCCCGGCAAGGTCAACCCGACACAGGCCGAGGCACTGACAATGGTCTGCGCCCATGTGATGGGCAATGACGCGGCCATCGGCTTTGCCGGCAGCCAGGGGCATTTCGAACTGAATGTCTATAATCCGATGATGTCCTATAACGTGCTGCAATCCATGCAGCTCCTGGGTGACGCGGCATCCTCTTTCACCGACAACATGGTGGTGGGGACGCAGGCGAACACGGCGCGGATCGAAAAGCTGATGAAGGAATCGCTGATGTTGGTGACGGCGCTGGCACCGACCATCGGCTATGACAACGCGACCAAGGTCGCCAAGACCGCGCACAAGAACGGCACCACCCTGCGTGAGGAGGCCATCGCGCTTGGCTTCGTGGATGGCGAGACTTTCGACCGGATCGTCCGCCCCGAAGACATGATCGGACCGAAGGAATGATCACCGCGGTTCCGCAACTGATGTTTCAGGGCGCGCTGGCCGATGCCGTCGCGCTCTGGTCCCGCGCCTTCCCGGACATGACCATCGAGGAATTGTCCGGGGAAGGTGAACCCCGCCGCGTGCTTGCCACCGTCGCCGGGCAGAAGCTGTTTCTCTTCGACAGCCCGGTGTCGCATGAGTTCACCTTCACCCCGGCGATCTCGCTGGTGATCACCTGCGATCAGGCAGAGGATGTGGACCGGCTGGCCGGGATATTGGGCGAGGGTGGGCAGGTCTTCATGCCTCTTGATGCCTATCCCTTTTCGCCCCGCTTCACATGGGTGGCAGATCGCTTCGGGGTCAGTTGGCAACTCATGCAGCGGCCCGAGGGATCGGCGTGACCAAGCCGATCAACCTGCGCCAGGCCCGCAAACAGCGGGCCCGCGATGAAAAGCGCGTCAGGGGCGATGCGAACGCGGTAAAGCATGGCGAGGCAAAGCGTGATCGCGAAATAAGGCAGGCCGAGGCCGACCGGATCGGGCGCGCGCACGGGGCTCATAAGCGCGATGATTGACCTGCCGCCGATGACCCCGCCGCTGAAACGCTCGGTCACGATCGAGGGACATCGGACGTCGGTTTCGCTGGAGGACGCGTTCTGGCGCGCATTGGGGCGTGAGGCCGATCTTCTGGGCGTGACACGCGCAACACTTATCGGCCGGATCGACCGTAACCGGCCTCCGGATATAGGGCTTGCCACGGCATTGCGGCTGTTCGTGCTGTCGGAAGTGCAGAAACGGGCCGATCAGACGATTCCCGCCACCCGCGCATGAAAAAACCCCCGCGCACAGCAGCATTCGGGGGTTCGTTCATCTTTTGCTCTGGCTCAGAGGCCGCGCGCAATCCGCTCGATGTCGCCGCGGGTCAGGCCGATATCGTCCAGTTCGCGGTCCGACAGGCGGTTCAGTTCGCGGCGGGTTTTGCGCGTGTCATTCCACGACCCGATCAGCGAAGCGAGATTTGCGACGACACTGCCAAGGCCTCCAACTGCAAAGCTGCGGTTCGTTTCGATGGCGGACATCATATCACCTGTTTTCAGATTGCCCGATCAGCGGGCATGTTTCGGATAAGCAGGAGATAGATTGTGCACATGCAGAATTGTAGGCGCAGAATCGGCAAAGCCGCTATGCGATTCTTGCAGGCTATTTAAAGTTTAATGTCATGCTGCGACGCAGCATTCATAAAGGGTGAATTGATAGAATCCAGGCAATGCCAGTTCAGCGCCAGTCGCCCAGCATCGCCTGCCACAGCGTCATTGCCGCTACGGCAGCGGTATCGGCGCGCAGGATCCTCGGGCCAAGGCTGATTCGCGTAACGAAGGGCAGCGCCGTGAGGCGTGATCGTTCAGCGTCGGAAAAACCGCCCTCGGGACCGATCAGGATTGCCCAGGGAGCGGCAGGCAATTCAGCCAAGGTCTGCGCGGGTCCCGCCATCGCCTCATCCGCCCATAATATCCGGCGGATGCCGTCCCAACCGTCCAGCAGGCGAGCCAGTGGCACAAGTTCGTCCACGCCAGGCACATAGGTGCCGCCGCATTGTTCTGCCGCCTCGACGGCATGGGCTTGCAGACGATCCTGCCGGATACGCTCGGAATTGGTGAAATCGGTTTGGATGGGCAGGATACGGGCCGCGCCCAGTTCCGCCGCCTTTTCGACGATGAAATCTGTCCGCGCCTTCTTGATTGGCGCGAATAACAGCCAGAGATCGGGTGGATCGCGTTGCGGCGCGGTTTGCTCCAGCAATTCGAGACTGCCGCCGCGCTTGCCCGCCTCGATAATGCTTGCGGACCATTCCCCGTCGCGGCCGTTGAAGACCGAGATCACCTCTCCCGCGCGCAGCCGCATGACGCCCGACAGGTAATGCGCCTGCGCGGCTTCCAGCATGACGGGTTGTCCCGTGGCCAGAGGGTGATCTATGAACAGTCTTATCTTCGCCATGACAGGCAGACGCTATGCAAAGCCAGACGAAAAAGCCAGACACTGTCGCGGATGCGCCCGGGGGAAATTGGGCTGACCGTTACGCGCCCGAATCCTGGCGGCCCTGGCTGCATCTTAGCCGGGCCGACCGGCCCATCGGGACTTGGCTTCTGCTGTTGCCCTGCTGGTGGGGAATTGGGCTGGCGATGATGGCGGATGCGCCGGCATGGCGCGATCTGTGGATCGCGGTGGCATGTGGCCTTGGCGCGCTGGTGATGCGCGGGGCGGGCTGCACATGGAACGACATCACCGACAGGGATATCGATGCAAAGGTCGCCCGCACGAGATCGCGGCCCTTGCCCTCGGGGCGGGTGACGTTGCGAGGGGCCTATTTGTGGCTGATCGCGCAGGCTTTGGTGGGATTCGTGATCCTGCTGACATTGGGCAAGGCCGCGATCTGGATGGGAGTGGCCTCGCTTGCGCTGGTGGCGATCTATCCCTTTGCCAAGCGCTTTACGTGGTGGCCGCAGATATTCCTTGGCCTCGCCTTCAACTGGGGTGTGATGTTGGCATATGCGGCGCATATGGGGCGGTTGGATGTCGCGCCGGTGGTTGCGTGGCTCGCCGGCATCGCCTGGACGATCTTTTACGACACCATCTATGCCCATCAGGATGTCGAGGATGACGCGCTGATCGGGGTCAAATCCACCGCCCGGCTGTTCGGCGAAAACAGCCCGCGTATCCTCGTGGGGTTCGCTTTACTGGCGGTTCTGCTTCTGGCGGTGGCGATTTCGCTGACGGGTCGCAATCTGTTGATAGGCTGGATCGGATTGGCTGGTTTTGCTGGACACCTGCTCTGGCAGTTAAAAATTTTTCAACCGGATCAAAATGATATCTGCCTGCGCTTGTTCCGTTCGAACCGTGATGCGGGCCTTGTGCTGGCGATATTCCTTGCCTTTGCGGGGCTTGCATGATTGCGCCTTTCGCAAGGCGCCGCTAGACCAACCCAGCTTTCAACAACCGCGAGGTGCCGGTTCATGGCGTCGTCCCGCAAAGGCGTATCCACCTCTTTGGCGACAATTGTCGTGCTGGCCGGTATCGGTGCCCTGTCCTGGTATGGCGCGCGCGAGGCAGCTGATTTCATGGAGCAGCGTTCCGAGGCCAGGGTGCGGCATGCATTGGCTGATGCGGGACAGGAATGGGTCGAGATTCGCAGCGACGGGTTGCAGGTGCTGTTGTCGGGCACCGCGCCGACCGAAGTGGACCGCTTTCGCGCCGTGACGCAGGCTGGCACAGTGATCGACTCCAGGAGGATTGTCGATGAGATCACCGTGGTCGCCCGTGAAGCTGCCGCGCCGCCGGCGTTCAAGGTCGAGTTGCTGAGAAACGACGAGGGTATCTCGCTGATCGGGCTGGTTCCGGCTTCTACCAACCGGGCGGCATTGGTTCATGCCTTGGAGAGCGAAACTGCGGCACCGCGAATTACCGATTTGCTGGAGAATGCCGATTACCCCGCCCCCGAGAACTGGGATGCTGCGGTTCAATACGGCCTGCGGATAGCGCAATTGACGCCACGGGCAAAGATCTCGATCGAGCCGGGGGCGGTCACGGTAGAGGCGCTGGCCGAAAGCAGGGCCGAAAAGGGGCGGTTGGAGACCGAATTGAACCGGTCGCTGCCGCATGATGTGACTCTCGAGGCGAATATCTCCGCGCCGCGCCCGGTTATCGTGCCGTTCACAATGCGATTCCTGATCGATGACGAAGGTGCACGTTTCGATGCATGCGCCGCCGATCGTGAAGAAGGCCGGGATCGTATTCTCGCGGCGGCTGTCCGGGCCGGAGTTCAAGGCACCCCTGGCTGCACCCTGGCACTCGGGGCGCCCACGCCGGACTGGGCTGATGCCGGAGTTGCGGCGATCGGGGCGGTTGCCGCTCTGGGGCGGGGGACGGTGACCATCTCGGATGCCGATGTCGGGCTGACCGTGCCGGCGGGTGTCGCGCGTGCTGATTTCGACAAGGTGGTGGCCAATCTCGAACAGGCTTTGCCGCCGGTCTTTTCGCTGCACGCGCAGCTGGAAACGCCCCCTGACGGCCCGGCGGGGCCGGCAGAGTTCACCGCGACCATGACATCCGGGCGCGAATTGACTGTGCAGGGGCGGATTGCCGACCAGCAGATGCGCGAGGCAGTGGACAGTTTTGCCCAGGCACGATTTGCCTCGGTCCAGGGCAAGTTGCGCAGCGATGAAAACACGCCGGGGGGGTGGACGGTCAGGGTGATCGCGGCTCTTGAGGCGATTGATGGGTTGGAGAAGGGTTCGGTCAAGGTGACTCCTGACATGATCGAGTTGTCGGGAGATTCGGGCGACCCGCGTGCGGCAGAACATGTCGCTGCCGGGTTGTCGAAACGCCTTGGAGCCGGTGCCAAATACCAGCTTTCGATCCGCTATGACCGCCGACTGGATCCGGCGCTGGCATTGCCCGACGGTGGAGAATGTGTTGACCGCCTGAACATCATCATGTCCGAAGCGGCGATCGGGTTCGAACCGAACAAATCCACGATTGCGGGCGACCCGTCCGAGACGCTGAAACGGTTGGCGGATGCGATGACCGATTGCTCGGATTTCCAGATAGAGGCCGGTGGGCACACCGACTCGCAGGGATCGGAAGGGTTCAATGCCGATCTGTCGCGGGCACGGGCGCAGGCCCTGGTGAACGCGATGACTGATGCCGGAATCGACACCGGCAACATGACATCGCGTGGTTATGGCGAAAGCCAGCCCATTGCCAGCAACGATACCGAGGAAGGCCGCGAGGAAAATCGGCGGATCGAGTTCCGCCTGATTTCGGATAGACCCGTCCGCAGCGAGCCTTTGTCCCCACCGGTGACAATCGAGGGGGTAACCGGGGAAGCCTTGGAAACGCAGGAGGCCCATGAGGAAGAAAGTGCTCCTCCTCCTCCTCCGGACGAAGTGCCCTTCGGGCCGGAAATGCCCAAGGTGAATGACGCACCCCGTACTGCTCCGGCGACGCTCGGCGCGAGCGAGGAATTCCAGACACTGGACGAACGCGAGGAAAATATTAGGCTACCTGTTCAGACGCCTGACGACGACACCCCCCGCCCCGAGCCCCGTCCCGATGGGGCCGAAGGAGGGGAAGAAGGTGACGAAGGGAACACTCAACAAAGCGAAGCCAGCGCAGAATGAACCGCACCGAATTCATCACCGCCACTGCAGTTATCCTGTTCACCACCTTTGTCGTGGGCTGGCTAGTTGGCCTGATTGTCCAGCGCATGACGCGCCCAACCCGTGCCAGCATGAATGAACTGGACCGCATGGCCCAGCAATTGCACGAAGCCGAAGAGGCCCGTGATATTGCCGTGGCCCGGCTGGAACGACGCGAGGCGGAATTGATGAGCAAGCTGGCGGCTGCCGACGTGGAATGGCAGACGGCAATGGAAGAGCTTCGTGTTCGCCGCACGGAAATCGAGGAATTGCGGGATTATATCGACAGGAAGCTGGCACGCCGCTGAAAGGGGGGGCCGTCCCACCCAGCCCATCCGGGCTGGGTTTTCGCGAAAGTGGTCAGGCCAAAGAAGAAGCCGTCAGATCCCGGCGTCGATGATGGCGCGGGCAAGGACCGGAACGGTGTCGCGGTTCAGCCCGGCGATGTTCAGCCGCGAATCGCCGACCATGTAGATGGCGGAATCTGATTTCAGTTTCTGGACCTGCTCAGGGCTGGCCCCGAGGCGCGAGAACATGCCGCGATGCCGGGCGATGAAATCGAACCGGTCGCTGCCCGACAGGTCGCGCAGTTCCGATGCGAGCTGTTCGCGCAGGCCCAGCATGCCGTTCCTGACATCTTCCAGTTCCGATGCCCAATCCGCGCGCAGCCCCTCGTCAGTCAGGACGGTGCTGACGATGCGGGCACCGTGGTCGGGCGGGAAGGAATAGGTCTGGCGGTTCAGGAAGGCCAGGGAGCCCTGGGCAAGATCGCGGGCGGCGCTGTTTTCCGCCAGAGCCATAAGGATCCCGGTCCGTTCACGGTAGATGCCGAAATTCTTCGAGCAGGACGCCGCGATCAGCACTTCTGGCAGGCGGCTCGCCAGCAGGCGGGTGGCGGCGGCATCGGCGTCCAACCCGTCGCCAAAGCCCTGATAGGCAAGGTCGATCAAGGGTAAAGCGCCGGATTTTTCCAGTATCGCGGCGACTTCTTCCCATTGCTCTGCAGTCAGGTTCGCACCGGTGGGATTGTGGCAGCAGCCATGCAGAAGCACGACGTCTCCCTTGCCCGCCTTGGCGATATCCTTTTTCATCCCCTCGAAATCGACACCTCGGGTGTCATTGTCGAAATAACGGTATTCGACAAAGGGCAGGCCCATGAATTTCATGATCGAAAGGTGGTTGGGCCATGTCGGGTCCGAAACATGAACGGTCACGCCGGGATTGGCCAGCCGGGCCAGTTCCAGCGCCTGGCGGATGGCACCGGTGCCACCGACCGTGGCCAGTGAGGCGAGACGATCGGAGGGCGCATCGCCCAATACCATCTGCGCCATGGCATTGCGGAATTCCGGCTCACCGGCGAGGCCAGTATAGGACTTGGTCGTCTGCGCTTCCCAAATCCGCTGCTCGGCTGTCTTGACGGCGCGCATGACCGGGGTGACCCCTTCGGGGTTCTTGTAGACCCCGACGCCCAGGTCGATCTTGCCCTGACGGGTATCGGCCTTGTATTCCTCGATCAGCATCAGGATCTTGTCAGGGGCTTGCGGTTTCAGATCGGTCAGCATCAGGCGTCTCCGGTTGCGATTTCAAGGTCGGAAAAGCTGCCCCATTCGGTCCAGCTTCCATCATAAAGCGAATGGTTGCGGTGACCGATCCGCTCCAGCGCGAGGCTGAGGATCGCCGCGGTCACGCCGCTACCGCAACTGGTGATGGCGGGTTTCGACAGATCCACCCCGGCGGCTTCGAACTCGGCACGAAGGGCCTCGGGGTCCTTCATCGTGCCGTTCTTGTTCAACAGGCGGCCGAAGGGCAGGTTCTTTGCGCCCGGTATATGGCCGGCGCGCAGGCCGGGGCGCGGCTCGTCTGCCTCGCCGCGGAAGCGTTCCGGGGCGCGGGCGTCGATGATCTCGTGATCGCCCAGTTTCGAGGCGGCGGCGACCTGCGTCACGTCGCGCACCAGCCCTGCCTGGCGTTGCACGGTGATGTGGCGGTCGCGCAATACCGGGGGCATGTCCTCGATCGGGCGGCCCTCGGCCTGCCATTTGGCAAAGCCGCCATCCAGCACCGCCACATCGGTCTTGCCCATCAGGCGGAAGGTCCACCAGACCCGGGCGGCGCTGCGGACATCAGAGTTGTCATAGACGACCACCTGATGGCCGTCGCCTACGCCCATCGCGCGCATACGGCTGATGAACATCTCGACCGGAGGTGCCATATGCGGCAATGTGCTGCGCTTGTCGGAAATCGCCTCGATATCGAAGAATCGCGCAGCGGGGATATGCGCCTCATCGTATTCGGCACGCGCGTCCCGGCCCGTTGCGGGCATATGCCAGCTTGCGTCGATTACCCGCAAGTCAGGATCGTTCAGATGCCTGGCCAGCCATTCGGTTGAGACCAGCGTTTTCGGATCGTCCTGCATCGGCACCCCCTTTGTCGGTACTGGCCCGATTTACAGGGGGAAGGGGCAGGCTGCAATGCCGGGATTGGCTTATCCGTTCTGTTTCAGCAACCGTTGCTTCTGCCGGTTCCAGTCGCGCTTGGCAGAAGTTTCGCGCTTGTCGGCAACCTTCTTGCCCTTGGCGATGCCGATCTTCAGTTTTACCAGCCCGCGATGGTTGAAATACATCACCAGCGGCACCAGCGTCATTCCCTGCCGCCCGATGGCCTGCCACAGCCGCGCAAGCTCGCGCTTGTTCACCAGCAGCTTGCGCCTGCGGCGCTCCTCGTGTCCGAATACGCCGGCATTGGGCAGCGAGGCGATATGACCGTTGATCAGCCATAATTCGCCATCCTCGATGGAGGCATAGCTTTCGGCGATATTCGACTGGCCGGTGCGCAGGGATTTCACCTCCGATCCGGTCAGCATGATGCCAACCTCCAGATCGCTTTCGATGAAGTAATCGAAGCGCGCCCGGCGATTTTCGGCAATCACCTTGTAGTTCTTGTTTTCGCTTTCCTTGGCCATGACGGCATCAGATAGGGATCGGTCCGGGCAAAGTAAAGATTTCCCGGCTTGCGGCGGGCGAGTGGCTCGCACAAACTGTCGGCAACAAGGGAGGGGCTGATGAAACCGGGGCCGCGCAACCTGATCACCGATGTCGCCGGCCTGCGGGTCGGCAATGCGCAGGATGCGGAATTGCGTTCCGGCGTGACCGTGCTGACCGGCGACGCGCCCTTCACGGCCTCGGTGCATGTCATGGGCGGGGCGCCGGGCACGCGGGACACAGACCTGCTGGCACCCGACAAGCTGGTGTCACAGGTCGATGCGCTGGTGCTGTCGGGAGGGTCCGGATTCGGAGTGGCCGCTTGTGACGGTGTAATGGCCGGGCTCGCCGCTGACGGGCGCGGCTTTGCCGTGGGCGAGGCACGGGTGCCGATCGTGCCCGGCGCGATCCTCTTTGATCTGCTGAATGGCGGAAAGAAGGATTGGAGAGAAAACCCCTATCCGGAACTCGGTTTGCGGGCCTACAAGGCCGCAGCTTCCGAGTTCGCCATCGGCAGCGAAGGTGCGGGGACCGGAGCCATGACGGCCCGTTTGTGGGGCGGTCTGGGCTCGGCCTCGGCGGTGCTGGAGAACGGGATGACGGTGGGGGCCCTGGTGGCTGTCAACGCGCTCGGCTCGGCCACCGTTGGTGAGACAGCGCATTTCTGGGCCGCTCCCTGGGAACTGGAGCGCGAGTTCGGCGGTCTCGGGCTGCCATCCGAGTTTCCCGCCGCTGCCGAGCCTTTGCCCTTCAAGCGCCCGGGCGAGGCCACGACCATCGCCATCGTCGCGACGGATGCGAACCTGGACAAGGCCGGACTGCAAAGATTGGCGACGGTGGCGCATGACGGGCTGGCCCGTGCCCTGGTTCCCAGCCACACGCCACTTGACGGTGATCTGGTCTTTGCCGCCTCGACCGGCGCAAGGCCGTTGCAGGATCCGGTCGCGGATTCGTTCTGGCTTGGTCATGCGGCGGCCTCGGTTCTGGCTCGGGCTATTGCGCGGGCGGTTTTTACCGCCAGATCGCGCCCTGACGATCGTCGGGCCTGCTGGCGGGATATCGCGAAACGGGGGTGATTCCGCCGGCTCTTGCGGTCAGTGCTGCAACAGGTCATTTTGCAGCCGCTTATCTGCCAGAGGAACCCCGCCATGGATCTGCCCACATTGCTGACCGACATATCCGAGCGTTTGGGCGATCTGACGACTGCATTGTTGATCGGGCTGCTGACCGGCGCATTGTTCGGTTTTGCGGCACAGCGCTCTGCCTTCTGCCTGCGTTCGGCGGCGGTGGAACTGGCGCGAGGTCGTCCCGGTTCGCGCATGGCTATCTGGCTCATGGCGGTCGGGGCGGCTGTATTGTCGGCGCAGGGGGCGCGGATGACGGGGCTGTTTGACGCGGATACGGCGCAACTGATGAATTTCGCGGGAAGCTGGTCCGGGGCGGTCATCGGCGGCCTGATCTTTGGCATCGGCATGGTGCTGGCGCGCGGCTGTTCGGGGCGGCTTCTGGTTCTGGCAGGCACCGGCAATCTGCGCTGCATGCTGGCGGGGCTTGTCTTTGCGCTGGTCGCACAGTTCACCATCGGTGGCTTCCTCGCCCCGGTGCGGCAATGGGTGAACGGGATGTCGATGACCGCAGGGGGCCGCAACATGGACCTGCTGGCGGAACTCGGTGCGGGACCATTGTTTGGGGTGCTGGTCGGTGCCGCCATGCTGCTTGTGGCTGTTGGGCTGGCGCGTCGCACGGGCACCGGCCTGTCTGCGGGTGTATTTGCGATGATCACCGGCATCGCCATCACCATCGGATGGGTGCTGACCTATACGCAATCTCTGGTATCTTTCGAGCCTCTGGGCGTCGTCTCGGCGACTTTCGCGGCACCCTCGGCCGGGGTTGTGCTGTCGCTGATGACCGCCGAGTTCGCGCTGGACTTCAGCCTCGGCCTGATCCCCGGGGTGTTTCTCGGCGCCTTTCTCGGTGCGCTGGCCGGTCGGGAGTTGCGATTGGAGGGTTATCACAGCGTCCCGCAGATGCTGCGTTCGCTCGGCGGCGGGGCGCTGATGGGATTCGGAGGCGTTCTGGCAGGCGGCTGCGCGATCGGGGCGGGTGTCACCGGTGTATCGATCTTTGTCGGGCCGCTGATGCTGGCGACCATGTGCTTTTTCATCGGGGCATGGGTGGCGGATCGGATCGTGGACCGCGAGGCTGCCGCCGCGCATCACCCGGTGCGGCTTCAGCGCTGAGTGCCGGATCAGAATTCGATCCCGATCCGAACCCCCAGCCTGTCCAGGCTGATCCCGAACCGCATCGAGCCGGCGGTCATGCCGACAAGGGCTCCGGCCGCTACTTGCCCGGCGTTATGGGCATTCGCATCGATTCGCGATAACCCGACAAGCAGGGTTGTGCTATAGAAGACCCCTTGTGCGGTCCGGCTTGTCGCGGTGCAGTGGCGCGACAGTTCCGCCGCCCCCCGCGAATGCCGAGGCTGTATGGCCCGAGGGGAAACCCCGGTCTCCCCCGCTCGGGCGCCGGTTGATCGGGGCATTTCCGAGGCCCATTTTTGAACCATGCACCAGAATCGTGGTCTTGCCGTAATCTGCAAGGAATGACGCAAGGCGATCATTATGCCCCGCGCAATACGCAGCGGCCAGAGGCAGGACAATCTGCGCAGTATCGCCAAAGGTTTCGAAGGATGAGGCGGTGGAAGAGGTCGGGGCAAGCATGCCAGCGGCTGCAAGGAGAGATGGGAGTAGTGCTCCGATACCGGGAAACAACGCTGCTGTTTGTGTTTTTGCCGCCACGATCCACGCCCGCATTGGAACACGCTAACCCTGTCATCCAACGATTGATACAGGGTTAAGCCGTCACCGTCGCGGATGGGCGGCCCGATAGACGGCCATCAGATGGGCATCATCCACACCGGTATAGACCTGTGTCGTGGACAGGCTGGCATGACCCAGCAACTCCTGGATGGTGCGCAAATCACCCCCGGCGGCAAGCAGATGGGTGGCAAAGGAATGGCGCAGCGCATGCGGAGTCGCCGAGGGCGGAAGCCCCAGTGCCGCCCGCGCCCGCCGCAGTGCCGAGGCGATGGCGTCCTGGCCCAACCTGCCCCCGCGCACGCCACGGAACAATGGCTGATCCAGGGCCTGCCGCCAGGGACAGAGACGCAGATATTCGGCCACCGCTTCATGTGCTACGGGCAATACCGGCACATGCCGCTCCTTGCCGCCCTTGCCGGCAATCACCAGTGCCTCGCGAAAGGGCCAGTCGCGGCCATCCAACCGCAACGCCTCGGAAATTCGCAGCCCGCAGCCCCAGAGAAGTGTCATCACCGCCACATCGCGGGCCGAGACCCATGGCGTGTCATGCCCCACCGCAACCATGTCCAGCGCATCCTGCGCCTGATCGGGTGAAAGCGGGCGGGGCAGGGACCGAGCATATTTCGGACTGCGGCTCGCGAGTGCTGCGGACAGGTCGAAGCCCTCGCGGTCCGAGAGCCAGCGCAGGAAACTGCGCACCGCCGATTGCCTTCGCGCCAATGAACGCGCGCCCAGCCCCCGCGCCCGTTCAGAGGCGGCGAAGGCGCGCATATCCGCCTGCCGCAGGGATGCCAGAGATTTCGGCGTGGCAGCCTCGCCGTGATGCCCGCTCAGGAAACCCAGGAAGGCCAGCAGATCGGCGCGGTAGGCCGTGATCGTGTGGGCGGAGCGATCGCGGGTCGCGGCCTCGATCTCCAGCCAGCGGGCCAGCGCATCCGCCATGGCGGGGGCGAGGGCCAGCGGGCCGGGCGAGGTCATGCCCTAAGCCGCATGATCAGCACCAGCCGGAACACCTGCCCGAAGAATCGCAGCAGGTCGGTGCCATGGGCGGGCATGAAGCGCGACTTGTCGGCGCTGCCCATCAGCAGCACCGCCTTTGGGCGCTTGGCCCCCAGGTCAAGAGGCAGGAGCGCCTCCGAGGCGACATCGCGGGCATGGGCCGGCTTTGTGATCGGCTCGGCGGCACGCAGGACGATGTCGTCACCACGGGGCGCGCGGCGGCCTGCTGCGATGATCTGGTCAATACTGCCTTCGGGCGTGACGATCACATCCTCGGGCAGGCCCGGAATGGCAGGAGTTTCCTCGACCACCAGCCGCAGCGTCTCGATCCGCAGAAGCGGCGCGATCTCGGTCTGAAGGCTGTCGATGAATTCCTCCAGATCGGCGGCCTCGAGCAGGCCGATCACCGCCCGGTGCACCACCGCAGTTCCCGACTGGTTGTCATAGGCCGTGGCGATGACGCTTTCATGCTGCGCCTCAAGCCGGTCGAGCCGGGTCTCCAGCGCCTCCATTGCGCGGCCGCGGATGTCGATGACATTGTCGCCGATCTCGGCCTCGCGCGCATCGACAAGCGCCCGCATCAGGTCGCGGTCGGCGAGGATGACGCCGGGATCGGCCAGAAGCTTGTCTCGAATCTCCTGATCGAGTTCCAACGTCATTCCTGCCCCTTTCGATGTCATGCCGCTCTCAGCCGATTTTCTGACCGGTCTTTTCCCAATCGGCATTGAACTGCGCCAGGCCCTTGTCGGTCAAGACATGGTTCGCCATCGACTTGATGACGGCGGGCGGTGCGGTGATGACATCGGTGCCGATCTTGCCAACCTCGATGATATGGTTGACCGAACGGATCGAGGCCGCGAGGATCTGCGTCTCGTAGCCGTAATTGTCGTAGATTTCCCGGATATCGGCAATCAGTTCGACCCCGTCCAGATGGATGTCGTCCAACCGGCCGATGAAGGGGCTGATGAAGGTCGCACCGGCCTTCGCCGCCAGAATCGCCTGCGCAGGCGAGAAGCACAGGGTGACATTGACCATGTGGCCGTCGTCCGACAGCGCGCGGCAGGCTTTCAGCCCGTCCCAGGTCAACGGCACCTTCACGGCGATATTGTCGGCGATCTTGGCAAGTGTCTTGCCTTCGCGGATCATGTCATCGGCCTTCTCGGCCACGACCTCGGCGCTGACCGGGCCGTCCACCATCTCGCAGATTTCGCGGGTGACTTCGGTGATGTCGCGCCCGGCTTTCAGGATCAATGACGGATTGGTCGTGACACCGTCCACCATGCCCAGATCATTGAGCTCCCTGATAGCGGCAACATCTGCGGTATCGACAAAGAATTTCATGGTCCGGCTCCCTTTGTGGCGGTTCGTGAGCGTCATACTCCAGATGGGGTCCGTCGGAAAGAGGGACAACCCATGATGCGCGGACTTGCAACCTGCCCGGCAGGTCGGCTTTATCTGCGCAATGAACGATGAAAGCCCACCAGCCCATTTCCCCCCGCGCAGCCGGATTGCCGTGCTGACGACCGAACCCGTGGGCGTGCTGGATTATCTTGCGCCCGAGGGTGGCGTCAGGCAGGGGCAGCTCGTGCGCGTGCCCCTTGGGCCGCGCCGGGTGCTGGGACTGGTCTGGGGCGAGGGAACCGGTGATTTCGATCCCGCCAAGCTGCGCCCGGCCGGCAAGGCGCTGGAGGCCGAGCCGTTCCAGCCCGGCTTTATCGATTTCCTGATCCGTGCCGCCGATTACACCCTGACTCCGCCGCCACTGATGCTGCGCATGGCCACGCGCGCGCCGGATCTGGACCAGCCGCCTGCCGCCCGCCGTGTCATCGTGCCCGCCGGCGAGCCCCCGGATCGGATGACAGAGGCGCGCTCGCGCGTTCTGCAGGTCATGGCCGATCACGGCGGGGCCAGTTTTGCGCCGTCCGAGCTTGCGCAACTGGCCGGGGTCGGGACATCGGTAGTCAAGGGACTGGTTGCGCAAGGCACTCTGGCAGAGATCGAGGCGCCGCGTGACCTGCCCTATCCGCGTCTCGATCCATCGCTGCCCGGAAAATCGCTTGCCGAGGATCAGCAGGCCGCCGCCGACAGCCTGCGTGGCGCGATCCGCGAAGGCGGCTACGGCACAACGCTGCTGCGCGGCGTCACCGGCTCAGGCAAGACCGAGGTCTATCTGGAGGCCGTCGCCGAATGTCTGGCGCAGGGGCGGCAGGCGCTTGTTCTGCTGCCGGAGATTGCGCTTTCGGCCGAGTTCCTGGAACGTGTCGAGGCGCGTTTCGGCGCGCGTCCCGGGGAATGGCATAGCGGCATCACCCGCACCGAACGCCGCCGCCTGTGGCATATGGCCGGGCGAGGAGAGGTCGGGCTGGTGGTTGGCGCGCGTTCGGCGCTGTTCCTGCCATTCCGCGATCTTGGGCTGATCGTCGTCGATGAGGAACATGACGGCAGCTACAAGCAGGAGGACGTGGTTTACTACAATGCTCGCGACATGGCGGTGCTGCGGGCCTCGATTTGCAAGGCCCAGGTGGTGCTGGCCTCGGCCACGCCAAGCCTTGAAAGCTGGGTGAATGCGGGCAGCGGGAAATACCGGCGGCTGGATTTGCGCTCGCGCTATGGCGAGGCGGAACTGCCCGACATGACCGCCATCGACCTGCGTGCCGAAGACATGCCGTCGGGGCGCTGGATTTCGCCGACCCTTGCAGAAGCGGTCGAGGCACGGTTGGCGCAGGGCCAGCAATCCCTGCTGTTTCTGAACCGCAGGGGGTTTGCGCCGGTGACGGTTTGCCGGGCCTGTGGCGAGCAGATCGGCTGTCATCAATGCGATGCGCGAATGGTCGAACACCGTTTCCAGAACCGGCTTGTCTGCCATCAATGCGGCGAGACTCGGGTGATCCCCACGGCCTGCCCGTCCTGCGGGGTCGAGGGCAAGCTGGCGCCTATAGGACCCGGTGTCGAACGCATCGCTGAAGAGGTCGCGGAACGGTTTCCCGATGCGAAGGCGACGGTGCTTTCCTCGGACCTGTTCCATTCGGCGCGGGCGCTGAAAGAGACCATCGCGGCGATTGCCGAGGGCGATACGGATATCATCATCGGCACACAGATCGTCGCCAAAGGGCACAATTTTCCAAGGCTTACGCTGGTTGGTGTGATCGACGCGGATCTGGGGCTGCAGGGCGCCGACCTGCGGGCGGCGGAGCGGTCCTTTCAACTGATGCGGCAGGTGGCAGGGCGCGCGGGGCGGCAATCCGGGCAGACGCCGGGTGTGGCGATGCTACAAACGCATCAGCCCGATCACGCGGTCATCCGGGCGATTCTGTCGGGCGAGGACGAGGCCTTCTGGGATGCCGAGGCGGCGGGGCGGCAGGCGGCCGGGATGCCTCCTTTCGGACGGCTGGCAGGGATCATCCTGTCGCATCCCGACCTTGCCACGGTCGCAGGGTTCGCGCGGAAACTGGCGGAAAACGCGGAAATATTGCGCGAGGCCGGTGCCGAATTATGGGGGCCTGCACCGGCGCCCATCGCCCGGGTCAGGGGGCGTCAGCGGATGCGGATGTTGATCCATGCACCGCGCCAGGCCCCGCTGCAGGCGGCGATCGCCGACTGGCTGGCACCGCACAAGCCGCCGACCAATCTGCGACTGGCCGTGGATATCGATCCACAGAGTTTCCTGTAGGATGGGCAAACCGGCTCTTGCCAAGAGCAGGATGATTGCCGCATTTACCGGGAAGGGAGAAGGTTAATGCGGTTTCTGGTTTTCATGGCTTTATTTGCGGGTCCTGCTATCGCTCAGGATTGTCATCCCAATTACGACGGAGTGTGTGTTCCGATCGCCAGCGATGTGGATTGTGCCAGCGGCAGCGGAAACGGCCCTGAATATGTTCAGGGGCCAGTCCGCGTCGTCGGACCGGATGAATACAGACTGGATCAGGACGGCGATGGTATCGCCTGCGAGCCGTGAATGCCCGAACTATCCCGGCATCAATTCTTCAGCACGATGCAGCGGCCACCGATTTTCTTGAATTTCAGGCAGAAACTGGCGGCTTCGCTCCGGCTTTCATAACCGACTTGAGCGGTGTAAATCGTGCGTGGCATGCCGCTCAGCTTCTTGCGGACATAGCCGACGCGTTTGCCTCCGAGGATTGGATGCAGACTGCGGTTCAGGCGGTTGACCTGCTGGATTGCGCCGGATCGGCTTGGATGGCTGGCGACGATCACACCCCACGGAAAAACGCGCGGCTGGATGATGAACTCGCGCAGGCTGCGATCACCCGCCATCTTCTCGCAGGCGGAGCGGAACTCCGGCTCGGAATTCAGGGCGAGCTTCAGGTCATCGTCCCCGGGCGGGTTGTCGCGCCAGCGCAGGGCGCTGTAGCCGGTGATGGCCTCGACGTAATCCAGCGTTTCATAGGGCAGGGTGGTCTGTTTGGCGATAAACCGGGCAGCACGGTTTTCGCCGCCGTTATATGCGATGGCGGCCAGCCCGATATTGCCGAAACTGTCGCGCAGATAGTCAAGATACCACGCCGCCTTGCGGATGGCCTGTGCCGGATTGAACGGATCGTCGAGATCATAAAGATCGGCGGTTCCCGGCATGAATTGTGCGATCCCCAATGCGCCTGCGGGGCTGATCGCGCCGGGTTCGAAGCGGCTTTCCTTCCATAGCAGGCGTGCGAGGAAATTCGGGTCGAGTTCATGTTCCGAGGCATTGCGCTCGATCAGCCGGCAGACATCGCTTGCATAATGTTCCAGCCGGACGCAATCGCGCCCGTCATCCGAGCAGCGCGTTTCTTCGCCCGTCTCGGCAGGCGGGCGGCCTTGCACGGCGTCCACGGCAGGCCGGGCGAGGGCCTGGCCGGAGATAATGAGCAGGATCGCAATAAGAAACGTGAAATGGCGCATCTTCAGGCAAGGGATCCCGGTGGTGTTCGAAAGCCAGGGATCATTTTTTCTTGCCGGATTTCTTGGCTTTTTCCTTGGAGTCGGGGGCCTTGATAGCTGCCTTTCGCGCGACCTTCTTCGCTGCCTTCCGGGCGGCGCGCTCAGCTTCCTTTTCGGCTTTCCTGGCAGCTTTCTTAAGCTCTTTTTCTGCCTGTTTCGCGACTTTCAGGGCGGCTTTCTTCGCAGCTTTCTTCGCGGCCTTGGCGGTGTCCACGGGTAAGGCTTCGGAACCGGACGAAACCGCTTCGGCCTTGGGGGCCGCTATCGGCGACGGCGCAACGACTGCTGCTGCCGGTTCGGGCCGGATGGCTGGTTTGAGCGGGGCAGGCTTTGCGGGAAGCTTGGCGATCCGACGCGAACCTGTTCTCTGATCGGGTTTACGTGTTTCGGAGGTCTTGCGACCGGCGGGCTTGCGCGTTTCGCGGCGCGTGACGGTTTTTGCCTTGGCGGGGGAGGTTCGCGAGGTGCTCGCGGGTTTTGCCGTGGCGGATTTGGTGCCTGTGCCGCCCCTTGGCTTACCCTCGGCTGTCAGGCCGCGTCGGCGTCGCTCGTTCATGGCCCGGCGCAGGGCGGTGGCCAGCAGGTCGGCGCGCGTCACCTTGCCATCCTTGCCGGGCTCGCCGGCGGTTGCGAGCGCTTTCGTGAGATCATCGATAAGCCGTATCAGACCTGGCGCGTCCAATGCAGCAATGGCCGGCTGCCTGCTGGCCGTGGCCAGCGATTGCTCTTTGGCGGGCAGAATGTCCTGTTCGAGTTTCATATAGTTAGGCATTGCGCTTCCTCGTGGAGGCTTATGGATATGTTTTCCGCGCAGATTGCGTTAGCGCGCGGAAATTTGCAATTGAAATGGCCCCGATCAGCGATCGGGGCCAGCAAAACGCATCGGCTTCCAAGCACGGCTCATCGCGCTGGAACGGCACTTTCAACCAGTGGTGGCTGTGTTGTCGGAGCCGCCGCTACCGCGGTTGCCTGGGCCTGCTCGCGCGCGGGGATGACATAGCCCTCGGGTGTTTCGATCAGCGGGCCTTCGAAGCGCAGGCTTTCGGCCTGGCTGCGAACCGTGACACGGGTGCCCAGTTCGGTTTCGTCGAACAGGTCCATGATGTCCTGGTTGAACAGGCGAATACAGCCCGCCGAGGTGGCCTTGCCGATCGAGGAGGGATCCATGGTGCCGTGGATACGGTAATAGGTATCGCGGCCATTGCGATAAAGATACAATGCACGCGATCCCAACGGGTTGTCGACGCCGCCCGGCAGGCCGCCAGCGAATTGCGCATAAAGCTCAGGCTCGGTGCGGATCATGTTCTGAGTGGGTGTCCAGCTTGGCCATTGCTTCTTGACCGAGATAACCCCGTCGCCGCTGAAGCCCTTGCCGGCACGACCTACGGCAATACCAAAGCGCATTGCCTCGCCATTTTCGAGCACGTGGTAAAGCACCCGGGCATAGGGATCGACCACGATGGTTCCGGGTGCCTCGGGACCGTTATAGGGGACGCGCTGGCGCTGGTTGCGCTCATTCAGATAGGCCGCGCGCACCGCGGGGATCTCTATCGACTCGCCGTTGGGGCCGGTATCGGTGCGGGCTTCATAGATTGCGGGCACATCCGCGCCGCCAAGATTTATCGGTGTCTGACTGGAACCGCAGGCGGACAGACCAAAAGCCGCCACTGCAAGCAGATATGCTAAGCGCATCTTCAATTTCCTTATTCGGCAGCAGATGCCCCGAAGACGGGGCATCCGAGGCAATTTTACTCTTGCGAATCCCGCAGGGAGCAGAACCACACGCGATTCGAGCTAATTCCATCAGCCTGTCGCGGGGTCAGGCAGTCAACCCTGCTGGCCGGTCATATGGAGAATTGATTAAAGGCTGTGGCCAATCAGCCCTAGAAAATTCGCATTCAGGGTGTTTCTATAGGATGAATGCAACCGGAGGATGATTTTCATCACGGGAACTTCATTATGTCTTTCAGGGAGTTCACGTGAATGTGGGCTATCTGCCGACGCAATGAATATGGGTGACACCATGTCGGGGGCTGATTGCCCTTCGGGCAGAGCCTGTCTAAGCTGCCCCGAAACCAGCAGTGACATCCGACGTGACACATAAAGATTCCGCCCGATCCTCGGCCTTCGCCCCTTTTCGGCATCATGATTTCCGCATCCTGTGGAGCGCGACACTGGCATCGAATTTCGGCGGGTTGGTTCAGGCGGTCGGTGCCGCGTGGCTGATGACACAGTTGACCGAAAGCGCAACGCTGATTGCACTGGTCCAGGCGTCCAATACGCTGCCTATCATGCTGTTGGCACTGATATCGGGGGCGTTGGCGGATCTGTTCGATCGCAAGTTGCTGCTGCTGGCTGCGCAAAGCCTGATGCTGCTGATCTCTGCCTTGCTGGCCTTCGTGGCATGGCAGGGATGGCTGACGCCGTGGTTGCTTCTGGGCTTTACCTTCCTGATCGGATCGGGGCAGGCCCTGTATAACCCGCCTTGGCAGGCCAGCATGGGTGATCTGGTCCCGCGAGAGGATCTGCCCGCCGCGGTGACACTGAACTCGGTCGGCTTCAACCTGATGCGCAGCGTCGGCCCGGCCGTCGGCGGCTTCATCGTGGCCGGTTTTGGCGCGGCGGCGGCCTTTACCGTGAACGCCATGAGCTACCTACCGCTGATCGGAGCATTGGCGTGGTGGAAACCGGATGTCGCACCTCAAACCATACGACGCGAGCCCTTTGTCTCGGCCGTAGGGGCGGGGCTTCGCTATGTCGCTTTGTCGCCCAATCTGCTGCGGGTCATCCTGCGCGCGGCACTGTTCGGCTTTGCGGGCGTATCGGTATTGGCGCTGCTGCCGCTGGTGGCCAAAAGCCATCCCGAAGGAGGGTCGTTGCTGTTCGGCGGGCTGCTTGGCTGTTTCGGGGTCGGGGCGATTGCCGGGGCAATGTTCAACCCGCGCATTCGGGAGAGCTTCGACAACGAGATCGTGATCCGCGTCGCCTTTCTGGGCTTTGCCCTTGCCGCGGCGATCCTGGGGCAGACGCGATCGGTCTGGCTTCATGCGCTGGCCATGCTGCCGGCGGGCGCTTCATGGGTTCTGGCACTATCGCTGTTCAACGTGACGGTTCAACTGTCCACCCCGCGTTGGGTCGTGGCGCGGGCACTGGCGCTGTATCAGACGGCGACATTCGGCGGCATGGCGGCGGGCTCGTGGATCTGGGGCGGCGTGGCGGGTGCGCAGGGGCTGGGCACTGCCCTGACCATGGCAGGGGCGTTTCTCGCACTGGGCGCGCTGGTCGGGCTGTGGTTCCGGGCGCCGGAATTCGGCAAGCTGGATCTCGATCCCGCGAACCGCTTTCAGGAACCGGCACTGCGGCTGGATTTGCGCGGACGGTCCGGTCCGATCATGATCATGGTCGACTACCGGATCGCGCAGAAGGATGTTCCGGAATTCCTGCGCCTGATGCAGAAGCGTCGCAATATCCGCCGCCGCGACGGCGCCCGGAACTGGGCGCTGCTGCGCGATCTGGAGCATCCTGACTTGTGGTCGGAAAGCTATCACATCGCGACCTGGGACGAATATGTCCGCCATAACCTGCGCCGCACCAAGTCCGATGCCGAAGTCACTGCCGAATTGCGGGCCCTGCATATCGGGGAGGGCGATCCGGTCGTGCATCGCATGATAGAGCGTCATTCCGTCAGCCTGCAGGATGACGTTCCGCTGATCGGCAAACTGGAGGTGCCCTGAGATGACGGAAAACCCGCTGGTCATCGCCCCCAATCTCAAGCGTCGCCTGTCGGGTGTGACCGCGACGGTGGTGAGGCTGATCCCGGTGCAGGCCCGGATGATCGCGATCTGTGCCACTGGGCCCGGCTTGCCCCCGGGATTGCCACATATCCCGTTGATCCGCGCGGCAATGATGCCGCGTGATCGCTGGCGGGTCTGGCACGCCCGGCGCAATACCGAGATGCTGCTCGGGCTGGTGCTGACGCGGCTCTTGCGGCGCAAATATCGGCTGCTGTTCACCTCGGCCTCGCAAAGGACGCATAGCGGCTATACCAAATGGCTGATCGGCCGGATGGACGCGCTGGTGGCGACCTCGGCCAAGGGAGCGGGCTATCTGGATCACCCCGCGCAGGTCATCCATCACGGCATCGATACCGAAGGTTTCGCACCGCCGGAGGACCGGGCGGCGCTGCGCGAAAGACTCGGGCTTCCTGCGGACGGTCTGCTGGTCGGCTGCTATGGCCGCATCCGGGCGCAGAAGGGGACCGGCGATTTCGTGCAGGCGATGATTGCGCTTCTGCCTTCCCGGCCCAATGTGACGGCGCTGGTCATGGGGCGGGCGACCGAGAAGCATCAAGGCTACCTTGCCGATCTGAAGCGGCAGGTAGAGGAGGCCGGGTTGGGCGGGCGAATCCGTTTCTTGCCGGAGGTGACAGTCGACCGGATGGCCGAATGGTACGGCGCGCTCGACCTTTATGTGGCGCCGCAGCGATGGGAGGGGTTCGGCCTGACCCCGCTGGAGGCGATGGCCTGCGGCGTGCCGGTCGTGGCCACCCGCGTCGGCGCCTTCGAGGAATTGATCGTGCCCGGGGCCGGAACATTGATCGTGCCGCAGGATGAGGCTGCGATGCAAAAGGCGGTGGCGGATTGGCTGGGCAACCCGGATGCATTGGCCCGGGCGGGACAAGCGGCCCGCGAACACGCCGTCCGGAATCACGGGATCGAGGCCGAGGCGCGGGCGCTGGTCGATATCTATCGAGAATTGCTGGCGCGGCCGTGACTCCGCTGCGCTTCCATATCGCACGGCTGATGCGCGACGAGGCGGTTCTTGCGCGGCTGTCGGTTCCGCAAGGCAACCTGCTGGCCGCGCTGGAGGGCAAGAGCGTGGCGCTGATCGGCAATGCCCGTGCCCTGGCCGGGACGAGCCATGGCGCCGAGATCGACGCTGCCGATCTGGTGGTCCGCATCAATCGCGCGCCGATGCCCTCGGCGCAGAGCCATGGCAGCCGGACCGACTGGCTGGCGCTTGCCGTCCGGCTGTCCTCGCGGGAGCGGGGGCGTATCGCCCCCGGACGTATCCTGTGGATGTCGCATAAGCGCAAGCGGCTGGATTGGCAAAGCGCGACCAGTGCCGGGTTCTACCTGCATCCGCTGGCCGATTACCGGGCACTGAAGGACCGGCTTGGAGCGCCCCCCACCACCGGCGCGATGATGATCGATTTGCTGATGCGTTCGGGTCTGGCGCGGCTGACACTCTACGGCTTCGACTTCTTCGCCAGCCAGAGTCTGTCGGGCCATCGCACCGCCAAGCAGGTGCCGCATGATTTCAGCGCCGAGGCCGGATGGGTCGACGATCTGGCGCGGCATGACGGACGGCTGGCCCCGTCTGGCCCGTCCGTGGCCTCCGGAGGGTGAGCCCATGTTTCCGATCCGCGACCATAATCCGTCCCGCCGCAGGCCGATTGTCACCTATCTGCTGATCGCCGCCAATGTGGTCATGTATCTGGTGACCCTGCCCGCCCTGGATGGCGCAGAGATGCTGTGGGCGCGGCTGGCATTGTATCCGCTGGCGATCTCGAACGGAGAAATGCTGTCGGGATTGGTGACCCACATGTTCCTGCATGCGGGTTTCATGCATATCGCCGGGAATATGCTGTTTCTATGGATCTTCGGGGATAACCTTGAGGACCAGATGGGAAGACTGGGTTTTCTGGCCTTCTACCTGGCTTGCGGGCTTGCCGCCGCGGCCGGTCAGATCGCCGCCGATCCGTTCTCGCCCGTTCCGATGGTCGGTGCCTCGGGCGCAATTGCGGGCGTAATGGGCGGATACCTGTTGCTGTTCCCCAGGGCGCGGATCGATATCCTTTTCATCTTCATCATCTTTTTCAAGGTATTCACCGTATCCGCCTGGATCATGCTGGGCCTGTGGTTTGCGATCCAGCTTTTCGGCGGTTTCAGTTCAGTGGGATCAGAGGGCGGCGTCGCCTATTGGGCGCATGCAGGAGGGTTCGTTGCCGGATTGATCCTGACCTTGCCGCTGTTCCTGCGGCGTGGGGGCCCCTCGTTCTGGAACCGCACCCATGGCAAGCCACCTCATGCCGATGCGGTCTATCCGCCAAGCCGTATTCCGCGTGTGCGGCGCTGATACCTGCCATCAACCCGGCATGCGCCCGATGCTCATATGCCGCTTGCGGCCAAAGCCCGGGCGCCGCTCGACGGTAAAGCCTGCCGCCTCCAATGACCGCCGCACATTCCCGGCGGCGGTGTAGGTGGCAAAGCTGCCGCCAGGGGCGGTGTGGCGTCCAACCTCGGTCATCAGTTCGCCCGACCACATCTCGGGGTTTTTCGCGGGCGAAAAGCCGTCCAGGAACCATGCATCCGCGCATCCCTGCCATTGCGGCAGGGTCTTGCGCACATCGCCTTCGATCATCCGCAATTCGACCTGCCCCACCGGGATGACCTGCTGCCCCCATCCGGCGCGAAGCTGCGCTGCAAGACCGGCCAGTTCGGGGAACGCGGCATGGGCCTGTTCAAGCTGCGGCAGGCTCATCGGGAAGGCCTCGAAACTGGTCATCGCCACGGGAGCTTGCGTGATCGCCGCCAGCGCGAGGCAGTTCAGCCCGGTGCCGAAGCCAAGTTCCGCGACATGGAAGCCGGGGCGAAGCCGCGCGGGCAGGTCGTTGCCGGTCAGGAAGACATGCCGGGTCTCGGCCAGGCCGCCGGCGAGGCTGAAATAGGGATCGTCGAAGCGGGTCGCCACTGGCACCCCGCCTTCGCGCCATTCCAGCACGGGCTCATCGCATCCCGCGATGGCCGGGGGCTCTGCCCCCGGACCCCCGAGGTATTTGGACAAAGAAGAAGGCGGCTTTGAATTGGAGGGCATATTCGTTGGCGATGCTTGCGGGATCTGAGCAGCTATAGAGGTTAAGCTGTCGCGGTGGCAACTATCGGAGGTAAGGTGGATGGCGCTGGCTTGCGCCACGGCCGCATGGCGATGTATTCCCACCTTGCCGTTTCCAGTAAAGGTTCGCGATCGCCTTGCCCAGTCCCAGCAGATCAGTCAGCGCCGATATGACGGTCGTCGGCGGCGGTATCCTTGGCCTGAGCTGCGCGTGGGAACTGGTCCGGCGCGGCGCGCGGCTTCGGGTGATCGAGGCTGAGCACATCGGGGCGGGCTCGTCGGGCGGTCATGTCGGGGCGCTGGCACCGCATGCACCCGAGAACTGGAACGGAAAGAAGGCGTTTCAACTGGAAAGCCTGTTGATGGCTGCGGATTTCTGGGCCGGAGTAGAGGCAGTATCGGGATTGCCGACGGGCTACGGTCGCGTGGGGCGGGTGCAGCCGGTTGCCGATGCGGCAGAGGCCGAGAGGCTGCAGCCGCGTATAGCGGCCTCGGCCCGGCAATGGCCTGCTCATATGGCGATGCGGTTGACGGACCGGCCTGCCGCGCCTTTGTCGCCGCAGAGCCCTTTGGGGCTTTGGCTGGAAGACGGGTTGACCGCAAGGATCAATCCTCGCGCCGCATTGACCGCCCTTGCCGCTGCCATCCGGGGCAGGGGTGGCGAGATCGTCGAGGGGCGTGCATTGCATCCGCACGAGGTCTCCGGTCCGGTTCTTTGGGCGACCGGGACCCCGGGGCTGGAGGCGCTTTCGCAGGATCTGGGGCATCCGGTGGGCAAGGGGGTCAAGGGGCAGTCCGCCTTGTTGCGCTTTGATGCAGGGGTGGCGGCGCAACTTTTTGCCGGAGGTCTTCATATCGTACCCCACGAGGATGGAACGGTAGCGATCGGGTCGACTTCGGAAAATGATTTCACGGATAATCGCACCGATGCGCAGCTTGACGATATCATCGCCAGGGCGCGCGGGATATGTCCGGCACTTGCCGAAGCTCCGGTGATCGACCGGTGGTCGGGGAGCCGGCCCCGTGCGAAAAGCCGCGCGCCGCTATTGGGGCCATGGCCCGGGCGGGAAGGGCATTTTGTTGCGAATGGGGGCTTCAAGATCGGCTTTGGCATGGCCCCGAAAATCGCCGTGGTAATGGCGGATCTTCTGCTGGACGGGCGGGACTCGATTCCCGGGGAGTTTCGGTTGGCATAGGCCGGTTCAGGATGACCGGGCAGCCAGCCCGCCCCCGGCATCCCTGCGCCGGGACACGTCCAGCTTGGCTTCGGATTCGCGGATTTCGCGCAGCCTCCGGCGGATATAGGCCAGATGGCCATGCGCAGCCTCATGAGCGGCGCCGGAATCCCGGGCAATGATCGCCTGCGCGATGGCACGGTGCTGCTCGCGCAATTGTTCTCGGGTGCCCGGCAAGGTGAACAACTGCCCACGGTTATGGATCACGTCGCGCCGCAGATTGCCCGACAGCGCCCGCATGACCTGCAGCAGCACCAGATTATGGCTGGCTTCATAGATCAGCAGGTGCAGTTCGGTATCGGCCTCCGCCTCCTGTCCGGGATCGGCTGCCGCATGGGCCCGGTCGATCCGCTCCAGACAGGCGTGGATGCGGCGCAGGTCGATGTCATTGGCGCGTTTCGCGGCCAGCGCTGCGGCCTGGCATTCGACGATATCGCGAAACTCCAGGTAGTCATCCGCCAGTTCCGCCCGTTCGGACAGCAATGTCAGCAGCGGGTCCGAGATGGCCGCCGCGCCCAGATGGGAGACGCGCAAACCCCTGCCGTCAGCGGCCTGCAGCAGCCCCTTTTCCTGAAGCGCCTTCAGCCCGTCTCGCAGGGTGGGGCGTGAAACATCCAGGCGCTTGGCCAGTTCCCGCTCGGGCAGTAATTGCTCGCCGGGCCTCAGCGCGCCTTCAAGGATCAGCGTCTCGATATGGCGGGCGACGCTTTCGGCGGCCTTTTCGGATTTGATCGCGCTTCCGGACATGACGGCTCCTGTATTGCTCCTACACAATCCGATTTGACATGCTTGGTCAAATTATTTTACCAAGTATTTATTGCAAGGAAGAGGCGCCCCATGTCCGGCATCGCCATGCCCCAGCCAGACGAGCATATCCTGAAGCGCGCGCCGCAGATTGTGGCGGCATTGCGGGAGGCTTTGCCGCAAGACACGGTGATTTCCGATCCCGAGGAGACCCGGGCCTATGAATGCGACGCGTTGACGGCCTATCGCTGCGCACCTCTGGCGGTGGTGCTGCCGCGATCGACCGGGGAGGTCGCGGCGGTCATGCGGATTTGCGCGGATATGGGCGTGCCCGTAGTGCCAAGAGGCGCGGGGACATCGCTGGCCGGAGGCGCTTTGCCAACCGCCGATTGCGTGGTGATCGGCACGGCGCGGTTGCGCGATGTGCTGGAGATAGACACCGATAACCGTTTCATCCGCGTGCAGACCGGCGTCACCAATCTGTCGGTCAGCGAGATGCTGGAGCCGCATGGTTTTTTCTATGCACCCGATCCGTCCTCGCAACTGGCCTGCACCATCGCGGGCAATATCGCGATGAATTCGGGCGGGGCGCATTGCCTGAAATACGGGGTGACAACGAATAACCTGATGGGCGCGACGGTGGTGCTGACAACCGGCGAGATCGTCGAACTGGGCGGGCCGGAATTGGGGGCGTCCGGTCTGGATTTGCTGGGCCTGCTTTGCGGCTCCGAGGGGCAGCTCGGAATCGTGACCGAGGCGGTTCTGCGGATCATGCCCCGACCCGAGGGCGCTCGCCCGGTGTTGATCGGCTTCGACGGTGCCGAGGTGGCGGGGGAATGCGTGGCGCGGATCATCCGCTCGGGCGTGCTGCCGGTTGCCATCGAGTATATGGACGAGCCCTGCCTGCGCGCGGTCGAGGATTTTGCCCATGCCGGATATCCGGATTGCGCCGCCGTGCTGATCGTCGAGGTCGAGGGGTCCCCGGACGAAATCGCCGACCAGATCGCCCGCATCCGGAGGATTGCGGATGAGCTCAATCCGGTCGAGTTCCGCGAAAGCCGCAACGCCGATGACGCGCTGGCGATCTGGAAAGGGCGGAAGTCGGCTTTTGGCGCGATGGGCCGGTTGGGGGATTATATCTGCCTCGACGGGACGGTCCCGGTTGGACGGCTGCCCCAAACGTTGCGCGGGATCGGGGAATTGTCGAAACAGCACGGGCTGGAGGTTGCCAATGTCTTTCATGCGGGCGACGGCAACATGCACCCGCTGATCCTGTTCGACGCCAATGAGCCGGGGCAACTGGAACGCGCCGAGGCATTCGGGGCGGATATCCTGCGGCTCTGCGTCGAGATGGGTGGCTGTCTGACGGGCGAACATGGCGTGGGGGTCGAGAAGCGCGACCTGATGGGAACCCAATACGATGCCCTGGATCTGGAGATGCAGATGGAGGTGAAACATGCCTTTGATCCCGCATGGCTGTTGAATCCGGCCAAGGTCTTTCCGCTGGAAGCCAGCGCCCCCTATCGCCTGAAAGCTGCCGAATGACGACAGATGCAATCAGCCGCCTTGCTCCCGCGACCGAGGATGAACTGGGCGGGATCGTGGCGGAGCATTTCGCCTCCGGTCAGCCATTGCGGATCGCGGGTGGAGGAACCCGCGTCCAGACCGGCCATGTCGCCGGGGAACTGCTGACGACCCGCGCGATCTCGGGCGTGGTAACCTATGAGCCCGGAGAGATGACCCTGATCGCCCGTGCCGGAACACCCCTGCAGGAGATCGAGGCGATGCTGGCCTCGGAAGGGCAGGCGCTGGCATTCGAGCCGCCCGATCTGCGCAGGGTGCTGGGGGGGGATGGCTTGCCGACGATCGGCGGGATGGTCGCGGCGAACGCGTCGGGGCCGCGGCGGGTCATGGCCGGGGCCTGCCGCGATCATCTGCTGGGGGTGCGTTTCGTGGATGGGCAGGGCCGTATCCTGAAGAATGGCGGACGGGTGATGAAGAATGTCACCGGGTTGGACCTGTCCAAGCTGCTTTGCGGCTCCTTCGGAACGCTCGGGGTGCTGACCGAGGTGGCGATGAAGACGCTGCCACACGCGCAGGCCCGGGCTACGCTGGCCTTTCCGGGCGTTGACGAGGCGGCGGCACTGCGGATTTTCGCATCCGCGCTGGCCACGCCCTTCGAGATATCCGGTGCGGCATTCCATGATGGCACTGCCTGGCTGCGAATAGAGGGGCTGCCGCCGCAGCTTGCCTATCGGCAAAAGCGTCTGCAGGACCTGTTCTCCGGTCACGAGATCGGGATCTTGGATGCTGATGCGACCGTCAGTCTCTGGCGGGACCTGCGCGATGTCACCCATTTCGCCGGGACGGATGCGCCATTGTGGCGCGTGCTGGTCAAGCCGAGCGATGCTCCGGTCATTGCGGGGGCGCTGCGGAGGCTTGGCGGACAGGTGTCGCTGGATTGGGGGGGTGGTTTGATCTGGTATTGCGGGCCGGGCGAGGTCGCTGCGGTTCGCGCAATCGCCCCGCATTCGGTGCTGGTACGGCATGCGGGACAGAACGGCTTGGCCTTTCCGCCGCAATCCGAGCCGGTTGCGCGCCTGTCACAGGGTTTACGCCGGAAATTCGACCCTGCGGGGATCCTCAATCCCGGTCTGATGGGAGTCTGACATGCAGACGAATTTCACGCCCGAACAGCTTGCCGATCCGACCACCGCGCGCTCCAACGAGATCCTGCGCTCCTGCGTGCATTGTGGTTTCTGCACCGCCACCTGCCCGACCTACAAGCTGTTGGGGGACGAATTGGACAGTCCGCGCGGGCGCATCTACCTGATCAAGGACATGCTGGAAAACAACCGCGTGCCGGACAGCAAGACGGTCGGCCATATCGACCGCTGCCTGTCCTGCCTGTCCTGCATGACGACCTGTCCCTCGGGCGTGCATTACATGCACCTTGTCGATCATGCCCGCGAGTATATCGAACGGACCTATCGCCGCCCTCCTGCCGAGCGTGCCCTGAGATGGCTGCTGGCGAAGATCCTGCCCTATCCGGGGCGCTTCCGGCTGGCGCTGAGAGCGGCAAGGATTGCACACCCGTTCCGCCGCCTGATGCCCGATGCGCGGCTCAGGGCGATGCTGGACATGGCGCCAGAGAAGATCCCGCCGGTCAGCCGCAATGACGCGCCACAGGTATTGCCTGCGCAGGGGCCCAGGCGCAGGCGCGTGGCGTTGCTGATCGGCTGCGCGCAGCGGGCGTTGAACACCGATATCAACGACGCCACGATCCGCCTGTTGCGCCGCCATGGTTGCGAAGTGGTGATCCCGCAGGGCGTTGGCTGCTGCGGCGCGCTGACCCATCATATGGGCAGAACCGGCGAAAGCCACGCCATGGCCGCCGCCAATATCCGCGCCCTGATGGCCGAGTTGGACGGGGGCGGGCTTGATGCCGTGGTCATCAACACCTCGGGCTGCGGCACCACCGTCAAGGATTACGGGCATATGTTCCAGGATGATCCGCTGGCCGGGGATGCGGCGCGGGTGGCGGCGCTGGCAAGGGACATCACCGAGGTGATGGCCGATCTGGGCTTGCGGGATGCCAGTCATGCCGAGCCGCTGCGGGTCGGTTATCACGCCGCCTGCTCATTGCAGCATGGCCAGCAGGTCAGGGCCGCGCCCAAGGAATTGCTGGCGCAGGCGGGTTTCACGGTGCTGGAACCCCGCGACAGCCATATCTGCTGCGGCTCTGCCGGGACCTATAATCTGATGCAGCCGGAGATCTCGGGCCAGTTGAAGGCCCGCAAGGTCGAGACACTGGAGGCGCTGGAACCGCAGGTCATAAGCGCAGGGAACATCGGCTGCATGATGCAGATCGGTTCAGGAACCGGGGTGCCGGTCGTCCATACCGCGGAATTGCTGGACTGGGCGACCGGAGGGCCGCAGCCGCGCGGGTTGGCTGGAGCTGAAGGCTGAGCGGGATTGCGTCCCGCGATGGCCGGGGGTTTCACACCCCCGGACCCCCGTGAGGTATTTGCGCAAAGAAGAAAGGGCGTAGGGCTGGCTGGCCGCGATACCGTCTTGGCGCATGCGGCAAAGCGCGTTGATCAGCCTGCCCGGGTCATGGTCAGCGTGACCCATTCGCCCAGATCGTCGCGGCGATCCAGTGTGAAACCGGCGGTCTGATAGGCCTCGATCACCTCCTGGCCCTGATCGGTCAGGATGCCGGACAGGATGATCTTGCCGCCCGTTCCGACGTGGCGGGCCATTTCAGGGGACAGGTCGATCAGCGGCTGCTTCAGGATATTGGCGAGCACCAGATCGAAGGGTGCGGCTTCCTCCAGCATTGGATGATCAAAGCCGCTCGCCTCGATGCAGACGACCCGGCCATCCAGCCCGTTGGCGATGACATTGGCGCTGGCCGTGTCCACCGCGATGCGGTCGATATCGCTGGCCAGCACCGTATGCGGCCAGATCCGCGCCGCGCCCATCGCCAGAACGGCGGTGCCGCAGCCGATATCGGCGATGCGCTGCGGCTGGTAACCGTCATTGGCCAGGCGATCCAGGGCTTCGAGACAGCCCTTGGTGGTGCCGTGATGACCGGTTCCGAAAGCCATCGCCGCCTCGATGCACAGAGCCTCGACACCCTCGGGCACCCGGTCGGCGTCATGGCTGCCATGGACATAGAACCGCCCGGCCTCCACCGGGGACAGTTCACGCCGGACATGCGCGACCCAATCGACCTCGGGCAGTTCCGAGATGACGAAAGGATCGGCACCATAGGCCGCCGCCAGCAGCGCCAGCGCCACCTCGTCGGGCTGTTCGAGGAAATAGACCCCGACTTCCCAGCGATCCGAGCCATCCTCGATCTCGAACACGCCGGAGCCGACGGGTTCGGGTGCCAGTTCCTCGCAGGCTTCGGCAAGGGCTTCGGCGGGCGCGCGTCCGGCAAGATGGGTCAGGGCGGTGAATGTCGGCATGTGCAGGGTTCCAGATTGGGTTCCGACGCCATAGCGCGGCACCTGCCCGGACGCAATCTTTGCCGCGTTGCACAATGTGCAGCCATCGGCTAGCCATATGCGCGGATGGAGGGCAATGCAAATGCCGGAAGACAGAGGATGACTGCCGCGACTGGCACGGAACCCAATCCCGTGATCGAGACCAAGCCGCTGGTGGCTGCAGCATGGATGATGGGGGCGGTGGCTTCCTTCACCTCGATGGCGGTTGCCGGGCGGGCTGTTTCGCTGGAACTCGACACGTTCGAGATCATGGGCTGGCGTTCGATCTTCGGCGTGGCGATCATGATTCTGGTAATCAGCATGCGTGGGCTGTGGGGGGTGATCAACCTTCACCGGCCCGAACTGCATCTGGCACGCAATATCTGCCATTTCACCGCGCAGAACCTGTGGTTCTACGCGATCTTCTCGATTCCGCTGGCACAGGTTTTCGCATTGGAGTTTACCGCCCCCCTTTGGGCGCTGATCCTGTCGCGGCTGTTTCTGGGCGAAAAACTGACCAAGCCGCGCGCAGTGGCCGCGATCCTGGGGTTTGTTGGTATCCTGCTGGTGACCCGGCCTGGATCGGCGCCGATCACACCCGGCTTGATCTCGGCCGCGGCCTGTGCGGTAGGGTTCGCGCTGACCTATGTCTTTACCAAGAAGCTGACCGCAATCGCCCATACCGCCTGTATCCTGTTCTGGATGACCCTGTCGCAAACCGTTTTCGGGTTTCTTTGTGCTGGCATCGACGGGGATATCGCGCTGCCCTCGGTTGCGGCGCTCCCATGGATCGCAGTGATCGGTGCGGCGGGGCTGGCTGCGCATTTCTGCATCGCCAGCGCGTTACGGGTGGCACCCGCGACGCTGGTGATGCCTTTCGACTTTCTGCGTCTGCCGGTGATTGCGGTGGTCGGGCTGATCTTTTATGATGAACCGCTCGGGTTGCTGGTCATCGCCGGGGCTGCGCTGATCCTGTGCGGGAACTATCTGAATATCCGGGCCGAGGCACGGCGGCGTCAGACACCGAGGCCCGGGGCGCCGGGACCCTGAGCGGCGGCGCGGTCGTCGGGGTTGAACATCTCGCACAGCTCGTGCGACAGGCAACCGCAACGGATGCAGCCGCTGAGTCGGTCGCGGACCCGCTGCAACATGTGGATGCGGTGATCTAGATCGTCTCGCCAGCCCTCCGAGATGCGCGCCCAATCCTCGCGTCCGAGCGGCTGGCCCGAGAGGGCGGGCTTGAGGGCCGTGCGAATTTCCGCCAGCGGAATACCTGCTTGCTGGCCCGCCTTGATGATGGCCAGAATGCGCAGGCTGGCCCGTGAATAGCGCCGGTGATTGGCGGCGTTGCGAGTGGAGCGAATCAGCCCTTCGCGTTCGTAGAAATGGATGGCCGAGACGGAAATACCGCTGCGACGGGACAGAGCGCCGACCGACATGACCGGAGTCGAAGGCGAGCATATATTGTTTTTACTGGACATTTTTTACTTGTCCTAAACTATGGTTGAGGTCTTAGGGTGGCGAGCCATGACCGAAATTGCAAGGAAATGATTATGAAGGAACGCAATCGGATTGTGGTGATCCTTGGATCGATCCGCGAAGGACGAATCAATGACCGGATCGCGGCTTGGGTCGTCGGGCAGCTGGAAGAACATGGATTTGCGCCCGAGATCCTTGACCCTGCTGTGCCTGAGCTTTTGCCGGTGCAGACCGGCGACAAGCAGGCTGTTCAGCAATTGCGGCAACGCATGGCGGGGGCCGACGGCTTTGTGATCGTGACGCCGGAATACAATCATGCCGCTCCGGGACCACTGAAAACGCTGATCGACGCGGTCAATGCCGAATGGCGTGCCCGCCCGGTGGGATTGATCAGCTATGGCGGGATTTCCGGTGGGCTGCGCGCCACCGAGTCGCTGCGCATCGTGCTGGCCGAGCTGCACAGCGTCACCCTGCGCGACACGGTAAGCTTTGCCTCGCCGTGGCGGCGCTTTGACGAGGCGGGACGGATCACCGATCCCGAAGCCGCTGAAGCGGCGGAGGCGGCGATGACGATCTTTGCCCATCGCCTGCGCTGGTGGGCCGATGCATTGGCGGATGCGCGCGCGGCGCGCCCCTATGACCCGGAGGACAGCTAGATGGACCGCTTGCTGACGGATCCGCGCACATGGGGTTTGATGTTCGCGGCGATGCTCACGATCATGTCGAACGCCACGATCACCCCTTCACTGCCGGGGCTGGAGGCGATGTTCGCCGATGATCCCCTGGCCCCCTATCTCACACGGCTGCTGATTACCGCGCCGTCGCTGCTGGTCGCGATCACCGCTCCCTTCGCGGGGGCGATGACCGACAGACTGGGGCGCAGACGACCATTGCTGGTCGGGCTGATCGTCTATGCGGTCGCGGGAACGGCGGGTCTGTATCTGGACTCGCTCGAGGCGATTTTGGCCAGCCGTCTCGCCTTGGGATTGGGCGTGGCGGCGATCATGACCGCGCAGGCGGCGCTCGTTGGGGATTATTTCGAAGGTCCGGCGCGGGGACGCCTGATGGGCTACCAGATGGCCGCGACCAATATCGGCGGGCTGGTATTCGTAACCCTGGCCGGGGTGTTGGCCTCCGCTGATGCCCGATTGCCCTTCGCGATCTATGGGCTTGCCGCCTTGCTGTTGCCGGTCCTGTCGGCGATCCTTCCTGAACCGCAGCGTTTCTCGGATGCGTCGGACAGCGTGCAGGAAAGCGATCCGGGCGAGCCGGGCTGGCAGTTGACCGTCACGATCATGGCGACGGCTGCGGGGCTGACCTTCGTGATCTTCTATGCGGTGCCGACGCAGGTGCCATATCACCTGCAGGGGCTGGGCCTGACCGATCCGCGCAATGCCGGGATGGTCATGGGAGCCTTGATGTTCGCTGCCGCGATCATGTCGGTGGTGTCGGGACTGATCCGGCCATGGCTGGGGCGGATCGGCACGCCGGTCTCGGGCTATCTGGCGCTTGCGGCAGGTTTTGCCGGGCTGGCCGCCGGGCATTCACTCGCCTTCGCCATGATTTCGACCGCGTTCATCGGGGCGGGATTGGGGTTATGCATGCCGACATTCATCACCACGGCGCTGAACGTCGCTCCGGCCCGGCGCCGGGGGCTGGTCACGGGCCTGATCACCTCGGCAATTTTTTTGGGACAATTCCTTTCACCTCTGGCAAGTCAGCCGCTGGTTACCCATCTGGGCTATTCCGGCGCCTTCCGTATCGGGAGTTTCGCTTTCGTCGCCCTGGCGGTCATCCTGACCGTCACGCTGCGCCGGCAGACGCCGAGAAACATCAAGCCGCTGAGCGCTCATTAGCGCCAGGCGGATTCGCAAACGAGGGAGCCGGGCATGACCGGAATCATCGAAATCGACAACTTGTCGAAAGAATATGGCGGCGGCACAAAGGCGCTTTCCAATGTGTCCATGTCCATCGAAGAGGGCGAGATCATCGCACTTCTGGGGCCTAACGGGGCGGGCAAGACGACGCTCATCTCGATCATCTGCGGGCTGGTGGTGCCGACCGGCGGCTCTGTCCGAGTCGGTGGCTATGACATCGGCAAGGATTGGCGGGCGGCGCGCAAGTTGATCGGCCTGGTGCCGCAGGAGATCGCGCTGGAACCGTTCGAGACAGTGCTCAACTGCGTCCGCTTCACCCGTGGCCTGTACGGCGAGGGGCCGGATGACGCCTATATCGAGCAGGTGCTGCGCAGCCTTGCCCTATGGGAGAAGCGCAACGCCGCCACCAAGGAACTGTCAGGCGGCATGAAGCGCCGGGTGCTGATCGCCAAGGCGCTGGCCCACCGACCGAAGGTGCTGTTCCTTGACGAGCCCACCGCCGGGGTTGATGTCGCCCTGCGGCGCGAGATGTGGCAGGTGGTCGAGGGGCTGCGCCGAGACGGTGTGACCATCATCCTGACTACGCATTACCTGGAAGAGGCCGAGGAAATGGCCGACCGGATCGGGGTCATCAACAAGGGCCAGCTTCTGCTGGTGAAACCCAAGGATGAGTTGATGGGCGAGTTCGGGGGCAAGACCCTGAGAATCGAGCTGGACGAGCCCTTGCAAGCGATTCCTTCCGAATTGGCGGGTCGTGGACTGGTTCTCGCCCCGGATGGGCTCGAGATCAGTTATGACTATGACACGCGGGCCGAGCGGACCGGCATCGCCCGGCTGCTGGGCGATCTTGCTGCGCAGGGGATCACCGTGCGCGACGTATCGACCCGGCAATCCAGCCTCGAGGAGGTGTTCATAACCCTTGTCCAGGAGGACAGGGCCGAGAAAGCGGAGAACGCGGCATGATGGCAGAAATCAATTGGCCCGGCGTCTGGGCGATATTCCATCACGAGATGATGCGGTTCTTCCGCACCATCTGGCAATCGCTGGCCTCGCCGGTCGTGTCGACGGTGCTGTATTTCGTCGTCTTCGGCGCGGCTATCGGCGGACGCATCCAGTCAGTCGAGGGCGTGCCTTACGGCGCCTTTATCGTGCCGGGGCTGATGATGCTGACGGTGCTGCAGCAATCGGTCAGCAATGCCAGTTTCGGGATCTATTTCCCGAAATTCAGCGGCACGATCTATGAGTACCTCGTTTCGCCGGTGGGCTGGGTCGAGGTCACCATGGGCTTTGTCGGCGCTGCTGCGGCTAAGGCGATCCTGATTGCGCTGATCATCCTGCTGACCAGCTTCGGCTTCGTCGGTGTGCATATCCTGCACCCGTTCTGGATGCTGGCCTTCCTGTTTTTGACCGCATTGGGCTTCAGCCTGCTGGGTTTCATCCTTGGGCTCTGGGCCAAGTCCTTCGAGCAGTTGCAGATTGTGCCGATGATGGTCATCACGCCACTGGTGTTCCTGGGCGGGGCGTTCTATTCGGCCAGCATGCTGCCGCCTTTTTGGGAAGCGGTCGCCAAGCTGAACCCGGTGCTTTACCTGATCTCGGGCTTCCGCTGGTCGTTTTTTGGACTTGCCGATGTGCCGGTCGGGGTATCGCTGGTGGCGGTGGCGATCTTCATCGGCATCTGCTTTGCCATCATCCGCTGGATATTCATGACGGGCTGGCGTCTGCGCGAGTGATCGGCGGGTAAAGTGGGCAGGAAGTAAATTCCCGGCGAGGCCGCGCGGATGTTCCCCGGTGCGGCCTCATTCGTGTCTGTGCTATCTCGATTTTCTAATGCTGCCGCAAATGTGGGTCTGTGGGTCCAGTCGAACATATTCGCTGGCTGAGATTACATGCATGTTCAACGAACGATTCCAGCCTGCGAACCAACGTTGGCGGATACCACCCCTGTAATAGCTGCCCATGATCTGATCGACATAAGGCGGAATGATCGATGTGTTGGGAATGCGCGGGGCATGAAACCCCACGCTTGCATTAGGGCCGATACAGGCATTCGGCAGGGTGATCAGCATTGTGCAGGCCGAGCGGCAATAGCCCCGGATGCGGACGGTCTTGCCAGACCGGCCAAGGCGCTCGCGTAGCTGGACCGTTTCGAGCACGTTACCGCCCTTGTCATTCCAGACATCGATGAATTTCGGATGCTCGCGTATTTCGGACATCCCGGCAACGGGAGTCAGTGACAGCATCAGCACGGTGCCGATCATCGGGGCATATTTGCGCATTCTCGTAAACATGGTTCGCATATGCCGTGAAAATCCGTGAAAGGGGAAGTCACGTTCCGGCGAAGGACCTTGCGCGATGCTCTCTTTTCAGGTGCCTGCGAATCGCTTATGTGCGGTGAATGCAGCAGAACCCGCCCGATCTTCGCCCCGATCTAGCCCGTGCCACCATTCCCGACGAGCGGCGGGCGGGTCAGCCGACCATCGGCATGGTCAGCCTCGGCTGCCCCAAGGCGCTGGTCGACAGCGAGCGCATCCTGACAAGGCTCCGGGCCGAGGGCTATGCGATCAGCCCCGATTACGGCGGCGCGGATGCGGTGATCGTGAATACCTGCGGCTTCCTTGACAGCGCCAAGGCGGAATCGCTGGAGGCGATCGGCGAGGCGTTGCAGGAAAACGGCCGGGTGATTGTCACCGGCTGCCTGGGGGCCGAGCCGGAATATATTACCGGCGCGCATCCCAAGGTGCTGGCCGTCACTGGGCCGCATCAATATGAATCAGTGCTGGATGCGGTGCATGGGGTGGTGCCGCCCTCGCCGGATCCCTTCATCGACCTGCTGCCCGTCAGTGGCGTGAGCCTGACTCCACGCCATTACAGCTATCTCAAGATTTCCGAGGGCTGTAACCACAAGTGCAAGTTCTGCATCATTCCCGACATGCGCGGCAAACTGGTCAGCCGCCCTGCTCATGCCGTGATCCGCGAAGCCGAGAAGCTGGTCGAAGCCGGGGTAAAGGAATTGCTGGTCATCTCTCAGGATACCAGCGCCTATGGCGTTGATCGCAAATTCGCCGAGGAACGCGGCCATCGCGCCCATATTACCGATCTGGCCCGCGACCTTGGCGGGTTGGGCGCATGGGTGCGGCTGCATTACGTCTATCCCTATCCGCATGTGCGCGAGCTCATCCCGCTGATGGCTGAAGGGCTGGTGCTGCCCTATCTGGACATTCCGTTCCAGCATGCCCACCCCGATACCCTGAAACGCATGGCGCGGCCTGCGGCGGCGGCGAAAACACTGGACGAGATCGCGGCATGGCGTTCGGTCTGCCCGGATATCACCCTGCGCTCGACCTTCATCGTCGGCTATCCCGGCGAGACCGAGGCGGAGTTCCAGACCCTGCTGGATTGGCTGGGCGAGGCCCAACTGGACCGCGTGGGCTGTTTTCAATACGAAAACGTCAAGGGTGCGCGGGCAAATGACCTGCCTGATCATGTGGTGGATGAGGTCAAACAGGACCGGTTCGACCGTTTCATGCAAAAAGCGCAGGCGATCTCGGAGGCGAAGCTGGCGGCCAAGGTCGGGTGCAAGCTGGAGGTGATCGTTGATGCGGTGGACGAGGACGGCGCGACCTGCCGAACCAAGGCTGACGCGCCCGAGATCGATGGCAACCTGTTCATCGACGAGGGTTTCGAGGTGCTGAAACCGGGCGATATCGTGACCGTCACCGTGGACGAGGCGGGCGAATACGACCTTTGGGGCCGGTTGTGAGGCTGGCAGTGCGGCTGCAGCAATTCATCCGGACCCATTGCGAGATGCATGGATGGCGGCGGGGCGGGATGTCCTCTATCGGTGCTTGGTATAACCAGGAACCTGTATGTTGATGAGGGGCCGCCATGAATAGTGCATCTGACGACCTGCTGGCTGTCGCCGGAGACACCCGTTTCGGCACGGTCCTCGCCGATCCGCCCTGGCAGTTCCAGAACCGCACCGGCAAGATGGCCCCCGAGCACAAGCGCCTGTCGCGCTATCCGACCATGACCTTGGACGAGATCTGCGATCTGCCGGTCGAGGCGATTACCGCTTCGCGCGCGCATCTGTATCTGTGGGTCCCCAATGCGTTGTTGCCCGAGGGGCTGCGGGTCATGGATCAATGGGGCTTCAAGTACAAGAGCAACCTTATCTGGTACAAGGTCCGCAAGGATGGAGGTCCCGACCGGCGTGGTGTGGGCTTTTATTTCCGCAACGTGACCGAAGTGCTTTTGTTCGGTGTTCGCGGCACGGATGTTCGCACGCTCGATCCCGGCCGCTCGCAGGAAAATATCTTCGTTACACGCAAGCGCGAACACAGCCGAAAACCCGACGAACAATATGGCGTGATCGAGGCTTGCAGTTGGGGGCCTCGTCTGGAAATGTTCGCGCGCGGTGCACGCAAAGGATGGACAGTCTGGGGTAATCAGGCAAGTGAATATGAACCTGACTGGCCCACCTATGCCAATCATTCGCAGAGCAATGTCGTTAAACTGCGCTCGAAATAATCTCTTCTTTCCGACAGACGGTTTTTAATGCTGCCACCTATGATTACTATCAGTCCCGCCTTCAATCCCGACGGCAAACCGCGCAAGCCGGGTGCCTTGTGCATCGGCGCGCAAAAGGCGGGGACCTCGTGGCTTGCCCAGATGCTGGGCCAGCATCCGCAAATCTGGATCCCGCCCTTCAAGGAAGTCCAGTTTTTCAACCATCGCCATATTCCCGAGCATCGGCGCTGGATCCGCTGGCATTACCGCAACAAGCCCAAGGAAATCCGCGACCGTCACATCAAGCGCGAGGTGCCGATGCCGCCCGAGCTCGATGCCTATCTCGACGGTCTCACAACGGGGCAGATGTTCAACAGGCAGTGGTACAAACGTGTTTTCGCGCCAACCCCGCGAGGTGCGGTCCCGATGGATCTCACACCCGAATATTCCACCCTGCCCGAAGAAGGGGTCGAGTTCGTGGCCCGGTTCCTGGGCAATGTTAAGGTTCTCTATCTGATCCGTCACCCGGTGGACCGGGCGATTTCGCAATTGCGGATGAATCTGCGCCGCGAGAAACGCAACCCGAAGACCGTGCAGGACTGGTTGAAGGAAATCGAGAGCCCGGTGCTTTACAGCCGCGGCGATTATGCCGCCTATCTTCCGCGCTGGCGGAAGCATTTTCCCGACATGATGGTGGTGCCCTTCGGATGGATCGCCCGCTGTCCCGGCGAGTTGATGGATGCGGTCGAGGAGTATCTGGACATCGGCCCCTATCCCTACGGCAACCTTCGGCAGAAGGTTTTTGCCAGCCCATCGGGTCTGGAGCCCCCGGCCGAGGCGGTCGAGGCCCTGGCCGAACGAATGGCTCCGCAGATAGATTTCCTGAAGGCCGAGTTCGGAACCGACTTCATCGACGAAATCCGCTAGGCTTCCCGTAACTGCCCTTTCAAGACCTGCTGCTTTGGCCTACATAGCCCCAAAGATTGCAGGAGATTTCGATGGCGTCCTATCAGTTCGTGTATCACATGGACGGTGTGTCCAAGACCTATCCCGGTGGCAAGAAGGTCTTTGAGAACATCCGCCTGAACTTTCTTCCCGGCGTCAAGATCGGCGTCGTCGGTGTGAACGGTGCCGGTAAGTCGACGCTGCTGCGCGTCATGGCCGGTCTCGACAAGGATTTCACCGGCGAGGCATGGGCAGCCAAGGGCGCGACCGTGGGTTACCTGCCGCAGGAGCCGCAGCTCGATCCGACGCTGAACGTGCGCGACAATGTCATGCTGGGTGTGGCGGCCAAGAAAGCCAAGCTGGACCGTTACAACGAACTGGCGATGAATTACTCGGACGAGACCGCCGACGAGATGGCGGCGCTTCAGGACGAGATCGACGCCCAGAACCTGTGGGATCTGGACAGCCAGATCGACGTGGCGATGGAGGCCCTGCGCTGCCCGCCCGACGATGCCGATGTCGAAACGCTTTCGGGTGGTGAACGCCGCCGTGTGGCGCTGTGCAAGCTGCTGCTTGAGGCGCCCGACATGCTGCTTCTGGACGAACCGACCAACCATCTGGACGCCGAGACGATCGCATGGCTGCAAAAGCACCTGATCGAATATCCCGGCACGATCCTGATCGTCACCCATGACCGCTATTTCCTCGACGATATCACCGGCTGGATCCTTGAACTGGATCGTGGCCGGGGCATCCCCTACGAGGGTAACTACTCGGCTTGGCTGGAGCAGAAGGCCAAGCGGCTGGAGCAGGAAGCCCGCGAGGACAAGGCCAAGCAGAAAACGCTGGAGCGCGAACTGGAATGGATCCGTGCAGGCGCCAAGGCCCGTCAGGCCAAGCAGAAGGCCCGGATCAACGCCTATAACGAGATGGCCAACCAGTCCGAGCGCGAGAAGCTTTCCCGTGCGCAGATCATCGTCCCGAATGGCGAGCGTCTTGGAAACAAGGTGATCGAGGTCAGCGGACTGAAAAAGGCCATGGGCGACAAGCTATTGATAGAGGATCTCGATTTCAGCCTCCCGCCCGGTGGGATCGTCGGCGTGATCGGTCCGAACGGTGCCGGTAAATCGACCCTGTTCCGCATGCTGACCGGTCAGGAAAAACCCGATGCCGGAGAGATCGTGCTCGGCGATACGGTGCAGCTTTCATATGTCGACCAGTCCCGCGATGCCCTGGATGCGAACAAGACGGTGTGGGAGGAAATCAGCGGTGGGGCCGAGCAGATCGAGCTTGGCGATGCGCAGATGAACAGCCGCGCCTATGCTTCGGCCTTCAACTTCAAGGGCGGCGACCAGCAAAAGAAGGTCGGTCAGCTTTCGGGCGGTGAGCGTAACCGCGTTCATATGGCCAAGCTGCTGAAATCAGGCGGAAATGTGCTGCTGCTGGACGAACCGACCAACGATCTGGACGTCGAGACGCTACAGGCTCTGGAAGCCGCGCTGGAGGATTTCGCGGGCTGCGCGGTGATCATTTCGCACGACCGTTTCTTCCTCGACCGTCTTTGCACGCATATCCTGGCCTTCGAGGGCGATGCCCATGTCGAATGGTTCGAGGGTAATTTCGAGGCTTACGAGGAAGACAAGATCCGTCGTCTCGGCCCGGACTCGATCGAGCCAAAGCGGGTGAAATACAAGAAATTCACGCGGTAATCACGGGTCGCACCCACCGGAACGTGACTGGCTCCTGCTGGTCACGCATTTTAAAGGTGGGTAAGTCGCTACCCTGCCCGAGCCTCGAAAGGACCGCCATGCTGACTCGCCGCCATATCCTTATCAGCGGAGCCGCGCTTGGGGTCGGGGCTGCCATGCCCGTCTTTGCGCAGGATGCCGACCGCCCCAACCCGATGCCGGAGGAATTGCGCAAGTCGCTGGAGCGCGATCCAACCTCGCCGGTTCTGGGCAATCCGGATGGCGACATCACCCTGACCGAATTTTTCGATTACAACTGTCCCTTCTGCCGCAAGATGGTCGGGACGATGCAGAAGCTGATCTCCTCCGATCCGCAACTTCGCGTGGTTTATCGCGAATGGCCGGTTTTCGGTGAAGGTTCGGTCTTTGCGGCACGGGCCTCGCTTGCCTCGCTGGATCAGGGCAAATACTGGCAGTTTCACGCCGCCTTGCTGGGGATGAAGGATCGTGCGGTCGAGGCGACCGTTATGCGCGTGGCGCGGAAGGTCGGGCTGGACGAGGAAAAGCTGCGCGCCGACATGGAAGCGCCCCGCGTCGAACAGCACATCCAGATGAGCGGCGATCTTGCCGGGCATATGGGCCTGATGGGCACACCGACCTTCATCGCCGGGGACGAGGGCGTTTTCGGCGAAATGAGCCTCAAGGAAATCCAGGGGCTGGTCGCACGCGCCCGCAAGACCCTCGGTTAACGTATCTTGCCCTTCCAGCCGGGCGGGCGCTTGGCCACCCAAACAAAGAATCGGGCGAGTTCCGGATGACTGCGCAGGGCTTCGACCGTGTTGCAACGCCGGGCCAGTTCGGTTTCCGTCAATGTCTTGTGAATGGTCGAGTGACAGACCTGATGCAGCAGCACCGTCGGGCCGCCCTTGCCGCCGCGCAGACGCGGGATCAGGTGATGACGGCTTTGCGGCGCCTCTGGCGGGATCGGGCGGCCGCAAAGCGGGCAGGTCGGGTCGATGTCGGGATCGTCCATCTGAAATCCCGTGATACTGATCTCAGGCGATCCATTCCCATGGCCGGGTATGTTCGCCAAGCCTGCGCTTGACCTCGGCCTCATCCACCTCGCCGTTGCACGCCAGACGGGCCACCAGACCGCGTTTCTTGTCATCGACAACTTCGGTCACGCTGGCGCCTGTTCCCTCCAGTACCTCGTTGTAAACGCGCGCGATGGCCAGCTTGCGCAGGTCTGGCTTGAAGATCTTTCCGACCGCCGTCTTGGGTAATTCGGGCAGGATCTCGACATGCTTGGGAATCGCGGCGCGTTCATGGATATTGTTCCGCGCATGTTCCATCAATTCCTCGACCGTCACCGTGCCGTCCGCGGTCAGTTCGACATAGACGCAGGGCAATTCGCCCGCGAAGCTGTCGGGTTGGCCGATTGCGCCTGCGAACGCGACTTGCGGATGGCTCAGTAACCCGTTCTCGATCTCGGCGGGGTCGATATTATGGCCGCCGCGGATGATCAGATCCTTGGCGCGGCCGGTGATCCACAGATAGCCATCCGCATCGATCCGGCCCAGGTCGCCGGTGCGCAGATACACATCCTCGGTGAACAGGCGGTGATTCTTCTCGGCCTCGGTATAGGTCGAGCCGGGAATGACGCCGGGATTGGCCACGCAGATCTCACCCACTTCGTCCACGCCGCATTCATGCACATTGCCCGCATCGTCGTGATTGAGGATACGGACATGGGTATAGGGCAGGGGGATGCCGACCGAACCGACCTTTTTCAGCCCGTCGATGGGGTTGCAACTGACCAGGCAGGTTGCTTCGGTCAACCCGTAGCCTTCGGCGATCTCGACCCCGGTGGCCTGCTTGAAGCGGTTATACAACTCCAACGGCAGGGGGGCGGAACCGGATATCGCGGTTCTGAGCGACGACACATCGGCATCCACCGGCCGCTGCATCAGCGCCGATATGGCGGTGGGCACGGTGATCAGGAAGGTGCATTTCCAGCGCTCGATCAGTTTCCAGAAATTGTCGAAGACGCCTTCGCCCCGATAACCGGCAGGTGTCGGCATGACGATATGCGCACCTGATGCGATGCAGGACATCAGCACCGGATAGGCGGCGAAGACATGGAACATCGGCAGGGGACACATCAGCACGTCAGTCTCGTCGAACAGGAGCGTGCCACCCAGCCAGCCGTTATAGATCATGCCAGAATATTTGTGCTGAGCAAGCTTGGGCATGCCGGTCGTGCCGCCGGTATGGAAATAGGCGGCGATACGGTCCTGCTGCGGATCGTCGAATTGCAGGCGGCCGGGCTCTTGTGCGTTGGTCGCGGCCTCGAAATCCAGGACTTTGGCACCGTGGCGTGTCGTGACCTTGGGCCTGATCAGCGGCACGATGAAGCGTTTCAACCCATGCAGATGCCGGTTCAGGTCGATCTCGACGATATGCGAGACATTGGGGGCCGACGCGACGGCTTCGGCAGCTTTCTGGGCGATGTCGGTCTTGGGAAAGGCCTTCAGCGTGACCAGCACCTTGGCATTGGTTTCGCGCAGGATCCCGGCGATCTGCCCGGGGTCCAGTAGCGGATTGATCGGGTTGACGATCCCCGCCACGGCCCCGGCGAGCAGAACCACCGGAGTTTCGATACTGTTGGGCAGCAGATAGGCGACAGTATCGCCCGGACCGATGCCGAGACTGCGGAACAGATTGGCTGTCCGGGTGACCCGCGCCAGAAGCTCCTGCCAGTTCAGCGTCGTCGCATGATCCTGTGCGCCCGACATGAGCTGGAAGCTGATAGCGGGCCGATCAGGGAAACGATGGGCTGTCTGTTCGAGAAAGCCGAATAAGGTCGCGGGCAGTTCCCGCGCCTCATAGGGCATTTCGGCTTCGATACGATTACGATCACTATAACTGGCGAACTGGCCCATGTTTCCCCTCCTTCAGAGCCCCGTTTGGGCGGACTCTGCTCACTACTGGCGAGAATGGGATGAATGCCCCATCGGGAGCAAGGGCTTACGCCACAGGCGGTCAAAGGAACGCCGCGTCAGATTGTCGTTCGGACGCAGCGTCACATGGCGGTTTACGCGGATTGAGGAATGCGCAGTTTCTGACCGGGATAGATCTTGTCCGGATCGGAAAGCATCGGTTTGTTGGCCTCGAAAATCGCCTGATACTTGTTTGCATCGCCCAGGTATTTCTTGGCGATCGCCGACAATGTCTCGCCCTTCTCGACGGTGTGGAACTGTGGTTTGGCATCTTCGGGAAGATCGGCTTCGACCTTGGATATTCCCTCGATATTGCCGACAGCGAGGATCAGTTTCTCCATCGTCTCGCGATCCGCGCCGCGCGATTCCACCTTTACCACATCGCCTTTCAGCGTCAGGTGGACGTCACCGGCATCCAGTCCAAGCGCGCGAAGTTCCTTTTTCAATGCCTCGGCCTTGGCTTGCGCCGTGTTTTCCTGCGCAGGCTTCGATGATTCGGTATCGGCTTTGGCCGGGCTGGCTTTGGCCTCGCCGAGTATCGACTTCCCTGCATCCTTAACGAAATCCCAGATCGCCATCGTCATTATCCTCTCAATAGCGTGATCACCGTTGGCTGAACGCGCCTGACACTGCGGAGGTTCCGCGCCGGGCAGCCCGGACCGGCCCTCGTGGAGCGGGAATGCCATTAACCGAATCTTATTATCCGCTGCCCTATCCAGTCCTGAACCCGGCGATGGAACAGGAGAAAAACGGATATGTCTGCGAAAGCTTTGTCTGTAGTGATATTGTGCCTAGGGCTTGCGGCCTGCGCGGCGAATGAGACCGAAAGGTCCGCGCCCCCGGTCCTCGATCCCCATGATATCCAGGTGATCGCGGCGGGCAAGGCGACCTGTTTCAGGACAACGGAGGAGCAGAACAGGATCGGCGCCCGGGCCACGAACAGGATCCGTGACCGGATCGGATTCGCGCCGGTGGAACCGAACGCGATCTTGGCCAAGGCCGCCGCGCGCCATGCCTGCGACATGGCAAATCGCGGCAGGATGACACATGTCGGCTCGAAAACCAGCGGTCCTGCCGCACGCGTGAAAAAGCTGGGCTACAAGCCCCGGCTGACGGCCGAGAATATCGCGGCCGGACCGTTCGACCTGCACCGGGTCCTGCATGAATGGAATCACTCGCCCGGGCATCTGGAGAATATCCTGCTTCCGAGCATTCGCGATTACGGTATCGGGCAGGCGATCGGTGCGGATGGCAAGACCCGGTTCTGGGCGGCGGTTTACGCTGCGCCTCAATAAATGCCGAAGGTTTGGCGCTGCATGCAGTCAGGCGTCAAGCGGGCCATCGGTGAATTGCATGCGTGCCAGTCTTGCATATAACCCATCTGCCGCCACCAGTTCCTCGTGGCGGCCCTGCGCGACAATGCGGCCCTCGTCGAAGACCACGATCCGGTCGGCTTTCTTGACCGTGGCAAGGCGGTGCGCGATGACAAGTGTGGTGCGGCCTTCGGACAGGCGGTTCACGGCGGCCTGCACCAGCGATTCTGATTCCGCGTCCAGCGCGCTTGTCGCCTCGTCCAGCAAAAGGACCGGCGCATCGCGCAGGATGGCGCGGGCGATGGCGATGCGCTGACGTTGACCGCCCGACAGCATCACCCCGCGCTCGCCCAGTTGCGTGTCATAGCCCTGCGGCAATGCCGATATGAAATCATGGGCATGCGCGGCACGCGCGGCCGCTTCGATCTGCGCGTCATTGGCATCGGGAGCGCCGAGGCGGATATTCTCGCGCGCCGAGGTGGCGAAGATCGCCGGGTCCTGCGGCACCAGCGCCATCGCCCGCCGGAAATCGTCGCGCCGCATGTCGCGCAGATCGATCCCGTCAAGCGTCACGCGACCCTTCATCGGATCCCAGAAGCGCTGGATCAACTGGATCACGGTGGTCTTGCCCGCGCCCGAGGGGCCGACCAGCGCGACCGTTTCACCCGGTTGGATGGTTAGGTCCACATCCTCGAGGGCCGAGGCATCGGGGCGGCTCGGATAGTGAAAGACCACCCCTTCCAACCCGATGCGGCCTTGCACCGGGCGGGGCAGGGCGACGGGGTTCTCGGGGTCGGACAACTCGTCCCGAGCGGTCAGCAATTCGGCCAGCCGTTCGGTCGCACCGGCGGCGCGTTGCAGCTCTCCCCAGATTTCCGACAGCGCGCCGGTCGAACTGGCCACGAGGATGGCGTAGATGACGAATTGCACAAGCTGCCCGACCGTCATCACCCCTTCGCGCACGTCCCGCGCACCGATCCAGAGCACGCCGATAACCCCGGCGAAGATCAGGAAGATCACGATCGCCGTCATCAGCGCGCGGGTGCCGATCCGGATCAGGGCGATATCGAAGGATTGCTCGGTTACATCGCCGAAACGGGCCGCGCTGCGGGTCTCATGAGTATAGGATTGCACCGTCTGTGCGGCCAGCAGGCTTTCCGAAGCGGTGCCCGAGCTGGAGGCAATCCAGTCCTGGTTGATCCGCGACAGGCGGCGCAGGCGGCGGCCCAGGATGATGATCGGCAGGATGATGACAGGCACGATCAAGAGGACCAGCCCGGTCAGCTTGGTCGAAGTCAACGCCAGCATCGCCAGCCCGCCCGCCAGGATCAGCATGTTACGCAGCGCGATGGAAAGCGACGAGCCGATGACTGACTGGATCAATGTCGTATCGGTGGTGATGCGCGACAGGATCTCGCCGGTCATGATCCGCTCGAAAAAACCGGGGCTGAGTGTGATCACGCGGCTGAACACAGCCTTTCGGATATCGGCAACGACCCGTTCGCCCAGCCTTGTCACGAAGTAATAGCGGGCGGCGGTGCCTAGCGCCAGCAGCGCCACGATGGCAAGCGCGGCAGAGAAATATTCGTCGAGCAGCCCGGCTCCATCGTCGAAGCCATCGACGACACGGCGCACGGCCAGCGGCAGGATCAGGCTGATCCCCGAGGTGAGGATCAGCGCGATCACGGCGAGTGAGGCCTGCCGCTTGTAGGGACGGACGAAAGGCCAAAGCGCGCGCAGCGCACCGATCCGTTTGCTGGTGGGCCGGTCCTCAATGATCCTGTTGCCGCGAGCCATGTCTGCCTGTCTTTGATTATCCCTCGCCAGCCGGTTTAGGCGCTGCGCAGGGCGAGGTCCAGCGTGGCGGCTGATGGACCAGACTTCCGTCGCTCATTGCGATGGTGACGGTGACTGGCCTCTTGCGGGTGAGCGGGGGGCGTGGCAGTTGGCAGTCATGAGCAAGGTGTCAGAGCTTTATTACCGGCATGTGTCTTTGGGGCGGATCAAGGCCGATCCCGCGCAGGAGGCCGTTCTGCCAGAGCTTGACCGCCTGGTCGCCGGTCTGCCGGAACCAGGGACGGCGTCGGCGCGACCCGGGCGGAAAACCGGCTGGCGGGCGCTGTTTGCTGGCGGCACGACAGTGCCCGAGCCGGCGCAGAAGGGGCTTTACCTGTGGGGCGGGGTCGGACGCGGCAAGTCGATGCTGATGGACCTGATTGTCGAGGCTGCCCCGGGCAAGGGCGTGCGCCGGGTGCATTTTCATGAATTCATGCAGGAAATCCAGGCCGGGCTGGAAGAGGCGCGCAAGCGGGGCGATCAGGACACCGTGCGCCCCGTCGCGGCGCAGGTGGCGGCATCGGTGCGGCTGTTGTGTTTCGACGAGATGCAGATCACCGATATCGCCGATGCAATGATTGTCGGGCGGCTGTTTCAGATATTGTTCGACCAGGGTGTAAGCATTGTCACCACTTCGAACCGGGTGCCGGAGGATCTTTACAAGCACGGGTTGAACCGGCAGTTATTCCTGCCTTTCATAGACCTGATCCGCGAACGGATGGAGGTTGTGTGCCTCGACAGTGACACCGACTACCGCCAGAATCGCAGCGGCGATCGGCAGGTCTGGTTCACCCCGGCGGATCCGGCTGCGCATGCGGGGCTGGACGCGCTCTGGGACGAGTTGACCGGCAAAGCCAGTCCCATTCCCTGCAAGATCGAGATGAAGGGGCGCAGTTTCGAGCTGCCCGCCTGCGCGGACAAGGTGGCGCGGGCAGGATTCTGGGATCTGTGTGGACAACCTCTGGGCCCTGCCGACTATCTCGAATTGGCGCGGCGTGTGGACGTCCTGATCATCGACGGGATCCCGAGGCTTGGCATATCGAACTACAACGAGGCCAAGCGCTTCGTGACGCTGGTGGATGCGCTTTACGAGGCAAAGGTCCGGCTGATTGCCAGCGCCGCCGAACAGCCTGAGCAATTATATAATGAGGGTGAGGGCAGCTTCGAATTCGAACGTACCGCCAGCCGCATTCGCGAGATGCAGGATGCGAATTGGGGGCGTCTGGATCGCGCCAGCTAAGGGTGGAGGGGCTGCATCTGTCGTAACGCGCAACCAGGAAGGGGCCCCCACCGTGATTTCCGTGTGGCGCATCTGGAAATATCCGGTAAGCCCGCCCGGACAGAACAATGCCCGGACGGGCGGGAGGTTAGCCGTCCTGTGGCGCTGGCTTTACAGGCTCGCTCCGGTCATTCATTGCCTGCATCATTTCGGTGCAAGCTTCCATCATCGGGCCCATCTGATCCATCATCCGCATCATGCCCATCATTCCCGGCATATCGGTCTGGTCCATCATGCGATCATCTTTCATCATCCGATCAGGGGCCATCCCTTGCTCCATATCCTCTTGAGCATGGGCATAGGGTGCCGCGATCATCAGTGCGATCGTTGCGGAAAGGGAAAGTCGTGTCGGGCTCTTCATGGTTCTCTCCTCCTGGTTGAAAGGGTTCGGTCCCTCGTTGCGCGGCTTTTGTCGCTTTCGTTGAGCCTTGCCTGCGCGGCCCGCTGGCGTTCCGGCCATGTGCTCTTGATGAAGGCAAGAATCTTCCGGATCTCGGTATCGGTCAAAAGCTCCGCGAAGCCGGGCATATCGCTTTGATATCCCGGCTGGATGGCCTCGACGCCCAGCTTTGTCATCGTGAACAGTTCCCGGTCGGAATGATGCCATGTATGTCCGGTTTCATCATGTGGCGGTGCAGGCATTCGTCCTGAAGGCAGGCGCCGCTTCCAGTTGGGCTGCCCCTCCAGTTTCGCGCCATGGCAAGAGGCACAGTTCCGGGTATAGAGTTTTTGACCATGCGCGATGTCGTCCTTTGTCATTGCCATGCCCGGAAAACCCGGCCCGCTGGAACCGTCTGCCGGCGCCTCGGCAAGTGCCGTTATCGCAAGAACCGGCAGCAGGGCGGCAAAGCCGAAAACGAGTATCCGCCTATTCATCGGAATACACGGACACGCCGTCCTTGCCGAAAGCATAAGTTGTCAGCCGGCCATGTTTTTCCTGCGCCATCCCCGGCGCGTTGGCGGGCATGCCAGGCAGGGTGATGCCAGCAATATCCGGGCGCTCGGCCAAAAGCCGCTCGATGATGTCCGCCGGCACCAGCCCGCTGACATAGTAGTCGTCGATTTCGGCCAGATGACAGCCAAGCCCCTGCGCGGGAACGCCTGCCGCGACCGAGCGCTTGTCGAAATTCACGTCATCGATGCGCGTCACGTCATATCCATGGGTTTCAAGGTAATCGGCATAGTCGTCGCAGCAGCCGCAACCGGGATCGCGCCAGATGGTGATCTCCCTGGCGCTTTCCTCCGCTTGCGGGCGAGAGGTGTTGGTTTCGTTGTCCTGTGCAGCAGCAACCGAAGCGAATGCAATGGTTCCGCCGATGGCGATCGCACAGAGTGCCGTCAGTTTCGTCATGATTTGGCTCCTTATGTGGCTGAGGGCGCAGCCCAGCTTGCGCCGCCGTCGCGGCTGAGTTTCAGGTTTCCGTCAATGATTGCCGCCATTTGCCCGATGTCCCGGGGGTGAACGGCGATGGCCGTCGCTGCTCCATCGGCCAGTTGTGACCAGACCACGCCACCATTTGACGAGGTCCACAGCCCCGATGGAAGCGCCGCATATAATGTCCCGGGGTGCGAAGGCATGACGGCCAGCGCATGGATCGGCTCTCCTTCGGGAAGCGGTGCTTCGGGCGGCGGTGCCTTGCCAGAGGCCAATGCATCCATCGCATTTCCCGGCTGCACCGCTTGCCAGCGGCAGAAGCAATCCGGAACGCGGATCAGCCCGGCATCGGTTCCGGCATATATCCAGATGCCGCCCATCCCGGTTTCAAGAGCGACCGAGGCGAGCGCGAGCGGGTCATGTTCTGCCTCATTCTGCCAGGGCCGATCCATGGCAAAGGACCAGTTGCGGCCGGAATCCTCGCTTTTCCATAATCCGTCGTCACGAAGTGCGGCATAGATGAGATCGGGATCGTCGGCGGCAATGGTGACAGCATTGACCGGGGCAGAGGGCAAGCCGGCGGCGCGGCTTTCCCAGCCATTACCACCGTCATCCGAGATGCACACGCTTCCGGATGCCAGTCCCGCGACGATCCGGCCCGGACGGTTGGGGTGGGTGGCAAGGGTGGCGACGCGACCGGGGGAGGGCAGTTCCCGCCGCGTGCCGCGCAATGGATCGTATCGCCAAACCCGATGCGTCGCGGCAATAAGCGCGTTGTCATCGAAGGCGAGGCTTGGATCGCCTGTCGCTCGGGCTTGCGACGAACGGGTGGTCATAGACAGCCAAACCCCTGTGCTCGCGGCAAGGAAGGCCCGGCGTGACAGCCCGGAATATGAAGTTCTTGGCATTTGAAAGTCTCATCTGATCTTCAGCAGGCATAGGGCGCATGCTCGGCATGCACCGATAGCCCGGAATGCGGCCCGCTGCCGCGGGACCGCAGTGGCAAAAGTCCGGTTCAGATGAAAATTCGAGGAGGGAAAGGCTCTGGAGACTCGATGAGTCCGGTCAAAGAAACCCTGTTCAGCGGATGCTCCTGCGTCGGGGGGATGGCCAGAAGCGGCCCCATCGATGCGACCAGGGGGGCGACCATGGGAGTCGTGCAGATCATGTCGCAAGCCTGCCCGGCTCCGCCGCCTTCATCCACATCGCAGGACCGGCAATCGGACATGTCCATGCCCATATCAGCAGAGATCGCCATGTCGAACGACATGGCCGAAGCGCCAGCCGGATGCAGCACCGCACCCGTTGCGTAAAGGGCGAGGAACAATGTCACGACGATGCTGGCAACTCTGCGCATGGTAATCACGCTAATCCGGAAATGGCGCCTTGTCGATGCGGCAGATACGCCCCGGCACTCACATCGAGGTCACTGGACGCTATCCCGAGCCGATCAGCACGCCGGTGGCAAAGACCAGTCCGCCGCCGACCACGACCTGCAATGCGGCGCGCCAGAAGGGTGTCTGCATCCAGCGGTTCTGGATCCATGCGATCACCCACAGCTCGATGAAGACTACGATGCAGGCAATGATGGTGGCGGTCCAGAAATGCGGAATCAGATAAGGCAGCGCGTGCCCCAGCCCGCCGATCGCCGTCATCACCCCCGAGGCAAGCCCGCGCTTGAAAGGTGACCCGCGCCCCGACACCACCCCGTCATCCGAGGCTGCCTCGGTAAAGCCCATGCTGATTCCAGCGCCGAGGCTGGCGGCCAGCCCGACCAGAAATGTCGTCCAGCTGTCCTGCGTGGCAAAGGCGGTGGCAAAAATCGGCGCCAGCGTCGAAACGCTGCCATCCATCAGTCCCGCCAGTCCCGGTTGAACCCATGTCAGCACGAAATTGCGATGCGAGACCGCTTCCTCCTCCTCCCGTGCCTCGGGGGTCAAATGTTCGTCGGTCAACTCACCCGCGCGTTCCTCGTGCCCCCGCTCGGCCGCGGCCAGGTCACCCAGCAGCCGGCGGGTCGCCGCATCGCTGCTGGCCTGGGCCGCGCGGGTATAGAACTCGGCCGCGTCATGCTCCATCAGGGCGGCCTCTTCGCGGATCGCCTTCAGCGACAGGTTCCGCATCATCCATGCCGGGCGGCGGCTGTAATAACCTGCGACATGCTCGCGCCGGATCACCGGGATCGCCTCGCCGAACCGGCTCCGATAGGCCCCGATGAGCCGTTGCCGATGCTCGTCCTCCTCGTCGCCCATCCCGTCGAATACCGCTGCCGTAGCCGGGTAATCAGCACGCAGGAACTCCGCCCAGTTACGATAGATCCGCGCATCATCCTCCTCCGAGGCGATGGCCAGCGCCAGCACCTCGCGCTCGCTCAGATCGGAAAAACGCTTGCGATTACTCAGCATCCGCATGGTCTTCTTCTTTGTTCAAATACCTTTGGGGGTGAGGCCGCTCGCGGCCGAGGGGGCGAACAGCCCCCTTGCCACGACAAAGGCGCGGGCACCAGCCGTCACCGTGCGTCTCACGTCGCGCCTGTCAGTTGTTTCCGGCACCAGTCGGTCAGTGCGTCGGGCCGAATCTCTTCTGCCAGTGCACCGCTGAACGCCGCGAAAGCCTGCCGCTGATCCCGTGGAACATGCAACAGCACCGGCAGCCCGCCCAGCACCGCCTGTCCGATCACGTCGCAAAAGCCCCGCCCGACGGCTTCCTGTTTGCCGAATTTTGGCAGGATCAGCAATTCGGCTCCCGCCAGTCTCGCGGCCACACGCGCTGCGGCCGTTTCCAATGCGCCCGGATCCAGGCGGCAGCCGGTCGAGCCGGTGCCAAGCGATTGCGAGATACGGATCGGGCGGTTTTCTTCGCCGATCACCACGATATCCATGTCGCAGGCACAGTTCTGCCCCCGGTCCAGGTTGACTTGCACTGCTCCGGCCAGCCGCAGGCCCCCGCCGGACAGTTCCCGCACCAGCGCCTCCAGAATCCGATCGGCGGCCCCGGGAGGTGCGCCTTCCGGCAATCCAAACCAGCCCAGCATCAGATCCCGCTTTCCAGGGCGAATTTCATCAATCCGTTGATACCGTCCACGCCCAGTTTCTTCTTGAGCGCCGAGGAGGTGTTGGCGGTGGTCTTGTAGCTGACCCCAAGCTCGTCCGCGATGGCCTGCAGGCTAAGGCCGCGCCCGATCAGCCCAAGCACCTGCCTTTCGCGGTCCGACAATGCGCCGAGCGGATCGGCGGCGGCTCCGGCGCGCAGGGTCGCCAGGGCCACGGCCTGTTTGGCGGAGAGGTAGAATTCTCCCGCCTCAAGCGTGCGCACAGCATCACGGAAATCGGCCGGAGGGGCATTCTTCGACAGAAAGCCCTGGGCGCCAGCCTGCAGGGCGCGGGCGGCAAAACCGGTCTGGTCGTTCATTGAAAAGATCAGGATTTGTGCCTTGGGCGCGACCTCGCGCAAGGGCTCGACAAGGTCAAGCCCGCCGGCTCCGGGCAGGCTGATATCGAGTACGATCAGGCTCGGCAGGGGGCCGCTTGCCAGTTGCGCCAAGGCCTCCTCGCCCGACATCGCCTGTCCGACCGGGTCGTAGCCCATTTCGCGCAGCAGGCGGCTGGCGCCCAGATGGGTGATCGGGTGGTCGTCTATGACCAGCGCGCTTTTCATTCCTGTGACCTCATCCGGTCTGCGTCCGAGGCAGGCTTGCCTCTATGGTGGTTCCGTCTTCTCCCGATGACAGGCGCAACCTGCCGCCCAGAAGGGTAATCCGCTCGCGCATGCCGGTCAGCCCGGTGCCCTCGCGGCTGTCGGGGCCGAAGCCCTTGCCGTCATCGGACAGGATCATGCGCCAATGCGCCGGATCGGTCCAGAGGCGGATCGTCACGGAAGCCGCATCGGCGTGGCGCAGCGCATTGGTCGTGCCCTCCTGCAGGATGCGGAACAGGGTCAGCGCGGTGGCTTCGTCGGGTTCCGGCAACCCCGCCGCGATGTTCAGGCCGATGCGGATATCGGGAAAGCGGCGGCCCAGATCGTCCACGTAATCCGACAGCACGGCAGGCAGGGGCAGCTGCCCCACCGCCGCCGGACGCAGATCGTCCAGCAGGGCCCGGTTCACGCGCGAGATCTCCGCGGCGATTGAGGCGATGGCGTCGGCATGCTCGACGATCGCGGCACCAGAGGCCGCCTTGCGCAGCGCATCTGCCTCGACACGCAGGCCAAAGAGGCATGGCCCCATCTCGTCATGCAGATCACGGGCGATGGCCTTGCGTTCCTCGTCGCCGCGACTGACGACCCGGCGCTGCAACTGCCTGCGATCGGCCTGTGCCTGCTCCAGCGCGGATGCCAGCCGGTCCACGCCCTCGGCCAACGGCGCAAGATCGGGTTGCGACAGGTCGCCGACCCGCGCGGTCAGGTCGCCATGGGTCAGATCCTCAAGTCGCGCCTTGATGCTGCCTACCGGGCGCAGCGCGTGCCGGGTTGCGACCAGGATCAGCAACGCCTGCGCCACCGCCGCAATCGCCGCCAGCCCGAGCGTGGTGCGCATGTTTCGCCATGCGCTGGCTATTCCGGCCGCGGGATCCGTGGCGATATGGACAAAGCCTTGCAGCCGTCCGCCGGCGGTGACAGGCACGCGGGTTTCCTGTGGTTCCGGCGCAACCAGCGCCGCGAACCAGCCCGGTGCGGCATTCACCGGTTTCTGCCCGGAATCGGATTCGCGGATGGCGCCCTCGCGCGGATCGAGAATCATGATCGTGGTGTGACGCGGGGGAACCAGCCGTTCAGGCAGTATCGCCATCAGCTCTTCCGGGGCAACGGCAGTTTGCAGGGTGCCGATGGTGGCCAGCACCAGTGAACGGGCCGTCTGTGCGCCAAGCCGGGTTTCCAGCGCGATCTCGCCGCGCAGGCTGCTTAGATTAGCCGCCGCCAGCGCCGCAAACAGCAGAGCCTGCACGGCGAATATCAGCAGGAGGATGCGCGTGATCAGGGGCAGGCGGTTCATACCCCGCAGATTGGCGCATGCACGACGGGACGTCCATGCCCATGGGCGAACCGATCCCACAACCCGATGGGGCTTTCCAGAGGGATGTGCAGCATGAAGGATGATCCCCTTGATGAACTGTGTTCCTACCTCGATCACCCTATGACATGCACCGGACAGGCGGTGGGCGTTGCAGACAGCAAAGCGCCGGGATGCGGTCGATCGGATCCACACTATAATGGGGTCTATCAAGCTGATTACCGGAAAGGCTGATGTGGAGATCAGAATGTCACGAGAGAGTCGAATGCCCGTTAGCCCCTGATCGCCCCGGCCTCGGTCGGGAATATCCGAATCTGTCACTCCCAAAGAGAGTTAATCACTTTCAAGATAGTGGCGGTAACCTAGATAAAACATTCCGGTCAAAAGGTGACATGAAAAGCAATAGCTTATGAGTAGGTGGTGGGCGACCCTGGAATCGAACCAGGCATGGGTCTCCCCGGCGGAGTTACAGTCCGCTGCCGCACCTTGCAGCACGTCGCCCGCCGAGCGCCATCGGCGTGTGGCGTGATTAGCGACCGCGCGGATGGGCGTCAAGCGGATTTCCGGGGCTTGCGCGAAGACAGCGGGACGCGCAGAGAGGGAAATGCAACAAGGGAAAACAAGATGGCCGATACGTCGCGGAAAACGAAGAAGCCAAGCTGGGTCATTGACAAGGAACGCGCACGCCGAGCGGCAGGGGCCGAGACATTGTGGCTTTTCGGACTGCATGCCGTTCGTGACGCATTGGCGAACCCCGCCCGCGAAAAGCTGCGGCTCGTGGCGACGCGGAATGCCCTGGACCGTCTGGGCGAGCTGCATGGCATGACACCGGAGCTGACCGATTCGCGCGTGTTCACGAAAATTGTTCCGTTGCCGGATGAAAGCGTCCATCAGGGCGTGGCGCTGGAAGTGAAACCGCTGAAATGGGGAAGCCTCAGCGAGGTCGCGCTACGCGAAGCGCCGGGGGAGACGCGGCCGCTGCTCGTCGCTCTCGACAGGGTTAGCGATCCGCATAATGTCGGTGCCGTGCTGCGGTCGTCCGAGGTGTTCGGCGCAAGGGCGGTAATCGCGCCTGCCCGCCATTCGGCACCAGAGACCGGTGCCCTGGCCAAGACTGCCTCGGGGGCGCTGGAGCGCCAACCCTATCTGCGGGTGCCGAATCTGGCGGAGGCGTTAAATCAATTGAAGCAAATGGGCTTTATCCTGATCGGACTGGATGGCTCCGGCGGCATGGATCTGCCCGACCTGCTGACCGATCTGTCGGGACGGGCCATCTGCCTGGTATTGGGTTCCGAAGGCCCGGGGATGCGCGATCTGACGACGAAAACCTGCGATTACGTCGCGCGTATTCCCTTTGCTGCGGATTTCGGCTCCCTGAACGTTTCGAACGCTGCCGCCGTGGCACTATACGCGGCGGCCAGGTGACAAGGTATCACAAGCATGCGACAGGCCCGTCTTGCCGTTGAGAATCACGCCAAGGGCTGTCAATCATTATGGCTCCTGTTGCAGTGACCTCCATGAAGCAGCTGATCCTGTCCATATCGTTGTCTTTCGCACTCGCGTCACCTTCCTTCGCGGAGGATTGGGCGTTGGGTGGATATGATGCGGTCGGATATACCTCCGGCCATGCCGTCCCGGGGCGCAGAGATATCGTGACGATGTGGAGGGGCAAGGCGTGGCATTTCGTCTCGGAAGAGAATCGGTCCCGATTCGAGGCAGATCCGCGGCATTTTACCCCCGCTTTTGGCGGGTATTGCCCCGTATCGCTGGTCAATGGCCGACAACAACAGGGTGATCCGCGGTTTTTTGCCGTTATCGATCATCAGCTGTATCTGTTCCGCTCCGGCGCGGAATTGCGGAAGGTCAGAAAGTCCCCGGACCGGATACTGAAAGAGGCCCGGGAAATATGGTCCGCTATGAAGTAAAGCCCGGATTTCATGTAGCTTAATCACATTTTCGAGAATTCTCTGGAACTTTTCGTCCGTGTTGCCCATTTAATTTACAGAACATGACCCCGGAACGGTCATGTTCGGATCACTGTCCCTCGTTCCGCGACTTGCGCCCGGCCAGATTCTGGACCGGGCGCCTTTTCTGTGCAAGGTTAACGCACCGTCCTGGCAGAGAGGGAGGCTCGCCTTGCAGATCGAGATCGACGAAGACGAACAGATCGCCCGGATCGCTCGTGAGACCAAGGTGGTCGCGATGGTGGGCCTGTCGCCCAACGAGGCACGCCCAAGCTGGGGCGTGGCACGTTACCTGCAATCACAGGGAATTCGCGTCATTCCCGTCAACCCCGGCCATGCCGGCGGCACGATTCTCGATGAACGGGTCTATGCGCATCTCGCCGATATTCCTGCTGACGCCGGCGTTCAGATGGTGGATATCTTTCGCCGTTCGGAAGCTTTGGGCACGATCATTGACGAGGCTCTGGCGCATATGCCCGATCTGAAGGTGATCTGGCTGCAACTGGGCCTCAGGGATGAGGCGGGAGCGGCCAGGGCCCGTCAACGGGGCGTGGAGGTCATCCAGGACCGCTGCCCGAAGATCGAGTTTCCGCGGCATATCTGACGCCATGCTGTGATCATGCGGCGGATCTTCAGACACGGAGCCGCTGCCCGAAGATCCGCCGCAGGCAATTTACAGAACCTTGTCCAGAACCGTTTTCAGGCGGTTGATGGTACCTTCGACATCCTTCAGCTTGTCGAGCCCGAAGAGACCAAGCCGGAATGTAGAGAAACTGTCCCCCTCGTTCACGGCAAGAGGGACGCCTGCCGCGATCTGCATTCCTTCGGCGGCGAATTTCTTGCCGGACCTGATATCCGGATCAGCGGTATAGGACACGACGACCCCCGGTGCGGCAAAACCCGGGGCAGCGACCGAACGCAGGCCTTTTTCTGCCAGCATCGCGCGGACACCGTTGCCAAGTCGCCATTGTGCCTCGCGCGCCGCCTCGAAACCCATTTCCCGCGTTTCGGCAATGGCTGCGTGCAGGCCGACCAGGGCGTCGGTCGGCATGGTCGCGTGATAGGCGTGGCCGCCATCCTCGTAGGCTGTCATGATGGCGCGCCATTTTTTCAGATCCAGCGCGAAGCTGTCGCTTTCGGTTTGCTGTAGTTGTTCCCCCGCTGCTTCCGACATCATGACAAGCCCCGCGGAGGGGGAGGCGGACCAGCCCTTCTGTGGCGCCGAGATCAGGATATCGACACCGAGCGCTTTCATATCCACCCAGATTGTGCCCGAAGCGATGCAGTCCAGCACCATCAGCGCCCCGGCTTCATGTGCGGCGTCAGCCATGGCGGCGATATATTCGTCCGGCAGGATCAGCCCGGCGGATGTCTCGACATGTGGTGCAAAGACGACATCGGGACGTGCCTCCGCGATCCGGGCAACCACCTCTTCGATCGGTGGCGGGGCAAAGGCGGGCTGCGGCTCGTTCCCGGCGGGGCGGGCCATGGCGACAGTGGTTTCGCGGGAAAAGCCACCCGCCTCGAAAATCTGGCTCCACCGATAGCTGAACCAGCCATTACGCACGATCAGCGCATGGGCATCGCGTCCGAATTGCCGTGCCACGGCCTCCATCGCATAGGTGCCTCCTCCCGGCACGATAGCGATCTGATCGGCGGCATAGACCTCGCGCAGGGTAGAGGACAACTCGCGCATGACACGCTGGAATTTCTGCGACATGTGGTTCAGTGAGCGGTCGGTGAACACCACCGAGAATTCCTGCAGGCCGTCGGGATCGATTGCGGACATGAACGCGGCTCCTTCATAATCGGTTCGGGCTGCAGGCTAACCCGTCCCCACCGGCTTTGCCAGCCAACCAAATGGCGCAACCCCTTGCGGCCACCCCATCCGCGCGACTACCTTGCGACCAGGGACAACTTTGCAGGTCATTCATGCATATCGGTATACTTCAATGCGGTCAGTCGCCCGCGCAACTGAAGGAAGCACTGGGCGACTATCCCGATATGTTCGCGCGGATGCTGGGCGGGCGCGGATTCGAATTCCGGGTCTGGCATGTCGAGGGAATGGAGTTTCCCTCGGATGTTCACGATGCGGATGGCTGGCTGCTGACCGGCTCCCGTCACGGTGCTTACGAAGATCATCCATTCATCCCGCCGCTTGAGGATTTTATCCGCCGTGCCTATGCCGAGGGGGTGCCGCAGGTGGGCATCTGTTTCGGTCACCAGATCATCGCGCAGGCATTGGGCGGCAAGGTTGTCAAGCATCCGGGCGGGTGGGCAGTCGGTGCGCAGAACTACGATTTCGATGGCCAGTCCGTGACCCTGAACGCATGGCATCAGGATCAGGTCGCGGTCTTGCCAGAGGGGGCGGAGGTCGTTGCGCGCAACGATTTCTGCGAGAACGCCGCACTGATCTATGGCGACCGGGTTTTCAGCGTGCAGCCGCATCCCGAATTCGATGACGCTTTCGTGCAGGGTCTGATGGATACCCGGGCCAAGGGTATCGTCCCGCAGGAGCTGTTGGACCGCGCTGCCAGCCGGATGGGCGAGGCCAGAGACTCCGAACTGCTGGCCGATCGCATCGAGGCATTTTTCAAGCAGTCCCGCGCCCGGGCGAAGGGAGCGGCATGAACAAGCACTGGATGGAGCGCACGCCCGAGGCAGCGCGCGAGTATCTGGCCGGGCGCCGGCTGGACGAGGTCGAATGCATCGTGGCCGATATCGCCGGTGTGGCGCGGGGCAAGGCGATGCCGGCTTCGAAATTTGCGCGCCAGGACAAGTTCTATCTGCCGAACTCGATATTCCTGCAGACCATCACCGGCGAGTGGGCCGACAACCCGACGGGGGCCTTCACCGAGCCCGACATGATTCTGACCCCCGATTACAGCACGGCGAGCGCCGCGCCATGGACAGCGGACTGGACGCTTCAGATCATCCATGACGCGATGGATCAGCAGGGCAATCCGGTTCCCATTGCTCCACGCAACGTGCTGAAGCGGGTGGTCAGGCTCTATGAGGAGAAGGGCTGGAAACCCGTCATCGCGCCCGAGATGGAATTCTTCCTCGTCGCTCGGAATACCGACCCCAACCAGCCGATCATTCCCCCGATGGGACGCACCGGCAGGCGGGCGGCAGCCAAGCAGGCCTATTCTATGTCGGCGGTGGACGAGTATGGCAAGGTCATCGACGATATCTATGACTTCGCCGAGGCGCAGGGATTCGAGATCGACGGCATCCTGCAAGAGGGCGGAGCAGGGCAGGTCGAGATCAACCTCAATCACGGCGATCCCGTCGCGCTGGCCGACGAGATTTTCTATTTCAAGCGCCTGATCCGCGAGGCGGCGCTGCGGCATGACTGCTTTGCGACTTTCATGGCCAAGCCGATCGAGGGCGAACCGGGCAGTGCCATGCATATCCACCATTCGATCGTGGACATGAAAACCGGGCGGAATATCTTTTCGGATGCGAAGGGCCGCGAGACTCCGGCCTTCCTGCATTTCATTGCCGGAATGCAGCGACATCTGCCCGCGGCCATCGCGCTGCTGGCGCCTTACGTGAACAGCTATCGCCGCTATGTTCCGGATTTCGCCGCTCCGATCAACCTGGAATGGGGTCGCGACAACCGCACGACAGGGCTGCGCGTGCCGATATCAGGGCCTGAAGCGCGGCGGATCGAGAACCGGCTGGCCGGGATGGACTGTAATCCCTATCTGGGCATTGCCGCTTCGTTGGCCTGCGGTTATCTGGGATTGCTGGAGGGTGAGGCCCCTCGCGCGGAATATCTGGGCGACGCCTATATGTCGCAGGACGAGTTGCCCTATAACCTAGGCGATGCGCTGGATATCATGGCCGAAAATTCCGCCATGCGCAATGTGCTGGGCGAAGAGTTCGCAGCGGTCTATGAGTCCGTGAAACGTAACGAATACAAGGAGTTCCTTCAGGTCATCAGCCCGTGGGAACGGGAACATCTGCTGCTGAACGTCTGAAGTGAAGCACAGTCGTTTATGCGGGAGCGCCCATGAACCTGCTTTATGTCAATGACCGGCGCGGCGAATATCCCGCCAGCCTCTATGCCGAGACCCGCAGCCCGCTCGATCCTTTCCCGATGCTGAAGGGCGAGGCGCGGGCCGATGTCGCGGTTGTCGGGGGTGGCTATACCGGCCTGTCGGCGGCGCTTCACCTGGCCCGGCGTGGGTTTCAGGTCATGCTGGTCGAGGCCCATCGCGTGGGCTTCGGTGCCTCGGGCCGCAATGGCGGGCAGTTGGGATCGGGCCAGCGGCAGGAGGTTGACTGGCTGGAGGCCCAACTGGGCCGGGATCGCGCCCGGCACCTGTGGGCTCTGGCCGAAGAGGCCAAGGCGCTGGTCCGCTCGCTGGCGGATGAGGCCGGGGTGCCGGTGCGCGATGGCGTAGCTCATGCCTGCCGGAACAAATCCGAGGTGAATCACGCCCGGAACCTCGCCGACCATCTGGCGCAATATTATGGCTATGACCGGATAGAGCCGTTGGATGGTCCCGGACTGGCCGAACTGATCGGCAGCGACGCGTATGTCGGCGGTGATGTCGATTGGGGTGCGGGGCATCTTCACCCGCTCAACCTCGCCATCGGCATCGCGCGGCTGGCGGATGAAGCCGGGGTGCACATATGTGAAAACACCCATGTCCACCGTATCACTCATGCACGCAAGGCCGAAGAGAAAACCATCCTGCATTGCGACACCGGCAAGGTGATCTGTGATCACGTGATCCTAGCCGGTAACGGTTATCTGGGGGATATCGCGCCGCAGGTCGCCGCCCGCGTCATGCCGATCAACAATTACATCGTGGCGACCGAGCCTCTGGGCGAGGAATTCCCCGAGATCCTGCCCCGAAATCCCGCGGTTGCCGATACCAAATTCGTGGTGAATTACTGGCGTCTGGACGATGAACGGCGGTTGATCTTCGGCGGTGGCGAGACCGTCAGCTACCGCTTTCCCGAAGATATCGCCGGGGTGGTGCGGCCGCATTTGCTGTCGGTCTATCCGCAGCTTCGGGATGTCCGCCTGACCCATGCCTGGGGGGGGACTCTGGCGATCACCATGAATCGGATGCCCTGTTTCGCGCGGCCCGCACCCAACTGCCTTTCAGCCAGCGGGTTTTCGGGGCATGGCGTCGCATTGGCGACGTTGTCAGGACGGCTTATGGCCGAGGCGGTGGCGGGGCAGGCCGAAGGTTTCGACGCGATGGCGGCGGTTCCGACGCGCCCTTTCCCCGGCGGCGCGATATTGAGGACGCCACTGCTCGTGGCGGGTATGGCGTGGTATGGGCTGCGGGACCGGTTAGGGTTCTGACCTGCTCAGCCTTCGGATATTCCCAGATCCTGCAATACCTTCTGACGCACCAAGGCCGAATCCCGGTCCGGAACCCCCAACAGCCCGGCGACCAGGCGAATCATTGTTTCTTCGTCCGACACGCGCGTGGTGTCAGCATAGGCCGTCTCCCACATCGAGGCGATCACGTCCAGGCGATCCTCCAGCGCGATCCGGTCCTTGATCGAACGGGTGAAGCGCACGGTATCGGGGGCCTCGGCCTCGATCATCTCTGCGGCGGCACGACGCTCTGCGGCCTCGTCCAGCGTCAGCCCACGGCGGCGCGCCAATATCTGATCAATGCGCCGCCGTTCCGCCTGCTCGTAATGATCGTCCGACCGGGCCACACGCACCAGAAGCGCCGCAATCGCCACTTCCGCGTCCGGCGAAGCCAGCGGCTGCGGATGCGGTTCATCGTTGAAAAGGCGGGTCAAGAGGTTGCGAAACATTATTCAATCATACGGTTTTTCTTCGCAACCACAAGTATCTAGCTGTCACCAGGCCAGCCTTCGATGATCACGAGATCAGCCTGGCTGACAGGATCCCGCAATGCCTTGGCGCGCTGATATTCCGCGCTGTGATAACAATCCCGCGCCGCCTGAAGCGAAGGGAACTCGATCACTACGCTGCGTGGCCGCATCTGACCTTCGACGACCTCTTGCGGGGCGCCACGGACCAGGAACCGCCCGCCGAATTTCGAGAATGCCTCGGCATTGGCCTGACGGTATGCTTCATAGGCTTGGGGGTCGTCTATGCTGACATGGGCGATCCAATAGGCTTTGGTCATGATTCCTCCGGTATCCGGATGCGGCCTTCCGCCACCTGGACGGCACCGCCGCTGATCCTAATCTCGCTCAGGCTGCCGCCTTGAACCAGGGTGGTCAAGCCGATCCGCGAGGGGCGGCCCATTTCGATGCCCTGCTGCAACGGGATCTGCGTCTCACCCTCGGCCAGCGCGCCGCTTTCCAGCAGTTGCGCCGCCAGAATGGCTGAGGCCGACCCGGTCGCCGGATCCTCGGGAATTCCTGCGGTGGGCGAGAACATCCGGGCACGAAAGCCCGCATCTCCGCTCGTGTAAAGATAGGCGCTGCCGACCTGTGCTTCGGCCATCAGCCGCGACCAGTAAGGCTCGATCGGCCGTGCGGTGGCCAGGTCAGCCAGGCTGGCAACCGGAACGAAGAGAAAAGCCGGCCCGCCCTGCCAGATCCCCGGGCGATGATTCCCGAACCCGATTGCCGCCTTCGGCAGATCCAGCGCCAGCGCGACCAGTTCGTCCTCCGCCTTTCCCGGATGCGCAACCGGCAGCCTTGGGGCTATGAATTCAGCCTGTCCCGCGCGAATCTCGACCGGAACCAGCCCCGCCTCCTCCTCCAGCAGCACGCGCCCGTCCCGTCCCCCGCACAGATGCAAGGCGCAGCCGATGGTGGGGTGGCCGGCAAAAGGGATTTCCGCGGTCGGAAAGAATATCCGCACCCGTGCCGTATTCGCCGGATCACGCGGTGCCATGACAAAGATTGTCTCGGACAGGTTGAACTGCCGCGCGATCACCTGCATCTGCGCCGTGCTCAACCCATCGGCCCCCATCACCACGGCCAGTGGATTCCCGGCAAATGGCCGGTCTGTGAATACGTCGTAAACATGATATTCGAGCATGTGCGCCTCGTTCTTTCTTGTCCGAATACCTCCGGGGGAGGCAGGGCGGGAGTGGGCAGTCGCCTTGATCCGTTCAGTATTCCCGAGATGCCTGTAGATCGTGTGGCAAGGCCTCGTATTTGCCCAGCCAGCTCCGTGCCAGTTCCGGCAGTTCGTCGTAATGGCCGATGAGCGCGTCCGGCGTCAGCCGCGAGATTGCCGCTCCCTCGGGACCGAAGCCGACCAGCGCGATCCGGACCCCGGCAGCCGTTGCGGTCTTGCGGTCGGTTTCCGTGTCACCCAACAGGAATGAGGCCGAAACCTCGCCATTCGCCGCCGCGACCGCCGCGCGATAGGGCCTGGGGTCGGGCTTGCGAACCGGCAAGGTGTCTGCCCCGATCAGCGCGGCGAAGATGTCGCGTATCCCCAGTTGGCGCAGCAGGCTTTCCGCCAGTCCCTCAGGCTTGTTGGTGCAAATGGCAAGCCGATGTCCATCCGATGCAAGTTGTTCCAGAGCCGCCTCGACCCCGGGATAAAGGCGCGTATGAACCGCGATGTTACTGCCATAGAAGTCCAGCAGGCGCGGGTAATCCTCTTCCTCTGCGCCGGGAGGCAGCAATACATCCTGCGGCACCCGCCCATATCCCGCCCGCAGCATCGCCCGCCCGCCGTGAAAAGCGATCAAGGCATCAGCGACCGGATCGAGCAATGGGCCCAGGCCGCGCGCCTCGAAGCAGGAATTCGCGGCGGCGATCAGATCGGCTGAAGTGTCGGCCAATGTGCCATCCAGATCGAAGACGACTGTTCCCGCCATCCGTTTCCCTTTCAGTTAACAATCCGAAACCAAAGGTGAATGCCCCAGGGCTTTCCAGCGCATCTGTCACGGATTAGAACCCGGGACAATGAAATTGAGCAGGCATTGGGGCAGTCATGGCGGAAACACCGGTAGCAGTGGTCATTCTGGCGGCGGGGCAAGGCAGCCGGATGCAGTCGGATTTGCCCAAGGTGCTGCATCGTCTTGGCGGGGTGCCGATGGTCGGTCATGCGCTGGCCGCTGCGCGGAGCCTTGAACCCATCGAAATCATCGTGGTTGCAGGTCACGGGGCTGACGCCGTGGAAAACGCGGTCCACAAGCTGGAACCGGAGGCGCGTATCGTCCTGCAATCCGAACAGCTTGGCACCGGCCATGCCGTGCGTCAGGCGTTGCCTCTGCTGGAAGGTTTCGAGGGCAAGGTGATCGTGCTTTACGGCGACACGCCATTCATCGGCGAGGAAACGCTGGCGGCGCTGGCGAGCCATACGGCCGATCTCGTGGTGCTGGGATTCGAGGCCGAGGAGCCAGGTCGTTATGGCCGCCTGGTGGTGTCGGAGGCCGGGCTGGAGCGGATCGTCGAATACAAGGACGCCGATGAAGCTATTCGCTTGATCGCGCTCTGCAATTCCGGCGTCATGGCCCTGGACGTCAGCCTGCTGCGGCGGTTGATTGTCCGGTTGACGAATGACAATGCGGCGGGGGAATACTACCTGACCGATCTCGTGGAGCTGGCCCGTGCCGAGGATTATCGTTGCAATGTCGTTACCTGCGACGAAGAGGAAACCCTGGGTATCAACACCCGCGCCGAGCTTGCCGCCGCCGAGGCCGCGTTTCAGGCTCGCGCCCGTGCGGGGGCGCTGGATAATGGCGTGACGCTCTCTGATCCCGGAACCGTCTGGTTCTCATTGGATACCGCTATCGGGCGGGATGCCGTCATTGGTCAGAATGTCGTTTTCGGACCGGGCGTCACGGTGGAATCCGGCGCCGAGATCCTGCCCTTCTGCCATCTGGAGGGGTGCCATATCTCGTCCGGCGCAACCGTTGGCCCCTTCGCCCGCCTTCGTCCCGGTGCGGAACTGGGGGGAGAAGTCCATGTCGGCAATTTCGTCGAGATCAAGAACGCCGTGCTGGACGAGGGCGTCAAGGTCGGCCACCTGACCTATCTTGGCGATGCGCATGTCGGCGAGCATACCAATATTGGCGCGGGCACCATCACCTGCAATTACGACGGAGTGATGAAGCACCGTACCGAGATCGGTGCCAATGCCTTTATCGGCAGCGACACCATGCTGGTCGCTCCGGTCCGGGTCGGAGCCGGGGCGATGACCGGCTCGGGATCGGTGATTACCCAGGATGTCGAGGACGGCGCCCTGGCGATCGGCCGCGCTCGGCAGGTCTCGAAACCTGGCCTGGCCATCCGGCTCATGCAGGCCCTGCGCATGAAAAAGGAGCAGCGCTGATGTGCGGTATCATCGGTATTCTGGGCGGGCACGAGGTCTCTGTGCAACTGGTCGAAGCGTTGCGGAGGCTGGAATATCGCGGCTATGACAGCGCCGGTGTGGCGACTATCGATGCCGATGGAAAGCTGGACCGCCGCCGTGCCGTCGGAAAGCTGGTGAATCTTTCCGACAAGCTGGTGCATGAACCTTTGCGTGGCCATACCGGCATCGGTCATACCAGATGGGCCACCCATGGTGCTGCGACCGAGGAGAACGCGCATCCTCACCGCTCGGGGCCGGTCGCGGTTGTCCATAACGGAATTATCGAGAATTTCCGCGAATTGCGGGAGGAACTGATCGCCAGGGGCATCCATCCGCAGTCGCAGACCGATACCGAAACCGTTGCACTGCTGACCGGCTATCACATGGAGCAGGGCATGGGTCCGGTGGAGGCTGCCCGTGCCACGCTGGCCCGCCTGCATGGAGCTTTTGCACTCGCCTTTCTGTTCGAAGGCGAGCAGGATCTGATTCTTGCCGCACGCAAGGGCAGCCCGCTGGCCATCGGGCATGGCGATCAGGAGATGTATCTGGGTTCCGACGCCGTGGCGCTTGCATCATTCACGGATCGGATCACCTATCTTGAGGATGGCGATCATGCCGTGCTGAGCCGGGCCGGGGTGCAGATCTATGACCGCGAGGGTCATCAGGTCGGCCGCCGGCAAAGCCGCATCGATGTCGGCGCAACCGCCATCGACAAGGGCGGATATCGCCATTTCATGGCCAAGGAGATCGCGCAGCAACCCTCGGTCATCGCCGATGTCCTGAACCATTATGTAAAGGGTGATCGGATCGTGCTGCCCGACGCGCTGGATTTCCGCAGTGTCGACCGGTTGTCACTGGTCGGCTGTGGCACGGCGCATTATGCGGGCCATGTCGCCAAATACTGGTTCGAGACACTGGCCGGCCTGCCATGTGATATCGATGTGGCCTCGGAGTTCCGCTATCGCGAGCCTCCGCTGTCCCAGCAAAGCTGGTTCATCGCCGTCAGCCAGTCAGGTGAAACAGCCGATACGCTGGCCGCGCTGCATTATGCGCGCGACCATGTCAGCCAGACCATCGGCCTGGTCAATGTCGGCACCTCCGCGATTGCCCGTGATGCGGATATCGCCCTGCCCACGCTGGCGGGAATCGAGGTCAGCGTGGCATCGTCCAAGGCTTTCACCTGCCAGTTGACTGTGCTCGCGATTCTGGCGCTGAAGGCGGCGCATGACCGCGGCAGGATGGATGATGCCGGACTGGCGGGACATCTGGCCGAATTGCGCGCCGTCCCGGGGCTTTTGCAGCAGACGCTGGATCTTTCGGACCATTGCCGGGCATTGTCCGAATGGCTCTCGCAAGCGCAGGACGTGTTGTATCTGGGCCGTGGAGCGCTGTTCCCGGTGGCGCTGGAAGGGGCGCTGAAGCTGAAGGAGCTCAGCTATATCCATGCCGAGGGCTACGCGTCGGGCGAGTTGAAACACGGGCCTATCGCACTGATCGACCGCGATGTGCCGGTTGTCGTGCTGGCCCCTTATGATCACCTGTTCGAGAAAACCATCTCGAACATGCAGGAAGTCATGGCGCGCCATGGCCAGATCCTGCTGTTGTCGGATCATGAAGGTATAGCGGCTGCCGGTGAAGGCGCCCATGCGGCATTGACCATGCCGGTCGGTGGCGGTGTATTCCGGCCGATCCTCTATGCGATCCCGATGCAGTATCTGGCCTACCACACGGCGGTGGCCAAGGGGACGGATGTCGATCAGCCACGCAATCTGGCGAAATCCGTAACTGTGGAGTAAGTCCTGATCGGATGACAGAAACCAGGTTGCTCCGGCTCACTCCGTTTTACGGGCTGTGGGTGGCGAGCGGGCCCGAAACCGGACCCGCGTGCGATCACACGAACCGGTTTATCCGATTTTCGAGCCGCTCCTGCCGTCCGGAGCGGGGTGCCGGATCGAGGTTTTCGGCTTCGACACGTGCCGCGATCTCTTCCAGCGGCAGATCGAGCATGGCTTGCGCCTGCGGCGTTTCCCAGCCCGCATAGCGTTCGCTGCGGGCCTTTTCCAGAAAGCCGTCCTCCAGCATGGCCGCCGCGGCTTTCAGCCCGCGCGCGCAGACATCCATCGCGCCGACATGCGCCAGCACCAGATCCTCGGGATCGAGTGATTGCCGCCGCAGCTTGGAGTCGTAATTCGTTCCGCCGGTCGTGAACCCGCCCGCCTTCAGGACCTCGTAATAGGCCAGCGCGACCTCGGGGACGTTGTTCGGGAACTGATCGGTATCCCATCCCGATTGGTAATCGTTGCGGTTCATGTCGATCGACCCCAGCAGGCCCAGGGACGCTGCCAGGGCAAGCTCATGCTCGAACGAATGCCCGGCGAGGATGGCATGGCCCTGCTCGACATTCAGCTTCACCTCGTTTTCCAACCCGAAGCGCTTCAGGAAACCGTAGATCGTGCCGACATCGTAATCATATTGATGCTTGGTCGGCTCCTGCGGTTTAGGCTCGATCAGGATCGTGCCCTTGAAGCCGATCTTGTGCTTGTATTCCACGACTTTCGCCAGGAAGCGCCCGGCCTGTTCGGCTTCGCGCCCTAGATCGGTGTTCAGAAGCGTCTCATAACCTTCGCGCCCGCCCCACAGCACGTAGTTCTCGCCGCCAAGGCGGTGGGTCACATCCATGCAGGCTTTCACCGATGCGGCGGCATAGGCGAACACGTCCGGGTCGGGATTGGTTGCAGCACCCGCCATCCAGCGACGATGCGAGAACATATTTGCCGTGCCCCACAGCAACCGGGTGCCGGTCTCTTCCATCTTGGCGGCGAAAATATCGGCAATTTCGTCTAGATTGCGGCGGCTTTCGGCAAAGCTCGCGCCCTCGGGCCGCACATCGGCGTCATGGAAGCAAAAGAAGGGCTGGCCGAGGATCGAAAACAGCTCGAAGGCAACCTCTGCCTTCAGCTTCGCATCCGCCATCGTGTTGCCGAACCACGGGCGCTCAAAGGTCTGCCCGCCGAAAGGATCGCCGCCTTCCCAGGCAAAGCTGTGCCAATAGGCCACCGCGAAGCGCAGGTGATCCTCCAGCCGCTTGCCGAGGACGATTTCATCCGGGTTGTAATGGCGGAACGCGAATTCGTTGCCGGTTTCCGTGCCTTCGTAGCGGATGGGTGCGATATCCTTGAAGAAATTGCTCATGATGATTCCTTTGATGATTGAGGCGACCGGCTTGCGGTCGATACTTCACGCTTCAGCGCGCGGCCCAGATCAAGCCACGGCGCAGGATTTCCCGCATCTGCGGCACCTCGAATTCGGCAGCGACATGGCCAAGCGACGAATAGAATACACGGGCGGCTCCGTATCGATGTTTCCAGACGACCGGCATCACGGTGCCCTTGGTCCAGGGCGCATGCGCACCGTCGAATGTGGTGGTCGCGAGAACCTCGATCGACGGATCGACATGCATGAAATATTGTTCGGAGCGATAGTCGAAATCGCCGATCCCGGAGACGAGCGGGTCATCGGGCTTCACGATCTCGACCCGGTAATCGATGATGTTGCCGGGATGGGCGACCCACTGGCCGCCGGTCATGAACTGATAGGCCGGTTCCATGCGGAAGGCGTCGGCCATGCCGCCGTGGAAGCCGCCAAGCCCGGTTCCGCCCTCGACGGCCGTGACCAGGTTCTGCAATTCGTCCTTTTCGACCTGCACCTGCGTCACCAGCGGCACGATAAGGTCGAACCGGCCCAGATCGGCCTCGGCCAATACCTTCGTGCCCTCCTCGCGCCGCACATCGAAGCCCTCATTCGCCAGCATTTCCTCGACGATGCAGGAGCAGGCTTCGGGCTCGTGGCCCTGCCAGCCGCCCCAGAAAATCAGTGCCGTCTTGTTGCTCATCTTGCCTCCGAAATATCGATCTGCCCGAACCGGTCGCTTGGGGTGAGCGCCTCGGGTCTTTCGCAGCTTGTGGAAAGCGTCACCGTCTTGCCGCTGTTAGCCGAGGAAAGAAGCGACTCGATCACGTCGAGCGCGTGCAGCGCCAATCCGCCATTGGCCCGGTGCGGCCTCCCCTCGGTGATGGCGACGGCCATGTCGGCCAGGCCCAGCCCGCGATAATTGCCGTCGCCATGGCCATGGTTTATGTCTTGCGTCAGCCATTCACCGTCGAACAATTCCACATCGCCATCGAAACGGTTCGGATCGGGGATCAGCAGAGAGCCCTCGGTGCCGTAAAGTTCGAGCGGAGAATGGCGATGCGCCCGGACATCGAAGCTGGTGACGATCTGGACGAGCGTGCCATTGGCAAATTCCATGATCCCGGCGACATGGGTGGCGGTCTCGACAGGCACGCTTTCGCCCGCGCGGGGGCCTTGCGCGATAATCCGGTGGTCGCGCCCGCGCGAGGCCAGGGCACTGACCCGGCGGACCGGCCCGAGCAGGTTCAGCATCGCGGTGATGTAATAGGGTCCCATGTCGAAGAGCGGCCCCGCGCCCGGTCCGGCATAGTAGAAATCGGGATTGGGATGCCAGCGTTCATGCCCCGGCAACATCAATGTGGCGGTGCCTGCGGTCGCCCTACCGATCCTTCCATCGTCAAGCAAGGCCCGCGCTGTCTGATGAGCACCCCCAAGGAAGGTATCGGGCGCGCAGCCAAGCCGCAGCCCCTTTCCCGCCGCCGCCGAAACAAGCTGGCGCGCTTCGCGGACGCTGCCTGCAAGCGGCTTTTCGGAATAGACATGCTTGCCCGCATCAAGGGCGGCAAGGCCGACCTCGACATGTGCGGCGGGGATGGTCAGGTTCAGGACGATATCTATATCGTCGCGCGCCAGCAGTTCGGCCGGCGTCATTGCGGCGACGCCATAGGCATCCGCCTTTGCCTGCGCGGCCTCCGGGACGAGATCCGCAACAGCGCGCAGCGAGATATGGGGAAATATCGCCGTGTTCCGCATGTAGATGTCGCTGATGACGCCGCAGCCGATGATGCCGATGCCCAGCCCGGTCATTGCACCACCTCCATGCGTCTGCCGTCATGACCGAAGAGATGCAGATTGGCGCGTTCGGGAGTCAGGGAAAGACGCTCGCCCGCCTTCAGGCGGATATTCCCGGGCAGCCGCACGGTTACATCGCCGATGCGCTCGGCCTTCGCGTAAACCACTGTATCGGCCCCCAATGTCTCTACCACCTGCGCGACGGCTGGCCAGTCGCCGCCCTCGCCTGTGACAGCGATATGCTCGGGGCGGATGCCCACGGTCTTCACCTCCTCCTGCCCGATGGCCGAGCCGGGCAGGAGGTTCATTTTGGGCGATCCAATGAAACCCGCGACGAATTCCGTTTGCGGGCGATCATATAATTCCATCGGCGCCCCCACCTGCTCGATGCGCCCGGCATTCATGACCACGATCTGATCGGCCAGCGTCATGGCCTCGACCTGGTCATGGGTGACATAGATCATCGTCGCGTCGAGCGACTGGTGCAACTGCGCGAGTTCGACCCGCATCTGGGTGCGCAGCGCCGCGTCCAGGTTCGACAAGGGTTCGTCGAACAGGAAAACCTTGGGGTGACGCACGATGGAACGCCCGATGGCCACGCGCTGACGCTGCCCACCCGAAAGCTGGCCGGGCTTGCGGTCGAGATAATCCTCGAGCGCGAGTATCCGGGCGGCCTCGGCCACGCGGGCCTCGCGTTCGGCGGCCGGCATCCTGGCCAGCCGCAAGCCAAAATCGATATTCTGGGCCACCGTCATATGCGGATATAGCGCATAGGACTGGAACACCATCGAGATGCCGCGCTTTGACGGCTCTTCCAGCGTCACGTCCTGCCCGCCGATCAGCACATCGCCGCTGCTCGGCATTTCCAGGCCCGAGATGATGCGCAGCAAGGTCGATTTGCCGCAACCCGATGGCCCCACCAGAACCGTGAAGGAACCATCCGGAACGGTCAGGTTCAGGTTGGGAATGACCGTCATCGCGCCAAAGGATTTGGTTATGTTCTGCAGTTGAACTTCGGACATGCGATCCTCGCCTGTTTGCTCGCCGGGCTCGATTACCGGGGCTCGTAAAGAAAACTCAGGAAATCGGCGTGCCGGCCACGACCTGAGCTGTCATGCGCGCAGATCCCGATGAAGGCGCCGGTGAAATTGTTGCCCGGCCCGTTTCCGGCCTCGTCCGAGATCGCCGATTGATCCAGTTCGATCCCCAAGTTCTGCCAGTCACCGCCATCCGTGGCATAGCGAAAGCGCAGCGTTGCGCCGTCCACATCGCAGCCCAGCCTGACCGTGCCGGTTCCCGGCAGCGGGATTGGCTCGATCGGGTATTCCACGCGCGGATCCGGCCAGTTGGCCGGGCAGCTATAGACCGTCAGGACCCGTGCGCCAGCCTCGTCTGCGGTGACGGCGAGGTAATGGAACTTGAAGCGGCCATACCACGAGATCAGCCCGGCATAATGCTGATAGTCGCCGGGGATCATGTCGATCTCGGTTTCGGCGCGGAAGGCGAAATCCGTCTGCCTGCGGGCGATCAGGGCATGGTCGAATTGCGAGCCCGGCGATTCCCGCCCGAAAAGCCGCAAGGCATCCGGGCGTTCGGAGAGCGAGAAAAGCCGTTCAGGTTCCGGCGTGCGCAGCCACTGGAAAGCGGATGGCAGTCCTTCAGGCGAAAAGCGGCTGAGCGCCGGCTCTGGCTCGAACGGATGTGGCGGCAGATCCGGCGCGGGAACGGTATCGGCAGGGGCGTTGCCGCCATGTGCCAGTCGCGGAAACTCGCCCGGCTCCCATATCAGCTTCTGGATCGCCGTCTCGCGGCCAAGGGGCGAGCGCCGGACATCGTCGGCATGGATGTCCTTTCCATCCACCGGAATGCCGCGCGTCTCGTCCAGCGGCCGGGAGCAGAGATGCACCAGGTAATGCTCGCCACTCTGCGTCTCGACGATATCGGCATGTCCGGCGCGCTGCAGATAAGATTGCGTGCCGCTCGCCGTCAGCAGATGCTTCGCGGGATCGGTTTCGTAAGGGCCGAAAAGATCGCGGGATCGCGCCATGGTCACGGCATGGTCGTAACCCGTCCCGCCTTCTGCGGTGAGAAGGTAATACCAGCCGTCGCGGCGATAGAGATGCGGGCCTTCGGTGAATTTGCGGTCGGTGCCGCGATAGATATTGCGGATCGGTCCGACAAGACGGCGTTCCTTTACCGAATATTCCTGTATCACGATCCCGCCGAACTTGTCGCCACGGGTCCGGTTGTGGTTCCAGATCATGTTGAGCAGGTATTTCCGCCCGTCCTCGTCATGGAAAAGCGAGGGATCGAAACCCGACGAATTCAGATAGACCGGATCCGACCATGGCCCCTCGATGGCGGGGGCGGTCACCAGATAGTTGTGGCTGTCCTTCCACGCGCCGTCGCGGCGCTTCACATCGGTGTAGATCAGCCAGAACAGCCCGTCGGCCCAGGTCAGGCAGGGCGCCCAGATGCCGCCGGAATCGGGATCGCCGCGCATGTCCAGCTGCGATGCGCGATCAAGCGGGCGCTTGACCAGCCGCCAGTTCACGAGATCGCGGGAATGATGGATCTGCACGCCCGGATACCATTCGAAAGTCGATGTCGCGATGTAGTAATCATCGTCCACCCGCAGGATCGAGGGGTCGGGGTTGAAGCCGGGCAGGATCGGGTTCCTGATCTCTGTCATATGGTCATCCTTTCACGGCGCCACCGGTCAGTCCGGCGACGATGTATTTCTGGGCAGCGAGGAAAAAGACGATGGCGGGTACAATGGTCAGCGTTACGAAGGCCAGCGTGCGGTTCCATTGGGTGACATATTCGCCCCGGAACTGCATCATGCCGAGCGGCCAAGTGAAGGCCTCGCGCGAGTTCAGCACGACCAGCGGCAGCAGGAAGTTGTTCCAGCTCTGGACGAAGACGAAAACGCCCACCGTGGCGAGGATCGGTGCGGACAGCGGCAGCGTGAAGCGCCAGAAGAAGCGCACATAGCCGCAGCCGTCGATATAGGCGGCCTCGAATAATTCCTTTGGAAGCTGTTCGAAGAATGTGCGGAAAAGCAGGATCGCCAGCGACAGGCTGAAGGCGGTCTGCGGCAGGATCACTGCCCACCACGTATCCAGAAGCCCGATATCGCGCACCTTGATGAACAGCGGCAGGATCGCGGTGGCGAAGGGGAACATCAGCCCCAGGAGCAGGTAGGAAAACAGCATGCGCGAGCCGAAGAAACGGATCTGCGCAAACACATAGGCGGCGGCGGAGCCGACGATCAGCGTCAGCACGACGGCGGCGGAAGAGATAAGCAGCGAATTGCCCAGGTAGCGCCAGAATGCCGGGTCCGAGATGATCGAGCCGTAGAATTCGAGGTTCCAGCTTTCGGGCAGCGACAGGGCGCTGGTGCGGATTTCCGCATTGCTCTTGAAACCGCCCAGCACGGTGGCCAGCATTGGCGCCAGCACGAAACTGGCCACCATGCACAGGAATGCCACGCGCAGGATGTTGCGGATCAACTGGCCACGGGTCATGCCTGCTTTCCCCTCATGAAGATGCGCTGGTAGAACAGCGCGACGGTGATCGCGGCGATAAACAGGATCACGCCGACCGCGCTGCCAAAGCCGATATTCAGCCGGGTCAGGCCGAAAGTATAAAGATAGGTGACGATGGTATGGGTCTGGTTCGATGGCCCGCCATTGGTCAGCGGGATGATAACGTCGAACACCTGCAGCGCGCCGATGATGGCAAAGAAGGCGCTGACGACGATCGCAGGCTTGATATGCGGGATCTGCACGTAGCGGACGATCTGCAGCCGCCTCGCGCCTTCGATCCGGGCCGCCTCGATCTGGTCTTCGGGCACGCTTTGCAGGGCGGCGATATAGATCATCATGTGAAAGCCGAAATATTTCCAGACGATCACCGTCATCACCGCCGCGAATGCCCATTCACGATCGGCGAGGATGAAAAAACTTTCGGCTCCGAAGAACCCGGCAATCGAGGCGGTGATGCCGTAATTGCCATCGAAGACAAAGCTCCAGATCAGCCCCGCCGCCACCTCGGCAAGGATATAGGGCAAAAAGAAGATGAGCCGGAACACCGCGTTCGTCGGCGTCTTGCGATGGATCAGAAGCGCCAGCAAAAGCGCCAGGGGCATCTGCAGGAACAATGAGACGGCGACGATCTTGAGCGTGTTCCCGACCGCCGTGTGAAAGATCGAATGTCCCGCGATCCGCTCGAAATTTTCCAGCCCGACGAATTCAGTGGGGGTGCCGTAGCCGTTCCAGTTGAAAAACGAGTAATAAGCGGATTCCCCAAGGGGGAGCATCACGAACAGACTGAAAAGGATCAGCGCAGGCGGTAACAGAACAAGTGCCGCGGTGACGCGCCCGTTGGAGAGGCTGCGGCGCAGGCGTTCGGATACCGGAAGGCGCCGTTTGGCGGCGGCGATGGTCATGCCACACTCCGATCTGACGAGAGAGAAGACGGGAAAGGCTCAAGCGCCGCCACGATGGTGGCGCATGAGCGTCAGATGAATATCAACGGAATTCCCATGCTTCCTGTATCTGGGCTGCCGCGTCTTCGGGTGTTGTCGCGCCCTGTGCGAGATCCGCCGAGGCATCGTTGACAGTTGCACCGACAGAGGCACCAAGGAACTGGTCCAGGAAAATCTGGTGATAGCTGCTGTTTTCAATATGTTTGGAAACCTCGGTAAAGAACGGGTTCTCCAGCGCGTCGCCTGTCCCTTTCACGATTGGAATGAACAATTCCTGCCGCGCCCCTTCGCGCTGGTTCTCGGCATTAAGCATGAAGGCCAGAAACTCGACGGCCTCGGGCTCGGCGGAACTCGAGACGGCCCAACCGTTGATTCCGCCCAATGTGGCAGTTTCACCGCCCGGCGTGACCGGATCGGTTATCGTGGGAAAACTGATGATCGCCAGTTGTTCGTCCGGCAGACCCTTGCCGCTGGTGGAGCGTTCGCGCATGGGCAGGTAATCCCAGTCACCCATCAGGTGAAAAGCGCCCTCGCCATCGGCGAACATGCCGCTGGCGGTCTCGTAGGTCGTGCCCATGAAGCCGGGCTGGAACGGTTCCATCCCGGTCAGCCGCTGGAATTCCTTGCCTGCCTCGATGAAGGCTGCGCTTTCGAAGCCGCCATCTTCGCCCGCCATCGCCTTTGCCACGGCATCCGGTCCGCCTTCGCGCAGGGCCAGGTAGCTCCAGTAGAAATGCAGCGGCCATTTGTCCTGCCCGCCCGCAATGATCGGTGTGATGCCGGCGTCCTTGAGCGTCTGAACGGCGGCAAGGAAGTCTTCCCAGGTCTTGATCGCCTCGATATCAAGCCCTGCCTTTTCGGTCAGCGCGGTATTGACCCAGAACACCACCTCGGTCGGATATTGCGGCAGGCCGTAAAGCGTATCGTCGACCGAATAGGCCCGCAGGCCTGCCTCTGGCATCGTCTCGGCGAAACCTTCGGGCAGCAGGTCCGAGATTGGCTGCAGGAAGCCAGCTTCCGCCTGTTCCATGAGGGTCTGCCCGCCCCAGCTATAGAAGATATCGGGCCGGGCGTTCGATTGCAGCAATGTGGGCAGCTTGGATTTGTATGCCTCGTTGGCGATGTATTCGAAAGTGACATCGACCCCTTCATGCTGGGCTTCGAATGCCTTTGCGATCTGCTCGAAATAGGTTTCCTGCTCATCGTTCACCGCGACGCGCAGAACATTGATTGTCGTTTGTGCGTTGGCGGCCTGTGCCCCCGCTACGCCTAGCAGTGCTGTAAATACGGCAGCTATATGTTTCATGTTCTCCTCCCTGATATCGGCTTTCGATCAGATTTATATCTGACGAAGAATCGCATATATTGACGAACGTACGTCAAAAATAACCGCCATGCAACGAAGAACTCGGTCGGGATTTGGCGGAAGTGTTAGGGGAGGTTGTCGCGAAGGTAGACTTCGACGCCGATCCTTTGCCCCTCCGGATCGATTGACATGCCGTCGATCAGCGCCTGCAGCAACTCGACCGTGACCTTCACTTCGCGGGCGGTATCCTGGTGGATCACTGCGTCGAAGGTTCCGTCGAGCAGGGCTTCGCGAGAATAGGGCGTGAGTTCGTGGACCACGACTGACGGACGTCGCTCGGGCGGCAGCGAGGCGATGGCTCGTGCAACGCCGCGATTGCCGGCGCCGAGACTGTATATTCCGACCACGTCAGGCTCGCGGGCCAGCATGTCCGTCAAACGGTCGCCAACGATTTCCTGATCGTCGAAGCCTTCGAGCGGGGGCAGAACCTCCTGATCGGGGAATTCCGATCGTAGCACTTGCTCGAAGCCGAGCCGCCGTTCGGCATGGTCGCGCACCAGCATCGATCCGGCCACCAGGGCGATTCGCCCGGGCCGCCAGCGGCAGAACCGCCCCAGCAGGCTGGCCGCGGTGCGCCCTGCCTGCACGTTGTCGATACCCACAAAACGCTGCCTTTGAGATGACGGCAGATCCGATACGAGCGTAACCGCCGCGATGCCCTTGGCGCGCAATTCGGCCAGTGCTGCCCGCACATTTGCGGAATCGGTTGCGACCAGCGCGACACCGTCCGTTTCCTGCGGATCGACGTGCCTGAGAGCGTCGGCCAGCGCGGTGTCGTCAAAGGCGGGCACGGTGGTGACGGTGGCCGTGGTGAATTCCCGGGCACCGGCCTGCGTGACAACCTCTTGTTCCAATCCTCGCATGAAGGTGTTGCCTCCGCCCGGCAAGATGAAAAGCAGCCGATAGCGCCGCTTCCGCGAAAGATTGGCCGCAGCGATATTCCTTTCATAGCCAAGTTGCCGTATGGCTTCGGCAACCCGGTTTTGCGTCGCGCTTTTCACGCCCTCGCGACCGTTCAGAACGCGGTCCACCGTTGAAAGGCTTACTCCGGCGACACGCGCGACATCATGGATGGTTGGTCGGGACATGGGGCGCTCGATGACCTGGGTTATCGTTTGCAGTGTTCTGACGATCGTAAATCAAATATTCGGGGAACAACAAGGCGTAATCGAATTATCCCGTCCGGCGATGATTTTCGGTCAGTTGGCCTTACGGAATGATCGCCTCGTTACCGTTTCCGGTGGTCACGAGTGTTGTCCTTGCCAGGTGCTGACAATCGCGCGGATCAGCTCCGCCGATCCGCTTGAGCAGCAGTTCTGCCAGTGCCCGTCCGGTGGATACATGCGAGTAATGCGAGGCATGCACCTTGGTCGCCACATATTTGCCAATACTGGTTCCCGAGCGCAGGGCGAAACCGATCTGCCGGACATCATCGCCGATCCGGTCCCGGACACCGGCGCGCGCGCCAAGAAATGTCAGTTCATTCGAGCAAACGAAGCCGTCGGCACCCCGGTCGAGAAGTGGCCCTACGGCTGTGCGGGCAATATTGGCTGCAAGTGTGGAATGGTGACGCAGGGCTGTATCGGGTTCGATCCCATGCTCGCGCAAGGCGCGCTCATAGCCGCGCAGCCGCTGTCGGACGAAAGTATAGCGAGGGTCTCCGTCGATCAGGGCAATCCGCCGGCAACCGTCGCGCAGTAATGCATCAGTGCTTTGCCAGGCGGCGAATTCGTTGTCGATGTCGAACCAGGCATGTTCCGAAAACAGTTCGGTGCGGCCATAGGTAACGAAGGGAAAGTCCGCCTCCAGCAGATATCTTGCCCGCGTATCCTGCAATTCGGTAAGGTCGAAGATCACCCCATCGGCGAGGCGGCCCCGCACAACCTCCCGAATGCGCTCAACCGCCGACCCATCCCGGGACGCGGGGACAGCGCGAACCGCGTAATCGGTGCCGGCGAGGCATTTGTGAAAGCCGTTCAGGATGCCGACAGCGCCGGAATCCCCGATTTCCTCTTCCTCGGCGAAATCCAGGAATGCCATGGCGATCAGCGTCTTGCCGGTGCGTAGCTTGGCGCCCTCGAGATTCCGGACATATCCAAGCCGGTCGGCGGTTTCACGCACCTTGCGCACCGTTTCCGGACCGATCTTGTGGCCATCCTTCAATGCGCGCGCGACAGTCGTCACCGATACGCCAAGTTCATTGGCGATGGTTTTCAACGTCACGGATGAGTTGCCCGAACCGGGACGCACCATTACCAACCTTTCAGTGCCCGCAATTCCGGCGCCCGGACGGGCAGTTCCGTGCGCCTTTGGCGAAGCGCTTTCAGAGCCCGCGGGCGGCCGGGAAGCAGGGTAACGCAATTGTCGGACCAGATCGTATCGCCCCCGAGGTCCCATGTCACCCAGAATGCCGGGCGGTCAGTCTTAAGCATGACCTGCGGCATACCGTCGGCCGTTACGCCGGTTTCAGCGGCTATTTGCGGGGTTCCCAGATCGTATTCCTTCGGGCGCTTTGGCAGGTATTCGCTCTCTCCGCGATGATTGCCGCTATCGTCGCTCCATTCGAAATACAGGAATGCATCCTCCTGCAGCTTGTCCGGGGGCAGCCGGGTGATCTCGATTGCGGTATCGGCGGGGCATGGGCGCTTCCATTCGCCAAGATCTCGCATCTCGCCCGATATCCGCACCGAGCGGGCGGTGACATTCAGAGAAACCGGTCCGTTCGTATCATTGACCGCGTAAAGCACGATCTCCCCCGTTTGCTCATGCGGCTGGGCGGTCACCATTACCGGCGCATAGAAGCGGCGCGCCATGTAGTGAACCGCCTTCCAACCGCCGCCATATTCCAGGCTGGACCAGCTTGCCACCGGCCATGTGTCGTTGAGTTGCCAATACAGCGTGCCCATGCAGCGCGGCTTGGCAGCGCGCCAGCTTTCGATCGCGGTCTTCATCGCCAATCCCTGAGAGATCTGGCTGAGCCAGATCATATCGTCAAAGGAGTCGGGGAAGGGAAAGTAACGCGCCAGCGTCTCGACGATGCGGCTGTTGCCGCCAGGGTTGCGCTGATGGATATCCATCACCCTGGAAGAGACATTCCGGTCCGCCGCTTCGGTAAAGCTCTCGATCACGCGGGCCGACGGAAAGGACTGGAAACCGAATTCCGAGCAGAACCTTGGCCGCACGCTGCGGTAATGCTCGAAATCTTTGGCCGAGTGCCAGACATCCCAGAAATGCATGTCGCCGCTGGTATCGTCGTGCCAGCTATCGCCGAAATTCAGCGGCCCGACGGATGGCGAAGAGGGCCACCACGGAATACCGGGGGCCTCGTCCTCGACCACCTCTTCCAGCGCGTGGTTCAGCCGGTCATACATGGCAAGGTAACGATCCCGGTCGGCCTTGCTTTCGGGGAACCATCCGATCGCACCCACCAGTTCGTTATCCCCGCACCATAGCGCCATGCAGGGATGCACGGAGAGGCGGCGGATCTGTTGCCGGGCCTCGCTTCGCACCATGTCGAGCCATTGCCGGTCGGCGGCAGGATAGAGATTGCAGGCGAACATGAAATCCTGCCAGACCATCAAGCCGCGCTCCGAGCACATCTCATAGAAGAAATCCGGCTCATAGCAGCCGCCGCCCCAGACCCGGATCATGTTCATATTCGCCATTACCGCGCTGTCGAGCAGGTCGGCGACTTTTTCTCTTGTCGCACGGGCGGGCAGGGCATCGGCTGGAATCCAGTTGGCGCCGCGCATGAATATCTCGCGGCCGTTCACGCGGAAGGCGAAACGGTTGCCGACGCTGTCCGGATGATTGAGAAGCTCCACATCGCGCAGGCCGATACGGAGATTTCGACTTTGGTCGCCGATCCGCAGTTCGAGATCATACATCTCTTGCGCGCCATGCCCGGCCGGCCACCATAGACGTGGATTGTCGATCCAGACCGAGAGGGAGTTGCGATTTCTGCCCGGCCAAAGCTGGAATCGTTCGGCCTGGGCCTTGCCGTCGATATGAATTACAGCCTCTGCCTCGATCGGGCGGACCACCTCTGTCAGAAAATCGACATCGACCCGAACCTGGCCAGTTTCGTGGAACTGCCGGACCAGCACATCGTCCAGCCGCAACGCATCGCTATGCCGCAGGCGGATGCCGCCATGCACTCCGATCGGGCTGAGAGCGATATTCCAGTCCCAGCCCGCATCGCATTGCGGCTTTCGCAGAAAATTGTAATGCGGCAGCCGGTTGTTCCAGTGGATATGGGGGACGGGGAAGGGAAATGCATCGGCCTTGTCCCGTGCAATCCTGGAATTCGACAGAAAGCGGATCGCAAGCCGGTTGGTGCCCTCGACCAGCGCCTCGGTCACGTCGAGGTCATGGCGCAGGAACCGGCTTTCCGGATGACCGATCTCTGTTCCATTCAGGCTCACGATTGCGTGGCAATCGACGCCATCCAGCGTCAGTGTGTAGCGGCCGTTTTTCAACTCGCTGATATCAAAGCTGCGTTCGGCCAACCACTCGCTTTCATGTATCCAGTCGAGCCCGGTCTCGCGGTCGCGCCAATAGGGATCCCCGATGACACCATGCGCCAGCAGCACGGAGTGAAGATCATTCGGAAAAGCCACGGTCAGGGAGTGTGACTCTCCCGCACGGGTCAGGCTCCAGCCCTTGTCGAGCGAGAGGTCCGGAAGAGCGGTATTCGGCTGCATGGGCATTCTGTGCGATCCTCCGATTCGGTGCGGATAGGCAAGAGATTGATGGTCTTCGCGCGTTCTCGCAGCGGCCAGTTCCTTGCCATTTTCCCTTCCGCGATGCCTTGGGGTGAAAATAAGGTGTAACGATATATCTATCAATAATCACTACACCTTCTCCGTCAGTTTCGTCAACATAATGCTGAATTTTGCGCGACCGATATCGCTACCATTCTTAAAAAACTGTTGGCGATATGTGAGGTTTAAATTAACGTTAAACCCATGCGCTGATTCGAGCGATCAGTTCCATAGGGAGGCAACATGTCACAAAAACTATTTTTCGCGGCCACGGTGGCCGTCTTCGCTTTTGGCACGGCTCAGGCCGAGGAGGTCGAGGTCACGCATTGGTGGACTTCGGGCGGGGAGGCTGCTGCGGTGGCGGAATTCGCCAAGGCATTCGACGCAACCGGCAATAAGTGGGTGGATGGTGCAATCGCCGGATCGGGCAGCACGGCGCGCCCGGTCATGGTCAGCCGCATCACCGGCGGCGATCCGATGGGAGCGACGCAATTCAACCACGGTCAGCAAGCGCAGGAACTGGTCGAGGCCGGACTGATGCGCTCACTGGAAAATGTCGCCTCCGAAGACGGCTGGCGGGATATCGTGCATCCCTCCTCCATCCTCGAAAGCTGCGAGATCGACGGGGAGATCTATTGCGTTCCCGTGAACATCCATTCGCAACTGTGGCTCTGGCTGTCCAACGATGCGTTCGAAAAGGCCGGGATCGAGGTGCCGGCAGACTGGAACGCATTTGTCGAGGCCGCGCCGGCGCTGCGCGAGGCCGGCATTCAGCCACTGGTTATCGGCCAGCAGCCCTGGCAGGCTTCGCTCGTGCTTCAGAACGTCGTGGCCGCGATTGCGGGTCCGGAGATCTATGCCAAGATCTTCAACGAAAAGGATGTGGAGGCGGTCAACGGCCCCGAGATGGAGAAGGCATTCGCCGCGCTGGAAACGGCCCGCGAACTCGCGGCAGGCTCGAATGTTCAGGAATGGAACCAGGCGACGACCATGGTGATCAATGGCGAAGCCGGCGGGCAGGTCATGGGCGATTGGGCGCAGGGTGAATTCGCGGTGGCCGAGAAGGTTGCCGGTGAGGACTATACCTGCCTGCCGGGCCTTGGTCTTGCGGATATCGTATCGACCGGCGGAGATGCGTTCTATTTCCCAGCTATCGAGGACCCGGAAATCACCGCTGCGCAAGAGGAATTGGCGAGGGTCATGATCTCGCCCGAGGCGCAGGTTGCGTTCAACCTCAAGAAAGGGTCCATGCCGGTTCGTGGCGATGTCGATCTCGATGCGGCCAATGACTGCATGCGCAAGGGGCTGGATATCCTGGCCAATGGAACGGTCGTTGACGGGCTGGACCAGGTCCTGTCGGCGGATGCGGGCAATCAGCTCGCCGACCTCATGATCCAGTTCTTCAATCAGCCGGATATGTCGGTGGATGACGTCAAGGAAGGGCTGATCGGCATTCTCGAATACGATAGCTGAGGCTTCGCAATCGCGCGGGCGGTTCGGATCGTCCGCGCTCAGCCCCGGCATATCGCGGCCAGGATAGCTGGCCCGATATACCTTTCACGTCAAATTCGGGAACGTATTCATGGCCAAAGCCAACGGCTCCGGACGTCCATCCCGGCTTTTCCGGAATCTCAACGCAAAGATCGCCGCCATTCCGATGATCCTGACCGCGATGGTGGTCTTTGTCGGGTTCTCGCTGTGGACGGTGGTCTACTCCTTTACCAAATCCGGTCTTCTGCCGCGCCTCGATTTCGTCGGGCTGATCCAATACGAGCGGTTGTGGAGCAATACCAAATGGCTGATCTCGATCCAGAACCTCGTCGTTTTTGGCGCCTGCATGCTGATCTTTTCCTTCGTGATCGGGTTCGTGCTTGCTTGTCTGCTCGATCAGAAAATCCGCTTTGAAGGCGTGTTCCGCACGATCCTGCTGTATCCTTTCGCACTCAGTTTCGTCGTCACCGGTGTTGTCTGGCAATGGATCCTGAACCCCGATTTCGGCTTTCAGTCGATCGTCAGGGCGGCTGGCTGGGAGAGCTTCACGTTCGATCCGCTCAACAACGGCAAGATCGTCATGTTCGGTGTCGTGATTGCCGCTCTTTGGCAGGGTACGGGCTTTGTGATGGTCCTGCTGCTTGCGGGGCTGCGAGGCATTGACGAGGAGATCTGGAAGGCGACCAGAATAGACGGCGTGCCGGCATGGAAGACCTATCTTTTCGTCATTGTCCCGATGCTGCGCCCGGTCTTTGTCACTGCGCTGGTGATCGTCACGGCGGGGATCGTCAAGGTTTATGATCTGGTCGTCGCGCAAACCAATGGCGGGCCGGGTATTTCGTCCGAAGTGCCCGCGAAATACGTCTATGACCAGATGTTCCTCAATCAGAATCTCGGCCAGGGTTTCGCGGCCTCGACGATGATGCTGGTGACGGTGGCAATCATCATCATTCCCTGGGCCTATCTTGAATTCGGAGGCAGGAAGCGTGGCTGATATCGCATTTGATGGCCCGCGGGGTCCGAAACCGCGCCGCCGGCTCTCGGGCCGGAACATCATGATCTATGGCACGCTGATCGTGGTCGCGCTGTATTATCTCGTGCCGCTTTACGTCATGGTGATGACCTCGCTGAAGGGGCTTCCCGAGATCAGGCTAGGAAATATATTCTCGCCCCCGGTCGAGGCGACGTTCCAGCCATGGGTCAAGGCATGGGCCGAAGCCTGCACTGGTCTGAATTGCGACGGATTGCAACGTGGGTTCTGGAATTCGGTGCGCATCACCGTTCCGTCGGTTCTCCTGTCGATCCTGATCGCCTCGATCAATGGCTATGCGCTTGCCAACTGGAAGTTCAAGGGGGCCGAGTTCTTCTTTGCCGTCCTGATGATCGGCGCCTTCATCCCATATCAGGTGATGATCTACCCGATGGTGATCCTGCTGCGTGAGCTTGGGCTTTATGGCTCTCTGACCGGTCTCGTCCTTGTCCATACCGTGTTCGGAATGCCGATCCTGACATTGTTGTTCCGCAACTATTTCGCAACCCTGCCGGACGAGCTGTTCAAGGCTGCACGCGTCGATGGCACCGGGTTCTGGGGGATCTATTTCCGGATCATGCTGCCCTTGTCGCTGCCGATCTTCGTGGTCGCGGTGATCCTGCAAGTCACCGGAATCTGGAACGATTTCCTGTTTGGTGTCGTCTATACCAAGCCGGAATACTACCCGATGACGGTGCAACTCAACAACATCGTCAATACCACGACGGGCGTCAGGGAATACAACGTGAACATGGCCGCGACCATCCTGACCGGCCTGGTCCCGCTTCTCATCTATTTCGTCTCTGGACGGCTCTTTGTGCGCGGTATCGCCGCCGGTGCCGTGAAAGGATAAGTCATGATGGATCAAACGCAAAGTGCAACCGAAACATCCCTGTCCATCAAGGGCTTGCAACTGTCCTTCGGTGCCGTTCAGGTCCTGAAGGATGTCAACATGGACATCCGGCAGGGCGAATTCATCGTCCTGCTGGGCGGTTCCGGCTCGGGCAAGTCAACCATCCTGAACTGCATCGCCGGGCTGCTCGACGTTTCCGACGGGCAGATATTCATCAACGGCAGAAACGTCACATGGGACGAGCCCAAGGATCGCGGCATCGGCATGGTCTTCCAGTCCTATGCGCTTTATCCGCAGATGAGCGTCCGCGGAAATCTGGCATTCGGCCTCAAGAACGCGCGGCTGCCCCGTGATGAGATCGCGAAGCGCATCGGCCGGGCAGCCGGAATCCTGCAGATCGAGGATTACCTGGACCGTAAACCTGCGGCGCTGTCCGGCGGGCAGCGTCAGCGGGTCGCGATCGGGCGGGCACTGGTGCGCGATGTCGATCTGTTCCTGTTCGATGAGCCGCTGTCCAATCTCGACGCCAAGCTGCGGGCGGAATTGCGGGTCGAGATCAAGCGGCTGCATGAAACCCTTGGCAATACGATGGTCTATGTCACCCATGACCAGATCGAAGCGATGACGCTGGCCGATCGCATCGCCCTGCTGCGCGATGGCGTCATCCAGCAATTCGCCAGCCCGGAGGAGATCTACCGAAAGCCGGTCAATCTCTATGTCGCCGGCTTTATCGGTTCTCCGTCAATGAATTTCATCTCCGGCGAAATCGCGGGCGGGCAATTCCGTTTCAATGGCCGCGCTATCAACCTTGACAGATATGATGGCGCCCCCCGCGACGGTGTCGCGATCCTTGGTATCCGGCCTGAACATACCGATTTTGACACCGGCAGCTCCGAAGCCGGCATCGAGGCCATCGTCGAGCTTCAGGAGCATATGGGCGCGGAAAGCATCATCTATCTGCGGCTGGATGGCCAGCGTTTCGCGCTCCGCACCCCTGACGATACCCATTATCCCGAAGGCACCAGGCTGAGCCTGTCCTTCGATATCGCCCGCGCATCGCTTTTCGATCCGCAAAGTGAACTTCGACTCTGAACCGCAAGGAACGACGAATGCCTGTTCTCTCCTATCAGCTATATTCCTCCCGAAATTTTGCCGGGCTCGAGCAGACTTGCGCGATGCTGGCCCAACTTGGCTATGAGGCGGTCGAGCCGTTCGGCGGGTTGTTCGACGATCCCGATACGCTTCAGCGGGCGGTAGAGGCGAACGGATTGCGCGCGCCGAGTGCCCATATCAACCTCACCGATCTCGAAAGCGATCCGGCGCGTTTCGTCGATCTGGCCGGGCGGCTTGGCATCCGGACCTATTACGTGCCCTTCATCCAGCCCGATCAGCGTCCGAAAGATGCTTTGGGCTGGCGCGAATTCGGAGCCCGCCTGAGCCGCGCCGGGACGCCATTGCGTGAGGCCGGTCTTGGCTTTGGCTGGCATAACCACGATTTTGAATTCAAGGCTGAGGCCGACGGCACCGTTCCCATGCAGGCCATTCTCGACGGAGGTCCCGATCTCGAATGGGAGGCCGATATCGCCTGGATTGTCCGTGGCGGTGGTGATCCTTTCGAATGGCTTGAAAAACACGCGCAGCGGATCACCGCCGCGCATGTCAAGGATATCGCCCCTGAAGGCGAGAAACTCGACGAGGACGGGTGGGCCGATCCGGGTTCCGGGACGCTGGATTGGGCCGCGCTTTACAAGGCGTTGGAGAACACTCGCGCCCGAATCTTCGTGATGGAGCATGACAACCCTTCCGATGACGAACGCTTCGCCAAGGCCGGCGCGGCGTTTCATGCCAGGCTGGGTGGGTGACATGAGCGAACTGAATATTGGCATCATGGGTGCCGGGAATATCTCGAAAACCTATTTCGAACTGTCCCCGCTGTTCAAGGGCATCCGGATCACGGCGGTTGCCGATCTGAACGCTGACGCGGCGGCGAAGGCGGGCAAGGAATGGCAGGTCAAGGCTTTTACACCCGAAGAGATGCTGGCCGATCCCGAAATCGACATCATCGTCAACCTGACCGTTCCCGCCGCGCATTTTGATGTATCGAAAGCCGCGCTGCAGGCGGGCAAGCATGTCTATTCCGAAAAGCCCTTTGTCCTGTCGGTCGATGAGGGCAGGAAACTGGCAGAGATCGCTGCCACAAAGGGCCTTCGCGTCGGTTCCGCGCCCGATACCTTCCTTGGGGGTTCGCATCAGCAGGCGCGGGCGTTGATCGATGCCGGAGAGATCGGCCATGTGCACAGCGCCACCGCGCATGTCATGTCGCCCGGAATGGAGCATTGGCATCCAAACCCGGATTTCTTCTTTTTGCCGGGCGGTGGCCCGATCCTGGATCTTGGCCCCTATTACATCGCCAATTTCGTCAACCTGATGGGGCCGGTGGCCAGGGTCACGGCGCTTGCCGGGAAGGCAAGCGAAGAGCGGCTGATCACCTCCGAGCCTCGCGCGGGGGAACGGATCTCGGTCAAGACCCCCACGACAATACATGCTTTACTGCAATTCGAGTCCGGAGCGATGGTGACATTGGGCGCTTCATGGGACGTGCATGCTCACAAGCACGGCAATATGGAGATCTATGGCAGTGAAGGCAGCCTGATCCTGCCCGATCCGAATTTCTTCGGTGGCAGGCTGGAGATCGCCCGGCGTGGCGGAACCTTGGCTGCTGTTGAGCCATGGGGCCATCCGTTCGGTGTTCCGAACCAACCCCATGAGAACGGAGACAGGGCGAATTATCGTGCCGCCGGGCTTGCCGATATGGCCCGGGCCATTTGCGATGGTGGGGATTTCCTGTGCGATCAGTCGCGTGCGTTGCATGTGATCGACGTAATGACCTCGATCCTCAGGGCGGGTGACAGCGGCGATTGGATTACGCTGGCCACGACATGCCGCCGTCCCGATGCGATGGGGCCGGATGCCGCCCGAGCCTTGCTGCGTTAGGTGCTGATGTTTCGGGATCGTGCTCGGGCTTGGAAGTCATAGCGGCACGATTTCCGGTTGACTTATCAATACCCCACTGGCTATGAGTTAATCATAGCCAGTGGGGTATATATCCATGGAACTGCCGAACGTTCAGGATGCGATTTTCAGGGCGCTTGCCGATCCGACCCGGCGGGCCATTTTCGAACAGCTTTGCCGCGAGGGCGAGGCGACGGTCAGCGCCCTGACGGCTCCGGCCGGGGTGTCGCAGCCGGTGGTGTCGAAGCATTTGCGCGCCCTCAAGCAGGCGGGACTGGTGCGGGGCCGCCCCGAGGGGCGGCAAACGTATTACAGCGTTCAGCCTGAAGCGCTTTCTCCGCTGATCGATTGGACGAACCGGATGACCGGCTTCTGGGAGCGCCGGTTCGACGATCTCGAATACCTTCTGAAAAGGATGGACCAATGAATGATACTCCGACCGAAGCGCGCTCTGTCACGATCGAGCGGGATTTCCCTCACCCGCCGAACAAGATCTGGCGTGCACTGACGCAGCCGCATCTTATCGAGGAATGGCTGATGAAGAATGATTTCGAGCCTGTTCCGGACCACCGGTTCCAGTTGCGTGGAGATTGGGGCAATGTCGATTGCACAATCCGAACGATCGAGCAGGACAGGACCTTGTCCTATAGCTGGGACTCGGGAGATCTTGAAAGTGTCGTGACATGGACCCTGACTCCGACCGATGGAGGAACCCGGTTGCGCATGGAACAGACAGGGTTCAAGCCGGATCAGCCGCGCTATTATCAAGGGGCCCGGATGGGATGGCCGCGGCATTTTGATGCCATCGAGCAGGTTCTGGCGCGAATGGACTAATTCCGGATCGTGGCATCAAGCATATCCGGATCGGCCAAGCGGCACCACCGGGATGGTTATGGCTTATTGGTAAAGGAATTTTTCGATGAACTGGAACAAATGGATTCGGCAAACCCACCGTTGGCTTTCCATTGTTTTTACGGTGATCGTCGTCGCGATCTTCGCGGCGTTGGGACTGGGAAAACAGCCTGCGGAATGGGTGTATTTCCTGCCGCTGTTTCCGCTCGCTCTGATGTTGCTTACCGGCTTGTATCTGTTCGCTTTGCCTTACGTCTCGAAGTCGCGTGACCGTTGACCCACAAATCCTGTTTCGGTCTTTGCCGGGCAGGTATTCGACTGCTTCGGCGTTTGCACAGGTTCAGAGGCCCATGACAACCGGGCGAGCCATCTAATCCGGCGATCAGTCATGACGATCTTCCTGATCTCATTGTTGAGGATTTGCGGACACGCCTGCCGGCACTCCCGGCGTCAGGAACAGAACTCCGCAAGCGCCGTTCTGATATTCAAATCCAGTTCGATGGCAGAGCCGCTTATGGCGGATTCCTGCGCCGCAAGCCCCATCAATACGGCTTTCATACCATCCTCGACCGTTACTTCGACGGGCTGTTGTCCCAATACGGCTGCCTTGAATTTCTGATGCTGGTAGAAGGTCGATCCGTTGTGATCACCTGCCGCGAGCAAGGCCGGGTCAACTGGGATTTCATGGACAATCGGCCCCATCGGTGCGCGCGGACTTTCGATCAGTTGGGCGATGGGCGGTGCGCCCAGATGCTCGGGCCAGAAGCGTCCTGGACCGGGAACGAACGCCTCGATCTTGCCGGATGGCCCGACGGCCGAAATTTCCTCCTGGTAACGCGCACCTTCGGCGAACATGCACAGTTCCAGCATTGCCCGCGCCCCATTGGCGAAATCGACGATGACATAGGCGTTGTCCCAGATATCCGGAGTCTTCCCGTCATATATCTCGTCGCGATGATTGACCGCCTGTCCGGCACTGGCCATCACCCGGACGGGCTCGGAGCGGATCGCGAGCCGCATCAGGTCGAAGAAGTGGCAGCATTTCTCGACCAGCGTGCCCCCGGAACTGTGATTGAAGCGGTTCCAGGCGCCGACCTTGTGCAGGAAAGGAAAGCGGTGCTCGCGTATGGTCAGCATTTTCAACCCGCCCGTCGCCTGGTCGAGCCGATCGAGGAAGCGTGCGATGGGGGGCATGTAGCGATATTCCATCGCCACCCAGATCGGCGCGGGATAGCTGTTCATCAGCTTTCCTAGGCGGGACTGATCCTCGGATCGGGTAAACAAGGGCTTTTCGACCAGAACCGGCAGGGGACGGTAGCGCGCAAGCTGTTCCAACTGTCCGACATGCGCCAGATTTGGGGAAGCAATGACGACGCAATCCAGCGCCTCGGTGTCCAGTAGGGCCTCGACCGAATCGATCAGCCTGGCTTCGGGGGCGATCCCGGCGGCGGCATGCCTCATGTCGCTGTCCGGCTCGTAGATCGCCGCAATCCGCGTATCCGGCAGCAACCTGATGTTCCGCAGATGCTCGCGTCCCATCATGCCGCAGCCGATCATCCCGTAATTCACCGTCCGAGTCATCGTGATCCTATCTTATCCGCGCGACATATCGCGCCTTGGTCGTGTCAAACCAGTTCCGCGAAAATTCCGCGCGCCGATTGTCCTGCGCATAACCGATGCGTTCGAAATAGCCGGTGGCCGAACCGATCGCGGGCTCGAACCCGTCCGGCTTCCAATCGGGCACCCGGGCGATGGTCACGCTGTCTTCGACATGCGCGATCCAAAGGTTCAGTTCCTCGCGATAAAAGAGATAAAGCGATTCGGACAGGTCGCGGGGCGCGATGCGCTCGGCATAGCTGCCGTCGAGCCAGATTTCCTCCAGCACGCAGGGGCTGTCGTTCAGATACCGCAAGCGCCGGATACGATGCCCTTCCTCCGAGGTTCCGAAATCGGGCAGACCGGCGGGCTTGCGGACGCGTTCCACCGATAGCAGCGTGGCATGGGGCAGGCCGCCGCCTCGCAGCAATTCTATCCTGAAGAACGCATAGATATTCTGTGCGGGTGCCTTGGCGCAGACATAGTTCCCCGACCCCTGCCGCCGTTCGAGCAGCCCCTGTCTCGTCAGTTCGGCCAGCGCCTTGCGCAGTGTTCCGACCGAGGTTCCCAGCTTCGCCGCCATTTCACGCTCGGGCGGCAGCTTTTCCCCGTCGAGCAGATGCCCGGCGGCGATGTCGCGGGCAAGAAGCTCGCTGAGCTGCAGATAGAGGGGAAGGGCGGAATGGGTTTCCATTTGTCCTGCGGCAAAAATTGATACACTATTGATCTACATCATCGGGCCTGCTACGCAAGGGAAAATTTCATCCAGGGAGCGCAAGGAATGAGTATCGTCCCGATAACCTCACCGGAGCTGCAAGCGGCTGAAGTGTCGTGGTTTTCCGCGCTTTGTTCAGATGACTACCGTTATCTCGGGGTGCCTGACGGCGCGTTGCGCTCCAGTTGGGAACATTGCTCGGACATCGTCAGGGCCGCCGAATCGCAGGGATTCCGCAATATCCTGTGCCCGTCCTCTTACCAGGTCGGGCAGGACACGCTGAGTTTCGTTGCCGGCTGCGCACCGATCACCGACCGGATCAACCTGCTGGCGGCTGTGCGTTGCGGCGAGATGCAGCCGATCATGCTGGCGCGGACCATTGCGACGCTGGACCACATGCTGAAGGGACGGCTGACGGTGAATATCATCAGCTCGGATTTTCCGGGCGAGAAGGCCGAGAGCGCCTATCGCTATCAGCGCTCGCGCGAGGTGGTCGAGATCCTGAAGCAGGCATGGACGCGGGACCAGATCACCTACAAAGGCGAGATCTACGATTTCGAGGGCATTCCCACCGACCCGGCCAAGCCCTATCAGCAGAATGGCGGCCCGTTGCTGTATTTCGGCGGCTACAGTCCCCCGGCACTGGAACTTTGCGGGCAGCATTGCGACGTTTACCTGATGTGGCCCGAAACCAAGGAAGAGCTTGCAGGCCGGATGAGGGCCGTCAACGCTGTGGCCGAGAGGTATGACCGCACGCTGGATTACGGGCTGCGCTGCCATGTGATCGTCCGCGAAACCGAGGCCGAGGCGCGCGAATATGCGCGGGAACTGGTCTCGAAACTGGATGACGAGAAAGGCGAGGCGATCCGGGCCCGCGCGCTGGACGCGACCTCTCTCGGGGTAGCGCACCAGGCCCGGAATCGTGAACTTGCGGATATGGAGGGATTCATCGAGCCGCATCTTTGGACGGGGGTGGGGCGGGCCCGCTCGGGTTGCGGCGCGGCGCTGGTCGGGTCAGCCGATCAGGTGTTGAGCGAGTTGGAGGAATATCGCAAAATGGGTATCCGGGCCTTCATTTTCTCGGGCTATCCGCATATTAACGAATGCGAGTATTTCGGCCGTCTGGTCCTGCCGCATGTGCGGACCTGCTCGCTGCCGCATGAATATGGCCGGGTGCCGGACAGCGCGCCTGAAACACCGCTTGGGATTGGAGAGCGCCGGTAATGGAACGTATCAGCCTCAACGGGGATCTGGAACTCAGCCGCATCGTCTATGGCATGTGGCGGCTGGCCGATGACGCGGATACCGGAGAAAGGCATGTTCAGGCCAAGATCGAGGCCTGCCTTGATCAGGGGATCACCAGTTTCGATCAGGCGGATATCTATGGCGATTATGAAAGCCAGATCGTTCTGGGCCGGGCGTTGAAAGCCGCGCCGTTCCTGCGCGACCGGATGGAGATCGTGACCAAATGCGATATCGCCCTGCTTTCGGACAGGTTCCCGAACCGGCGCGCGAAGCATTACGATACCAGCCGCGCACATATCGAGGCTTCGGTGGACCGCTCGCTGGCCGAGATGAATATCGAGCGGATCGACCTGCTTCTGATCCATCGTCCCGACCCGCTGATGGATCATCACGAAACCGGCGCCGCGTTGGACGGGCTGGTGGCCAGCGGCAAGGTGCGGGCCATTGGCGTTTCGAATTTCAAACTGCATGACTGGACCCTGTTGCAATCGGCCATGCAGACCAAGTTGGTGACCAACCAGGTCGAACTGAGCCTTTTGGAAAGCAGTCCGTTCCGCAATGGCGACGTAGCCTTCATGCAAGAGCGCGGCATTCCACCCATGGCATGGTCGCCCCTTGGCGGCGGCGCCCTGTTCGGCGGCGAACACGGGGTGCTGCGTGCCCGGCTGTCGGAACTCGCCCGACAGGCAGGGGTAGATGAGGCTGCGATCGCCATCGCATGGCTGCTGCGTCATCCGGCGCGCATCATCCCGGTGCTGGGAACGAACAATCTTGACCGGATCAAGGCGCTGTCCGCGGCGATGGATATCACGATCGATCGCGAAACCTGGTTCGAGCTTTACAGCCTTGCCAATGGCCATGATGTCCCTTGAGGGAGCGCGGGATATGATGCAAGCCATGCGTAGTTTCACTCCATCGCCAGAAAACAGCCGCGAATTCCGGGATGCGCTTGGACGCTTCGGCACCGGGATCACTGTGGTGACGGCCGGATCGGAGGATGGGCCGGTCGGGATCACCGCCAACAGCTTCGCCTCGGTCTCGCTGGAGCCGCCGCTGGTGCTTTGGTCGCCCGCGAAGGCATCGCGGCGGTTCGCGCATTTCCAGGCGGCAGAGTATTTCGCAATTCACGTCCTGTCGCACAGGCAGGAGCAAATCTGCCACGGTTTCGCCAGATCGGCCTATGCTTTCGACAAGCTGGACTGGGTCCGGAACGAAAATGGCGTGCCGCTGATCGAAGGCTGCCTGTCGCGCTTCGAATGCAGGCGTCGGGCGACTTATGAGGGGGGCGATCACATGATCGTCGTGGGAGAGGTGACGCGCGCGACGACGACCGACGGCGCGCCGCTGCTTTTCTACCGGGGAAGCTTGGGCGAATTCTTGCGCCGGAATTGAGACCGGGCGTTCGGGCCGATACCGGCGGGCCGGCATGGGCAGAGGCGGTCCGGCCCATTTACGAATGGTTCAAGCCGAACGTCGGTGGTGGTGAAGGGGCATTCAACACCCTAACCGAGGCGGTTGCATTGGCCGGGGAAGAGATCAATGCCGCGCGGGCCGCCGATATCCGGTAGCCGCGGTGGCAATTGGGGTAAATACCAACCAGTCAAACCCGTGAGGGGATCCGCGCATGGGTTACCCGATCCCGTGTTCAGTCCCATCCGTGTAATTCAGCATGAGTTTCTGCGCGAACAGATGATCGATTCCCGGCCTTGAAGGTGGCGATTGCGGGGCTTGTCCCGACCTGGCGGGTTTCATAAACTTCATTCGTCTGGTGCCATGCTCCCCGACGGGGCAGGAGAATCGGGAACACGGTGCAATTCCGTGACGTGCCCAACGCTGTAAGGTGGATGATGCGGCAATAGCCACTGACCCTGTGGTCGGGAAGGCGCCGCATCAGGTGAAGCCGAGTCAGAAGACCGGCCAGGCAAGATAGATCCTTTCCCGTGTGGATAGCGGGAGGTCGCCGATGTTGCCGAGACAGGGGAGATTGTCATGCCGCAACCCGTCAGCCCCGTGCCTGCGGGCAGGTTTTCCGATAACGAGCGAGAGGCGGTTTATCGTGCCATCCATACGCGCCGCGATGTTCGCGGCCAGTTTCGGCCCGATCCGATTTCCGAAGAGGTGTTGCATAGGCTGCTGCATGCGGCGCATCACGCTCCCTCGGTGGGGTTGATGCAACCATGGAACTTCATCGTGATCGAGGACGCGTCAGCCAAGTCCCGCATAAGGGAGGCTTTCAGACGGGCCAACGACACGGCTGCGGCATTGTTTCCGACAGAACGGCGGGCGCTTTATTCCACGCTCAAGCTTGAGGGCATTTCCGAAGCGCCGATCAATATTTGCGTTACCTGCGATCGTTCGCGGGGCGGCGAGGTTGTTCTTGGACGGACACATAATCGCGACACGGACATCTATTCGACGGTTTGCGCAGTGCAGAATCTCTGGCTTGCGGCGCGGGCCGAGGGGATCGGCCTGGGTTGGGTTAGTATCTTCGAGGAGGAGGATCTGCGGTCCATCCTGCAACTTCCGGATCACGTGGTCCCTGTCGCCTATCTTTGCCTTGGTCATGTAACGGAACTTTATGACGAACCGGAACTGCAGGCACGGGGTTGGGCGTCTCGTCTGCCCCTGGATAATCTGGTTTTCCGGGACAGATGGGGTGCAAGGCGGCGAAACGGCCCGGCCTGAGCCGGGCCTGGTCACTTCATTCAGCGGGTTGCGCTGCCATTTCCCGGTAATGATGGCGTTCGTTCACAGGACGCAGGAACAGGTTGGCGAAGAAGGCGATAACCAACAGCCCGGCCATGCAATACATCGTGGTGTTGTAAAGGCTTGGAGTCGGATCAATGGTGCCTTCGGGGGCGATCTCCATCAGCTTGGCGACAGTCACCGTCTTGGCTGCGACAAGCTGATCGAGTTGATCGATCGGGGCGCCGAATTTCTCGGCGAATGCCGCCGGATCGATCCTGCCTGTCAGGTCTTCGATGGCCTTGCCCACCGACATGTCCCGCAGCGAGGTGATGGCCAGCGGCCCCAAGACGCCCGCCGCCGACCATGCCGTCAGCAGTCTGCCATGGATGCCGCCTACATGCATGGTGCCGAACATGTCCGCCAGATAGGCCGGGATGGTCGCAAACCCACCGCCATACATCGAGAAGATGATCATCGTCGCGACATAGAAGCCGACCAGGTAGATCACATTCGGGCTCTCGGCGCCTGCCGAGGCGAAGAACGGAATCGACAGATACAGCAGCGTGCCGAGTACGAAGAAGCAGTGATAGGTCATCTTGCGGCCGATGTAATCCGAGGTCGAGGCCCAGAAGAACCGCCCGCACATGTTGAAGACCGAGATCATCAGCACATAGGTCGAGGCGAAGGCCGCGGTGACGATGCCGGGCATGGTGGTGCCGTAGATCTCGGTCATCATCGTCTTGGCGACGCCGATCACCCCAATCCCGGCGGTGACGTTAAAGCACAGCATCAGCCACATCTGCCAGAATTGCGGCGTCTTCAGCGCCTGGTCGATATGAACATGCTCGCGCGTGACCATGCGGTTGGTCTGTTCTTTAGGTTCCCACCCTTCGGGTTTCCAGTTCTCGGGCGGGACGCGATACATGAAGGATGCGACGATCATGACGCAGAAATAGACGATCCCAAGCGTCATGAAGGTGGCTGACGCACCGGTGTCGCCCGTGCCAACGACATAGATGCCCGCCTCGCCACCATAGGCGGCGGCCTGGTTCGCCGAGGCGACGATCACTTCGACCTTGCCGGCAGCGGTTTCGGCGAAACGGCGGCCGCCCTCGGTGATCACCTTTACCGCGCCTTCGGTGCCGAGATATTCGGGCGCCCTGGCATGGATCGACAGCAGCCAGTCCTTGACCGGCGCGGCAATCATCGCGCCACCGCCAAAGCCCATGATGGCCATGCCCGTCGCCATGCCGCGGCGGTCGGGGAACCAGCGCAGCAAAGTCGAGACCGGCGAGACATATCCCAGCCCCAGCCCGCAGCCACCCAGGACGCCATAGCCGAGATAGATCAGCCAGAGTTGATGCAGCGAAATACCGATCGAGCCGATAATGAAGCCGCCACCCCACAGGAACGCCGCGACGACTCCGACCATGCGCGGGCCAACCTCTTCCAGCCATTTGCCCGCGAAAGCAGCGGCCAGGCCCAGAAAGACGATAGCCACCGAGAAAATCCAGACGATCGAAGACAGGCTCCAGTCATCGGCGGCGGCACCTACGATACCGATCTCGCGCGAGAGGGCCGGGTTGAACACCGACCACGCATAGACCGAGCCGATGCAAAGGTGGATGGCAATCGATGCCGGTGGCACCAGCCAGCGGTTGAAACCGGGCTTGGCGACGATGTTTTCCTTTCTCAGGAATCCCAATGCGCCGCCGGGCTTGGCGTTGTTCATGATATCTCCTCCGTTGGTTGGGTTTTGCGCCGGTTTTTCCCGGCGCTTGCCCCCCGTATGCGAGGCGGATAATGGCGCGACACCGACAGGCGGTCAATATTTTTATATAATAAATTCAATTAGTTATTTGCATCTTGTCCTTTGTGCAAGGATTGTGTGGCCGCAATCGGGACATTTCGTCCATGACCCGGAGAAAGCCCGGCGCAGGTTTGGGACATTTTGTCCTTTTCAGGAATTTCCGGCCATCGGCAGGATAATATCGAAGCGGCTGCCCTTACCCGGCTCTGAACTGGCGCTGATTCGTCCGCCGGCCCGTCCGATCAGCTGCTGACTGATGGACAGGCCAAGCCCGGTGCCCTGTGCCTGCTTGGTGGTGAAGAACGGATCGAAGATGCGCTTCAGCGTCTCTGGCGGAATGCCCGAACCGGTATCCTCGATCCGGATCACGACATTCCCGCTTTGGTCCAGCACACTCAATGCAAGGCTGCCCCCTTCCGGCATGGCGTGAACGGCGTTGAGTATGAGGTTGACGATCACCTGCTGAAGCTCGGTCCTCTCCATCAACACGGTGCGGGTTGATGTGAAGTCCGTTCGGGTCTCGATCCGAGCCTTCTCGATCTGCTGGCGGGTCAGGACCAGGCAGTCGCGTGCAATCTCGGCCGGAACGATCAGGTTGGCGGCGCCGGAATATTCGGCCGGGCGCGCGAATTGCAGCAGCTTCGAGACGATCACCCCGATGCGATAGATTTGGTCGTCAATCAGCCGGAACTCCGTTTCCACCTTTTTCGCGTCTTTTTTCAGCAGATCGCGCGCGACATCCAGATTGCCCTGGATTACCGCGATGGGATTGTTGATTTCATGCGCGACCCCGGCGGTGATCTCGCCCACTGCCGCCAGTTTCTCGGACATGATCAGCCGTTCGGTCGCGCGCTCCAGCTTGCTGTTGGCCTCTTGCAGGTCGCGGGTGCGTTCCTCGACCTTCTGCTCCAGGCTTTCGCCCCAGTCCCGCAACTGCCGGTCACGCTCCTGCAAGGCGTCGAGCAGCCCATCGAGATGTCGTGCCACCTGCGCGATTTCCCCGCTTTCGCCCTGCTGCCGGTTCCGGGCATCCAGGTTGCCGGCCTCCACTTCGGTGATGGTCTGGGTCATTCCCTCAAGCGGGCGGAAGATCCGTCCAGCCCATCGCAGGAAGATCGGGACCGAGATGCCGGCGACGAACAGGAAGATCAGCGACAGTGCCGCGACCGTATTGGTTTTCTGCCGCTGAAACGGAGCTTCGAGAAATCCGACATACAGCATGCCGACATTATTGCCCTTGCTGTCGCTGATGGGCTGATAGGCGGAAATATACCAATCGTTAACCACAAAGGCGCGGTCCAGCCATGTGGCGCCGTCGCCCAGTACCCGTTGACGCACCTCGGCAGAGACGCGCGTGCCGAGGGCGCGCAGATTCTCGAACAGCCGGACATTGGTGGAAATGCGCACATCGTCCAGAAACAGTGTCGCCGTGCCCTGGCTGCCCTCGGGCAGGGACCGTTCTCGATAGACCAGCGCATTGATCGTGTCGATGAAATCGAGATTACGGTTCAGCAGAACCCCTCCGACCAATGCGCGGCGCGAGCCGTCGGGCATGGTGACCGGTGCGGCGGAATGAATGATCATGCCGCGGTCTTCCGTCTTGCGCTCGGTCGGCATAGCTGCGCGGGTAGGCACAAGCCGGATCGTGGCACGTTCCGCCATTCCCTCGGAGAGTGCCTCTAGTTGGTCCGGGCCGAGGATATCGATGGCGCTGCGTGACCGGCCAGACAGCGCATCGCGTATCACTGGCCAGTTGCCGGGGGCAAAGCCCCGGGGCAAGGTGCCGCCATCCGTCAGATACAGGAAATCGAGCCCCAGCCGCGCTTTCTGGGCGGCGATGAAGGCATCGAGAGCAACTGAACCCAAAGCCTCTTCGAAGGCGACGGAACGTGCCAGTGCATCAAGCTGCTCGACGGAGTTTTCCAGCAGGTGCTGCAGATACTGATCGGCGATGGTCAGGTCGCTGTTCACCTTGACGATCAGCAGATTGTCCATCTTGTTCGACCAGCGCAGCATTGCACCGCCCAGCATGACCGGGAAAAGCACCAGCATCGGCAACAGGGCGATGACCAGCAGACGAACGCGAACCGAGCGGAAAAAGCGCAGTGGCCCCGAGTCCGGCATGCTTCACAGCCCCCATGCCGCGCATTTCCGGTCGATGGTCTTGCGCGAAACGCCCAGCCGCCGTGCCGCCTCCGAGCGGTTGCCGCCGGTCGCGTCGAGCGCCCGCAGGATCTCGCGGCGCTCGACATGCGCCAGCGGCTCGATCTCGTCCCGATCGCCCGAGGGAGACAGGGTTTCCAGCGGGAACCGGCCAAATATCAACGACCGTTCGATGAAGTTTCGCAATTCCCGTATATTGCCGGGCCAGTCATGGCGCAGCAGCGCGGCGCGGGTTGGGCCATCGATTTCAAGCGGCGGCAGGCCAAGGCGGGCCGCGATTTCGCGCAGGAACAGCTTTGCTAGTTCGATGATATCCTGCTCTCGCTCTGCCAAATTCGGCATGCGCAATTCGATCACATTGATGCGAAAGAACAGGTCCTCGCGGAAACGGCCCTCGGCAACCTCCTGGGCCAGGTTCTTGCTGGTGGCGAGAACAAAGCGCAAATCCAGCTGCATCTCACGTTCGGCGCCGACAGGGCGCACGGTTCCGTCCTCCAGCACCCGCCGCAATGCCGATTGTGCGGAGGAGCTGAGTCCGGCGACATCGTCGAGAAAAACCGTTCCTCCCTGAGCGGAGGGCAACAGCCCCTCGCGCGCGGCCGAAGCGCCCGGAAAGGCGCCGGCGACATGGCCGAATAGCTCGCTTTCGATCATCTCTGCGGGAATGGCCGAACAGTTGATCGGCACGAACGGCGCAGCCGCGCGTTGCGATGTGCCGTGCATATGCCGCGCCGCGACCTCCTTGCCGGTGCCTGATGCGCCCGTGATCAGAATCGGCGTGGTGACATCGCGAATACGGGCCAGCATGTCACGCGTGGCAGCGATGGCAGCCGAAGATCCGATCAGTTCCCGCCGTTGCTGGCCGATATCCTGCCCGTCCAGTTCGCGCCGAAGCAGCATGTTCTCGCGCCGGAGCTGCGCCATCTGGATGCAGCGCCCAACCGCGTTGAGCAACTGGTTGGAGCGGAAGGGCTTCAGCACGAAATCCGAGGCACCCGCCCGCATTGCCTCGATCGCCGTTTCCAGATCGGCATAGGCGGTGACCATGATCGTATCCGTGAAGCCGCCCTTGCCGCGTTGCTCGGCCAGCCAGTCGAGACCGCGTTTGCCCGGCATCATGTTGTCAAGGATCATGACGTCGAAATGCCGGCGGGCAAGCTGCGCTTCGGCCTCATTGGTGTTCCCGGCCTCGGCCACGAAAAGACAGTGCGGCGTCAGCGTCTTGACCAGGAAATTCCGCATCCCCGGCTCATCATCCACCACCAGCAGGCTGGCGCGCGCGAGATGTCCGGTCAGTCGCAGATCATCGCCATTCATCCGAGGCCCCGCCTTGCCTTTTCATCATCACTTTCGCATCATCCTGACGCGGGCAAATGAAAAAAGCCAGTAATCCGCGATCCCGAGATGTGCAGCAAATCGCCCGGACCGGTCATCCGACGGATGCCGTCGTCTCGCGCAGCATCAGCTGCGGAGCGAGCAAGGTCACGGGTTCGACCTCGTCCCCCGAGATCCGGCGCAGGATCGTGCGGGCCGCTTGCCGCCCGAGTTCCTGCTTGGGCTGCCTGATCGTCGTCAGCGCGGGCGCCAGGTGCGAGCCGAGTTCGATATCGTCGAAGCCGATGATCGAGATATCGCGCGGTGCGACAATGCCGCTGCGTTGAAGGCTGGCCATGAACGCGCAGGCCATCTCGTCGGAAAAGGCGAAAACCGCGCTTGGCCGTTGTTCCCGCGGCAACTCTTCCCATCGCTTTGCCGCGTTCTTTCCGGCCTGCAATGTGAAATCTCCTTCAAACAGGGTCAGCCGGGCTCCGTTGGCGGCGTCGCGCACGCCTGCAAGGCGGGACCGGTGCAGAACGTTTCGCTCCGGTCCGCCGATCACGCCGATATGGCGGTGGCCCAGTTCGCGCAGATGGCCGATGGCCAGACGGGCGCCCTGGCGATTGTCCAGTATCACGCGCGGTAGATCGATTTCCTCGACCCATTCGCAGGCGGTGATCAAGGGGGGCAGGTCGGGCCGTTCTTCCATGCCATCCATCGGAACCATGCCGTCCAGCAGGATGATTCCGTCGGCGCGGGACGGATCCATGAAGCGGTGCAAGGCAGTGTGCCTGCCTGCTTCGTCCAGCGTATCGGCTACCAGCAGGTCATAGCCTGCCCGCGCCAGTTCCTTGCCCATTCCGTCAAGGATCTTGGCAAAGAAGGGGTTGCCAAGATTGGGAACCAGCGCGACCACACAGCCGGTGCGCTGTTTGCGCAGGTTCCGGGCGGCGTGGTTCATCCGATAGCCGGTTGCCGCAAGCGCCTCGGCCACGGCCTTGCGGGTCGCTTCGGCCACCACGTCAGGCCGCGAAAGCACCCGGCTGACGGTCGAGGCGGAAACACCGGCCAGTTTCGCTACATCCGAAAGCCGTGCCCGACCGGGTGAAGACAAGCTTTTGTTCATCGTGGAATCCTATGTCGCCGGAATCTGCCCCGCAAGATGGGAAAGAAATTATTTGCAATCGATTGCAAGCCAGTGCAGATTGCCCGCAAGCAAGGGAGGTTTCATGCAGACCATCAAGGGGCCGGCATTGTTTCTGGCGCAATTCATCGGTGACGAGGCGCCTTTTGACAGTTGGGACGGGATCACGAAATGGGCCGCCGAATGCGGCTATGCCGGGGTGCAGGTGCCGACCAACGATCCCCGGATACTCGATCTCGACCGGGCAGTGGATTCGCAGGATTACCGCGACGAATTCCTGGGCATCGCCCGGCAGAACGGCGTCGAGGTGACCGAGCTTTCTACCCATCTGCAGGGACAACTGGTCGCCGTGCATCCCGCCTATGACGCGGGGTTCGATGGTTTCGCGCCGGCCCGTCTGCATGGCGATCCCAAGGCAAGGCAGGAATGGGCTGTCGATCAGGTCGCCCGTGCCATTCGCGTCAGCCGTCTGCTGGGGCTGAATGCGATGGCGACATTTTCCGGAGCGCTGGCCTGGCCGTATCTTTATCCGTGGCCACAGCGCGCGCCGGGGCTGGTCGAGGCGGCTTTCGACACGCTGGCCGAGCGTTGGCGGCCGCTGCTGGATCTGGCGGACGAGCAAGGCGTCGATATCTGCTATGAGATCCATCCGGGTGAGGATTTGCATGACGGTGTGACATTCGAGATGTTCCTTGATCGCGTCGGCGGCCATGCCCGCGCGAACATGCTTTACGATCCGTCGCATTACATCCTGCAGCAACTGGATTACTTGCAGAATATCGATATCTATCACGACCGGATCCGCATGTTTCACGTCAAGGATGCCGAGTTCCGTCCGACCGGGCGGCAGGGCGTCTATGGCGGCTATCAAGGCTGGGCCGACCGTGTGGGGCGTTTCCGCAGCCCGGGCGACGGACAGGTGGATTTCGGCGGGGTGTTTTCCAAGCTGACTCAATACGGCTTCGATGGCTGGGCTGTGGTAGAGTGGGAATGCGCGCTGAAACATCCCGAGGACGGAGCGCGCGAAGGGGCGCAATTCGTGCGCGATCACATCATCCGGGTAACGCCGCATGCGTTCGACGATTTTGCGGCATCCGGTACCGATCGTGCGGCAATCGACAAGGCATTGGGGTTGGCATGAAACCGATACGTTTAGGCATGGTTGGCGGTGGCAGTGGAGCTTTCATCGGTGCAATCCACCGCATCGCCGCCAGGATGGACGGACATTACCAGATCGTCGCGGGCGCGCTTTCGTCGGATCCCGAACGGGCGGCGGCAAGCGCTGCAGAATTGGGACTGGATCGGAGCTATGCCGATTTCAACGAGATGGCGCGGGCCGAGGCCGCCCGCGAGGACGGGATCGAAGCCGTCAGCATCGTGACGCCGAACCATCTGCACGCGGCTCCGGCAATCGCGTTCCTGAACGCGGGCATTCACGTCATCTGCGACAAGCCCCTGACCGCGACGCCCGAGCAGGCGCAGGCTTTGGCCGAGGCGGTCCGTGCATCCCGCGCGCGGTTTTTTCTGACTCATAATTATTGCGCTCTGCCCATGGTGCGCGAGGCCCGGGCGTTGGTTGCAGAGGGGGCTCTGGGGCAGATCCGGCTGGTGCAGGCCGAGTATCTGCAGGGCTGGCTAGCCGACGAGGTAGACAATAAACAGGCCGCATGGCGCACCGATCCGGCGCAGGCCGGGGCGGGGGCGCTTGGCGATATCGGCACCCATGCGTGGCAATTGGCGCAGTTCGTCACCGGCCACACGCCGAGTCACGTGTCGGCAGAGGTGTCCAGCATCGTTCCGGGACGTCCGATCGACGACGACGCGCGCGTATCCTTGCGTTATGCCTCTGGCGCCAAGGGCGGGCTCTGGGCCAGTCAGGTCGCCGTGGGACAGGAAAATGGACTATCGTTACGGCTGTTCGGGACCGAGGCGGCGCTGGAATGGCGGCTGGAGGAAAGCGAAAGGCTGATCCTGACACCCAAGAATGGCCCGGCGCAAATCCTGACTCGGGCGCAGGATCGCTCGACCTCCTATCGCACCCCGCCAGGTCATCCCGAGGGCTATCTGGAGGGCTTCGCCAATCTGTACAGTGACATCGCCGCGATCATCCGTGGCGATACCACCGATCTGGAGCGTGTGCCGGGATTGATCGCGGGGCTGTCGGGGATGAGCTTCATTGCGGCGGCCAAGGCGTCATCCGCGCAAGGCGGTGCCTGGATCGAGATCGGCGAATGACGATCCTCGCGCTGCAGGATGTCTCGAAGAGTTTCGGGCCCATCGAGGTCCTGCATGATGTCGACCTGGCGCTTGAACCGGGTGAGGTTCATGCGCTGATCGGGGAAAACGGCGCGGGCAAATCGACGATCATGAAGATCCTCGGCGGGTTTCTGGACCCGACCAAAGGACAGGTTCTGCTGGATGGCCGGCAGGTGATCTTCGGCAGCGGTCCCGAGGCCGAGGCGGCGGGGGTTGTCGTCATCCATCAGGAATTCAACCTTGCCTCCGACCTGTCGGTTGCCGCCAACCTGTTCCTGGGGCGCGAGATCGGAGGCTGGCGGCTGGATCACGCCGCCATGCGCAAGCAGACCTCGGAACTGCTTGAACGGCTGCACAGCCCGATCGCGCCGGAAACCCTGATCCGAGACCTGTCGGTTCCCGACCGCCAGATGGTCGAGATCGGCAAGGCCCTGTCGCGCAATGCCCGCGTTCTGATCATGGACGAGCCGAGTGCCGTGCTGACCCATCGCGAGGTCGGCACGCTTTACGAACAGATCGACCGCTTGCGGGTCGAGGGTGTGGCGATCCTGTATTGCTCGCACCGGCTGGACGAGGTGGCGCATCTGGCCGACCGCATCACTGTTCTGCGCGATGGCAGCGTGGTGCGTCGTGCCATGCGCGGGGAGTTGGACGAGGATAGCATGGCCGCCGCCATGGTCGGGCGCGAATTGCAGGATTTCTATCCGCCGAAAGGCCAGCCATCCCCCGAACCCGCGCTGGAGGTCAGTGGCCTGAGCGTTCCCGGAAGGGTCCGCGATGTCGGTTTCACCCTGCGCAAGGGCGAGGTGCTGGGCATTGCCGGCCTGGTCGGATCGGGACGGACCGAATTGGCCGAGGGGCTGGTCGGCCTGCGTGCTGCCAGCGGTGAAATCCGGGTGAATGGCCAGCCCGTTGCAATCAGCAGCCTGCGGGATGCCTTTGACGCCGGGCTTGCCTATCTGACCGAGGACCGCAAGGAAGCCGGGCTTTTGCTGAACAAGGGGCTGCGCGAGAATCTGACGCTGGCCACGCTGGAACGCTTCGGCAAGTTCCGGTTGGATACCGTCGCCGAGGACGCCGCGCTGGACAAGGCCACCGGGGATTTCGACATCCGCGCCCCGCGCCGCGACATGGTGGCGGGCAAACTGTCGGGTGGGAACCAGCAAAAGCTGCTTCTGGCAAAGACCATGCTGCCCGATCCGCAGATCATCATCATCGACGAACCGACACGGGGCATCGATGTCGGCACCAAGAGCCAGATCTACGCCTTCATCCGCAACCTGTCGGCCGAGGGCCGCAGCGTGATCGTCATCAGCAGCGAAATGACCGAGGTGATCGGCCTTGCCGATCGCGTGCTGGTGATGCGCGAAGGGCGGCTGGCAGGGCAGGTCGAAGGGAACGCAATGACCGAAGACAATATCGTACGCCTCGCGATGGGCGTTGCCGGAGAAGCAGCATGAGCAAGCCCGATCTGCACACACTCGGCCCGCTGGTCGCGCTGGTCGCGCTGATCGTGCTGGGGGCGCTGCTGAACCCGGCCTTCCTGGCGCCCGGCAACATCACCAATGTGCTGGCGCGTTCGGCCTTTATCGGCATGATCGCGGTTGGCATGACCTTCGTGATCACGGCGGGCGGGCTGGACCTGTCGGTGGGTTCGATGGCCGCGTTCCTTGCCGGGATCGCCATCATCGCGATGAATGCCGCACTGCCGGGAATGGGAGAGAACTGGGGCACGATCCTTGTCGGCATGGGGGTGGCCGTGCTTGGCGGGCTTGTCGCCGGTTACCTGAACGGCGCGCTGATTACCAAGGCGCGGATCGAGCCGTTCATCGTGACCCTGGGAACCATGGGGATCTTCCGGTCGCTGGTGACATGGCTGGCAGATGGCGGGACGCTCAGCCTCGATTACGGGCTACGCACGCTGTATCGACCCGTCTATTACGGTGGTATCGGCTGGATCACATGGCCGATCATCACCTTTGCCATTGTCGCCTTTGCAGGCGAATGGATCATGCGGCACAGCCGATTCGGGCGTCATGTCGAGGCCATCGGCTCGAATGACCGGGTGGCGCGTTATTCGGCCATCGACGTGAATCGCATCCGGCTGATGACCTATATGCTGCTGGGCCTGCTCGTCGGATTGGCGACGGTGCTTTACGTGCCGCGCCTTGGCTCGGCCTCGGGCTCGACAGGGGTGCTGTGGGAGCTGGAGGCCATCGCCGCGGTCATCATCGGTGGCACGGCGCTGAAGGGGGGCACGGGGCGTGTCTGGGGCACGGTCGTGGGCGTGCTGATCCTGTCGCTGATCGACAATATTCTCAACCTGGCCGACCTGGTCAGCCCCTATCTCAACGGGGCGATCCAAGGGGTCATCATCGTTCTTGCTGTGGTCCTGCAGCGGGAGAAACGCATCGCTGAAGAGCGGTAACAACCGGGAGGAAGAAAAATGAAACGCAGAAGCCTGATGAAGGCCGCCGCATTGTCGGCGGTGATGGGGCTGACGGCCGGCGCCGCTTTGGCGCAGGAGGAGGCCGAAAAGAAGGTAATCGGCGTATCGATCCCATCCGCGACGCATGGGTTCATGGGTGGGCTGAACTGGCATGCGCAGGATACCATCGAGCGGATGGGCAAGGTCTATCCCAATCTCGAGTTCGTGTTGGCGACCGCAGGGGATTCCGCCAAGCAGGTCAGCGATATCGAGGACATGATGGCCACCCGCAATATCGACGGGCTGGTGGTTCTGCCCTTTGAATCAGAGCCTTTGACCGCGCCGGTTGCCGCCGTGAAAGAGGCGGGCAAATTCGTGACCGTTGTCGATCGCGGCCTGAGCCAGGAAGGGATCGAGGATCTTTATGTTGCGGGCGATAACACTGCTTTTGGCCGTGTTGCGGGTCAGTATTTCAGGGACAATCTCGAACCCGGCTCCAAGATCGTTGTGCTGCGCGGCATCCCGACCACGCTGGACAATGAGCGGGTAGAGGCGTTTCAGGCCGCGCTGGAAGGCTCGGAAATCGAGATCCTCGATATGGAGCACGGTAACTGGAACCGCGACGACGCCTTTACCGTAATGCAGGACTTCTTGTCGAAATACCCTGAAATCAATGCGGTATGGGCGGCTGACGACGATATGGCCATCGGCGTGCTCGAAGCCATTGCGGCAGCCGGACGCGAAGAAGAGATGTGGGTGATCGGCGGCGCCGGCATGAAGGAGATCGTCAAGCGGATCATGGACGGAGATCCGCAACTGCCGGTGAATGTGACCTATCCTCCGGCGCTGATCTCTGCGGCGATCGAGATGACGGCGCTGAACTTCGTGTCGAATGCGCCGATGACGGGACGCTTCATCATCGGCTCGCAACTGATCACGCCCGAGAATGCCGAGCAGTTCCACTTCCCCGACAGCCCGTATTGATCGCATTCGCTGCCGCGCTCTGCGCAAGGCGCAACGTTACCATGCGTTGCGCCGTTCCGTGTGGTGCAGAAGGAATTGCCCGACATGGCAGGCGGCGGAAATCCGGTCGTGACAACCCCGTGTGACGAGCGCGCGATCTGCAGGCGGTCGCGCATGCTGCTCGTTCCGGATCCGGGCGATCGACAGACTTTCCATTCGCCTCCGATATGGTCTAGAGCATGGCGGCAACCCAGGCCGGAGGACTGCCATGTATACCGTCTCGTTGATCGCTGCGCCTAAGGTAGCCAACCTGCACAGCGAGTTGTTGGATGGGCTGGCCGAACGCTGGCAGGGTGGGGCGGTGGAATGGCTCAATCCCGGAATCGCCGGGGAGTTCGAGATTCCGGCCATGCCCGTGGACCGGGATCAGGTCTGGGCGGATTTGCAGACTATCGGGTTGGATCTGGCCGTTTTGCCGAGTAGCGGGCGGCGCAAGCGGATCCTGCTGGCCGATATGGATTCGACCATGATCGAGCAGGAATGCATTGACGAGCTGGCCGATATGGCGGGAGTGGGGCCACGCGTTGCCGATATTACCGCCCGCGCGATGAATGGCGATCTGAATTTCCACGAGGCGCTGATCGAACGGGTTGGCCTGCTGGCGGGCTTGAGAGAGACCGTCATAGACGAGGTGCTCGATACCCGTATCACTCTGGCTCCGGGCGGGAGGGAACTGGTCGCCACGATGCGCGCCAATGGCAGCTATGCCGCGTTGGTTTCGGGCGGGTTCACGGCCTTTACCGGGGCGGTGGCGAAATGGCTGGGCTTTGACGAGCATCGCGCCAATACCCTGCTTTCCGAAGGAGGGGTCCTGACTGGCCATGTCGCACTGCCGGTGCTGGGGCGGGAGGCCAAGGTCGAGGCGCTTGAAGAGATCACCGCCGCGCGCAACCTGACCTTCGGGGATGTCATTGCCGTGGGGGATGGCGCGAATGATCTGGGCATGTTGCAACGCGCGGGAACCGGCGTGGCATTGCACGCCAAGCCGGCGGTTGCGGCGCAGGCAGGTGTCCGGATCAATCACGGAGACCTGACGGCGCTGTTGTATCTGCAGGGCTATTCCGCCATGGATTTCGTCACGGGCTGATTGCCGCCACGGTTTTCTTTGCGGGGCGAGCCACGGCATGTGCCGCGCCGGTTCCGGCCCAGAAAGCGCCGAATCCGGCTTCTCCTGCCGCCAATGCTGCCGCGTTCAACGCTTTTCCGGCGTCATAGGCCACGGGATAATCCGCCGCGCCGGTTCCGTCGATCGCGGTGAACAGGTTCTCCATGCCGCGTGCCGGCCGCCCCGAGATGGCGCGGGTCATGATCGTTCTGCCACTGGCCAATGCTGCCTGATGCGCGGCAGATGTTGCGGCCTCCGGGGCCAGCAGGAAAGCCGTTCCGCATTGGACCGCCGCCGCTCCGGCATCGATTGCCTCCCGGGCATCCGCGCGAGTCATGATTCCTCCCGCCGCGATGAGGGGCAGGCCCAGTCCGGCGAGAAGGCGTATCAGGGGCAGGGTTTCGAGGCACTCGTCACCGGCATCGGGATCGAACATGCCGCGATGTCCGCCCGCCTGCCATCCCTGCGCGACAATCCCGTCCAATCCGGCTTTTGCGATGGCGCGGCCTTCAGCCTCGCTGGTTGCCGTGGCCAGCAGAACGGCGCCGGTTGCACGCAGGGCCTGAAGCTGTGCGGGTTCCGGTAGTCCGAAGTGGAAGCTGATCGCGGCCGGGCGAGCCTCGAGCAGCATGTTGAGCATGTCGGGGCTGGTGCGAAAGCTTTGATAGATCTCGGTCAGGTGATCTGGCGGGGTGCTGTCAAAGCGGCGGAATTCGGGGCGCAATCGCTCCAGCCACGCCATTTCGCGCGCGTGGTCGCGATGCGCGGGCCGATGGCAAAACAGGTTCACCGCAAAGGGCCGTCCAGTCAGCGCCCGTGTTCTTGAGATCGCCTCTTGTGCCCCCGCCACGTCCAATGCGCCAAGCGCCACAGAGCCCAGCCCGCCCGCTTCGCTCACCGCCGCTGCCAATGCAGGCGTCGATACGCCGGCCATCGGCGCCTGTATCAGCGGGTGCCGCAGTTCCAACCGGTCCAGCATGTGTCTTTCCCCTCGTTTTCACTCAAATATCCTACGGGATCGCCGGTTGGGGCACCACTGGTTCGAGAACCAGCCGGCGACGGGGTGTGAAACCCCCGCTTTCCAACGAGCTTTCCGATGCCGTCCGGGCGCATCCGTGTTGTTTCTGACTTGGGAAGCCTTGGGGTAAGGCGGGCCGACACCCGCTCTGCCAAGGGGTGCCGGCCGAACGGTATTTCAGAGGGACGATTGGGGGCGCGGCCCTCATGGCGGCATTCAACCAGAAAAATGCGTCGGATTCGTGACGAATCAGCTGGGAAAGCCCGGCGCGGTCCGCATTTCCCCGGTCACGATTCCGCGCCAGTTCCGGATCGGGCCGGTCAGGTATGTGGAAATCACCGGGTCGTCATTATCCAATACTTTCAGGTGTAGCAGAAGCGCGACAATCGCAGCTTCGCTGGCGCGGGTGGCACCGTCCAGGGCCTTGAGCGCGATCCCCAGCCCCTCTTCGGGCAGGATCGCCACAAAGACACCCTCGGCGCCGGTCTTGACCGCGATCTTGCCGCGTGCCGCCCGCATGAGCGAGGTGCAGGCGCGGCCCTCGCCGGCCACCATCTCCGGATGCGTGCGCATGGCGTCGACCAGCCGTCGCATCGCCCGTCCCCGGCGATCGGTGCCGGGATTGGCGAAGGCGGCCATGGCACTGGCCAGACCCTTGAGACTGCAGGCATGATTGGGGGCCGAGCATCCATCGATCCCGTAGCCCCGACTGTCTTCGCCAGTGACCTCCTCGAAGGCGGCTTTCGCGGCTTGTTGCACCGGGTGATCCGGCTCGACATATTCGGGGCCGCCGCCCAGATGCCGGTTCAGAGTCAGGAAACCCGCATGCTTGCCCGAGCAGTTGTTATGCCGTTGGTCCGGTTCCTGATCCGAGCAGGTCAGGCGGCGGTTTTCTTCCTTGTCCTGCGGCATGTGACAGCCGCAGCGCAAATCGGCCTCGGACAGATCAAGGCCGGTCAGCCAGTCACCGACCGTTTCAACATGGATACGGGCGCCGCTATGACTGGCGCAGGCAAGGGCAAGCTGGCGGTCGGTCAGGCCTACCGCATCCGCGGCGCCGCTTTCCACAAGCGGCAATGCCTGGATCATCTTGCAGGACGACCGGGGGAAAATCACATTGCCGGGGCAGCCCCAGGCTTCGACTACGCCGGTGCTGTCGCAGATCACCGCGTGGCCCAGATGAAGGCTTTCGCGCCGCCCTCCGCGCCACAATTCGATCATTTCTGCCGCTTGCATCGCGATTTCCCCCTGACAATTGCGCGATTTTACGCATGTTCCCCTTTTTCATGCAGTGATTTTCGTTATCCTGTCCACAGGTGGTTGAAAAGACCAACGCAATCGGGAAAAGAACGTCGAACTGAGCGGCGAAAACATGGCAGGAGACCAGAGCATGAAGAATATCACGCTGCGCGGCATGGCCGCAGTCGCACTCCTGATGGCTGGGCTGGGGACAGCGGGCGCACAGGAATCCAACAATGTGGTGGCGACCGAAGGGGACTGGACCGTATTCGCGGCACAGGATCCGCAGGAATGCTGGGCGGTGTCGCCTCCCAAATCCACCGTGAACACGGATTCGGAGGGTAATCCCAAGGAAGTGACCCGTGGCGATATCCGCCTGTATGTCGCTTACCGTCCGGGCCAGAATGGTGAAGTGTCGTTTGCCGGCGGTTATCCCTTCGCGCCTGACTCGACGGTCGAGGTGGATATCGGGGGACAGAAGTTCAACCTGTTTACCGAGGGCGAGAACGCCTGGACCGGCAGCCCTGACGAGGACCAGAAGCTGATCAGCGCGCTGCGGGCCGGGTCGGATGCCGTGATCACGGGCCGTTCATCGCGGGGCACGGTCACCAAGGACACTTTCAGCCTTTCGGGCATCACTGCCGCCACCAACACGGCGCAGGAACGCTGCCAGTAAGCCCGGCGGCAATTACCTGACTGCGGGAGAGCCGGGCGGTTGCACGGGGCTGGTTGATTTACGGCCCCGTTTCGCTTATGTGCGGGTCCTTCAATCAATTTGCCGGTGACCCCGATATGTCCGTTCCGATCACGCAGGATGTCCTGACCATTCCCCGGAAATTGCCCGAAGGCGGCCGGACGAATATTGTCGGCCTGACGCGTGAACAGTTGCGCGAAGCGCTGATCGCCGCGGGAACGCCCGAGCGGCAGGCAAAGATGCGGGTCGGGCAGGTCTGGCAGTGGATCTATCATTGGGGCGTTCGCGACTTCGCGCAGATGACCAATCTGGCCAAGGATTATCGTGCCCTTCTGGCCGAGAAATTCGAGATAGTGCTGCCCGAGGTCGTTACCCGGCAGGTCAGCGCCGACGGCACGCGGAAATACCTGCTGCGCATTGCCGGGGGGCACGAGGTCGAGGCGGTCTATATTCCCGAAGAGGGGAGGGGCACGCTGTGCGTTTCCTCGCAGGTTGGCTGCACGCTGACATGTTCCTTTTGCCATACCGGCACCCAGAAACTGGTGCGCAACCTGACCCCGGGCGAGATCGTCGGCCAGCTCATGGTGGCGCGCGACGATCTGGGCGAATGGCCCGTGCCGGGCGCACCCAAGGACGAGACGCGGCTGGTCAGCAACATGGTGCTGATGGGCATGGGCGAACCGCTGTATAATTTCGAGGGCGTGCGCGACGCGATGAAGGTCGTCATGGATGGTGAAGGGCTCAGCCTGTCGCGCCGCCGGATCACGCTTTCGACGAGTGGCGTGGTGCCCGAGATCGCCCGCACCGCCGAAGAGATCGGCTGCCTTCTGGCGGTGAGTTTCCACGCGACCACCGATGATGTGCGCAACAGGCTGGTGCCGATCAATCGCCGCTGGAATATCGAGGCGCTTCTGACCGCGCTGCGCGAATATCCGCGCCTGTCGAACAGCGAGCGGATCACTTTCGAATATGTGATGCTGGACGGGGTGAACGACAGCGACGAGGACGCGCGGCGCCTAGTCAAGTTGATTCGCGGTATTCCGGCCAAGATCAACCTGATCCCTTTCAACGAATGGCCCGGCGCGCCCTATCGCCGGTCAAGCTGGGAACGGATCGAGGCATTCGCCGACATTGTTCACAAGGCGGGCTATGCCAGCCCGATCCGTACCCCGCGTGGAGAGGATATCATGGCCGCCTGCGGCCAGTTGAAATCCGCGACCGAGAGGGGCCGCAAGAGCCGCGCAGAGATCGCCGCCGAAGCGGCAGGGTAGGCGATCCTTTTCCGAACCGGGATGAAATGGGAAAACTGCGGGCCTGGGGAGTGGCTGCCCGAACCGGAATGCGGGCAGCCGGATCTGGTCACTTCAATGCGCCATCATCTCTTCGGCGATCTGCTCTCCGCTGAGTGACGAGGGGTAATAGGTCGGCCAGTTGGTCAGTTCTTCCAGCAATGCAGCGCGGTCATCGCCCCAATACAGGTGATAATGGTCCGCCTTTTCCGGGGCGATGCGGTGATCGCTGAACTGGATGAACTGCGGCGCGGCGTCATCGCCTTCGGTCTTTTCAAAGATGAAGCGCACCCCCCGATTGCCCTTTTCGTAGGTCAGGATTTCATAGCCGTCGCTTTCGTAATGCCCTTCGACAGGACCGCTATCCCTGAAAAAGGTCACGCTGTCGCCCTCGATCACGATGCGATCGGTATCCGTGCTGTATCCGGTTTCGTAATAGGCGCGGTATTCCTCTGCACTCTTGTCGCCATGTTCGGCCTTGTGCGCCATGACATCGTCGAGAGTGCCGTCCTGCAGATGAGGATAGACGGATTGCCAGTCGCCTTCCCAATCCGAAAGCGGGCGGTCCTTGATCTGGCTGTCTTCGAAATAGCCCTTGTAAACGGAATTGTCTGTGTCGTGCGCGTGATCATGTTCATGTGAATGATCATGCGCCGAGGATGGGTCGGAATTCTCCTTCGCCTGCGCATGCACGGTGAAAAGCAGCATCGAGCCAACTGCCATTGCGCCAAGGAATTTGTTGGTTGCCGTTTGCATCGTCATGGACCTCTTTCGGTTACTGCATTCAAGGGGTAACTACCCATGAATGATACGTTATATCATAACTATTCTGGAGATAATGCAAACTCACTCCGTTGGCAATCGGGAAGCGAAGTTCGGCACGCGATGAAACGAGATTTCGGCAGTGCAGCGATACTTTTGGTCTGCCAGCCGTTACCCGGCTTTTACCTTGGTCAGGACAAGAAATGTCATCATTCCCAGTGGCGGCAGCGTTTTCTGTTCTTCGAGAACCAGTGCCTTTTCTTGCAGAACCGTTTCGATCCTGAAGTCGGAATGCCAGCCAATCGTATTTGCAAGCGGAGCGAAAGCCCGCTCCAGTGATGCGAGAATGCCCTGCGTCCGCGCAAAATGATTGGTGATCACCACTTTGCCTCCGGGTTTGCAGACCCTTGCGATCTCGGCCATTACCTTTTCCGGTGCCGGAACGACCGACAGGACATGCATTGCGGCGACCGTATCGAAATGGTTGTCCGGAAAGTCGAGCGAACGGGCGTCCATCTGCCGCAATTCCTTGACATGGCGCAGTTTCAGCCGCTCTGCCTTGGCTATGGCCTTTTGCAGCATCGCTTCGCTGAAATCGATTCCGGTCACCTGCATCCCCGGTTTGTAGTATTTCAGCGCAAGGCCGGTGCCGACGCCAACTTCAAGCACGCTTCCCGGACGGGTATTGATGTAATCGACCGTTCGGCGCCTGCCGAGATTGGTAATCGCTCCGAAAGTGTTGTCGTAGACGGGTGCCCACCGGGAATAGGAGGATTGAACCGCTTCGATATCCATGTCTACTCCTTGTCAGTTTGAAAGACGGCCCTTGTCGAAACTCGCCCAGATGACCATTCCCACATAGCCGATGCAAAGCACGATCAATGTAGCCCAGGCAAAGGTCAGGATTGCGGCTCCGGCACAGGCGACGCCGACAAGGAAGAACTTGACGTTCCCGCGCGAGATCCTGGTGGTCTTGAACGACCATGTCGGGATCCGGCTGATCAGCAGCAGGCCGATGAAGATCATGTGGATGCAAATGACGAAATCCGGCAATATCGGTGCATCGGCAAAGGTAAACGACAAATACATCGGCAACATGACCAGCAGCGCACCTGCCGGGGACGGCACGCCTTCGAAAAAGGCGCTGTCGGGACCCGTGTTTTCGGACTTGTTGCCGACATTGAACCGTGCCAGCCGGATGACGCAGCAAATCGAAAAGAACAGCACGGCAATCCAGGCCAGGCCGCGAATATCCTGCAACGCCCAGAAATAGAGAATGAGCGAAGGTGCCACCCCGAAATTCAGAAAATCGGCAAGGGAATCGAGTTCCGCGCCGATCTTGCTGCTACAGCCGAGGATACGCGCAATGCGCCCATCCAGCCCGTCAAGAATGCCCGCCGCAATGATGAGCTGAACCGCAAGCATATAATCGCCCTGCACTCCGAACCTGATGGCCGATATGCCCGCGCAAATTGCTATTATGGTCAGCATATTCGGCAGCAGCTGGATCAGGGAAAATTCGGTTTCCGGGCCGTTCAAGGGATCCTCCATGGGCCCTTTTACCTGCTTTGATCCGGCGATAGCAAATCGGCAATGACGGTTTCGCCGGCGATCATGGTCTGTCCGATACTGACCGACGGAACCACGCCCTCCGGAAGGTATACGTCCAGCCGAGAACCGAACCGGATCAGGCCGAACCGGTCGGCGGTCTGCAGCTTGCTTCCCGGCTTCACAAAGCAGACGATCCGGCGCGCCACCAGACCAGCGATCTGCACGACTGCCAGTTCCCGCCCGTCTTCCATCCGGATGCACAGGCTGTTCCGTTCGTTATCGGCGCTGGCCTTGTCCAGCGATGCGTTGAAAAATTTTCCCGGCCGATAGGCCAGCGCAGTGACCTCTCCGGCAACCGGTGAGCGGTTCACATGGCAATTGAACACGCTCATGAACACGCTGACACGGGTAAGCGGTTGCTGGGGCATTCCAAGCTCGATCGGCGGAACCGCCCTTTCGATCAACGAGACGATCCCGTCAGCCGGGCTGACCACCAGCCCGGGGCGCATCGGAGGGACGCGGACCGGGTCCCGGAAAAAATAATAACACCAGACCGTCAGTCCGATGCCGATCCAGCCCAGAAAATCCGCTACTAGGAACAAGGCTATGGTCACGGCTGCAAAGATCGCCACGAACCGGATCCCCTCCGGATGCATCGGCTTGATGAATGTATCGCGCATTCGCATCGAAATCAGCTCCTCGGGGCACAGCAACCGGGCCACTCATAAGTGGATTGGCCCGTAATACAACAGAGATCAAAGGAACGTTGAGATATTCCCGCCCGATCGGGCAAGGCCGCACAACTATCCCGTGCGTGGATCGTATATAGATGTGACGACGGAGTGCCCTTTCAAACAAATCACAACCGGCGGAGATGAGGCATTGGCGGGTGGAAAGAAATCGCGCCCTGTTACTGTGCCATTTCCTCCTCGACCCTGACGGCGACGGCCAGTCGTTCGATGCCCGAACCCATTGCAACTCCGCGTATCGGTGCCGCATCCGATGCGTCCAGACCGGATCCGAGGCGGACATAACGCTCGTCCGGGCAGCATCCATTGGCCGCGTCGAAGCCGACCCAGCCCAGATTGCCGACATGAATCTCGGCCCATGCATGGGCGGCCTCGTGCGGCTGCCCGTCGGCGGTCGAGTGCAGATAACCCGAGACATAACGGGCGGGCAGGTCGCGCAGCCGGGCCAGGGAAATCAATGCATGGGCGTGATCCTGGCAGACGCCCTCGCCCAACGCCAGGGCCTCGGCGGCGGTGGTCTGTGCCCGGGTAACGCCGGGGCGGAAGGTTATGGCCTTGCTGACCAGCGCCGACAGTTTATGCGCCAGATCCAGCGCATCGTTATGCGTGCCGGTCGACTGCGCCAGTTTCCGCAATGCCTCGTCCGGTGCCGTTGCCTGCGTGTCGCGCAGATAGGCGAGCGGATGGATCAACTCGCGATGCCCGCGCAGGACCCCGGCGGTGTCGCGGGTTTCGACATGGCCGGTGATCCGCACCGTGACCTCCTGTGCCGGACCGCGCAGGGTCCAGCCCTCGATCCAATCGCCCGCACCGTCGCGGAAACCCGGCCCCTTGATGCCGTCCGGGACCTCGATCAGCCATTCATGGGTCTTCTGCCCCTCGAAGATCGAGGGAGTCAGCCGCAGGCTTTGCACAAGGTTGCGGATCGGCTGATCATAGCAATAGACTGTTTCATGAGAGATGCGCAGCTTCATGGGTTATGACCCTCCCAGCAGGTAGTCCTGGTGCACCAGGTTCGAGACGGTGCCGATCTCGCCGATGAACCAGCTGAGAAACTCGTGCAGCCCTTCGTCGAAGATCATGTCGATATTGCGTGCCTGCAGTGCTTCCAGCGTTGCCCGCGCCTGGTTTCGGGCACCTGCGGGCGCATTTTCGCCATAGCGGCGGACAAGGCCATCCAGGTGCCAGACCGTTTCGTAAAGGGAGGTGATCAGTGAACGCGGGCTTTCTCCGTTCAGGATCAGGAAATCGGCCACCCGCGCGGCGGTGATGTCGCCGCCATAGGCCCAGTGAAAGGCGCGATGCGCCGAGAGCGCCCGCAGGATCACCATCCACTGATAGGTATCGAGGCCGGAGCCAACGAACTCGATCCGGGGCAAGAGCACGAAATATTTCACGTCCAGTAACCGGGCAGTGGCGTCGGCCCGTTCCAACCCGAAGCCGGTATTCATGAAATGCCAGCCGTCATTGCGCAACTGGGTCGCGTTGATGGCCCCGCGCACGGTCGAGGTGTGGCTGGTGGTGAAATCGGTCAGAGTCGCGGTGTCCAGCTTGGAACGCGGGGTTTTCTCGATCTTGCGCAACTCCTGGTAGGTGACGTTGAGCGCGTCCCAGACCTGCCCTGTCAGCGCGGTGCGCACGATCCGGCCGCTTTCGCGGGCCTTTTCGATGCAATTGGCGACCGACGAGGGATTGTCGCGGTCGAAGAAGATGAACTCCTCGATATTCTCCTGCGTGAGATCGTTGTATTTCTGCCGGAACTGGTCGGCGGCCCCCGATGCCTGCAGAAGCGAGTTCCACTCACTCTGATATCCGGCCGCTGTATTGGGTAGCAGCGTGATGCGCTGGCCGACATCCAGCAGGCGGGCGGCGGTTTCGGCGCGTTCCAGGTGGCGGCCCATCCAGAACAGGTTCGAGGCGGTGCGGCTGAGCATGGCTGATCCCCCCTCTTATTCCGACAGGACCCAGGTGTCCTTGACGCCCCCGCCCTGCGACGAGTTGACGACAAGGCTGCCCTCGCGCAGCGCTACGCGGGTCAGTCCGCCCGGCACCAGTTCGATCCGGTCGCCGCAAAGGCAGAAGGGGCGCAGATCGACATGTCGCGGCGCGACGCCCTCCTCGACAAAGGTCGGGCAGGTCGACAGCGACAGGGTGGGCTGGGCGATGTAGTTCGAGGGATTGGCCTCGATCTTCTTGCGGAAGGTTTCGATTTCCTCCTTGCTGGCCTTTGGCCCGACCAGCATGCCGTAGCCACCCGAGCCATGCACCTCCTTCACCACCAGATCGGGCAGGTTCGCCATGACATGCCTGTAATCCTCCTCCTTCCACAGCGTCCATGTCTGGACATTATTCAGGAGCGGCTCTTCGCCCAGGTAGAAGCGGATCATTTCCGGCACGAAAGTATAGATGGCCTTGTCATCGGCCACGCCCGCACCGGGAGCCGAGCAGATCGACACCCCGCCCGAGCGATAGACATCCATCAGTCCTGGCACCCCCAGCATGGAATCGGGGCGGAAGCAAAGCGGATCCAGGAACGGGTCGTCGATCCGGCGATAGATGACATCGACGCGCTTTGGCCCCTGCGTCGTTCGCATATAGACGAATTCGCCGTCGACGAAGAGATCCTGCCCCTCGACCAGTTCGACGCCCATCAGGTTGGCAAGGAAACTGTGCTCATAATAAGCGCTGTTGTAGTGGCCCGGGGTCAGGATCACGCAGGTCGGGCGGCTGTCGCATTTCGCGGGTGCCACCGATTCCAGGGTCCGGCGCAGCAATTCGGGATATTGCTCGACCGGCTCGATGCGGCTCTGGCGGAAAAGCTGCGGAAACATGCGCATCATGATCTCGCGGTTTTCCAGCATGTAGCTGACGCCGGAGGGGGTGCGGCAATTGTCTTCGAGAACGAAGAATTCGTCCTTGGCGGTGCGGACAAGATCGATGCCGATGATATGGCTATAGACGCCGCGCGGCGGCACGATGCCGACAACGGCCTTTTCATAGGCCGCGTTTCGATAGACCAGCCGTGCCGGGATACGGCCCGCGCGGATGATCTCGCCACGGCCATAAACGTCGCGCAGAAAAGCGTTCAGGGCGCGGGCGCGTTGCTTGATGCCGCGTTCCAGCCTGCGCCATTCGGATTGTTCGAAGACGCGGGGCATCATGTCGAAGGGAATCAGCCGGTCCGGGTCGCCGCCCTCGCCATAAACGGCGAAGGTGATGCCGATGCGCCGGAACAGGGCCTCGGCTTCGGCCTGTTTCATCTGCCGGAAATCCTCCGGCATCGTCCTTACCCATTCGCTGAGGCGCGCATACGGGTCCCGGACGGACTCGCCCTCGAACATTTCATTATAATATACCATGATCCCCCCAAAAACTCACGACACCCCACCCTTTGCGGGCATTCTATGGGGCGATGATCGGGGACAGGCTTGGTGGTGTCTATAGCAGAAAGGTTATCGCCGTGCGAAAAACCTGTCATATTCCGGTGTTGCCAAACCCGTGGCGACGGCTGGTTGATGTTTTAGGCAAACTGGAAAGCTCGGCGTCCTTGGCAGGGCGGAAACCCGACAATACGCTATTCCTCGGGTGCGGGGGGCGCGGCTGGCGTTCGGGCGCCGGCACGTTGCCAACGCGACTGCTCGGCTTGGGGATCAAGCGACACGTCCCGGTAGGCGCGGTGATAGACACTCGTTCCCGCCAGACGCTCGAGCGGGCGAGGCTTGTGGCGCTCCCGCCACTCCTGATCGGCTTGTGCCAGGGTTGTGCGGATGGCGGGATCGTTGCCCGAGCGCGAGGCATAGGCCACCATTGCCTGATCCGATGCGGCAACACCCTGATCCGTCAGCGCGGCGGGATTGCCGCCCATCGCACCTACGGCGTCGGCTATCGGCGTGGGGTCGGTGATATTGGAACTGCCCGGGGTCGGGGTGGGCAGCAAGGCCAGATCCGGGGGCATGCTGATCGGTTTGGTTGGCAGAATCGCAAATTCATCCGGCGAATTCTGTCCCCTTTCCAGATTCATCAGCTTTGGATTGCCGCCACAGGCGGTCATGCCCGTCAGTGCCGCAATACCGATTGTCAGCGAGATCGCCCGCATTATCCGCCCCTTTATCATTCGGCCCTGTTCTAACGCGAATTTTCCGCTTCGTCACGGGTCTTGTCGCTTCTGGGCTTGCTGCGTGGCTTTCTTGCCGGTTTTCCCGGTTCGGGAGCGGGTTTCGTCTGTGGCATGAGAACCAGCCCTATGGCACCCGCGAAGATCGAGATATCCGCGACGTTGAAGCTATACGGGTTTTGCCAGTTCGGCAGCGACATGTTCAGGAAATCCGCGACCGCGCCATAGAGGATCCGGTCGATCACGTTGCCAAGTGCGCCGCCGATCAGCAACCCGGCGGATATTCGCGCAACCGTCCCCAATGCAGCCCGCCAAACCCAGATCCAGACCCAAAGCGAAATGGCCAGCGCGACGCCGATCAGCACCCATCGCATCATATCCTGTTCTGAGGAGAACAGCCCGAAATTCACTCCCTGGTTCCATGCCATGCGCAGGTTGAGCCATGGCGACAGCACGTCGATCTCGTGTCGCCGGTCAAGTTGCAGCACATGGACGATCCAGTATTTCAACGCCTGATCCAGCGCTATGATCGCGGCGGCAATCCAGCCCGTCAGCCGCATATCGGCGCGGATGGGTTCAGGCGGAGGATTGGGCCTGCGCGCGCGTGGGGCCTTGGGCTTGACACCCCCGGATTTCGGAGCCTCGGCCATCAGTGACGGAAATGCCGCTGGCCGGTAAAGACCATCGCCAGACCAAGCCGGTTGGCGGCGGCGATCACCTCGTCATCGCGCATCGAGCCACCGGGCTGGATCACGGCCTTCGCACCCGCTTCGGCCAGCGCCTCGATGCCGTCGGCAAAGGGGAAGAAGGCATCCGAGGCGACCGCCGCACCCTCGGTCAGCGGCCGGGACAGGCCAAGCGCCTCGGCCATGTCCTCGGATTTGCGGCGGCCGATACGGGTGGAATCCACGCGGCTCATCTGGCCCGCGCCGATGCCGACAGTGGCCATGTCCCTGGCATAGACGATGGCGTTGGACTTGACATGCTTGGCGACGGTCCAGGCGAACAGCAGATCGTTCAACTCGTCTTCCGAAGGCCGGCGCTCGGTCACGATCTTCAGCGTGTCGCGGGTGACGTGGCCGTTGTCGCGTCCCTGCACCAGAAACCCGCCCGCGACCTGCCGGAATGTCGTCCCGCCGGCGGTCGGATCGGGTAGCCCGCCGGTGGTCAGCAGGCGCAGGTTCTTCTTGGCGGCAAAGACGCGTTTCGCGTCCTCATCGGCATCCGGCGCGATGACAACCTCGGTGAAGATCTTGACGATCTCCTCAGCGGTCGCGCCGTCCAGAGGTTGATTCAGCGCCACGATTCCGCCGAAGGCCGAGGTCCGGTCGCAATCGAAGGCACGCTTATAGGCGTCGATGGCGGTCTTTCCGAGCGCGACGCCGCAAGGATTGGCGTGTTTGATGATCGCGCAGGCGGGGCCTTGGGCCGGGTCGAACTCGGCGGCCAGTTCGAATGCCGCGTCAGTGTCGTTAATATTGTTGTAGGACAGTTCCTTGCCCTGCCATTGCCTGGCGCTGGCGACCCCGAGGCGTGCCTCGCCCGTCACGTAGAAGGCGGCCGATTGATGCGGGTTTTCGCCATAGCGCAACCCTTGGGCCAACGTCCCGGCAAAGGCGCGGCGGCGCGGGGTTTCCTCGCCGATGGCGCCCGCCATCCAGGTCGATACGGCGGCGTCATAGGCGGCGGTGCGGGCATAGGCGATCTGAGCCTGGCGCTGGCGGAACTCCAATGTCGTGTGGTCGTCATTGGCGTCCAGCTCTGCCAGCAGGGCGTTGTAATCCTGCACATCCACGATGACGCTGACGAAGCCGTGATTCTTGGCTGCCGCCCGGATCATCGCGGGGCCGCCGATATCGATATTCTCGACGCAATCCTCGTAGGCGGCGCCCTTCGCCACGGTTTCCTCGAAGGGATAGAGGTTCACCACCAGCAGGTCGATAGGGCCGATGCCATGCGCCTCCATCGCGGCCAGGTGCTCGGCATTGTCGCGCAGGGCCAGTAATCCGCCATGCACGATCGGATGCAAGGTCTTGACACGGCCATCCATCATCTCCGGGAACCCGGTGACATCGGCGACATCCACCACCGTCAGCCCGGCCTCGCGCAGGACCTTGGCGCTGCCCCCGGTCGAAAGCAGCTCGACGCCACGGGCCGACAGTTTCCGGGCGAATTCGATCAGCCCGGTCTTGTCGGAGACCGAGATCAGGGCACGTTTCAGGGCGACGGGATGGGACATATGGGGCCTCGCATCTGGTTTGGCGATCAACTAACCGGCTGCGGGCCGAAGGTCCAGCGTCACGCGGGCTTTCCAAGGCGCGCCATGTAAAATCCATCCATTCCGCCCAGATCCGGCCAGTAATCGGGGCGCAGGCGCAACCCGCCTTCGGGGGTGATCCATGCCGGGTCGATGCCGGGCAGTGCGGGGGGGTGGGCGACAAGGCCGGGATGGCGGGTCAAGGCGGCGCGAATCTGCGCCTCCCCCTCTTCGGGCAGCAGCGAGCAGACGGCATAGACCAGCCTGCCGCCGGGAGGGAGCTGGGCCAGCACGTGATCGAGCAGGCGCGATTGCAGCGCCACCAGATCGGGAAGGCCGCTGCCGTCGCGCAAAAAGGGCAGGTCGGGATGACGGCGGATCGTGCCGGTGGCCGAGCAGGGGGCATCCAGCAGGATCGCGTCGAGGGCTGTATCAGCCTGCCATTCCAGGGCATCGGCCGTGACAAGATCGGCGCTCAGGCGGCAGCGCTTGAGATTTTCGGCGACGCGTCTCATGCGTGCGGCGCTGATATCCACCGCTGTCACCTGTGCACCGCTTGCCGCGAGTTGCAGCGTCTTGCCCCCGGGGGCCGCACAGATATCCGCGATCCTCTCGCCCGGTTGCGGATCGAGCAGGCGCACCGGCAGGGCCGCAGCCGCGTCCTGCACCCACCATGCCCCCTCGGAGTAACCCGGCAGGGCCGAGACCTGCACATGGCCAAAGATGCGCAGCGAACCGGTCGGCAGCTCTGTCGCGCCTTCGATAAGAGGCGCATCAGCCTTTGGCGTCAGGTCGAGCGGCGCGCCCGCCTGATGGGCCGCTTCGATGGCCAGCGCCACATTTTCCCCATAGGTCTCGGCAACCGGCAGGCGCAGCCAATCGGGCATGCGCTGTGGCGGCAGATCGGCCCAGCCCTCGTGGCGCGAAACCTTCCGCAACACCGCGTTCACCATGCCGGCTGCGGCCTGCCCGCGCCTGCCCAGCCCCCGGGTCAGGGTGACGGCCGCATCCACGACTCCATGTGCCGCACCGCCCAGTTCCAGCATCTCGACCGTGGCGAGGCGCAGGACATCGGCGATCTGCGGGGCAGGTTTGCGGCTGACATGGATGGCGATCACCATATCGGCGCGCTCCCGGTGGCGCAGCACCTCGGCGGCAAGACGACCGGCCCGGGCTTGCTCCGCCGGGGGTATCGATTTCAGCGATGCTCCCTGATCGGACAGGCTGAGCCCCTCGCGCATACCCGCAAGCAGCCGCAACGCGCCTTTTCGTGCCAAATCGCCAGCCGACTTTGCCAAATCACTTCCTTTCGCCTAAGTCTTGTCGCAAGACTGACATGACCCATACGCCCAATCAGGGAATGTTTCCATGAGCGATCGACCCGATTTGCCGCCCGCCGCCCAACGCGCCCTTGCCGAGGCCGAGGAACGCCGCAAGGCCGCAGTGAAACAGGCGGCTTCACCCAAGGAATATGGCGGCCGAGATGGCCCGGAACCCGTGCGCTTCGGCGATTACGAAAAGAACGGCCTCGCGGTGGATTTCTGAGATGGATTGGCTGAAGGCGACGGCGGTCCAGCAAGGCCGGGCGATCATTGCCGGGCTGCTCGACCCGCTGGATCAGACCGAGGCCTACCTGACCGCCATCAAGGCGCATCCCGACGGCAAGCGCATTTATGCGCGGCTGACCGAGGCCCGCGCCCGCTCTGAGGCCATTGCCGCCCATGACCGCGCCAAGGCGGAACTGCGCCGGGGTGTGCTGGACGGGGTGGCGATCAGTTGGAAAGACAATATCGACAGTGGCGGCTCGGTAACCGAGGCGGGTTCGCGTCTGCTGGAAGGGCGGGTGCCGCGGCGCGATGCCGAAACCCTGGCGCAAGCGACGCGCGAAGGGCTCGTCTGTCTGGGCAAGACGCATATGACCGAGCTTGCCTTTTCCGGATTGGGGCTGAACCCGATGACGGCCACGCCTCCCAACTCATGGGATCCGTCCAGGGCGCCCGGGGGATCGTCCTCGGGTGCGGCGGTGTCGGTGGCACTGGGGCTGGCCGCAGCGGCGATCGGCTCGGATACCGGCGGATCGATCCGGGTTCCGGCGGCGTGGAATGACATCGTCGGTTTCAAACCGACGCATGGGGCGGTGCCGTCGCAGGGCGTGGTGCCGCTATGCCGCCGCTTTGATGTGGCCGGGCCGCTGGCCCGCTCGGTCGAGGATTGCGCCGAGATCATGGCGGTGCTGACCGGCAGGCAAGCCGTCGACCTGAAGGACGTATCGGCGGCAGGGTTGCGGCTGATGATATTGGATGGCCTGCCCTTCGAGGATGCCGAAGATGGTCCGGTTTCGGCCTTTGACGACGCGGTTGACCGGCTGGCTCGTGCCGGGGCGTCCATTGTCCATGCCAGCCTCGGGGTTGTCGGGCGCGCTATGGAGCTGTCTCCGCTTCTTTTCGCGCCCGAGGCCTATGGTATATGGCGCGCGCAGATCGAGGATGCGCCGGAGTTGATGCACAAGCCGATCCTCGAACGTTTCCGCGGCGGTGCCGAGGTCAGTGCGGCGGATTACGTTGGCGGATGGGAAAAGCTGACGCGGCTGCGCCGTGAATGGGCCGCGAAAACCGCCGGGTATGATGCTATCCTGTTGCCAAGCTCGGCGATCCTGCCGCCGGATGCGGCCCGGTTGGGCGAGGACGAGAAATATTTTGCCCGCGCCAACCTGCTGACCCTGCGCAATACCCGGATCGGCAACCTGCTGGGCCTGCCTGCGGTTTCCCTGCCTACCGGTCATCGCGGATGCGGGATCATGGCCATGGGGCATGCCGGCGGTGACCGGCATCTTTTGCGCGTCGCAGCCGGGATGGAGATTGCCCTGGGTTCAAGTTAGTCCAGATGATCGCTTCGTGGGCATCGAACCGGGGTCATGTCCTCCGATATGCGGCCTGCCCACTTTCTTCTCACCCCCGGATGATGCGGGGATTTTCGCCCATGTCGAGCCCCGGGAACACCGAGGTTTCCAGCGCATCGCGGCTGGTTCCGAACAGATCGCGCATCGCCCAGGCCGCATAAGCGCGGATGTCGGCGACAGGCATCAGGTCACGTCCGGCATAAAGGTCGCTTTCGCCCAGCCCCGGCCATTTGCCCAATACGGTCCCGCCGCGCACTGCACCACCGGCAACCAGCATCGAGCCGCCGGTGCCATGATCCGTCCCACCGGAGCCATTTTCCCTTGCCGTACGCCCGAATTCGGTCATCGCGAGCACGGTGGTTTTCGGCCAGTTCCCGCCCAGATCCTTGCGCAGCGTCAGGATCGCATCCGCCAGGCGGAGTAATGCGCGCTCCAACACCGCGCCTTGCCGCGCGTGGCTGTCCCAGCCCGGCAGGGAAAAGGTCGCGATCCGCGTTTCCTCATTTAACCGGCTCGCGGCAAAATGGGCCAGGGCACGTGCATCGCGCGTGGGGCCGCCTTCCTTGTCCTCGCGGTTACCCTCCACCCCCTGGCCCGCGATTTCCATCGCCTCGCTGCCGGCTTCGCGGAACAACGGATCGTCATGATAGACATGCTGCAACAGCATCTGCGCCTGTGAACTGATCCGCAGGTCGATTTCGGGTGCCCAGCTTTTTGCCGGGGCATCTCCCGCGAGAATGCGCATATCCTCGGTGCCGACCGAATAAGCGGTTTCGGATTGCGCTCCGGGCATGTTGTGAAGCAAGCGGTTCAGCCAGCCATCGCGCTGGCGGTCCAGATCGAGATCCGTTCCGGTTCCTGCCTCGAGCATGTCCTGCCCGTCGAAATGGCTGCGCTTGTCGCGATAAGGAGTCGAGACCGAGGGCACGAAGCCGAGCTCTCCCGCCTTCCAGAGCGGCAGCAGCGAGGAAAGAGCGGGATGCAGCGCGAAGAAGCCATCGAGATCATGCGCCCCCTTGTCGGGGCCAAGTGAAATTGTCTGGCGCAGCTTGCGCAACTGGGGATCGCCATATGGCTGGAACACATCCAGCCCGTCCATCGCGCCACGCAGGATGATGACGACGAGCCGATTCTCGCTTGGCGCCGAGGCGAACGCAATGCTGGATAAGAGAGGGTGCGCCGCCGCCGAACAGCCGATCAATGCGCTGGATTTGAGAAACAGTCGTCGATTCAGCATTGCTTTATCTCCGGTTGAAATCGGCAGATGCCAGCACGATCGCTATGCCTTCCTGGGTGGATTCTGCCTTTGGAACCGCCCATTGCAGCGCCTCGGAAGCCGTATCGCCAAGCGCGGCTTGGAGGAGCTGCCGTGGATCGGGCAGGTCCGGGCGAAGTTTGGGTGGTATGCGCATCGCCCAATCTATCCTTGCGGCCAGCCCTTGCGGCGTGGCCCAGTTCTCGGCCGCCTCGGGCCAGCCGTTCGGGCCATCGGGTTGACCCCATTTCTGGCCCATCGAGGTCATCGGCTGTATCAGCCAGCGATAGGCCTGCCCCGGTTTGAGAGCCATGACCTGCTCGCCCGTAATCCCCAGGCCACGCAATGAAGTTACGATGAAGTCGAATGGCTGCCGCACTTTGCTGCGGAAATGCGTTTCCAGTTCCGGGGCCTCAACCAAGGCCGCATTAACGGCGGAAAGATCGCCATCGCTATCCGTATAGACCGCCGCGAGGCGGTCCACCATCGGTTGCGGGGGCTCATCGGAGATGAAATGCGTGACCAGTTTGCGGGCAAGATGCTGCGCTGTCGCCGGATGACGTGCCAGATCCCCGATCACGGCCCGGATATCACGCAATTTGGCTGGACCGTCTCCGCCATAGCTTTGTCCCAGCACCGTCTCGGCGCCCGGCTCCGCACGGTTGGGTTGAAACCGCTTGTCGCGCCGGGGGGTGTATACCAATCCGGTCAGCAGCTTGGCGAGTTGGCGCACATCCTCTTGCGTGTAGTCCGCCCCGACGCCCAGGCTATGCAACTCTATCATTTCCCGCGCGAGGTTTTCATTCAAACCTAGAGTGCGCTCATCCTTTTTCCGCCGTGCCAGCCGCGAGTTCGGCCCGACCGAGCGATCCTGATTGAGATAGACCAGCATTCCCGGATGGGTCTCGGCGGCGAACAGCATATCCGCGAATTTCCCGCTTATATGCGGACGGATCGCCTCGTTCACATAGGCGGCCGCCATCAAGCGCCGATCGGTGTTGTTGCCGGCAATCGTGAAGTGGTCGGCCCAGAATTGAACCAGCCTTTCGCCAAATCCGAAGGGATCATCGACGGCGCGCGCAATCCGCCGGAGCGCTTCCTTCTGGGCGCGCTGATTTGCCCGGCGACGTTCTTTTTTGACGGCTTCGCTTGCGCCTTTGTCGTCCTTGCCGCCCTTTTTCTGGTTGCGCTTCAGTTTCGCCAGGCGCGAGCGCATCTTGCGAATCTGATTCAGGCTGATGGTTTCGCCGTCGGGTCCGGCAGCCTGGACCGAGGCCAGGATTTCATCCGGTCCGGACGGTGGCGGCATCTGTGATGACAAGCCATGTCCCAATCGAATCGCAGCTAGCTCCGGATACGCGACCATTTTTTCCCTATCGCAACGTTTCCTGTCCCGTAAACGATCACCAGGCTATGTGGTGCACCCTATATCAACCCGCGCTTCGCTGTCAGTTCACGCTTTCGGTAGCATGCCTCGTATCAGCCGGATTCGAAACTGTTGATATAGGCAATGATCCCTTTCCTCGGCTCTTCTATATCAGCACGCATGGCCGCGCGTGCCGCCGGACCGTCACGGGTCTCGCAGGCCGCGATGATTTCGTAATGGTGGCTGACCAAATCCTTGCGCGCGCAATCGTAATATCCGGCGATGAGCGGCCCCATCCGCAGCCACAACCGGTGCAGGATCGACAGCAGAACCGGCATGTCCGCCATATTGGCCAGCTCGAAGTGAAAACGTTGATTATACTCGACAGCGCGGATCCACCGATCCGCCGCCATGGCCTCCTCGGTTTGCGCGACAATCCGCCTCAGGCGCGAGATATCGCCGGGCTTCGCCTGCCGGGCGGCCTGTTGGGCGGCCATGCCTTCCAGTTCTATCCGGATACGGGCGATTTCCAGGTATTGGGCGACCTCCAGCACCGGCACCCGGACATCGCGGGGCGAGCGTTGTTCCAGCACCTGATCCTGCAGCATGCGCTGGATGGCGTCGCGCACCGGGGTGGAGCTTGTTCCCAGCATCTCTGCCAGTCCCCGGATCGTCACCTTTTGATCCGGGCGAAGCATGCCCCGGACAAGCGCCTGCGCCAACCGATCATAGATGGCCGCGCCCAGGGGATCCTTGCTGATTTCCTTCAAAACCTGGCACCTCGCGACAATTGGAAGACAGTTTATTTTGACGCATCATGCATCAAAAACATTGAACCGGCAATAATTGGGCGCAATAGTCAGCCCGTCGGATCCTTGCGGAATCGTTTTCACTTCCCGCATCCACAATGTCAGGAGGACAGATCATGATGGCCAGCGGCATGAACTCTCAGGAAGCGCGTGACATTGCCTATCACCTGCATAGCTACACCAACGCGGCCCGGCATCTTGAGGTCGGCCCCCTCGTGATCGAACGCGGCGAGGGGCCCTACGTGTTCGACAATGGCGGCAATCGCTATTTCGAGGCAATGGCGGGGCTATGGAGCGTTGGCCTTGGCTTTAATGAGCAACGGCTGGTGGATGCGGCAACGCGGCAGATGAAGGCGCTGCCATTTTATCATTCCTTCTCGCATAAATCGCATGGTCCGGTCATCGATCTGGCGGAAAAATTGATCTCGATTGCCCCGGTGCCGATGAGCAAGATCTATTTCACCAATTCGGGCTCTGAAGCGAACGATACGGTCGTCAAGCTGCTCTGGTATCGTTCGAACGCGCTTGGCCAGCCGCAGCGCAAGAAGATCATTTCCCGCCTGCGCGGCTATCATGGCGTCACGGTTGCCTCTGCCAGCCTGACCGGATTGCCGAACAATCACCGGTCCTTCGATCTGCCGATCGCGAATGTCCTGCACACCATGGCACCGCATTTCGGTAGCGAGGGCAAGGAGGGAGAGAGCGAGGAGGAATTCGCCACCCGCTGCGCCGAGGAGCTGGAGGCGCTGATCCAGCGCGAAGGCCCCGATACCATCGCCGCCTTCATCGCCGAGCCGGTGATGGGCGCGGGGGGCGTGATCGTTCCACCCCGCACCTACTGGGAGAAGATCCAGGCCGTGCTGAAGCGGCATGACATTCTTCTGGTCGCCGACGAGGTGATCTGCGCTTTCGGGCGCACAGGAAAGATGTTTGCCTGCGAAACCTACGGGATCGAGCCGGACATTCTGGTGATGTCCAAGCAGATCACCTCGTCCTATTTCCCGCTCTCCGCCTTCATGATTAACGAGCGGGTCTTCGAGCCGATCGCACAGGAAAGTGACAGGATCGGTGTGCTGGGGCATGGTTTTACCGCCTCGGGCCATCCGGTGGGCGCAGCGGTGGCGCTGGAGAATATCGCCATTATCGAGGAGCGGGATCTGGTCCGGAACGCGGCGGAAACCGGTGCCTATATGCAGGACCGCCTGAACGCTCTTGCCGGTCATCCGCTGGTTGTCGAGGCGCGCGGGATCGGCCTGATCGGGGCGCTTGAACTGAAACCGGGTGAAATCCCGGGGCAGCGAGGAGCCTTGATGAACCGGATCATGCAGGACAAGGGCGTGATTTCGCGCAACATGACCGACGCAATGGCCTTCTGCCCACCCCTGATCGTTTCGCGCGCGCAGATCGACGAGATGATGGGTGTGGTGACGGAGTCGCTCGACATCCTGCAGCAGCAGATGCCGGCGTGATCCCATCCTGTGACCGATAAGGAAAAGAACATGAACGGAGCCGAAAGCGTCGTCCGCAGCCTGCATGCCGGTGGGGTCGAGATCTGTTTCGCCAATCCCGGCACCTCCGAGATGCAATTCGTCGATGCGCTGGACCGCACGAGGCTGATGCGCTGCGTGCTGGGCCTGTTCGAAGGTGTCGTGACCGGCGCGGCCGACGGATATGCGCGCATGGCCGGGAAACCCGCGGTGACGCTTTTGCATCTTGCGCCCGGCCTCGCCAATGCCGGGGCCAATATGCATAACGCGCGCAAGGGCAGGGTGCCGATGGTGAATATCGTCGGCGATCACGCCTTGCGTCATCAGCAATATGATGCGCCGCTTTCCGGCGATGTCGAGGGCGCGGCGGCCCCGTTCAGCGATTGGGTGCGCTCGGCCCGTTCGGCGGAAGGTTTTGCCGCCGATGCGATGGCGGCCCTGGCGGCGGCATGCAGCAAACCGGGACGAGTCGCCACGCTGGTCGCCCCGGCGGATATCGGTTGGGATGAAGGCGGGGTCATGGCGGATGTGATCGCGCCAGAGGGTCCCGCCCCGCTCGATGAAACCGCCCTGTCTCAGGCCGTCAGGGCATTGGAGGGCGGTGAAAACACTGTCATCCTGGCGGGAAATTCGGTCCTCGAGGACATCACCGCGCTGGCATTGCTGCAGGGGATATCGGAACGCAGCGGCGCGCGTGTTCTCGCCCCCGTTTCGAGCCGCCGGACCGAACGTGGCCGGGGCCGGTTCGAGGTGCCGAAGATTCCCTATCCGATCAACGAGGCGCTGGAATGCCTGCGCCCCTTCACGCGGGCGATCCTGATCGAGACGCCGCCGCCAGTCGCCTTCTTCGCCTATCCGGGCAAGCCCAGCCTCGTCCTGCCTGAGAATTGCGAGATCATCCGGCTGACCGGGCTGGATGGCGACGGCCCGGCGGCCATCGCCGCGCTGGCCGACCGGATCGGCGCCAGGCCGGGCAGGCCGGTCGACAATCCGCTGCCTCCCGCGCCGCAATCCGGTGCGATCACCCGCGAGACGCTGGCCGCCGCCATCGCCAATGCGCTGCCTGAGAATGCGATTGTCACGGATGAGATGGTCACCGCGGGTGCCCATGTCTATCCGGCCGCGGCGGGGGCGGCGCCGACAAGCTGGCTGGCACTGACGGGCGGTTCGATCGGCATCGGGCTGCCCTTGGCTACGGGGGCTGCACTCGGCGCGCCCGGCCGTCCGGTGATCGCCTGTCAGGCCGACGGATCGGCGATGTACACGATTCAGGCGCTCTGGACTCAGGCCCGTGAAGGCCTCGATGTCACCAATGTGATATTTGCCAATCGCAGCTATGAGATCCTCAAGGGGGAATTGCGCAATGTCGGCGCGAATCCGGGGCCCGCTGCGCTGAACATGCTTGATCTCGACCGTCCCGAGCTGGATTTCGTGGCGCTCGCTCGCGGGATGGGCGTGCCGGGGCGGCGGGTCGAGGATGCCCGCGAATTGCAGCAAGCCATCGAGGATGCCACGCGCGAACCCGGCCCGTTCCTGATTGAAGCCGTGATGTAACGGTGCAACCGAAAGGAGTATCCGATGCCGCTCGATCCAGCCCTCAGGGACCGCATCCTGGAATCCGTCGTGGAGGGATTCGATGATCAGATCGTCTTCACTCAGCAGCTTGTCGCGATGCCGTCACTGCGCGGGCACGAGCATCCGATCCAGGATTTCGTGTTCAACCAGTTGAAATCGCGCGGTTACGCGATGGATCGTTTCGCAATGGACAGGGAGGCCATCACCGCGCATCCTAGCGGTTCGCATTGGTCCGATCAGCATTCGGACGCGCCCATCATCGTCGGCATCCATCGGCCCCGGAACGAAACCGGCCGCTCGCTGATCCTGCAATCGCATCTCGACGTGGTGCCCGAAGGCTTGCACGACATGTGGCGCGACCCGCCCTTTTCGGGCCGGATCGATGGGGACTGGATGTATGGCCGGGGTGCCGCAGACATGAAGGCGGGTGCGGCGGCGAATATATTCGCGCTGGATGCGCTGCGCAGGATCGGGTTGCAGCCGGCGGCAACGGTCTATGTCCAATCGGTCGTGGAAGAGGAATCCACTGGCAACGGCGCGCTGCAGACATGGCTTCAGGGATATACCGCTGATGCTGTCCTGATCCCTGAACCCGAGGACGAAAAGCTGGTTCGTGCCAATACCGGGGTGCTGTGGTTCCAGGTCAGGCTGCGTGGCATGCCCGTGCATGTGCGGGAAATGGGCGAGGGGGCCAATGCCATCGACACGGCCTATCGTGTCATCGGGGCGCTGCGCGAGATCGAAACGGACTGGAATGCCGAAAGGGACAGGCATCCGCATTTCGAGCGGGAGGATCACCCGATCAACCTTAATATCGGCAAGATCGAGGGGGGTGACTGGGCGTCTTCGGTTCCGTCATGGTGCAATATCGACTGCCGTGTCTCGATCTATCCGGGACGCAGCGCCGCGGATGCAGCCCGCGAGATTACCGAACGGATCGCGGCTTTCGCCCAATCAGACAGATTTCTGGCCAACAATCCGCCGGAGGTCGTCTTCAACGGCTTCCACGCCGAGGGCTACGTGCTGGAACCCGGCTCTGCAGCCGAGGCGGCTCTGGCCGGTGCGCATGAGAGCGCATTTGGCAAGCCATTGGAAACATTCATGACTGCCGGTTATCTCGATACACGGGTCTATGCGCTGTACAACCGAATCCCGGCGCTTTGCTATGGTCCGGTTTCGCGCAATATCCATGGTGTCGATGAATGCGTCAGCCTGTCTTCCCTGCGCAGAATCACGCAAGCCATGGCATTGTTCATCGCTGATTGGTGCGGAACCGAGGCGGTCGGGTTCTGACAGCGTGCCGAGGGGTCATCCCGTGATAGGCGGTCAGCCGACCCGGTCGATATTGCGGTGAAGAACGATATGTGTCGTCAGTTCGGCCACCTCTTCGCGTGAGGCGACCAGACTCCGCAACGTGCTGAGCCGCGCGATATTCGGGGCGATCACTTCGACGATCAGGTCGATGCGCCCGCCAAGCGAACAGACCCGCCGCACCTCGGGGAAACGTGCCAGCAAGTCGACAACCTCCGGGGCGGGTGTGGTTTTCAGCGAGATCGTCAGATATGCGGATATATGCTGCTGATCGACTTCGGCTATGTCGGCGCGATATCCCTTTATGACACCCGCCCTCTCCAGCGCGTTCACACGGTCGGCCGTGGCACTGCGCGACAGGGAAATTCGCGCGGCCAGCGCCTTCATCGGAATCCGTGCCTCTTTCGAAAGGATGGCAAGGATCTCGCGATCCTTGTCGTCGAGGTTTTTCATGAGTGGGCTCCATCACCAACCGTGAATATGCCGGGGGAAACACCGCAAACAGCCGGCGATTCCGTCAGATTGTTGGATGCCGGATTTACGAGGCCGTGCCAAGGTTTGTTGGTCGAAGCGTGGGAAATGATCTTGAAGGTGGTTTTTCAACCTTGCGTCGGGAAGCCGGAAAATCGCTTTGGTTACGGGTGTTGCGCAGCCGCTGAAGGTTTGCTCTCGCGAGGGATGAAAGACGAAGGACGATGAATCCAGCGATCCATGCCGATCTGGCAGTGCATGACGATAAGGTCTGGACGGGATATGGCAATCAGCCGGCGCGGATCATCATGCCTGACAGACTGGATCTGGATGGAGAGATGGTCGGACCGTTGGCCGGAAATGCCCGGAATCGGCCTGTCCGTGAAGGCGCGCTGCGGCATGACGATTTGGGACGGGCATGTTGTCCATGATCCGTTCGACGGATGGTATGGGTCTGCTTTCACCTATGGACAAGAAAAACCGGGGCTGGAGGAGGCCCCTTCAACGGGAGAGAAACATGTTGACCAGACTTGGCCTTATGGCCGCCCTAGCGATCGGAACGGCGACCGCCGCAATCGCCCAGGGCGAGACTCCGCAGGATGGCGGCAGGCTGATATTCACGGCCGGTTACGGTTCGTCTATCACCTCGCTGGATATTACGGCGACGCCGCATACGCAGGACGAGATCTTCTCGAAGGCCATCAATGCCTCGCTGTATTCTTGGGATCCGGTGAAGGCCGAGCCGGTGCTGGAACTGGCGGAGTCGGTCGAGAAATCCGAAGACGGGAGAACCTATACCTACAAGCTGCGTGATGCGACCTTTCACGATGGCTCCAAGCTGACCGCGGATGACGTGATCTACAGCTACAATCGCCTTGCCGACCCCGAGAAGGCCCTGCCGGGTGCCCAGCAGATACTGGCGATCGAGGGGGTGGAAGAGGTGCAGAACGGCACTGCCGACACCATCTCGGGGCTGAAGAAGATCGACGACATGACCTTTTCGATCACGATGACGGATCTTGCCGATCCGGGCTGGTCGCTGATGTCGAATTTCGCGCCGATCTACAGCAAGGACTATCCCGAGGACAAGCTGGCCAGCCAGCCCAACGGTCTTGGGCCGTTCAAGCTGGTCAACTATGTGCCCGGTTCGAAAGCCGAATACGAGAAGTTCGAGGATTATTACGAGGAGGGTAAACCGCACCTGGACAAGCTTGAAATCGTGATGATGGGCGAGGCCGCCGCGCGTGACGTCGCCTTCCGCAATGGCGAGATCGACGTCAACATCCTTGGTCCGGTGCAATACGAAGCCTACGGACAGGAGGCCGGGCTGCAGGACCATCTTCTGGAGGTGGCCGAGGTCTATACCCGCAATATCGGTTTCAACTCCAAGGTGGAGGCATTCCAGGACAAACGTGTCCGCCAGGCCATCAACCATGCCATCAATTCCGAAGTCATCATTTCCAAACTTTTGAAGGACAAGGCTTATCCGGCCGTTTCCTGGCTGCCGACCTCGTCGCCCGCCTTCGACAAGGAGGCGCAGCCCTATGCTTATGATCCGGAAAAGGCAAAGGAGTTGCTGAACGAAGCCGGCTACGGCGACGGGCTGAGCTTTTCGGTGACGGCGACGCCGAATGAAAGCTGGGGTGTGCCGATCGTCGAGGCGATCATACCGATGTTGGCGAAAGTGGGCATTACGGCAACCGTCGATCCGGTCGAACCGCCGGTGCTGTCCGACAAGATCTTTGCGGATAATTTCGATGCCTTCATCTGGTCAAATGTCTCGGGACCGAATGCGCTCGAGGCGATGAAGTGCTTTTACTCCAAGACGCCGCAGACTGCCTGCAACTACGTCAAATTCTCGAATCCCGAATTCGACAAGCTGTATGAGGCCGCTGGGCAGGAGGCCGATCCGAACAAGCGGAACGAGTTGCTGAAACAGGCCAACAACCTGCTCCTGGAAGAGGCGCCGGTCTGGTTTTTCAACTATAACAAGGCGGTCATGGCTTATCAGCCCTGGGTTCATGGCCTGCAGCCCAATGCCCAGGAACTGGCGATCCAGGATTATGCCGACCTGTGGATCGACGATAGCGCCCCGGAATCGCGGAAATGATATGTTGGCAGGCAGGGACAGTCCCTGCCTGCCCGAATTCGCCTAACCGAAAGGACGAACCCGCCTATGTCGCGTTTCATCCTGCGCCGGGTGCTTCAGATGATTCCCACGATACTTGCCGTGGTGCTGATCATCTTCGTGATCTTCAGCGTTGTTCCCGGCAGTTTCGTTTCCAGCCTGCTGGCAGAGGGGCGCAACGTTACCAATGCGCAAGTGGTTTCGCATCTGAACGAGCAGTTCGGCCTGGACCAGCCGCTGCCGGTGAGGCTGTGGGATTACCTGTCGGGGCTTGTGCAGGGTGATCTGGGAACCTCGTACCGGACCCGCGAGCCGGTCTGGCAGACCATCGCGCCGCGGCTATGGCCCTCGATCAAGCTGGCGCTGGCGGCGATGGTGCTGGCGGCGGGGGTTGGTATTCCGCTTGGCTTTCTTGCCGCGCTGAAACCGGGAAGCGTTTTCGACAGTGCAACGATGGTTGTGGCGGTCTCGGGCCTGTCCTTGCCGGAATTCTGGTTTGGGCTGCTGCTGATGTACGCCTTCGCCCTGCAATTGGGCTGGCTTCCCAGTTTCGGCTACCAGCCGGGCAGCATCAGTCATGTCATCCTGCCTGCGATCGCGCTTGGCGTGTCGCCGATGGCATTGCTTGCGCGCACGACACGGTCCGGCGTGCTGGACGTGATGAATGCCGATTTCGTGCGAACCGGCCGCGCCAAGGGCGTATCCGAGCCGCGCTTGGTCAGGGCCCATGTCGCGCGCAACGTGCTTGTGCTTGTCCTGACCACGATGGGGCTGCAGATCGGCGCGCTGATGGGGCAGGCGATCGTGATCGAAAAACTGTTCTCCTGGCCCGGGATCGGATCGCTTCTGGTCGACAGCGTCGCGACCCGGGACATTCCGGTTGTGCAGGGCACGGTCCTGGTGATCGTGCTGTGGTTCCTGATCATCAACATGCTGGTCGATATCGCCTATGCGGTGATCGATCCGCGCATCAAGGTGGGCTGAGACCATGCAACTGCGTTTCAACCTGACCTTGGGGGCGGCGCTGGTCATTGCCGTGCTTCTGGGGGCGTTGACCGCCGGATGGATCGCCCCGTTCGATCCGGTGATGGATGCCGACCTGATGAGCTCGGAACTGCCGCCCGGTGGAGAGTATCTCCTGGGCACCGACGGGCAGGGACGCGATATCTGGTCGCGGATCCTCTATGGCGCGCGGGTATCGCTGGCGGTCGGGGTCATCTCGCAGATCATCAATTCCTGCATTGGCACGGCGCTTGGCATATCCGCTGGTTATTTCGGCGGCTGGTGGGATGATCTCGTGAACGGGTTGACCAATGTCATGCTGGCGATTCCGTCACTGGTCTTTGCCCTGGCGATCATGGCGGTCCTTGGGCCGGGACTGGCCAGCCTGTTGATCGCGCTCGGGCTGACGAACTGGTCCTGGACCTGCCGGATCGCGCGTAGCTCGACCCTTTCGCTGAAAAGCCAGGGCTTCGTTCAGGCGGCGAAAACGGCAGGCTTCAGCGACCTGAACATCATGCGCACGCAAATTCTGCCCAACATCCTCGGCCCGGTTCTGGTGATCGGTACGCTTGGCATCGGCACCGCCATACTGGCCGAGGCCGCCCTGTCCTTCCTTGGCATCGGCATCAAGCCTCCACAGCCAAGCTGGGGCAATATGCTGAGCGACGCGCGAGAACTGATCCGAGCCGCGCCATGGGCCGCGATTTTCCCCGGGCTGGCGATCTTCGTGACGGTGTTGGGTTTCAACCTGTTGGGGGACGGGCTTCGCGACAGGCTGGATCCCCATATGCGCACGAGGAAGGCATGAACGATATTCTTCCTGATCCCGTCCTTTCGGTCCGTGACCTGCAGATCGGCATCGGCAACAAGCTGAAGATCGTGCACGGCGTGTCCTTCGACATCCTGCCGGGCGAAACCTATGGGCTGGTCGGCGAATCCGGCAGCGGCAAAAGCGTAACCGGGCTGTCGATCATGGGGCTGCTGAAACGCCCGTTGAACGTCACCGGCGGCGCGCTGCATTTCCTTGGGCACGATCTGCGGAGAATCCGGCCCCGCGACCACCGCCGTTTGCGCGGTGACCGTATGGCGATGGTGTTCCAGGAGCCGATGACGGCGCTGAATCCGCTTGCCCCGATCGGCCGGCAAATCGCCGAGATGTTCGTGATCCATCGCGGCATGGACTGGTCCGAGGCCAAGGCAAAAGCGGTCGAGGCGTTGGAAAGCGTTCGCGTTCCATCACCGGAAGAGCGCGCGCGCGCCTATCCGCACCAGCTTTCAGGCGGGATGCGGCAGCGGGTGATGGTTGCGATGGCCTTGGCCTGCCGTCCCGATCTGCTGATCGCGGACGAGCCGACGACGGCCCTTGATGTCACCGTGCAGGCGGGCGTTCTGGAACTGATCGCAGATCTCTGTACCGCCGAGGGCACCGCCGTCCTGCTGATCAGCCATGACCTTGGGGTGATCGCCAATATGTGCCAGCGCGTGGGTGTCATGGATCGCGGCAGGTTGGTCGAGGAACAGGACACGAAAGCACTGTTCGAAAACCCGATGCATCCCTATACCCGCGGGCTACTTGCGGCGCGGCCACGTCTTGGCTCGCGTGTTCCCGGTGAGCGCGGGCGCCTGATAGAGCTGGAACAGATGGTCGCCGACGAGGATCGCGGGCATGACGTGCCGACACTGGTCACGCCGCGTGGTCCCAGGAAGGAGGTGACGGCATGACTGTAGCGCCGCTGCTAGAAATCCGTGATCTCTCGGTGCATTTCAACCTGCCACGCCTTACCCCCTTCGGGATGCGGCGGATTCTGCATGCCGTCGATGGCGTCGACCTGTCGGTGAAGGAGGGGGAGTGCCTTGGCATCGTGGGCGAGTCCGGCTGCGGCAAGTCCACGACCGCACTGACGGTGATGGGTCTGCAGGAGCCCAGCTCGGGGCAGATCCTTTATCGTGGTCAGCCCCTGTCCGGCCCTGGTGCTCCGGGTCGCAAGGAGCGGGCGCGGATCGCGCAGATGGTTTTTCAGGACCCCTATGCCTCGCTCAATCCCCGCCAGACGATTGGCAGCACGTTGTTGTCCCAGCTTGCCCTGCACGGTATCGCCCGCGGCAGCGAGGCAAGCGATCGCGTTGCCGATATGCTGGTCCGGGTCGGGCTTTCACCGGATCATGCGAAACGCTATCCGCACGAGTTTTCGGGCGGGCAACGCCAGCGCATCGGCATCGCCCGCGCCTTGATGCTGGATCCAGAGATCCTGGTGCTGGACGAGCCGGTCTCGGCGCTGGACGTCTCCATCCAGGCGCAGATCATCAATCTGCTGATGGATCTGCAAGAGACGCTGAACCTGTCCTATATCATGATCTCGCACGATCTCAGCGTGGTCGAACATGTCAGCGACCGGGTCGCGGTGATGTATTTCGGTCGAGTGGTAGAGCTGGGCCATTGGCATGCGATTTTCAGCCGTCCTACCCACCCCTATACCCGCCACCTGATCGGTTCGGTGCCGAATGCCGAGGCGGTTCTGGGCAGATCGCGTGGGGTTCCCGATCCGGTGGCGATTCCGGAGGGGCGCAGATTCGCGCCCGATATCTCGGTCCGGCCGGAAGCGGGTGCCTCCCGCGAGGCCAGCAGCCTTGTCGAAATAGGTCCGGACCACTTTGTCCGGCTGGCGGATTCCATCTCGTCGCCCAAGGCGAAGAGGTGATATTCAGGCGTGCTGTCCCCCGTTCACGTCAATCGACGCCCCGTTGACATAAGAGGCTTGATCGGAACACAGAAACAACACGACCTGCGCCACTTCATCCGGGCTTCCAAGCCTTCGCAGCGGGATGATACTACTGAGTTCGCTGGTGCCGGGGGACAGGATTTCCGTCTCTATCTCGCCCGGCGTCACCATGTTCACACGAATTCCCCGCGGCCCGAGTTCCGCGGCTGCTTCGCGCGTCAGAGCCGCCAGCGCGGCCTTGGAACAGGCATAGGCGACCCCGGCGAAGGGGTGAACCCTCGAACCGACGATCGAGCCGACATTCACGACCGCGCCCCGGCCCTTTTCAAGTTCGGGTAAAAGATCCCGCATCAGGGCGGCAGGCCCCATGAGATTTACCGCCAGAACCTGCTGCCAGAGCTCGTCGCTGCTTTGGGCGAGTCCCAATCTTTCGCCATGCTCTCCCTTCGGCGAGATACCGGCATTGTTCACAATGGCGTGCAACCCGCCATGACCAAGACTTGCCCGGACTCGCGAGACAAGATCGGCCCGCGCGGAAGGATCGGACAAATCTCCCTGGAAATGATCCGTGGCACCGGCGTGCCAGGGGCATCGTGAGTCAAAAGCGGTTCGGGAGACTGTCAGCACTCTCCAGCCAACTGCCTGGAACGCCTTGACGGTGGCATGTCCGATCCCGCGGCTCGCGCCGGTCAGAAGTAATGTCTTTTGTGTCATGTGACCTCTCGCCAAGCATCGTGATGCGAAAATGGTGAAAGGTAAATACGGTATGGCGGATCATCGAAGCGTATCACTAAAGAAACACTGATATCCGGTGGCAGGCTGTGCGGTTCGAACTAGCCGCTGCCACTACGTATCTTCGCTGTCCGCCGCCTGCGCGCGCGTGATTGATGTGCGACCCCTGCGCGCAGCAGCTTGCGGAAGCTCGGGCATTCCATATGCGAAGGTGCCGGGCAATCTGCCACGTGACGCATCATGGTGGCCAATACAACCATCTCGCGCGCCTTGTGCTCCAGCGCATCGGCGCGGTGATGCAGCTCCTCGCGGGGGATATCGGGCCTGTCGTCCCGCCCGAACATGGCCGCGATCTCGCTTAACGAGAAACCTGCCGACCGTGCCATGTCGATCAGCGCCAGCCGTTGGATCACGTCCGGCTCATATTGCCGGCGCAGGCCATGCCTGCCCGCTGATGCGATCAGGCGCAGTTCCTCATAATACCGGAGAGTCGAGGCGGGAACGCCGCTTGCATTCACGACCTCGGCAATGTCCAGCAATTTCATTCTTGACCTAAAGCTGACTTGAATTCGTATGGTGCCCGTTCGCAACTGAACATGCAAGCGGACAGTCCTATGGAAACCAATATAAATTACACAGAATCATCGGTCTGGCGCGACCCCCGCGCGATTGCGCTGATGATTGCCGCATCCCTGACTGTGATGGCCGCCGCCACGATAAGCCCCGCATTGCCGGGGCTTGAAAGACAGTTTCCCGACAACGCCACCAATGCATTCCTGATCCGCATATTGGTTCCGGCCCCTTCGCTTGCCGTTGTGCTGATGGCGCCGTGGTGCGGGATCATTGCCGATCGGTCGGGCCGCCGTCGGATGCTGTTGGCGGGGTTGATCCTGTTCATCATCGCCGGCAGCGCCGGGCTGGTATTGCCGACGCTGCCATCCATCCTGTTCAGCCGGTTGTGCCTGGGCGTGGCGCTCGCGATGATCATGACGGCGCAATCCGCCCTGCTTGGCGATTACTTCTCGGGCAAGGCCCTGCACGCGGTTTCCAGTGGTCAGGTATCGGCGCGGAATCTGGGCGGACTGGTATTCATCCTGCTTGCCGGTCTTCTGGCGACCGTTGGACCACGGCTTTCCTTTGCCGTCTATGCGTTGCCCATGCTGATCCTGCCCTTTTTCTGGCGCGTGATCGCCGAGCCCCCGCGCAAGGCAGGTGCGGCGGAAACCCGTGTCGCACCTGTCTCCGGCAGTTCACAGCGACTGGTGATCCTGCTTTGCTGCGGTCAGATGGCCGTGACGATGCTGTTTTTCGTCATGCCGACACAGCTTCCGTTCTTCCTGTCGGCTCAAGGCTACGAATCCCCGGCAATGACCGGGGCGGCATTGGGTATGCTCATGCTGGCTGGCGGTGTGGCCGCTCTTGGTTATCCCCGGATTCGCGCGGCCATCGGCGATGGCGGCAATTGGGCCTGTGGCTTTGGCCTGATGGCGGCGGGATTTGCCTTGTTCGCCACGAACACTGCTGAAGTGGCGATCTTTTTCGGCTGTGCGGCAATCGGTGCAGGCTATTCACTGGCTATACCGGGTTTCGTCGCGCTTTCACTCGCGGCAACTCCACCCGAGCGGCGTGGCAAGACGGGCGCATTTCTGACCGGCTCGGTATTTCTCGGCCAGTTCCTGTCTCCGTTCCTCAGCAGTCCCGCCATTGCGTATTGGGGATGGCACAGCAGCAGTATCGGGCTTGCCGTGATCCTCGGCATCGCAGGGCTGATTTCGGTGTTGTGTGCCCGCAGCTCGCCTTACCCGCGATGAAATCGCCATCGGGGGCCCTAACTCATCCACCGGAATAAGGGCGGAAACGCAAAAGATCAGTGCTTGAGGACCCGGGACAAGAAGCTCTGGGTTGAAGGGTGCTGCGGGGCGTCGAAGATCTGCTCGGGAGGACCTTCCTCGGCGATCCTGCCCTTGTCGATGAAGATCACCCGGTCGGCGACTTCGCGGGCAAAGCCCATCTCGTGGGTCACGATCATCATGGTCATGCCTTCATTGGCCAGTTCGCGCATGGCATCCAGCACCTCGCCGATCATCTCGGGATCCAGCGCGGATGTCGGCTCGTCGAACAGCATCAGACGCGGTTCCATCGCCAGCGCCCTGGCCAGTGCCACCCTTTGCTGCTGACCGCCGGAAAGCTGGCTGGGGTATTTGTTGGCCTGATCGCTGATTCCCACCCGCGCCAGTAATCGCCGGGCCGTGTCCGTGGCCTGATCCTGGCTCCAGCCGCGAACCCGCATCGGCGCTAGGGTCACGTTGTCGAGGACGCTCAGGTGGGGGAAGAGGTTGAACTGCTGAAAGACCATCCCGACCTCGGTGCGGATCTTCTGCAATGCCCGCGTGGCCTTGCCATTGGGCAGCAGGGTATTGCCATCGACCTCCAACTCGCCCTGCTGGAACTCTTCCAGCCCGTTGACGCAGCGGATCAGTGTCGATTTGCCCGAGCCGCTGGCACCGATGATCACCACCACCTCGCCGGGAACCACCGTCAGGTCGATATCCTTGAGCACGTGCAACTCGCCGTAATGCTTGTTGAGCTTGCTCAGGCTCACGATGGGCGTGGCGTCCGGGGCCGGCTTTTCATGCGTCATGTCGTGTCCTTCTGTCGTCGGCCCTGTCATTGTCCCACCAGCCCCTTGCGCTCAAGCAGGCGCAGCGCGATAGACAGTGACAGGGTGATCGCCAGGTAGAGCAGGGCGACCATCAGGTAGACCTCTAGCGCGGTGAAAGTGGTGGCGATATATATCTGTCCCTGGCGTACCAACTCACCCACCCCGATGACCGAGAACAGCGAAGTGTCCTTGATGCTGATGATGCCCTGGTTACCGAGCGCCGGGATCATGCGCCGGAAGGCCTGCGGCCAGATGATGTCGCGGAATGTCTGCACCCGCGACAGGCCGAGCGAAAGGCCTGCTTCGCGCTGTCCGCGCTCGATGGATTGCACGCCGCCGCGCACGATTTCCGAGATATAGGCGCCGGAATTGACGGCGATGGCGGCGATGCCGGCGACCAGCGCATTGATCGGACCGCCGAGGAGTTGCGGCAGGCCATAGAAGATGAACAGCACCTGGACCAGCACCGGTGTGCCCCGGAAAATCTCTATATAGACGATCGCGGGCCAGCGCAGCCACGCGCTCGGGCTGATCCGCAGCAGGCCGAAGAAGATGCCGATGAAGAACCCGATGGCGAGACCGCCGAAAGAGATCAGCAGCGTATAGGGAATGCCCGCCACGAGATGAGGAAGCGAGGCGAAGGCCGCCTGCCAGTCGAATCGGAAAGTGACGTCCAAGAAGGGCCTCCGTCAGAATACAATCAACGCTTTCCACGGAGTGGAGGGCAGACAGCGCAGCAGTTTGAATGACACGGGGCCGGATCGCCAGATCCGGCCCCGCATGATCGAGGCGCGGGCGTTACTCTTCGCTCGCGCTGCCGAACCATTTCGTATGGATTTCGTCGTAGGTGCCGTCTTCCTTCATGGCGGCGAGGGCTTCGTTCACGGGCTCAAGCCATTCGCTGTCCTTGACCAGAACGATGCCGTATTGCTGACCCTCGTAAAGCGGTCCGACCGTCTTGGCCCGGCCTTCGCCCTGGGTCTGCGAGAAATAGCCGACATTGGGCGCGTCGTAGAAGACGGCATCGGCGCTTCCGCCAAGCAGGGCCATATACATGTCGCTGGAACCCGGATAGGGCGTGATCTCGGCGCTGTCGCCGAGGTTTTCCTGAAGGTAATCGAAGCTGGTCGAGCCGATCTTGGTGGCGACGGTCTTGCCCTCGAGATCCTCGACAGTCGCGATGCTGTCGTCATTGGCGCCAACCAGCAGGCGCAGGCCGCTGTCATAATAAGGAGTCGAGAAATCGACGATCTTGGCGCGCTCCTCGGTGATGGTGATCCCGGCGATGGCGATATCGACATTACCGGTCTGCACGGCGGGAATGATGCCGTTGAAGTCCATGGTCCGCAGGTTGATTTCGAAGCCGGCCCGTTCGGCAACTTCGTTTATGATGTCAATGTCGAAACCGACCATTTCGCCGGAATCCTGATCCATCATTTCGAATGGCACAAAGCTCGGGTCCGTGACCACGTCCAGGGCCTGGTCCTGAGCATTGGCCATACCGGCAAGACCCAGACCCACGCCAAAGCAGGAAAGCAGCATTACCGTTTTCAATGGGTGTTTCATAGGTCTTCTCCCTTAACCTGAATGTCCTTTAATCCCGGCCACTATGTCGGGCCGCTACTGGAGCGTCAAGCTGACTGGGCGGGCCCGGCCGGGATTGCCGCTGAGGCCCCTGCCATCATGTCCCTGCAAAATCCGAGCATGGAAGAATGATCATACCGCCTTTTCAGGAAATATGGCGCTGGTTGCCCCCGCCATATCCGAGATCGGACGAAAGATTGCGTGTAAATTCCAGCAAGGATGTAACGACAGGACCATCCCGGTTCAGATCGGTCAGCCTGCTTGGACCAATGACAGTAACCGAAAGCTGCAATGCCCCGGTATGATCATAAACCGGGGCGGCAACGGCACTCACACCCGGGATCGGGATGTCGGCGGTTATCTCGTAGCCCATCTCGCGGATTTCCCGAACGCGGGCACGGAACCATTCCTCGGTGATGCCAAAAGAATGAACGTCATGGTTGTTATGCGCGGCAAATTCCGCGGTGATCCGGTCCTCGGTCGCCTCGGTGGGCAGGAAGGCGGCAAACAGGCGGCCTGTGGCGGTGATGCCGAGTTCGAATATATTGCCCGGCTTCACATAGGAATGAATCCTTCGCGGGCTGTCATGGACATAGACAATCGTCGTGCCGTGCTGACCCCAGACCGCGATTGCCACCATCAAACCGGTTTCTTCGGCGAGTTCCGGCACGCGCCGGATCGTCTCCATATACGCATCCTGATTCCGCAGCCGCGCCAGCCCGAGTTCCAGCGCGAAAGGGCCAAGGGCATATTGCGTGCCCTCGACCTGCTCGACGAGCCCGGTATTGCGGAAACTGACCATGTAGGGGTGCAGTTGCGACGCCGCGATGCCGACACGATTGCTGAGCTCGCTCAGTTTCATGGGGCCGGCGGCCTCGGTGAAGGCGCGCAGGATCATTGCCGCCGTTTCGACGGTCTGAACGCCTCTTTGCGCCCTGGCGGGTTTCCTGCCGCCTGTATGGTCCGAATTGGCTATTGTCCGATCCTCATGCTGGAAATCCGATCAGGCTATCCCTGCTTTTCGCGGGCGGCAACCAAGTGGCGCTATTCCAACCGTATGATGGGGCAGAGGGACACTGTTCAATCATTTCCCCCTGCCATGTGACGGGCCGCGATCCAGCCGAAGGTGACTGCCGGGCCAAGTGTGATGCCACCTCCGGGATAATTGCCACCCATGATCGAAGCGGCGTCATTGCCAACGGAATACAGCCCCGCGATCGGCTGTCCTTCCGGGGTGATGACCTGTGCGTTTTCATTGGTCCTGAGACCCGCGTAGGTGCCAAGATCGCCCACATGCAGCCGCACGGCGTAGAACGGACCGTCCTTGATGGGCGCAAGGCAGGGATTCGGGCCATGGTCCGGATCACCGAGCGAGCGGTTGTAACTGGTCGTGCCCTTGCCGAATTCGGGATCTTCTCCGCTGACGGCATATTCGTTGAACCTGCTCACGGTTTCATCCAGCTGTCGCGCATCGGCTCCGAACTGTGCCGCCAGATCCTGCAATGTCTCGCCGCGCAGCAGATAGCCATCTTGGATCAGCTTGCCATAGGGAACCGGGGCGGGTTTCGCGAAACCCAGGCCGTATTTGCGGAAGGCGCGATGATCGGTGATGAACCATGCGGCGATCTCTCCATCCGGGCCGGATTCCTCGCGGCAGCGCCTGACCATGGCCTGACAGAAGTCATGATAGCTGTTTGCCTCGTTTACGAAGCGACGGCCCGAACGGGTGACGGCGATGACGCCGGGTTTCGAACGATCCACGAAATGCGGAAAGGTGCCGAGCGTGCCATCCGGGCGGCGCGGACGCGAGATCGGCACCCAAGCGGCCGGATGCGGCAGAGAGGTATCCACGGTCGCGCCGACGCTTTCGCCAAGCCGCAGCCCGTCCCCGGTATTGCCGGGCGGGGCGGGCGAGACATGTTCATAGCCTGTCGGTGCGTGCGGCATCAGCATCTTGCGGCGGATCGGATCCTGCGGAAAGCCTCCGGCGGCCAGCACCACGCCCTTGCGCGCGATCACCTCGACCGGGCCGTCCGGCTTCTGGATGCGCGCGCCGGTGACTGCCCCCTTGTCGTCGCGCAAAAGTTTCAGGGCGGGCGATGAGGTCCAGATCTCTCCTCCCTTGTCAAAGATCGATTTCGCCAGCCGCCCGACCAACGCGTTACCGTTCATCAGCCGCATCGGGCGGCCATGGAACGCCATGTCGCGCAGGAATTTCAGGAACAGCCTGCCCACGTAAAAGGCCGACACGGGTGAGCGCATCACATTGAAGAAATGCAGAAGTTCCTTACCCGAGCCTATCATCATCCCCAGGAAGGTGATCTCCTGCAAAGGCGGGCGGAGGCGGCGGATCTCGTCGCCCAGTTCACGCCCGTCGAACGGTTTGGCCACGATCGAGCGCCCCCCATCCATGCCACCCGGCGCGGTCGGGTGGTAATCGGCAAAAGTCGGGCCAAGATCGAATTGCAGCGAGGTCTCGGCTTCGTAAAAATCCACGGCTTTCGGCCCGGCATCCAGAAAGGCGTCGATCCTCGCGGCATCAAAATGCTCTCCGGTTTCGTGTTGCAGATAGGTCCGCGCCTTCTCGCGGCTGTCCTGCACGCCGGCGCGGCGGGCGGGAGCATTGCAGGGAATCCACATCCACCCGCCGGAACGCGCGGTGGTGCCGCCGAAGACCGGCTCTTTCTCGGTGACGATGACCGACAGGTTCCGATATGCGGCCGAAACCGCCGTGGCCAGCCCTCCCGCACCCGAACCGATGACCAGAACATCGGTGTCGATCCGGCGCGGCGGGGTGATATGCTGAATTTCGCTATCCTGCATGGTGTGAATCCCTTGTCTCAAGCGGCCAGATAGCCGCCATCCACCGGCAACAGCGCGCCGGTCACATAGCTGGAGGCATCCGAGGTCAGGAACAGGACGGGCCCGACCAGCTCTTCCGGTTTGCCGGGGCGGCGCATGGGGGTATGCGCCATGAAGCGCCCGATGGCCTCCGGATCGGCGCGTGTAGGGGCCGTCATCGGGGTTTCGATCACGCCGGGAGCGATCGCGTTGACGCGAATTCCATCGGGCGCAAGGTCATGCGCCAATGCCTTTGTCATCTGCATCACCGCCCCTTTCGAGGCGGCATAGGCTGTCTGCCCCGGCCCGGCGATCACCGACATGATCGAGGCGAGATTGACGATTCGACCCCGCGTCGCGCGCAGCTGCGGCAGGAAGGCTCGAATCATCTGCATCGTCCCTGTCGCATTGACCGCCATGATCGCCCGCCAATCCTCGGCAAAGCTGGTTGCGTCCGGTTTGGTGCGCCGGATGATCCCGGCATTGTTGACCAGGATCGAAGCGTTTCCGAAATGCTGGGCAATCTTTTGTGCGGCGTTCAGGCAGGACGCCTCATCCGCGATATCCAGGTGCAAGGGTAATGCCTCGCCACCATTCGAGCGGATCTCGTCGGCCAGTTCCTGCAGCGGTTTATCCTGAATATCGCAACAAGCGACCCTTGCTCCCGCTCTTGCGAGTCCTTGGGCGATGGCTCGGCCATTGCCTTGCGCCGCCCCTGTCACGACGGCCGTTTGTCCTTGAATTTCCAGCATTGTCTCTTGGCCTCCCCAGTTTCCGAGCATTCTGTCCCTTGGCCGCAAGGGGCCGGGTCGTCTCATTCGAGATAGCAAAAAATTTGTATATTGCAAATGAATTTGTAATAAGCTAAAAAGCTTGAAGCGGAGGGCGGCATGCGCTCTGTCAAAATCGTCTGTGGGAGCGGGCGCTGATCTGGGAGGAAGCAATGAGAAATTCGGTCCTGGCCTCGATTCTGGTGGCAAGCTGCAGCTTCGCTACCTGGGCAAGCGGAGAAAGTTATGATCTGCAAAGCGTCTTTGGGCTCAATACCCCTTCTATCGGACCCAGCCCCGGGCTCTGGGCCGAGCGGGTTTCCCGCGCAACCAATGGCGAGGTCACGATCAATGTGCATGGCGCGGGGGATTTCGTCCCGCCCTTCGAGGTGTTCGGCGCCGTCAGTTCTGGCGCTCTGCCCATGGGCTTCGACTGGATAGGCTACTGGTCCGAGCAGATCCCGGTTGCAGGCCTGGTCGGCGCGATGCCCTTTGGTCCATCACCCGAGGTTGCGCTTGGCTGGATGTTCGAGGGCGGCGGGCTCGAGATCATCCAGAAGGCTTATGACCCCTTCAACGTCAAGGTTTTGCCCTGCCATCTGGTCGTCTCCGAGGCTGGAGGCTGGTTCACCAAGGAAATCAGCGGCGTTGACGATCTCAAGGGGTTGAACATGCGGATTGCCGGGCTTGGTGGGCTGACCATGGCCAAGCTGGGCGTCAACACCCAGCTTGTTCCGGCAGGAGAGATTTATCTGAGCCTTGAGACCGGACGTATCGACGCGGCGGAGTTCTCGGCCCCGCAACTCGATCTCGGGCTGGGTTTCCAGAAAGTCGCCAAGACCTATTATTTCCCGGGCTGGCATCAGCCGTCCAGCTGGGACAGCATCATCATCAACATGGATGTCTGGAACAGCTTCGACGAGCGCACGCAGCAGATCATGACAGATGCCTGTCAGGCGAATATCGCCTGGAACCTGCATGACCAGATCGACGCTCAGGCAGAGGCGATCGCCGAGATCCGGGATGCGGGGGTAGAGGTCAAGCGCCTGCCCGACGATGTGCTGGCCGCGTTGCGGGACGCTTCGAAAGAGGTTCTGGCCGAGCAGGCAAAAGCCGATCCGATCTTTGCCGAGGCGCTTGAGTCGATGCAGGCCTATATCGACAGTGTGGGCGAGTGGGGCACCCTGCAGGCATTATCCCGCTGATCGCGCGCAACCGACCCGGAGGAGGCCCGATGCCGAGAATACTCACCCGCCTGATCGACTTGATATGCCTTCCGGGGAAATGGTTCAGCTGGCTGGTTCTGCCATTGATGCTGGCCATCCTGCTGACGGTGGTGGCCGCCATCTTTGGCTGGACCACCCTGATCGACTGGCCCGGGGAAATCTTTCTGTTCGGCCAGGCGCTGACCGTGAACAGCTTGACTGACATACAATGGTATATCTTCTCGCTGATCGTGCTGTTCGGCGGTGTCTGGGCTCTGCGTGACGGCAGCCATGTCTCGGTCGATGTGCTCGCCATGAAAATGACCGGGCGTCAAAAGGCCATGGTGCAGATAGTCGGGGACCTGCTGTTCCTGCTGCCGTTCTGCGCGATTACTGCCTGGTATGGCTGGGGTTTCGCAGAAACGGCGTGGAGCACCGGCGAGGGTTCCAGTCAGGGCGGGCTGGGTGCCCGGTGGCTGATCAAGGGGGCGCTGCCCGTGGCATTCGCCCTTTTGGGTCTGCTGGGTCTGCTGCGGGGCATTGGAACCGCTATCGTCCTGCTGCGCGGAGAAATCCCGGCGCAGGGGCCGGAGCATTCCGCGGTCGCGAAGGGCGCGGAAAATGGCTGAATATCTATGGCCGATCGTGATGCTGGTGGCACTTGGCTGCGGGCTGTTCTCGGGCTATCCGGTCGCTTTCGTGCTTGCCGGAATCGGGATCCTGCTATCGCTGTTGGCCGATATTCCGGTGCTGTTCCTGTCGATGGGCGTGCAACGTATCTATTCCGGCACATTGACCAACTGGCTGCTGGTGGCCATTCCGCTTTTCGTCTTCATGGGCCTGATGCTGGAGCGCTCCGGCATCGCGCAAAGACTGATGCATTCGCTGGCCGCCCTGTTCCGCTCTACCCCCGGTGGCTATGCCTTTGCGATCGCAATCATCGGCGTCATCATGGCTGCCTCGACCGGTATCATCGGCGCCTCGGTCGTGTTGATGGGCATGATGGCCATGCCAGCCATGCGTGGGGCAAATTACGACGTCAAGCTCGCCTCGGGCCTGATCGCGGCGTCGGGAACCCTGGGCATCTTGCTGCCGCCGTCGATCATGCTGATCATCCTGGCCGATCAGATGCGGCTTTCGGTCGGGGATCTGTTCATGGGAGCGATTTATCCGGGACTGCTGCTGGCCGGGATGTATTTCCTGTATCTGCTGGGTATTGCGCTGTTCGCACCTCACAAGATGCCTGCACCGCCACGCTCGGACGATGGTCCGGGAATGGCGCGGGCAATCTGGTCGCTGGTCCGGGACATGCTGGCGCCGCTACTGCTGATCCTCTCGGTTCTGGGCACGATCATCGCCGGAGTCGCCACCCCCACGGAATCCGCCGCCATCGGAGCCGCTGGTGCGACTCTGCTGGCGTTGCTGTCGGGTGGATTGAGCCTGAAATCCTTGCAAAGCGCCGTATTCGATACTTGCAAAACCACGGCGATGATCGTTTTCGTGATGATCGGGGCGTCCATCTTCTCGGTGGTGTTCCGGCGTCTTGGTGGCGACCAGATGATGATCGACATGTTCAGGATCGACGAAAGCAATCCCTACTTCGTGCTGTTCGTCATCATGGCGCTGATCTTCGTGCTGGGCTTCTTTCTGGATTGGGTCGAGATCACTCTGGTCGTGGTTCCCATCGTTGCCCCGGTGGTAGCGGCTCTGGATTTCGGTCTGCCGGGTGATCAGGTGATGATCTGGTTCGCGATCCTTCTGGCGGTGAATCTTCAAACCTCGTTTCTGACCCCACCCTTCGGCTATGCGCTGTTCTATCTTCGTGGGGTGGTGCCGGATCTGCCGATCGCCACGATCTATCGCGGCATCATGCCCTTCGTGCTGATCCAGATACTCGCGCTGATCCTCGTGATCCTGCTGCCTCAGATTGTGCTAAGCTTGCCAATGGCAAACCGGTAGGCTTCCCATCAACCCATCATCAAGGAGCATCCAATGGCCAAGCAATTTGCCTCCCATGGCGATCTGGAGGAAAAGAAGATCAGTTTCACCGGGATCGGCGAGGGATTGTTTGCCTTCACCGCCGAGGGCGATCCCAACTCCGGAGTCATTATCGGCGATGACAGCGTGATGGTGGTCGAGGCGCAGGCCACGCCGCGCCTTGCCCGCAAGGTGATCGAGGCGGTGCGTGGAGTGACCGACAAGCCGATCAGCCATCTGGTTCTGACCCACTACCATGCCGTTCGCGTATTGGGAGCCTCGGCCTACAACGCCCGGGAAATCATAATGTCGGAGATCTCGCGCGCGCAGGTCGTCGAGCGCGGGCAAGAGGATTGGGACAGCGAATTCGGACGTTTTCCCCGCCTGTTCCAAGGGCATGAGGAAATCCCCGGCCTGACCTGGCCCACGACGACCTTCCGCGACCGGATGACAGTCTGGCTGGGCAATCGCCGCGTCGATATCATACAGCCGGGACGGGCGCATACGGCGGGGGATGCGATTGTCTGGGTGCCCGATCAGGAGGTGATGTTCACCGGCGATATCGTCGAATATCACTCGGCCTGCTATTGCGGAGACGGGCATTTTGCGGATTGGGGGTGCACGCTGGACCGGATCATGGCCTATGATCCGGCTTCGATCGCGCCGGGGCGTGGCGATGCGCTGCTGGGCCGCGACATGGTTTCCAGGGCTGTGGCCAATACCCGCGATTTCGTTGACAGCACATATCGCGCCGTGGCCCGTATCGCCGCCGCCGGTGGCACGATCGAGCAGGCGGCGGCGGCCGTCCGCGCTGAATGCGACCCGAAATTCGGCGATTACGCGATCTATGAACATTGCCTGCCCTTCAATGTCGGCCGCGCATGGGATGAGGCCCGTGGCATAGATACCCCCCGCATCTGGACGGCCGAGCGCGACCGGATGATGTGGGACCTCCTGCAGAAATAGCGGAGTGGCGGCGGTGGAGCAGTTTCCGCATCCTCTTGTCGTACCCGTCATGAAAGTCACTTGTAACGGGCAGCACCGTGCTATCCGGTGCGATGCCGCAGATATGCAGAAGAGATGTGGATATTCCCGGGCGGAAATCTGCAGCCGCTGGCGGCCCGGCCAAAGTCGCCGTAAATCGGTCATGGCCATAGACGGCCATGGATTATCCCCACTATGCTTGCAGCATGAGTGAAATATCATCCCGTCCCTATGACGCCGACGATTTCAGCGCCTGTCTGGCAATATTTGACAGCAATTTGCCAACATATTTTGCACCGGAAGAGCGGGCGCAGTTTTGCGAGTTCCTGGAAAATCTCGGTATTCGGGGCAGGACCTATCTGGTGCTCACAGGCAACGGCTCGGTGGTCGCTTGCGGCGGGCTGCTTGCCGATGAAGTGCAGGGGCGGGCGTCTCTGGAATGGGGAATGGTAGATCATGCGCTCCATGGGCAAGGATTGGGGACCGGTTTGATGCAGGCCCGGCTGGCACTGGCGAACTCGATTCCGGGCATTGCCGAGTTGACGATAGAAACAAGCCAGCATTCTCGTGGTTTCTATGAGCGATTTGGCTTTACCCTCTCAAGGATCACACCCGACGGGTTTGGTCCAGGGTTAGATCGCTGGAGTATGGCGCTGCGCCTCTCCTAGACGCCGGCGCTGTTCACGCGATCAGTTCTTCACTCTCCAGTATCCGCCTTTCCCGTCTGCTGGTGCTGTCATACCGGGCCGCCAGTTATTCCGGGCTTTCGTATCGTCAGCAGGAGAAACCCCTTGAAGTTCTGGCCACTAGAGAGATTAGCTTCTCGAATCGACGGAACATGTGATCCGGCACTGCGCCGGACCAGGAGACCAGAGATGAAAGATGCGACGCGAAGGGAATGGGCGGTCAATGGCATGGATTGCGCTGCCTGCACCAGAAAGGTGGCGCAGGCGGTGGAGCGTTTGCCCGGAGTCAGCGATGTCAGGGTTGCGCTGATAAGCGAGAAGCTTTCGCTGATGCTTGAACCGGGCACCACCGATCCCCGCCGGGTCGAAGAAACCGTCCGCCGGTTGGGTTATGGCATTTGGCGACATGAGGAGAAGGCCACAGGCCATGGGGCAGGAATCCCGCCCGCGGTGGCGCATGACAGGTTCGCGTGTGGCGCACTCGCCGGACCGGGACTTGACCGTAGGTTTCATGCCGGGGCGGGGCATGGCGAGACGGAAAATATCCCACGGTGTTCCGAACCTGTCGATGCGGGCAAGGTCTGGCACCGGACTGGTAAGGACCGGCTGGTCGCTTTCGTCGGTAGTTTGCTGGCGCTGGCATGGGCTGTAGAAATCATGACATCGGCCAGTTATGGCTACTGGGCCTTTGTCGCCGCTGCTCTGATCGGCGTGGCGCCAGTGACGAAGTGCGCCACCGAGGCGCTGCGCACAGGCCAACCTTTCACGATCGAAAGCCTGATGACGATCGCGGCCGTCAGTGCAGTTTTTATCGGCCCAGCGGAAGAGGCGGCGCTGGTCGTCTTTCTCTTTGCCGTGGGAGAACTGTTGAAGGATGTTGCCGCCGGCAAGGCGCGTGAGGTCATCCGGGCGCTGGCGAACCTGGTTCCCAAGACCGCGTTTCTGAAAGAAGCAAGCAGATATCGGCGTGGCGATGAGTTCCTGGCATAACCGGACGCCGGATCACGATCCTGACCGATACCGGGGCATGGTGCTGGTTACGATGAGCGCCCTGTGGCTGTTGCGCTTCGATCAGGTCAGGGAAAGCTGACGGTGGCGGAAAGCGTCGATATCGATCGGGCCGGCACCGGCTTACCGGCTTGCGGCAGAGTCGGGCGACCGCGCATCGGACGCATTGTCCCGCGCTTGCTGATAGGCTGCGGTCAGATCGGCAAGGACGGATGAAACATGACGGCCATGGGCGCCACCAACCGGATCCTCGATATGGATCAGGCGCAACTCGTTCATGAACCGCTCCCACATTGACGCGCCTCCGTCCTCGAGAAGCCGTGCTCGAATGCCAAGCTCTTCACTGACCGGCAAATGCCTGCATCCCCAAGCGCCGATCATCGCGAGAACCGGCAACAGCTGGATTGCCGGTTCGGTCAGGCTGTAGATAGCTTTCTGGCTATGGCTGGGATCGTCCTGCCTGGCCAGCAACCCAAGGCCCACCAGGCGCCTGAGCCGCGCGGCCAGGATATTCGACGCGATTCCTTCCACGGAATGCGTCAGCAGTTCGCGAAAATGCCGGTGATTGCCGAACATGATGTCGCGGATGACGATCAGGCTCCACCGGTCGCCCAATACTTCCATCGTCAGGTTGATCGGGCAGCCAGACCGTCGCTCGATATCCAATTCACACCCTCCTCGAAAACCAGTTGCAAAATAAGATCAGTCATGCGATAGCACAACCAGTTGCTTCTTGCAATCAGATCAGGGGGAGGAATTTATCATGTCCAGACTTCGCGTTTGCTGTTTCAGCCTGTCGCTTGATGGTTTCGGCGCCGGTCCGAACCAAACCATCGACAACCCGCTTGGTGAAGGTGGTGAGGCCATGCACAAATGGGTGTTTCCGACCCGCAACTTCCAGAGGAAGGTGATGGGCAAGGAAGAGGGTACAAGCGGCCCGGACGATGATTTCGTGGCGCGCGGGTTCGACAATATCGGCGCCTGGATCCTGGGGCGGAACATGTTCGGACCGGTCCGGGGCGAATGGCCGGATGATGAGTGGAAAGGCTGGTGGGGTGACAACCCGCCCTATCACACGGATGTCTTCGTGCTCACGCATCATCCCCGCGAACCGATCAAGATGGAGGGCGGCACGGTCTTTCACTTCGTCACCGATGGCATCCATGCCGCACTCGAACGGGCCCGGGCCTCCGCCGGAGGCAAGGACGTGCGGCTTGGCGGTGGCGTTGCGACCATCCGGCAATATCTTGAAGCGGGGCTCGTCGACGAGATGCATCTTGCGATCAGTCCGGTTTTGCTCGGCAGGGGCGAGCATTTTTTTGCCGGGATCGACACGGCCAGTCTTGGTTTCCGCTGCACCGAGCATGTAGCCACGGAGAGCGCCACCCATGTTGTGCTGACCAGGTAGGTGATCGCCTGTCCCGTAGCGACCCGGGGCCAGTCAGGCTGCGGGTCGCTGCTCTTCAGGACAAAGAGTGCTGGGCTCGCGCCGGGACGATCAGGCGCGTGCCCGGAGCGGCACGCCGGGCGATCCAGATGAGATGCTGGCGGGCGAAGGCGATGCAGCCTTCGGTGCCATGACGGGGGCGGCGCCATTGATGCAGGAAGATGGCCGAACCCCATCCGGCGATCGCCTCGGGCCAGTTCCAGTCGGTGGTCAGGATCAGGTCGTATAAAGGGTCGGAACGACGCAGGCACTCGTGGCTGGCGGCAAGCGGCGCATGGGTATGACGGTTATAGGCGGGGTGGCCAGGGTCGTCGCACCACAAGTCGCCGGGACCGATGGGGCGTGCCCATGGGGCAGGGGCGGCAAGCCGGTCCGGGCGATACCAGAGGCCGGTGATCCGGTGCTCCCCGGCGGGCGTGGCCTTGTCGCCTTCCCGTTTGGCCGTGGTTATGCCGGATTTACCGATACTGCAGGGCAAAACACGCCCGAGAAAGCGGATTCCCCGGGGGGTCAATACCAAGTCTTGCGGACTCATAGGAGATGCCCGGATTTGCGGGCCTTGGTGTCGAGATAATCCGTGTTGAACCGGTTACGGGGCGTGATCAGCGCCACACGCTCGGTAACCCTGATGCCTTGTCCCTCCAGCATCTCGACCTTGCGGGGATTGTTGGTCATCAGCCGCACGCTGTCAAAGCCCAAACGCCGCAGCAATCCTGCGCCGATGCGGAAATCGCGCTCGTCATCCTCGAAACCAAGGCGATGGTTCGCCTCCACCGTATCGAAACCCTGATTCTGCAGGTCGTAGGCGCGCATCTTGTTGGCCAGGCCGATCCCGCGGCCCTCCTGGTTAAGATAAAGCAATACGCCGGCCCCTGCCTGTCCCATCGCGGTCAGTGCCGATTGCAGTTGCGGGCCGCAATCGCATTTCAGGCTGCCAAGCACGTCGCCCGTGAAGCAGGCAGAGTGCAGCCGGGTCAGAACGGGGGCGTCGCGGGGCGGATCGCCGATCTCGATCGCATAATGCTCGGCCCCGCCGTCATCTGGCCGGAATATATGGAGGCGCGAGTGCTCTGCCGCCAGAAGCGGCAACCGGGCGGCGGCGACCGGTGCCATCGCGGCCTCTCCGGCCAGTTGCGCCAGCACCGGTCCCGCCGCCAGAACCGTCAGGCCAGGCTGTGCCTTTGCGGGAACCATCAGCATTGCCGGTAAAAGCTGCGCCGATTTGGCCAGCGCGAGTGCCGCCTGATGGGGCTGGACCCCTCCACCACGTTGCGTGAGTAACGGTCCTTTCATCGGGGTCATAAGGTCGCCTGCCGGATCGGCCAGCGCCCTGAGCCAGGGCAGATCGCCATCTTCCGGCACCAGGACCCGTGCGAGACCGTCGTCATAGACCCGGGCCTTCAATGTCTCGGCCCGGCGGGCGGTCAGGGCCAGCACAGGCTGACCCAATGCGCGGATATCCGACAGCCGTTCCGCTGACAGTGTTTCGACCGCAGCAACGAGATGGTCGTCGATCATGACCGGCAGCCCCATGCGCAAATCAGCGCGGGCGCGAGAGACGGTTTCGGCGAGTGTTGGGATCAGGCTCATGGCTGGCGATTTTGAAACATTCTGAAACATAGCGCCTTATTCCGACAACTCCATGTGATAATTCCGACATGTTGCTGGACGGCGCGCTGGCTTGTCCCCACTCCTTTGCGCAATGACGCAAAGGAGGCAACATGCCTGGACTGAAAAAAATCCTGCTGGTCGATGACGAGGAAGACCTGCGCGAGGCTCTGGCCGAGCAATTGGCGGCCACCGATGACTTCGAAGTGATCGAGGCCGGAACCGGCGCCGAAGCGGTCGAAGCAACGAAGAATGCGATCTATGATCTGGTGATTCTCGATGTGGGGCTGCCCGATACCGATGGCCGCGAGCTGTGCAAGAAGCTGCGCAAGCTGAATGTCAAATGCCCGGTGGTCATGCTGACCGGGCATGACACCGATGCGGATACGATCCTTGGGTTGGATGCCGGGGCTAACGATTACGTGACCAAGCCGTTCAAGTTCCCGGTTCTGCTTGCCCGTCTGCGCGCCCAGCTTCGCACGCATGAGCAATCCGAGGACGCGATCTTCCAGCTTGGGCCCTATACTTTCAAGCCGGCGATGAAGATGCTGATCGATCAGAAGGATCGCAAGATCCGGCTGACCGAGAAGGAAACAAACATCCTGAAATTCCTTTATCGCGCACAGGATGGAGTCGTGCCGCGTGATATCCTGCTGCACGAGGTCTGGGGATATAATGCCGGTGTCACCACGCATACGCTGGAAACCCATATCTATCGCCTGCGCCAGAAGATCGAGCCCGATCCCTCGAACGCGCGGCTTCTGGTGACCGAATCCGGCGGCTATCGCCTGATTGCCTGATCCGGGGGCGGATGGAACCGATCAGGCAGCGTCGCGTTTTACTGCCGAAGCCCAATGGCCGGTGGATGCGGCCATACCTCTCTCTCTCTGATGCCCCGGTGCCCTGTGCGCCGGGGTTTCGTCTTGGCGGCAGCAATTCCGGGGAACCGGTCGGGCCTGCCGGGTGTTGACGTGTCAGGGCGGACAGGAGATCGGGAAATGGACTATGTATTCGGAATTGTCGTCTTCGTTCTGGATGTCTGGGCAATTGCGCAGATCATCAACACGAATGAGCCGATGAGCAAGAAAATCCTGTGGATTGCCATTATTGTCATTCTGCCGATCCTGGGCCTGATCATCTGGTATTTTGCGGGGCCCAGGTCGAACGTCTCTCTCTGAGACCGCTACCTGCGCAGATAGACGTAATAGGCCCCTTCGCCGCCATGCCGGTAGTGAGCCGGGGTGACCTGTTGAACCACCTTGGCCAGCGGCATCTGGTGCAGCCAGTAAGGCACCTGATGCCGCAGCGCTCCGGGCCGTGTCGGCAGGGGGCCGTGATCCCCACGCCCCTTACCGGTGATTACCAGAACCAGTCGAAGGCCATTCGCGTGACAGGACAGGATAAAACCGGCCAGTTCCGGTTGCGCCGCCGCGAGCGTCATGCCGTGCAGGTCAAGCCGTGCCTCCGGCCGCATCTTGCCTCGGGTCATGCGCTTGTGAAGCTTGTGGTCCATACGCAAGGACGCCTCTGTCAAGCTTTCGGCCGGGCTGGGCGCTTGGTTATGCGCGGTCTTTGAGGGCGAGATGGACTGCCCGATACGAAAACGCGGCAATCCGGCCGGCTCTGCAGCCGGTTTCGCATCGGAACCGGCGAGCGGTCCTGGCAAAGGATCGGAGGGTTTCCGGGGTGGGTGCAAGGCTTCGGCGGTGCGTGTTACACGGGACCATAGTTCCCGCTCTTCGGGCGTCAGCCCCCTGCGCCGCCGTGCCATCTTAGCCGGTCGCGACAAGCTGCCAGTTCGGGTCGTCCTGCCCCATGCGTCGGCTGAAGGTCCAAAGATCCCGCTGCTTGCGGGAAATCTTGGGATCGCCCTCAACGATTTTTCCATCCGCGTCGCGGGTCGCTACAATCAGTTCGGCCACGAACTGGACGGTGATTTCCGCGCTTCCCGAATTGCCGTCAAATTCGGCAGTGGATATCGAGATTTCGCGTGTTCCCAAATACTGTGCCTCGACTGTCTGACCCAGTTCGTTACGGGAATCGATGACCGACTGAAATGCGCTGGCAACCTCTTCGGCCAGGAATGGGCGAATCTCGGAAATGTCGCCTCGTTCGAATGCCAGCAGGATCATCTCATGCGCCGATCTTGCACCGTTCAGGAACTCGCGGACACCGAAGGACGGCTCCGCACGTTTCATCGCGGCCAGAGCGTCGGCGTTGGGACTGCCGGCCTCGACATGATCCGTAATGTCATGGTCGACTTCATTTGCGCTTCCGTCGATGACCTCGAATGTTCGACGGTCCGTTCGGGGAGGCTCGGTTTTGGTCGGTTCAAATCCGTCCCGGGTACCCAGCACATTGCGTAGCCGCAAAATCAGGAAAATCGCGATCGCGGCCAGTACAAGCAACTGGATCATCGGATTTGACATTCAGTGAACCTCAATTCTGTGCACATCGGTTGGTATCTTCAAGCTTCCCCATTATGTAGGGATTGAGCCGGGGCAAGTCCAGTTGCCGCCCTGGTCGGAAAGGGGTTCATATGTCGCTATTCTGGCTTTTCCTCGCTGTGCCGATCATCGAGATCGCCCTGTTCATTCAGATCGGCGGCCTGATCGGTCTGTGGCCGACGCTGGGTATCGTCGTGCTGACCGCAATCGCCGGGACCGCACTCCTGCGCAGCCAGGGCGCTCGCGCATGGGGCGAGGTGAACCGAAGCTTTTCCGAACTGCGTGATCCCACCCGCCCGCTGGCACATGGTGTCATGATCCTTGTTGCGGGCATGCTATTGCTGACGCCGGGATTTTTCACCGATACGGTCGGCCTGTTGCTGCTGATTCCCGGAATGCGGAATCTGGTCATGCGCAAGCTGGCCAGCCGTATTCATGTCGCGCACGTGAATATGGCCGGGTCCGCAGAACCGCGCGAGCCGCATCGTCCGCCCTATGGTGAAGGCGTGATAGATGGCGATTACGTTGTCGAAGACGAGCCGCGGCGAAAACCGCCGGTGCCGCCGGATATTTCGCCGTCGAATAATGAAAAGCGGGGGAATTCCGGCTGGACACGGCATTGAGACAAAACAGCGCGCCTGCTAGAAGCTAGGCCGAGTTCGCATAGAGAGGTTTACGAACATGGCCGATGAAAGCCAATCGAACGGGGCTGCCCAGCCAGAGCAGACACCGCAGCAGCAGGTTCGGATGCAGATCCTGGCGCAATTTATCCGCGACCTGTCTTTCGAGAACGCGGTTGCCCAGAAGGGTGCGCCCACGGGCGATGTGCAGCCTGAAATCACCGTGCAGGTCAGTCTGGATGCGCGCAAACGCGGCACGGAACATCAATATGAGGTGATCTCCAAATTCCGCGTGACCTCGAAGAACAAGGGCGACAACCAGACCCTGTTCCTGGCCGAACTGGATTATGGCGGCGTGTTCCACATCGAAGGCGTTCCCGAGGAACAGTTGCATCCGTTCCTGATGATTGAATGCCCGCGAATGCTGTTTCCCTTCGTGCGCCGCATCATTTCGGACCTGACCCGCGATGGTGGATTCCCACCGTTCAACATGGAGCCGGTGGATTTCGTTGCGCTGTATCGCCAGGAACTGGCGCGGCGGGCGCAGCAACAAAAGACATCGGAACAGAAACCGGCCGCCGCAGACGGCCCTAAACCGTCCTGACGGCAGAAGGCGATGCCTGCCAAGCAACGGCGCGCCTGGCAGCGGATGCTGTCCGGGCGCCGCCTTGATCTTCTTGACCCCACTCCGGTCGATATCGAGATCGAGGATATCGCGCATGGCCTTGCCTTTGTTGCGCGCTGGAATGGCCAGACGCGCGGTGACTGGCCATATTCGGTGGCCGAGCATTCGCTGCTTGTCGAGCATATCTTTGACCGCCTGAACCCGGAGGAAGAGCCTATCTGGCGGTTGGCGGCCCTGCTGCACGATGCCCCCGAATATGTCATCGGCGACATGATCTCCCCGGTGAAGGCGGCGCTGGGACGAGAATACGGTGAGATGGACGAAAGATTGACGACGGCAATCCATCGCCGCTTTGGATTGCCAACGGAGATACCGGCGCCGGTCAAAAGACGTATAAAATCGGCCGACCGAATATCGGCCCGGCTTGAAGCTGTTCAAATTGCCGGATTTTCTACGGACGAAGCAGAAAAGCTGTTTCCGATTTCATGTGAACATATTCTGGAAGATCTGGAAATAAGGATACGTCCACCGATGGAGGTTCGAGGTGAATTTCTAAAGAAATTCACTCGGCTTCTTAATGATATCGATAGCGTAAAGTTATGAATGATAAAGTGACTGCGATAATGCAGTCACTTTATCGGGGTCAGATCAGCAGATCATCCAGGGTCTTGCCATTCTCCAGGCACTCCAGAACCCAACGCGGCTTGCGGCCGCGACCGGTCCAGGTCAGTGTAGGGTCTTCTGGATTGGCGTATTTCGGGGCTACCGTGCCTGCACGCTTTGGTTTGCTTCCCGTCAGTTCGGCCAGGTTAAAGCCATATTCACGCGCTGCACTTTCAACTGCTGCCAGTGCCTCTCGCCGTTTCCGGTCTTCGTAGGAATTGATGGCGCGCTCCAATTTTGCTTGAAGGGCTCGCAATTCCTTCAGCGACATCTTGTCGAAATCAATGTCCATTTTTTGCTTTCACATAGATACATGTCTCAGGTGGCGAATCATACGCACTGAGAAAAGAAAAATCTATTTTCAATTATTATCGGGGTCCGCGCTTGGCAAGAATTCGCTGTAATGTCCTTCGATGCATATGTAACCGGCGAGCAGTCTCGCTGACATTTCTATCACATTGCTCGAAAACGCGTTGAATATGCTCCCATCTAATTCTGTCGGCGGACATCGGATTATTGGGAGGAGGGGGAAGTGAACCGGTAGTGGACAACAATGCGGACGTCACGTCATTTGCATCGGCCGGTTTCGCCAGATAATCGGTTGCGCCCATTTTTACCGCCGCAACCGCCGTTGCGATCGCTCCGTAACCCGTCAGAACAATAATCCTCGCATCGGGACGGCGCTCCCGCAGATGATCCACCACGTCCAGCCCATGCCCGTCCTCGAGCCGGAGATCGATCACGGCATAGGCGGGCGGTGCCTCTGCGATCATTTGCTCGGCCTCTGCGACGCCAAGCGCTGTTCGGGTTCGAAACCCACGTTTCTCCATTGCGCGGCCAAGCCGATTGACGAAGATTTCATCGTCATCGACAAGCAGCAAGGAAGGGTCCGGCCCAATTTTGTCCAAGGTGTTTTCCGACATGCGCAGCCTTTGATCGAAATACCAGGCCCGTTGAATCGGGCGCTGCTGGCTGCTTGTAGCTTATGTTGCCGCGTCAATAAAGCAGGCCGCGCGATCCGCCAGGACTTCGGGGGCTTCATCGCGCGAGAAGAATTCGACGGTCTGATTTCCCGGCATGACCAGATAGGTATTTGTCATGTGGTCAACCAGATAGTATTCGTCGTCCTCCTCGTCGTTCAACTTGTAGTAATTCCGCCATCCCTTGTTGACCGCCGCGATTTCCTCGTCGGTGCCAGTCAGCCCGATCATATCGTCTGAAAACGCATCCGTGAAATCCGCCAGAACCTCCGGCGTGTCGCGGCGCGGGTCGACAGTGATGAATACGGTTTGCAGTTCCACACCGCGATCATTCAGGATTGCCGCAGCCTCGGCATTTCGGGCGCTGTCGAGAGGGCAGACATCGGGACAGAATGTATAACCGAAATACAGCAAGGAGGGTTTCGAGAAAACCTCCTGATCCGTAACGCGCTTACCGTCCTGATTGGTGAGGGTGAAGGATGTGCCGAAACTGTCCATCCCCCCGGCGACGTTGCTCTTGCTGCATTGCGCATAAATGTCGCCATTCCTGCCAAGCGTCAAATAGGCCGTACCGGCGGCGAGCACAGCAATTGTAATTGCGGTGCCCATCAAAAGAAGCTTGCGGTCTGCCATTTGCTTGCCCTGATTTGAATCGCTACATGCATTGATTGCTTATCCAGTGGCCGGTATCAAGGCGCGCATTGTCGCATCGGGAATTGTCCATGTCAGAAGCCGGACCAGCAAGCTTTGCGGAAAAAATCCCTCAGGCAGAGCCAATTCGAATGCGAACGCTGGCACTATTGCGATGGTTTGCAATTGCCGGGCAACTGGCCGCGGTCATCACGGCATTGGCGATGGGGATGGTTTTTCCCGTCCTTCCGGCCCTGCTGCTGATCGCCGCTGCTGGCGGTATGAATCTGTGGCTGTTTCTGCAGGCCCCCGCGCGGACTTCACCTGACAGCGTCGTGTTCCAGCTGCTGTTCGACGTTGCGCAAATCTCTGCCTTGCTGGGATTGACTGGCGGCATGGCCAATCCGTTCGCGCTTTTGGTGCTTGCGCCTGTAACGATTGCCGCGACCGCGCTGAACGCACGGCATACGCTCGCGCTTGGGGTTGCCACGGTGGCGCTGATCACTTTATCGGCATTGCTGGCAATTCCCGTGCATTATCCCGACGGAACTGCCATGCGGCTTGATCCCCTCCTCGATATTGGGCACTGGCTTGCCCTGGTGATCGGGGTTTTCTTTTTCTCGGGCTATGCGCATCGCGTCACGGCCGAGCTATCGGCCACGTCGAATGCGCTGTTCGCCACGCAGATGGCGCTGGCGCGAGAGCAGCGGCTGCAGCATCTTGGAGGTGTCGTGGCCGCCGCCGCGCATGAGATGGGCACGCCTCTGGCCACCATCAAGCTCATCACGTCTGAACTGATCGACGAATGGCAAGACCGCCCTGAGCTGGCTGACGATCTTGCCAGCCTGCGTGATTCAGCTGATCGGTGCGCGCATATCCTGCGCAGCATGGGCAGGGCGGGAAAGGACGATCTGCTGCTGCGTTCCGCCCCGCTGAGCACAATCATAGAGGATGCCATCGGACCCCATGCCGATCGCGGTCCATCGTTGGAGATTCATGCGACTGATATCAGCGTTCGCCGGGATCCGGCGATCATCCATGCGTTGCGTAACCTGATACAGAATGCGGTTGATTTCGCGGATAAACATGTCGTGATCGAAGCCACGCATGATAATCACGAACTGTCCGTCTCCATTCGGGATGATGGGCCGGGATATCCGCCCAGCCTGCTTGCCCGCATCGGCGATCCCTATCTGACCAGTCGCCGGACCGGAGCCCATCGTGAAGGTTATGAGGGGATGGGGTTGGGCCTGTTTATCGCCAAGACCCTGCTGGAGAGGTCCGGCGCGCGCCTGCGTTTCTCAAATGGTGGTCCCGGAGCAGCGGTCGATGTCATCTGGCCGCTGGATCGACTGCGCATCGATGACCGCGCCGCGCTTGGCGAGAATCCGCATCAGGAAAGCTGAGGCTGGATCTTTACTTTCCTTTGACGTAATTCTCCTTATGGTTGAGTTTGAGCGTCGAAGGAATTCCTGGTGGATACTTCTGTCATATGGATTGCCGAGTTGGCTTTTGTCGTTGGAACCTTGTCAGTCCTGTTCGCAATGGCATTGATAAGGGCCTGGGATCATATGCGTGGCCGCAATGGGCGGGGTTCCAGGGGCGGTGCCGCAGACCGTCATATTCCGACAGTATTTTTGTTCAAAAACAAAAAACTGATTGATGCTACCCCCCCGGCCCATAGCCTGCTGAGTCATCGCTGCGCCAAGGGTTCCGAATGGCAGAGGCTGCAGGGCTGGATCGAGGCTCGCTTTCCGGAAGCGGCAGTGGAACTGAGCAAGCCTGAACGTCCGGATAGAATCGAACTCGTTGGGAGCAATGGCCCAAAGGGAAATGAAATTCTCCTTGTGATTGAAAACATGGGAGAGCAACTGACACGCCTGACCCTGTCGGATATTCGGCCCGAACAGTCATCCGTCAGTGTCGATGCACTGTCTCAACAGGCCATGAAGGAAGAACTCGACCTGTTGCGGCATGCACTCGACAACACGCCGACCTTGATCTGGCGGCAGGATGCGCAAGATCGCATTACCTGGGCGAACGCGGCCTATCTGAAACGTGCCGAGGAAGTCGCCTCCCTCGGTTGGCCACTGCCCCGGCTGCTTGACCCGCCAAGGACCGATGCAGAGTTCTGCCGGGCCACGCTGGAAACCGATGGCAAGACATACTGGTTCGATTGCTACAGTCACGCTTATGGGGACGAGACAATATTCTTCGCCCTGCCTGCGGACGCCGCAGTGCGGGCAGAGGTCATTCTGCGTGAATTCGTCCAGACCCTGACCAAGACATTCGCCGCCCTGCATATCGGGCTGGCGATTTTCGACCGGCAGCGGAATCTGCAGCTTTTCAATCCAGCCTTGATCGAGCTGACCGGCTTGCCCGCCGAGATGCTGGCCACCCGACCAAAGCTGGTGGATTTTCTTGATCAGCTCCGGGAACGCCGCGTGGTGCCCGAACCCAGGGATTACCGCAGTTGGCGAAAGACGATCGGAAATCTCGAAGCAGCTGCCGCATCTGGTCATCATGTCGAGGAATGGTCGCTTCCGGGTGGACAAACCTATAGGGTGACCGGCTGCCCGCATCCCGATGGCGCTGTCGCCTTTCTGTTCGAGGATATCACCTCGGAAACCTCGATGACCCGGGAGTTTCGGGCAGAGCTCTTGATGGGCAAGACCGTTCTGGACGGGCTGGACGATGCATTGGTCGTCTTTGGGCCAGGCGGAAAGCTCGTCCTGTCCAACAGGGCTTACCGGGATCTCTGGGGAGGGGATGCGCGCACGGTGCTTGATGCCATTGAAGGCTGGAAGACCAGAATCAAGGCTGGTCCGGGATTCGATGCCCTGTGTGAACGCCTGCTGATGTCAGAAGACGAGGATAAACGCAGCAACGGCGCGATATCAGGGCCGGAGGGGCAGTTGATCGGCTGGACTGTTTCGCAAATCAGCGGCGGGCAGAGGATGCTGTGTTTCCGGATGAACAGGGCGGTAAAGCCGGAGACGGCTACCATTCCGTCGAAACCGGCGGAAAATTCGCTTTCCGCCGCAGTGGGAGCCTATTGATTGATTCCGCGACACGGACCTGCCTCCGATCAATTGCCTGACAGATAACCGTTCAGTAATCGCGTTCGAAAAAGATCCCGATCGTGCTCTCGCCATCGCTGGCGACCGATCCGCGTGCGCGAAGCGTGTCCGAAATGTCGAGGTTCAGGTTCAGCGTGCTCTTTCCGTCATCGCCGACCGCAACATCGGTATAGACATTGTCGGTCAGGTATTTTCCCGCCCGCACCTGCACATTGCCCTCGTCATCCGTCGCAAGATCCAGATCGTCCAAACCGACCTGGTTGCGCAGACGTCCGACGATGCCTTCCCCGGCACGCCCGGCCAGAACCGCAATCGCATTGGCAAGCTGAGCCGCCTGCAACGGGCTGATATTGTCCAGTCCACGCCCGAACAGAAGCTGGGACAGAACCTCCTCCTCGGGCATTTCCGGCGACGATTCGAAAATGATATCGGGGTCGCGGGCCTCGCCATCGATGATGATCCGGGTGGTGACACCATCCTCGGAGGTTTCGGCCACCAGCCTTATGACCGGGATCATGCTGCCCTGCATTTCAACCAGCCCCTCGGTCAGCGTGAAGCGTTTGCCCAGCAGGTCGACCCGGCCGCGGATCAGTTCCAGATGGCCGATGGGAATGACATTTCGTGTCGTGCCCGTAACCCGCAGATCTCCGCCCATCTCGGCATCCACGCCGCGGCCACGGATGAATATCTGGTTCGGCGCATTGATGAGCAGATCCAGCCGAGGCGGATTGGCCGGTGGCGTTGCGGGCGGTCCACCCAATCCGGCTTCACGCGATGCAGGGCTGCCAAAAGGCTCGAGCCCGGCCTTCGCCCGGGTGGAGCGCGGTGGCCGCTTGTCGCCCACATGTTTGATATCCGGAATTGACTTGGCCCCGCCCAACCCGGTCGACGGGATACGGATCTCGGCCTTGTCCACATCTATACGGCCAGAAATCAGCGGGCCGTCGGCATTGCGGCCCGCCATGCGGACATCGCCGGAAAGGGTGATTTCGTAAAGGTTCGGGTCGCGCGCCACGACATCGTCCAGCGTAACGCCGATATCCAGCGTCCCTGCGCGCAGATCGACCGGACCGCTGACCGCTATCCTTCCTCCCGCCGCGACATTGCCGGCGCCATCCACCTGGATTCGGCCGTTCTGCAGATCGGCCGTCACATCCAGACCTTCGATGCGCAGCCCCAGGCCCGGCTCTGCCACATCTCCGCCCTGCAACTGGACCCGCCCGCTGACCGCCTCCAGCGAAGGCTGCCCGTTCACCCGCAGGTCGAAATTCACCGGCCCCTCGATGCTGCGTGTCCGGATAGCGCTGTTCGCGACCGAGGCATCGGTGCTGCCCGTGATCCCGATATCGGTGGCCGAGAAATCGCGGGCGGCAGAACCCGCAATCTGCATTTGCGTGCTGCCGGGTGCCGTGACCCCCAGATCGACGATGAAATTCTGATCGGTCTCGCGCAGCGTGCCCTGAACCTCGACCGGACCGGGGAAACCCGGTTGAATCAGGGCGAGATCACTCAGCCTCGCGTCGATATTCAGTGCTTCGGCGGGATTACCGTCTGCGGTGACCCGAATCTGTGGATTGCTCACATCCAGGTTTTGCAGGGAAATCCCGGCCTCCGATTGCGTCGCGGCCAGATCAAAGCTGGTTTGCCCGCGCAAGACCGGGTCCACGCGTGACTGACCGATCGATAGCCCGTTTGCCGTGCCGGCTGCTGAAATCCGGCGAGTACCGCCCTCTTCGATCAGCCGGGCCTCGGCATCCACCGAACCACTGATACCATTTCCAAGGAAACTCAGGTCGCCGGCATTCAGCGCGGCTGCGATGTCGGTCACACCCTTTCCGACCTTGCCCGATGCCTGGGCGCTCAATCGCGGGTTATCGACCTGCGCCTCGTCTATCTGGAAGACTCCGTCGCGCTCGGTCCCGGTGAGTCTAAGCTGCGTTTCGCCTGCCAGCGCATTATCTACCTGCGCTTGCCCGAAGGCGAGATCACGGCCGGTTCCGTTGACCTCGAGCCGACGTCCGCCATCGCCCGTTTCGCGCAGATTGGCATCAGCACTCAAGGAACCGTGCCATCCGGCGACCAGCGGCGCGAGTGCGGAAATATCCACTTTCGCCGAAACATCCGTGACGCCCTCGCCATACACACCCTCGGCGGTAGCATTGATCTGCTCATTCGTCAGTTCGACGTCGCGCAAAGTGATAACACCGGATTTTTCCTCGGCCTTCACCTGCAAATCGGTGGTTCCGGTCGTTGCCACATTGGTGCCTTGCTGACCGAAGCCCAGATTTTCGCTTGTGCCGGTCAGATCGATGAAACGGGTGCCGTTCTCCTCGCTCAGCTTGGCAGTGGCGTTCAGGTCACCCGACCAGTCGGGCTGGATGACCGCCAAGTCGGGGATCGAGAGATTTGCCGTTGCATCCAGCGCATTCTGAGCAAAATTCCCCTCAGCTTCCGCTTTCAGTTGCGGATTGGCGAGTTGAAAGCTCTTGATCTGATATCCGCTCTCAACCTCGCTGGCCAAAAGCATCAGGTTGGTGCGGCCTTGCAGGGCGCGGTCCAGCGCATCGATGCCTATTTTCAGATCTTCCGCATCGCCGCTCAGCGAAAGCTGGCGCTCGCCCTCGGCCCCGTTCAGCTTTGCCTGGGCCAGAAGCGAACCCGCATAGTCCGCACCGATATCGGCGAGCGAAGGCATCGAGATCTGCGCCGTAACATCGCTGGAATTGCTGTTCAGATATCCCTGCGCCTCAGCCGTCAGCCCATGCGCGTTGATCGAGAAGTTGCGCAGGTCGATCCCAGTCTCGTCGCGGCGGGCCTGTGCGACGATCCGGGATTGTCCCGCAAGCAGGTTGTCCAGCTGTTCCTGATCGACGGAAATATCGTTGCCCTCGACTCTTGCATCGATGTCGAAGGCCTTGGTCAGGATCGTGTAATAGCCGGAAACAGAGGCATCCGCACGGCCGGACATTGGGCGGCCGGCCAAAGTCGAAAGCCGTTCCAGGTCCTGGTAACGGGCTTCCATGTCCAGCGACAGCATCAGCCCGCCCGTCAGGTCGGACAGCAGGCTATAGCCAGACAGGCCATAATCGGCGCCATCCACCGCAAGCTCGCTGATCTCGAGTTGGCCGCCGCCATAGGTGAATACCGCATTGCCGGTGATGGCGTCGCCGACCGCTTGCGCCAGCCCTGGATCGTTGAATTCGATCTGCTCGCCACCGAAATCGAGCGCACCGGTAATCTCGGACAGGGAGTTGGAATCGTCCAGCACCACCTGACCGGAGCCGTCCAGCGTAAGGGCCCCGATCCTGACCTCACCCTGATCGAGTTGACCAATCCGCCCTTCGAGCGTCCAGCCTTCGCCCTCGGCTGCATCGTATTGCAATTCGAGCCGCCCCGATTCGACCGTGGCGTCGTCCCCCGCGCCAGGCAGCTTGACCGGCACATCGGTTGCGCCGGCATCCCGGCCAAGCGTCATCAGCAGCACAGCGCTTTGCGGGGCGCCCTGTGGATTGGTGGCGACCGAACCCGAAACATTCAGCGCGTCGGTATCGATCATCAGCACCGGCACGTTCAGCCGGCCATCATCTCCGCGCCAGCCTTCGGCCAGAAGTTGGGTGTTCGGGCCAAAGAAGGTCCGGTCGTCAGGTGGAAGCAGCGAGGCGACATCGCCGCCCAGCTCAAGCCGAAAGGCGCGCCCCGGTGCACCATCCTCCGATGTTTCGGCGGTCAACGAAGCGCTCCCGGTGACTCGCGGTTGCCCGTTGGTGGCAAGACGCAGATCTGCGGTGAAGCCGTCCAGTGGCCCCTCGCCACTGATCTGGGCCGAGACAGAAGGCTTGTCGTAAAGGTCGATCAGGTTGACCAGCAGGCCATCGGCGGCCTCGTCCAGGGACAGGTTCAGGCTCAGTATCTTGGTTTCGTTGGCGTAGCCCGCGCTCAGGACAAAAGCGCCGCGCGGTCCGTCCAATCGGTTGATGGTCAGATCCGCTTTTCCCTCACCTCCGGCAAGACTCATGCTGCCCGCTGCCGATATCGCTGCGGGAATGCCGATCACCGGTTCGCCCAATTCGACCCTGTCAGCCTGGATCTTGTCGATACCGACAGATACCGGCAGTTCGGGCAGCGCGAACTCCTTGGCCTCGGCCTGCGGCCTCTTCTCGCCGCCCCCGCCCGGCAGGCGCGGCAGTTGGATCTCGGATGCGGAAAGTTCGGCGATTTCGATCCTGCCGCGCAACAGTGCGGCTCTGTTCCACTGGATCGCGCCATTATTCAATGTCAGCCAGATTCCATCGGCATCGGCGATGGTGATCTGCTGGAAGGTCGCGCGCGAGGACAGCGCCCCTTCGAAACCCTTGATGATGACCTGTCGGCCCGCCCCGGAAAGGTTTTCCTCCAATAGCCGGGTCAGAAAGCCGCGGTCGTCCTCGGTCTGTTCAGAGAGCTCGGCGGCGCTTTGCGCCAGCACGGCGAGCGGAAAGAGAATGGCGAAGAGGATGGTGATTATCTTGCGCATCAGAAAGCCTGCCCAAGGCCGAGGTAAAGTTGAACGCCATCGCCCGTGTCGCCGCCGGTGGGGCCGGCGACGTCAAAGCGCAGTGGCCCGATCGGGGTGTCGTAGCGGATGCCGACACCGGCGCCGGAATGCCAGCCGCTGTCACCGCCAAAGCCGCTCTCGGCCCAGACTTCGCCGTAATCGGCAAACAGCACCAGGCCGATCCTTTCACGAACCTGCCAGCGCAGTTCCGCGTTCAGGTTCGCGATGCTCATCCCGCCGGTCTTGATCCTGCCGTCAGGGCCGGAGATCTCGCGCACACCAAGCGATTCATAAGGCTGGCCGCGCACCGTGCCGCCGCCACCCGAAAAGAACAGGTAATCGCGCGGGGTATTTTCGATCGCCGCTCCCGTGACCGTGCCAAGCCGGGCACGCCCCGCCAGCGTGAATTTGTCATTCTCGCCCAACGAGTGGAACACGCGTGCCTCGCCAAGCGTTCTCACGCCCGATCCGGTGCCCTCGAAACCCTTGAAGGGTCTCACTTCGCCGGACAGGTAAAAACCATGTTTGGCATTGTTGGGCTCATCGCGCTTGTCCCAAATCGCCTCTGTCGGGAAGGAGAGAACCTGGAAATCGGTTCGCCCATTGGCGTCCGTCACCCGGGAAACCTCGTATTCCATGGCAATATCGGCGGTCAGCTTGTCGCTCTCATCGTCACGAAAGATATGGTTGAAACCAAGGGCGACACTGGCATTGTCGGAATCATATTCCTCTTCTCGCATGCGTTCGAGCTTGGTCTCGACATAAGCGGTCGTGTCGGGGGTGATCGTGGCGGGGCGATCGATACGAAGGCCCAGTTCTTCGTCGCGGCCACTGGTATCCGAGCCGATATCGGAAACCTCGGCATCGATTCGCAGCCTTTCGCCGCCCCCCAGAAGGTTGCGATGCATCCAATAGGCCGACACCAGGGCACCATCGGTATTCGACAGTTCGAACCCCGCGCCGATCCGTCGGGGCTTCTGTTCGACGACGGCAAGACTGATATCCATCGAATTGTCCGGTTTCAGAACTTCGGCTTCTTCGAGAGTCATGGCCGAAAATACCCCGGTGCGGCGCAGGCGTTTGCGGACGGTGTCCAGCTTTTCCGGATCGAAACGCTCGCCGGCGGGAAAACCCGCGATCTTGCGCAAGCGCCGTGGCTTCATCCGATCGTAACCCGAAATATGCAGATCTCCAAAAGTCACCACCGGGCCAGGAGCTAGCTCGATCCGGCTGTCCACGGTATTACTGTTGTGATCGGCGATAATTTCCTGTCCGCTCACATCGGCCTTTGCGTGGCCATGGTTGCGCCAGCCATCGACGCCCGACAGGGCCTCGGACTTGATTACACCGGTTCCGGCGACCTCGCCCCGCTGATAGGCGCTGGAGGCATTCAAACCGGGTGCCAGCGGGCCAATGGCGGCGCGCGCGAACTTGAATTCCGGGCCGGGATCAACCGTGACCACGACGGATCGCACCACCTCCGGCGCGTCGAGCGGTGCAATCTCGGCCGCCTCAACCCCGTCAAGGGTGATGTCGATGACCGCCGAATAACGTCCCGCGTCGTAAAGTGCCCCCAGAATGCGGGCATAATCGGCGCGGGCGGCAGCCAGCAGGTCCTGCCCGCTGATTCGCTCTTCGGCGAGCGCGCCTGACAGCAACGATGTGTTTCGAACGGTCTTCTCGATATCGCCGTCATCCCCGGCGATGCGAAATTCGAGCGAAACGGGCCCATCCTCGGTCTTGCCGCCGAACAGCCCGGAAAACGGGGAAGATGATTGGGCAAGCGCCATGCCGCAAAACCCCAAAGCCGAGCCCACGACAAGCATGGCTTTCAGATATGCCCGCATCTTGATTGCTCCGCCCCTGTTCCTTGGATTCAATATGAACAGTAATAGGCCCGAAGATCCAGCAATCGAGCGGTCTTTTTTGAATGGTGGTGCAAGCTGGCGCCAATCGGGCGTCAGGACAGCGCGGCCAGGCACCCGTGCAGAGCGGCCATGTCGTCGCGGATCAGGAAGATTGGTGTGTTTTCCGGGATATGGCGCATATAGGGTTCGGCCAGGAAGGCGGGCTCGAAGCGATCCATCCGATCGGCAATACTTCGCCCGACACTGCCCGCAAGGAACAGGCCCTCCAGCGGCATGAAGCGCAAGGTCAGTTCGCGGCATAGCAATCCGACCAGTTCTGTGAACAGGTCATATGTTGCAATCGCCTCGGGATCTCCACGCCCGGCGGCTTCGGCGATGGCTTCACTGCGGATGGGTTTCGTGCCTGTGCGCGCGGCATGCAGACGCGACAATCCGCGCCCGGCAAAGGTTTCCTCGGTCGAGAAGAACGCCTCCGCACCTTGATGTCCCAGGAGGTCGGCGAGCCGCTGATGGATATTGGTGGGCAATCTCGTATGCCCCTCCTCGGCTTCCAATGCCGTCACTCCGCCACCGGGCAAGGCACGGACGGCGCATACATTAAAGCCGGTGCCCAGACCGACCACCAGCGCCTGACCGTTGCGGGCGCGATCCGCGGGCGCCTCGCGAAGAACGGACAGACCATCTCCGCCCAAGACCGGAGTGGCATAACCGAGGGCGGTCAGGTCATTGATCAGCCTGACATGATCGGCATCGGTCAGCCTTGCCAGCCGGTCCTCCGAGAAATCCCAGTCACGATTGGTCAACGAGGCTCTGCCACCGCTGACCGGTCCCGCGACGGCGATGCAAAGTGAGGAGATATGGGGGTTGTCCTGTTCCTGCAAGAAACGCCGCACGACATCGTCGAAGCTTTGGTAGTCGTCGCCGCGAAACCGTGTCACCGTTTCGTTGTCGATCACCCCGTTGCGCGCGATTGCCAGCCGCGCGTTGGTGCCCCCGACATCTCCCAGCAGCATCGCCATCGGACCAGTTCCCCCAGATCAATCCTGTCGATGAACATCTTTAGGCGAGTTGCCGCGTTCTGGCGAGGGGGTGATTGATAGCGGAAACATTTTTGCGCGAAATTCCTGCATCCCGCGATGGCTGAGGGTTTCACACCCATCGCCGGCAGATCTCTCGAACCAGTGGCGCACCGCTGGTGATCCCTTGGGGGGCATGAAGAAGAAGGGAGCGGGCCGTTCAGGTGGGAAGCCGCATGAAAGGACAGTATGTTTTTCATACTGGCTTGGCAATTACTGTCCGGATGCGGCTTTGATCGTCCGGCGCGGTGTCGTGACAGGGCGTAGATGAGCGTGCAACGAGCACTACCGCTGCATCGCCTTTTGGGTCAGGCCGCGGCGATGGCCGGCACCGCCCGCGCCCGACTCAGATCAGTGGCCATCGTCGCGGCGGGTTCTGGTCCGAACCACTCCAACGAAGCTTCCGCCGTCCAGGGGAGGGCGGCCAGAATATGCGCATAGTCCAGGACTCCCTCGAAAAGCGGGCACATACCCTGCCGGCTGCCTGCGGGATCGTGGACATTACCGGGATTGAAAACCGTCAGGCAATCCCGCGCGGTCACGTTTTTTAGGTGATAATGGAGGATATGCGGTGCCAGCTTCGCATGGGCAGCAAGCGGATCGGCTCCGCTTTCCCAGACATGCAGCACGTCGAAATTCACACCAATCGCGGGATGATCCAGTTCTTCCAGCAGCCCAAGTGTTTCCGCAAGCCCGTCGGCCAGCGTGTCCGGATGGGTTTCGATCGCGACGCGGAGGCCGTGCAGGGCAGCGAACTGCGCGGTTTCGCGCAAGTCGCGCAGGATCGCGTCCCGCCGTTCCGGTGTGACCTCGGCACTGCCCAGATTGCCGGCAAAGAGACGAAGGCGTCCGGCCCCCCATTGCCGGGTCAGGACGCAGAGCGCCTCGGCCTCGGCCGCATCGAAACCCGGCAGTCCCACAGGCAAATAGCCCGCCAGCATTGGCACGTGAGAACGCGCGGGCAGGGCGGCCCATTCTTCGGCCATCGCACGGGCATGAGGCAACCAGATCTCCAGTCCGTCAAAACCTTCACGCATGACATAACGCGCCAGATCGGCGGCAGAGACGTCCAGATGCCGGAAGGCGACCGAGCAGGCGTTGATCTTCATTTCCCGTTCTCCCGCCAGCGGCTGAACCACTCGGCCAGACTGGCCTTGATGCCGATTTCCAAGGTGGACAGTTCATCAAGCTGTTCAAATACCTGCGTCAAATCAGCTTCGCTCCCGCCGCGCGCATAGGCCACCGCCCGGCGATGCACCGCGTTCAGCCCGCCATGCAATGCCGCGATCCGGTCGCAGCATTCCTCGAAGGCGTCGTAATCCGCCCCCTCGATATCGCCGAAACTCGCCAACGCGTGTTCATAGGCATATTTCCGGATCGCGATGACAGGCAGTTCGCGCAGGGCGAGTTCCAGATCGCTGCGGGGCATGTCGGCCGAATGTGCCGTGACGATCCGGCGGATTGCGTCGATCAGCGGAGTTTCCCGTGGCCTGAAGGTTTCAAGGAACATCGCCTCGATATCCTCGGGTGCGGCCGGATGGGCGGCGTCAAAGTCAAAGGCATAGCCGCCCGCCACCGTTTCGCGCAGAAACGCCTTGCGCAGATCGGCAGCGGGGATCGGCCCCTCCCACCGGAAATCCGAATCCCGCATCTGCCATATATCGGGATCGCCGGTCGGCTCGATCAGGGCGTAATGCGGAAAGGGATCCTGCGCGAACTTGTTGTCCCGCTGCGGCAGCAGGAACATATCGATCATCGGCATGACATATCGCCCGGGCCGCCATTCCGCCAGCAGTTCCTCCAACCGCGCCAGATTGGCGGGCTTGCCCGCCGCTTCGTCATACCAGCGCGTGACATCGATCCCGAACAGGCGCCGGAACCAGCGGCAATAGAAATCGTGATCGATATCATCGGCGTGATAGCCAAGCCGCATCTGCTCGTCGACAACCACCTGCCCGTCCCAGAGCCCCAGATACATGGGCCGGTGATCGATCCCGCCCTTGTCCTTCAGCGCCTGGCAAAAGCAGCTGACGACGCAATGCACCTTGATGTCGATGGGTTCCTCTTCGGGTTCTGCCGGTTCGACTCCCGCCAGCAGATTGGCCAGTGCCGATACCGTCAGCGTGGGCGCGTGGTCGAATGCGTCCTCGGGCATATCGATTCCGGCCTCTTCCAGATGCAGCATCAGGGTCATCAGCGCGACCGAATCGAGCCCCAGATCGTTGCCCAGCCTTGCCTCGGGGCCAAAGGCATCCATGCGCGGGCACGCCAGTGGTCCGGACAGGATATCGCGGAGAATCTCGATTGCCGCATCAGGCGTGGGAATGTGGCGAGGCTCGTTCATTGGACGGGCTCCATCAGGTTCGCGGCAAGATCGCGGCGGGCGATCTTGCCATTCGCGCCGCGGGGCAGGGCGGCCATGCGGATCAGCCTTGCCGGGCGCTGGCGCGGCGACAGCCGGGCGGCAAGATGGGCATCGAGATCGGCCTCGGATACCTCGCCGGCATAGGCAAGAGCGGGGCGCTGCGTTGCTGCCGGATCGGGGATGGCGAAGGCGACGGCATCGCGCAGCCCGGGGCAGGACATTGCGGCGGTCTCGATTTCGGCCGGGTAGACATTGATGCCAGCCACGTCGATCACCTCTGCCGCGCGTCCGGCAAAAATCAGGTGCCCGCGTGCGTCGATCATTCCCAGATCCCCCGTGTTGATCGTGGCATCCGCAGTCTCGATCACCACCGGGGCGGGATCCGACTGCCCGGCGCTCAGCCGGATATGCGGCAGTGGCGCGCCCATGTCCTCGGGGCTGTCCGGGGCTACGGCGATGGCGACGCAACCCGCCTCGGAGCAGCCATATTGCTGGAACAGGTGCCGCGCCGCGCCTCGGATCGAGTCGAACCAAAGCTGGGGCAGAACGGTGCCCGAGGACATCACCGCGTGCAGCCCACCTTCGCCCGCCAGGCGCGCCAGCACATGCAGCAGCGGCGGCGCGGCGTAGAGAAGCGGGCGTTCGATATTCCCCAGATGGCGCAGGATGGTCTTTGGATTGGTGCTGTCCAGCACCACTGGCACATGCCCGCGTGCCTGCCCGACCAGCACTCCCGGTATCAGCCCGTAGGAATGGGTGATCGGTGCTGCGATGACCGGGGTCATTTCCGCTGGTTCCGGAAAAGCTCGGATATAGGCCGCGATCTCGGTCTCGATCTGCGCCCATGAGCGGGCAATGACCTTGGGTGCACCTGTCGTGCCGGAACTCATCTGAATCAGCACGCCGCCGGGCGTTTCCGGCGAGACCTGGCCAAGTTCGATCAGCCCCGAAGTCTCGGCGAAACTGTCACAACCGGCGCGGCGGGCCAGATCCAGTGCCTGCTCGCGCGGGGTTTCGGGATGTATCGGATAGCAGGACGCTCCTGCCGCACGCAGCCGCAGGATCTGGCCAAGACAGTCGGCCTTGTCGCCCAGATACAGGGCGATGCGGCGTTTGGCGGGATCGGAGCCGCCCAGCAGATCGGGCAGGTCCAGCGCTTCGGGCTCAACTAGGCGGTCATCGATACGGAATGCGGGCATTGGGTCGCTCATGGGATTGGGCTTTCCTAGAGGGTTCGGGACGGGATGGCTGGATTCGGTCGTGTCCAGCAGACGGGCGGTCAGCGATTCAGCCGGGATCAGGCGGTCGTCCATTGCAAAGCCGGGGGCATCGGGCACGGTGCTGCGGACCAGTTGCCAAAAGCGGCTCTCGGGCAGGTAACCCGAGCGATGCAGGAGATCGGCCAGTTCCGACAGAACATGGACGATCAGGCAATCCATCACCAGGTCGCGCAGATCCGTTGCCGCGCCCATCCTGTGATAAAGCCCGTCGGGCGCGCTTCCGAAGCCGGGATCGATGGCTGCAAGATCCGGCAGCAGGTCGGGACGCGACAGGCAATCCGGGACATATTCGAGGCTTTCGCTGAAATCCCGGGCGATCAACCCGGTGGGCCAGCCATCGTCGTGGCGGATCAACAGGTTCTGGCCATGCGCCTCGAGCCCGATACCGTGGCGGGTCATCAGCAGCCAGACCGGGCGCAGGATATGCAGAAACCGCGACAGCCATGCTTCGGTGCCATGACGCCTCAGCCAATTGGCAATCAATGGCCGCCCGTCCGGCTCGGTCAGCGACAGGGCGCTGACCGGCACCGCATCCCCGGGCGGGGCGGAACGGCGGATCGCGGCGAGCCGTCCGCCCAACAGGTCGCGGGCAACGATAACGGCGGAATGTTCCGGCAGGATCGTCAGCCCGGCGAGTTCCGGGTCGCTGTCGACCACCCGGCCCAACCAGTCCGAGATCGCGGGTGCCACCGCCACGGACCACGGGGCCAGATTGCGCACCGAGGAGGTCACACCGACCCCGAGCGACAGTTTCAGGTGATCGCCATCTCCGCGTGGAGCCAATGTCCGCAGCGATGTGGTGGCCTGCATCTCCGGTCCGGTCTGGTCCAGCAGGCGCAGCCGTCCTTCGGTCAGCAGATGACGGATGGCGGGCTCACCCGACAATTTGCGCCACTGCCACGGATGAACAGGAATCGCCCCGGACGGAGCGAAACCCATTGCGATGTCGCCGCCTTCACGATGAACCAGTTCGGGATCGGTGGCCAGCCAGAACGGACGGATTGCCGCTGCAGCTTCGGGCCCGAAAGCGGCATTGTCGTCATTGCTGAACCCGATCCTCGATTTGAAACAGGGATGGTAGGGATGCCCTTCGATCAACGACGCTTCCAGCGCCAGCCCGGTCAGGGTAAGCCGGTTCGGGAGCGGTGCGCCAGCGGCGCGCAGAAATCCGGCGCTGCGCTGCATCCCTTGCAACAACCCGGAAGGGTCGAGACCCGCAGCCCGCAGCCCGCGGCCAAGCGCCTCTGCCGTCAATGGGCGGCCATCGCCTTCCCTCGGTATGCCCAGCAGGCGCACCCGTCCACTTGCCTGCACATGATGCGCCGCGCGGATGATCAGCCCGCCCGCTATCCAGCCGCCACGAACCGAACGCAGCACGCCTTCGAACGCCAGCGCCTCGATGGCTTGCCGCAAGACCCGCGCCTCAGGCGACATCCGCAAGCCTCCGTGTATTGCGGATATGCGCCGCGACCGGGTTCGGGATACGCACATAGGGCGCACGCTCACCGGGAATGTGCAACTCGTCCACGCCGCCAAGCTGGGTCAGCAGGTTTCCCTTCATCGGCAGGGTCGTCCCGGTCAGCCAGCGCCGGGCCAGCCCGCTGCCATGACCGGGCAACTCCTCTGCCAGCCTTTCCAGATGCGAGGCCAGCAGCCCCAGGGAGCGGGCTTCCGCCAAAAGCCCGTCCATTGCCAGCCGGTGAATGATGCTGAATACCTGATTGACGATCAGCGTATATCCAAGCGCGTCCTCGACCTCGCCCCGGGAATAGACAAGCTGCGGGATGGCGCGTTGTTCCGCATCGGCCATGTCCTGAGAGATGAAGAAGCCCTGGTTGTCCCGCAAGTCGCAGCGGCAGGGCAGCCCTTGCGACAGGTCCAGCAACGCATTCTGCTGATGCGCTTCGAAACCGATCCCGGTCGCATCATAGAGCCGTAACGGCGGGGCGACAGCGACATCCAGATAGGCCTTGAACCAGAGGACGGGATCATGCGTGCCGATGGCCCTTGCCAGCATCGAACGACGGCCGGGCAGGGGGGCTGAACTCAGCGCCGCCACCTGCATGACCTGTCCCCCCCGGGGCCGGCGGTAGGGATTATCGCGCAGAATTACTTCAAACCCGGTTTCGTTCCTGTCGGGCAGGTCCAGCCCCATCCATTGCGGATCCGTGATCAGGCGCATCGGGCCGAAGCGTTCCCCGAACCCCGCGATACGCCTTGCCATCAATGCACCGGCCAGCAATTCATGGCGCTTGTTCATGCGCTGCGAGTTCGTCACCGTGACCGGCAGCGACACCTTTACCATGAAGTCGCTATCCGGGCTCCAGAGGGTTCGCACTGAAGATGTCGCGTGCCATGGTGACCCGACCGGGCCCATGTCGCGGATCCGTCCCCGGGCCAGCAATGCCGCGATCTGCGGGTCGCGTGACAACCGGTCCAGCGTCAGTGGATGTGCGGGCAGGATTGCCCGGCCCTCCCCGGGATCAATACCGAATCCCGGCAGATGACGGGCAACTCCGGGCTGCGATGCCTTGACCAGTTCCGCATCGACCGAAAGGGCGTGGAGTTGCATGGCTCCACGCCAGTCCGGCGTCATGCCACGTTCTTCCTCGGCATTCATGCCGCCTAGCGCCTTGGGGGCGGGGTGCATCCAGTGGCCGAAAATCAATGCCTGCTCGGCGGCAAGGAAATCCAGCGGGTCGTCGGGCTGCTGCAGACGGTCCTGGACAATCCGGGCTATGCGGTCTCGGCTGGCATATGTTCTGCGCGCCAATTCTGGAGCGGTGGAGGGCGATATCAGGTTCAATCCGTCAAGCAACAGGTCCAGCGCCTCGGCCGCGGTCACAGGTTGTGTCGTATCAAGCGTCATTTGCTCGATACGGGCGGGGCCGCAGTGGCCGGGATCGGCTGTCCTGATATCCAGTTTGCCCCGGGCGGTGTCCATGCCAAGGCAGGTCCCGTATTGCTTCGAGATTTCGCGTTGCCAGCAGACAAGCAAGGCCTGAAGGCTGATTTGATCGGCAACAAGCCGCACGGGATCAGGATCATACCGGGGATTGCGACTCATCTGCCTCTCCTTGTCGGACCATGTCATGGCTGAAAGCGGAAAGGCTGGCGATTTGCTGGCACTTGGGTTGCGCTTATTAATCCTTATTTAATTAGTCAACATATTTGCGTCGTTTCACGACCAAAGCTTCATTGTCGAGGAGATGGGACATGGCAGGTTTGCATATCTGGACAATGCTGTCGCCAGAGCCGGTGCCGCCGATGGTATCGTATCGCGGATTCGGCGGAACGGTGATGCGCGCAATGAATTTTCCCCGGACATAATGAGCATGTTTCACGCCGGGCGCCTTGTAGTTCTTGTAGTAAGGCTTGTATCAAATAATAATGTAATGAGCTGATATTTAATCAAGAATATTGATCTATGATTGATGCAGCGAGTTCATCGCTCTTTCACATAGGGCTCCCCTCCTGCGCGTGGAGGGATGGCGCGGCCGACAAAGCCGGCCAGGATAATCACGGTCAGGATATAGGGCAGGGCGTTCATGAACATCGAGGGGATGGTAATCACACCCAGGTCGAGATTCGGGTAACGGTTGGCGATGGCTTCGAGCAGGCCGAAGAGGAAAGTTGCGAACAGGGCACTCCATGGCCGCCATTTGGCGAAGATCAGTGCCGCCAGCGCGATGAAGCCACGCCCTGCAGTCATCTCCTTGACGAAGCCTGCGGAAAGGCCGGTGGCGAGATAGGCGCCCGCGAGCCCGCAAAGCAGCCCGCATATCGCGATCGAGGCATAGCGGAGCCGGGTGACCGAGACGCCAGCAGTATCCACCGAGGCCGGGTTTTCCCCGACCGCCCGCAGGCGCAGGCCGAAACGGGTGCGAAACAATACCCACCATGTCAGCGGCACGCAGAGGAAGGCCACATAGACGAGGATCGAGTGACCGGAGATCAGATCCGCATAGACCGGCCCGAGAACGGGAACATCGCGAAGCGCATCGGCGAATGGCAGGATGATCTCGCCGAACCGCCCTCCGTCTGTCAGCGATGGGGTACGCCCGCCGAGGCCGAAGATGCGCTGGCCCAGAAGCACCGTCATGCCCGAGGCGAGGAAATTGATCGCGACACCGGAAATCAACTGGTTGCCCATGAAGGTGATCGAGGCAAGGCCATGGATCAGTGCCAGCGCCATGGAACCGCCGATTCCCGCCAGCAGGCCCAGCCAGGGGCTGCCCGTGGCATAGGCGACCGAGGCGGCGGTAAAGGCTGCCATCAGCATCTTGCCTTCCAGCCCGATATCGAAAACGCCCGAGCGTTCCGAATATAGCCCGGCAAGGCAGGCCAGCAGCAGCGGCGTCATCAGGCGCACCGCAGAGTCGAGGATCTGGATGATGGTGGCGAAATCCATTCTCAGCTCCTTTCGGTGGCCAGCCGGAAGGCGACATAGGCCAGGAAGCTGCCGATGGCGGCCTCGATCCAGCGGCGGGCGTGGTCATAGGCCAGCCGGAAGGGCGAGGAGGACAGCAGCACCGCATAGGCGCCGTGGCCGGCGAGCGACAGGGCGAAGGCCCCGGCGATAAATACCGCCAGCACCGGCAGGGGGGCGCCGTCGGTGGCCCCGACCGTAGCGATGGCCAGCCAGAACACGATGGCCTTGGGATTGGTGATCTGCATCAGATATCCGGCGATGAAGGCCCTCGGCAGGCCGGTGGCGGCGCGATCCACCCGCGCGATGGCGACGCTTGGCGGCTGGATCGCGCGGCGCCATGCCTTGACCGCCAACCAGAGCAGATAGCAGATCCCGGCAAGGCGGATGGCTGTGGACAGCCATGCCACGCGCTCCATCAGCAGGCCAAGCCCCTGCGTCGTGGCCAGTGCCAGACAAGCTGCCCCCGCCGCGATGCCTAAGGATGCCGCGACGGCACACGCGCGCCCCTGCGAAAGCGCGATACCCAGGAGCAGCGCCACCCCGGGGCCGGGTGAAGCGACCGAGACGGCCTGGATCGCATAGGCCGCCGTGAACCCCGGCAGGTAAGGGATCAGCCACTCCATCACGCGTGCCCCTTTCCGCGCAGGGCAAGGAATATCCGTTCCAGCGGCATGCGCACCATGTTGTCCAGCGCTCCGGTAAACAGGATCACCAGTGCCTGGATGACGACGATCAACTCGCGCGGAATAGAGGTCCACAGCGCCAATTCCCCGCCGCCCTGATAGAGGAAACCGAACAACAGCGCGGCAAGGAACACGCCGAACGGGTGGTTGCGGCCCATCAGGGCGACGGCGATGCCGATGAAGCCGGCGCCTTCGACTGCGTTCAGCACCAGCCGCTCGGCTTCGCCCATGACATTGTTGATCGCCATCAGCCCGGCCAGCCCGCCCGAGATCAGCATGGCGATCACGGTGATCCGGACGGGCGAGATCCCGGCATAAAGGGCGGCAGGCTCTGACCGGCCGAGGGCGCGGATTTCGTAGCCGAGACGTGTGCGCCAGATCAGCAGCCAGACCAGGATGCAGGCGATCAGGGCGATGATGAAGGTGATATTGACCGGGGTGTTCTTGCCCCACTCGATGCCAAGGGCTGCCGCCATCTCGGTCAGTTGAGGCAGATGCGCTCCCTCCGGGAAATTGGCCGAGGCCGGATCCTGCGTGCCCGCCGGCTTGAGGATATTGACCAGCATGTAGTTCAGCAGCGCCGCTGCGATGAAGTTGAACATGATGGTGGTGATCACGATATGGCTGCCGCGCCTGGCCTGCAGCCACGCCGGGATCAGCGCCCATGCCGCGCCGAACAAGGCCGCGCCGACCATTGCGGCGGGCAGGGCGAGGCTCCAATGCGGCCAGGGCAGGGCCAGCGCGATCAGCGCCACGCCAAGCCCGCCGAGCATCGCCTGCCCCTCGCCGCCGATATTGAACAGGCTGGCATGATAGGCGACTGCGACTGCCAGCCCGGTAAAGATGAAATTCGTGGTGTAATACAGCGTGTAACCCCAGCCATAGCTGGACCCGAGCGCTCCGTCGATCATGGTTTTCAGCGCCAGCCACGGGCTTTCGCCGATGGCAAGGATCACGATGGCCGATATCGCCATGGCAAGGATCAACGAGATCAGCGGCGTCAGGATCACATCCGCCCATTTCGGCATCTTGTCCATCAGCCGCGCTCCCCTGAAACCTCGTCGACATGCTTGTGCTCGGGCGGGATGCCTTCGCTGGCATCGGCATGCGCGGTGTCGGTGATGCCCGCCATCAGCAGGCCAAGTTCGCCCGTAGTCGTTTCGCCGGGCAGGCGTTCGCCCATGATGCGCCCGTCGAACATCACCGCGATGCGGTCCGACAGCGACAGGATCTCGTCAAGCTCGACGCTGACAAGCAGCACCGCCTTGCCCGCGTCACGCAGCTCGATGATGCGCTTGTGGATGAACTCGATCGCCCCGATATCGACGCCGCGTGTGGGCTGACCGATCAGCAACAGGTCGGGGTTGCGCTCGATCTCGCGCGCGACGACCAGCTTTTGCTGGTTCCCGCCCGAGAAATTGCGCGCGGCGAGGTTCGGGTTGCGGGGCCGGACATCGAAATGTTCCATCTTGGTTTCGGCATCGGCGCGGATGGCGGCATTGTCCATCAGCAGGCCCCTGTTGAATTCCGGGGCGCGATGATAGCCGAAGGCGGTATTCTCCCACGCGGTGAAATCCATGATCAGGCCTTCGGCCTGACGATCTTCGGGGACATGGCCAATGCCACGGGCGCGGCGGGTCGAGGCGTCGGACATGGTGCCGGTCAGGTCAAGTTCCTGCCCGTTCATCCTGATGGTGCCGCCGGATTTCGACCCTTTCTCGGGAAAACCACCCAGCAATTCCAGCAGCTGGGTCTGTCCATTTCCCGACACCCCCGCAATGCCCAGGATTTCCCCGGCGCGAATGTCGAAACTGATACCACGCAGACGCTCCACACCTTCGTCATCGACCAGCGTCAGGTCGCGCACTTCGAGGATCTTTTCTCCGGGGCGCGCCGGGGCTTTCTCGACATTCAACAGCACCTTGCGGCCAACCATCAGCTCGGCCAGTTCCTCGGGGCTGGTTTCGGCGGTTTTCACCGAGGCGACCATCTCGCCGCGCCGCATGACGCTGACATTATCGGTGATCTCCATGATCTCGCGCAGCTTGTGGGTGATCAGGATGATCGTCTTGCCCTCGGCCTTCAGCCCTTCGAGGATGCGGAACAGGTGGTCGGCTTCTGCCGGGGTCAGCACGCCGGTCGGTTCGTCGAGGATCAGGATATCGGCCTGCCGATACAGCGCCTTGAGGATCTCGACCCGCTGCTGGTGGCCCACTGACAATTCGTCGATGGTCTCGTCGGGATCGACATTCAGCTGATATTCGGCAGCAAGCCGTTTCAGCACTTCGCGCGCCTTGGCAAGGGACGGACGCAGCAGGCGGCCATCCTCGGCCCCGAGAATGACATTTTCCAGCACGGTGAAATTCTGCACCAGCTTGAAATGCTGGAACACCATGCCGATGCCCGCCTTGATCGCGGTCAGGCTGTCGGCAATGGTCAGCGGCCGCCCGTTTACCAGGATCTCGCCCTTGTCGGGCTTGTAGAAGCCGTAAAGGATCGACATGAGCGTCGATTTGCCCGCGCCATTCTCGCCTATGATCCCGTGGATTGTGCCCTGGGGCACGCGCAGGTCGATATCCTTGTTCGCCTGCACGGGGCCGAAGGCTTTCGAGATGCCGCGCAACTCGATGGCATTGGGGGCCGCCGTGGCCGGTCGTCCCCCGGTATCCGTGACGGCCTCATGCATCAGAAATTGAGTGCAGGACAGGTATTGTCGCTGTAGTAGTCATGGACTTCGATCTCGCCCGATTTGATCTTCTCGGCGATCTCATCGACCTTGGCCTTCATCTCGTCGGTGATCAGCGAGGCGTTGTTGTCGTCCAGGGCATAGCCGACACCATCGCTTTCAAGGCCAAGGACCGATTGGCCGGTTTCCAGGTCCTCACCCGCCTTGAAGGCCTCGTAGACCGCGACATCGACGCGCTTGATCATCGAGGTCAGCACCTTGCCCGGATGCAGGTGGTTCTGGTTGCTGTCCACCCCGATGGACAGGATACCGCCATCGGCCGCCGCCTGCAGCACGCCGATGCCGGTGCCGCCAGCTGCGGCAAAGACCACGTCCGCGCCCTGCGATATCTGCGCCTTGGTCAATTCTCCGCCCTTGACCGGGTCGTTCCAGGCGGCCGGGGTGGTGCCGGTCATGTTGGCCACGATCTTGATATCGGGGTTCTCGGCCTTCGCTCCCTGCGCATAGCCGCAGCCGAACTGCCGGATCAGCGGGACATCCATGCCGCCGATAAAGCCTATGGTTCCGCTTTCGCTCGCCATGGCCGCCAGAACGCCGACCAGATAGCTGCCTTCCTGCTCGGCGAACATGATGGATTTGACATTCGGCTGGTCAACGACCGCATCGATGATGGCGAATTTGGTATCCGGGTAATCCGGCGCGATCTCGTTGAGGATATTGCCGAATGCAAAGCCCGTCATGACGATGGGATTGGCGCCGGTTTCGGCCAGGCGGCGCAGGGCCTGTTCGCGCTGCGCCTCGGACTGCATCTCCAGCTCCTTGTAGGAGCCGCCGGTCTCCTCGGCCCAACGCTCGGCGCCCCGATAGGCGGCCTCGTTGAAGGATTTGTCGAATTTTCCGCCCAGATCAAAGATCAATGCCGGTTCGGCCAAGGCTGACCCGGTTGCAAGCGCCGCCAGCGCCAAGCTTGCCATAAATGTTTTCATCAAAGTCATGACAGATAACCCCATCCTGTTGCCGCGAGCGATTCAAGTCACCCGCCTGATGCGCCGATTAGGGCGCATTGGCCAGGGGCGGTCAACCGCCTTCTTGTTGTTCCGAAAAGCCAAGATGCATCACGATGGCATCCAGCCCGGGGCCGTAGTATTCCCGCCGCCGCCCCGTTTCGCGCCAGCCAAGGGCCGAATAAAGTTCATGCGCGGGAAGATTGTCCGCCGCCACCTCAAGGAACAGGTCACTGGCTCCCATGAGGCGCGCACGGGCGGTGAATTCCTGGGCCAGCGCGCGCCCGTAACCCTGCCTCCGCGCCTCGGGAGCAACGGCCAGGGTCAAAAGCTCTGCCTCTCCGGCAATCGCGCGGCCAAGAAGGAAGCCGCCGCGGCAGGTCAGCAGGAAACATCCGGGGGTTTCAAGCAGTGCCGAAAATTCCTCCGTGCTCCATGGTCGCGGCGTGGTGAAACAGCGCCTGTGCAGTGCTGCCAGCTCTGCGGGAGTCACTGCAGAATGACCGGAGCGGGATCGCGGGACGGGGCGGCATCGGCGGGGCGCAGGTAAATCGGCGCGGGGCGAGGGACAGGGGAATCCCGGCGCATTATCGCGATACGCGCGACTGCTTCTGCCAGAGGAAACATTGACGCAACCGGCTTGGGGCCGGGCGGCAGCGAGCCAATGGCACCCTGCTGCGGTCGGCCCTGCCTCTCATTCACGTCATCCGCGCCGAAATCCTGCCAGATCACCTGATCACGGCGCGATGGCAGCACGATCCGGCAGGGGCGCGGCAATCCGAAGGCGGCGGCTTCGGTCACGCTGACACCGATGGCGGGAATCTTCAGCGACAGCGCCAGTCCGCGCGCGGCGGCAACCGCGACGCGGATTCCGGTGAAGTTGCCAGGACCGGCACCCACGCCGATCACGTCCAGATCGTTCCATCCGATCCCCGCTTCGGGCAGCATCTCCTCCAGCATCGGGAACAGCCTTTCGGCCTGCCCCTTGGTCATCTCCTCATGCCGCGAGGCCAGTATCCGGTCGCCGCGCAGCAAAGCGGCCGCGCAATGCGCGGCCGATGTGTCGAAACCAAGCGCGACCGGTTCAGGCAACGGGGCGAACCTCGATCACCTCGGGGATATAGTGACGCAGAAGGTTCTCGATCCCCATCTTGAGCGTCAGGGTCGAGGAGGGGCAGCCCGCACAGGCACCCTGCATATGCAGATAGACGATGCCGCGGTCGAAACCGTGAAAGGTGATGTCGCCGCCATCCTGGGCCACGGCCGGGCGCACGCGTGTATCCAGCAGTTCCTTGATCTGGCCGACGATCTCGGAATCCGGGCCGTCATGCGCGGCATGCCCGGCGTTTTCCGCTCTGTCGCCCTCGATGGCGGGGGCTCCCGACTGGAAATGCTCCATGATCGCGCCAAGGATCGATGGCTTCAGGTGATCCCACGGCGCGTCCTCGGCCTTGGTCACGGTCACGAAGTCCCGGCCCAGAAACACTCCGGTAACGCCTTCGACGGCGAAAATTCGCTGCGCCAATGGGGATTTGCCGCCCGCCTCGGGATTCGGAAAATCTGCCGTGCCGCTGGCGAGCACTGTTTCGCCGGGCAGGAATTTCAGCGTGACGGGGTTCGGCGTGGTTTCGGTCTGGATGAACATGGGAACGCTCCTTTGGTTCCGATATGGCGATGGCGGCCTGCCGGGTCAAGCTATGGTGCGTCTATCGGGTGATAGCCTCCAGCCGCTCTTTCGACAGGTCGCCCGGTACGATGGTGATCGGGCAGGACAGGTTGCCCGCTTCGCGTAAAAGCCGGCTCAGGACCGGATTTGCTGCGGATTTGTCGCTGTTCAGCCCCAGGACGACCACGCCGATCTCCGCATCCTCCGCGATCTGAGCGATCAGTTCGTCCGCCGGGTCTCCCTCGCGCACGACCAGCTCTGGCTCGACCTTGGGGCGCGAGCGCATCCATTTGGCAAAAACCTCGAAATGCGCCTCGATACGCTCATAGGCTTCGGCCCGCATGACATCCGCCACGCCAAACCCATGCTGGATCTCGGCGGTTGGAATTACCGACAGGATGACGACCCCACCGCCGGTGCTGGCTGCCCGCATCGCCGCAAATCTCATCGCGTTGAGGCATTCGTGGCTATCGTCCAGTAAAACCAGAAACTTGCGCATGGATTTATCGCGTGTTTGCTTCGGAGATTGGCGTTACAGTGGAGGAAGTGTAACTATTAAGCAAGCATGGCTTTGCAACTTCCATGCTCGGGTTCCCATGTCATGAATGCCGTGTTAACTAATGGATCGGGTTGAGAATTGTGATCGGAAAACTGTCGTGACCATCCACCGCGATTGGGGTAATGCCAAGATCGGCGCCGAAGCGTTAAGCCTCTCGGAAGCGACCAGCCCTAATGCACTGCTGCAGCATCTGGATCCGGCATTCGACGAGGAAGCCTCTCATCCGCGGCTCAAACGCCTTTTCGACATTGTGCTGGCCACGGTTCTGCTGGTGCCGTTATCCGTGGTGATGGCGGTGGTGGCGCTGACCCTGCTTGTCGTTCAGGGACGTCCGATCCTCTACAGGGCAGAGCGGATGCAGGCGCCGGGGCGCAGTTTCCGGCAACTCAAGTTCCGGACCATGCTCCTGCATGACGAGGATTCCGGCGCGACCGGCGCGCACAAGCATTGGCGGATCACCCCGATCGGACGTTTCCTGCGTCGCTCCCGCATCGACGAATTTCCGCAACTGTTCAATATTCTGCGCGGCGAAATGAGTTTTGTGGGGCCAAGGCCGCCGCTTCGGGAATATGTCGAGCGCTTTCCGCTCAAATATCGGCAGGTGCTGCGGTGCCGTCCAGGTGTGACCGGCCTTGCCACGCTGATCTATCACCGCCACGAGGACCGTATTCTTGCCAGATGCGGCAGCGCCGAGGCGACAGAGCGCGCCTATTATCGCCGCTGCCTGCCGGCCAAGCTGCGTATTGACGAGATTTATCTGCACCGGTCCTCGTTGGGACTCGACCTGTGGATCCTGTGGAATACGGCGAGGATCGTGGTTTCGCATCGTGATGAGCGCCCGCGCCGCCGCCGTTCGGTCAGGCGCTGAACGGATCGGCCGGATAGCCGACTCCGGTAAGATACAGTCCATGTGGCGGGCATACCGGGCCGCAGGCCGCGCGGTCGCGGGCGGCCAATGCCTCGGCTACCTGCCGGGGCTGCCATGATCCCGCGCCGACCCGCTCCAGCGTGCCTATGATCGAGCGGACCTGGTTATGCAGGAAGGATCGCGCCCGCAGCCTGAACAGATATTCCCGGCCATGCGGAATCTCGCGTTCCTCGATCTCGATCCGATCCAACGTTTTCACCGGACTCTGCGCCTGGCAGATCGACGAGCGGAATGTGGTGAAATCATGCCTGCCGACCAGATGCGCAGCGCCTTCGCGCATGGCATCGGCATCCAGCGGGTTCAGCACCCGCCAGACCAGCCCGCGATCATGCGTCAGCGGCGCGCGCCGGGCGATGAGACGAAAGCAATAGCGCCGCTCGATCGCCGAGAACCGCGCGTGAAAATCATCCGGAACGCGTGCCGCGGCCAGCACGGCGACAGGGGCGGGCTTCAGGTGGTAGTTCAGCGCCTCTGACAGTCGGAAGGGTTCCCAATCCCGCTCCAGGTCGGCATGGGCGACCTGCCCGGTGGCATGGACCCCCGCGTCCGTCCTGCCCGCCGCGGCGATCCGCGCACCTGCCGAGAAGCCCGGATCAAGCCGCCCCAGGGCGCTCTCGATCGCCTGCTGGACCGAAGGCCGGTCGGCCTGCGCCTGCCAGCCCGAGAAGGGGGCGCCGTCATATTCGATCAGAAGGGCGAAACGGGGCATGGATCAGCGGGTCTTCTGCTGCTCCGGGATGGACAGCAAATCGTCCATGCTCTGTGCCTCTTGCGAGCGCAATGCGGGGCGTTCACCGTTATCAGCGGGACGCACCCCCTCGCGGGCCAGACGCTCGCGCAGCACGGTCATCTCGATGTCCAGGTCGCTGCGGTCTCCCTCCAGCAACTGGCGGCTGCGCGAAGTGAAATCTTTTTCCAGGTCGTTCAGGAATTCCTCATAAGCCGCCCGCGCTCGTGGATCCTGCGAGCGGGCATAGAGATTTGCGAATTTTACCGTCGCATCGCGGGCCCCCATCAGGTAGACCCCCATATAGCGCCGGACGCCACCCAACTCGGCAGGATCCTCCCGGACCTGGTCGAAAAGCTCGTGAACCGTGGCCTCGAACATCGTAACACGGGCCTCCAGCCGCCTTTCGCCGCTACGCCGGATCGCGTCCTTCATCTGGTCCAGATGGACCTGCCCTTCCTCGATCATCTTAGCGACGCGGTCCCGCTGGAAACTGTCGGTGCCTTCCATTCCCTTATCCCGCATCGGATCGGGGCCGAAGGCTAGCCAGTGCAGGGCCAGTCCCGCCACAGCGATCAACCCGGCTCCGGCCAGCGCCTCCGGTTCGGCGGCACCGATGCCAAGTCCCAGGGCAGCCATCACGCCGCCGAACAGCTTGCGAGGGATGGCCGGGCGGCGCGCGACGCGGCGGCGGTCATAGGCGGCTTCGGCGACGAGCCCCTCGCCGGTCAGCCACATCCCGGCGGCGATCAGGCCGAAACCCGCCAGGTTCATGACCATTCCCGCAGGTTCCTGGAAAAACGCGCTCAGCAGAAACGGAGAGGCGGCGATCGTGATCCATTTCGGCCGCCCCTGCAGCCGGTGCCGGGTCTCGGTCATGGGAAGCCGATCTGAACTGCCGGCCATATTGCCGGGCGAAAAACGCCCACCGAAACGCTGTGCCATCCTCGTCCCTTACGCCGCACCGGCCAGAGACGCATAGAGCGCCAGCAGCACCAGCAGGTAAAAGCTCAGCCTTTGCATCGCCTTGCGTGACATGACGCTCCTTTCCTCTTGCTCGGCACCGGGCCGACATGTCGCTGTATATATCGGCATGATCCGGTGAATTGCAAAGCGGATGGGCAGAAATCATGCTCAGGGGGCACGCGGTCCCGAAAGACGGCAGGGCGAAGAGCTATCCGCGAAATTCGATGCTGTCTAGAATCTGAAAGCGGTGCGGAACTGCGTCACGCGCCCTTCCACCTCGAGGCCCGGGAAACTATCGAAATCCTCGAATGTCTGGCTGGTGTATTCCAGGCCGACCATCACATGTTCGGTGAGTTTGAGATTGGCCCCCAAACCATATGCAAGGCCGAAACTTGGTGTGAGCGTGGTTTCTTCGGGGATTGCATAGGCCGTGCCAAAGATTCCATAGGGATTGAAACGACCCAGATCGACACCCAATGTCGTCTTGAAGCGCAGCAATTTGTGACGATTCCCGGTATTTCCCAGCTTGACGGTATGGGCATCTACCTCTGTTCCCGTGACGAGCCGCCCAAAATCCTTCCGATGTCCGCCATGGATGCCGCGGGCGGTCAGCCCGCCCAGATCGCCCCGATCACCGTCGAAATTCCGATAGGCAGTCCCCGACCCGGTTTGCAGCCCCAGATAGAAACCTGCCCAATCCCCGTTGGATGGCATGGCCGCAGACAGGTCCGGCACGGACCGGAGGGGGTGGGATGACGGCTCATTCGCGAGCGCCGCGGAAGATGCCAGAATGACGGCTGCCGCCGTCAGGATGGACCACATGTTCGACTCCGGTGCTGAAAAAGGCGCCGCAAGCGCCCGGGAACTCGTTCAATCCTACCGGCCCCGGGTTAATGATTCCTTTATGCCGGTCAATTTTCCGTCAGTTCTCCGGGGGAACCGGAGGGCGCTGCATCCGGGGCGCGGCGATCCGCCGCGCGGTTTCTTGCCAATGTCCGGCCGCGCGGATAGGTTGCGCGCCAACTTGAATGGGCAGGCCCGACGGTCTGGTCCGACAGCCGAAAGGAAACCGCATGTTCGCTACTCCCGCTTATGCCCAGGCCGCCGGTGGTTCCGGTGGTGCCGCCTTTGCACAGTTCATCCCGCTGATCCTGATCTTTGCGATCATGTATTTCCTGATGATCCGGCCACAGCAGAAGCGGGCTAAGCAGCACCGTGAAATGGTCGCGGCGCTGAAAAAGGGTGATCAGGTCGTGACCCAGGGCGGGCTGATCGGCAAGGTCGCCAGCGCCCGCGACGACGAACTTGAAGTCGAAATCGCACAGGGCGTCCGCGTTCGCGTCGTCCGTTCGACGATCGCCCAGGTGATCACCGCGACCACCCCGGTCGCCGCCAATAACTGAGGGCTTGACGCCAGATGCTTCAGATCGACCGATGGAAACGCATCCTGATCATCGGGATCTGCGTGCTGGGGCTGGCTTATGCCATGCCCAACCTGTTCTATAAGCGGGTCGAGGCGCATAACGATGCCGTGACCACGATCGAGAAGACTGGCGCCAGCACTCCCGAACTCGAAGCGGCTCAGGCGGGCTGGCCGGGCTGGCTGCCGAGCGGTCTCGTCAATCTGGGTCTCGATCTGCGCGGCGGCGCGCATCTTCTGGCCGAGGTTCGGGTGGCCGAGGTCTACAAGTCGCGCATGGATGCGCTGTGGCCTGATCTGCGCCGTGCGCTGGCCGATGAACGCGCGACCATCGGCGCGATTCGGCGTGTGCAATCGCCGGATGGCACATTGAAGATCGAGATCGGAAATCCCGATCAGATGGCGCGTGCGATCGAAATCGCGCGGGGCTTTTCCGATCCCGTGACCAGTCTGACCGGGGCGGGGCAGTCCAGTCTCGACATATCCGGTGACGGCAATGCGATGACGATCCAGTTGTCGGAGGCCGAGAGAGCCGTGACCGACGACCGAACCCTCCAGCAGAGCCTTGAAATCATCCGCCGCCGCGTCGATGAGGTCGGCACGCGCGAGCCTACGATCTTGCGTCAGGGCAGCGACCGCATCCTGATCCAGGTTCCGGGGATCGGTTCGGCCGACGAGCTCAAATCGCTGATCGGCACCACTGCCAAGCTGACCTTCAACCCCGTCGCGGGCACCGGCTCGAACCCGGACGCGCAGGTGGATCTGGGGCAGGTGGTCCTGCCCGATGCCGAGCAGGAAGGGGTTTACTACACGATCGAGGAAACCCCGGTCGTCACCGGCGAAGAGTTGAACGATGCGCTGCCCTCGACCGATCAGAACGGTCTGCCTTCGGTCGATTTTCGGTTCAATCCCACGGGGGCGCGGAAATTCGGGGCCTATACCTCGGCCAATGTCGGCCAGCCCTTCGCCATCGTTCTGGACGACCAGGTGATCTCGGCTCCCGTCATCCGGCAGGCGATCACGACCGGCTCGGGCCAGATCTCGGGCTCCATGACATTCGACGAGGCAAACGAACTGGCCATCTTGCTTCGTGCCGGCGCATTGCCCGCCGAACTGACCTTCCTGGAAGAGCGCACCATAGGTCCGGAACTGGGGCAGGACAGCGTCGATGCGGGCAAGATCGCCTCGATGGTGGGTTTCGTGGCCGTGGTTGCGCTGATGGTGCTGTCCTATGGGATGTTCGGGGTATTCGCGTCCATTGCGCTGTCCATCAACATGGGGCTGATCTTCGGTGTGCTGTCGATGATCGGGGCGACGCTGACTTTGCCGGGTATTGCCGGGATCGTGCTGACCATAGGCATGGCGGTCGATGCCAATGTGCTGGTCTTCGAACGTATTCGCGAAGAGTTGAAAACCGCCCGGGGTCCTGCCCGCGCGATCGAACTGGGTTATGAAAAGGCGATGTCGGCGATCGTGGATGCCAATATTACCACCCTGATCATCGCCGCGATCCTGTTCGTTCTGGGTTCCGGGCCGGTCAAGGGCTTTGCGGTGACGCTGACCATCGGTATCGTCACCTCGGTCTTTACGGCACTTTGGGTGACGCGGCTGATGACCGTCACATGGTTCGAACGCGCCCGCCCGCGCCAGATCGAGGTGTAACATGGCTTTCCGTCTGAAACTGGTTCCCGACAACACCCAGATCGATTTCTTCCGCTGGCAGTTCCTGACCTTCGGATTCTCTTCGGTCCTGGCGGTGCTGTCGATCGTCTGCCTGCTGGTGTTCGGGCTGAATTTCGGCATCGACTTCAAGGGCGGCACCACGATCCGCACCGAGTCCACGCAAGAGGTGGATGTCGGCGCCTATCGGCAGGCCTTGCAGCCTCTCGGGCTGGGAGACGTTGCGATCTCGCAGGTTTTCGACCCGACATTCGGCCCCGATCAACATGTCGCGCAGGTTCGTATCTCTGCACAGGAAGGCACGGAATCGGTTACCCCCGAAACGATCAATGAGGTCGAGGCGGCCTTAAAGGAGGTCGATCCTTCGATCACCTTTCCCTCGGTCGAATCGGTTGGGCCGAAGGTTTCGGGTGAGCTGATCAATACCGCGATCTATGCCATCCTTGCGTCTCTGGTGGCGATTTCGGCTTATATATGGTTGCGCTTCGAATGGCAGTTCTCGGTTGGGGCAATCGTCTCGCTGGTTCATGACGTGCTGATCACCATGGGCGTCTTCGCGCTGTTCCAGATCAAGTTCGACCTGGCGACCGTGGCCGCGCTGCTGACCATCGTGGGCTATTCGATCAACGACACGGTTGTCGTGTTCGACCGGCTGCGCGAGAACCTGATGAAATACAAGAAGCGCGCCCTTCGGGACCTGATGAACCTGTCGGTGAACGAGACCCTGAGCCGCACCGTGATGACTTCGGGCACAACGCTGGTCGCCCTGATTTCACTGCTGGTGCTGGGTGGCGACGTGATCCGCGGCTTTGTCTTCGCAATCACCTTCGGGATCGTGATCGGCACCTATTCCTCGATCTACGTGGCCAAGAACGTGGTTCTGTGGCTGGGTGTCAAGCGCGACTGGTCGAAGAAGGATCCCAAGGACGCCGCTTCCTCCTTTCCGGGCGCCGAGGCACCCTGATGGCGATGAAGCCCACAGATTTCGACGGGGCGGTGCCGGTTGACGGCTATGGCCCCGGCTTTTTCCGCGTGGGTGGAAAAGTCATAGAGGGCCCGGTCCTGGTCGAAGAGGGCGGAGCGCAGCCTTGGGGAGGGCTGGAGGATTCTGCCCCCCTGTTGACGCTGGCCGGGCGGATCGATGTGCTGTTCCTGGGGATGGGCGCGGAAATCGCCCATCCCCCGGCCGAACTGGTCGATGCGCTGGAAGCGGTGGGCGTGATGGTAGAGGCGATGGCCTCTCCCACGGCGGCGCGCACCTATAACGTGACCCTGTCCGAAGGGCGTCGCGTCGCCTGCGCGCTTTTGCCCCTGTGAGCCTGCTGGCCGTCCATGAGCTTGCCGCCGCTCGCGGCGGGATCAGGGCGGTGGAAGGCGTGTCCTTCACCCTTGATGCCGGAGAGGCGCTGATCCTGCGTGGCCCGAACGGCATCGGCAAGACGACGCTCCTGCGTTGCGTGGCGGGTTTGCAACCGGCGGTCGAAGGGCGGATCGAGATGGCCGGGGATTCGGTTGCCTATGCTGCCCATGCCGATGGGCTGAAAGCTGCGCTGACGGTGACCGAGAACCTGCGCTTCTGGGCGCAGATATTCGGTGGCGGCAGTGTCGAACAGGCTTTGGCCGCCATGGATCTGACGGCGCTTGCGGATCGTCCGGCAGCGGCGCTGTCTGCGGGACAGAAACGGCGATTGGGCCTTGCGCGGCTAATGGTGACGGGGCGTCCGCTCTGGGTGCTGGATGAGCCGACCGTGTCGCTGGACGCGGCCTCGGTGGAACGCTTCGCGGCACTGGTGCGAACACATCTGGCCGGGGGAGGGGCGGCGCTTATGGCCACGCATATCGATCTGGGGCTGCAAGAGGCGCGGGTGCTGGACCTCACCCCCTATCGCGCCAGGCCGGGAAGGTCCCGGCGGCCGGCGGGCTTCAACGAGGCCTTCGCATGAGCCGATCCGTGCCAGGCCTATCCCGCATGGGTTGCGTCCCGCGACAGCCGGAGGGCGCTTCGCCCCCCCGGATCCCCCCGAAGGTATTTTCCCAAAGAAGAAGGGAGAACAGCGCATGCCTGTCTTTTGCCGGGACCGGCGCTCCCCCTGATCGAAACCCGACAGTGGCGCGCGGATGATTGTTCTGCTGAAACGCGATCTTGCCCTTGCCACCCGTGCGGGCGGCGGGTTCGGCCTTGCGGTCGCGTTCTTCCTGATCCTCTGCGCAATGGTGCCCTTTGGCGTCGGACCCGAGACCAGCGCGCTGCGTCCCATCGCGCCGGGCATCCTTTGGGTCGGCGCGCTGCTGTCCTGCCTGCTGTCGCTGGATCGTATATTTGCGCTGGATTACGAGGATGGCAGTCTCGACCTGCTGGCAACCGCGCCCATTCCGCTGGAGGGTGTCACCGCGCTTAAGGCGCTGGCGCATTGGATCACCACCGGTCTGCCGCTGATCGCCGCGGCGCCGGTTTTCGGTATCCTGCTGCATCTGCCGGGCCAGGCCACTGGCTGGCTGATCGCCTCGTTGCTGATCGGCACGCCCGCGCTGTCGATGCTGGGTGCGTTCGGGGCAGCGATAACGGTAGGGTTGCGCCGCGGTGGGCTACTTTTGTCGCTCTTGGTTCTGCCGCTTTATATCCCCACCCTGATCTTCGGCACCGAGATCATCCGGCGCGGCGCGGAGGGGGGCGATCCCACCACGCCGATCCTGTTCCTTGCCGGGATCACCGCCGGAGTCATGGCGCTGGTGCCGTTCGCCGCCGCCGCCGCCCTGCGGGTCAATCTGCGGTGAGAGGGCTTGAGGGGCGCGCGCGCCGAGGATAGGGGAGACATATGTCGATCTGGGAATACGCAAACCCCGTGAAATTCATGCGCGTCTCTGGCGCCGTTCTGCCGTGGCTGGTCATCGCCGCGGCTGTCTGCACCATCGGCGGGATCGCATGGGGCTTTCTGACGCCCGAGGATTACAAGCAGGGCTCGACCGTCAAGATCGTCTTCCTGCATGTGCCGGCGGCGATGATGGCGATCAATATCTGGGTGATGATGCTTATCGCCTCGCTGATCTGGCTGATCCGGCGGCATCATGTCAGCGCATTGGCCGCCAAGGCTGCCGCGCCGGTGGGGGCAGTGATGACGCTGATCGCGCTGGCCACCGGGGCGATCTGGGGGCAGCCGATGTGGGGGACATGGTGGGAATGGGATCCGCGCCTGACCTCTTTCCTGATCCTGCTGCTGTTTTATATCGGCTATATCGCGCTCTGGTCCGCCATCGAGGATGCGGATAGCGCCGCCGATCTGACCGGGGTGCTGTGCCTTGTAGGCTCGGTCTTTGCGCTGCTGTCACGCTATGCGGTGCTGTTCTGGAACCAGGGGCTGCACCAGGGCGCTTCGCTGTCGGTCGCGCCGGGCGAACGGATGAGCGAGGTGTATCGATATCCGCTCTACCTCTCGATGTTGGGGTTCCTGCTGTTGTTCCTTGTGCTGGTGCTGGTCCGTACACGCACGGAAATCCGCAGGCGGCGCCTTGCCGCATTGCAGGCAAGGGAGATGCGCGCATGATCGATCTTGGGAAATATGCCGGCACGGTGCTGGCGGCCTACGGGGTCTCGCTGCTGCTATTAGTCGGGATCGTTTGGCAAAGCTGGGCGGCCAATGCCCGCGCCCGCCGTGAATTGGAGAAATACGAGAAGAATGGCTAGGATTTCGCCCCTTGTCGTGCTGCCGCCCCTAGCCTTCGCCGCATTGGCGGGGATGTTCCTGTGGGGAATGGGGCGCGATGACCCGTCGGAGCTGCCCTCGACCATGGTGGGGCGCGAAGCGCCTGCCGTGCCGCAGACCACGCTGCCGGGCAAGACGCAACTGACCGACGCGATGCTGCGTGAACCTGGTGTGAAACTGGTGAATTTCTGGGCAAGCTGGTGCCCGCCCTGCCGGGCCGAGCATCCGACCTTGATGGAATTGTCCGAACGCTTGCCGGTCTATGGGGTCGATCTGAAGGACCCGGAAGCCAATGCGCTGGAGTTCCTGGAGGAAGATGGCGATCCGTTCCATGCCATCGCGACCGATCCAAAGGGACGCGGCGCCATCGATTGGGGAGTGACCGCCCCGCCCGAGACCTTCATCGTCAATGGCGAGGGCGAGATCCTCTATCGTTTTGCCGGGCCTATGGTCCGCGAGGACTATACCAATCGCTTTGTCCCCGAACTGGAAAAGGCGCTGGCCGCCGAAGAGTGATCTGACGGGTTGCGCCTTGTGCAACCGCGCGACAGAGTGACCTCATCTATTTGTGAGAACGGGGAGAGGTCAGCCATGACAAGGTTGAGTCTGGTAACAGCGCTGCTGATGGGCAGCGTGTGGGCAATGCCTGCGACAGCGCAGCAGGCGACGGATGCGGTTGCGCCGGAGGCAGCCAGCCCCGAAACCGAAAGTGCCGATGCCTTCGCCGGTCTGGGCGAGACCGCCCGCGCTGCGCTTGCCAGCAAGGAAGAAGGCAAGCCGGTCACCGCCCAGAACTGGATGGTGGCGGCGGCCAATCCGCTGGCCGTCGAGGCCGGGGCCAAGGTGTTGGAGCGTGGCGGGTCGGCGGCCGATGCGATGGTGGCGGTGCAGACCGTCCTTGGGCTGGTCGAGCCGCAAAGCTCGGGGTTGGGCGGGGGCGCCTTTCTTGTCTGGTATGATGCCGAAAGCGGTGAGTTGACCACGCTGGACGGCCGCGAAACCGCGCCCAAGGCAGCGACTCCGACATATTTCCAGGATGAGAACGGCGAGCCGCTGGAATTCTATGACGCGGTGGTCGGCGGCCGTTCGGTCGGCACGCCGGGCACGCCCGCCCTGCTGGAGGAGGCGCATCGCCGTTGGGGCAAGGTGAACTGGGGAAGCCTGTTCGATGATGCCATCGCGCTGGCCGATGAGGGTTTTACCGTCTCGCCGCGCTTGGCCGGCTTGGTGGCCGAGGATAGCGAACGTTTGGGCCGTTTTCCCGCTACCAAAGCCTATTTCTTCCCTGGCGGCGAGGCCGTCGCGGCAGGCGACACGCTGAAAAACCCCGAATATGCCCATGTGCTGCGGCGGTTGGCGGCAGAGGGCAGCAAGGCCTTCTATAGCGGAGAAATCGCTGAAGGTATTGTCGACACCGTTCGAAATGCCGAGGGAAATCCTGGTCTTTTGGCGATGGAAGACCTGGCGGCCTACAAGGTCAAGGAGCGCCCGGCGGTCTGTGCCGAATATCGTGATCACGAGGTTTGCGGCATGGGGTCTCCGTCTTCGGGCGGGCTGACCGTGGGACAAATCCTCGGGATGCTGGGGGGCTATGATCTTGCCGCGCTCGGGGCCGAGAATCCCGAAAGCTGGCGGCTGATCGGTGACGCCTCGCGTCTCGCCTTCGCGGATCGGGGCCGGTATATGGCCGATAGCGATTTCGTTCCTGTCCCGACTGAGGGTCTGATCGCGCCCGATTATCTGGCCGGGCGGGGTGAATTGCTGGCTGGAGATGATGCTCTGCCCGAGGTCAGCGCCGGCTCGCCCGGCTGGTCGCATGCGATGAACTGGGGGCGGGACAGCTCACTGGAACTGCCCTCGACCTCGCATATCTCGATCGTCGATGCGGATGGCAATGCGCTGTCGATGACAACGACCATCGAGAACGGCTTTGGCTCGCGCCTGTTCACCCAGGGATTCCTGCTGAATAACGAATTGACCGATTTTTCGTTCGAGACGCATGACGAGGCGGGCTATCCCATCGCCAACCGGCTGGAGCCGGGCAAGCGGCCGCGTTCCTCTATGGCGCCCAGCATCGTGATGAAGGATGGCAAGCCGGTGCTGGTGATAGGTTCGCCGGGCGGCAGCCGGATCATCGGTTATGTCGCCAAGGCCATCATCGGCTATCTCGATTGGGAGTTGGATGTGCAGCAGGCGGTCGCTCTGCCCAATATTGTCAACCGCTTCGGGACGATGGATGTCGAGGCGGGAACTTCGGCCACTGACCTGACGCAACCACTGGCGGATATGGGCTTCGAGGTGGAAGAGACCGACCTGAACTCGGGTCTTCACGGTATTGCCATTACGCCCGACGGATTGTCCGGCGGGGCCGATCCGCGTCGTGAAGGTGTTGCGATAGGCGGTTGATGTAAAAGAAAACCCCCGGCGCAATTGGCCGGGGGTTCGTTGTTCGTCTTGCGCCGGTCAGGCTGCGGCGAGATTGCGCAGCACGTAATGCAGCACGCCGCCATTCTTCAGATATTCGATCTCGACCTCGGTATCGACGCGGGCCTTGAGCGTGATCTCCTTGGTGGTGCCATCGGCATAGGTGATTGTCGCGGGCACCAGTGAAAGCGGCTTGAAATCACCTTCCAGCCCACTGATCGATACGGTCTCGTCGCCGGTCAGTTTCAGCGTCTTACGGTTGTCGCCATCGGTGAACTCGAAGGGAATGACGCCCATGCCGACCAGATTGGAGCGGTGGATACGCTCGAAGCTTTCGGCGATCACCGCCTTGACACCCAGCAGGTTGGTGCCCTTGGCCGCCCAGTCACGCGACGAGCCCGCGCCATATTCGACCCCGCCGATGACGACCAGCGGAACGCCCTTGTCCTCATAGGCCATGGCCGCATCGTAGATCGCCGTCTGCTGGCCGTCCGGTCCCTTGGTATAGCCGCCCTCGACACCGTCCAGCATCTCGTTCTTGATGCGGATATTGGCGAAGGTGCCACGCATCATCACCTCGTGATTGCCGCGGCGCGAGCCGTAGGAGTTGAACTCGCGCGGAGGGACCTGACGCTCTGTCAGGTATTTCCCGGCGGGGGTTTCCGGCTTGAAGGAACCGGCAGGCGAGATGTGGTCGGTGGTGATCATGTCGCCCAGCAGTGCAAGGACGCGCGCGCCCTGGATATTGCTGATCGTGCCCGGGTCCTTCGACATGCCCTGGAAATAGGGCGGGTTCTGGATATAGGTCGAGCTGGCAGGCCAGTCATAGGTCTCGCTGTCGGTGACGTCGACGCCTTGCCAGCGGTCGTCGCCCTTGAACACATCGGCGTATTTTTCCTGGAACATCTCGCGCGTGACGACGGTTTCGACCAGTTCGGCCACCTCTTTCGTGGTCGGCCAGATATCCTTCAGATAGACAGGCTTGCCGTCCTTCGAGGTGCCAAGCGGCTCGCTCGTCAGGTCGATATTCATGTCGCCGGCCAGAGCATAGGCCACCACCAGCGGCGGCGAGGCCAGGTAATTGGCGCGCACATCGGGCGAGATCCGGCCCTCGAAGTTGCGGTTGCCCGACAGGACCGAAACCGCGACCAGATCATTGTCGTTGATCGATTTCGAGATCGCGGGCTCCAGCGGACCGGAATTGCCGATGCAGGTGGTGCAGCCGTAACCCACGAGATTGAAGCCGATCGCGTCCAGGTCCTCTTGCAGACCGGCGGCTTGCAGATATTCCGACACGACCTGCGAGCCGGGCGCCAGCGAGGTCTTGACCCAGGGCTTGCGGTTCAGGCCCAGTTCGCGCGCCTTGCGGGCGACGAGGCCGGCGGCCATCAGCACATAGGGGTTCGAGGTGTTGGTGCAGGAGGTGATCGAGGCGATCACGATAGAGCCGTCATGCAGCTTGTAATCCTCTCCCTCGACCGAGCCGGACTTGTAGCCCTCGTGATGACCGGGAAGATCGTCCGGCGAAGGGGCGCCGCCCTCGGCATTCCAGGTGCGGGTGCCGTTGCGGGCCGGTTCCGGCAGTTTGCGGGTGCCGCAGATATATTTGCGGAACGCGAATGCGGATTCGGTCAGCGCCACGTGATCCTGCGGGCGTTTCGGCCCCGAGATGGCGGGCACGACATCGCTCTGGTCCAGTTCCAGCGTCGAGGAATAGACCGGGTCGTAATCCTTGCCGCGCCAGAATCCGTTCTGCTTGGCATAGGCCTCGACCAGCGCGATGCGATCCTCGTCCCGGCCGGTCTGGCGCAGGTAGCGCAGGGTTTCGTCGTCGATCGGGAAAAAGCCGCAGGTCGCGCCGTATTCGGGCGCCATGTTGGCGATGGTCGCGCGGTCGGCCAGCGGCATGTGATCCAGCCCGTCGCCGTAGAACTCGACGAATTTGCCGACAACGCCATGCTCGCGCAGCATCTGCACGACCTTCAGCACCAGGTCGGTCGCGGTCACGCCTTCGGTCAGCGCGCCGGTGATCTTGAAGCCGACAACCTCGGGGATCAGCATCGAGATCGGCTGGCCCAGCATTGCGGCCTCCGCCTCGATCCCGCCGACGCCCCAGCCCAGAACGGCAAGGCCGTTGACCATGGTGGTATGCGAGTCGGTGCCGACCAGCGTATCGGGATAGGCGACTTCCTCGCCGCTCTGGTCGGTGTCGGTCCAGACGGTCTGTGCCAGGTACTCAAGGTTCACCTGGTGGCAGATACCGGTTCCGGGTGGCACGACGCGGAAATTCTGGAACGCTTTCTGACCCCATTTCAGGAACTGGTAACGTTCGATATTACGTTCGTATTCGCGTTCCACGTTGAACTGGAAGGCGCGGGGGGTGCCGAATTCGTCGATCATCACCGAGTGGTCGATGACCAGGTCGACCGGGTTCAGTGGGTTGATCTTTTGCGCATCGCCGCCAAGCGCCTTGATGCCGTCGCGCATCGCGGCCAGGTCCACCACGGCGGGGACACCGGTAAAGTCCTGCATCAGCACGCGGGCAGGGCGATAGGCGATTTCGCGGGGGTTCTTGCCGCCCTTGGCGGCCCATTCGGCGAATGCCTTGATGTCGTCGGGGCTGACGGTCTTGCCGCCATCCTCGAAGCGAAGCATGTTTTCCAGCACCACTTTCAGTGCGGCGGGAAGCCTGGAGAAATCACCAAGGCCGGCCTCGGTGGCGGCGTCGATCGAGTAATAGGCGATTTCCTTGCCACCGGCTTTGAGCTTGCGGCGGGTCTTGGCGGAGTCGATTCCGGTCTGGATGGGCATCAGGGCCTCCCTGTCTGCGAAATGGATGGGTCGGGCATGCGGTCTTCCTGCTTTGCCTCATGGAGAAGGGTTCTGCAAGGGCATCGCAGAGACTTTGTATGCAATCGCATACCATACTTGCTGCAGTTGCTCAAGTGGCACAATCAATAGCATTGGATCGACTAACAAAGCCTTGATTTGTCTTGAGGCTGCCGGAGCGGCTATGCAATAGACCTGAATTCGACGAATTGGGCAGAGTGATGCACAGCATGTCAGGTCAGACGCAACCCGGCGTTCTGGCGCGAAATACGGGTGGTCCGATCAGGAAAAGAATGGCTGCGTGGTCAGGAACCAAGATTTTATGGGCAACGATTGCCGTAACGCTGATCGCGGCGCTGCCCGTTCGCGCACAGGATACCACCGCGGCGGAGGGGGAGGAGGCGCCGGTTATCGCCGCCCCGGCAGAGCCCGGCCGCGCTGCGCCGCCGCTTGACAGTCAGTATGATTCTCCGGAAGCCACAGGCTTCAACAGCTTTGCCGCAAGCGACGTGGCGCCGCTTCCGCTGGACAGTTTCATGCCGCCGACCCTGCCCGTAGTGGTAGAGTTGTTCACGGCGCAAGGCTGCTCTTCCTGCCCGCCTGCCGACGCGATGCTGGAGGCGCTGGCGGATGATCCCGGTATCCTGCCCCTGTCGTTACATGTCGATTACTGGGATTACCTGGGCTGGACCGACAGCTTCGCCAGCCCGGAATTCACCGCGAGACAGGAGGCTTATGCCCGTGCGGCGGGCGAGCGGTCTGTCTATACCCCGCAACTCATTATAGATGGGCAGGACACTGCGGTTTCGCCCGGGCCGGCCCAGTTGATGGGATTGATCGACGCGCATCGCGCTTCGCCTGCGCTGGTCAGCATTACCCGGGAACAGGCGCCCGAAGGCGACCGCATAGAAGTCGTGCCGTTATCGGAACTGACGGGATCGATCGATGTGGTGCTGGTTCGCTATGTCCCGAACCGCACTGTCGAGATCGAGGCCGGAGAGAATCGCGGCAAGGAAATGTCCTATACCAATGTTGTGCTTTCGCTTGAGAAGTTGGCGGATTGGGATGGTCAGGCACCACTGCGCCTGACCATCCGGGCCGAAGGTCGGCCGGACGACAGTTATCCTTCCGACACCCGGCATGTGATTCTCGTGCAGGAAGACCTGAGCGGTCAGGAAATGCCGGGTCCGATTCTCGCCGCGATCGGACTGGATTGAATCGCTGCGCCCCGCATGGCTTGGCCGCAAGGGGAAGGTGTTTCCATCAGGAACTGCGTGATTCAGCCAAGTATATTATCGCTTACCTGCGTCGGTAGCGATCATGCGCTGGCCAGGGCGCCTCGGTGACAGGCAAGCCGCGCTTCGATGCTTCGCGATGTCTGCGGCATAGGCCCTGTCGGAATTGCCCGGCCAGCTTTGCGTTTTCAAGGGTGATGGATCGGACATGATGTGAGGCATTTGCTCTTCATCTTGTCTTCTGATTGATGATTTTCCCGCTTAAGCGCGCTATCCGGGGCATTCTTGAAATTAGGTATACCAGAATGCGCCTGTCGCCTTTGTGCTTGCGGCATGGTTTTCCGCATATGCAAAATGACTGATGAGAAATCAACCTTGCCACCCATCATTTGTCACGATTTCCCGGTCGCCGGATCAACGGCAGGACGGCTTCATTAACCCGTCAGCAGCGGGTGGGGGGCAATTATCATACTGACCGGAAAGACCAAAAGCAGCCGCGCTACCCTCATATGCGCCCGCATGGCGAAGTTTATCTTGACATTGTCCTGTTGTGGAATCCATCATTCATAATACCAGGAACATTTTCAGGCTGCGCCTTGGCGCGTTTTGAGTGAATCAAGCTTCGGGGAGGGGAACCATGCTCGACAA
>NZ_QOKZ01000039.1 GCF_003697785.1 Paracoccus alkanivorans | reverse complement strand
CGTGCTGGAGAAGATGGGGATGCTGCCGCAACCGGGCGAGTATTTCGAGCTTGGCGGCTGGCGGATCGAGGTCGTGGATGTGGACGGCCGCCGCATCGACAAGCTGCTCGTGCGGCGCAAGACCGCGTGAGGGTGATGGTCATCATTGCGGGTAATCGATTGCAAGACTGAATCCTCGCAGGGCAGGCTTTCAAGTGCTGTGCACCGCGGCTATATGCAATACCGGTGCTGAGCAGAGGTGTCGTGCCGCCGGTCCGGAGCTTCCGGATCCATTAAATCGAACCGAACCCGTGGCAGACTGCCATGCATACGGCCGGGGTTATCTTATGGCAAAACTGCGGTCCCTGTGGCGGGGCGAAATCCCTCTCGGAGAAGCCTTCTGGACATGGACCGTCGTCACCGGTCTGATTGTCAATGTCACAACCAGTGCACTGTTCCTGACGATGATCACGCTTGACCGGCCGCTTATCACGCTGATGTTCGGTTACGCGGTATCGGTA
>NZ_QOKZ01000038.1 GCF_003697785.1 Paracoccus alkanivorans | reverse complement strand
ACGGCCCAAGCTTTCAGCCACGACCATTTCTTCACCCTGGTCAGCATGGCTTGCGCCGCCTCATACAGCAAAGCCCGCATCATTCCGTCGCCACACAAGGACACCCGGCCCACGCGTTGGCTTTCTCCGGACTGATTGAGGACCGGTGTCAGCCCCAGGACCGGCCCGACTGATCGAGAGCTTCGAAAACGTGCTGGGATGTCGATGGTGCTGATGAAGGCGAGTGAAGTCACAGGCCCGACGCCCGGGATTGTCATCAGGCGCATGCAAACGGCATCTGCTTTCGCGATTTCCAGCACCTTGCCGTGCAGTCTGGCGAAGCTCTCACGGAGCTTTCGTCTCGTGGCAAGCAATACACTGATCACCTCCTCCAATTCCGGCAATGCCTCGATGAGATCCTGGACGCGGGCTTCGAACTTCCCTGCGCCAACAATCCCAACCTTGAGCCCGAAGTTGCGCAGCAGGCCGCGTATTTCGTTCTCGACCGCAATCGCTTTCTCCTGCAAGAGCTTTCGGGCTCGCAGCAAGGCTCGACGCTGCTGGCTTTCCAAAGTCTTCACATGCACCGGGCGGTATAGATTGACCCGCATCATCTGCGCGATCCCGCGCGCATCATTCCGGTCGGTTTTGTTTACCTGTGCTTTGAGAAATGCCTTTGTGTGGCGTGTCTCAATACAGATCACCGGAAGGCCTGCCCTGGCCAGCCCCTCGAAAAGCCACTGCGACAAGGGACCAGCTTCTAATCCGATCCGCTCGATCCGGACACCGATGCCGCTCAATGCCAAGGCAAGATCCTCGGGATGGCTCGTAACCTTCATTTCTCGGCAAATTTGACCGTCCTCGTCGACAACGCAAATGGTGGTCTCTTTTACCGATACATCCAATCCGGCATAATGCTTCATGCTGCGCTTCCTTCCTGATGCTTGTGACTGCTTCACACAGACCACGTTCTATCATCAGCTCGAGGCGCAGCACCTACCGGAGACCGAGGCTGGAAGTGGAGCGCAAGCCGAATACCCCATCTGA
>NZ_QOKZ01000037.1 GCF_003697785.1 Paracoccus alkanivorans | reverse complement strand
TATAGCAGCAATGCTAAAATGTCCCACATTGGCAAAGCAGGAATGTCACACTCCCCCGACGAGCCAAGCAAATAACAATTCGGGGGACGGTCATGGGATGGGTATTGATGAGCGAACGCGATCTGAACCGGCTCAAAATCCTGAAGGATGTGGAGGCTGAGCATCTCAGCGTCACGGACGCGGCGTGTCTGCTGAACCTGAGCCGGCGCCAGGTGCATCGGCTCATGGCACGATACCGGAGCTCGGGGCCTGCCGGTGTGGCGCATCGGGCACGCGGTCGGCGGCCCAATAATGCGATCTGTGCTGAACGACGCACGGAAATTCTCGAACTGGTGCGGAATGAATACTCCGATTTCGGCCCGACATTCGCAGCAGAGAAGCTGGAGGAATTGCACGACATCCGGATTTCGCGCGAGAGCCTGCGCAAATGGATGATCGAGGATGGTTTATGGATCTCGCGCAAACATCGCCGGACCCTGCATCAGCCGCGGCTACGCCGCGAAGCCCTGGGAGAACTGATCCAGATCGACGGCTCGGAACACCGATGGTTCGAGGATCGCGGCCCGGCCTGTACCCTGCTGGTGTTCATCGATGATGCCACCGGCAAGCTGATGCAGATGCGCTTCGTGGCTTCCGAGAGCACCTTCGCCTATTTCGAGGCGTTGGAAGGTTACCTGAATGAGCACGGCCGACCAGTTGCCTTTTATTCCGACAAGCACAGCGTATTCCGTGTGAACCACCCCGATCCCCGAACCGGTCATGGCATGACACAATTCGGCCGGGCACTGAACGAGTTGAATATCGAGATCATCTGCGCGAATTCCTCACAGGCCAAGGGCCGCGTGGAACGGGCCAACCGGACGCTGCAGGACCGGCTCGTCAAGGAACTTCGACTCGCAGGCATCAGCGACAGGATGGCAGCCAACGCTTTCCTGCCGGGATTCATCGCCGCGTTCAATGCACGCTTTGCCCGCCAGCCACGCCGGCCGGACAATTTGCACCGATCGCTGAATGTCGAGCCCGATCGGCTGCGCCAGATCCTGTGCCGCCGCGATGAGCGTTTCGTGTCCAGGCAATTGGCCCTGTCCTA
>NZ_QOKZ01000036.1 GCF_003697785.1 Paracoccus alkanivorans | reverse complement strand
CGGCTTGTCGGGATCGCCTTCGAGGAACTCGACGACGACCTCCATGCCGATGCGGGGGATCACCATGCCGCCCCAGCCACCCCCGGCCCAGCTCTGGCTGACCCGGCAGCGCATCGAATAGGCCTCCTCCAGATCCCAGTGGAAGCGCACCAGGATGCGACCGTATTCGTCGCAGTCGATCTCGCCCTCGCCCACCACCATCGCCGTTTGCGGGCCATGGACGCGCGCCGCCTCCGTCCGTCTCGGCGGCACCATCGGCGCGGTGTCCGGCATCAGCACGTAAGCGCCGGAATAGCTGTAGCCGTCGCTGCCCTGCCCGCCCGAGCCATAGGCCTCGCTGACAAAGCTGTGGGCCGCCGACAGGCAGAGATAGGTCTCGCCATGCCCCGGCACCCTGTCGCCGCCCAGCCTGAGGCGCAAACCCGCGGTCAGGCTCACGCAATCGCCCACCGCACGGTTGCGGCGGTCGCCGCCGCGCTCCTGCCGCTGGCGCATCCGCGTGACGATCTTGCCGGGGCTCTCGGACAGGTAATCGCCCGGATAGTCGAAGCTTTCCACATGGCCAAAGGCATAAGCCGCATCGCTCGGCTGCGAGGTCTCCATGCTCTGGGTCGGCTGCTTGAAATTGTAATCCACCTGCCGGACCGCCCCGGTGGTGAAATTCCGCTCCGGCGCCCAGTCCCAGAAATGCTCGAACTCGTATTGGTGATGGCCGTCATAGCGCTTGAAGGGGATCTCGCCGATCACCTCATGCGCCAGTTCGTCATCGGTCAGCACCAGCGTATGGCTGCCCTTCTCGTGGCGGAAATGAAAGCTGATCCCGTGCCGCTCCATCTGCCGGCGGGCGAATTGCAGATCGCTTTCACGGTATTGAACCGTGTATTCGAGCTCGGGATATTGATTGGAGAGCCTGATCTCCAGATGCGGGTAACCGAAACCGGCATAATCCGACAGGAGTTCACGCAGGATCTGATCGACACTCTTGTTGTGAAAGATCCGCTGGTTGCGGCGCTTGCCGGCCAGCCAGAACCAGGGCCGCAGGGTCAGGTCATAGCGATGGCCGTTTTCCCCGACCCCGGCCCATCTTGCCGATGTCACGATGCCGTCGAAAGGCCGCATCCTGTCATGGGCCTCGATCTCGACCGTCGCATGGGTGCCGATCAGGGCGTCAAAATCCAGGTCGTCACGCGCGGCAAGAGCCTCCACCCGGTATTCGAACAATTCATTCAGGTAGTCCGTGCCGTCGAAACGCAACAGGACAAGCACATCCTCGCCCAGTTCCGTCGTCAGCCGGCCGAGACGCTCAATCTGCTTGAA
>NZ_QOKZ01000035.1 GCF_003697785.1 Paracoccus alkanivorans | reverse complement strand
ACCCGGTATTCGAACAATTCATTCAGGTAGTCCGTGCCGTCGAAACGCAACAGGACAAGCACATCCTCGCCCAGTTCCGTCGTCAGCCGGCCGAGACGCTCAATCTGCTTGAATGCACCATCCATAGTGCGGGACTCCTGCAATTGCGACGCATCGGTAACCCGGGCCAGCTTGGAATCGATTTGCCAAAATGTCCAGATTGGAATGCCGCCCTTAGACCCGATGAACATGCTATCTTGCATTTGGTCTCTCCCCCATTCTTGAGGCTCAGCAAGCGCTAATGGGTTTGATTTCCAGTGGGTTCCGCGCCGCCATGACCTGCATGATGCTTAGGCTCAGGACTCGTTCTGGATCATAGCCAGAACAGAACGGTTGCTGCGAGCAAGATCGCAGAGAAGAACGTTTCCGGGCATCGGTCGTATCGTGTGGCGATGCGCCGCCAGTCTTTCAGGCGCCCGAACATGATCTCGATGCGGTTGCGCCGTTTGTAGCGCCGCTTGTCATATTTGACGGCCTTCTTGCGGAACTTCCGGCCGGGGATGAAGACCTTTATCCCCTTGCTTTTCAAAACTTCTCTGAACCAATCGGCGTCATAGCCTCTATCGGCCAGCAACCACCCCGCCTTCGGCAGGCCGCCTAGCAGAGCCGCCGCGCCGGTGTAATCGCTGACTTGGCCGGTCGACATGTAGAACCCGATCGGCCGCCCCTTGGCATCGCAACGGCGTGCAACGTGGTGTTCATGCCACCTTTGGTTTGCCCGATTTGGCGTCCACACCCCCCTTTTTGACCCGCAGACTCGATGCCGTGCGGTGGGCCTTCAGATACTTGCGCAGGCTCACTCGAACGCATGGCGTTCGCCTGCTCACATCGATCATGATCGTCTTGTGCTCGGCGCTCTCGGCGACCAGGCCCACCATGATCCGGGCGAAGACCCCGTTGTCGCTCCAGCGCTTCCAACGGTTGTAAAGAGTCTTGACCTGGCCGTATTCCTTCGGCGCGTCATACCAGCGTAACCCATTGCGATTGATGAAGATTATTCGGCTCAGAACACGCCGATCATCGACGCTGGGCTTGCCATGGCTTTTGGGGAAGAACGGCTGCAGACGCTCCATCTGGGCGTCGGTCAGCCAGTAAAGGTTGCTCATCGATCAGGTCTCCTTGCGGAGCCTGAATCATGCCAGGAGCCTGAAATCAATGGGTCTGGAGCCTAAGTATCTGATGTTACTTGATAAGAGGTTCTGGTTTGGACGATTTTCATGTAAATGCAAGAAGCACGCCTCTTGGCGTTCTGCGCGTAAGGAACTGGTTTATATGATTGTTTTCGGATCAAATTGGTTGCGGGGGTAGGATTTGAACCTACGACCTTCAGGTTATGAGCCTGACGAGCTACCGGGCTGCTCTACCCCGCGCCAATTGAGCTTTTGTCAGTTTTTGTCCGACAAGGGTGCTCTGCCCTG
>NZ_QOKZ01000034.1 GCF_003697785.1 Paracoccus alkanivorans | reverse complement strand
TGAGAACGGCGGTGCGAAATTAGTCCACGGAAGCGGCGGCTTGGTGCTGCTGCGGGCGGTGTAAAAGTCGTCCACCTTTTCCCTTTCTGTGGTTGCAGGGAGGGCGGGAGGATCTACAGCGTGGAACTATATCTGAAGGTGCGTCAGGCCTGCGCGGCGGGCATGAGCCAGCGTCAGGCGGCGAAGGAATTCAACATCTCCCGCGATACGGTTGCGAAGATGATGATGTTCTCGGTGCCGCCGGGTTATCGGCGGAAGGCCGAGGTCAGGCGGCCGAAGCTTGAGCCGTTCATTCCGATCATCGACGCGTGGCTTGAGGCGGATCGCCATATGCCGCGCAAACAGCGACACACGGCAAAGCGGGTATTCGACCGGCTCCGCGAGGAATGCGGGTTCACCGGCGGTTACACGATCATCAAGGATTACATTCGGGAGCGGGAGAAGCGTCGGCAGGAAGTATTTGTGCCGCTGGCGCATCCGCCGGGTCATGCGCAGGCCGATTTTGGCGAGGCGCAGGTCAGGATTGGTGGTATTGAGCAGAAAGCTCATTTCTTCGTTCTGGACCTGCCGCATAGCGATGCCTGCTATGTCAGGGCCTATCCGGCGGCGGTGGCCGAAGCCTGGGTCGACGGCCATATCCATGCCTTTACCTTCTTCGGCGCGGTTCCGCAGTCGATCGTCTATGATAATGACCGATGCCTGGTGGCAAAGATCCTGCCCGACGGCACCCGCAAACGGGCGGAACTGTTCAGCGGGTTCCTGTCGCACTACCTGATCCGGGATCGCTATGGCCGTCCGGGCAAGGGCAATGACAAGGGGAAGGTCGAGGGGTTGGTCGGCTATTCCCGACGCAACTTCATGGTGCCGATGCCCGAGTTTGCAACCTGGGAGGCATTCAACCTCTGGCTGGAGGAGCAATGCGAGCGTCGCCAGCTCGATGTTCTGCGCGGCGAAAGCGATACCATCGGCGCGCGGTTGCAACACGATCTGGCAGCGATGCGCCCATTCCCGGCCGCGCCTTTCGAGGCCTGTGATCAGGACAATGGGCGAGTCTCGTCCCAATCTCTGGTGCGCTACAAGACTAATGACTACTCGGTGCCGGTCGCCTTCGGACATCAGGATGTCTGGATCCGGGCCTATGTCGACACGGTGGTCATCGGTTGCCGTGGGGAAGTGATCGCCCGCCATCCCCGGTGCTGGGATCGTGACGAGATCGTCTTCGACCCGATCCATTACCTGCCGCTGCTGGAACAGAAGATCAATGCGCTTGAGCAGGCAGCGCCGCTTCAGGGCTGGGACCTTCCCGAAGAGTTCGCGACACTGCGCCGGCTGATGGAGGCCCGCATGAACCGGCATGGCCGCCGCGAATACGTCCAGGTTTTACGGCTGCTGGAAACCTTCGATCTGGCCGATCTCCAGGTCGCCGTGAAGCAGGCGCTCCACATGGGTGCAATCGGCTTCGACGCTGTGAAGCATCTCCTGTTGTGCCGGGTGGAACGCCGACCGCCCAGGCTG
>NZ_QOKZ01000033.1 GCF_003697785.1 Paracoccus alkanivorans | reverse complement strand
TGTTGCAACCATCCAGAATTGTCGCATGCGGCGCAAAGCAGAAATGTCACCGCAGACCAGCAGGGCCGGCAGCCGGGCAGGGCGGAGACATCAAATATCGCAGCGCTGACCGGCTGCCTTGTAGGAACGGTTACAGCTACTCAATTTAGGCATAAAAGATATCCAGCAACTCTTCGCGCGCTCCGTGAAGGTCTGGGAAGCACGAACATCGGTCGATTCCCAACCACATTAACTGCGGTTATGCGACGTTCTTGTCCGTCGGCTTTTCAAAGATTGCTTCCTTAGAAGGGTCCGTTCCGTTCGCAGTGATCGACCTTTGCGCCCGAAGCTATCAGAGACAGCCAGTAATTCTTCGGAACATTCGAGCTATTTGATACATCTGTTGCATATCATTTTCAAAATGATACAGTTATTTCATGAACGATAACCAGTCACCAAACCAACCCTGGCTGCTTTTGATCCACCAGCTTCCCAGCAAGCCGGCCTATCTGCGCGTGAAGATCTGGCGCCGACTGCAGAACATCGGTGCAGTTGCTGTGAAGAGCACGGTCTATGCACTACCGGCGACCGCCGAGACACAGGAGGATTTTGCGTGGCTCCTGAAGGAGATCATCGAGGGCGGCGGCGAGGCGATGGTCTGCGAGGCGCGGCTGATCGACGGTCTCTCTGACGATCAGGCGCGGGCGCTTTTCGATACGGCGCGCGACGCCGACTATGAGGCGCTCGCCACCGAGGCTCGGGCGCTCGCCTCGACCCTCGATGCGGCGGCGGGCAGTGAGGAAAAGAATGAAGCTCGTGCCCAAATCCGGCGCCTGCGCAAGCAACTCGCCGATGTCATGGCGATTGATTTCTTCGGCGCGACCGGCCGCCTCGCTGCAGAAGGTATCATCGCTGCACTCGAGATCCGGCTTGCTACGGACGAGGACATAAACGCCTCGGATTCATTGGCTGTGCCGACGGCCGAAGACCTCAAAGGCCGTATCTGGGTCACGCGCAAGGGCGTCCACATCGATCGTATCGCCTGCAGCTGGCTGATCCGCCGCTTCATCGACCCCGATGCCGTGATCCGCTTTGTGCCGGGCAAGGGCTACACTCCCAAGCCGGGCGAGCTGCGCTTCGACATGTTCGAAGGTGAGTTCACCCACGAGGGCGACCGCTGCAGCTTCGAGGTGCTGCTTGCCCGCGCCGGGCTCGACGACCCGGCCCTTCAGGCGATCGCCGAGATCGTTCATGACATCGACCTGAAGGACGGTAAGTTCGCACGTGATGAGGCCACTGGCATCGCCCATCTCATCGCAGGCATCGCCGTGGCGCATGCGGAAGACGAGGAGCGCATAGCGCAAGGCGGACCCGTCTTCGACAACCTCTACCAGTATTTCCGCAAGAAGCGCCGGTGATGCGCAGGGGGATCCATGAACAGAAACGCAAGCAACGACACACAATCCATCGAGCGCAGTACCGCGCCCGACCACGGTATCTCGTTCGGAGAGGCGGTGCGCGTCTGGGCCAGGGTGGCGGCGCTCTCCTTCGGCGGCCCGGCCGGGCAGATCGCCGTGATG
>NZ_QOKZ01000032.1 GCF_003697785.1 Paracoccus alkanivorans | reverse complement strand
CGCGGCCGATGAACTCGACCTGTCCGTCCTCGCGCCACCGGGCCAGGTCGCCGGAGCGATACATGCGCTGCCCGGGGCTGAAGGGATTGGCGAGGAAGCGCTCGGCGGTGAGATCGGGCCGGTTCAGATAGCCCTGCGCCAGCCCCGCACCGGCAATGTACAACTCGCCAACAACACCGACAGGAACAGGATGGAGAGATGCGTCGAGGATCAGGAATTGCATGTTGCTGATCGGTCGTCCGATCAGATTCAGGCGCGTCCCGTCCTTGATCACCAATGCCGAAGCGCACCAGATCGCGGCCTCGGTCGGGCCGTATTCGTTCCATAGCGCGGCCGTCATCGACTGCTCATGCGCGGCGACCAGCGAGGCAGGGATGGCCTCACCGCCCAGAACCACAGTCCTCAGGCTGCTCAGATCGGCGCCGTCCTCGTCCAGCACGGCACGCCAAAGGCCGGGTCCGCTGATCCATTCGCGAATGCCGTGCCGTTCGATCAGCCGGGCCAATTCGACGGGCTGTTTCTCAATGCCTGGCTCAGGCAGGATCAGTGCCGATCCGCTGGCAAGTGCGCCGAAGATTACCCCCAGCGAAGCATCGAACGCCAGCGAGGGCAGCAACAGCGAAACCTCGGGGAGCGGATAACGTTCGGCTCGCGACAGAATCGCGTTCACGGCAGCGCCATGAGACAGCGGCACCCCTTTGGGCCGGCCGGTGGACCCGGAGGTATAGATCAGATAGGCCGGATCGGATGCCCGGGGCAGGATCAGCGGATCGTTGGCTGCGGATACCGGAGCTTCCCCATCCATCAGCAAATGGGGGTGGTGCGGGGCCAGCGCCGCGTTCTGCCGGTCGGTCACGACCAGTACCGGCGCGGCATCGGCCAGAACCGAAGTGATGCGGTCCTGCGGATAGGCCGGGTCCAGCGGCAGGTAGACCGCTCGAGCCCGCATGATCGCCAGCAGGGCGGTGATCGCGGGAATACCGCGTGGCAGCAGCATTGCGACGATCTGCCCGCGCCGGACACCCGCCCCGACCAGACGCCGGGCAAGAGCCGCGCTGTCGCGTTCCAGCCCGGCATAATCCAGCCGCGTCTCGCCGCAAATCAGCGCTGTTGCGCCGGGCACCCGCCGAGCCGCATCGCGGACCAGCCCGGGAAGGCTCCGATCCTCGCGTGAACGATCGCCCCCGTGCAGGATATCAAGCATTTCATCCGTTTCAGTGGTATCCATGAGGCCGATCCGGCCCAGCTTCATGTCGGCATGATCCGCAAGGGCGAACAGTATGGCCTCGACATTATCCAGCACCCGGCGTGCTTCTTTGGTGCCGAACAGATCGCTGCGATAGCTGAGTGTCAGTTTCAGCGTCTCACCCGGAACGGCGGCAAGTCCCATCGGGTAATGAGTGGCGTCCCCGCCGTGCTGGCTATGCCTTTCGACGGTCAGGGTCGCGTCCCCGGCATCGCCATCGGCTGGACCCGCGGGATAGTTCTCGAACACGGTCAGCGTGTCGAACAACCGGTCATGCCCCGCGATGCGCTGCAGCGTGCTTAGCGGCACATGCTGATGCTCGAGGATCGCCGACAGGCTGTCATGGGCCTGGCGCAGGAATTCGGAGGCACTCAACGAGGGGTCGGGCCGCAGTCGCAGCGGCAGTGTGTTGATGAACAGGCCGACCATGCGCTCGACCCCCGGCAGGTCGGCCGAACGGCCCGAGACCGTCGTGCCGAAGATGATGTCGCGCTGACCGGTGCGGCGCGACAGGTAGAGTGCCCAGGCGGATTGGATTAGTGCATTCAGTGTGACACCCAGATTACGGGCACGGTTGCTCAGCCGGATTGTCGCGTCCCTGTCCAGCCGGCGTGACAGAACCGTGCCCGCGGCATGGTCGGTGGCGTCGGGAGCGACCAGTGTGGGCTCCTCCAGGCCCTCGAACTGATCGCGCCAGAACCCGGTGCTGCCGGTTTCGGGGCGCGACGCGGTCCAGCGGATATACTCGGCATAGGGAGTGACATGCGGCAGTTCCTCACCCGGCGCATCGTAAAGGGTGAACAATTCGTCCAGGAAAACCGGCAGGGACCATCCATCGATAGCGATATGATGAGTTGTTATTGCGATATCGTGTTTACGGTTGTTTTCCCTGATGAGCGTTGCGCGGATCGGGGGATCGTTTTCGAGATCGAAGCGGGCGTGGCGGTCGGCG
>NZ_QOKZ01000031.1 GCF_003697785.1 Paracoccus alkanivorans | reverse complement strand
ACGGTCGATCATACCGATGGATCGCCCGCGACCTTGGGATCAGCAAAAATACTGTGCTCGATATTATGAAGCGGCAGCGACAGAGTTCCTTGTGATACGATCCTGCCCCCTACCGGAATCCACCCCTGATGCACCGGATCCTCGTCGAGGAGAAGCGCTGGATCGGTGAGGACCGCTTCCTGCATGCGCTCAACTACTGCATGCTCCTGCCGGGACCGGAGGCGCAACAGCTCGCTGTCTATATCGGCTGGCTCCTCCACAAGACCAAGGGCGGGCTCGTCGCCGGCACGCTGTTCGTACTGCCGGGCTTTATCGCCATCATGGCCCTCAGCTGGGTCTATGCACTCTTCGGGAATGTCGGCGCGGTCGAGGCCCTGTTCTTCGGACTGAAGGCAGCGGTGCTCGCCATCGTGCTGCACGCCGTCGTGCGCGTCGGCAGTCGCGCCCTTAAGAACAACGTCATGGTGGTGCTCGCCGCAGCCGCCTTCATCGCCATCTTTTTTTTCCAGGTGCCGTTTCCCCTCATTGTTCTGACAGCGGCCTTGATCGGCTTTGCCGGCGCGCGTGCGGGCCTTGCCCCCTTCCTTGCCGCCAACGGGCACGGCAAGGTGGGAGACAAGCATGTCGCCGATGCCGACAGTGCTCTTGGCGAGACGATCCCGGCCCACGCGCGGCCTTCGACCAGATGGGCGCTGAAGATCGCGGGCGCCTTCCTCATTCTGTGGCTTGCGCCGGTGGTGGCCCTTCTTGCCGTGTTCGGTCCCGGCAATGTCTTCGCCGACATCGCCGTCTTCTTCTCCAAGATGGCGGTGGTGACCTTCGGCGGTGCATATGCCGTTCTCGCCTATGTCGCGCAACAGGCCGTGGAGACCTATCACTGGCTCCAGCCCGGCGAGATGCTGGACGGGCTCGGCATGGCCGAGACCACGCCCGGACCGCTCATCATGGTCACGCAGTTCGTGGGCTTCATGGGCGCCTTCCGGGCACCAGGTGCGCTCGATCCGCTTCTGGCGGCTACACTCGGCGGATTGCTCACCACCTGGGTCACGTTCACGCCCTGCTTTCTGTGGATCTTTCTCGGCGCGCCCTATGTCGAGGCGCTGCGTAGCAACCGGGCACTGTCGGCTGCGCTGGCGACGATCACCGCTGCCGTCGTCGGCGTCATCCTCAATCTCGCGGTGTGGTTCGGCCTGCACGTGCTGTTCGGCGAGTTGGTCACGGTGAGCGGCTTCGGCATGAGCGTCGATGCGCCGGTCTTGAGCTCGGTCAATGTAGCCTCGCTCGTGCTGACCCTCGGCGCGTTGATCGCCGTGTTCCGCTTCAAGGTTGGCATGCTGAAGGTGCTCGCCGCCTGTTCCCTGGCGGGGCTCGCCTATGGGCTCCTCTGACACTCAAATGGGCGTTCAGCCGCCCCCGTGGCTTCATCCGACGATCTGTCTCTTCGCGGCCCGTGCGCTACGCGATTTCGGCGACGGCTTCGTAGCCGTGCTCCTGCCGGTCTATCTGCTTGCGCTCGGCTTCAGCCCGCTCGAGGTTGGCATCATCGCCACTGCGTCACTCCTTGGCTCGGCGCTGCTGACCATCGCGGTCGGCTTTCTCGGCCCGCGTTTCGATCATCGTCAGCTTCTGCTGGCTGCCGCGAGCCTGATGATCGCCACCGGCGTCGCCTTCGCATTGGTTCACGATTACGCGCTCCTTCTGGTCGTCGCCTTCGCCGGGACGATCAATCCGTCTGCCGGCAGTGTAAGCGTGTTCGTGCCGATCGAGCACGCGGCGCTGACGCGGCAAGTGAGTGACGCTAGCCGGACAAAGATGTTCGCGCGCTACAGCCTTGTAGGAGCGCTCGCAAGCGCGGTCGGCGCGCTCGCTGCGGCCATTCCGGATGTCATCACCACCGTTGGTCTCGACCAGCTCACGGCGATCAAGCTGATGTTCGTCCTCTATGGGGTTGTCGGGCTCCTGGGCGGCCTGTTCTATGCACGCATTCCGAGGCGCCCGCCCGTGAGTGAGGCCACCGCCGCGCTCGGTCCCTCCCGCGCCATTGTCTTCAGGCTCGCGGCACTCTTTAGTCTCGACGCATTCGCCGGCGGGTTCGTCGTGCAGTCGCTGCTGGCGCTGTGGCTGTTCGAGCGGTTCGATCTCTCCCTCTCGGCCGCAAGCGTGTTCTTCTTCTGGTCGGGAATGCTCTCTGCCTTTTCCTTCCCGGTCGCCGCCTGGCTGTCGCGGCACATCGGGCTCGTCAATACGATGGTGTTCACCCACATTCCCTCCAGCATCGCCCTGATGCTGGCGGCCCTCGCCCCCAACCTGACCGTTGCCCTTGCCCTGCTGCTGATCCGGGCTGCGCTTTCCCAGATGGACGTACCGACGCGCTCTTCCTACGTCATGGCCGTGGTGACGGAGGCGGAACGCGCCGCCGCTGCGAGCTTCACCTCCGTCCCCCGCAGTCTCGCCGCATCCGTCAGCCCCGCCCTGGCAGGTGCCTTGTTCGCCGCGTCCTACAAGGCTTGGCCCTTCTTGATCTGCGGCGCACTCAAGATCACCTATGACCTGCTGCTGCTTGCGCAGTTCCGTCATATCAAGCCGCCGGAAGAGCAGAGGTAACAGAGCACTACCGCCGTAATTGCAGCCCGTGGCGGAGTTCACGTCAGCGGCGACTGGATCACGTGCGCGGCCCTGAACGCCCGCAGATTCAGAAAGCTTGTGATCGACGGCCTCCAACCCTACTGGGCGAACCAGTTTTGACGGCCACGCCGGAGAGCAGCCTTAGGTAGTTACAGCCACGCGCTGCCGTTGCCAGCTGGCTAACGCCGTTGATGGGGCAGCGGTTTATGCTCCAACCGCATTCGCTGAGGTGAGGCTGGACCTCTCGGATAGGCTCCGAGTTGTCATTCTGCTGGCGGCAATTGCCTCTGCGCCGCTTCTGACGCGCGCCTTTCTGCACGCTTGTCGAGCCAGGACTTACAGCCGGTTGGTTTCCGGCCGGTTGGTTCATACCGGGTACGCTGCTTACCCACGCGCCGAATCTTCGGCGGATTGATTTCCTGTTGTTCCTTGATGAATGCCAGCACCTCGCCAAGCCGCTTGTTCTCCGTGACCGCCGCATGGGTGACACGTTGTTCCTTGTCGAACATGGTGTAGGGCAGGGGGATCCCGTCCTTCACGATCTCGAGCGATCCGTCGGCAAATTCATAGAGATCGACATATTTGCCGACGGCGCCGAGGCTCAGTTCATTGGGCTCGAGAATGATTCGCTTCTTCTCGTAGGACAGGGCCAATTGCCTGGACACGAAACGCTCATCGCGGCGGCACAGGATCTGGCGCAGCCGATCGGGCTCGACATTCAGCGATCGGTGCAAATTGTCCGGCCGGCGTGGCTGGCGGGCAAAGC
>NZ_QOKZ01000030.1:2500-5840 GCF_003697785.1 Paracoccus alkanivorans | reverse complement strand
ATTGGTTGCGGGGGTAGGATTTGAACCTACGACCTTCAGGTTATGAGCCTGACGAGCTACCGGGCTGCTCTACCCCGCGCCAATTGAGCTTTTGTCAGTTTTTGTCCGACAAGGGTGCTCTGCCCTGCTTGGGCGCATCGCGGTCTGTTGCGTTGCGTTTGCATCATCGTTTCAGAGAGTATCGTTTCTTTCCAGGTCTGGCGGTGACCTACTCTCCCACGTCTTGAGACGCAGTACCATCGGCGCTACGGCACTTAACGGCCGAGTTCGGAATGGGATCGGGTGTTTTGCTCGCGCTAGGGCCACCAGACCGGGAAAGAAACGATCAGCGTTGTTTCCTTGCGGAAACCTTGTTGTCCAAGGATGCTTTTGGGAGAAGGTCTGATGGTCACATATGCTTTGCGGGTTTTGCAGGCAAAACCCACTTCCATACGCTTCCAGTCTGTCTTCTTCCGGATCAAATCAAGCCTGTCGAGCCATTAGTACCGGTCAACTGAACGCATTGCTGCGCTTACATCTCCGGCCTATCGACGTGGTGGTCTTCCACGGCTCTCAAGGGAGACCTTGTTTTGAGGGGGGCTTCCCGCTTAGATGCCTTCAGCGGTTATCCTGTCCGTTCATAGCTACCCAGCACTGCCGTTGGCACGACAACTGGTCCACCAGTGGAACGTTCACCCCGGTCCTCTCGTACTAGGGGCAACTCCTCTCAAGTCTCCAACACCCACGGCAGATAGGGACCGAACTGTCTCACGACGTTCTAAACCCAGCTCACGTACCTCTTTAAATGGCGAACAGCCATACCCTTGGGACCTGCTCCAGCCCCAGGATGAGATGAGCCGACATCGAGGTGCCAAACGGTGCCGTCGATATGGACTCTTGGGCACCATCAGCCTGTTATCCCCAGCGTACCTTTTATCCGTTGAGCGATGGCCCTTCCACTCGGGACCACCGGATCACTATGGCCGTCTTTCGACTCTGCTCGACTTGTCAGTCTTGCAGTCAGGCTGGCTTCTGCCATTGCACTCAACGAGCGATTTCCGACCGCTCTGAGCCAACCTTCGCGCGCCTCCGTTACTGTTTGGGAGGCGACCGCCCCAGTCAAACTACCCGCCACGCAGGGTCCCGGATCCGGATGACGGACCGCGGTTAGACATCAAGAGTGCGAAGGGCGGTATCTCAAGGATGGCTCCACGGAAACTGGCGTTCCCGCTTCAAAGCCTACCGCCTATCCTGCACATCGCAATCCTGATGCCAGTGCGAAGCTGTAGTAAAGGTGCATGGGGTCTTTCCGTCTAACCGCGGGAAGTCTGCATCTTCACAGACAATTCAATTTCGCTGAGTCCACATTTGAGACAGCGGGGAAGTCGTTACGCCATTCGTGCAGGTCGGAACTTACCCGACAAGGAATTTCGCTACCTTAGGACCGTTATAGTTACGGCCGCCGTTTACCGGGGCTTCAATTCAAGGCTTGCACCTCTCCTTTTAACCTTCCGGCACCGGGCAGGCGTCAGACCCTATACGTCGCCTTGCGGCTTCGCAGAGCCCTGTGTTTTTAGTAAACAGTCGCCACCCCCTGGTTTGTGCCCCCGGCCCATAGTTGCCTACGAACCGGGCCTCCTTCTCGCGAACTTACGGAGGTATTTTGCCGAGTTCCTTAAATGTGGTTCTCTCAAGCGCCTTGGTATTCTCTACCAGTCCACCTGTGTCGGTTTCGGGTACGGTCTTGTGGAGGGCTATTTCCAGGAACCGCTCAGCAGCCCGATCAATCCGATAAGATCGAACTACCCCTGCGATCCGTCACCATCTCCTGGCCCAGGAATATTAACCTGGTTCCCATCGACTACGCCTTTCGGCCTCGCCTTAGGGGCCGGCTTACCCTGCTCAGATTAGCTTTAAGCAGGAACCCTTGGACTTTCGGCGACAGGGTCTCTCACCCTGTTTGTCGCTACTCATGTCAACATTCTCACTTCTGATCACTCCACCGGATGGCTCACGCCCCGGCTTCACAGTCAGAACATTGCTTCCGTTACCTGCAAGCAGGCAAAAGAAGCAGCGTTCTATATCACAGAACGCTCCGCTACCACGCACGTAAACGTGCATCCAAAGCTTCGGCTCGTGGCTTGAGCCCCGTTACATCTTCGCCGCAAGACCTCTTGATTAGACCAGTGAGCTGTTACGCTATCTTTAAAGGATGGCTGCTTCTAAGCCAACCTCCTGGTTGTTTTGGAAGTCTCACATGCTTTCCCACTTAGCCACGAATTGGGGGCCTTAGCTGTTGGTCAGGGTTGTTTCCCTCTCCACGACGGACGTTAGCACCCGCCGTGTGTCTGCCGATCAGTTCTTCCCGGTATTCGGAGTTTGCTTAGACTCAGTAAGGCTGTGGGCCCCCATCATCCATGCAGTGCTCTACCCCCGGGAGAATACAATCGACGCGCTACCTAAATAGCTTTCGCGGAGAACCAGCTATCTCCGAGTTTGATTGGCCTTTCACCCCTAGGCACAAGTCATCCCGACCTTTTTCAACAGGTGTGGGTTCGGCCCTCCAGTACGTGTTACCGTACCTTCAGCCTGCTCATGCCTAGATCACTCGGTTTCGGGTCTGATCCGTCTGACTATGTCGCTCATTTAAAACTCGCTTTCGCTGCGCCTACACCTAACGGCTTAAGCTTGCCAGACAGACCAAGTCGTTGACCCATTATACAAAAGGTACGCCGTCAGGGCTCGAGGCCCCTCCGACTGCTTGTAGGCGTCCGGTTTCAGAAACTGTTTCACTCCCCTCGTCGGGGTGCTTTTCACCTTTCCCTCACGGTACTGGTTCGCTATCGGTCAGCAAGGAGTACTTAGCCTTCGAGGGTGGTCCCCCGATCTTCAGACAGGATTTCACGTGTCCCGCCCTACTTAATGCGTCCAATCAGACTTCCCGTACGGGGCTGTCACCCGCTATGGCCGATCTTTCCAGATCGTTCCGGTCATCCTCATGGCTCGGCTGGTCCCCGTTCGCTCGCCGCTACTGGGGGAGTATCTGTTGATTTCCTTTCCTCCGGGTACTTAGATGTTTCAGTTCCCCGGGTTCGCTCTTAAAACCCTATGTATTCAGGTGATAAGTACCTGGCCATGAAGATTATTGATTACCGAAGGTAACAATAACCAACATTCAGGTGGGTTTCCCCATTCGGAAATCCATGGATCAAGGCCTATTCTCGGCTCCCCATGGCTTATCGCAGAGTATCACGTCCTTCATCGCCTCTTGCTGCCAAGGCATCCACCAAACGCCCTTATCGCGCTTGATTTGATCCGGAAGAAGAAAGACTGATGTCCTTCTGACCACGCGTCCTTTTGC
>NZ_QOKZ01000003.1 GCF_003697785.1 Paracoccus alkanivorans | reverse complement strand
TGCCGGTCGTTCATTCCCGAATTAGCTTCCAAACCGGCCTCTCTCTCGGCCGACCCGGCACCTCAAGCGTCCCCGCCTTCGGTGAAGCGGTATCTACGGATTACCGCAAATGCGCGCAAGTGGGAAAAGGCAGAAATTTTCACAGAAGCGCCATATTTTTAACAACACTCTGTTTTAAATGGTTTCTTTTAAGCTTCCCTTCGATCTTGCCCGTCCGAGAGGCCGGGGAATCGCGACTCGCAAACCAAGAAGCCCCAGAATCACGATCAGCCAGAAACCGGGCGTGACCGGGAACGTCTTGAGCGCCCAGATCCAGTGCAGCGCAACCAGCGGGGCGGCGATATAGACCAGCTTGTGCAGGCTTCGCCATGCCTGCCCGCCCATACGCCGGATCGACAGGTTGTTCGAGGTGATCGCCAGCGGCAGCAACAGCAGCAGTGCCGACATCCCGAAAAGCAGATAGGGCCGCTTGACCACATCTTTCGCCATCTGCGACCACAAGAGCGCCATATCCATCGTCGCCCAGCTGAGCAGGTGCAGTCCCGCATAGGTGAAGCACAGCAGTCCGAGTGCCCGACGAAACTTCATCAGGCTGATTCCCGCGATTCGCAAAAGCGGCGTTACCGCCAGGCTCGCGATCAGGAAATACAATGCGGTGCGGCCCAGCCGATGCTCGACATCGCGGACCGGCTCGACCCCAAGCCCCCCCGTGAAGATGTCCCAGATCAGCAGGCAAAGGGGAAGCAAACCGCCCAGCCATACCGCCCAGACAGGCACGCGGCGCAGCGCATCGTTCAGTTGTCGTTTCATCAGTAATTCTTCGCCAGATCCATTCCGGCATAGAGCGAGGCCACCTGTTCGCCATAGCCATTGAATTTCAGTGTCTCCTGCCGGCCACCGAACAGCCCCGAGCCGATCCTGCGCTCAGTCGCCTGCGACCAGCGGGGATGATCCACCTCGGGGTTCACATTGGCATAGAAGCCGTATTCCGACGGGGCGGTGTTCTGCCATGTCGCGAACGGCTGCTTGTCGGTCAGGGTGATCCTCACGATCGACTTGATCGACTTGAACCCGTATTTCCACGGAACGACCAGGCGGATAGGCGCACCGTTCTGCTTGGGCATAGGATCGGAATAAAGGCCCGTCGCCAGAATCGTCAGCGGATGCATCGCCTCGTCCAGCCGCAGCCCCTCCCGATAGGGCCAGTCGAGAATCGGATAGCTCTGCCCGCGCATTTCCTCGGGGCGCATCAGGGTCTCGAAGGCGACGAACTTGGCCGAGGGCTGCACGCCCACCTTGTTCAGCACCGAGGCCAACGGCACGCCGATCCAGGGAATCACCATCGACCATGCCTCGACACAGCGGAGCCGGTAGATTCGCTCTTCCAGTGCATTATCGGGGGCCAGATCCTCTACACCGTAACTGCCGGGGCGTTCGACCAGTCCACCGATCTCGACCGACCACGGGTCCGTGGTCATCGCGCCGGCATAGCGGGCCGGGTCCTCCTTGCCGGTGCCAAATTCATAGAAGTTGTTGTAATTCGTCACCTCTTCAAAGCTGTTCGGCTTCTCGTCCGTGGACAGCGGCGAGGGCTTGCCGTTCAACGCGAATGCCGGCGCTGCTGCAAAGGCGCCCGCCGCGGCGATGAAGCTGCGCCGGTTCAGCCAATCGGCCTTGGGGGTAACGTCGGACCATTCAAGTTTCATATTCTCTCTCCGATATGTCTTGCTCGGCCGGGCTTGCTGACCCATCATCGCATAGTCACGCTGATGGAGGCCGATATGCGCATCACAATCGCTTTACTCTTCGTATGGGCGGGACTGAGCGTTACAGCCAGTGCCGATGACATTCCGGTGATTCCGCCGGTAGTTCACGAGGTCGAAGGCGAATTCGACGATATCGCCTTCGGTGTCGAGAATGCGATCATCAATGCGGGGCTGGTGATTGAAACCCGCAGCCATGCGGGCGAAATGCTGGCCCGGACCAAGGAAGATGTCGGCGGCAGCAAGGATATCTACAGCAACGCAGAGATCTTCACATTCTGCTCGGCAAGGGTTTCGCGGGAGGTGATGGAGATCGACCCGATGAATATCCAGTTCTGCCCCTATTCGATCTTTCTCTACGAAACACCCGACGCGCCCGGCAAGATCATAGTGGGCCATCCCGGCTATGTCGGTTCGATGGCACCCGTGCAGGAATTGCTTGACGGCATCCTGGCCGACGCGCTGATGCTGGAATAGGCCCGCAGGTGATCATTATCGCAGATGCACGGATATCTCGCCTTACTGGTTCTGCTGCTGTTACCCGCTCGCGCCCTGCCCGGTGAATGCGTCGTATTGCTGCACGGACTCGCCCGAACCGACGCGTCACTGGCGGTGATGGAGCATATGCTCGAACGCGACGGATATCAGGTCGTCAGCGAAACCTATCCCTCGACCGACCTGCCGATCGAGCGGCTTTTGGCATATGTCGGCGATGCTGTTGCCAGATGCGGTGACAAGAGGCTCCATTTCGTTACCCACTCCATGGGCGGCATATTGGTGCGGGGCTGGTTGCGCGACAATCACCCCGAAAAACTGGGCAGGACCGTCATGTTGGCACCACCCAATCACGGGTCGGAGGTTACGGACGATTACGGCGATCTCGCGATCTACGAATATCTGAACGGCCCCGCGGGAATGCAGCTTGGCACCGATGCGGACAGCATGCCGAACAGATTACCCAAGGCCGATTACGAACTTGGGATCATCGCCGGCGACCGAAGCGTGAACCCGATCCTGTCGACCAGCTTCGATGGGCCGAATGATGGCAAGGTTTCGGTGGAAAGCACGAAGCTCGACGGCATGACCGACCACCTGGTGGTGCATGCGACCCATACATTCATGATGAATAACCCGGTGGTCATCGCCCAGACCCTGACTTTCCTGGACAAAGGGCGGTTCGATCACGACATGACGCTCGGCGAAGCCATTGCGGCGATATTCCCGGACTAAGCCTACTCGCTGAAAATCTCGCCCAGAAACGCCTCGCCGAAACGCTCCAGCCGCGCAGAATCCAGATGCCGTGCAAGAGCCGCGGAATCCGCGGGCCGCGCCTCGGCGATGCGACGGATCTGGGCGGTCGAACATGACAGCGGTTTTTCCGTGCCGTCCTCTCCACGCATCAACTTGTTCTGCGCCTCGATCAGACGGTCGAACAGATCCCCGGCGGGACGTCCTGCCAATGCGCGGCGATGGGGATGCATCTCGGGTTGATCCCCGGCGATGACCGACAGGAAATCGCGGCCATAGCTTTCCAGTTTCTTCGCCCCGACACCGTTCACCTGCGCCATCTCGTCCAGGTTCCGCGGGCGCCGTTCGGCCATCTCGATCAGGGTCCGGTCGGGAAAGATGACATAGGCGGGAACGCGGGCGGCCTCGGCCAGCGCCCGGCGCTTGGCTTTGAGCGCGGATAGCAAGGGTTCATCCTCTTCCTCGACCTGCGTGCGCAGGACCGTGCCGCTCTTGGCCTGCAGCGTAGTGTCATGGCGCAGGGTCACGCTTTCCTCGCCGCGCAGGACCGGATGGGCTGCGTCGGTCAGATGCAGCGCGCCATGGCGCTCGGGATCGGGGCGGCACAGGTCCAGCCCCATCATCTGCCGGAAAATCGCCTGCCATTGTCCGCGACTGTGATCCCGCCCGACACCGAAAGTCGGCAATTGGTCATGACCTCGCCCCCGGATCTTTTCGGTCGCGTTCCCGGTCAGGATATCGATCAGATGCCCCGCGCCGAACCATTCACCCGTCCGCAGCATCGCCGACAGAGCCTTGCGCACCGATTGCGTCCCGTCGAACAGCTTGGGCGGGGTTTCGCACAGATCGCAATTGCCGCAATCCTCGGCCAGTTCCTCGCCGAAATAGGCCAGCAACCGCATGCGCCGGCAACCGGTCGCCTCGGCCAGGCCCAGAAGCGCGTTCAGCCGGGTGTGATCGGCGGTCTTGCGGGCGGATTCGGCCAGGCCCTCGTCCACCTGCATGCGGCGCAGACGGATGTCGTCGGGACCGTAGAGCGTCAGCGTATCGGCCGGATCGCCGTCACGGCCCGCCCTTCCGATCTCCTGGTAATAGGCTTCGATGCTTTTCGGCAGATCGGCGTGCAGCACCCAACGGATATCCGGCTTGTCGATCCCCATGCCGAAAGCCACCGTCGCCACGACGATCAGCCCGTCCTCTCGCTGAAACCTGCCCTCGACCTCGCGGCGGGGTCCGGCTTCCATGCCTCCATGATAGGCAACGGCGCTGTGCCCGGCCTCGTTCAGCGCGGCCGCCAGTGTCTCGGTCCGGGCGCGGCTGGCGCAATAGACGATACCGGATTGCCCCCGCCGGGCCCCGACGAAGGCCAGGACCTGCTTGCGCGGGCTGTCCTTGGGCTGAAAGGCCAACCGAATATTGGGGCGGTCGAAGCCGCGAAGGAAACTGGTCGGCTGCCTGCCTTCGAACAGGCGGCTGACGATCTCGGCCCGCGTCTCGGCGTCGGCGGTGGCGGTGAAAGCCGCCAGGGGGACATCCAGCACCCGCTTCAATTCCCCGATGCGTAGGTAATCGGGGCGGAAATCATGCCCCCATTGGCTGACACAATGCGCCTCGTCCACGGCAATCGCCGTTACTCCCGCCCGGCGCAACAGGTTCACCGTGCCGCCCGAGGCCAGACGTTCCGGCGCCATGTAAAGGATCTTCAGCCCGCCTTGCCCTAGGGCCTGGAACACCGCATCGGTCTCTTCCTGCGTATTGCCGCTGGTCAGGGCGCCCGCCGCAACCCCCGCCTCGCGCAGTGCCCGGACCTGATCGCGCATCAGGGCGATCAGCGGCGAGATTACCACGGTCACGCCATCCCGCATCAGGGCGGGCAGCTGATAGCACAGCGATTTGCCGCCACCTGTCGGCATGATCGCCAGCACATCATGGCCCCCGGCCACGGCCTCGACGATCTCGCGCTGGCCGGGGCGGAAGCCGTCAAAGCCCCAAACCTGTCGCAGAAGATCGGTCGGCATCACATTCCGTAGAAAAAGCCCGCGTTATTGGCCAATGCGCGCTGAAGGATGATGATGATGACGAACAGCACCAGCGGCGCCAGATCCAGCCCGCCGGTATTGGGCAGGATATTGCGGATGGGGCGATAGATCGGCTCCAGCAGCCGGGACAGCCCATCCCAGATCGACGCGACCAGTGGCTGACGCAGGTTCAGCACCTGAAAATTGATCAGCCACGACATGATGATATGGACGATCATCACGAACCACACCACTTGCAGGATCAATTGCAAGGCTTCGTACAGCGTTCCCATCTTCCCCTCTTCATAGCGGTTGCGCCCTGTATGGCCTTGCGGGCGCCCACACGCAAGGCGGTTGCCGCAGCGTCCCGCTTGACGATGACGCGGGCACGGGTCACCCCTGTCCCGAACCAGACATGGGATGACCGATGTATCCGCTGATCCGCTTTGCCAAGGAAATGTTGAAATATCGTAACGCCCCCGGCTTGGGTCCCGTCGATCCGCATATCTCGACGCATATCTGCTGGCCATGGGATCTGGACCCGTGGATCGAGCTGAACAACGGCCGGACACTGACATTGTATGATCTGGGCCGCATCCCGCTGGCCATGCGCAGCGGATTGATCCCGATCCTGAAGCAGAAAGGCTGGGGCATAACCGTGGCCGGGAACTCGACCCGCTATCGCCGCCGCATCCGCATGTTCGACCGCTTCACGATGGTTTCGCGGATGATCGGTTGGGATCACCGTTTCATCTACATGGATCAATCCATGTGGAAGGGCGGCGAGTGCTGTAACCAGGTTCTGATCCGGTCCGCCGTCACCTCGGCCAGCGGGATCGTGCCGCCATCAGAAGTCGTCGCCGCGCTCGGCCATCCCCCGGAAAGCCCGGAACTGCCCGCTTGGGTAGCCGCCTGGATCGAGGCGGATGCCGCGAGATCCTGGCCACCCGAACTTCCCGAAGAGGCTAAACGGCACTTGTCAGGCTGACCACGCTCGGGCCTTATAGGCGCACATAAGGGAAGAGGGGCAGCACATGAACCGCAAGCGCATCTGGGGCTGGTGGTTTTTCGATTGGGCCAGCCAGCCCTATCACACACTGCTCGTGACCTTCATCTTCTCGATCTATTTTGCCGAGGTCGCCAAGCGCCATTTCATCACCCTCGGGGACAGCACGACGCTGGCGGGCGCGCATGCGCAGACATTGTGGGGTTACGGCCTCTCGATCACCGGCGCGGTGATCGCGGTGCTTGCACCAATTCTCGGAGCGATCGCCGATACATCCGGCAAACGCATGCCATGGATCTGGCTGTTCTCGACCTTCTATGTCGTGGGCGCGGCCGGTTCGTGGTACCTGATGCCCGAACAACCGGCCCTGATCCGTGCGGTGACACTGTTCGGCATCGGCATGATCGGGGTTGAGTTCGCCACCATATTCACCAATGCCCTGCTGCCCGGCCTCGCCCCGCGCGACGAGATCGGACGGCTGTCCGGCTCGGGCTTCGCCTTCGGCTATCTTGGTGGCGTGGTCTCGCTGGCAGTCATGCTGGCACTGTTCGCGGAAACGCCAGGCGGCAAAACGCTGGCGGGACTGGATCCGCTCTTTGGTCTCGATCCGGGACAGCGCGAAGGCACGCGTTTTGTCGGCCCGTTCACCGCGCTGTGGTATATCCTCTTCATGATCCCCTTCTTCCTGTGGGTCAGGGAACCGCGCGGCCCTCGCCGCCCCATCCGCATCGGAGTCGCCCTTCGCGATCTCTGGACCCTGATCCGCAGCCTGCGTCATCGACACAGCCTCGCAAGCTGGCTGGTCTCGTCGATGCTGTCGCGAGACGCACTGAACGCGCTTTACGGCTTTGGCGGTGTCTATGCGGGAACGGTGCTGGGCTGGCCGGTATTCCTGGCCGGTGTCTTTGGCGTCGTCAGCGCGGTTTCGGCCTCTCTCATCAGCTGGCTTGGCGGCAGGGCCGATCGACGATGGGGTCCAAAACCCGTCGTTATCGCCTGCATCCTGATGCTGACCGGAGTCACTATCACCCTGGTTGGCATGAGCCGCGAGTCCCTGTTCGGCATTCCGGTTGCCGCCACGCCGCTGATTGCAAGTCTCGGTCTGCCCGACGTCATCTTCTTTATCTGCGGCGCCCTTATCGGCGGCGCGGGCGGAGCATTGCAGGCATCCAGCCGCAGCCTGATGGTCCGCCACACGACCGAGCAGCGCGCAACCGAAGGTTTCGGCCTATATGCATTATCGGGCAAGGCGACGGCGTTCCTCGCCCCTTTCCTGATCGCCACAGTCACCGATCTGACCGGAAATCAGCGCATCGGGATTTCTCCCCTGATCTTGATGTTTCTTCTGGCGCTGATTCTGCTAGTCTGGGTCAAACCCGAAGGAGAGGCAGAGCAGTGATCCGCAAAGTCTTAACCACAGCGGCCCTGATTGCGGGGCTGGTATCCCCGGCCATGGCCGACCCCTTGGCCAAGGATGTATTCGGCCATTTCAGTGGCGCCTCGCAAGGTCCCGCCGTTTCGATCGGCTTCTATTCGAAGGGCTGCGGCCAGGGCTTCCAGCAACTTCCCGAAAGCGGTCCGAGCTGGCAGGCCATGCGCCTTTCGCGCAACCGCAACTGGGGACATCCCGAACTGATCAGCTTCCTGGTCGGCCTGTCGCAGGCTGCGCAGCAGGCGGGCTGGAGAGGGCTTTATATCGGTGATATCAGCCAGCCGCGCGGCGGGCCGATGATCTCGGGACATGCCAGCCATCAGATCGGGCTTGATGCGGATATCTGGATGCTGCCACCGTCCTCCCTGAACCTGACTCCCGCCCAACGTGAAAGCATTTCGTCGGTGTCGGTGGTTGCCAGTGGCGGCACCCAGTTGTCGAGCAACTGGAATCCGGGTCACATGGCGATCATGCGCGCCGCCGCCCGCGATCCCCGGGTCGAGCGCATCTTCACCGATCCCGTCGTAAAGGTCGCGATGTGCCAGATGGAGCGCGGCGACCGCAGCTGGTTGCGCAAGGTCCGCCCGTTGAACGGCCATGACTATCATTTCCACGTCCGGCTCGCCTGCCCCAGGGGCTCTATCTGCCAGGACCAGGATCCGCCCCCTCCGGGCGATGGCTGCGACGAAGCGGTGGAATGGATCAGGAACCGGATTGACCCGAGCCGTGTCGAACCCGTGCCCCCCGATCCGGACTACCGCCATCCACGCAGCTACCGGCTGAGCGAATTGCCCAATCAATGCCACACCGTCGCCGCCGCTCCCTGATAGCGGCCATCACGGCTATCCTCATCTCGGCCGGCGCCCCTGCGCCGGCCGTGACTCTGGATTACATAGGCACTTACGTCTGGACCGACGACGATTCGCGTTTCGGCGGTTTTTCCGGCATCGAGATCACCGATGGCGGTCGCAGCTTTCATGTCGTCTCGGACCGCACCAACCTGTTCTGGGGCAGTATCGAGCGTGACAATGCCGGCCGAATCCGCCACATGAACATCGCAGGCCGCGCGAATTTGAAAGCCAGCGGCGGTGAGCCGCTTTCCAAGGGATATCTGGGGGACAGCGAAGGGCTGGCGATCGGTGAAGACGGTCGGATCTGGATCAGCTTCGAAGGGTTGAACCGGGTGGTTCTGCACCCCAATCCCGATGCGCCCGCCCAACCTCTGCCGCGTCCGCCCGCATTGCCCGAGATCAGGCCCAATCAGGGCTTCGAATCCCTCGCGATCGATGCGGATGGCTCTCTGTTCACCATACCCGAGCGATCATTGGGGCCGGACCGGCCTTTCCCGGTCCTGCGCTTTCGCGACGGCAAATGGGATCAGCCTTTCACCATCCGCCGCAACGATCATTGGTTGCCCGTGGGCTCGGATTTCGGGCCGGATGGCTGGTTCTACCTGCTTGAGCGCGGTTTTCAGGGGCTTTTGGGCTTTTCATCGCGCGTCAGCCGTTTCCGCCTGGATGAAAACGGCGTCGCAGAAGAAGAGATCTTGCTGGAAACCCGCCCACTGCAGTATGATAATCTCGAAGGACTCTCGGTCTGGCATGACGGTCAGGGAATCCGGCTTACAATGGTTTCGGACGACAATTTCCTGTTCGTGCAGCGAACCGAACTGGTCGAATACCGGCTGCGCGAGTGATAGCAAATCATTGACAAGCGGTGCGTCCCGGGCGTATGCGCCTTGCTGCCCCGCAACGGGGCCGAGTTGTTCCGCTACCTTGTAAAACGGAAATTCAGCATGACCCGCTACCTGCCCGGCACCCTTGCCATGGCTACCATCGTCGTGGCCTCGAACATCCTCGTGCAATTCGTCATCGGCGACTGGCTGACATGGGGAGCCTTTACCTATCCCCTCGCCTTTCTGGTCACCGATGTGATGAACCGCGTCCATGGCGCGGCGGCGGCGCGGCGCGTCGTACTGGCAGGCTTTGCCGTGGGTGTGGCTTGCTCCTTCGTCGCCGCCGGACTGGACAAGACCAGCTTGCGCATTGCCATCGGCTCGGGCGCGGCTTTCCTGACCGCACAACTGCTGGATGTCGCAATCTTCGACAGGCTGCGCAGTCGCCGCTGGTGGGTCGCGCCGCTGGCCTCCACGCTGGTCGGCTCGGCAGTGGATACTGCCCTGTTTTTCGGCATCGCCTTCGCGGCATTCCTGCCTGCCGACGCCAACACCGGATGGGCGAACGAGGTGGTGCCGATGCTAGGGCTGGGCCCGGCAATCCCGCTTTGGGTCTCGCTGGCGGTTGCCGATTGGTTGGTCAAATTGGGCCTCGCCCTACTTGCACTTGTGCCCTTCCGCATCATTGTGCGCAATTTGTTGCAAATACCCCAAGAAATTTGATTGACAGATTCTCGATCTGTGGCACCCTTTCAAATACAACGGCAACTTATTGAAAGGAGGTGGTCCAGTGTCGAGAGTGATATTGGAGAGAGGTGTCGGAACAGTCAGGGGGGCCGTGGCCTGAGGGCAGCCCCAAGGGTCGTAAACCCTGATTGGGACCGGACGCATTTCCATCCCTAACCGGACCATCTCCGTGGATCTCGCGGGCCGTCTGATCTGGGCGGCCCGTTTCCATTTTCAGAGTTTTTCGCCTCAGACCCGCTCGATCGCGATGGCGATGCCTTGACCGCCGCCGATACACATCGTGATCAGCGCCTTGTCCCCGGCGATCCGCTCCAACTCGTAAAGCGCTTTCACGGTCAGAATCGCGCCCGTTGCACCAACCGGATGGCCCAGGGCAATGGCACCGCCATTCGGATTCACGCGAGCGGGATCGAGGCCCAGCTCCTTGTTCACCGCCAGCGCCTGCGCGGCAAATGCCTCGTTCGATTCTATGACGTCGAAATCATCCCCCTTCAACCCGGTTCGCTGCATCAGTGCCTCGACTGCGGGCACCGGGCCGATGCCCATCACCTCCGGCCGCACCCCGGCCACGGCATATCCCAGGATCCGGGCGCGCGGGGTCAGCCCGACCCTTTCCGCCGCATCGGCCCGCGCCAGGACCAGCGCCGCCGCACCGTCATTGATACCACTCGCATTGCCTGCCGTGACCGAGCCGTCCTTCTGGAACACCGGTTTCAGCGCCGCCAGTTTTTCAAGGCTGGTCTCCTTGGGATGCTCGTCGGTATCGAACGCGACCACGCCCTTGCGGGTCTTGATCTCGAAAGGCGCGATTTGCTCACTGAAATGGCCCGCCGCAATGGCCGCCGCCGCCCGGCGCTGCGATTCCATGGCGAATTCGTCCTGTTCGGCGCGGCTTATACCATGTTCGGCCGCGACATTTTCAGCGGTCACGCCCATATGACCGGTGCCCATCGGGCAGGTCAGCGCACCGGTCATCATGTCCAGCACCTTCTGATCGCCCATCTTGGCGCCGAAACGGGCCGAGGTCAGGGCATAGGGTGCCCTGCTCATGCTTTCAGCACCACCCGCCACGGCGAAATCGGCATCGCCAAGTGTCAACACCTGCGTGGCCGAGACGATGGCCTGCGCACCAGAGCCGCAGAGGCGATTCACGTTCATTGCCGGAGTCGTATGCGGGATTCCGGCATCCAGCATGGCAACACGGCTGAGATACATGTCGCGCGGCTCGGTATTCAGCACATGGCCGAAAACGACATGCCCGACCCGATCGGGCGCGACACCGCCACGTTCCAACGCGGTGCGGGTCACATGTGCCGCGAGATCAATCGGCGGGATGGCCGCCAGACTGCCACCAAAAGTGCCGATGGCGGTGCGCGCCCCGGACAGGATCACGATTTCATTTGCGGACATGGGCTTCTCCTCACAGATCGTTCCCGTAATCTTAAAAGCCGCAGACCTCGTGGCAATGATATTCCATGGCAAGCAGGCCGTGCCGTTGCGGCACTTGCGCGACAGGCGCAATCGTCGCAATAAATACAGGATGAGCGAAACCCGCCCCGCCCGCCTGAAACTGCGACTGGAATTTGCCGCGCCGTTGACGCTTGGCCCCGGCAAGGCCCGGCTTTTGGAACTCATCGACCGGTTGGGATCGATCTCGGCGGCGGGGCGCGAGATGGGGATGAGCTATAAGCGCGCCTGGACGCTGATCGAGGAAATGAATTCCGCCTTCGCCTTGCCAGTCGTGGATAGCAGCCGTGGAGGAACGGGCGGCGGCGGAGCGCGTTTGACCGACACGGGAAAAGAGGTTCTGCTCCGCTTCAGAAAACTGGAAGCCATCCTGTTGCGTGAAGGCGCGGAAGAAATCGCGGGATTGCAGCGCCTGATCCTCGATCCGTAAGTGAGCCCCCTAGGTCCGGTTTCCGACAGCAGCGCTCTCGATACCACCGCGCTGGTCGTTGCCATGGGCGCACGCGCCGATGCCCTCCGAGTGCCAATGCGTGTACCCGTTTGACCTGCCGTCTTTTTCAGGCGTGATGCAGCACCAGCGGGCGATTCCGATGACGTCCGACACTGACCGGCGTATCGTAAAGCTTCGACAGCACCGCCTCGGTCAGCACTGTATCGGGGTCGCCCTCGGCCATGATACGGCCATCTTTCATCGCAATGACATGATCGGCCCATGCGGCAGCGTAATTGATTTCATGCACGACCATCGCAACGCTGCGGCCCTGCCCCCGAACCAATTCCGACAACAGCGTCATGAGCCCACGCGCATGGGCCATGTCCAGGTTGTTCAGCGGCTCGTCCAGCAGCAGCCAGGGCGTATCCTGGGCAAAACTCATTGCGATATGCGCGCGCTGAGCCTGCCCGCCCGAGATCTCATCCAGAAAGCGGTTGGCCAGCGAGGTCAGCGCGAAAGCCTCCAGAGCCTGAGAAACCTTGTCGCGATCCTGTGGGCGCGGGCGGCCCTTATGATGCGGCCAGCGGCCGAAACCGACCAGCTCGGCCACGCGCAGCCTGCTGGCGATGGCGGTGTTCTGGCCAAGAATGGCCATGATCTTTGCCAGCTCGCCGGTCCGCGTCGTGGCAAGATCATGTCCGGCGACGGTGATCCGGCCCGATTGCAGTGCCTCGAGCCGTCCGATCAACCGCATCAGGGTGGATTTACCTGCCCCGTTCGGCCCGATCAGCGCCGTCAGCCGCCCCTCGGGCAGCCTTGTCCGGATATCATGCAATATCCGCACGGAACCGATCTGATGGTTGACGCCCTCGACAGTGATCATCGGATACGTCCTTTCAACAGAAGGTAAAGAAAGAAGATCCCACCCGCGAGTTCAATTACCACTGACAGGGTTGCCGCCTGCCCCATGATTCGCTCGAATATCCATTGTCCTCCCACAACCAGTATCGAGGCGATCAGCGCCGCGGCGGGCAACAGCGCCGTATGGCGCGCGCTTTGGGTCAGGCCATGGGCCAGCCCCGCCACTATGAGTCCGAAAAACGCTACCGGCCCAACCAGCGCCGTTGATACCGAGACCAGGACGGCAACCAGCATCAGCGCGCCGATAACCATTGTATCGAAACGTAGCCCTAGCGACACTGCAGGCTCACGTCCCAATGCCATCACATCGAGGCGAGGCGAGAGCCATAGCGCGATCATGATCGCCGCCGTGGTCAGTGCGGCCCCGATCGGCAACAGGGTCGTATCGACATGGTTGAAGCTGGCAAAGCTTGCCGCCTGGACCACAGCGAACTCGTTCGGATCCATGATTCTGGTCAGGAACCCCGACATCGAGCGAAACATCACCCCCAGGATCACGCCGGTCAGGATGGTTCTAGGAATATCGCGCCCCCGCCGCGCCAGCAACATGCCGAACAACAGTGCGGCGAGCATGCTCATCGCGCCGACTTCAACAAGAAATTTCGCGATATCGGGAAAGCCCGCCACCCCGGCAGAACCCATCGATGCGACCATCACAGATTGCAGCAGGATATAAAGTGCATCGAACCCCATGATCGACGGCGTGAGGACGCGATTGGCCGCCACGGTCTGAAACAGCACCGTCGCCACACCGATAGAGGCGGCAACAGTGATCAGCGCCGCCAGCTTGCCGCCCCGCAGGCGCAGGATGAACTCGCGATTGCCGCCCCCGATACCCTGAAACATCCAGAGCAGCGATATGGCCGCCAGCAAAACGGCCAGCCCGGACAACAACATGACCCCGCGCCTATCCATGAGCCGGCCGATGATGCAGCAGCCACAGGAAGATACCTCCCCCCAGAATACCCAAGATCAGGCCGACGGGCAGCTCGAACGGGTAGACGGCAAGGCGCGCGACCAGATCGCAGGTGAGCAGCAACAGCGCCCCCGATACTGCGACGACCGGAAGCGAGGCCCGCAGGTTGTCGCCCATCACGCGGGCCACCAGGTTGGGCACGACCAACCCGATAAAGGGGATCATCCCGACAGTGGTCACGACCATCGCGGTCACCACGGCAACGACTGTCAGCCCCAATCGCATCACCGTGGCCGTGGACAGCCCAAGCCCGGTTGCAACCTGGTCTCCGAGGCTCAGGATCGCCAGCCGGTCAGCCGCGAACCAGGCCAGGGCCGCGGCAAGACCGGCAATCCACAGCAACTCGTAACGCCCGGCGATGACGCCGGAAAACTCGCCCGTCATGAGCCAGGTGCCGACATATTGCATCAGATCCGCCTGCCAGCCGACAAAGGTGACGATCGCCCCCAGAACGCCTGACAACACCAGGCCGGCTATGGGAACCAGCATGACCTCGCGCACGGGCAGCCTGCGGATCACAGCAAGAAACAGCGCAGTCGTAACCATGGCCGAAGCGCTTGCCGCGATCATCCGCAGCCAGATCGGGCTGCCCGGCACCAGAATGGTGATCGCCAGCAATCCCAGGGCTGCGCCTTCGGCAGTGCCCGAAGTATCGGGGCCGACAAAGCGATTGCGCACGAGACTCTGGATGACCACGCCGGCCACCGACAGCGCCGCGCCGGTCAGCAGGACGGCCAATGTGCGCGGTAACCGCGACTCCATCAGCACCAGCATCGCATAAGGATCCCGCCAGGCGGCAAGCAGATCGACCTGCGCGACACCGATCAGAAGGCTGGCCAGCATCAGGATCACCAGGACCACCGTTGCCGCGGCTGGCAGAAGACGCATCAGCCGTCCGAGGCCTTCAGCGCCTTCGTCAGCCTGTCAAGGTTGCCGGCGAGGGCCGTGTAGCCGCCGCCAGAAATATAGGTGCTGGCGGGTTCCAGGTAGATGACATTACCGTTCTTCCAAGCCTTGGTTCCCTCCACCAGCGGGCTCCTCAGCGTCTCTTCCGCAGACTCGCCATCCTGCCCGATGGCCGCGCCGCGATCCAGCACGATCAGCCAGTCGGGATCCTGCTCGGCAATGAATTCGTGGCTGATCGCGTTTCCATGGGTATCGGTTTGCAGTCCCGTTGCCGCCTCTTGCAGACCGGTCGCATCGAAAATCCAGCCAAAGCGCGATCCCTTCCCATAAGCCGACATCTTCGGCCCATTCGTCATCACCATCAATGCCGTGCCCTTCCCTTCGCCTGCCTCTTTCGCTTCGGCCAGTTTCTGATCGAGGCTTGCGATCAGTTCCGCAGCTTCGCCCTGCTTGCCGAACAGCGCGCCAAAGGCCGAAATATGTGCCTTGGCATCCGATATCAGATCGGAGCCGATCGTCATGTCGATGGCCGGGGCGACCTGCGACACAGCGTCAAGCTGCTCGGCGGAGCGGCCGCCTATCACGACGAGATCCGGGGCCGATGCGGCCAGCGCCTCCAGGTCGGGTTCGAACAAGGTGCCAACGGGCTGGGCGGCCTCTTCCACCTCGCCCAGATAATCGACCATCAAGTCGTCGGGACGCCCAGCGGGCATGACGCCCAGCGCCTGCATTGTATCGATCGCCGCGACGTCCAGAACAGCCACCCTTTCCGGCTGCCCAGGCAACGTGATCTCTCCCTGTGCCGTCGCTATGGTCACATCTGCTGCGGACGCAGCAGCGCAAAGAGACAGAATGAACAACCCGGACAGTGCGAAGCTACGCATTGGATGTCTTTCCCTGATGATGAATTCCGCCGGATACCGGCCTGCTTCATCACGCGTGACTAGCTTTATCCTTGGATCATGTAAATAATATCATGGTAATTTGATCAGGAATTGCAGCTTTGGAAACCCGAATGTCCCGGACAGCACGGGCCGGACATGACAGCGACACCCGGCCAAAACCGCACGCTCGCCATATACCGATCGATTATTCCGAAGTTTACAGCCCCGTCGCCTCGTCCAGCCCCAACATGATGTTGAGATTCTGAACCGACGCTCCGGAAGCACCCTTGCCCAGATTATCCAACACGGCAACGACCGTCGCACAGCCCGACGCATCGTCTCCCTGAATCGAGATATGCATCATATTGGTGCCATTCAGTTCCGTAGGCACGATTCGCGTTCCAGCCTCGCCGGGCGCGAGAACGCGAACGAAATGCTCGCCTTCGTAATGGGCGGCCAGAGCCTCTTGCAAGGCCGCGATGCTGCGACGCCCATTCAGACGCAACGGCAACTGCACCGCCATACCCTGGGCGAAATTGCCGACCGAAGGCGCAAAGACCGGCTGTATCGTCAGCCCGCCCTGCTGCATGATCTCGGGTATATGCTTGTGATTCTGACCCAGCCCATAGACAAAATGCGCCGGCGCCTCGCCACTCTCATATTCCGCGATCAGCCCTTTTCCGCCGCCGGTAAACCCCGAGACGGCATTGATCGACAGCGGCTCGTCCGGCGCAATCAGCCCGGCCGCGACCAAAGGCGCGATCATGGCAATCGAACCCGTCGAATAGCAGCCCGGATTGCTGACGAAACGCGCCTCTGCGATGCGCGCGCGGTTATCCTTGTGCAACTCGGGAAAGCCGAAAACCCATGCCTTGTCGACCCGATGCGCCGTCGATGCATCGATCAGCCGCACATCCAGGTCCGCGCAAAGCTCGACCGCTTCACGCGCCGCATCGTCGGGCAGACACAGGATTGCCACATCAGCCTGCGCGAATGCCTCACGCCGCGCCCCTGCCTCCTTGCGGCGGGCCGGATCGACCTGAATCAACCGAATATCTTCGCGCGTCTCCAGACGCTCGCGGATCTGCAGGCCCGTCGTGCCAGCCTCGCCGTCGATGAAGATATTATGTGCCATGATCGGACCTCCACAGGAATGCCCCGCTTATAGGCATATCCGGCGGCCATCACAATCACGCGCGGTATCTTCAGATCGAACAGATTTCCGAACGGGTAAGAAAACGTTTCTCGCGCCCGTTATCCAGGCTGAACATACCGCCCCGCCCCGGCACCACATCGATGATCAGGTCGGTATGTTTCCATGCCTCGTACTGGCTGGCCGATATAAAGAACGGCGCCCCACCGATCTCGCCCAGTTTCACGTCACGCTCACCGACCTTGAAATCGCCCTGCGGATAGCACATCGGCGAGGATCCGTCGCAACATCCACCCGATTGATGGAACAGTACCGGGCCGTGATCGGCCACGATTTCGGCGATAAGCTCCAACGCCTCCGGGGTAGCGGTGACAGTGGACATCTCGCGCCTCCTTTTCGATATCCTTCCTGACGGCACGGTCAGTATTTCAGGTATTTGGGCAAAGAAGAAGTTCACGCCAGTTCCCCTTCTTCTTTGTCAAAATACCTCGCTGGGGTGCGGGGGCTGTGCAGGCCCCCGCTGCCGGCATCAGAAGAAGCCCAGTTTCCTGGGGCTGTAGCTGACCAGCATGTTCTTGGTCTGCTGGTAATGATCCAGCATCATCTTGTGGGTTTCACGCCCGATGCCCGACTGCTTGTAGCCACCAAAGGCCGCATGGGCCGGATAGGCGTGATAGCAGTTCGTCCAGACCCGGCCCGCCTTGATCGCGCGGCCAAAGCGATAGCAGGTATTGGCCTCGCGGCTCCAGACACCGGCGCCAAGACCGTATAGCGTGTCATTGGCGATCGACAGGGCCTCGTCATGATCCTTGAAGGTGGTCACCGACACGACCGGGCCAAAGATCTCCTCCTGAAAGACGCGCATCTTGTTGTTGCCCTTCAGGACGGTCGGCTCGACATAATAGCCCGAGCTCAGGTCGCCGCCCAGATCCGCCGCCTTGCCACCTATCAGCACTTCGGCACCTTCCTGACGACCGATGTCGAAATAGCTGAGGATCTTCTCCTTCTGCTCGGAACTGGCCTGGGCGCCGATCATCGTGTCCGATTCACGCGGATCGCCCTGCTTGATTGCTTTCACGCGGGCAAGGGCACGGTCCATGAAACGGTCATAAATCGATTCATGGATAAGAGCGCGTGACGGGCAAGTGCAGACCTCACCCTGGTTCAGCGCGAACATCACAAAGCCCTCGATCGCCTTGTCGAAGAAATCGTCATCCTCACGGGCCACGTCATCAAAGAAGATGTTGGGAGATTTACCGCCAAGCTCCAGCGTCACCGGGATCAGGTTTTCCGATGCATATTGCATGATCAGCCGGCCCGTCGTCGTCTCGCCGGTAAAAGCGATCTTGGCGATGCGCGGGTTCGAGGCCAGCGGCTTACCCGCTTCCAGCCCGAAGCCGTTGACGATGTTGAGCACGCCGGGAGGCAGCAGGTCTCCGATCAGGTCGGCCCAGACCATGATGCCCGCCGGCGTCTGCTCGGCCGGTTTCAGCACCACGCAGTTTCCGGCGGCCAGCGCCGGGGCCAGTTTCCAGCAGGCCATCAGCAGCGGAAAGTTCCACGGGATGATCTGGCCGACGACACCAAGCGGTTCATGGAAGTGATAGGCGACGGTATCGTGATCGATCTCGGAGAGCGAGCCCTCCTGGCCGCGCAGCACGCCCGCGAAATAGCGAAAGTGATCGATGGCCAGCGGCAGGTCGGCGGCCATGGTCTCGCGGATCGGTTTGCCATTGTCCCATGTCTCGGCAGCGGCGAGCAGTTCCAGGTTCTGCTCCATCCGGTCGGCGATCTTCAACAGCACACCCGAACGTTCGGCGGGCGAGGTCTGGCCCCACTTGTCCTTGGCGGCATGGGCGGCATCCAGCGCGGCCTCGATATCATCGGCGTTCGAGCGGGCTATCTCGCCGATCTCGCCGCCGGTGATCGGGGTGGTATTGACGAAATATCGTCCCGATTTCGGGGCGGCCCATTGACCGCCGATGAAATTGTCATAGCGCCTGGCGAAGGGCATCACGCCCACACCCTTGAATTCATGCGTCTGATCGTTCGGCATATCATTCCTCCTCTGGGTCATCCCGGACTCCCCATCCGGGTCCGGGGAAGAGATTGGCGCAGGCGGCCCGTCAGGCAATCACCCGTCACGCTTCGGGATCGCAAGCTGTCTCACAGGTGAGACAATCAGGATTGTTTTTCACCCAAGCCCAGCCTGGCCATACGCCGATACATGGTCGCGCGGCCAATCCCGAGCGCCCGCGCCGCGGCCGAAACATTGCCATCGGCGCGCGCGAGGGCGCGGGTGACAGCGGCGCGTTCGGCCTTGTCAAAGCCCGACATGTCGTCGTTGCGGCCCAGCAGATCGGCCGCCGGGCGTGGACGGATGGCGCCTTCACGTTCCAGCCCCAATGCACGGCGGGCGGCGCGGGTTGCGCCAATGGCAAGATCGTCCTTGTCCACCGCCAACAGCATGGACGCGTCGCCACCCTCGTCCGAAGCGACAACGATACGCGCTTCGGGAAAGCTGGCACGGAAGAACACTGCCTCGATCGCCCTGGCGGTCTGCGCGACCTGGGCCGAGATCAGCCGATTATAGCGTTCGGTCTGATCGGCGCGGGCAGAACTGACATCCAGCGCGGCAAGCAACTTGCCGTCCGGCCCCCAGATCGGTGCGTCCATGCAGGACATGCCGATATTGCGGGTATGGAAATGCTCGTCGCGATGGATAGTGACCTGCCTACCCTCGACCAGGCAGGTGCCGATGCCGTTGGTGCCCTGCACGGCCTCGGACCAGTCGGCCCCCTGCCACAGCCCCCAGTCCCGAAACTGCGCGGCATCGGCGTCATTCATGCGCTGATCCAGCACCACGCCCTCGGCATCGGTCAACAGCACGTTGCAGCCCGACAGGCAGACGAGGTTGTAAAGCTGGTCGAGCTGCGGGGAGGCGACATGAAGAAATCTTTCCATCGCCTCGCGGCGCGCGGTCAACTCGGACAGGGACAGCCTTTCGGGGCGGTGCCGGTCACCGGGATCGAGCCCATGCTTCATCATCGAGCGTCGCCATGACGCAGCCAGCGCCGATGTCGCGGATTTCGATTGCGATTGCTCGGCCACCAGATCGGCGTGGCTGCGATACGCCATGATTCTCCTCCTCGTGGCAGAGAGTATAGCAGAGTTGCGTCAATGCGTGTTGCGACTTTGGTCCCATGGCATGGCCGCAGATCCGACTTCGCCCTTCTTCAAGCAAATCTCCCGCAGGGGTCGCCGGGCGGCGCGCCACTGGTTCGAGAGACCACCCGGCGACGGGGCGGCCACGCCCCCGGCTATCGCAGGACGCGATACCTATTTCACCTGATTCGCGCGCCCTACTCCGCGGTTGCCATCCGTGGCTGATAGGGCGGCAATTCGATCCCGTCACGATACAGCAGCGACTGCCCGTCATGGAACAGATGCATTGTCTCGGGCTTCGCGGTCAGGCGCACGGTCTTGCCGCCGTAACCGGCGTGGATGCCGGGTAGCTTGGCGATGACCGGCGCATTCTTGGCCTTGGTGCCGAAATAGAGCAGCGTCACCTCGCCCAGGGCCTCAGTGAGATCGACCTTACCCTCGAACAGCGCCGGACCGTCGGTCTCGAACATGTCCTCGGGGCGGACGCCGAGATTGACCGGCATTCCCTCGTCCCCGGCGCGGGTCGGGATGGCTACTCGCGCCTCTCCACCGCCATCCAGAGTCACGGTGGTCTCCTCTCCCGCCGCCGTCACCTTGCCGGGCAGGAAATTCATCGCAGGCGAGCCGATGAAACCCGCGACGAATTCGTTGATCGGGCGTTCATAGAGTTCCAGCGGCGCGCCCACCTGCGCGATGCCGCCACCGGCCAGAACGACGATGCGGTCGGCCAACGTCATCGCCTCGGTCTGGTCATGGGTGACATAGATCATCGTGCGGTCGGGCATGGATTCCTTGAGCTGCGCGATCTCGATCCGGGTGGCCACCCGCAAGGCGGCATCGAGGTTCGAGAGCGGTTCGTCGAACAGGTAGACCTTGGGATCGCGCACCAGCGCCCTGCCGATGGCCACGCGCTGACGCTGACCACCCGAAAGCGCCTTGGGCAGGCGGTCAAGATAAGGGGTCAGTTGCAGCATCTTGCCGGCACGGTCGGTCGCTTCCCTGATCTCATCCCTGGACTTGCCGGCGATCCTGAGCGCAAAGGCCATGTTGTCGCGCACTGTCATATGCGGATAGAGCGCATAGGACTGGAACACCATCGCGATGCCGCGCTGACTCGGCGGGATGTCGTTCATCCGTTGCCCGTCGATATCCAGCGTCCCTCCGGTGATCTGCTCCAGCCCCGCTATCATCCGCAGGAGCGTGGATTTGCCGCAACCGGAAGGACCGACGAAAACGATGAATTCGCCGGAGCTGATGTCCAGATCGATATTCTTCAGAACATTCACATCGCCATAAGACTTGGCGACATCCTGCAATTTCAAATCGGCCACGGTGAAGCCTCCCCCTCATCAACCTTCGATAATCTGCACCTGCCAGGGCGCCATTCCGCCGGTTTCCCGGTCGGACAGGTTGGCACGGATCTGCAATGTTTGCGCATCGTCGGTGCGGCGGAACGACAATAGCGGTCCATCGGCACTGATCTCGGTCATGTCGCCGCCTCGCAATGCGCTGTGTTGCCGGCGCAGTGCGATGGCCCAACGGTAATGGTGCAACATCGATTGCGTATCGGCCTCCTGCCCGGCCACGGCACGCTGCACATGCGCATGAGGCACCGGCAGCCATGGCTGGCCGGTAGAGAAGCCGCCATTCACAACCATATCCCAGACCATCGGGGTCCGGCAGCCATCGCGGCCCTTGAACTCGGGCCAGAACTCTATGCCATAGGGATCGCGCAGTTCCTCGAATTGCAGTTCGGCCTCGGGCAGGCCCAGTTCCTCGCCCTGGTAAAGGCAGACAGAGCCGCGCAGGCATATCAGAACCGTGCAATAGGCCCTGGCGGCCCGGTCCGAGAGGTTCCAGCGGCTGATATGGCGCATGACGTCATGGTTCGACATCGCCCAGCAGGGCCAGGCGTTCGGAGCGACCTCCTGCAATTGCTCGAACACCTCGACGATGCGGCTGGCCTGAAGATCCTCGCCGGACAGGAAATCGAAGACATAGGACATCTCGATCCGGCCCGGCACGCCGGTATATTCCTCCAGCAGTTCCAGCCCGCGCTCGCTGTCGCCGATCTCGCCCACCACCACCGCGCCGCTTTGTCTCAGCATCTGGTTCAGGCGTTCGAGAAAGATCAGGTTCTCGGGCTGCGACTTGTCGAATCTGTGGCTTTGATGGTTGTAGGGGTTGACCGCCGGCGCGGTGTCGGATTTGCGCAGTTCCGGCGCAAGCGGCGGGTTGTCCCGCAACTGGGCATCGTGGAAATAGAAATTGATCGTGTCCAGGCGAAAACCGTCCACCCCCTTGTCCAGCCAGAACTGCACCATCTCCAGCAGCGCATCCTGCACCTCGCGGTTATGGAAGTTCAGATCCGGTTGCGAGGTCAGGAAATTATGCAGGTAATACTGCTCGCGCCGCGCATCCCATTGCCACGCGCTGCCGCCGAAGATCGACAGCCAGTTGGTGGGCGGTGTTCCGTCGGGCCTGGGATCGGCCCAGACATACCAGGCCGCCTTGTCGTTGTGACGGCTGGAGCGGCTTTCCGTGAACCACGGATGCTGGTCCGAACTGTGCGACATCACCAGGTCGATCATCACCTTGAGGCCCAATTCATGCGCGCGTCCGATCAGCCCGTCGAAATCCTCCATGCTGCCGAATATCGGGTCAATGCCGCGATAATCGCTGACATCATAGCCGAAATCCTTCATCGGAGAGGTGAAGAAAGGCGAGATCCAGACCGCATCCACCCCCAGTGAGGCGACATAGGGCAGGCGCTGCGTAATACCCGCCAGATCGCCGATGCCGTCGCCATTGGTGTCCTGGAAGCTGCGCGGGTAGATCTGATAGATGATCCCGCCCTTCCACCAGTCTTTCGTCATTCCGTTCAAATCAACCACCCTTGACCGATCCCGCCAGCAAGCCGCGGACCAGATATCTTTGCATCGAGAAGAACACGATCAGCGGCACCGCGATCGAGATAAAGGCCGAAGTCGCCAGGATTTCCCATTCGCCGCCTTTCGAGCCCATGAGTTCGCGCAAAACCCCGGTCATGACCAGTTGTTCACGCGTATTGCCAAGAAACACCGTCGCCACCAGCAGGTCGTTCCACACCCAGAGGAACTGAAAGATCGCGAAACTGGCCAGCGCCGGGAAAGACAGCGGCAGGATGATACGGCGGAAGATCTGGAAATCCGTTGCACCGTCGACGCGAGCGGATTCGATCACCTCGCGCGGCAACCCGACCATGTAATTCCGCAAGAGATAGACCGCCAGAGGCAGGCCGAACCCGGTATGCGCCAGCCAGATCCCCAGATATCCCTTGCCGATGCCGATGCTGTTATGCATCTGCAACAGCGGGATCAGCGAAACCTGAAGCGGCACGACCAGCAGCCCCACCACCGCAGCGGTCAGAAGCGCGCGGCCCGGAAACTGCATCCAGGCCAGGGCATAGGCAGCAAAGGCCGCGATCAGGATCGGAATCACCGTCGCCGGGATCGTCACCGTCAGCGTGTTCATGAAGGCGCGGCCTAGCCCTTCGGCGGTCAGCACGCGCTGGTAATTCGCCGTGGTCAGGTTTGCGGGCGCCTTCGTGGTGGTGAAAATCCGCTCGCCCCGCCGCATTTCGAATGGCGCATCCGAAGTCAGGCGGTAACTGCCATCCTCGTTCACGGTCAGTTGCCAGCCATCCTCGATCTCGACCGTCTCTCCGGGCTGGTAAGCCCCCGGCTCGCGCGAGCGGGTGCCCCATGCGATCAGTTCCTGCGCGCCTTCCAGCACCGTCCCCTCGATCACATAGATGCCGTCGACCTGTGTGGCATCGTCATCGGTTCCGGTGCGGACAAAACCCGTCTGCTCGGAGGTCGAGAATGCCGCCCACCAGCCGCTGCCGGCAATCTGGTCGCGGTCGCGGAACGAGGACACGAGCAAGCCCAACGTCGGAATCGTCCATGCCAGCACCAGCAACAGGGCGGAGATATTGACCACCCATGTCAGCGTCGATTTCTGTCCCGCCATACCATCCATCAGCGAACCTCCTTGCGGGCGTTACGGATGTTCCAAATCATGATCGGCGTCACGAGAAGCATCAGGACGATTGCGATGGCCGAGCCGCGGCCGTAGTCGGGGGTGCCGCGGAACATCCAGTCATACATCAGGTTCGCCAGAACCTGCGTGCCCCATTGCCCGTTCGTCATCACGAAAACGATGTCGAAAACCTTGAGCACGACAATGGTGATCGTGGTCCAGACCACCGCGATGGTGCCCATGATCTGCGGCACCTTGATCTTGAAGAACACCTGCAGCGGCGAGGCGCCGTCAAGGATCGCGGCCTCGATGGTCTCTTCCGGAATGCCTCGCAGGGCGGCCGACAGGATCACCATGGCAAAACCGGTCTGGATCCAGACCAGCACGATCATCAGGAAGAAGTTGTTCCACGGGATCAGTGTCAGCCAAAGCTGCGGGTCGCCGCCCAGCCTGGTCACGAGGTAATTGAGCAGGCCGATCTGCGTTTCATCGGCATCGCGGTATTCATAGATGAACTTCCAGATCACCCCTGCGCCGACAAAGCTGATTGCCATCGGCATGAAGATCAGCGATTTGCCGATATTGCCCCATCTGATCCTATCGGTCAGCTGCGCGGCAATCAGCCCGAACAATGTCGACAGAGCCGGCACGACCAACAGCCACAGCATGTTGTTGCGCATGGATTCGCGGAATTTCGCATCGCCCACGGCCCATGTATAGTTGTCCACGCCCACGAACCGGCTGCCATCCGCATTGTGCAGCGACCGCCACAGGCTGTCGAGGACCGGATAGACCAGATACAATCCCATGAACAGGATCGCGGGGCCCAGAAACAGCCAGGGCCGGATCTGATTGGCCCTGCGGATATTGTCTCCCGCCTTTTCACCGCGCGGCGGGTATATCGCATCGAGGACCATGTTCGATCCCCAGAACCAGGCCACACAACCGAAAACGCCAATGACGATCGTACGGGCGGCCAGCCAGAACAATTCCATCTTTTCCCCCCTGGTTCCGGCAGAGTCGGCGCGTGCCCCGCGCCAACCCGTATTGCGCCTGCCTGCGGCAGCCTATTTGACGGTGTCCCAGTTCTGCTGGATGGCATCGGCCACCTCTTGCGCCGATTTGCCACCGACGAAATCGACCATGCCGGTCCAGAACGCCCCCGCGCCGATCGAGCCCGGCATCAGGTCGGAACCGTCAAAGCGGAATGTGGTTGCGTCCAGCAGGATCTGCCCCATCCTCTTCAGGGTTTCGTCGCCATAGGCTTCGGGATTCACGCCGGTATGCGGGGTCACGAAACCGCTCTGCGCCATCCAGATTTCATGCACGGCGGGAACCTTCAGGAAGTCGATAAAAGCCATTGCCGCCGGATTGTCGGAAAAGGCCGCGAACAGCGTCCCGCCGCCAAGGACCGGTTGACCGAGATTGCCATCGGCCGGAGCCGGGAAATAGAAGAAATCGGCATCCACACCGATCTCCATGTCTTCCGGGAAGAAGGACGGGATAAAGCTGGCCTGACGGTGCATGTAGCAATCGGGCGGATACTCGAACAAGCCCTTGGGGCTGTCGCGGAAATCGGTCGAGGCGACCGAACCCGCGCCGCCGGCAACGAAATCGTCATTCTTGGCGAACCAGCCGAACTCCTCGATGGCCGCGATGACCTTCGGGTCATTGAAGGGCATCTCGTTGGTGGTCCAGGCGTCGTAGTCCTCGGGGCTGTTGACGCGCAGCATCAGATCCTCGACCCAATCGGTCGCCGGCCAGCCCGTGGCGCCGCCCGCACCAAGCCCTATGCACCAAGGGATCTCTCCATCTTCGGCGATCTGCTCTGTCAGTGCCTTGAGATCCTCGTAGGTCTCGGGCACCTCATAGCCCGCATCCTCGAAATTCTCGGGCACATACCAGACCAGTGACTTGACATCGGCCTTGAAGGGGAAGGCATAGAAAGCCTCGCTGCCGTCGGGTCCGGCATAGGTCCCCAGAGCGGTCCAGCTATCCCCCGCCGCGTAATTGTCGCGCACCCATTGCGCCATTTCATCGCCCAATGGCTTGATATGCCCCTTGCTGGCCAGATCAGCGGCCAGCCCCGGTTGCGGCAATACCGCGATATCAGGAGGCGAGCCCGCTTCGCTGTCGATCACGATCTGCTGCTCGAAACTGTCAGAACCGGAATAATTCGCCTTGGCCCCGGTCGCCTCTTCGAAATAGGGCAGCAGCGAGGTGAACAGTTCCTGGTCCGCACCGAGCCAGGGGCCGAGAATATTGAATTCCTGCCCCTCCAGCCCGGTATGGGACGATTTGAAATCCTCGAGGCTCTGCCAATTGATACGGTCGTCGCTGCCGGGTTCGATGACCATCTGCGCCTGCACCATCCCGGCAGACATGGCGGCAACCGCAGCGGTCAAACAGAATACATTCTTCATCTTGTCCTCCCATGCATTCGCTTCGGATCGTTTCTTGTCCAAATGTTAACGCTATCAGTTATTACCTATACAGCTTTGTCAGATAAAACTCACTCCCATTCCAGCTCCTTATAAGCTGCCGTGGCGTCACGCGCGGCGGTCTCGGGAAAAGAATTCCATGTATCTTCCATATCTTGCAAGGATTTTGTTACTTGCGGCACCGCGTCGGACATCGGCGCACCTGCCGCGATGGCTTCTCGCGTGGCATCCCTCAATGCTGTCAGAAACTCGGTTTGCGGTCCGATCGCCTCTGCCCATGAGTCGGTCACGGCACCGTGTCCCGGAACGATCACCTGCGGCACCGGCCGAGGCGCAACCTCCAGCCACTGCAGCCAACCGGTCAACGAACCGTCGATTACTGGTGCAAGCTCCCGAAACACCAGATCGCCCGTGAACAGAGTCGCTGTCGCCTCGTCGAAAACCGTCAGGTCATTGTCGGTATGAGCCGTGCCCTCTGCGCGCAATGAAAGACTGCGCCCGCCAAGATCGATACTGTCACGGTCTGCGACAGTCCGGTCCGGCAGGGTGATCTCGGTGCCGATGACCTCTGCGGGAGGGTAAAGCCGGGTTATGCTGTCCAGATAGCCTCGCGCCCGGATATCCAGCGCCATGGGCATCGCGGCATGTCCCAGAATTTCCGCACCCGCTTCCTTGAAGACCGATGTCCCCAGGGCATGGTCGGGATGCATGTGGGTCAGGATGACATGACTGACCGGCAGATCTGTCAGTCGCCGGATCGCGGCAAAAAGCTCCTGCCCCTGTGCACGCGAAACACCGGTATCGATCACCGCCACCGATGCCTCGCCGATCACCACGCCCAGATTCGCGATCCTGCCATCCGCAGATTCCTCCATCTGAACGGGATCGCCGATATAGACATGAACGCCGGGTGCCACTTGCTGCAGCGGCAGCGCGGTCAACTCCCCTGTCGGGAGGCATTCGCTCCCCGCACCGACCAGCCCGGAGCGGCCCTTCAGCCAGGATTCGGCGATTCGTCCTGCCCGGGCTTCGCATTCCGCCCGCGTGCCGGCCTCGGCTTGCGGCAGAAGTATCGGCGCGCAATCCTCGGACGATCCGGCAAGGCAAACGGTCAATATAAGATGAAACATTGCCGAACATTCCCGTTAGCGGCCCGGCAGGCACAGAAAGCACCGCTATCAGACCTTAGTCTTGTTGACCAATGCTGCCTCTCATCTACCATAAGGTCCAGTCGTGAATCCCACGACCCCGGCTTTTGGAGGAGTGAACCAAGATGGCATGGACCAAACCCACCCTGAAGGAAATCGCCTGCGGCATGGAAATCAACATGTATGCCCCGGCAGAGGATGAGCCCGTCCTGTTCTGAACCATCGGAAACAGGCAGGAAACGGCCCTGTCCGATTTGTCGGGCAGGGTCGCTTTGTCTGAAGCCACATGAAGATCATCATTCTGGGCGCAGCGGCAGGTGGCGGGTTGCCGCAATGGAATTGCGGCTGCGACAATTGCGATGCCGCGCGGGCAGGGCGAATCCCGTCCCTGACGCAAAGTTCGGTCGCGGTCAGCGCGGATGGGCGGGACTGGGCGATCCTGAACGCCTCGCCCGATATCCGCACACAACTGGCCGCCACCCCTGCGCTTCATCCGACCGGGCCACGGCAGATGCCCCTGCGTTCGGTGCTGGTGACGAATGGCGATATCGATCATGTGGCCGGGCTGCTGACCCTGCGCGAAAGCCAGCCTTTCGAACTGTTCGCCACCGCCGCGATCCATGACGCGCTGGCCGCAAACCCGATGCTGTCAGCCCTGCGCACCGATCTGGTGCCGCGCCGGACCGTCTCGCTGGATCAGACGGTCGAGCTTGTCCCCGGCCTGAACGCGACACTCTTTGCGGTTCCGGGCAAGGTGCCGCTTTACCAGGAGGGAGAAGTGGTCGAGACTGGGCTGGTCGGCGAAACCACCGTCGGGGTCGAGTTGCAAGCCGGGGGGCGCCGGGCACTCTATATTCCCGGCTGCGCCGAGATGCCGGGCTGGCTGAAAGCCCGCATCAGCGGCGCCGACCTGCTGATGTTCGACGGCACGCTTTGGGAGGATGACGAAATGATCCGCATGGAGCTTGGCCAGAAAACCGGTCGCCGCATGGGTCATATGCCGGCTTCGGAGGCCATAACCGAACTGACGGATGCGCCTGTCGCGCGCCGGATTTTCGTGCATATGAACAATTCCAACCCGCTGACCGATCCCTCCAGTCCACAGGCGGCCAAGGCCGAGGCGCAGGGATGGCAGATCGGCCGCGACGGCATGGAGATCACGCTGTGAAGGACATCCCCAGCCAGCCCCAGTCCCGCGAGGAATTCGAGGCCCGCCTGCGCGCCATCGGTGCCGAGCGCTACCATGACCGGCATCCTTTCCATGCCCGGCTGCATGGCGGCGAATGCACGCCCGACGAAGTCCGTGCATGGGTCATCAATCGCTGGATGTATCAGTCGCGCATTCCGATGAAGGACGCCGCCTTCATGTCGCGCGTCGAGGACCCCGACCTGCGCCGCCGATGGCGAAAACGGATCGAGGATCACGATGGCGGGGTGAGCGAGGGCGGCGGCATCCGCCGCTGGCTGGCGCTGGCTCGCGCCGTGGGACTGGATCCCGATTATGTCGCCTCCGGTCAGGGCATCATGCCCGCGACCCGTTTCGCGGTGGAAGCCTATCTCCGCTTCGTCCGCGACATGCCGCTGCTGGACGCTGTTGCCGCCAGCCTGACCGAACTTTTCGCCCCGAAAATCCATGCGCAGCGGATCGAGGGTTTGCTGACCCATTACGACTTCGCCGACGACACCAGCCTCGCCTATTTCAGGAAACGCCTGACCGAGGCGCCCGAGGACGTGGCCTTTGGCCTCGATTACGTGCTGACCCATGCCGACACGCTGGAAAAACAGAACGCTGCCGCGGCTGCGCTGGTCTTCAAGACCGATGTGCTCTGGGCCCAGCTCGATGCGCTATGGCATGGCTATGTCGAAGGCAATATCCCGCCCGGCGCATGGCGGCCCGGAGAAGGGATGCTGTGATGGACCCGCTGATCGCCTCCGAGGACATCCCCTATCTGCCGCGCGGTGTGCGGCTGGAGGATGACCGGGTGCGCGGCATTCGTGTATTGCAGGCCCCCGAGCGTGCCATGCAGCTTGACGCCATCGGTGACGCGATCCTGTCGGAGCTTGACGGGCAACGCAGCATGGCTGCCATCGCAAGCGATCTCGCCACCCGATACCAGGCCCCGGAGGATCAGATCACCGGCGATATCCGCGATTTCCTGACCGGCCTGATCGAACGGCGGATGGTGTTCGTGAAATCGCCCCGGGTTAATGAGGTTTCCGCGTGATGCTCAAGCCACGCACATATTCTTCTTTGTGCAAATACCTCACGGGGTCGCCAATGGTGCGCCACTGGTTCGAGAACCAGCCGGCAACAGGATGTGAAACCCCCGGTTGCAGGTTCCAGTCACGCCCCAAGGACGCGCCATGAAGGATCTTCCCGCCCAGCCCCGCGATCTTGACGGCAACCCGGTCACTCCTGGCCTGCCCATGGCGATGCTGGCCGAGATCACCCACCGTTGTCCGCTCGCCTGCCCCTATTGCTCGAACCCGGTCGAACTGACTCGTTCGCAGGCCGAACTGCCCGCCGAGGATTGGGCGCGTGTGTTCCGCGAGGCCGCCGATCTGGGCGTGTTGCAGGTGCATATCTCGGGCGGCGAGCCGGGCGCACGGCGCGATCTGGCACAGATCGTGGAATCGGCAAGCGCGGCAGGGCTTTATGTCAACCTGATCACCTCGGGCATCGGTATCACCCGTCAGCGGCTGGAGGAACTGGACCGCAAGGGGGTCGATCACGTCCAGCTTTCGCTGCAGGGCATCCGCCCCGACATGGCCGACCGGATCAGCGGCCATCCGGGGTCCTGGGACAAGAAGATGGGCTTTGCCGGATGGGTCACCGAGATCGGCTTTCCCCTGACCATCAACGCCGTGGTCCATCGCCAGAACATGGAACGTCTGCCCGACATGATCGAGCTTGCCGAAACCCTTGGCGCGAGGCGGATCGAGGTGGCGACCGTGCAGTTCCACGGTTGGGCCGACCTGAACCGCAAGGCATTGATGCCCACCCGCGAACAGGCAGTCTTCGCGCGGCAGGTGGTGAACGAAGCGCGAATCCGGCTGCGCGGGCGGATGGTCATCGACTATGTTCCCGCCGATCATCACGCGGTCTATCCCAAGGCCTGCATGGGTGGTTGGGGCTCGACCGGGCTGAATGTCGCGCCCGATGGCTCGGTCCTGCCCTGCCACGCTGCCGGTTCCATCGGCTGGATGCGGTTCGAGAATATCCGTGACCGGTCCCTGTCCGATATCTGGCACCTCTCGGAGGCCTTCAACGCCTTTCGCGGCACCGATTGGATGGCCGAGCCCTGCCGCAGTTGTGAGCGGAAAAACATGGATTTTGGCGGCTGCCGGTGTCAAGCTATGGCGATCGCGGGCGATGCGCGGGCGACTGACCCGGTCTGCTCGAAATCGCCGCTGCATGCGCAGGTCATCGCCCGGGCCGAGGAGGACGCGGGCGCGGACATGGCGGAACTGATCTACCGGCGCATGAAGAAGGGAGGATGACGATGAAAGCATGGCTTACTGCCGCAGCGCTTCTGATGGCCTCGCCCGTTCTGGCGCAGGAGAACCCGCTGCAACCTTCGGAAACGTGGAACGATCTGCGAGAATCGGTCCTGGGCCTGTCCGAAGAGCCGCCCATCGATGCCAGCATTCTGGATGTCGATGCCCCGGCGCGCGCCAATGACGCGGCCATCGTGCCGATCCGGCTGACTCAGGCACCAGATGCCCCGGCGCTGAACGACCTGACACTGGTAATCGATGAAAACCCGGCGCCCGTGGCCGCCGAATACAGTTTCGGCGAAGCGCTGATGCCGCTGGATTTCGAGGTCCGCGTGCGTGTCGATGCCTATACCGACCTGCGCGCCATCGGCACCCGGACCGATGGCGGCAAGATCATGGCGGGACGCTTCGTCAAGGCTTCGGGCGGCTGTTCCGCCCCGGCGGGCAAGGACATGGCGGCGGTGGAAAAGTCCATGGGCCAGATGCGCTGGAAAACCACGCAGGACGGGGACCGCAGCATCGGCACGCTGATGATCCGCCACCCGATGTTTTCCGGGTTGCAGCGCGATCAGGTGACGCTGATGAATATTCCCGCCCATTTCATCGACCGGCTGGAGGTGCGGCAGGGCGATGAATTGCTGTTCACGATGCAGGCGGGGATCTCGGTCAGCGAGGATCCTGTGTTCCGTTTCGCCTATACGCCCAATGGCCAGCCGATCAGCGTCCATGCCGAGGATACCGAGGGCAATATCTGGGATCAGACCTTCGACGCGGCGGGCTGACGGCCCATTATTCCTTCGATAGCGCCGCCAGGAACTCCTTGACCACCAGCGCCGAGTTTTCCGAGGCGAGCGACATGAAGATATCCATCTCGTTCGCTCCCTCACCGCCGCCAGCCAGATCGGACAGCGAGCGGAAGGCGATGAACGGCGTTTGATTGGCCCATGCGACCTGCGCCACGGCGGCAGATTCCATGTCGACAACCCGCGCCTCGAATGTGTCGAAAATCCATTCCCGCAGCCCCGCGTTATCCACGAAAGCCGAGCCCGACACGCCATTGCCGCCAACACGGACCTGCGGCGCCTGCTCAAGGCAGGCATTCTCGCTGTTGCACTCGGCCAGATCAATCCCCTCCGCGACGGTCTTTGCCGTTTGCAGAAGTTTCGGATCGCTTTCGAACCAGAAGCGCGTTTCAGGCTCTCCCCGATCCGAGGCAACGGTCGTTTCGCGCGTGAAAATCATGCCGTAATTCGGGAAAGGAGATTCCAGGAAGGGCGGGATCTCGAAGCCGTCACCGGTTTCACGCGCCATGACCGACTCGAGATACTGGCCCCATTTATCCGCCACCACGACATCGCCGATATTCAGCGACGGATCGACACCACCCGCGATGCCCGAAAAGACAATGGCGTCGATGTCGAAATGATCCAGCGCCAGTTGCGTGGTCATGGCCGCGTTGACCATAGACACGCCCGAAAGGAACAGCACCACATCCTGCCCGCCCAGCTTGCCGGTGATAAATTCGCTGCCATTGATCACCTGCGTTTCGGCCCCTTCCAGATCGGCCTGAAGGCTGACCCACTCCGGCGGGAAGGCCGAGATCACGGCTACGCGCGAGGTTTCTGCGGCGACCGGCAGAGCGGAGGCGGCAAGGAAGGCGAGACTGAGGCGGAAGGTCATGCGGGCGGCTCCTTCGATGAAAGGTAGTTCCGACATAGGGCTAGACCGCATCGGCTGGTTTAGCCAGACGGAATGTTTGCAAATTATGTCGCCGCGTCACGGCTTGCATGATTCCGAAGCCCACGCCATCGTTGCACAAATTGCAAGGAGGAACCCCATGCTGCCGCCCATTCTGCAGAATCTGCGCATTCCCGTCGTGGCGTCGCCGATGTTCATCGTCTCAACTCCCGATCTGGTCATCGCGCAATGCAAGGCCGGGATCGTCGGCAGTTTTCCGGCGCTGAACGCGCGCGAGAAGGATGGCGAAGAGATCCAGCTCGAAGCATGGCTGACCCGGATCACCGAAGAGCTCGACCGCCACAACCAGGCCAATCCCGACCGTCCGGCGGCACCCTTCGCGGTCAACCAGATTGTGCATCGCAGCAATGCGCGGCTGGAACGCGATATCGAGATATGCCACCGTCACAAGGTGCCGATCTGGATCACCTCGCTCGGCGCGCGCCCCGAGGTGAACGCGGCCGCCCATGATTGCGGCGGAATCGCGTTGCATGACATCATCAACAACAAATTCGCCCGGAAGGCCATCGAGAAGGGCGCGGACGGGCTGATCGCCGTCGCGGCGGGCGCAGGGGGCCATGCCGGCCCGCAATCGCCCTTTGCGCTGGTGCAGGAAATCCGGGAATGGTTCGACGGACCGCTGCTGTTGTCGGGTGCCATCGCGACCGGGCGGGCGGTTCTGGCCGCTCGGGCGATGGGTGCGGATCTGGCCTATATCGGCAGCCCCTTCATCGCCACCGAAGAGGCGAGCGCGCCATCCGAATACAAGCAGATGATCTGCGAGAGCGGGGCGATGGATATCGTCACGTCGTCGCTGTTCACCGGCGTCTCGGGCAATTACCTTGCGCCATCGATCCGCAATGCCGGGCTGGATCCGGACAACCTGGAACATGCCGACGCCTCGTCGATGAATTTCAGCGAGGGCTCAAGCAAACCCAAGGCATGGAGCCAGATCTGGGGATCGGGCCAGGGGATTGGCGCCGTGCGGGAAATTCTTCCGGCCGCAGAACGCATCGAGCGGCTGGCAAGGGAATATGCCGAGGCGAAAGAGGAATTGGCACGGTTCTGACAGATATAGGTCGGCGGTGCCTGATGCCGGATATATCGGGCATTGCCAGCATCCCTACGCAATGCATAATGCTTGCATGACACGGCATGGCACGGATCTGGCGAGCTTTCTTCCGGGACTGTTGCACGCGTTTCTGGTATTGTCGGCGACGCTTCTCGGTGCCATCTGGTTCATGTCGCCTGTTGGACTCGGCTTCGCCTCGTGGCCTGATCAAGAAATCAGCAGGGAAAAAGCACATTTAATATTTTCAATCTCTTACTTCATTGGCCTGCCCGCTCTCGTGATCGGCCAGTTGTTGAGTATCGTCGTGATATTCAAGGCCAGGCCGAAGATTGCCCTCGCGATATCGGCCGGGACATTCGGCGGTTTTCTTTCGTTGATGTTTCTGTTCTTCTGTTCGATGCCGTGATCATGTGCGGCTGCGGGCTATCCGCAACGGGCTGCATCCTCGAATACATGACTTATCCTTTGCGGATCCCTAAGCGCTCCCCATATTAGAGCGCGAACAGGTCCCGATCCAAGGAGGATGACTTGCCATACGAAAAATCGCAGGACGCCATCGCCCGGCTGACGCCGGAGCAATATCGCGTCACGCAGGAAAACGGCACGGAGCGTGCCTTTACCGGCGAATACGATCATCATTTCGAGCCGGGCATCTATGTCGATATCGTCTCGGGAGAACCGCTCTTCGCCAGCGCGGCCAAGTATAATTCCGGCTGCGGCTGGCCCGCCTTCACCAAGCCCATCGACGGGAACGTGACCGAACACAAGGACAGTTCGTTCGGGATGGTTCGCACCGAGGTCCGCTCGAAACATGGTGACAGCCATCTTGGACATGTGTTCCCGGATGGTCCGCCCGAGGCAGGGGGGCTGCGCTACTGCATCAACTCGGCCTCTCTGCGCTTCGTGCCGAAGGACCGGATGGTGGCCGAAGGCTATGGCGAGTATCTTGACCAGATAGAGGAGGCTTGAATGACCGAACGCGCTGTATTGGCCGGTGGCTGCTTCTGGGGGATGCAGGATCTGATCCGCCGCCTGCCCGGCGTCATCTCGACGCAGGTGGGATATACCGGCGGGGATGTCCCGAACGCCACCTATCGCGATCACGGCACCCATGCCGAGGGGATCGAGATCACCTTCGATCCGGGCATGATCAGCTATCGCCAGCTACTGGAATTCTTCTTCCAGATCCACGACCCGACCACCCCGAACCGGCAGGGCAACGATATCGGGCCCAGCTATCGTTCGGCGATCTATTACGCGAACGAGGACCAGAAACGGGTGGCGCTGGATACCATCGCCGATGTCGAGGCCTCCGGGCTTTGGCCGGGCAAGGTGGTGACCGAGGTTGAGCCGGTCGGAGATTTCTGGAAGGCCGAACCCGAGCACCAGGATTATCTGGAACGCTTCCCGAACGGTTATACCTGCCATTTCCCGCGCCCTAACTGGGTGTTGCCGAAACGTTCTGCAGCCGAATAAGCGACAACAACAATCGTTGCGGCGCCCCGGAGGTTCTGCCTTCGGGGTGTTTCCTTCAGCCAGCCGGAGAGGTGATTATTTCTCTTTTCCGGCAGGCGGGCGCACGCTGAACACCGCGCAATAAAGTGCCGGTACGAAGACCAGCGTCACCAGCGTCCCGGCAATGATCCCGCCCATCATCGCGAAGGCCATCGGCCCCCAGAACACCTGCCGCGCGATCGGGATCAGCGCCAGCGAAGCCGCCGCCGCGGTCAGCAGGATCGGGCGGGCCCGACTGTCCGAGGCCTCGAACACGGCATCCCATTTCGAACGGCCCTTGGACAGCAGCACCTCTATCTCGTGCACGAGGATGATCGAGTTGCGGATCAGGATGCCGATCAGCGCGAGGATTCCGAGGATCGCCACGAAGCCCATCGGCACCCCGAAAGGCACCAGGACGGCGACCACACCGATCAGCCCCATCGGCGCAGCGGCGAATACAATGAGCGACAGCCGGAAACTTTGCATCTGCGCCATCACCAGCACCGCCATGATCAGGAGCATCACCGGCACGACCGCGGCGATGGGCGCCTGGCTTTCCGCCGATGTCTCGACAGAGCCGCCAACCACGATGCTGACCGCCTCGGGCAGTTCGTCCGCATAGGCGGCCACTTCGTCCTCAAGCGCCTGAACCAGCGTTGCCGGTTGGGTATCGCCATCGATGGCGGCCTTGACGGTCACAGTGGGCAGGCCGTCGCGTTGCATGATCAGCGGCTGCTCGGTGTCATATTCGAGGCTGGCCAGCGACATCAGCGGGATATTCCCCGCCGCCCCGGTCAGAAGTTGCAGGTTGCGGATCGAATCCAGCGATTGCCGGTCGGCATCCACGCCCCGCGCAACAACATCGATCAGGAAGATATCGTCGCGCAACTGCGTGACGGTCTTGCCCGAAAACACCGCCGACAGGGCATCGGCAATATCCTGACCCGACACGCCAAGCCGGCGCGCCTGATCCTGATCGACCTCCAACCGGATGACACGAGCCGGTTCGTTCCAGTCCAGCGCGATATCGCGCAGGCGAGGCTCCTTGGCCAGAACGGCAGCCAGCCCTCTCGCGGCATCGCGGGCCTCGTCGATATCGGGTGAACTGACGCGATACTGCACCGGCTTGCCGACCGGAGGACCGATCTCGAGGTTCTTCACATAGAGATCGACGCCCGGAAACTCCGTGGCCGCCACTTCGTTGAGCATTGCCTTGACCCGGTCGCGCGCCGCCACATCCGGCGTCTGGATCACGATCTGGCCCATATGCGGCCCCGGCGTCGGGACATCCATCGACAGAATGAAGCGCGGCGCACCAGTGCCAACATATGAGGTCCAGAACAGCACGTCCTCGTTTTCCGCCAGATGCGCCTCCAGCCGGTCCATGTCGGCGCGGGTCTTGGCAATGGAAGCGTTTTGACGCTCCCCGACATCGACGATCACCTCGGTCCGGTCCGAATCGGGAAAGAATTGCTGCTCGACAAAGCGCATCCCCCAGACCGATCCGGCAAAGATCAGCAGGGTGATAGCGATGGTCGCCCATTTGAACCGCATCCCTGCGCGCAGCAGGCGATGGAAGGCAATGCGCAACCGGCCGGCCTTGTGTTCGTGATGCGCCAGGTTCTCCTTGAGGAAAGTCACCCCCAGCAGGGGCGCGAACAGCACCGCCACGATCCACGAGATCAGCAGCGACACCGCGATCACCACGAAAAGCGAAAAGGTGAACTCGCCCGCCGCGGAATTGTTCAGCCCGATGGGGATGAAGCCCGCCACCGTGACCAGCGTGCCGGTCAGCATCGGGAAAGCAATGGAGGTCCAGGCATAGCTGGCCGCACTGGACAGGGACTCTCCGATCTCCAGCCGCGAGATCATCGTCTCGATGGCGATCATCGCGTCATCCACCAGCAAACCAAGTGCGATGATCAGCGCACCAAGGGAAATCCGCTGCAGGGTAATCCCGTATATATCAAGAATGACGAAGGTAATCGCCAGCACCAGTGGAATGGTAAGCGTCACCACGAAACCAGCCCGGAAGCCGAGGCTGATGAAGCTGACGATCAGGACGATGATCACCGCCTCGGCCAATGCCTGCACGAAATGGCCCACGGCCTCGTCCACCACATGCGGCTGATCGGCGGTCTTGGCCATCTCGATCCCTACGGGCAGGTCACGGGCGACATCATCCATCAGATGCTCAAGCTGCTTGCCGAATTCGAGGATATTCTCGCCCTCGCGCATCCCGATCTGCAACCCGATGGCCGGCTGGCCGTTATAGCGGAACAATGTCTCGGGCGGGTCTTCGTAGCCGCGCGTGATGGTGGCGACATCGCCCAGGTTGAAGAACCGCTCTCCCACGCGCAGGTTCACAGCGGAGATGGCCTCGGCATCGTCGAACTGACCGCCGACACGGACCAGCACGCGCTCGGGTCCGTCCTGCACCACCCCGGAAGGAGCGATCGCGTTCTGGTTCGCCAGCGTCGCCATGACCTGCTGCTGGTTCAATCCCAGTGCCGCCAGCCGCGCGGTCGAGAATTCCATATAGACCCGCTCGTCCTGCACCCCCAGAAGCTCGGTTTTGCCGGCGGCGGGCAGGGCCGCGACCTGCTTGCGGATCGCCTCGACCCGGTCGCGCAGCTCGCGCGGAGTGAAACCATCCGAGGTGAAGGCATAGATATTACCGTAGACGTCACCGAAGTCGTCGTTGAACTGGAAGCCTTGGAATTCCTGCGGGAATTCCGGCTGGATGTCGGACATCATCTGACGGACCCGCTTCCACACTTCGGGCACGTCGGACCCGCGCGTGGTCGGCAGCAATTCGACATAGACCACGGATTGCCCCGGCGTCGTGACCGAGCGCGTGTAGTCCAGCTCGTCCAGTTCTTCCAGCTTGGTCTCGATACGGGTCGTGACCTGCTTAAGCGTATCCTCGATGCTGGCGCCGGGCAGCGCGGCACCGATCACCATGGTCTTGATGGTGAAATTCGGATCTTCCTCGCGGCCGAGATTGAGATAACTCAGTGCGCCCGCGAAAAGCGACAGGATCAGCAGGAACCACACGAAGCTGCGGTGATGCAGCGACCAGTCCGACAGATTGAAACCCTTCACGGTTCGACCCTCCGTCCGACCGGTTGCCCCGGCTGCAGCGAGTTTACACCGCGGATCACCACTTCGTCCCCTGCCGATAGCCCCTTCGTCACCAGCACCCGCCCGCGATAGCTTGGGCCTGTGGCGACACCGACCGCTTCGACCCTGGCGCCGTCGCCATCGCGCAGGACACGCCAGACATGCGGCTGGCCGTCGCGTTCGAACAGCGCCGCATCAGACAGAGTCAGCGCGGGCACCCCTGGCGCACCTACACGCGCACGGATCAGCGTGCCAAGCCGAAAGGACGCATCCGCAGGCAGGGTCAGATGCAGCCGCCGCGTGCGGGTTGCGATATCGGCCAATGGCTCGATCCGGTCGAGAGGCGCGGTATAGGTCCGCTCGGGATCGGTGCGCTGCCAGATCGTAAAGACGGCATCGCGCGGCAATGCCGCGAGCGCCGACTCCGGCAGGTCGATCACCGCTTCGCGCGCATCATCCGCCGAGAGCTGCACGATCGGCGCCCCGGCATCGACCACCGCCCCCTGTGCCTCATAGACCGCACTGATGACGCCCGCGAAAGGCGCGGTCATCCTCGCGAAGCCTTCGGCATCCTGCGCCTGAACCAGTTCGGAACGGGCCTGGTCCGCTGCGGCCAGCGCTGCTGCCATGGTTTGCTGCGCCTGTTCCAGCTGCGCATCCGAAGCCACGCCACGCTCGGCCAGTGCCTGCGTCCGCTCCAGCGTCGTGCGCGCGGTCGACAATTGCACCTCTGCGGCATCTACAGCCGCACTGGCGGCACGGGTCGTCGCGGCCAGATCTTCGGTCGCCAGTTCAGCCAGAAGCTGTCCTTTCCCGACCGCATCTCCCAGATCCACATGACGGGCAATCATCCGTCCCAATGTTTGAAATGCCATCGTCACCTGCGTTTTCGAGGCGATCATGCCCGGCACCGAACGCGCGTCATCGCCGCGATCCTCGACGATTTCGGTCACGACCGGGCGCGGAGGCTCTTCTGTCGCGGCCTCGCTGTGAAAGCCAAGCCAGCCGGGCAATTCGAACCCCGCCGCCGGAAGCGCCGCCATCACGCCTGCCAAAGCCAGTGCCACGATCCTCTTCATGGCTGCACCTCTGCCGGTTCCACCGGCCGGCCCGGATACAATAGCTGCGATCCCGCGCCGACGATGGTCTGTCCCGCCTCGATCCCTCCGGACAGATAGACCTCGCCGTCCGAGAAATGGCTGATCTCGACGGGAGACAGGCTTACCCGGTTCCCATCACCGACGACCCAGACTGCCGCCGCCTCCCCCTGCCGGGTCAAGGCGGTCCAGGGAACGACGATACCACTGTCGCTGCGCACCCGCAGATGCCCGCGCACGGCAGCGCCCAGCAGATCGACGCCCTCGGGGCCGTCCTCGACATCGGCACGAACGGTGACGGTTCCGGTGGCCGGATCGACCAGCGGCGCGATTTCGGTCACTACACCGGTCATCTCCCGCGCGTCGAAATCGATGGGCGACAGCCGCACCTCGGCGCCCATCGCATCATCAAGCAAAGGGTGGTCGGGCGAGCGGAACACGGCTTCCAGCCCTTCCAGACTGGCCAGTGAAACCACCGGCTGCGCAGCCGCGACAACCTGCCCCGGCGACATGTCCTTTCCGGTCACGACCGAAGCCTCGGGCGCGCGCAGCACAGTGTCATCCAGTGCCCGCCGCGCCTGATCGACGCTACTTTCGGCGCGTTCGACCGCTCCTTTTGCTTCGGATAACACCTGGACCGCCTGATCGCGGGCCGCCCGGGTGCCCACGCCGCGATCCAGCATGGCCGTCGCGCGCTCGCTGGCCTGCCGCGCCTGCTCCTGCGTGGCGCGGGCAGAGGCAAGGTTGGCTTCGGCCACTTTCAAGCCCTGCTCCTGCTGCACGGAATCCAGCCTTGCCAGCGAATCGCCCTTGCCGATGCGGTCACCTTCCTCGACCAGAACCTCGGTCACACGCCCGCTCTGGCGAAAGCCCAGATCGACGCTGTCCTTGGCTTCCAGCGTGCCGGACAATTGCAGATCCAGCAGCAGCGGTTTTTCCTCTGCGGTGACGAATTCGACCCGCAGATCGCCCTGCCCCGCCCAACCGGCCGGGGCGGACAAGGCAGCGAACAAGAGTAAGGCAAGATTTCGCATGGCCGTGCCGGGTTCCGTTAACGATGAATTCTTGCGCCAGGATTTTTCCGATGAGAAGCCCTCTGCCCCTACGTCACATCGGCTTTTTCGTGAAAATGCGGCTGGTCCCAGGTTTCTTCGCGCAGAATCCGAGCCAATATATCGACCGCGCGTTGCACATCCTGCAAATCATTGTAAAGCGGCGCGAATCCAAAGCGCAGCACATCCGGCGCCCGGAAATCCCCGATCACCCCTTCGGCGATCAGCGCCTGCATCACCGCATAGCCCTGCGGATGACGGAAACTGACCTGCGAGCCGCGCATGTCCGGATCACGAGGCGAGTTCAGAGTAACGCCCGGACAGTTCGCCTCGACGCCCGCGATGAAGGCCTCGGTCAGTTCGACCGAGCGCGCCCTCAGGTCAGCCAGTTCCACCCCGTCCCAGATATCCAGCGCCGCATCCAGCGCCGTCATGGCAATGACCGGGGGCGTGCCGACCCGCATCCGCTCGATCCCCGGCGCGGGCGTATAGCCCAAATCAAAGGCGAAGGGCGCGGCATGGCCCATCCAGCCCTGCAGGATCGGCTGCGCTGCGTCGGCATGGCGTGGGTGAGTCCAGATGAAGGCCGGGGCACCGGGCCCACCGTTGAGATACTTATAGGTGCAACCCACCGCGAAATCGGCATCAGCGCCAGTCAAATCGACATCGACAGCGCCCGCCGAATGCGCCAGATCCCAGACAGTCAGCGCACCGACCTGATGCGCGCGGGCGGTCAGCGCCTTCATGTCGTGGCGGCGGCCGGTGCGGTAATCAACCTCGGTAATCATCAGCACTGCCAGTTGATCGTCGATCGCGTGCTCGACCTCTTCGGGCGCGACCACCCGCAATTCCGCGTCAACCGCCCGGGCCAGACCCTCTGCCACATAGAGATCCGAGGGAAAATTACCGTTATCCGACAGGATCACCCGCCGCTCGGGCCGCAGGGCACGCGCCGCGCTGACCGCCTGGAAGACCTTGATCGACAGCGTGTCGCCCATCACCACCTCGCCCGATCCCGCCCCGATCAACCGGGCGATCCGGTCGCCTACCTTGCGCGGCTGCACATACCAGCCCGCCCGGTTCCAGCCGGTGATCAGCATCTCGGACCATTCCTCGGCCATCATCCGGGAAACCCGCTCTTTCGCGGCAACAGGCATCGGCCCAAGGGAGTTGCCGTCCAGGTAAGTCACCCCCTCGGGCAGGTGAAAGGCTTGCCGGGTCCTGATGAAATCGGTCATACGGTTCCCCTGTTCTCGCTTCGTCAAACAGTTTCTTCACACTGTCCGGGATCGACGTTAGCAGCGGGATCGCCGCACCGGAAGAGGAGGTCACACGGATGCTGTACCAGGTCAAGGATTGGGATGACGCCTATGCGAATGGAATCCATATCCCCCGGGGCGAGGATTTCCCGGCGCAATGGGAAGCCGCCGCCGCCGCGTTCCGGGCAACCGCTCGGCGGGAAGAACTGAGCAGCGGCGATCTGTTCCTGCCCGATACCACGCCAAAGGGGCTTGCCGTATTCATTCATGGCGGTTTCTGGATGAGAACCTCGCCTGCGGCATGGTCGCATCTGGCTGCCGGGCCGCTGGCGCGGGGCTGGGCGGTGGCGATGCCGGCCTATACGCTGGCCCCGAGGGCGCGGATCTCGCAAATGACCCGAGAGGTCGCAGCGGCAGTTACTTCGGCCGCTGAACGCATTCCGGGACCGCTGGCAATCACCGGGCATTCCGCCGGAGGGCATCTGGCGGCACGGATGATCTGCGATGACGGTACCCTGCCCGATGCGGTAGCGGCGCGGGTCCGCTGTTGCCTGCCGATCTCGCCGCTCGGGGATCTGCGGCCGATGATGCGAACCGCGATGAACGATACGCTGGCCATCGGTGACGCCGAAGCGGCTGCCGAAAGCCCCGTCCTGCTCGCGCCGTGCGCGGATATCCCCGTCACCACATGGGTCGGCGCGGCGGAGCGGCCGGAATTCATCCGCCAAGCCCGCCTGCTGGCCGATATCTGGGCCGGTCTGGGGGCTGCGACCGATTGCGTCATCGAGCCCGGACGCCATCACTATGACATCATCGAGCCACTGACCCTCCCAGATAGCCCCATGACCCGGACCTTGCTGGCCTGATCAGCCACCGAACATTTCGGGATCGGGTCCGGTCCGGATATCTCGGTCGAGCGCATCGATGGCGGCGATATCGGCATCGCTCAGCCGCAATTCCAGCGCGGCCAGATTCTGCCGCTGCCGTCCGGGGTTCTGGGATTTCGGAATCACCGAAAGCCCGTGCGCCAGATGCCACGCGATGATGACTTGCGCCGGTTCCGCCCCAAGTCTCGCCGCGATCTCCGTCACGGGTCCCGCCTCGAAATCCGCCCCACGCCCCAAGGGAGACCAGCTCTGCGTGACGATTCCCAACCGCTTGTTCACCGCCCGCATCTGCGCCTGCGTCAATGCCGGGTGCAATTCGATCTGGTTCAATGCGGGAACGACGCCGGTCTCGTCGATCAGCCGGGTCAGATGCGGCTCGTGGAAATTCGCCACGCCTATCGATTTCACCCGCCCCTCGTCGCGCAGACCGATCAGCGCCTTCCAGGTCTCGACATACAGGTCCTGCGCCGGCACCGGCCAGTGGATCAGGTAGAGGTCCAGGTAATCCAGTCCCAACCGTTCCATCGTGGCATCGAAACCGCGCAGCGCCTTGTCCCGCCCCTGCTGATCGTTCCAGAGCTTCGAGGTGACGAAGATCTCCTCGCGCGGCAGTTCGGAATCGCGCACCGCCTGTCCCAGCCCCGCCTCGTTCTCATAACGCGCCGCGCCGTCGATCAGCCGGTATCCGTTGCGAAGCGCCTCGCCTACCGCGGCGGCGGTTTCATCCGCAGGCATCTGCCAGACGCCCAACCCTATCTGCGGCATCTGCCGCCCGTCATTCAGGGTCATCATGGGTTGCTGCATGTAATCCTCCTTTATGAAATACTATGGTTCAGGTGGTGAAATCCGCAGGTTTCGCTCCGGTCAGCGCCAATAGCCGCCCGGGTGCGATGGCAAAGATATGGCGCGGCGTGCCCGCTGCCGCCCAGACCTTGTCGAAATCCGACAGCCGCGGATCGTAAAACGCCGTCACCGGCTTGAGATGCCCGACCGGGGCCACGCCGCCAATGGCAAATCCCGTCTCGGCACGGATCAGTGCCGCATCCGCCTTGCCCAAGGGTTGCCCGGCCACCGTCGCCGCCTTCCCGGGGTCCACCCGGTTGCCCCCGGCGGTCAGGAACAGGACGACATGACCGCTTTGCTCGCCGCGAAAGATGATCGATTTGGCAATCTGGTCCAATTCGCAACCCGCCGCAGCCGCCGCCTCTGCGGCAGTGCGCGTGGATTCTTCCATCTCCAGCACCTCGACAGGCTCGCCCGCCGCTTCCAGCGCCGCCTTGACACGTGCCAGGCTCTTGCTCATCCGCCCCTCCGTATTCTTTCGCGCGAACCTATCCCCGTCCGCAGCCACAGACCAGCCCGCCCCTTCTTCTTCATGTAAATATCCTGCATGGTCGACAGAACACCACGCTGACGGCAAGGAGCCCCGCCATGAATGTCTATACCCTGCTCGTAGAGGTCGGCCGCAGCAAGGGCGACGGCCTGCCCGACGGCTCCACCGGCGCGGCGTTGATGTGCTACGCGGCAGGGCGCGATGAGGCCGAGGCCGTGCGCGAGACCGTGGCGATCCTGAAACAGGCCGAGATGTCGCCGCTGGACGTCACCGGCTATGGCACGCTGGATGAACGGCTGGCCGAGGGGCACGAGATCGACGGTGACGAACGCGCCCTGATGGACCGTGCGCGCGACGAGAACGCCGTGATCATCGCCCAGATGCAACCCTTTTTCAAAGGCTGTGAAGGCAGCAGCGACGAAAGCTGACAAAGTCTCGCCGAAGCGCTTTCGCGCCTCTATCCAAGTCGAAACGGTTTCGTTACACTCGATCACAATTATAACTGCAGCAGTCACGAACAGGCGATCGACATGACAATTTCCCGATTTATTCTTTCCGCCGCACTGATCGGTGCCGTGGCCTCCTGTGCTGGCCCTTATGCCCGCACGCCGGGCGGCTCGGGCGCGCAGGTCACGCCGGACGCGATCCCCGCCGCGGATCCGGGCGACGAAGCCGGCCTGCAAAGATTCATTCAGTCCTTCCGCCCTCGCGCGTTGTCATCGGGCATTTCCGCCGGCACTTATGACCGGGCCATGCGCATCGCGCGCTATAATCCCGATGTCATCCGGCTGGACCGCAAGCAGGCGGAATTCTCGCGCCCCGTCTGGCTCTACCTGGACAGCGCCGTTTCGGATTCCCGCATTTCGACCGGACGCCAGAAGGCCGGACAGTTCGACGGAACATTGAGCGCCATCGAGTCCCGCTACGGCGTCCCACGCGAGATCGTGCTGGCGGTCTGGGGGATGGAGTCGAATTTCGGCGCCAATCGCGGCAAGATGCAGATCATCCCGTCGCTGGCCACGCTGGCTTATGACGGCCGCCGGGGCGAGATGTTCCAGAACCAGCTCATCGCCGCGCTCAAGATCCTGCAGGCAGGCGATATCGATCCCGAGCATATGCTGGGCAGCTGGGCGGGCGCGATGGGACATACCCAGTTCATGCCGACCTCCTATCTTGAATATGCCGTCGATTTCACCGGCGATGGCCGCCGCGACATCTGGTCCGAGGATCCGACCGACTCGCTGGCTTCGACTGCCGCTTACCTTGCCCGCAACGGCTGGCAGCGTGGTCAGGCCTGGGGGGCCGAGGTTCAGCTGCCCTCCGGCTTCAACTACAGCCTGATCGGCAAGGGCACCCGCCGCTCCAGCGATTCCTGGGCGTCGCAGGGCGTCCGGCGGATGGGTGGCGGCAGCCTGCCTTCGGGCAATGGTTCGATCATCATGCCAGCGGGGGCGAAAGGTCCGGCCTTCCTGATCCTCGACAATTTCCGCTCGATCCTGCGCTACAACAATTCGGACAATTACGCCCTCGGCGTAGCCTTCCTTGGCGAGCGGATCGCCGGGCGTTCCGGCATCCAGGGAAGCTGGCCGCGCAACGACCGGCCGCTGAGCAGCTCGGAACGCGAGGAGATCCAGAAGCGCCTGCGCGCCAAGGGCTTCTATGACGGCGAGATCGACGGGCTGTTCGGTTCGGGCACCATGGAAGCCGTCGCCGCCTTCCAACGCTCGATCGGGGTAACACCGGACGGCTATCCGACCTCGATCGTGCTGGACCAGCTTCGCCGCTGAGCCGGATAATCGCTGACAGCAACGCCAGGGCTTGTGGGGTTCGGAATGCCCGCAAGCCCTGGCGAACCGGTCACTGATACATCAGGTTCGGCAGGAAGGTGACCAGCCCTGGGAACAGCGCGAACAGGGCAATCGCGGCAAGCAGGATGAACAGGAAAGGCAGCGTGTCCCGGGCCACCTGTCCTATGCCCCTGCCGGTCATCGATTTCAGCACGATCAGATTGAACCCGACCGGCGGGGTGATCTGCGCGCATTCGATCACGATCACAGCGAAGATCCCGAACCAGATCAGGTCGATCCCCGCCGCATCCACCATCGGCAGTACCACCGAACTGGACAGGACCAGAATCGAGATCCCTTCCAGAAAGCAGCCGAGGATCAGAAAAAACAACGTCAGCACCGCGATCAGCATCATCGGCGACAGTTCCAGGCTCGCGACCCATGACGCCACCACGCGGGGAATGTCGGCGAACCCGACAGCTATGGACAAGCAGGCGGCGCAGGCAATGATAAAGGAAATCATGCAAGAAATGCGCGTGGCAGCCAGCAAGCTGTCCATGAACATGCGGCGGCTCATCGTGCCGTTCAGGACCGAAAGCAGGAACGCCCCCAATATGCCGATGGAAGCCGCTTCGGTCGGTGTGGCCAGCCCCCGATAGATCGAGCCGATGATCGCCAGGATCAACAGCACCACCGGGATCAGATCCCTCGACGCCTTCAGCTTCTGCATGAAAGGAACGCGCTCCGGGCTTTCTCCACGTCGCTCGGGGTTGAGGATCGACCACAGGGCGATATAGCCCGAAAACAGCAGAATCAGCACCAGCCCGGGGACGATCCCGGCCACGAACAGGCGGGCGACGGATTGCTGTGCGATCACGCCATAGACGATCATGATGATCGATGGCGGGATCAGCAGGCCAAAGGTTCCCGCCCCTGCCAGCGAACCGACCATCATGCGGGTGTCGTAATTACGCTTTCGCAACTCGGGCACGGTCATCCGCCCGACAGTAGCGCAGGTGACAGCCGACGACCCGGACACCGCGGCCATAACCCCGCAGCCAACGACATTGACATGCAGCAGGCCTCCGGGAAGCCGCCCGACCCAGGGGGACAATCCGCGAAACAGGTTGGCCGACAGTCCCGAGCGCATCAGGATCTCGCCCATCCAGATGAACAGCGGCAGGGCCGTCAGCGCCCAGTTCCAGCTTGCATCCCACATGGTCGAGGCAAGAATCGGTCCCGCATCAACCGGCGTAAAGAAGAAGAACATCACCACCGAGACAGCCAGCAGCGAAAGCGCGATCCAGACACCGGAACCGAGGAAGACAAGAAGGCTCAGCAGAAGCGCGACGACAGGGATGGTTACGCTATCCATGAGGTCTACTCCGCCGTGCTGTCGATATTGGTTTCATAATCGGCAGTCCGCCCGGACAGGATCAGGCCCGCCTGCTCGATAATCCCGATGCACATCACGGCCAGCCCGAAGGCCACCGCGCTTTGCGGGATCCAGAGCGGGATCGCCATCATGCCGGGGCTCAGCTCTCCGAAGCGATAGGTTTCCAGCGTGAAAAGCGTCATTTGATACGCGGCATAGCCGGTGATGAGAATACCTACCGCACAACACCACAGCTCGAATCCCCGGCTGATCCTGCCAGAAAACAACTGCGGGACGACCCCAACCCGCACATGGCCGCCATTAACGAAAGTATAGGCCAGCGCCAGAAAAGTGGACGCCGCCAGGCAGAAGCCGGACAGTTCAGTCGTCTCGACCGCCTGCCCCATTTGCCGCGCGACGATCTGCCATAACGTCGCCACCGCGATCGCGGCCAGAAAAGCGCCTGCGGCATAGCCGCAAAACAGGTAAAGCTTGTGCGCCATAGCCCTGAACATGAGCACCTCCAATCTTGCAGGAGAGGCGGCCGGACCTATCAGCCGCCCCGGGAACGAGGTTACTCCCTGGAGGTCAGGTAGCTGTCCAGCACCTCCACCTCTTCCGGCGAAGCGCTTTCCTTCCATTCCGCGGTCATCTGCTCGCCTATCTCCGCCAGCTCGGCCTGAAGCTCGGGCGAGGCGTCCGATGTCGTCATGCCGTTTTCCTGCAACTCCTTCAGTCGCGCCTCACCGGCTTCCTGACTCAGTTTCCATGCCGTTTCGGTCGCCTTTTCTCCAGCCGCGATCACCGCTTCCTGCATCTTGGGATCAAGCCGGGACAGGGCCCGTTCGTTGATGATGATGGCGTTCTTGTTATGCATGGAGCCGGTATAGGTGAAATGCGACGCGTAATCCCATGCCTGGATATCCACCCCGGTCTGTGCAGAGGTGAACAGCGCCTCGATCAGCCCGGTCGAGAATGCCTGCGGCACCTCGGCAAAAGGCAGGATCGTCGCCTGGAAGCCCAGCAACTCCCCCATCCGCTGCGTCGCGGGGGAATAGATGCGCAGTTTCACGTCCTTGAACTCGGAGCCGTCTGTCACCTCGAAACTGGTGTAAAAACCCTGCCCCGGCCAGGGCATATAGCTGAGAATGCGCATGCCTGCGTCAGCGAAGGTCTTGTCGAACCACGGTTTCTGCGCCTCCATCAGCAGGCGGGCTTCGTCGTAATCATTGGCCACGTTGGGCACGCTGTCCAGCGTATACATGGGGTTTTCATTGCCGTAGACGCCGAACCGGATCTCGCCCAGTTGCACCTGACCGGACTGCACTGCGCGGCGGATCGCATCCAGCTTGATCAATTCGCCATTGGCGCGCAGATCAATCTGGACCTCCCCATCCGTCGCTGTTTCGACATCTTCGATGAATTGACGGATGGTCTGGGTGAAGAAGCTGTCCTCGGGATAGCCCGATGCCATCACCCATTTCGTCTCGGCACTGGCGGTGGAAGCAAGGCAGACGGTGGCAAGAGCCATTCCCAGTTTCGCGAAAGCGTTCATCTCATACTCCTTTGTTGGACTTTTCTCTTGGTTATTGTCTGCCCCGAAGGGATTGTTCAGGACAGGATGTTTTCGGGCTCCGTAAAAGTCGCGACCGCGCGGGATATGCGAAACATTGCCGCATCCAGAAGATCATTGGCGCAGGCTGTCGAGATACGAAAATGGCCCGGCATTTCATACACACCTCCCGAAACCGTGGCGACTCTCGCTTCCGCCAGCAAGTAATCCGCAAAGGCGATATCGCCGCTCAGCAGCTTTCCGCTCGTCACTGAAATCCAGCACGTTGTCGCGAATGAATTTCGCCCGGATGGCGGCCTTCAGTGCCGGCGTATCGAAGTCCGGTTCCCCCAAGCCCGGATCAATCACGTCTTTGCCCGCATCCCGCAAGGTTCCGGCAGTCCGGCCGATCGCCGCCGGGGCAGAAGGCCGGACCGAGCCCAGCAAGCTGGTGGTGCATCTCATCACGTCATGCCCTCATGTTCCGGGCCAGCGCAACCGCTCCACGCGCCAGAATACCTGTATCGGCACCGCACGCAACAAAGCTGAGCCTTTGCTCATGGATCAGGCGGCGGACAAAGTGTGATCCACGGTCCGATCAGGGGTCCTCCCGCCCGGATATCCGCCAGAAACCTGTTGGTCGCCATCGATCCCGGCATGTGACTGCCGCTCATTAATACACCTCTCCCAAACGGGCGCGAGACAGAACCTCGGCGATTTCCTCTTCACTCAGTGCATAATGTCTGCGGGCGAAGTCGGGCGTGATATAACCAAGCGCAAGGTCCCGGCGGACCAGCTCGGGCGACCTTTCGGCAGGCCGGCCATATCCAGCACCGCCGGGCAGGCCCAGCATGACCTTGCGGCCATGCGGCACGAATTGCTTGCCCTTCCCTTTCATCGGCGTGCCGTCATCCTGCGCGATCGTCATGGTCGCTCCTGGCCCTCCGCCTCGCCGTCCCCGTGCGGGATGCTCGACACGATCGAACATCGCCTGAAAATCGAACTCGTGCCCCTCGCGTGCGCCGACCTCCATATATTGACCCAGACCACCGCGAAAACGTCCCGCCCCGCCTGAATCGGGCCGTAATTCCTTGCGCCAGAAGATCACCGGGCCGACCTGCTCGGTTGCCTCGACCGGCATGGTCATCACCCCGGAAGGAAAAGCGGTAGCGTTCATGCCGTCCAGGCCGGGCCTTGCCCCCGCGCCGCCGGAATTGAAGGCCAGCACCTCGGCACGCACCGCATTCGCGGGCGCCGGCGCATCACTGCGCGGCCGCAGCGATACCTGAAAGTTGCACAGGCATCCCGCGCCCTCGGCATGCACCGTCTCGGGCAGCAGTTTGTCCAAAGCGTCATAGACGGTATCGGGCAGCATGTGGCCGATTATATGGCGCAGGCTGACCGGCGCCGGATGAAGCGCGTTGACGATGCTGTTTTCGGGTGCGACGATCTCGAACGGCGCCAGCGAGGCCGCATTGTTGGGGATCTCGGGGGCAATGGCGCATTTCAGCGCATAGCAAGTATAGGCCTTGGTATAGACCAGAGGCACATTGATACCCTTCTTGTCGATGCCAGAGGTTCCTGCCCAATCCGCAACGATCCGATCCCGTTCGAACGCAAGGCGGACCCGCAGATCTATCGGCCGGTCGAAACCGTCGATCTGCATATGACCCTCGGCGGTTCCCGGTGTCAGCGCATTGATCCGCTCCAGCGTAGCCCGGCGCGAATTATCAAGAATGAACTGCGAGATCCCGGCAAGATCGGACAGTTCGAACTCTTCCATCATTGCGACGAGACGGCGATGACCGATCTCGTTGCAGGTGGCCAGAGCGTAGATATCGCCCACCAATTGGTCGGGCTCCCGGACATTGCCGCGTATGATACGGATCAATGTCCGGTCGACCTCGCCCCGTTCGATCAGCTTCATGATCGGCAGGTAAAGCCCCTCTTCATACACGGAGTTTCCGTCGACGCCGAAGCCGCGCCCGCCGATATCCACGATATGCGCGGTGCAGGCAAAGAAGCCGACCAGCCGCCCACCATGGAATGACGGCGACACCACCGTGATGTCATGCAAATGCCCGGTGCCCTCCCATGGATCATTGGTGATATAGACATCGCCTTCGAACATGTTGTCGCGGCCTATGCGGCGAATGAAATGCGCGACCGCATCTGCCATGGCGTTCACATGGCCCGGCGTGCCTGTTACCGCCTGCGCCAGCATTTCGCCCGCCTCGTTATAAACACCGGCAGAGAGGTCCCCGGCCTCGCGAACGCTAGTCGAGAACGACGTCCGCACCAATGCCTGCGCCTGTTCCTCGACAACCGAGATCAGGCGGTTCCACATCACCTGACGGGCCACTTTTCCTGTCTCAGACATTGGCGGATTCCCTTTCGCTGACCCGCGACACGGCGGCGGAGGATTTGACACGGATATCCAGGCAGCCGTCCGGCTGCGCGACAAGTTCCCGGCTGGCGGGCAGTACCAGCGTGGTCTCATCTTCGATCACCACAGCCGGGCCTTCGACACGCTCACCAGCGGCAAGTCCGTCGCGCCGGATGACAGCCGCTTCGGTCATTTCTCCCAACGCGGCGTCGAACAGGCTGCGACACCCGCTGATTTGCGCCGCGCCCTTTTCCTCCATACCCGCAACCGGTTCGCTCGGGGCGGGTTCGGTAAAGGCATTGACGGACCAAACGGTAATCTCTGCCTCCAGGCCCTCGACCGGACGACCGAACAGCTTGGTGTATTCTTCCTCGAACAACGACAGGTAGTTGCCGGCCTCCGGCCTCGTCACATCCTTCTGGTTCAGCACGATGGGGATTTCCCAGCCTTGCCCGGAATAACGCATGTATATCCTGTGCTCGGTCCTGATCTCGGCCTCCGCGTCGCAGCTTTGGACAAAGCGCATCGCCTCGCCCTCCATCTCGTCGAACAGGGCGGTGACCGCCTCGGCATCGAAATGGCTTATCTTCATGAAGACCGAGCGGTTCGCCTCGAAGCTGAAGGGGGCGCGCAGGAAACCGATGGCCGATCCGACGCCGGCTCCCTGCGGAACCAGGCAACGCCGGATGCCAAGCTTCTCGCATAACCGCCCGGCATGAAGCGGTGCCGCGCCCCCGAAGGCGATCATCGTATATTCGCTTATGTCCTCTCCGTTCTCCACGGCATGAACGCGGGCGGCATTGGCCATGTTTTCATCTACGACCTCGGCCAGCCCCCAGGCCGCTTCGATGACCGGCATCGACAGGCGGCTGCCAAGTTCTCCGGACAGCGCCGCTTCCGATCTTTCAGGATAAAGCGGGATCGTTCCTGCGGCAAAATTCGCAGGATCCAGCTTTCCCAGAACCAGGTCGGCATCGGTGACGGCGGGACGCGTCCCGCCACGGCCATAGCAGGCCGGACCCGGCTCGGAACCCGCGCTTTCCGGTCCGACGCGGATTTGGTCCATCGAGTCCACATGGGCCAGACTGCCGCCTCCCGCTCCGATTTCGACCATATCGATCACCGGGATCGAGATGGGCATGCCCGAGCCTTTCTTGAACCGATAGGTCCGCGCCACCTCGAAGACCCGGGCGGTTTTTGGCGCCTGATTCTTGATCAGGCAAATCTTGGCGGTCGTCCCCCCCATATCGAAGCTCAGCACCTTGTCGATTCCGTGACGCGCCGCGATGTCGGCAGCAAACACCGCGCCGCCCGCCGGGCCGGATTCGACCAACCGCACCGGGAACTCGGCCGCCGTCTCGATATCCATGATCCCACCGCCGGAATGCATGAGGAATACCGGGCAATCGGCGCCTTCCTTGCGCAGACGTTCGGCCAGCCGCCCGAGATAGGATTTCATCAGCGGCTTGATATAGGCGTTCGCGATCGTCGTATTGAAACGCTCGTATTCCCGCATCTGCGGCGAGACCTCCGAGGACAGCGAGATCATCGCACCCGGCAGCCGTTCCGAAAGGATCTCCGCTATACGGCGTTCATGCACTCCGTTGACATAGGAATGCAGCAAACCGACCGCGATGCTTTGGTATTCACCGGCCTTCAACTCCTCTGCCAATGCCTCGACCTCGGAATCGTCCAGCGGAATCAGTATATTGCCCGCTGCATCCAGTCGCTCGGTCACGACATGACGGCGGTTTCGCGGTAGCAACGGTTCGGGCAGAACGAGGTTGAGATCGTATTGTTCGAACCGGCTCTCGGTCCGCATCTCGATCACGTCGCGAAACCCTCGCGTGGTGATCAGGGCGGTTTTTGCTCCCCGCCGCTCGATCAGCGCGTTCGTCGCCAGTGTCGTGCCATGAATGATCTGGCCTATCTGAGCCGGCGCGATCTGCGCCTTGGCACAGACACGGTGCATCCCTTCCACGATTGCATCTTCCGGAGCGGCATAGGTGGTCAGCACCTTCGTCGAATAACGCGTCGCACCGATCTCCAGCACGATATCCGTGAAGGTGCCGCCAATATCGACCCCCAAACGTGTGGTGATGCTTGTCATCGTTTCCTCGCATGTCAGCTTTGCGGCAAGCTTAGTGTGATGAAATGATCATGGAAAATTCTTTATTTTGATTATCAGGATTATGAATTCTTATCCTTTACCCGTATCGGGCGGAAATATCCGTCGCGCGATACCGACCGCCTCGCGCAGATAGGTCGGGGCGGGGTCTGACATGTAGCGCGCTGAAAACACAAGATCATCTGGAACCCAACTGTAATTGACCCGCCGCAACCGGCCATCATCGAGAACACCTCCCAACATCGCCGCTGGCAGACAGGCGATCCCCAGCCCATCCAGCGCCATCTGGAGGCAGCTTCCCATATAAGACGATGAGATAAGCCGGACCGATTGTCCTGTCCGGCGAAAATGGTCGTCGATCTGCTTGTAGGCCAGAGAACTGCGGGAATGTGCCAGGATCGGATGCCGGGCAAGCTCCGCATAGCCGATATTTCGCTCGGGCAATCCCAGGCTTGGGGCCGCAACCCAGTAATGCGCGGTTTGCCCCAGTTGCACCGTCCGCCCCGCGACACGATCGAAAGGAGCATTCTGAATGGTCAGATCCAGTGCCCTGTCGAACAGGCTCTCGCTCAGATTCGCGCTCATGTCGACGGTCAGGTCGATATCGACCCCGGGAAAGCGTTCCCGCATCTCCAGCAGGAATTGCGGCAGCCAGGAATGGGCAATCATCTCGCTGACCCCGAGACGAAGCACCCCTTCGAACTTGGTCTCGTCCCCGACAGCGGCAAGAAATCTATCGACGGATTCGAGAATTTCCCGTGCGGGCTTCAAAAGCACTGCGCCACGCGGCGTCAAGCGAACCGAACCTGCGTCACGCTCCATCAGGCGCTGACCGATATGCTCCTCAAGCTGGGCGATGCGATTGGAAATATTCGGCTGCGTGGTGTGCAACCGTTCGGCTGCCCGCCGAAACGTGCCCTGATCGGCAACTTCGACGAAGGCTTCGACATGTTTCAGGTTGAATCGAAAACGTGACATAAGCACCTTGTCCCGGGGAAATGCCGATCTCTGGTTTCCTGCTGCTTATCAGCTTTGCGATGATGATGGCCGCCCAAAAGTCTCTCTGTCGTCTGTCACGATAGCATGCCCGGTCACGACGCCGGAACCATCCGCTGCCGGACAGAGGACCCTCTCGACGGCCTCACGGTTAATGGGGAGCCGGTGCAAGTGCTGTTTTCACATCTTCACCGCCTCAAGCCCCAATGCCTCGAACCGGTCGAGTTGCGCGAACTCCGCCTCGTTCAACACCACACCTTCGCGCAGCGCCTTCTCGCGCGCGGCAAAACGGCGTTGCGAGGGCAGGCGCGCGCCCTGTCCGGAGATCGCAGTCAGAAGCTTCTCTCCCTCGGCAATCGGATCGCGCCCGCTGCGTGCCGCAAATACCTGCGGATCAAGCGCAAGGATCAACGCACCATGACGCGGCAGCAAGGCGCCCCCACCCGTAAACTCAAGTGCCTCGCGACTCATGAATTCGCCGAGCATTGCACCGGATAATAGCTCGATCATGGTCGAAAGCGCCGATCCCTTGTGACCTCCGAAGGTCAGCATCGCACCATCGAGCGCCTCATCGGGATCAGTCGTCGGGTTCCCGTCACGGTCAACGGCCCAGCCTTCGGGAATCGGCGTTCCCGCGCGGCGGTGCAGCTCGATCTCGCCCCGTGCCGCGACACTGGTGGCGAAATCGAACACATAGGGATGTTCGCCCGGCCGCGGCCAGCCGAATGCGAAGGGGTTGGTGCCCAGAACAGGCTCCTTGCCACCCGCAGGCGCCACGAAAGCATAGCTCGGGCACATGGAGACTGCGGCCAGCCCCTCTTCCGCCAATGCTTCCACCTCATGCCACAATGCCGAGAAATGCAGGCAATCGCGGATTACAAGGGCCGCAAGCCCGGTCTCCTTCGCCCTTGCGACCAACGCCGGCTTGGCCGCATTGAAGGCAGGATTCGAGAACCCTCCCCCCGCGTCTACCTCGATCACGGATCGACCCCCGTCATGGATTTCCGGCACCGCTTTCGGTTCGGCCTTCCCCGCCGCAAGCGCACGCAGGCAGCCCTCGATCCGGTAAATGCCATGCGATTTGCAGTTGTCCCGCTCACCGGCGACGATCACCCGGGCCACAGCCTCGGCATTTTCCGGGCTCACCCCGCAATTCTCGAAGATCTTCCGGACCCGTTCAAGGAGCGCATCAATGGTAATGTATCGTTGCTCGGCCATACTCGGTCGTTCTCCTGTATAGAAATGTTATCCGGTCCTGCGCGGGAAGCCCGCCCGTCTCATTCGGCCATATTGGTATAGCTGCCCAAAGGCCTGCCTGTCAGCCATTACCCCGGCCGCAAGACTTGCCTTCCGGCTGTGGACAGCGCGGATCAAAATCCACTATACCCGTTCAACTGCCTTTTCTGGCGCCCCTTCAGACGGTAGAGCGGGTGAATTCAACGATGTAATCGATCAACGCATCCGATTCCGCTGCCGCCAGATCGCTATCGCCCTGCGCGATCGCTCGTGCGACCCGCGCATGCAGATGGGCGCAACGTTCCAGATCCAGGGCTTCGCGATAGTGCTGGAACCAGAACCGCCTTGACATGCCTTGTATACGCCGCATCGCCTTTTCGGCGAACTCGTTACGGCAGGTCTTCAATATTGCCTGATTGAACTCGAGATCGAGACGCATGAAGGCAGCATCGTCGCGGGTTCGGGCGGTTTCCGCCAGTTGATCCGCAAGCTTTGCAAAGGCTTCACGCTCTGCAGGAAGCGCACGCATGGCGGCCTTGCGGGTGCAAAGCCTTTCCACCTCGCGCCGCAACTCCAGCAAGAGCAACTGCCTCGACGGATTGATTTCGGAAACCAGGATACCGCGCCGGGGCAGAACATTGATCAATCCCTCGCTGGACAACCGCTGCAGGGCCTCACGGACCGGGGTGCGGCCGATCCCCAGCTCTTCGGCAAGTTGAGCCTCCGACAGCACCTGCCCCGGGCTGAGATGCAGGGAAACAATCATCTCCTCGATCTGTTTGTAGGCACGGTCGGTGAGGGTATCGCCGCCTTTCCGACGCCGGCCCGTGGCTTTTTTTTCTGAGCTCATGGAGTCGATCGTATTCATCCTGTCGATGACCTTCCCGGATAGTGCATCTGTTCGGATCTTGTGTCAGCGGCGCCAAGTATTCAAGATAAGTTCCTATGATATGTTAATAATATTTTTATTTACAGCCCGGCAGCAGGTACTCACTCTTCGCTCAGACAGAGCTTTCGCAGGAATGCGCGAAGCGGCGGAGTTCGGCAGCAAGGCGTTCAGGCGCATAAGCCATCGGAACATGCCCGCAACCATTCCAGATTTCGAGCTGCGCCTCGGGGATAGCTTCGGCCATCATTCGGGCATGACTTACCGGGCATTCGGGATCCTCCGCTCCGTGAAGCACCAGCACCGGGAGGTCGATAGCGCCGAGATCATCGCGATAGTCCGCGTTCCGCGCATCCATCCACGATCCGGCCACCGCTATATCTGTTGCTGTTTCGGACAGTTGCAACCGTTCGGCCCGTGCCGCAGCACTCGCCATCACTGCCCCATATGTATCGCCGCTGAACCAGGTTGCGTCATTGCCGCCTGTTGCCATCAGATAGGGGCTGCCGCTGATCAGGGCCAAGCCGATCAATCCGCCGGTCCCATATGTCCGGAGATATTCAAGAGCCACAAGACATCCCATGCTCCAGCCGACCAGAACGACCGGCCCTCTTACGGCGCAAAGCACCGCATGCAGGTCACCGGCAAAGGCCGCCATGCTATAGGCTGCCGGATCGTCCGGTGAGAATGACCCCGCGCGCCCCCTCAGATGGGGTGCCAATACGTGCCGCTCGCTTGCCAGAGGCTGCATGACAGGCACCCATACCGATGCTGTTCCCTGGATGCCGTGTATCATCAGCAGGGTTGCCGTGCCTTTGCCCACCGGGCCCGCAGTCAGGCAATTCAATACACCGCCAGGAATTGTCACGATCATCGGCAGGTTTCTCCGCTGTTCTTGCGATGGGCAGCGATGGGCGGCCCCCGGAATGGATATCAGCCACCGAAGGTAAGCACCGTCCGGATGGTATTTCCGGCTTTCAGCGCCTCGAGCCCCCGATTGATGTCATCAAGTCCGATGCGCTGCGAAATCAATCCGTCCAGTTGCAATTGGCCATCCAGATAGGCCTGACAAAGATAGGGAAAATCGCGATGTGGCCGTGCGCCCCCATAACTGGAACGGCGGATCCGCTTTTCCTGCATGAGCGAGCCCCAGCGAAAGGATACATCCCTGTCTATATCTGTCTTGCCCAGCCAGATGACCTGCCCACCGGGGCGCACAGCCTCCATCGTCAGGCGAAAGGCGGATTCATTGCCGGCCGATTCCAGCACCACGTCGACCCCGCGTCCGCCAGTCTGCGCTTTCGCCACGGTCACTGCGTCGTCGATGCCGGAATTGACCAGCAGGTTGGCGCCCATTTGACCCGCAGCCTCAAGGCGGTTTTCCCGCAGGTCGACGGCGATTATCGTTTTCGCCCCGGCAAGGACAGCGCCCTGAATGGCAGCCAGGCCGACCGCTCCGCAGCCAATGACCATGACCGACATACCTGGACGAATTTGCGCGACGTTGAGCGCTGCGCCAACCCCGGTCATGACACCGCAGCCAATCAGGGCGGCTTGCTCGAAAGGCATTTCACGGGGGATCGGAACAGCCTGCTGATCCTGCACGACACAATATTCGGCAAAGGCGCCAAGATACATCAACTGATGCAGGTCACGCCCATCGGTCAGCCGTATCCTGGGCGATCTGTCAAAGGCGAATCCGGCAGGTGTATTGGCCTGATAGGTCTCACACAGGATTGGCAGGTTGTCATTGCAGTAAAAGCAGCTGCCACAATGGGGATTCCAGGACAGGATAACATGATCACCGACCTGCACCCCTCGTGCCTCGGGGCCAGTCGCCTCGACTATTCCCGCGGCCTCGTGGCCCAGAACAACGGGAAAGGGCAGCCGAAGCGACCCTTCGATGACTTCAAGATCCGTATGGCAAAGCCCTGCGGCACATATCCTGACAAGGACATCCCTCGCAGCCAGATCGTTCAGCATCACCGTTTCGGTTTTCAGCGGCGTTTTTACCGAGTGCAGAACCGAGGCATTGAATGTCATGCTCACGATATTCCTCCTCCGGCTGGACGGTCATTTTCACCGGGCGAGCGCTTGGCATCATCACATCTCATCCTGCGGCTGCTTCATTTCGTTCTATGAACATGTCGACATCCGCGGATGTCATTTCCCATTCATTGCCGAAATTGGCGGTAGCCTGTTTCATGAAATCTTCCGAAAGCCGGCGGGATTTGTCCAAGTCACCCGTGTGATCGTAAAGGATCGCGAAGGCGAGCTGCACCGCCGCCGCCCCCTCAAATCCCCATTCGAAATCCGCATCGGTGAATTTCACTGCTTCGGTATGTGCGGGCAAATCCTGCTCATCGACCGTTACGACGACACCATCGATAGTGCGGTCACCCATATAGATCTTCATGCTTTTCTCCCGCCGCCACTCTTGCTGCGCATCACCTCTGGGAAGATCCAAAGCGAAAACACACTGAACGGGCCAAGAAAAGCCAAGGCCCATTGCGGGCCGGTTTGGCCGAGATGGCGCATGAAGACCCATCCGGCGATGGCGGCGACAGCCACCATGACCGACAAGCCCAGTTTTATCGTGAAAGGCATGAGGGTTTCTCCTGGTTTTATGTGCTGGAAAGAACGGGCAACTACAGGCTGGGGCAATCAGAAGGATGCCCCGAGGATCAGGGCGGATACGCCCAAACCAAACGTCACAATGGCCAACCCGGCCAGCCCGTCGCGCCATTTCCCGGGCCAGATGTTGAACAGTCCCGGAGTGAACAGAAAGGCCATCCCACCAGCGATAACCATGCTGGTCCAGCGAAGATGGCCGAGTCCGAATGCTACGGTGCCGCCAAGAACCAGCAGCAGAAGCGTGGTATTGACACCGATCAGCCCCAGCCCGAGCGGGCGTGTCAGTTCCGGTCGCGTGGAAAGTGGAAAGACGCCGCTCAGCACGAAAATGCCCAGACTTCCGGCGCTGGCGAGAAACACAAAAATGCACAGAGCGGCGAGATTTGGTTCGATCATGTCCATGGTGATATCCTTTCCGGGTTTCAGCGGGCCCTTTGGCGCACCGACATCCCATTCATGTTTCCGGATCGGGTTCCGGGCAGGTTATTCGCCCGGATGGCTCACCGCCGCCTGCACCGGCTTGCGCGAGGTCTTGCGCATGTCCTTCCGGACATGACTGGTGTCGTAACCATTGAAGAGATGCCCCAGCAGGCCGCGATCCAGATCGGATGTGCCGAACAGCCAGTCCATGATCGGGAAGGTCAGATTCATGTTTCGCTCCATCATCAGGGACTGGTCGTGATGGGCGGTGTGATGGCGACGGTTGGTATTGATGAAGGGCATGTTCCGGACGAACCAGTTCTCTTCCACATGGCAGCAGAAATGCATGAACTCGTAGATCATGTAGATGCTGGTGGTCGTGGTGATGAACAGCCAGCCGACATTGGGCGTGATCAGGTTCCCCAGCACGATGGCCCCCGGAATCGACATCAGCGTGAAAGCCGCCAGCGCGTAAGGGGGAAAGAAGGTGACGCGATAGTCCTTGTGGTCCGCGAAGCGCATTTCCGCTTCGGTAAAGAACTGATGATGCTGAAGCGTATGCCGGTTGTAGACGGCCCGCGCGATAGGATTCTTCGATGGTCTGTGCATGACATAGAGATGCAGCCACCACTCGAAGAAATTGCAGAACAGGAAGACCACCGGAACGGTCAGCCATTCAAGCAGCGTCACCTGATCGAGATTCGAGACATAGATGTAAAACGCCGTAAGGCCGATCGCGTAGATGATCACGATATGCAGGAACCCGTTGTACCAACCTGCCACCCGCTGCCTGTAGTTGGCGCGATACTGCCGCTGACGGTCCGTCATTCTCGTGTCTTGCAGTTCCATGATGACCTCCTCGAGTGATTCCATATTTTTAATATATCAGTAATATTTCTAATGCAAGCGCAACAGCGGCAGATATGAGCGATCTGCTGTCTTCGGATGCATGGTTTCAGGGCAAGAGATATTGCCGAGCGATCTTGCTCCCGGTTGATTGCTCGGCAATCCCCGGATCCCGCCTGCTGGCAAGGTTCCAACTCTTGGCGAACAGGCATTCAGGCCCGGGTTAATGTGAAATCGCTTCCAGTGATTTGCCTTTTGTCTCGATGCCGAACAGGCCGATGGCCAAAGCCGCGAGAACAAAGGAACCCGCCCCAAGCGCAAAGACACCGCTATTGCCCAGCACAGGAAGGACGACCCCGATCACATAGGGTCCAAGCAATGAGCCCACCCTGCCGATAGCGGAGGCACATCCCGCCCCGGTCGCACGCGAGCGGGTCGGATAAAGCTCGGGCGTGTAGGCGTAAAGAACGGACCACATCCCGAACAGAAAGAACTGCATGATCAATCCGCAGGTGATCAGCATCGTGGTCGAGGCGGCGTTTCCGTAGGCATAGGCGGCAACCGCCGAGCCGATCAGCATAAGAACTGCGGTCGGTTTCCGCCCCCATCTGTCAAGCAGAATCGCAGCTGCAATGAAACCGGGAACCCCGGCGAGAGAGATGGTGATCGTATAGACCACCGATTTGCTGACGCTATGACCCGCTTCCTGAAGCAGGGCGCTCAGCCATGTCGTCAGGCCGTAATAGCCAAGCAAGGCAAAGAACCACACTGTCCAGATCATCATCGTGCGGGCCGCATAGCCATTGGACCACAATTCAAGGAACGAAAACCTCCGCTCACCGCGGGCTCGCGCGGGCAGCGGCTTGGGATCCGCGAGTTTCTGGCCAGATGGCAGGCGCTTGGCGACATTGGCCTCTATCTGGCCCATGACCTTCTCTGCCTCGTCCAGTTTACCGCGATCAGCCAGCCATCGCGGGGATTCGGGTACGAAGATCCGAATGACGAACAGGAAGACGGCAGGCACCGCCTGAAAGAGAAACATCGTGCGCCAGTCGAAATATGTCAGGAAGAAGAAGCTGAGCAGGCCCGCGACAATGAATCCGATTGGCCAAAACCCTTCCAGAATTGCGAGATAGCGCCCCCGTTTCAAAGCTGGCAGGAACTCCGATACGATGGCCAGCGCCACCGGAAACTCCATACCCATGCCGAAACCCAGCAGAAACCGGGCATAGCCGAGGATCTCTGCGGTTGGCGCATAGGCACACCAGACACTGCCGAGCCCCCAGAATATCATGCTGATCTGGAAGACCAGCTTTCGTCCAAGACGGTCCGCAGCCATCCCCGCGATTGCGGCCCCCAGGAACATGCCGATGAAACTCATGCTGGACAGCAGGCCAGCCTGCGCCGTCGTCAGGCCGAACTCGGTGCGGATCGATCCCAGAAGAAAGGTAAGCGATCCCAGATCAATCGAATCGAATAGCCAGGCTGTTGCGATGATCATGAATATCATCCGCTGATACCCTGTCATCGGCAGCCGTTCCAGGCGAGCGGCGATCATGACATCGGAAGCGGTGTGCGTCGCAGGCCGCGCCGGCATTGCAGCGGGCCCGATATCAGTAGCTGTTTCTGACACGTGAGGTTCCTCCCATTTCGCCCGCACACATAAACAAATCCACAACTAACATTCAATAAATATATTAGTAGTAATCACACACGGAATTCCTGCACCGGCAAAACGGCGCCGAAGAATGCGGTGATTGTGCGCTCACTGATACAGCCCGCCTTGACGAGCCAGTCATTGAGAAAAGATGAGTGAAAGACCCGAAGAATGCTGCAATTCGTCAACGGGACGAGCAAATCAGAGCGACCCCGTCGCCGCATAAGGCAAAGGAGGGCGCTTTCCTGTTCCAGTCGTAGGCGCGGGCATTCGAATGGATTACTCATGCCGCCACGACAATCGCGGCGGCTATGCGTCATCGCTCGGGCGGCCGTCTCTGGGTAAGCTCATGATCGAGGCCGGCCGCGCCCCGTAAGGTCGGAACCATCCGGATAGGTCAGGCTGTCAACGGGACGGATGAATAAGGGGAACCTGCCCCGATACCTTCACAGGCCGGCCAGACCCCACTTGGGTCTCGCCCCTGACCAGCCCGGAAGCAACGTCTATCCGATGGCGATCACCTGCGCCCGTCGATCAGTGCCCGTAGCATCTCGCGTTCTTCTCCTGTCAGGTCGGTCAGGGGCGCACGCACATGGCCGGACTGGAATCCGCGCAGCGCCACCCCAGCCTTGATCGCCGAAACCGCATATCCCGGCTGGCGGTCGCGAATTTCGGCGAAAGGGTAATAAAAGTCACGCAGTATTCTTTCGCAGGCCGCGTCGTCGCCGCCTGACAGGGCCTTGTGAAAGGCCAATGCAGTTTCCGGCACAAAGTTGAACACTGCCGAGGAATAGGTCGGCATGCCCGCACCCTTGTAAGCCTGTGCGAACAGTTCATGTGTCGGCATGCCGCCGATATAGGACAATCGCTCGCCCAGCATCGCGGTGACCCGGCGCACAGTGTCGATATCGCCGGTGCCGTCTTTGAAGCCGATCAGGTTCGGACACTCATCGGCCAGTTGCGCGAGCGTTGCCGCCGAGATCCGGGACTGGCCGCGATTATAGAAGATGACCCCCATATTGGTGGACTTGCAGACTGCCCGGACGCGGTTGGCTACACCTTCCTGCGGGCCCTCCGTCAGGTAATGCGGCAGCAAAAGGATGCCGTCGCCACCAGCCGCCTCGATTTCGCGGGCCAGGTCGCACGCCATACGCACACCATATCCGCAACCGGCCAGTACCGGCCGGTCGCCTGCAACCTCGCGCGCGGCCCTCACCACCTCGACGATCTCGGAGGGGCTGAGCGAGAACATCTCGCCCGTGCCGCCTGCGACGATCAGCCCCGCGATCTCATACTGTCCCAGCCACTCCAGATGCGCCTTGAACGGCGCGGCGGCAAAGCGGTCATCGTCATCAAACGGTGTGACCGGGAAGGAAAGCAGGCCGTTGCGAATGAGATTCTGAAGATCGGTGGGGTGAAGCATCGAAGGTTACTCCTTTGAATTGGGTAAGCGTGAGAGTCTGGTACAAATTGCGGCACCTGCTTTGCAGTCGAGCGTCAGAGATGCGCAGCGCGGATTCTTCCTTTGCCATGCGGTGTGAAACAAACGGCATTCACATTCATGCCGCCTGGTTCAAGTATCGCCCGATAGATGATCGGCACGATATACACTAATATTTTAGTTTATCACCCGGGTCAATCATCGTAAGGTCCAAATCATGTTGCGTGGAAGGGGACAGGGAAACGGGAATGAATACCTCGGTGAAGGCAGCTCTGGATCTGGTTCGGCTCAACTTACCACGCGACTGGTCGTCGGCATCTGCCCGGATCTACGGTGATCTTCGCCAGCGTATCCTGTCGCTTGAGCTTCCGCCCGGGACAGGATTGCTTCGTGCGGAGCTGGCGGCGAAATACGAGGTCAGTCAAACTCCGCTACGCGATGCGCTGCAGCGACTGGAGCAGGACGATCTTGTCCGGATCGTTCCGCAATCGCGCACGATGGTGACCTTGATCGACATTCCAAAGATACATGAAGCATCCCTGCTTCGTGTGGCGCTCGAAACCGAGGTGGTTCGTCAACTGGCCCGGCAAGGCGCGAAAGATGTGGTGGAACAGGGCCGGTCGGTTATCGAGCTGCAGGATGCGGTGGCCAGGGATCGGACCCAGCTCAGGCTGTTTCAAGAACTTGACGAGCATTTCCACAGCCTCCTGTTCACCAGCCTTGGACATGACAATCTACGGGGCCTGATCCGTTCCCGCTCGGGCCATCTCGATCGCGTCAGACGCCTGCAAGTTCACTCGGACGAAAAACTGCGGAGCATCATCAGCGGTCACGAGGCAATCCTGCGCGGAATCGAAACGCAGGACGAATTGGCAGCGATGGGCGCCATGCGCGACCACCTCTACAAACCGCCAGACTGGGTCGAGGAATTCCGCACAGCCCATGAGGAATATTTCGCCCCAGTCACTGCGTTATAGCCGCCTTCCGCAATCGGGGCTTGGAATCAACTCTGGAAAAACGGTGCCGGGACGAGGATTTTGTTTTCCTGTTTAATCAGATAGCCTGCCTCGGCGCTTTTGGCGAGATAGGCCTGCCAATCCGGATCTGCCTGTAACGCGGCACGCTTCGCTGTGCGATCGGCGGCACTTTCGAAAACCCAGATATGAACATAAGAGTTCACATCACCGGTTTCGACAGCACCGTATAGGACGGGGTCGCCAAGATGGCGGCGCTGAATGCTCCAGCCGTGTTCCTCATACAGTTTCATGTGTTTTCTGATCGTGCCTGGCCGACAAATATAGGTGCGATGATCGTATATCACTGAAATCTCTCCGGGTTTTTCCTTGGCCGGCACCTTCTGCGGCAATCCGGCTGCTCGTTGTTGTAGACATGGTTGATATAGTAATGTATTAGTTGATCATAGCGCAACAGGATGCCTTCCCCGTTTCCGCTTCTTGCGTGCCGCCGGATGAGGAGCCGGCACAAGCGCCTGATCATACAAGGGGGGTTCTTGTGGCGCATTTTTTGGGCGGCAAATCGTCGCCATAGGAGGAGACTCACGACATGCATGGACGAACCCTGATCGCTGCGGCTGCCATACTGGCCGGTGCCATCGCCCCGATAGCTGGATTGGCTGATTTTCCCGAGCGTGATATCCGCGTCGTCGTGCCTTGGGGTGCCGGAGGAGGCACCGACGGCATCGTGCGCAAGATTACCAGCCTGGCGGAACAGCAGCTCGACGGCGCATCACTCTATGTGGAAAATATCGAAGGCGGTGTCAGCGCCACCGGAGTCGGTGATGTGATGAGCGCAAAGCCCGACGGCTACACGATCGGCGCGCTTACCTATGACAGCATCGTCACCGTGCCCTGGCAGAACATGTTGCCCAGCTACAAGATGGACAAACTGAGGCTCTTCGCCCGCATCACCAGCGAGCCCGACGCACTGATCGTCGATGCGACCAGCGACTACAATTCGCTGCAGGATATCGTTGATGCTGCCAAGGCGGAACCCGGGCAGGTCCGGGTTGCGGTCCAGAATCTTGGCGGGCGTGTCCATCTGACACTTTTGCAGTTACAGGATCTGACCGGCACCGAGTTCAAGATCGTCTCCTATCCCGGCGGTGCGGCACCACAGAAAGAGGCGATCCTGTCCGATGAGGTGGATATCGCCCTTACCAGCCTGGGTGATTTCGCCAATCTGATCGAGGATGGCACGGTGCGTGGCGTGGTCGAATTCTCGAATAGCCGCAACCCGACCTATGACGTGCCAACCGCCGCCGAGGAGGGGGTCGACCTGCAAAATGGCAGTTTCATCGTATTCGCCGCGCCTGCCGGCACCCCGGATGATGCCATCACCTCCCTTGAAACCGCTTATAAGGCTGCCTTTGACAGCGAAGAGTTTCAGGGCTGGGTCAAGGAAGTTGGCGTGACGCCGGACTGGCTTGGCGCGAACGAGGTAACGCAATGGTCCGATGAAACCGCTCAGGCGTTGTTCACCAAGATGGATGCACTGGTCGAGGCCGGCATTCTGTCCAAATAAGCGGGGACGGCCACGGGCGAGTGTCCGGTATAACCCCGCACTTGCCCGAAGGACCTCAGATTCCGAAGCTTCAGGAGCAAGCCATGAGCGGATCGCGGAGATTTTTCCGGCCGGGAATACTGTTTCCCTTATTCCTCGTCCTGTTGACTGTCATCTATACGGCGGCAGCCTTTGACATCCGCACCCAATTCACGGGTGATGGAGAGGTCAGCCCCAGGACCGTGCCGCTGCTGGCCGCGGCCTGCATGTATTTCACCCTGTTGATCGTGATCTTTCAGGAAATGCGTCACCCCCATGAAGAGGATGAGCCCGAAAGCGGCCTTTTGCGACCCTTGCTGGTCATCGCCGCGACCGCTGCATATATCGTCATGTTCCGGCCGGTCGGCTATTCCCTGTCGACACTTCTATTCGTCATGGTGCTGTTTCGGATCTTCGAGTTCAACACCCGCAAGCCGCTGATATTCATCCTTCAGGCGGTAATCGTCACCGCGATCTTTTACGGCCTGTTCGCCGGCATTTTCGGAGTGCGCCTGCCCGCCCTGATCGGAGACGTGATCTGATGGAAATGTTCCTGACATTATCCGGCGGCTTCGCCGCATTGGCCGATTGGAAGGTCCTTGCCTTCATGATCTCGGGTTTTCTGATCGGCACGTTTTTCGGCGCCATGCCCGGGCTGACCTCGGTCCTGGCCATCGCGCTTCTGTTGCCGATCACCTATACGATCGACGTGGTTCCGGCGCTGGTCATGTGTGCGTCGATCTTCATGGCCGGAATGTATGCCGGCTCGATTACCGCGACGACCATCAACATTCCCGGTGCCCCATCCTCGATGATGACGGCGATCGAGGGCAACAAGCTGATGAAAAAGGGCTTCGGCGCGAATGCCCTTGGTCATGCGGCACTTGGCTCCATGATCGGCGGCAGCATCGGAGCAGTCCTGCTGATGGCATTCATGCCGCTGGCGGCGGAACTGTCGCTGCTGATACGGACACCGGGGAAGTTTTCGCTGGTACTATTCGCGCTGGTTGTAATCGTCATCGTCGACAAGCAGAACATCCCGAAGGGCCTGGCGGCAACCTGCCTTGGCATCATGCTGGCCACCGTCGGGATCGATGTGCTGCAACCTATCCCCCGCTTCAACTTCGGCACCGAAACGCTGGTCGAAGGTATCGACATCATGCCGCTGGTGATCGGTGCATTCGCCGTCAGTGAAGTGCTGATCCAGGCACAGAACTGGAACAGTTCGCTCGAACAGAACCTGGCGCAGGTGAAAGATGTGAAAATCCGCCGCCGCGATTTTATGCCCCCTCTCTCGGAAATCCGCGAAATTGGCCTGTTCGCCTATATTCGCAGCGCCCTGATCGGCTATGGCATCGGCATACTGCCCGGAGCCGGAGGCTCGATGGCGGCCTTCGTATCCTACGCGGTTGCTCGCAGCGGATCGAAGAAAGCCAAGGAATACGGCAAAGGCTCGCGCGAAGGAATCGCAGCAGCAGAAACCGCCAATAACTCCATGTGTGGTGGCGCTTTCGTACCCATGCTGATGTTCGGGATCCCGGGCGACCCAACCACCGCAATCGTGCTGGGCGTGCTGGTCATCAACGGGCTGCAGCCGGGACCACGGCTTCTGGAAAACCAGGCGGATCTGCTGGCACCGATGCTTGCGTCGCTATTCATCAGCGCCCTCGTCCTGATCCCGCTTACGCTTTACCTGCTCGGCCCCTATTTCGTGCGCATCGTCTCGATTCCCAAGGGCTTGCTTTACAGCTCCATTGCCGTCGTGGCGCTGGTCGGCAGTTATGTCGCGACCTATTCAACCTTTCAGATGTTCCTGGCGCTGATCTTCGGGGTGCTGGCATTCGTGATGCGCAAGCAGAACTATTCGACTGTGTCCTTGCTGCTCGGGTTCATTCTGGGCCCCGATCTGGAACAGTATCTGCGCCGATCCCTGTCACTGAATGATGGTAATCCGATGGTTTTCCTGACCAATCTCGACAGCCTGTTTTTTCTGGGATTGACGGTGTTCGCAATCTACATGATCCTGTTCCGGAAATCGAAAGCATTGCCCGCCCCTTCATAGGGCCGGGCAGTCCGGAACCGCGGTTCCGCAATCATTTCCACTGTGACAGGGCATCTGCCAAAGGTCTCATCCCATTTCATCTTTGCATGACGTCGGGATGAGGCGCGACGCTGTCGGCAGGGCCATCACCGGCACTTTTCCTCGAGATGTCCTGCCGGACGGCGATGCAGGGATTCTCCGGCGAAACCAGTCCCGCGCCATAAACCGGATCAGTTCCGGCCTCTCCGAGATCCTCGGCGGTTTCCGTAAGTGTTTCGCGTATTTCAGTCGCAGTCAGTTCCGGCCGTGCCTCGCGCAACATGGCGGCGGCAGCGCTGACGAAGGGCACCGCGAATGAAGTCCCGGTCTGCCACCGCGCGCCGTCCACCGAAGCGGCCGCCCATATCGCAACTCCCGGTGCGGCCAGATCTATATGCTCTCCCTGAACGGCCCGCCGGTAAACCTGATGCTCGCGGTCAATCGCGGTCACGGCGATGACATCCTCGAACGCTGCCGGGTAAAGAGGATCGGACCGTGGCCCGGCATTGCCGGCAGCAGCCACCAGCACGATGTCGCGTTCGTTGACAAGATAGGAAACAAACTCCTCAAGCGCGGTATTCCGTGGCCCCGCGAGACTCAGGTTGATGACTTGAACCCCGTCAGCGACAAGCAGGTCGAGCGCCTCGATCAGCGAGAAGACATCGGCGCGCTCATCGCCATGGCGTTGATGGAAGGCATCGACAGCGACCAGTTTCGCCCCTGGCACAAGTCCCGGCGACCGCGTCCCCGGAGCACCGACAAGCAAGGAGGCGATTGCCGTTCCATGCTGAAGCCCCTCCTTGGGCGGCGTGCTGTCGGAAAGCCTTTCGATCACCAGATTCGCGTCCCGGAAAGTCGGATGATCAATATTGATACCGGTATCGACCATGCCGACCGTTATGCCGTCGCCGCAGGAGCCCTGCCGGTTTTCCGGGAGTGTCCAACCGAATTTCGTGCGCGCGGGGCATTCGAGCCCGCTGCAATCCTCGGGAAAGCCGGTATTGGTGCGGTAATAGTGATTGAGATCGGCATCCGCACCCGTATCGAGCGCCCGCACCGCGTCACGCGCCTGTTCAAGCGTGGTCCCTCTTGGAACGGCAAGCCGGCGGGCGGTCTCGTCCACGGCACCGATCCTGTATTCCTCGATCACGTCATAACCCTGCGCCCGCAGGGCAGCGAGATCGGCGTCACTCAGAGCGAGCGCAACGATTTCGTCACGCGCCGCCAACAAGCGTGGCGTAGGCGGTGGCGATGCGGTTCTGAGCGAGCCTGCCCGCCTTTCCTCCCGATCGTCATCCCCGTTGTCATCGCCGCCGTTTCCACCGGTTCGGCCTTGCGACCGGCCAACGGAATCGTCATCGTCGTCGTCGTCGTCATCATCCCTGCTGAAATCATTATCCGGGCCGTCATCATCGTCACTGTCACCGTCGTCCCCGTCATCGTTATCCGCCCCGTCCGCGTCGCCTCCATCGTCGTCGCCCCCGTCGTCGTCACCGCCATCATCTCCGCCGTCGCTGTCGCCCCCATCCCCTCCGTCACCGTCGCCGCCATCATCGTCGGCCCAGGCAAAGCCGGCCAGGCCACCCGGCCCGGAAAAGACAGGCGGGAGCATCAGCAGCCCTACGGAAGCCACAGAGATCAGCAGGATATCGCGTATGGTCATGGTTGACTCCTTTCGGGTGCACTTGCTCTGTGGTTTACGTAACAAGCGGGGAAATATTCCAGCCATTCAAAAATCATGCAGCCTTTCGCCTCACCGGAGAGCCGCTCATGCCGCCCATTGATCGGTTCGAGGATCGCCTGATCGCGATCCTGCCGAATCTTCATCGCTTTGCGCTGTCGCTCTGCCGCAAGCATGATATCGCAGAGGATCTTGTGCAAGTATCGGTAATCCGGGCGCTCGAAGCCCGAAACCGCTTCGATCCGGAGACACGGATCGAACCCTGGGTCTTCCGGATCCTGCGCAATGCCTGGATCGACATGACGCGCCGCGGCGCCACGCGAGGCACCGAGATCGAAATCGGTTCGGATATCGATCCTGCCGGGGCGGATGGCGAAAAAGTCACCGAGGCTCGGCTGATGCTGAACGCGGTCGAACGCGTATTGGAGGAAATGCCCGAGGAGCAGCGCGAGGTCCTGATCCTTTTTTGCTATGAAGAAATGTCCTACGCCGAGATCGCGGAAATACTTGATGTCCCGCGCGGCACTGTGATGAGTCGTCTTGCCAGGGCACGTTTGGGGCTGGCGAAAAAACTTGGAATAAAGTGATGCGTGAATCGTTATACGTCTCGGAAGCGGAGAAACAAAGATGACGACCGAGGAGTATTCCGACGAGATCCTGATGGCTTATTCGGATGGCGAACTCGCACCTGACGAGGCTGCCAGGATCGCGGCGAAGGCCGAGTCCGATCCCGATATTGCCGCACGTATCTCGGTTTTCAGGCGGACGGGCGAGGTCCTGTCGATGGCGGCTGCCGAGCGAAACCGCATGGCGCCGCCTGTGGAATCGCATGCCCGTATCCGGGCTCAGCTTGCGCGTTCCAGCGGGAATGGCGGGCAGGTCGTGGATCTGCAAGCGCGCCGCAACAGGCCACGGCGTTCCGCTATCTGGTCCGGTGCGATCGCGGCCAGTATCGCGCTCGCGATCGGGATCGGCGGCGGTTACTGGCTGGGTCAGCAGCCGGGATCCGGATCAACCGGCCCGGTTCAGGTGACGCAGCTTGATCCCGCGATTGCCGAGAAGCTGTCCTCCCTGCCCTCGGGCGAGACCGCGAGCATCCCGGGAGAGGTTTCAATGACCCCGGTGGCCTCCTTCGAGCTTGCCTCGGGTGAGTTCTGCCGCGAATACGAACTGATCGGCACAAGCGGTAGCCGGACCGTATCCGTCGCCTGCAACGAAGCCGGAAACTGGAAGTTGCGTTTCGCGATGGATGCAGGCGCGGCCAGCGGCGGGGAATATGTTCCGGCGTCGTCACTTGAGATACTCGATGCCTATCTGAGCAGTTCAGGGGCCAGCGCGCCGATGTCGGAAGAGTCGGAACGTGCGGCGCTCAGTTCCCTGGGTGAATAAGCGCTATTGGTTGCTGAAACGATCTGCGTCCCGCAGCGGTCGGAAACGCTGCCCGGCGCCGGCGGACCTGTTCGAACAGCGGTGCTTCGACCGACAGCAAGCAGCTTTGCGTGAACAAGAACTGGAACCGGAGATCCGCGGCGGGGCGTGAGCTGATCACACTCTGCCCACGTGACCCGGCGCTATGCTGCCTGTGAGAGGCCAGGCATAACGCCCCGCTGGAAAAGAACCGTCGCGCCGCTGCGAGCAGTCCAGTCCATGATGCGGTTGCGCGCCTCGACCTCCAACGCGGCGATCTGGCTTTCCACCAGGATCAGTCGGGGTTTCAACTGTTTCGCCCGCACCAGGCTGACCAGCGCACGCTCGGAAAACAACAGGTTCCGTCCCCCCTCGGACAGCTTGCCGTCCAGCCCCCCTAGACGGGACAGCGCATCCGTCAGCCCGGATTCCCTGGCGAGCGCCTCTAGATCCGCATCGTCCATGCGCTGCGACACGCCCAGGGTCAAAGCCCGGCGGAACGACCCCAGAAGGATCGGGGGTCTGGCACCGATGGTCACGACGCTTCGCCGCAAGCTGCCGCGGCTAAGCCGTCTAAGACATATACCCGAGAGAGTGACAGCATCTTCCGGCACCTTTTCAAGGCCATTCAATACACTGAAAAGAAATGTTGAATCTCTCTCGTTCAGTTCTGTCCCGACGACGCTTGCCGCCGCCAGCTCGAGGTTGAGCCGCCCGCCCGAAGGCAAGGCGAGATCCGAGATGGCGATTGCCGCCGCCCCTTTGGGAAGCGAACACCTGTCCGTATAGGCCTCGCGCTGCTGTCGGGACAGCGCCGCATCCGCCTTGATCGCGGCCGAGCGCCAGGCCGAGTGCAGGTTCCACACCGTCGCCAGGTCGCGCATGGGCGAGATCAGCAGCCCGAACGCCGCAAGCCCGCCCGCAATCACGCCGGGGCTCGCTCCGGTGCGAAACCCGCCGAGGATGATGAGCATCGCGGCCAAACCCGCGATCGCGTCGGGAATCGCCTTCAGCGCCTCGGCCAGCCGGAGCCGCGCGACGGCGGCCCGGACCATGCGGCCGATCCGGTGATCGAGCTGCCCCATCTCTATGCGCCGTCTCCCCAGCCTGTCGAGTTCAGGCGCAAGCGGCATGCGCTCGGCCATGTCGACCGCGATCCGGGCGCGGCGCGCGCGCAACCGCCGGTGCAACGGTTGCAAGCGCAATCCGCCAAGACCGATCGAAACAAGCGCCAGAATAACCAGCGGCAATGTCAGCCACGCGAAGACCGGAGCCAGCGACCAGAGCACAGCAAGCGTCAGCGGGATAAGGATCGCGCCTGCCACAAGTCGGGGAAGCCCCAGCCCGATCCAGTTGCGAAACGCCGTCATATCCCCCACGAAACGCAGGCTCATATAACCGTTGCGACGCCTGGCGACATCGCTTGCCGCCATTCCCGCCGTATGTTCGAACAGCGCAAGGCGGATATCGCGCGCATAGGACTGTCCCAGCCACTCACCCGTGACGCGTGCCGAAACACGCGTCACAGCTATCACCAGGCCGGAAGCCGCCAGCGTGACCAGCAAGGCTGCCGGAAGAGGCGCGGCACCGTGCAATGCCTCGAACAGCCCGCGCGTGGCAAAGGCGGCGGCACCGGCGGCGGCGCCTTGGGCAAGCGTCAGCGCGCTGACGGTCAGCAACCCCCTCCGGCGACCATTCGACAGCAATCCAGGCAGTGCCATCAGGCCGCGCTCCACCATTCCGCCCCGGCCCGGAGAGCGAAGGCGTTGGCCTCCGCCGGATCGGAGAGATCGTTCTTTCCAAGCACCGGAATACCGGTCGCCTCGCGCGCCTCGGCTGAAGCCATCGGAGAGCAGCTCAGCATACCGGTCAGGGCATCCGGCACGACGCCACGGCGCCGCATTTCGGCGACACCGCCCGCAGCGGCGACCGCATCGCCACAGGCAAAGACAAGCCCGGAAATGCGCCGCTGAAAAGCCGGGTCAGCCAAAAGCTGCGCCGTTTCGCGCTGAAACAGACCATCGGCTATTTCGAGTACGGCAATCTCGCAGCCCGCATCCTCAGCATGCGCCAGCAACCTGTCTATCCCGGCGCGGATGCGTTCGAGCGGCTCGCGATAGGTGGAAACCATGCCGGCATCGGTGAAATCGGCGACCACATGCGCGCCGGTATCCTGATATTCGTTGAAATCCCCGAATGCGCCCGTGCCGGTGCCCTTGAGCGCGGCCACCCGCCATCCCGCGCGCCGCAATCCCAGGGCAAGCTGTGCCGTCGCCACCGTCTTGCCCGAGTTCATTGCGGTGCCAAACACGGCGATCACCGGGATCCGATCGCCACGCGCCGATACCCGCACTGAAAACTCATCCAGGTTCAGGGCCGCGCCATCCGCCCGCAAGAGCCGCCCCGCCGGGATGAGGCGTGTCGCGGACTTGATGCGCTCGTTTCGCGCCACCATCCGCCCGATGCAGCCGCCGCCTGCCAGAAGATCGGCACCTTCGGGCAGGATTTCGGCAAATCCTTCGAATTGATCGGGTGCATAGCGGGCACCGCAGGCAAGGACGACTGCGTCGCCGGGATAAATGTCCGAATGACGTCCCGATGAAAGCTGCACCCGCCTGTGCTGCCCGATCTCGGAAACATGCGCCAGTATCAGGTCACCGGGCCGGGCTTTCGCGAATGCCGTATCCATGCCAGCTGCCATTGTGCGATCTACCCGGCGCGTGGAAAAGGTCCATTTGGCACTCGCAAGCTGGGCTTCGAATGAAATCGTCATGTGGTTTCTCCTTGAAAGATGGGATGCGCCGGTCTCATCCGGCTGCAGCAAGAACCAGCGTCATGTCTGGGGTTTCGGTCACTATCCGCGCCAGCCCGACCTCGGTGATAGCCTGCTCGAAATCATGGCCGCAGCCCGGTAGCTCTATCAGGGCGATGTCCGCGACTTTCCCCTGACTGAAGGCGGCTGCGCGCACGGCTTCGACATAGCTCCGGGCCCGGTCATGACGATTGCGGCCCTGCCGTTCATCCAGGGCAGGGGAAACGCGCAATGCGGGATCGCGCAGCGTGTCACGGGTGCCCACGTAGACGCGGATTTCCAACCCGAGATAGGCTGCAAGACAGGCTTGCTTGCGCCGGATCCAGAGTGCCGCACCACGGGCATCGCTTTCGCCCAGCCCGTAAGGATAGGGCATGGACATGTCGGGCAGGCAATACCAACCGGCGGCGACCAGGCTCAGCCGCGCAATGCGTTGCGGGTAAAGCATCGCGGTGCGGTGGGCAAGTTGCGCCCCGCCGGAATGGCCGACAAGGTCCACACGGCCCGCGCAATCCGGAAAACGAACGGCCAGCCTGTTCAAAAGCTCTACAAGGGCCTGATCTGCACGTGCCGGATGTCCGGGGCGCTGGAAATGCGGCCAGTGCGCCATAGTAAAATGCGGCAGAACGATCAGGCGGCCGCTATGCTCGGCCTCGGCGCGGAAATGCCGTACCAGCGCTCGGGCGTTACGTGAAATTCCGTGCAAAACGACGAGCGGGCGCGACGGGGCCATCCGACGGGGCCTTATGACAAATGCAGCAAGCGGCCCGGCCTGCGTTGCGATACTGATGCGCTCGACGATACTGTCGGCGGTAGGGGTCTCGAATTCACGTTCCATGGCGGTTCTCCTTGAGCCGTGTTCCGCATCGATTACGCGGCAGCATTCGAAGTATTCCCAATTCGTTTACTTTTTTTGCCGGAACGTGGTTTGTCCCCAGTGCCTGCTACAAAGTGATGCGGGCGAAAATCGGGCGGCAGAGCCAGGGCGGGAAAGGAAAACACCCTTGACGATGCATGGCATAAAACCTAATGAACGCAGGTCTATGGTGGGTTGGCGGAGAGGTTACGCACCGGATTGCAAATCCGTGAAGACCGGTTCGATTCCGGTACCCACCTCCAATATTTTCAATGACTTGCATGACATTCTCCGTTCTGCGCATTGCGTGGCTTACGGTTCGGTTCGCGTTGTTCCCGTTTTTGCGAACGCTTGTTTGATCAGGAAAGCGGTGTCGGATTCGTCGGGAAAACACAGGCATAATGCCCGATGACTGCTGCCGCTTCGCGCGCAGGCCAGCCCATATGCAGGGCAATTTCCATGGAGGCAGATCGGCATTCAGCAACTGGATTGCTGTCCTGTACCGCTCTTCCCGCAGCCGGAGAAAAATTTCCTGGGCGGCCTAACGAAATCCCGCGATGGCGATAACCTGAAATCCCATCCGGGAACACACGACCGGCTGATAACTGCAGCAACCCGGCGTGACTTGCAGATCATGCAAAAAATCGCTATGGGCTGGCTTCAACCGATGGGTATCTTCCGATGAATCAAACTGTCAGTTTCCAGCATGCGCCGGTGCGGCGTCTGCCGATGCCGGAATTCATCGCGATGCTGGCCTTTCTCTTTGCCACCATCGCCTTTTCCATAGACGCGATGCTGCCTGCCCTGCCGCAGATCGCCGAGTCGCTGACGCCCGGCAATCTCAACCGGGCACAGTTGATCCTGACATCCTTCGTGGCGGGCATGGGCACCGGAACCCTGTTCGCGGGCCCGATTTCCGACGCCATCGGCCGCAAACGCGCCATCACCATCGGCTTTGCCATCTATTCATGCGCCGCGCTGGCGGCAATCTTTGCCGAATCCATTGAAATGCTTTTGCTTGCCCGGTTCATTCAGGGCCTCGGAGCGGCAGGCCCGCGCATCGTCGGGCTGGCCCTGGTCCGCGACCTCTACGAAGGCCGCGAAATGGCCCGGATCACCAGCCTGGTGATGATGGTCTTCATCATCATCCCCGCACTGGCGCCCTCGATCGGAGCTGGAATGATCTGGCTTGCAGGCTGGCACGGGGTCTTTGCGGGTTTCCTGTTCTTCGCGCTGGTCGGCGTCAGCTGGCTGAACCTGCGCCAGGCTGAAACCCTGCCTCCCGAACGTCGCCGCCCATTGCAAGTTGCACCGCTGAAAGAGGCGGCCCGCGAAGTCCTGACCGATCGCCATGTCATGCTGTGCACCTTCATCCTGACGCTTGGCTTCGGGCAGATGTTCGCCTTGCTGTCCTCGGCCCAGCAGCTTTTCGGCGAGGCTTACGGCAAGGGGGACGCCTTCCCCTATTGGTTCGCCGCAATGGCGTTGCTGTCAGGTTCGGGCACGGTGCTGAACGCGACATTCGTGATTCGCTTCGGCATGCGCCGCATCGCCAAATGGGCCTATATGATGCAGACCTGTGTCTCGTCGGTCATGCTGGTGTTGATCGGTGCCGACCTGTTGCCTGCCGCGTTGCAATTCCCGGCTTTCTTCCTCTGGGCGGTCAGCGTGTTCTTCATGGCGGGGGTTACTTTCGGCAATCTCAACGCGCTGGCACTGCAAAAGATGGGGCATATCGCCGGTATGGCCGCTTCTGTCGTTGCGGCGATTTCGACCGTTCTGGCAACCGTGATCGCCGCACCTGTCGGCCTGCTCTATAATGGCACGGCCCTGCCTGTGATCATCGCAACGCTGATCTGCTCGGGTCTTGCATGGTTCATGATGCGTTTTCTGCGCGATTGAACTGATTTGGCGGCAAATGGAATTCCCCTGCAACGGTCCCGTCGCCGGCAGGTATCTGGGCGAGGAACAAAGAGCCGCAATTTCGGCCCGTCCTGCTATCTGCTGTTTGCCGGCGGCAACCGGAATCGGTTACGCGGCGACCCAGCCCTCGGGTATGCGCGGCATCGCCTTGATCAGGCTCTGTGTATAGGGGTGATTGGGAGCACCGATGACCTGCCCGGCAAGGCCGTCCTCGACGATCCGGCCCTTCTGCATCACCAGCACCCTGTCGGTAACACCGCGCACAACCGACAGGTCATGACTGATGAAGAGATAGGCGAGCCCATGGCTGCGCCTCAGATCCGCCAGCAAGTCGAGTACTTGCGCGCGCACGCGGACATCCAGCGCACTGACTGCCTCGTCCAGAACGATCAGGTCCGGGCGGATGATCAATGCCCGGGCAATGGCGATGCGCTGACGCTGACCGCCCGAGAACTCATGGATGTATTTGCGCGCATCGCCGGGTGACAGCCCCACCTCTTCCAACGCCGCGCCGACCCGGTTGCGCCAGCCGGGCGGGTAGCCTGTCAGGTGGAAGGGCTCGGCCACCAGCCGCTCGACCCGCCAACGTGGGTTGAAACTGCCAAACGGGTCCTGAAAGACCACCTGCGCCCTCGCCCGCAATTCCCTCGGCATCGAGCGGCCTGCCGAAACCTCTTGCCCCGATATGCGAATATTTCCCGATTGCAACGGGTCGAGTCCAAGGATCGCGCGTGTCAGCGTTGATTTCCCGCAGCCGGATTCTCCCACCAGACCAACACTTTCACCCCGCCCGATCGTCAGACTGACCTCATCCACAGCCCGCAAGACGCCCGCGTTTCCCGGCAGGCGATATTCACGCACCGCGCCCTGCACCTGCAGAAGCGGGTCCTTTTCGCCAGCCGGGCCAGTTCCTGCCGGGGCATGGCGCGAAGCGGCAAAGAGTGCGCGCGTATAGGGATGCGCCTGCCTGCGGAACAGCATCTCGGTCGGGCCTTCCTCGACGATCCTGCCCGCCTTCATCACCGCCACCCGGTCGGCAATGCCCGCGACGACTGCAAGATCATGGGTGATCAGCAGCAACGCCATGCCTTCGTCGCGCACCAGGCCTGCAAGCAAATCAAGGATTTGTGCCTGCGTGGTCACATCCAGCGCGGTAGTCGGCTCGTCTGCGATCAGCAGGTCGGGACGCTCGGCGATGGCGAGCGCTATGGCAACCCTCTGGCGTTGTCCGCCCGACAGTTCATGCGGAAAGAGGGTCAGGGGAAAACGCGGCTCCGGCAGGCCGACGCGGTCCAGTTTCTCTCGTGCGCGGGCCAGCGCCGCCGCCCGGTCCATGCGGTGATGGATGCGCAGCACCTCGGCCACCTGATCGCCGATATTCATCAGCGGATTCAGCGCGGTCATGGGTTCCTGGAAAATCATTCCGATACGATTGCCACGGATCCTGCACATCTCTGCCTCGGATGTGGCCAGCAGATCCCGCCCATCCAGCGTGACCTGCCCCGACACTTTGGCGCCGCGCGGCAGCAGCCCCATGATCGCCAGCGATGTCATGGATTTGCCGCTGCCGGATTCGCCGACCAACCCGGTAATCGAGCCGGGAGTAAGCTGCAGATCGACCTCCTGCAGGATCGCGGTGCCGTTGATCGAAACAGAGAGTCTGCGCGCCTCGATCACCGCATCACCTTCAGTCGCGGGTCCAGGGCATCGCGCAACCCATCGCCCAGCAGGTTCAGCCCCAGCACCGTCAGCAGGATGCACAGCCCGGGTATGATCGCGACATGCGGGGCCAGCGTCACCATGGTCTGCGCCTCGGCCAGCATCCTGCCCCAGCTTGGGGTGGGCGGCTGCGCGCCAAGGCCGACATAGGACAACCCCGCCTCGGCCAGAATACCAAGGCTGAACTGGATGGTGCCCTGCACCATCAGCAGGTTGGCGATATTGGGCAGGATATGCTGCACGCTGATCAGTGCCGCCCCCTTGCCCGAGACCTCGGCGGCGCGGATATAGTCCAGTGTCCACAGCGGCAGGGCTCCGCCCCTTGTGACACGGGCGAAGACGGGAATATTGAAGATGCCGATGGCGATGATGGCGTTGATGGCCGAAGGCCCGAAAATCGCCGTGATCAGGATCGCGATGACCAGCGAGGGAAAGGCGAAGATCAGGTCATTGCCCCGCATGATCGCCTCTTCCAGCCAGCTGCCGCGCCGCGCCGCTGCGATCAGTCCCAACGGCACGCCCAACCCCATGCCGATCCCGACCGCGACCAGCGCCACGGCGATGGACACCCGCGCACCGACCATGATCATCGACAGGATGTCCCGCCCAAAATGATCGGTTCCCAGCCAATGCCCGGCACCCGGTGGCATCAGCTTGTCCGCGATGGCCATCTGCGTCACGTCATAGGGCGTCCACAGGAACGAGATCGCCGCCGCCAGCACTGCCAGCCCGGCAAGCAGGGTGCCAAGGAACATGCCGGGCCTCATCGCTGCCTCAATCGCGGATCGACCAGCGCATAGGCGAGATCGACGATGAAGGTCACGGTAATGACCGCCGCCACCAGCACGAGAACGGCGGATTGCACGAGGATCAGGTCGCGCTGGTTGATCGCCTGAAAGATCAACCGCCCCAACCCCGGCAGGTAGAAGACATTCTCGATAATGATCGCCCCGGCCAGCAGAAAGGAAAATTGCATGCCCATGATCGTCAACACCGGGATTAGCGCATTGCGCAGCGCGTGCCGGCGCAGCACCTGCCCGGTGGTCAGCCCCTTGGCGCGGGCGGTGCGGATATAATCCTGCCCCTGCGTCTCGATCAGCGCGGATCGCAGCACCCGGGCAAGGATAGCCGCCTGCGGCAGAGCGAGCGCCACGGCGGGCAGGATCAGCGCCTTCAGTCCGGCCAGCGGGTCGGACCATCCGGGAAAACCGCCAGCAGGCAGCCATTGCAGCTTGACCGCGAAAAGCAGGACCAGCAGCATCGCGAACCAGAAATTCGGCAGCGCGATCCCCAGTTGCGTGCCTCCCATCACTGCCGCATCCCCGGCACGTCCCCGGCGGGCGGCGGCATAGATACCAACCGGCAGCGCGATGAAAACCGCCAGACACAAGGCCAGAATCGCGAGCGCCAGCGATACCTGCAACCGGTCGCCGAGCAGCTCGGCGATCGGAGCCTTGTAGGTGAAGCTTTGCCCGAAATCACCCTGCAGCAACGCGCCCAGCCAGCTTGCGTAACGAAGCGGCAGTGGCTGGTCCAATCCCATCTGCTCGCGCAATGCGGCGATGGTTTCCGGTTGTGCTCCGGTTCCCAGCATGAAGCTTGCGGGATCTCCGGGCACCAGTTCGACCACCGAAAAGATCACCGCCGAGGCGATCAGCAGGCTCAGCCCCAATGACAATATCCGGCGGAAGGAATAACGCAGCATGGCAGGACGTTAATCCGCGCATTCGGCACGGTAAAGTAGCTTGCGGCGGCGGCTCACTCTGCGATCATGCCGGCAAGGAGTGGAGGATATCATGAGGTTGCAGAACAGGACGGCCATCGTCACCGGGGGCGGTTCGGGCTTTGGCGCGGGCATCGCGCGCAAGTTCGCGGCGGAGGGCGCGCGGGTGATGGTTGCCGATATCAATGGCGACGCCGCCACACGGATCGCGGAAGAGATTGGAGGTCATGCCCTGCGCACCGATGTGGCCGATGCGGGCAGCGTGGCTGAACTGGCCCAAGAGACGCGGGCGAGGTTGGGCGGAATCGATATCGTGGTGAACAATGCCGGGGTAACGCATCTTCCCGCCGCGATGGAGGAGGTAAGCGAAGAGGATTTCGACCGGGTGATGTCGGTCAACTGCAAGTCGGTCTATCTGATGTCGCGAGAGATCGTGCCGATCATGAAAGAGGCGGGGCGGGGCGCGATCGTCAATATCGCCTCTACTGCGGGGGTTTCGCCCCGACCACGGCTGAACTGGTACAATGCCTCGAAGGGTTGGCTGATCACCGCGACCAAGGCCATGGCGGTGGAACTCGCGCCTTTTGGCATCCGCGTGAATGCGCTGAACCCGGTCGCGGGCGAAACGCCCCTGCTGAAAAGCTTCATGGGCGAGGATACGCCCGAAATGCGGGCAAAATTCCTGTCGACGATCCCGATCGGCCGTTTCTCGACACCCGAGGATCTGGGCAATGCCGCCTGTTTCCTTGCCTCGGACGAAGCGTCGATGATCACCGGGGTCGCGATGGAGGTCGATGGCGGACGCTGCATCTAGAATCGTGCCGCCTGCCCGCTCCGCTGACGGGCGTCATTTGCGCGACAGATGAGCGAACGGCCTTTGACTCTGCCGTGGGGGGGCGTTAGGGCAACGGATCGGCTGTTCTTGATGCGCGCGGATGATGGGCCGCGCGCGGGCGGACCGGGCCGTCACCCGGACCACGGTCCCCAATCCCAGGCAGAACGAATGACCCAGAACACGATTGCCGCGCCATTGGCTGCAGCACTGGCCGAACGAGGCTATGAAACCCTGACCGCCGTGCAACAGGCGGTTCTGAACCCGGATGCAAGCGGGCGCGACCTTTTGGTTTCCGCTCAGACCGGATCGGGCAAGACCGTCGCCTTCGGCATTGCCGCCGCACCCGATTTGCTGGGCGATGACGACACCCTGCCCGAGGGCACAGCGCCGCTTGCCCTTGCCATTGCGCCGACGCGTGAACTGGCGCTGCAGGTCGCGGCAGAGCTGACATGGCTTTACGCCGCCACCGGCGCACGCATCGCGACCTGTGTCGGCGGCATGGATTACCGAACCGAGCGCCGGGCGCTGGCCCGGGGGGCACAGATCGTGGTCGGCACTCCGGGGCGCCTGCGCGATCATATCGAACGCGGCGGCCTTGACCTGTCCTGCCTGCGTGTCGCAGTGCTGGACGAAGCTGACGAGATGCTGGATCTCGGCTTTCGCGAGGATCTGGAATTCATCCTTCAAGCCGCGCCGGAAAGCCGCCGCACGCTGATGTTCTCGGCCACCGTGCCCGCCGCTATCGAGAAACTGGCGCGGGATTTCCAGCGGAACGCCCTGCGCGTGGCAGCCATGGGAGAAGCCCGCCAACATGGCGATATCACCTATCGCGCCCTGTCGATTGCAGCCCGCGACCGCGAGAACGCGATCTTCAACCTGTTGCGATACTACGAGGCACGAACCGCCATCGTATTCTGCAAGACACGCGCCAATGTGAACCACCTGATGGCCCGGATGGGCAATCGCGGTTTCCGCGTGGCGGCACTGTCAGGCGAACTGTCCCAACAGGAACGCACCCATGCCCTGCAAGCCCTGCGCGATGGGCGGGCACGGGTCTGCATTGCCACCGATGTCGCGGCACGGGGCATTGACCTACCGGGGCTGGAACTGGTCATCCATGCAGATTTGCCGACAAACTCCGAGACCCTGCTTCACCGCTCGGGCCGCACCGGGCGCGCGGGTGCCAAGGGCGTGTCGGCGCTGATCGTCGCGCCTGCGGATTACAAGAAGGCGCAGCGTTTGTTACAGGGCGCCAAGCTCGTGGCCGAATGGGGCAAGGCGCCTTCGGCCGAAGAGGTCAGCGCGCAGGATGATGCGCGGATGCTCGACCATCCGGCACTGACTGCTACGCTGGAGGACATGACCGCCGCCCGCGATCTGCTGGCGCGCGTCGGACCCGAGCAGATTGCCGCCGCCTTTGTCCAATTGTGGCGTGAAGGCCGGCCCCCGCCCGAAGAGCTGACCGAAAGCGCCCCACCCTCGCAGGCCGCGCCCCGCGTCCCGCGCGAATTCGGTGCCTCGGTCTGGTTTGCACTTTCGGTCGGTCAGACTGGCCGGGCCGAAGCCCGCTGGCTGCTACCCAAGATATGCGAGGCGGGCAATATCACCCGCGACTCCATAGGCGCGATCCGGGTGCGCGAACATGAAACCTTTGTCCAGATTGCCACGCCCGAGTCCCCGCGCTTTGGCGACACTATCGAGATCGAGCCGGACCTGATCATGCGCCGACTGAAGGGCGAGCCTGCGCTTGACCGCAAGCCAGAGCAACATCCAGCCCCGAAAGCGCCGAAACCAGCCGGGGACAGGCAACCCAAACCCCGAAAGGCGGCAGCGGCGAAACCGGTGGATGCTGTCCCTGCCACACCCACCCGGGCATGGTCTCCGACAGACACCACCGCCGAGCCGGTATCAGCGGGAACTGCACGCAAGAAACCGCGCTGGAGCACCGCGCAAAAGGCCGCCAAAGGCGGTAAAGTCAGTGCGGCACCGGCGCGTGGCGGCAAGGCAGCCGCTCCCAAAAGCAAAAGCCGGACGGCCAGCAAGCCCAAAGGCAAGAGCCCTGCGCCCCGTCATCCTGGTGGCGGCAATGCCGTTCCACGTAGGCCCAGGGGCCGGCGTTAACCTGCTGTCCCGGCGGTTCGTGGCGTGGAGCCGACCTGACCTGACTCCGACCGGCGGGATTCAGCCCTCCGTAGCCTCGGCGCCATGCGCACGCGCTTGCCATCCCCTGCGCAGGAATGCCGCGATGAAAAGAACGGTCAGGATCAGGATGATGGTTGCCGCCGGAGCGCTGTCCAGGAAGAAGCTGAGATAAACGCCGCTCAGCATCGCGAACAGGCAAACCAGCACCGCGACCGCCAACATCCTGCCAAAGCTGCGCACCAGCAGAAAAGCGATGGCACCGGGCGCGATCAGCAGTCCCACCGCGAGGATCAGGCCAGTCGCCGACAACGTGGCAACGATAGTCAGCGAAAGTATGCTCAGCAATCCGTAATGCAATACCGCTACCGGCAATCCGGATGCCTGCGCCTGCGCCGGATCAAAGGCATGCAGCATCAGGTCTTTCCATTTCAGCAGCAGCGCCGCCGACACGGCCAGCGCGATCAGGCCGGCGGTCCACAGATCCCCCGCCCCGACCCCAAGCATGTTGCCGAACAGGATATGGTCGAGATGCACATCCGTCGTGATCGAGGTATAGATGACGATCCCGAGCCCAAACATGCCCGAGAATACGACGCCCATGACCGTATCCTGCTTGACCCTGCTGTTATTCGACAGATAGCCGGTTGCCAGAGCCGTCAGCATACCAGCCCCGAATGCTCCAAGGATCAGCGGAAAGCCGATGATATAGGCCAGCACGATCCCCGGCAGGACCGCATGGCTGACCGCATCACCCATCAATGCCCAGCCTTTCAGCACCAGGAAGCAGGACAGCAGCGCCGTCGGGACGGCCACCATGGCGGCGATCAGGAAAGCCTTCTGCATGAAGGCGAATTGCAGTGGCATCAGCAGCGTCTCGCTCATGACACCGGCTCGCTTCTGCGCAATTCTGCCGCAGCCTTGGCTTTCGCGGCCAGCAGCCCATGCTTCGGCGCCCAGACGAAAGCCGCCAGGAAGACCAGCGTTTGCAGGCAGACGATGATGCCCCCCGTCGCGCCGTCGAGGAAGTAGCTGAAATAGGCCCCTGCAAAGCTGGATACCGTGCCAATAGTCACCGAGACCCCGATCAGGCGCGGGAACCGGTCGCATAGCAGATAGGCCGTTGCCCCCGGCGTCACCACCATGGCGATCACCAGGAAAGCCCCGACGGTCTGCATCGCCGCCACAACACAGGCCGAAAGCAGGATGAAGAAGACCGCTTTCAGCAGCCCGGGGCGAAGGCCGATGGACCGGGCGTGGCTTTCATCGAAGAACACCACCATCAGGTCCTTCCATTTCAGCAGCAACACGGCCAGCGAAACGAAACCGATGATTGCGAGTTGCAGGGTATCCTCGGGCGTGATTGCGAGGATATTGCCCATGGTGATCGTCTGGACCGAGATCGCCATGGGATTGATCGACACCATGAACAGGCCCAATCCGAAGAAGGACGTGAAGATCAGCCCGATCACCACATCGACCTTGAGCCCCGACCGGTCGGACAGAAACAGCATTGCCGCCGCCGCCAATCCCCCGGAAAGAAACGCTCCCAAGGCAAAGGGCAGGCCCAGCATATAGGCGCCGGCCACCCCCGGCACGACGGAATGGGACAACGCATCCCCGATCAGCGACCAGCCTTTCAGCATCAGGTAAGAGGACAGGAACGCGCAAACCCCGCCCACCAGCGCCGAGACCCACATCGCATTGGTCATGTAACCATAACCGAAAGGTTCGAGCAGCAGGCTCATTCCGGCCCCTCCCGCGTATGGGTGCGGTCGCCGTATTGCACCAATGGCCGCTCATCATCCGAAAGGATGGTGACATGGCGCGGATCGGCATCATCATGCAGCGCCTCTCCACCCAGGGTGAAGTGACGCAGCACACCACCGAAAGCCATCTCCAGATTGTCGCGGGTGAAGGTTGTTTCCGTCGGCCCATAAGCCAGCACTGTTCCCTTGACCAGCACCACCCGGTCGCAGAATTCCGGGACCGAACCCAGATTATGGGTCGAAACCAGCATCACCCGCCCCTCGTCGCGCAACTCGCCCAGCAGGGCGATGATCTGCTCTTCGGTCTTGACATCGACACCGGTGAAGGGCTCGTCCAGCAGGATCACCTGCCCGTCCTGCGCCAGCGCACGGGCCAGAAAGACACGCTTCTTCTGTCCGCCCGACAGTTCGCCAATCTGGCGGTGGCGATAATCCTGCATGTTCACACGGGCCAATGCGGCGTCAACCGCCAGACGATCCGCTTTCGACGGGCGGCGGAGAAAGCCCATATGACCGTATCGCCCCATCATCACCACATCCTCGACCAGGACAGGAAAGGACCAGTCCACTTCCTCGGCCTGCGGGACATAAGCCACCAAGTTCTGCTTGAGTGCCTGCGCTACATCCATGCCCAGCAGGCTGATCTGTCCCTTTGCCACGCGGACAAAGCCCATGATCGCCTTGAACAGTGTCGATTTCCCTGCCCCGTTCACGCCGACCAGCGCGGTGACCGTCCCGCGCGGGATCTGAAAACTGGACTGCCGCAGCGCCGTATGGCCATTGCGATAGATCACCGTAATGTCGCGGGCATCGATGCCGCCGCCGGGGTCGGCCCCCGCGTCATTGGTAACGGTCTGATTGTCGCGCATCATGTTGGTCTTTCTGCCGGAAGGGTCGGTCGCCCGGGTTCACTTCATGCCATTCGTCAGGCCATCGGCAATGGTTTTCGAGGTCACGGTCAGCAACTCCAGGTAGCTTGGCACGGGACCGTCGGGCTCGGACAGGCTGTCGACATAGAGGACCCCGCCATAATGCGCCCCGGTTTCCCGCGCCACCTGCTCTGCCGGTGCGGTGTTCACCGTGCTTTCGCAGAATACCACCGGAATGTCATGCTCTCTCACCCCGTCGATCACCGACCGGACCTGTTGCGGCGTGCCCATCTGATCGGAATTCATCGGCCAGAGATAGAGTTCCTTCATGCCGAAATCGCGGGCGAGATAACTGAACGCCCCCTCGCAACTGACCAGCCAGCGCTGCGCCTCCGGAACTGCGGAGATCTGTTGCCGCAAAGGCTCCAGCGTGGCGCGCAGCTCCTGCTTGTAGCTTTCGGCATTCCTTGCATAGATGGCGGCATTGTCCGGATCATGTTCCGCGAAAGCCTTCTGGATATTGTCGATATAGACCAGCGCGTTATCCAGCCCCATCCAGGCATGCGGATTTGCCTTGCCCTCATAGGATCCTGACGAGATCGGGATCGGGTCGATACCATCGGTCAGCGTGGCTGAAGGTACATCGCCAAGATTGGACAGGAACTGCTCGAACCACAATTCAAGGTTCAGCCCGTTCCACAGGATCAGATCCGCGTCCTGCGCCCGGACGATATCCTGCGGCGTCGGCTGATAGCCGTGGATTTCAGCGCCGGGCTTGGTGATCGACACCACATCGGCCGTGTCCCCCGCCACATGCTGCGCCATGTCGGCCAGAACGGTAAACGTCGTGACGACCTTCATCCTGTCATCCGCTGATGCCGCAGAGGCGAACAATGTCAAGGCTGTCGCCGCAGCAAGGATTCGTTGTGCCTTGAGCTTCATCTGATGTCCTTTCCCGGGTCGAGGAGTCGACGCCATGTAAATGCAACGCATTCGCAATAGTCAAGAAGAATGCGACGCATTCGCATTTTGTTGTCCGCCTGCCAGGATCGCGGTAAGGGATATGTCAGAGACAGGAGAACGCGGATGTGTGCAGACACCACCGATTTTGCCCAGGCTTTGCGCGATGCCGGTCTGCGGGCGACTCAGCAGCGGACCGTGCTGCTGTCCATCCTGATGGAATCGGTGGATCATCCCAATGCGGACGAGCTTTACGCCCGCGCCAAGACCATCGACGATTCGGTGTCGCTGGCCACCGTCTATCGCACTCTCTCGGCGCTTGAGGAGGCCGGGCTGATCCGCAGGCTCAACTTCGAGAACGAACCCGCCCGGTTCGAGATCACCCCCGTTGCCGAGCATGACCATCTTGTCGATATCGACAGCGGAGAGGTTATCGAACTGAGCAGCGACGAGATCACCCGGCTGCGGCAGGAACTGGTCGAAGGTATGGGCTATGAAATCCTCAGCCAGCATACGTTGATACGGGCGCGAAAAAAGCCCGGCTAAGCCGGCCGGGTAGAGATGGCGCTAAAAAAGATCGGGGCCGGTCCTACAGGAATCAGCCGAATTGCGCGCAGGTTCAGGAATGCTAATCCCGGATCAGTGCGGATTCGGTGGATTCAGGCCAATGCGCATAGGGCAACACCGCGCCATCACTGCGACTCTGACTGACCCGGGACAGGTCTATCCGGGCCGTGACCCATCCGGGCAGGTCCATCTCGCCCTCGGCAATGATCCCGGTTTCCGGCCAGAAGCCATCGGGCGGGCCATAAATCGCGGCACGCCCACGGTTTTCGTCCACCGCCGGCATCCAGTCGCAGGAACCAACAACCGGAGAGTGAACCACCACGCACTGGCTTTCCAACGCCCGCGCCATCGCTCCGATGCGGACCCGGTGAAACCCGGCAATCGTGTCGGTGCAGCTTGGCACGAGGATCAGCTCGGCTCCGGCTTCGGCCAGAACCCGGCCCAGCAGGGGGAACTCGCTGTCATAACAGATCAGGATCCCGATTCGCCCCAGGGCCGTGTCGAAGACGCGCAAACCCGAGCCGCCGGTAACATCCCAGTCATCCCGCTCGAATCGGGTCATGATCTGCTTGTCCTGATGGCCGATGCGGCCAGCGGGACCATACAAGACCGCGCGGTTCATCGGCCTGTCGGCCTCGAATACCGGGGCTGACGCGGCGAGGATATGGCAACCATGCCGTGCCGCCAGCTTTTCATGCAGGGCGCAAACTGCATCCGCATGGCGCGCGACCTCGTGCAATGACGCCTCCGGATCACCCGCCGCCTCCCGGCCGCCAAGAGAGGCGAGTTCCATCGCGCCGTATTCAGGAAAGACCAGCAATTCAGCCCCATCGGCAGCCTCGACCCACGATGCCAACTTGGCCTCGTATTGGTTGAAATCATCGAACCAGTCGAGCGGATAGGCGGCGGCAGCGATTTTCACAATGACCTCATCCAGAATTGCAGCGGTTTCTCGGTTTGCATCGAATCTCCGGTATCTTTCCACGAAAAATGCGCGATGACACCCGGTAACGGCGCATAACCACGCTTGCGCCAGAAACCGTCCAAAGGCCGGTAATCGGCGGGCCGGGCCGGATGATCCGCAGGACGCATGACGCTGCAAAAGGCGCAATACCGTGCGCCCAGCCCTCTGGCGTGATCCTCGCGCGCATCGAAAAATGCATGACCAAGCCCATGGCCGCGATATTCCGGCAGCAGGACGGACTCCGCGCAATAGAAGATATCGGCCAACGGCTCGGGCCGGTCCCTGAACGCTGCGGCGAAATCATCGGCGTGATCGGCCATCGGCGCACCGGTCGACGCGCCGATGATCCGGCTCCCGTCCATGGCCGCCACAACCACCGCTCTCGGCGATTGATACGCGGTCAGGTAATTCCGTTCGTAATCCAGATCGCCGTCATAAAGATACGGCCATGCGCGGAACACGGCGATGCGCAGACGCGCGACATCGTCCAGCGCCGCCTCCAGCGCCTCGCCGGTCAGAACGCGCGTCGTGATGCTCATGCGCTGACCTGCCGGGTCCATTCACCAAGATTGTAATAGGTCGTAACGCGCGAAATCTTGCCGTCGCGGATGGTAAAGAACGACCCGGCAGGCAGACGGTAAGTCTGGCCATTTGCGGGCGGCAATCCCTCGTCGGTTTTGAGATAGGTGCCATTCACGACGAACTCCGCCGCCGCGCGGTCCCCGGCTTCATTGGCGAAAATCACCATGTCGGTCAGGTTCTCGCGATAGCATTCGGTCATATGTGCGTTGAATTCCGCGAACAGTTCCTTGCCCTTACGGATCTGCCCCTCGTTGACGTGATGTTCGACCTCGTCATGCAGCAGTTCCAGCATCCCGTCGGTCCGGCCCGCGTTGAAGGCATCGAAATAGGCCGTGATCAGTGCTTTGGTATCCATGCGAATCTCCGTGTTTTCCTACCCGATCTAACCTTCCCGAGCGCTCGCGTCACCTCCGCCCAAGGGACCAGAGAGGCTTGAATTCCGCACGCAAGCTGTTAGCGCTACTGACAACCGCTGCGTAGAAAGGGAACGCGCCCATGAACGATGGAAACAAGCTTGGCCACCGCGAGATCACCTGCTTCAAGGCCTATGATGTGCGGGGTGAGTTAGGTGTCAACCTGGACCCGGATGTCGCTTACCGGATCGGTCGAGCTTTCGCCGAGGCCAGAAGTGCCAAGCGGGTGGTCGTCGGGCGTGACAGCCGCGCCAGTTCCCCGGAACTTGCTGCAGCGCTGATCAGCGGACTGACCGATGGTGGCGCCGACGTTCTGGATATCGGGCTCGCCGGGACCGAAGAGGTGTATTTCCATACCGGCTTCCACGACACCGATGGCGGGATCGAGGTGACTGCCTCGCATAACCCTATCAATTACAACGGAATGAAAATCGTCGGACGTGGTTCGGCCCCGCTGGACCCGGCCACCGAATTGCCGCCGATCGTCGAACTGGCAAGCTCGGGCGATTTCGCGCCAACCGCAAAAAAGGGCGAAGTCACGGATTTCAGCCATGCGCGGGCGGACTATGCCAGGGCGATGGCCGATTTCGTGGATATCGGTGCACTGAAACCGATGAAAATCCTGGTCAATGCCGGGAACGGCACTGCCGGGCCGACCTTTGACGCCATTGCCGAAGAGCTGCAGCGCAGAGGGGCTCCGCTGAGATTCGTGCGCCTGCATCACGATGTCGATTCCAGTTTTCCGAACGGCATTCCGAACCCGCTTCTGCCCGAAAACCAGCCCCCGACCGTTCAGGCCGTCAAGGATGAGAATGCCGATCTGGGTGTCGCATGGGATGGCGATTTCGACCGTTGCTTCTTCTTTGACGAAAATGGCCGCTTCATTCCCGGCGAATATATCGTCGGCCTTCTGGGTGCCGCGTTCCTCGAGAAATTTCCCGGCGAGAAGGTCGTGCATGATCCCCGCGTCATCATGAACACCCGCGCCATGATCGAGGAGGCCGGCGGCGAGGCAGTGGTCAGCAAGACCGGTCATGCCTTCATCAAGCGCAAGATGCGCGATGTCGGCGCGATTTACGGCGGCGAAATGTCGGCGCACCACTATTTCCGGGACTTCTATTATTGCGACAGCGGTATGATCCCCTGGCTGCTGATGATCGAACTTCTCGCACGCAAGGGCAAGACGCTGGCCGAGTTGCTGTCGGAACGGATGACGCTTTATCCTTCCTCGGGCGAGACGAATTACAAGATCGAAGACCCCGATGCCGCGATTGCCCGGCTGATCGAACGTTACGAGGCGCAGGCCGAAAGCCGGGACGATCTGGACGGGGTGTCGCTGGATTTCGGCAAGTGGCGCTTCAACCTGCGCAAATCGAATACCGAGCCGGTCGTGCGGCTGAACCTCGAATCCGACGGCGATGCCGCGCTGGTGGCCGAGAAGCAGGCCGAGTTGGCTGCATTGCTGAAGGGCTGACGGCCAATACCGCAGGCTGCGCCGGTGCCGGCGCGGCCTATTCCGGATTGGCTGGAAAACCGAAAGCGATGTAATCGCGCATATAGGCCGATCGGGCGGCGGCAACCAGATCCTTGTCGGACAAGAACGCAGGGTAACTGTCTGCTTCCAGCTTTTCGGTTTTCGGATCGGTGATGCCCGCGCTTTGGCAAAGATGAGCGATATCTTCGCCCAACCGGTCCTCTCGCATCAGCATATCGGGCTGAGAAAAGCGGCCGAAGCCGGCAATAACGGCTGATTGACTTGCCCAATGCGGATGAGTTGGCAGGGTTGTCTGGGCGTTCAGATTACGGCCGAGAAATTCCAGAAAGGAGCGGAACAGGGGCATGGCCTGATCGTCGCCAAGGTCGATCAGTTTCGCATCCTCAGGTAAAGGCACACGATGCACGTCGCGCATCAATTGCCGCAACTCGGGCCGGGCGGCAGACAAAAGATGCAGAAACGCGTCCCATGCGCGGCGCAGGGGATGGCGCAGAATGGTGAAGCTGCGATGACCCGGATGCCGGCGCTTCCACTGGCGCAGGCTGCCTTGCGTGTAACTGCCCGCTGCCTCGCCCAAATCCCTGAACCAATCCTCCTGATGGATCGCCAGACCGCCCTTGATGGGCATGTAGATCAGTCCCGAACCCGCCTCGCTGGTCAGGAAACTGGGAACGGCCGGACCGCGGCGTGGTTCGAAACTCGGCGCCTGGCTCAATGCGAAGGGATCCAGTTTTTGCAGATCGGACTGCATATCCTGAAAATTCGAAACCTTCTGCTCCATCGAGCGCGGATTCTGCGGGATCTGGTCACTGGCGGGCATGACCTGTTCGATATCGGTGCGTCCAAGCCAGTGCAGAAGGCCGGTCATCACCTTGCTGTCCCGAAGATCGTTGTAGCCCAGCCAGAAGCCGCTTTGACCGCTGGTCTGCAGGCGATGCATGACGCGCATCTGGAAATCGCGGATATCCGACAGCATCCGGCGAAACTCGTCGCCATTATAGTCGATCGAGGCAGGAATCGGCATTTCGGTCTCGTTCAGCTTCCATTGATTGGTTTCCCATGCCAGCCGGGTCGAGACATAGCTTTCAAGCGGGTTGCGGGTCAGGATGATCTTGGCGCAGCGCCGGTCATCCATGATCGCGTCGAACACGCGCGGATCGTGATCGTGGAAATAGCGAAACCCCGGCAAATGCCCGGGCTTGTCGAACAGCGCGTTCAGCAGCAACATCGGATCGGCCTCGCGTTCCTTGCGCGTGATGCCCTGCAATTCGTCCTTGTCCGGCCAGCCCATCATATAGGGATTGAACGCCTCACCAAAGCAGGTGACTTTCTTGACCGCGTTCAGGGTCGCCTCCAGCAGGTTCGAACCGGTGCGCATTTCGGCGAAAATCACAAAGCTGCGGAAAGTCTCGGTCATCAAATATTGTTCCTCGCCAGGATATGGGACGCTTTCGTGATCGGCTGATCGCCGGTCAGGCGGGGGTGCAGTCCGGAGTTACGCAGGCGCTGCAAATGCTCCGGCAGCCCTGTTATGTCCCGCATCGGCGGCAGCTTCGTCACTGGTTTGGCATCCGGGTCGATCTGGCCCAGTGCCTTGTCCAGTATCGCCTGCGGCCGGGCAATGAAGTCGTTGAACTCCCACAGTTGCACACGGGCCTTTACCCAAACCGAATTGAGCACCTCAAGCAGTTCCATCTCGGTGCGTTGCAGCTTGGCCGTGATGCGGCGTATATCGTCAAAGGGCATGTCCATGTCCAGCAGGGGCAGGTTCCAGGCCCCGGTAACGACAAACAGATACGCGTTGGGATCGGTTGCCATGAACCAGTTCAGGTCCTGGTTGTCGCGCGGGCTGAACTGAAATACCTGCATCTGTTCAGTCATCCGGATCAACGCGGTCAGGAAACCCTGCGGATCATAGTCACGCAGGACGGCGCTGGATGAAAGCGCGCCGGGGCCGATCTCCGGGCGTCCGGCGAACTCCACCATCTCTGGTCCCAGCAGATGTCCATGGACATCACCCGGCAAATAATCGCGAAGCCAGTCTTCGAAACCGGGGAAAATGTCGGTCAGCCCCTGGAATACCGCATAGGGGGCGGAGGTCTTGCCGTTCTCGGAATCCTTGCGGGGAAATCGGCTTTGCATATACAGTCCCGGCCGCCCCAGAATGCGGCGGCTGACAGTGCGCGCGATCAGCCGTTCGATATTCGCCGGTTGCGGTGGTGTCGGATCGGGCCCGGGGCCGGCCGGCCTTGGGAAATACCCAAGCAGTTGCGTCGCGCCGGGCCAGATCTTGCGGGCCACGAAGCAATTGGCTTCCTCCAGAACTTGCAAGTGATCGTCATAAGCCTGATAGGGACGACCCCGGTGATCGAATCTCGCGAATGTCAGCGAACGGCTTTCGATACTGCCCGAGTGGCGGCGGGCCAATGACTGGAAATAGCTTTCATCGGGAATCCAGCTTCGACGAAAAAACCGATCATACTCTTTGCGGCGCGGATCGTTCAGGATCGCGCGCAGGGTATTGGCCGTAAGGCACCACCATTGCGAGCCAAGATGCGGTGTCAGCCCCCGGGGCAATTTCCGGCGGATACCCAGCTTGCGCTGTATCTCGACACAGCGATCGAACAGTTTTCGATGCTTGCGCCAGTCAACCGGGAAATACAGGGTAAACCGTTCCTCGTTCAGGCCCCCGATAACCCATCCGACTTCGTTGGTGTCGACGCTTTCGATATAATCGCGATTGGGATCCAGAGCCAGAAACGCCCTCAGGTCAGCTATCGGCCGCAATGGCAGACAGGAACCCGAAGCCAGATAGACATGCGTCGTTTCGGGCCAGGTCTCGAGCAGTTGGCTCGCGGCATGCTGGGTCGCCTCGATCAGGCTGAACCGTCCCCAGTTGCAACGGATTCGCCGCGAATACGCGATGTCCGGCAGATCCGACAGGCTTTGCTTCATCTCGGCGACATCGGAAGCCGGAGCCTTGGCGTCGATATGGATAACCACCCTGGCGCCGCCATCGGCCCAGATTCGAGCCATCCTCGCCGCCATGCGAAGATTCGCATGGCACAATAATATGACACCCAGATTAACCGCTTCAGTCATGGCCAGTTCCCACTCGATATCAGGCCAAGATCCTCAAGCTGCCTCCAGTCACGGTATTCACGCGATTCGCTGCACCAAAGGCGTGCGCCGTCCTGCAATCCGGCATGGTAGGCGCGATATTCCTGGCTGTTCGCATAATGCTGGCCGCGATCCAGTTCCTCGGTCGATTTTTCCGCGAAAGTGGACAGGAACTTGGCATGCAGCAGGCAACCGGAGGCCATCTCGCCGCCATCCTCGTCGTACACCCAGTTCAGGGATCGTGGCAGCAGCATATGGGTAGAACTGTAATAGGTGTATCGCCGGCTCCATTTCACCAGCGGAATCTTGTTGAGTGCGGGTCCCGATTTCGGGTCATAGGGAAAGAAGGTTCGCGTTCGCGGCCCTCCCTGAATCCACAGATTCCCCAGATAGCTGTTCTTCCGTATCGTGTAATTGGCCGGATCGAACCAGCAGGCGATCTCGAAGGGGTTTTGTCCTTCCTGATATATCCTCTCGTCCAGCGCACCCTTGGGATACATGTCCAGCAACATCGCCGGAAAGGAGCGATGCCCGGAATCGCCCAGCCAGTCGGTCAGCGCGGTCAGGGGGCGGCTGTCGCAATGCGGATAAACCAGGAACTCGTCGGGATCGACGGTCAGACACCAATGCCCGTGCCCATAGCGAAACAGCAGCCAGCACAGCCAGTCCATGCCGAAACGCGACTGCTTGTAGCCGGCTTTCGTCCACCACAGCGATACGTCCGGCTGCGCCTTCAGGTAATCGGTGCTGCCGTCCGTGCTGTTGTTATCGACAAAAAGGAAATGCCGCACGCCAAGCTCGCGGTAGTAATCCAGGAAATAGGGCAGCCGCACCCGCTCGTTACGTTGAGTAACGAAGGCGAGAATATCGCGCCGCCCGATCTGTCCGGTGCGATCCGAGATCAGCGACAACGCATGACGCCGCTTGATCGCACGGCCGATCAGCCACTGCCGCTCTATACGGCGACGTAGCCGGCCCGGAACTGGCAGGTTTTGAAGGCTTCGCACGTTCTGCACCTGTCACTGCGATCGCATTAATATTTATTCATTTTCCGCAATGGACTTCACCGCCGCAAGAGGCAAGCCCGTTTCCTGCACAGGTGGCTTTTCGAGCGGAACCTCTCCCGTTCCCATTAGCCCCAGTTGGACCAATTGGCGCCAGCCCGTGAGGCGTTGCGAGCCGCTATGCCACAATGTCGGTGTGTCGGTGATTGCATGATGATAGTCCACGAACAACTCGGGTTCCACGAAATGCTGACGGCGCTGAAGTTCCTCCGCGGATTTCTCGACGATCTCGGGCAGGAACTTGCTGTGCATCAGGACGCCTGAAAGCCGGGAATCGCCGGGACCGTCATACAGGTCATTCAACCGCCCGGGCAAAAGGGAATGGGTTGAGTTCACATATACATATCGCCAGTGCCACCGGATCAGCGGCAATTTGTTCAGAGTCGGCGCACGATCCGGATCCCCCGCAAAAAAGACCCGTTCACGGACACCGCCCTGCACGATCCGGTTGCCTTTCGGCTCGACGATCCTGCTTCGGTAGGGTCCCGCATCGAACCAGGGCAGGCGTTCTGTCAGACTTGCACCCTCCGGAGCATCCGCCTGCCCCAGGGGGCCGCGCGGATACAGGTCCAGCATCAAGGCACCCATGCCGTCTATACCCTGACGGTCCAGTTGCGCCGTCAAGCTGGAAAGATCATTACGCTCCCATTCCGGATAGATCAGCAATTCGTCGGCATCGACAGTCACGCACCAGTGATTGTGACCATGGCGCAGCAGCAGCGCTCCCACCCAGTCCATGCCGAACCTGGTCGACCGGTAGCTGTCGCGGCTGCGCCATAACGACAGATCGGGTTGCTTCTGCAAAAGCTCGGCCGAGCCATCGTCGCTGTCATTGTCCACGATCAGGAAATGCTGGACTCCCAAGCGCCGGTAATGCGCCAGAAATTCGGGCAAACGGGCGGCCTCGTTGCGAATCGCGGCGAATAGAAGGATATCATCCTTGCCAATCGAGGCGGTCCGGTCCGACAGTGGCGACAGCCTGCGCCCGGCCCGGATCGCCCGCCATAACAGCTCGCGCCGTTTCCAGCGCAGCCGATATGCGGTCCAGGCCCGGCGCAGCCGGCTGGTTGTCTGACCGGATTCCGTGCTCAAGCCCGATAATTGCCGGTTTGATGCCAGCGCCAGGCGTCGCTGATCATCTGTTTCATCGTCGAGCGGTCGGGGCGCCAACCCAGCTCTTCCCTGGCTCGCTGGCTGCCGCAAACGAGCTTGACCGCATCACCGCCGCGCCGTGGTCCGTCAACCATTGGCACGGGGCGATTGGTGACATGACGGGTGGCATCCACAACTTCGCGAACCGAGAACCCGTCGCCGGTTCCCAGGCAGAAGACCCGGCTTTCCTTGCCCGCCCGCAGCCATTCCAGCCCCTTCACATGGGCATCCACCAGATCCATCACATGAACATAGTCACGGATACAGGTGCCGTCGGCAGTCGGATAGTCGGTGCCATGGATGGTCAGCGCATCGCGGCGGCCATCCACGGCATCGAGGATCAGCGGAATCAGATGGGTTTCGGGACGATGAAACTCGCCGATCTCGGTTTCGGGGTCAGCCCCCGCGACGTTGAAATAGCGAAAGATCACATGCCGCAGCCCATGCGCCGCACCAAAATCGACCAGCATATCCTCGATCGCGCGCTTGCTGGCACCATAGGCGTTGAGCGGTGCCTGCGCCGAAGATTCGTCGAGCACCTCGCCATCGCAATCGCCATAGGTCGCGCAGGTCGAACTGAACACGAAATCCATGCAGCCTGCCGCCACCGTCGCCTCGATCAGATTCAGCGAGCCGCAGACATTGTTGCGCCAGTATTTTCCCGGCTCCGCCATTGCCTCGCCCACCTGGCTGAGTGCCGCGAAATGCAGCACCGCAACCGGCTTATACTCGGCAAAGACAGCATCAAGCGCCGCGCGGTCCATGAGATCGGCCTTGGCCAGCGGCCCAAACTTGACCGCATCGGCCCATCCGGTCGACAGGTTGTCCAGAGTCACCGGCACATAGCCAGCCCTCGCCAGCGCCTTGCACGCATGCGAGCCGATGTAACCGGCACCGCCGGTAACCAATACATTGTCGGGCATGCAATCACTCCGCCGCGCGACGCGTCGCCGAGACTCCGTTCAGATAATCGAGGAACTCATCCCTCAGATCATCGCGCTCCAACCCGAAGGCGACAGTCGCCTGCAGGAACCCGGCTTTCGAACCGCAATCGAAACGCTGCCCCCGGAAGCGCAGGCCATAGACGTCGCGACCATTCTCGATCTCTTCGGCGATCGCGTCGGTCAGTTGAATCTCTCCGCCCGAGCCCTGTTTGAGGCTGTTCAGGTTCTTCATCACGCTCGGCGCAAGGATATAGCGCCCGATGACCGCGAGATTCGACGGTGCAGTGCCCTGCGCGGGTTTTTCGACCATGCCTTTCGCGCGCACGATCGCCCCCATGTCCTCGGCAACGTCCAGCACACCATAGGCCGACGCCTTTTCTTCGGGAACCTCCATCGTGGCGACCATGCTGCCGCCGGTTTCGTTATGGGCCTCGATCATCTGCTGCAGGCAGGGCGGCTCACCCATGATGACGTCGTCGGTCAGGATCACAGCGAAAGGCTCCTTATCCGCAAGCAAGCGGCGGGCACACCACACCGCATGTCCCAGCCCAAGTGCCTTGTGCTGGCGGATATAAGCGATAGCACCCGATTCCATGTTGGTCGCGCGCAATGTTTTCAGCAGCGCATCCTTTCCGGCCTTCTTGAGATTGGATTCCAGTTCATGGGCGTGATCAAAGTAATCCTCGAGCGCGCCCTTGCCCCGCGAGGTGACAAAGATGAACTCCTTGATCCCGGCCGCCCGCGCCTCGTCAATCGCATATTGGATCAGCGGTCTGTCGACCAACGTCATGATCTCTTTGGGAATGCTCTTGGTCGCAGGCAAAAAGCGCGTCCCCAGACCGGCCACCGGGAAAATGGCTTTGGTTACTTTACGGCTCATGCATTGTACCCTTTTATCTGATGGTCGCTTATCACGGAAGTGATAGCGGCAAAAGTTCAGGACCATCGTCCCTATATCGCGCAATAACGCGTCGCGCGCACGATAGTTCGTTCAATTAACCAAGAAAAGTCACGCTCACGCTAATTTTCAGGCATGAGCCGGTTTTTACTCATCAAACGATTGCACACATATTACATACAAATGAAGTTATGTTGTCAGTTGATACCCATTGCTTTCATCATGGCTTCCAGTCGCTGGACATCCTCGGGATTGTTCAACTCCCAGAACTGGCGGCCACGCGCTTCGACCCTGACGCACAGCACCTTGTGGCCGCGCTCCAGGAACCGCAACTGCTCCAGCCCTTCCAGCTTTTCCAATACCCCTTCGGGCCAGCCGGGATAGGCATTCAAGGCATCAGGACGATAGGCGTAAACCCCGACATGGTGATAGACGGGACTAAGATCGTCCGGTCCGTATTGCCCTGCAGCATAAGGGATGACTTCCTTCGAGAAATACAGTGCCTGCCCGTCATGGCCGAACACCGCCGTGGTTCCGCCCACACGTCCGGCCTTGCGGTCCGCCAGAAGATCGTCGCGCATCCGCCCGGAGCAACGCAGAACAGGAGTCGCCACATCCGCATTCGGATCGGTACGCAACCCTGCGACCAGATCCTCGATGAACCATGCAGGCGTAAGCGGAGCATCACCCTGGAAATTCACGACGATCTCGGGTGTTGCGCCCAGGGCAGAAACGGCCTCGGCGCAGCGCTCGGTGCCGTTCCGGCAGTTCTCCGACGTCATGACCACTTCGGCCCCGAAAGATCGGGCATGATCGCGAATCCGCTCATCTTCGGTCGCCACGACAACACGATCCACGCCCGACGCCTCCGACGCGGCTTCCCAGCTCCGCCGAATCAGGCTGCGGGCATCACCAGAGGCCCCCTTCAACTCGACCAGCGGCTTGCCCGGATATCTTGTCGAGGCATAGCGTGCCGGAATCACGATCAGGACCGACATTTTCAGTCTTTCACTAACAGCACACCGGGCGCATAGGCGATAAAGAACGGGTTTTCGAAGCCCGGCTTGCCATAGGCAAGCGGAGCGTGATCGTCAAAGCGCACCACCTCCCCGCCAGCACCGCGCAACACCGCATCCCCCGCAGCCGTATCCCACTCCATCGTCCGTCCGAGCCGGGGATAGAGATCCGCCTCGCCCGTCGCGACCAAGCAGAATTTCAGGGAAGAGCCCGCACTCGTCATGTCCCGCACGCTGTAGCGGCCAATATAGTCGTCGGTTGCCGCATCCCGATGCGATTTCGACGCCACGACCATGAGCCCGCGATTATCAGGCGTCGGATTAACGCCGACCGAATGCTGCTCTCCGGGCTGTTCCCCGAACGGACCCCGTTCCTCGACGGAACGGCCATCCGCGGTCGTGTAGAACAGGCGGTTCTTCGCCGGAGCATATACCACGCCGCGCAAGGGGACGCCATTCTCGACATAAGCGATATTGACGGTGAAATCCCCGCGGCGCTGCACGAATTCCTTCGTGCCATCCAGCGGGTCGACGATCAGGAAGGTGCCGCCGGTCTGTTCATGGGTTTCGTGAGTCGCCGCCTGCTCTTCGGTCACAAGCGGAATATCGGGGAATGCCTCGCGCAGCCCGGCGGAAATCAGCGCATCCGCCGCCTCATCCGCGGCTGTCACCGGCGAATCATCGGATTTCGCGCGAATATCGAAGTCATCCGCTTCGTAAATCTCCATGATTTTCTGTCCGGCCTGCAGCGCAAGGCGGCGCATTTCGGTGATAAGTCGATCAAATTGCATCCAGTTTCCCTTCACTTCGCTGACAGCCGGCCCTCGTCCCGATTGTGCGGACTTACATATCCCCTTATGATCACGCAACATCGGTTGGGCAAGGACCAGCCGGAACGTGGCAAGAACTTGCGCTTCCCCGACCACCCGAACCACCATACGGCTGATTTCTGACATTGTTTACTCAACGCCAAAACCGCAATCTGCTGGAAGCAACCGGCACAACGCTGAGCCTGATATATCATCAGGCGGTCTATAATCTGCGCAGTACGCACCAGAACGCGATTATCGGAATTTTGCTGATCATTGCCCAGACCCTGCTGTTCGTCAGCATTTTCATGTTGCTGTATCTGCTGGTGGGTATCCGGGGCTCTCCTATTCGCGGCGACTTCATGCTGTACCTGATGTCCGGCATCTTTCTCTTCATGTCGCATGTGCGGACAGTGGGGGCAGTTTCCTCCAGTCATTCGCCTGGCGGCGGGTTGGTCAAGCACGCTCCGCTCAATCCCGCGGTCCTGATCGCCGCATCGGCGCTTTCCACGTTATACGGTCAGTCAATCAGCGCCATCGTGATCTTGGGCGTTTACCACATCGCAGTGAACCCGATCTCGATATACTTTTTCCCTGGCGCTCTCGCGATGTTCCTGCTGGCCTGGTTCGGTGGCGTCTGCGTGGGGCTGGTATTCTTGGGACTCCGACCGTGGATACCCAAAATCGCGCCGCTTCTGACCATGGCGTATCAGCGCGTCAATATGATCGCATCCGGCAAGATGTTTGTCGCCAATACCGTACCCAATATCATGCTTCCATGGTTCGCGTGGAATCCCCTGTTTCACCTGATCGATCAGGCCAGGGGCTTTCTGTTCGTCAATTACACGCCACAGAAAACCGACTACCACTATGCGATATGGGTGTTTATCGGCCTTCTGATGCTTGGACTGCTGATCAATTTCACGACCCGCAAATACGAGTCGGTCAGCTGGACGGCAGCGCAATAGGGCCCTGTAAGCTTCACACCCTGCCTTGACTGAACCGGGCTGGTTCAGGAGTTGCGAACCCGCAACCGCTCCAGAAAGAAGCGCCGGACATCGAATTGTCCGGCGCAAGGGTTCTTTTTGCCGCCACTACAGGCAACGACCCGGTGATCCCTGCCAATGGTATAGCCGATGTGTATTGGAAGCGCATAATGATAGCGCATACATCCTGCATGCAGTTATGCAAGTCGAACAAAAATATCACGGTTTGGCAATATTGATAACGAAGATACCTTCCGCCGATCGATCTTGACCCTTGCTTTATGAAAACGCATACATATGCGTATCAGGACAGGCGAGGGAGATCCGGCATCATGGGAAACAAGGTCAAATCGGCTGCGGGACTGCGATCCGCGCGCTGGTTCGCGCCCGACGATCTGCGCAGTTTCGGGCATCGCTCGCGACTGATGCAGCTTGGCTATGCCGAAGAGGATTTCCGCGACAAACCCGTCATCGGCATTCTTAATACATGGTCTGAACTCAACAGCTGCCATGCCCATTTCCGCGAACGCGCGCAGGACGTGAAGCGCGGCGTCTTTCAGGCCGGGGGCTTTGCGGTCGAACTGCCCTCGCTGTCGGTCGATGAAAGCTTCACCAAGCCGACCTCGATGCTCTATCGCAACATGCTGGCGATGGAGACCGAGGAAATGATCCGCTCGCACCCGCTGGACGGCGTGGTGCTGATGGGCGGCTGCGACAAGACCACTCCGGGGCTGGTGATGGGCGCGATCTCGGCGGGGGTGCCGATGATCTACCTGCCCGCCGGGCCGATGCTGCGCGGTCACTACGCCGGCAGGATCCTCGGCTCGGGTTCGGATGCGTGGAAATACTGGGACGAGCGCCGCGCCGGGAATATCAGCGACGAAGAGTGGCTGGGCGTGCAGGGCGGCATCGCACGCTCGGCAGGCACCTGCATGACCATGGGCACCGCCTCGACCATGACGGCGATCACCGACGCCATGGGTCTGACCCTGCCCGGCGCCTCCTCGATCCCGGCGGCGGATAGCGGCCATCAGCGCATGGGCTCGGCCTGCGGGCGGCGCATCGTCGAGATGGTGTGGGAGGATCTGACCCCCGACCGGATCGTCACGGACGCGTCGGTTCGCAATGCCGCCATCGTCGCCATGGCCACCGGCTGCTCGACCAATGCCGTGGTCCATCTGATCGCCATGGCCCGGCGCGCGGGCATCGATCTGACCCTGGACGATCTGGATGCCCTGGGCCGGGTGACTCCGCTGATCGCCAATGTCCGGCCTTCGGGCAAGGATTACCTGATGGAGGATTTCTTCTACGCGGGCGGGCTTTGCGCATTGATGCGGCAAATCGAGGACCGGCTGGACGGCAGCGCCCTGACCGTCACCGGCAAGAGCCTTTCGGAAAACCTGCGGGGTGCCGAGGTATATAATGACGACGTGATCCGCCCGTTGTCGAACCCGGTCTATGCCGAGGGCTCGCTGGCGGTTCTGCGCGGGAATCTCTGCCCCGACGGTGCGATCATCAAGCCTGCCGCCTGCGATCCGAAATTTCATGTGCATGAAGGCCCGGCGCTGGTTTTCGACAGCTACCCCGAAATGAAAAAGGCCATTGACGACGAGAACCTGGAGGTGACGCCAGATCACGTGCTGGTGCTGCGCAACGCAGGACCGCAGGGCGGACCGGGCTTTCCGGAATGGGGAATGCTGCCTATCCCCAAGGCGCTGATCAAGCAAGGCCATCGCGACATGCTGCGGATTTCCGATGCGCGCATGTCCGGCACCTCCTACGGGGCCTGCGTGCTGCATGTCGCCCCCGAAAGCCATGTCGGCGGGCCACTGGCATTACTGAGAACCGGCGATACCGTGCGGCTGGATCTGCCCGCGCGCCGATTGGACATGCTGGTGGACGAAGATGAGCTTGCCCGTCGCCGCGCCGAATGGACCCCGCCCGAACCCCGCTATCAGCGTGGCTATGGCTATATGTTCCAGCGCCATGTCACGCAGGCGGACAAGGGCTGCGATTTCGACTTCCTGCAGGCCGATTTCGGCGAGCGTGCACCAGAGCCTGACATTTTCTGAACATCGCCGGAGGCAAGAACCATGAACGCCAGAACAGCAGCGGATCTCGATCAGGCTCTCACCGGCATTTCGGGTATTCTCGTGACGCCCTATGACACGGAGGGAGAGATCGCACCGGACAAGCTTGCCCCGATCATCGACCGGGCACTTGCGGCGGGAATGCATATCCCCGTGGTCAACGGCAATACCGGTGAATTCTATGCCCTGACCACCGAAGAGGCCATCACTATGGTCCGCGAGGTGGCAACGATGGTCGCCGGGCGCGCGCCGCTTCTGGCCGGGGTGGGGCGCGGCATCCGCGACGCCTGCGCATTGGCGAGGGCGTCGGGCAAGGCCGGGGCGGCGGCGCTGATGGTCCATCAGCCGCCCGATCCCTTCGTCTCGCCACGCGGGACGGTGGATTACATCAAGGCCGTCAGCGATGCGGGCGACGGGCTGCCGATCATGCTCTATCTGCGCAACGACGCCATCGGCACGCAGGCAATCGCCGATCTTTGCGCCCTGCCCGGCGTCAGGGGCGTGAAATGGGCAACGCCGAATCCGCTGAAACTGGCGGCAGCCAAGGCGGCCTGCGATCCCTCGATCGTATGGGTCGGGGGACTGGCCGAGATCTGGGCGCCCGCCTTTTATGCCGTTGGGGCACGGGGTTTCACATCGGGGCTGATCAATATCTGGCCCGAACGCTCGATGGCTATCCACGCTGCGTTGGAGGCAGGCGACTACGCGGGTGCGAACGCCCTGATCGCCGGGATGAAACCCTTCGAGGATATTCGCGCCGAGGAGTTGAACGGCACCAATGTGACGGGCGTCAAGGCAGCGCTCCAGGCGACCGGTCATGATTGCGGCCCGACCCGCCCACCTTCCGCATGGCCTCTGACCAGTGCGCAGCAAGCGAAGATGTCCGAGTTCCTTGCCTCCGCGGGACTGGCATGAACGCGCCCGATTACACGACTCGCGACTGAACGCAGGAGAAACCGGAATGGACAAGGAAATTCGCGACAAGCTGAAGAGCGTCTCGGTAGCGACACTGGCCACCGCGTTATTCAAGCGAGGGCTGCGTCAGCAGGTGATCCAGGGCGTGCATCCCATCGCGCATAAGGGCGACAACATGGTCGGCCCCGCCTTCACTTTGCGCTACATGCCCGCGCGCGAGGACCGCAACCAGCTGACCGAGTTCCGCAACCCCGAGCATCCGCAGCGCGTCGCCATCGAAACCTGCCCCGAAGGCCATGTGCTGGTCATGGACAGCCGCAAGGATGCCCGCGCTGCCTCGGCAGGGGATATCCTGTTGACCCGGCTGATGAAACGCGGGGCGGCAGGGGCCGTCACCGATGGCGGGTTCCGCGATGCCGACGCCATTGGCAAGCTGGACATGCCGGTTTATCACCAGCGGCCCTCAAGCCCGACCAACCTGACGCTGCACGAAGCCATCGAGCTGAACGTGCCCATCGGCTGCGGCGATGCGCCGGTCTTTCCCGGCGACATCATCGTGGGCGACGCCGATTGCGTCATCGTGATCCCGGCGCATCTGGCGGGCGAAGTTGCAGAGGAAGCCGTCGAAATGAGCGCCTACGAGGATTTCGTGATCGAGCGGGTGCGCGAAGGCGAAGGCATCATCGGCCTCTATCCCTGCACGCGGGACGAACATCGCGTGGCGTTCGAGAAATGGCGGCGGGAAAAGGGACGCTGAGCGGACCCGCACAGGCGAAAGGAAAACCGAGACATGACGCGCAACCCTTTCAAGGCGGCGTTGAAGGAACATCGCAAACTGCCGGGTTTCTGGCTTTCGCTCTGCTCGCCCACGGTGACCGAGATCGCCTCGCAATCCGGCGCGGACTGGCTGCTGGTGGACATGGAGCATTCCCCTGGCGACCTGTCTCAGATCACCGATCATCTGCGGGCCGCAACCGGTGGCGGGGCAGAGGTCGTCGTCCGTCCGCCCTTTTCCGAGCCGGTGATGATCAAGCGGCTGCTCGATATCGGCGTGCGCAACCTGATGTTCCCGATGATCCAGACCGCCGAGGACGCGCAGCAGGCGGTCAGCTGGACACGCTATCCTCCCCACGGCATTCGCGGGATTTCGGCGACGGTGCGGGCCAATCGCTACGCGCGGCAAAAGGATTACCTGCAAACATATGCCGAGGACATGACCATCATCGTGCAGGTCGAGACCCCTCAGGCTGTTGCCAATATTCCGCAAATCGCTGCGGTGGAGGGCGTGGATGCGATTTTTATCGGACCCGGAGATCTTGCCGCCTCCATGGGTCATGCGGGCAATATCGCTGCACCCGAGGTTCGCGCCAGAATCGTCGAGGCCGTGTCACTGATTCACGATGCGGGACTTCCGGCCGGTATCCTCGGTTATGGCGAAGAAACCGCCCGGGGCTATTTCGAAGCCGACGGAATCGAATTCGTCGCCATCGCGGGCGATGCCTGGCTGCTTGCCCGGCATATGGACGGACTGGTCAGCGCATTGAAATGATAATGGTTTCACCATGACCCGCTGCCGCGCGGCCGGCATGACGCGGACAAGCGCCAAGTCATGCCGATTTACGGCGCACAAGACTGAAGCCCAAATCAATGATCGAGCGGTCAGCCTGTCCGCCCTCGATCCGGGACAGAAGCGCCTCGGCGGCCCGCCAGCCCAGGGCTTCGCGATCGACGCTTAGCGTTGTAAGGGCCGGCTCGACATGAGCCGCAAATTCCTGATCGCCAAAGCCCATGACGGCGAGTTGTTGCGGGATGCGCAGCCCGCGCGTCTGCGCCTCGGTCACGACACCATGGGCCAGCAGGTCGGAACTGCAAAAGATCAGGCCCTTCTCGAAGCCGAACTCCCCGATCAACCGCGACAACGCCAACCGCCCCTGTCCCAGGCTGGCCGGGGCATTCAGGTTGATCTCGACCACATTGCCCCCAGTCCGCTGTCGGAACCTTTCGGCAAAGGCGTCCTTCCGGCGCAGCGCCCGCTCGTCCCCGGCATGGACGAGAGCGGCCCGATCATGACCCGTATCCGCCGCGAAATCCGCCGCAGCCAACCCCGCCGCACCATGGGAAAAGCCCACGCAAAGATCGATGGGAGACTCGGTGATGTCCCACAGCTCTACCACTGGAATTCCCGCCCCCAGCAGGATCTTTCGGGCCTTGGGGCTATGATGGATGCCTGTCAGCATCATCGCGTCGGGCCGTCGCGAAAGATGCAACATGATGGCGCGTTCCTCGTCCTCAAGGGCGGTGCCGGTTTCCGACAGCAGAATCTGATAGCCCCTGGCCCGCATCCGCTCGCCAAATGCCTGCACCATGGCGGAATAGACAATGCTGGTGATCGACGGCACCAGCGCACCAATCAGCCTGCTCTTGCGCGAGACCAGCGCGCCGGCCAGTGCGTTCGGCACAAATCCGGTCTGTTCGATCGCCTCATGGATACGGCGTAATGTGTCGGTGGAAACCTTGGACGGATCACTGAGCGCACGGGAAACCGTGACCTGCGAAACACCGGCCAGCCGCCCGATCGCGGCCATGGTCACTCGCCCGCCCCTGTCACCCCCTGCCGCCAAGGCTGTTCCCTTTCCCAGTTTTGCCATATGCATATCTCGCATATGAATGCGCATTCATTCTTGCAGATGCCGGTGCAGAATATCGTGACGGCAGATATTATCAATCGGATTTACGCTCATCCTCCCATGGGTGTATTTTGCCGCCACGGGAGGATGTATACGCATCCAGTTAATCGAGCCCGGAACAGGCCTCCAAAGGGCCAGTTACGCTCAGCTCGTTTGCCTTGCCTTTGCCGCTTTCCGCAATGCCGAAATTGTCGTGCGGGTCGAGATCTGTTCGGGATCGGTCACCAGTTCCAGAACGGCGGGCCTGCCGCTTTCACGCGCGCGGGTCAAGGCGGCGGCGAAATCCTCGGTTCGCGTCACCCGTTCGGCGTGGCAGCCCAGGCCTTCGGCCATACGGCAGAAATCCTGATGTTTCAGTGTCGTGCCTGATACGCGCTCGGGATGTTCCCGCTCCTGATGCATCCGGATCGTGCCGTAGATACCGTTATTGAACAAAAGCACCACGGGCTTGCCCCCATATTGCGCGGCAGTAGCCAGTTCGTTGCCACTCATCAGGAAGCCGCCATCGCCGACGAAAGAGAGGACCAGCCGATCAGGATTCGCGATCGATGCCGCGACCGCGGCGGGCACGGAATAGCCCATGGCACCGCAGGTCGATCCCAGAACGCGCCCCGGCCGGCCAAAGCGTAGAAAGCGCTGCGCCCAGCCATTATGGTTACCCGCATCCATCGTCACGACAATATCGTCAGGCAGCCCGTCACGGATCTGCGCCAGCGCCACCCCCATATCCAGCGACCATTCGCCGCCATTGGGCGCTTCACTGTCGGCAAGGTAATCGCCATGCAGCGACGCGCACCATTCCCCCCATTCATCCGCGCGGCCCAGATCGCAACCTTGCAATGCTGCGGCAATCGCGGCAGGCGTGCAGGCCAGCCCCAGATCCGGGGAATAGACACGTCCGATCTCGTTCGCATCGGGATGGATATGGACCAGGCGGATGCCGGGATTGGGCGCATCGAGCGTCGTATAGGTCCGGGTCGTCATCTCGCCCAGTCTCGCGCCGATGACCACCAGAAGATCGGCCTCTTCCAGGTGGCGATAAAGCGTCGGGCCGGTCGATGTGCCGAAATCGCCCGCATAGGCGGGCGAACGGTTGTCGATGATATCCTGCCGCCGGAACGAGCAGGCGGCGGGGATGTTGTTCACCTCGGCAAAGCGGGTGATCGCGGTGGCGGCCGCATCGTCCCATCCCGAGCCGCCCACCAGCAGAAGCGGACGTTTCGCCGCCATCAACTCGGCCTTGAGGGCTTCGACGCTTTCGGGCGTGATACCCGCGCCGGTGGCGGTATAGGGCCGTGCGTCGGCAACGGCCACGCGTTCGGTCAGCATGTCCTCGGGCAATGCCACAACCACCGGACCGGGACGGCCAGAGGTCGCCACGCGAAAGGCCCGCGCCATGTATTCCGGAATCCGCCGCGCATCGTCGATCTGTGTCGCCCATTTGGCGATCGGGCCGAACATGGCCCGGTAATCGACCTCCTGGAACGCCTCGCGATCGGTGGTGTCACGCGCGATCTGACCGACAAGCAGGATCATCGGTGTGCTGTCCTGCTGGGCGATATGCACACCGATGGCCGCATGGCAGGCGCCCGGACCGCGCGTTACCATGCATATGCCCGGCCTGCCGGTCAACTTGCCGTAAGCCTCGGCCATATCTGCCGCCCCGGCCTCGTGCCGGGCATTGATCAGCGTGAAACGGTCCTTCACGTCATGCAGCGCATCCAGAACCTCCAGATAGCTTTCACCCGGCACGCAATAGGCGGTATCGGCACCGTGGATCAGAAGCTGATCGACAAGTATCTGGCCACCGCTACGAGTCGGAAAGCTGGCAGACTGCAACATGATTTTCTCCGTTCATTGCAGGTATCATTCGCCCGGTTGGGTGGCGGTCCGGGCTGGCCGGAGGCTTTGCCGGAACCAGACGATGCCAGCACAAGCCAGCCCGCACAAGGTCACCCGCCAATCGGGATAGATGAAACACAGCGCACCGACAAACATCACCACCGCCTGCCACATCTCCAGCTTGCCGAAGAAATAGCGCTGCAATGACGCGGCCAGCAGCACCACCCCAAGCGTCGCCTGGGCAAGCACCATCACGATACGCATCCAATCACCCTGCAACAGGATAGTCGGTTCATAGACGAACATGAAGGGCACGATGAAGCCGGTCGCCCCAAGCTTGATCGCAGCCACGCTGGCCTCGATGATCTTGGCCTGGCTCAGCGCGTTGGCAGCATAGACCGCCATGGCGACGGGCGGGGTGATTGCCGAAAGGATGGCAAAGTAGAACACGAACAGATGCGCCGCCTCGACCTGCACGCCCAGCTTGACCAGCGCGGGCACCAGCAAAGCGACCTGAACGATATAGGCGGGTGTGGTCGGCATCCCCATGCCCAGGATGATTCCCGCCACCATCGACAACAGCAGCGCGAAAAGCAGCTTGTCCTGCGCTATCGAGATCACGAAATTCGAGAAGGACAGCCCCAATCCCGTGATATCGATCACACCTACGACGATGCCCGCGCAGGCACAGGCCGCAGCGATGGCCAACACATTGCGCGCGCCGCTTTCAAGCGCGATCAGGATATTGTCCAGAGTCACGTAATGGCGGGTGGTCTTGCGCATCGCCGCCACGGGCACGACCGAAAGCACCCCGCAAAGCGCTGCATAGGGCGCGGAATAGCCCATCAGCAGCACGCCGATGATGATCGCCAGCGGCAGGAACAGATGGCCGCGCTCGCGCAGCACCTGCATCATCGGCACCTGGTCCTCTTCCGGAACCGAACCGATGCCGCGGCGCTTGGCCTCGAAATGCACGGCCGCGAACAATGCGACGTAATACAGGACCGCGGGTGCGATGGCATATTTGGCCACCTGCAAATAACCCACGCCAAGATACTCGGCCATCACGAAGGCCGCAGCCCCCATGACAGGCGGCATGATCTGCCCGCCCGTCGAGGCGACGGCTTCGACCGCGCCGGCGAAGGCGGGCTTGAAGCCCATGCGCTTCATCAGCGGGATCGAGAATGTGCCGGTGGTCATCACATTGGCGACCGCCGAACCCGAAACCGAGCCGAACATGCCGGAGGTGACGCAGGCCACCTTCGCCGGGCCACCGGCCTGCCTGCCTGTCAACGCGACAGCGAAGTCCATGAAGAGCTGCCCCACCCCCATCTTTTCCACCAGCGAACCGAACAGGATGAACAGGACCATATAGGTAGCCGAAACCGAGGTCGGAATGCCGAAGATCCCTTCGGGCGTCATGAAAAGCTGCTCCAGGATCACGCTCGGCAGGGTGGATGTGAACATCAGCCCATAGGCCATGAAGCAGATCGCGGTAAGCGGCAGCATCGGTCCCAGCATCCTGCGCGTGGCTTCGAGCAGCAGGACCACGAGGGTAATACCCACGACGATATCGCGCGGCGTCAGCGGATCCACATAGAGGAAACGCTGAAAGATATAGTCGAGGTTCAACGAGGGATACAGCGCCGCCAGACAGGCGATGGCCCCCAGCCCGATATCATACCATTTGGGCCGCTCTACCGGCCGGCCCCGGAAATCGATCGTCAGAAAGATCAGCAAAAGTGCCAGCGCGACATGAACACCGCGCATGATGTAAGGATTTGGCGGTCCTGCGAATGCTACATACAAATGCCAGAGCGCCATCCCGATCAGGATAAGGCGCGCAATACGCCCCAGTAGCGGAATGCTCCGGTCGAAAATCGTCAGGTTCATGGACCCCTCCCTATGACGCTGTCGAAGGCTTTGCGCGGTATCGGGCTCGGCCGCCGTAACGGACCGAACGCAGATCGGGGCGAAGACCCGACAGGCCCCGCCCCGATCCTTCCCTTGGCGGGATTATTCCATACCGGCCACGCCACGCTCCGCGTAGAACTCCTTGGCCGCGGGATGGAACGGCACGCCGATATCGGTCGCCATTTCCTCGACCGTCAGATCGGCCATCGATTTGGTAACAGAGGCGAAGCTGTCGATATTGTCCGCGATAGCCCCCAGAACCGCCTTGACCAATTCGCCATCGGAATCGCAGGGAGCAACCATATGGGTGTCATAGCTGATGGCATGCACGGTCTCGTCGAAGCCGGGATAGGCTCCTGCCGGAACTTCGCGCAGCTGGAAGGCGGCATTCTGATCCTTGAAATGCTTGAAGGTCTCTTCGTCGACATTGAGCAACGCGATATCCCGCGCCGATGCCAGATCCATCACCGAGCCGGTAGGCAAGGACGAACCAAGGGTAAAGATATCCGCATGACCGTCCTTCATCTGCGAGGCGCTGTCGGAATAGGATGTGTGCGCGACCGAGCCGAGGTCATCGAATGTCAGGTCGGCGGTGGACAAAAGCTCCCGCGTCAGAAACTCTCCGGTATTGCCAAGCTGTTGCGTGGTCAGCCGCTTGCCCTTGATATCCGCAACCGTCTTGATTCCCGACTCCGCCAGGGTGACGATCTGGAAATATTGCGGATAGAGGATCCCGATATTGCAGACATTGGTAGTGGGCTGCCGGAACGGCTCTTTCCCCGAAAGGCTGTCCACGGTCGAGATCGAGTTGGCGAAGGCGATCTGGAAACGCCCGGCCTCGACCCCGACAACGTTGGACACCCCGGCGCCGGGTGTCACCGTCATGCTGACATCCGGCAATTCGCGCTCGACGATGGCCTTGATGGCGCCGCCAACCGGATACCAGGACCCGCCTTGCTGGCCGGTGGCCATCGTGATGGCTTGCGCATTCGCACCAATGGCAGTGCCTGCCAGAACGATTGCGGCAACCGCCGTGCCGCGCAGGCTCTTGATGATCTGAGACATGAAACCTCCCCTATATGGACTCGCGCAGGGCACATTCGGCACCCAACGACCTGCAGGCGCCTATCCGCCCGCGTCTCCTCCTGATGCGGCTTTGGCGTGCCGCCACGGCAACTCTGTTCAATCACGGCATGCTTGTCAAATAAAAATACAAGAAAGCAAGGATCGCCAGCTTAGCTTTGCGAAAATTTATCTAATGTAAGTATATGGTTAAACGGATGGAAAAAAATCATGAGTATCACTTGTAATGTCATCATATTGACAGTCCGTGATATAGGTGTAGGCTTGCCGGTAAAAGTAAGGAGGGGCTCATGAGCAATCTGTTTGAGAATGCCGTGCCTCTGGCCCGTGGCCAGACCCTCAGCGACCAGGCAACAGAGGCGCTGCGGCGCAACGTCATGAACGGCGACTGGCCGGTGGGCAGCATGCTGCCGTCCGAGGTGGTGTTGTCACAGAAAATGAATGTCAGCCGGTCCGTGATCCGGGAGGCGGTATCGCGCCTCAAGGCCGAAGGGCTGCTGGCCAGCCAGCAAGGCCGGGGCGCCTTCGTGGCCAGCAATCGCCCCCGCATGGGCTTTGCCATCAACGCGCGCGACGTGGACAACCGCCGCAAGCTGACGCAGATCCTGGAATTGCGCCTCGGGATCGAGATCGAGGCCGCCGCCATCGCCGCCCGCCGCCGCTCCGATGAGGATCTGGAGCGGATCGATGCCGCGGTCGAAGCCTTTGCCGCCGTGCAGAAATTCGGCCCCGAACAGGTGCGGGCCGGGGTCGATGCCGATCTGCAGTTCCATCGCGCCATCTGCGATGCGACGAAGAACGATTACTACCTTGGCTTTTTCAATTATCTCGGCGCCAGCCTGCGGGAAACCATCGAAGCCGGACGAAATCGCTCGGTCGAGCGCGGGGGTGACAGCCGCGAGGCAGCCGAAGAACACCGCGCCGTGGCCGAGGCTATCACCGCACAGGACAGTCTGGCTGCCCGCAAACTGATGCGAAAGCACCTGGAATTGTCCAGCGCCCGTCTGCTGGGGCATCTTTGGAACAGCGGGGGCCGGGAATGACCCTGCCAGCCCGCCTTGCCGAAACGCTGCGCCAGCCCGCCACGCTTGTCATAGCCGTCAGCGGAGGGGTGGACAGCCTTTGCCTCTCTGCCGTGGCAGCGATCGCGCGGCGGGGAATGGACCTGACCTTGTGCCACGCCGTTTCACCCGCTGTGCCCAAAGCGGCAACCACACGGGTTCGGGCTTTCGCCGCAAGCCGCGATCTGGCGTTGAAAATCGTCGATGCCGGGGAGTTCGCCGATGGGCGCTACCGCGCCAACCCGGTCAATCGCTGCTATTTCTGTAAATCGAATCTCTATGGAATGTTGACGCGCCTCGGAGCTGGCAGTGCCGTGGCTGCCGGCACCAATCTGGATGATCTGGGCGATTACCGGCCCGGACTTCAGGCTGCGAAGGAACACGGCATCCTTCATCCCTTTGTCGAAGCCCGGATGGACAAGGCGGATATCCGGGCTTTGGCCCGAGTTCTCGATCTGGGCGATATCGCGGATCTGCCCGCCTCGCCATGTCTTGCCAGCCGGGTCGAGACAGGGCTGAGGGTCGAACCTGCGGAGCTTGCCATGATCGATGCGGTGGAAACCGCGCTGCGTGCCTCCCTGGGCGAGATCACCCTGCGCTGCCGCCGCCTGCGCACCGGTCTGGCCATCGAGATTGATCAGGCATTACTGGAGCAGTTCGATGCGGACAGGCTTGCGGAGCTGACGGCGCTGGCGCGCAAGGCAAGCAGCCCGCTTGGTGGCGGCGACCTGGCGATCACCCTGAGACCCTATCGGCGAGGGAGCGCGTTTCTACATGCCTGACGCGCGGCCGGACAGCCATCCCGACGTGACTTTCGACCGCGGCCGCCAGGCACGGATCGGCCTGGAAGAGGCGGTTCTGGCAGAGCCCAAGACGCCCGAACAGATTGCCGCGATCATTGGCGACGCCATGCGGGAAGAGCGCCGGCTTCTCCTGACCCGCCTGACTCTGGCACAATACGAGGCTCTACCCCCACAGCAACGTTCCGCACTGGATTACTGCGCCCTGTCGCGCAGCGCGATTCTGGGCGCCTTGCCCCCGCAAAAGACTACGCCCCGGGTCGCGCTGGTCAGTGCGGGCACATCGGATGCCGCCGCCGCGGCCGAGACGCGGCGGGTCCTTGCCTATTCTGGCCTTGCTGCAACCCAGGTGCCCGATGTCGGCGTTGCGGGGCTGTGGCGGCTGCTCGACCGCGAACCACTCCTGCGCGAGATGCAGGTGGTGATCGTCTTTGCCGGGATGGATGCCGCCTTGCCCAGTGTCGTGGCCGGGCTGGTGCCGGGGCTGGTGATCGCGGTCCCGACCTCGGTCGGCTACGGTGTGGCCACCGGAGGGCGCGTGGCGCTGGACGCGGCGCTGGCCAGCTGTGCGCCGGGCGTTCTGGTGACCAATATCGACAACGGTTACGGCGCCGCCTGCGCCGCGCTACGCTTTGCCCATGCTGCCGCACATCCGGAGGATATTCATGCAAAGAAAAAGGAATCCAGGTGATTTCTGACGGTCCGAACATGGATAGTGGCAGGCTGACCATTCGCAAGCGCAAGACGCTCTCGGATCAGTTATACGGCCAGATACTGGAACAGATCGTTTCGGGAACGCTTGAACAGGGCGAGAAACTGCCATCGGAAAACCAGATCTGCTCGGCCTTTGGCGTGTCTCGCCCCGTGGTCAGGGAAGCATTGCGCAAGCTGCAGGATGACGGGCTGGTCGAGGCACGGCGCGGCGTTGGCTCTTTCGTCCGCAAGCGCCCTCCGCAGCGGCTGATCGAGTTTGCCACCGCGGACAGCGTATCGGGGCTGATGCGGGCCATGGAAGCGCGAATGGTGGTAGAGAAGGCGACCGCGAAGCTGGCCGCGCAACGGGCAGGATCGCATGAAATCGCCCGGATAGAGGCTGCGCTGAAGGCCTTGGATGATACGATGCAGCGCCGCGAGGTGGCGCGCGATGCCGATTTCGACTTTCACCTTGCCGTCGCGGAGGCCAGCGGGAACGAGGTTTTCGTCACCATGCTGAACGCGATCCGCGACGTGATGGAACGCGCGATTGATGTCGCCCAGAGCATCACGCGCGAAGGCAGCCAATCGCGGATCGATCGCGTCGTGCGGGAGCATCGGCAGGTCTATGAAGCCATCGTCGCTCGCGACGCAGAGGCGGCCGGGCTGAGCATGGCCTATCATTTGCTGCAATCCCGCCAACGCGTGACCGATTATGCCCGCGAGGAATGACACCATGCCCTCGGCTGTTGTCTGCGGTGGTGGCCGCCAGATTATCTGGCTGCGGAAACCCGGAAAGGAGAAGCCATGACAGCCACGACGCTTGAACAGGATAGAACCCGCGCCCCGGTGCTGCGACTAAGCGCCGGGGACAATGTCGTCGTCGCCATTCGCGAAATCTCCGAGGGCACGGAACTTTCCGAGGAGGGCGTGACCACCCGCCAGCAGGTGCCGCAGGGCCACAAGATCGCCACCCGCCCCATCCAGGCAGGCGCACCGATTCTGAAATTCGAGACCGTGATCGGCTATGCCGCCCATGACATCCTGCCGGGCGAGTGGCTGCACAGCCACAATATCCGCTTTGATGCCGTCGAGAAGGATTATGCCTTCGCCCGCGACTACCGACCGACCGAGATCCTGCCCGAAGATGAGCGGGCGCGATTCCAGGGTATCCGCCGCGCGAATGGCAAGGTCGGGACGCGCAACTATATCGGCCTCTTCGTCACCGTAAACTGCTCGGCCACGGTCGCGCGCAAGATCGCGAATTACTTCGACGAAGAGCGGATTTCGGGCTGGCCGAATGTCGATGGTGTCATTCCCTTCATCCACGAATCCGGTTGCGGGATGGAACTGACGGGCGAACCGATGGACCTGCTACGCCGCACGCTCGCCGGGTATATCCGCCATCCCAACATGGCCGGCGCCGTGGTCTGCTCGCTTGGATGCGAGCGCAACAACCTGATGCAGTTCTTCGAGGAACAGAGCCTGGCAGAAGGCAAGATGCTTCGCACCATCACCATGCAACATGTCGGAGGCACCGCGCGGGCCATCGCCGAAGGCAAGGCCGCCGTGCGCGAGATGCTGGAAGAGGCGAACAAGGTCCGGCGCGAGCCCTGCTCGGCCGAGCATATCACTATCGGCATGCAATGTGGCGGCTCGGACGGGTTGTCGGGGCTGACGGCAAACCCTGCCCTTGGACATGCGGCGGATATCCTGATCCGCAACGGCGGCACCGCGATCCTGTCGGAAACGCCCGAGATCTTCGGGGTCGAGCATCTGCTGACGCGCCGCGCCCGCAATGAAACGATTGGCCGCAAGCTGGTCGAGCGGATGGACTGGTGGCTGGAACATACCAAGGGCAAGGACACCCAGATCAACGGCGTGGTCAGCCCGGGAAACCAGGCCGGAGGGCTTGCCAATGTACTGGAAAAATCATTGGGAGGGGCCAAGAAGGGTGGCACGACCGGGCTGATGGAGGTTTACCGATATGCCGAACCGGTGACCGAAAAGGGCCTCGTCTTCATGGACACGCCGGGTTTCGATCCCGTCTCGGCCACCGGTCAGATCGCCGGAGGCGCCAACCTGATCTGCTTCACCACAGGACGGGGTTCCTGCTTCGGCTCCTACCCCTCACCGACGATCAAGCTGGCCTCGAATACGCCCATGTTCACCCGGATGGAGGAGGATATGGACATAAATTGCGGCCGGATCGTCGATGGCGAGATGAGCCTCGAAGAGATGGGAGAGGCGATTTTCCAAAAGATCCTTGCCATTGCCTCGGGAGAGAAAAGCAAATCCGAGGCGCTTGGGGTCGGTGAAGAGGAATTCGCCCCTTGGCCCATCGGCGTCACCGGATAGGAAGGAAAGAGCATGTCGAACGGGACAAGGCCGAACTACGTGAAGCTGGTCGAGGACACGCCATTGCCGCGCATCGCGCTGTGCCGGCAAAGCTTTCCCTCCAATCATATTGGGGATCCGGCGGCGGCGGTGCATGACGCGATGGCCGAGGCGGATTGCACCGCCAGGATCCGGCCGGGGATGTCCGTCGCCATAACGGCGGGCAGCCGGGGCATCGCCGCATTCCCCGAACTGCTGACAGCGATCGTGAACGAGGTCAGGGCGCGCGGGGCGGATCCCTTTGTCGTGCCCTCGATGGGCAGCCATGGCGGCGCGACCGCCGAGGGGCAGACGGCGGTATTGGAAAAGCTGGGCGTGACCGAGGCCGTGATCGGCTGCCCGATCCGCTCCTCCATGGAGACGGTCGAAATTGGCCGGCTGGATAACGGCATGTCCGTGCGCATCGACCGGCTGGCGCATGAGGCCGACGGGATCGTGTTGTTCAACCGTATCAAGCCGCATACGTCCTTTCGGGCAGCCAATGAAAGCGGGCTGGCCAAGATGCTTGCCATCGGCCTTGGCAAACAATCGGGTGCCGAGGCCTGTCATTCGCGCGGCATCGACGAGGTGCCGGTCTATGTCGACCTGATGGCACGGATGAAACTGGAACGTTGCAGGATCCTCTTCGGCATCGGCACGATCGAGAATGCCTATGACCAGTTGGCCCGTGTCGTGGTTCTCGCCAGCGAGGGAATGCTGGAGGCGGAACAGCCTTTCCTGCGGGAAGCGATGGCCAATATGCCCCGGCTGCCGCTTGGGCCGGTCGATGCGCCCACCGCCTCTGGGGACCTGGATGTGCTGGTCGTGGACCAGATCGGCAAGGAATTCTCGGGCACCGGCATGGATCCGAATATCACCCATCGCTTCTCGTCACCCAAGATGCAGGCTCATGTGAAACTGCGCATCGCGCGGCTCGCGGCGCTGGAACTGTCGCCACGCAGCAACGGCAACGGCAATGGCGCGGCGCGGGCCGATGTGGTGACCGCCCGGCTCGAGGCGGCGTTCGACCGCGAGGCGGTTTATGCGAATGCGCTGACCTCGACCGTCCTGATACAGGCCAAGATGCCAATGGTCATGCCAGACGACCGCAGCGCCATCCAGGCGGCTGTCAAGACTTGCGGAGCCGAGGACATCTCCCGCGTGCGCCTTCTGCGGATTCCGAACACGCTGCACCTGGAGTATCTCTATGCCTCCGAGGCCATGCTGCCCGAACTGGAGGCCCGGCCCGGCATGGAGATCGTCGGACCGCTGGAGGAGATGCGCTTCGAGAATGGCCGCCTGATAAATTCATGGCCCGGGGAGCACTGATCATGAATTTGCCAGAGGGTGCCCGCCTGCATATCCATCTCGATCCCGTCGGAGGCGTGGCGGGCGACATGTTCATCGCCGCGATGCTGGACGGCTTTCCGGCGCTGGAACAGCGGGTGATGAAGGATATCGCGGCCATCCTGCCCGATCATGTCGGCCATGCCGCGCTGACCCGGGGACATAGCGGCGGCATGTCGGTGCGGCGCTTTGCTCTAATTCCGATGGATGGCGGGCATTCGCACGATGATCACCATCATCACGGGCATGAAGATCACCACCACCACCGCCACGGCGAAGAGACGACCTACCGCGCGATGCGCGCCATGATCGAGGCGGCGCCGCTTGCCGAAGGAACAGCGGAACATGCCTGCGCGATCCTGCATCTGATCGCCGAGGCCGAGGCAGCGGCCCATGACATTCCCATCGAGGATGTCCATTTCCATGAACTCGCCGATTGGGACGCCCTGATGGATGTGACTGCCGCCGGTAGTATCGCGGCGGCCTTGAAAGGCGCGGGCTGGTCCCTGGCCTCGCTGCCCCTGGGCGGCGGCCAGGTGCGGACGGCCCATGGCATGCTGCCTGTCCCGGCCCCGGCCACGGTGCGGATCCTGCGGGGCTATGACTGGCACGACGATGGTGTAGGGGGCGAGCGCGTCACGCCAACCGGGGCCGCGATCATGGCCCATCTGACCGGTGGTTCCCCCGGCAGCCGCCCATCCGGCCGCTTGGTCGCCACTGGCATGGGGGCAGGCACCCGCGACCTGCCCGGCCGACCCAATATTCTGCGCATTACCGCCTTTGACCTGGCAGGCACGGCACAGACCGACCGGGTCGTGCAGCTTGCATGCGATCTGGACGACATGACCGGGGAAGAAATCGGCGCGGCGGCGGATGCGTTGCGTGCCTTTCCCGGGGTCATCGACCTTGTTCTGCTGACGGCACAGGGAAAGAAGGCGCGGCCCGTGACCCGCATGGAGCTATTGCTGGAGCCGCAAGTCGAAACGCAGGTCGTCCAGGCGCTGTTCGACCGAACCAGCACATTGGGCCTGCGCCGCAGCGAGATCACCCGGCTGATCCTGCCTCGCAGCACCGACACCGCGCCGGACGGCAAGACGCGGCGCAAGCGCGCCACCCGGCCATCGGGTGTTACCGTAAAGGCGGAAAGCGACGATCTCGACGCAGCGCCAACGCTGGCCGAGCGCCGGGCACAGGCTCGCCGGGCCGAACAAGGGTAAATCCGCGGGCAATCCGCTTCGACAGCATATGGAGTGACAGATGAGCAGCATCCGCAGCCCGGAACCAGCGCCACACATGCAGGAAAACACTTTCCTGATACGGTCCTCCATGGCGCTCCTCGCGATGGCCGGTATCATGCTCGCCAGTACTTCTCCTGCCCTGGCCCATACCGGTCATGCTGCCGGAGGCGGTTTCCTGACCGGCTTCCGACACCCTCTGCTTGGCGCGGATCATGTAGCCGCCATGGTAGCGGTCGGGTTTTGGAGCATCTGCTTCGGCAGGGCTGCGGGATGGGCTTTGCTTGCTGTCTTTCCGCTGGCGATGATCCTTGGCGGAGTTCTCGGGATGGCTGCGATACCGCTGCCGGGTGTCGAAACCGGAATCGCGGCCTCGGCGCTGGTCATCGGCCTCGCAGTGCTGTTTCGCACGAACCCGCCCCTGGTTTTCGCGGCCGTCATCGTCGCCTTCTTCGCCATCTTCCACGGATATGCGCATGGTGCCGAGATGCCTGGGGCCGCCAATCCGTTGGCCTATGCGGCGGGTTTCGTGGTCGGCACGATATCACTGCATCTATGCGGCGCGGGTATGGGATTCCTGATCCGCGGCAGCCAGCTGGCCACCCGCACGGCAGCTGCCGCTATCGCCCTGACAGGGATGGGTTTTCTTACCGGCATGCTTTAGCTGCAGCCTATGGTCCAGACGTGGCTGGCCCGCCAGCTATCCCCCGGATCGCACCTGGCGCCGCGATGGCGCAAAAGATGAAATAGCCGTTACCGCCGCAAGCGCCTGCGGCAACGGCTATTCCACGACCACCGACAGGCGTGGTCTGCTGTCATGCGGGCGGTCGTTTTCCAATTGCGCGACACGGGTTTCCAGTCCCGCGATCCCGGCGGCAACCGCTTCGGGGGCAAGCGTCTCGGGTTCCTCTTCCTTGCGGCCGATCATGCCGCGTGTCAGCCGGGCCAACAGGCGCGACAAATCGTCCATGATCAGGAAGAAGGCCGGCACGACCAGAAGCGACAGCACGGTCGAGACGATGATCCCCCCGATCACTGCCGTCGCCATCGGCGCGCGGAAGGACCCGCCCTCGCCCACCCCGAGCGCCGAGGGCAGCATCCCCGCCGACATGGCGATCGAGGTCATCACGATGGGCTGGGCACGCTTGTGCCCGGCCTCCATCACCGCCTTGATCCGGTCCATCCCCTGCCGCCGCATCTCGATGGCGAAATCGACCAGCAGGATGGCGTTCTTGGTCACGATCCCCATCAGCATCAGGATACCGATCATCACCGGCATCGACAGCGGCGAAGAGGTCAGGATCAGTGCCGAGGCCACGCCACCGATGGCCAGTGGCAGCGACAACAGGATGGTAAAGGGCTGGATCACGCTGCCGAACAGCAGGATCAGCACCGACAGCACCAGCATCAGCCCCATGATCATGGCATTGCCGAAGCTTTCCATCAATTCGGCCTGGATCTCGGCATCGCCGGATTCGGCCACCCGCACGCCGGGCGGCAGATCCACCCCGGTGACAAGTTCGTTGAAACGCTCCGTCGCCGAACCGAGGGCCACACCGACGGGCAGGCTGGCACCGATGGTCGCCTTGCGGGTGCGGTTCAAACGCTCGATGGACGAGGGGCCTTCGCCGATACGGATATCGGCAACGGATTTCAGTGGCACCGAACCACCGGTGACCGTCGCGACACGCAGGGCGCCGATCCGGGCAAGATCGCCACGCGTCGCGTCGTTCAGCCGCACCCGCACGGGCACCAGCCGGTCATCGATCGCCAGCTTGGCCAGCGCCGCGTCGATATCGCCAATCGTCGCCACCCGCACCGTCGCGGCGATGGCGGCCGTGGTCACGCCAAGCCGCGCCGCCTCGTCGGGCTTGGGCGTGATCTGCAATTCTGGCCGGGGCAACGCGCCCTCGGTGCCGACATCGGCGAGCAGCGGATCGCCGCTCAACGCATTCTCCAGCATGGCGACGGCCTGGTTGAGGCTCTCCTCGTCATTCGACAGGATCGAAAAGGACAGGTCGCGCTCTCCCCGGTCATTCAGCCGATAGGCGCGAATATCCGGGACATCGCGCAAAAGCAGGGCGATTTCGGCCTCGATCCGGTTCTGGGGCTTGGTTCTACCTTTGCTTTCAAGATCCGGAACGATGACGGAAAACAGCGGCACCGAATTGCCGATATCGGCCAGCTTGTGCAGCAGCGAATGGTCCAGCTTGTCCAGAAGCACCGTTACCGAGGCGCGGCGGATATCGAGATCTCCGGTCGGCGACGAGCCGCCCAGCACGAAGATGTCTTTCACGCCCTCGATCTCGCGGATGCGCTCGGTCATGGCGCTGGTCGCGCGCTCGGTTTCCTCCAGGGTCGCACCGGGCGGCAGTTCGACACTGATAGAGATACGGCTGACATCCTCGGGCGGCAGGAAGCTGCCGGGCACCCGAAGCATGAAGAAGACCGAGACGATGAGCACCAGGATTGCGGTCAGCATGGTCAGGTATTTGTGGCGGGTGGTCATGGCGACGAAACGCAGATAGCCGCGCATCACCGGACCATCGCGCTGGCCCTCCTCGTGACCCGCGGCATCCTTGTCGCGCATCAGGTAGGCGGCCATCATCGGCGTGATCAGCCGCGCCACCAGCAACGAGAAAGCCACCGCGATGGCCACGGTCAGGCCGAACTGCCGGAAATACTGGCCCGGAATACCGGGCATGAAACTGACCGGCACGAACACGGCGATGATAGTGAAGGTAGTTGCGATCACCGCCAGCCCGATCTCGTCCGCGGCCTCCATGGCTGCGCGATATGGCGTCTTGCCCATGCGGATATGGCGGGCGATATTCTCGATTTCGACGATCGCGTCATCGACGAGGATGCCAGTGGCCAGCGTCAGCGCAAGGAAGCTGACGAGGTTCAGCGAAAAGCCCAGCAGGTCCATCATCCAGAAGGTCGGAATGGCCGAGAGCGGCAGGGCTACGGCTGCGATGATCGTCGCCCGCCAGTTGCGCAGGAAGGCAAGCACCACGAGCACGGCCAGAAGCGCGCCTTCCAGCAAGGTGTGCAGCGCCGCCTCGTAATTGCCATAGGTATAATAAACCGTGTCATCGACAAGGCTGATCCCGACCTCGGAATACTCGGCGCGCAACTCGTCCAGCATCTCGTTGGTCACTTCGGCCACCGATACCTCCGAGGCGCCCTTGGCCCGGAACACCGCGAAGGTCACGACCGGCGTGCCATTGAAGCGTGAGAACGACCGCAGTTCCTCGTAGGTGTCGGTGATCGTCCCCAGTTCCGACAGCCGGACATAACGCCCGCCACCAAGTGCCACGGTGGTGCGGGAAAGCTGCTCGACGGTGCTGGCGTCGCCCAGGGTGCGGATCGCCTGCTCTCCGGCGCCAAGCTCCGCCCGGCCGGAACCGAGATTGGTGTTGGTCAGGCGCAGTTGTGAACTCACCTGCTCGGCGGTCACGTCATAACTGGCCAGCCGCACCGGATCGAGTTCGATGCGGATCTCGCGGTCGGCGCCGCCATAGCGGTCCACACGGCCGATGCCGGGCCGTCCCTGGAGCGCGCGCTTGATCTTGTCGTCCACGAACCACGACAATTCCGCCATCGTCATATTGGGGGCCGAAACGGCAAAGGTCATGATCGCCTGCCCCTCGACATCGATACGGTTGACGATGGGGGTTTCCACATCGCCCGGCAGATCCCCGACGATCTTGTCGATAGCGTCCTTGGTATCCTGCACCGCCTTGTCGGTCGGCACTTCCATGCGGAACTCGACCAATGTCTGGGATTGCCCGTCTGTCACGGTCGAGGTCACGTTCTTGACGCCCGCAATGCCCGCGACGGCGTCTTCGACCTCCTTGGTCACCTGCGTTTCCAACTCGGCCGGGGCCGCGCCGGATTGTGCCACGGTCACCGCGACAAGCGGAACGTCGATATTGGGGAACCGGGTGATGGGCAGGCTGTTGAAGCTTTGCCATCCCAACATCAGCAGCATGAAGAACGCCAGAAGCGGCGCCACCGGATTGCGGATCGCCCAGGCTGAAAAATTCATGGTTCCGCCCTCATTGCCCGCCTGCCAGAACGGCACTGACCCGGTCGCCCTCACGGACAAAGGCGGCGGCCTTTGTCACCACCCGATCACCTTCGGCAAGTCCCGTGGCGACCTCTACCATGCCCGCGTCGCGAATACCGGTTTCCACCGTCACCTCGTGCACCACGCTATCCTCGACCTGCATCACTACCGGCTCCCCGTCGGCGTTGCTGCCCACGGCGGTAACCGGCACCGCCAGCCCCTCGCGCTCGGCCAGGATGATCTCTGCATCCGCATACATGCCCGAACGCAGCGCATCCGGGTCATCAATGGAAATCCGTGCGATCCCGAGCCGGGTTGTGGCGCTGATCCCCGGCTCGACCAGTCGCAATGTTCCGGCGATCGGCGTCTGGCCACCGACATTGCGGATCAATGCCGGCATCCCGGGCTTCAGGCGCAGCAGGTCGGCCTCGGAAATCTCTGCCCGCAACTCCAGCGCCCCGTTCTTCATCAGTACGAACATGGGTTCGCCCGCCGCGCTGGCCACCGCGCCGACCTGAGCATTTCGGGTCAGCACCTCGCCCGCTACCGGGGCGACGACATTGGTGCGTTTCAGGTTCAGCTCCACATCGGCAAGCTGAGCCTTGGCCAGATCCACCTGCGCCTGCGCCGCCTCCAACGTCTGTCGCGCCACGGTGACCCGCGCCGCTGCGGAAGCCGCCGCCGCACGCGCCTGATCATAAGCCGCCTGCGAAGTGTTGCCCTGCTCCCGCAAGGCGCGGTTCCGCTCCGCTACCCGCTGCGCCTCATCCGCCGAGGCACGCGCCTCGACAACCTGCGCCTCGGCCTGCGCGACAGTTGCCCGGGCCGACGCCAATCCAGCCCGAAGCTGGCTCTTTTGCAGTTCCAGCGCGGCTGTCGACAGGCGGGCCAGCACCTGCCCTGCCTCGACATGATCGCCGACATCGGCCTCCAGCGTCTCGATAGGCTGGCCCTCGACCAATGGCTGGACGGTTACCTGCTCCACCGCACCGACAAGCCCTCCGGCGATCACGCGGTCACGCAGGATCATTCGCGTGATCTCCGAGACCGTGATAGCGGGGGGCGCGGGCTGATCGGTCGCTACGGGTTCCTCCTCCGCCGCCCAGGCAGGCAGGGCGAGCAACAGAACCAGCGCGGAAAGGATCCTGCACTTCATTTCGGCTCCTTCGGCCTTGCAGCGGCCACTTCATCGAGGATCATGTCGATCAGTCGCTGGACCAGCGCCGTCAGATCGTCGCGCAACAGCTTGCATTGCGCGCTTGGGCCATGCGCCTGGATCGATGTCGTCTTGACCAGCATCACCACCATCGCCGCATGGGGCAGAAAGCGATGCTCCGCCTCGTCCCGCGACATGCCGGCGATCAGCGCGAACGCCTCGACCAGATAGCTGGTTATCCCGCGCTCCATATGCTGGACGACATTGCCGATCTCGGGCTTGCGCTGTGCCGCCGCGGTGATCTCGGCCCAGAGCGAGGCGTCCTCGACACCACAGCATTCCTCGGCCACGCGCATATGCAGCCCCTCGCGCAGCGCCGCCAGCGGATCCTCGGCCGCCACGACATCGGTGAATTTCTGCCCCACCTCCTCAAGATCGCGAGTGATGATGGCGGCCACCATCGCGGCCTTCGACGGGAAATAACGATAGAAATTGCCCACGCTCATTCCCGCTGCCCGTGCCAGTTCCTGCATCGAGGCGCCATCAAAGCCCTTTTCGGCAAAGGTTTGGCGAATGCTGTCGAGGATCTCGCTCTCCCGCGGCCGGACGGGTGCGGCGGCATCGGAATCCTGCGTGTCGAACGGGATGGGACGGATGACCATTCGGGGAGGTGATTCCATAAGTGAACGTTCATTCACATGATTGATCGTTATGAGTCGCAGGTCAAGAAAATGTTTCATGTCGGCCATCCCCCGTCGGCACGGTTGCCCGCCACGACACACCACCGCGATGCGCAGCCTTGCAACTCGCCCCACCAGCGTGGATGATAACCGTCGCTCAGGCCAGAGGAGGCGCCGCATCGTCATCATGCCCGATTTCCCGCTCTTGCCCGACCCGCTTGACCCCCGCCTGACCCGGCGGATCACCGGCACCGACCAGACCGGCGCGGAAACAACGCTTTCGGTGGTCGAAGAGCGTCCGCTGACGATCTATCTCAACCGGCAGGAGATCGTCACCGCCATGACGATCGGCGATTATCCCGAATATCTCGCTCTGGGCTTCCTGCGCAATCAGGGTATGCTGCGCGCGGATGACCGCGTCACCGGAGTCGATTACGACGACGAGATCGAGACCGTGGTCGTGCGGACCGAGCGCGAGACCTCCTACGAGGAAAAGCTGCAAAAGAAGACCCGCACAAGCGGCTGTGCGGTGGGCACCGTCTTTGGCGACATGATGGAGGGACTCGACGGCCTGACCTTGCCGCAGACCGGTATTCGCACGAGTTGGCTCTATGCGCTGGCGAAAGAAATCAACACCACACCTTCGCTTTACCTCGAAGCCGGGGCGATCCATGGCACGGTGCTGTGCTGGCAGGACAAGCCCTTGGTCTATATGGAGGATGTCGGCCGTCACAACGCCGTGGACAAGATCGCCGGATTCATGTTCCGCCACGAGATCGGGGCTGCGGACAAGATCCTGTACACGACCGGGCGGCTAACCTCGGAAATGGTAATCAAGACGGCGCTGATGGGGATTCCCGCACTCGCGTCTCGCTCGGGCTTCACTGCCTGGGGGGTCGAGATCGCACGCCGCGTCGGGCTGACGCTGATCGGGCGAATGCGCGGACAACGCTTTGTCTGCCTCAGCGGCGAAGAGCGGCTGATCCGCGATGCCGACCCGAAAAACATCCCCGACGAGGACCGCAAACGGCACCGCAAGGCTGCGACATGAGCAGACCTGCAGGTGTCATCCTCGCCGGTGGGCTGGCGACGAGAATGGGCGGCGGCGACAAGGGCATGCTGCAGGTCGGCGGGCAGTCCCTGCTGTCCCGGGTGATTGCGCGGCTGGAGCCGCAGGTCGCGGGCCTTGCATTGAATGCCAATGGCGATGCGGCGCGTTTCGCGGATTATGACCTGCCGGTCCTGCCCGACAGCATCGCCGGTTTCCCGGGACCATTGGCCGGGGTGCTGGCCGGTCTGGACTGGGCCGCAGAAAACGGCACGGGCGCCATCGTTACGGTCGCCGCCGATACGCCATTCTTTCCCGCCGACCTGGTATCACGGCTCCAACAGGCGGCCAGGGGCAAGCCCCATCCGCTGGCCCTCGCCACCACTCCGCGAGACGCGGGCGAAGCGCTGAAATCGGGCCGCAAACGCGTCAATCGCCATCCCACCTTCGGTCTTTGGCCGGTCGCCTTGCGCGACGATCTGCGCGCAGCGCTGAATGACGGATTGCGAAAGGTCGTCCTGTGGACCGACCGTCACGACGCGGGCGAGGCGCTGTTTCCCGCCACACCCTTCGATCCCTTCTTCAACGTCAATACACCCGAGGATCTGGCACGCGCCGAGGCTCTTGCCCATGGAGGCGAGAGTTGAGGCTTTACGGTATCACCGGTTGGAAGAACGCGGGCAAGACCGGCCTGATGGAACGGCTGGTCGCCGAGATCACGGCGCGGGGCCTGACGGTATCGACCGTCAAGCATGCCCATCACGATACCGATATAGACCAGCCCGGCCGCGACAGTCACCGTCATCGCGAGGCCGGGGCGCAGGAGGTCCTGCTTTCCACGCCCCGCCGTTGGGCCCTGATGCACGAGTTGCGCGAAGCCGGAGAACCCTCGCTTGCCGATCTGCTGTCACGCCTCTCGCCGGTGGATCTGGTCCTGATCGAAGGCTACAAGCACGCTCCGCATCCCAAGATCGAAACCTATCGGCAGGTCATCGGCCGCCCGCTGCTCGCCTCCAAGATAGGAACCATCCGTGCCATCGCCGCCGATGGACCGGTTGACACCGGGCTGCCGGTTTTCGACCTTGACGACACCGCCGCTATCGCCGATTTCATCCTGCGCGAGGTTGAGCTATGAAAAGTGAAGGTTCCGCGATGCCGCCGGGAGTGGACTGGGTGCCGGTCGATACGGCACTGGACCGACTGCGCGGCGCCCTGCATCCGGTGACAGGCACTGAAACGATTGCCACAGCCCGGGCCGCCGCCCGGATCCTGGCCCAAGACTGCATTGCCCGCCGTTCCAACCCGCCACAGCCGAATTCCGCCGTCGACGGCTACGGATTCGGCCATGCGGCTATCAGCGAAGGATCGCAGCGCCTGCCCCTGGTCGACGGGCGCGCCGCCGCGGGCCAGCCCTGGCCGCATCCGGTTCCTGAAGGCAGCGCGATCCGTATCCTGACCGGCGCGACCCTGCCCGATGGCGTCGATACCGTCGTGCTGGAAGAGAACACCACAATCGACGGCGCGGCGGTCATGTTCGATGGTCCGGTCAGGCACGGTAGCAATACCCGCAAGGCCGGTGAAGACGTGGCCGAAGGCAGCCCCGCCCTGCCTGCCGGCCACAAGCTGCGTGCGCCGGATCTGGCGCTGCTCTCGGCTCTCGGCATTTCGCATGTGACGGTGCATCGCCCGCTGCGGGTCGGGGTGCTTTCGACCGGGGACGAGATCATCGCCTCACCCGATCTGCCCGCCCTGCCCCACCAGATCTGGGACGCCAATCGCCCCATGCTGCTGTCCCTGGCGGCAGGCTGGGGCTATGAGCCGGTGGATCTGGGTCATGCGCCGGACAGCGACGACGCCGTCAGGGAACGCCTTAACGATGGTGCGCGGTGTGCCGATGTCATCCTGACCTCGGGCGGCGCTTCGGCAGGTGACGAGGATCACGTCTCGGCCTTGCTGAAATCGCATGGCACATTGTCAAGCTGGCGCATCGCGCTTAAACCCGGCCGGCCTCTGGTGCTGGCGAAATGGGAGGGCGTGCCAGTCTTCGGGCTGCCGGGCAATCCGGTTGCCGCGCTGGTCTGCTCGCTGGTATTCGCCCGGCCCGCCCTGTCGCTGCTGGCCGGAGCGGGCTGGACAGTGCCGCGAGGTTTCACCGTGCCCGCCGCCTTCACCAAGCGCAAGAAGGCCGGGCGGCGCGAATATCTGCGCGCACGCCTGAACGCAGAAGGCCGGGCCGAAGTGTTTCCGTCGGAAGGATCAGGCCGCATCAGCGGGTTGAGCTGGGCCGACGGGCTGGTGGAATTGCCGGATGAAGCCGCAGAGATAGGGCCGGACACTTCCGTCAGATATATCCCTTATACCTCGTTCGGATTGGTCTGAACCCTACCGCTTGCGGATCAGATAGATCTGCGCCTCGTCCTCGTTCCGCTGCTCAAGCAGCTCATGCCCGGATTCCGCGCAGAAATGCGGCACATCGATCACCGCGGCGGGATCGGTGGCCAGCATGCGCAGCACTTCGCCCGCCGCCATGCCTTGCAGACGCTTGCGCGCCTTCAGGACCGGCAACGGGCACAGAAGGCCCCGCGCATCGAGTTCTTGATCCCATGTCATGGAACCACTGATAGGCGCGGTTATCGAGACTGTCCATAATATCGAAATGATAGATGATTTCTATCAACTGACGGGAAGTCGATATTGACCAACCGTGGTATAATGTCTCACAAACCCACGACGTCCCACCCGCAACGGCAGGCAAAACATGGCACTCGATCAACAAAAAGGCATCTGGAGCTCGGGCCGCGGAAACGGCAAGGGGCGCGGCACACCCAAGGGCCGCCAACTGGATGATACCGCATGGGATCAGGTCAGGGCGCTTCTGGGTGACCGGCCGCGCCGCCGTGACCTGCTGATCGAGTTCCTGCACCTGATACAGGACGAATACGGCCATCTGTCGGCCCCGCATCTGCGTGCCCTTGCCGAGGAAATGCGGCTGTCGATGGCCGAGGTCTGGGAGGTCGCCACGTTCTACGCGCATTTCGACCCGATCACCGAGGACGAAGCCCCTCCGCCTGACCTGACCATCCGCGTCTGTGATTCGCTGTCTTGCGAGCTGGCCGGGTCCGAGGCGCTGTTGAATGCACTGCAATCCGGCCATGACCCGTCACGAATCCGTGTGCTGCGCGCGCCCTGCATGGGCCGCTGCGATACTGCCCCGGTGGCAGAGATCGGGCATCGCCATGTCGATTTCGCCACGCCGGAACGGATCGATCAGGTCATCGCGGGCGGCGATCTGCACCCGGTCATTCCGGATTATGAGAGCTTCGAGGATTATCAAGCCGGTGGCGGCTATGCCAGGCTGGCGGAACTTCGCGATGCCGGCGACTGGCAGCAGGTGCAGCAAACATTGCTGGATGCCGGTTTGCGCGGCATGGGTGGGGCCGGTTTCCCTTCGGGCAAGAAATGGGGCTTCGTTCGCGCCAATCCTGGACCACGTTACCTTGCAGTGAACGGCGACGAGGGCGAACCGGGCACCTTCAAGGATCGCTATTACCTCGAACGCCAGCCGCATCTGATGCTGGAAGGCATGTTGATCGCGGCATGGGCCGTCGAGGCCGAGAAATGTTTCATCTACATGCGCGACGAATATCCCGCCGTGCTGAAAATCCTACGCCGCGAGATCGCCGCGCTTGAAGAGGCGGGCATCGCAGCGCCGGGCTATATAGATCTGCGTCGTGGCGCCGGGGCCTATATCTGCGGCGAGGAATCGGCGATGATCGAGTCGATCGAGGGCAAGCGCGGCCTGCCCCGGCTGCGGCCCCCCTATGTAGCGCAGGACGGCGTTTTCGGAAAGCCGACACTGGTTCATAATGTCGAGACCCTGCACCTGATCACCCGCATCTGCCGCGAGGGACCTGAAATCTTTTCCTCGGTCGAGCATAACGGCCGCAAGGGGATGCGCAGTTACTCGCTGTCTGGCAGGGTCGCCAATCCCGGCGTCTACTTCCTGCCCGCCGGCACCACGATCCGGGAATTGATCGAGGCCGCCGGAGGAATGGCCGAAGGGCACGAGTTCAAGGCCTATCAGCCGGGTGGTCCTTCCTCGGGCCTGCTGCCCGCCTCGCTGGACGATGTGCCGCTGGATTTCGACACCTTGCAGCCCCACGGCACCTTCATCGGCTCGGCGGCGGTGGTCGTCCTGTCCGACAAGGACAGCGCCAAGGCGGCTGCACTCAACATGCTGCGTTTCTTCGAATCGGAAAGCTGCGGGCAATGCACCCCTTGCCGGGTGGGCTGCGAAAAGGCGGTCAAGCTGATGCAGGCGGATCAATGGGACCAGCCGCTGCTGAATGACCTTTGCGACGTGATGACCGATGCCTCGATCTGCGGGCTGGGCCAGGCCGCGCCCAACCCGATCCGGTTGGTGATGGAGCATTTCGCGGATGAAGTGGGCTGCAGCCGGAAAGATGGGGGCAAGGCATGAAGGATCATATCGACATCAAGCAGGTGACTTTCATGCTCGACGGCGAAGAGGTCACGGTTCCCGAAGGCACCACCATCTGGGAGGCCGCGCATGGCCGTGGCATCACCATCCCGCATCTGTGCCACAAGCCCGCGCCCGGTTATCAGCCCGACGGCAATTGCCGCGCCTGCATGGTCGAGATCGAGGGCGAGCGGGTGCTGGCGGCCTCGTGCTGCCGTGCCGCCTCTGAAGGCATGGTGGTGAAATCCGCCAGTGACCGGGCCGAGAAATCGCGCCGCATGGTGATGGAACTGCTGCTGGCCGACCAGCCCGACCGCGCCGAGGCCCATGATTCCGGCAGCCATCTGTGGGACATGGCGGAACTGAACGGGGTCGAGGAAAGCCGCTTTCCGAAGATGGAAAAGAGCCGCATCCCGCTATTGGACGACAGCCATGTCGCCATGCGGGTCAATCTGGACGCCTGCATTCAGTGCAATCTCTGCGTCCGCGCCTGCCGCGATGTTCAGGTCAATGACGTGATCGGCATGGCCGGACGCGGGCATGACAGCTTCCCCAGCTTTGACATGGGTGATCTGATGGGCGACAGCACCTGCGTCGCCTGCGGCGAATGCGTGCAGGCCTGCCCGACCGGCGCGCTGATGCCCGCCACGGTTCTGGATGACAGGCAGCACGGCGACAGCCGCAATTTCGATGAAGAGGTGCAATCGATCTGCCCCTTCTGCGGCGTCGGCTGCCAGGTCTCGCTGAAGCTCAAGGACGGCAAGGTCAAATATGTCGAGGGCCTCAACGGCCCCGCCAATGAGGGCCGGCTCTGCGTCAAGGGCCGCTTCGGCTATGACTATATCCACCATCCGCATCGCCTGACCAAGCCCCTGATCCGGCTTGAGGGGGCCGAGAAGGGGTTGAACGTCGATCCCGCCAACCCTTTCACCCATTTCCGCGAGGCAAGCTGGGAAGAGGCGCTGGATTTCGCGGCGGGTGGCATGGCGCGTCTGCGCGATACCGAGGGCGGCGAGTCGGTGGCCGGTTTCGGCAGCGCCAAATGCACCAACGAGGAAGCCTACCTGTTCCAGAAGCTGATCCGGCAGGGCTTCGGTCACAACAATGTCGATCACTGCACCCGGCTGTGCCACGCCTCGTCGGTGGCGGCGCTGATGGAGAATGTCGGCAGCGGCGCGGTAACGGCCACATTCAACGAGATCGAAAATGCCGATGTCGCCATCGTCATCGGCGCGAACCCGATCGAGAACCATCCTGTCGCCGCGACCTTCTTCAAGCAGTTCACCAAGCGCGGCGGCAAGCTGATCGTCCTGGACCCGCGCGCACAGTCGCTGAAGCGCTTCGCCACCCATCTGCTGCAATTCCGTCCCGGCGCCGATGTGCCGCTGCTCAACGCGATGATGTGCGTAATCGTCGAAGAGGGGCTTTACGATCAGGATTATATCGACGGCTTCACCGAGAACTGGGAGGTCGAGAAGCAGCATCTCGCCGGGTTCGCCCCCGAAACGCTGGAGGATCTGACCGGGGTGGATGCCGCGACCATCCGGGCGGCGGCGCGTGATTTCGCCACTGCGGAAAGGGGCATGATCTTCTGGGGCATGGGCGTGTCGCAGCATATCCACGGCACCGACAATTCCCGCTGCCTGATCAACCTTGCTCTGATGACAGGCAATGTCGGCAAGCCGGGCACCGGGCTGCACCCCTTGCGCGGCCAGAACAACGTGCAGGGCGCCTCGGATGCAGGGCTGATCCCGATGTTCCTGCCCGATTACCGCGATGTGACCGATGACGGCGTGCGCTCGGCATTTACCGAGATCTGGCAGTCGGGGGACTTCAGCAACCAGAAGGGCCTGACCGTGACCGAGATCATGGACGCGGTTCATGACGACAGGATCAAGGGCATGTATATCCTGGGCGAAAACCCGGCCATGTCCGACCCGGACGTGACCCATGCCCGCGATGCGCTGGCCAAGCTGGAACATCTGGTGGTGCAGGATATCTTCCTGACCGAGACCGCCAATTACGCCGATGTCATCCTCCCCGCCGCCGCCTTTTATGAAAAGAACGGCACCGTCACCAACACGAACCGGCAGGTTCAGATGGGCCGCGCTGCCGCAACCCCGCCGGGAGAAGCGCGGGAGGATTGGCAGATCACCATCGATCTTGCCCGAAGGCTGGGGCTGGACTGGAACTATAGCCATCCCTCCGAGATCTTCGCCGAGATGAAGCTGGGCATGGCATCGCTGGACAATATCACCTGGGACCGGCTGGCGGCAGAGAATGCCGTGACCTATCCCAGCCTTTCGCCCGAGGATCCGGGGCAGAGCATCGTCTTTGGCGACGGTTTCCCGCGCGAGAGTGGCCGTGCCCGCTTCACCCCGGCCAGCGTCATCCCACCGGACGAGCAACCCGATGCCGAATACCCGATGATCCTGACCACCGGGCGGCAACTGGAGCACTGGCATACCGGTTCGATGACCCGCCGCTCGCGGGTGCTCGACGCGGTCGAGCCGCAGGCCAACTGCTCGCTGCATCCCTCGACCCTGCGCAAGCTGGGCGTAGAGGCGGGTGGTTCGGTCAGACTGGCGACCCGGCGCGGGGAGATCACCCTGATGGCACGCGCCGACCGCGCGGTGTCGCCGGACATGGTGTTCCTGCCCTTCGCCTATGTCGAGGCGGCGGCGAATATCCTGACCAACCCGGCGCTGGATCCTTACGGCAAGATACCGGAGTTCAAGTTCGCTGCCGTGAAGGTGACGGCGGCGTAAGGCACGGGTATTTGCATTCGAAATGGCTGCGGGGTTTCAAGCCCCGCAGCCGGCAGCACGCCCGAAGGTCGCGAGGCTCGTGCAAGGGAGCTTCACTCCTCTTCTGCGTTGAAGACGAACAGCGTCTCGCCGTTGATCTCGTAACCGTCAATCAGTTCCTTCGCGCGATCCGAGACCAGCCAACCCTCCAGCTTTTCAGCCAGATCATGTTTTACGTGATCGTGCTTTTCGGGGTTCACCGGAATATAGGCATATTGGTTGAACAGTTCCGGGTCGCCGGAATACAGCAGCTCCAGATCGGCCTTGTTGCCGAAATTCAGCCAGCTAGCCCGGTCCGACAGGATATAGGCGTTCATCCCCGCCGCAGTGTTCAGCGCCGCACCCATCCCGCTGCCGACCGCCTTGTACCAGTCGCCGAAACCCTCGGCATCGAGACCGGCGGCTTTCCACAGGCTCAGTTCTTTCTTGTGGGTGCCGCTGTCGTCGCCGCGGCTGACGAAATCCGCCTCGGCCGACGCGATGTCCTGCAAGACCTCAACGGCGCTTTCGTCATCCGCGATTCCGGCGGGGTCGTCGCCGGGGCCGATAAAGACGTAATCATTATACATGATCTCGCGTCGATGAGTGCCGAAACCGCCCTCGACAAACTTGTCCTCGGCCGCGCGGGAATGCACCAGGATCGCATCGACATCCCCGGCCTCACCCAGCTTGATCGCCTGCCCGGTGCCGACCACCAGAAGCTGGACCTCCAGATCCAGATCTTTCCGGATTTCGGGTAACAGCACTTCGGCCAGCCCCGAATTGTGGAACGAGGTCGTCACCGCCATCTTCATCTCGTCGGCTTGCGCGGCCGCCGCGACTGTCAGAGCCGCCAGCCCCAGCATCAGTTTACGCATCATTCAACGATATCTCCCCTTAAGAAAGCCCGTGCCTGCGGCGTTCCGGGCCGGTCGAAGAATCCCGGAGCCTTTCCCTGGTCATGCAGTTTGCCCCGCAACAGGAACAGCACCTGATCGGCCATGCGCCGGGCCTGCCCCATGTCATGGGTCGACATGATCAGCCGGGTCCCCTCGGCCTTGGTCGATTGCAGGATTTCCTCGATCTCCCGTGTCGCACGCCCGTCAAGTGAAGCACAAGGCTCGTCGAGGAACAACAGCTTAGGTCGGGTAATCAGTGCCCGGGCCAGCGCCAGCTTTTGCTGCTCGCCCCCCGACAGGATCGAGGCCTGACGGTCAAGCATCGAAGCCAGTCCGACCTTGCCGGCCCATTGCCGGGCGCGCGATTGCGCCTCGCGGCGCGAAACGCCATGGACGATCAGCGGATAGGTCAGGTTCTGCTCGACTGTCCGCCGCAGCATGACCGGTCGCTGAAAGACGAAGGCCTGCCGCCTGCGCGCCTCGGGCGTGGGGCAGCCCCAGGTAATCGATCCCCCGGTCAGCCGCGCCGCGCCATGCAGCATGCGCAGGAACGAGGTCTTGCCCGAGCCGTTCGGCCCGATCACGACACAGGCCCCCTGACCTTCCAGCGTCAGATCTATCGGACCGACAAGAACGATGCCGCGCCGCGAGGTCCGGGCACCCGCCATCGTTACCGGAAAGAGATCACTCACCATCCCGCCTCCCGCTCGGTGCCACTCAGCCAGTGGATCGCCAGGTTGACGCTGATTGCCAACGCGATCAGGACGAAGCCAAGCGCCAGCGCCAATGCGAAATCGCCCTTGCCGGTCTCCAGCGCGATGGCGGTGGTCAGCACGCGCGTCGCGTTGTCGATATTGCCGCCGACGATCATGATTGCCCCCACCTCGCCAATCGCGCGGCCAAATCCGGCAAGCGCGGCGGTCAGCAGGGCCCTTCGTGAATCCCATAACAGGGTCCGAACCTTCTGCGCCTGCGTGACATTCATCGAGATCAGCAGATCATGGTATTCCTGCCACAGATCACGGATCGACTGATGTGCGACACTCGCGATCAGCGGCACGATGATGACGATCTGCGCGATGATCATCGCCGTCGGGGTGAACAGCAGCCCCAGCACCCCCAGGGGCCCCGAGCGCGACAGGAGCACATAGACGACCAGCCCCACGACGACCGGAGGCAGGCCCATCATCGCGTTCAGGACCGCAACGACATTGCGCCGCCAGCGAAACCGGTACACGGCCAGGCATGCCGCCAATGGCATGGCGATCAGGGCCGCGATGCAGGTTGCGCTGATCGTCACCTGCAAGGATCGCAGCGAGATCTCGACGAGTTCCGCGTCGAGCGTCACCATCAGCCAGAATGCCTGTGCCAAACCGTCCCAAAGATCGACCATGTGCCGACCGCCCTCCCGAATTTGCGCCCAAGCTTTCAGATGATTGCGGGATCTCCAACCCTGTTGCGACGAATTTTCTGCACCTTCGTCGCCAAATGCCCCGTCATTGCCACGAAATCCCCGCGCAAACGGATCACGCCATCGCCGCAGAAGCCAGTAGGCCCGACATGATCTGATTGCGCGGAGGTGATGTCACCACCGTTGTGAAGTTCACACGGGCTTTCTTTTCCGTCCCGATACCAGCTTCACGCCTTGCAGCACGGCAACGTAGAAGACCGGCACGAGGAAGATGCCGATCACCGCCGAGGACGCCATGCCGCCCAGCACCCCGATCCCGATGGAGTTCTGCGCCCCTGCCCCGGCACCCGAGGCGATCGCCAGCGGCAATACCCCCAGCATGAAGGCAAAGGTCGTCATCAGGATCGGACGCAGCCGCATCCTGGACGCCTCGATGGCGGCCTCCAGCAGCGATTTGCCCTGCGCCACCAGGGATTGCGCGAATTCCACGATCAGGATCGCGTTGCGCGCGGCAAGCCCGATGGTGGTCAGCAGGCCGACCTTGAAATAGACATCGTTCGACTGTCCGAAGATCAGCGCCGCCGCCAATGCGCCCAGCACCCCGATCGGCACGGTCATCATCACCGCCAGCGGCACGGTCCAGCTTTCATACAGGGCCGCCAGCGCAAGGAACACGACCAGCGCCGAAAGCGCAAACAGCATCGGCGCCTGATTGCCCGAAAGCCGTTCCTGATAGGACAGGCCGGTCCAGGCCGTGCCATAGCCGCCATCCAGATCGGCGACCAGCTCCTCCATCGCCTCCATCGCCGCGCCCGAAGACAGCCCCTGCGCGGCCGCACCGCTCAGTTCCAGCGCACGGGTGCCGCCATAGCGGGCAAGCGCCTGCGGCTCCTGATCCCACGCCCGGGTCGCGATCGCCGCGAAGGAAACCATCTCGCCCTGATCGTTGCGGGCATACCAGCGGTCGATATCCTCGGGCTGCGAGCGGGCCTCGGCCTCGCCCTGCACGATGACCGGACGCAGTTCGGACCCCAACGCAAAGTCGTTCACGTCCCGCCCGGCAAAGATCACCGACAGCATCGCGTTGACCTCGGAAATCGACAGACCGAAAGCCGCGGCCTTCTGCTGGTCGATATCCAGCCGCAGAGAGGTCTCGAACGGCGCCTCGTTACCGCGCAGGTTGGTGACGCGGCCATCGGCCTGTGTGTCGGCGACAAGCTGATCGGCAGCGGCGGAAAGCGCCTCCTGCCCGCGCCCGGCCTGATCGACGAGATACATCGAAAAGCCCGAGGACGCGCCCATGCCCTGAATGGCGGGTGGCTGCAGCACATAGACCTGGCCCGAACGGTTGGTCATGAAGAAATGCGCATTGGCGCGGCTGACCAGAGAGGCGACGTCATGGCCCTCGCGCTCTTCGTAATCATGCAGCTTGGCAAAGATCATCGCGCTGTTCTGCCCCGATCCGCCAAAGCTGAAGCCAAGCGCGGCAAAGACCGACTCGACCGTTTCGGATTCCTCGTTCAGCAGGTAATCCTCGACCTTCTCGACCAGCGCCTGCGTCTGTGCCGTGGTCGATCCGTCGGGGGTCTCGACCATGACCAGCATCACGCCCTGATCCTCGTCGGGCAGGAACGAGCCAGGCAGTTTCTGATACAGCATTGCCACCCCGGCCCCGATCGCGACCAGCACCACCAGCATGCGGAAGGGCCGTTTGACCAGCCCACCAACCACGCTGGCATAACCGCCGGTCGCGCGGTCGAGATTGCGGTTGAACCAGCGCGCGGGCGCGATCCCGTCGCCGTGCTTGCGCGGGCGTAGCAGGGTGGCGCACATGGCCGGCGTCAGGATCACTGCAACCCCGAGCGACAGAACCATGGCGGTGATGATCGTGACCGAAAACTGCCGATAGATCACCCCGGTCGCGCCGGACATGAAGGCCATTGGCAGGAACACCGCCGACAGGACCAGCACGATGCCGACCAGCGCAGAGGTGATTTCCGCCATGCTCTTTTCCGTCGCCTCGACGGGTCCGAGCCCCTCTTCCTCCATCACCCGCTCGACATTCTCGACCACCACGATGGCGTCATCGACCAGCAGGCCGATGGCCAGAACCATCGCGAACATGGTCAGCGTGTTGATCGTGTATCCCGCAAAGGCAAGCACCGCAAAAGTGCCCAGCAACACCACCGGGATGGCGATCACCGGGATGATCGTCGCGCGCCAGCTTTGCAGGAAGCAAAGGATGACCAGGAAAACCAGCACGACTGCTTCGGCCAGGGTGTGGTAGACTTGGTTGATCGATTCCTCGACGAAGGGCGAAGTATCATAGGGATAGACGATATCGACGCCTTCGGGCAGCGATGGCGCGATGCCAGCCAGCACCTCGCGTACGGCCTCGGCGGTTTCGACGGCATTCGCGCCGGTCGCCAGGTTGACCGCGAAGCCCGCCGCCGGGTTGCCGTTATAGCGCGATGCGCCGCCATAGCTTTCCTGCCCGATCTCGATCCGCGCGACATCGCCCAGAAAAACGGTCGAGCCGTCCGGATCCACGCGCAGCAGGATACGCTCGAACTCCTTGACGCTGGAGAACTGCGACTGCGCCGAAAGCGACAGGGTCAGGCGCTGGCCTTCCGGTGCAGGCTGCGCGCCAAGACTGCCGACGGTGACATTGCTGTTCTGCTCGGACACTGCCGAGGTCACGTCGGCAGGCGTGACCTGGTATTGCGCCATCTTCATCGGGTCGAGCCAGATCCGCATCGCATAGCCCGATCCGAACGTGTTGATCGAACCGACACCGGGCGTGCGCTTGACCGGATCTTCGATCATCTGCGCCGTCAGATCGCCCAGTTCGACCGTCGAATAGCGCCCGTCGCTGCTGGTCAGCGCCCCGACAAGCAGGATCGACGAGGTTGAACGCGACACAGACACGCCCGATTGCTGCACGATGTCGGGCAGTTGCGAGGTCACAAGCTGCAACTTGTTCTGCACCTGCACCTGCGCGATATCCGCATCCACCGTGTCGTCGAAGGTCAGAGATATAGAGGCCGATCCCGGCGTCGAGTTCGAAGTCATGTAGATCAGCCCGTCGAGACCGGTCATCGCATCCTCGATGACGGTGGTGACCGAGCTTTCGACGATCTCCGCCGAGGCGCCGTTATAGCCGGCGCTGATCCGCACCGTGGTCGGGGCGATCTGTGGATATTGCTCGATCGGCAGGGTCGACAAGCCGAGCGAGCCCACCAGCATGGTCACGAAGGCGATGACCCACGCGAAAACAGGGCGGTGGATGAAAAAACGGGCCATGCTGGATTACTCCGTCGCCGGGGTGTCGTCGGTGACGGAGGCTTTCTCCGAGGCGGGAGCGTTATCGCCCTCCACCTCGCGCACCACGCCGTTTTCGTCGAAGGTGACCGGAACAGTGGTGACTTCCATACCTTCGCTCAGGCCGGTCAGCCCATCCACCGCCAGCAGATCACCCTCTTGCAAACCATCAGTCACGATCCAGTTATGCTGCCATGTGCCGTTATCAGCCAGTTCACGCTGCACGGCCTTGCCCTCCTCAACCACCCATGCGGTCAGCTTGCCGGTGCGGTCGCGTGTCGCCGCCGATTGCGACACCAGGAACGCCTGGACCGTGCCCAGTTCAACCTGTCCGCGCAGAAACATTCCCGGTAGCAGAAGATTGCGCGGGTTATCAAAGCGGAAGCGGGTATCGACCGCGCCGGTCGAGGTCGATACGCTGAAACCCGGCGCCACCAATTCGCCGGTCGCCTCGTAGGTCTGGCCGGTTTCCAGCGTCAGGGTCGCCCGCAGCTTCTCGTTCATCTTCAGCCGCCCCTCGGTGATATCGCTGATGACCGACAGCATCCGGGCCGAGGGTTCATACATATCCACCTCGATCGGATCGAGCCGTGTCACCGTGGCCATTGCCTCTGCCTGCCCGGCGGTCACCAGATCACCCACCGACACTTCGGCCACGCTGGCCATTCCATCGATTGGGCTGGTCACTGTGGTCCAGTCCAGCTCCGCCTGCGCCAATCGCAGCGCCGCCTGCGCCGATTGCAGCGTCGCCCGGGCCTGTTCCAGCGTCGCCCGGGCCGCCTCGACCTGCGCCAGCGTGGTTCCCGAACCCTGCAGTCTTTCGGTTCGCTGATAGGCCGATTCCGCCTCGGTCACTGCCGCCCTGGCAGAGGCCACATCCGCCTCGGCGCTGCTGAGATTGGCCTCGTATGTAGTCGCGTCGATACGGAACAACGGATCGCCCCGTTTGACCGGGCGACCGGCATCATAAAGGATCTCGGTAACGATACCGCCGACGCGCGGCCGGATCGCCGCCTCGGCCCCCGACACCGCCCGTCCGGGCAGGGTCACGATCCGGGGCACGGGCTGCAAAGCGATCTCGACCACGCCAACCTGCTTGGGCGGCGCGGCATTCTGCGCGATGGCGGCGGATCCAAATGTCAGCAGCGCGATGACCGCCAGACGGATCGAGCGACGAAAATCAGACATCGTGATAATCCCGGACAAGATGCGGCCCCGTTTGGCAAGGACCAGGTTGGAGGCGTCCTTGCATAATTTTGCATGGCATGCAATATTTGCTTTAAGTGAAATTACTGAGATCTCAGCCGATGCCCGCATCTTCAACGCTTCGTGATCGCCGCCGCCTGCAAACCGGGCGGGAAATCCAGTCCGCCACGCTGCGACTGGCATTGCGCGAAGGCTTCGAGGCAGTGACGACCGAGATGATCGCGGCAGAGGCAGGGATCAGCCTGCGGACCTTTTTCAACTATTACGCGAACAAGGAGGCCGCGCTGGTTGGCAAGCAACCGGAAATCGCCCCGGAAATCATCGACTGGTTCGAAACTGCGTCAGGGCCACTGATGAACGACCTGTTCGAGGTTCTTGGCAGGCATCTGTCCGATAGCCACCTGAGTCGTGAAACGATCGGGCTGATCGATACCTTGCTGGAGCGTTCACCCGAACTGGTGCCGACCTTTCACGCTTCGCTGCGGAAACTGTCCGACCAGATGGTCAGCCCCATCGTTTCCCGCCTGGACGAAACCGCACGCCCCGAGGCTGAATTGCTGGCCGAACTGGTGGCGCATGCGCTGGCACATGCGATCCTCATCTGGTCACAATCCGACGGTATGAACGAGGCAGAGATCATTGGCCTTGCCAGGCAACAGGTCGTGAAGCTTGGAAAGATCATCAACGATGTGCCTGTTTCGACCGGCGCATCCGGGAACTGTCATCAACCGGTCGCATAATTGTTGCGAAACTGTCGCTTTGCCGCGTCACAAGCACCGGAAGAAAGTTTACCCGGAGATCAAACATCATGCGTCTCATGCTGACGTCGCTCATCACGCTTGGCGTGGCCGCCCCCGGTGCGCTTGCCGAGCCGGTTTTCAACCGTATCGCCAGTTTTCCCACGACCGCGAATTTCGCGGAAGGCGAGGACATGATGCAGGAAACCAGCGCCGAGATCATGGCGGCGACCGCGGATGGCAACATGTTGATCTATTCCGACAGCCCGCTGAAGGCGCTTGGGCTGATCGACATCACCGATCCTGCCGCGCCCAGGCCGCTTGGCCATATTGCCATGGATGGAGAGCCGACAACCACCGTGATCGTCGGTGGCACGGCATTTGTCGGGGTAAACACTTCGGATAGCTTTACCGAGCCCTCGGGGGCGCTGCGCAGCGTGGATATCGCCTCCAAGGAGGTGCTGGCAAGCTGTGATATCGGCGGCCAGCCGGATTCGGTCGCGGTGAACGGTGATGGCAGCCAGATCGCCATAGCGGTAGAGAATGAGCGCGACGAGGATGTCAATGACGGCGCCATACCGCAGATGCCGGCCGGTTTCGTGGTGACGATCCCGGTCGCGGACGGCGCCGCCGATTGCGCCGGACTGAAACGGATCGAGCTGACCGGACTGGCCGAGGTGGCGGGCGACGATCCCGAACCGGAATATGTTTCGTATAACGAAGCGGGTGAACTGGCCGTCACCTTGCAGGAGAACAACCATATCGCGATCATCGGCGCGGATGGCGAACTCGCCAGTCATTTCAGCGCGGGCAGCGTGGATCTGGACGGGATCGACACCGAGGATGACGGTGGGATCGACCCGGCAGCCAGCCTGGCGGAAATCCCGCGCGAACCGGATGCCGTTGCATGGCTCGATAATGACCACCTGGTCACAGCGAATGAAGGCGACTGGAACGGCGGCAGCCGTGGTTTCACCATCTGGAACAAGGATGGCAGCGTCGTTTACGACAGCGGCAGCCTGCTGGAACACGAACTGATGAAGCTGGGCCATTACCCGGAAGGCCGCTCGGACAACAAGGGCGGCGAGCCCGAGGCGGTGATCACCGCGCGATATGACGACGATACGCCGATGATCTTCGTGGCCTCTGAACGCGGAAGTATCGTCTTCGTCTTTGACGCGAGCGATCCGGCAGCGCCGCGGCTGGTGCAGGCCCTGCCTTCGGGTATCGGGCCGGAGGGGCTGGTCGCGATCCCGCAACGCAACCTCTTCGCCACCGCGAACGAGACCGATCTGGGCGAGGATGGCGGCCCCCGCGCCCATGTGATGCTGTATGAGCGCGAAGATGCACCTGCCGCCTATCCGACCATCACCTCGGCCGGTGCGGACGAGTTGATCCCCTGGGGCGCGCTGTCGGGCCTTGCAGCCGATCCAGAGGATCCGGCGCGGCTTTACGCGGTCAGTGACAGCGTCTATTCCGCCGCCCCGGCGATCTTCGCCATCGATGCATCGCAAACCCCCGCGCGGATCACCTCGCGTGTGGTCGTGACCCGCGATGGCGCACCCGCCGAAAAGCTGGATCTGGAAGGGATCGCGCCGGACGGTCAGGGCGGTTTCTGGCTGGCCTCGGAAGGCAATAGCGAGAAAGGGATTCCACACGCGGTCCTGCATGTCGATGCCGAGGGAGCGGTCACCGAGGAATTCGGGCTGTCCGATGCGCTGGCTCAACACGAAAAGCGGTTCGGCTTCGAGGGGATCGCGCTGGCGGATGGCAAGCTTTGGCTCGCGGTGCAGCGCGAATGGGGCGACGATCCCGAGGGGCAGGTAAAGCTGCTGCAACTGGACCCGGCCACTGGCGAATGGTCCGGCGTCCGCTATCCGATCGAGACCGGCGAAGGATGGGTCGGCCTGTCCGATCTCGCAGTTCACGAGGGCGCGCTATACCTGATCGAGCGTGACAACCTGATCGGAGAGAAGGCCGCGCTCAAGCAGGTCACCCGCGTTGACCTGACCGACCTGCAGCCCGCCCCCCTCGACGGCGATTTGCCGCTGGTGCCCAAAACGGTCCTGCGTGACCTGATTCCCGACCTGAAAGCCCCCGGCGGCTATGTGGTCGACAAGGTCGAGGGGCTGGCGATCACATCCGAGGGAACCGCATATGTGGCGACCGATAACGATGGCGTGGATGACAGCTCGGGCGAGACGCATTTCTGGTCTTTCAGGCTGGATCAGGACTGAAACCCGGCAGCAAGACGTGGCGGCAAAACCCGGCCGCCACCCTGTCACATACCGGTTGCGCAAAGCTGCTAGCCTTGCGGTTTCACGGCGGTAAGCATCTGCAAACAGGGTGAACTTCATGACAACGAATCTGCGGCGCGACGATCTGAAGATGGATACCACCTCGACCGAGGTGACAGCACTGGACGAGCGTTTCGATGACGGCGCGGGTTTTTCGACCTCGACGGGCTTTTTCTCGGACGGCAGCAGCGATTATTTCGGTATCGCCGGGAATGCCACAGATGATTTCGGCGCGGATGCGGTGCCATCGGGGCTGAAGCCCTATGAGGGCGCCGATGGCGCTTTTCTGACCGGGCAGGATCTGGATGGCGAGGGGGCGGCGCTTCCGATCAGCGCCGAATGGAGTGGTATCGACATCACGGGCCTGTCGGGCCTGACATTCCGGGGCAGCTTCGCGGAATATTTCGATGAACCGGGCGATATTGACGCCAATGATTACCTGCGCGTCGAGGCGCGGGTCGATGGCGGCGAATGGCAGACCGTTCTGGCCTTTGTCGGCTCGGATTTCAGCTCGGGCAGCTATAACGGCAAGTTCCGGCAGGACAGCGATCTGGATGGCAGCGGCGACGGCGCCGCCCTGACCGATGCGTTTCAGGAATTCGCCGCCGCCATCTCGGGCAGCGGCTCGGTGCTCGACCTGCGCTTCAGCGCCAGTATCGATGCGGGGGACGAGGATTTCGCCGCCGACAATTTCCGCATCATCGGCACATCGGGCGGCGAGTCCGCGCCCGCCGTCATCGCGCGGGCAGGCGACGGCCTGGCCGTATCCGAAGCGGGCATGACCACCGACAGCTTCACGCTGGAACTGGCGACCATACCCGCCGCGCCGGTCGAGGTCACGGTCACTGCCCCGGACGATCAAAGCGAGATCAGCCTTGACGGGGTCAGTTTCGGCGCTTCGGTCACGGCGGTTCTGGATGGCACCGGCCCGGTGGGGATCACGCTGCGGGCAGTGAATGACGAATTGGACGAAGGCTCGACGCATTCCGGCACGCTCGGCTTCACGGTCGCCAGCGCCGATCCGGATTATGACGGGATCACCGTGGGCGACCTGACCGTCGCGATCGCCGATGACGATACGTCGGTGACGCGGATCTCGGCCATCCAAGGCAGCGGCGATGCCTCTGCCATGACCGGGCAGGAGGTCACGGTCGAGGCGGTCGTGACGGGGATCATCACCGATGCCTCCGGCCAGCAGGTCGGTTACTACCTGCAGGAGGAGGACGCCGATCAGGATGGCGACATGGCGACCTCCGAGGGGCTTTATGTCTATTCCCCCGTTCCCGTGTCGGTCGGCGACAGGCTGCGCCTGACCGGGGAAGTTTCGGAATATGGCGACCTGACCCAACTGGAGGATATCCGCGATCTGCAGGTGCTTGAAACCGGCGCCGCGCTGCCCTCGGTGACGCAGATCACGCTTGGCATGCGCGACGGGTTCGAGGCTTACGAGGGGATGCGGGTCCAGCTGCTGACCGGATCGGAGGATCCGCTGACGGTCGTGACGAATTTCAACCTGGACCGCTATGGCGAGATCCAGGTGGCCGAGGGCAACCTTGTCCAGCCCACTCAGATCTATGACGCCCAGACCCAGACTGCCGAGATCGAGGCATTGGCGGCGCAGAACGCCGCCGCGCGCCTGACCATCGACGACGGCTCGACCGGACAGAACCCGGACCGGGTGACGATGATCGATTCGGGCGATGGCACCCCCCTTGAGGCGGGCGACCCGCTGACCGCCGAAGGGCCGACCCTGCGGCTTGGCACGCAGTTATCCGGCGTCTCAGGCATTATGGATGAACGCTATGGCGCCTATCGCGTGCAGGTCGATGCGCCGCTGGATGTCATCGAGGAAACCGGGGAACGTCCCGGCAGCGTTCCCGATGTCGGCGGCGATCTGCAGGTCGCCAGTTTCAACGTGCTGAACTATTTCACAACACTGGGCGACTCGGGCATGGGCACCGGCCCGAATGGCGATCTGGAACCACGTGGTGCGGCCACTGCCGAGGACCTTGCCCGCCAGACCGACAAGCTGGTTGCCGCGATCACCGGAATGGATGCCGAGATCATCGCGCTGCAGGAGATCGAGAATAACGGTTTCGGCGAAGGCAGCGCCATCGCGACCCTTGTAGATGCCCTGAACGCCGCGACCGCACCCGGCACCTACGCCTTCGTCGATCCGGGGACGGATTTCGTGGGCACGGACGCGATTACCACGGGAATCATCTATCGCGCCGATCAGGTCACGCTGAAGGGTTCGGCGGTGCTGGAATATACCGAAGCCACATCGGCGGCGACCACAGCCGTCGCCGAAGAGATCGAAAAGACGACGGGCGAGCAGCTGGGCGATTACCAGCGCAACCGCCCCTCGATCGCCGCCACATTCGAGACGGCGGATGGCGCCGAGATCACGGCGGTGGCCAATCACTTCAAGTCCAAGGGTGACAGCGGGCTGCAGGACCTCATGGACGCGGCCGAGGCCGCCAATGTCGATCCCACGCTGATCGAAGCGCTGCGCGATGACCCGAATTTCGATCAGGGCGACGGACAGGGCTTCTGGAACGCGGTCCGGGCCGAAGCCGCGGCCGAGCTTGCCGAGTGGATCTCGGGCAATCCGACCGGCGCGGAGAGCATGGAAAACCTGCTGATCCTTGGCGATCTGAACTCCTACGCCGCAGAGGATCCGGTGCAGGCGCTGCAGGAAAATGGCCTGACGGACCTGGCCGGCAGCTATCTGGGCGATGATGCCTATAGCTATGTCTTCGACGGTCAGCGCGGCACGCTGGATTACGGCATGGCCAGCGAGGGATTGCTGGATAATGTGACGGATGTCGCCGAATGGCACATCAATGCCGACGAGCCGGACCTGTTCTCCTATTCCTCGGAGTATAACGATCCGTCCTTCTATCGCGAGGATGCCTTTGCCGTATCCGATCACGACCCGTTGCTGATCGGCCTGACACTGGAGCCCGAATTGCAACTGGTGTCGACCCGCGCCGAATTCGACGATTCGCGGCTGCTGTTCAACCGTGTGACCTATTCGGAGGATGGCGAAAGGGTTTCCACCGATACCGTGCCGGTGCTGTCATCCGAACTGGATATCAAGGGATCCGACATCACTGTTTCGGCGGAAGGCCGGGGGCTTAATCTGCTGAACTTCGCGGGTGACGGGCTAAGCGTCTACTCCCTTTTCATGGACAAGCTCTTTGGCAGCGATGCGGAGCGGATCGACGGGCAGGAAGCGGTTCGTTTCACGATGGATGATGGCGGACGGCTGACCGACGCGCTGGATGTGACGCTGGAACTGGGCTCGGTCAGCGGTTCGGGCGAACTGCGCCTGTCCTTCTTTGACGACGATGTCCTGGTCGACGAAATTCTTCTGAACCCCGCCGATGGGAGCATTCATGCCGAGCCGGGCATGGCCTTCGATGAAATGGCGGTCAGCAGCGGCGACGGCCTGTCTTTCGAGATCACAGCCGTGGACTTCACACGGATCGAGGACGACGGGTTCACCTTCGTTTGATCCTTGCCAAATGATCGGCGGCCCGCCCCTCGTGGGCGGGCGCTCTGGTCTGCGAGCTACGGAACTTGCCAGGCATGCGTCAGGGTATGCCGATCTCCATGGAAGCGGTTGCGGATCCTGGTGGTGACGAAGTTTTTTTCCGCAGGCATGTCACATTGGCGGATTCTGAATCGTCATCAGTTTCGGAACCAACGGAAGGAACCGAATCCATGACTGCCAAACTGAATCCCGTAGCTGCGGCCCCCGATCTGATGAGGAACTGGTTTGATACCTCGATTGCCATCAACCAGAGCCTTGACCCCACGATCACCGAGTTGGTGAAAATCCGTGCCTCGCAGATCAATGGCTGCGCCAATTGCATCAACATGCATAGCATCGAGGCGCGCACCAAGGGAGAGACCGAACAGCGGATCTACCTGCTATCGGGCTGGCGCGAGGCACCGTGTTACACTGATCGCGAACGCGCCGCGCTCGGCTGGACCGAAGCGTTGACCCGTCTGTCCGAGAGGCATACGCATGAAGCGGCCTATGAAGCCCTGGAGGCGCATTTCACCGAAGAGGAGCGGGTCAAGCTGACCTTGATCATCAATATCATCAACGGCTGGAACCGTATCGCGGTCGGTTTCGGCGGGTTTATCGATCCGGCAGCGGCAAAGGCCCTCTGGGCCAAGACCGAGGCTGTCGCCTGATGGCGGCCGCCGGGCAGGAGGACGCGGCGGCCAGCTTTGACCCATTGCGGCCAAGGCTGATGCGTGTCGCTTATCGCATGCTCGGCTCGGTGGCCGATGCCGAGGACATGATGCAGGAGGCCTTCATCCGCTGGATGAAGGCCGACCGCAGCGAGGTGAGGGAGCCCGAGGCTTACCTGCACCGCATGGTCACGCGCCTATGCCTCGATCAACTCAAATCGGCGCGCCGTCAGCGCGAGACCTATATCGGCCCCTGGCTTCCCGACCCGGTTCTCGACGAGGAGGAGGAAGAGGATGTCACCCTGCCGCTGATGCTGGCACTTGAACGCCTTTCCCCGCTCGAACGGGCGGCGTTCCTGCTGCATGACGTGTTCGGCATGGGCTTCGATGAGGTCGCGGCGACCATTCGGCGCGATCCGGCGGCCTGCCGCCAGTTGGCTGTCCGGGCGCGTGGTCATGTCCGCAAGGCACGGCCGCGCTTCAAGGTGGAAAAACAGCGCGGCCTGGAGCTTGCCGAGGCGTTCTTCAACGCTTCGCGCAGTGGCGACATGAAGGCTCTTGGCGCAATGCTGGCGGCCGATGTCAGCATCCATGCCGATGGCGGCGGCAAGCGCCCGGCGGCGATGGAACCCATCACCGGCTTCGACGCCGTGATGAAAACACATGAATACCTGGCGACCAGGTTCAAGTTGAGTGGCTCGACGCTTGTCCGGACATGCCTTGTCAACGGGCTGCCCGGTTTCGTCACATTGGAGGCCGATGGCGAGTTTCAGACGACAGCACTGGAGATCGAGGATGGAAGGATCGCGGCAATCTATGTGGTGCGGAACCCCGACAAGCTGAGGCATCTGCACTAGGTTTCAAGCCCTGCGAGGATAAGTCATCCTCGTGATGAAAGGATCATGTCGGCGCCCTTCTCGGCGATCATGAAGACCGCCGCCTGGATATTGCCGGAAACCTGGGTCGGCATGATCGACGCGTCCACGATGCGCAGATTGTCGATCCCCCGCACACGCAATTCCGGATCGACGACCGAGGACGGGTCACTGCCCATCCGGCAGGTTCCGGCGGCGTGATAGATCGTCTGGCCGTTGCTGCGCGCGAATTCCAGCCAATCCGCATCGCTGGTGCAACCGGGACCGGGGGACATTTCATGATCCCGCCAGCCATCCAGCGCAGGCTGTTCGATAACCTTCCGGCCGATGCGCATTCCCGCGATCATCGCTCTGCGATCCTCCTCGGTATCGAGGAAGTTCGGCCGGATGGCAGGCTGGTCGCCGATATGCGGCGTGACGGCATGGACGCTGCCACGGGATTCAGGACGCAGCTGGGCGATACCAAGCGTCATTCCGGGCTCGCGTTCCAGCTTGCGCTCGGCAGCGTTTCCATAGCTCGCATGCATGAAGAAATACTGCACATCCGGCCCTTCAAGCCCCTCCCGCGTCCGGACGAAACCATGTGCGAGCCCGGTTCCGAAGGTCAGGATGCCGCTGCGGTTCCGCATGTAACGCAACAGCTCGCGGAAAAGCGACAGCCCGCGGGACTGTCCGTTCAGCGTTTCAGGGCGGCTTACCCGCCAGTTCATCCGCGTGCAGAAATGGTCGGAATAATTCTCGCCGACAGCCGGAAGGTCGTGAACCGGCGCGATGCCGAGCGAGCGCAACCGCCCGGCATCGCCGATTCCGGACAGTTCCAGAAGCTGTGGGGTCTGGATCGCCCCGGCAGCAAGGATCACCTCGCGCCGGGCCGAAAAGCGAACGCTGTCATTGCCCTGTCGCGCGGATATCCCCACCGCCCGCCCCTCGGCAGACAGTTCGATCCGGGTGACACGCATCCCGGTCTGCACCACGAGGTTACGCCGATGTCTTACCGGCGCCAGATAAGCCTTGGCGGCACTGACCCTGCGGCCATCGCGCTGGTTGACCTGATAATAACCGAAACCCTCCTGCCGGTCTCCGTTGTAATCGGGATTGCGCCTGAACCCCGCCTGTTCCGCCGCCGCAAGGAAGGCCCTGCCGATCTCGGGACGTTCGCTGACCTCGCAAATCGGCAGAGGACCATCGTGACCGCGAGTGCCCGAAGGATCCGGGCCATCGTAACTTTCGATACGCCGGAAGATCGGCGCCACCTCCGCAAAGCTCCAGCCGGTGCAGCCGCGCTGAGCCCAGCCATCGTAATCCTGCGCCTGCCCCCGCACGTAGATCATGCCGTTGATCAGCGTGGACCCGCCAAGCCCCTTGCCGCGAGGGATGGCAATCCTGCGGTGAAGGGTATTGGGCTCGGGTTCGGACGTGAAACGCCAGTTGAAGTCGGAATTGGTCAAAAGCTTGTAGAACCCCGCCGGTATCTCGATCCAGGGGCTGCGCTCCTTTGCACCGGCTTCCACAAGCAGCACCGTCACTCCGGGATCTGCGCTCAGACGATTGGCAAGCACGCATCCCGCCGTGCCTCCCCCGACGATGATATAATCGAAACTTCCGCCGTCTCTGGTGTCAGGCATGACGGAACCGCAAATCGTGCCGGACCCTTGCGACAGGCTGAAACGCGTGCGGACCTGCACTCTTCCGGATCATGCAAGCGCACCCATGTGGCGAGCCATGAGCTCTATCTGCCGCTCAAGCATGGGCAGGCCCGGCTGAACACGGCAGCCATGCCGCACCGCTTCTGCCAGAAGCGGTGTTTCAGCCGGTTCCATGATCGCCTCGGCGACGACATGGTGCGGCCCCAACCCTTTAAGCCCTACGGGTAGCGGATCCCCGGCGCGCATACCCAGAGAAGTGGCATTCACGATGATGTCGAATTCGCCGATATCGGAAAGCGCGGCCTTCGCCTGGACCGGCAGATAGGGATGGTCCCGCCTTACGCGATCGGAAAGCGCCTCGGCCTTTTCGACCGTCCGGTTGCAGATCGTCAGCCGCCCGGCCCCGGCCCCGGCCAGTGCAAAGGCTATCGCGCTTGCCGCTCCACCGGCCCCGGCCAGCAATATGCTGCAACCGACAATACCGATCCCGTTGCTGCGCAGCCCTTCGACAAAGCCGATCCCGTCCAGCATTGCCCCTACCATGCGCCCATCGGATTCGCGTCGGACGCAATTCACCGCACCTATCCGCGCGGCGTCCCCGACCGTCTCGTCACAGAGGGAAAGCATATCCGGCTTGTGCGGCACGGTCGCGATGAAGCCCCCGAAATTCCGCATCTCGCGCAATCCCGCCATCAGTGCAGGCAGCCCGTCCGGTGCGACATGCATGGGCACCAGAACAGCATCCACCGCATGCCGCCGAAAGAGCGCGTTCATGACCTGGGGGGTCTTCACCTGATGAATCGGATCGGCAAGGATGCCGAATAGCCGGGTCTTGCCGGTAATATCGGTGATCGTCATGCAATCGGGCCTTTCAATGGGCGGAGTTCCTGTCAGGTCATGTAAAGACCGCCGGCCACGTCGATAGTCTGGCCGGTGACGAAGCTTGCCTCGGGCGAGGTCAGCCAGAGCGCCACATCCGCAACCTCGGCAGGTTCTCCGAGCCTTGCCATGGGGGTCAGGGCGACCTGCGCATCATTCACCTCTTTTGCGACGCCGGCCACCATCGGGGTGGCGATGCGTCCCGGCGCCACTGCATTCACCCGGATCCCGAAGGGTCCGAGTTCCGCGGCCAGATGCTTGGTGAACCCGATCACCGCGGATTTCGTGGCGGCATAATGACAGGCTACAATGGGCGAATGGGTCTTGCCCGCGACCGAGGAGCTGTTGACGATCCAGCCGCGTCCCTGCGCGCGCATCGACGGAACCAGGGCGCGGATCGTGTTGAAATGCCCCGTCAGGTTCACATCGACCACCTGGCGCCATTCCCCCGGGTCCATTTCCCACACCTTGCGGGCGGCACCTTCGTGCTTGGGCGAGATCCCGGCATTGTTGATGACGGTATCGAACGTTCCTCCCATCAGTTTTTCTGCGGCACCGAGAGCGGCGGTCAACGCAGCGTAATCCGCCACGTCGGCCACCAGCGGTATGGCCCGGCCCGGTCCCGCCCCATCGAGTGCCTCGACTGCCTCATTGACCGCCGCAGCGGACAAATCGAGCACACCGACCGTCGCGGCGCGATTGATAAACCCCTCGGCAACGGCGCGGCCGATCCCCCTGGCCCCTCCGGTCACCAGCACCCGGCGACCCGCATGGCTGTCGCGCGTCACGTGATGCTTCGGATTGAGTTCCCTGTCCGACATATCTTCATATCCCCAGATAAGCTTGCCTGACGTGATCGTCAGCCAGCAGGGCGGCGGCGCTGTCTTCCAGAGTCATCCGCCCATTTTCAAGCACATAGCCGCGATCTGCCACTTTCAAAGTGTGAAATACATTCTGCTCGACTATCAGCACGGTGGTGCCGCTCGCGGCAACCTGTTCGATCACCTCGAAGACCTGCGACACGATGATCGGGGCAAGGCCCAATGAGGGTTCGTCGAACATAAGGATCTTCGGGCGCGCCATCATGCCCCGGGCGATGGCGACCATCTGCTGCTCGCCCCCGGACAGTGACACCGCCGGCTGGTCCAGCCTTTCGGCCAGCCGTGGGAAAAGGTCGAGCACCTCGGACAGGCTTTGCGACTGACAAGCGCGCGCCTCGCGGCGATAAGCGCCCATCATCAGGTTCTCGCGCACCGTCATATCGGGAAAAAGCTGCCGTCCCTCGGGGATCAGCGTGATCCCGAGATCGACGATATCGTGAGCAGCCAGCTCGGTAATGTCCTGCCCGTCAAGCCGGATACGGCCAGAGCGGGGCTGTAACAGACCGGCAATGCAGCGCAGTGTCGTGGTCTTTCCCGCCCCGTTCGCCCCGACGATGGTCACGACCTCCCCGGTATCCACGCGCAGCGAGACATCCTGCAGAATGACAGTCGAGCCATAGCCCGCATCGATATGCTCGACTTCAAGCATTGGCGAATTCCTTTCCAAGGTAGGCTTCGATAACCATCGGGTCGCTGACCACGCTCCGGGGTTCTCCCTCTGCGATGATCTGGCCGGAATTCAGGACGATGACCCGGTCCGACAGGGACATGACGGCCTGCATCACATGCTCGATCGCGATGATGCTGACGCCGGTATCGCGGATGGAAAGCATCAGGTCCACCGCGCGCCGCACATCGGTCTGGTTGATCCCCGCCATGACCTCGTCAAGCAGCAGAATGCGGGGCTCCATCGCCATCACGCGGGCGACTTCCAGCCGCTTCAGGCCACCAATGGTCAGGCTGCTGGCCTCGAGATCGAGATAGGGGCCAAGCCCCATGCGGCGGGCGGTTTCGCGCGCGGCCTCGCGCGCATCGCCGACCTGCGCGTGGCGATGGAAGGCGCCGACCATGATATTCTCCTCGACCGTCATTGCAGCAAAGGGCTGCACGATCTGGAAAGTGCGTCCGACACCGAGCGCGGCGAATTCACCGGGACTGGCGGGATGCTGCCAGTCGCCCACCGCATCCCGCACCGACACGCTCCCCTCGTCCGGCTTCAGGAAGCCCGAGAGCATGTTGAACAGCGTCGTCTTGCCCGCGCCGTTGGGACCGATCAGGCCGAGAATTTCGCCTTCGCGCAGGGTGAAGCCGACATCATTGGTGACATGCAACCCGCCGAAATGCTTGTTCAGCCCTTCAACGCGCATTACCGCCTCGCCGGCATCGGTGCGGCCCGATGCGCGGGGCTCGGCCGCGACCGGCGCGGCCTCGGTTTCCTTCCTGGCAGATTCGGCGGGACGAAGGCGCGACAGGAGGCCCATGATGCCGTTCGGCATGAAAAGCACCACCAGCATCAGCACGATACCATAGACGAATCCGTGCAACCCGATGGCTTCGGCACCCAGTGCCCCACGGGCGAACTCGGTGATCGGCACCAGCAGAACTGCTCCCAGTAGCGGCCCCCAGATGGTTCCGATCCCCCCGATCAGGGCAAACATCGCAATCTGGATGGAAAATTCCAGCGAGAACATCGCCTCCGGTTCGATGAAGGTCAGGTACATGGCGTGAAACGTACCCAGCATTGCCGACAAGGCCGCCGAAACCGATACCGCCATCAGCCGCACCTTGACCGTGTTCACTCCGGCCGCCTTTGCTGCGGATTCGCGCTCGCGGGTGGCGACAAGATAAAAGCCGAGGCGACGATTGCGGATGACCCATGCGGCGGCAAGGCAAACCAGCATCATGCCGAAGGCGATAACGAGGGCTGGCAAGCGCTCGCGGAACACCATCCATTCCCAACCGATATTCAGCGAAATCATCATTCCGGTGGCACCGCCGGTGAATTCCTTGAAATGCAGGGCGAGAACCCGGAACACTTCGAGAAAGGCGATGGTCGCGAGGGCGAAAAACGGTCCGTGCAGCCGGAAGCAGGGATAGCTGACGATAATCGCGACAATGACTGCCACTCCCGCCCCCGCGAACATCCCGAACCATGGCGAAATGCCCAGATTGGCCAGCATGACCCCGGCGTAGCCGCCAATCCCGTAGAATACTGCGTGTCCGAGGGACAACTGCCCCGCATAACCGCCGACGATATTCCAGGCCGTCGAAAGCGCCGCGAAGATGCAGATCGTGATGAAGATGTGATAGACGAATTCGTCGTTCAGGCCGATTGGAACCAGCAGGATTCCGGCCAATACGGCCAGGAGCCCGAATGTCGCGGCTCTGCGTCCCGCAAGGCGTTTGGGCGTGGATGTGAGGGTCGTTGCGATATCGGTCATGGCGACACGTGGGATTGATTGAGGCGGGTGCTGAACAGCCCCGAAGGTTTCAGGATCAGGATGACCAGAAAGATGCCGAACACGACCGCTTCACGCAGATCCGAACCGATATAAAAGCCCGACATGGCATCCACGATACCGATGAGGATCGCACCGAAGAACGCACCGGCAACCGAGCCCAACCCACCCAGCACCACCACCACGAAGGCGATCAGCACGAAATAGGTGCCGACAGTCGGCGATGCGGGGTAAAGAGGCGCGATCAGGGCCGAGCCCAATCCGACACAGGCTGCGCCGATCCCGAAGGTCAGCACATAGATCAAGCGATCGTTGATCCCCATCAGTTGTGCCGCGGCCCGGTTCTGCGCCGTTGCGCGGATCGCCCTGCCAAGCGTCGTGCGCTTCATGAAAAACTGCAGGCCGATCACCAGTGCGACCGCCGCGACCAGGATCCAGATCTGGCCTTCGAGCACCCTGACCGGGCCAAGCTGCACCTGGCTCCGGACACCGTGCACCGGCGTATTGGCGATGTCCGCGCCAAAAATCAGCAACGCGAGATTCATCAGCGCCGTCGACAGCCCGACCGTGGCGAATATCTGGACATGTTCGTCTCGGGCCGACAACAGCGGCTGAATCAGGAAGCGCTGTGTCAGCGCACCCAGAACGAAAAGCGCGGGCACGACAGCAGCGGCGGCGATATAGGGATGCAGGTCAAGCCCGGTGGTCAGCAGGAATGTCAGATACATGCCGACCATCAGGAATTCGCCATGCGCGAAGTTGATGACCTTCACGATCCCGAAGATCAGAGTCAGCCCGATGGCAACGATGGCGAACAGCCCGCCCAGCATCACCCCGTTGGCAAGGATTTGCAGAAAAATCTCCATGACGCCTCGCAGACAGAAGGAGAGGAGGTTGCGGACGGATTGCCCGCAGCCAAAGAAAAAGGCGCGGTCATTGTCCCAGCTTCATCTCGCCGACAGCCGCCTCGGCGGGATAGACGGTCACGAGTTTGCCGTCCTGCCATTGCATCCCCATCATCTTGGCGCGCTCGTTCTGGTTGTTCTCGCCGAATTTCACGCCATAGCCGGCTGCCGTCTTGCCCTCGGGAATATCGATCGCCTTGACCGCTTCGATAATGCCTTCAGGCTCGAAACCTTCGCCCTTGTCTATCGCGGAAAGCACGGCCATCGCGCCCACATAATTGTTCAGCGAATGGCCCGAACGCGGCGATTCACCATATTTCGCCTCGTAGGCAGCTACGAACTCCTCCAGACCCGGGGTATAGCTGGTATCCACGGCATACTGGGTAAAATCGACATCCAGAACGCCATCGATGACATCCGTCCCCACGGCCTCTGCCGTTGGCAACATCGAATAGCCGCCTCCGCCACCGATGATCGCACCGGGCTCGAAACCCGCCTCGCTGGCCTGTTGCAGGAACAGCACGGAATCGTTCTGGTAAGAGGTCTGAAGCACCACATCGACCTCCTGGCTTTTCAGATCCAGCACCAGCGACGACATGTCGACGGTCGATGCGGGATAGCCCTGCACCGTGACGATATTCAGGCCGGCCTCCTTGCCGAACCGCTCCTGATGACCGGCGACCGAGGTTCCATAGCTCGAATCCTCGTGAATGATGCCGATCCGGAGTTCGGAGGGGTCCTTGCCCAAGGCGGGCGCGACCTTCTCGACGATCATCTCGACGATCATCTGCCCCATATGCTCGGCGGTCGGATTGGTGCGGAAGAGGTATTTCAGGCCGCGCCCGGTCACCTCGTCGGCAACCGCGCCCAGTTCGAAATACGGGATACCCGAAAGTTCGGCGACCTGGCTCGCGGCGATCGAGCGGGACGAAGAGTAAGTGCCCAGAATGGCCTTCACCCCCTCGCGCGAGATCAGTCGCCGCGCCTCTCCGATGGCCTGGTTGTTATCGACCGCGTCGCCGCGAACAAGGACAACTTCCTCGCCCTGGACACCGCCCGCGGCATTGATCTCGTCCACGGCAAGCTCGGCGCCACGCGCGCTTTCCTCTCCCAGAAGCGCGAGTTGTCCGCTGAACGGGTAGAGCGCACCGAATCTCACCTCGGCTGCCGCCCCTCCGGCGAGGAACACCGATACCGCGGCAGTCGTCAGGAATCCTGTTAGTTTCATCTGTTTCCTCCCTTGGAACATGACGGTCCGACATGACCGTCGAAATCAGTAGTCGAGCGCCGCCTTGCCCTCGAAACTGGTGATAGGCGGATGCGCCCTTTCATCGGTCAGCACGTCGATGACGGTTGTCTCGGTCGAGACGAGGGCATCCTTGAGCGCGGGCAGGAACCCTGCCGGGCTCTCGACCCGGACACCTGCGCAACCGGTTGCCCGTGCGATCGCCGCATGGTCGACCGCCTCGAAATGCACCACGTCTGTATGGTCGCCGAAGATGCTGAGCTCGGCATGTTTCTGATAGCCGAGGATCTGGTTGTTGAGCACGATCAGCACGACCGGCAGCTTCATCCGCCGCGCGGTCTCGAGTTCGCCCCAGACATGACCAAAACCTCCGTCCCCGGTCACACAGATGACCGGCGCCTCCGGCCTTGCGGCCTTTGCCCCCAGCGCGAATGGCAGACCCCAGCCCAGCCCGGCCAGTCCCCGCGGGGTGATGAAGCGCTGGCCCGGTTGACGCGCCGTCAGGAAATTGGCGATCCAGATCGAGGAATAGCTGGCATCCGCGACCGTGATCGCATGATCGGGCAGCACCGCATCCAGATCACGCATGAGCCGCTCGGGACGGCAGGGGGTCGCATCCCAATCGATCAACCCTTCAAGTTCCGCCTCGTGTTTCGCCCGGCCCTCGGCCAAGCGGGCCTCCAGCACTGCACGACGCCCGGTCAGGGCCGATATGTCACGTGCCTCCAGCGCCTCGGCCAATGCCGCGAGCGTAAGCCTGGCATCGCCCTTGAGACGCAACGCCTCGTAATTGCGACCGATCTCCGCGCCGTCGATATCGATGTGGATATAACGCGCGTCCCTGGGATAAAGCTGCCAGCTATCCGTGCCGTTCTGGTTGGTCCGGTTGCCGACCAGCAGCACCACATCGGCACCGGTCACCAGATCGCGCTGATGCGCGGCCCGGCCGCCCCGACCCATGAAATAACCCACGACACCAACCGACAGCGGATGCGTTTCGGCAACGGCGCCCTTGCCCATCACCGTCGTGGCCACGGGTATGCCCATGTCCTGCAGGCGGGCAAGCTCGCAGACCGCGCCGGAAGAGTGCACGCCTCCCCCCGCGATGACGATCGGGCTTTTCGCCCCGGCGATCAGGGCGGCTGCTTCGGCGATGCGCGCCGGATCGGCGACGGTCCGGTCAAGAGGATAGCGCCCAAGGCTGATTTGCCGGCGGGATGCATCGGGAGAAAGTTCGGGACGTTCATCCAGCACATCGGGCGGGACCATCAGAACTGCAGGCCCGGCCCGGCCGGAGGCGGCGCGGGTAAAGGCCATGTCTACATAATCGTCGATCCGATCGACATCCGAGACCCTGCGGATCCATTTCGACACGCCTGAAAACAGCGCGAAATGATCCAGCTCCTGAAAGGCATTTCTGTCGGTATGCCGCCGATGCACGTCCTGAACGATTGCCACCACCGGGATCGATGCCTTGAACGCCTCGGCAAGACCCGGCACCAGCAGGGTGGCGGCAGGTCCATTCTGCGCCGTGACGACCGGAACCCGGCCACTGACACGGGCATAGGCGTCTGCCATGGCGGCTCCGCCATTTTCGGTTCGATAACCGATCTGGCGAATGCCATGATGGGGCGCGGCCAGGATCAGGGCCGAAGGCAGCGACTGGCCGAAAATCTCGGTCACGCCATGACGGGCCAAGGCGGCGGCCATGACATGTGCGCCGGTTTCGTTGCGACTGGATATTCGTTCAAGCTGTATCGCCGTGGACATGCAGGGGCCTTTCGGTTTCTCGTTCATCCGGGTTTTTTTCGGGGAATAGCAACACCTTCATCGCGTCGCCGCCGCTGGCGAGGGAAAAGCCCTTCATGGCGTCGGATAGCGGGAGGCGGTGCGTGACAAGCTGGATCAGCTCGTCACCCTGCGCATCGAGCAGGTTGATCGCCTCTTCGAAGGCATGCCGTGTCGTATCATGTGCGCCGCGCAGCTGCTTTTTCTCACGCACGAAGCGGGCAAGGTTCAACCGGCAGTCCTTGCCGTGGATTCCCGCGGCAACGAATATGCCCTCGGGCCGCAGGATCCCCAGCCCCTGCTCGATCGAGCCGGGATGTCCCGTCGCCTCGATGACTCGGTCGGCGAGGGCACCGAAAGCACGCATTGCCGCCTTTGCGAGTTCTTCCCGGTCCAGATCCGCGGTGTGGGGAATATGCATCCTTCGGGCCAGCGCCAGCCGCGCCTCGTCATCAAGGCCCACCAGCAGCACATCCGCGCCACGCGCCTTCGCGACCCATGCGACCGCAAGTCCGATCGGTCCCGGGCCAAGAACTGCAACGCGATGGCCCGGTTCGACTTCGGCCAGATCGACGGCGTTGACGGCGACCGACAGCGGTTCCGTCAGCGCCGCACGATCCAGTGGCAGGCTGTCGGGAATGCGAAAGCAGCTTGCGGCCGGAACCCTGACGCGGGGGGCAAAACCGCCATCGCGATGCAACCCGACGATCGAGCGTGCCCCGCAAGCGGAAGCTCGGTCGGCCATGCAGGCCGCGCAGGTGCCGCATGGAAGGGTCGGCCAGCAAACAATCCGGCTGCCGATTCCGGGTTCGTGCACATCCGGGCCAAGCGCCGTCACGACGCCCGAGAACTCATGTCCGATCGTCACCGGCAAATTGCCGGCCATGAATTCGTAGCCCGCGTCCCAATGGAACGCATGCAGATCGCTGCCGCAAATGCCGGTCGCATGCACTGCGATCTCGACTTCCCCGGCTGGCGGGATTGCTGGGTCAATGATGTGCCGCATCAGCTCCGCGCCGGGTGCGGGCCGGGTCTTGCGTAGGGAAAGCATTGATTTCGTTCCTCCTTCCCCCTCATCATCAGCCGACGAGGCCCGCGCGTAAGTGGCGTCTGTAAGATTAGTTTGTTATTTGTTATTTGTTATAACACAATATGCGGAGACCATGGAAAGAATGTCAAGAAGTATCAAGGAACGCGGAGTTTCGCCCTCGAAATCAGAGGATTGGGCGCAGCCAATCGAGCGGGAAAACCTGAGTGACCGCGCCTATCTCTCGATTCGAAGCGCATTGATGCGCGGGCAATTGAAGCCCGGCGAGCGGATGCTTCTGCGCCCCATGTCCGAGCGATTCGGGATATCCATGACACCGATGCGCGAAGCCCTGCTTCGCCTGGTATTCGAACGGGCGATGGTGCTTGATGGCCGGGGCACGGTGATCGTGCCGGAACTGACCCTGTCGCAACTGCTGGAAATCCGGTCCATCCGCGTCGATCTGGAAGGTAACACCGCCGCCGCGGCAGCGACACTGGCGAGCGAGGAAGAGATCAGCAAGCTCGAGGATATCCAGGAGAAAATCTCTGCATGCCACGCCCGGAAAAACTTTGACGATGCGATCAACCTGAACACGGAATTCCACCTGACGCTATGCCGTGCGGGGCGGATGCCGATCACCTATGATCTGGTAGAGGGGCTCTGGGCACGTTGCGGCCCTATCCTTTCGCATCTTTACGATGGGGGCGTTCCCGAGGACTGGGTTCCCCATCCCCACACCAGGATCATCGAGGCGTTGCGCCACAAGGACGCCGAAGCCGCAAGAGCCGGCATCCGGTTCGACATCGAAGCCGGAGGCAAGGGATTGATCGATTACGTGAAAAACCACTAGCGGAACGCGCCAAAGCGGATTTGATCCGCTTGGCCGGGCTGTCCGTGGCGCGGGCGCCTGCAAGGCTGGTCAGGCAGCGTTGAGGCGCCGCCCGTTCTCGCCGTCGAAATAGTGCAGATTGGCGATGTCGTAGCCTAGCGCGATCTCCTGTTCCCGCTGCAAGGGCACGTCGGGGGCGAGCCGCGCCGTCAGCTCCTGCCCGCCAAAGCGACAGATAGCCATGGTGTCCGATCCCAACGGCTCGAATACCTCGACCACCGGGGTCAGCCGTCCGCGCCCCGGTTCGGCCCAGTTCAGGTGCTCGGGGCGAACACCGACATCCAGCCTTGCCCCATCCTGCGCCGGCACCTCGCCGAGATCCAATGCCGCGTTGCCGATACGCAATTTCGGTGTTCCGCCGGAACGGTCTACCTCGCCCGAGAAGATATTCATCTGCGGAGAGCCGATGAACTCACCCACAAAGCGGCAATTGGGCCGGGAATAGAGTTCCATCGGCGGTCCTTCCTGCACGATGTGGCCGGCCTTCAGCACCACCACCCGGTCAGCCAATGTCATGGCTTCGGTCTGGTCATGCGTCACATAGATCGTCGTCGTGCCCAGCATCGCATGCAGCCGCTTGATTTGCGTCCGCATCTCGACCCGCAGCTTCGCGTCAAGATTCGACAGGGGCTCATCGAACAAAAAGACCGAGGGCTCGCGTATTATCGCCCGCCCCATGGCCACCCTCTGCCGCTGCCCGCCGGAAAGCTGCCCCGGCCTGCGGTCGAGATAGTCGCCGATCTGCAGGATCCTCGCCGCTTCTTCGACCTTGGGGGCGATATCCGCAGCTTTCCAGCCGCGCATCTTCAACCCGAAGCCGATATTCTCGCGGATCGTCATATGCGGATAGAGCGCGTAATCCTGAAACACCATGGCCACGTCGCGGTCCTTGGGTTCGACATCGTTCACCAGACGGTCCCCGATGCGTAGCGCGCCGCCCGAAATTTCCTCCAACCCGGCGATCATCCGCAGCATGGTGGATTTGCCGCAGCCCGAAGGGCCAACGAAGGCGACGAATTCGCCATCATTCACATGCAGGTCAACACCATGGATGGCCCGCACCGAGCCATAGTCCTTCACGATGCCTTCCATATGGATATTCGCCATGTCGGCCTCTCCCCCTCCCGATATACGAATTGGGACTTGTATTATCGATAATTGCCATGTTATCGATATTGATAATCAGAAGCAAGCCGGCAATCGAGCAGGGAGAGGAGCGGCAAGGAATGGCTGTCGAGAGTTTCAGCAGCGCATCCGTCACGGAACTTGTGCCGCGCCAGTCAAGCCGGCGCAGCCACAGGCTGTTCGTGGCGCTGCAAAAAGAGATCGTGCTGGGCGTATTGCCGCCCGAGAAAGCTCTGACCGAACTTGATCTCGCGCAGCGCTTTCAGTGCAGCCAGGGCACGGTGCGTGAAGCGCTGATGCAGCTCAATGAAGAAGGCCTGGTAAAGCGTCTGCCCAACCGCGGCACCCATGTCGCCCCTTGCAATGCCGACGACGCCCGTGCGCTGTTGCAATTGCGCCGCGAGGTGGAATGCAGCCATCTCGACCGTGTCATGGCCCGGGCCGATGCAGCTTTGCATGACGATCTGCACGATCTGCTCAACGCGATGCGGAACGCTGCACGGGACAGGGATGAGTATCTGTTGTCGGTTCATGACCGCGCATTCCACACACGGCTTTTCGAGGCGGCGGATCTGCCGCTGGTCGCGCCGATCCTGACCCGCTGCCTGATCCATAACCACCGGTATAAGATACTGAACTCGCAACCAAATCGTGCCCTGGAGGAAACCGCCGAACGGCATGTTCCGATACTTGGCGCATTGGAGGCGCGCGATGTGGCCAAGCTGCACGACCTGCTGTCGCATCACATCTCGACCATCGTGGATTTCGGCCCCGACCTGACCGATAGCGGAACAACCGAATGACAATGCCCGGCCCACAGATGCAATCGGTGCTGGACCGCCTTGCCCGTGAAGACGCGGGCCTTGACGATCCCACCCTGCTTGAGCCGCAATTTGGCCGCACCCTGGCCGCGCTTGGCAATATGCGGTGGAACGATCCGTTGCCCGATATGGCCGAGGCGCGCAACGTGATGCATGCCGGAATGCCTGCGCGTTGGGTGGTTCCGAAAAATGATCGCGGCACAGCTGCGATCCTGCACGTGCATGGCGGGGGATGGGCGTTCTGCTCGCCCATTACCCATGAAGGCGCCTCCCGCCGGCTGGCCATCGCCTGCGCCTGTCCGGTGCTGACCGTGGATTACCGGCTGGCACCGGAACATCCGTTTCCAGCCGGTCTCGATGACGTTCTCGACGCATGGCATGCCCGTGACAGGGTACGGAACTGGGGCATCGCTGGCGATAGCGCCGGTGCGAATCTTGCGCTTGCCGCCATGTTGCGGCTGATCGGCGAAGCTGCGGAACTGCCCGTCATGGGGCTGTTGTTCTACGGCGTTTACGATGCGGATTTCTCGACCGAAAGCTATATTGCCCATGCTGACGGCCCCGGGCTGACCCGGGACAAGATGATCCGCTATTGGAACTGGTACGCGCCCGAAGCACTGCGCCGCGATCCTGCCGTTGCCCCGCTTGCCGCAAATGATGCCCAGCTGGGAAAGCTGCCGCCGCTCTATTTCAATGCGGCCACGCTCGACCCGCTTTTGTCCGATACCGAAAACATGGTTGCCCGATTGCGGACGCTTGGCCGCAGCGACCACTACAACCGGTTCGAAGGTGTCGTCCACGGCTTCATGCAGATGGGTCTCGCCCTGCCTGAGGCGCGTGACGCCTTTGCCCGGGCCGGAGAAGTTTTCCAGCAAAACACCGCCGAGGAGGGCGGAACGGAAAGGGAGGAAGAATGATGAAACTCACGAAAATTCTGGGCCTTGCCTCGGCACTGGCGCTGAGCGCGGGACTGGCCCATGCCGACAGCACTGTGCGATTCTGGTACCATTTCGACAATGCCGACAACCCGATGGACGAGCTTGTCGCAGCCTTCGAAGAAGCCAATCCGGGCATCAAGGTCGAGGCCGAGAACGTGCCCTGGAACAGCTATTACGATCAGCTTTACACTGCGGTGATCGGCGGCAATGCCCCGGACGCAGCGATGGTCAAGATGTTCGCGCAGCCCCGGCTTGTGGAAATGGGAGCACTCGAACCCCTGGATGACTGGCTGGCGAATTGGGAGGGCAAGGACGGGTTGCAGGACAACCTGCTGGACCTGACCAAGGGCCCCGACGGCAAGCAATATTACCTGCCGGTGCAATATGTGGTGCTTTATCTCTATTACCGCCCAAGCATGTTCGAGGAACTGGGCATCGAGGCTCCCGCGACCTGCGACCAGTTCCGTGAGGCAGCCAAGGCATTGACCCGCGATACCGACGGCGACGGGCAGACCGATGTCTATGGCTTCGGTTTTCGCGGCGCGAAGGGCGGGCATGATCATTGGGCCAGCTTCACGCTTGGTGCCGAAGGGGTCAGCCTGACCAATGGGCTGACTTCAGAGGCGGGCGTGGCGGGCACGCAATTCGTTGCGGATCTTTTCCAGAAGGACGGGGTTTTTCCGCCCTCCGCGCCGAATGACGGTTTCCAGGAGATCATCGGCGCGTTCAAGGCGGGCAAGACCGCGATGACCATCCACCATATCGGTTCGGCCAACGATATGGTCGAAGCACTTGGCGATGATGTCGCCGCCGCCCCGGCGCCGGAATGCGGCGGCGGGCGCTGGACCGCCTTCGGGGATGAAAGCACGGCGGTGCTTTCCAGCGCCGAGGACAAGGAGGCAGCGTGGAAATGGATTTCGTTCCTGTCCTCGCCAGAAAACAATGCCAAGTTCAACGAGGCGACCGGGCAGTTGCCCGTGGTAAAAGCCGATACCGAGACCTGGGATCTGCATCCGCAGCGCTTCGTTAAGGCCACGGTCGACAGCCTGCCCTTTGCAAAGATGTTGCCCGACAGTTCTGCCACGGCCGATTTCGTGAATACCGCCTGGCCCACGGCCATGCAGCGAGTGCTGACAGGTGAAATCACGGCCGAAGAGATGAACGCCGAAATCGCCGAGCTTTTCGGCGGCTGATCACGGTCCGCAGGCCAGGGCACCACTGCCGTGCCCTGGCCCCTTCCCCGTTTCCCAAATCTCAGCGAGCGACGTGTCGATGACGGACGCAACAAGGATTCAGGTCTCCGACAGCCCAAGCCGGGCCGCCCTTGGGCGGCGGGTGCTGCCTTACGCGATGCTTTCGCCCGCCGTGCTCGTCACGCTGGCCATCGTCTTTGTCCCGATGTTGCAGACCGCGTGGATGAGTCTGCATGAATATGTGCTTTTCCGCCCGAACGACTTCAACTGGATCGGGCTGGAGAACTTCAGGACCGCACTGGCTGACGAGGTATTCTGGATCTCGCTGAGGCACACGGTGATCTGGATGGCCACCACCATTCCGGCGCAATTGCTGCTTGGGCTCGTTACCGCATTGCTGCTCAACCAGGATTTTCCGTGGCGCCCCGTGGCGCGTGCGCTGATCATCATTCCGTGGGCACTTCCCTCGGTGGTGATCGCGCTGATGTGGGTCTGGATCTATGACAGCAATTACGGCGTGGCGAACGAGTTCCTGCTGCGGCTTGGCCTGATCCAGAAGGCCATTCCATGGCTTGCCGATCCCGACACCGCGCTGGCCTCGATCATCCTGACGCTGACATGGCAGGGCTTTCCCTTCTTCGCGGTAATGATCCTTGCCGGGCTGCAATCCATCCCGCGCAGCTACTATGAGGCCGCCGCGATCGACGGCGCCAGCACCTGGAGACAGTTCTGGCACATCACCTTGCCCGGCATCTCGGGCGTGGTGGTGACGGCAGTGCTGCTGCGCACCATCTGGGTGGCCAACAGTTTCGACGTGATCTTCGTGATGACCGGAGGGGGACCCGGCTATTCCACCCATACCCTGCCGCTTTACGCATTCGTGAAAGCGCGCACGAATCTCGATTTCGGCTATGGCTCGGCGATCGCTGTGCTCTTCACGCTGCTGCTGATGGCGATCGTGGTGTTCTACCTGAGACGCACCGGAAAGGCGGTGTCCTGATGGCCCTGAAAAAACCATCCACGGCAAAACGCATCCTGACCGTCGATCTGCCCATGCTGGCGATCCTTGCCTTTACGCTCGGGCCTTACCTGTGGATGTTCCTGACCTCGATCAGCCATGAATCCACCCTTTTCACCGAGGGACCGTCGATCTGGAACGCCACTATCGAGAACTACACCCGCCTGTTCGCCACGGTGGGCTTTGCCGGCAATCTGCTGGACAGCCTGATCGTGGCCAGCGGCACGGTGGTGGTGGGCCTGTCGCTTTCGGTGACGGCAGCTTATGCCTTCTCGCGCTTCAATTTCAGGGGAAAGCGGCTTCTGATGCTGCAATTTCTGCTTATCAACATGTTCCCGCTGGTCCTGCTGATCCTGCCGCTATTCGTGCTGATGCGCGTGCTGGGGCTTCTGGACACGCATCTGGCGCTTATCATCGCCAATTCCACAGTCGCGATCCCCTTCTCGATCTGGATGATGGTAAGCTACATGAACGGGATACCGCGCTCGCTCGACGAGGCCGCGATGACGGACGGATGCACCCGGATGCAGGCGCTGCGCCGCGTAGTGCTGCCGCTCTGCCTGCCGGGGATCATCGCCACCGGCATCTACATCTTCATCACTTCATGGAACGAATATCTCTATGCCCTCACCCTTGGCGGCCGGAATGTGCGGACGATCACCGTCGCCGTGCAGACGCTTATCGGCGAATACGAGGTGCAATGGGGTTTGCTTACCGCTGGCGGGATCGTCGGTGCGCTGCCTGCCACCGTGCTGTTCCTGCTGGTGCAAAAACGCCTGATCTCCGGCCTGACGCAGGGCGCGGTGAAGGGTTAAGGAAAGGACGAGGACTTGGACAACCCCATCGGCATCATCTCGATGCAATTCACCCGGCCGTTTACAGGCAAGGATCTGCATTACATTGCCAAAACCGCCGAGCTTGGCTTTGATTTCATCGAATTGCTCGTGCCCGAACCCGAGGACAACCTGTCGCTGGCAGATGTGAGGAAGGCAGCGGAGGACGCGGGCATTTTCACCGTGCTGGCGGCCCGCGTGAACCCGCAGCGTTCAATTGCGTCCGAGGACAAGGCGAACCGGCAGGGGGGGATCGACTATCTCAAGCGCTGCGTGGAAGCGGCGACAGAACTGGGGGCCGCAATAGTCGGGGGGCCGCTTTATGGCGAACCGATGGTATTCGCCGGACGCCCGCCGGTTCCGCGCAGCGACGACGAGATCGCCGCCCGTGCCGGCCGCACCATCTCGGGTCTTGCCGAGGTCGCGCCGATTGCCCGTTCTGCCGGCGTGACCCTTGCGGTCGAGGCACTGAACCGGTTCGAAACCGATATCCTCTCGACCACCCGCCAGGCCGTCGAAGTGGTGGATACGGTCAACGATCCGGGCCTGGGGCTCATGCTCGATACCTTCCACATGAACATGGAGGACCGCTCGATCCCCGATGCGATCCGCCTTGCCGGCAATCGCATCGTGCATTTCCAGGCCAACGAGAACCATCGCGGCCATCCCGGCACCGGCCATCTCGACTGGCCCGCAATCATGCGGGCGCTGCATCAGGTGGGCTATGCCGGGCCCATCTCGCTTGAGCCCTTCCGTCGCGCCGATGATCGCGTGGCGCTGCCCATCGCCCATTGGCGCGCGCCCCACGAGGATGAAAGCGCCAAGCTGCGCGCCGGTCTGGGCGTCATCCGCAACGCTCTTTCGCTGGCAGAGGTGGACCAATGATCAATATAGGCTGGATCGGCTGTGGTCGCCACGCGCGCCAGATGCTTTTGCCCCAACTCGGGCGCAACGGCATCCGGATTGCCGCGCTTTGCGATAGCGACAGCGCTGCATTGCAACGTAGCGGCGCGGAATATGGCGTCACGCAACTGCACAGCGATTTCAGGGATTTGATCGCGACGCCCGGCCTTGACGCCATCGGCATGGCCGTGGGTCCGGAATTGCATCGCGCCGCCAGTATCGCCGCGCTGGAGGCCGGGCTGCCGGTCTTCATGGAAAAGCCCCCGGCTGCCACGGCCGCAGGGGCTCGCGAGGTGGCCCATGCCTCCGAAAGGGCGGGAAAGCCGGTCCTGATCGGCTTCATGAAGCGCTACTCCACCGGCAACAGGATCGCCAGGAACGTCCTTGACGGAGGCGAATTCGGCGAGGTGCTGGGTATCACCGGCGCCTATATGACTGCCCCTACATATTTCGAGGGCGAGCCTGACTATACCGGATTTTTCCTGCATCATTGCGTGCATTACATGGATCTCATCCCGTGGTTCGCGGGCGAGGATTTCGGCGAGATGCAGGTGCGCAGCGTTTCGCGTGATCCGGGCAGGCTGCTGCTGCATGTGAACTTCACGACGAAAAGCGGGGTGATCGGCAATATCGTCATGGGAACCGTTCAGTCCCGCGGCACCCCGATGGAGGAAATCCGCATCATGGGCGATCACGCCCGCCTGCATGTGGACAATATCATCAATGTCGCGCTTTATCGCGATCCGCCCTTCAAGGCAGAGGATCCCGGCGCGACCTTGAACCCGGCATGCGATACGCTGAGCTGGACTCCCAACTTCACCGCTGCCGCCAACGAGGATCACAAGGGCTATGCCGCCCTGTTGGCGGATGTGGCCGCCACCTTCAGAGGCGAGCGGCGCGAGGTGCCGGATATCGGCGACGGTTTGCGCGCCATGGAACGGCTTGAACGCATGATCGCACAGATCGATACCTGAACCGGCTGGCCGGGCGGATTCCCCCGGCCACAAGTCATTCCGGCGATATCAGGGCTGCTGTGTTGGCCCGCTGATGACCTGCCCGTTAACCTTGAGAGTGTCGGGCGCGGCAAGGTCGATCTGCCAGAGCAGTTCGCCATTCTCGCCTTGTTGCGACATCGCCCGGGCCATGCGCAGCATCATCAACGGCTGACCGGCGGCTTCGGGCGGGGCTGCCGCAAGCGCTTCCTCGATCTTGTCCAGCCCGGTCGCGGTTATGCGGGCGGTGCCCTCTGACGCCTGTTCAGGGCCGATCCTGGCATCACCCTCGAAGCCGATCTCGTAATCGGCGCCTTTCAGGTAACTCGGCGCGATACTCGCCCGGAATGCACCTTGGGGAATGATGGCATTCAGCGCCTGCTCGGGCTGGATTGACGCGAACGGATCATCAGCCGACAGATCGAAGCCCCTGATGGCAAGTCCGGCAAGCGCCGCGAGATCATAATCCGAGATCGCGATATCGAACTCCGCCTCTTCCGGAACCAGTGACGCCCCCCATGCGGGCAGGATTTGCTGAGGGATTCTCAATCCCGAGATCTTGACCTTTTCCTGTAGCCGGCCCTCTGCCACCGCGCCGGTCATGCCGATCATGAATTCCATCTCATCCACACCGAATTCTCCGACAGGAGAGGTGATCTTCAGATCGCGCATCGTCGCGTCCATGGACAGATCATCCCACAAGGGCATGGCCGCGCTCAGTTCGCTCCGCAATTCCTCTTGCGCACCGGTGATCAGCTCTTTCGACGGGTGAGCAACGAACCAGGCCATGAGAGAGAGGATACCCTCATTGCGGGCTTCTTCGATCCTCATGGTGCCCTCATATCCCGGGGACCGCATGCCGATCTGGATTGGGGCGCCGGTTGCGCCGATCATCAGTTCCTGCGACTGCTCCAAATCCTCGACGCGATACTCCATGACCTGATCCACGCCGCCGTTTTCGCCGGCGCTGCCTGCCAATTCGTATTCCGTGCGTCCCGTTCGCTGATGATCCCGGGAAAGAACCTCCGGCTCTTGCGCCGTGCTGCCGGCTTCCGCGCCGTCATCCTTGGGCGCGTATTGCACGGTATCGACGATCATATCGGTCACGACGCCCTTCTGCTCTGTAAAAGCTTTCAGGGATTCATCCCAGGTCCCGCCGGATTCGAGGCTTGCCGACCCTGACTGTTCGAACAGCCCGGGCACCTTGAACGACCATGTCAGATCCTGATCCTCGGCAACCTTCCAGGTTCCGTCGCCGTTATCGGTCAACTGATAGGTCAGTTCGGGAATTTCGAACTCGACCTGCATGTCGGCCACTTTGCCCAGCAAAGGCGCGCCGTCGATCTTCAATTCGTAAATATCGCCTTGAGGAACCACCGTAACGACGCCCTCGGCAGAGCCGAGATAGGTCTGGAAGGCAGCCGTCAACCGCTCTGCGCCCTCGTCTGTGGCCGGAATGGCCCATGCGATCGAAACAGGATAGAATATGGTGAATGCCGCAATGCCGGATCGTAATAACATGAGACCTCTCCTTCTTTAACGATTTATCCAAGCCAGTTGTCTTGCCGGTCATACCTAGCAGGATATGAGCAGGATTTTACATGGGTTTTGTAACTTATGGTGAACCCGGACCGGTCTCCGTATTTCTTATGGCAATTGGTGCAACGCGGGCAAATGCCTGTTGAAATAATCCTTACCGAAATGACGCTTGACGGCTGCCTGCATCTGCACGGCGGTTTCCTCCATGAGCGATCCCATCCGGAATAGCGGGCCGGCAACCGTCGCGGACAGCATGCGACCGTTCAGGGGAAGCGGGACCGAAACACCGCCAAGATCCTGACTATAGGCCGAGGCGCTCATGAACCAGCCTCGTTTGAGCGATTGCTGAATGATCGCCTCAACCTCCCCGGCGGTCATGGGCGTGCCGGAACCAAAGCGTTCATATGTCGCGTTCCGCAAAAGCACTGCACGTCTCTGGTCGGGCATCTGGCACAACAGGGCCTGTCCGGTCGCCGTCGCATGCATGGGGACCCGCTTGCCCGGCTGAGCGGTATAACGGATCGCATGCGGTGATTCGATGACCGACAGAAACACCGCGTGCTGACCGGCAGAGCCCGCCAGCCAGACGGTTTCCTTGCTCAACCGGGCCAGATCCCGCAGGAAATCCTGCAAGCTGTCCGGCAATGGCTCTGCATGGGCGATCTCTTGCGCCAGGTTCAGCCATCGCGGCGTGGGGTAGAAGCCCTGACGGGGCCGGGGTTCGTAGAGAAACCCCCGCTCGACCAATGTCGTGATGAGATTGAAGGTGCTGGATTTCGGCCAGCCGAAATGCTCGGAAAGTTCGGCAAGACTTGCCGGCCGTCCTGTCGTGGCAAAAAACTCGAACAAGTCGAGAAGGTTAGCTGCCTGCTTTACGATAATGGGCATCGTTGTGCCATCCCTGACCACTCTTGAATTCCCATGCGCCAGACAGTCGCGCCCGTCAACGGACAGGTGAAAAACTTCCGGACGATCGAAGCTTGACAGATGGCTGATCTGAAATCTAGTGTTCATTGATGTGAACATTTGGTCTTTATATATGAACTAAACTGCAATCCTTACGGAGAGACGTTTCCCATGGGTCCACTTGACGGGCTTCGCATCATCGACATGACCTCGGTCCTCATGGGACCTTATGCGACGCTGATGCTGGGCGATTTCGGCGCCGACGTGATCAAGGTCGAAAGTCCCGAAGGAGATGTCGTGCGCCAGATCGGGCCGTCGCGTCATGCGGGCATGGGGCCGCTGTTCCTGCATGCCAACCGCTCGAAACGCTCGATCACGCTGAACCTGAAACAGCCCGAGGGGCGCGAGGCTCTGCTGCGCCTGTGCAAAAGCGCCGACGTGCTGGTCTATAACGTCCGGGCCCGGGCGATGGCGCGGTTGGGCCTGTCATATGAAGAGGTCTCGGCGGTCAATCCGCGCATCATCTATGCGGGCATGTTCGGCTATGGCCAGTCGGGGCCCTATGCCGACCGGCCCGCCTATGACGACCTGATACAGGGTGCCTGCGGCCTTCCCTACCTGTTCTCGCGCGTCAATGACGGAGAGCCGCGCTATGTGCCCTCGGCCATCGTCGATCGCATCGTCGGGCTGGCCGCCTGTAACGCGATCCTCGCGGCCGTCATCGAGAGAAGCCACAGCGGCTTGGGGCAGCGCGTCGATGTGCCAATGCTGGAAACCATGGTCAACCTGGTAATGGGCGATCACATGGGCGGGCTGACCTTCGAGCCGCCGCTGGATCGTGGCGGCTATGCGCGGCAGTTGTCAGCGGACCGGCGGCCCTACCGGACAAGCGACGGCTTCATCTGCGCCCTGATCTATACCGACGGCCATTGGCGGCGGTTCTTCAAGGCGATCGGCCGCCCGGACCTGCCCGAAGGCGATCCACGTTATCGCGACTTCGCCGCCCGCATGGCCCATATCGACGAGGTCTATGCAGAGCTTGGCCGCATCTTCGAAGCCCGTTCGACGGCAGAGTGGATGGAACTGCTGGAGCAGGCCGATGTGCCTGCGATGCCGATCCACGATTTTGAGGGGATGTTGAATGATCCGCATCTGCGGGCAACCGGATTCTTCGAGATGGTGGAACATCCCACCGAAGGGCGCATCCGGCAGATGGCCGTCCCGGCAAGCTGGAGCCGCACACCTGCCCGGCCCGATAGGCTCGCCCCGAGGCAAGGCGAACATGGGATAGAAGTGCTGCGCGAGTCCGGTTTTGCGGATGACGAGATCAAGGCGCTTTCACAAAGCGGGGCCTTGGGTGCTGCAGAATTGAGCACCATCGGCGAATAGGACAGATCACGGGGAAGAGGCATGGATTTTTCATATAGCGAGGAACAGGAATCGATCCGGGACGCTGTAGCGGCGATCTGCTCGCAATTCGATGACGGCTACTGGCTCGGGCTGGATGCGTCCGGCGAGTTTCCGCATGAACTCTATTCGGCGCTGGCCCGCGATGGCTGGCTGGGTATCTGCACCGCCGAAGCCTATGGCGGTTCGGGCCTGGGCATTGCCGAGGCGGCGATCATGATGCGCGAGATCGCGGAATCGGGTGCCGGCATGTCGGGTGCCTCTGCGGTTCATATCAATATTTTCGGCCTCAATCCCGTCGCGGTCTTCGGCACCGAAGAACAGAAACAGCGCATGATCCGCCCGATGGCCGAGGGCCGCGAGAAAGCCTGCTTCGCCGTGACCGAACCGAATACCGGGCTGAACACGACACAGCTAAAGCTTCGTGCCGTGCGTGAAGGGGACGGTTATGTCGTCAATGGCCAGAAAGTCTGGATTTCGACCGCGCAAGAGGCGGACCGGATCCTGCTGCTGGCCCGGACCACCCCGCTGGAAGAGGTTTCCAGGCCGACCCAGGGGCTGAGCCTGTTCTATACCCGTTTCGACCGTGACCGCATCCGGGTGCGCGAGATCGAGAAGATGGGCCGCAAGGCGGTCGATTCGAACGAATTGTTTTTCGAGGATTTCCGCATCCCCGCCGATGACCTGATCGGCGAGGAAGGGCGCGGTTTCGAATATATCCTGCATGGCATGAATCCCGAACGCGTGCTGATCGCGGCGGAGGCGGTCGGGCTTGGCATGCTCGCGATCAAGCGCGCCGCGCGTTATGCCAATGAACGGATCGTCTTCAACCGCCCCATCGGGCAGAATCAGGCCATCCAGCATCCGCTGGCGAAATGCTGGGCAGAGCTGGAGGCGGCATGGCTGATGGTCATGTCCGCGGCATGGCAATACGATAACGGCGCCCCGGTCCCGGCTGTCGGCGCCGCCGCGAATGCCGCCAAATACCTGGCCGGAGAGGCGGTGTTCGAGGCCTGCCAGACGGCGGTGATGTCGCATGGCGGTTTCGGCTATGCCAAGGAATATCATGTCGAACGCTACCTGCGCGAAGCCTTCGTCCCGCGCATCGCGCCGATCAGCCCGCAGCTTTGCCTGTCCTACCTGGCCGAACGCGTGCTCGGCCTGCCGAAATCCTATTGAGCGCACAAAGGGAGGAAGGCAGGATGCCGGGTGATCTTCAGGTGATCGACGCAGAACCGCTTGATCTGACCGGTTTGCTGAAGCCCGGTGACCGGATCCTGATCGCGCAGGGTCCGGGAGAGCCTCTGGCCCTGACCCGGCTTGCGGCGGCGGCATCGCGATCGGTTCCGGGCCTGACCTTCTGCATCGGCACCACGATTTCGGACAGTTTGCATCGCTGCGCCGATGGCACCATCTTCGAAAGCTACGGCAAAATGGGAAGCGCCGCCCAATTGCCACCGGATTCGGTCAGGATCCTGCCGGGTCATTACTCGGAATATGCCCGCCGCTTCGCCAGTGGCAGCCTGACCGCCGATGTTGTCATGGTGCAGCTTGCCGACAAGGCAGATGGCCGGCCCGCGTTTCTGGGCATGGGAGATCTGTTCCTGCTGGATGCCGCCCGTCATGCGCGTCTGGTCATTGCCGAGATCAACCCGGCTACCCCGCGCAGCCGGGGCACCGAGTGGCCCGCCGACATCCCGATCCATATACGCATACGGGCGGACGGATTGCCGCCATCGCTCCCGTCGAGTGAGCCGGGCAAAACGGAAGCGCGGATCGCGGAATTGACAGCCGGCCTGATCCCGGATCGGGGTGTCCTGCAATTCGGTATCGGCAAGCTGCCGCTTGCCATCACCCGGGCGTTGCGCGGACATCGCGACCTGGGGCTGCATACGGGCGCCCTGACCGATGCAGTGCTTGATCTGGCCGAAAGCGGGGCATTGACCAATGCGACGAAGGAAATCGACAGGGGTAAATCGGTAACCTCGATGATCATGGGTGGCCCCGCGATATGGGCGCTGGCCGATGATAACGACGATATCGTCCTGCGCGGCACCGATTACACCCATGATCCCCGGATCATTTCTCGCCTGTCGCGCTTTACCGCGATCAATTCGGCGGTCGAGGTGGACTTGCTGGGGCAGATCAATACCGAGTTGACCGGTGGGCGCGTGGTCGGCGGGATCGGCGGGCAGCTCGATTTCACCCGTGGCGCGCAGCTTTCTCCCGCTGGGCGCTCGATCGTGGTGATGCCCGCGACCGCGCGCGGGGGAAGCCTGTCACGGATCATGCCGAGGGTGACCGAAGTCTCGATCCCGAAATCCGACGCCGATACGGTTGTCACCGAGTACGGCATCGCAGAATTGCGGGGCCAGAGCCTTGCGGAACGCGCCAGGCGCATGATCGCCGTCGCCGCACCCGCTTTTCGCGAGGAACTGAGCCGCGAATGGCATGACAACGGGAGGCATGTCTATGGATAACCGGGGGCCCCTGACCGGGTTGCGTATCGTCGAGATGGAGGGAATCGGCCCCCCTCCCTTCGCGGCGATGCTCCTGGCGGATATGGGGGCCGAGGTCATCCGGATCATGCGCCCGGCGCCGTCGGGGCTGGGGATCGAGCGGCCCGCGGAATTCGACCTGCCGGCGCGAGGGCGGCGCTCTGTCGCCATGGATCTGAAAAACCCCGAGGCGGTCGAATGCGTCCTTGACCTGATCGCGCGCGCCGACGGATTGATCGAAGGGTTTCGCCCCGGTGTCATGGAACGGCTTGGCCTTGGACCAGGGCCATGCCTGCAGCGCAATCCGCACCTTGTCTACGGGCGTATGACCGGATGGGGTCAGACCGGGCCGCTGGCCGAACGCGCCGGGCATGATGTGAACTATCTCGCGCTGACCGGATTGCTGGAGATGATCGGGCGCGAGGGGCAGCCGCCAACGATCCCCCTGAACCTGCTGGCCGATTATGCCGGCGGCAGCCTGATGCTGGTGATCGGGATGCTGGCGGCGCTGTTGCATGCCAGGACGACGGGACAAGGGCAGGTCATCGATGCGGCAATGGTCGATGGCGCGGCCCTGCTGGGCACTGCCATGACCGGGTTGCGCGCTTCGGGGATCCACAAGGGAGCGCGCGGCACGAATATCCTTGATGGCGGATTGCCGGAATACTCGGTCTATGAATGCGCGGATGGGCGATACCTGTCGGTCGGCGCGCTGGAACCCAAATTTCGGAAAATCCTGCTGGACGGCCTCGGGCTGGACGAAGCCGACGCGCCGCTGGACGGCTCATCGGAATCGCGGGCAAAGGCGCGCGCGGCGATTGCCGAACGGATCCGGCAGCATGATCGCGATGAATGGGTCGCCCGGTTCGAAGGGCTGGATGCCTGCGTCGCGCCGGTCCTGTCGATGGAGGAGGCTCCCCACCATCCGCATAACGTGGCGCGCGGAAACCATGTCGAGATCGGCGGGATCGTCCAGCCCGGACCCGCGCCGCGTTTCTCGGCCACGCCGGTTCCCGTGCCGTCCCCTCCGGAACAGCCGGGAGCGGGCGGTGCGGCAGTATTGGCGGATTGGGGACTGCCCGCCGACCGTATCGAGGCGCTGGTGAAGTCCGGCGCGGTAAACGCGGGCGCGACAGAGGAGGATCCCGGTCGATGAGCGGATTGTATTTCGAGGATTTTCACGCAGGCCAGCGTTTTCGCCACGAACTGAGCCGGACCGTGTCCGAAGCCGACAACACCATGTTCAGCCTGATGACGATGAATCCGCAGCCATTGCATCTCGACGCGCATTTCTCGGAAGGGACGGAATGGGGGCAGCGGCTGTTCAATAGCATGATGACCCTGGCCATCATGGTCGGGATGAGCGTGCAGGACACCACGCTCGGCACCACCATCGGCAATCTGGGCATGCAGGAGGTCCGCTTTCCAAGGCCTGTATTTCACGGCGATACGCTGCGCGCCGAAACCGAGGTCGTCTCGCTGCGTGCCAGCAAATCGCGTCCGGATGCGGGCATCGTCGAATTCGAGCATCGCTGCCTGAATCAACGCGGCGAAATCGTGGCCACCGCCCGCCGCGCGGCGATGATGCGGAGGAAACCCGCATGATGCGTTCGCTTCTGTTCGTTCCGGGTGACAGCACCCGGAAATTCGATAAGGCACGTCTCACGAATGCAGATCTGCTGATCCTCGATCTCGAAGACTCGGTCGCGGAGGAGCAAAAGATCGCGGCGCGATCCGAAGTCGCCATGAAGCTGCAGGCCGATCGTGCAGGCAAACTGGTTTACGTGCGTGTAAACGATTTCGGCACCGGTCTGACAGCAGGCGATCTGGCTGCGGTCATGCCGGGCCGCCCGGACGGGATCATGCTGCCGAAATCGACCGGCGGTGACGATATCCGGCGCCTTTCGCATATGCTGGATGCCCTGGAGGCCGTGGAGGGGATAGCGGCGGGCGAGACCGGCATCATCCCGGTTGCAACCGAAAGCGCCGGGGCCGTGCTGGGGCTGCAAAGCTATATCTCGGCAGGGCCGAGGCTTCGCGGCCTGCTTTGGGGTGGCGAGGATCTGGCCGCCGATCTGGGCGCAACGGAAAATCGCGAGGACGAGGGTTATACTGCGCCTTTCCTTCTGGCCCGCAACCTGTGCCTGATGGCGGCAACGGCGGCGGGGGTGCCGGCCATCGATGCGGTCTATACGAATATCAGGGATCTGTCCGGGCTGGCCGCCGAGACGCGGCAGGCCCGCCGGGACGGCTTTGCAGCCAAGGCACTCATTCATCCCGCTCATATCGACATCGTCAACGCGATATTCGCACCAACGGAAAAAGAGCTGGCCTGGGCGCGGCAGGTGCTGGCCGCGCTGGAAGAACATACCGGCACAGGGGTCGTCAGCATTGACGGCATGATGATCGACAAGCCGCATGAACGCGCTGCGCGCCGGATCATTGCCGCTGCAGGCGGCTGACCAGGAGATAAAAGGGAGGGTTCAGATGACAGTGACAGGAAAGGATGGCTCGTTCGGCCGGGCCCTGTCCGGAATTGAACGTATACTTGTTCTTCTGTCCGGTTTCGCGCTCGGCACCATCATGCTGGTCGTGGTGACGGATGTGTCGATGCGATATCTGTTCCGGCAGCCGCTGTCATGGTCCTATGACCTGATAGGCAGCTACCTGATGGTGGGGGCTTTCTTCCTCGCGCTCTCGGACACGATGAAGCAGCATGGCCATATCGCCATAGACATGTTCGTCTACAAGCTGCCGCGCCGCTTCATGCACGGCTCACAGGGGCTCGGGTATCTGCTGGCAACTCTCATCCTGCTGGTCATCGCCCAACAGGCGGGTCATCGCCTGATCGCCGCATGGAGCGGTGGCGATCTTATCAGCGCGACCGTTCCATGGCCGACATGGCCTTCCTATCTGATGGTCGTGATCGGCGCGGGCGTGATCGCCCTCCGATGCACTGTCCGCACGGTGCAGCACATGCTTTCCTGCTGGAGCGGGCAGCAACTCGCTGACATGCCGGTCCCCCATGAAACCGACCTTCATGACAAGGACCAGGCCCTATGACCGTCGCATTCGTCTTGCTGTTGCTGGCGCTGTTCCTGGTGACCGGGCTACCCGTTGCGCTTGCGATGTCGGTTTCCGGGGCGATCGGGCTGTATCTGCTGGGGGGCTGGAGCTTTGTCGCGGGGATCCTGCGCACCTCTCCGCTGTCCACGGCAAGCTCCTATGAGATCATCACCATCCCGATGTTCATCCTGATGGCCGAATTCGTGATCCTGTCGGGGGTGGCGAAGGACCTGTTCCGGGCGGCAAGTATCTGGGTCGGCCGGTTGCGTGGCGGGCTGGCGATGGCGACGGCGATCGCAGGGGCCGGGTTCGGTGCTATCTCGGGCTCCAGCACAGCCGCCGCGGCGACCTTGGCCTCTACCTCGATCCCGTCGATGATGGAACAGGGCTATGACCCCAAGCTTGCCGGTGGAGCCGTAGCCATTTCGGGAACCCTGGCCATGTTGATCCCGCCATCCATCGCCCTGATCCTCTATGGCATCATCGCGGATCTGCCGGTGGGCGACCTGCTGATCGGCGGGGTGGTCCCGGGCGCTATCGTGACCATGGCGATCATTCTGACCATCGCCGTTCTGGTCCGGCTCGACCCGGCGGCGGCCCCGGCGGGTCGAACATATACGCTGCGTGAGAAAATCGCTTCGCTGAAACATGTCGGACCGATGCTGCTTTTGTTCCTGGCGGTGACCGGCGCGATCTATTCCGGTTTCTCCACGCCGACCGAAGCATCGGGGATCGGAGCTTTCGTCGCCATGCTGCTGGCCGCGAAAGAGCGCAAGCTGAATCTGGAAAGCATGCTGATCGCGTTACGCAATACCGCGCATACCACGGCGATGATCCTGTTCATCATCCTCGGCGCGCATATCTTCGGCTATTTCCTGACGCTGTCGCGGGTAACCAACGACCTGGCAAGCTGGATCGGCGGGCTCGGGCTGGCGCCGCTCGTCATCATGGCAATCATCCTGATCGGTTACCTGATCCTCGGTTTCTTCATGGATCAGATCGCCATCCTGATTCTGACCGTGCCGGTCATCCTGCCGATCATCACGCAGCTTGGCTTTGACCCGGTCTGGTTCGGTGTGGTGGTCATCGTCACCGCCGAAGTCGGCATGGTGACGCCGCCGATGGGGATGAATGTCTTCGTCGTGGCCCGTTATACGAGGCGGCCACTGGGCGAATTGTTCCGGGGCGTGATGCCGCATGTCTGGGCGCATCTGCTGGTGATCGCGCTGCTGGTGCTGTTCCCGGGCCTGGTCCTGTGGCTGCCCTCGACCATGTGAGGCAAGCCCGGGCCAAGAGATTCAACAGGAGGAGGAATGCAATGAATACCGGAAAAAATACGCCTGCGGTACTGGCCGCAATGGCTACGGCCCTGACCATCCCGTCATTCGCCATGGCAGAGACCCTGCGAGTCGCGGATAGTTTCCCAGTAGGTCATTATATCGCCGAAAACATGACCAAGGTCTGGATGGACAAGGTCACCGAACTGACCGGCGGCGAGGTCGAATTCGAATACTACCCCGCAGAGCAACTTGGCAAATCCAAGGATCTTCTGTCGCTGGCGCAGACAAATACCGTGGATATCGGTTATGTCGGCGTCTCCTATGTCGCCGACAAGCTGCCGCTCGCGGCGGTCGGCGAACTGCCCGAGGCGTTCAACTCTTCCTGCCAGGGAACCGAGGCCTATTGGTCCATCGCCAAACCCGGCGGCGTGCTGGACGAGGCCGAACTGGCGCCGCAAGGCGTGCGCATGCTGCTGGTGATGGTTCTGTCCCCTTACCAGATACTCACCGCCAAGCAGGAAATTACCGATATCGACAGCTTCAAGGGAATGAAACTGCGGGCGACCGGCGGGACCAAGGAAATCGCGGTGCAGTTGATGGATGCGACGCCCGTCAATATTCCGGCGCCCGAGACGCGCGAAGCCCTGACCCGTGGCACCATTGACGGCGTGCTGTTCCCGCATTCCAGTGTTCTTCCATACGAACTTGAACCGGCGCTGGCCTATGGCACGCAGGGCATGAATTTCGGCTCTTTCGTGGCCAGCTATGTCATCAGCGAGGATCGCTGGAACCAGCTTTCGCCCGAAATCCAGAAAGCCATGACGGATGCCGCCGAAGAGGTTATCCGCTCGGCCTGCGAAACAGCCGAGGAGCTTGATCTTGAGGACAAGCAGACCATGGCGGACGCGGGAGTGAAATTCGTTTCGCTTCCGGAAGAGGACGTAACCGAGATCGGCAAGCGTATGTCCACCATCGGCGAAAAATGGGCCAAGGATCTGGACGGGCGCGGCCTTCCGGGAACCGAGGTGCTGCAAGCTTTCCGGGACGCTCTGGCCAAGCATGGGGCCGGGGGGAACGCAGCCGCTTCATCCAACTGATCCATACAGGGTCGCCGCCATCCGGCACCGGCCGGGTGGTGGTCTGTCAGGCGACAAATGAAAGGAGCGGCATATGAAATTGCTTGGTGAGGGTTTTTACTGGAACGACCTGAAGCTTGGCGACAGCTTTCGAACCTTTGGTCGCACGATCACCGAAACGGATATCGTCAATTTCGTGAATTCGGCGGGCATGCTGGAATCCCTTTTCGTCGATGCCGAGTTTCGCGCCGCGCATTCCGCCATTCCGGGCAGGCCCGCGCCCGCCGCGCTGGTTCTGTCACTGGCCGAGGGGCTGGTGCTGAACGCCGCCGCGCAAGGAACTGGGCTGGCCTTTCTGCATATGGAGATGAATGTCGAGGCCCCGGTATTGCAGGGCGACACGATCCATGTCGAAATCGAGGTCACCGAGTTGCGGCCCGCGAAAAAGGCCGGGCGCGGATTGGTCAGAACCCGCAACCGTATCGTCAATCAACGCGGCGAGACCGTCATCACCTATACCCCCCTGCGCCTGATGGCGGGGCGCGGCTAGGGCCGTCATGCCGAAGTGCTGACAATCCCGCCCGGGCATCTTACAATCCTGGGCGGGATTTCTTGATCGGTGTGACATGAAACAAGAGCGGGGCGATTCGACACGTGCGGTATTCGAAAACGATCCGCCCCGGGCCTCCTCCTTCATCGTGACGATCTATGGCGATGTGGTCGACCCACGTGGCGGTGTCTTGTGGATGGGCACCTTGATCGAATGCTGTGCCCGGCACGGCATCAGCGAAAGCCTGGTGCGAACCGCCGTCTGGCGGCTGGTCAGCGCCGGACGGCTGGAGGGGCAGCGGATCGGCAGGAAAAGTTATTATCGTCTTTCCAATGCCGGGCAGACCGAGTTCCGACGGGCCGCGCGTATCCTGTTTGATCCACCCGCCCCGGCAAGGGGTTGGCTGCTGGCACCATGCAACGGTTCCGGACCGATACCGCCCGGTTGGGTCCAGCTTGGCGACGCGTTCATCGCGGCGCCTCATCATGACGACACCACCCTGCCCAATGGTCCGGTCATGGAGGCACAGGTGGTCTCGGGGTCGCGGGACATGGCGGGTTTTGCCCAACGATACTGGCCACTGAAAGAGATCGCGGGAAGCTATCGCCGTTTCCTGACACGTTTCGCGCCGATTAGGGACGAAGGCCGGACAGGCGCGCTGACCGGCGCCGAAGCGCTGGCGCTGCGACTGCGGCTGGTGGACGAGTATCGCCACGCGGCATTGACCGATCCCCGTCTGCCCGCCGAGGCACTGCCTGCCGACTGGCCAGCAAACAAGGCCCGGAAAGTGTTTCGCGACATCTACCTTGCACTATCGCGGGCAGCGGACCGTCACGTGGGAGAGAGCTTTGCCGATTCTGAGGGGAATCTGGCTGCATCGACCCCCGAAACCGATGCAAGGCTGGCCAGCCTGCGAATCGCATAGGCGTCAATGGCTTGTTCTGTATGATAATATTCTCGCATCGAAAAGCATCACACTAAATCTTGAAAATAGTATTCACGAGTGATGTTTTCTGCGCTATATTAGTGACCGATCGGTCGGTGAATTGATCTTCACCTGTGATTCCACGGAGGAAAGCCACATGACGGACGCCTTGCAGCGCATGCCTGCTGGTCACTATCGCGTGCCGCGCATGAATCGGGCGGATGTGGTAGAATTGAGCAGGGTTTCCGCCGCGGGGCTGCCCGGCGGCACGTGGCACATGAAGGCCGGTGGCGGGACGATCACGACCACCCTCGAACGGATCTGAAACGGGAGGCACGGCATGTATGCACAGATGGTAAAGTCGGAAGGCATGAAATCCCTTGAGGACATGTCTCCCGAAGAGCGCGCCTTTCAGGAACGCATCGACCGGGGCGAAAAGATCGAGCCCAAGGAATGGATGCCCGAAGGCTATCGCAAGACACTGATCCGCCAGATCGGCCAGCACGCCCATAGCGAGATCGTCGGGCAGCTTCCCGAAGGCAACTGGATCACCCGCGCACCCACGCTGGAGCGCAAGGCAATCCTGCTGGCCAAGGTGCAGGACGAGGCGGGGCATGGGCTGTATCTTTACAGCGCCGCCGAGACACTGGGCGTCAGCCGCGACGAGTTGATGGAAAAGCTGCATTCAGGCGCGATGAAATACAGTTCCATCTTCAACTACCCGACGCTGACATGGGCCGATATGGGCGCTGTCGGCTGGCTGGTGGATGGCGCAGCGATCATGAACCAGGTGCCGCTGCAACGGACCTCTTACGGCCCCTACAGCCGTGCGATGATCCGCATCTGCAAGGAGGAAAGTTTCCACCAGCGGCAAGGCTACGCGATCATGATGAAGATGGCGCAGGGCACGCCCGAGCAGAAGGAAATGGCACAGGACGCGCTCAACCGCTTCTGGTATCCGGCGCTGATGATGTTCGGGCCATCCGACAAGGACTCGGTCCATTCCGCGCAGTCCATGGCGTGGAAGATCAAGATGAACACCAATGACGAACTGCGCCAGAAATTCGTCGATGAGACGGTGCCGCAGGCAGAATACCTGGGCCTGACCGTTCCTGACGAGACATTGAAATGGAACGACGAGCGCGGCCATTACGATTTCGCGCAACCCGATTGGGAAGAGTTCTTCGAGGTGCTGAAAGGCAACGGCCCCTGCAACCGGGAACGGCTGGAGGCTCGCCGCAATGCATGGGAACAGGGCGCATGGTTCCGCGATGGCCTGACCGCCTATGCCGAGAAATCCGCAGCCCGCAGGGCCGCCGCCCTCGCAGCCGAGTAAGGGGAGCAGCTACCGATGTCCAAAAAGGAATGGCCGCTATGGGAAATCTTTATCCGGGGTCAGCACGGGCTGAACCATCGCCATGTGGGCAGCCTGCATGCGCCGGATGCCGAGATGGCGATCAACAACGCCCGTGACGTCTATACCCGCCGCAAGGAGGGGGTCTCGATCTGGGCGGTTAAATCCACCGATATCACCGCTTCGGCGCCTTCGGAAAAGGGACCGCTTTTCGATCCGGCGGAAAGCAAGGTCTATCGCCACCCGACCTTTTTCGACATCCCCGATGAAGTGGGACATATGTGATGACCGCGCTTGCCGACATAAGCGCGCAGGAGACCGCAGCCCGGCCAGATGATCCGCATTTGGCGGATGCCGAACTGAAGCCCGCCTTCTTCGACTGGCTGTGCCGGATGGGTGACAACACGCTGATCCTCGGGCATCGGCTTTCGGAATGGTGCGGTCATGGCCCGGTGCTGGAAGAGGATATCGCACTGGCCAACACCGCGCTGGACCTGATCGGGCACACGCAGATGTGGCTGGGCCTGGCTGCCGAGGTCGAGGACAAGGGGCGCTCGGCTGATGATCTGGCCTTTCTGCGCGACGCGATGAAATTCCGCAACGCCAAGCTGGTCGAATTGCCCAACGGCGACATGGCGCTGACGCTGATGCGGGAATTCCTGTTCGATGCATGGCATTTCGAGATGCTGACCGCGCTGGCAAAATCCGGCAGCCCCCGCGTGGCCGAGATCGCCGCCAAGGCGTTGAAAGAGGTCAGCTATCACCTGGAGCGAACTTCGGACCTGATCGTCAGGCTGGGTGACGGCACCGAGGAAAGCCATCACAGAATGCAGGATGCCCTTGACCGGCTCTGGCCCTATACGGGCGAACTGTTTACGGCGGACGCCGTGGACGAGGCGATGGCCAAGGTCGGAATTGCCCCGGTTCTGGCCGATTTGCAGGCGGCATGGGAGCGCAATGTAAACGAGGTGCTGGACGAGGCCACGCTGCGCAAGCCCGAAACCCGGTTCGACGTGCACCAGGGCGGCAAGCAGGGCCGGCATACCGAACATCTGGGCTATATCCTTGCCGAGATGCAGTTCCTGCAGCGCGCCTATCCGGGCGCAAGCTGGTAGCCGCCATGTCCGTCACGTTGCCATCTGTCAACCAGGTCTGGAACTGGCTGGGCGAGGTGCCCGATCCCGAGATCCCGGTGATCTCGGTGACCGATCTGGGCATCGTCCGCGATATCCGGTGGGACGGCGACACGCTGGTTGTCGCGGTAACGCCGACCTATTCCGGCTGCCCGGCGACAGCGGTGATCGATCTGGCCATCGAAAGCCATCTGCGCGAACACGGAGTAAGGAAGCTGCGGCTGGAACGGCGGCTTTCGCCTCCGTGGACGACAGATTGGGTGACGCAGGAAGGCCGTGACAAGCTGCGCGAATACGGCATCGCTCCCCCGGTTGACGGGACAGCCTCCGACGGGCGGACCATCGCGCGGGCGGCGCGGTTGGCGGGACGGTCGAACCTGATGATCGAATGCCCCCGCTGCCGGTCGGCCAATACCGAGCGGATCAGCCAGTTCGGCTCCACTCCATGCAAGGCCAGCTACCGCTGCAAGGACTGCTTGGAACCTTTCGACTATTTCAAATGCCACTGAGGCCGCACGCCTCGGAAGTCCGGACAGGAGGCCAGATATGCCCCGCTTTCACCCTCTTGAAGTGACCGACATTCGCAAGGATACACGCGATGCCGTGGTGATCACCTTGAGGCCGCGCGACGCAGATGCGAGGGCTTTCGCATTCACGCAGGGTCAATACCTGACTTTCCGTCGCGATTTCGACGGCGAGGAACTGCGCCGCTCCTATTCGATCTGCGCCGGTCTGGACGAGGGCTGCCTGCGCGTGGGCATCAAGCGCGTCGAAGGCGGGGCCTTTTCGACATGGGCCAATGAAGCGCTTAAATCCGGCGACATACTGGATGCGATGCCTCCGCAGGGGCGCTTCTTTACCGCGATCCAGCCGGAGAAGGCGAAAACCTATCTGGGTTTTGCGGGCGGTTCGGGGATCACGCCGGTTCTGTCGATCGTCAAGACGGTCCTTGCGCGCGAACCGAAGGCCAATTTCACGCTGGTCTGTGCCAATCGCCAGACCAGCTCGATCATGTTCCGCGAGGAACTGGAGGATCTCAAGAACCTCTATCTCGGCCGCTTATCGATCGTGCATATCCTTGAAAGCGAGGGGCAGGAGATAGATCTGTTCACCGGCCGCATCGACGCCGAGAAGATGCGGATGCTGTTCCGCATGTGGATCGATGCCGAAAGCGTCGATACCGCCTTTATCTGCGGACCCGAGCCGATGATGCTGATCATCGCCGAAAGCCTGCGCCAGCACGGGCTGAGCGACGACCAGATCAAGTTCGAGCTTTTCGCCTCCTCGCAACCGGGGCGCGCCAAAAAGCGGGCGGTCTCGCAACAGGCGGCATCTTCGGCCAATAGCTGCGAGGTGTCGGTGACGCTGGACGGCACGACCCGCAGCTTCCGCATGCCCAAGGATGGCACCGCGGTTCTGGACGCCGCCATTCAGAACAACATGGACGCGCCCTATTCCTGCAAGGCCGGGGTCTGTTCGACCTGCCGCGCCAAGGTGCTGGAGGGCGAGGTCGAGATGGAAGTGAACCACGCGCTGGAGGATTACGAGGTCCGGGCGGGTTACGTCCTGTCCTGCCAGTGTATCCCGCTGTCTGACAAACTGGTGCTCAGCTATGACGAATGACCCGGATACCATGCCGATCGCCGATTACCTCGCACAGGGCGGCAAACTGACCTCGCCGGAAAACGTGCCGCCGCGCTATCGCGGCGAGTTGCTGCGGCTGATGTCCTCTTTCGTGGACAGCGAGCTGGCCGGATCGGCCGGCTTCGCCGCAGCAATCAACTGGGCGCCCGGCATCAAGGAACGCATTGCCGCCAGCCGGATCACGCTGGAAAAGACCGATCATGCCGAACGCGTCCTGGACCTGATGGAAGGTTTCGGCACTGACAAGGCCCGTTACGAGCAGGCACATGACTGGGCGGCCCGTGGGCCCCGCGACACGCTGGTCGATGCCCGCCGTCATGGCGGGGACATGCGCCTGTCGGTATTCCATTATCCGCTGACCGGCTGGACCGACGCGGTGGTGATGAACGTGCTGATGGGCTCGGCGACGCTGCATGCGGTGGGTGAGTTGGCACGCTGTTCCTATCAGCCTCTGGCCGAGGTGCTGCGCGATATCCTGCCGCGCGAACGCCGCCACATGGAACTGGGCCTCGAAGGGCTGGAACGGATCGTCGTGACTGGCCGTGGCGAGGCGGCGGCTTCGGTCGCCTACTGGATGCCTCGGGTAGCCGAGACCTTCGGTCCCGCACAGTCAGACCGTTTCGATCGGCTCAAGGCCCTTGGACTGCGGCACGACGACAACGAGACATTGCGCCGGGCATGGCGCGCCGAGGCAGAGGCGCTGCTGACCCCGCTCGGACTGAACTGAAGGAAGGATAGCAGATGCTGGATCACGGACGCACGGCGCGACGGTTGGAAAGCTATGTGCAGGGCGCGTGGCGTGCTGGCGCCGGCGCGGGCAAGCCGCTGGCAAATGCCGCGACGGGCCAGACGCATGCGGTGATCTCTTCGGAGGGGCTCGACTTTGCCGGCGCATTGGAATGGGGCCGCGAGACGGGTGGCAATGCGCTCCGCCGGCATACAATTCACGAGCGAGCCCTGATGCTGAGGGCCATCGGCCAAAAACTGATGGGGATGAAGGACGAGTTCCACGCCGAAAGCCTTGTCACCGGCGCCACTCCCAAGGACGGCTGGCCCGATATCGAGGGCGGTATCGGCACGCTGCTGACATTCGCCTCCAAGGCGCGGCGCGAACTGCCCAACACGAAGGTTCTGACCGAGGGTGCGGTCGAACAACTGTCACGCGATGGCAGCTTTGTCGGCCAGCATATCCTGACGCCGCTGCGGGGGGTAGCGGTCCATATCAACGCCTTCAACTTTCCGGTTTGGGGTATGCTGGAGAAAATCGCGCCCGCGCTGATCGCCGGCATGCCCTGCCTGGTCAAGCCCGCCTCGCAAACCGCTTATCTCACCGAACTGGTGGTGCGGCGGATACTGGAGATGCAAATCCTGCCCGATGGCGCACTGCAACTGATCTGCGGCGGTGTGGGTGATCTGCTGGATCACCTCACCGGGCAGGATGTGATGACGTTCACCGGCTCGGCCTCGACAGGACAAAAACTGCGCAGCCATCCTGCCATACTCGCCAATTCGGTGCGTTTCACGATGGAAGCCGACAGCCTGAACGCCGCCATTCTCGCGCCGGATGCCGGGCCGGGCACACCGGAATTCGACCTGTTCGTAAAGGAGGTGCAACGCGAAATGACCTCGAAGGCGGGTCAGAAATGCACCGCCATCCGGCGCATCCTGGTGCCCGCACGGCATGAACAGGCAGTGATCGAGGCGCTGTCAGAAAAACTGTCCAGAACCGCCGTGGGGCTTCCCGACGATCAGGCGGCACGCATGGGGGCCTTGGCATCCACGGGCGACCGGGACGGGGTGCGCGAAAAGATCGCCCAGATCGCCCGCGATGCCGAAATCGTCAGCGGCGATCCCGGCCAGGTGACGCTGGTATCGGGTGACGCGGCCATGGGGGCTTTCATGAATCCCGTGCTGCTGCATTGCACTGATCCCTTTGCCGCAACAGCGCCGCATGAGATCGAGGCTTTCGGCCCGGTCGCCACGGTCATGGGTTATGATGGTATCGAGGATGCGGTGGCGTTGGCCCGCAAGGGCAAGGGCTCGCTAGTCTCCTCGGTATTCACCAACGATCCCGATATCGCGGCCGAACTGGTCGTGGGCGTAGCGTCGTTCCATGGCCGCGTGATGCTCGGCAACCGCGATTCCGCCAAAAGCTCGACCGGCCATGGATCGCCGCTCGCACCACTGGTGCATGGCGGACCCGGACGCGCCGGCGGAGGTGAGGAAATGGGCGGGATGCGCGGGGTAAAGCATTTCATGCAGCGCACCGCCATACAGGGGACACCACGGCTGCTTTCCGCCGTGACCGGGCAATGGGTTCCCGGCGCGCCTGCCCGCTCCGACGATCACCCGTTCCGCAAATCCCTGGCCGAGCTGCGGATAGGCGATCAGATCATCACCCCTGCCCGCACCATTACCCAAGAGGACGTGGAGCATTTCGCCGAGTTCACCGGCGACACATTTTACGCCCATATGGACAGCGATGCGGCCAAAGCAAACCCGTTCTTCGAGGATCGCGTCGCGCATGGCTACCTGATCGCGTCTTTCGCGGCAGGGCTGTTCGTCGAACCGAATCCGGGCCCGGTGCTGGCCAATTACGGTGTGGACAACCTGCGCTTCCTGACGCCGGTCTATTTCGGAGACAGCCTGACGGTTCAACTGACCTGCAAGGAGATGAACCCGCGCGAGAATGCCGATTACGGCGAGGTACGTTGGGACTGCCGCGTGACCAACCAGAAGGGCGAGGTGGTTGCCCAATACGACGTGCTGACCATGGTCGCCAGGACATGGCCGCCGGAAGCGTGATGAGTTCCGGCGAAACGGCAGGGCTTCTTCTTTGGGCAAATACCTTGCGGGGGTCCGGGGGCGCAAGGCCCCCGGCCATCGCGGGACGCAAATGGTCAGCGAACGGCCTTGACGCCTTCGAGAATCAGGGTCGTTGCGACCTTGGCGTATTCCTCACGACTGACCGGGCCGCCGTCGCGAAACCACATGTAAACCCAGTTCAGCATGCCGAACAACGACATGGTGACTGGCATCAGTAGCGGACGGTCCGGCCTGTCGAGAACGGGATGAATCTCGCGTATGATCGCCGAGAACCGTTTGACGATACGCCGCTCGACTTCGAGGATTTGCGATCTTTGCTCATCCGACAGGGCCGGGCCGGCATTGAGCTGGACCTTGTGCTGCTCGTCCGCGCCCCGATATGCGTCAAGCATCGCGAGAACCAGTATCTCAAGCTGCCGCGCGACGGGAAGATCGGGGTTGGCAGCCCGTTCCAGCGCCAGATCCAGTTCCACGAGATGGGTATGGATGATGGCGAATATCAATGCGTCCTTCGACGGGTAATAGTGATACAGCAACGATTTCGACACGCCCGCCTCCGAGGCGATCTGCGACATGGAGGCCTTCTCCATGCCCTGCGTCGCAAAGACATGCGCAGCAGTCAGCAAAAGCTGGTGCTGCTTTTCCTCGAAATCATCTGCTCGCGTCCTTGCCATGGGCGAGACGGCTCCTTTGACTTGCGGCCCAAAGACAGGCGGGGCGCCTCCCCTTATCCCCGGGCCATGGGCTTTGCCACCCCGGCGGGTGCTATCCGGGGCGATTGTCGACCACTCGCTTGGCCTTGCCCTCGGAACGGGCAACCTCGCCGGGATCGTGAACCTCGATATCGGCCGAGACACCGACCACGGACTTGATGTGATGCGCCAGCTCCCTGGCGGCGGTCAGACGTGCCTCTTTCTCCGCCCGGCCGGCAGTGCATTCTACATGCACGGTCATTGCATCCATGCGGTCCTTGCGGATCAGTTCGATCTGGAAATGCGGGGCAAGACCCGCGCATTTCAGGATCTGCTCCTCGATCTGTGTTGGAAAGACATTCACACCACGCAGGATGATCATGTCGTCGCTGCGCCCGGTGATCTTTTCGATCCGGCGCATCGAGCGCGCCGTGCCGGGCAATAGCCGGGTCAGGTCGCGGGTCCGATATCGCACCATCGGCAGCCCTTCCTTTGTCAGCGTGGTAAAGACCAGTTCGCCCATCTCTCCATCGGGCAGCACCTCGCCTGTCTGCGGGTCGATGATCTCGGGATAGAAATGATCCTCCCAGACATGCAGCCCGTCCTTGGTCTCGACGCATTCCTGCGCCACGCCCGGCCCCATGATCTCGCTCAGGCCATAGATATCGACGGCATGCATGTCGAAGGCCTGTTCGATCTCTTCGCGCATGGCGTTGGTCCATGGCTCGGCACCGAAAATTCCCACCTGAAGCGAACATTCGCGCGGGTCGAGCCCCTGTCGGCGGAACTCGTCGAGAATTGACAGCATGTAAGAGGGCGTGACCATGATGATGCGCGGCTTGAAATCGTCGATCAGCGTTACCTGCCGCGCCGTCATGCCGCCCGAAATCGGGATGACCGTGCAGCCAAGCCGCTCGGCGCCGTAATGCGCGCCGAGTCCGCCGGTGAACAGCCCATAGCCATAGGCGTTATGCAGCATGTCGCCCGGGCGTCCTCCGGCGGCACGGATCGAACGGGCGACGAGATCGGCCCAGTGGTCGATATCGGCAGCGGTATAACCGACCACGGTGGGCTTGCCGGTGGTGCCGGACGAGCCGTGGACCCGAACAAGCCGGGACTGCGGAACGGCGAACATCCCGAACGGATAGGTGTCGCGCAGATCCTGCTTGGTGGTAAAGGGAAACCTGGCCAGATCGGCCAGCGTCTTCAGATCGTCGGGATGCACGCCATGCTCGTCAAAGCGCTGGCGATAGAAGGGCGAGTTCTCATAGGCGTGCTTGAGCGAGCTTTTCATGCGGCTTAGCTGCAAAGCTGCGATCTCGTCGCGCGAAGCGATCTCGATCGGGTCGAGGTCCTTGGGCGACGGTGTCAGGTCTTGCATGGTTTCCTCCCTTGCAAATTCCGGTGCGGTCAGTCCTCGACCGGCAGATGAGTGCCCTTGACGGTGCGGGAATGGCCGCGAAATTCGGCCAGTTGCATGCCGTCCTGGTTGGTGATGCGGATGTCGTAGATGCCCGAGCGCCCGCTGCGCGATATTTCCCGCGCGGTAGCGGTCAACCGGTCGCCGATGCGTCCGGGGATCAGGTATGTGATCGAGCAATGCTGCGCGACGGTCATCTGGTTATAACTGTTGCAGGCGAAGGCGAAGGCGGAATCGGCCAATGTGAAGATATAGCCGCCATGGCAGTTTCCATGGCCGTTCGACATCGCCTCGGTAACGCTCATCGACAGAACGGCCTCGCCCGGGGCAACATGATCCAGGCTCATGCCAAGTTTCTGGCTGGCGGCATCATCCTTCCACATCGCGTGGGCAGAGGCTTCGGCCAGTTCCTGCGGGGTCATCCGGGATGCGGTTTTCATCGCCCCCTGAACTCCGCCTCGCGCTTTTCGAGAAAGGCCGTGACCCCTTCCGCGTAATCCTCGCTAAGCCCGGCCTCACGCTGACAATCACGCTCGCGGTCAAGCTGACTGTCAAGATCGTTGGTTGCGGCCTCCTGGATCAGCCGCTTGGTCAATCCAAGGCCAAGGGTCGGGCCTGCGGCCAGTTTTTCGGCCAGCGAGGTCGCCTCGTTCATCAGCGCATCATCCTCGACCGCTTTCCAGATCAGCCCCCATTCAGCGGCAGTTTCGGCAGGAAGCGGTTCGGCGGTCAGGGTCAGCGCCTTGGCACGCGGTTCGCCCAGGATGCGCGTCAGCGACCAACTGCCGCCCGCGTCGGGGATCAGGCCGATTTTCGCGAATGCCTGTATGAATTTTGCCGATCTCGCGGCCAGCACGATATCGCAAGCGATGGCGATATTGGCGCCTGCACCGGCGGCAACACCGTTCACCGCACAGATCACCGGCTTGTCCAATGACCGAATCAGCCGCAACAGCGGATTGTAATAAGTCTGGAGCGTGTGGCCCAGATCGGGTTTCGGCCCGCCCTTGCGCGGATCGCGATTTCCAAGATCCTGTCCGGCGCAAAACCCGCGCCCCGCCCCAGTCAGCAACACGGCGCGGATCGCATCCTCCCGGTGGGCGCGCTCAAGCTGCACGCGCAGGGCGACATGCATCTCTTCATTGAAGGAATTCAGTTTGTCAGGCCTGTTCAGCGTCAGTTTCAGCACGCCGGATTCCAGCGCTGCAAGGACTGTATCGGATGTGGTCATCTGCTCCTCCGGGACCCTCTCTCCACAAGGGTCGATGAGATTTACTGTTGCATAAACCGTCCGGTCGGTCAATGATACGAAAAGAGCCGGGGGGAGGCTTTGCAGATTTCCGCGTCGTCGGCACAGTTCCGGCGTGAAAGAGCAGACGGCGCCATTTTCGACGAGGAGGAGGAACATGAATACCACCATCAACATGCCGCTTGCCGGTGTCATGGCACTTGCCGCCCTGACCGGTGCGGCACAGGCCGAGATCCGGCTTGGCGCAAGCGTATCGGCCAGCGGCCCGGCAGCCTTTCTAGGCGACCCCGAAGGCAAGACACTCGAGATGATGGTCGAGCTGATCAATGAAGCGGGTGGTATCAATGGCGAGGAAATCGCCCTCACGCTTTATGACGACGGTGGCGATCCGAACAAGGCGCGCACCTTTGCCACGCGTCTTGTCGAGGATGACGAAGTCGTCGCGATCATAGGCGGTTCGACCACCGGCACCACCATGTCGATCCTGGATGTGGCCGAAGATGAGGGGATCCCCTTCATCTCGCTGGCCGGAGCCATTTCGATCATCGACCCGGTGCGCGAATATGTCTTCAAGACGCCGCATACCGACCGCATGGCTTGCGAAAAAATCTTTGCCGACATGCAGGAACAGGGGATCTCAAAGATCGGCATGATCTCGGGCACCGACGGTTTCGGCGCATCCATGCAGGCGCAGTGCAAGGAGGTCGCCGGCGATCACGGCATCGAGATCCTCGCCGACGAGACCTACGGCCCGCAGGACGCCGACATGACCCCGCAACTGACACGCATCCGCGACACCGAGGGTGTGCAGGCCGTGCTCAATCCCGGCTTTGGCCAAGGACCCGCCATCGTTACCCGCAATGTCGCGCAGCTCGGTTTCGAGATCCCGCTGTATCAAAGCCATGGCGTCGCCTCGAACGCCTTCATCGAACTGACGGGAAAGGAAGCCGCCGAAGGGGTGCGCCTGCCCGGAACCGCGCTGTTGATCGGCGATCTTCTGTCCGAGGACGATCCACAATATCAGGTCGTGACCGACTATATCGCGGCCTACAAGGCGAAATACGATCAGGACCCGTCGACATTCGCGGGCTACGCCCATGACGCCATGGCGCTAATGACCGACGCGATCGCGCGGGCGGGCGGCGAAGATCCTTCGGCAATCCGTGACGCGCTGGAGCAGACATCGGGCTTCGTCGGCACGACCGGCACCTATACCTTCACGCCCGAGGATCACCTCGGCCTGGACCAAAGCGCCTTCCGGATGCTGGAGATCACGGATGGCGGCTGGAAACAGGTCGACTGATCCATTGCCCGGCCGAGGCGAACCCGGCCGGGTCTTGACCACGCATTGACGCCCGGGAGCCGCAATGGACGCCCTGCTGCAATTCATCTTTTCCGGCGTGACGGTCGGCGCGGTCTATGCGCTTGTCGCGCTTGGTTTCACGATCATCTACAACGCTTCGGACGTGGTGAATTTCGCCCAGGGCGAATTCGTCATGCTGGGCGGTATGATCACCGTCTTTGCACATCAGGCCGGATTGCCGCTTGCCCTGGCAGCGGTGCTGGCGATCATCGTCACGGCGGCAATCGGCGTGGCACTGAACAAGCTGGCGATCGAACCTGCGCGCGGTGCCCCTGTCGTGTCAGTGATCATCATCACCATCGGCGCCTCGATCCTGATCCGGGGAGCGACGCAATTGATCTTTGACAAACAGTTGCATCGCTTTCCGGCCTTTTCCGGTGACGATCCGATCCGGGTCATGGGCGCGACGATCCTGCCGCAAAGCCTGTGGGTAACCGGTGGCGCATTGGTGGTGTTCGCCGGGCTTTGGCTGTTCTTTACCCGCACACTGACCGGCAAGGCGGTGCTGGCGACCGCGAATAACCGCATCGCGGCGCAGCTTGTCGGTATCAACACCGGCGCGATCATGACACTGTCTTTCGGCCTGTCCGCGGCCATCGGGGCGCTGGCGGGCGTGCTGATCACACCGATCACTCTGGTCAGCTATGACGTCGGGGTAGCGCTCGCGCTGAAAGGATTTGCCGCCGCGATGCTGGGCGGGATGGGCAACCCCAAGGGCGCGCTTGTCGGCGGGCTGATGCTGGGCCTGCTGGAGGCGCTGACGGCGGGCTATCTGAGCTCGCAATACAAGGACGCGGTTGCCTTCATCGTGATCCTCGCCGTGCTTTTCGTCATGCCGCAGGGGATCTTCGGCAAGTCATCGACGGAGCGGGTATGATGGCGGGGCGTCGCAAATGGCTCCAGCTCGGCGTGCTGGCGGCGCTGATCGTATTGCTGCCGCTGTTCTTTCCGTCGGGTTACTACTACCGCGTCGGCGCGCTGATCTTCGTCAACGCATTGTCGGTGGTAGGGCTGGTGATCCTGATCGGCTATGCTGGTCAGATCAGCCTCGGTCATGCCGGGTTCGCCGGAATCGGAGCCTATGCATGCGCGCTCGCACCCCAGCATCTGGGATTGCATCCGGGGCTGGCAATGCTGCTGGGAGCGCTGATTTCGGGCGTTGTCGCGCTGCTGATCGGACGGCCTATTCTGCGGCTGAAGGGCTATTACCTCGCGGTTGCGACACTGGGCTTTGGTATCCTCATGTCGATGGTGCTGACCAACGAACGCGCCTTGACCGGTGGGCCCGACGGCATGTCGGTCGAGGATCTCGGCCTGCGCGCCATGCTGCGCGAGCTGGGCTGGCGGCTGTCGGGGGGCGAGATGTGGTATGGCGTCAGCGGGATCGCTCTGCTGATTGGTGCATGGGTCGCGTTGAACCTGCTTGACAGCCCCTCGGGTCGCGCGATGCGCGCGCTGCATGGATCCGAGATCGCGGCCTCGACCGTTGGAATCGACATTGCCCGGCAAAAGCTGCGCGCCTTCGTCATCTCGGCAGTTTACGCATCCATCGCGGGTTCCCTGCTGGCGCTGCAAAACGGCTTCATCACGCCGGATGTTGCCGGTTTCATGCATTCCATCGAGATGGTGACAATGGCGGTTCTGGGTGGCGTCGGCTCGGTCTTTGGCGGGATACTGGGTGCCGCGATCCTGACATTTCTGCCGCAATTGCTGACCGTATTCGCCGAATATGAACAACTCGTTCTGGGCGCTGTGATGATCCTGGTGATGATCTTTCTGCCGCAGGGGCTGCTGCCCTCCATCGGCCGCCGGATCGGGAGGAAGGGAGAATGAGTCTTCTTGAAGTGAGCGGGCTGGGCATTGCCTTTGGTGGCCTGATGGCCGTGAACGACGTCAGTTTCGCGGTCAAGCCGGGCGAGATCGTCTCGGTGATTGGCCCGAACGGTGCGGGCAAGACGACTCTGTTCAACATGATTTCGGGTATTTATCGACCGGGGCGTGGCGCGGTCCGCCTGAATGGCGAGGACGTGACAGGCGAGGCACCGCATCGGCTGGCCGAAAAGGGGTTATCGCGGACATTCCAGAACCTGCAGATTTTTCAGGAGATGACCGTTCTGGACAATGTCCTGGCCGGATATCACCTGCAAGAGCGCGGCCCAATCTGGGCGGATCTGCTGTCGCTGCCATCGATGCGCAGGCGTGCCACGATCGCGAGGGACGGGGCACGGGCCTTGCTGGAGCGCGTGCGGTTGGACAAAACCGAGGGGCAACAGGCCGGCAGTCTTTCTTACGGGTCGTTGAAACGGCTGGAGATCGCGCGTGCACTGGCCCTGAACCCGAAGATTCTGTTGCTGGACGAGCCTGCAGCGGGCTGCAACGCGGTCGAGACCGAAGAGATCGACCACCTGATCACGGAACTGGCCGGCTCGGGCATCGCGATTCTGCTGGTCGAACATGACATGAAGCTGGTCATGCGGATATCCAGCCACATCATCGTGCTGGATCATGGCGAGAAGATCGCCGAGGGCGACCCGGCCACGGTCAGCCGCGATCCGCAGGTCATCGCCGCCTATCTGGGCGCCGGGCAGGAGGAGGAGGCCGAATGCTGACGGTTGAGGGGCTGCGGTCGCGCTATGGCCGGATCGAGGTTCTGCATGGCATCGACCTGGAGGTGAAATCGGGCGAGATCGTCACCGTTGTCGGCGCCAATGGCGCAGGCAAGACGACATTGCTGAAATGCCTGTCGGGCACACAACCGGTCAGCGATGGCCGTATCGTCTTTCGCGGCGAAAGCCTGAACTCCGTTCCCGCGCATCGGCGTCTGGCGCACGGGCTGGCCCAATCACCCGAGGGGCGGCAAATTTTTACCAACCTGACCGTCGAAGAGAATCTGCGGCTCGGGGCATATCTGCACAGCGACGAGAGGGTCGACCGGGATATGACCGAAGCATTCGCGCTGTTTCCGATCCTCAGGGAAAAGCGCAATCTCGCAGCCGGTGGCCTGTCGGGCGGGCAACAGCAGATGCTGGCGATTGCCCGTGCGCTGATGGGCCGTCCTTCCTGCCTGCTGCTGGACGAGCCCTCGATGGGGCTGGCCCCTCTGCTGGTGGCACAGATATTCGAGGTGGTGACAGAGCTCAAAAACCGGGATGTCACTGTTCTGCTGGTTGAACAGAACGCTTACGGCGCACTCAGGATCGCCGATCGGGGCTATGTGATGGAAACCGGCCATATCATCATTTCCGGCCCCGCTGCCGAACTGATTGCCGATCCGCGTATTCGGGAGGCCTATCTCGGCCTGTGAGGTTATTCCGTCATCAGCGTCCGGTTCATCGGATGATGGGACCTGTCAGCATCTGGAACATTCCTGTCCGGCCAGATGACCGGAAACCCGCCTCAGGAGTAATTCCGCGCACCGAAGATCGCCGAGCCGACACGGACATGCGTTGCACCTTCGGCAATGGCGGTTTCGAAATCCGCGCTCATCCCCATGGACAGCCCTGCAAGGCCGTTGTCCCGCGCCAACCGTCTTAACATGCGAAAATGCGGCACCGGATCCTCGCTTTCCGGCGGGATGCACATCAACCCCTGCACCGACAGCCCAAGTTCCCGGCAGGATGCCAGGAATCCGGGCAGGTCATCCGCCAATACGCCCGCCTTTTGCGGCTCTTCCCCGGTATTGACCTGGATGAACAGTTCGGGCTTCTTGCCCTGTTCGGCGATCTGCGCGGCCAGCTTGCGCGCCAGCGATATGCGATCCAGCGTGTGAATGGCATCGAAAAGCTGCACCGCGGCCTTGGCCTTGTTCGACTGCAACGGGCCTATCATATGAACCGAGACGCCATCGAAGCGATTGCGCCATCCGGGCCATTTACCCTGTGCTTCCTGAACGTAATTCTCGCCGAAAATGCGCTGCCCCGCGTTCAGCACGGCCTCTACCCGCTCGGCAGGCTGCACCTTGCTGACGGCGATCAGTGTCACCGAGCCGGCTGTGCGCCCCGCAGCCTGTTCTGCCGCAGCGATGCGGCGCCTGATGTCTTCAAGTTCCATGACAGGACAAAACAGAAAGAAAAGAGCGGGCGCAAGGCCCGCTCTTTAAATCCGCGATGATCGTTTCGATCAGAAGTCGAAGCGAACACCCATGTCGGCGGTGACATCTTCGTCATAGTCACGCTGGATCGAAGCACCCAGACGAGCGCCACCCAGATCGTAGTTCACGCCAATACCGAAGGCATTGTCGGACTCTTTGCTGGCCCAGTCACCGTCATTGTTGGCGATATAGGCTTCGATATTGGTCAGACCATCGGCCAGGGTGTAGTCACCGTACAGCGCGATCGTGTTGCCCAGATCGTAGTCGTTCGAGCCGTCCGCGTTGGGATCGAAGAACTCGGCACGGTCGTCGCCGTTGTCGATGTAGTTCAAGCCGATACGGGCAGCATCGTTGATCGCGTAGCGAGCGCCGACGAAGTACTGGTCGTTGTCCTCGATGCCGGCACCGTTCTGAACCGCGGCAAGCGACAGTTCCAGACGCTCGTTCCAGACATAGTCGAACGAAACGCCGAACTCTTCTTCAAACCCGCTATAGCCATTGATAACACCGTCATCGGCGTCGTCTTCGAAGTAACCGCTCTGGTCGGGATCGATATAGGAGGCGCGAGCCGTCAGATCGCCAACGGCATATTCGATGGCAACGCCAACCTGGTCGCCACGATCGTAGCCATCGGTGTTGAACGCATAGAAGTCGCCAAGCGAGTTACCGCCAACCGAACGGTCAAAAGCGCCCAGTTCGGTTGCGTAGATCAGGCCGGCTTCATCGTAAGCGGTGCCGACGTTACCAACCGAAACGGTCAGACCGTTGGCAGTCACATACAGGAGGCCGGGGCTTTCCGTCGCGCCTTCTTCACCTTGGTCCCACTGCAGACGAATGCGGCCACCGAACTCGACACCCTGGTCGGTGGTGGTCGACGCGTCGATGTTCATGCGCAGGCGCGAAACGATCTGCGTTTCGTTCGTGCGGGTATCGTCGCTTTCCTGATAGATCACACCGGTCCGGCCGTAACCCGAGATGGTGACGTCGGCAGCGGCATAGCCGGCGGTCAGAACCAGCGCGGTGGAGGCGATAAGAGCCTTTTTCATGGTCATGTTCCCTCTTGTCTCTCTGATGCCCAAACCGGCATTACCGCCTTGGGTATGAAATGTGTTTCCTATTTTCACATTCGTGATGCAACGGAATCGCCGTTTCCGCTACCTGATTAACGGATTCTGTGATGCACATGCGCCACACTATTCGAGTGCACCGTGTCCATATTGCGAATGTGGCGCCGATCCGGCTTCGCCAAGGCGCTTGTCGCAGGGGGGTTATCCGCGCTAAAGCTGCGTTCAAGGCGAAAAACCGGGGGATTACATGAAGACGGTAGGCGCAGCGAAACTGATTATCGTTACCACGCTTTGCGTCGGTCTTGCCGCGTGCGGCGGTGGCGGCAGGGGCGGCAATGACGACGACGCCGCATTCACCCCGGATATGCGCCCCGATGCGCGCCAGACCACGATCTGGGAGGTTTTCGGCAACCGGACAAATCCGAACACCACGGTCGCGGTGAACAAGTATCTTTGGAATGCCAGCCTCGAGGTGCTGAACTTCCTGCCCATCCAGTCCGTCGATCCCTTTACCGGGGTTATCGTGACCGGCTATGGCACGCCTCCGGGCGGTGGCCGGTCCTATCGCGCGACAGTCAAGATCAGCGATCCGGCGATGGATGCGCGCTCGCTCAAGCTGTCATTGCAGGGTCCGGGCGGGGCGGCCGTTGCGCCGGGAACCGTGCGGGCCGTCGAGGATGCCATCCTGACCCGGGCAAGGCAGCTGCGCGTCCGCGACGGCAGGCTATAGCACCCGCTGCATGCACCACTGGACCTGAGCCCGGCCGCCGTATACATCCGGCTGGCCAGTGAATGACGCCCGAGGTCCGACATGCCCTATGATCCCTCCAGCAGCGAAGCCCGATGGCAGAAGGCCTGGGCCGATGCCGACAGCTTTACCGCCATCCGCGACGAGCGGCCGAAATACTACGTGCTGGAGATGTTCCCCTATCCATCCGGGCGCATCCATATGGGTCATGTCCGCAATTACACGATGGGCGATGTCGTCGCGCGCTTCAAGCGCGCGCAGGGTTTCAGCGTCCTGCATCCGATGGGCTGGGACGCTTTCGGCATGCCCGCCGAGAACGCCGCGATGGAACAGGGCGGCCACCCGCGCGACTGGACCTATGGCAATATCGCCACGATGCGCGAACAATTGAAGCCTCTTGGCTTGTCCATCGACTGGAGCCGGGAATTCGCCACTTGCGACGATTCTTATGTCGCGCAACAGCAGGCACTGTTCCTGGATTTCCTCGACGCAGGGCTGATCACCCGCAAATCGGCGCAGGTCAACTGGGATCCGGTCGACATGACCGTTCTGGCCAACGAGCAGGTGATTGACGGCAAGGGCTGGCGCTCGGGCGCTCCGGTCGAGCGCAAGGAACTGACGCAATGGTTCTTTCGCATCTCGGATTATTCCGAGGAATTGCTGGAGGCGCTGGAGGGGCTGACGGGCTGGCCCGACAAGGTGCGGCTGATGCAGCAGAACTGGATCGGCAAGTCTCGCGGACTGCAATTCAGCTTTGCCGCGACGGATGCCTCGCAAGGCTTCGATGCCATCGAAGTTTACACCACCCGCCCCGATACGCTGATGGGAGCCTCTTTCGTGGCGCTGTCACCGGATCATCCGATCATCCGGACACTCGCAGCCGGGCGGCCCGAGGTTGCGGATTTCTGCGAGGAATGCCGCCGGATCGGCACCACCGAGGAAGCCATCGAAACCGCGCCCAAGATGGGTTTCGACACCGGGCTGACCGTTCGCCATCCGCTGGACCCGGAATGGCAGTTGCCAGTCTGGATCGCGAATTTCGTGCTGATGGATTACGGCACCGGCGCGATATTCGGCTCTCCGGCACATGACGAGCGCGACCACGAATTCGCCACGAAATACGGCCTGCCGATTCGCGCCACTTTCGGAGAGCGCGGCATGGATCTGGCCCAGGCCGATGCAATGGTCGCCAAGGCCGCCTATGTGCCGCTGAAGTCAGAAGTCGTCACCTATGTGCGCGGTTTCGCGGGCAAGACGGAGCAGACCGGCGAGGCCGCCGTCGACGCCGCCATCGCCCATGCCGAAGCCGAGGGCTATGGCAAGGGCGTGACGAAGTTCCGCCTGCGTGACTGGGGCATTTCCCGGCAGCGCTATTGGGGGTGTCCGATCCCGGTTGTGCATTGCGAGACTTGCGGAACGGTTCCCGAAGCGAAAGAGAACCTGCCGGTTCTGCTGCCGCAGGATGTCAGCTTTGACCAGCCCGGAAACCCCCTGGATCGGCATCCGACCTGGCGGCAGGCCAGCTGTCCGAAATGCGGGGGTAAGGCGCTGCGTGAAACGGATACAATGGATACCTTCGTGGATTCCTCGTGGTATTACGCGCGCTTCACCTCTTCGCGTGCCGATACGCCGACGAACCGGGCGGATGCCGATTACTGGATGAATGTGGACCAGTATATCGGCGGAATCGAACACGCGATCCTGCATCTGCTCTATTCCCGCTTCTTCGCCCGTGCGATGGTCAAGACGGGTCATCTTCCGGAAACCGCGAAAGAGCCGTTCAATGCGTTGTTCACCCAGGGCATGGTGACGCATGAAATCTACATGACCCGCGACACGCGTGGCCGCCCGGTCTATCATCTGCCCGAGGATGTGACCGACGGCAAATTGGCCGACGGCACCCCGGTCGAGGTGGTTCCCTCGGCCAAGATGTCGAAATCCAAGAAGAATGTCGTCGATCCGGTCAATATCGTATCCAGCTTTGGCGCCGATACCGCGCGCTGGTTCATGCTGTCCGACAGCCCGCCCGAGCGCGACGTGGAATGGACCGCCGCGGGCGCCGAGGCCGCCAGCAAGTTCCTGTCCCGCGTCTACAGGCTGGCCGAGGAAACCCGTGGCGGCGGAGAAGACCCCGAACTGACACGCGCTGCGCACCGGGCGATTGCCGATGTGACGAAATCCATCGAAGGATTCGCATTCAACAAGGCCGTGGCAAAGCTGTATGAACTGGCCAACGCCGTTGGCAAGTCGGGGGCGGGCGGTGAACCGCGCAGGGAGGTGTTGCGAATCCTGGCCCAGTTGATGGCGCCGATGGTGCCGCATCTGGCCGAGGAGGTCTGGTCAATGGCGGGCGGTCAGGGCATGGTTGTCGATGCCGGCTGGCCCGAACCGGATCCGGCAATGCTGGAGGATGATACCGTGACCCTGCCCATCCAGATCAACGGCAAGCGCCGGGCCGAGATCAGCGTGGCCAAGGACATGCCCAAGGATCAGATCGAGGCGCTGGTGCTGGCCGATGACACCGTGCAGCGCTTCCTTGACGGGGCGACTCCGAAAAAACTGATCGTGGTCCCGGGACGGATCGTCAATGTCGTTGCCTGATCGCCTCACCCGCCGCGCGGCCCTTGCCGGCTTGCTGGCCCTGGCCGCCTGCGGACTAACCCCCGTTTATGGCCCCGGAGGCGCAGGCGACCGGCTGTTCGGCAAGATCCGGCCTCGCGATCCGAAAACCTACGAGGATTTCGCCTTCAACCGCCGGTTGGCGGAAAGGTTGGGTCCGGACGGACAGGCGCTGTATGATCTTGACTACCTCGTCAGCATCGGCGTTGTGCCGCAGGCGATCACACCCGATGAGGTCACTACCCGCTATTCGCTGAACGGGACGGCGGATTTCTCGCTCAGGGACAGCTCGGGCAAGGTGTTCGCCTCGGGACGGGTCAGCAGCTTCACGTCCTATTCGACCACCGGCACCACCATCGCCACACTCAGCGCTGAACGCGACGCGAGAGAGCGATTGGCCCGGATGCTCGCCGATCAGGTGGTCACACGCTTGCTGGCGGCTTCTGCCGCATTGCCCGAAACATGAATCTGAAGGGCGGAGAGATCGCCCGCTACCTCGCGCGGCCGGATCCGTCGCGCCCCGCCCTGCTGATCTATGGCCAGGATGCGATGCGCGTGGCACTGAAGCGGGCCGAGGCGGTCGCCTCTCTGGTCGGCGAAAATGCCGAGGAAGAGATGCGGCTGACCCGGCTTGCCGGAGCGGGATTGAAGAAAGACCCCGCCTCCCTGATGGACGCGATCAAGGAAGTCGGGTTCTTTCCCGGACCCCGGGTCGTGCTGGCCGAGGATACGCCCGACAGTGGCGCCGACGCGATCGGGGCTGCGTTGGAGGCGTGGCAGCCCGGCGATGCGGTAATCGTGATCACCGCCGGTGGGCTCGCAAAATCCTCGGCACTTCGCAAATTGTTCGAGGCGCATAAACAGGCTGTGGCCGCGCCGGTTTATGACGATCCTCCCGGCGAGGACGAGATCACCCGCTGGCTGGAAGCCGCGGGCATTCGCGAAGTGCCGCGTGACGCGATGCGCGACCTGATGATGCTTGCACGCGCGCTGGATCCCGGGGATATGCGCCAGACCATAGAGAAGATCGGATTGTATAAATACGGTGATTCCTCGCCTTTGACCCCTGCCGAAATCGCCCTGAACGCTCCTGCCACCATAGAGGCGGAGATGGACGAACTGCTGCATGTGGTGGCCGAAGGACGCTCGGATGAGTTCGGGCCATTGATGCGGCGGATCGAGGGGCAGGGGATTACACCGGTCAGCCTGTGCATCGCCGCCCTCAGGCATTTCCGGGCGCTGCATATGGCTGCCGCCGATCCACAAGGGCCGGGTGCCGGGCTATCGCGTATGCGTCCCCCGGTTTTCGGCCCGCGCCGCGAGCGGATGGCACGGCAGGCGCAGAACTGGGGTGTGGCAACGTTGGAAGAAGCGGTTTCGCAACTGCTGACCACCGATCTGACCTTGCGGAGCTCCAGCCGGGCACCGCAAATGGCCCTGGTAGAGCGTGCGCTTATCCGCCTTGCCATGAGCCATCGGGGCAGGCGGTGACCGAACAGGTCGATGCGCTGGTCATCGGGGCTGGTCCGGCCGGGTTGATGGCGGCCGAGATGCTCGCAAACGCCGGGCAGCGCGTGGTAATCACCGAGGCCATGCCAACACCGGCGCGAAAATTCCTGATGGCGGGCAAGTCGGGATTGAACCTGACCAAGGACGAATCCTTGCCCGATTTTACCCGGCGATTCAGTGGCAGCGCCCGCGAAGCACTGGGATATTGGGACAGCGAAAGACCCGGTTTCGGACCAAACGAGGTCAGGAAATGGGCGGAGGATCTGGGAGTCGAACTGTTCACCGGCTCGACCCGGCGAGTGTTTCCCGTCGGAATGAAAGCCTCGCCATTGTTGCGTTCATGGCTGGCCAGGCTACGTGGAAACGGAGTGGAGTTGCGCACGCGCTGGAAATGGATCGGCCTGAACGGTGGTTTTCGCTTTGCCACGCCGGAAGGTAGCAGGTTGCTGGCCCCATCCGTGACGGTTCTGGCCTTGGGTGGTGCAAGCTGGCCGCGCTTGGGTTCCGATGGCGGATGGGTTCCCGTATTGCAGGCCGCAGGGGTGGATATTACCCGGTTCCGACCCGCAAATATGGGACTGCAAGTTCATTGGTCGCCCGCCATGGAGCGGTATTTCGGATTGGCGGTGAAAGGAGCAGCGGTCCATGCAGGGCATCAGGTTTCCCGTGGGGAATGGATAATCTCCCGCCATGGCATTGAAGGTGGCGGCATCTATGAAGTCGCGGCGCTGATCCGGGATGGAGCAGAGGCAAAGGTGGATCTGCTGCCGGATCTGGACGATACGGCGGCCAGTCGGCGCTTTCAAAGACCCAGGGGCAAGCTGTCCATCGGCAACTGGTTGCGGCGAATAATCGGCGATCCAGTGAAAACCGCCCTGCTGCTGGAATGGGGACAGCCCTGGCCCACGGATATCGCGGGCTGGGCGAAACATGCCAGGGCCCTTCCCTTGCGCCATGACGGACCGGTGGGGCTGGAACAGGCGATCTCGACTGCCGGCGGCATCTCTCGCACAGCAGTTACGGACGACCTGCAGCTCCGCGCCCTCCCCGGCGTTTTCGTTGCCGGAGAAATGTTGGACTGGGAGGCCCCGACAGGCGGCTACCTGATCACCGGATGCCTCGCAACCGGGCGGCGCGCGGGGCTGGCCGCCGCCGCTTTCCGCAACGGAGCCGGATCAGTCGCCTGAGACCTTCAGAACGATCTTGCCGATATGCCCGCTGCCTTCCATGCGGCGATGGGCGTCAGCTGCATCCTTCAGGGCGAATTCGCTATCGATAGTCACCTTCACCGCACCCGACTCGATCAGTGGCCAGAGCCGGTCACGCAGCGCCTGCGCGATCCCGGCCTTGGCCGCATCCGATTGGGGACGCAGGGTCGAGCCGGTGACGGTCAGCCGCTTCACCATGATCTGGGCAAAGTTCAACTCGGCCTTCGGGCCTTCGAGAAAGGCGATCATCACCAGCCGGCCATCATTCGCCAAAACCTTGATGTTGCGCGGAATATAGCTTCCACCAACCATGTCGAGGATCAGGTTCGCGCCACCTTCAGCGGCCATCTTCTCGACGAAATCCTCTTTGCGGTAATTGATCGCGGTTGCCCCGATCCCGGTCACAGCCGCACATTTTTCATCGCTTCCGGCTGTTGCCCAAACACGTGCGCCAAGCGCGCGCGCCACCTGGATCGCCATCATCCCGATGCCGGAGGTGCCGCCATGGACAAGGAACCGCTCTCCGGCCTGCAAATCGCCGCGGGTCACGACATTCGACCATACGGTGAATGCCGTCTCGGGCAGGCAAGCGGCCTCGCGCAGACTCAACCCCCCGGGAATCGCGAGCGCGTGATCGGCGTTGCAAACCGCGTATTCCGCGTAACCGCCCCCAGGCAGAAGCGCAGCCACCTTGTCGCCCTTGCGCCAGCGGGTGACACCCGCGCCAACCCCCACGACCTCGCCCGAGGCTTCCAGCCCAGGCAGGTCCGAAGCACCGGGCGGCGGCGCGTAAGAGCCCTGCCGCTGCAGGACATCCGGGCGGTTCACACCGGCATAGGCAATCTTGATCAGGATTTGATCATGCCCGGGCACCGGGACCGGGCGGCCGGTAATCCGCAACCCGTCTGCGTCACCTGGCGTGGCGATCTCGATAGCCTTCATCGTGTCGGAGAACATGGCGCTTCCTTATCTTGTCTGCATCTTCCCCGGCAGGTTACGCCGCCGCGGCGCGCGTATCCAGCCGAAAGCCAGATCACCGAATGCCACAGCGCCCGGGACCTTGCGCAGCGATGCCTTGGCTTTCTCGAAACGCATTACCCCGTCGATCCGGCGGTCAAGAAAATCGCGGGTCTTCATGTGGTGATCCGAGTCGTCCCCCAGCCAGAACAGAACTGTTGTCCCGATAACCGCCGAGAGAGTCGCACGCTTGCTATACCAGTTGGCGTCTTCCGAATTGTCGCCCAGCCCGGACCAGATGACGTCCGCCGTCTCCCACAACAGGCGGGCGCCGAGCGCCGCATTTCCGGGAAGGGCCAGCGTTGCCGCCCCGGCACGCACCAGTTCCGGTTGAACCAGCGAAAGACGGTGCCAGACAGCAGCCGTGATCCGGTCGCGAAAGCGCCCCTCGGGCCGCGTGACCGTCAACCATTCGCGCAACTCCGCGTCGGCGCGACGATGATAGGCGGCGGCCAGCCCCGCTCCGCCCTGCGGGAAATGCACATGCGCCAGTGATTCGGGCATTTCGATATCCGCCGCCCCCGCAAGCAGGGCGCGATCATTCATTCCCTCGAAAGGAACATGGTCGAGAGCCGCATTCAACAAGGTTTCACGATCTGTCTGCATGGTTTCCGGGCCTCTATCTGGACAAGGACGCTCTTCGCTGCTAGAAGAGCGCCTCCTGCAATCAGATCAACTCTAACCTAGGAAGGTGGTGACAACCACATGCAGGTCAATGTTCGCGACAACAATGTCGAACAGGCGCTTCGCGCCCTGAAGAAGAAACTTCAGCGCGAAGGGGTCTTCCGCGAGATGAAGCTTCGGCAGCATTTCGAGAAGCCGTCGGTCAAGAAAGCCCGTGAAAAGGCAGAGGCCGTACGCCGCGCCCGCAAGCTGGCCCGTAAAAAGGCACAGCGCGAAGGCGCACTGTAAGACGACGCGATCACGCGTATTCAGCGGCCCCCGTGGCTTTTGCCACGGGGGTTTGCTTTTGAAAGCGGCGGCTTTCGCTCAGGAATTGTCTCTTGCCTGAACCCTCCTTACGGCATCCCGGTCCTGGCAACGGGCGACCCATGCGTCGATGACCGGGGTTGATGGCAGTTGATCCCCAAACCAGGCGAAGGGCCCGGAGCAGAGCAGGTCGGCAGCGCTGAAATTCTCGCCCAGAAGATAGGGTTGCTTGCCAAGCACCTCGTCCAGCCTTGTCAACATGGTGTCGTAATCACGCAGCGACGCCTCTATGGCAGGATGACCGATCTGCACGAATTTCAGGATCATGACGGGTTCCATCACGCCCTGGTAATAGAACAGCCATGACAGATATTCGCCTCGCTGCGGATCTCCTGCCGATCGTCCAAGCCCGCTGTCCGGGAACATGTCGGTCAGATAGACGATGATCGCGCCGCGCTCCCGGATATGATCGCCCCCATTCACGAGATATGGCACCTTGCCCTCGGGATGCGGGTTCCGGGGATCGCGGCCACCCGAGCCATCCTGTCGCGGGATCGTGACATCAACGATATCGACCTGCCCGGTCAGCCCCATTTCCTCGATAAGCTGAACGATCGTGGTCGAGCGGCTGTTGGCGGCATGATAAAGTGTCAGCATGGGTTGTCTCCTTGACGGTTGATGAGCAAGGATTAGACGAACCCCACTGACAGAAAGAGGCAGTATGGCCCGCACCGACCGCCTGATGCGATTGATGGATCTGTTGCGCCGTCTGCCCGCGCCCGTCACTGCTACGAGACTGGCCGAGGAAACCGGTGTGTCCCTGCGGCAGCTTTACCGGGACATCGCGACGCTAAGGGCCGGCGGAGCGTTGATAGATGGCGAGGCAGGGCTGGGCTATACCCTGACCGAAGATCCGGCGTTGCCGCCGCAAAGCTTTTCACGTCTCGAGATCGAGGCGCTGCGGCTGGCGGTTGATGCTCTTGGCCGTATCGGTGACCCGGAACTGACCTCGGCGGCTCATGACGCGCTTGCCCGTATCATCGCCACTTTGCCCGAGCGTCAGTCACGACAGGCATTGCACGCAGTCATGCGCAGCTTTGACGCCGGGCCAGACCGCGTTCCGCCCCGTGTGGACCTCGCGGTAATCCGGGCGGCATGCTGGGACGAGATGGCTCTCGAGATCGATTACACGGATCTCAAGGGTGCAGCGACAAGCAGGGTGATCTGGCCGCTTGGCCTGTCCTATTCACAGAATACGTTGATGCTTCTGGCCTATTGCCGCTTGCGGATGGATTTCCGGATCTTCCACGTCAACCGCATCGAGGCGCTGCATCAGACCGGCAAGAGCTTTCGCCCTCACCGGGTCGCGCTGGTTCGTGAATATGCAGCCACACGCAGGGCGCGTTTCTGTGATTCGGATAATCAGGCCGCGACCGGGCTGAAAATCGCCGTGGTGGGATCACAGGAGTAACGGTCCGCATAGCGTGACGCATTTCCGGCCAGATCGCAAAGCGCATCAAGGATCGTGTCGATTTCGCTTTCCGGTGCCGCCCAGCACAGGTTCAGGCGGACGAAGCCGGGTTTTCGTATCTCCTCACCACGCAATATCGCGGCCCGCAATCGCGCCGATTCCCGGTCATCTATTCCCAGCAGCCGATGAACATAGGGTCCGGCACAGGCGCAACCGCCCCGCGCTTGGATGCCATAGAGATCGGACAGCATGCGGGTCGCCAGTTGATGGTGAATGAAGCCGCCCCGCCCATCACGCACCCGGAAAGCGAAGATTGGCAAACGTGCTGCCGTGGGATGCCCCAGCATTTGCAATCCGGGTGTGGAATCCAGCCTTCCCGCCTTATTCAGCCAACGTGAATGGATGGCGTCGATTTGCGGCTGCCCGATCCTGTCTTTCAGTGCGAATACCATGGCTGCCCGGATATCGCCCAGGACATTGGGCGTCCCGCTTTCCTCCCGTGCCTCCACGGTGCTGGCATAATCCTGGCCGGTCGAGTTTACGAAGCGGACTGTGCCGCCTCCCGGTTGGGTCGGGCGCGTCGCTCTTACCGCATCCCGGCGCAGGATGATGATCCCCGTCGCCCCCGGCCCGCCAATGAACTTATGCGGAGAGGCAACGACTGCATCCATTCCCAATCCCATGTCGATAGGCAGATAAGGTGCGCCACCGGCATAATCCCACAGGATCTTGGCTCCATGCCCCTTCATCAACCGTGTCACCGCCGCGACATCGGTGACCACCCCCGTCACATTGGAAGCCGCCGAAAACGATCCGAGAACCGGCCCGCCCATTGCGAGTTCCGCCCTGATCGCGACCATATCCGGGCCACCTGCCCCGGCTTCGGGTATCTCGACCACTCTTGCGCCACTCTCGCGCCAGGGCAGGATATTCGAGTGATGTTCATAGGGACCGATCAAGACGGTCCAACCCGGCCCGATACCAAACAGATGGACCAGCCGGTTCAGGCCTGCCGTGGCGCCGGAGCCGGTGAAGATGACCGCATGTTCATCGCCACCTCTCGCATAGCGCAGGATTTCGGCCCGTGCCGCCCGCCGCAAACGGGTCATCATGGCACCGCAATGGCTGGCCTCGGTATGGCTGTTGGCATAATATGGCAGAACTTCTTCCATGATCGTCTGCTCGACCTGCCGCAAGGCGCGCCCCGATGCGACGTAATCGGCATAGATCATCCTATGCGGTCCGAACGGCCCGGGAACCTGCGTTTCGCGTCCGATCAACCCGTTATGCAGGGCGTGCAGATCGCCCAGGTTCTTCCGAAATTCCGCAAAGAAGTTCACGCGCTGCCTCCATGTTCGTCAGGAAACAGGATGACACGGGATATCGGTAAAATTGATATGAATTTTTCAAGAATGGCCTTAAAGGTTAGTTGAAATGATCGATAGAAATATGGATATCGACGAAATCGACCACCGTATCCTGGCGGCGCTGCAACAGGATGCCTCCTTGTCGCAGCGCGAATTGGCAGAGCGAATCGGATTATCGCAAAACGCCTGCTGGCGGCGTTTGCAGAAGCTGACCGAGGCCGGGATACTGCAGGGAAGCCGCGCCGTCATCGACGCGGCCCGGGCGGGGTTGCATCTGACGGTGTTCGTGATGATTCGCACCCGGCATCATGACGATGCCTGGGCCCGTCGCTTTCGTGTGCGCGTCGAATCGATACCGGAGATCACCGAATTTCACAGAATCGGTGGAGAATGGGATTACATGGCCAAGCTCGTGACCACGTCGATGAGCGGCTATGACCGCTGCTACAAGGCATTGATCGAGGATATGAACCTCGAACGGGTGACGGGTGTTTTCTCGATGGAAACCATTTTCGAGGCGCGGCCATTACGCTTACCCCGATAAAACTGCAGGCGGGAGCGGCAAGGCTTGAGGCATATCCCGTTAACCAATGAAAAGGGCCGGCTCGCAACGCGGCCGGCCCTGATTTCAACCGATCCGATGGATCAGAAGCGGTAGTTCACACCAACCTTGACATTGTGGTGCGACGGAGAAGCCGCGGTGACCAGCGAACCAGCTGCACCAGCATCGAAGCTGACATCGGTGTTTTCAAAGTGACGATATTCCCATTCCGCGAACATCGACAGCTTGTCGTTCAGCTTACGCTCGACACCAAGGCCCGCCGTAAGACCGGTATCCGAGAAGCTCTCGGTAACCGACTCGTCCCCACGAGAGAGCTCGTAGTCGAAATCACCATGAGCGACACCGAAGGTACCGTAGACCAGCGTTTGCGGGTTGAAGGCATAGCCGGTCTTCATCTTCAGGCCGACGAGATAGTTCAGCGAGGACTCCATCTCTGTGCCGTCATAACCAGCAAGCTCGGTGCTTCCGTCGACGCTGCCGCCTTCGATGCCGAGTTCCGGACCAAAGACCCAGTTGCCGCGCTGCCAGCGATAGCCGGCATGCAGCCCTGCGGTAACGCCTTTCATGTCCACGTCACCAAGATTACCATCCACGCCGAGTGAAGTGCCATCCGGTAGACGCGGCTCAAGCCCGACTTCATCATCGCCACCGAACGAATAACCAAGCGATCCACCGGCATAGGCGCCCGCCCAATCGGAAACCGGGGTCGGCTCTACGACGATAGGGGTCTCTTCAACAACCGGGGCAACATAGCCGCCGGCAAAAGCTGCACCGGTAGCCGCGATGGTAACGCCTGAAACCGCGCAGACCGTGGCAAGAAATTTTCCACGCATTTCGATTCTCCAATCCAATACTTTGGGGTGCCGCATGCAAAGCAAATCCTGCAAACGCATACAGGCAGGGGTAAGTGCAGATAACGCGCTCATTGCTGAAATTGCAATCTGACACTGGCCTTAAAGCTGATAGAAAGCACAAAAGCACCATCTAATGCAGCAGTTTTACAACACACACGCCATTTTGATTGTCAGATATCGAGGTTCTCGACGCTCAGTGCATTCTGCTGGATGAATTCGCGCCGCGGCTCCACGACATCGCCCATCAGCTTGGTGAACAGGTCTTCCGCCTCGGCGACATCCTCGATACGCACCTGCAACATGGTTCGGGCAACAGGGTCCAGCGTCGTCTCCCACAGCTGATCGGGATTCATCTCGCCCAGCCCTTTATAGCGTTGAAGAGAAAGTCCTTTTTCTCCCTCAAGGAAAATCGCCGCAAGCAGGCCAAGCGGGCCGAAGATCGGCACCTCACGATCCTTGCGAACCAGCCGGGCAGGTTCGGCATAGATTTCCTGAAGCGCTTGAGTCATCTCTCCAAGACGGCGGCTTTCGCCGCTGCGAAGCATCTGGCCGTCCAATGTGCGGCTTTCCTCGACTCCACGCAGCATCCGGATCAGGCGTATGCCGCCATCCTGGGTTGGGCGCCCGGACCAGCCGCGCTCGTATTCTTCGGCAACCATGTCCAGACGCGCCGCAACCGCATCGGCCACGCGCTGTGCATCCGAATCGACTCGCCCCGGGACCAGCGCTCCGGCGATCGCCGCCTGTTCGGTGATATGCGGCGGGTAATGGGTCGGATAGGCACGCAGGATTCGGCGGGCGATGCGCGCCTCTTCGACAACCCGGCCAAGATCGTTCCCCACGATCTCTTCGCCCGAGCCAAGCCGCAACGCAGCGCCTTCGACACCCTGCTGAATCAGGTAATCCTCCAGCGCCGCCTCGTTTTTCAGATAAACCTCGGACCGGCCCCGCCCAACCTTGTAGAGCGGCGGCTGAGCAATATAGAGATGCCCCGCCTCGATCAGTTCCGGCATCTGACGGAAGAAGAACGTCAACAACAATGTCCGGATATGCGCGCCGTCCACATCGGCATCGGTCATGATGATGATCTTGTGATAGCGCAGTTTGGACAGGTCAAACTCGTCCCGCCCGATCCCCGTTCCCAGGGCCGTGATGAGCGTGCCGACCGTTTCCGAAGACAGCATCCGGTCGAAACGCGCGCGCTCCACATTCAGGATCTTGCCGCGCAGGGGCAGCACCGCCTGATTCTTGCGCGAGCGGCCCTGCTTGGCCGAACCGCCCGCCGAGTCACCCTCGACAATGAACAATTCGGACAGGGACGGATCCTTTTCCTGGCAATCGGCAAGCTTGCCGGGCAGGCTGGCGACATCCATCGCGGTCTTGCGACGGGTCAGTTCGCGCGCCTTGCGGGCAGCCTCGCGCGCCAAGGCCGCCTCGATGATCTTGCCGACGATCTGCTTGGCCTCGTTCGGGTTTTCCTCGAACCATTCGGCCAGCTTTTCGTTTACCATGCCCTCGACCGCGGGCCGAACCTCGCTTGAAACCAGCTTGTCCTTGGTCTGGCTGGAAAACTTCGGGTCGGGGACCTTGACCGACAGCACGCAGGTCAGCCCCTCGCGCGCGTCGTCGCCAGTGAAATCGACCTTTTCCTTTTTCGCGATACCGCTGGATTGCGCATATTGGTTGATCACCCGCGTCAGCGCCCCGCGAAAGCCCGCCAGATGGGTGCCACCATCCCGCTGCGGGATGTTGTTGGTAAAAGGCAGCACGGTTTCGTGATAGCTGTCGTTCCACCACATCGCGACCTCGACACCGATGTCGTTGCGCTCGCCCGAGATGAAAATGGGCTCGGGCATGACAGGCGTCTTGGAACGGTCGAGATATTTCACGAACTCGCGCACGCCGCCTTCATAGAACAATTCGGTCCGCTGCAGGTCGGCATGGCGCCGATCCTCCAGGATGATGCGCACGCCGCTGTTCAGGAAAGCAAGCTCCCGCAGGCGGTTTTCCAGCGTCTTGAAGCTGTATTCAAGATTGCTGAAGGTGCCGTTCGGGTCGTTCGTCTTGGCCGAGGCCAGGAAACGCACCTCGGTCCCGGTTTCCCCTTCCGCCGCATCACCGACCACGCGCAAATGTTCAACGGTATCGCCATGCTCGAAGCGGGCGTAATGTTCCTTGCCGTTGCGCCAGATACGCAGTTCCAGCCAATCGCTGAGCGCATTCACGACCGAGACGCCGACGCCGTGCAAACCGCCCGAGACCTTGTAGCTGTTCTGGTCGAATTTTCCGCCCGCATGAAGCTGGGTCATGATGACCTCGGCAGCGCTGACTCCTTCGCCGGAATGCATCTCGACCGGAATGCCCCTGCCATTGTCACGGACGCTGACGCTGTTATCGGCGTGGATTTCGACCTTCACATAATCGGCATAATCGGCCAGTGCCTCGTCGATGCCGTTATCGACGACCTCGTAGACCATGTGATGCAGGCCGCTACCATCGTCGGTATCACCGATATACATGCCGGGCCGTTTGCGAACGGCTTCCAACCCCTTGAGAACTTTAATGGAATCTGCACCGTAATCTGCTGGTTGCGGGGCGGTGTTGGTCATGTGCTATCGTTCCTGTCAATCTGCTGATGATATAGCCATTCGCGAAAGGAAAGTCACGGCAAACACTGGGTTTTTTCCACCGCTCCGGCCGGGTTCAGCCGGCCAGCGCCTGGCCCAGCCCGATGACACATCCAACCGCGATCAAAAGCCCGCCCGAGACCAGGTTCATCCGTCGCAAACCGGTCGGGCTGGACAGCTTTGAACGTGCGGCGGCGATTGCCCCGCCCATGCCAAGATTGAGGCAAAAGGGAATCGCGCAGGACATGACAACGATGGTCGTGACATCCGGGCCGGTCAGCACCGTGACATCGAAGAAACCCGGCAGCACGCCGACATAGAACAATGCCGCCTTGGGATTTCCGGCGATGGCCAAGAGGCCCGCCGAGAACCCCGCCCAAGTGCCACTGCGGGTCAGGCGCGAATCGCGTTCGACCGGCTGCGATGCCTTGCGCAACAGCATGAGGCCCATGCCGATAAAGACCGCGGCGGCGACCCACCGCATCGCCTCGATTAGCATGGCGTTTTGCGAAACGATCACGGCCAGCCCGAAAATCGCGATCAGCGGCCATATCGCATCGCCAATGGCGACCCCGATCGCCAGCGGCCAGACACCCCTGAAGCCCGAAGCGAGCGCTCGCGCGATGATTGCCACCCAGACCGGCCCGGGTGTGAACCAGATTCCGATCATGGCAATGGCATAAAGCCAGATCGATTCTGCTGGCAGTGTCATTCAACCTCCTCGGCGCTGGAGGCGCCGCCATCTTTACGAACCGACAGCCGTCGCGCCCTCGCGCCGAAATCGGTGAACAACTCCGGACCCGTTCCCGTCAGCAATGTTTGCGCCGGCAAGACCGTGATCTGATCATACAATGCCGCGCGCCTTTCCGCATCAAGATGCGCCGCGACCTCGTCCAGCAGCAGAACCACCGGCTGATCCGACAGGGCGCGGGCATTGGCCAGGACAAGCGACAGAAGCAGCGCCTTCTGCTCTCCGGTCGATGACAATGCCGCGGGCATCTCCTGCGGTCCCCAACACGCGCCCAGATCGGCGCGATGCGGTCCGGTCAGGCTGCGCCCCGCCGCCAGATCTCGCGCGCGCATCGAGGCCAATCTCGCGGCGATGCTTTGCTCGTCCGGATCGTCGGCCTGGCCTTCGCCGGGCATAAGGGTCAGGGTCGCTGCCGGAAACCCGGTCGCGGCCTCGTCCTGTGCCGCCATGATCCGCGTCAGCGCCGCTTGCCGGTTGCGGGTCAGGACTGCGCCTGCCGCACCCATCTGCGACTCCAGCGCCCGATACCAGCCGGGATCGGTCACCTGGTCCTTCAGCAGGCGGTTCCGTTCACGCATGGATTTGTCATAGGCAAGCGCATGTTCGGCATGATCCGGAAACAGGCTGAGCGCGACCCTGTCCATGAACCTGCGGCGCGTATCGGGCGTATCGGACCAGAGCCGGTCCATCGCCGGCACCAGCCAGATCACCCGTAGCAACCGCCCCAAAGCGGTCTGCGGCACCTGCTTGTCATCGATCGCGACAACGCGGGACTGACCGGGCGGGGCTGTGGTCTCGACCTCGTGATCGCCGATACATGCCCTGATCCGCCAGCCGGCATCGCGCCCTTGCCGGGCCTGCTCGGGGGCGGGAACCGCCCGAAGCCCGCGCCCGGGAGCCAGCATGGACACCGCTTCCAGGATATTGGTCTTGCCCGATCCGTTCGGGCCAAAGATCGCCATGGGGCACTGGTCGAGTTCCAGATCCAGCCGTGGCCAGGACCGGAACTGCGCCAGCGAAAGAGTCGTAACCGTCACACCCGCATCGGCATGACGACATAGATCGCGCTTTGATCACTGCCTTCGCGGATCAGCGCGGCATCGCCCGAACCGTTGAACATGAACACCGCGTTGTCGCGATCGACCTGGCTGGCGATCTCTTGCAGGTATTTGGCGTTAAAGCCGATCTCCAGCGGGTCATCGGAATAGGCCACGATCAGTTCCTCTTCCGCGGCGCCGGAATCGGGCGCATTCACCGACAGAACCAGCCGGTCGGATTCCAACGCCAGCTTGACGGCGCGCGAGCGTTCGCTGCTGACCGTCGCCACGCGATCCACGGCGCGGGCGAAATCACTGGCATCGACCTCGAGCTTGCGGGTGTTGTTCGCGGGAATGACACGGGAGTAATCCGGGAAAGTGCCGTCGATGACCTTAGAGGTCAGGGTGATCTCTGCCGTCGCAAATCGTATCTTGGTCTCGCTGACAGAGACAGCAATATCGGCATCGTCGTCATCCAGCAGCTTACGCAACTCGCCCACCGTCTTGCGCGGAACGATGACGCCCGGCAGCCCGGCGGCACCATCGGGCAACGGAGCGTCTATGCGGGCCAGGCGATGGCCGTCGGTCGCAACGCAGCGCAGCATCGGGCCATCTTCGGATTCCGCCACATGCATGTAAACGCCATTGAGGTAATAGCGCGTCTCTTCGGTCGATATGGCAAATTTCGCCTTGTCGAACAGCCGTCGCAAAACCGAAGCCGGAGCAGTGAAATTGGCACTGTATTCGGTCGCCGCCAGAACCGGAAAATCCTCGCGCGGGAGCGTGGCGAGGCTGAAATTCGACCGGCCCGCCTCGACGGTCAGCCGACCCGCCGCATCGTCCGAGGTAATCTGGACCAATGCGCCATCAGGCAGCTTTCTGGCGATCTCGTTGAGCATGATGGCGCTGACGGTGGTTGCACCGGGCCGTTCCACCTGGGCAACTGCACGATCCACGACCTCGACATCCAGATCGGTCGCACGGAAGCTGACACCATCGGGGGCCGCCTCAATGAGGACATTGGCGAGAATGGGAATTGTGTTGCGCCGCTCGACAACCGATTGGGCCTGCGACACGGCTTTGACCAGAACGGCGCGCTCGATCGAGAATTTCATCGCTCTTCCCTGTCCCTTCAGGCCATGCGGCCCATTCCACGGACCTGTTTTGTAACCGCCTGCCGTGACGGTCACAAGGATTTCATGATAGCCCCGGTTTCAGGCTTCGAGTTGCCGCCGGAGAAGAGCGATATCCTCTGCCAGCCCAAGATCTTCACCCGCCAGTTCCTCGATCTTGCGAACACCGTGCATGATGGTGGTGTGATCGCGTCCGCCGAACCTGCGCCCTATCTCGGGCAGCGAGCGATTGGTGAGCTGTTTCGACAGATACATCGCAATCTGACGCGGCCGGGCCACGTTCCGCGCCCGCTTGGGGCCCATCATGTCGGCAAGGCGGATATTGTAATGCTCGGCCACCTTGCGCTGGATATCGTCGATCGAGATCTTGCGGTCATTGGTGCGCAGGATGTCGGTCAGGCACTCTTGGGCGACTTCCAGCGTGATCTCGCGGCGCAGAAGGCTGGCATGAGCAAACAGCCGTTGAAGCGCGCCTTCAAGCACGCGGACATTGGTGGTGATTCGATTTGCAAGGAATTCCAGAACGCCGTTGCCGATCTGCAGATCCGGCTGCTGCTGACGGAATGCTTCGGTCTTGGACTGCAGGATGCCCAGGCGCAACTCGTAGGTAGTGGGATGCAGATCGACGATCAGGCCGCAGGAAAGGCGCGACTTGATCCGCTCTTCCAGGCCCTTGATTTCCGCCGGCGTGCGATCCGCCGATATGACGATCTGCTTACCCTGGTCGACCAGTGCATTGAATGTATGAAAGAATTCTTCCTGTGTGCTATCCTTGCCAGCGATGAACTGCACGTCATCCACCATCAGCATGTTCACGTTCCGGAACATGCCCTTGAAGTCCATGATCGTGCTTTCGCGCAGAGCCTGTACGAAACGATACATGAATTGCTCGGCAGAGAGATACAACACCCGTGCCGATGGATCACGTTGTTGGTAATCATGTGCAATCGCATGCATCAGATGCGTCTTGCCCAACCCAACACCTCCATAAAGGAAAAGCGGGTTGAAGCCGACAGGTCCGCCCTCGGACACACGGCGGGCGGCGGCATGCGCCAGTTCGTTGGGCTTGCCGACAACGAAATTGCCAAAGGTAAAGCGCGGGTCAAGCGGTGCGCCAAGCTCGGCCTTGCCGGTGCTGTTCAGTTCCCGGGCTACTGCTGCCGGGCGGGAGGCGTTCTTTCCGCCGGACGCACCGGGCTGAACAGCCTCTTGCGGGATCACCTCAAAGCGAAGCCGTTCGACTTGCTGACCGTGACGGGACAATTCACCCATGATGTCATCGGCGAAATGACGGCTTACCCAATCGGAAATGAAGCGCGTGGGGCTGGCGAACCGCGCCACCCCTTCGTCCAGGGCGGTCAGGCGGAGAGGCTTGATCCAGTGATTGAAATTATTTGGTCCGACGGATTGTTCCAGTTTGATACATGCCTGCCCCCAAATTTCTTCCATCTCTTCGCCCAGCCTTTATCCTGTCATGGTCCTTGCCGTATCGCGGCAACGACCCCCCTGTTTCCTTCGAGGGATTTGACTGGCAATAGAATGCCGAGCGTCCGCAACGCGGACGCCAGACCGGGCTTTTGCCCGCACCAATCAAACGACAAGGACGCACAGAGGCCGGTGGCAGCCGACCGCCGCGAGTCCAAGGGCAGAAGAGCTAGTCTCTTTCAGCGCCCGATCACACCGGAAATACCGAATCAATTTTCAGTTTTCGGCACGACCTGTCCCCCAAAGAGCGACGTGAATCGCAGGCTGAAATTTGCAACAGCGGAGCGGATCGTGCAACTGAACTATGCGCTTGACAGGCATTGTATGTCAGCGAATCTGCAAGGCCTTTGACTCATAAGCGAAATTTCCTAAACCGTTCAAAATGAACAATTTAGGGGTTTTTCTGCAGATGCGAATACGCAAAACGGGTGCGCAGAAGAACTACGCACCCGTTGTTGAAATCGGGTCTTACTGTGCCGTATCAAAGCGTTTTTTGCGCATCGTGCAATGCACGATTCAAGCTGCGGAAAGTGCCTTTACACGTGCAGACAGGCGCGACATTTTCCGCGCCGCAGTATTCTTGTGATAGATACCCTTCGTTACACCGCGCATCAGCTCGGGCTGAGCGGTTTTCAGGGCTTCACGGGCAACTTCGGCATTGCCGGTGGCAATTGCCTCTTCGACCTTGCGCACAAAGGTGCGGATGCGCGACCGGCGGGCCTTGTTGACTTCGGTGCGGCGCAGGGTCTGGCGTGCGCGCTTCTTGGATTGGGGCGTATTGGCCATGTGTATGCGGTTCCGACTGTTTTCGGGTAAATTCTTGAAGCCGCGCTTCTACGCGCGGCCCCGCTCCAAGTCAACAGTTGCTGACGGATTCTTTTGTCAGCGCCCGTCATGGACCCCGGCTGATCGCAGGATGCGACTTATTTGTCGCGGAATTGTGGCTCCCGCTTCTCCATGAAAGCGGCCATGCCCTCGGTCTGATCCTCGGTCGCGAACATCGAATGGAAGGTGCGACGCTCGAACAGCAGCCCTTCGCGCAGTGTGGTTTCATAGGCCCGGTTTACCGATTCTTTCACGGCCTTGACCGTAACGGCCGACTTCTCGGCGATCTTGCGCGCGGCTGCCATAGCCTCGGGAATCAGCTTCGGCGTTGGCACGACCCGGCTGACAAGGCCTGAACGCTCGGCTTCGGCCGCGTCCATGAAGCGGCCGGTCAGGTTCATGTCCATCGCCTTGGCCTTGCCGACGAACCGTGTCAGCCGCTGTGTGCCGCCAATGCCCGCCACGACACCAAGATTGATCTCGGGTTGTCCGAATTTGGCGTTTTCGGCGCAGATGATGAAATCGCTCATCATGGCCAGTTCACAGCCGCCGCCCAGCGCATAGCCGCTGACCGCAGCGATGATCGGCTTGCGTATCCGTTGAATCGTTTCGATCTTTTCGCCGAACAGGTCTTCGTCATAGACATCGACAAAGCCTTTCTGGGACATTTCCTTGATATCGGCGCCCGCTGCGAAAACCTTTTCGCTCCCGGTCAGGACGATGCAGCGCACCTTGTCATTCCTGTCCGCATCGCGAAACGCCTCCGACAGTTCGGAAAGCAATTGGTCATTAAGCGCATTGCGGGCCTCGGGACGGTTCAGCCGAATCAGGGCTACCTCGTCCTCGATTTCCGCGATTATCGTTTCGTAAGCCATTTGATTGGCCCTCGTTGCTGATGAGCATCGCCGCGAGTCCTAGCAGGACGCCGACGATGAGGCCAGCATTTGAATTCCCGCGACGCGATCTGATGATTCCGTCAATCGAGATGGCTGGCAATGGCACGGGCCAGCGCGAAGGCCCGCTGCTCCAGGATCACCGGCGTTTCGCATACATAGGTCAGCGACTGCTGGCGTTCGGTAAAAATGCGCTGATCCCAGTCCAGCGCCTCTTCTTCGGCATCGATGGCATCGAAATCGGGTTTATCCGCCGCCTCCATCTTGGCCATATTCGCGCGGCGGTTTTCGATCCTTTCAGACAACTCGACCTGTTTTTGGCCATAGCGCGCGATACCCGCGATAAGCGCATTTCGATCCGGCTCAATCCGGTTGAAGATCGCCAGCATCAGCGCCGTAAGCCGGGCGGAATCGGCCTCCTTGGCGAATTCGGAGATCTCGGCCTCGGCCTCTTCCAATGGCAGGCGGCGCTGCTCCAGCCGGTCAGCCAGGGCAGCGATCTCCGGGTCGCGGGCCAGTTCCTCGGTTCTTTCATCCGGAACCGGGCCGGACCAGATCTGGCCTAGGGACAGATGAGGTTGCTTGCGCTGAATACAGGGCCAGGTCGGATCGGTGCCGCTTGCGGCCAATGCCGGACCCGCCCCCAAAACGGCGATCAGCATCAGGATATGTTTCATGCCACTCCCTTTCTGCGAGCCCAAAGACCCTTGGCCGGATCATACATGAACACCGCCGCTCCGAAGAACCCCGCCAAACAGCCTAGAACGACAGCCAGCGACAGCCAGTTTACCTGCTGGTAAAGCGCAAAGCGGACCAGTTCGACAGCATGGGTGAACGGATTGACAGCGCAGATATCGTGCAGAAGCGTGGAGCTTTCGCGCATCCGCCAGAGCGGATAGAGCGCGGTAGAGGCGAAAAACATCGGGAAAATGACGAAATTCATTACACCCGCGAAGTTCTCGAGCTGCCGGATGGCCGAGGACAGGAACAGCCCCATCGCGCCAAGCATCAGCCCCGACAGGATCAGGGCGGGCAGGACGGTCAGGTAGCCCAGTGCAGGCGGGCGCACCTCCCAGAACCACGCGATGGCAAGGAAGGTATAGACCTGTATGATCGATACGACGACGCCAGCAACCAGCTTGGCTCCCAGCAGGAACCAGCGTGGAAACGGGCTGACCAACAGCGTTCTCATTGCCCCGGTCTCGCGGTCATAGACCATCGACAGCGAGGACTGCATGCCGTTGAAAAGCTGGATCATCGCGCAAAGGCCGGGGGTCACGTAGACCTCGTATAGAACATAGGTCTGATAAGGTTCGGTGATCGACAGCCCCAGAACCGCGCGGAACCCGGCTGCGAAAATGAACAGCCAGACCAGCGGGCGCACCAATGCAGCCAGAAACCGGCCGCGCTGGTTGACGAAACGCAGCGTTTCACGAAGGGAGATACCAATGAAGGCCGTGACCCACGCACGGGGCGGAAAGGTGATATCGCTCATACCGCGACCCCTGTAAGGTCGAGAAAAGCTTGGGTAAGCCCCTGCCTGCCCGCGATATCCGCCGCGCTTCCCCGCCGCAGCACCTGCCCCTGGTGCAGGATCACCAGGTCGTCATCCGGTTGAATCTCATCCATTATATGGGTGGCCCAGAGCGCCGAAACCCCGTTCTCGGCAATCAGGCGGCGGGTCAATTCCAACACCTCCGCGCGCGATTTCACGTCCAGCCCCACGGTCGCCTCATCGAGAAGCAAGATATCCGGACGATGAATCAGGGCTCGGGCAATCTCCGCCCGGCGCTGCTGTCCGCCGGAAAGCGCCGAAACGCGGTCAGCCGACTTTCCGACCAGCCCGACCTGCGACAGCACCTCCTCGATCCGCCCGGCCGCATCCTGGCGGGATATTCCATGAAGACTTGCGTGATAGGCGAGATTCTGGCGCACGGTCAGATCGGCATCCATGGCGCGGCTTTGAAATACCACGCCCAATCTGGCCAGCGCCTGCATGGGCTCGCGGCGCAGATCGTAACCTGCCACGCGGATACTGCCGGTGCTGTTGTTGTAAAGACGGGTAATCAGCGAAAACAGCGTGGTCTTCCCCGCTCCGTTCACCCCCAGAAGTGCCGTGAACCCGCCGCGCGGGACGATCAGCGACACCTCCTTCAGCGCCTGAAAGCGTCCGAACCGATGGTTGACCTGATCTATCTCCAGCGCGGCTGTCACGATATCTATTGGATGTTGAACACGGCTTGCTGAGTTTCACCCGAAGAACCGGGGACCGACAAGGTGTAACGACCCGGAACGACGGCGATGAAACTCATGCTGGCGGTGCCGGCATCATCGAATTCGAGACTGTGAACACCCATGGGCCGAATCTCGATATCATTGATGACGATCTCGTTGATCCAGACCGCCCGAAAAAAATCGCCCCCGGACAGCGCAAGCTCCTGACTGCCGTCGGCATTGATGTCGATACGGTAATAACCACCAGATTTCAGTGTATATTCGCCGCCCGCGACGGGCTGGCCAGAGGCCAGCGTCAGCGGCGCCAGATCGGTCCGGTTGTCTCGCGCCAGCACACCCGCGAATCCGTAGTCATACTTGCCCGCAGCTTCATAGACGCCTTCACCGCCACCGGCTTCCTCTTCTTCCTCATCGTCATCCTCTTCGGCCGCGGGAGCCTCGGTTTCCGCGGCTTCGGACTTGGCCGCATCGTCGGTGGCGGTCTCTTGCGCGGCAGCGGGCACGGTCATACCGGCCATAAGCATCAGGATCGTCAGCAAACGAATCATCTCTTTCCTCCTCGAATTCTGTAAATCGGCACTTATTCAGGCGCCACAACGACACCCCAGGGCTGTTGGCCCACGGGCACTGATTTCACCACTTCGGCGGCCTCGACATCGATCACAGAGACATCGTTCGAATTGCCGTTCGTGGTGAACAGGTATTTCTCATCCGGCGTGAAGGCCATCTGCCAGACGCGTTGCCCGACCAGAAGATAATCGAGCACCTCATCCGTCTCGCCATCGATGACGGCAACGCGATTCGCAGGGCCGAGAGCCACGAAGACCCTTTTTCCATCCGATGTTACGCGCACCCCGACGGGCTGGATCGCCTCGGGCAGGACACCGGGGATCTCGAAGTTGATCTTGTGAACGATCTCCTGCGTCGCGGGATCGATCACGCTGACGGTCCCACCGATCTCGGAACTGACGTAAAGTTTGCTGCCATCATGGTTGTATTCGGCAAAGCGCGGACGCGAATCGACCAGCACATTGGCAAAGATCTCGAAGGTCTCGCTATCGATGAAATGCGCCATATTGGTGGTTTCAGAGGTGTTGATGACCACCTTGCCATCAGGACTGACACCCATGCCCTCGGGTTCCACGCCCACGGGGATCTCGGCCAGCACCTGATGGGTCTCGGTATCCACCACTGTGACCAGGTTGTCGTCCTCGTTGGCGATATAAAGTGGATTTCCCGAAGGATGCAGCACGAACAGTTCCGGGTCCGGCCCGGATGGCAGCGTGTGCAGCTCCTCCATGGTTTCGGGATCGAACACCCGCACCAGATCGTCATCCGAGGCGCAGACATACAGCTCTTTCCCATCGGGACTGATGGTGATGCCGCGTGGACGGTTGCCAACCGGATAGGTGCCGATCACCTCCAGCGTCTCGCTGTCCAGAACGGTGACGTCATTGCCTTTTTCATTACTGACGAAGACGCGATTGGCCAGAACGGGCGTGGCGGCAAGGCACAGGGCGATGGTCAGGATATGTTTCATGGCACCTCTCAGAATTTACACTCGGTTTCGGGACGGTCTATCCCCAGGGTGTCAAGCTGGCTGACCTGATGCAGATATTGCTCCTGCGGACTGACCGACGCCATCAGCAACCCCGTGGTCAGCAGGATGGGCTGGCGAAGCTGATGATCCCAGTCACGCATCGTCAGTTTCTGCCCCTTGAAGCCCGCCACCTCGAAATTTTCGGACAGCATGAATTCCTTAAGGGTCTCAGGATCGGCGGATTGGCTGCGCGTTGCCGCTTCACCGATCATGCGCAGCGCCAGCCATGTCTGGTAATCCTCCTCTCGCATCGGGCGGTTGGCCAGATCCTCAAAGCGGTTCTGGAACTGACTGGCGCCCCAGGCTTCCATCGCCGGATGCCATGTGCGCGGCACCAGGCCCGCCGAACCGGTCACCGGGCGGGGATCCCAGGTCTGGTAAGGCAGGTAAGCGGCGAAAATACCCGCCTCGTCAGCGGCAACGACCACGTCATGGTCGGGTGCGCTTTGGGTAAAGACCGGCATCTGCTTTTGCACCTGCACATGGCCGGAATCGGTTCGGCGGGCACCGCCGGTATCCTCATAGAGACGCTCTTCCACGATCTTCGCGCCGAATTTCGTGGCGGACCGCTTCAGGGCATTGGCGAAAACTGTATCCTCGGGATGGCTTCCCTCGATCAGAAACCAGCGGGACCACTTCTTCCACATCAGGAACTGCGCCAAACCATCGGCAAGCATGGCATGGCTGGGTGCGACATGAATAGTGTTCGCCCGGCAATCCTTGCCGCGCAGATTGTCACCCCGGGCACCGGCATTGAACAGCATCGCGTGATCACCCGCCTGATCGGCAAGCGCCAGCATGGTCGCGTCGTCGGCCAGAACCACGATGAACTCGACTTCCTCGCCGATCAGGCGCTCCAGTTCATCCGCGGCGGTCTCCGGCGTTGCGAGAACCTCTTCGGCCTCGAAATCCTGCCCCATGAAGCGGCCAGTCGTATCGTTATCCTCGATTGCGAGGCGCGCACCGGCAAAGCCCAGATCCTCCTCCGGCAGTTCAAGCCGGGAGATCGGCGGCAGCCCGGGCCTGTCCACCCGCAAAACGGCGGCACGGATCAGCGTGGGCTCCGGCTGTTCCTGCGCGGGCGCCGGACCGGCGATCAACCAGATACCAGCCAAAAGTACTATGATTCTCTTGAACATTTCTTTCCTCTCCCAAGCCATATGTTGAGTGTCATGACGCTTCGCGGCAACCCGGTTTATCTTCCCGGTCCGGGCGGGAAGATTTGCCTACAGCTTTCGTCTGATAGACGCGGCAAAGCCGCACGGGGCATGTTTGCTTCATCAAGACGCCCATTCGAAACACGGGTTTTTCCGGGAGGAACAGAAAATATGAAGTTGAAACTGTTTGCCGCCGCCCTCGCCGCGGTTCTGGCGTTCGCGGGGCTGGCAAATGCGCATGGTCCATCGCGGCAAAAAACCCAGATGAGCGTGACGCTGGATGCCAGCCCCGACGAAGTCTGGGAGGTGATCGGACATTTCGACGACATGAGCTGGCATCCCGCCGTCGCCTCGACCGAAATGACGCCCGAGGGTGCGCCCGCCGATGTTCCTGATGAATCCACGCGCGTGCTGCATCTGAAGGCCGATGAAGGCGACCCGACAATTACCGAACAGTTGATCGGGCTGGATCCCGAAAAGCGCATGTACAAATACATGATCACCGATGTTGCGGTGGAGGTTCTGCCGGTGACGAATTACTCCTCGACGCTGCAGGTCAAGGACAAGGACGGCAAGGCCGAGGTGATCTGGAAAGCGGGTTTCTATCGTGGTTTTCCGAACAACAACCCTCCGGCCGAGCTGAATGACGAGGCAGCGATCGCGGCGGTCGAGGGTATTTACCAAGCCGGCATCGGCGCATTGGCCGAAAGATTTGGCAAGGTCGAGTAGATCCCATCGGCGGTGCAGCGCCACCCCGCGTTGCGCCCGCGCGGCGGATGCACTAGCAAACCGTTCTTGAGAGACAATCGTTGGGAATTTGGCTTTGGCATCCGCATATTGCGCGCGCACAAAACGTGCACAATCAGTACCTGGGCATCAAGCACCGGGATGTTTGTTGCAGCGGGTCTGCTTGGGCCATATCCGAAACCGTGCCAACAGGATAGGTTGGAACTACCCGCGTTTCCTCTTCTTTGTGCAAATACATTCCATTGTCTCTGGCTGGTGCGGTGTTGCTTCGGGCGAGGATCGGCGAGGCAAGGTGCCTTCGGCTGCCGCAAAGGACAACTTGTCGATATCGTGGATGCGAAAGGCTCTCTTTCTTCTGCTGGCCCCGTTTTTGCAGCTCACCCCCGCTGTTGCTGCGGATCTCGCCTTCATCACCTCGCAAAACGGCAACGCCGTTTCCATTCTCGATCTGCACAGCCATGAAATCATCGCCCAGACACCTCTGGACGGCGCTCCAGCCCCGGTCGCCTATGATCCGCGCTCCCGGCGCGCCTATGTCATTTCCGCCGATACCGGACGGCTCAGCGTGCTGGACGAGCAGGCCCGCATCATAAACCGCAAGGAGTTGGGCGAAGGTGCCTTTGGCATAGCGGTCGCACCAAATGGCGGAGTATTCGTCACCGACTGGTTCAACGGAAAACTGATGCGCCTCGACGGCGAACTCAATCAGGCCTGGATTGCCGAAACAGGGGCTGCTCCGGCCGGAGTCGCTGTCAGCAACGACGGCCTGCTGGTCGCCACCGCCGATCGCGACGATAATCAGGTCAGCATTTTCGACAGCGGGACAGGTCGCCTGATCCGCAGGATCGAAACTGCGGGCAAGCATCCTTTTGCCGTAAAGTTCCATGATGGGCGGTTATGGACTGCCGATGTGATGAGCGATGTCGTATCGGTCATCGATCCGATCGGTGGACAGCTTGTCGGCGAGGTCAAAACGGGCAGCCATCCCTATGGTATCGCCTTCACCGAAGGGCGCGGCTTCGTCACCAATCAGTATGACAGCACCTTGACCGTATTCGATATCAAAAGCCTTAAGGTTATCGGCGAAGTAAAGGTCGGAGACTATCCAGAGGGTATAGCCACTTTACCGGAAGGCGGTGGTGTCGTGGTCGCCAACTGGGATTCCGATACGGTTACCTTGGTCAATGCGCAAACTCTCGAAATCATTGCCGAAGTCGAAATGCCGGCGGGTCCCCGCGCTTTTGGGCAGTTCACCGGGCGGCAGGTTCAGCCCTGATCAGGTCGGGGCCCATCGCTGCCAGCCATTCATCCGTGCCGCCCGGAAACCAGATGACCCGGCTGTAGCCGAGTGATACGGCCCGTTTCGCCGCGTTCCAGCTCATCCAGCAATCGGCGCGGCAGAAGATGACGACCGGAACAGCCTTGTCACCGCCGGTTGCCTGCTCCAGTCCCTTTGTCAGCCGGGCCTCCTCGGCAGGTGACAGGTTCTGATATCCCGTGTCCCATAGCCAGATCGCGCCGGGGATCGTGTCGTGTCCTGGTTCGCGCCAGATAACATCCTCGGGCAGATTGGCGGGTTTTCGGGTGCGGGGCAGAACGTCGATAAAAGCGGTCCCTTTCGCATGCAGCTCGATCGCTCGCTCGGCGTCGATTACCTCTGCCCCAGCGAGTGTTCCGGGAACCGGGGCCTTGTAGGGCTCTCCCCGGTAATCCGCCGGCTCGGGCACCTCGGCCAGAAGCGGGGTGGCCACGAGAATCAATGCGGCCACCCAGTGGATCATTGCAAAAGTTCCTTGCCATAATCGTCCACAAGAGGCACGCCCGCCTCATGCAGAATTTTGTTGATCTCGTCCTGGTGGCGACGGATCAGGCTGTTGAGTTCGCGTTTCCATTCCTGTTCGTCCGGACGCACACCCATGGTGATGCGATAGAACATCTTGGGACCGGAGGTTTCCTTAAGAAGCGGTGTGAATTGCAATGCAGGATCGTCCTTGATCCTTGGTCCGACCAGAGGCCCCCAAAGCACGGCGGCATGCAAGGTGCCGTCACGCACCCCTTCCAGCAACTCCCCGACCGGATCCTTGACGCGACGATCCACGAACAGATCCGCTCCTTTCATGTCCTTGGCCAGTCCGGCCCGCGCCATGATCGTGGCCGGAGGTGTCCCCGCCACCACCCCGATCGGATGATCCTTCAACGCTGGATCGGTCAGTTGATCGACCGAAGCGAGATCACCATCCTTGCGGGTCACGATCCCATAGACAGAGGTGTAATAATGATTGGTGTTCTGCACCAGTTCATCACCCTGCGCATAGCCCATCACCACGTCACAGGTTCCCGCACGCAGCGTCTTGGTAATGAACCCCATGCCAGAAGGAAACCAGCTGTAGGTCACCGGCTTGTCCATGAGTTGACCGAACAGCTTCGCCAGCCGGTTTTCAAAGCCGGAACCATCCTTGACCGACATTGGCACATTCGCGGGATCCGCGCAGACGCGAAATTCCGTAGTCGAGCGCAGATCGGCCACCTGCGAGGTGGCCGATCCGGTTACGCACAACCAGATGATAACAGCGGATAAGACAGCGTGCCGCATGCTACATCGACATGCAGGAATCTTCCTGCGCAAGGAATTCATCCGACTTTTCCGCCTTCTTCGCAGGGCGTCCACGCGGAATGGAATCGGTTCCGCGCGCAAGCAGATAGACATAAATGTCGTCGATATAGCACCAGACATTCTTGTTGGTACCAAAGGCGGGCATGACCTGGTTTGCCGAATTGCTGACTTCCTGCTTGCCGGACGCGGCTATTTCCTGGAAATCGTAGTAATCCATACGCAGCACCGAATTCTTGAGCGCCGGCGCATAGGTCGAGCCCTCGCCGTCCGGGCCGTGGCAGACATGGCATTCCGCATGATAACGGCGGAAACCCGAGAAAGTGGCGTAATCGACCGTGCCATCCTCCTCTATCTTGAAAGTCGGGATCCCCTCTTCGTTGTACCAGCGGCCGTCCATCATCTCGGATGGTGTAATGTCCATGCCATTGGGCAGCGTCGTCTCGCCCTCGGCCAGTTCCACCGGCTCATCGCTGGTTTCGGCTGCGGCGGCTCCTTCCTCCGCAGCGGGGGCATCCGCAGTTTCGGCCGCTTCCGCGCCTGTATCGGCCGGGGCCTCGGTCGTTTCCTTGCCTTGCGCCATGGCCATGCTGGACAGGGACGCGCCAAGAACCAGCGCCGTGAGGCTGATGATGGCTTTCATTGCTGTCTTCCTCCACATTTCAATGTCTGCTCTCCTCAGACAGAACCGCCCCAGTCTATCGCTGGGGCGGCCCTTTCACAGATCACTTTTGCTCAATCGGAACGAAAGTATTAGCCTTCATTCGATTATTCAGTGGCTGCCTCCTCCGCAGGAGCTTCTTCTGCTGGCGCTTCTTCGGCAGACGCTTCTTCGGTCGCCGCACCTTCCGGAGCGTCGCCCGGCAGTTCGAACACTGTCAGCTGACCGCCAAGCTCGGTATAGTCGCTGAGCGAGGCATAACCTCCCACGGCGCCCAGACCGTCATTCGGGTTTGTAAGACCAGCCGCCAGACCGATCCCGGCCCAACCGCCGACACCTGACAACACGGCGATATATTGCTTGTCGTTATGCGTGTAGGTCGTGACGTTGCCGATGATGCCCGATGGGGTCTTGAACTTGTAAAGTTCCTCGCCCGTCTCGGCATCGACCGCCTTCAGGTAACCCTCGAGCGTACCGTAGAAAACCACTCCGCCAGCGGTTGCCAGAGCACCCGACCAGACCGAGAACTGCTCGGGCAGGGACCACTTGATCTCGCCGTTGATGTTATCCCAGGCAATGAAGTTACCCATACCGCCATGGCTCTCGGGCGCGGGATACATCGACAGCGTTGCACCGACATAGGGTTGACCGGCGGTGTAGGCCACACGGAACGGCTCGTAATCCATGCAAACGTGGTTGGTCGGCACATAGAACAACCCGGTATCCGGTGAATAGGCTGCCGGCTGCTGGTCCTTGGTGCCAAGCGCCGCCGGGCAAACGCCGGTGGTGTTGGTGTCCTCGCCGTTCTGCTCGGTCGAGTATTCGGCAACCACGGCGGGACGGCCGTAGTTCTCGGATTCCGGATCCATGTCAACGCCGGTCGTCCAGTTCACCACCGGGTCGTATTTCTCGGCCACCAGCAACTCGCCGGTTTCACGGTCGAGGGTATAAGCCAGACCGTTCCGGTCGAAATGGGTCAGAAGCTTGCGCATCTCGCCATCGACTTCCTGATCGGTCAGGATCATCTCGTTCACGCCGTCGAAATCCCATTCGTCATGCGGCGTCATCTGGTAGAACCACTTGGCCATGCCGGTATCGGCATCGCGGGCCATGATGGTCATCGACCATTTGTTGTCGCCCGGACGCTGCGAAGGGTTCCAGGTCGAAGGGTTGCCGGTGCCGTAATAGACCAGGTTCAGTTCGGGATCATAGGCATACCATCCCCAGGTCGTGCCGCCGCCGATCTTCCACTGATCGCCTTCCCAGCTGCTGATCGAACTGTCCGCACCGATGGGTTTGCCCAGATGCGTGGTCTTTTCGGGGTCGACCAGCATTTCCTCGTCCGGGCCGGTCGAATAGGCCTTCCAGACTTCGGAGCCGTCTGCGAGGCTATAGGCAGTCACCCGGCCGCGCACACCGTATTCACCGCCCGACACGCCGACGATGACCTTGTCACCCACGGGCATCACAGTTGCGGTATTCGTTTCGCCGATCGAGGGATCGCCTGTCTTGACCTTCCACTTTTCCTCGCCGGTCTTGGCGTCCAGCGCGACCAGCGTGGTGTCGGCCTGGTGATGCAGGATCAGGCCGTCGGCATAGGCCACGCCCCGGCTTACGGTGTCGCAGCACATTACCGCGATGACTTCGGGATCCTGCTGAGGCTGGTATTTCCACAGGATCTTTCCGTTATCGTTCAGGTCCAGCGCATAGACGTTGTTCGGGAAAGGAGTGTGGACATACATGATATTGTCGATGATCAGCGGGCCGCCCTCATGGCCACGCAGCACGCCGGTCGAGAAGGTCCAGGCGACGCGCAAATCTCCGACATTGTCCTTGTTGATCTGGTCCAGTTCGGAATACCGGGTATTGGCATAATCCCCGGTCTGGATCGCCCATTGGCCGGTTTTTTCCATCTCGGCAATGACGCTGTCATTCGCATAGGCTGCTGCGCCCGAAAGCAGCAGCGCGACCGCAGCGCTGTTTAACAGTTTCTTCATGGATGTGTTCCTCCGCTTGTGGATCATCCGCTGCGGTCAAGTCCTCCTCCGCAGCTCGTCCAGAAGTCAGTTTTGGACGCACACCCGCCTGCGTCAATCTGCCGCCCTGCCAATTGCCCCTAAAGTCTGATGGCTATTTAGCAGAATGGCCGGGAATGATCGGCAATCATATAAGTTACTTCAGTTTTTACCAGAATTCTGCATGGACTATTTCCACGCCCGGCCAGTATCCGGGTCTTCTTTCATGCGAATACCTCCGGGTCACCGAGTGATCCGCCGCTGGTTGGAGAACCGGCCAGCGGCGGGCAAAGCCCAGGTTATCGCGGAATGTAACCCGGCGGTTTCCACCGAGATCAAGGCCGGTCAGGACGCATTCCGCGGAACAAAGCCTTCAGACCAGCCGCTCGGCGTGCCACATGACATGGTCAGCCATAAAGCTCTGGACAAAGAAATAACTGTGATCGTAGCCGGGTTGCATGCGAAACTGACCGGGCTGACGCCGGGCCATCATCGCATGGGCCAGCGATTCGGGCTTGAGCAGATCAAGGAACTGATCGCTGCTACCCTGATCGATCAGGATCTCGCCGGGAAAACCCCTTTCCGTCATCAGGATGGTCGAATCATGCGCGCGCCACGCCGCACGGTCATCTCCCAGATAGGCAGTCAATTGTTTCTTCCCCCAATCCGACTCGGTCGGGTTGGCGATCGGAGCAAAAGCCGAGACGGACTTGTAGCGCTCGGAATGAGTCATGGCGATGGTCAGCGCACCATGACCGCCCATGGAATGACCGGTGATGCCCATCGCATCGCGGTCGATGGCAAAATTATCGCTGAGCAGCTCGGGAAGTTCATGCACGACATAATGCCACATCTGGAAATGCGGCTTCCATGGATCCTGCGTGGCATTCACGTAAAAGCCCGCGCCCTTGCCCAGATCATAGGCCTCGTCATCCGCCACATCGTCGCCACGGGGCGAGGTGTCTGGAAAGACAATGGCAATGCCCGCTTCTGCACACCATTCCTGCGCCGCTGCCTTGGTCATGGCGTTCTCATGAGTGCAGGTCAGGCCCGACAGATACCACAGCACCGGCACCCGGCCATGTTGCGCCTCTTCCGGCAGGAACAGGCCGAAGGTCATATCGGTTCCGGTAGCCTGCGATTTATGACGGTAAACACCCTGCGTGCCACCAAAACTGCGGTTCTCGGATACGGTCTCAAGGCTCATAAGGTTCTCCCTTCAGTTCGTGGAACATGACCAGCGCATCCACCGGTCCCTGCTGCGGGTGAAGAAACGCGCCCGGCAGGCGGCCTACAATCTCGAATCCGACTTTCTGCCACAAATGGACGGCATCGGCATTGGTGGAAACCACGAAATTGAACTGCATGGCACGGAAACCCTGCTCTGTTGCCCATGTCTTGGCATGCTCGGCCAAGGCCCGGGCGACACCCCTGCCGCGCGCCCGTGGATGCGTGGCAAAAGAGGCATTGGCGACATGCGCTCCACCTCCGGGCCGATTCGCGCCGATATGGCTGGTGCCAAGAATGTCGCCATCGATCTCCGCCACGAAGGCGGTAAAGGGCCGCGCGAACCAATCGATCAGCGCTTCCTCGCGACTGATGTCGCGCGGAATGCAATAGGTCTCTCCCGCGCGATAGACCGGTTCCAGGATCGCCCAGATGGCGTCGCGATCGGCATCATGCGCGGGGCGGATTGCAACCTCCCCGCGCGGACTCATTTCAGTTCATCCACGCTGCGGATGACCTTGCCCAGCAGTCCGTATTCAAGCGCCTCCTGCGTGTTCAGCCAGAAATCGCGCTTGGTGTCCTGCTCGATCCGCTCTGCCGTCTGGCCCGTCGCCTCGGCAAAGATCTCGTTCAGGCGCTGACGCATCTGACGGATCTGCTCGGCCTGGATCATCATGTCGGAAGAGGTGCCGCCGATACCGCCTGAAGGCTGATGCAACAGGAAGCGAGTGTTGGGAAGGCAAAAACGGTTATCCTTCTGCGCACCGACGAAGATCAGCGCCCCGGCGCTTGCCACCCAACCAGAGCCGATGGTGCGCACTGTGGGGCGGATGAACTTGATGACATCATGGATCATATCACCCGATTCGACATGCCCGCCGGGAGAACTGATCAACATGTTTATCGGATCGTCGCCATCCTCGGCCAGCGCCAGCAGATGCGCGACGGTGCGCTGCGCCAGCCTGTCGGTGATCGTGCCCGCGACGATCACGGTGCGCGACTTGAAATACAGCTTGCCGATATTGTCGCCTTCGGGAAGGCCAAGCCCCTCCTTGTCGTCCTTTTGCGGTTGGTCCTCTTCCTGATCGTCGTCGTCATCGTCCAGCCATTGGTGCCGCATGGGACTGCTCTCCTTCATTCGCATGGCAACGGCGGGACCGGTGGCCCCGCCGTTCCATTACCTAAGCAGCCGTGAAGGATCAGTAAAGCACGACCGAACGAATCGACTCGCCGTGATGCATCAGGTCGAAGCCCTTGTTGATGTCATCAAGCGGCATGGTGTGGGTGATCATCGGGTCGATCTCGATCTTGCCATCCATGTACCAGTCTACGATTTTCGGCACATCGGTGCGGCCGCGCGCGCCGCCAAAGGCGGTGCCTTTCCAGACCCGGCCGGTGACAAGCTGGAACGGTCGGGTGCTGATCTCGGCACCCGCAGGTGCCACACCAATGATGACCGACTGGCCCCAACCGCGATGGGTGCATTCCAGCGCATCGCGCATCACCTTGACATTGCCGGTGGCATCAAAGCTGTAATCCGCGCCGCCGATCTGGTCGAAGGGCGTCTTGGTCAGCTCGACAATTTCCTGCACGGTATTCTCGACATTCTTGGGGTTGACGAAATGAGTCATGCCGAAACGCTCGGCCATCTCCTTCTTGTCGTCGTTCAGATCGACGCCGATGATCATGTCCGCCCCGGCCAGACGAAGGCCCTGGATAACGTTCAGGCCGATACCGCCCAGCCCGAAGACCACGGCCTTGGCGCCGATCTCGACCTTGGCGGTATTGATCACCGCGCCGATCCCGGTGGTCACGCCGCAGCCGATATAGCAAATCTTGTCGAAAGGCGCGTCCTCGCGAACCTTGGCGACGGCGATTTCGGGCAGCACCGTGTAGTTCGAGAAGGTCGAGCAGCCCATGTAATGATGGATCGGAGTGCCGTCGGGCAGGCTGAAACGGGACGTTCCGTCGGGCATCAACCCCTGTCCTTGGGTCGCGCGGATCCGGGTGCAGAGATTGGTCTTGCCCGACAGGCAGGACGCGCATTCACGGCATTCCGGGGTATAGAGCGGGATCACGTGATCGCCGGGTTTCACGGAGGTCACGCCGGGACCAACCTCGACCACGATACCGGCGCCCTCATGGCCCAGGATCGAGGGAAACAACCCCTCGGGATCGGCGCCCGAGCGGGTGAATTCGTCGGTATGGCAGATGCCGGTCGCCTTGATCTCGACCATGACCTCGCCTTCCTTCGGGCCTTCGAGATTGACCTCCATCACTTCCAGCGGTTTGCCGGCCTCGAGGGCGACGGCTGCACGAGTTTTCATCGCAAGTCTCCTATCAATCTCAACAGCTTCATGTCATGACCGAGAGGGCCGGCTCTTGCGGCCCTCTCGCGTTTCGCTTTCAGCCGGCCGGGCTGCCGTCAAGCGGGCAGCGCGCCGGATTTTTTTGCCACATGGGTCGCGATCGCGTCCATAAGGGGTGGCGACAATGCGTCATAGGGTTCCAGCCCAAGCTCGCGCAGACGCGACCGGATCGCGTCCATCTCCGACGGATCGACGCCTGATTCGATAATCGAACTGACGAAGGCGGCAAATTCCGGTGCTGACCAGCCGTCCTCGGAGGACAGCTCGGTATGCACGAAGTCGAGACCGTAGAATGGATGATCCTTGTTCTCGATCCGGCCATACATGTGCACGCCGCAATCCCTGCAGCGATAGCGCTGGATCGGCGCATCGGCATTGACGATCTCCAGTTTATCGCCGTTTTCCAGCACCTCGACCGCATCGCGCGAGACAACAGCGATCTGGCTGAAAACAGCGCCGTCCGGCTTCCAGCACTTGGTGCAGCCGCAGACATGGTTATGCGCGGTCTGAGCGCCCACCCTGACCCTGACCGGATTGCTGGCGCAGTGACAACTGAGCGTACCACCGGAAAAGTTCGGGTTTCCTGATTTGACGCCGTTATCGACGGCAGGATGAATCTTCACCCCTGCTGTGTTTGCCATGGTCCCCTCCTCCGATGACCGAATACCTTCCCAACCGTCGCGCGGACGGGAAGAATCGGCAAGTCAGCGGAAGGTTGTAGCATCGCGGTGACGGGAAGCTGCAAGATCGCCGCCGATCAGGCCGGGCGAGAGTCAGGCGGATCCCCTTGCTTCACTGATATCCGCCTCAGTTTGCGGGGGTCGAGGAAACGCCCACCTTGGCAGGGCGGAGCAGGCGATCATGCAGGCGGAAGCCGTTATCCATGACCTGGATGATCTCTCCAGCCTTTGTTCCGGGAACAGCGGCCTCGAACATCGCCTCATGCCAGGTCGGATCGAATCTGTCGCCCGGTTCGGGTGTGATAACGGTGATTCCGTGCTTGCCGAACACATTCGACAACTCGCGCAAGGTCAGTTCCACACCCTCGATCAGAGCCTTGGCGGCCGCCCGCTGCTCTTCCCCGACAGCGTTCAGGGCCCGGGTCAGCGCGTCATGCACGGGCAGAAGGTCTCGGGCCAGGCGCGAGCCGCCATATTGTTCGGCATCGCGACGATCCTTGTCGGCACGTTTGCGAGAGTTTTCCGCATCGGCAAGCGCGCGCATGAACTTATCGCGGAATTCATCCCGTTCGGCTGTGAGGCGCGCAATCTCTTCGGCCTGATCCTCGATTTCGGTCAGCGAATCCTCGACGACATCTTCGATCGGTTGCTCGTTCTGCTCGTTCATTCCTACTTTCATCCTTTCCGGCCGGACAGCACACGCCCGACCAGCTGCGCGGTATAATCGACGATCGGCACGATGCGGCCATAATTCAACCGGGTCGGTCCGATCACGCCAACCGCGCCTACAATCTTTCGGTCGGCATTCATATAGGGTGAAACCACCAGAGCGGAACCCGAAAGTGAAAAAAGCTTGTTTTCGGAGCCGATGAAAATACGCACACCATCACCCTGCTCGGCCAGTTCGAGGAATTCGACGATGTCGCGCTTGCGTTCGAGATCGTCGAACAGAACCCGGATACGATCGAGATCGGCGGCTTCACTGTCCAGAAGGTTAGCCCTGCCCCGCACGATCAGCCGCGGATCCGTGGCTTCGGTATCCCAGAGCGCCAGGCCGGACTGCACCAACTCGGCAGCGAGGATGTCCAGTTCACGGCGTCTTTCGGCAAGTTGGCGGGTCATGTGACTGCGCAATTCCGCAAGGGTCTTGCCCTCCGCCATCGCGTTAAGAAAGTTTCCCGCTTCGCGCATTGAGGACGGGGTCTGTCCCTCCGGCGGGATGAAGATGCGATTTTCGACATGCCCATCGGCAAAAACCAGCACCACGAGAGCACGGTCCGGGGCGAGGCTGACGAATTCGATATGGCGAATCGGCGCCTCGTGCTTGGGCATCAGAACCAGCGAGGCACCATGCGTGATCGAGCTGAGCGCGGTGCTGACCCGGTCCAGCATTGCACCCGTATCCGAGTCGTCGTTACCGAGTGTGCGGTCCATCATGGCCTGATCGTCGGGATCGACGGCATCGACCTCCATCATGCCATCAACAAAAAGCCGCAAACCCATATGCGACGGCAAGCGCCCCGCCGAGACATGCGGACTGTCCAGCAGGCCCATGAATTCAAGATCCTGCATGACATTGCGAACGGTAGCCGCACTCAGCTTTTCGGACATCGCCCGCGTTAAAGTGCGCGAACCCACGGGCTCCCCGGTTTCAAGATAGGTTTCGACCACCCGGCGAAAGACTTCGCGGGAGCGTTCGTTCAGTTCTGATAGCAGCGTTTCCTGACTCATGACCTTCACGGGCTTGCGTGACCGGGGCGCGGGGCGGTATTGGGCAGCCTGATCATCAAGGAAAGGATAACCCATGCGCCCTTCTGGCCGGAACTTAAGCCAAATGCGCCCGATTTCAATCGAAACCGGGGTGATGCGGCACGCCGAAGGGTCGTGCCTGATCCGTTGCGGTAATACACATGTGCTGTGTAGCGCCTCGATCGAGGATAACCCGCCGCGTTTTCTTAAGGGTACGGGGCTTGGCTGGGTGACAGCGGAATACGGGATGCTGCCGCGCGCCACCAATACGCGCAACCGGCGAGAGGCAACGCAGGGCAAACAATCGGGCCGCACGCAGGAGATTCAGCGGCTTATCGGGCGCAGCCTGCGGGCCGGGGTGGATCGGGTGGCGCTTGGAGAACGGCAGATCACGATAGACTGCGATGTTATCCAGGCGGATGGCGGCACCCGTTGCGCCTCGATTACCGGGGGCTGGGTAGCGCTGCGGCTGGCAGTGAACAAGCTTCTGGAAGCCGGGACTCTTACGAGGGATCCGATCGTGGATCACGTGGCGGCGGTAAGTTGCGGAATTTATGCCGGTCAATTGGTGGTTGATCTGGATTATGCCGAAGACAGCGAGGCGGGCACGGACGGGAACTTCGTCATGACGGGCACGGGTCGCCTTATCGAGGTGCAGATGTCAGCTGAAGGAGCGACCTTCTCGCGCGATGAGATGGCACAGCTCGTCGATCTTGCCGAGGCTGGTATAGCCGAACTGACGGCGGCGCAGAGAGCAGCGCTGAAATGAGGAGATTTGACGAAAAATATCTGTTGGTGGCGACGCATAATGCCGGCAAGCTGGGCGAGATGCGGGCTCTGCTGGCGCCCTATGGCGTCGAGGTCGTAGGCGCAGCGGAAAAAGGTCTTGGCGAGCCGGCCGAAACCGAGGACAGTTTTCTGGGCAACGCACGCATCAAGGCTCGCGCCGCCGTCGAGGCGACAGGCCTGCCGGTGCTTGCGGATGACAGCGGTATCAGCGTCGATGCGCTGGATGGTGCCCCCGGCGTCTATACAGCCGACTGGGCCGAGACCGGCAATGGCCGCGATTTCAGGTTGGCGATGGAGAAAACCTGGCAGGCCCTGGAGGAGCGGCAAGCTCCCAAGCCGCGCAATGCACAGTTTCGCTGCACGCTTGTGCTGATGTGGCCAGATGGACATGACGAGGTGTTCGAGGGGGTTCTGCCAGGACAAGTCATCTGGCCGCCTCGCGGCGTTGAGGGACATGGTTATGATCCGATCTTCATGCCCGATGGGTACAACCTGACGCTGGGAGAGATGCCGCCCGAGCTGAAGAATCGTCTCAGCCATCGGGCACTGGCGGTAAAGAAAATGATAAATGACTGTTTTCAATAGAAAATCCACTTCCTTGTCACTCATGGTCTGGATGCAGCCATGAGTGGAGCCGCCTTTGGTGAAGAAGAAGATTGGCGTGCGGGAGGGTTTGGTCTTTATGTTCACTGGCCATTCTGTGCCGCCAAATGTCCTTATTGCGATTTCAACAGCCATGTTGTTGCACATGTTGAACAATCGCGTTGGGCCAGAGCGCTATGCGCTGAAATCTCTCGGCTGTCCGAGGAACTGCCGGACCGGCTTCTAGGAAGTATTTTCTTTGGCGGTGGAACACCTTCATTAATGACTCCCGAGACTGTCGATGCCGTAATCCGTATGGCGAGAGCAAGCTGGAACTTTGCCAATGACATCGAGATCAGCTTGGAAGCAAACCCGACCAGCGTCGAGAAAGGCCGCTTTCGCGGTTACGCCGATGCGGGTGTCAATCGGTTATCGATGGGCATACAGGCATTGAACGACGATGATTTGCGGCGCTTGGGACGGCTGCATTCGGTAACTGAGGCCCGGACAGCTTTCGACGTCGCACGGGAGTGCTTTGATCGGGTCAGTTTCGACCTGATCTATGCGCGACAAGGCCAGACAGCCGAGGCATGGCGGGCAGAACTCCGGGAAGCCTTGTCAATGGCGGTGGATCACCTCTCGCTCTACCAACTGACTATCGAACCTGGGACAGCTTTCGGAGCGCGCGCCGCTGCGGGGAAATTGCATGATCTTCCCGATGACGACCTGTCTGCCGACATGTATCTGGAAACCAATGAGGTTTGCATGGCCGCCGGGATGCCGGGTTACGAGATTTCCAATCATGCCGCAGTAGGGTTTGAGAGCCGCCACAATCTGATCTATTGGCGGCAGGGAGATTGGGCTGCAGTGGGCCCCGGTGCACATGGGCGGATCACCCTGCCCCATGGCCGTATGGCAACCGAGGCTCATCGTGCTCCGGGTATCTGGCTCGATGCCGTAGAGCGTGATGGAACCGGAGAGCTACCGAGGACGTTGCTGCCGCCAGGGGAACAGGCGATGGAATACCTGCTGATGGCGATGCGGTTGCAAGAAGGTCTGGACGAGCAGCGATTTGCAAGACTTGCCGGGAAATCGCTTGATGCGGGGTCGGTGGCTCGACTGGAGGAATTGGGCATGATCGAAAGATCAGAGGGCCGGTTGCGGACTAGTTCGGCAGGGCGGCCGATCTTAAACGCTATTTTAAGGGAACTGGCCTAGTAGATGAGCATTATCTGGTATGTGATCGGTATAACAGCCCTAGCTCTAGCAGTAATCGGCATTGCTTTGCCGGTGATGCCGACTGTTCCTTTTCTTTTGGTCGCCGCTTGGGCTTTTGCCCGGTCTTCCCCTCGGTTACGGCAGAAAATCCTCGATCACGAAGTTTATGGTCCACATGTTCGAGCATGGCAGGAACGTGGTGCCGTTGGCAGGATTGCAAAGCTATGGGCAGTTGCTGCAATGGTCTTTGGTATTGCAGCTGCAATTTGGCTTGGTCTTCCAACGTGGCTGATCGTCATGCAGGTGACGATCTGTTCGATGATCGGCCTTTACGTGGTGACGCGACCGAACGCCTGATTCCCTTCGGATATCATCGCCCGGCACAGCTCTGCTCATGTGCCGGGCAAATTGATCTTACCTGTTCCCGCCCAGAATCTGACATAGCTTATCGAGTTGGTCGAGATCCTTATAGGTGACAGAGAGTTGACCACCGTCTACCCCAACATGCTTGATCGCTACTTTCATGCGCAGATGCGCGGAAAGATCCGCTTCAAGAGCACGGGTATCCGCGTCTTTCTCCTGCTTGCGAGATGCCCCCTTGCTGGTCTTTTCTGCGGTCTCCATTTGCTTGCGAACCAATTCCTCGGTTTCGCGCACGGAAAGACCTTTTTCTACTACTTTTCGCGCCAGTTGCACGGCATTCGGAGCCGTTATCAATGCACGCGCATGACCAGCACTAAGCTGCCCGCCTTTAACCAGTTCTTGCACCGCATCAGGCAGGTTTAGCAAGCGAAGGAGGTTCGCGATATGGCTACGGCTCTTGTTGAGCGCCTCGGCGAGCTTTTCCTGAGTGTGCCCGAAACGATCCATCAATTGACGGAACGATGTTGCCTCTTCGATAGCATTCAAATCCGCGCGCTGAATGTTTTCGATAATGGCAACTTCCAATACCTCCGCATCGGATAGATCCCGAATGATGACCGGAAGTTCATGAAGCTGAGCCATTTGTGCCGCGCGCCAGCGACGTTCGCCGGCGACAATCTGGTAAAGCCCTTGGTCCTTGGGATGTGGCCGCACGATCAAAGGCTGTAGAACACCACGGCTTTTGAGCGAATCGGCCAGCTCGCTTAACGCTTCAGGTTTGAACTGGCGGCGGGGCTGATCGGGATTCGCCGTGATTTGCTCAATGGGGATCATCGAGCGATCCGGGAGATCTGGTGTAGAGAGATCGACATCTGCCATCAACGCCGAAAGTCCGCGGCCAAGGCCTCGTTTTGCGGTTTTGCTGTCCGACATCATGCGGCCTCCAAATTGAGATTGAGACGAGCGGCGAATTCAACCGCAAATTGCCGATAGGCAGCGCTGCCTTTCGAATGCGGATCATATACAAGCACTGGCTTGGCGTGCGACGGTGCTTCAGACACGCGCACGTTACGCGGGATAACTGTTGGATAGATCAAATCGCCCAAGGTTGCACGCGCATCCGCTTCGACCTGCTGGGACAAATTGTTTCGATAATCGGACATTGTCAACAGCACACCGTTGACACGAAGTCCCGGATTGGCCGTCTGGCGGACCTGGCGAACCGAAGTCAAAAGCTGGGAAAGACCTTCCAATGCATAAAACTCCGCCTGGAGCGGAACAAGCACACTGTTGGCCGCAACCATGGCGTTGACGGTCAGCAAGCCGAGCGCCGGGGGACAATCGATGAGAATAATCTTGTTCGACTCCACCTTTTGAAGCTTGCTACGCAAAAGCCGGGTGCGATCAGCAGCATTTGACAATTCGACATCCGCCGATGCGAGATCCGGTGTCGCCGGAACAATCTGCAAATTCTCGATATTTGTGTCTTGCGCTACCGTTTCAAGCGAATCCGGGCCAACCAACAGATCATAGACCGTATGCGTGCGCTTATCTGCATCTATGCCCAAACCGGTGGACGCATTGCCCTGTGGGTCCAAGTCTATCAGAATTGTCTGATGGCCGCCAAAGGCCAACGCCGCGCCAAGATTAATTGCTGTGGTGGTTTTACCGACACCACCTTTCTGGTTTGCAATTGCCACGATGTGGTGGTCAGGCATCCGAAACCTCGCCTATCTTGAGGATGGCAGCACCGGGTTGAGTGCTGCTAGCTATTGATGTGAGATTGAATTTCCAGTATTTCCGGGCTTCATCCACTTCGGCCTGCCATTTCTCGCCCTTCATCAGCCATGCCTGCCCGTCTTTTGCCATGTGTCGATCAAGATATGGCATAAGGCGTGGTAGCGGGGCAAGCGCTCGGGCACTTATGTGAGCAGCATTCAGCGGATTAATAGCTTCAATTCGATCGTTCTGAACATTGACATTATGCAAGTCTAGGGAGCGAGCCACGGATCGTAGGAATGCGGCCTTTCTCTGATCGCTTTCCACAAGCATGAAACGGACCGGCCGTGAAGCAAAGAATATCGCAAGAACAATTCCCGGCAGCCCGCCTCCACTGCCGAGATCGGCCCAAATCCCGCATTCAGGATCGGCATATCTGGAGATTTGCAGGCAATCGTCTATATGGCGGGCTCTCAGTTGCGAAATCGTTGAAGGAGCCACAAGGTTAATTTTCTTGTTCCAGCGAACCAATAGCTCCTGATACTCGTTCAGCAAATCTTTTGTTTCACGTGAAACATCGCCAATCATGCGAGTTTCCGCTCCATGGTCCGGGCAGTCGCAATCAGTAATGTAAGTGCTGCAGGCGTCATTCCTTCAATCTTTGCGGCAGCGGCCAGAGTCGCCGGACGGCTCTGCGACAGCTTGGCGCGTAGCTCAGAAGAAAGCCCAGCTATCCGCTGATAGTCGAGATTTTTGGGTAATGTAACAGCTTCGTCTGTCCTCAATGCCTCAGCATCGCGTTTCTGGCGATCGATATATCGGTGATATAGCGAATCGTTGGCCAACTGTTGGATTGTGTCTGGTTCCAAGCCTTCAAGCCAAGACGCCAGCTCATAGAGCTTAGATTTGGGTATATCCGCCATGCCAAGCAACGAAAACACCGACCGTTGTTGTCCATCTAAACGGACCGCTATTCCAGCCCGCTGCAGCTCCGTTGGAGAGTGGTGCTGCTCCTCTGCTCTCTTTCGGGCTGCAGTATAGCGTTCCTGGCGATCCGTAAAAGCAGCGCTGCGCTCTTCTTTGATACAACCTATCGCCATGCCAATAGGTGTCATACGCTGGTCAGCATTATCCGCTCTCAATGTCAGGCGGAACTCCGCTCGCGATGTGAACATGCGATATGGCTCGGTCACCCCGCGAGTAACCAAATCATCAATCATTACACCTATATAACTGTCGGTTCTGCTGAACAAAACGGAGTCCCTGCCGTCCACAGCGAGAGCCGCGTTAACGCCCGCAACCAAGCCTTGCGCCGCTGCTTCTTCATAACCCGTTGTCCCGTTGATCTGTCCAGCGAGGTATAGGCCGTCGACGTTTTTTACGCGTAAGCTGGGTTCAAGGCTGCGTGGGTCTACATAATCATATTCGACAGCATAGCCAGGTTGTATGATCTCAGCGTTTTCCAAACCGCGGATGGATCGGACATAGGCCAACTGTATATCTGCTGGTAGTGATGTAGAAATCCCGTTCGGATAAACGGTATGATCGGTTAAGCCCTCCGGTTCGAGAAATATCTGATGCGATTGCTTGTCCGAAAATCGCACAACTTTATCTTCTATCGAAGGGCAGTAACGTGGGCCGTTACCCGAGATCCGACCGCCATACATGGCCGAACGATTCAAATTACCGCGAATAATGTCATGCGTTTGGGCATTGGTATGCGTAATGAAGCAAGATACCTGCCGAAGAACGGGCGCGTCGCTTAGATACGAGAACATGACCGGATCATCATCGCCCGGTTGCTCCTGTAACATTTCCCAGTTGATCGATCTTCCATCGATCCGAGGGGGTGTACCGGTTTTTAGCCGTCCCAATGGTAAATCAAAGCGCCTGAGCGATTCTGCCAAGCTGTTAGAGGCATCGCCTTCCCAACGGCCAGCTGGGCGGTTGACATCACCAATATGGATTACTCCATTCAGAAACGTCCCGGTCGTAAGTATGACTGCGGATGCATGAATTTGCCCACCCTCAGCCAGCTTTACACCGGAAACATGTCTGGCATCCCCGAGAAGGCCAAGAACTTTGTCGAAAACCATGTCCAGCCCAGGTGTGGTGGCTAGTTCCCGATAGGCTACATATCTGTATGTAGCGCGATCCATTTGGGCACGTGGCCCTTGGACGGCCGGGCCCTTACGTCGGTTCAAAAGGCGAAACTGTATGCCAGCCTTGTCGGCAAATCTTCCCATCAGGCCATCAAGTGCATCGATTTCGCGCACCAAATGCCCTTTGCCAAGCCCTCCAATCGCCGGATTGCAAGAAAGTGTGCCGATGTCCTCCTTGCGCATCGTTACCAAAGCCGTTGCTGCACCCATGCGGGCTGCAGCAGCAGCAGCTTCCATGCCAGCGTGACCTCCGCCGATGACAAGCACATCGTAATGTTTCACGTGAAACATCCTCACTTTCCGATACAATATGAAGTAAAGATTACGTCCAGATACTCTTCCGCACCGATTCTGCCAAGCAATCTATCCAGGGAAGCCGCAGTTTGCCTGATCATCTCTGCCAAAAGTTCAGGGGGAAGCTCCTTTATATCCTTCAGAGATTCCCTTGCCTCTCTTAGCGCTTTCACCTGTCGCTCATGACTGACCACGCCCGCTCCGGCTACGCGCGATGACAGTCGCTCGTGGAGTTCGGAAAGAAGCCTGTCTATTCCATCACCGGTGAGCGAAGATACAGATAACTCACTTGCGCTTTTATGGGCCAAATCAGCTTTGGTCACAACGCGGATATCGCCATCCCGCCATAGATCTGGTTCTGTCTCCCCTGTCTCTGACAGATGAAGCCGTAAATCTGCGGCCAAAGCCCTCTGCCTGGCGCGATCAACACCCATTTGTTCGATCTCATCGGCAGAAACGCGTAAACCAGCCGTATCTAACAATGTCACGGCCAAACCATTCAGGTCGAGGCGAATCTCGATGACATCGCGCGTTGTTCCGGCAATGTTGGAAACCAGCGCCACATCTCTGCGTGCTATCCGATTGATCAAACTCGACTTGCCCGCGTTCGGCGGCCCGATTACGGCAATTTCGAATCCTTTTCGCAGGGACTCTGCCGCAGGGAACCCGCCTATCTCGTCATCTAGATAGCTGCGAAGCCGAGCTAAAATGGAAAACACTTCGTCAGGAACATCATCCGGCACCTCTTCATCGGCAAAGTCGACACTGGCTTCAATAAGAGCACCGGCTCGAATCAGAAGTTCCCGCCAAGTCTCCGCTTTTCGCCCCAGCTCTCCGCTGGCAGCTCGGATTGCCAACTGTCGTTGCGCTTCCGTTTCCGCCTCAAGTAAATCGCCAAGACCTTCAACCTCGGCCAGATCCATCCGCCCGGACTGAAATGCCCGGCGCGTGAACTCTCCCGCAACAGCTTGTCTCGCGCCACGTTTTTCCAGGGCTTTCGCTACGCGCTTTATGACAACAGGAGCACCATGCAAATGAAGCTCTGCGGTTTCTTCTCCAGTGAAACTCCGGCCATCTTCGAACCAGACCACCAGTGCCTGATCCAATGCCTCTCCATCATCCTGGATGGAACGCAGATATCCGTGGCGTGCACTCGGCAGGTTTCCTGCCAGATCCTCCACCACCGCTCGTGCACCATGCCCGCTCAATCTAATGACCGAAACGCCCCCCCGCCCAGGCGGGGTGGCTTCAGCGAAAATGAGATCCATAGTAGCCTCTTCAGGCGTTCATCGAATCGAAAAATTCGGAATTCGTCTTGGTCTGCTTGAGTTTCGAAATCAGGAACTCGATAGCATCTGTCGTGCCCATCGGATTGAGAATCCGACGCAGAAGATAGGTTTTCTGCAAATCACGCGCCTCAACAAGAAGTTCCTCTTTCCGAGTGCCCGACTTCAGAATGTCCATTGCGGGGAATACGCGCTTGTCGGCCACTTTCCGATCAAGAACAATCTCGCTGTTACCGGTGCCTTTGAATTCTTCAAAGATGACCTCATCCATGCGCGACCCAGTATCGATCAACGCAGTAGCAATGATAGTCAAAGATCCACCTTCTTCAATGTTGCGCGCGGCACCAAAGAATCGCTTTGGTCTCTGCAATGCGTTAGCGTCCACGCCACCTGTCAGCACCTTACCCGAGCTTGGCACGGTAGTATTATACGCTCTACCAAGTCTTGTGATTGAATCCAGAAGAATTACAACATCTCGCTTATGCTCGACAAGACGCTTAGCTTTTTCAATAACCATTTCACTTACAGCAACATGCCGGCTGGCAGGTTCATCGAAGGTCGAAGAAATCACTTCACCGCGAACACTACGCTGCATATCCGTGACTTCCTCGGGACGCTCATCAATCAGCAAAACGATCAGGTAGCATTCCGGATGATTGCGCTCGATGGAATGCGCAATGTTTTGCAGCAGCACCGTCTTACCCGTCCGCGGAGGTGCCACGATCAACGATCGCTGACCCTTCCCGATCGGCGCAACCAGATCGATGATCCGGGCGCTCCTATCCTTGATGGTTGGATCCTCGATCTCCATATTCAGCCGCTGATTGGGATACAGTGGCGTCAGGTTGTCAAAAGCAACCTTGTGTCGGGCCTTCTCCGGATCCTCGAAATTGATCCGCTCGACCTTTGTCAGGGCAAAATAACGCTCGTTCTCACCCGGTGCACGGATTACACCCTCGACCGTGTCACCAGTGCGCAGGGAAAACTGGCGGATCATATCCGGGCTGACATAGATGTCGTCAGGTCCGGGAAGATAGTTAGCCTCGGTCGAACGCAAGAATCCGAAACCGTCCTGCACGACCTCAAGAACACCCTCACCGCCGATATCCCAGCCCTCTTCGGCATGCTCCTTGAGGATCGAGAACATCATCTCGCCCTTTCGCATGGTCGAGGCGTTTTCGATCTCCCATTCCTCCGCCATCGACAGCAGATCGGCGGGACTCTTGGCTTTAAGTTCGGACAGATTGAGACGCTCTTCGCTCATTTTATGACCTCGTCAACGCCAGTCACTAAAGGATATGGCGGAGTTAAGAATATAATGGAGAATCCCGCACCGGACGGCCGGGTTTGAGGGTCAGATAAGCCCCAACAGGCTTGGAGTCAATCGCCAGGGTCAGAATTTGACAATCACCGACAAGACAATGATGATCATAAGTAGTGTCGGAACTTCGTTCATCAAGCGATAGCGCCGCCCGCTTAGCGCATCCCCCCTCATCAGGGCCCGCCGCTGACCAGCGCACCATCCATGAAATCCTGTCATCATCAGCACGCTGACGGCTTTGACCCATGGCCAGAGTAAAGACCAGTCAACGATACCCGGTGTTACCACGAGACATATTCCGCTGACCCATGTTGCTATCATTGCTGGGCGCATGATCAGACGAAAAAGCTTGTCTTCCATCATTGAAAGACTGTCGCCGGGTTCACCTTCACCCGTTCCTCGTTCCGCATGATAGACGAACAGGCGTGGCAGATAGAACAGGCCCGCCATCCAGGACAGCACGGCCATCACATGGAATGCCTTCACGTAAGGATAAATCGTAGTGAGCAGATCAGTCATCGGTTCTCCCCTGCGCGATCTGCTCTAAATAATAAGAAGAGAAAAAGAAATGTTGTTGTTGTAAGGGCTGGGGAGAACAGGATCATCCGCTTCTCTACATGTTTTTCCACGAAACGCATACCTGTGGACAAGTATGTTTGAAATCGACAGTTTCACAAAAAATCATTTAAATACATTATGTTAGTATGTGAATAACTTTAAGGAATGTTGCCTGTGGCTAAATTTATCAACAATTTTAATGTTAACGTAGCAGGGTTATCCACTTGTGGACAACGCCGCCTCGTTCCTCTTTCGTCCCAGGGCAACCAGGGATGGTTCGCGGCAGAACCCAGCCTATGAACAGCTTCCCCTCAAGATATCCAAAGGTTTCATCCACAGGGGTGAGTCTGCCATGCCACAACGGCGCCCTGTCTCTCGCGAAAGATCTTTTCTCCCAGGATATCGGATCATACTCTGTTACAACCCTGACAGATGGCAAAGGCATAGCGAGCAATGACCGAAGATTCGCCCGTCAGCCAGATCCAGCATGCTCCCTTGGCTGGTGTGATCGGCTGGCCGATCGCGCATTCGAGATCACCGATCCTTCACGGGTATTGGCTGAAACGCTATTCCATCGATGGGCACTACATACCGATGCCCGTATTGCCGGAGAATCTGGCCGAGACTTTGCGTGCCCTTCCACGGCTTGGATTTGTGGGCGTCAATGTTACCATTCCGCATAAGGAGGCGGTACTGACGCTTGCCGATGTGGTCACCGATCGCGCGGCATTGATCGGTGCAGCGAATACCCTGATTTTTCGTCCGGATGGCAAGATTCATGCGGACAATACCGATGGCTACGGTTTCATTGCGAATCTGCGCCATTCCATCCCGGAATGGAACCCGGATCAGGGACCTGCCGCAGTGATCGGTGCCGGAGGCGCCGCTCGTGCCGTGGTCGCATCCTTGCTGGATAGCGGCGTGGCCGAACTCAGGATCTCCAATCGTACACGGGTCCGTTCCGAGCAGATCCGGGCAGAGTTCGGTGCGCGTGTGATTGTTTATGACTGGGCGCAGGCAGGCAACATGCTGGAAAACGCGACTACGGTAGTCAACGCGACTTCCCTGGGGATGCAGGGCAAGCAACCCTTGCGGATTCCGCTTGACGCATTGTCCGCGGACGCCCTGGTAACCGACCTGGTATATACGCCTCTGGTCACGCCTTTTCTGGCTGAGGCGCAGATACGTGGATGCCGCACGGTGGACGGCTTGGGCATGCTGCTGCATCAGGCCGCACCGGGTTTTGAACGATGGTTTGGCCAGCGTCCGGCCATCGATGACGAAACACGCCGGGTTTTGCTTGAATGACGTATAAGCTCGGTCTGACAGGAAGCATAGGAATGGGAAAATCCACGACGGCCCGAATGTTTCGGGATATGGGTTTTCCGGTCTGGGATGCTGATGAGGCTGTGCATCGACTATATGCGTCAGGCGGCGCCGCAGTTGCACCCATAGCCGCGATGTTCCCCACTGCTCTCGATAATGGCGGTATAGATCGCAAGGCGTTGAAACTGGCATTGGCCAACGACCCCGAAGCAATAGAGCGCCTGGAGGCTGTCGTTCATCCACTGGTGGCTAAGGACCGTGAAAATTTTTTGCAGAAACATAGTGATAGCCCGCTTGCGGTGCTGGACATTCCGCTGCTTTTCGAAAAAGGGTCGGAATGGCAGTTCGATGGTGTGGCGGTTGTTTCCACTGACGCGGATACCCAACGTAACCGGGTGCTGTCCCGGCCGGGTATGACGGAAAAGCATTTCGAGATGATCCACGCCCGACAGATGCCTGATGCGGAAAAACGCGCGCGCGCGGACTGGATTATCCCGACCGATACGCTGGAAAGCGCACGCGCTGCAGTGGAACGAATTTGCAACGAGATCGTAACTGATGCGTGAGATTGTTCTGGATACCGAAACCACCGGCTTCGACGCCGAAAAGGACGACCGCATCGTCGAAATCGGTGCACTGGAACTGTTCAATCACCTGCCCACGGGCAGGACCTTTCACGTCTACATAAATCCGGAACGCTCCATGCCGACCGAGGCTTTTGAAGTACACGGCCTCGGCGATGACTTCCTGCGCGACAAGCCGAAATTTTCCGAGATAGCGCAGGATTTTCTGGATTTCGTGGGCGACGATTCCAAACTGGTGATCCATAACGCCAGCTTCGACATGAAATTCCTGAATGCCGAGCTGAAACGCGCAGGTCTGCCCGTGCTCCCGTGGGGCCGGGCGCTCGATTCGCTGGCGCTGGCACGCGAGAAATTTCCCGGCGCACCCGCGTCCCTGGACGCGCTTTGCAGGCGCTTTGGCGTGGATAATTCCGGGCGTGAATTGCACGGTGCCTTGCTCGATTCCGAGCTTCTGGCAGAGGTATATCTCGAACTTATCGGTGGTCGGCAACCCGACCTCGTGCTGGATCAACCGAGCCAAAAGCAAAGCCAGGATCGGACAGACACGATCACGGCGCGTCCTTTATCACGCCCTGCACCACTCCCCTCTCGTCTGACCGAGGCAGAGGCAGCCGCGCATGCCGAATTCGTTTCGAAACTCGGCGAGGCATCGATCTGGGCGCGTTACTCAGATTGAGATCGCGTCGGATCCGTTTTCGGATCTCATCAGACGCAAATTTGAGGAAAGGCCAATGTTGTATGTGTTCCGAGAGTTCTGGTTATTCTGGCGAGCGGTCTTCGATCGTATGGACAGGAGCCACATGGGCCTCATCGCTGCAGGAGTGGCTTTCTACGCCATGTTCGCGGTATTTCCGGGTCTGGCCGCGATCATAGCGCTCTGGAGCCTCTGGTTCGATCCGAACGTCATCATGACTTACGTGGAGGTCGCGCATGAATTCCTGCCGGATGGTGCGGCGGAAATTATCGACACGCAGATAAGATCGCTGACTGCGGCGGGACGAACCTCCATCGGATGGACCTCCCTGATCTCATTCCTGATTGCCACTATTTCAGCGCGCGCTGGTGTCGATGCATTGATACGTGGACTGAACGCCGCGCATGGCGTACGCCGGCGCTCGACGATCTTTGCCTTTATCCGGGCATATCTTCTGACATTGGCGATCGTCGGAATATCGCTGGCCGGGATGGCCACGATCGTCATTGTACCGATCCTGTTGAATTTCATGGTTCTTGCGCCGATCAGGGCCTGGCTGCTGACTGCATTGCCCTGGGCCGGGATGTTTGTGCTGGTCATTCTGGGGATCGGTATCATCTACCGCTACGGCCCGAATGTGAGAGCGCGGCGAACACCTTTGCTGACCTGGGGCGGGTTGTTTGCCGCGCTGCTATGGGCGGCGGCCTCCATCGGCTTTTCCGCCTATCTTGGCAGCTTCAACAGCTATAACCGAATCTACGGCTCCATCGGCACGGTGGTTGCATTGCTGATGTGGTTCTATCTCGCGGGCTTTTCAGTGCTGCTGGGCGCGGTGATCAACATCGAACTCGCCCATCGCAAACGCCTGATTGCCGTGCGCGAGGCGCGGCTGTCCATCGATGCGGATTGAACCTGTATTCGCCTAGACCTCCAGCCCTTCCGTCGTGGCAAAGAACATTGCCTGGGAGACGGCCGAGCGGACCTGTTCCTCGCTATAAGGCTTCGAGATAAGGAAAGCAGGCTCGGGTCGGTCCCCGGTCAGCAGACGATCCGGGAAAGCGGTGATGAAGATCACCGGCACTTCTCCAAGATCTCGCAGCAGGTCATTGACCGCGTCGATCCCCGAGGATCCGTCGGCAAGCTGAATATCGGCAAGTATCAGGTCAGGACGCTCGTTTCCGGCCAGTTCGATGGCGGCGGAATGGGTGCGGGCGATACCGGTGACGTCATGCCCCATTGCCTGGACGATGCCCTTGAGATCCATGGCGATGATGGTTTCGTCCTCGATCACCATGACCCGGCCCGCTATCGCATCGCTCATCTCGTTCAGGGCGATTTGAACCAGTTCTTCCGCCTCGGGCTGGCCGATATCCATGATATGGGCGATCTGATCGTAGCGCAGCTCTTCGATGGTCCGCAAAAGCAGGGCTTCCCGGGAGTTCGGGGTGAGCTTGCGCAGACGGTCCTGGGCGCCTTTTTCCCGCGACGACAACCCGCTTTCCTCGACCGGCTGGCCGGAGCTCTGCCAGATTGCATGAAAGGCGCGGAACAGGCCGATCCGCGTGTCGGTCTCGCCGTCGAGTACCGAGCGATCGGAAAGTATGGCCTCAAGGGTCGCGGCGGCATAGTTGTCGCCTGCCTTCTGACTGCCGGTCAATGCGCGTGCATATCGGCGCAGATACGGAAGCTCGCGCCCGACGGATTGGGCAAGATTAGCAGCGGACATGACGTCTATCCTCAAATTTCTCAGGTTGCACGGAACCATCATCCACCCCTACATGTTGGAGAGGTGGCGCACAAGATTACCGGGGCTAACGAAAAGATGACACCTAAGAGAGAAGACAATCGCAGGGACGCGATCCAGAAGCAGATCGATGAAAACTTGCGACGGGTGTATGAACAGGACAGCTCCGACGAAATTCCCGATCGTTTTCTTGAATTGCTGCAAAAGCTGCGCGAGCAGGAGTAACATATGGTACCTGCCGATAAATCCGGCGGTGAGCGCAAAGACGCCATCGCCCAGTCCGATCCGCGCGATGAACTGGTCAATCATCTTCCCGCGTTGCGCGCCTTTGCGCTGTCGCTGACCCGCGAAGGTGCGTCAGCGGACGATCTTGTGCAGGACACTATCGTCAAGGCTTGGACAAATATGGATAAATTCCAGGCCGGAACCAACCTGCGGGCTTGGCTTTTCACGATCCTGCGCAACACTTTCTATTCCGCGCGCCGCAAGACCAAGCGGGAGGTCAGCGACAGCGACGGCATTCATGCTGCGCGGCTTTCGGAGCGCCCGGAACATGACGGACGCCTTGCACTACGCGATTTCCGTGTGGCATTCGAGCAACTGCCGGACGAACAGCGCGAGGCATTGATTCTCGTAGGTGCTTCGGGTTTTTCTTACGAGGAAGTCGCCGAGATGACCGGGGTGGCTATCGGAACCGTGAAGTCGCGTGCAAATCGCGGTCGGCGCAAATTGGCCGAACTGCTGCATCTGGAAGAGAATGAAGAGTTTAGCATGAATGATCAGGTCACTCTTGCCGTGATGGCACCGAATCAACCCGTGCGCCGTTGACGCTGGCCAAGCGGTGCTCCTGCGACGCCTGACCGAACGGCTGGAATTCACCAAGCGGCTTGGCTTTCGCCTTGGTACGCTGCTTTCGGTTGCGATTCTTCCGATTGGCCTGATTTCACTGGTCCAGAACCTGAACCTGTCACGCGAAGCGGAGCGTAGCGCCGAGATCGCAATCCTGGGCCGGACCGCTTCCGCAGCCGCAGGTGAGCGGGCGCTTTTGCAAAGTGCCCTGGGATCGGCCGATGCCCTGGGTCCGGGCGTGCTGGACGCCATGGATCAGCAGCGAAGCTGCTCCGATCTCATGCGAAACTTCATTGAACGCAGTGCAACCTATGTTTATGCGGGCTTCGTGCCGATGAACGGGCTTAGCACCTGTAATTCCAACCCGGGTTCCGCCGGCGTCACTGATCTGCGTTTTTCCCCGGCCCATGAAAAATTCGTTGCAGAACCGGGAACGCTGGTTACGTCGCTGGATACGGGACCGGGCGGCGATTATTCCGTGGTCCAGGTGATGCAGCCGCTTTACCGCGATCGCGAATTGCTTGGATATATAGCCGTAGCATTGACTCATGAACTTCTGCGCTCGACCCACTCGATCAGCTTCGGCACGGAGGGCGCGAAGATCGCGACCTTCAACCATCGGGGCGAGATCCTGACCGCAGACAGCAGCTCTAGCGACAGCGCCACCGACATCCTTCCGCAGGGAACGGATTTGGTCAGCCTGCTGTCAAAGACCGAGACGACCTTCCGAGACTACTCGAATTCAGGAGAATTACGGGTTTTTACCGTGGTTCCGGTTGTGCCGGGCCTGGTCTATGCGCTTGGTAGCTGGAGCCCGAAAATAGCCGGGATCGGAGTCCTGCAATTGTCGCGTTTCGGGGCGGTTCTGTTCCCCGTTACCCTGTGGCTGGTATCGCTTGCGGTTGCCTATTTCGCGGTATTCCGCCTCGTCCTGCGCCATATCAGCGAGCTTCGTGGCCAGATGCGCCGTTTTGCGATCGGCAACCGGAATATCGCCCCGCCGGTTCTGTCCGACGCGCCGACGGAGATCGCCGATGTCAGCCAGACATTCCACAACATGGCTCGCATCCTGATCCGCGACGAAGAAGCGATGGAGGCTGCGGTTACCGAAAAGACCGTGCTGCTGAAAGAGCTTCATCACCGGGTGAAGAACAATCTTCAGCTGATCGGTTCGATCATAAACATGCAAAGCCGCGTTATCGAGGATAACGACGCCAAGCGCGTTCTGCGCTCGGTCCAGGATCGGGTGGCGGCGCTTGCCACGATCTATCGCAATCTCTACCAGGCCGAGCATCTCGATGCGGTCGAGGCAGACCGGCTTCTGGGTGACATCATCAACCAGATGGTGAATGTATCGGTCGAACCCGGATCGAATCTGAGGGTCGATACCAAGCTTGAACCCCTGACATTGCTTCCCGATCAGGCGGTTCCGTTGTCGCTACTGGCGACCGAGGCTTTTACAAATGCCCTGAAATATGCCGGCAAGCCCGATGGCGAAAGCGCGGCATGGGTGCGGGTAAGCCTGACCAAGGTCGAAAGGGACAGGGGAGTTCTGGAAATCGTGAACTCCATCGGCGGGCGAGAGAACGAGGCCGAGGGAACCGGCCTTGGCAGCCAGCTGATCGAGGCATTCTCGACCCAGCTTGAAGGTGAAGCCAGTTTCGGAGAGGAGGGAAATACATTCGTGATGCGCTTGCCCTTCCGGATCGAGGCGCCCAAGCCGAATATTCAGCCGGATGTCAAGAAAATAGTGCTGACGTCGGCCGCGCGGGACGGCGCGCGGCACTGACATCTCCGGAAACACTTGACCCGGTCCCCAAGGCATGGTTGCACAAGCGCGCGGTCAGTTTATTTTGATGAGTATGATGGATCATGAGGGTACATACGATCTTCGGACCGGCAGGGGGCTGATAGCCTGTCCGCGCTGCGATGCCCTGCATGTCGAGAAAGAGCTCACAGCAGGCGAAACCGCGCGTTGTGTCCGGTGCGGGACAGTTCTGGCCAATCCGCGCAGCGGGGCATTCGTGCAACTTATCGCGCTGGCATTCACGTCGATGGTGCTGATGCTGGGCGCGGTCTTTTTCCCTTTCCTTGAAATATCGCGGATGGGTTTTGGCAATGCGACGTCGCTGTTCGGTGTAGCGCTGGCCTTTGCAGAAGGCATATTGTTGCCGCTGGTGCTGGCGGTGCTGATCATGATCGTCGGCCTGCCGGTTCTGCGGTCGTTCCTGCTGCTTTATACGCTGGTGCCGCTTGCCCAGGGCAGACCCGCACATCGTCACGCAGCCACGGCCTTTCGTATCTCTGAACATCTCCGCCCATGGTCGATGGCCGAGATATTCGTCATCGGCACCTCGGTTGCGCTGGTTAAGGTCGCGGGGCTGGCAAGTGTGCATCTCGGTCCCGCATTCTGGGCCTTTTGTGCCCTGATATTCGTCAACCTCGCCTCGCGTGGATTCATGTGCCAGGCGACAATCTGGGACGCGATCGAGGATAGCGGCGGCAAGACGGATGGCCGTGAACTGGTCGAGGCCCCGAAGCCCGAAACGGTGCGGTCATGAGCGGCGCATCGGATCTGCGCGGCAGTGGACCCGTCCTCACCGCGCATCGCGCCGGACTGCTTGGCTGCCACAGTTGCGGCCGGGTCTGGCCGGCCGAACAGAAAACCTGCGCTCGCTGCGGCGAACATCTGTCCCCCCCGGACCGGAGGAAGCTGCAATATGTCTGGGCCTGGCTGTGCGCGGGCATCATAACCTATATCCCGGCCAATATCTTCCCGATGATGAGCACGCAGACCTTCGCCGGTTTGCAGGGTAGTTCCGAAGCAACCATTCTCGAAGGCGTGGTGGAACTGATCCATCACGGCAGCTATGATATCGCGGCAGTCGTGTTCGTCGCATCCATCATCGTTCCGATAGCCAAGTTCGTGGCGATCAGTTGGCTGGCGCTGGTCGCGGGAAAGCCCGCCACGGCCGAACAGGCGCATACCCGGCTGAAGGTCTACGAGGTTGTCGAATTCATCGGGCGCTGGTCGATGATCGACGTTTTCGTGGTCGCGATCCTGTCGGCGCTTGTGCAATTGGGTTTCGTTGCCTCGATTCATCCAGGCCCTGCCGCGGTTTCCTTTGCCCTGTCAGTTGCTTTCACGATGCTTTCGGCGCAAAGTTTCGATCCAAGACTGATCTGGCGCGGGCTTCCGTTGCGTAGCCGCGAAAACAAGAACGACGGGCAGGAATCACAGGCAGAATGAGCGATACCCAACCGCCGCTGAAACCGGCAAGTCCAGTCCGCAAGACCGCGACCAGAGCGGCACAGGCCGGAGTCAACGTGATCTGGCTGGTGCCCATTCTGGCACTGGTCGTGACTCTTGCGGTCGCATGGAATTCCTATGCCAATCGCGGAGCCCTGATCGAGGTTGAATTCGCGGATGCGACCGGCATCACACCGGGCGAAACAACACTGCGTTTTCGCGAGATCACCGTCGGACAGGTCGAGTCGGTGAAGTTCACCTCCGATCTTTCCAGGGTCAGTGTTGAACTGCGCGTCGATCCCGATGTTGCGAAATATATCGATAACGAGGCAACGTTCTGGATTGTCCGCCCCCAGGTTACCGCGCAGGGGGTGACACGGCTGGACACGGTGCTGACCGGCGCTTTCATCGAGGGCTATTGGGATGCCGAGGTCAGCGGCAAGCAGACCAAATTCACCGGGCTGGAACGCCCCCCCCTTGTTCGCAGTGATGCCGAGGGAAGCTGGATCGTGCTGCAGATGGACAGCGCCGACGGTCTCAGCGAGGGCGCGCCGGTTCTTTATCGCGGCGTGCAGGTGGGCCGAATGGACAATATCCGCCTGTCCGAGAACGAAGACCGGGTATTGGCCAATGCCTTTATCGAGGCGCCGCATGACGAACGCCTGAGCAGCGCGACCGTGTTCTGGGATACTTCGGGCTTCTCCCTGTCACTCGGAACGCGCGGGGTTTCCTTCAATGTGAACTCTCTTTCATCGCTTCTGCAGGGTGGTGTCGCCTTCGATACGCTTGTCAGCGGGGGCAAGCCGGTCGAGACAGGGCAAGTCTTTACGGTTCAGCCGGACGAGGAGACGGCCCGGAGCAATCTTTTCGTCGAGGACGAGACCAAGCAATTGCACCTGAATGTTCTGGTCGACAATTCCGTGGGCGGACTCGCCAAGGGCTCGGATGTCGAGTTTCTCGGGCTGAAGGTCGGCACCGTCACTGATCTTGCCGTTTACGTCGAGGAAGAACCCGAACCTGTCACACTGCAGCAAGTGACGATAGCCATATCCCCAAGTCGCCTTGGGCTGGCAAGCGATGCCACGGCGGAGGACGCGCTGGCTTTCCTTCAGGATTCGGTCAGATCGGGGCTGCGCGCGCGCGTTGCCAGCACTGGCTTCTTCGGTAGCGCGTTGATGATCGAACTGGTGAACGTTCCGACCGCCCCCGAGGCGGAGATTGACATGGACGCCAAGCCCTATCCGATCATCCCGGCGGTCGAAGGCGATATTTCGGATTTCACCGAGACGGCGGAGGGATTCATGAGCCGTGTCGGCGAACTGCCGATAGAGGAAGTGCTGAAATCCGCAACGGACATGATGAACAGCATCACCGCTTTGACCAGTTCGCAAGACACGCGGGCGCTTCCGGAAAGTCTGCGCAAGACGGTTGACGAGGCGCAGACGACACTGACCGATATCCGCGAGATGGTTCAGGAACTGCGCGATTCCGGCGCGACCGAAAACGCGGGCACCGCGCTGGCATCTGCCAGCGAGATTGCCGACAAGTTGAACAAGGCGGCAGACCGCCTGCCCACGATCCTCGAATCGCTGGAAAAAGCGTCCGGCTCGGTGCAGGACGTGGATTTCGCCTCGATCGGGGCGCAACTGGATGCGACCCTGCAGGATCTGCGTGACGTGATCGGAACGCCGGAGGCAGAGGCCCTGCCCGCCAAGATAAGTTCCCTGGTCGATACCCTGGATAGCGCGGCGTCACAGATCGATACGCTTGCGACCGAAATCCAGCAATCCGGTGCAGGTGCCAATATGGGTAAGATGATCGACGAGGCGACCGCCGCCTTTGAATCGGTGCAGGTGGCTGCCGAGGATGTTCCGGCGATGGTTGACGATATCGAAGAGGTTGCCGCCAGCGTCAAGGAGATCGATTTTGCCGCAATCGGCACCCAGGTCGAGGGTATCGTGGCCGACCTGCGTGCGATGCTGGGCAGCGAGGATGCCGAGGCATTGCCGCGCAACCTGTCGGATACGTTGGAGGCGGCGGCCGGCCTGTTGAACGATCTGCGTGAGGGCAACGCGGCGGGCAGCCTGAACAACGCACTGGATTCGGCAAGTGTAGCGGCGGATGAAATCGCCGAAGCAGTGCAGGATCTGCCTGATCTGATCACGCGGCTACAGGCGACCGCTGCGCGCGCCGATGCTGTATTGGCCGCATATGGCAACCGCTCCGCCTTCAACAGCGAAGCAATCAACATGCTGCGCGAGCTGCGCCGGGCGACGGAGTCCTTCGGTTCGCTCGCACGGATGATCGAACGTAATCCGCGCGCCTTCATTCTGGGACGATGACATGATCATTAAACGCATTTCCGCCGAACGAATCCCTGCCGCGTTGCTTTTGGGCGTGTTGCTGTCGCTCGCGGCCTGTTCGAACCCGGAAAAGACCGGGCGTTTCCTGATCGACCCTCCCGCAGTGCAGGCGCAGGTGCCGAACCGGCTGGGAACGGCGGAGCTGAAGGATGTATCACTACCGGAATATGCTGCGGATCAGGAAGTGATGTGGCAGACCGAAGACGGCGCAGTTCGCTCCAACCCCGACAATTTATGGGCGGATAGTCCTCAACGTGGCTTCACCATGGCGTTGGCGCGCGAGATATCCAATGTCTCGGGAGCGACCGTCATCGGAGAACCATGGCCGCTCGCCGAGCCCCCGCAGCGTGTGTTGGAGGTTCGGGTAGAGAAGGCGCTGGCACAGGCGGACGGTATCTATCGGTTGAGCGGTCGCTATTTTGTCTCGGAAGAGAGCGGCGGAGGCACCAACCATGCTCGCAGTTTCGATATATCCGTGCCGATGAGCAGCAATCAGCCGTCGGCTATAGCCAGGGCCATGTCGCAGGCAATAAGCCAGCTTGCGCAACAGATCGCCGCGCTTGACGGGCCAGGACGCACCATCGCCACGCAAACTCCTCCTGATCCCTTTGCGCTGGACCCGATCTTCTGACCCGATGGGGCAATCAACCCTTTCGTTTACGGGCCTGACCCCCCATATTGCGACCAACAATTGATACGAGCCGTTTGGGGGCAATATGACAATGCTGTTCGAAGGCGCGCAGGATGCGCCGCAGACTGGCGATTTCATCCGTGATGTGACCGAAGCCGATTTCATGGCCGAGGTAGTCGAGAAATCCATGGAAGTTCCGGTCATCGTGGATTTCTGGGCGCCTTGGTGCGGCCCATGCAAGACATTGGGGCCGCAGCTTGAGGCCGAGGTTGCACGACACAAGGGCCGTGTTCGCATGGCCAAGGTCGACATAGACCAGAACCAGATGATCGCGGCGCAGCTGCGGGTGCAGTCGGTTCCCACGGTTTATGCCTTTTTCCAGGGCCGACCGGTGGACGCCTTTCAGGGCGCGGTTCCGCAAAGCCAGATCAAGCAGTTCGTCGAGAAGCTGGTTGCGCTTGGCGGCGATGATGGCGGGCTGTCCGAAGCCCTGGCTGCCGCCGAATCGATGCTGGAAGAGGGTGCTGCCTCCGACGCGATCGAAACCTTTGCCGCTATCGTCGGCGAGGAGGCCGAGAACGCCGAGGCCTGGGGCGGGCTGATCCGCGCCCATCTGGCGGCGGGCGATACTGCTGCGGCTGCCTCGACCTTGCAGCAGGTGCCTTCTCAGATTACGGGAGCCGCACCGGTGGAGGCCGCGCGGGCACAGTTGCAACTTGCCCAACAGGCGGAGAGTGCCGGTCCTCTGGACGATCTGCAGGCCAGGGTCGAGGCGAAGCCGGACGATCAGCAGACGCGCCTTGAATATGCGCAGGCGCTTCACGCTGCGGGGCAGGTAGAGGCGGCGGTCGAGGTTCTGCTGGACAGCTTCCGCCGCGACCGGGACTGGAACGACGGAGCTGCGAAGGCTCAGCTTCTGACGATTTTCGACAGCCTCAAGCCGAATGATCCGATCGGCCAGAAAGGCCGCCGGAGGCTGTCCTCGCTGATTTTCGCCTGATGGGCTTCCGCTTCGATCTGCCCTCGCGGATCGCCTTGTTTCCGCTGTGCGAGGTGGTGATGTTGCCTCGCGCCAAGCTGCCATTGCATATTTTCGAGCCGCGTTACCTGCAGTTGCTGGACGACGCACTCAAGACCGATCACCGTCTGATTGGCATGATCCAGCCTGATGACGGGTCAGTGGCCGGTATCGGCAGCGCGGGGCGCGTCATCGCGTTCTCGGAAAGTGAGGATGGGCGGATGATGATCTCGCTTCGGGCAGTGTCGCGCTTTCGCCTGACCAGAATCGAGGACGGCTTCGCGCCCTATCAGCAGGCCCAGGTGGATTGGACGGGTTTCGAAAGGGATCTCAGGGGGCCGGAAACCGATCCCGGTCTTGACCGCCCGGCATTTCTGGACAGGCTGCGCCGCTATATCGAAACACACCAGCTTTCAACCGATCTGGAAGCGGCAGCCAAGGCCACGGATGAAATCCTGATCAACGCATTCTCGATGATGCTGCCCTTTTCATCCGGCGAAAAGCAGGCCTTACTGGAAGCCCGAACCCTTACCGAACGCCGCGTCCTGCTGGAAGGGCTGATCGACTACGCGCTGCATGGCGGTGAAAACGAAGAGCCCTTGCAATGACTGATGCCCCGACACCCCAATTCGACCGCCATATGCTGGAGGCTCTGGTTTGCCCGGTAACGCATGCCGTGCTGCATTACGATGCCGAACGACAAGAGCTGATTTCGAAACCCGCCGGGCTCGCCTTTCCGATACATGCGGGTATCCCGATCATGCTGATCGACGAAGCGCGTCAGATCAAGGCGGACTGACGGCGCGATGATCCGTCCCCGCCTTCCCTTTTGGATGACCTCGCTGATCCTGCTGTGCTGCCTGATCGAAGCGGTTCTTTCGCTTGCCCCGATGTTCGGATACGGCGTCCTGCGGCCAATGGCGAACATGACCGGAGGGTTCTGGTCGCCATTGTTGTCGCGCGGTGGCGGACTGTATCCCGGCCAGCCCCTGCTGATGTTTCTGACCTATGGCCTGTTGCATGGCGGACTGATGCATTTGGCGATGAACATGATCTCGCTCGCAGCGGTTGGCAGGGAGCTTGCAAGATTCATGCGGCCCTGGCCGCTATTTGTCGTCTATCTGGTATCGCAGATCGCCGCGGGCCTGTTGTTTGCGCTGATGTCTCCGGCTCCGGGTCCGATGGTCGGGGCTTCGGGGGCGATCTTCGGCCTTGCCGGAGCCTTGTTCGGGCAGGCGATCAAGTGGCGCCGCGTACGCGGCATGTCTATGTGGCCGATATGGCGGGCCGTGCTGATCGTCGGCGGGCTGAATATCGCCCTGACCCTGCTGGTGCCGCAAATCGCGTGGCAGGCCCATCTGGGCGGGATCATTGCCGGGTTTGCCCTGGGTCTGCTTTGGCCGCTGAGGCGTGATCGCCATCGGGTTGAGGCTTTGCGTTAGGCGGATCCGGGCAGCAGTTCCACGATTCGGCGGATTGCCGAAAAACACGTTTTCATGGGGTCGGTGTGGCTCGACATGCCCTGATGTCGCGGCTAGGCTCCGCCACAAAGGAGCCTGCCCATGTTCACACTCGCCACCTGGAACATCAACTCTGTCCGCCTGCGCGAGGGCCTTGTCGCCCGGCTTCTGCGCGAGGAAAGCCCCGATATCCTCTGCCTGCAGGAATGCAAGTCCCCGGTCGAGATGATCCCGATGGAGACATTCCGGGAGCTTGGCTATGAACATATCGTCGCGCGAGGACAAAAGGGGTATAACGGCGTCGCTATCCTGTCGCGACTGCCGATCGAGGATGCGGGTGACCGCGACTACGCAAGGCTTGGACATGCGCGCCATGTCGCGGCACGGCTGGAAAACGGCATCGTCATCCACAACATGTATATCCCTGCGGGCGGTGACATCCCCGACCGCGAACTGAACGAGAAATTCGGCCAGAAGCTGGATTTCGTCGCTGAGATGCGCGATGTTTTCCACGCCGACCGGCCCAAGCGCTCGATCATGGTCGGCGATTTCAACATCGCCCCCCGCGAGGACGACGTCTGGTCGCACAAGCAATTGCTGAAGGTCGTCAGCCACACTCCTATCGAGGTCGAGCATCTTCTGGATGCGCAGGCTGCGGGCGAATGGGTCGATATCACCCGCAACGACATCCCCGAGGGACAGCTTTATTCCTGGTGGAGCTATCGCGCGCGCGATTGGGATGCGGCTGACAAGGGCCGGCGGCTGGATCATATCTGGGCCAGCAGCGATATTGCCAATGCGGGCCATGGCAGCCGGGTGCTGCGCGATGCGCGTGGCTGGGAAAAGCCAAGCGACCACGCGCCGGTATTCGCCAGCTTCGATCTGTAAATCCGCTCGGATACGATACGGTTGACCGTTGTCTCGCCGCGCCTGCGGCGGGTAGTATTTGCTTGCCGCGAACCGGCAGGAACACGCTGTCTTGCGCTTTGGTCGTGGCGAAGTGCCCAAGTTGAATAAAATGCAAGGCGAACATTGTTTGTAAGCCTTTGGGCATTCGTGTTTTATCAACTCCACGCAGGCATAAGTGACGAACGCAACCCTGCGTATGAATAGAAATTCCCCGCTGGTCAGAAGGCCATATCGAACGAAACCGCGGCGTAAAACCGCCGCAATCAAACGGAGGTCTATATGACCAGCATTCTGACGAATAACGGCGCGATTATTGCTCTTCAGACCCTGAAGATGACCAACAAGTACCTGGCAAAAACCCAGAATGAAATCTCGACCGGCAAGAAAATCAACACTGCCGCCGATGGTTCGGCAGTCTGGTCTGTGGCCAAGACCATGGAATCCGACCGCGACATGTTCAAGGTCATCGGGGACGGCTTGAACGTCGCCACCGAAGTCGTCAGCACCGCGCGTGCGAACGCCAAAGAGATTGTCGATGATCTGGACAAGATCAAGCAACGGCTTGGCGCCTCGTTCAACCCGGATCAGGACGCAAAAACGAACTGGAATGAAATCAAGGAACTGGTCGACGGCATCAAGGGCAAGATCAACAATGCCCAGATCAGCGGGGTGAACCTGCTGAAAAAGGACGGCATTGGCGCGGGCAAGAACACCTATACCGTTCTGGCCTCGCTTGATCGCAGCTATGGCAAGGTGACGACGGAACAAACCGTCATCAATGTCGAATCTGCGGATCTTTCCGAAAAAGTCCTGAAACTGCTGGAGTCTTGGAAAGCCATCGAAACCTCTGACGCAGCGCGTGCCCTTATCTCGGGTGAGGTGCCGAACGTTCCCAAGTACGTGAAAGCTGATTTCGATAAGGAAGTGGCAGTCTATAACCATGCCGACACCACCGACGAGACCAAGGCAGCCATCGAGGCAAAATACACGATCGGCAATGTAAAAGGTAAGGATATCCTGGGCAAAACCTTTACTGACGCGGACGGTTTCAAGGCCGAATATACCTCGGACAAGACCGGTATCGCGAGCGGTGCTCCGGTTGATTTCGATACCTACGCGTCGGAACAGGCGATCTACGCAACCGCAACCACAACCGCAGAGCGGAAAGCCGAGCTTGAAGCAAAATATACGGTTGGCGATGTGAAAGGTGCCGATGTTCTGGGCACGAAGATCGAAAAACGCGCCGACTACGAAGCGGAATATGCCGGTGACGCCCTGATCTCCAAATCCATCGAATCCCTGCATGCCGTTGCAAAGGAAGCGGTGGCCTATCTTGGTGCCAAGCAGGCTCGGATCCAGTCGCAGACGGAGTCTGTCGGCCGACTCGCCGACTCGTTGACCACCGCCATCGGTGCGATGGTTGATGCGGATCTTGAAGAGGCGTCGGCCCGTCTGCAGGCCCTGCAAACCCAGCAGCAGCTTGGCATTCAGGCCCTGTCGATTGCCAACCAGGCACCGCAGTCGGTTCTGTCGCTGTTCCGCTAAGATCGCGGCCTGACCAATCAGTAGCCGGGGCGGTTCGCCCGCCCCGGCTCGATATAAACACCGAATAAGGGCACAAATTCTATGTATGCGGCAGTATCCGACAGAAAACCTGCTTATGGCGATAACGCTTTGCGCACCCCCCGCGATACGGAATACGAGGCCTTTTCACGAGTAACATCGATGCTACGGCAGTCCCTTCGCTGTCAGGATCGGACCTTGGAGATAAAGGCGGTATCCAGCAACAACAAGCTCTGGACGATTCTCGCCACGGATCTTGCTCACGAAGATAACGCTTTGTTACCTGAAACCCGCGCCAGCCTGCTGTCCCTGGCACTTTTTTCTATTCGCCATGGTCATGCGGTTTTGGCCGAGAAGGCAACCGCAAACGCCCTGATCGACATCAACATGTCCATCATGAAGGGATTACGCGGTGAGGTCAGCGCATGAGTGGACTCATCCTGAAACTTGGCCCGAACGAACGCGTCCTGATCAACGGTGCGGTCATTCAAAACGGCGACCGCAGGACAAAATTCTCGATCAAGACACCGAACGCACATGTGTTGCGGCTAAGGGATGCCATCCATCCCGATATGGTGAATACGCCGGTCGCCCGCACCTGCTATATCGCGCAGTTAATCCTGTCCGGCGATGCGAAACCCGAAAAGGGTCGCAAATAGCTTTTGCTTGCCATCGAACAGCTGAGTCAGGTGTTTGAAGATTTCGACAGCCGCAAGATCCTGTCTTTGGCTACCGAACATGCAATTGCGGGGAATGCTTATCAGGCATTGCGGCAACTGAAAAAACTTCTTCCCCGCGAGGCACGCCTTTTTGCAGCGAGTGAACAATGACCTTACCGATATCATTTGGGCTTGGAGGAATCGCGGGATGGAAAGTCCTGCAGCGTATGGAAGAACGACAAAAGGAAATCCTTGCCAAGGATCCAGTCATACAGCGCCAGACCGACCATTTCCGTGACCGGTTGGAGATCACCGGCACAGCCGAGGAGCTTGTCGGTGACTATCGGATGTTGAGCGTCGCTTTGGGGGCCTTTGGCTTGCATGACGACATCGGCAACAAGGCATTCATCAAGAAGGTAATGGAATCCGACCTGGATGACAGGAAATCCCTTGCAAATCGCCTTACCGACAAGCGTTATCTCCGCCTTGCCGAAGCTTTTGGTTTTCATGACCGCGATGCACAAACAGAGCATCCGGAAGACGCAAAAAAACCGGCGTCTAAGGCGGATCTCGCCGATCGGATCTCCAGCGCCTTTCTGGACAGGGAATTCGAGCGCCGTGTCGGACTTGGCGATGAATCTCTCCGTCTAGCCTTGAACGCACAGCGCGAAATAGAATCGTTCAGCACTCGCGATTCGAGTGACAAGACCCTGTGGTATGAAGTTCTCGGAAGCCCTCCTTTGCGGAAGGTATTTGAAACCGCCTTTGGTTATGGAACCCAGTTTGGCAAGCTTCCCCTCGACCGCCAGTTGAAGGAGATGATGAAGGGGGCGGAACGGCTGATTGGCAGCAGTTCCTTCAAAACAATGGCGGAGCCTGAAAATACCGAGAAGCTCATCCGCAACTTTCTGGTCCGGTCTGAAATAGCCACGATCACAGGTCAAAACCGCTTCAGTGCCGCATTGGCCCTGCTGTCGCAATGACAGGAGATTGGTTGGACAGCCCTGCACCTGAAAGGATATGACCTTGCGCCCGAGCCACGCATGGCTATAACCCCGGACGATTTGCGCCAATCCATGAAAAGCCCGGGGGCACGACCATGCCAAAAAGAACCGATATCAAGTCGATCCTGATCATCGGCGCCGGACCCATCGTCATCGGGCAGGCTTGCGAATTCGACTATTCCGGAGCACAGGCCTGCAAGGCACTGCGCGAGGAAGGCTACCGGGTCATCCTGGTGAACTCGAACCCCGCCACGATCATGACAGATCCCGAGATGGCGGACGCAACCTATATCGAGCCGATCACGCCCGACATCGTCGAGAAAATCATTGCCAAGGAACGTCCAGATGCTCTTTTGCCGACGATGGGCGGGCAAACCGGGCTGAACACGGCATTGGCGCTGGCCGACTCGGGCGCGCTGAACCGCTATGGCGTCGAATTGATCGGTGCGCAGCGAACGGCCATCGAAATGGCCGAAGATCGCAAGCTGTTCCGTGAGGCGATGGACAGGATCGGGTTGGAAAACCCCCGCGCGACCATTGTCGCTGCTCCCAAGCTGGCAAACGGTAAATATGACGTTTCTGCGGGCGTCAATTCGGCGATGGAGGCGCTGGAAGAGATAGGCCTGCCTGCGATCATTCGCCCTGCCTATACCTTGGGCGGCACGGGTGGTGGTGTCGCCTATAATCGTGACGACTACGAGCGGATCGTGCGGTCCGGACTCGATGCCTCGCCCGTTGCTCAGGTGCTGATCGACGAAAGCCTGCTGGGCTGGAAGGAATACGAGATGGAGGTCGTGCGCGACCGCAACGATAACGCCATCATCGTATGCTCGATCGAGAATGTCGATCCGATGGGCGTGCATACCGGGGACTCGATCACCGTCGCCCCGGCCCTGACCCTGACCGACCGTGAATATCAGCGGATGCGGAACGGCAGTATCGCGGTGCTGCGCGAAATCGGTGTCGAGACCGGCGGCTCCAATGTGCAATGGGCGATCAATCCGGCGGATGGCCGAATGGTGGTGATCGAAATGAACCCGCGGGTCAGCCGCTCATCCGCGCTGGCATCGAAAGCCACGGGATTTCCGATCGCCAAGATCGCCGCGAAGCTGGCGGTTGGTTACACGCTGGACGAACTGGACAACGATATCACCAAGGTGACGCCAGCCAGCTTCGAGCCCTCCATAGATTATGTCGTGACGAAGATCCCACGCTTCGCCTTTGAGAAATTTCCCGGTTCCAAGCCCGAACTCACCACCGCGATGAAGTCGGTAGGCGAAGTCATGGCCATCGGCCGCAGTTTCCATGAATCACTGCAAAAGGCATTGACCTCAATGGAGAACGGGCTGACCGGCCTGGACGAGGTCGCCATCGAAGGGGTGACGGAGCAGGGTAAACCCGCCGTCATTGCCGCGCTTTCCAGGCAGACCCCCGATCGTCTGCGCGTCATCGCCGAGGCAATGCGTTTCGGCTTGTCAGATGACGAGATCCAGCGCATCACCCATTTCGATCCCTGGTTCCTGGCGCGCCTGCGCGAGATTGTCGACACTGAAAGCGCGATCCGCAAGTCCGGCCTGCCCAAAGATGCAGAAGATCTGCGATCACTGAAGATGATGGGCTTCACCGATGCCCGTCTCGGGGTTCTGACGGGCAGGGACGAGGCCGATATCCGTCATGCACGGGAAGCGTTGGATATCCGCCCGGTTTTCAAGCGCATCGATACCTGCGCGGCCGAGTTCGAGGCGCAGACCCCTTACATGTATTCCACCTACGAGGCCCCCGCGATGGGCGAGGCGGAGTGCGAATCCCGTCCGAGCGGGGCAAAGAAGGTGGTTATCCTTGGCGGCGGCCCGAATCGGATCGGTCAGGGGATCGAATTCGATTACTGTTGCTGTCACGCCTGTTTCGCGCTGACCGGTGCGGGTTACGAGACCATCATGATCAACTGCAACCCCGAGACGGTCAGTACCGATTACGACACATCGGACCGCCTCTATTTCGAGCCGCTGACGCTGGAACATGTTCTTGAAATCCTGCGTGTCGAGCGGAAGAATGGCAGCCTGCACGGTGTGATCGTGCAATTCGGTGGCCAGACCCCGTTGAAACTGGCCAATGCGCTGGAGGCCGAGGGGATTCCGATCCTTGGCACAACTCCGGACGCCATCGATCTGGCCGAGGACCGCGAACGTTTTCAACGGCTTCTGAACGATCTGAACCTCAGGCAGCCCGTCAATGGAATCGCACATAGCGATGCCGAGGCCGTCGCGATCGCCGGCAAGATCGGCTTCCCGCTGGTGATTCGCCCCTCCTATGTTCTTGGCGGCCGCGCCATGGAGATTGTGCGGGACATGGATCACCTCAATCGCTACATCACCGAAGCCGTATCGGTTTCGGGCAAGAACCCGGTGCTGCTGGACAGTTACCTGGCCGGCGCGATCGAGGTCGATGTGGATGCCCTCAGCGATGGCGAGAATGTCCATGTCGCCGGTATCATGGAGCATATCGAAGAGGCCGGGGTCCACTCGGGCGACTCGGCCTGCTCGCTACCACCGCATACGCTTGACGCCGCGACGATTGCCGAGCTGAAACGCCAGACCATTGCGATGGCCCGCGCCCTTCATGTTGTCGGGCTGATGAATGTGCAATTCGCGCTGAAGGACGGCGAAATCTATGTGCTGGAGGTGAATCCGCGCGCCTCCCGCACCGTGCCTTTCGTGGCCAAGGCGACTGACAGCGCCATCGCTTCCATCGCTGCCCGGCTGATGGCCGGAGAGCCGATGTCGAACTTTGCGACCCGCGACCCCTATCCCGAAGGTGTCGGTCCTGAGGACGATCTGCCCTTCGCCGACCCGCTGACACTGGCCGATCCGAATACACCGTGGTTTTCGGTCAAGGAGGCGGTAATGCCCTTCGCCCGCTTCCCCGGCGTCGACACGCTGCTTGGTCCCGAGATGCGTTCGACGGGTGAGGTGATGGGCTGGGATCGCAACTTCCCGCGCGCCTTCCTCAAGGCCCAGCTTGGTGCGGGCACCAACCTGCCGCATGAGGGGCGTGTCTTTATCTCGATCAAGGATGCCGACAAGACCGAGGCAATGGCGAATGCCGCCCGTGATCTGGTGACGATGGGCTTCCAGATCGTTGCGACCAGCGGCACTGCGGATTTCCTCGCCGCCGGCGGCATCGAGGCTCAGAATGTGAACAAGGTCTACGAGGGGCGGCCGAATATCGTGGACCGGTTGAAAAACGGTGACATTGCGATGGTCCTGAACACGACCGAGGGCGCGCAGGCCATTGCCGATTCACGCGAGATCCGCGCTGTCGCGCTGTATGACAAAATCCCCTATTTCACCACTGCGGCTGGCAGCATCGCCGCGGTTGCGGCCATCAAGTCGCGTGAAGAGGGAGAGGTCGGGGTCCGAAGCCTGCAAGCCTGAAGTCCCGGAAACCCTGAAAAACGGAACGACAGGCATCGCCTCTTCTTCTTTGTCCAAATACCTCGGGGGTCCGGGGGCAGAGCCCCCGGTCACAGCAGGGATGCGGTCGGCTTGCCGAACTCAGTTCCGCGCTGTCTCGCGCGAGGCTTGCCGTGGAACTAGCGCACGCATGATTGCAGGCATTTCCAATGAACCGACCGGCTCACCATCCCGCATGACCCGGTATCGCCGGTCCAGCGCGCCCTCCGCCATGGCGATGACGTGTTCGAGGTTGTCGTTGTGGTCGATCTCGCCCGAGAACTCACCCTCGACGAGACCATCCTTCATGATGGACCGCACCCGCAGCACGCGTGCGCGGTTAATATCGCTGACGAAATCCTCGATATAGGGATCCGCTGGCTCCAGCAGGATTTGCTGCGGCTCGCCCTGCTGAACGACTGCCCCGTCCTTCAGGATCACCAGGTGATCGGCCAGTTTCAGAGCCTCGTCCAGGTCATGGGTGATGAAGACGATGGTCTTGTGCAGTTCCGCCTGCAATTCGATCAGCAAATCCTGCATATCCGTGCGGATCAGCGGATCGAGCGCCGAGAACGCCTCGTCCATCAGCATGATACCGGAATTCGAGGTCAGGGCGCGGGCGATTCCCACCCGTTGCTGCATCCCGCCGGAAAGCTGATGCGGGTAATGGTTGCCATAACCATCCAGCCCGACGCGATCCAGCCAGCGATTGGCGTCGGCCTCGAACTCCTTGCGCGAGATACCTCGTGTGGCCAGTGCCATTCCGGCATTCTCCAGCACCGTACGGTGCGGCAGCAGGGCGAATTTCTGGAACACCATCGACATGGTTTCGCGCCGTAACCTGCGCAGGCGTGTCTCGTCCCATGCCAGGATATTTTCGTCATCAACCAGCACCTCGCCTGCCGTCGGTTCGATCAGCCGGTTCAGATGTCGGATCAAGGTGGACTTGCCCGAGCCAGACAGCCCCATGATGACGGTGATCCGGCTTTCGTGGATATCAACATTGATATCGCTGAGGCCCAGCACGTGGTTGCGCTTTTCCAGCAACTCCGGCTTGCCCATTCCCGCCTGCACGTCCGTCAGCGCAGCCTGTGGCGTATCTCCGAAGATTTTGTAGAGGTTCCGGATGGAAATCTTGACCTGACCGTTCATATCCATTCCTCCTTACCGCCTGGCCTGGCTGGCGTCGATGCGGGCCAGTGACGCCTTGGTCACCCGGTCCAGCATGATTGCCAGCAGCACGATGCCAAAGCCCGCCACAAGGCCGACGCCCAGCTCCAGGCTGCGAATACCGCGCAGGACCAGCACACCAAGCCCGGGGGCCGAGACCAGAGAGGCGATGACGACCATGGCGAGGCTCATCATGATGGTCTGGTTTACGCCCGCCATGATATTGGGCAGTGCCAGCGGTATCTGCACGCCGAACAGCTTCTGCCGATTGGTCATGCCGAAGGCGTCCGCGGCTTCGATCACGTCCTTGTCGACCAGCCTGATCCCCAGATCGGTCAATCGGATAACCGGCACGATCGCATAAAGGATGATCGCGATACCGTAGAGCTTTGGTTCGGTCACCGAGAACAGGAAGATCAGCGGGATCAGGTAGACGAATGGCGGCAGCGTCTGCAGCATGTCGAGGATCGGGATGATGATCCGTTGCAGCCGGTCGCTGCGCGACATCGCGATTCCGATGGGCACGCCGAACAGCACGCAGATGAAGGCACAGACAAAAATGATGGCCAGCGTCTGCATGGCCGCGACATAGTGATCGACAAACGCAAGCAATGCCAAAGAGATCGCGACGAAGACGAGGACTCGCCATGACTTGCTGACCAGCCACGTGACCAGCAGCAGCAGTGGAATCATGATCCACCAAGGTGTACCGGTCATTACCGCAAGACTTTCGCGCAGCATCCAGCTGAGTGGCTGTGTCACCGGATCGATCACCACCCGCAACGCATCGCGGATCGACAGGAAGCCCCGCTCCAGCCCAAGGGTCAGGTCTCGTGACTCCGGTATTGCCCCGCAGGCGTCATGCAATGCATCAAGTGACGGGAACGGCAGATCCCACAGTGAAGCGCCACCGCCGCCGCCGGATTCTCCTTTCGTGCGGGCCAGCAGGTCGGCCATCGACATCGGCCCTCCGCCTTCTCCGCCACCATCGCACCATTCCCGCAGTCCCAGACTGTCGAACATGCCATCATAAGTAGCCATGAACCCCCCGGGCGGCCCGCCCGTCCACCTTGACTGATTGCAAAGGACGGCGCCGACCCCCGGCGCCGTCCTTACTTCTCACCGGGCGATCCCGATCAGTTTTGTTCAAGCAGCGTCGACAGTTTCTCGCGCGCCGCGTCCGAAAGCCAACCCTGCCATTCGTCGGGGTTCTCGGTAATGTAATGTACCGCGACCTCCTCGGCTGTGGCCGAGTTCTCGTCCTGCCACCCCAGCAGAGCGTTCATGGTGTCGGTCTTGAAGCTCATGTTGCGGAAAAACTCGGTGACTTCCGGATTGCTTTCCACGAATTCGGTCGTGGCCGAAGTCAGGATCGGCGCGGGAGGAAACTCGGAAACCTGTGGTTCGGGTGTCTCTGGATTCTGCAGATTGGCGAATTTTTCCTCGTCATATTCGCCCAGCTTGACGCGGGTCATGTCGTATTTGCCCATCGGCACTGTCGGACCCCAGTAATAACCGAACCAGGGCTCGCCATCGGTTGCGGCGGCACCCATCGAGGATGCCAGCGTCTCGCCCGAGCCGTGATTGAATATTTCGATACCCGCATCCTCAAGTTTAAGTGCGCGCACCAGATTGTCGCTCACTACGCGGCAACCCCATCCATCCGGACAGTTGTTGAAGCGTCCGCCAACCAGGTCGGGATTCTCCATGATCCCTTCGATGGTGGTCAGTTCGGGATGTTCCTCGGCCAGTGCGGTGGTGATCCACCAGCCTTCGATTCCGCCGGGGTCCAGAACGCTGGCCAGACGCTCCATCTTGCCCTCGTCTTCAAGCTTCTTGTAAGCGTCGCCGGCCGAGTTCAGCCAAAGATTGGTGACGACGTCGGGCTCGCCATTTTCTGCGACCGAGGTGATTGCGGGGATCGTGTCGGACTTCACCAGCGAGACCTTGCAGCCATAGCCCTGCTCCAGCATGAACTTGGCGACTTCTGTCGTTATTTCGGCAGCCGCCCAGTTCATTTGCGCAATGGATACGTCGCCACACTGGCTGTCGCCCTCCTGTGCATTGGCGGGCAACGAGAAAAAGCATCCGGCCGCGGCAATCGCGGCGATCGAGGTCATTCTGAGCATGATCAGTCCTTCAGCTTGTCGTGATATTGATGGCCGGACATGAGCGGCTTGCCGCGATCCGGTCGGTGGAAACAGTCGGAAGAGGATATCACAAGACCCGGCGCGGCAGCTTGCCGCGCGAAAGCGCCTTGGAGCACTTGAGAGCTGCTATGATCTCTCTCGGCCATTATTTGCCGAGTAGCACGAGGGAGCGGGGAAGGCAACCGGACCGCGCTGCGTCGCGGCAAGGGAAAATTCGCCCGATGTAATTCATGCTATTGATTATAATGTGTAAATCATGGGGTCAGGTAGATCCTGACCTTCCCGCATACCTGTGCTATCGCTCGGGCATGGAGGGTTCATGACCGGGATGAGAACAAGCAGCAACGCGGAGGATACCCGTGGCGGGATGCTGGCCATGATCGCCGCGATGGGATTGTTGCCGGTAGGCGACGCCATCGCCAAGTTGTTGACCGGGGTCGCGTCGCCCTTTGATGTCACCGTCTGGCGCATCGCGATGCAGGCATTGTTTTTCCTGCCCATCGCGGTGATATGGAGGCATCGGCTGACGGGATCCCTGCTTTCATGGCCCGCCGTGATATCGGGCGCCCTCTTTGCCGCTGTCATGATCTGTCTGGTCAGCGCCTTTCAGAAAATGCCCATCGCGACCGCCATCGCAATCTTCTTCATTGAACCCCTGGTGCTGAGCCTGCTTGCCTGGCCGTTTTTGGGTGAACGTCCCGGACCGCGCCGGATAGCGGCCGTTGCCGTGGGCCTGATCGGTGCGCTGATCGTAATCCGCCCGAATTTCGCGGTTTTCGGTCCTGTCGCGCTGTTTCCGGTGGGGGCCGCCATTGCCTATGCGCTGAACATGATCGTGCTGCGCCGCGCCAGCCGTCGCCGGTCGGCGCTGACATTGCAGATCGGGGCGACTTTCTGTGCGGCGATCGGGCTTCTGATCCTGAACATCGGAAGCATCATGCTGGGGCGTGAAGCCGTATCCGTGACCGATGCTCCCCGGTGGGTGTTTCCCGCACTGATCTGTGCGGGCGGACTTCTGGCGCTGACCTTCCTGCTGATCACCCATGCCTTCAGCAAGGTAGAGGCCAGCCTGCTGGCACCGTTCCAATATCTTGAAATCGTTGGCGCGACCGTCGTCGGATTGCTTGTTTTCGGCGACTTCCCCGATGCGCTTACATGGCTGGGAACCGCGATCATCCTTGGCTCCGGCGTCTATGTTTTTCACCGGGAGCGGGCGTCGGCGCGATAGGCTGCTTTCAAGGTATTTGTGCAAAGAAGAAGGGAATTGGCGCGGATAAATAGTCTGCAATAGCTTTTGGATAGGCGCGCTTCGAACCGGATGTCTATCCCGCGGCCTGTCGGGTCCTGCCACCGAAAAACCGTTCAAGTGCAGCGGCGGAGATCAACGGCAGGGCGGCGCAGATTGCAAAGAAGGCTCCAAAGCCCGCATGTTCCGCAATGATGCCGGCGGCAATGCCGAGCCCCATGCTGATCGCTCCGTCGAGGCACTGGAAAAGTGTGAAGTCCACGCCTCCCTGCGCAACATCCGACCAGCGCATGAACTGCGCATAGAGTGCCGTGAAGCCGATCGCCATCAAACCCGATCCGGCCAGCAGGGCCGAAGCGATGAGCAATGGCAAGGGCAGCGGTATTCCTGCTCCGCCGATGGCCAGCGGCAGGATGAGCAGTGCCTGCGCGATCAGCGATCCGGTCAGCGTGGCGCGCACTCCCCACCGGCGCACGGAGGCCCCGCCTGCAAGCGCCCCGAGCAGGCCAAGCCCGAGGCTGCCCAGGCCATTGAGCAGGCCAACCTTTGCCAAGGGCACGCCCAGATCGATCAGGAAAGGCCCCAGCATTCCCAATGCGGCCTTCTGCGCGACCACGAATAATGCCGTGAGCATGAGTCCTTGCCGGATCTCGGGCCGCGCCAACGCGCGCCGCAGACTGGGCTGAGGCGCTGCTGCGGGCGAGGGTTCGCCGCCATATGCGGTCAGGGAAAACCAGGCCAGCATCAGCGCGACCAGCCCGGCCATGACCCAGACACCGCCAGCCCATCCGAATCGCGCGACGATCACCAGCAGCAACCCGGCTCCGATCGCCGATCCGACATAGGCGCCGCCGACCTGCGCAGCATTGCCCCAACCGTGCTGGCTTCGGGCCAGGGCGCCAACGGCATGACCGTCGACTGCGATATCGACCGTGGCCGTCGCGATGGCGACAAGCATCAGGCAGGCCAGAACGGGCATCAGCGGGACCAGCCCGATCGCTCCTGTGGCGACAAGTCCCGCAACGGAAACCGCGCCGAAACACAGGGCAAGCGCGGCGCTGCGTGGAGGGTGGCCCGGCGGCAATCGCCAGCGCTCGACTGCCGGAGACCACAGGAATTTCAGCGCCCATGGCGCAACCAGCAGCGACAGCAGCCCGATCCGGTCCAGCGGCAGTCCCTGATCGCGCAAGACTGCGGGCAGTCCGCCCCAGGTCAGGCCGCCGATGACGCTTTGCGCGACATAGGCTGCCCAAAGCCCGGACAATATCGAGAACTGTCCTTTCGGCGCCCCTGACATCAGAAGCGGCGACGCAGGCTGGCGGTCCAGACGCGGCCCTCGTCACGGTAGCAATGGCCGGCGGTGCAGGTTGTCTTTTCCTGATTGAAGGCGTTTTTCACGTTGAGCTGGAACTGAACGCCCGGTGCCTGTGGCAGATCATAGCTTACCTCCAGATCGACGAATGTCCGGTCGTCATTTCGGATGCTGTTCTGGTCATCGCCATAGCTTTCGCCGACATAGCGCAGCCCGGCACCCAGCCCCAAGCCTTCCATCGGGCCTGATTGCACCTGGTATTTGCCCCATAATGAAAGGGTATCGTTCGGGGTGGCGTTCAGTTCGTTCCCATCGGTCCCAGAAAGTCCCTTCTCGATCTTGACGTGCTGATGGGCATAGCTGGCGATCATGCTCCAGCCATTGTCCCAGTTGGCCTGCGCTTCAAGCTCGATGCCCTGGCTGTTCAGATCCAGCTGACGCTGCTGGTTCTCGCCAGAGGTGGCGTCCAGGACGATGCCGTCACGCTGGTCGATATCGAACAGCGCGGCTGACAGCAGCAGATTCGTGCCTTCAGGCGCATATTTTATGCCAATTTCGCGTTGGGTCGATTGCGTGGGCTGAGCCGGGCTGCCTTCGGTATCCTCGGGACTGTCATAGACAAAGCCGATATTTGGCGAGAACGAGGTAGAGACACTGCCATAGGTCATAACCCCGCCGCCCCAGTCATAGCTGAGCGCGAGGCGCCCGGACCTGCCTGTATCGGTCTGGCTGCTCTTGTCGCCGTTCGCCGCGGTCGAGGTGGTTTCGACATGATCCCAGCGCGCACTGGCAAAGGCCTGCCAGTTGTCCCAGCTTATCTGGTCGTGCAGGTAAACCCCGAGCTGCCGGGTTTTCTGTGCTCCGGCGAACGGTACGGGGGTATTTGCGGTTTCCTCGGCCGAGCCATAGGCAACAAGGCTGTGGGAATCGTAATCGGCATGGGTCATGTCGATGCCGGCCAGAATCTCATGTGCGACCGGACCGGTCGCGACGTTCCAGCGCAGACCGTTATCCAATGTCAGCGTATCGACGCTTTCCAGATAATGTCCCCAGTAACGGGCCAGATCCGTGCCCAGCGGGTAGTGACCGCTATATTCCAGATCGACATCCACACTGGCGGCACGGAAATTCTGGCGCAGTGTTACCGAGTCGTTCAGGTCATGCTCGATTTCATAGCCGATACGCCACTGGTCCTGCTCGAAATCGTTATACTCCGGATCACCCTCGTAGATGTCCGAGATTTCTCCCGGGGCCGGATTGTAGTAAATCGCCGTGCCCCCGGTCAGCGAATTCGAGACTTCGCCCAGCACCGTGATCCGGGTGACCCCGTTATCCCATGTCAATGCCGGGGCGAAATAGGTCTTGTCGTCGGCATAGCCGGGCAGATCGGTGTTCGCGCGCCGCACCAGCCCCGTCAGGCGATAGCTGAATTCGCCGCTGTCGCCGAGCGGCCCGGAAATGTCACCCGCGATCTGGGCCCGGTCGTTGGAACCGGTCGTCGCCTCGATTTCGCGATAAGCTTCGTCCTTTGGGCGCTTGGTGACGAGATTGATGATACCGCCCGGCCCGCTGACCCCGTAAAGCGACGAGTTCGGCCCTTTCAGAACGGCGATGCCTTCCAGCCCGTAGGGCTCGGTCTTGAACAATGCCGTCGGCGAATTGTACTGGCGCAGCCCGTCGCGGAACATGCCGTTGTAATAGGCCGGAAAGCCGCGCAGCGTGAAAGCGTCGAAGCGGGTATCGTAGCCGAAATTGTTCGGGTTCGCGGTGGCGGTATAGCTTAACGTCTCATTCAGCGTCCGCGGCGCCTGATCCTCGATCTGGTCCTGCGTGATCACCGTCAGCGCCTGCGGGATCTTGCCGATCGGGGTGTCCAGCTTGGTCGCTTCGCGGCTGACCTGGGCGACGTAACCCTCCTGGACCAGCGTAGTATTGCTTTCTGCCTCCAGCGTGATTTCGGGCAGCACGAAAGGCGCGTCTTGTGCAAAGGCGGGCAGAACAGAGGCGCTGGCCATCAGGCAGGCGATCAAGGATCGGTTCATGGGGCGGTTCCCTTGAAATAATTGGCAAAACAGACGTTGTCCGAGCTTCGCCGAATGAGTTGCTCCGCCGGCTAATCATTGTGATTAAAATTGTCAAGTATTGTGATCCGCAATGGCCGGGGATTTGGGGAACCCGGTGTAGGCACGAAAACCGGCGCGGCATCTTATCGCCGCGCCGGCCGGATCGTTTTCCTGTCACGTCAGTTGTTCGGGCCGGTGAATACGATACCCGGCCTGTTCAGGCTATTCCGCCTCGGCGAGCTTGTCGTCGATGATCTTCTTCAGATCTTCCCAAGGCTGGTTCATCACCTTTTCACCGCCGATGATAAAGGTTGGGGTAGCCTCGATTTCATCCGCAGTGGCGTTCTGCTGGAAGGTTGCGATCAGGCTTTCGGCCTTGGCTTTGTCGTCCCAGCAAGCGGTCATCTGGTCTTCGGTCATGCCCGCCTTCAGGCCGATCTTGCGCAGGTTAGCAGCGATCTGGTCGCCCGAATCGCCCTCCAGCCATTTCTTCTGTTCGTCGAACAGCATGTCCGAGACAGCGTAATACTTGTCGTCGCCGCCGCAGCGGGCGAGGATCCCCGCCCAAAGCCCGACCGCATCGAAATACACGTCGCGCTGGATGAAGCGGACCCTGCCGGTATCCACATATTCGGATTTCAGTTTCGGCCAGTTCTGATCGTGGAAATTGGCGCAATGCCCGCAGGTGAAGCTGGCATATTCGATGACGGTCAGCGGCGCATCCTCGGCCCCGAGGGCGATATCGGGCACGGTTTGCGCTTCGCTGGCCTCGGATTCGGCGCCTTCGGTCGCCGCAGTGTCCTGCGCCAGAGCAGGTGTGGCCAGCGATAGCGCCAGGGCGGCGGCAACAGAGCGGATCAACATCAAGGGTCCTTTCGGTTTGTTCGGGAAGAGAGATTGAGTGCCAGCCGGGCCATCGCCTCGGCCAGCTGCGGGTCCTGGAACTGCGCGGCGACCTGACGGGCTCTGGCCTGTGCCTGCGGGTCAGGGGCCGGGCTTTCGCGCAGCGGTGCGGCGGTGAACCGTGCCTGCCCCTCGGCAAAGCCCGTGGCGGCGGTCTGGGTCAGCATGATCTTCTGTATCGCATTATAGCCGTAACAGGCATTGATCCGTTCACGCAGTTGCGGAAGCTGCATTTCCACGAGGGGCGCTGCGGGACCGGAGGTCAGGAGGGTGAGAGTAGCACCGAATCCGCCGCGACTGTGGCTGATGCGGACCGGGCGGGTGACATGCGCCAGTTGCTCGCCCGCGATCTCGGGCCAGTGGGTCAGCAGGCGGGCGACCGCGAAACCCCTGCCCTCGGCGGCCTTCTGGACACGCTGCGCCAGCAGAGAGGACGCCGCTTCAAAGCCCCGCTTGCGCCGGCTTGCCTGTCTTTGCTGGCTATAGGATATCTGGGCCATGCCTGTCTGATCGGTTAACACATGTATATCCTTAACCAGCAGGAGGCCCGGATGAAAGCGCGCCGAAAGGATGGAGCTCTGAAAATTGCGTGACAGCAAGGTGATCGGAGAACGGCTTCTGGAATGGTATGACCGGCATGCGCGCGTCCTGCCGTGGCGTGTTCCGCCGGGCGGCGGCGCGGCCGATCCCTATCGCGTCTGGCTGTCCGAGATCATGCTGCAGCAAACCACGGTCGCCGCCGTGAAATCCTATTTCGAGCGGTTCATCAGTCTTTGGCCAAGTGTCGGCGATCTGGCGGCGGCGGATGACGCGCGCGTCATGGCGGAATGGGCCGGACTGGGCTATTACGCACGTGCCCGCAACCTGCTGGCATGCGCGCGAATCGTGTCGGACGCAGGCGGCTTTCCCCGGACCCGCGAGGGCTTGCAGGCATTGCCCGGCATTGGCCCTTATACATCGGCAGCCATCGCGGCGATCGCCTATGATGCGCCCGAAACCGTTGTCGATGGCAATGTCGAGCGTGTGGTGGCGCGGTTGCGTGCCATTGAGACCCCGCTTCCCGCCGCAAAGCCCGAACTGATTGCCCTGGCGGAAACGCTCACACCGCAAGAGCGGCCCGGGGATTACGCTCAGGCGATGATGGATCTTGGCGCGACGATCTGTGTGCCGCGCAACCCTGCATGCGGAATTTGCCCCCTGATCGCGGATTGCGAAGCGCGCGAAAAGGGCATCGCTGCGGAACTTCCACGCAAGGCACCGAAGATCGCCAGGCCGAATCGAAGCGGTATTGTCTGGGTGGCACGGCACGGTAACAGCTTGTTGCTGGAAGAACGCCCCGCCAAAGGCTTGCTGGGCGGTATGCTCGCCTTTCCCTCGACCGGGTGGGATGGGCGCGATCTGCCGCCGCCCGGTGATGCCGATTGGCACGAGATCGGCGAAGTGCGGCATGTTTTCACACATTTCAACCTGTCGCTTCGCGTCATGCTTGGTGACCTGGTCGGCCGGCCGGAGCGGGGCCATCTTGTTTCCCTGCGGCAAATCGACCGGGATGGGCTGCCGGGGCTGATGCGCAAGGTTTGGGATGTGGCGCGTACGGAAATCGCGGCGTAGTATCATGGCCATGAGCAGCAAATCACCCAACCCCCTGCCCGCCGCCGCCCCGTTCTGGATGTCGGTCATCATGCCGCCCCTTGTCGCCTTGGCCGCCGTGAAGGGCGGGCTCTGGTGGATGCTTTTGCCCGCATATGCATGGTATCTGACCACGGCGCTGGACGGAGTGCTGGGACTGAACGAGGAAAATCCCGACACGGAAACCGAGGTTGCGCAGCTTTTCTGGCACCGTGCGGTCACGATCGTATGGTTCCCGCTGCAATTCGCGGCGATATTCGGCGCGATCTGGTATGCGACCTCCTCGGGGCATCTTTCGGGGCTGGAAAAGCTTGGCCTGTTCTTTGGCATCGGCGTGTTGTCCGGCTCGATCGGGATCGTCTATGCGCATGAGCTTTTGCACCAGAAAACCGTGCTGGAGCGGTGGCTGGGCGATCTTCTGCTGGGATCGGTCCTGTATTCGCATTTCCGGACCGAACATCTTCTGGTTCATCATTCATGGGTCGCCACCCCCCGGGACGCGGTTTCCGCCCGCTATAACGAGGGGTTCTACCGCTTTTTCTGGCGTGTGCTTCGCGATGGCCCGGCAAGTGCATGGCGCGCCGAAACGCGGTTCCTGGCGCGTGGCGGAAAGGGACCGTTCGACCGGCGCAACCCGTTCTGGCGCTATGGCGCGATCCAGCTTGGAATGCTGGTGCTGGCATTGCTGCTGGGCGGGTTGCAGGGGCTGTTCCTGTTCCTGTTCCAGGCTTTCATCGCCATCTGGCAGCTCGAATTGACGAATTACGTCGAACATTATGGGCTGACCCGCCGCTATCTGGGCGAGGGCCGATACGAGCGCATCCTGCCCCGGCATAGCTGGAACGCATCGCATACGGGATCGAACTGGCTGCTGATCAACCTGCAGCGCCACTCTGATCACCATTACAAGCCGGACCGAAGGTTTCCCCTGTTGCAGACCTATGGCGAGGACGAGGCGCCGCAATTACCCCTTGGTTATCCGGCGATGACCTTCGTGGCCATGGTTCCGCCCTGGTGGCGGCGGCGGATGAATCCGAGGGTTCGTGCCTGGCGTCGTCAATTCTATCCCGATATCGAGGATTGGGGGCCGTATAACCGGGGCGAATTGCCGATGCCCCGCAATGCGCTTTGACCGGATCGCTGATGACCTCCGAAAGCAATATCCCTATCGGGCTTGAGCCCCGGACGCATTGGGCCGGGATTGACGGGGTGCTGCTGCGCTTTGCCCTGACGGCAAAGCCCGAGGCGATGGCGGCAACGCAGTTGCTGGCAGCGGACCTGGAGGCGAAAACCCCGGCCGGGGTGGTCGAGATCGCGCCGGGCCTTGTCTCGGTATTGTTGCGCTTCGATCCCGGGAAGACCCGGCGCGAGGTTCTGGCCACGGAAATGTCGGCACGCGCGCAACATATCATTCAGGGACAGCTCGATACCCCACCCCCTGCCCGGCGATGGACGATTCCGGCGGCATTCGGCGATGCGGACGGGCCGCAGCTTGCCGAAGTGGCGCAGGCGGTCGGCTGCAGCCCCGACGCAGCCATTCGGCAGATCTGCGAGGCGGATCTGCGGGTTCTGGTGATCGGCTTTGCTCCCGGACAACCCTATATCGGTCTGCTGCCCGAGGCCTGGGATTTGCCGCGCCAGTCCGAATTGACGCCAACTGTTCCTGCAGGAGCCATCGTGGTCGCGGTGCGGCAACTCGTGATGTTCGGCGCATCATCGGCAACCGGCTGGCGTCAGGTGGGGCGCAGCGCCTTTCGCAGCTTTCGTCCCGAGCGTGACACGCCGATGCCGTTGCGGGCAGGTGACGCGATCCGCTTTGCCCCTGTCCCCGCCTCTGAAATCGAGGCGCTGGAGCAGGCCGCCGACGGGCTTGGAGGCGCGCGGCTGAAGGTGCTGCGATGACCTCCCTGCATTTGCGCCGCGCCGATGGGATTCTGACGGTTCAGGACATGGGGCGCCCGGGTCATCTGGCGCAGGGGCTGTCGCGCGGCGGCGCCGTTGACCGGCTGGCCTTGATCGAGGCGGCAGCCCTGCTGGGCGCGGATGGACCGCTGGCGGGTATAGAGATGGCGGGCGCGGGCGGCTTTTTCGAAGCTGATCAGCCGATGCGGATTGCCCTGACCGGAGCGCCGATGGATGCAAGGCTGGATGGGGTCCCGCTGCGTTGGCACGCATCGCATCTGCTGCAACCCGGACAATCCCTGCAGATCGCCGGTATGCAGGCGGGAAGCTATGGTTACCTGACGCCTGCGGGCGGCATGGCGGGCGAGGAATGGCTTGGCAGCCGGGCCGCACATCTGAGTATCGGGATCTTCGCGCCCCTCACCCCCGGCGCCCTGCCCGTCGGGCCGGACCCGTGCCCCGACATGCCGCCGCGTGTGATCGATCCCGTTGCAAGGTTCAATGGCGGCACGGTCCGGGTGGTTGATGGTCCGCAGACCAGGCTGTTCGCCGATGCGGTGCTGTCGGCCTTTTTCGAAACCGAGTTCACCCGTTCCGATCGCGGTAACCGTCAGGGAGTCAGGTTCGACGCCGACCGCGGATTCGCGTCGGAGCACGCGGCGGGGCTTGCCTCGGACCTGATCGGGCCGGGCGACTTGCAGATGACCGGCGACGGCGTGCCCTTCGTCTTGCTGGCTGAATGCCAGACCATCGGCGGATATCCGCGCCTCGGCACGATCATTCCCGCCGATCTGCCGATTGCGGCGCAGGCGGCGCCCGGCACGAAACTGCTGTTCCAGAGGATTGCACTGGACGAGGCCGACAGGCTTTGGCAGACCGACGCACAGCAGCTGCGGGCCGCTGTGGCCCGTTGCCGCCCACTGGTCCGCGATCCGGCGACGATGATCGATTTGCTGACATTTCAGTTGATTGGCGGTGTCACGGCGGGCGATGAACTGGAGGATAAATGATGCGCGTCGATCTGAATTCGGACATGGGCGAAGGCTTCGGGCCATGGAGGATGGGTGACGATGCCGCTTTGCTGGATATCGTGACTTCGGCCAATATTGCCTGCGGATTCCATGCCGGGGATCCGGATGTGATGGCTCGCACGATGGCTCGTGCCCATGCGAAGGGCGTAGGAATTGGGGCGCATCCGGGTTTTGCCGACCTCCAGGGGTTCGGGCGCCGCCGCATTCGCCTTGGCAAGGAGGAGCTGGCAAATATGGTTGCCTATCAGCTTGGGGCGGCGCAGGGCATTGCCCGGTCTGTCGGGGCGGAGGTTCGGCATCTCAAGCTGCATGGTGCTTTGTCGAACATGGCCACGGATGAGCCCGAGATTGCACGAATTTGTTACGAGGCGGCGTTAAAGGTCGATCCGGGATTGATCCTCGTGGTGCTGGCAGGTACCGGAATGGAGGCAGCCGCCCGCGACCTGGGTGCGGCATATGCAGGAGAAATCTTTGCTGACCGCGCCTATAACGATGATGCTTCGCTTGTCGACCGCAGCCAGCCGGGCGCAGTGCTGCACGACCCGGTTGAAGCCGGACGACGGATGGTACAGATGATCCGCGAAGGAGCAATCATGACCGGCAGCGGCAAGCGAATCCCCTGCCGGATCGATACGATTTGCGTGCATGGCGATTCGTCCGAAGCCGTGAAGATGGCTGAAGGAGTACGGCATGCACTAGTAGAGGACGGTATTGATGTCCGACGTTTTGATTGAAACAGTGTTGTACGCAGAAGCCCGGGTTTTGTTCTCGCATGGTCTGAAATTGCGGGAAAATTGCCCAATCATTGGACCTCTTGACGGAAACTTGGGCGTTATTTCGCCACCCCCCTTGGTATTGCCGCCGAGATCTGCCAAATGCCACCCCGCATAAGAAATGAGTTCATAGCCATGACAACCCAGCCCGCCACTGACACAGGAATCAGCCCGGCCACGCTGACCCATTTGCAGCGCCTTGAAGCTGAAAGCATCCATATTATGCGCGAGGTTGTGGCGAATGCCGACAACCCCGTCATGCTCTATTCTGTTGGAAAAGATTCCGCCTGCATGCTGCATCTGGCGAAGAAGGCCTTTTATCCGGCCCCGCCGCCGTTTCCGTTGCTGCATGTCGATACGACATGGAAATTCCGCGCCATGTACGAACTGCGCGACCGTGCCGCCGAAGACGCAGGCATGAAGCTGATCGTGCATCACAATCCCGAAGCGATGGAAAAGGGTATCAACCCCTTCGATCACGGCAGTCTGCATACCGATATGTGGAAAACCGACGGTCTGAAGCAGGCGCTGACCAAATACAATTTCGACGTGGCCTTTGGCGGCGCCCGCCGCGACGAGGAGAAATCGCGTGCCAAGGAGCGCATCTTCTCGTTCCGCTCGGCCAATCATCGTTGGGATCCCAAGAACCAGCGCCCGGAGCTGTGGCGGCTATATAATACCCGCAAGGCCAAGGGCGAATCGATCCGGGTCTTTCCGTTGTCCAACTGGACCGAACTGGACATCTGGCAGTATATCCACCTCGAGAATATCGAGATCGTGCCGCTGTATTTCTCGGAGCCACGCCCGGTGGTGGAGCGTGACGGGCTGTTGATCATGGTCGATGACGACCGCTTCCCGCTGCGTGAGGGTGAAGTGCCGCAGATGAAATCGGTGCGTTTCCGCACGCTCGGCTGCTATCCGCTGACCGGCGCGGTCGAATCCGAGGCCAGTACGCTGCCCGAGGTCATTCAGGAAATGCTGCTGACCACTACATCCGAACGTCAGGGCCGCGCGATCGATCACGATACCGCCGCCTCGATGGAGAAAAAGAAGCAAGAGGGGTATTTCTGATGACCCTTGATACCAAAGACCCCGTTTACGTCACGGACTCGCTGATTGCCGAGGATATCGACGCCTATCTGCTGAAGCACCAGCACAAGACCATGCTGCGCTTCATCACCTGCGGCTCGGTGGATGACGGCAAATCGACGCTGATCGGCCGGCTGCTTTACGACAGCAAGATGATCTTCGAGGATCAGCTTGCCAGCCTTGAAAGCGATTCCAAGAATGTCGGGACGCAGGCCGGCGAGATTGATTTCGCACTTCTGGTCGACGGTCTAGCCGCCGAGCGCGAGCAGGGCATCACCATCGATGTCGCCTATCGCTTCTTCGCAACCGACAAGCGGAAATTCATCGTCGCCGACACGCCGGGGCACGAGCAATATACCCGCAACATGGTGACCGGTGCCTCGACCGCCGATCTGGCCGTGATCCTGATCGACGCGCGTCAGGGCGTGCTGACCCAGACCCGGCGGCACAGCTACCTGGTGAACCAGCTTGGCATCCGCAACGTTGTGCTGGCGGTGAACAAGATGGACCTGGTCGATTACTCGGCCGAGCGGTTCTATGAAATCGTCAGCGATTACTCGCATTTCGCCAAGCAGATCGGCATGGACAGCTTCCTGCCGATTCCGATCTCGGGCCTGAAAGGCGACAATATCGTCACCAAGAGCCCGAATATGGGATGGTTCCAGGGGCCGACGCTGCTGGGACATCTGGAAGAGGCCCCGATCAGCGATGCGCGGATGCAGGATCATCCGTTCCGTATGGCGGTGCAGTGGGTGAACCGGCCAAATCTCGACTTCCGGGGCTTTGCCGGCCAGATCGGTGCGGGCGCTGTGCGCCCGGGCGATTCGATCCGGGTGCTGCCCTCGGGCAAGACCACCAAGGTCAAGTCGATCGTGACCTTCGACGGCAATCTCGACCAGGCGGTCGCCGGACAATCCGTCACGCTGACCTTCGAGGACGAGATCGACTGCTCGCGCGGCGACGTGATCGTGAAATCGGACGAGCCCTGTGAGGTTGCCGACCAGTTCGAGGCTACGCTGGTCTGGATGTCCGAAGAGGAAATGCTGCCGGGCCGCCCCTATATCCTGAAGATCGGCACCCAAAGCGTTACCGCGACCGTCACCGAGCCGAAATATGAGGTGAACGTCAACACGATGGAGCATCTGGCCTCCAAGACCCTGGGGCTGAATGCGATCGGTGCGGTGAATATTTCGACCGACCGGGCGATTCCCTTCGAGGCCTATGACCAGAACCCCGATCTGGGCGGCTTCATCCTGATCGACCGCCTGAGCAATGCGACGGTCGCGGCGGGCATGATCCGTTTCGCCCTGCGCCGCAGCCAGAACATTCACTGGCAGGCAGTCGATGTGGACCGTGACGCCCATGCCGCCCTCAAGAACCAGAAGGCCGCCGTGGTCTGGTTCACCGGCCTGTCGGGCTCGGGTAAATCGACCATCGCCAATATCGTCGAGAAGAAACTGCATGCTCTTGGCAAGCACACCTTCCTTCTGGATGGTGACAACGTTCGTCACGGGCTGAACCGCGACCTGGGCTTTACCGATGCCGACCGGGTGGAGAATATCCGCCGCGTGGGCGAGGTGGCGCGCCTGATGACCGACGCTGGCCTGATCGTGCTGACGGCCTTTATCTCGCCCTTCCGGTCCGAGCGCCGGATGGTGCGTGACCTGATGGTTGGCGGCGAGTTCATCGAGGTCTATGTCGATACCCCGCTGGAGGTGGCCGAGGAGCGTGACGTCAAGGGTCTGTACAAGAAGGCCCGCTCCGGTCAGTTGAAGAACTTCACCGGGATTGACAGCCCCTATGAAAAGCCCGAGACTGCCGAGTTGACCGTGAACACAGTTGAACTGAGCGCCGAAGAGGCCGCCGAGAAGGTGGTTGAACGCATTCTCAAGACGTTCAGCTGATCTGGTTCGAATGGCGCCGGCCGCGGGTTTCCGTGGCCGGCGCTTTTCATTCACTTGATTCTGTCAAGCTCTACCCTGGTCCTCACACCGGACCATCCGTCCACGAGGCACCGGGCCTCGACTTCGACCATTGTGACATCCTCCGGAATTTCGACAACGGACAATGAACGCGTAAAGGGCTGCTCATCCACATGAGGATGCGCAAGGATTCTCAGGCCCAACTCGTTTCCATCCATGTCCAGCACCCGCCAAGCATCGGCGTAATGCTCCCACCCGGTATCGGGATGCGAAATGGTGACATCGAAACGCCAGCCATCGCCTTGCTGCTCGGCCCGGACATTTTCCACGACCGGAGGGTCGGCAGAGGCAGGCAGCGGTGAAAGGCATAGTATCAGGGCGACAAGGTATCTCATGGCCGAAGCCTAGCTGATATCGGCAAGCCGTGAAATCATTTCCATGTGCCGGGCATTTCGTCACGCCAGCTCCAGCCGGGAAACTGCTCGACCGACAGCCTGAACGAATAGCTGCCGGGCGGTGGTCTCGGGCTGATCGGCGTGGGCCATCAGCCCGACCGGCCCTTCGGTGGAGCCGGTGGCGACCGGCAGGCGCACCAGTTGGCCCTGCTCGACCTCGCGTGCGACCACCCCGGCAGAGATGAACCAGACCGCGTCGCTGCCCGGCAGGTAGGCGCGCCCGAACGCACCCGATACGGTTTCGATCCGCCTTGTCGGCATGGGAATGCCTTCGGCAATCAGCAAGCGCTCGACAAAGGGCCGGATGGCGGCCCAGGGCGCGGGATAGATTACCGGCCAATCGGTAATCCGTCGCAGGTCGGGATCCGACAGGATCGGATGGCCGGGGCGCACCACGACCGCGACCTCCTCCAGGTAAAGTTGGGTAAAGCTGAGGCTGCGCATGGTTTCGGGCGCACCCAGCCTGCCGATGACCAGATCCAGATCGCCAGCGCGTAGCAACCCGGTCAGATGCCCATGTGAACCATCGGCGATGACCAGCCGTATTTCCGGTGCGAGCTTGGCAAGCTGTTTGACCACCTCGGGCATCAGCCGGGCCGCCACCGATGGCAGCGCACCGACCCGCAACTGCATGGCGCCCTCGCGCCCGGCCTCCTCGATCCCGGCCAGTCCCTGTTCCAGTGCCGACAGGCTGCTCTGCGCGAAACCGTGGAAGAACTCGCCTTGCGGTGTCAGCGCCACCCCGCTTCGGCTGCGAGTCAGCAATTCGGCGCCGATAATCTCTTCCAGTTCGGACAGGGTGCGGGATATGGCGGGCTGTGTCAGGAACAGCCGTTCGGCGGCGCGTTTCAGGCTGCCCTGACGGACGATCTCGGTCAGGGCCTGCAAGTGACGGATCTTGATACGGCGGTCCATACTTATCCAAGCTGGTAACAATCAACATGATTATCTCATTTTACTTGGTGATTTCCATATGTAATTCTTTGCTGGACAGGAGGACTTCATGCGCACACAGGTTGCCATTATCGGCGGCGGGCCATCGGGCCTGTTGCTGGGCCAGCTTTTGCATCGCCGGGGAATCGATGCGGTAGTGCTCGAGCGCAAGACCCGCGATTACGTCCTGAGCCGGATCCGGGCCGGGGTCTTGGAAACCGGCCTGGTGCGGCTGATGGAAGAGGCGGGCGTGGCCGACCGGCTGCATCGCGAGGGCCTTATCCATGAGGGCACGCAGATCGCCGTTGCGGGCGAGATGTTCCATATCGACTTCAAGCGCCTGACGGGAAGCGCGGTGACGGTCTATGGCCAGACCGAGGTGACGCACGACCTTTATGACGCGCGCGAGGCGGCCGGCGCACGCACGGAGTTCGAGGTGGATCACGTCGCCATCCTCGATGCCGACAGCGACCGGCCATTCGTCACCTATCAGCAGAACGGTCGGGAGCATCGGCTCGATTGCGATTTCGTGGCGGGTTGCGATGGCTTTCACGGCATCAGCCGCCAGAGCATCCCGCTGACGGCCCGGCGGGAATATGAAAAGACCTACCCGTTCGGTTGGCTGGGGGTTTTGTCGCGCACACCTCCGGTGCATCACGAACTGATCTATGCCAATTCCGAACGCGGTTTCGCGCTCTGCTCGATGCGCAATGAAAACCTGTCGCGCTATTACGTCCAATGCGCCTTGTCGGATCACCCCGAGGACTGGACGGATGCCGCCTTCTGGCAGGAGCTCAGGCGCCGCATCCCCGCCGATATGGCCGAGCACTTGATCACCGGGCCAAGCATCGAGAAATCCATCGCCCCGCTGCGCTCTTTCGTGACCGAGCCGATGCGGTGGGGCCGGCTGTTCCTGTGCGGGGACGCGGCGCATATCGTGCCGCCCACCGGTGCCAAGGGGCTGAACACGGCGGCTAGCGATGTCCATTATCTTTATAACGGCTTGCGCCAGTTCTACGAAGAAGGCGACAGCGAAGGCATCGACCGTTACTCTGAACGGGCGTTGCTGCGGGTCTGGAAGGCCGAACGCTTCAGCTGGTGGTTCAGCGGGTTGCTGCACCGATACCCGGATCAGAGCCGCTTCGACCTGAAGATGCAGCAGGCCGATATCGCCTTCCTGCGTGACAACGAGGCGCAGCAACGGGCTTTCGCGGAAAACTACGTGGGGTTGCCTTACTGATGCTGACAGCGAATGTGAACGGAGTCGATCTGCATTACGCGGATCATGGACCCAGACACGGTCCGGCGGTGGCATTCGCCAATTCGCTCGGGACGGATTTCCGGCTGTGGGATGCGCTGCTGCCGCATCTGCCGGAGGGGTTGCGGCTGATCCGATACGACAAGCGCGGACATGGCCTGTCCGGGGAAACGCCCGGCCCATACAGTATCGATCAGCTTGCCGATGATGCGGCCGGGTTGATCCGGCATCTGGACCTGTCGGATGTGGTTTTCGTCGGCCTCTCCATCGGCGGGTTGATCGGCCAGTCCCTCGCTGTGCGTCATGGGGATCTGTTGCGGGCGCTGGTCATCTCGAACAGTGCGGCAAAGATCGGCGACAGCGCCATGTGGGAGGACCGCATCGCCGCCATTCGCCAAAGCGGCTTGCCAAGCATCGGTCCGGCCACGATGGAGCGTTGGTTCTCTCCCGGTTTCCGGGCCTCGGGGGCAGCGGTGCCCTGGCAGCGGATGTTGGAGCGTCAACCGGTCGGTGGCTATATCGCCTGCTGCAAGGCGATTGCCGCCGCGGATCTGCGCGATAGGGCCGCGCGGCTCGACCTGCCCGTCCATCTGATCGCGGGGGATTTGGACGGCGCGACGCCGCCCGATGTCGTCAAATCGACCGCCGATCTGATTGCCGGGGCACAGCTTGATGTTATTCCGGGTGCAGGCCACCTGCCCTGCGTCGAGGCGCCCGCCGTCTATGCCGGTATCCTGACCCGTTTTCTCAAGGAGGTCGGCCATGTCTGACCGTCACGCCCAGGGCATGCAGGTTCGCCGCGAAGTTCTGGGAGATGCCCATGTCGACCGCGCCGAGGCGAACAAGACCGAATTCGACCAGCCCTTTCAGGACCTGATCACCGATTCCGCATGGGGCACGGTCTGGGCAAGCGACGGGATCAGTCGTCGGGAACGTTCGATGCTGACCTTGGCGCTTCTGGCGGCGACCGGGAATTTCGAGGAGATCCCGATGCATATACGCGCCACCGCCCGCACCGGCGCATCCCGGCGCGATGTGCTGGAGGCGTTTCAGCATGTCGCCATCTATGCCGGCGTGCCACGCGCCAATCATGCGCTGAAACTGGCAAAGCAGACCTATGCCGAAATGGATATGCAAGAGGAGGCCAGCCGATGAAGCCAGCCGAGTATTATCAACGCGACCGGACCCTGCACCCCCCTGCGCTGACCCCGGATTACAAGACGACGACCGCGCGCAGTCCGCGCTATTCGCTGATTTCATTGCAAAACTCTGTCAGCGAGATCACTGGCCCGGTTTTCGGGCATAATGATATCGACCCGCTCGATAACGATCTGGTCCGCAATTACGCCAAGGATGCGGATCCGGTGGGAGAACGGATCATCCTGCATGGCCGGGTGTTGGACGAGAATGCCCGTCCGGTGCCGAATACGCTGGTCGAGATCTGGCAGGCCAATGCCTCGGGACGGTATCGGCACAAGAAGGATACCTATCTGGGCGCGCTCGATCCGAATTTCGGCGGCTGCGGGCGGACATTGACCGACGAGAATGGCTATTATTTCTTCCGCACCATCAAGCCGGGCGCCTATCCGTGGCGGAACTGGGACAATAGCTGGCGGCCCGCGCATATCCATGTCTCGGTTTTCGGCGCGGCATTCGTTCAGCGGCTGATCACCCAGCTTTACTTCGAGGGCGATCCGCTGATCCCGCATTGCCCCATCGTCAAGACCATCCCCGACCCTGAGGCGATCGAACAACTGATCGCCCGGCTGGACCTGAACGCGACGGTCCCGCTCGATTCCATCGCCTACAAGTTCGACATCGTGCTGAGGGGCCGCCGCTCAACCCTGTTCGAGAACCGGCTGGAGGGGAACTGAACATGCCACAGAAGCTGGATTACCTGCGTGAAACCGCGTCGCAGACCGCCGGTCCCTATGTCCATATCGGCCTTGCTCCGGGCGCTGCGGGTTTCGACATCTACCGGCAGGAACTGGGCCAGGACATCGCCGGGCCGAATGCCGGGGGCGAACGTATCCGGGTCGAGGGGCTGGTGATCGACGGCATGGGCTCGCCGGTCAAGGATGTGCTGCTCGAGGTATGGCAGGCCAATGCCGAGGGGCATTACGCCCATCCCGAAGGCGGCGGCCCGGTGGAGGATGGCTTTCGTGGCTGGGGCCGGGTGATCACTGATTTTGAGACCGGTGAATGGGGCTTCGACACCGTCAAGCCGGGCGCCGTGATGGGCCGCAATGGCCGTATGATGGCGCCGCATCTGAACCTGTGGATCGTCTCGCGCGGGATCAATATCGGGCTGAACACGCGGATGTATTTCAGCGATGAGGAACAGGCGAATGCCGCCGATCCGGTGATCAGCCTGATCGAATGGGAACGCCGCCGGGCCACCCTGATCGGTAAGCGTTCGGATCGCGACGGAATCCCGGTCTATCGCTTCGACATCCGCCTGCAGGGCGATGACGAAACCGTATTCTTCGATATCTGAGGCCCGATCATGACCAATCCCTGCATCATCTGCGTCGCCATCACCGGCTCGCTTCCCACCAAGGAGAACAACCCGGCGGTGCCGATCACCGTGGCCGAGCAGATCGAATCCACGCATGAGGCCTTCGAGGCCGGTGCGAGCATCGCCCATTGCCATGTCCGCGACGATCAGGGCAAGCCGATCAGCGATCCCGACCGCTTTGCCGCGCTGAAAGCGGGGATTGAGAAAAACTGCCCAGGCATGATCGTGCAATTGTCCACCGGAGGCCGCTCGGGGGCCGGGCAAGCGCGGGGCGGGATGCTACCGCTGCGGCCCGACATGGCCTCGCTGTCGGTCGGGTCGAACAACTTCCCGACGCGGGTCTATGAAAACCCGCCCGATCTGGTGGACTGGCTGGCTTCGGAGATGATCGCATATGACGTCAAGCCCGAGATCGAGGCATTCGACCTGTCGCATATCTTCCAGGCTGCGAAAATGCACAAGGACGGCCGGATCCGGGAAACCCCCTATGTGCAATTCGTGATGGGCGTGAAGAACGCCATGCCGGTGGATCGCGAGGTGTTCGATTTTTACGTCCATACGGTCAAACGCCTCTTCGGCAAGGACGCACCGTGGTGCGCTGCCGGGATCGGCCCGAACCAGATCGTGCTGAACGAATGGGCGATTTCCTCGGGAGGGCATGCCCGCACGGGGCTGGAGGACAATGTCCGGCTGGATCGAGACAGGCTGGCGCCCTCGAACGCGGCATTGGTGAAACGTGCAGTGGAACTATGTGACAAGTATCACCGTCCCGTGGCAAGCTGGCAGCAGGCAAGAGAGATTCTGGGATTGCGCGCCGCATGATGCTGACCGACGGGCTGTTTGGCGACGAGGAACTGGGCGGCGTGATGGGAGCCTCTGCCCAGATCGCCGCCATGCTGCTGTCCGAGGCCGCATTGGCGCGGGTGCAGGGGCGGCTCGGGATCATCCCCGTGGATGCCGCTCAAGCCATCGCCGCCAAGGCAGAGACGCTGCATCCCGATCCCGCAAGCCTGACAGAGGCCGCTGGCCGGGCCGGGATCGGTGCGCAGGCGGTTGTCGGGGCGTTGAAGACCGCCTGTGGCGATCATGCCGGATGGGTTCATTTCGGGGCAACATCGCAGGATATCCAGGATACCGGCCTGATCCTGCAACTGCGCGAGGCCCTGCCGATCATCGAGGGGCGGATCAGGGCACTGGACGACATGCTTGCCGCCAAGGCCGTGGAATATGCCGCTCTGCCCGTCCCTGCCCGCACGCGCTTTCAACTCGCGGCGCCGACGACGCTTGGTGCGAAAATCTCTGTCTGGCGCGCGCCGCTGACCCGGCATCTGGACCGGCTTGCCGAATTGCGGCCACGCCTGCTGAATATCTCGTTCTACGGGGCGGCGGGAACCGGCGCGGCACTTGCTCCGCGCATGGGCGAAGTCCGCGCCGCGATGGCAGCCGAGCTGGATCTGGGTGCGCCCGTCGTGCCGTGGCACGCCGCTCGTGACGCGATCGTGGAACTTGGCGGCTGGCTGGCGCTGGTTACCGGCTCGCTCGGCAAGATCGGTGCCGACCTGATCCTGCTGGGTCAATCCGAGATCGGCGAGGTCAGCGCGGGCACCGGCGGCGGCTCTTCCACCATGCCGCAGAAATCCAACCCTGTCGCGGCCGAGGCGCTGGTCAGTCTCGCCCGCCTGAATGCCGGGGCGGTGGGCATGCTGCATCAGGCGATGATCCATGCGCAGGAACGGGACGGTTCGGCGCTGGCGCTGGAATGGCAGACACTGCCCGGCATGGTCGTCCGCACCGGCGCGGCTTTGCGTCTGGCGCAAGACCTCGCGGGCACGCTTGCGCCCTGCCCGGCCCGTATCGCCGCGACATTTGCCAATGACCGCGGTGCGATGCTGGCCGAGGCCGCCGGTTTTCATCTTTCCCGCCATATGCCACGCGCAGAGGCGCTGAAACTCGTCTCCGCCGCCTTGGCCGAGGTTGCCGCAAGCGAGACAGAAACGCTGGCGGGCGCGCTGTCCCGGCTGGCTCCGGACCACGACTGGGCTACCATTCTGATTCCCGTCAGGAATACCGGCGATGCCGGATCAACGATCTGACCAATCGCTGTGATCACAAATGCCGGCGTCAGGGCAGTTGCGACGAAAAGCAGCCCCTGCTAGGGCAATGGAAACCTTAGTGAAAGAATCGCCCATACCGTGACGACGCCACCCCGACTGGAGGTTCAGAGCCTGATCCGTGCCTTTGACGGGCAGCGGGTCGTCGATGACGTGGGATTCTCGGTCGAGGCCGGGCAGGTCGCCTGCCTGCTTGGTCCCTCGGGTTGCGGCAAATCGACGACGCTTCGGCTCGTCGCCGGGGTGGACCGGCCCGATAGCGGGCGGATCCTCGTGGATGGGGAACCGGTCTGCGACGGCAATACATACGTTCCGCCCGAGCGGCGCTCCATCGGCCTGATGTTCCAGGACTTCGCGCTTTTTCCGCATCTTCCGGTCAGCGAGAATGTCGCCTTCGGACTCAGGGGCGGTTATTCCGTCAATCGGGGCCGTGTAGGCGAGTTGCTCGAACGTGTGCGGATGTCATCCCATATCGACAGCTACCCGCATGAGCTCTCGGGCGGGGAACAGCAACGCGTCGCATTGGTCCGGGCGTTGGCGCCGCAGCCGCGCGTGCTGCTGATGGACGAACCCTTCAGCGGCCTTGACGAACGGCTGCGCGACGGGATCCGTGACGAGACGCTGGCGCTGCTGAAAGAGGAAGGCACCGCCGTCCTGCTGGTCACGCATGAGCCGGACGAGGCGATGCGCATGGCCGATCAGATCTTGCTGATGCGTGACGGGCGGATCGTGCAGCAGGGCGCCCCCTATAACCTGTATAATGCGCCAGTGGACCGGTTGGCGGCAGCATTTTTCAGTGATATCAATATTTTGGATGGGGTGGTGCAGGGTGCGCTGACCGAAACGCCCTTTGGCGATTTCCTGGCTCCGGGTATTCCCGACGGGAGCGAGGTCGAAATTGTCATCCGCCCCCAGCATCTGAAAATCGACTTTGATCGCGCGGGTCAAGGCCCTGCCCCGACACATGAGAACGGCACCGCCGCGCTGGCCCGGGTGGTGCGCGCCCGTTATCTGGGCCGGGAATCGCTGGTTGAGTTTGCCACCGATCAAGGAGCAATTGCTCTGAACGCAACGGTGCCGGGTGTGTTTCTGCCACCGGCAGGCACGCTCATGTGGCTGATGCTGCGCCGTGACCGGGTTTTCGTGTTTCCCAAGATGTGATCCATAGCTCCTCTTGCCATTCATCTACGACAAAAGGCTTGCTTTGCGCTTTTGCTGCGGCTAGCAGTCGGATCAAGGAAATCGGGAGAATCCGGCCCCGGCCGGTGCCGAAGGAGCAGCCGCCCCGGCGAACTCTCAGGCGAAAGGACCGTTTTCCGCGAAAAGCTCTGGAGAGTGGCCGTGTTTCGGCCCGCCGAAGGGATAACGATCTCAGGCGCCCCCATACGGGCAGGGACAGAGGGGGCATCGTCACGCGGGCAACTCAAGCCCGCTTAACCGATGCCGGCCTGCCGGCAAGACAGAAGGAGGCCGAATGGCCGAGGAACTGCGCCGGACCGGGCTTTACGACCTGCATGTGGCGAAAGGTGCCCGCATGGTCCCTTTCGCGGGCTGGGAAATGCCCGTGCAATATCCGATGGGCGTGATGCAAGAGCATCTGCATACCCGTGCCCATGCCGGGCTGTTCGATGTCAGTCACATGGGCCAAGTTATTGTTATTCCACAAGATAACAAGCTGGAAACCGCCGCTCTGGCATTGGAGCGCCTGATCCCCGCCGATGTTTTGGGACTGGCCGAGGGGCGGCAACGCTATGGCCTGTTCACGAATGATCGCGGCGGGATCCTGGATGACCTGATGTTTGCCAATCGGAGCGATCATTATCTGCTGGTTGTCAATGCCGCCTGCGCCGATCAGGACATCGCGCATTTGCGGACTCTGGCTGGCGTGGATATCCGCCCGATCACCGATCGTGGTTTGCTGGCATTGCAGGGGCCGGAGGCCGCCCCGGTTCTGGCCCGGTTGATACCGGATACCGCCGGGATGCGCTTTATGGATAGCCGCAGCCTGGATTGGCAAGGGTCCGAACTGTGGATCTCGCGTTCGGGTTATACGGGCGAGGATGGCTTCGAGATTTCGGTGCCGCAGGACCGGCTGACTTCCTTCGCCGAGGCGCTGCTGGCCCAGCCCGAGGTCGCGCCAATCGGCCTTGGTGCGCGCGACAGCTTGCGGCTGGAGGCGGGGATGCCGCTTTACGGCCATGACATGGATGAAACCATAACACCCGCCGAGGCTGCCCTGGGCTGGTCGATCCCGAAAATTCGCCGCACGGGCGGTGCGCGCGCTGGCGGCTTTCCCGGTGCCGGACGAATCCTGCCCGAGCTGGCAGACGGTCCAGCCGCCGCTCGCCGCGGTCTGCGCCCCGGAACCCGGGCCCCGATTCGCGAAGGCGTGCCGATTTTCGCGCAGCAGGACGGAGCCGACCCAATCGCACAGGTCACTTCCGGAGGCTTTGGCCCCTCGGTGGGCGGCCCCATCGCCATGGCGCGTATCGATCCGCAAATTCCCGCAGGAACAACCCTTTACGCGGAACTGCGCGGTAAATACCTGCCCGTGACAGTCACCGAGCTACCTTTTATCACGCCGTCCTACAAACGCTGAGGAGCGACCCATGCTGAAATACACCGAAGACCACGAATGGCTGCGTGCCGAGGGTGACGAGATCGTTGTGGGCATCACCAGGCACGCCAGCGAGCAACTGGGTGACGTGGTGTTCATCGAGTTGCCCGAGGAGGGCAGGGAGGTCGAAGCCGGCGAAGAGATCGTCGTAATCGAATCTGTCAAGGCAGCATCCGACATTACCGCTCCGGTTGCGGGTGTGATCACGGCGGTGAACGGTGATCTTGCCGATAATCCGGGTAATGTGAACGACGATCCGATGGCGGCATGGTTCTTTCGGATCAAGCCAGCCGGGGACGGTGTTCTGGATGGCTTCATGGACGAAGCCGCCTATAGCGACCTGATCGGATAAGATTGGGGGGCAAGCCCGGGGGCGCCGCCCCCGGACCCCGGGATATTTTTGTAAAGAAGAAGCCGGATGGTCCTTGGCCAATAGTATGGCTCGGGGTTTGGATTTGGAGTTGAAGGCACACATGACCCGTTGGAATCCCACCGACTACAACCCTGACGATTTCGCGAACCGCCGCCATATCGGTCCTTCGCCCGCCGAGATGGCGGAAATGCTGAAGGCCGTCGGGGCCGACAGCCTTGATGCGCTGATCGACCAGACCGTGCCGAAGGCGATCCGGCAGGCACAGCCGCTGGACTGGCCCGCCTTGTCCGAGGCTGCGCTGCTGGCCCGGATGGAAGGGGTCGCGGCGAAGAACAAGGTCATGACCAGCCTGATCGGGCAGGGCTATTACGGCACCGTCACGCCCCCGGCCATCCAGCGGAATATCCTGGAGAATCCGGCCTGGTACACCGCCTATACGCCCTATCAGCCCGAGATCGCGCAAGGACGGCTGGAGGCGCTGCTGAATTTCCAGACCATGGTGGCCGACCTGACCGGCCTGCCCATCGCCAACGCCAGCCTTCTGGACGAGGCGACGGCGGCGGCCGAGGCGATGGCCATGGCGCAACGGCAATCGAAATCCAAGGCCGGGGGGTTCTTCGTCAGCGAGAACCTGCATCCGCAGACCATCGCCGTGATCGAGACGCGGGCGGCCCCTTTGGGAATCCGGGTGATCCGCGGCAAGGAGGAGGATCTGGATCCCACGCAGGTCTTTGGCGCGATATTCCAGTATCCGGGCACTTATGGCGAGATCCGCGACCTGACCGCCGAATGCGCCGCCCTGCATGATGCGGGGGCGCTGGCCATCGTCGCCACGGATCTGCTGGCGCTGTGCCTGCTGAAAGAGCCGGGGGCGATGGGAGCCGATATCGCCGTGGGATCCGCGCAAAGGTTCGGCGTGCCGATGGGTTATGGCGGCCCGCATGCGGCCTTCATGTCCTGTCGGGACGAGTTGAAACGGGCGATGCCGGGGCGGATCGTGGGCGTCTCGGTCGATGCGTCGGGCAACAAGGCTTACCGGCTGTCGCTGCAGACGCGCGAGCAGCATATCCGGCGCGAAAAAGCCACTTCGAACGTCTGCACGGCGCAGGCATTGCTGGCGGTGATGGCGTCCTTCTACGCGGTGTTCCACGGGCCGGAGGGGCTGCGGGCGATCGCGCAGCGGGTTCATCTGAACGCGGTGACAGTGGCGAATGCCCTGCGTGCCGCCGGGGCCGAGATCCGGCCCGACGCCTTCTTTGACACGGTCACGGTGCGGGTCGGAGTGGGGCAGGCGGGGATCCTTGCGGCTGCCGAGCAGCGGGGGATCAACCTGCGCAAGGTGGGGCGCGACCGGGTCGGGATCTCGGTCGATGAAACCACCGATGCCGGGGTGATCGTCCGGTTGCTGGACGCCTTCGGGATCGAGGAGGAGGCAGCATCCGCCACCGTTCCGGCGATACCGTGGGAATTGCTGCGCGAAAGCGACTACCTGACCCATCCGGTCTTTCACATGAACCGCGCCGAATCCGAGATGATGCGCTATATGCGGCGCCTTTCGGACCGGGATCTGGCGCTGGACCGGGCGATGATCCCGCTTGGCTCCTGCACGATGAAGCTGAACGCGGCGGCAGAGATGATGCCGATCACATGGCCGGAATTCGGCGCGCTGCATCCTTTCGCGCCGCGCCACCAGGCGGCAGGCTATACCGAGGCCATCGCCGATCTTGATGAGAAACTGTGCCAGATCACCGGCTATGACGCGTTTTCCATGCAACCCAATAGTGGCGCGCAGGGCGAATATGCGGGTCTCTTGACCATCCAGGCCTATCACCGCGCCAATGGCGACGATCAGCGCGATATCTGCCTGATCCCGGTCAGTGCGCATGGCACCAACCCGGCCTCGGCCCAGATGGCCGGCATGAAGGTCGTGGTCGTGAAATCGGCGCCGAATGGCGATATCGACCTTGAGGATTTCGCTGACAAGGCCGCCAAGGCGGGCGACAGGCTGGCGGCGGTGATGATCACCTATCCTTCGACCCATGGCGTCTTCGAGGATACCGTTCGCGAGGTCTGCAAGATCACCCATGATCACGGCGGGCAGGTCTATATCGACGGGGCGAACATGAATGCGCTGGTCGGTCTGGTGAAGCCCGGAGAGATCGGCGGTGATGTCAGCCATCTGAACTTGCACAAGACCTTTGCCATCCCGCATGGTGGGGGCGGCCCCGGCATGGGACCCATCGGGGTCAAGGCACATCTGGCGCCACATCTGCCGGGCGACCCGCGCGAGGATGCCTCGGGGGCGGTCAGTGCCGCACCTTTTGGCAGCGCTTCCATCTTGCTGATTTCATGGGCTTATTGTCTGATGATGGGCGGTGAGGGGCTGACACAGGCCACCCGGGTGGCGATCCTGAACGCGAATTACATCGCCAGCCGCTTATCGGCGGCCTATCCGATCCTGTTCATGGGCAACCGGGGACGGGTCGCGCATGAATGCATTCTCGATACCCGTCCCTTTGCCGAGCATGGCGTGACCGTGGACGATATTGCCAAGCGGCTGATTGACAATGGTTTCCACGCTCCGACAATGAGCTGGCCGGTGGCGGGAACGCTGATGGTCGAACCGACCGAAAGCGAGACCAAGGCCGAAATCGACCGTTTCATCACCGCCATGCTGGCGATCAGGGACGAAATCACCGAGGTGGCCGACGGACGTATCGCGATCGAATCGAGCCCGCTGCGCTTTGCTCCCCATACGGTCGAGGACCTCGTCGCCGAATGGGACAGACCCTATGGCCGAGAGCAGGGATGCTTCCCTCCGGGAGCGTTCCGGGTGGACAAGTATTGGCCTCCGGTCGGGCGGGTGGACAATGTCTTTGGCGACCGGAACCTCGTCTGCACCTGCCCGCCGCTGGAGAGCTACGCGGCAGAATGAAAATGCTTCGGGGGTAATGCCCCCGGCTGCGAATCCGCGTGCCGGTCACTCGGCCACGATCACCCGGGTTTCCCATTCGCGGCATTTCTGCGTCAGCGGGCCGGGCAGGGGGCGATCCACAAAGACCGTGTCCAGCTCGGCCATGGAGATGATGCGGACAGGGGCAGAACGGTCCAGCTTGCTGATATCGGTGACCAGAAAGCTTTTGCGGGCCAGTCCGGCGATGGCGCGGCTGACCCTTACCTCGGCCATGTCGAAATCCAGCAGGTCGCCATCGGCATCCAGCGCGGACGAGCCGATGATCGCGTAATCGGGCTTGAACTGGGCCATGAATTCGGTCGTCAGATCGCCCACCAGGCCGCCATCCGAACGGCGCAACGCGCCGCCCGCGACCATGATGTCGCAGCTTTCATTGGCGACGAGGATATTGGCGACATTCATGTTGTTGGTGATCACGGTCAGGTTGCGATGATGCAAAAGCTCGCGCGCGACTGCCTCTGTCGTGGTGCCAAGGTTGATGATGATCGAGCAGTTGTCGGGGATTTCCGCCGCGCAGGCGCGGGCGATCGCGGCCTTGGCATCCTCGTTCATGCGGCGGCGTTCCTCATAGCCGATATTGCTGACGCCGCTACGCATCACCGCGCCGCCATGGACGCGGTCCAGCATCCCCTGGTCGGCCAGTTCGCCCAGGTCGCGGCGGATGGTCTGCAACGTGACCTCGAATCGTTCGGCGAGTTCCTCGACGCCGACGCGACCCGTCAAGCGGGCCAGATCCAGAATTTCCATCTGGCGGATATTCAGCGCCATCGCATCCCTCCCTTGCTGAACACACGGAAACGCCATGCGCGCTTTTTGTCAATTCGAATAAAAACGCAAATCCACGAAAATTATCGTTGACAGAACGCACGGCCGCGTGATCGGATATCGCCAGTTTGGGAGAGGGCAATGTCGGACACAACCGACCTGTTCATCATTGGCGGTGGAATTAACGGCTGCGGCATCGCGCGGGATGCCGCCGGTCGCGGGCTGTCGGTCCGGCTGGCCGAGATGGGCGATCTGGCGCAGGCGACAAGCTCCAAGTCGACCAAGCTTTTCCATGGCGGGTTACGCTATCTGGAATATCTCGAGATCCGGCTGGTTCGCGAGGCGCTGAAGGAGCGCGAGGTGCTGTTGCGCGCCATGCCGCATATCAGCCGGCCGATGCGCTTTGTCCTGCCGCTGGATCCGCATATGACGTTCGAATCGCATACGCCGGTATCCAGGTTACTGGGCTGGCTGATGCCGTGGAGCAGGGGGCACAGGCCGAACTTCCTGATCCGGGCGGGGCTGTTTCTTTACGACAATCTTGGCGGGCGAAGGATATTGCCCGGCACGCGCAGCCTGACGTTGACCGACACGCCAGAGGGCGCACCGCTACAGGACCGGCTGTCGAAGGCTTATGAATACAGCGATTGTTGGGTCGATGACGCCCGGCTGGTGGCGCTGAACGCGCGAGACGCGGCACAGCGCGGTGCCGATATATTGCTGGGCGCAAAAGTGGTGGAGGCGGCACGCGAGGCCGGGCTCTGGCGCATCAAGCTGGAGGATGGGCGGGCGTTCCGTGCCCGCGCTCTGGTGAATGCCGGCGGGCCATGGGTCGGGCATGTCATCCGGGATGTGGCGCATCTGCCGTCGACGGAATCCGTGCGGCTCGTGCGGGGCAGCCATATCGTGGTGCCGCAGCTGTATGATCACGGCAAGGCCTATTTCTTCCAGGGAGCCGATGGGCGGATCATCTTCGCGATTCCCTACCAGGACGATTTCACCCTTATAGGAACGACTGACCGCGACCACGAGGGCAGTCCCCTTGAGGCCGAATGCACCCCGGAAGAGCAGCAATACCTGTGCGATTTCGCGTCGCAGTATTTCAAGGCTCCCGTGACACGGGACCAGATCGTCTGGACCTATTCGGGTGTGCGCCCGCTTTACGACGATGGCGCGAAATCCGCTACGGCGGCAACGCGCGATTACGTGCTGTCGATAGATGAGGCGGGCGCCCCTTGCCTGAACGTCTTTGGAGGCAAGATCACCACTTACCGGCGGCTGGCCGAGCACGCGATGGAAAAGCTGGCGCCGCATTTCCCGCGGGCCGGGGCGGCATGGACGGCGGGGGTGCCTTTGCCCGGCGGCGATTTCCCGGTCGATGCCGTGCCGGGGATGATTGCCGGTTTACATACGGATTATCCTTTTCTGTCAGAGCGTTGGGCTACGCGGCTGGTCCGCGCCTATGGCAATGACGCGCGCCTGATACTTGGCGAGGCGGGGGGGACGACTGCGCTTGGCCGCGATTTTGGTGCTACACTGACCGAAGCAGAGGTTCGCTGGCTGATGGATCATGAATTCGCCCGCCATGCCGAGGATGTCGTCTGGCGCCGCAGCAAGCTGGGTCTGCGGATGGATGCGCGGCAGGTTGCGGCACTGGAGGAATGGATGATGAAAGTGAGGGCTGCCGCATGACGCTGGAACTTCGCGGTGTCGCCAAGTCCGTCGGCGGCAGGGTGCATATCCATCCAACCGATCTGGCGATGCAGCCCGGCAGCATGAACGTGCTTCTGGGGCCGACCCTGGCGGGCAAGACCACGCTGATGCGGCTGATGGCCGGGCTGGAACGTCCGACCGGCGGGCGGTTGTTCTGGAACGGCAAGGATGTAACCGGCCAACGGGTGCAGGACCGCAAGGTCGCGATGGTCTACCAGCAGTTCATCAATTATCCCTCGATGAACGTTTACGACAATATCGCGTCCCCGTTGCGGCTGATGGGCATGGCACGGAACGAAATCGACCGGCGGGTGCGCGAAACGGCCGAGATGATGCGCCTGACCCCGATGCTGGAGCGTCGTCCGCTGGAATTGTCGGGCGGGCAGCAACAGCGCTGTGCCCTCGCACGGGCACTGGTCAAGGGGGCAGGGCTGGTGCTGCTGGACGAGCCGCTGGCCAATCTGGACTACAAGCTGCGCGAGGAATTGCGGGTCGAGATCCCGCGCATCTTCGAGGAATCCGGGGCGATATTCGTCTACGCGACGACCGAGCCCGAAGAGGCATTATTGCTGGGCGGAAACACCGCGACCCTGTGGGAAGGGCGGGTAACGCAATACGGCCCGACCCCGCAGGTTTACCGTGCGCCGCAGGACGCGGTGACGGCGCGGATATTCAGCGATCCGCCGATGAATTTTTCCACGGTGCGGCTGTCGGACGGGCAGGCCGCGATAGGTCAGGCTTCGTGGCAGGCGGATTTGTCCGATGGCGAATACATGGCCGGATTCCGTGCGGCGCATCTGTCTCTGGAACAGGTCTCCGGCGCATTGCCCCTGAACGCTGTTCTGGAATCGGTCGAGATCACCGGTGCGCAAACCTTCCTGCATCTGCGCCATGGACCGGACAAATGGGTCGGGCTGATAGATGGCGTGCAGCGCCGGGAATTGGGGCAGGAACTGACGGTCTGGCTGGATCCGGCGCATATCTACCTGTTCACGCCGGGGGGTGAACTGGCCCGCGCCGCGCCCTATGCCGCCGCTGCATAAACCACCGAGGGAGGAGAGAGATGGCACGAATAACGCTGGAAAACCTGTCTCACAGCTATCTTCCCGCCCCGTCGAAAGACGAGGACTGGGCGCTGAAGCCGATGACCCTGACATGGGAGGATGGCGGCGCCTATGCGCTGCTGGGTTCCTCGGGTTGCGGAAAATCGACGCTCCTGAACATCATCTCGGGATTGTTGCTGCCATCGAAGGGCCGCGTGCTGTTCGGGGATCGCGATATGACCGGTCTGTCGACGATGGAGCGCAACATCGCGCAGGTGTTCCAGTTCCCGGTGGTCTACGACACGATGAGCGTTCGCGAGAATCTGGCGTTTCCGCTGAAGAATCGCGGTCTACCCGCCGATCGGATTGCCGCCCGCGTGGCCGAGATTGCCGAGATGATCGGGATGCGGGACGCGCTGGACCGCCGTGCCCGCGGGCTGACCGCCGATGCCAAGCAGAAGATCAGCCTTGGCCGCGGCATGGTCCGGCAGGACGTCAACGCAATCCTGTTCGACGAGCCGCTGACCGTGATCGACCCGCATATGAAATGGGAACTTCGCACGCAGCTCAAGGAACTGCACCGCCGTTTCGGGCATACGATGATCTATGTCACCCATGACCAGACCGAGGCGCTGACCTTCGCCGACCAGGTCGTCGTGATGTATGACGGACGCGTGGTGCAGGCAGGCACGCCCCAGGCATTGTTCGACGCGCCGGAGCATACATTCGTCGGCTATTTCATCGGCTCGCCCGGCATGAACCTGATGGATGCCCGGATCGAGGGCGCCATCGCCCATATCGAAGGGGCGCAGGTGCCGTTGCCATATGGTTACGGGGCGATGCGGGGCAGGACGCAGCTTGGCATCCGGCCGGAATTCCTGAGCCTTGGCACCGGGCAGGAAGGGCTGCCCTATACAATCCGCCGGATCGAGGATGTCGGCCATCATCGTATCATCCGCGGACGCGTGGGTCAGGCGGATGTGAACGTCATTGTCCCCGAGGATCAGCCGATCCCGGCTGATGCGAACCGGGTGATCCCCGATCCCGCCCATGCGCATGTCTATCTCGACGATTGGCGGGTTAATCCGGCCAGGCAGGAAAGGGCCGCGTAATGGATAAACCCGTCAATAACCGCGCATGGCTTCTGGTGCTGCCGGTACTGCTGCTGGTTGCTTTTTCGGCGATTCTGCCGCTGATGACAGTCGTCAACTATTCGGTGCAGGACACGTTCGGCGGCAACCAGTTCTTCTGGGCCGGTCTCGACTGGTTCGAGGAAGTGATCCATTCCGACCGCATCCGTGCCGCCCTGGGCCGGCAGATCCTGTTCTCGGCGATCATCCTGGCCATCGAGATTCCGCTCGGCATCTTCGTTGCGCTGAACATGCCGAAAAAAGGGATCTGGGCGTCCTTTTGCCTGGTTCTCATGGCGTTGCCCTTGCTGATCCCGTGGAACGTCGTCGGCACGATCTGGCAGGTATTCGGCCGCGTCGATATCGGCCTTCTGGGTTTCACCCTGAGAAAGCTGGGCATCAGCTACAACTACGTGAACGACGCCATTGATGCGTGGATCACCGTGGTGGTCATGGATGTCTGGCATTGGACATCGCTTGTCGCGCTTTTGTGCTATGCCGGGCTGCAATCCATTCCAGACGCCTATTACCAGGCAGCAAGGATCGATCAGGCCAGCCGCTGGAAGGTGTTCCGCTATATCGAGCTGCCCAAGATGCAGGGCGTGCTGCTGATCGCGGTGCTTCTGCGCTTCATGGACAGCTTCATGATCTATACCGAACCCTTTGTCGTTACCGGGGGCGGGCCGGGCAATGCCACCACTTTCCTGTCGATCGACCTGGTCAAGATGGCGGTGGGGCAGTTCGACCTTGGTCCGGCGGCGGCGTTCAGCCTGATCTATTTCCTTGTGATCCTGCTGATTTCCTTCGTGTTCTACACGGTCATGACCAGGGAAAAGGAGGATAGCTGATGGCTGCCGTAGCCGAATCCAAGGGCCGTGGCGCCGCGCTGGTGATGGTGCTTTACCTGCTGTTCCTGATGCTGCCGATCTACTGGCTGCTGAACATGAGCCTCAAGACGAACGCCGAGATCCTCGGCACCTTCAGTCTCTGGCCGAAAAATCCCACGCTGGCGAACTACCGCACGATTCTGACTGATCCAAGCTGGTATATGGGCTATGTCAACAGCCTGATCTATGTGGTCATGAACACGGTGATATCGATTACCGTGGCCTTGCCCGCCGCCTATGCCTTCAGCCGCTATCGCTTCATGGGTGACAAGCATCTGTTCTTCTGGCTGCTGACCAACCGCATGGCGCCCGCGGCGGTCTTTGCCCTGCCGTTCTTTCAGCTTTATTCCTCGATCGGGCTGTTCGACACGCATATCGCGGTGGCCCTGGCGCATTGCCTGTTCAACGTTCCGCTGGCCGTATGGATCCTTGAAGGCTTCATGTCCGGCGTCCCGCGCGAGATCGACGAGACCGCCTATATCGACGGCTATTCCTTTCCGCGCTTCTTCGTGAAGATCTTCATGCCGCTTATCGCAAGCGGCATTGGTGTGGCGGCGTTCTTCTGCTTCATGTTCTCATGGGTAGAGCTGTTACTCAGCCGCACCCTGACCTCGGTCAATGCCAAGCCGATCGCGGCGACGATGACTCGAACGGTGTCGGCATCAGGGCTTGATTGGGGCGTGCTGGCAGCGGCGGGGATGCTGACGATCATTCCTGGCGCATTGGTGATCTGGTTCGTGCGCAACTACATCGCCAAGGGCTTCGCCCTGGGGAGGGTGTAAAGCCATGGCTGGCGACATGAATGCGCTTCTTCTTCATGGATATATCCCTGGGGGTCCGGGGGCAAGCAGCCCCCGGTGGCCGCGGGACGCAATCGAAAGGGTGACATGATGCACCGTTCGCTCAATCTCGGCTTCGGCATCGCCGGCCTGGTCTGGCTTGCCGTCATCCTCTGGCTGATCACGCAGGTTCCGATACGCGACGAGGCGAAGGACTGGACCGGCAGTCTCAATCCCGGCGGCTGGATGGCCTGGACCCTGCCGACCGCATTGTTCTTTGCCGTCATCGCGGGGTTGCTGATCGGTTTCACCTGGCTTGCGATCCGCTTTCCCGAGACGCCGCGCAAGGGTGTGCTGGGCCTCATCACCACGCGCGGCGACCGGTTGTTCATCAGCCTGCTGGGGTCGGCTTTCATCTGCCTGATCTGGCTTGGCGTGATGGGGATGCCTCTTTGGGGCGGGGTAGCTGTCGCCTTGATATACGCCTCGGCGGTGTTCCGTTGGGTGTGATGACCGCCGGGCAATCATGATCCGGCAATAATATGGGAGGGAAACCATGAGACTACAATTGACCACCGCCATGGCACTTGCGCTGATGGCAACGGCCGCGCAGGCGGGCATGGAAGAGGCGAAAGCCTTTCTCGATGCCGAAATCGACAACTCGGTCCTGACCCGTGAAGAGCAGGAGGCCGAGATGCAGTGGTTCATCGACGCTGCCGAGCCCTTCAAGGGCATGGAGATCAACGTGGTGTCAGAGACTATCACCACGCATGAATACGAGGCCAAGGTGCTCGCCCCGGCTTTCAGCGAGATCACCGGCATCAAGATCACCCATGACCTGATCGGCGAGGGCGATGTCGTCGAGAAACTGCAGACCCAGATGCAGTCGGGCGAGAATATCTACGATGCCTATGTCAATGACAGTGACCTGATCGGGACGCATTGGCGCTATCAGCAGGCGCGCAACCTGACCGACTGGATGGCGAATGAGGGTAAGGACGTCACCAATCCGGGACTGGATATCGATGACTTCATCGGCAAATCCTTTACCACCGCGCCGGATGGGAATCTCTACCAGCTTCCCGATCAGCAATTCGCCAATCTCTACTGGTTCCGCTATGACTGGTTCAACGACCCCGAGATCCAGGCCGAGTTCAAGAAGGAATACGGCTATGACCTGGGCGTGCCGGTGAACTGGTCGGCCTATGAGGATATCGCCGAATTCTTCACCGGCCGCGAAATCGACGGCAAGAAGGTCTTCGGTCATATGGATTACGGCAAGAAGGACCCCTCGCTCGGCTGGCGCTTCACCGATGCCTGGCTGTCGATGGCAGGGAATGGCGACAAGGGCATCCCGAACGGCGTGCCGGTCGACGAATGGGGCATCCGGGTGGACGAGAACAGCCGCCCGGTCGGTTCTTGCGTGGCGCGGGGTGGGGATACGAACGGTCCGGCCTCGGTCTATGCGATCCAGAAATACCTCGACTGGATGGAGAAATATGCTCCTCCGGCGGCTCAGGGCATGACCTTCAGCGAATCCGGCCCGGTTCCCGCGCAGGGCGAGATCGCGCAGCAGATGTTCTGGTACACCGCCTTCACCGCCGACATGGTCAAGGAGGGGCTGCCGGTCGTGAACGAGGACGGCACGCCGAAATGGCGCATGGCGCCTTCGCCCCACGGCGCCTATTGGCAGGAGGGGATGAAGCTGGGCTATCAGGACGCGGGATCCTGGACGCTGCTGAAATCCACCCCGGATGATCGCGCCAAGGCGGCATGGCTCTACGCGCAATTCGTGACCTCCAAGACGGTGGACGTCAAGAAAAGCCATGTCGGGCTGACCTTCATCCGCGAGTCCTCGATCCAGCATGAAAGCTTTACCGAGCGTGCCCCGGAACTGGGCGGTCTGGTCGAGTTCTATCGCTCGCCCGCCCGCCTGAACTGGTCGCCCACCGGCACCAACGTTCCCGATTATCCCAAGCTGGCGCAGCTTTGGTGGCAGGCCATCGGCGATGCCGCCTCGGGTGCCAAGACCGCGCAGGAGGCGATGGACAGCCTCTGTGCCGAGCAGGAGAAAGTGTTGGAGCGACTGGAACGTGCCGGCATTCAGGGCGATATCGGTCCGCAAATGGCCGAGGAGCATGACCTGGAATGGTGGAACAACTTCGCCAGGGAGAATGGCACCATCGCCCCGCAACTGATGCTGGAAAACGAGAAGCCGCAGCCGGAAACGATCAGCTATGACGAGCTGGTAAAAAGCTGGCAGGAATAGGTGATCGGGCAGGAGGGGGGGCGGCCGCTTGGCTGCCCTCTTCTTCTTTGCCTAAACACCTCTTGCCCGGCTTTGCGGCCGGATGCCTCCGGCGGAGGTATTTGTGCAAAGAAGAAGACAAGGGAATGAAAGATGACCATTCTGGCGATGGATCAGGGCACGACCTCTTCGCGGGCGCTGGTGTTCAGTGATGATCTGCAGGTGCAGGCAAGCGCTCAGCAGGAATTCGAACAGCATTTCCCGCGCTCGGGCTGGGTCGAGCATGACCCCGACGATATCTGGACAACGAGCGCGGCAACGGCGCGCGGGGCAATCGAGAAGGCGGGCAATCCCCGGATCGACGCGATCGGGATCACCAACCAGCGTGAAACGGTTCTGATCTGGGACCGCAGGACCGGGCAGCCGATCCATCGCGCCATCGTGTGGCAGGACCGGCGGACCGCAGATATCTGCCGGCGATTGCAGGACGAGGGCAACGAGGACGCGGTCCGGACGGTGACCGGGCTGCTGCTGGATCCCTATTTCAGCGCCACCAAGATCGCCTGGATACTGGATCAGGTCGAGGGCACAAGGGCGCGGGCCGAGGCGGGCGAGCTGGCCTTCGGCACGGTGGACAGTTTCCTGATCTGGAAACTGACCGGCGGGCAATCTCATGTGACGGATGCGACGAATGCGGCGCGGACCCTGCTTTACGATATCCGCAAGGGCGACTGGTCGGAGGATATGTGCCGCCTGTTCGGCGTGCCGCGCGCCATGCTGCCCGAGGTTCGCGATTGCGCGGCGGAATTCGGCGTTACCCGTGCCGATCTGTTCGGGCGCGAGATCCCGATTCTTGGCGTGGCCGGCGATCAGCAGGCGGCGACCGTGGGGCAGGCCTGCTTCGATCCCGGCATGATGAAATCGACTTATGGCACCGGCTGTTTCGCGCTGTTGAATACCGGAGATCAGGCGGTGACCTCCGAGAACCGGCTCTTGACGACCATCGCCTACCAGTTGGACGGCAGGCCGGTCTATGCGCTGGAGGGCAGCATCTTCATCGCCGGGGCGGTGGTGCAATGGCTGCGCGACGGGCTCAAGCTGATCCGCGAGGCGAGCGAGACGCAGGCCCTGTCGGAGCGCGCCGATGACAGCCAGCAGATCATCATGGTGCCCGCCTTCACCGGGCTGGGTGCGCCGCATTGGAACCCACAGGCGCGGGGAGCGATCTTTGGGTTGACGCGGAATACAGGCCCGGCGGAATTCGCCCGTGCCGCGCTGGAAAGCGTGGGTTTCCAGACCCGCGACCTGTGGCAGGCGATGCGTGCCGATTGGACGGAGGCGGGCGATGCCGTGCTGCGGGTCGATGGAGGCATGACCGCCAGCGAACCGGCGATGCAGTTCCTGGCGGATATTCTTGGCGCGCCGGTGGATCGGCCGGTGAACACCGAAACCACCGCTCAGGGCGCGGCATGGCTGGCGGGATTCCGCGCAGGTCTGTGCCCCGGCCCGCATGAATATGCCAAGGCGTGGCGTCTGGATCGGCGGTTCGAGCCGCAAATGGATGAGACCCTGCGCCAGCAGCGGTATTCCGCTTGGCAGCGTGCCGTCAAGGCGGTCGTCTCGGTCTGACTTCCGGCTTTGTGATTTCACCTTCGCGTGTTTTCCCGTATTATTGCGGGAAAACGACAAGAGGGCAGTGATGAGCAGGCTTCTGAAACTCGCGATCGTCGCGCTTGTCGCCTCGTGCGGAGGCGGCAACTACAAGGCGCCGCGCAACCTCGACAACGCATGCGCGATCGTGTCGGAGCGGCCGTCCTATCTGCGCGCGATGAAAAAGGCCGAGCGGCGATGGGGCGTGCCCGTTCATGTACAGATGGCGACGATACATCAGGAATCCAAGTTCATCGGCGATGCGCGGACACCCCACAAATATCTGCTGGGTGTGATTCCCGTGGGCCGTCAAAGCAGCGCCTATGGCTATTCGCAGGCATTGGACGGCACCTGGGAGGAATATCAGCAGAAAACCGGAAACCGGCGGGCACGGCGCAACGATATCGATGACGCGACCGATTTCATGGGCTGGTACATGGATGGGTCTTACAAGAGGCTGGGTATCTCGAAATGGGATGCGACCTCGCAATACCTGGCCTATCACGAGGGGCGCGGGGGCTTTGCCCGCGGCTCCTACCGGTCGAAATCATGGCTGATGAGTGTTGCGAACAAGGTGGGCAGCCGGGCAGAAACCTATCGCGCCCAGTTGTCTTCTTGCGGGCGGGTATGACCGCTGCTGATCCGAAAGCGGCCTAACCCAGATAGGCGCGCAAACCCGGTGGTGGATTGTCGAGCAGATCCCCGGTCGCGGTTGGCGCGTGGGCGGTGCCCTTGTCGATCAGGATCGTCTGCGGGGCAAAGCTGCGGGCGTCCTGGGGGTCATGCGTAACCATCAGGACCGTTGCCTGCGTTTCATCGGCGATCCGGGCCACCAGTTCCAGCATCTCGGCCTTGAGCGCAGGGCCGAGGGCCGCGAATGGCTCGTCCAGCAACAGCAGCGGACGGGCGCGCAGCAAGACGCGGGCCAGAGCGACACGGCTTTGCTGGCCGCCCGACAGGCTGGCGGGGCGGCGCGTTTCCATGCCTGCAAGGCCGACTTCTTCCAGTGCCCGGGTGAGGCGGGCTCTCTGATCGGAGCTCAGCCGCAGGTCCGGGCGCAAACCGAGGCCGACATTCTGCGCGACACTCAGATGTGGAAACAGGTTCTGATCCTGGAACAGGAAAGAGACCGGGCGCCGGCCGGGGGGCAGGGCGGTAATGTCATTGCCGTTCCAGTATATCCGCCCCCGGTCGGGCGCCAGAAAGCCGCCGATCAGGGACAGAAGCGTGGACTTGCCGGAACCGGAAGCGCCGATCACGGCCATATGCGAGGCAGGAGGAATCGACAGGTCGGCGGCAAGGGCGAATTCGCCGAGGGTGACGGCTATGTCGCAAAGTTCAAGCAAGGCGGCCTCCCCGATCGAACAGCCAGAACAGTGTGAAACTGATCGCCATCAGCAGCACCGCGCAGGCCGAGGCGTCGGTCATGCGATATGAATTCATAAGCTGATAGAGCTTCAGCGGCAGGGTCGGCTGGTCGGTTGCAAAAAGGGTAATGACGCCCAGGTCTCCCATCGCCAGCGCCGCGGCCAGACCTCCGGCAAAGCCAAGGGGGCGGGCAAGGCGCGGCAGGATCAGGTAGCGCAGCCGGGCCAGTCCCTGCATCTCCATCGAATCCGCGAGCCGCCCGTAATCGCTGTGCAGGGTCCGGGCGGCGGGGATCAGCGCCCGCAGGCCGAAGGGCAGGGCCATGATGGCATTGATCGCCACAGTGACCGGCAGCGCCATCGCGTCGGTCGAGAACCATCCGCGCAGCAGAATGAACAGCCCGGTGCCCAGCACCAGCGGCGAGGCGACGATGGGCAGCATCCCTGCCATCTCTATCCAATGCGCATTGCCGCGCGCGATGGTCAGCGCCAATGTCAGGCATAGCAGCAGCGCCAGAAACGTGGAACTGGCCGCCATTACCACCGAACGCGCGGCGGCAACCCAGACATCGGCGGGCAGCAGGGGAATACGCGGCAAGCCCGAAGCGGTGACGGACAGGATCGGCCAAAGCAGGAATACCGTCGCCAACAGGATCGCCAGCATATCCACCCCCTTGTGCCAGCCCGGTGGTCCTTGCGGTCCTTGTGATTCCTGCAATCCCGTGCCGAAAGCGGCGGGGATCGTGATCCAGCGTGCCAGCGTCATTGCCGCAAGGCTCAGCCCGATCTGCACCAGTCCCAGCATCGCCGCCCGGCCCAAGCCGAAATCGAAACGGAAGGCTTGGTAAATGGCCAGTTCGACCGTGGTGGCCGATGGTCCGCCTCCTAGCGCGAGGGCGACGGTGAACGAGGTCAGGCAGACCAGGAACACCGCCAGCCATACCCCCGGCAGGACCGAGCGCAGCATCGGCCGCTCCAGATGCCGGGAGATATCTGCCGGGGCGAAACCGAGGCTTTCCGCCAAACGGAACCGCTCTGCCGGGATCGCCTGCCAGCCTTGCAGGATCAGCCGCACCGAAAGCGGCAGGTTGAAGAAGACATGGGCGAGGATAACCCCCTGCCAGCCATAGATGCTTATCTCGGGCAGACCGACAAGGCGTAATCCGTCATTGATCGCACCATTGCGCCCAAAGACCGAAATCAACCCCATGATCGCCACGATCACCGGCAGGATGAAGGGCGCGCCCAACAGCGTGACCAATGCCGCCCTTCCGGGAAAGCGCCGTCTTGCCAGCGCGCGCGCCACGGGGATCGCCAGCAATGCCGACAGGGCGGCGGACAGCACCGCCTGCCAGACCGTGAACCAAACGGCCCGCCAGTCCCATATTCCCAGCCCCGACAGGCCACGAGCCTGCCACGCCACCGCTGCCAGCGTGCCGAGGATCAGCAACGTCAACAGTGAGGCGACCAGAATCCCGCCGGGTTCGCGCCGGATCATCTGCATTCGCACTAACATCCGTGCGCGGCACTGGCGGGGTGGTTCCAGGCCATACCTATTGCGAGAAAGCCCGGAGCCATTCGTCCAGAGCCGGCTTGCGCAATGCCTCGGCTTCTTCCTCGGTGTAGAACAGGGTCTTTTCGGGGCGGGGCAGGTTGCGCATGACCTCGGGCCATTCTTCCCGCGGCAGCTTGGCGGGCATCGACCAGTTGGCCAGCGGGATCGTCCGCTGGAATTCCGGTGTCAGGATCCAGTCCATGAATTCCTGCGCCAATTCCGGCTGATCGGTCGATTTCACCTGCGCGGCAAGTTCGGCCATGAAGTAGTGCCCCTCGGGAAAGATCGCCGCATGCTTGGTCATGTCGTCCTCGGCCTTGATGTGATAGGCCGGAGAGGTTGTGTAGGACAGCACCATGTCCGCCTCTCCATCGGTGAACATGCCATAGGATTCCGACCAGCCCTTGGTCACGGTCAGCACCTTGGGGGCCAGCTTGGCCCAAGCTTCCGGGGCTTTGTTGCCATAGACCGACTTGACCCACAAGAGCAGGGCAAGGCCGGAAATCGAGGCGCGGGGATCCTGGATGACGATCTTCAGATCCTCCGGCGCGTCCAGCAATTCGTCGAAGCTGGCGGGCGGGTTCTTCAGCCGTGTCTCGTCATAGATAAAGGCCGTCTCGCCCCAGTTATAGGGCAGGAAGATCTCGTCGCTCCACTCCACCGGCAGCGAGAGATCCGAGATATCCTGCCCATGCGGCGCGAACAGGCCCGAGGCGCGGGCGCGCGCAGTCACATCGGTATTCAGGCCAAAGACGATATCGGCATCGGTGCCTTCGCCCTCCATCAGGATGCGGGGCAGGATGTCGCCGGTGACGAATTCCAGGTCGCAGTCGCAGAACGCCTCGAAGCCTTCCTCGATCTTGGGTCCCGGCCCCCATTCGCTGGCTATGTAATCGCCGGCATAGACGGTCAGCACGGGCTTGTCCTGTGCAAATGCCGGGGTAGCGGCCAGCAGTGCCACGGCAATCATGCGGATTTTCATCGCCGAGCCTCCTCTTTTGCGGTGTCGAAAGAAAGGGCAGCGAAACCTTCCCTCCGCCGGGGTCAACCGGATCAGGTTCAACGGGTCCGCGATCACGCGTCTCAGCCCGAACAGGCCCCCCGAGGTATCCGGGCAGCATAGTATGCCCGCTGCACTTCGCAAGGTGAAACCGTGGTTTCCAATGCGTGCGCAGGCGGCTAGAAACAGCCCCACGAGGGATAAGAAGGACCGGCATGAGCGATCAGCCCACCCCGATGATGGCGCAATACTTGGCGATCCGCGATGCGAATCCGGGCGCGCTCCTGTTCTATCGCATGGGCGATTTCTACGAGATGTTCTTCGAGGATGCCGTGCAGGCTGCCGCCGCGCTGGATATTGCCCTGACCAAGCGCGGCACCCATCAGGGAGAGCCGATCCCGATGTGCGGCGTGCCGGTCCATGCCGCCGAAAGCTATCTGCTGACGCTGATCCGCAAGGGTTTTCGCGTCGCCATCGCCGAGCAGATGGAGGACCCGGCAGAAGCCAAGAAGCGCGGCAGCAAGTCGGTTGTTGCCCGGGACGTCGTGCGGCTGGTCACACCGGGCACCCTGACCGAGGAATCGCTGCTGGAAGCACGGCGGCACAATTTCCTTGCCGCCTATGCACAGGTGCGGGAAGAGGCGGCCCTGGCATGGGTCGATATCTCGACCGGCGCGTTCCAGGTGATGGAATGTCCCCTGCCGCGTTTGTCCCCCGAACTGGCGCGGCTGGCACCGCGTGAACTGCTGGCGGCGGATGGCGCCGGGCTGGATGAACTCGCCGCCGAGGCCGGGGCGGCGCTGACCGATCTCCACGCCAGCGCATTCGACAGCACGGCGGGCGCCCGGCGGCTCTGTGCGCTCTACGGGGTCGAAACGCTGGACGGGTTTGGCAGCTTCACCCGCGCCGAACTGTCGGCCATGGGCGCGATCGTCGATTACCTTGAGATGACGCAGAAGGGTAAGCTGCCGCTGCTACGGCCTCCGGTTCGGGAACGGGCAGGCGGGGCGATGCAGATCGACGCTGCGACAAGGCGCAACCTCGAACTGACACAGGCGCTGTCAGGAGGGCGCGAGGGGTCGCTTCTGGCCGCCATCGACCGCACTGTGACTGCCGCCGGTGCGCGGTTGCTGGAGCGTCGTGTCAGTGCCCCGTCCCGTGACCTGGCGCTGATCCATGCACGGCAGGACGCGGTGGCGCAGCTTGTCGACGATGCCCGGCTTTCCACCGATCTGCGCGAGGCGCTGGCGCGGGTCCCCGATATTGACCGGGCGCTGTCACGGCTGGCGCTGGAACGGGGCGGGCCTCGCGATCTGGCGGCGATCCGGGCTGGGCTGACACAGGGGGCGGCGATTGCCGAACGCTTGCCGGAGGATGCAGCAGCGGTGCTGTCCGATGCGGCCCGCAACCTGATCGGCCATGACGAATTGATCGACCTACTGGATGATGCGCTGGTGGCCGAACCGCCCCTGCTGGCCCGCGATGGCGGCTTTGTCGCGCCCGGCTACGACGAGGATCTGGACCAGACCCGCAAGCTGCGCGACGAGGGGCGCGGGGTGATCGCCTCGATGCAGGCCGAATATGCGGCGAAGGCCGGGGTTCAGAGCCTGAAGATCAAGCATAACAACGTGCTGGGCTATTTCATCGAAACCACGGCGACCCATGCCGAGAAGATGATGAAACCGCCCTTGTCGGAAACCTTCATCCATCGCCAGACCACTGCGAACCAGATCCGCTTTACCACCGTCGAGTTGTCGGAACTGGAAACCCGCATCCTCAACGCCCGCGACCGCGCGCTGGAGATCGAACGCGAGATCTTCGCCCGCCTGCGCTCTGCCGTGCTGGACCGGGCGGCGCAGATCGGACAGGCCGCCCGTGCGCTGGCCGAGATCGACCTTGCCGGTGCATTCGCTGATATCGCGATGAGCGAGGGTTGGACCCGTCCCCGTGTCGATGACAGCCGCGCCTTCGTGGTCGAAGGCGGGCGGCACCCGGTTGTCGAGCGGGCGCTGAAACGGAAATCGGAAAGTTTCGTCGCCAATGACTGCGCGCTGACCGAGGGCGATACTCCGGCGATCTGGTTGCTGACCGGACCGAACATGGCCGGGAAATCGACCTTTCTGCGGCAGAACGCGCTGATCGCGGTGCTGGCGCAGGCAGGCAGCTTCGTGCCCGCCCGGCGGGCCCATATCGGCATGGTCAGCCAGTTGTTCAGCAGGGTGGGTGCCGCCGACGATCTGGCCCGGGGGCGCTCGACCTTCATGGTCGAGATGGTCGAGACGGCGGCGATCCTGAACCAGGCCGACGACCATGCGCTTGTCATCCTTGACGAAATCGGGCGTGGGACGGCGACATGGGATGGGCTGTCCATCGCATGGGCGGTGATGGAGCATCTGCACGAAGTCAATCGTTGCCGTGCGCTCTTCGCCACCCATTATCACGAGATGACCGCGCTGACCGCGAAGCTCGACGGGATCGAGAATGCCACCGTCGCGGTGCGTGAATGGGAAGGTGACGTGATCTTCCTGCACGAGGTCCGCAAGGGCGCAGCCGATCGCAGCTATGGCGTGCAGGTCGCGCGTCTGGCCGGGTTGCCCGCCAGTGTCGTGGAGCGCGCGCGCCAGGTGCTGGACGCGCTGGAATCCGGCGAACGCGAAGGCGCGGCACGTCCGGCTGCATTGATCGACGATCTGCCATTGTTCCGCGCCGCGCCTCCGGCCCCGGTATCTGTTAAGGTCAGGGAATCGCCGCTGGACGAGCGGCTGAAGGATGTGCATCCCGACGGCCTGTCACCGCGCGATGCACTGGACCTGATCTATGAACTCAAGGCCCTGACCGGAGATTTGTCATGAGCTACAACACATTCGGCCGTGAATTCCGGTTCACCACCTGGGGCGAAAGTCACGGTCCTGCGCTTGGCGCGACGGTGGATGGCGTGCCCCCGGGAGTGCCCCTGGACGAAGGCTTCATTCAGAAATTCCTGGATCGCCGCCGCCCCGGCACGTCGAAACACACCACGCAGCGCAAGGAGGCCGATCGGGTCCGCATCCTCTCGGGTCTGTTCGAAGGGCGCACGACCGGCACCCCGATCCAGCTAATGATCGATAATACCGATCAAAGATCAAAGGATTACGGGGAAATCGCCAGCAGTTTCCGCCCCGGTCATGCCGATATCACCTATCACCTGAAATACGGGCTCAGGGATTATCGCGGCGGCGGCCGCTCCAGCGCGCGGGAAACGGCGGCGCGGGTTGCGGCCGGGGGCGTGGCGCAGGCGGTGCTGGCCCATCTGCTGCCGGGGCTGAAAATTACCGGTTACATGGTGCAGATGGGTGAGATGCGGCTGAACCGCGGCAATTTCGATCCGAACGCGATCCCCGATAACCCGTTCTTCCTGCCCGATGCCACGGCGGTTCCGGCGTGGTCGGATTACCTCGATGGGGTGCGGAAGGGTCAGAACAGCGTCGGTGCTGCCGTCGAAATTCTGATCGAGGGCTGTCCTCCCGGCCTTGGCGCGCCGGTCTATGCCAAGCTGGACACAGATCTGGCCGCGGCGATGATGTCGATCAATGCGGTAAAAGGCGTCGAGATCGGCGAGGGCATGGGCGCGGCGAGCCTGACCGGCACCAATAATGCCGACGAGATCCGGATGGGCAATGACGGGCCACTGTTCCTTTCCAATCATGCCGGGGGAATCCTTGGCGGGATTTCGACCGGGCAGGAGATCGTGCTGCGATTCTCGGTCAAACCGACCAGTTCCATCACCACGCCTCGGCGCACGATCAACCAGCGTGGTGAAGAGATCGATCTGATTACCAAGGGCCGCCACGATCCCTGCGTGGGTATCCGTGCCGTGCCGGTTGCCGAAGCCATGGCGGCTTGCGTCATCCTGGATCATCTGCTTATGGATCGGGCTCAAACCGGGGGTATTCGCGGCGAGATCGGCTGACCGCACTGAGTGGCAGCCGGTGACGGGAAGTGGCCCTGCTACTCCGGGGCGTAAACGTCAAGCGGGCTCCGAAAGTGCCGGTGCTATATGTCCGGCTGACCGGAAATGAAGTTCAGCACCTCTTCCAGCGAGGGGATCGCATCGCCGGCCCCGGCCCGGGTTACCTTCAGTGCTGCGGCGGCCGAAGCCAGCCGAAGTGCTTCGGGAATCGTGTCGCCGCGATCCAGTGCCGCCGCGAAATAGCCCGCGAATGTGTCTCCTGCGCCAGTCGTATCCACCGGATCGACCGGGAATGCCGGGTGATGCCAGGTTTTGCCGTCCTTCAGATCGCGATACTCGACGCCCTCGGCGCCGCGCGTGATCAGCAGGCCCTCGACGGGCGGATCCCCGGAAATCGCGGCGAAAAGCTGGTCTGCCTCGCCCGCGTTCATGGCAAGGATCGAGACATGCGGCATCACTTTGCGCAGTGCCTCCAGATCGAATGGGGCAGCGGAATAGATCACCCTTGCCCCGGCGGCGCGGGCGATTTGCGCGGCTTCGGCCTGGCAATTGGTTTCGTTCTGGATCAGCAGCGTGTCGTTCGAGGTCAGTGCCCGCATCGCCCCGGTCAGCGCTTCGACGCTAAGCGCGCGATTCGCGCCGGGATGGATGATGATCGAGTTTTCCGCGGTCGAATCGAGCAGGATGATGGCGTGACCGGTCGCGGTATCTGCAAGCCGCAGGATATTGCCGGTGCCGACGCCCGCGGATTGTAGCCGATCGATCACCCAATCATCGCCTTTGCCCATCGCGCCAAGATGCTGCGTGGCGGCGCCTGCCAGCGCGGCAGCGATGGACTGGTTTGCCCCCTTTCCACCCAATCCGGTGGAAAAGCTGCTTGCGGCAAGCGTCTCACCCGGGCGTGGCAGATGCTCCATCCGGTAGACATGGTCGATATTGATCGAGCCCAGATTCCATATCGCCATCACATGGCCTTTCTTCTTTCCGGTATGTGACTGATGCGATCCGGCCTTGTCCAGTAATGAAAACGCGCCCCAACGGGGCGCGCCTGGTTCATTCCCGCGTATAGACAGGATCAGTTGTCGATCTTCTTGCCCTTGTGGGGCGCCCAAAGCCGCTTGTTGGTAAGATACAGCAAGGCCGTCAGGACGATCAGGAACAGGACCGAAACAAGACCGACCTGCTTGCGGTCCATCAGCTTGGGTTCCGCCGTCCACATCAGGAAGGCCGACACGTCGCGGGCCATCTGATCGACCGTGGCCGGGGTGCCGTCCTCATAGGTGACCAGATCATCCGAAAGAGGGGGCGGCATGCCGATATAGCCGGTCGAGAAGGCGGTGTTCTCGTAAAGAACCGTACCGGCCTGTTCCATCTCTTCACCGGTATAGCCGGTGAGAATGGCGTGGATATATTCCGGACCGCCGATACCGTTGAACAATTGGCTAAGACCGGTGCCGTAAGGGCCGTGGAAGCCCGCGCGCGCCTTGGCCATCAGCGACAGATCCGGGCCCATGCCATCACCAGTGACGGTGGGGAAATGGTCGGTTGGCAGGCGCGGACGCTCTTCCTGGGTTTCCTCGTCGATGATGGTCATGTTGGCGGCATAGGCGCGCACCTGATCCTCGGGCAGGCCGGGGCCGCCTTCGTCATGCAGAGTGCGGATCGGAACGAATTTCATCCCATGGCAGGCCGAGCAGACCTCGGTATAGACCTGAAGACCGCGCTGCAGCTGGAACTGGTCATATTTGCCGAACGGACCCTCGAAGCTGAAATCGATATCCTCGATATGACCACCATGGCCACCGCCCTCGGCTTCGCCATGACCTTCCTCCGCCGACGCCCCTTCGGCATGCCCGGCGCTTCCGCCTTCCTCTTCGGTGGCCGCTTCTTCCGAGGCGGCTTCCTCTTCCGCCGGTTCCCCGGTGGTGGCTTCTGCCTCTTCGGTTTCGGCTGTGGGTTCTTCCGCAGCTTCCTGCCCGGCGGCAGGCTCTTCGGTGGCCGCTTCTTCCGAGGCGGCTTCCTCTTCTGCCGGTTCCCCGGTGGCGGCTTCTGTGTCTCCAGCTTCATCTGCGGGAGCTTCAGCAGCTTCCTGCTCGGTGGCAGGCTCTTCGGTGACCATCTCTTCCGAGGTAGCTTCCTCTTCCGCCGGTTCCTCGGCGTTGGCTTCTGTCTCTCCGGTTTCGGCTGCGGGTTCTTCCGCGGCTTCCTGCCCGGCGGCAGGCTCTTCGGTGGCCGTCTCTTCCGAGGCGGCTTCCTCTTCCGCCGGTTCCCCGGTGGCGGCTTCTGTGTCTCCGGCTTCATCTGCGGGAGCTTCAGCAGCGCTATCCTCCGCCGTCGGGGTTTCGGCGGCCGTATCGCTTTCCGGAGTCGGCTGCGTCTCAACTGGCTGTTCGGCCGGCGCAGTGGTGGTGTCGGCCTCTTGCGCCAGCGAATAGCCGGTTGCGAAGATGGTCAGGGCCGCAACAGCCGTGAGCGTCTTGGTTCTCAGGGTCATTGATGGCTCTCCTTACTCGGCCGGATGCGCTTTGGCGCCATAGTGATCGTTGAAATCCTCTTCGATGGTCGCGGGCATCGGATCGGGTTTCTCGATCACGCCGAGCAGCGGGAGGATCACCAGGAAATAGGCGAACCAGTAAGCCGCGCCGGCCAGAGCGATATAGGGGTAGATCCCCTCGGGCGGCTGTGCGCCAACCCAGGTCAGGATCACGAAATCGACGGCCAGCAGCCAGAACCACCACTTGAACTGCGGACGATAGCGGCCCGAACGGACGCGGCTGGTATCCAGCCATGGCACCAGCGCCATGACCAGGATCGCGCCGAACATCGCCAGAACGCCGAAGAACTTGGCGTCGATGATGCCGAAGGACAGGAAGTTGACCAGTTGCACCAGCCAGACATCTGCCGTGAAGGCCCGCAGGATCGCGTAGAAGGGCAGGAAATACCATTCCGGCACGATATGCTCGGGCGTAGCGAGTGCATTCGCCTCGATATAGTTGTCGGGGTGGCCCAGATAGTTGGGCATGAAGCCGACGATGGCAAAGAACACCACCAGGATCACGCCAAGCGCGAACAGGTCCTTCATCACGAAATAAGGCCAGAAGGGCAGGGTGTCTTTCTCGGCCTCTTCCTTCGAGGTCCGGCGCACCTCGACCCCGGTGGGATTGTTGTTTCCGGTGGTGTGGAAGGCCCAGATATGCACGATTACCAGCGCCGCGATGATGAAGGGCAGCAGGTAATGCAGTGAGAAGAAGCGGTTGAGCGTCGCGTTGTCCACTGCCGGACCGCCCAGCAGCCAGGTCTGGATCGATTCGCCGATGCCCGGTATCGCGCCGAACAGCCCGGTGATCACGGTCGCGCCCCAGAAGGACATCTGGCCCCAGGGCAGCACATAGCCCATGAAGGCGGTTGCCATCATCGCCAGGTAGATCAGCATGCCGATGATCCAGGTAACCTCGCGCGGGGCCTTGTAGCTGCCGTAATAGAGGCCGCGGAAGATGTGGATATAGACGGCGAAGAAGAACAGCGAGGCGCCGTTGGCGTGCAGGTAGCGCAGCATGTAGCCGCCATTCACGTTGCGCATGATATGCTCGACGCTGGCGAAGGCCAGATCGACATGCGGCGTGTAATGCATCACAAGGACGATGCCGGTGACGATCTGCAGTCCAAGGCAGAAGGCCAGAACGATGCCCCAGATCCACCACCAGTTCAGGTTCTTCGGCGTGGGGATCATCAGCGTGTCGTAGATGATGCTGACCACCGGCAAGCGGCGGTGGAGCCAGCGCTCAAAGCCCGATTTGGGCTCGTAATGGTCGTGTGGAATACCGGCCATGTGGTGCCCTCCTCAGCCCAGCTTGATGGTTGTTTCGTCGACGAACTCGGCGACGGGAATATGCAGGTTCTCGGGGGCGGGGCCTTTCCGGATGCGCCCTGCGGTGTCGTAATGCGACCCGTGGCATGGGCAGAACCAGCCGCCGAAATCGCCCGCGCCGTCGCCGATCGGAACGCAGCCCAGATGGGTGCAGACACCGATCATCACCAGCCATTCGCCGCTTTCGTCCAGCGAGCGATTCTCGTCGGTGGCGGCTTCGTCCGGCTTGTTCTCGTTCTCGGCGTTCTGGTCGATCAGTTCGCCCAGTTCCACGGCCCGCGCCGCCTCGATCTCTTCCGGGGTCCGGCGGCGGATGAATACGGGCTTGCCCAGCCATTTCACGGTAAGCTGGGTGCCGACCTCGACGCCACTGACATCGACCTGGATCGAGGACAGGGCCTGAACATCGGCCGAGGGGTTCATCTGGTTCACAAGCGTCCAGGCGGCGGCTCCGGCAGCCACCGTGCCTGCACCCGCCGTGGCGTAGTAGAGGAAATCCCTCCGGGTGCCTACGTGATCATCTGCGTGGGACACGGGTCATTCTCCAGTTCGGGCCATTTGCTTGGCCGATATGTCATTCCGGGTCGCGTTTGATCGCAACCTTCGCGTAGGCGGTTCTAGCGTTCAAATCCCCGTCAGTCCAGCGGGTAAGCCAAATCCGAAATACCTTCTGGCCCGCCCATGTTGGAAATTTGTCGCGTCTGATGGAAAGGCCCCTGCGCTGTTTTGTCGCGGCTTGTCGCCGCATTGGCAGCAAGGCCGGCATTTCCGGCATCACAGCAGACCTTCCGAACGAAAGCTGAGTTCGCGCGATCTGCCGATGATCAGGTGATCGTGGATAGTGATTCCCATGCTGTCGGCGGCACGGACAATCTGCGCCGTCATGGCGATATCGGAATCCGACGGGGTCGGATCGCCGGATGGGTGATTGTGGACCAGAATCAGCGCCGAGGCGTTGAGTTCCAGTGCCCGGCGGATGATTTCTCGCGGATAGACTGGGACATGATCGACAGTGCCGCGCGCCTGTTCCTCGTCAGCGATCAGCACGTTCCTGCGGTCCAGATAGAGCACCCGAAGCTGCTCGACCTCGCGATGCGCCATGCTGGTGTGGCAATAGTCCAGAAGCGCCTGCCAGCCCGACAGCACCGGCCGTTGCATGACCTTGGCGCGCGCCATGCGCTGAGCCGCGGCCTCGACGATTTTCAGTTCGGTGATGACCGCATTCCCCACTCCGTCGATTTCGGAAAGGCGTGTGGGAGATGCGGACAGGACGCGGTTGAAGTCGCCGAAATGATCGATGAGGCGGCGTGCGATCGGCTTGACATCCTGCCGTGGAATGGCGCGGAACAGGACAAGCTCAAGCAATTCGTAATCCGGCATCGCCGCTGCGCCGCCCTGCAGGAAACGTTCGCGCAGCCGGGCGCGGTGGTCGGAGATATAGGATGGTGTAGCTTTGCTGACCCGCGCCGATCTTGCGGAATTCGCGGCGCGGTGGTCCAGAACTGCCGGGTCGAACAGGGGCAGCGTTGTCGGTTCAGACGGTTGATTCATGTCCATACCCGGATCATGCGGGGATGGGATAAACAAAGCGCTAAAGGGGACGTCGAAACGCCCCCTGGTCAACGGGTCATGTCGTCCCAGAAGCCCTTGACCTTGTTGAAGAAGCTGGTCGATTGAGGGCTGTTGTCGACCTTCTCGGCCTCGAACTCGCGCAGAAGCTCCTTCTGGCGGGCGTTCAGATTTACCGGTGTTTCGACCACCAGTTCGATCAGCATGTCGCCTGCCTCGCCATTGGCGCCCGCCCCGTGGCGGAGCGGGGGCATGCCCTTGCCGCGCAGCCGCATCTGGCGTCCCGACTGGCTGCCGGCCGGTACCTTCACGCGAGAGCGGCCGCCATCGATCGTCGGCACCTCGACCTCGCCGCCCAGGGCGGCGGTTGCCATGCCGACCGGCACCTGACAGGCCAATGTCTTGCCGTCGCGCAGGAAGATCTCGTGCTCCTTCACCTCGATGAAGATATAGAGATCACCTGCCGGCCCGCCGCGCATCCCGGCCTCACCTTCGCCCGCAAGGCGGATTCGCGTGCCGGTTTCCACGCCCGCCGGGATGTTGACCGACAGGGTGCGGTCCTTTTCGACCCGGCCCGCGCCGTGGCAGGTCCTGCAGGGATTCTTGACGATCTGGCCCTGGCCACCGCATGTGGGGCAGGTGCGCTCGACCGTAAAAAAGCCCTGTTGCGCCCGAACCCGGCCCATGCCCGAGCAGGTCGGACAGGTCGCGGGCTGGGTCGCGCCTTCGGCCCCGGTCCCGTTGCATTCGCCACAGGCGACCGAACTGGCGACGGTGATCGTCTTTTGCAGGCCGCGATAGGCGTCTTCGAGCGATACGCGCAGGTTGTAGCGCAAGTCCTGCCCGCGTTGGGCGCGCGAACGTCCGCCGCCCGCATTGCCGCGCCGGCCCATCATGTCGCCGAAGAGATCGTCGAAGACATCGGCAAAGGCCGAGCCGAAATCACCTGGATGCGCTCCGCCGCGGCCACCACCAAAGCCGCCGCCCATGCCGCCATTCTCGAAGGCCTGGTGGCCGAACCGGTCGTAAGCCGCTTTTTTCTGTTCGTCCTTCAGGCAATCATACGCCTCGTTGACCTCCTTGAACTGGGCCTCGGCGCCGGGATTGTCCTTGTTGCGGTCAGGGTGGAGTTCCTTCGCCTTCGAGCGATAGGCTTTCTTGATCTCGTCTGTCGAGGCCCCGCGCTTGACCCCGAGAACATCGTAATAGCAACGCTTGGCCATGTTATGTCCTGTTTACTGACCCCCGGAATGCAGTCCGGCCCGCATTGGCGCGGGCCGGTCCAGGGATACGGCCCGGATCAGCCGCGTTTCTTGTCTTCGCCGAGATCCTCGAAATCGGCGTCCACGATATCCTCGTCGGCAGCGCGCGGCTCGTCATCGCTGCTGCCGCCGTCGCCATCGGCGCCGTCCTGCTGCGCCTTGTAGATGGCTTCGCCCAGCTTCATCGAGGCATCCATGACGTTCTGGATGCCGGACTTGATCTTGCCGGCGTCGTCCGATTTCACGGCCTCTTCCAGCGCGCCGATGGCCAGCTCGATCGCCTCGACGGTCGATTCGTCCACCTTGTCGCCATGTTCTTCCAGCGACTTCTTGGTGCTGTGGATCAGGCTTTCGGCCTGGTTCTTGGCCTCGACCAGTTCGCGGCGGCCCTTGTCGGCCTCGGCATTGGCTTCGGCATCCTTCACCATCCGCTCGATATCCTCGTCGGACAGGCCGCCCGAGGCCTGGATGGTGATGTTCTGCTCTTTGCCTGTGCCCTTGTCCCTGGCGCTGACCGACACGATGCCGTTGGCGTCGATGTCGAAGGTCACCTCGATCTGCGGCATGCCGCGCGGCGCGGGCGGAATGTCCTCCAGGTTGAACTGACCCAGCAGCTTGTTATCCGCCGCCATCTCGCGCTCGCCCTGGAAGACGCGGATCGTCACCGCGTTCTGGTTGTCCTCGGCGGTCGAGAAGATCTGGCTCTTCTTGGTCGGGATGGTGGTGTTGCGGTCGATCAGCCGGGTGAACACGCCACCCAGGGTTTCGATCCCCAGTGAAAGCGGGGTCACGTCCAGCAGAACCACGTCCTTGACATCGCCTTGCAGCACGCCAGCCTGAATCGCGGCACCCAGTGCCACGACCTCGTCAGGGTTCACGCCCTTATGCGGTTCCTTGCCGAAGAAATCGGTGACTTCCTGGAACACCTTGGGCATGCGGGTCATGCCGCCGACCAGAACCACCTCGTCGATATCGGACTTGGAAACACCCGCATCTTTCAACGCTTCCTGAACCGGTTTCATGGTCCGTTTGATGAGGTCGCCCACAAGGCTTTCCAGCTTGGCGCGGGTCAGTTTCATGACCATGTGCAGCGGTGTGCCGGAATCCTTGTCCATCGAGATGAACGGCTGGTTGATCTCGGTCTGGCTGGAGGAGGACAGCTCGATCTTGGCCTTCTCGGCAGCTTCCTTCAGGCGCTGAAGCGCCATCTTGTCCTTGGTCAGATCGACGCCATGCTCTTTCCTGAACTCATCGGCGAGGTAGTTCACGATCCGCATGTCGAAATCCTCGCCGCCGAGGAAGGTGTCCCCGTTGGTCGATTTGACTTCGAACAGCCCGTCGTCGATTTCCAGGATGGTGATGTCGAAGGTGCCGCCGCCAAGGTCATAAACCGCGATGGTCTTGCTGTCCTTCTTGTCGAGGCCATAGGCAAGCGCAGCCGCCGTCGGTTCGTTGATGATCCGCAGCACTTCGAGACCGGCGATCTTGCCGGCGTCCTTGGTGGCCTGACGCTGGGCGTCATTGAAATAGGCCGGGACGGTGATGACGGCCTGCGTCACATCCTCGCCCAGATAGCTTTCGGCGGTCTCCTTCATCTTCTGAAGGATCATCGCGCTGACCTGAGCGGGGGAGTAATTCTCGCCCTTCACCTCGACCCAGGCATCGCCATTGCCGCCATCCACGATCGAGTAGGGGACCAGTTTCTTGTCCTTCTCGACGGCTTCGTCGCCGATGCGGCGGCCGATCAGGCGCTTGACGGCGAAGACGGTGTTGGTGGGGTTGGTCACGGCCTGACGCTTGGCGGATTGGCCGACCAGACGCTCCCCGTCGGTGAAGCCGACGATCGAGGGGGTGGTGCGAGCGCCTTCGCTGTTTTCGATCACCTTCGGCTGGCTGCCATCCATGATGGCGACGCAGCTATTCGTGGTGCCGAGGTCAATCCCGATGACTTTGGACATGTATTTCTAACCTTTCTTGCGGCGATATGATGAGCCTTGGGTCCGTTATGGCCCCCGCGGCCCGATCCCTATGATTGATTCACACCCGGAACGAATCCGTGGCTTCGCGGCTGTATATAGGTGGGGAAAATGAGGCTGCAAGCAGGGAGTCGGGCCTTCTTGCCCCCGAAATTCGCAGAATTGTCACCAATTTCCCTTTGCATCGGCAAGGATGCGCCATGTTAGCGTTGACAGCGGGGACAGAAAAAACTCGACCGCCCGGACTGGACGATCCGCCTTATATGTCCGGTGCAGCCCTGATTGGGGCAGGGCGCGTTCTCGCGGTTATAGACGCGAAAGCTGTGCTGGAAATATCCCAGTTCCCCGGTTGCCTGCCGGTGATCGCGCAGGGAAGAGCCTCCGGCGGCGATGGCATCCGTCAACACATCGCGGATATGCCCCACAAGCGCTGCAATCCGTTCCTCGCCTATGCGGCCTGCGGCGCGGCGCGGATCGATGCCCGCCCGGTGCAGCGCCTCGCTGACATAGATATTGCCCAGCCCCGCGACGATCCGCTGATCCAGCAATGCCTGCTTGACCGGCGCGCGTCGCCCGGTGAAAGCCGCCGCCAGATAGCCCGTATCGAAATCCGGATCGAACGGCTCCGACCCCAGATGAGCCAGTAGCGGATGGGCTTCGCCTTCGCGGATCAGGTCGATCATGCCAAAGCGGCGGGCATCGTTGAAGGTGATCGTCGTGCCCGCCCCGGTCACGAACACGACGTGATCATGACGCGACAGGATGGATGGGTCGCGGTGAAATCCGGCCAGCCCCGCGCCCTCGACCAGAAGCCGTCCCGACATGCCCAGATGCATCAGCAGCGTTCCACCCCGGTCCAGATCGGCCAGCAGGTATTTTGACCGCCTGCGCAGCGCCGTCACCGTTGCGCCGGTCAGCACCTGCACCAGGTCGGGCGGCAGGGGCCAGCGCAGATCGGGGCGGCGAGCCTCGGCGCGGGCGATGCGCTGGCCTTCCAGATGCGGTTGCAATCCGCGCCTGACCGTTTCGACTTCTGGCAGTTCCGGCATCCGTTTCCTTTCGCTGCATTGCGCCTTTGGCCTATCCCGGTCATTGTGCGCGCGATGCGCCTGACATATCTGGCGCGAAGGACAGCGGACGGCAAGCGCGATGAGCGAAAAGAAACAGACCCATTTCGGTTTCCGGACCGTGGACGAGGACGACAAGGCCAAGCTGGTCCATGGTGTATTTTCCAGCGTGGCCTCGCGCTATGACCTGATGAACGACCTGATGAGCGTGGGCGTTCACCGTGTCTGGAAGAACGCGATGATGGACTGGCTCGCACCGCGCGACGGGCAGCATCTGCTGGATGTGGCCGGTGGCACGGGCGATATCGCCTTTCGATTCCTCGACCGGGCGCCGGGCGCGCGCGTTACCGTTTGCGACATGACCGAATCCATGCTGGTAGAAGGGCGCAAGCGGGGCGAGGCCGCCAAGCTGGCCGACCGGCTCGCATGGGTGACCGGCGACGCGATGCGGCTGCCTTTCGCGGATGGCAGCTTTGACCGCTACACGATCAGCTTCGGCATCCGCAACGTCACCCGCATAGACGACGCGCTGGCCGAGGCGTTCCGCGTATTGCGTCCCGGCGGGCGGCTGATGGTGCTGGAATTCAGTCGGATCCCGGTGCCGATGATGCAATGGGCCTATGACCGCTACAGCTTCAACGTGATCCCGGCGATGGGGCAGGCGGTGACCGGCGACCGCGACAGTTATCAGTATCTCGTCGAATCGATCCGCCGCTTTCCCGATCAGGAGGCCTTTGGCGACATGATCCGCAAGGCCGGTTTCGGCCGCGTCCAATGGCGCAACCTGTCGATGGGAATCGCCGCACTGCATTCCGGCTGGAAACTTTAATGCGCGGTCCGCATAACATCCTGCGCCTGATCCGGACCGGCGCGACATTCGAGCGGACCGGCGCGATGGGCGTGGCGCTTGACGCGATCGAAGCCCCGGCCCGGCTGCGTCTGGCGGCACGGGTGCTGGGCTGGCCGTTCCGCTGGATGGGCTACAGGGGCAATCCCGATCTGCCGCCTGTGACGCGGGCGATCACGGCGCTCGGTCCCGCCTATATCAAGTTCGGACAGATCCTCTCGACCCGCGCCGATGTCGTCGGCACCGAATTAGCCGACCAATTGCGGATGCTGCAGGACCGGCTGCCGCCCTTTCCGACCGAGACGGCAAAGCAGATGGTGGCGGCCGAACTCGGTCAGCCTGTCGATGAACTGTTCTCGGAATTCTCGGAACCGGTCGCGGCGGCCTCCATCGCGCAGGTCCATCGGGCAAGGCTGCGGGAAACCGGACGCGAAGTTGCCGTCAAGGTGCTGCGCCCCGGCATCGTGGGCGCCTTTCGCCGCGACATCGACGCGTTCCATTTCGCTGCCGGAATGATCGAGGGCATCGCTCCTTTCAGCCGCCGCCTGCGTCCCCGCGATGTCATCAGCCATTTCGAGTCGGTGGTTACCGGTGAACTCGACCTGCGTCTCGAAGCTGCCTCCGCCTCGGAATTCGCCGAGAATACCCGCGAGGACAAGGATTTCGCCATCCCACTGCCGCATTGGCATCTGTCATCGCGCCGGGTGCTGACCTCGGACTGGGCAGAGGGCATCCCGATGGGCGACCGCGAGGCGTTGATCGCGGCGGGTCACGACATCAGTCATATCGCCCGCCGGGTGATCCAGCTTTTCCTGCAGCATGCCCTCCGTGACGGTTTTTTCCACGCAGACATGCATCACGGCAATCTCAAGGTCGCGCCGGACGGAGATATCATAGCTTATGATTTCGGGATCATGGGCGAGATCGATGAATATACGCGCCGCGTCTATGCCGAGATCCTGATGGGCTTCATCCGCCGCGACTATCGCCGCGTGGCGCGCGTGCATTTCGAGGCGGGCTACGTTCCCCGCGACCGTGACGAGGCGGCGTTCGCCCGTGCCCTGCGTGCTGTCGGCGAACCGATTTTCGGCGCCGATGCAAGCCAGATCTCGATGGCTAACCTGCTGGCCTATCTGTTCGAGGTCACCGAGCGCTTCGGGATGCCCACGCGGACCGAGCTGATCCTGCTGCAGCGCACCATGGTTGTCGTAGAGGGGGTGGCGCGCTCGCTGGATCCGCAATTGAACATGTGGGAGGCGGCCAAGCCCGTGGTTTCGGATTACATCAAGGCCAGTCTCGGGCCGCGGGCGATGACGAAGGACGCGGTGCAGGTGGCGCAGACATTGGGCCGCTATGGCCCGTTATTGCCAAAGCTGGTCGACCGGATGCTTTGGGAACACGCTCATGCTAAGCCCCAGCCCAAAACACCCCGTCCCCGCTGGCGGTCCTTCGCGTTGGCGGGCCTGGCGCTGGTCATCGGATTGGGGACCGGCCTGTTGCTTGGCTGACGTATTTCGTCGAAAGGTTGCGGTTCTGCTTCCGCGGATACCGCAGACCCGGACTGTGGCAGATTTGCATGACCGCGGAATGGCAGCACGGAATCATCTCGCATTCGCGGTCATCGTTGGTTAAAAAGCCCGCCAAGCCAGCAATGCGGATTTCCGCTGTCGCAAGCCAGCAACAGGTTTCGATGGAGGAAGTCCATGCCCAAGATCACCCGGGCGACACTGGTATTGAGTACCGCGATGGTTCCTGGCCTTGCGCTCGCACAACCGATCACGCTTGAGCCGATTGTTCTTTATGCACGCGATGCATATGTCACCGGCCAGATCGAGGTAGACGAAGAAGATCTGAAAGCGGCGGAGACCGGCGGACTTGCCGATCTGTTCCGTTCGGAGCCCGGCGTGATCGTGGATGGCGGGATCGCGCTGACCGAGCGGGTCTATGTCAACGGGATCGACCAGGAGCAGATGGCGGTCACCATTGACGGCGCGCTGCAGAACAACCGCATGTGGCATCACACCGGCACGAACCTGATCGATCCGGGTCTGCTGAAGGCCGCGCGGGTCGATGCCGGGGTTGCTCCGGCTGATGCCGGCCCCGACGCATTGGGCGGCTCGATCGAATATGAAACGAAATCGGCCCTGGACCTGCTTGAAGATGGCCGGAATTTCGGCGGCAAGCTGACCACGGGTTTCGAGTCGAACGGCGATACCGCGACCGGTGCGCTGACCCTGTATGGCCGCCAGGGGCCGGTCGATGCCCTGATCTATGCCAAGCGCGCCACCGGCGACGACTACGAGGGTGGCGATGGCGAGACGGTGAAATATACGGGCGCCGATCTCGACAGCTACATGGTCAAGCTGGGGGCCGAGGCGAATGGCTGGCGCTTTGAATATGGCGGCATTCAGGTCAAGGACGATTCACTGCGCCCGTTCCGCCCGAATGTCGTGGATTACGTCGGGCGTGACAGTGCTCCGCGATATTTCGACATGACGCAGACCACCCATACGCTGAAAATCAGCCGGACCGAGGCCAGCAGCGATCTGTTCAACCCCGAGCTTCTGCTGTCTTCATCGAAGAACGAACTAACTGCCACCGACCTTCCGCGCGACGACGGCCGTGATCCCAACCGGGCGGCTGGCGAGGCTGAATCTTTCTCGGCGGTGTTGCAAAACCACTTCAGGATAGGTCAGACCGAATTTGCTGCCGGGGTGGATTTCCATAATCGGACGGGTTATCTTGACGATTACTGGATCCATCCAAGAACCGGTGAGGCCATTCACACGAAATTCCGGGAAGATAGTCATAATACCGGGGTCTTTGTGCAGGCTCGCGGCTCGGTCGGACAGATCGACTACAGTACCGGCCTGCGTTACGACTGGAACCGCTTCTATGGAACCGAAGCCGAAAAGTTCGACAGCGAGGGTGCAAGCGCCAATGCGAACCTGACCTGGCATGCGACCGATTCCCTGTCATTCGACGCTGGCTATTCCACGGTATTTGGCGGCATCCCCCTGAATCAGGGTTTCGTGCTTTACGAGGACGGTGTTTATGACAACCTTCGCTCGGCCCGCTCGCAAAACGCCATTCTCGGCGTGACATGGGAGCAGGACGGTTCCACCATCGGGGTCGAGGCGTTCCGCACCAAGATCGGCAATGCGCGCAGCGATAGCGAGGTTAAGGAAATCCGCAGCGAGGGCTGGCGTGTCTCTCTGGGTCAGAACTGGGACGGCGGTTCCGCGACACTGCGCTATTCGGATATCGATGTCGAGGTGGATGGTAAGGCCCCGACCAGCAACGACATCCGTGGTTTCGGCACCGTTCCGGGCCGAGTCCTGACGCTTGATGCCAATCACGAGATCACCCGCGGTATGAAGATCGGCGGCGTGATCGAGCATGTCTTTGAAGAGCCGTTTCACGGCGTCGATCCCTGGGGAGACGAACGCCGAAACTATGACGGTTACACGGTTGTGAACGTCTATGGCGAATACACACCGGCACGCTACGAGAACCTGACGATCCGGGCCGAGATCAACAATCTCTTTGACGAGGATTATGCTGACCGGGCGAGCTATGGCGGCGATTTCGAATATGTCGTCAGCCAGAAGGAGATCGGCCGCAGCATTGGCTTGACCGCGAACTTTACTTTCTGAGCCGGAGTGCTTTTCCCGGATTTTCACGGAAAACTGTCACAGTAGTAAGCGGCGCGCCATTTTCATGGCGCGCCGCATCAGTTCGTGGTGCAGCACCCGCCGCTTTTACAGGTTGTGCCGCGGACCGCTTGCGCATCGCGTCGACTATTCATCCTGTCCGATAGTGCGCTTCGCGCCGGTCAGCCCACGCGGCGCAGGAAGGCACGGGTCCGTTCATCCCGCGCATTGCCGAATATCTGCGCGGGCGGTCCCTGCTCGACGATCCGCCCGCCTTCCATGAATACGATCCGGTCGGCGATCTCGCGGGCGAACTGCATCTCATGCGTGACGATCAGCATCGTCTGGCGGCCATCCGCGATGCGGCGGATCAGGTCCAGAACCTCGCCCACCCATTCCGGATCCAGCGCGCTTGTCGGCTCGTCGAACAGCATCAACTCGGCATCCAGCGCCATTGCGCGACCGATTCCCACCCGCTGCTGCTGCCCGCCCGACAGCGCCGAGGGATAGCTGTCGCCGCGATCCCCAAGGCCGATCTGCTGCAGGATCTCGCGGGCGCGTTCCTCGGCTTTGGGTTTCGGCCAGTTCCGGACCGTGATCAGCCCCTCCATGATATTTTCGCGGGCGGTCTTGTTGGCGAAAAGCGCATAGTTCTGAAAGACAAAGCCGGTCCGCCGCCGCAGCGCCAGCATGTCGGCCCTGCTTGCCCTTGCCGCATCGACCGACAGGTCGCCGATCGTGATCCGCCCCTCGTCGGGAGGGTCGAGGAAATTCAGGCAGCGCAGAAGCGTCGATTTCCCGGTTCCCGACGGGCCGATGATCGCCACACGCTCGCCCGGTTTCAGGCACAGGTCGATGCCGTTCAGCACCGCGTTGCCGCCAAAACGCTTGACCAGCCCGGCGATATCGATCTCGCAGCTCATCGCGCCACCGCCTTTCCAAGATGCCGTTCCATCCGGCGCTGACCGACCGAGAGGATCTCGACAATGGCCCAGTAGAACAGCGCTACGACAAGGAATGCCTCCAGATACAGGAAGCTGCCCGCTGCCTCTTTCTGGGCCGCGCCCATCATCTCGGTGACACCAAGGGTGAAGGCCAGCGAGGTACCTTTGATCATGTCGATGAAGTAATTCACCAGGGTCGGCGCGGCGGTGCGTGCCGCCTGCGGCAAAACGATCCTCCGCAGGAGCTGGCCTTGTGTCATGCCGATGGATTGCGCGGCCTCCCACTGGCTGCGGTCGACGCCAAGGATCGCGCCGCGGATGCTTTCGGCCATATAGGCCGAGAAATGCATGGTCAGCCCGAAGATCGCCGCCGTAACGCCATCGATATTTGTCAGGAAGGTCAGCATCTGGGGCAGGCCGTAATAGAACAGGAACAGTTGCACCAGCAGCGGTGTGCCCCGGAAAAAGCTGATGAACACCGCCACGACCCGGTCCAGAACGGGGATCTTCAGCACCCGCACGATGGCCAGTAGCGCCGCCAGCACCAGCGCTGCCACCATCGAGACCAGCGCCATGAACAGGGTCAGTGGGATATAGCCGGCGATCACCGGCACGAGATCCCACATATAGGCGATGTCCAGAGGCCGCATCAGTCGGCTTCAGCCAGTGGCTTGGTCACGTCCGCATCCAGCCACTTCTCCGATATCTCGGCCAGCTTCCCGTTCTCTTTCAACGTGGTGATCGCGGCATCGACGCGGTCGCGCAGGGCGTTTCCGGCCTCGTCGTCGCGGAAGGGCAGCGCGTTGCGGATCTCGTCGAAGGGCTGTCCGGCCAGCGCCAGCGGCAGCGGGCTTTTCGCGATCACCTGCGCCGAGGACACGCGGTCCATCACGAAGGCATCGACGCGGCCAAGCGCCGTGTCCTGCTCGATATTCGATTCATAGGTGCGGATGTCGATCTCGTCCGCATAGGGCAGGTTGCGCAGCAATTCCTCGAAATTCGATCCCAGGTTCACCGCGACCGACCGGCCCTTGAGGCTTTCGGGGCCGGTGATCTCGCCCTCGTTGCCCGCCTTCACCACGACCTGCGCGCCGTCATAGACATAGGGCTGGGTAAAGGTGAATTTCGCCTCGCGTTCCGGGGTGATGGTGATCTGGTTCGCGACCGTGTCGATACGGCCCGATTCCAGGGCTCCGATCAGGCCCGAGAAGGACATCGTGACGAATTCGACCTCGTCACCGGTTTCCTCGGCAACAGCGCGCATGAAATCGACCTCGAATCCCTGCAGCTCGTCGGCGCGGGTGAAGGTGAAGGGGAAATAGCCGCCCGACATGCCGACGCGGATCGTCTCGGACAGGGCGGGGGCGGTGAATGCCCCAAGGGCAAGGATCGCCGAAAGAATGGTCTTGCGCATGATGGACTCCTTCATGGTTCGGCTGACTAGATCGGGCCTTTCGATGGCGACCACAATATCAACGGGAACGGTTGCCGGAAATAAGGATCGCATCGACGGCAGGCAGGAGGAAGCGAAAAAATTTCCGTGCAATAGCCTGACAAGAGCGACATTGTTCCGCCGCCGAACGGTAAACTTGTTGCGGGAAGAACACAGTCCCGGAAATCGCCTGATCCGATCTTTCCGCATCGGGTGATTGCGCTCGCGCGCCGAGCTGCGCAGAGACTACGCCAAACAGGGAGGAGGTCACATGAAGCAGTGCGATGCAACCGCATTTCTTGCCGTCATTGCCGCACCGGCTGCCGCTGCACGCGCTTGCCGAGGACAGCTATTACCGTGCCGTGTCATCGCTGGCTGGCGCTGATGGCGGTGGTTGCCGGCCGGAGTGTCCCTGCCCGCTATTTTGGAGCGGATTCCCTGCTCCGGGCTGACGGGGTGGCATATTGCACCCATGATCCGGTTGACCGCCCTTGGCGGGTTCTCGCGGTGATGAATCGTGCCGATTTCCTAAGCGGTTGCCAAATGCCGCGCATCGCCGCATCCTCCATTTGTCCAACATCAACCAATTGGGGGAGTGAAGATGAGTAGACGTGACGATTTGATTGCCAAATATGCAAAAGATATCAAGGACAAGCTGGGCGAAACGCCGGATATGGATCTGTTGACCAAGATCACCATCGGCTGTGGTCCGTCGATCTACAATACCGATGCAGAGACCATCGCGTCGAGTGACGACTCGGAATTGGACCGGGTTCGTAAGAACTACCTGATGAAGAAGCTGGGGCTGGCTGACGGCCCGCAATTGATGGAAGCGATCAATTCAGTCATCGACAAATACGGGCGGTCGAACCGCAGCAAGTATCGGCCGGTCATCTATTACATGCTGTGCAAGCATTTCGGCAAGCAATCGGTCTATGGCTGATCGATCATTGCCTTGATCGCCGCAGCGTGATCCGGCGCGGCAGCCCTGCTGTCCTCTGCCAGACCCCGTGCCGCGGCGATCAGATCCTCTGCCGGAACGATCCGGTCGATCAGGCCCCAGGCCAGGGCCTCGGATGCCTCGATCTTCGCTCCTCCCATCAGGATCATCTTCGCCCGCGATGGGCCTGTCAGTGCCACCATGCGCTGCGGGTCGCTCGGCTGCGGCAGAAAGCCCAGCTTCATGACCGGGTAGAAGAATTTCGCCTCCGGCACTGCCAGGCGCAGATCGCAGGCCAGCACCATCCCAAAGGCACCGCCGGCCAGCGTGCCGTTCAGCGCCGCGATGGTCAGGCAGGGCATCGAGGCCATGCGCGCCGAGAGCCGCTCCCATTCCGGGGATCTGGCCAGCCCCGCCCTGGCTTCCGCCAGATCCGCCCCGGCGGAAAACACCTTTCCCGTTCCCGTCAGGATCAGTGCCCGGCAGCCCGATCCAGCCAGTTCGTCCAGATGCGCGGTCAGATCGCGCAGCATCTGCCCGGTCAGCGAATTGGCCTTGTCCTGACGGTCGATGGTCAGCAGGGCGATATCCTCGTCGTGGGTCAACCTGATCACGCAATGGTCCCTTTCACTTGCCTTCGGCCTATGTCAGAAACTGCTTTGAGCTTTACTTGACGAAAGGTATTTATCATGCGTCGCACCCTTGCAAGCTCTGCTTTCGCACTGATCGCAGGCGCGGGTCCCGTTCTGGCGGATCTCACACCGACGCAGGTCTGGGAAAACCTGGAGAGCTATTACACCGACATGGGGTATCAGGTGAACGCCGGTGCCAGGGAGGATGCGGGCAACAGGCTGAGCCTTTCCGATGTCGTCATCTCGATGGATGCCGAGCATTCCGACTCCACGATCACCATCCCGCAAATGACGCTGGAGCAGACAGGCGATGCGAAGGTGCGCACCGTTGTCGATGGTGAGATGACCATCTCCACGAAGACCGAGGTGCCCGACCAGGAGCCTTTCGAGATGAACGTGGTGATGACCGCGCCCGGCAACGAGATGCTGTCATCGGGCTCGGCCGACGACATGACGCATGAGTTCAAATATCCCAGCCTCGATACCGCAATCCGCTTTGGCGAAGAGAATTCGAATGGCGGCGAAGTGCCGCTTACCATCGCATTGACCGATCTTGCCGGTCAGTATCGCTCCGTGAAAGGCGAAGGTCAGGACATCACCTATGACGCGACAATCGCCGGGCTGGATCTGAGGCTCAACGTGCTTGAACCGCCCTCGGGAGCGGAGAATGCAGCCGAGGGCAAGGTTGCGGGCGAGATGCATATGGATGGCCTTGCAATTTCCGGCCAGACAGTCTTGCCGACGGGTCTGGATAACATGGCGGACCGTATCGATCTTGCACTGAATGCCGGATTCCTGGCCAATGCCAGGATCGAGATGGGCAAGATGACCGGTAGTGGAACCTTCGAGGGCATGGATCCCGAAAGCGGCCCGCAATCGGGCAGTGGCAAGTTCACTTCGGAGGGCGGCAACCTGACATTCGCCATGGCGAAGGACGGGTTGAGCTATGAGGGAGCGACACAGGCGACCGAGGTCGAGGTAACGGTCGATCAACTGCCTTTCCCGATCAGCTATGCGCTCGACAGCTCGTCGGGTTCGGCGACCTTCCCGGTCAGCACATCGGAACAGGCGCAGCCATTCTCGCTCAAATACCAGCTTGTCGGGCTGACGCTTGCCGATGGTATCTGGAACCTGTTCGATCCTGGCCAGGAATTGCCGCGTGATCCGGCGAATCTGACCATCGATCTGGCGGGAGATGCACTGGTCAGGAAGGATCTGTTCGATCCGGCCTTTGCCCAGGACCCGGCAAAAGATGGCGGCGAGGCAGCAAACGCGCCCGAAATGCCGTTCGAGCCGCAGTCGGTGAAGATCAACTCGGTCGTGCTTCAGGCGGCCGGAGTGGATGCCAATGTGACCGGTGACCTGACGGTGCCGCAAGGTGCGAAACAACCGGTCGGTGTCCTCGAAGGCAGTTTCACCGGTGTGAATGCGCTGCTTGAAAAGCTGGTGTCGATCGGGCTCGTGCCGCAAGAGCAACTGATGGGCGCGCGCATGATGCTGGCGATGTTCGCCAAGCCGGTCGAGGGGAATCCCGATCAGTTGGAGACAAAGCTCGAGTTCAAGGAGGACGGCTCGATCTTTGCCAATGGGCAGCAAGTGCAATAACAATGTGGCCTTGAGGCACGGGGCCGGGCGACCTGCCCGGCCTTTTTCGTTCACTCCACCTCCGGCGCTGCGGAATGGTGGAGTCATAGCCGGAGGACAGGCATGAGCGGCGATGCTGTGAAAACCGATCTGAAGAAGCTTGCCGAAGCATTGGTCGAGGCGGCTCGGCGTGCCGGGGCCGATCAGGCCGATGCCCTGGCGATGCAGGGCCGCTCGATCAGCATAGATGTCCGTGGCGGTGCGCTGGAACAGGCAGAGCGCGCGGAAGGAACCGAGATCGGGCTGCGTGTCCTGATCGGTGGCCGCCAGGCCTGCGTCTCGGCCTCGGATTACAGCGAGGCGACGGTTGCCGAACTGGCCGAGCGCGGCGTGGCGATGGCACGCGAGGCGCCGGTCGATGATACGCTTGGACTGGCCGAGCCGCATCAACTGGCGGAAAAACGCGATGCCGGGGGATTGCAGCTGCTGGACGACCAGCCCGATCCAACCCCCGAATCCTTGCAGGAGATTGCCCTGCGTGCCGAGGCGGCGGCTATGGCCGCCAGGGGCATCAGCCAGGTCGAGGCCGCCAGCGCGGCCTTCAGCAACCGCCATATGTGGCTGGCCGCCTCGAACGGATTCTCCGGCGGCTACGGCCGCAGCACCCATGTCATCTCGACCGTTGCCATCACCGGCGAGGGCTTGGGGATGGAGCGCGACTATGCTGCCGAATCCCGAAGCTGGGCAGGGAATCTGCCCGAACCCGAAGAGATCGGGGCGCTTGCCGCCGAGCGCACATTGGCCCGTGCCGGTTCCAGGAAGCCGCCGACCGGGGCGTTCCCGATCCTCTATGACCGCCGGGTTGCCTCTTCGCTGATCTCTCATCTGCTTGCGGCGGTGAATGGTGGCGCGGTCGCGCGCGGCGCAAGCTGGCTGCGCAAGGAAATGGGCGAGGCGGTCCTGCCCGCCGGCATGAACCTGGTCGAGGATCCGCTGCGCATTCGTTATCCGTCCTCGCGTCCCTTCGACGCCGAGGGGCTGGCCACCCGCAGGCGCGAGATCGTATCGGGGGGTATATTGCAGGGTTGGACGCTGGATCTGGCCACCGGGCGCAAGCTGGGCATGGATAGCACGGCCTCTGCCGCGCGCGGGCTGACATCAGCACCCTCTCCTGTGAACAGCAATGTCATTTTGACGCCCGGCACGCAGACACAGGAACAGATGATCGCCGATATGGGGCGCGGGCTGATCGTGACATCCATGCTGGGCGCGTCGATCAACGGCACGACCGGCGATTACTCGCGCGGGGCGGCGGGCTTCTGGGTCGAGAACGGGCAGATCGCCTATCCGGTGAATGAATGCACTATCGCCGGCAACCTGCGCGAGATGCTGATGACGCTGGTCGCAGGGAATGACGCACTGCCATGGCGCGGGATCGAGGCTCCGAGCCTGCTGGTGGAGGGCATGACCGTTGCAGGTGCCTGAAGCCGATCTGGATCTGCTGACGGATGCCGCGCGGCGTGCGGGACAGATCGCGCTAGGCTTCTGGCGCCGGGATCCGCGCTCATGGGACAAGGGTGGCGATGCCGGGCCGGTCACCGAGGCCGACCTGGCCGTGAATGACGAGTTGCAGGCAAGCCTGATGGCGGCCCGGCCGGGCTATGGCTGGCTGTCCGAGGAAAGCGAGGCGGATCTGTCGCGGCTGGACGCGCGGCATTGCTTCATCATCGATCCGATCGACGGCACGCGCGCCTTCATCGCCGGGCAGGAAGGTTTCTCCCATTCTCTCGCCGTGACTGATGGCGACCGGATCGTCGCTGCGGTCGTCCATCTGCCGGTCCGTGACATCACCTATACCGCCTTTGCCGATGGTCCGGCGCTGCGAAACGGTCAGCCGATAGCGCCCGCGCAGGCCGATATCGACGGCGCCTCCGTGCTGACCTATCGCGCCGTCTCCGAGCCAGGGCATTGGCGCGACGGGCTGGTTCCACCATTCCGCCGCGAATTCCGTCCCTCGCTGGCCTGGCGGTTATGCCTTGCCGCCGAGGGCTGCTTCGATGCCGCGCTTTCGCTGCGGGCGGCATGGGAATGGGATATCGCGGCAGGCAGCCTGATCGCGGAACGGGCCGGCGCCATTGTCACCGATCGGCGCGGCGAGCGGATGCGCTTCAACAGCCAGCGCGCTATGGTCGATGGCCTGATCGTCGCCGGAGAGCGGCTGCATGGGCAGATATTGGAGCGGCTGAAGCCGTGAGCAGGTGATTTGCGTCCCACGATGGCCGGGGCTCTGCCCCGGACCCCGAGGTATTTGAAACAAAGAAGAAGCAGGCCGGGTCCGCTTGTCTACGCAGGTGGTGGCCGCCTGACGGGGGGCATCGTTGCGGGGGCCTTAGAAAGCTGCACTGCCAAGATACCGGCCATGATGATACCGACGCCGAGCACGTCGCTGATACCCAGTTTCTCGCCCAGCACCAGCGCTCCGATGGCGACGCCGAAGAAGGGCGACAGGAAATGAAAGGTCGCGGCGCGGACCGCGCCGATGCGCTGGACGAGCAGGAACCAGATCCATGTCGCCGCCAGTCCCGGCACCAGGACGGTATAGATGAAGGCCCAGGCCAATCGCCCGGTAATCGCGACATTCCATGTTTCGAAGAACGGGGCGATGGCGGCCAGCGTGACCGCGCCGACCAGCATCTGCAACCCGACGATCATCATCACGTTGCCGCCCGAACTGGCCCCCCGGACCGAGAGGGTCGCGATGGCCAGTGCCAGTGCGGCGATGAAGCCAATGGCGATGCCGATCGGATCGCTGCCGCCCTGCAGCCGTGCTCCCATGATGATCGCCACGCCGACCAGCCCAAGGCACAGCCCGCCGTAACCGAGCGGGCGCAGCCTCTCGCCCATGAAGATCCAGCCCATCGCTGCCACCATCAAGGGCATGGTTGCCGCGATGATCGAAGCCAGCCCCGCTTCGATCCATTGCATGGCGACCCAGTTGAGGCCCAGGTAAAGCGCGTTCTGGCACAGTCCAAGAACGATCACCGCCCGCCACTGGAACCGACTGAGATTACGCCAGGTCTGCCCCATGGCAAGAGCGATGGCGATGCCGATGGCACCCGACAGCGCGAAGCGCAGGGAGAGCGCCAGAAGTGGAGGAGCCTCGGTGACGATCATCCGGGTGGTCGTGAAGGCCGAGGCCCACATGACTGCGAAGCTCACCCCCATCAGGATCGCGCGAATATCCATGGCCCGCCTTTCTTGCAGATGATGCAGAACGGCTAGCAGATGGCAGTGGCAACCGGAAGGGCGGAAAGGAAAAGGGCCGCGCCCTTTCGGGCGCGACCCTTTGCAATCGCATTCCCCTGCGGGATCAGCTGTTGACGCTGTCCTTCAGGGCCTTGGCGACGGTTACCTTCACCTGCTTGTCGGCCGGCTTGGTCATCATTTCCTGGGTCTGCGGGTTGCGGACCTGACGTTCGGGACGTGCACGGCAGGCGATCTTGCCGATGCCCGGCAGGGTGACTGCGCCGCCATTGGCGACCTCACGGGTCACGACCGCGGAGATCGCGTCCAGAGCTGCGGCAGCGGATTTCTTGTCCGAACCCAATTCTTCGGCCAGAACCGCCACAAGCTGTGTTTTCGTCATAGGTTTTGCGGAAGGCGTTGCCATGTATCTGTCTCCTCTCGCCCTGTTTCGCGCGCTAACAATATGCGCCTTTTTCGGCATAAAGCTTGCTACACACGGTTTTGACCGACAGATCAAGCCTTTTTCCGCCAAACATCGTGAAACCAGCGTATTTTAGTAAAGTTGACGCTAGGTCAAAGGAATGCCGTTTCGCTGAATGACCGCAATTTACGCGAATGTATACGTTCCAAAGGCATCTCGCGCAGCTTTTCCATCGCCCGGATTCCGATCAGAAGATGGTTGGCGACTTGTGTGCGATAGAAATCCGTGGCCATGCCGGGCAGCTTCAACTCGCCATGCAGCGGCTTGTCGCTGACGCAGAGCAACGTGCCGTAGGGCACCCGGAAGCGAAAGCCGTTGGCGGCGATGGTGGCGCTCTCCATGTCCAGCGCGACGGCGCGCGACAGCGACAGGCGATGCACCGGGCCGGAATGATCACGCAGCTCCCAGTTGCGGTTGTCGATCGTGGCGACGGTGCCGGTGCGCATGACCCGCTTGAGTTCGTAGCCGTCCAGCCTGGTGACCTCGGCCACGGCCTCTTGCAGGGCCACCTGCACCTCGGCCAGCGGCGGGATCGGCACCCATACCGGCAAATCGTCGTCCAGAACGTGATCCTCGCGCAGATAGGCATGGGCAAGGACGAAATCGCCAAGGCTTTGCGAATTGCGCAGCCCCGCGCAATGCCCGACCATCAGCCACGCATGCGGACGCAGCACGGCGATATGATCTGTCGCGGTCTTCGCGTTGGACGGGCCGACCCCGATATTGACCAGCGTGATCCCCTGCGAATTGGCCCGCTTGAGATGATAGGTCGGCATTTGCGGCAGCTTGGCCAGCGGGGTCAGCGGCGCATCCGGCTCGCTGATCTCCTGGTTGCCGGGGGCGACGAAAGAGTCGTATCCAAGCAGCGGATCGGCCAGTGCACGGCGGGCGAATGCCTCGAACTCGTCCACGTAGAACTGGTAGTTGGTGAACAGGACGAAATTCTGGAAATGCTCGGCCGCGGTGGCGGTGTAATGCTGCAGCCGTGCCAGCGAATAATCGATGCGCTGCGCCGTGAAGGCCGCCAGGTGCTGGCTGCCGTCGGCCATCGGCGCGGCAACCCCGTTGACGATATCGTCGTTCATCGTGTTCAGCTCGGGCACGTCGAAAACATCGCGGAGCGAGAATTTCAGCACGCCTTCCTGCGGCACGTTCAGGTCGTTCTGCGTGGCGACGGCGAAATGCACCGGCATCGGCGTTTCGCTGATACCGACAGTGACGGGAACTCCATGATTGCGGATCAGCAGCCCGATCTGCTCGGTAAGGTAATTCCGGAACAGATCCGGGCGGGTAATGGTCGCGACATAGATGCCGGGATCGGTGACATGGCCGAAAGACAGCCGTGAATCGATCTTGCCGTGGCTGGTAACGGTCAGGCGCAGTTCGGGATAGAAGGCGCGATAACGCGCCTGCGGCTGCTCTCCCGCCAGCAGGCGGGTGAAATGCCCCTGCAGAAAGCCCGTTGCCTCTTCATACAGCTCGCACAGGCGGGCAGTTGCGGCAGCAGGGTCGGTGAATTGCGCGCGCGGAGTCGAGGGGGGTGTTTCGACCGGTAGAAAACGCGAATCCGTATCCATCTGTTCTTTCCTTCTTTACCATTACCCTGCCTGCGCACGGTGCGACACGCAAGCGTCTGGCGCAGGTCGGCGCAGCCGGTTACCCTTCTGTCATGGAAATGCTGATATTCGGTCATGGCTACACCGCCGGCTACCTGACTCCGCTGGCAATTGCGCAGGGATGGCGCGTCACCGGCACGACTCGCAACCACCCCGAACGAGTGGCGGCTGCGGGGGCTGAACCTCTGCTCTGGCCGGGGCAGGAGAGTGACATACATCAGGCTATCGCTCGCGCTGATGCGATCCTGATTTCCGCCGCTCCGACGGAAGAGGGTGATCCGGTTCTGGCGGCCTTCACCGAAGAGCTGGGCCGGTCGCGCCCGCGCTGGCTGGGCTATCTGTCCACCACCGGGGTCTACGGAGACCGCAATGGTGGTTGGGTGGACGAGACAAGCGATCTGGCCCCCACCACCGCGCGCGGGCGCAGCCGGGTTCAGGCCGAACAGGCGTGGCAGGCATTGGCCGCCGCGCATGACCTGCCCCTGCATATCTTTCGGCTGGCCGGGATATATGGCCCCGGGCGCGGCCCTTTCGCCAAGCTGCGAAACGGCACGGCCCGCCGGATCGTCAAGCCGGGACAGGTCTTTTCCCGCATTCATGTCGAGGATATCGCGCGGATCCTGATGGCCTCCATCGACGTGCCCATGCCGGGAGGGGGGGCGGTCTACAACCTCTGCGACGACGATCCGGCGGCGCCGCAGGATATCATCGCCTGTGCCGCGCGGATGCTGGACATGCCGGTTCCTCCGGCTGTCGATTTCGAACATGCCGATCTGGGGCCCATGGCGCGCTCTTTCTATTCCGACAGCAAGCGCGTCTCGAACGAGCGGATCAAGCGCGACTTGGGGATCACGCTGAAATACCCGGACTACCGCAGCGCCCTTGCGGCGATCCTGAAGGCCGAGGCAGACGGATGATTGCCGCATTGCCATTGCCGCCGCCGCATGCATGAATGCGCGCCATGACCACGGATTTCGACATTCTCATCGCGGGCGGCGGCCTGAACGGTCCGACATTGGCGCTGGCCTTGGCCGGGGCCGGGATGAGTGTGGCCGTGGTCGATCCCCGGCCCGCCGATGCCAGGGCGTCCGAAGCTTTCGACGGCCGCGCCTATGCCCTCGCCGTGGCGTCGCAACGGCTGCTGAAGGCGCTCGGCCTTTGGGGAGATCTGGCCGGCAAGTGCCAGCCGATCCACCAGGTCAAGGCTTCACAGGGACAACCCGGAGAGGGAGCCGCCCCCTTCTTCCTGCATTTCGACAGCGCCGAGATCGAGGAAGGCCCGGTCGGCTTCATGCTCGAGGACCGCTTCCTGTATCGCGCCCTGCTTGCTGCGATGGAGGGGCAGGTGACGCATATGCCGGGGGTCTCGGTGATCGGCCAGCAGGTCGGGGCGGCGCTGGTCACGGCGGATTTGTCGGATGGGCGGCGGATCACGGCGCGCTTGTTGATCGGCGCGGATGGTCGCGGCTCGGGCGTGGCGGAACGCGCCGGGATCAAGCGGCGCGGATGGGATTACGGCCAGACGGCGCTGGTCGCGGCGATCGACCATGACTTGCCGCATGAGGGCATCGCGCATCAGTATTTCATGGCGACCGGACCGCTGGCGATCCTGCCGCTGCCCGGCAATCGCAGCAGCGTCGTCTGGTCGGAAACCGATGCCAATGCCTCTGCCATCAAGGCTCTGCCGGATGGGGAATTCCTGCAGGTGCTGCGGCCCCGCTTCGGGGATTTCCTCGGCGGGATTTCCCTGGCCGGACAACGCTTTTCCTATCCGCTCAGCCTGTCGCTGGCCGAATCCTATGCCGCGCCGCGCGTCGCCCTGGTGGGCGATGCGGCACATGGCGTGCATCCGATCGCCGGGCAGGGACTCAATCTCGGGCTGCGCGATGTTGCGGCGCTGGCCCAGACTCTGGTGGAGGCGGCACGGCGCGGCGAGGATATCGGCGCCGGGGATGTGCTGGAGCGATACCAGCAATGGCGGCGCTTCGACGCGACCAGCCTTGCCCTGGGCATGGATGCCGTGAACCATATCTTTGCCAGCGACAACCCGTTGCTGGGCGGCTTGCGGGGCGTGGGCATGGGGGCAGTCACCGCTTTGCCGGGACTCCGCCGGCGCTTCATGCGACAGGCCGCCGGGCTGTCCGTGGATCCGATGCCGAGATTGCTGGCGGGGCAGCCGCTATAGGCTTTGTCCGGGTGCAGTCGGGATCCGATCGGATAGCGTCCCGCGATGGCCGGGGGCTGTCTGCCCCCCGGCGCCCCCGAGGATACTTGCATGAAGAAGAATGAGTGAACGATCTTCATCATGATCCGGTTCAGTATGTTTTTCATACCGAGTTTGGCGTGCCGGCTCCGGATTCACGCATCGGAGGTATTTTCTTTCGCGTGAATGCGGCTGAATCGTCATGTAATGCGCTGCTGTTGTGGCTCCGGTCCGGAGGCGCCGGGTCTACCCCCGGACCAGCATCGGCAGCCATAACGTCAGTGCCGGGAACAGCAGGATCAATGCGACGCGGAAAAGCTCGGCCACGAAGAATGGCATCACGCCCCTGAAGGTGTCGGCCATCGGCACATCCTTGGCCAGCGCCGAGATGACGAAGACATTCATGCCTACAGGCGGCGTGATAAGGCCCAGTTCGACTACGATCAGTGCTATGATGCCGAACCATATCTTCAGATCCTCGGTCGACATGCCGAAGCCTGCGCCATCTGCGGTCTGGTAAATGCCGCCATTCAGTTCGGACAGCACCGGCCAGAAGAATGGGATGACCAGCAGGATCATCGAAAGGCTGTCCATCAGGCAGCCCAGGGCAATCAACCCGATCAGCAGCAGGATCATCACCGTCATCGGCGCATGGCCGGATTCGATAATCCATGTCGCCATGGCCTGCGGCAGTCCGGCGCGGCTCATGAAGATCTTCATCATCTCGGCGCCCAGCAGGATCAGGTAGATCATGCCGGTCGTTCCCGCCGTTTCCTTCAGCGATTCAATCAGTTCTCCGATGCGGATCTGGCGGATCGCCGCGCCGTAGAGCCAGACCATGACAACCCCGATCGCGGCGGCGGGCGTCGGCGTGTACAGCCCCGCATAGATCCCGCCCAGCACGATCCCGAAGATCAGCAGGACCGGGATCACCCCGATCGTCGCCTCACGGAACTCGCCCGGGTCGACCCCGCCATGCGCCGGGCCGGCCTTGGGATTGATCGCGACATAGATCGCGATGGTCAGCAGAAACAGGATCACCGCAAGGATGCCGGGCAACAGGGCGGCGGCGAACATGTCGACGATGCTGGCCTCGACGATGACCGCATAGACGATCAGCACGACCGAGGGCGGGATCAGGATTCCCAGCACTCCTCCGGCCGCCAGCGAGCCTGTGGCGAGCGCACCCGAATAGTTGTAGCGTGACAGTTCCGGCAGAGCGACGCGCCCCATGGTCACCGCCGTCGCCAGCGAAGAGCCGCAGACCGCGCCGAATCCCGCGCAGCTTGCGATCGAAGCCATCGCGGTCCCGCCCGGCATCCAGCCGAGCCATGCATTGGCGGCGCGGAACAGCGCCCGCGACAAGCCGGCGCGTGAGGCAAGCGCGCCCATCAGGACGAACATCGGCACGACCGAGAGGTCATAGATCGAGAATTGCCCATAGGCGAGCGTCTTGAGCTGGCTCAGCATCAATGCCGGGCCGTCCATCACTGTCACGCCGATACCGCCCACAAGGATCATCGCATAGGCGATGGGAATGCGGATCGCGATCAGGGCGACAAGGACGATCAGCGCGATGACGCCAAGGGTGATCGGATCGGTCATGCGTCAGGTCCCGGCGAATTTACGCGTGTTTTCAAGAAAGGTGACAATGGCGGCGAAGGCCAGCAGGACAAGGGAAAACAGGATCGGCACGAAACCCCACCAGAGCGGGATCTGCAGGATGGCGCTGGTGTAGTTATAGGCCTTCTGGTCGAGCATGCCGAAATACATCCGCCATGTCAGCAGACCCGCGAACAGCGTTGCGATCAGCGCGGCCAGGCAGGTGAAGGCGGCGATGGTGCGGGGACTTGCCCCCGAAGTGAAGATATCCGCGGTCACATTGGCGCCGGTGATCTGGGTATAGGGCAGGAAGCTGAAGGCGGCGACGGCAACCCCGATCTCGGTCAGTTCGAAATCGCCGGGGAAGGGTTTCCAGACGATGCCGCCAATGACCGAGATGAAATTGATCAGTACGACCGCAAGCAGGACCATGCCCCCCGCCAGAGCCCACAAGGTCGCAGCGGCGGCGACCGCACCGGTAAATCCGCTGCGGCCGAGTTGCAGATCCAGCGCCATCACTTCGCTCCGGCGTTCTCGGCAATCAATCCGCGCGCTTTCTCGACCAGACCCGCGCCATCGATACCGCTGGCCGATACCTCTTCGATCCAGCGATCGACGACCGGGGCCATGGCCTGCCGGAAAGGTTCGGTCTCTTCCTCGGAGAGGGCGATATAGGTATTGCCCGAATCCACCGCGATCTTGAGGCCGTCATCGTCGGCCTTGCGCCAGATTTCGCCGACCTTCGCCCACCAGTCGCGGTTCGACGCATCCCGGAATGCCTGCTTGATATCGTCGGGCAGGCTGTCCCAACGAGCCTGGTTCATCGCTACCTGGAAGGTGGTGTTGCCAAAGCGTTCCTGGTTATTGAGTTCGATCTGGTATTCCGTCTGGTCCTGGATTTTCAGCGGCGGAATGATCTCCCACGGGATCAGCGCCCCGTCCACCACGCCTTTCTGCAAGGCGGTGGGCAGCTCGGGAACCGGCATCGCGGTCGGCGCGGCGCCAAGGGATTCGATGACCCACGCACCGGTGCGCGTGGGAATCCGCAGCTTGGTTCCTGCGGTGTCGGCGGGACTGCGGACTTCCTTGTCGCGCATATGCAGCGCCTGTCCCGCATGCACATGCAGGAACATCACCTCGACGCCTTTGTAATCCTCTTTCAGGTCGCTTTCGAACATGTCGTGCATGGCGAGATTCGTCGCAACCAGATCATTCTTGTAGACGGTAGGCAGCTCGAAGACCTCCGTGCGCGGGAACAGGCCCGGCGTGTAGCCGTTCACGGTCCAGATCAGATCGACCACGCCGTCGCGCACCTGCTGGATCAGCTCGGGCGGGCGCCCGCCAAGCGTCATGGAAGGAAAGATCTCGATCTTGACGCGACCGCCGGAGTTTTCCTCCACGGCCTTCGCCCAGGGTTCGAGCATGTTGACCTGTGCCGAGGCATTCGCGCTCAGCGGCTGGTGCAGCTTGAAGGTGAATTCCTGTGCCAGCGCCCGTCCGGCTCCGGTTATCACGGCGGCACCGGCAGCCAGCCCGCCAAGTACGGTTCTGCGTTTCATCTTTCCTCCCTTTCGTTGCGATCCAGACCCGTCGAGGGAGAATGGATCACCTTGGACTATAGCCATCCCTCGCCGATAAAGACAATTTGGCGCTATGCATGACCTGCATCAAAAATTTAGATGAAGCAATCGGGCTCGGGTTCCCGCTTCACGGTTCGGCGTATGGTATCAACGACCAGATCGCGGAACCAGCCATACATCGGCGAATGATGGGTTCGCGCGGTCCAGACCATGTGGATCTCGAATTCTCCGGGATAGGGACAGGGCCGCAAGGCCAGCCGGTCGGCCATGGGTTCCGCCAGCCGAATCGGAAGTGTCGAGATCAGGTCGGTTCCCGGCAGCAATTCGTCCAGTCCTGCGGGGCTGGGGATCTGGATCACTTCATTCAGTTTCCGGCCGTCATTCTCGAGGTCGACGAGGAAGCGCGACCGCCAGTCGCCACCATAATTGACGGTCAGGTGATTGGCCGCGGTATAGGCGTCTTTCGTCAATTTGCCCGAAGCCAGCGGGTTCGCGGGGTCCATGATGCAGCAATACCGCTCGGCCAGAACCGTGCGGCAATAGAAGCCGTCCTCATCCGGCCTGATCGGCCCGATCAGCACATCCGCAATCCCGCGTTTGAGCAGATCCGGCCCCTGATTGGTCGAATTGACCTGCCCGAGGCGCAGCCCCGGCGCCTGTTTGCGCAACGCACGGATCACCTGCGGGAGGATGACCAGCCGTTCATAGTGATTGCAGGCGATGGACAGGGTCTGGTTCGCCTCGGCTGGCTCGAAGGTGGCGGACGAGATCATCGCCTCGAACACGTCCAGCATATCCGATGCTTGCTGCGCGAGTTGTTCGCATCGCTCGGTCGGGACGACCTTGCCCCCGAGGCGAAAGAATAGTGGGTCGTTGAATATCCGGCGCAGCTTGTCGATCGTATAGCTGACTGCCGACTGATTGACGCCCAAACTCGTGGCCGCCGCCGTGAAAGACCGCAATTCAAAGACCAGCCGCAGTGTTCGCAGCGCGGCGAAATCAACGCCCAGGGGTAGCGAGTTCTTCATGCAAAGGTTTCCTCCCGGAACTCATGATACATATTTTTGATTGTGCCAATCAATTCCATCCAATTGTCTGATGATCGCTCGCCCCGGTATAGTCGGCTACACGCGGGCAGGCCCGTGACGGAGGAGAAGGGGGAGGATACCGGCAATGGCTATGGCGCCAGTAAATGACAGCGTGACGGTTCACCGGCTGATCGATGATCCGTATCCGGTCTATGCGCAAATGCGGGCACATACGCCGGTGGTTCAGGTGCCTTCTGTCAAGCGCACGATGCTGACCAAGGCCGAGGATTGCCGGATGGTCAAGGACAACCCGGCGCTGTTCAGTTCCAACGACCCTACGACGCCGATGGAAAAGGCGTTCGAGGCCCATACGCTGATGCGCAAGGACGGCGAGGAGCATCTGCGCGAACGCAACGCGATGATGCCGACATTCTCGCCCAGGAATCTCAAGACGATCTGGGCGCCGATGTATGAGCGCTATGCCGCCGAATATCTCGATCGCCTGCCCCGGGGCGAGGTCGTCGATCTTTTCCCGACGCTTGCCGGCCCGCTGGCCGCCCGGATACTCGCCGAATGCATGGGCATCCCCGATGCGAGCGACGAACAGATGCAGTTCTGGAGCCAGGCGCTGATCGACGGGGCAGGCAATTTCGGCTGGTTCGACGAGCCTTTCGAACGGGTCGCCCGCGCCAACAAGGAGATGAACCGGGTTATCGAGGGAAATGTGGAGCGGGCAAAGGCCGCTCCGGATCAGTCCGCACTGTCGGTGATGCTGAATGCCGAGGACCCGATCCCGTGGAGCCAGATCGTCGCCAATATCAAGATCGCCATCGGCGGAGGTATCAACGAACCGCGCGACGCCTTGCTGACGATCATCTATGGGCTTCTGACCAATCCCGACCAGCTCGAAGAGATCAAGGCCACGGGCAACTGGTCGGCGGCCTTCGAGGAGGGCGTGCGTTGGGTCGCGCCGATACAGGCCAGCTCGCGGCTGGTGCTTGAGGACACGGAAATCCGTGGCTGCGATATCCCCAAGGGAACGGTGGTGATGACCATCCAGGCCTCGGCCAATCACGACGAGGATCTGTACGAGGACGGCCATCTCTATAATGCCCTGCGCAAATCGCAGCCGCATCAAAGCTTTGGCAGCGGGCCGCATCATTGCATGGGAACGCATATGGCGCGCATGACGGTCGGCAGGCTGCTGCTGCCGATCCTGTTCGAGCGTTTCCCGAACATGCGGCTTGAAAATCCCGAGGACGTGGTCTGGAGGGGCTTCGGCTTTCGCGGCCCGATCAACATGCCCGTCCGCCTGAACTAAGGAGCGGAGCGATGCCTTGTATCACCTTTATCGCGGCAGATGGTGCCGAGACGGTCGTGGATGCCGGGACGGGCGACAGCCTGATGCAGGTTGCGCGTGCACATAATGTCGATGGGATCCTTGCTGAATGTGGCGGCGAGATGATGTGCTCGACCTGTCATGTCTATGTCGAGGGCGATTGGCTGGACCGGACCGGCACAGCCGATGAGGACGAGCGTGACATGCTGGATTTCGCCCCCTGCGAGGTCACGGATGCAAGCCGCCTCTCCTGCCAGATGAAGATCACCGACGACATGGACGGGCTGGTGGTCCGCCTTCCCGAGCGACAGGTCTAGGCCATGGAGCGCATCGTCGTCATCGGCACGGGGCAGGGTGGCTTTCAGCTTGCCGCCAGCCTGCGGCAAGAGGGCTTTGCCGGGCGGATCACCCTGATCGGGGAAGAGCCGGGACTGCCCTATCAGCGCCCGCCGCTTTCCAAGGACTATCTCAAGGATGGCAACGATGCGCGCCTGCTTCTGCGGCCGCCGGATTTCTACGAGCAGCAGCGCATCGAGGTCGTCGGTTCGACCCGCGTGACTGGCATCGACCGGGCGGCGATGGAGATCGAGACCGGGGATGGTGCGCGTATCGCCTATGACCATCTGGTACTGGCGACGGGCAGCAGGAACCGCATCCCACCCATTGCCGGGCTGAAGCGGCTCGAAGTGCTGGCGCTGCGGACGCTTTCCGACGCGAGGATCTTGCGGGATCGTGTGGAGCATATGCGCCGGGCGGTCGTCATCGGCGGCGGGTTCATCGGTCTGGAATTCGCCGCTGTGGCACGGGCACGCGGTATCGAGGTGGCTATCGTCGAGGGGGCGGACCGGCTTATGGGCCGGGCGGTCGCACTCGCGACTTCCCGGCATTTTCTGGATGCGCATCGCGAGTGGGGTTCGTCGGTGCATCTTGGACAGTTCGCGGAGGCGGTCACCGATGCGAAAGGCTCGCTTGCGGTGCGGCTCGGGGACGGTTCGGAAGTCTCCGGCGATACCGTGGTTCTGGCCGCCGGGGTGATCGCGAATGACGCGATTGCCCGGGACGCCGGGCTGATCACCGATGACGGTATTGTCGTGGACGAACTCTTGCGCAGTTCCGATCCCGATATTTCGGCGCTCGGCGATTGCTGCCGATTTGTCGAGCCGGTCAGCGGTATGCCGGCCCGTCTGGAATCGGTGCAGGCGGCGACGGATCACGCACGGACCATTGCCGCAAGGCTGGTTGGCCGACCCGAGCCTTATGGCGCGGTTCCCTGGTTCTGGAGCAACCAGGGTGATCGCAAGCTACAGATCGCGGGCTATGCTCCGGATGCCGATGACTGGCATGTTGCCGAGGCGGATGGCAAGCTGACGGTCTTCTGTTTCGCGGGCGGTAGGCTGGCGGCGGTTGAAACGGTAGGCAATGCCGGGGCACATATGGCTGCGCGCAGGCTTCTGGCGAGTGCGGGGCGAGTTCCGCGAAAACTGCTGGAGGCTGCGGATTACGATCTCAAGGCGGTCATGGTGGCGGCCTGAGCGAACAGGAATGCAAGGGGAGGGAGGATGCGATGGAATATGGTTTGCTCATCGACAACAAGGACGTGGCGGCAAGCGGCGGAACATTCGACCGGATAAACCCGGTCAGCGGCACTGTTGCCACCACGGCGGGCGCGGCGCGGGCGGAAGATGTCGACAAGGCCGTTCAATCGGCCGCCACCGCGTTCAGGACATGGTCTAAGACCGGCCCCTCCGAGCGCCGCAAGATCCTGAACAGGGCTGCCGATATCCTGGACGAATGGACACCGCGCTTCATCGAACTCGGCATTGCCGAAACGGGTGGCAGCGGGCCTTGGCACGGCTTCAACATGATGTTCGCGGCAAAGATCCTGCGTGAAGCCGCCGCAATCACGACGCAGATCAAGGGCGAGGTCATCCCCTCGGACAAGCCCGGTTCGTTGGCGATGGGCTATCGCCAGCCAATCGGGGTGCTGGTGGGAATGGCGCCGTGGAACGCCGCGCAGATCCTTGGCGTGCGCTGTTTCGCCATGCCGATCGCCTGCGGCAATACCGTCGTCATGAAAGCGTCGGAGAAATGCCCCGGCACCCATCGCATGCTGGGTGATGCGATGCGCGAGGCGGGTTTGCCCGACGGCGTGCTGAACATCGTCACCCATGACGCCAAGGACGGGCCCGAGGTGGTGAATGCGCTGATCGATCATCCCCTGACCCGGCGTATCAACTTTACCGGCTCGTCACGGGTAGGCCGGATCATCGCCGAGCGGGCGGCGAAGCATCTCAAGCCCTGCCTGCTGGAGCTTGGCGGAAAATCACCCCTCGTCGTGCTGGATGATGCAGATATCGACGGGGCGGTGAACGCGGCGAAATTCGGTGCCTTCATGAACCAGGGCCAGATCTGCATGTCGACCGAAAAGCTGATCGTGGACCAGAAGGTGGCGGATGAATTCATCGCGGCCCTGGTGGCAAAAACGGGTGAACTGAAAACCGGCAGTCCACTCGAGCAGGTGCATATCGCCGCCTGCGTGGATCGCGACACGGTGGATCACGTGGCGGAACTGATCGAGGATGCGCGGGCGAAGGGGGCGAGGATTGTCGCTGGCGGCGATGTTCCTGCCGAGGGTGCGATCATGGCTCCGACCATCGTCGACCATGTGACGCCCGAGATGCGTATCTATGGCGAGGAAAGCTTTGGCCCGGTTACTGCCGTCATTCGGGCCCGCGATACCGATCATGCGGTCGAGATCGCCAATGACACCGAATACGGCCTGACCGCAGGCGTGTTCGGGCAGGATCTTCGCCGTGCGATGGAGGTCGCGCAGCGCATCGAAAGCGGCATTTGCCATATCAACGGCCCGACGGTTTTCGACGAGCCGCAAATGCCCTTCGGCGGCGTCAAGCATTCCGGTTATGGCCGATTCGGTGGCGAGGCGGGGATTGCCGAGTTCACCGAGCTGCGCTGGATCAGCATCGAGGATCCCGCCCAGCATTACCCGATCTGAACGTCAGCGAGGCCGATCAATCACAAGGAGGCCGCAGATGGCCAAAACAAGCGCCGGTGCGGCTTTGGCGGCAAGGCTGGGAAGCCTTGGGGTCGATTACATCTTTGCCAATTCGGGCACGGATTTCCCGCCGATCATCGAGGGGCTGGCCGAGGCTGCGGCCAAGGACATGCCTCTCCCCAAGGCGGTCACGGTTCCACATGAAGGCGCCGCCATGGCGATGGCCCATGGCTATACGCTGGCGACCGGCAGGCCGCAGGCGGTCATGGTGCATACCAATGTCGGGCTCGCCAATGCCGCCATCGGGGCGATCAATGCCCGCGCGGACAATGTGCCGATGCTGCTTTTCTCGGGGCGGACGCCCACCACCGAGAAGGGCCGTTTCGGCTCGCGCACGGTGCCGATTGGCTGGGGGCAGGAAATGCTGGATCAGCATGCGCTGGTCCGCGAGGCCTGCAAATGGGATTACGAGCTGCGATTTCCCGAGCAGGTGACGGAACTGACCGACCGTGCCCATGGCATCGCCTGTTCGGTGCCGCGCGGCCCGGTCTATATCTCGCTTCCGCGAGAGGTTCTGTGCGAGCAGGTCTCCGTGCCCCAAGGCGCGGCCTCGATGCGGCCCGCCCGGTCCATGGCGCATCCCCAGGACATCGCGGCGGCGGCGAAAGCGCTGGCGGCGGCGAAATCTCCGGTGATCTTCGCGCAACGCGGCGCGGGATCGGCGCAGGCTTTCGCGGCTCTGACGAAACTTGCCGAGGACTGGGCGATCCCGGTTTGCCAATATTGGGCGTTGCAGGCCGCGATTCCCACGGATCATCCGATGGCCACTGGTCATGATCCCGGCCCCTGGCTGGCCGAGGCGGATGTTGTCCTGGTCCTGGACAGCCTTGCCCCCTGGCAGCCCGGGCAGCACGCGCCAAGGCCTGACGCCATGGTCATCCAATTGGGGCAGGATCCGTTATTCTCGCAGACACCGATACGGAATTTCCGCTCGGACCTGTCCTTGCCCGGGGATTTGGGTGAGAATATCCTGGCATTGGCCGATGCGATGGGAGCTCTCGATCCCGGACCGCGCAGCGAACGTTTCGCGGCAATAGCGGAGAGGAACGCGGCAAGCTGGGCCGAGCGGGACGAGATGCGGCAAAAGGATGCCGGGGGTCCGCATCTGACCAAGCGCTGGATCAGCGGGGAGGTTGCAGCGCTGGCGGAACGGGAGGACGGCACGATATTCGGTGAACTCGGTGTCCGGTTTCCTGATATGCGCCTGAGAACGCCCCATGCCTGGTATGAAAGCCCGCATTCCGGCGGTCTTGGATTCGGTCTGCCCGCAAGCATGGGCTACAAGCTGGCGATGCCCGGACGGCTGGTCATTTCGACGATGGGCGACGGCTCCTACATGTTCGCCAATCCGGTTGCCTGCCATCAGGTCGCCACGGCACTGGGGATATCGGTGCTGGTCATCGTGCTCAACAATTCCGAATGGGGCGCGGTCCGGGCCTCGGTCGAACAGCTTTATCCGCAAGGTTTCGCCGCAAGGGCCAACCGTGTGCCACTGACCGACCTTTCGCCATCGGCCGATTATGCGCGGGTTGCCGAGGCTTGCGGGGCATGGGCGCGAAAGGTGTCCGATCACGACGGTTTCCGTGCGGCCCTAACTGAGGCGGTCGGGCATGTCCGTGCGGACCGGGGCCTCGCGCTGATCGAGGCGACCGTGCAGCGTGACTGAACCGGTTTCCGCGATGCGGATAGCAGGGGCAACCGACCGAAGCTTCATCAAACCGTAACCTTTCTGTCAGCGACCTGTCACGGATTGACGCCATCTCTGCGCCGACCACTTGGCAGGAGCCGGAATGCGGATCGAGGCGCAACAGATCACCCGGATATTCGGAACCACGCGGGCGGTGGATTCCGTCAGCTTCACCATAGACCGGCCAATGATGATCGGAGTCATCGGCAGCTCCGGGGCGGGCAAATCCACCCTGTTGCGGATGATAAACCGGCTCACCGATGCCAGCGAAGGCAATCTTTACATCGATGGCCGCGACGTATTGACCCTGCGCGGGCGCGAGAAGCGTTCCTGGCAGGCCGACTGCGCGATGATCTTCCAGCAGTTCAATCTGGTGCCGCGCCTCGATGTGGTCAGCAATGTGCTGCACGGGTTGCTGAACAAGCGCGGGCTGGCCTCGACCCTGCTGAATATATGGTCGCCGGCCGATATCGATCGTGCCGTGTCGATTCTTGACCGGTTGGGCATCGCGGAACAGGCGACCAAGCGCGCCGAGGCCCTGTCCGGGGGGCAGCAGCAGCGCGTGGCGATCGCCCGGGCGCTGATGCAGGATCCGAAGATCATCCTTGCGGATGAGCCGATTGCCAGCCTCGATCCGATGAATGCGCAGATCGTCATGGACAGTTTGCGGCGCATCCATGACGAGGATGGCCACACCGTCATCGCCAACCTGCATACGCTGGATACCGCGCGGCGCTATTGCGACCGGGTGATCGGGATGCGCAAGGGCCGGATCGTCTTCGACGGCACCCCCGATCAGCTGACCACGGGCGCCGCCCGCGACATCTATGGCGCCGGGGCCGGGTTCAGCGAAGGCACCACCTCGACCGCCATCGACACGCCTGCGCCCGCCGATCTGGAATATGCCGAGCGGCTGCTGGCGGACTGACTTTCAACTCATGGAGAGATACATGACACGCTGCCTGACCCTTCTGGCCCTGACGACGGCGCTGGCCACGCCGCATATGGCCGCCGCGCAAGAAATCACCGAGTTCAATATCGGCGTGCTGGGCGGTGAGAATGCGCAGGAACGCATGACCAACAATGAATGCCTGCGTGTCGCGGCAGAGGAGGCACTGGGCGTGCCGGTCAAGCTGTTCACCCCGGCTGATTACGATGGCGTGATCCAGGGGTTGCTGGGCGGTTCGCTGGACGCGGCGATCCTTGGAGCTTCGGGCTATGCCAAGGCCTATCTGACCGATCCCGAAGCGGTCGAGCCGGTGCTGGTCAAGACCAATCTCGACGGTGCGTCCACCTATCACTCCATCGGCTTCGCCCGCAAGGACAGCGGAATCGCCTCGTTGGACGACATGAAGGGCAAGGTGCTTGGTTTCGGCGACCCGAACTCGACCTCGGGCTACCTGATTCCTGCCGTCGAAATGCCGGAGTCCGGCTATTCCGTCGAGCCGGGGGAGTATTTCTCCGACATCAAGTTCACCGGTGGCCATGAGCAGACCATCGTGGCGGTCAGCAATGGCGATATCGATGCCGGCGTGACCTGGGCCGACGGGCTGGGCGATTGGGAAGACGGCTACAATTCGGGCGCACTGCGCAAGGCTGTCGATTCGGGCATCGTGGACATGAACGAACTGGTCGAGATCTGGAAATCCGAGCCGATCCCGGAAGGTCCCATGGTCGTCCGCAAGGCACTGCCCCAGGACATCAAGGACAAGTTCACGGCCTTGCTGGCGGGATTGGTCGAGACCGATCCGGAATGCGCCTATGGCGTCGCCGGAGGTGAGACAGCGGGTTTCGAGCCTGTCAGCCATGACGCTTACAAGACCATCATCAAGGTCCGCGAGCAGGAGCAGGGCAAGGATAGCTGATCATTTGACCGGTTGGCGCGGAGCGGGACGCTTCGCGCCTTTTTCCATTCGATGAAGGCTCTTGGATGACTTCGACCGACAGTTCCGCCGCCATCGCTGCCGCATATCGTTCGCAACTGTCGCGCCGCCGCAGTTACAGCGCGCTGCTATGGGCGATTTTCGCGCTATTGCTGATTTCCGGCTTCCGCCTCGCCGACAAGCGCAATGCCGGGGGGTTCTGGGAAGGGCTGTCGCAGGTCTTTGACTACCCTTCGGAACTGATCGCCGAGGCCGCGGGCAAGGCGGGCAATCTGCCAGGACTGATCTGGTCGGCCCTGCCCGCGCTGGTCGAGACGCTGAACATTGCTGCCGCCGCGACCCTGACGGGCGCGATCGGAGGCGGGATCATGGCGCTTCTGTCCACGCGTGGTCTGGCGCCGTGGCCGCGCCTTGTGCCGTTGTTCCGGCGGCTGCTGGATATCGCCCGCGCTGTTCCGGAACTGGTAATCGCGCTGGTGCTGATCTTCGTTCTGGGCGGCGGCCCGGTTCCCGCCGCGCTAGCCATCGGTTTCCATACCGTGGGTGCCTTGGGCAAGCTGTTCTCCGAAGTGGCCGAGAATGCCAGCCTGAAGCCGGTCGAAGGATTGGAATCCGTCGGTGCAAGCTGGCTGCAACGGGTCTGGTTTGGCATCATCCCGCAGGTCGCCCCGAACTGGGCCAGCTATGCCATGCTGCGCTTCGAGATCAACATCCGTGCCAGCGCCATCCTCGGTTTCGTCGGGGCAGGCGGCATCGGCTATGAGCTGCGCAACGCCATAAGCTGGGGGCAGGGCCGTTATGACGCGGCGGCGGCCATCTTCATCCTGCTGTTCGCGACCATCGTGTTCTTCGATCAGCTGACATCGATGGTGCGCGAACATCTGGTGCGCGGGCAAGAGCGTGGCGAAGCCGGAGGACGGATATGATGGCGGTTCTGGAGGCCCATCCCGCGCATCGGCTGATCGGGCGCAAGAGATTGTTCTCGCTGGCGGTGCCTGCCGTGGTGCTGGCGTATCTGCTTTATGTGGCGGTCGCCTTTGACATTGCCGGGCTGGCCGGGCGCGCGCGGTGGGATAACGGCGCGGCGCTGTTGCAGGATTTCTGGTCCTACAAGATCCATGTCACCCGGAACAATCGCACCGATGGCGGTATAGAGGCCTCGGTCGAGGGGATGCGAAACGCGACCTTTTCCACTGATAACCAGCCCGACTGGATAACCGTTCGCCCCGATGGCGGACGCGAGATTGCATTGCCGCAGGGCAACTCCGTCACCTTCGCCGGGGATGGTCTGGTCACCTTGACCACCGCCGAAGCAAGCTATGACATCCGGCCTGTCTCCGACGGGATCGAGACCGATATTCCCAACCCACCCGAAGGCTTCAGCGTCTCGGACAAGCGTTTCAGTGCAGATCTGCCGGGAGGAGCGCGGCTGACCGTTACCCGTTCCCGCAGCGAGGTGTTTCGCCGTCAGCCCGGATGGGAGCTGTTCTTCTTCGATCTTTCCAGCCCATTCCACGGCAGATCCCTTACCGAACTGGTGGGCCTGGCGGTCAGTGGTGAAAGGCTGGACCCGGAGCGCTCGAACATAGCGGGGATGGCGCGGGATTTCTGGCGCAACAGCATCTGGCATCATGGCGATGTCGCATGGGCGATCTTTGAAACGATCCTGATGGCCTTCCTTGGCACATTCGGGGCGGGCCTGATTTCCCTGCCGCTGGCCTTCATGGCTGCCTCGAATTTCGCACCCATGCGGATCGTGCGGCAGGTTTTCCGGCGGTTTTTCGACTTTCTGCGCGGAGTCGATGCACTGATCTGGACGATTATCCTGTCGCGCGCCTTCGGGCCCGGGCCGCTGACCGGCAGCCTCGCCATGCTGCTGACCGAGACCGGCACATTCGGCAAGCTGTTTTCCGAGGCGCTTGAGAATATCGACGAAAAGCCCGTCGAAGGGCTGCGCTCGACCGGGGCTGGTCCCCTGCCACGTATCCGATGGGCGGTTATCCCACAGATTGCTCCGGTGATCCTGTCGCAACTGCTGTATTATCTGGAGTCCAATACCCGCAGCGCCACGATCATCGGCGCCATCACCGGAGGCGGGATTGGGTTGCTTCTGATGCAGGCGATGCAGACCCAGAAGGATTGGGAGCATGTCACCTATTACATCGTGCTGATCGTGCTGATGGTGATCTTCATGGACTGGCTGTCCGGCCGCATCCGGGCGCGGCTGATCCGGGGTTGAGCATGCCGAAACTCTCGCCGGATGCGCCGCTTCTTCATGACGGAGCAGAGATCGTCAATTCGCAATTCGGCCGCTATTGCGAGGTCGGTGCGGGGTCGCGCGTGCTGAACTCGGCATTCGGCGATTACAGCTATTGCGACCGGCTGTCGGACATCGCCAATAGCAGCATCGGGAAATTCGCCAATATCGCGGCGATGACGCGTATCGGGCCGACCGACCACCCGATGACCACGGCCAGCCTGCATCATTTCCTCTATCGTTCGGAATATTACTGGGACGATGCCGAAACCGATCCCGGTTTCTTTGCCGCCCGCGCCTCCCGGCGCACGGTAATCGGCCATGACACCTGGATCGGCCACGGTGCCATCATCAAGCCCGAGATCACCATCGGCCACGGTGCCATCGTCGCGGCGGGTGCGGTGGTGACCAGGGATGTCCCCGACTGGACGATCGTCGCCGGCTGTCCGGCGAGACCGTTGCGGCCCCGTTTTGCCCCCGGGATCGGTGCAAGGCTGGCGCGCCTTGGCTGGTGGAATTGGGATCATGACCGCCTGCGCCGGGCATTGCCCGATTTTCGCCGCCTGCCGGTCGAGGCATTTCTCGACCGCTATGAAGCGTCGTGAGGTAAAGTCAGCGTCACCCGCTCGGCTGCCCACCATGTCAGGCCGTGTTCGACCGGCCGTCCCTGCGATTCGCTGATCGCTTCGGTTCGCAGCAGGGGCTCACCCGGATCGATCTGCAGTTTCACCGCCTGTGTCGCGTCAGCAATCCTGGCGGACACGCGGGTCGAGATGCGCCGGTAATCATCGATTCCACAGGCTGCCAGTGCCGCCGTGACCGACTTCCTTTCGCGCAGCGCGGTGGGCAGGCCCGGCAACCAGTCGGCGGGGAATACCGTGCGGAACAGTGCAACCGGCCGAAAATCGACCATCGAGACACCTTCGGCCACATGCACCTTGTCGCCGGTCGACAGGCCGAGAGCAGAGGCTTCGGCCGCATCCGATGGACGTGTCATCACCGCATCCAGAACCCGGCCGGGCACCTTTCCTGCCAGCTCTATATTGCGATGAAAACGCACCCGGTCCCCCAAGGGATAATCAACCGGGCTTGCTGCCACGAACACTCCCGCGCCACGCCGCGAATACAGCAGGCCCTCGTCTGCCAGCACCTTCGTCGCATGGCGCAGGGTATGGCGATTCACGCCGAAACGCGCCGCAAGCTCTGCCTCTGCGGGCAGTTTTGTTCCCGGTGGCCATAATCCGCGGGCGATCTCGGCTCGCAGATTGTCGGCTATGCTTTGCCACAGGCTCATTTCGTCACCAAAAATTCATGTTTTCCGGATTGTCGCGTGGCCCGCGACCGGCTACAAGATGTCTAGTTGTATAGGACATGAGGTGAAACATGTCACGCCCTGAAACCACTCCCGATCCGATCCGCAAGGAGACGCTTGGCCTGCTGGCCCGGGCCCCGTCCGGGCGGCTGGCGCAATTGCTTCCCGAACTGCCGGAGCACGATCTGCTTCGTGCGCCCGAGATCGGCACTGTCATGGTCCGGGGGCGCGCGGGAGGCACTGGTGCACCGTTCAATCTGGGCGAAAAGACCGTCACGCGTGCCAGTGTCCGCTTGCCCTCGGGCATGGTCGGGCATGGTTATGTGCAGGGTCGCGACAAGGGTCACGCGCTGCGGGCGGCACTGATCGACGCGATGGCGCAACAGGATGCCGAAGGGGTCGAGGAGCGGATACTTGCCCCATTGCGTGACGAGGAAGTTGCCCGGCGCAAGGCCATTGCCACGCAAGCCGCCGCGACCCGCGTCGAATTCTTCACTCTGGTCCGGGGAGAGGACGAATGACCGCTTTGCATCTGTCGGCAGGGTTCAGCGATACAGCGCGCGATGGCGCCCATGCTTTCCGCGCAATCCTGACCGCCATGGCCCGCCCCGGTACGATCGCTACCCTGCAGACTGCCCCCGGTCCCGCGCCGATCTCGCCCGCCGCCGCGACGGTATTGCTGACGCTTTGCGACCGGACGACGCCGCTGCACCTGGCCGGGGCTCATGATAGCCCGGCGCTGCGGAACTGGATCGCGTTTCATTGCGCCTCGCCCCTCGTTGCGGCCGAGGATGCCGCATTCGCGCTTGGCGATTGGGCGGCGCTGCAGCCGATCGACCGCTTCGGCATCGGCACGCCGGAATATCCCGACCGGGCCGCCACGCTGATCGTGGACGGCCATGATTTCGACGCGGCGCCAACACGCCTGACCGGTCCCGGCATCCGCGACACCGCCGCGCTGGCATTGCCGGAACCACAGGCTTTTGCCGCCAATCACGCGCTGTTCCCCCTGGGCTGGGACGCGATCCTGACCTCGGGCAACCGCCTTGCCGCCCTGCCACGATCCACGGAGATTCACTGATGTATGTTGCCGTCAAAGGAGGCGAACGCGCCATCGACGCAGCCCATGCATGGCTGGATCGCAGCCGTCGCGGTCCCGTCGATCAACCCGTTCTGGACACCGCGCAGATCCGAGACCAGATGGGTCTTGCCGTCACACGGGTCATGGCCGAAGGTTCGCTCTATGATCCCGATCTTGCCGCGCTGGCAATCAAGCAGGCCTGCGGCGATCTCATCGAGGCGATCTTCCTGATCCGCGCCTATCGCACCACCTTGCCGCGTTTCGGTGCGTCAATCCCGATAGACACGGCTGCAATGCGGGTCAAACGCCGCGTTTCCGCCACGTTCAAGGACGCCCCGGGCGGGCAGATCCTTGGCCCGACCTTCGACTATACGCATCGGCTGCTGGATTTCCGGCTGATGGCGGATGGCGAGTTGCCGACGGAACCGCTGGCGGAGGGCGACGAAACCGAACCCGCCGCGACTCCGCATGTGCTGTCCTTCCTGAATCGGGACGGCTTGATCGAGGACGCGGCACCCGACGAGACCCCGCCTGCGGACCTGACCCGCGAGCCGATGGAACTGCCCGCCGACCGAGCACTGCGCCTGCAGGCACTGGCCCGAGGGGATGAGGGCTTCCTGCTCGGTCTCGCCTATTCGACGCAGCGCGGCTATGCCCGCAACCACGCCTTCGTTGGAGAGTTGCGCATCGGCATGGTTGCGGTCGAGATGGATATCCCCGAACTGGGCTTTGCCATCGAGATCGGCGAGATAGAGGTGACCGAATGCGAGACGGTGAACCAGTTCAAGGGCTCGCGCAGCGAACCCGCGCAGTTCACCCGCGGCTACGGCCTGACCTTCGGCCAGACGGAACGCAAGGCGCTGGCCATGGCGCTGGTGGACCGGGCGCTGAGATGGGAGGAACTGGGCGAAGAGGATCAGGGCGCTCCGGCGCAGGATCAGGAATTCGTGCTGTCGCATTGCGACAATATTCAGGCGACGGGCTTCCTCGAACATATCAAACTGCCGCATTACGTCGATTTTCAGGCCGAACTGGAACTGGTGCGCCGCCTGCGCGCGGGCCTGTCCGACCACGAGGAGGACGCCGCATGAGTGATCAGGCCTACAACTTCGCCTATCTCGACGAGGATACCAAGCGGATGATCCGCCGCGCCATCCTCAAGGGTATCGCCGTGCCGGGCTATCAGGTGCCTTTCGCCAGCCGAGAAATGCCGATGCCTTATGGCTGGGGTACTGGCGGCGTGCAGGTCACGGCGGCGGTCATGACGCCCGAGGATGTGCTGAAGGTCATCGATCAAGGCGCCGATGACACGACGAATGCCGTCAGCATCCGCAAGTTCTTCCAGCGAACCGCCGGGGTGGCCACCACCGAGCGCACGAGCGAGGCCACGATGATCCAGACACGCCACCGCATCCCGGAAACTCCGCTGACCAGTGACCAGATCCTTGTCTATCAGGTGCCGATCCCCGAGCCGATGCGCTTTCTTGAGCCGCGGGAGACCGAGACCCGGCGGATCCATGCGCTGGCCGATTACGGGCTGATGCAGGTCCGGCTTTACGAGGATATCGCCCGGCACGGGGAAATCGCGACCTCCTATGCCTATCCGGTCGAGGTGGCGGGACGGTATGTGATGGATCCGTCCCCGATCCCGAAATTCGACAATCCCAAGCTGGATGATTGCCCGGCGATCCAGCTTTTCGGCGCAGGCCGGGAGCAGCGCATCTATGCACTGCCGCCCTATACGCATGTTCGTAGCCTTGATTTCGAGGATCATCCTTTCAGGGCCACGAAAGCCGATCATGCCTGCGCGATTTGCGGCTCTGCTTCCAGCTATCTGGACGAGGTCATTACCGACGATGCGGGTGGGCGGATGTTCGTCTGCTCGGATACCGACTATTGCGCTCAGAATGCGAAAGGGGGTGCGTGATGTCACTGCTGGATGCCTCCGGCGGAGGTATTTGCCACAAAGAAGAAGTCCATGCCTCTTCTTCTTTGCCCAAACACCTGGATTCCGACAGCCCCCTGTTGAGCGTACGCTCCGTGGCCAAGCGATACGGCGCGCGGATCGGCTGCAAGGATATCAGTTTCGACCTGTGGCCGGGCGAGGTGTTGGGCGTTGTCGGCGAAAGCGGGTCGGGAAAATCTACCCTGCTGGGCTGCTTGTCGGGGCAGCTTCGCCCGGATGGGGGCGAGGTTCTGTTCGATACGCGGGATCGTGGCCCGGTGGACACGCTGCGGATGAGCGAGCCGCAGCGCCGCCATCTGGCGAGGACCGATTGGGCCTTCGTTCACCAGAATCCGCGGGACGGGTTGCGCATGGGGGTCAGTGCCGGCGGGAATGTCGGCGAGCGGCTGATGGCGACAGGGGCGCGGCATTACGGGCGTATTCGCGAGGCAGCCTCTGACTGGCTGGACCGGGTCGAGATCGACACAGGCCGAATCGACGACCGTCCGCGGCAATTCTCGGGCGGGATGCAGCAGCGGTTGCAGATCGCGCGCAACCTGGTCAGCGGGCCGCGGCTGGCCTTCATGGACGAACCGACCGGAGGGCTGGATGTCAGCGTTCAGGCGCGCCTGCTGGATCTGCTGCGCGGGCTGGTCCGTGACATGGGGCTTTCGGCGGTGCTGGTCACGCATGATCTGGCCGTGGTGCGCCTGCTGGCGGACCGGCTGATCGTGATGAAGGACGGTCGGGTGGTCGAGACCGGCCTGACCGATCAGGTTCTGGACGATCCGCAGCATGGCTATACCCAGTTGCTGGTCTCTTCCGTATTGCAGGTATGACGATGATCGAAGTGCAGAATGTTTCCAAGGAATTCACCCTTCACAATCAGGGCGGCGCGGTGCTGCGGGTAATGGAGGGGGCTTCGCTGACAGTGGCAAAGGGCGAATGCGTTGCGCTGACCGGGGCCTCGGGCGCGGGGAAATCCACCCTGATGCGGATGATATGGGGGAATTACCGCACCGATCACGGCATGATCCGGGTGGGCGATGCCCAGATATCGGGGGCGGAGCCGCGCCGGATCATCGCGCTGCGCCGTTCGACGCTCGGTTATGTCAGCCAGTTCCTGCGGGTCGTTCCCCGTGTTCCGACCGTACGTGTCGTGGCCGAGCCGCTGCTGGCGCTCGGGGTGGCCGAGGAGGAGGCCGAGGCGCGGGCAGCGGCGTTGCTGACGCGCCTGAATATAGGCGAGAACCTGTGGGGGTTGTCACCGACGACCTTCTCGGGCGGCGAGCAGCAGCGGGTGAATATCGCTCGTGGTTTCATTCATCCCTACCCGGCGCTTTTGCTGGACGAGCCGACAGCCAGCCTTGACGCCGCCAACCGCGAAACGGTGATGCGGCTGATCGAGGAGGCGAAGATGCGCGGTGCCGCGATCCTTGGCATCTTCCACGACGAGGCCGCGCGCGAGCGTTTGTGCGACCGGCAGGTCGACGTTGCGGGCTTCGTTCCGGGGCGGGCGGCATGACCGCCCGGGTCGTGGCGGTGGTCGGGCCGTCGGGGGCGGGCAAGGATACGCTGATGGTCCGCGCTGCCGAACGGCGCCCGGATCTGCGGCTTGTGCGCAGGATCATTACCCGTCCGGCTGAAGCGGGGGGTGAGGATTTCGATGGGGTTTCAGCGGTGGAGTTCGAGCGGATGCGGCATGACGGGCTGTTTGCCCTGGACTGGCAGGCTCATGGGTTGAGCTATGGCGTTCCGCATATCGCCGGGGACGGGATTTGGCTGGTGAACCTGTCGCGCGGTGCTCTGGCACGCGCGGCTGAAATCTTTCCCGGTCTGTCGGTCATCCATGTCGGTGCCGCGCCCGAGGTGCTCGCTGCACGTCTTGCAGATCGGGGGCGCGAAGGGGCCGAACAGATCCGGGCGCGCATTACGCGCGAGGCGGGGTTCCATCCGGGCGATCTGCCTGTCACATATATCGACAATTCCGGTGATCTCGAGGACGCGACCGCAGCCTTTATCGCCGCGCTGGATGAGGTGCTGATTCCATGATCCTGGCCAATGCTGAACTGATCCTGCCCGACCGCGTCATGCGCGGGGCGATCCATGTAGAGGACGGGAGCATCGCCGGTATAACCGAGGGCGGGGCGGTTCCCCTGGGCGCAGTGGATTGCGAGGGTGCGCATATCGCGCCGGGGCTGGTCGAACTGCACACCGACAACCTGGAGCGCCACATCCAGCCGCGTCCCGGCGTCTTCTGGCCGCATTCCGCGGCGATCTTTGCGCATGACGGCGAGCTGGCCTCTGCCGGGATTACCACGGTGCTGGATGCGGTTCGGGTGGGGTCGATTCCCGATGACGGTGCGGGCTATGCCAAATATGCCCGGCCCCTGGTCAGCGAAATCAACGCGCTCAGCGCCGCCGGCCGGACGCGGATCAGCCATTGGATTCACTTGCGGTCAGAGATTTGCAGCGAGACCCTGCTGGAGGAGCTGGCCGAGTTCGGCTCCGATGACCGGGTGCGGCTGGTCAGCCTTATGGATCACACGCCCGGGCAGCGGCAATTCCGCGATCTGAAGAAGCTGGCACAATATGTGCAGGGCAAGAAGGGGCTTAGCGATGCGGCATTCGCCGAGCATGTCGCGCGGTTGCGGGCCCTTCGCGACAAATTCGGCGAGGCGCATGAGGCCGGGGCCGTTGCGGCGGCGGCACGGATAGGCGCCACGCTGGCAAGCCATGATGACACGACTGCCGAACAGGTCGCCGCCAGCGCGGGCTATGGTATCCGGCTGGCCGAGTTCCCGACCACGGCAGAGGCCGCCCGTGCCTGCCACGATCACGGCATTGCGGTGATGATGGGTGGACCGAACCTGATCCGTGGCGGTTCTCATTCCGGGAATGTCGCGGCGGAGGAACTGGCGGGCGGGGGATGGCTGGATATCCTGTCATCGGATTATATCCCCTCCAGCCTGCTGCTGGGGGCCTGCCACCTGGCGCGGCTCTGGCAGGATTTGCCGCGTGCCTTCGCGACTGTCACCGATGCGCCGGCGCGGGCGACCGGGCTGACCGACCGGGGAAGGATCGAGCCGGGCCTGCGCGCCGACCTGATCCGCCTGACCGACCTGGACCGGACCGCGCGGCTGACCGGTGTCTGGGTTCGGGGAAAACAGGTCGGCTGACCCGTCGATCCCGGTTGCCCGGACGGCGCTGTCCCGTCAGATGACCGCCTTTTCGAAGAACGGGCGGTTTTCGATGATGCGCTCAAAACCGAGTTCGGACAGGTCGAGCGTAACGAATTCACCGTGGGCGATCAGTTCCGACACGCCGCGTCCGGTGGCCGGTGCCTGCTGCAGTCCATGACCCGAAAACCCGTTGGCAAATATGAAATTGGACATTTCGGGATGGGGCCCAACCACCATGTTGTGATCGAGGGTATTGAAGGCGTAATGCCCGGCCCACTGGTTCACGAGCTTGATCGCCTCGAAGGATTCGGAGCGCGCGGCAAGTGCAGGCCAGATTACCTCCTCGAACTCGTCATATCGTGGCTCGAAATCGTCCCAGTCCACCGCGACGTCCTCGCGCGGGGGGCAGCCGGTCAGGAAAAACCTGCCTTCGGGGCGGCAATAGGTGCCGGAAATGTCTATCATCAGTGGCAGCCGCCCGCCATTCACCCTTGCGCTGCCTTCGGGTGACCTGGCGCAATCGAAAACGAAGGATGTCCGTTTGCGCGGTTCGACCGGGATATGTAGCCCGGCCATACCTGCCGTCAGCGCGGCCCTTGGCCCCGAGGCGTTGACGATCCAGCCCGCCTGTATGATTTGTCCCGATTTCAGCGTCACCGAGTTGACGCGACCCGCGCCATGGCCGATGGCAACCACCTCATCGGTGACATATTCCGCGCCCTGCACGCGCGCCTTGGCCTTGAAGCCCTGCATCAGCCCGGTGTTGTCGAACCAACCCTCGCCCGACTGCCCGTAAGAGGCCAGCAGAATGTCGTCCACGCGCAGATGCGGAAACGCATGAGCCAGCTCATCCGGAGTCCATAACACGACATCGGCGCCACAGGCCCGCTGAACCTCGTGGTTCTCGCGCAGGGTCCGGGCGCCTTCGGGGGTGCTGGCCAGAAACAGATATCCGCCGGGATGAAAGTTCAGGTCGGGGCGGTTGTCACCGACCGCCATCGCCCCGGCAAAATTGCGGATTACCTCCGAGCCGTATTGGCTGATCCTGACATTGATTGCGTTCGAGAACTGCGTGCGGATCGAAGAGGAGGACAGGGATGTCGAGGCAGTCGCATAGGTGGGGTCGCGCTCGACGACCAGCACCGAGCCAGTGAAATCCGGGTTTGCGGTCAGGTAATATGCGACGGATGAGCCGATGACCGCCCCGCCGACGATCACCACGTCATAGCTGCTCTTCATTCGGATGTCTCGTCATCGGGATGGCCAAGATCCACGAACCAGCCGCCCAGATGCCGCGTAGCCGGTGCCTTGGGATCGAGCGGCTCGGTCCTGGCCTCGACCTGCTCACGGTAAGCGTCAGCGCTGTCCTGCGGGACATAGCCCAGATGTCCGGCCCTGGAATTGTCCACTGGCTTTTCGCGATTGTCCGACAGACCAAAGCTGATGCTGTGACCGACATGCGAGGCGGTCAGGCTGGCGCTGACCAGCCGCACGCAATCGTCATAGCTGAGCCATGACCACAGCATCCGGCGGTCCGCGGGTTCGGGGAAAGAAGAAAAGATACGCAGGCAGGCGGTCTCGATGCCGTATTTGTTCCAGTAGAGGCTGCTCAATGCCTCGACGAAGCATTTCGACACGCCATAAAGACTGTCCGGCCGCACCGGTGCATCCGTATCGATATGCGATTCCAGCTTGTGATAGCCGATGGCATGAACCGAAGAGGCATAGACCACACGTTTGACGCCATGTTTCCGGGCGCCCTCATAGATGTGATAGCTGCCGCGAATGGTGGAATCGAGCACGTCGTTCCAGACCCTCTCGCGCGAGGCGCCGCCGAAATGGACGATGGCATCAACGTCGCGCGTGGCCTCGATGGTGGCGGCCTCGTCGGACAGGTCGAAGACCAGCCCTTCCTCGTGATCCTGCAGATCCGTGATCGGGGTCCGGTCGGCAAGCCGGATGTGGTTGGCCAGCGGCACCAATCCCTTGCGAAGCTTGCTGCCCAGATCGCCCGCCGCACCCGTGATCAGAATGCGGTTATAATATTTCGCCATATCCGTTTCCTCTTGCGTTCAGTGAATACCGGCCAGGATTCCAACCCGTTTGCGGTTCAGGCATTTCCTGCGGATGTTTCCGGCGGATGTTTCCGGCGGATGAAACAACATGTGCTGCCAAACATAAAGGGGGTCGGGCCGGCATCGCCGCATTGCGAGCCTTTGTTGCCCCGCTCGCCCCGTTCCCGTCCCGACCGTGCGCAAAGCCGGCCATGGTGAGGCCGAATGCCAAGGCGATCACCGAAACCGATTGTTTCTTTTCTTCAGATCCTCCTGTTGCCAGGCTGCTTGCGCGCATCCAGCGTGCCGGTCGCGATCTCCGCCCTCTTGGCTTGGCGCCTGGAGGCCTTGCGTCTGGCGCGTTCCTTCGGTTCTGCTGCCGGGTCCGGCAGATGGCCGTTCAACTGACTGCTCCGCCTGTTTCGGTTTCGCCCTGATCCCGCAACGCGCCAAGAAAGATGCGCGGCAGTTTCAGCCAGCCGGGATTGTGCCGGAAATCGGCCGGAAGCCTGTCCAACCGGCCGCACCGCTATCCGGTCCGGACCGGGATGCATCCGTCGTTGGCTTCCGGCGAAGCGCGATCAATTCCCACTCTCCACCAGGATCCGCCCGTATTCCTCGCGCAGCTTGTTCTTCTGCACCTTGCCGGTTGCCCCGATCGGCAGCGTCTCGGCGAATACGACCCGGTCGGGCACTTGCCATTTCGCCACCTTCCCCTCGTAGCTGGCCAGCAGTTCCGCCTCCTCGACATTCGCCCCTTTGGCTCGCACGCAGATCAGCACCGGGCGCTCGTCCCATTTCGGATGATAGGCGGCGATGGCGGCGGCATTGGCGATGCCGGGATGGGCGATAGCGATATTTTCCAGATCGACCGTGGAAATCCACTCGCCGCCCGACTTGATGATGTCCTTGGCCCGGTCGCGGATGACCATGAATCCGTCCGGATCAAGCGTCGCGACATCGCCGGTATCGAACCAGCCATCCGGAGTCAGTGCGCTTTCATCCCTGCCGAAATAGCTTTCCACGATCCAGTGCCCGCGGATCTGCAGATTGCCCTGGCTCTTGCCGTCATCCGGCAACCGCGTTCCCTGCTCGTCCATGATCCGCAACTCGACCCCGAACAGGGGCCGTCCCTGCGCATGACGTAGCCTGCGTTGTTCGTCCAGCGGCAAATCGCCGTGCTTGTAAAGCAGCTTGTTCAGCGTCGCGACCGGGGCCGTCTCGGTCATCCCCCAGGCATGGATCAACTCGACCTCGAACTCCTCGCGGAACGCGTCGATCATCGAGGGCGGCAGCGCCGTTCCCCCGACGAAGGACCGCGCCAGATGCGGCAGCTTTTCGCCCGAGGAGCGCAGCGCCGCCAAGAGTCCCATCCAGATAGTCGGCACGCCGAAGGCCACGGTGACCTTCTCGTCGTTCAGCAATTTCACCAGGCTTTCGCCGTCTAGCTTCGGTCCCGGCATGACCAGCCGCGCCCCGGCCATCGCGGCGATATAGGGGACGCCCCATGCGTTCACATGGAACATCGGCACCACCGGCAGCAACGCATCCATCGCCGAGATGCAGGTCCCGTCCGCCTGGTTGGCGCCAAGCGTATGCAGCACCAGCGAGCGATGCGAATATTGCACGCCCTTCGGGTTGCCCGTGGTGCCCGAAGTATAGCACAGTGCCGCTGGCGACAGCTCGTCCAGTTCCGGCCATCGGTAATCGGGATCGCCGGTCTCGATCAGTTCGTCATAGAACAGCAGCCCCTCGATCATTCCTGCCGCTTCCTCGTCTCGGGGTCCCATCAGCACACAATGCTTCACCGTCTTGAAATGCTGGCAAAGCTGGGCGGCGGCGGGAAGGAAGGTCCGGTCGAAGAACATCACCTCGTCAGCCGCGTGATTGACGATATAGATCAACTGGTCCGGTGCCAGCCGCGGGTTGATCGTATGCGTCACCCGTCCGCCTGCGCCGACCCCGAAATAGATCTCCAGGTGACGCCGGTTATTCCAGGCGATCGTGCCGCAGCGCACGCCCGGCGACACCCCGAGCCGATCCAGCGCCGAAGCCAGCTTGCGCGCATTTGCATCCACCTCTGCCCAGGTGGTGCGCTCGATCCCGCCCGCTGTCTCGACCGAGACGATCTCGGTTCCGCCGTGATAGCAGGCGGCGTGATTGATCAGCGAGCCAGTCGTCAGCGGCTGATACATCATGGTTCCGTTCATGGTTTCTCCTCCCGTGTTCTGTCAGCGTCATACGGTGCGGTGGCCGTAAAACCGATGCCGAAATTGTTCTTGTCCTTCGGTCTGTCGTCTATGATGAAATTGATGCGATCCTGCATGCTCTGACCGACGCCCTGCAGCCCGTCCGCCGTTCCGATCCCGTGCTGGCCAGCATTACCTTGCGCCCTGGCCTGATGACCGGTCGTGTCCCGGCGATAGCGCAGCCCCACGGCGCGTTTGCCCTTGAACAGGACGTGGCTGGCCTGTGCGCCGAGGATCCCATAGTCATATTTCACGACTGCCTCTGTTTTTTTGATTATTGCTTCTTGCTGGCTTGGTATTGAATATAATTTCGCACGTCTGAACAATAAAAACGTCCAGATAAAGCAATTCAGAGTGAATCACGTCACGTCACCTTGCCCGCCGCTGGACCACAAGACCCGCGCAGCCCTATTCTGTTCGAAGGAGGAGCGATGACCGATTCCGCGGCACGAAGCGATCTTGGCACACACGAAGTTCGAAACCAGCCGCCCGCCCGGGGGGATTGTGATCTGTGGCAGGACGACATCGCACTGCGCGAAGCTGTCTCCCGCGAGGGTGGGCAGGCGGTACCTCTTGCAGAATATGGAACAACCATGGGCCGCGCCGAGATGCGCGAAGCCGGTCAAGCCGCCAATCGGCATTCTCCCGAACTGGTGCTGTTCGATCAGGGCGGGCGCAGGTTGGACGAGGTCCGTTTCCATCCGGCATGGCATCAGTTGATGCGAGCCAGCCTTGGCGCGGGTTACGCTGCGGTTGCCTGGGACGGAACTCCGGGTGGCCATGTCACCCATGCCGCCATGGTCTACTTGGCCAGCCAGGTCGAGCCGGGCCATTGCTGCCCCATGACAATGACCTATGCCGCCGTCCCGGCGCTGGCCGCCGATCCGGCTTTGGCGGCGATATGGCGGCCTCGGTTGACTGCGCGCACCTATGATCCGGGCCGTCGCCCGATAGCCGAGAAAGCCTCGGCCACCCTGGGTATGGCGATGACCGAGAAGCAGGGTGGTTCGGATCTCCGCAGTAATACCACGCAGGCCGAGCCGGATGGGGATTTCTATCGCCTGACCGGTCACAAATGGTTCTGTTCGGCCCCGATGTCGGATGGCTTCCTGACATTGGCACAGGCCCCCGGCGGGCTGACCTGCTTTCTCGTGCCGCGCTGGCTGGAAGGGGAACGGAACGGCGTCCATATCCAGCGTCTGAAGGACAAGCTGGGCAACCGGTCCAATGCTTCCTCCGAGATCGAGTATCAAAATGCCATTGCCTATCGATTGGGCGATGAGGGAACGGGCATCCGGACCATTATCGAGATGGTTCACCATACGCGCCTGGACACCGCCCTGGCCCCGGCAGGGCTGATGCGAGGCGCGATAAGTGCCGCAAACCATTGGGCAAAACATCGCAGCGCCTTTCAGAAGCGGTTGATAGACCAGCCGCTGATGCAGGCGGTCATGGCGGATCTTGCGCTGGATTGCGAAGGGGCGCTTGCGCTTGGCCTGCGGGTGGCGCGCGCCTTTGACGGCATCGGCCCGGAAGACCGCGCCTTTGCCCGGATCGGTGTGGCGCTGGCCAAGTTCCTTGGCAACAAGCGCTGTCCCATAGTGACCTACGAGGCGATGGAGGTGCTGGGCGGCATGGGTTATATCGAGGAAACCGGCCAGCCGCTTTATTACCGCGAAGCCCCCTTGAACGGCATCTGGGAAGGTTCAGGCAATGTCATCTGCCTCGATATCCTGCGCACGCTGGCCCGTGAGCCGCTGGCGGCCGACACGCTGCGCGCGGAGCTGGAGGCCGCCACCGGCGGCGACCGCCGCTACGATGCTGCGCTGAAGGCACATGCCGAGCGCTGGCCCGGCCTGCCGCCGGAAGGTGAAGCGAGGTGGTTTGCCGAGCGCACGGCCTTGTTGCTGACGGCGTCGGTGCTGATCCGCGCCGGTGTGTCCGCCGTCGCCGATGGCTTTGTCACCACCCGCATCGCGGGCGAACGCGGGCATGTCACGGGATCGCTATCCGGTCCGGTGCCGCGCGAATTGCTTGATCGGATCGGTTGATGATAAACCCGAGGCGATGAAGGCCGCTCAAACGGTCGAGTTGTTTCTTTGATCCGGTTCGGGAGTTCGTTGTCATGTCATCCGCTGCTCCGCTTGCCGGTATCGTCGTTCTCGACCTGTCGCGCATTCTTGCTGGCCCAACCGCCACTCAGGCTCTGGCCGATCTTGGTGCGGAGGTGATCAAGATCGAGCGTCCCGGCCATGGGGACGACACCCGCAAATGGGGCCCGCCTTTCGTCAGGGACAGCGATGGGCGCGAAACGAGCGAGAGCGCCTATTACCTCAGCGCCAATCGCGGCAAGAAATCGGTTGCCATCAATATTGCCGAGCCCGAGGGGCAGTCATTGATCCGCAAACTCGCCGAGAAGGCCGATATCCTGATCGAGAATTTCAAGAGCGGCGACATGGCCCGCTACGGGCTGGATTACGCCAGTCTCTCGGATGTGAACCCGCGCCTGATCTATTGCTCGATCACCGGATTCGGGCAAACCGGGCCGAATGCGCATCGCGCGGGTTACGATTTTCTTATCCAGGGCGAGGCGGGGATCATGAGCCTGACGGGCGAGGCCGATGGCCGCCCTCTCAAGGTCGGGGTGGGGATCGCCGATGTCATGTGCGGGATGTATGCGCTGACCGGCATTCTCGCGGCATTGCAGGCGCGCCACCGCAGCGGGCGGGGGCAGCATATCGATGTCTGCCTTTACGATACGCAGGTCGCGTGGCTGATCAATCAGGGCGTCGGCTATCTGACCGACGGGCAGGTTCCGCCCCGGCGCGGGAACGATCATCCGACGATCGTGCCCTATGGCGCATTCCCCGCCTCGGACGGCGAGTTCATCATCGCCATCGGCAACGATGCCCAGTTCCGCCGCTTCGTCAGCGATGCCGGGCGCGCCGAACTGGCCGATGATCCGCGTTTCGCCACGAATGCCGAACGGGTCCGTAATCGCGCCGAACTGATCCCGATCATCGAAGAGATGACCCGCATGCGTCCGGCCTCTTGCTGGCTGGAGCGGCTGGAGGCGCTCTCGGTGCCCGGTGGGCCGATCAATGATCTGCGGCAGGTGTTCGACAGCCCGCAGGTGGCGGCGCGGGATATGCGCATCAGCCTGCCGCATCCCCTTGCGGGTGGCGGAAATGTCGACCTGATCGGCAACCCGCTGAAATTCAGCGATACGCCGGTGCATTATGGCAACGCGCCGCCGCTGTTGGGTCAGCATACTGCCGAGGTGCTGCGGGATCATCTGGGGCTGGCCCGGCAGGAGCTTGACCGCCTGAAAGCCTCGGGCGTGATCGGAGAGATGGAATGACAAATCGGACAGGCGCCGAGATCATCGGCCGGGTGCTGGCGGATGCCGGGGCGACGCGCGCTTTCGGCGTGCCGGGCGGTGAGGTGCTGGCGCTGATCGAAGGGCTGGACCGGGCCGGTGTGCGTTTCACGCTGGTGCGGCACGAGAATGCCGGGGGCTTCTTTGCCGAGGGGCATTGGCATGTGACAGGCGACCTGCCGGTGCTGGTCGCGACTCTCGGGCCGGGCGTTGCCAATGCCGTCAATGTGGTGGCCAACGCGATGCAGGACCGGGTGCCGTTGATCTTCCTGACCGGCTGCGTCGACGCGGCTGAAGCCGAGTGCTATACCCACCAGGTCTTCGACCACCAGGCCCTGTTGCGTCCGGTGGTAAAGGCCAGTTTCCGGGCGGTCGGAGGGGCCGTCGGGGCGGTGATGGAAAAGGCGATCACGATTGCCAGGTCGGGCCAGCCGGGGCCGGTGCATATCGATGTTCCGATCTCGGTGGCCGAGGGGGAGAGCGACGAACCGCCGTTGCGGGCTTTGCCCTTCACGCTGCCCTCGGTGCCCCATCACTCGGATTTGGAGCGTATCCGCAAGGTGCTGGCGGGCTCGGTCAGGCCGCTGATGATCGCCGGGGTGGATGCCGTCAACGATGGCGCGGGTCCGGCTATCGCCAGTTTCTGCCGCCAGCACCGGATACCGCTGATCACCAGCTACAAGGGCAAGGGGTTGATGGACGAGACCGATCCGCTTTGCCTTGGGGGGGCGGGGCTGTCTCCGCGTGCAGACAAGGTCCTGATGCCGCTGATCTCCGAGGCGGACCTGGTCCTTTTGGCGGGCTACGATCCCATCGAGATGCGGATCGGCTGGCGCGATCCGTGGGGCGATGATGCCCGCGTGATCGAGATTGCCCCCGTTCCGCGCACGCATGGGATGCACCGCGCCGATGAGACGCTGATCGGTGATGTCGGCATGACATTGGAGGCACTGCACCACGATGCCCCCGCCCGCTGGTCATCGGAGCGGCCGGCCCAGGCCCGCGAGGCCCTGGCGCAGTCCTTTGCCGGGCCGGAGGGATGGGGACCGCATCAGGTGTTCCGGACCCTGCGCCAGATCATGCCGCCGCAGACCGTCGTGACAGCGGATTCGGGCGCGCATCGTATCCTTGCCAGCCAGATCTGGACCTGCCCGGAGCCGCGCCTGATGCTGCAATCCAGTGCGCTATGCACGATGGCTTGCGCATTACCCCTGGCGGCGGGTGCGTGCCTGGGGCGTCCCGAAACACCCGTTTTGGCCATATTGGGCGATGGCGGGCTGGAAATGGGGGCGGGTGATCTGGCCACTCTGCGCGATCTGAAGCTGCCCGTCATCCTGGCGGTGCTGGTCGATGGCTCGCTTTCGCTGATCGAGATGAAGCAGAGGGCGGGGCAGCGTCCCAATCTGGGCGTCGATTTCGGCGGTGTGACCGATTATCCCGCACTGGCGCAAGCCTTTGGCGGGCACGGGGTCTGGATCGACGATGCCACCAGCCTTGCAGCCGAAGCAGGCGCTGCGCTTGAACGGGACCATTTCACGTTGCTGGCCATTCGTATCGGGCCACGCGCCTATGACGGGGCTTTCTGAAACGGTCGAAACAGAAAGAAACCGGCGAAATCCGGCTGTTGGCGGCATGCTGCGGAAACCAACGCCATCCTGCGGCGTTTATCCAACCATTACCCGTTGGAGGTTCGAGCGATCGGGAAAAACGTAGATGACCTGTAACGATCCCTTCTGCCCGTCGAACTGGTTAGCAAGTAACCCCGGTTTCGCCTGAAGTGTTCAGAGCGTCCGGGCCGGTAATCAGGAGAGCAGAAATGATACATGCGACAGACCTGTCGGGCATCGGCGTGTCGCTGGACAGGCAGCATATTCCTACATGGAACCGTGTCGTGACCGGGATCCTGTCTCATGGCGAATCCACCGCGGCCGACCTGAACGAGGTGATCGCGAAAGCCCCGGATTTCGCGCTGGCGCAGGCGGTTCGCGGGCTGGCCTGCCTGCTGCTGGGCCGGCCCGAGATGTTCGCCGTCGCGCAAGAGGCATATCGCGAGGCTTTGGCCGCAGCGAAACGATTGCCTCCCACAGCCGCCGAGACGGGATTCATCGACGCCCTCGGGCTGTGGCTGCAGGGCTGCCCGAGCGCTGCCGCCGACCGTCTGCAGCGGGTGCTGGACGACGATCCCCGCGATGCGCTGGCGATGAAGATGGTTCAGGCGATCCAGTTCGTGATGGGCCGGCCCGATGTCATGCGCCGCTCTGCCGAGGCTCTGCTGCCGCATTGGGAAGGGCACGCGGCAAAGGGTTATCTTCTGGGCTGCCATGCATTCACGCTTGAGGAAACCGGCGAATATGCGCTGGCCGAGCGTGCCGGTATGCGGGCGGTCGAACTGGCCCCGAACGATGCCTGGGGGTTACATGCGGTGGCCCATGTCTATGACACGACCGGACGGGCGCAGGAGGGGCTGGATTGGTTGCATGGGCGCGAGGCGTCATGGGCGCATTGCAACAATTTCCGCTTTCACGTCTGGTGGCATCAGGCGCTGATGTATCTTGATCTCGGCGATTTCGACGCGGCACTGGACCTGTATGACACCGAGATTCGGCGCGAGAAGACCGATGATTACCGCGATATCGCCAATGCGACCTCGCTGCTGGCCCGGCTGGAGATCGAGGGAATTGCCGTCGGCGACCGGTGGGAAGAGGTCGCTGATCTTTCGGACAGGCGGGCCGGGGATGGATGTCTGGCTTTTGCGGATTTGCATTATCTGCTGGCGCTCATCGGCGGCAAGCGCGAAGGGGCAGCGGCACGGCTCATCGGCAACATGGCCAGGGCGCGCGCCTCTGACGGAGAGGCGAAGGCGATTATCGGGCGGAACGGGCACAACACTGCGCTTGGCCTGCAGGCCTATGCCGCGGGGAATTACAGTGCGTCCTGGCTGCATCTGCGCAAGGCGCTGTCGGATCTGCAGGTGATCGGAGGCAGTCATGCGCAGCGCGACGTGTTCACTCGCATCGCCATCGAGGCAGGGCTGCGCGGCGGCTATCTGGACGAGACCGAGAATTTGCTGAATGAACGGATCAACGCACGCGGCGGCCATCAGGACGGGTATACAGGGCGCAGGTTGGAGTTTCTCGCCTCCGTCAGGGCATCTGCGCGCGAAACCCAAATCCGTTCGTCCGGGATCGAGGAAGCCATATGAGTGCCGCAATATCCGCCTCCAGCACTTCGGCAAAACCGGCGCGGGACCCGCGCCTGGATTTCTTCCGTGGGGTAGGGATGTATATCATCCTGATCGCCCATATCAGCGGCAATCCCTGGACCCTTTGGATCCCGGCCCGTTTCGGCTTTTCCGACGCGACCGAGATTTTCGTGTTCTGTTCGGGGATGGCCTCGGCCATCGCCTTCGGGAGTATCTTCCGCAAGGCGGGCTGGATGATGGGAACGCTGCGCATCATGCATCGCGTCTGGCAGGTCTATTGGGCGCATATCGGCGTCTTCGTGACCGGGTTGTTCGCGATGCTGGTGCTGAATATGACCGGCTGGTTCGAAAAGGATTACGTGGGTTCACTGAATCTCTATCCCTTTCTTAACAATCCGGGGCCGAACACGGTCGGGCTGATGACCCTGACCTATGTGCCGAATTATTTCGATATCCTGCCGATGTATCTGGTGATCCTGGCCATGCTGCCGCTGGTCATGGCGTTGGCCCGTGTCCATCCCTTTGCCGCGATTGGGTTCTGCGCCGCCCTGTGGCTGGTGACGAGCGTAACGGGCTTCGGTTTTCCGGCCGAATACTGGTTCGAAAACTCCAGCACGCGGCAATGGTTCTTCAACCCTTTCGCCTGGCAACTGATCTTCTTTACCGGTTTCGCCTTCATGGCGGGCTGGCTGCCTGCACCGCCCGTCAACCGTGTGCTGATCCTGCTGGCACTGATCGTCGTTCTCATGACGATTCCCTTCGCCTGGTTCAGGATATACAGGGAATACGATTTCATCCGCGAATGGCGGGGAGACTGGAGTTTCCTCTTTACCAAGACGGATTTCGGCATTCTTCGCTATATCCACTTCCTCAGCCTCGCCTATCTGGCGTGGCTTGCGGCGGGCCCGGACGGTTCCCGCCTGTCCGGCGGACGGTGGTGGAACGCCATGGTCGGGGTGATCCGCAAGGTCGGGCAACAATCGCTGGCGGTGTTCATGACGTCGATGATCCTCGCGCGGCTATTGGGCGTTCTTTTCGACGTGTTCGGGCGCAGCATGCTGAATGCGGCGGTCGTCAATCTGCTTGGCGCGGCGATCATTACAGGGGTGGCCTATTTTGTCGCCTATCTGAAACGACAGCCATGGCGTCAGGCAGCAAGCCCGGCTGCGCTGTCCCGGCAACCCGTCGTGACAGCCGGCATATCGGGCATATGATAAGCAAAGGATCGTGATGCAGAGACGACAGGTAATTTCTTCGGCGGCGCTTGCCTCTTTGGGCTGGATGTCGGGCTGGCCGGTTCGGGCGAATAACCATGATTCAGCCGGTGCGAAGCGGCCAGAGGGTCAGCATGAGCCAGTGGCGCTTGGCGAGCCGCTGCCGTTCGGCACCGATATCCTGCGTGACAAGGCGGAAGAACTGGCCTCGCGCCCCTATGATCCTCCGCAGAAGGTGCCCTTGCCCTGGCGTGAACTCAACTATGACCAGTATCGCGGCATCTGGTTCGATGAGAGGCATGCCCTTTGGCGCGATACCGGCCGGGCGGCGGTCGTCGATTTCTTTCCTGCAGGTTATCTGTTCGACCGTCCCGTCGCGATCAATGCCGTGGCCGACGGGCAGGCCCGACCGGTCCTGTTCGACCTGAATACCTTCGACAAGACGGACCAGTTTCCCGACCTGTCGGCCCAGGGTATGGGATTCTCCGGCTTCCGTCTCAGGGGTGAGCTGGAAATATCCGGCGTGTTCCAGGAATATGCCGTCTTTCAGGGGGCAAGCTACTTCCGGGCGCTCGCGCGGGGACAGGTCTATGGTCTGTCGGCACGCGGGCTTGCGCTTGGCACCGGCAGCCCCGAAGGTGAAGAGTTTCCTATCTTCCGAGAATTCTGGATCGAGGCGGCTGAACCCAGTGCACCAATGGTCACGGTTCATGCGCTGCTGGACAGTCCGAGTGTGACCGGGGCTTACAGCTTTAACATATTCAAGGGCGAACAGACCCGGATGGAAGTTCAGTGCACCCTGTTCCCCCGCGTCGATCTGACCGCGGCGGGGATTGCTGCGGGGACTTCGATGTTTCTCTTCGACCAGACCAATCGCACGCGCTTTGACGATTTTCGCGAAGCGGTGCATGACAGCGACGGTTTGCTGATGGTGAATGGCGCGGGCGAGCAGATCTGGCGTCCGCTGTCGAATCCGCCAGAGCTTGGTATCAGCCATTTCGTGGATAGCGGTACGCGGGGGTTCGGGCTGATGCAGAGAGCCCGCGAAACCGATGATTTCGCCGACCTTCAGGCATATTACGAACGCCGCCCGTCGCTTTGGGTCGAACCGATGGGCTCTTGGGGGCCGGGGCAGGTCGTGCTGGTGGAAATCCCGACGGACAAGGAGGTCTATGACAATATCGTGGCTTTCTGGCGTCCGGCCGAGCCGCTGCGTGCGGGGCGCGCGCATCATTTTGCATACCGGCTTCACTGGTGCGCGGCCGCTCCGCTGGATGGCACCGTCGCGCAGGTTCTGAATACCCGGTCCGGCCGGCACATATTCGAGCAAGGTCGTATCTTCACCATCGATTTTGCCGAACATTCGGCGCTTGGCTCCGATCCCGCGAAACTCGAGGCGCGCGTGCATTCGCGCAACGGGAAGATCAGCAACCCGACCGTCGAATACAATCCCGGAACCGGAGGTATGCGCCTGGCCTTCATGCTGGATGCCGCCGATGGCGCCAGACCCGAGATACGGGCCGAACTGCTCCGCAATGATATGCGTGTCAGCGAGGTCTGGCTTTATCGTTGGAGCGGCTGAGACGATGTCCGGGGACATTCGGTGCCACTACTTTGCCCTTGCCTTCACGCTGATCCTGGTTGCGGGGCTGCCGAATATGTCACGGGCGGGCTGCGCGGGCGATGACATGCCCTGTCGGCTGGATGCCGCCACGGATGGCGGAACATATCATCTCGTTCTGCCGGATGGGCAGGCTCCGCCGAACGGCTGGCCCGCGGTCCTCTTCTTGCATGGCTGGGGGAGCGAGGGTGCCGCCATCATGCGCAATGACGGCATGACAGACACCCTGACCGGGCGGGGCTATGCGGTGATTGCGCCCGATGGCACGCCACGGGAAGGGCGGAACGGCAGAGGCTGGCTGTTCCATCCCGGCAATCGCGACGGGCGGGACGAGGGAGCCTTTCTGCGCGGAGTTGCCGATGACGCGGCGGAGAAGTTCGGATTGGATCGTGACAGAATGGTGCTTGCCGGTTTTTCCATCGGCGGTTCCATGGCCAGCTACATCGCCTGTGAAACGCCGGATAGTTTCAGCGCCTACGCCCCGGTTGCGGGCAGTTTCTGGCGTCCGCATCCAAAGGAATGTGCTGCTCCGGTGCGGCTGTTTCACACTCATGGCTGGGCCGACGAAACGGTGCCGCTGGAGGGGCGTTCGGTGGGCGGTGGCACCCTCGCGCAAGGCGATGTCTTTGCCGCCATGGAGATCTGGCGTGACACGAATCTGTGCCGCAAACCAAATCCCGACAGCTTTGCCCGCAAGGGCGATTTCATGATCCGTAGCTGGACCGGATGCGCCGCCGGTGCCTCGCTTGTATTCGCGCTGCATCCCGGTGGGCATACCGTCCCATCGGGATGGGGCGGCATGATGCTGGATTGGTACGAGACCGGCGACCGGTGAGCCTCGCGGCTATTCGGGCTGTCGCAACAAATCGATCTGCGACACAGGTGCCGATGCGTCATTCGCGAAAATCAACTCGGGACCATCAGACCCGGTTCTGACCCCTTCGATCAGGGCATAGACACCGACATCGCTGGTGGCGATTACCTCACCATCCCGCCGGCTTTCGAGACGGAACGAATACCGCCCATCGGGTAGCTTCTGCCCCGAAGCGTTTCGCCCATACCAATCGACCTGACCGATGCCCGGACCTATCGGTTCGCGCAATATCTCGCGTCCGGAGGCGTCTATCGCGATCAGCTCGACATCATCGGCAAGAGGATGGGGGGCGATGTCCAAGGTCAGTGCTTCGGATCCGAACCAGACCGGAGCGGTGGTGCGTGCTTCCTTGCCGATCCAGCCGGCGGCCTGGTTAAACCCGCCGGATCCGTTCTGCGCGATCATCTCGCCCAGCAGCTTGTTCGTAAGTGCCTGCTGCTCCACGCCGGAGAATGTCGCAAGTTGCACCGCGAATTCGCTTCCCTCCATGGGGTTGAGCGGATCCTGGTTCTGGAGCTGTGTGGTCAGCAGTTTGAGGAAGGTGGTGAAATCGGCATTCGTGCCGACCGCCGTCGATCCGGTCGAGGGTGATGTGGTGGCATTGCCTGCAGTATTCGTGTCTGCCGTCCCCGCTCCGGTCGAGGGTGACTTGGTAGCACCGCTTGCAGTTGTGTTGCCCGTGACCGCAGTCATGCGCGCCTCCTTTACATTCTGATGTCTATGCGATTGGCGCCAATTCGTGTTGGCGAAGCCGGTGCCGTCTGATCCATATCGGTCAATATCGCCATGCCCTGCTGGTTCCGATCATCGCTGTCGGCCTGCCATTCTTGCCCGGTATTGCCTCCGGCTTGGTCCCGACGGCCTTCGCGGAAATTCAGCACCGCATCGGACAGGCCCTCTTTGCTGAATTGTTGCAGCAGCATGTCCGCGTTGCGGCGCATTTGTTCGAGAACTTCCGGTCGCTCTGCCCAGATCGTCAGGTGCGGCACCCGGTCATGACCTGTCAGAACCATCCGCACCCGGCCCAGCTCTTCAGGCGACAGCCTGATCTCGACCATCTCGTCGCGCATTGTCACGACCGCGTCCGTGATTTGGCGCAGGACCGGGGCGGCGGCAAGTGTCGGCGCCCGGATTTCAACCGGCTGCACCGTGCCTTGTTGCAAGGCATGAGGGCCGCTCGCCGATAAAGGCGCGAACGGTTCGGATATTCCGGAAGCCGATTGCGCTGCCTTCTGCCCGACGGCGGATGCCGCCCGCTCGTTGAAGCCGGAATCGTTGGCCGGGAGGCTGGTAACCGTATTATGCGGTGCAGGATCTTTTCTTTTCGCGGTTGCAGGAGCTTCGGGTTCAGTTTGGATCCTGGCTTGTTGCACCTGTCCCTGATCGGCGATTACGGCAGTCCCGGCATCAGGTGGCATGAGCATGGCACGGTTGCGGCTGCTCCCGCCGTCCGGTTCCGGGCTGGTCCCGGTGACATCAACCGTGCCGCCCTCCACAGTATGGAGGGAACCAAGATTTTCTGCCGCTGATATGCTATTGGGGATTTGCGGGATGATTTCCCGCTCATCGATTGATTGCCCCGCGTCCGCTCCGGCCGGGATATGCGACATGATCTCACCGGGTTTTTGTATTTCGGGTGGGGCAGGCCTATCGGCCATCTGTTCTGGCTGCTCTGGCTCCGTTGTCCTGGACAGGATCATGTCGCCATTGTCAGGTCGCGCGGGATCGGTTCGCAGCGAAGCGGTTATTCCCGACCATGTTTCCAGGATGCCGGAGACCGGATCGTCGATGATTTCATCGCCGGTTTCAGTATCGGTGGCGGCGGATTGCGGTTCCTGCGGCTCGGGCGAAGGTGATTGTCCTGACGCGAGCGCCAGTGCCTGGATGAATTCGACCGCGGAAGAATTGCGGATATCGGGAAAGGTATCTGTCGGGCGATCAAGCGGCGAGGCTAGCGGATCCTTGCCCGATTCGGCAGTGGTATTCCGGGGAACAAGAAAATCCATGGCCGGCGGTCCTGCGTTTGGCATCTGTCCCGATTTTGTAAGCGGCACTCCTTACCAATTGTTTACCCGGCAAAGCTAAAACCCTCGCAGTCCGACAAGCATGAGGCCAGGATGCAAATCGTTTCCACAACCACCAACTTGTCCGTTGCGGTAAAGGCCGCAACCGCCGATGATCGCCTTGAACAAGCGTTTCTGGAAGAGATGCTTAAATATTGTAACCCGCAAGGCGGCGATAAGGGCGGTTTCAGCGGAGGGCATGGTGAAGAACATTTTTCCAGCTTTCTGAACCGGGAATACGCAGCGCTTCTTTCACTTCGGCTCGACCTGGAGTTGGGAGAATTGAGATGAGCGGTTCACTGATCAAGCATCTGTCATCCGCCCGCGCCGCGATCATTGCCGGGGATATGGAGCTGGCGCTGGACAGGATCGAACGCTTTTCAACAGCGGCAGAGAAGACTCCGCCGGACGAGGCAACGAAAGAGCAGTTGCGGAGCGGTGTCGCCGAGTTGCAAATACTGGCCGAGGCGTCCCTGCGCGGCACCAGATCGGCAGTCGATCAGATTCGCGAGATCATTCAGACGGCGCGGACGTTGCAGACCTATGACGATACGGGACAGCGCCAGATCACCTCGACAGTGGCGGACATGCCCCACAGGTTCTGAATCCTTCTTTGGCATCGCCCGGTCCCGCTATGGGCGCCGTTTTGCTGAACTTCCTGCACCGGCTTCGTTATGCTGGTCACTCTTGCTGAGTGAAATCGCCACCTTCCGGGCCGGCATGAGGTGGGTTGTCTTGGTTCACTTGTCTTTTCATAATCCCGGCACGGTCGGAATGATCGATCGATATTGATTAATGGATTGATATGAGCACTTCCGACAAGGACGATACGACGGAAAGGCCGCGCCGGACGCTTCGCGAAGAGGATCCGCAAGTATTGTTCGCGCAGCTTGAAGGCCTGGCCGAACTGGTCAAGCTGAGACCGCGAGAAGGTGAGGACGGACTGCGGTTTCTTGCCCGCCTGCGCGCCTCGACGACGCCGGAAGAGGCCGTTACCTTCACAGCCTTTGCGGCCCTGCCCACCAATGCGGCGGGCTGGGGATATGAGTGTTTGCGGCTGATGGCGGACCACCTGCACCCGCAAGAACGCCCAATGATGCAGCAGATCGCAGCCTGGCTGACCAATCCGACGATCCGCCTGCGTCACGACATCATGAAAGAGGCCCTTTGGGCGCCGGCTCGCGGTCCCTCTGTCCTTCTGGGGCTGGCGGTCGGCTGGTCGACGGGAAGACCGGCGCCGAACGATCCGGAACCCGCCCCCGCGCACAAGGCCCCGGTTGCGATAAACAGTGCCGTGCTGTCCTGTCTCGCGCGCGTGCCGCTATCGCAGCGTTCGGTCTATCTGGCGCGGATTCTCGACATGGCCGAATCCCTTTTTCGCGCCTATTGATGTGATATGACCCTGACCCTGCAAATAGAGAATTTCCACGTCCTCGATGATGGCGGTCCGGTCAGCATTCCCGTGCCCGAGACGGGAATCCAGGTTGGGCGGCGCTCTGGAATGGACTGGGTCCTGCCCGATGCCAGCCGCTATATCTCGGGGCATCATTTCGACATCAGCTTTGACGGCCAGCAATGGTGGCTGCGCGACGTTTCGACCAATGGAACATTTCTTCAAGGGCACCGGCACCGGCTGGATGCCCCGCATGCGCTGCGGAATGGTGACCGGTTCCAGGTCGGTCAATATATCATTGTCGCCCTGTTCGATGTGCCGGAAACACTGGGCGCGATGTCTCCCGGATCATTGCCGGAGCATCGGGTAGATCAGCCGGTTTTCGAAAACCCGGCGGATGACCCGTGGGCGATCGGCGGAGAGGCTCCCCCGCCGATTGAAATATCGGTTGGTGAACCCGCGCAGCGGCAGCATGATTTCAGCGACGATTTCGTCGAGTTCCCGGACATACCCGCACCAGCCGTGCGGGGACCGCAGGCTGTCGAGCAGCTTCCGACAGCCGCGCCGCCTGCGCCTGCCGATCAGGCGGCATTCGTGCGGGCCTTTTGCGAAGGGGCGGGACTCGACCATAACCTGGCGGGTGAAGTCGATCCGGCAGCCTTGGGCAAGGCGTTGGGGGAGACCTTGCGCGCCACGGCAACGCAATTGATGTCGGCGCTTCAGGATCGGGCCTCTGCGCGCCATTTTACCCGCGGAGGCGAGCGCACGATGCGCGGGGCAACGGATAATAACCCTTTGAAATTTCTTCCGGATGCTGATCAGGCGCTGGAGGCGCTGTTCTTGCGTCCGCGCGCGGGATTCCTGACCGGGGCTGCCGGTTTCGACGAGGCGCTTGGCGATCTGCGTCGTCATCAGGGCGCGCTTTTTGCTGCTCTGCAGCCCGCGCTGATCGAATTGCTGCACGACCTGGAGCCGACCCGGATCGAGGCGGAGGCTAAGGGCGGTGCGCTTGGCGGCCGCAAGTCGCGGGCATGGGACAGCTATGTCCAGCGCTGGGATGCCAAGACCGCCAGCGAGAACGGTATTCTGGATGAATTCATCAGGCTGTTCGCGGCAGCCTACCGCAAGGCCGATCAACAAGGCGGTCACGGCTCTGGTTGAAAGCCGTGAGAAACAAGGAGAGCTGCATGGCAACAGTCAATCTGCTGGACCCCGTATCGGAAGACAGTCCCTGCGGCCCCGATCTCGAACGCGAGGACGATCCCGAATTCGTCGAGTATTATTTCGATGCCGAGGCAAGGCTGCCTGAGCGCTATTTCACGCCAGGCGCGGCCGAGGATGGCAGCGATGACCGGCTGTTCGATCCGCGTTCGATCGATCTGGCGAAGGAGAAAGCGGTCATCGACCGGCTTCTTGTGCGCAGCCGTGATTTGCGGCTGGTGGGGCTTCTCGCCCGGTTCCAGATCCTTGCCGGGCGGTTGGGTGATTTCACCGATACCGTCGAGGATATGGCCGCGATGATGGGCCAATGGCCCGAAGAGGTGCATCCGCAGGTGAATCATGGGGGGGGAGAGCGCCGGGCCGCCATCGAGGCGCTGAACAGCCAGCCGATGGTGGTGATGCCGCTTCTGCATCTGTCGCTGGTGCCGAATGGCGAGGTGACGCTGCGTCGGCACATGGTCGCGGGAGGCAAGGCCGAGGCGCGTCGATCCGAGGGCGATATCGTCGGCAGCGATCTGCTGGGACCATTGCGTTCCGAGGCCAACCAGCGCGCCGTGGCGAATGTGAACGACCAGCTTACCCGCATCGCGGATGCCTTGCACAGGATAGGCGGATTGGCGGCCAGTCATCCGGTCAGGGCCTTTTCGCCCGATTTGGGCGCGGTTCGAGCCGCAATCGCCGATATGCAGACCATGATTGCCTCCGCGCGCCCAGATTTGCGGCCGTGGTCGGCAAGCGCGGCCACCGCGGTCGTAGAGGATGCCGGCACAAAGCACACCGCGATCGCAGCGGAGGTGTCGGCCGGGCAGGTATCCGCGCCGCCCAAGACCAGCGCAGGAGCGATTCCGACTATTCCGAACCGGGCGACCGCCGCCGCTGCGCTGGAAGGCGCAAAGGCGTGGCTCGGCAGGCATGAGCCGTCCTCTCCGGCCCTGGTTCTGGTCACCCAGGCACGCCTTCTGGTGGGTGCTCCGCTGGTGGAGGCGATCGAGGTTCTGATGCCGGCGCAGGCTGGCAACGTCGTTCTGCGCATCGGGCAGGGCAGTTCCTTCAGCTTGCCGATGGCTCGCCTGAAAGAACTGACCGCGTCCGGGCTCGACCAGAACGATCAGGCAGCGGGGCAGGCGGCGGCGTTGCCGGCGATCTCGCGCCGCGGCGATCTTATCGGTCATTTGCTGGGGGTCGAGGGCTATTTCGCGGTCCAGGAACCGGCCAGCCCAATCCCCTTGCTGCTTGTCAAAGCACGTGAAATGTTGGAAAAGAGATTTGACGCTATTGTGACTGAACTGCTTGTTGCAGTGACGCAGGACGGCTAGATTTCAGAGTGCGGGTCTTTTTTGACCTCGGGAATTGATTGAAGTTTTCGTTATCCCGTAGTGGAGGGATTGGATAAATGGCATCCGACAAGTCGACAGATTTCCTGAAGCGTAACCGCCCGCCGCGGGTGAATATCTCGTATGAGGATCCTTACGATTCCGAGAAAATGGTCGAACTGCCCTTTGTCATGGGGGTGCTGTCCGATCTCTCGGGGAATGCGTCGGAGGTCGAAAAGCCCGATATCGAAGAGCGGGATTTTACCGATGTGACATCATCGACGCTTGACGATTACATGAAAAGCACCGCGCCGGCCGTGTCTTTCAATGTCGAGAACAAGATGGGCGGGGCGGATCGCCTGGGCGTGACGCTCAAATTCGAAAGCATGGACGATTTCAATCCGGCCAATGTCGCGGCACAGGTTCCGGCGTTGAAGAAGCTGCTGGAGGCACGGCAGCATCTGGCCAATCTTCAGCGCTACATGAACTCGAAGCCGAAGGCACAGGATCAGATCCGGAAACTGCTGAACGATCCGGACCTGATGGCTGCGCTTGCCGAGCGAGAGGCCGGGAAAGACACTTCTAAAGAGGACAGCTGATAATGGCGCAGGAAAATCAGGCGCAGGTCTCTGAAGCCGCTGCCCTGTCCGAGCTGGACGAATTTTCGGACATTCTGAAACAGACCATCAAGCCCCGATCGGAGATCGCCGCCAAAGAGGTGGACAATGCCGTTGTGGCGCTGGTCCGCGAGGCACTGGACGACCAGACGCTGATCGCCGAGGACGTGATCGATACCATCGACGCGATGCTGTCGAAGCTGGATCAGAAGCTGTCCGAGCAATTGAACGAGGTCATCCATCACGAGGAATTCCAGAAGCTGGAATCGTCGTGGCGCGGCCTTGCCTACACGGTGAACAACTCCGAGACCGACGCCTCGCTGCGCGTGAAGGTGATGAATGTCTCGAAGAAAGAGTTGCAGCAGATGATGCGGCGCTATCCGGGCGCCAAATGGGACAAGTCGCCTCTCAACAAGCTGGTCTATGAAGCTGAGTTCGGGACTCTCGGCGGCAAACCCTTCGGCGCATTGATCGGCGATTACTATTTCGATCACAGCACCGCGGATGTGGCCTTGCTGCGGGATATGGGCAAGGTTGCCGCCGCAGCTCATGCGCCGTTCATTTCGGCGGCGGCACCCGAATTGCTGGGGTTGGATAGCTGGAACGAACTGGGCACCCCGCCCGATCTGTCGGAAATTTTCGAAACGCCCGAATATGCCGCGTGGAACGGGCTGCGGGATTCCGAGAATTCCCGTTATGTCGCCCTGACCATGCCGCGTGTGCTTGCGCGGGAGCCCTATGGCCAGAATTCCAACTCGGTCGTCGAGGAATTCAACTTCGAGGAAGAGACCGATGGGCATGAGGGCAAGAAATATTCCTGGATGAATGCGGCCCACGCGCTGGCGGTGAATATAAACCGCGCGCATAAGGAATACGGCTGGACCGTCCAGATTCGCGGTGTGCAGTCGGGCGGGGAGGTTCTGAACCTGCCGACGCATAATTTCGATACGGGTGACGGTTCCAAGGATCTGAAATGCCCGACCGAGGTCTCCATCACCGATCGCCGCGAGGGAGAGCTGTCGAAAGCCGGCCTGATCGGCTTGATCCACCGCAAGCATACCGACAAGGCCGCATTCATCGGTGCGCAGACCCTGTATCGTCCCAAGAAATATGTCGATGAACAAGCCACGGCATCTGACAATATGTCTTCGCGCTTGCCCTATATTTTCGCGGTGTCGCGCTTCAGCCATTATCTGAAATGCATGGTTCGCGACAAGATCGGCCAGAGCCCTGACCGTCTGCAACTGCAGACCCAGCTGCAGACCTGGGTCAACAAGTATGTTTCAGGTAATCCCGAGAGCGCCAGCGAGCGGGAGAAGGCCAAGAAACCACTGGCCGGGGCGAAGGTGGAAGTTGTTGAGGATGAGGAAAATCCGGGTTATTATATGGGTAAATTTTATCTGAAACCGCATTTCCAGCTGGAAGGCATGGACGTCGGAATGTCCCTGGTCTCCAAGTTGCCCAAAGGTAACTGAGTATTGAGCTGACCGCCTTAGTAAAAGGAGTTCTACATATGGCTGTCGATATTTTCCTGAAGCTTTCGAATAGTATCCGTGGTGAGTCGCAGGACGAGACGCATCGCGACGAGATCGACGTGCTTGCCTGGAACTGGGGCCTGACCCAGTCCGGCACTACCCATATCGGCTCGGGTGGCGGCGGCGGCAAGGTCAATGTGCAGGACATCACGCTGACCAAATATGTCGACCTGGCCACCAATGACCTGATCAAGCGATGCACCTCGGGCGAGCATATCGAGAGTGGCGAGTTGATCGTCCGCAAATCGGGTGGCAATACCCCGGTCGAGTATTTCCGGATCAAGATGGAAAACATCATGATCACCAGCTACAACACCGGTGGTGCCAAGGATGGTCTGGACCGCATCCAGGAAACCCTGACGCTTAATTTCCGCAAATTCGCGTCGACTTATACCCTGCAGGAAGAATCTGGTGCGGCCGGTGCAGAAACCACGGCTGGCTGGGATATCGCTCAGAACGTGGAATGGAGCTGATAAGCCTCCGATCCTTTTGATCTGTGCGGGGTCGGCGCTGCCTGGTGCCGGCCCTGCTTTATTCGGGCCGGGATGCAATTAAGCGGCACCTGCAACCTGCGATCAGGAGATATCATGCCTTCTCGTCGTCCATCCGGTGTTTCGAGCGATGACAACACCCGGGGCGGTCTGCGCGAGATGTCGCTGCTGCATATCTTCCGCGATTCTGCGGCACGCCGGGATTCGCGTGACGACGCCCGGCATTATACCGAGGGTGAGCGTGACCTGACGCTGATAAGCCAGAAGCGCCGCGAGGGTGCCAGCGAGGCGTCGCTGCGCCGCAATCTGGCACAGGATATCGCCAGCCTGATGAATACGATCCGGTTGGATGTGATAACGGATCTGTCCGATTCGCCACGGGTTCGCGACTCGGTGATCAACCACGGCTTCCAGGACATGGATTCGCTGTGGCGAAACAACCGCACGCCGGGGGATATGGCCAACGCGATCCGGCTGGCGCTGACACGAAACGAACCGCGGCTGCGTGCCGGAACGATCGAGGTTCGGGTGGATGAAAGCGAGGCGTCGGTCGACCAGCGGCTGACATTCGAGATCGTCGCGGAAATGATCTCGGACCCGACGGATATCCCGCTGCAATTCTATGCCGAGGTGGACCCGGCAGCCGGCAAGGTTGCGATGACGCGCATGCAGGGCGAGGCATGAAAAAGGCTTTCCGCGACGCTTACGAGCGTGAACTGGATATCCTCTATGAACGCTCGGCGGAATTCGCCGAGGAATATCCCGGGCTGGCTGACCGGCTTGGCGGTGTGCTGCGCGAGAATATCGATCCGACGATCGCCGGCCTGCTTGAGGGAACGGCATTTCTTGCAGCGCGCGTCCAGCTTAAGCTGGACGAGGAATTCCGCGGCTTTACCACGGAGCTGCTTGAACAGATCTTTCCCGATGCGCTGGCGCCGATTCCCAGTTGCATGGTAATCCAGGCACCGGCAACGACCAAGGATTCCGGCGATCCGAATGTCAGGCGGTATCCGCGCAACACCTATCTCGACGCCAATTTCCGCGATGCCGACAAGCGCGTGACCTGCCGCTTCAGCCTGACATCGCCGCTGAAAGTCGTGCCGCTTCAGATTACCGGATTGACCTATCACGACCGCACCACCGCGCTTGGTGGCCTGGGCCAGGATCCCGATCGGGCCACGCGGGCCGGGCTTCAGATCGACATCGAGTCGACCAACGAGCAGCCTTTGTCGGCATTGGGCGAGGATATGCTGACCTTTCACCTGACCGGCGATATGCTCCGGGCGATCGCGTTATACGAGCAGGTCCATTGCAATGTTTCGCGCATATCGCTGCGCTGGCTGCGCGCCAATGGTGATCCCTGCTTTGCCCGGCTGCATCCCGGCCAGATCGAGCAGCTCGGTTTTGACAGCGGTGAACTGTTGTTCGACCGTCAGTCGAACCTGTTCGAAGGCTTTGCCCTGCTGCGGGATTTCTTTGCCTTTCCCCGCAAGTTCCTGGGGTTTCGGTTGACGGGGCTGGCAGATATCCTGCGCAATGTCGCTGCCCGCCAGATGCAGGTGATTTTTGAGTTCGAGCGTGTCGATGAGGATCTTGCCCGCCTGACCCAGCCAGGGGACATAAGGTTGAACTGCGCTCCCGCGATCAACCTGTTCGAGGAGGGGTCCAACCAGATCAGGCTGGATGACAAGCGGCATGAATATGTGGTCACGCCGGATTCCGGTCCGATGACCCATTACGAGGTGCATCGGCTGCTGCATGTCTATGCCAGCTATGGCGCTGTTCATGAGCGGGTGGAGGTCGAGCCGCTCTATGCCCTGCCGCAAGGCGCGACCTCGCAGCGCTCGACCTATTATTATACCAGCCGTCGCAAGCCGCGCCGCCTGACGGAATCAGAGCGCCGCAACGGGATACGCAGCGGTTATCGGGGCACCGAGACCTATATCTCGATCTACGAGCCACCGGAATCGGTCATCGGCGATCGCGTGCACCGGTTGCATCTGCGAACGTTGTGTTCGAACCGGCATCTGCCCGCCGCGTTGCCCCTGGTCCGGTCGGAGGATTTCAACATCGTGTCCGACAGTGAGATGTCGGTGACCTGTATCAACGGCCCGACCGCACCACGTGAAGCCATGACCGAGACCGAACGTTCCGGCCCGCATCGGACAGGGCAGGGCGATGTCTATTGGCGGCTGATTTCCTACCTGGCGCTGAACCATTTCGGTCTGGACGATCGTTATGGCCGTGATGGTGCGGCCAGCCTGCGCGAGATTCTGACGTTGTTCGCCGACCTGTCCGACAGCGTGACCGAAGCTCAGATCGCCGGGATAGTGGATCTGAATGTTCGCCCCGTCACCCGGTCGTTGCGCCGTGCCGAGGGGTATTTCCCTGCGCGCGGCCTCGAAATCACGGTGACTTTCGATGAAACCGGTTTCGAGGGAAGCGGTATCATCCTGATGGCGGCCGTGCTGGATCGTTTCCTTGCCGAATATGTCAGCATCAACAGCTTCACGCAGATGGTGACAGTCAGCAAGCAGCGGGGCGTGATCCGCAAATGGCCGCCCCGCACCGGCACAGGTCCGTTGATATGAACCCGGAAGGAGCGGGTTTCCTGGCATTGCTCAGGCGGCTCGAACGCGAGGCGCAGGATCGTCCCCGCATCGGCCGCTCGACACGGCTGAGCGATGAAATCGTTGAGATCGGGCAGGATCCGCTCCTCGCGTTCCCCGTATCCGATCTGATACCGGCTGAGCAGAAGCAGGACGGCAAGATCCGGCTGCGGGCGAATTTCATGGGCTTTTTCGGTCCCCACGGCGCGCTTCCCCTGAACCTGACCGAAGAGGTTTTGCGCTGGCAGGAAGAGGGTGAGGACGGCTTTGTCCGCTTTGTCGACATGCTTGCGGCGCGGTTTTATCAACTTTTCTTCCGCGCCTGGTCCGATGCCCATGCCATCAGCCAGCATGACCGCCCGGAAGAGGACCGTTTCGCCCGTTATGTCGCGGCGGTGGCGGGAACCGGCAGCCCGGCTTTCCTGCGCCATGACAGCTTTCCCGATATCGCCCGCCTGCCGCTTGTCTCGATCTTTGGCGGCCGTGTGCGTAGCGCGGTGCGGTTGCGTCAGATGCTGGAAAACTATTTCGAATTGCAGGCCGAGGTCGAGGAACATGTGCCTGCATGGCTGGAATTCGAAGAGGACGAGCGGTGTGGTCTGGGTTCGGGCGGGGTTCTGGGCCGCGACATGTATCTGGGCGCACGGCTGCAATCGGTCAGTGAGAAAATCTGTATCCATCTGCATATCCCTGATGTCGGGACATATCGCAGTTTCCTGCCCGGTCAGGACAGGCACCAACGCCTCGCGGATCTGGTATATTGGTATCTGGGCCGCTCCTACGAGGTGGATCTGGCGCTGACCCTGCCCCCGTCCGAGATCCCCGCGGCGCGCATGGGAGAGACGATTTCACTGGGCTGGCTTGCCGCGCTGTCTCCTTCCGCCGAAATGCAGGCAGCGGAAAAGATCGAGATTTCACGATTTGCCCTGGCCCAGGGCGCGGAATGACAAGAGGCCAAGCATGACCGCAATCACCATCGAGAAATTCGCCGGCAAGATGAACCGCGTCGGCTATGACGCCTTTCTTCAGGCGATGCGGCAGGCGCGCTCGGACGGCAACCGCAATGTCGAGCTGTGCCACTGGCTGTTTCACGCGATTTCCAACCAGAACTGCGATATCTCGATCACGCTGCGCGAGGCCAAACTGGATCGCGCCCGTGTTCTCAAGGATCTCGACCGGGCAGCGGCGGCACTGCAGAAAAACGTCACCGAGACGCCTGGCATTTCGGAACGGCTGGCCGACGCGCTGAACCACGCATGGACCTATGCCTCGCTGTTTTTTGGCGAGGCTCAGATCCGCACCGGGCATCTTCTGGTCGCGCTTCTGAACGATCAGGCGCTGCGCCATGCATTGGTGCAGTATTCATCCGTATTCGACAACCTTTCGCCGGACCATATCGGCCGCGAATCCCGCACCATCTGGGTCGATTCCGAGGAAGAGGACATGCGCCCGATGGACGGCGCCGGGCTGCGTTCTGCCGGGGGAGGCGGCGGCGACGCGGTAGGGGCCTCGACCGCGCTTGGCCGGTTCTCGGTCGATATGACGGCGGATGCGGCAGAGGGGCGGATGGATCCGGTGGTCGGCCGCGACGACGAGATCCGCCAGATCATCGACGTGCTGATGCGGCGGCGGCAGAACAACCCGATCCTGACGGGCGAGGCCGGGGTCGGCAAAACCGCCGTGGTCGAGGGTTTCGCGCAGAAGCTCGCCGCGGACGAGGTTCCTCCCGCACTCAAGGGCATGCGGCTGCATATGCTGGATATCGGCGCGATGCAGGCCGGGGCCAGCATGAAGGGCGAATTCGAACAGCGCTTGCGTTCGGTCATCGACGAGGTGCAATCCAGTCCGATCCCGATCATCCTGTTCATCGACGAGGCGCATACGCTGATCGGCGCAGGCGGCTCGGCGGGCACCGGCGATGCGGCGAACCTGCTGAAACCGGCACTTGCGCGTGGCACGCTGCGCACCATCGGGGCGACGACATGGGCCGAATACCGCAATTATTTCGAAAAGGACCCGGCCCTGACCCGGCGTTTCCAGCCGGTGCAGGTCGATGAGCCCGATATCGACACCGCCTGCTACATGATGCGCGGCCTGCTGGGGCCGATGCAGGATCATCACAAGGTTCGCATCTCGGATGCGGCGATCGAGGCGGCGGTGAAATTGTCCGCCCGCTACCTTCCGGCGCGGCAATTGCCCGACAAGGCGGTGTCACTTCTGGATACTGCCTGCGCGCGGGTGGCGGTCAGCCAGTCCTCGGTCCCGGCCCGCATCGCCGATCTGCAGGCGGCCATCGCCTCGCTGGAAACCGAGATCGCCGCCAAATCCGCCGAGCGTGAACTGGGCGCGAACCCGGAAACCCGTCTGGCCGAGGCGCAAGAGGAATTGCAGGCCAGGAAGGACGAACTGACCGCGCTTGAAGCCGCCTATGATGCCGAGAAAAGCATTGTCGAGAACATCCTCGACCTGCGCGCCCGTCTGGCCGCGGAAAAGGGCGAAGAGGTCGATCCCGACGCCATCCGGGCGGAACTGACCGAGGGGATGGCGAAGCTGGAGGCGATCCATGCCGACGACCGGATGATCTACCCGCATGTGGACGATCAGGCCGTCGCCAGCGTCATCAGCGACTGGACCGGCATCCCGGCTGGCCGCATGGTTGCCGATGAATTGCAGGCGGTGCTGTCGCTGGCGGATCACCTGAAGGAACGGGTGATCGGGCAGGATCAGGGCTTGCAGATGATCGCCCGCCGGGTCGAGACTGCGCGCGCGGGCCTCGGCAACCCCGAGAAACCCATCGGGGTCTTCATGCTCTGCGGCCCCTCGGGCGTGGGCAAGACCGAAACCGCGCTGGCGCTGGCCGAGGCGCTCTATGGCGGTGAACAGAATGTCATCACCATCAACATGTCCGAATTTCAGGAGGCCCATTCCGTCAGCCTGCTGAAAGGCGCGCCTCCGGGCTATGTCGGCTATGGCGAGGGCGGGCGGCTGACCGAGGCGGTGCGGCGCAAGCCCTATTCCGTCGTGCTTCTGGACGAGATGGAAAAGGCCCATCCCGATGTCCATGAACTGTTCTTTCAGGTCTTCGACAAGGGCCGGATGGAGGACGGCAATGGCCGCCCGATCAATTTCCGCAACACGTTGATACTAATGACCTCGAATGTCGGCACGGGCACGATCATGAACCTTGCGCCCGAAGGGGTTATCGAGGATGCCGAGACGCTGGAGGCCTCGCTCAAGGAGGAATTGCTGGGCACTTTCCCGCCCGCGCTTCTGGGCCGGATCGTGACCGTTCCCTATGTGCCCCTGAGCAACGAAGTGCTGGCCGGGATCTCGCGCCTCAAGCTGGGTTCGGTCGCCCGCCGGATGAAGGAATCGCAGGGGGCAAAGCTGGTCTGGGACGACGCGGTGATCTCGCATATCGTCGATCAGTGCCGCGATCCCGACAGCGGTGGACGGATGATCGACAATATCATTACCAATTCGATCCTGCCCGACCTGTCGCGCCAGGTGCTAGCCCGCATGGTCAGTGGCGAGGCAATGTCGGATGTCACCATCCGGGTGGGAGACGACGGCTTCAGCTATGAGTTCACGTGACTGGTTGCGGATACGGAGCCATAACCGCCCTGCATTACCGACTCAGCGGACATAGACGCTGTTGATCCCGACGATCGCGTTCTCGCCGACCTCCCGGATGAGTGCGTCGAAGAAGGGCTCTGCCGATTGGCCGGAAAGCTGCGAGATGGTTTCGGGGCGTTGCGGTGTGGCCACCGCCACGATCAGTTGATGGGTGTCCCGCGCCGCACCCGATCGCGCCACGGGCACATCGAACCGGATCCGGTTCGACGAACGGATCAGGAAGCGCCGCAAGTCATGGACAACGCCATTGTCATCGACCAGCAGCAGGGTATTGTACCAGCCCGTCCCTCCCGAGATCTGGCCGCGCAGCGACGATCCGCTGGAAACATCCTGCGATTCCAGTTGGATCCCAAGGCCGAACACGGGATATGACGGGTCCTGGCGCGCGAAGGACAGTCCCGGACATTGCCGTTGATCCAGTAGCACGGCGGCTTCGGTCACCTCGGTCGTCAGCCCCCGGGTCAGATCACTCATCAGCTGTGAAATCTTTCTGTCACTCGCCGCCAGCACACCCAGTTGAATCGCGTCGTCGCCACGCAGCGCGGGTAATGCGAGCAGGCATGGCTCGGTCAGAAGGTTGCGGATGCGGTCGAACAGTTCGACAAGGCGAGGATCGGTGGGCGTGGTTTCGCGGCTTTCAGAACTTGGATGGGGGGCACCGGCTCCTTCGCTCTTGGAAGCCGGACCCATAGATGAGGGCTGGACCCTCGGTAATGTCTGGTCTTGCAGTAAGGGCGTGATCGCATTGTCATTCAGAAGCGTCAGAACTTCCTCTTCGGGTTGCCGCGCCTCCTCGTTTGGCGCGGCTTCGACCGCCGGGTCATCCATCGCCGCAACCGATGTCAATGTCGGGGTCTCCACCGCTGTCGAGGGCTGGTTCAGCGCGGTGATCTCAAGCTGCAACTGCTCGGGTGGTGGCGCGGCGGCCAGGTTCCATGACGGGCGATAGATCAGCGCTGCCGCAGCCGCACCATGCAGCGAGATCGACAGCAGCGCCGCCTGAGCCCAGGCCGTTTTTCGTCCCGTCGCCCCGATCATTGATTCGGCCCCGCACGCAGGGTGACCAGCCGGACCTCGCGCCGGACAAGCTCGGGGTGACCAAGTGCGGCGATCAGCAGGTTCGCCTTGGCGTCCCGGTCGATCATGAGATGCACGACCTCGTCGGAACCGGCCAGCGCCGCGGGCAGCAGTTCTGGGGAAACCGGTTTGCCGTCCAGTAACCAATCCTCGTCTGAACGAATTTCAAGAATGGGCGAGGGCAGGGCGGCCGGTGCTATCCGGGAAGTTTGCGCCAGCCGCAGATCCCTTGGGATCCTGGTCTCCTGCCCAGCCACCAGAAAGAAGAAGATCAGCAACAGCACGATATTGACGATCGCCAGCGAGGTGTCGATCCGCAACCTGTCGGGATGTCGTGCCGGCAGACGCAAACTCATCCTGCGGCTCCATTCGCTATCTGGACCGACTCGATCCCATGCGCAGCCAGGGTCTCCAGCACCGTGGTCACCTGTTGGACACGCACGTCTGACTGGACCACGATCAGCACATTCCGGGTGCCCTGCGCCGCCAAAGCGTCCGCAAGTGACGGCAGGCGGTCCAGGGTGAAGCGCTGACCTCCGGCGATCAATTCGTCAAGGTGGAGCGTCCAGACGGCCGTTGCCGACGCATCGGCTGCCCGTATTTCCGGCTGCGTTTCCCGTGCCTCTGCGTTACCGCCTTCCAGTACTCCGCTTCGCAGGGTCAGCATCGAGTAAGGAACGATATTCGAAGACAGCATGAAGAAAATCAGCAGCTGGAACAGCACATCGGCCAGCGGGGTCATCGAAAACCGATATCGCGGATTGCGCCGGGGCAGGTTCAGCCCCCTGGCCCGTGCCGGGCGGGGTGACGACGTTGTCGTGGCGGCGGTCATGGGTCAGGCTCTGGCCGGTTGCGCGATCCGGCCATGGATTGCGGAAGAGATCACCAGTTCGATGGTTTGACGCTCGTCCTCGATCCGGCCTTCCAGCCACGAGGCGATGAAATAGGCCACCAATGCGATGGCAAGCCCCGCCGCTGTAGTCGTCAGCGCGGTCCAGATACCCGAGGCCAGCAGGCGGGGATCCGCGGCTTCCTGGCTTACGGCCAGATTCCCGAAAGCGTCGATCATGCCGATGACCGTCCCCAGAAGTCCGAGCATCGGGGCCATCTGCACCACCGCTTCGAGCAGCCGCATCCGCGCGCCCATCCGGGCCAGCTCGGTCAGCGCAACCTGTCGGGCCAACTCCTCGCCATAGCCGGGTTCCGAGGGGCGCGCGCGCAGCCCCGACATCACCGCCCCGAGAACACGGGCCAGAACGGTTCTGCCCGCCGCCGCCTTGCGCTGTGCTTCGTCGGGACGGCCGTTCAGCCAATCCTCAAGGATTTCCTCGCCGCGCCTGTGACCGCCGACACCGAGGCGCCGAAACTGTATCATCTTGAAGATGGTGACAGTCAGGGTCAGCACCGACAATGCAGCCAGGGCCGCGAAGACGGTCAACGTCGTCACCGGCAGATCGCTGGGAAATGTCATCTTCGTCAGCCTTCAGCGATCACAACCCAAAATCGATATCGGTGCGCGACTGGGTCGCGAGCCCGGTCAGGCAGGCGTCGCGCAGATCATCGCCGTCGCCAGTGGTGCAGGCCGCGACGTCATTGACGACGATCCGCCCGATTCCGGTGCAGCCATTGTCAGGCAATTCGAACATCGCCACCTTGGTCTTGCCCGCGACCATCGCCCCGAAATCCAGGATCGGCAGCGATTGAACGATGCCGTCGCCGTTGAAAATCGCCACTTGCCATGCGGCGCGGGAAAGATCCCGATCCAGGCGGTTCGTGGTGACGACGGTCAGCCTGCAACCACCGGCTTCGGTAGGTTCGGCCTTGTTGAGCTCCAGCAGAATACTGTCACCGAGATCGTCCTGAACCCGGGGCTCGGCGGTTTCAGTGCTGGTTTCGAGCGGGGTCTCGGTTTCCGCCGTGGCATCGCCGGTTTGCGAGAAGGCGGAAAAGCCGGGGAAAATCAGAAACACACTGGAAAGCAGCGCAATCCCACCGTGGCGCATGAGTAGCCCTTTCTTTGAAAATCAGCGATAGACCCCGATCTGGTGCAGGGTTTCGAAGTGATGACGGGCCGCGGCTTCCGAAGAGCCTGCCCCTAAAAAATCGGCGGATGCTTCGGACGCCTCGCCCGGTTCTTTGAAAGGAATAAAGTAATTCACCTCTGGCGAGGCTACTGCCGCATCGTGATCAATCGCGGCGGTTTCCTTGGCTGCGTTGAATGATGCCGCCAGTTCGGTGGGTGCTTTGTCAGGACCTTCCGGCCGAGGTAATTCGGTCATCGCGGGCGTGCTTGCAATCGATGGCGAAACCCGAGGCGGCGGCGTGGGGCGAAGATTGCGTTCGGTCATATGGGAGAGTTCGGGCACAGTGGCATCCGGCGCAGCCGTCAGATGATCGATCGCCGTGGCGAAAGCGAATGCTCCGCTCGCGGCAAGTAAGGTTGCACCTGCGATAAAGATCGGCTTCATGAAACCACATACTCCCTTTATCAAAGCTTTATCATGCTTGACCTGTTTGCTCAATTGATCTGGCGCCCATTGTGAAACTGTTATTGCTGATATTCGTCCCGATCATCCTGGGGCTATCGGGGTTGCCTGATGCCGCTCGGGCGGAAATGCGGCTGTGCAATCAGTCCTACGATGTCCTGAATGTGGCGATCGGCGCGCCGGATGGCGACGATTTCGTCACACGCGGCTGGTGGCGGGTTGCGCCCAACCAATGCGCGGTTCTGGAGCGTGAGCCGCTGCAGTCGCGCTATTACTACATCTTCGCAACCGATGTGTTTGGCAAGGAGGTCCTGGCGGGTGCGGTTCCGATGTGCGTGGCTCCGCGCCGTTTCGAGATCTCGGGGCAACGGGACTGCCTGCTGCGCGGTTTTCTGGACGCGAGATTTCTCGAGGTCGATACCAGGGAGCGCAGCGACTGGACCGTTTTCGTTTCGCCGCGACCGACATGATGCTTGGACGGTGGGACACCGGCTGGTAGTTGTGGTGCGGGATGCAGTTGATCGACCGAATTGCAGACGGGGACGCTTCATGCGACTAGGCCGCGCCGGAATTCTGGCTATGCTTGCGCTCTGCCTGACGGGGCGGCAGGGGGTTGCCCAGTCCGATCCGCCGGTGCTGGTCATAGGCTCGTCCCTGCCCGAGATTTTGGTGCCGCTGGCTGACAGGGTTGCCTTGGTGCCGACAGACAGGGCCGCAGAGCAAATCGGCGAAGGTCATCCGGAAATGATCTATGTCGGTTCCCCGATTGCGGAAGGGGCTGACGGGAGATCGGCACTCGCGACCTTGCTGACCGATCTGCCTGCGGATCGCGCCATGATCGTTGCGATCAATAGCTGCGGATGGGGCGATCAGTCACCTGACCCCGATGAGCTGACATCCTTGCTGGACGAAACATCCGGCGTGGCACTGGCTGTCCCCCTCGATCCCGAGGGCTGCGATGCCGGGAAGCTCGCAGGCGTCTTTGCGACCGCTGCCGGGCAGGAGGGTGCGGCACAGCGGGCTACGCTGCGGGCTGGTGGCTATCGCCTGCCCAAGACAAAGCCCGAGACTCCGTCCCCGATGGGCGGGCTGGTGATCTCGGCATTGCCGTCCGAGGCGATGGCAACTGACACGGCCCCTCCGGTTATACTTGCCAGCAGCGATCCGACCGTTTCCACGGCACCCGCCGCCGAAACCGTTACGGCGAATACTCCGTTCACTGCGGAAAGGACCGCCACGCGCCAGCCCGGCGGTCCCGAGCCTTCGATTATCGTGGGTGATCTGGCCGTTCTGGTTGCTGCGGATGCGCGCGGACCGATGGGGCTGCCTTACCAGGCGCGCGAGGCGATCCGGCAGCGCGACCCGGCAATGTTTGACAGGCTTCTTTCACGGGGGGCGTTCGATCCAGCCGAGGTGCAGACCGTTGCCGCAATCCAGACCGAGCTTGCCCGGATGAACTGCTATACAGGCGGTATCGACGGGGCTTGGGGATCCGGGTCCGCCTCTGCCTTGCAGCGATATTTCGAAGCTCTGGGAACCGCGCAGGCAGCAACGGATCCCGGGATCGGTTTGTATCGCACCATCATCCGCAATGAATCCGTGCAATGCCCGGATATCCAGCCGGTCGCCCGGGCCGCGCCCAGCAGAAGCAGCGGAGGAGGGACAAGCACCCGTTCGGAGCAGGCCCGAACTGTGACCCGCAATGCGCCAGCGGCAGCTACCGCAGCCCCGCAGGGCAATACCGGTGCCGGATCACAAGGCAGCGGCAGTTCCGGCCGGACGATCAACGCCAATCCCGGAGTGCTGGGGATAGGCACGTTCCGGTGAAGCGATGATTGGGGTTGACCCGCGTTTTCAGAGTATGGGCAAGGCGGCGCGCCGCCGCCGTCGCCGTGCCCGCGTGCTTCGTTGGGTGGGCGTCATTTTCTTCCTTTCCACGATCGGACTTCTGGGCATCCGCTATTTCGACCCGGACTTTGGTGCATTGCTGAGGCTTGGGGATCAGCGGCAGGAATTGGTCCAGGTCGAAACGGAATTCGATATCGCTCCGGTCGTGCGCACGGACACCTTTACCGACATTCCCGGCGATCCGCTGATTATCCCCACCCCTGATGACGGCAACCCTCGTGATATTCGCGAGGAACCCGTTCCCCCCGCGCTTGTAACCGGCAGACGGATTCCGGTATCTTCCGGCGCGGTCGCGGTGCTGGAAAGCGAATTGGTGCCGCGCAACCGCCAGCTTGTGGCGGCATTGCCGTCCTCGCGCGAGGAGTTCGCCCTGTTTCAGGCTGAACGCAGCCGCGCGAGGCTGATGAATGCCAGCCTTTCCGAAACCGGGCCGGCATCCTCGGTGGTGCCAGCTGATCAGCGGGCGACATCCAGCATCGCATTCCTGCGCGATTCCGGCCTGCGCAGCAGCCTGTGGCGCGAGATGGTGGTAGAGACGACGCGGCCGACCCGGATCGAGGAACTGCTTGCCCGGAACGGTTTCACGGATTCCAACGCTGCGGATCTTGGAGACCGTATCCGCGATCAGCTTTCTCTGGACGAGACACTCCCAGAGGGATCTCTGCTGGCGATGCGTTACCGTATGCGTGGCGATGAGCGGCAGGTGATCCAGTTGACGCTGTATGGAACCGAAGGCTTTGTCGGATCCCTGGCCATGTCGCAGGCTGGGCAACTGGTCCCTTCGGCCGATGCCTGGGCCGATCAGTCCCTGCTGGACCGGGCGATGTCCCGCGATGAGAATAAGGACGCCACCGGCCAACAGAGATTGCTCGATCTGATCTATTCAGCCGCATTGAGCAACGATGTGCCGTCGCAAATCATCGGAGAGGCACTTGCGATGATGGCGAAGGTATATGACCTCGACAGCTATGCAGACGATGCTGATCGGCTGACCCTGATCTATGCGCCGGGGGCAGGGACGGCTGATCCCGGCTCGATCCTGTTCATCGGCGTTACCGGCCCGGCTGGCGAGCGTTCATGCTATGTCGTCCCGGCGGAAGGGGACGGTTTCGAATGCCATGCGCCCGGCTCGCGCGTCCAGCGCAGGGACGACGGGCTGCAGATGGTTTCACCGGTTTCGGGCGTGTTGTCGCAGCGCTTCATCCCGCCCGCCGGAGATGAACCCGGGCGCGGTCGCGTGATCTGGTCGGCCCCCGCGGGCAGCCCGGTTTTTGCAGCGGGTGATGGGCAGATCACGCTGGCTTCCGTGGACGGCCAGAAAGGGGCGCATGTCGAGATTATCCATCCGAACGGCATGATCACCCGCTATGGCGGCCTCGGAACCTTGTCAGGCACCGCTGCGCAAGGTGGGGAGATCACGCGCGGCACCATGATCGGCACGATCGGCGGCACCATCGAAGGGCGGCGGGATACCGGACTGATCTTTCAGTTGATCAAGGCTGGCGCGCCGGTCGACCCGATGCCCTATCTGAGCAGTGCGGGCAAGATTCTGGCTTCCGACGCCATCGAGGCGCTAATCGCCCAGATCATCCGGGTGGAAAGCGCGGGAAATGCCCGGGCGCAGAATCCGCGTTCGACGGCGGCCGGACTGGGGCAATTCATCGAATCGACATGGCTGCGCATGATGCGCAGTTACCGTCCGGATCTGATTTCAAGCCTTTCGCGCACTGAATTGCTGGAACTGCGTTTCAATCCCGAGATGTCACGCGAGATGGTTCGCCACCTCGCGCAGGAAAACGAGGCATATCTGCGTGCCCGCGGCCATTCGATCTCGGCCGGGCGGCTGTATCTGGCGCATTTCCTTGGTCCTGCGGGGGCCGATCAGGCTTTGAGGGCCGAGCCGTCGCTATCGGTCGCCAGTGTCATGGGCGCAGGTGTGGTGGCAGCCAACCCGTTCCTGCGCGGATATAGTATAGGTGATCTGCGCAACTGGGCCGACCGCAAGATGTCCGGCACCTCCGGTGTCGAGGGCGCGGTGACTTTGCCGGAACCACCCCTTTCACCTGAATTGCGCGCCTATGTGTCCGCGATGGACCAGCTTCGCGGACATGGAGATGGATAAATCGACCGCCAGGAACTGCGTCAAAGCAAACTGCACTTGTTTTGCGGGTGCCTGAGACGGTATCCATTAAGAAGTTTTAATGCGCTGTTAATTTTTGACGCCAGATTTCCTGATTGTGAGAGTCGATTTCAAGATGACCAGCTATTCATTCAGTCTCCGCCGCCCGATCCTTCGTTCTCAATTGCTGCTTTCGACAGCGTTGATAGGCATTGGGACGATCATTTCCCCCTCCGCCGGGCATGCTTGGGACTATTATCTGGATAATACCGCTGGGCCGAGAGGCGAACTGGAGCCCGAGTCGGGCTCGTGGTCGTCGGATGACGAAATCTGGCGTAGACCGTTGACTGGAAAGTTGCGAGCATTGCCGGAGGAAGGGGCCGTTGCCATCCTGACAACCGGTAAGGACGGGAAACGGGTCAGGCTCAGGCTTGATGATGAAGATACGATCTCGCCGGATGAGATTCGCCTGGATTCGGGGACCTATGTTCTCAACGGAGGCGTAATCGAGTCGAATGATAACGGGCTGCTCATCAACAACGATGCCAGCGAGGAAGGTGAAACCCTGACCATTGGCTCGGCGCTGGCCGGTGACGTGACAATCGGCGGCGGCGGCATTTTTGATGACGATGAAAAGAACCTGGTAAGATATACCGGCGATTCCACGATCTCGGACGGTGGCGAGACGGTAGGATTGCTGGACAGGGTCACCATCAATGAGGGCGCGAAATTCCAGATCTCCGGCACGACAACCGGCGAGTTGACCAATTGGGGCAACACTACCCTTGACGGGACTCATGACGGCAGTGTCGAGAACCACGGGACCATCGACACGACTGGTGCAGTGATTACGCGAAATCTGGACAACTACGGCAACACGAATGTGACCAGTGGTGTCCTGTCGGTCAGCAGGTTCAATAACGAGGGCGACTTGGATCTGTCTGGAACTCTCAAGGCTGCCGGGACCATTGACAATCATGCAGGCGGGGTGATGAGGTTGTTCGATGGCGCCACGCTGAACGGTAGGGTGGTCAACCGGGCCAGTGATGGAGAGGACTCGGAAGCCGGTACGATCAGGATCGGGAATGCAAATGTCACCGTAAACGGTGAGCTCAAGAATAAAGGTTTGATCGAGGTTCGCACAAGACGCAGCCAGGCAGTTCTGAATGTCAAGGCAGAGGCAGGCTCCGATCTTCCCGGCCGTTTCATCAATAACGGCGAAATAAGAGTCGTCTATCCGGGCAGTAGTCTGGACATCTCGGCGGATGAAATCATCCTTGGAGGAGATTCCAATCTCAAGCTTGATAACATTGCCCTGTTCGGGAACATAACGAACAAGGGCGATCTGGAATATGTCAGCAACGCGACGCTGCAGGGAAGCCTGTCCAATCTGAATGCGAGAGATGGTCAAGGCAGTCTGATCATCTCGTCAACCGTGAATGCGAACGGCAATGATGTCCACAACACTGGCGAGATGGCGGTAAAACCGCAACTCGCCGCAGATGGTGTTGTGAGAGGCGGGAAGATCCGGAATGTTGCCCGGCTGACGAATTCGGGCAGGCTGACGATCGGGGTTACCGACGGCAAGGTCGGGACGGTTGTGACGCAAACCCTGGACAACACCGGCACGATTGATCTTGACGGCAAGCTTACCGCACATGGCACGACGAATACCGGCAGTATCGATCTTGATGGCGATTTTGAGGTCGTGAGCGATGTTGCCGGGAACGCCGGTTATTTCACCAATGGAATAGACGGCAAGGTGACCGTGTCCGGCAGCCTTGCCGCAGACGGGGGCAGTGTTGTCAACGGTGCTCGTGGAACGATTGTCGTGGCCGGTGGCTCGGTGAGTGCGGCGGATCTGCAGAACCGGGGCGAACTGTCAATCGATCTGGCCGATGGCAAGGTCGGGACGGTTGTGACGCAAACCCTGGACAACACCGGCACGATTGATCTTGACGGCAAGCTTTCCGCACATAGCACGACGAATACCGGCAGTATCGATCTTGATGGCGATTTCGACGTCGTGAGTGATGCTGCCGGGAGCGCCGGAGGCTTCATCAATGGACAAGATGGTAAGTTGACCGTATCCGGCAGCCTTTCCGCAGACGGGGGTAGCGTCGTTAACGAGATTGGCGGATCGGTTACCGTGGCCGGTGGTTCGATCGCTGCGGCGGATCTGCGGAACGCGGGCAGCTTGCTGGTCAAAGGCGGGAATGGAAAGATTTCCGCGGACAGCTTCGCGAACACCGGAACTGTAAATGTCGAGGATCGACTGTCGGTCGAGATCGGCGGTGAGGGAATCAAAGGCAGGTTTACCAACGAGGATGGCGGCGAGGTGACGGTGTCCGGCAGCCTGGTCGCCGACGACGATGTTTTCGCCAATAATCGTCGTGGCCTCGTGTCGCTGGATAGCGGGTCTATCACGGTTGATAGTTTGGTAAATGCTGGAACCCTGACAGGAACAGGTTCGATTACCGGAGATATAAACAATACCGGCGAAATGGATGTTTCGGGTTCGATCACCGCGGCGGATCTGCAGAATTGGGGCGAAGTAACACTGTCAGGCGGGGTGATTGCCGCGCATAGCACGACGAATACCGGCAGTATCGATCTTGATGGCGATTTCGACGTCGTGAGTGATGCTGCCGGGAACGCCGGTTATTTCATCAATGGACAGGATGGTGAGTTGACCGTGTCCGGCAGCCTTTCCGCAGGCGGGGGCAGCGTCGTCAACGAGATTGGCGGATCGGTTACCGTGGCCGGTGGTTCGATCGCTGCGGCGGATCTGCGGAACGCGGGCAGCTTGCTGGTCAAAGGCGGGAACGGAAAGATTTCCGCGGACAGCTTCGCGAACACCGGGACTGTAAATGTCGAGGATCGACTGTCGGTCGAGATCGGCGGTGAGGGAATCAAAGGCAGGTTTACCAACGAGGATGGCGGCAAGGTGACGGTGTCCGGCAACCTGGTCGCCGACGACGATGTTTTCGCCAACAATCGTGGTGGCCTCGTGTCAATGAATAACGGGTCTATCACGGTTGACAGGCTGGCAAACGCTGGAACCTTGACCGGAACAGGTTCGATTACCGGAGATATAAACAACACTGGTGACATGAACCTCTCGGGCGATGTCGCCGGCGGCATAACCAATCACGGGTCACTTACTGCGTCGGGCCTGGTTTCCGGTCATCTGAGCCACCAGGGAGATTCGTTCGATGTCGACGGCGATCTATCGGTAGGAAGTCTGGGGAACCAGGGTAACATAACCATCGAAGGCTCGGATACGCTGGCCTCCGGCGGGAATGTCGAGAACAGCGGGACGATCACGGTATCGGGCGAGCTTTCATCGGAATCGGGCAAAATCAACAACAAGGGCGCCGATTCGAAGCTGATCCTGTCCGGTGGAACTGTTGGCGGCGATATCGCGAATTCGGGCACGATCATCGGTGAGAAGGGCAGCAACAGCTCGATCGATGGGACAGTGATCCAGAACACGGGGGCGTTGCTTCAGGTTGACGGCTCGCTCGATGTTGCACATGTCGAGAATTCGGGCACGGTCAAGGTTTCCGGCGGGGAGCTCGCGACGGAAACCTTCAAAAACGGGAACGGTGTGCTGGAACTGGATCATGCCACGGTATCCGGACAGATCACCAACACCAAGGACGGAAGGATAAATGTTGTCTCGAACTCAACGATCGAGAACAACCTGAAGAATCTCGGCACGATAGACGTAACCGGTGCAGGACACAGGATCCTGTCCGTCGAGGGCGTTTTCACGAATAACGGGATAATCGATGCCACCCCTGACAACAGCTCTCTGACTATCAGCGCAGGAAAGATCGTGCTGAATGATGGTTCAGAGATCGATGTGGACCGGGTTACACTGGTCGGGGCAGTGCAGAACAGTGTTGACCTGAACTACAGCAAGGACGCTGTGCTGAACGGGGCCCTGAACAACACGGCTCTTGGCGATGTGACGATTTCGGCCGCTGTCGATGGAGGTGGCTTCAATATCACCAACAAGGGTAACCTGCAGGTGACGAAAGACGCGGACTCGCGGGGCAATCTGGATAATGTCGGCAAGCTCTCGAATTCCGGCAATATGGTGATCAGTGGGGATTCGTCGGTCACGGCAGAAAGAATCACGAATGCCGCGGATGGTGATATGCGGGTGGCCGGGGCGCTGAACTCGTCGACTGGCGAGGATATCGTGAACAAGGGTGCGCTTCGTATTTCGGGCAGGCTTGGTGGAGGGTTGACCAATTCCGGCGGCACGACGACGCTCAGCAACGGCAGGATCACAGGTGATGTCACCAATTCGGCGGTGATTACAGGCTCCGGGGTGATTGCCGGTTCCTTGACGAACAGGTCGGATGGCGTGGCGCGTCTTGCTGGTTCAGTTGGTGCCGTCGAGAATCACGGAACCCTGGCGAGCATCGGGGATCTCACGGTCGCAGGCCTGGTGAATGAGAATATTACGAGGGTAAATGCCGATCATGTGCTGCTTTCGACGGGCGAGGTGAGCAACAACGGGACCTTGCAGATTGCCGGAACCTTGCAGGCACAGGCCGGATTGGAAAACTCCGGCAGGACGACGCTGAATGGCGGCGTGATAGACGGCGATGTGAAGAATTCGGGCAAGCTGGCCGGTTCCGGCACCATCAGCGGAAAATTGACCCATATGGGCCGGGCAGATCTTGAACTGGACGGTGCGCTGTCGGTCGGGAGCCTGATGAATGAAGGCGCGATCTCGATAGATGCCGAAGATACGCTGACCACTGGATCGGGGGTGGAGAACAACGGAAGAATCACGATTGCCGGCGCGTTGACCGGCGATGTCGAAAATACCGGTGTTTACCAGCAAACCGGAACGCTTGACGGCTCGCTTGCAACCACCGGGGACGCGAAGATCGGAGGGCGTATCACTGGCGACCTGAATTATCAGGGCGGCACTCTTGAACTGTGGGAAGGGGCCAGTATCGCCAAGACCCTGCATCTGGGGCATGATTTCGAGATCGGTGCCGGTGATCGGGTCAATGCTTCGAATGTCATGGTCCAAAAAGATGCGGAGCTGCAGCTTGACGGCGCCGTTTCCGGCAATCTGACGAATGCCGGAAACATTGATGCGGGTAATAATGCCCGGATCGGCGGAATGCTGGTGAATCACCATGAAATGGCAGCCGGCAATAATCTGCAGGTCAAGGGCAACATGATCAACAACGGTGACTTCGCCGCGGGGAACAATGCCCGGATCGAGGGGCAGATTGCCAATAATGGCAAGTTGAGCCTGCAGAACGGCCGCACCAACGACGTGATGCATACCGGTGGGCTGAGCGGGAACGGAGTTTATGCGCTGGATGTCAATCTGAGCGATTTCACGACCGACCGGATCGTCGTCGAAGATGGGGCGGCGACCGGGAACTACAGCTTGGACCTGGCATATAAGGGCAATCCCGGAGGAGTCAGGATCGGTGAATATGTCACGCTGCTGGATGTGGACGAAACCCAGGGGGCGAAGAACAATTTCACCTACAGCTATAATCCCACGGATCTCGCTTCCGAGCGGATTGTCTATTCGGTCGAGCAGGACGGTGCTAATGGCGACCTGAGGATGATCAGCCAGACCAACCCGGCGATCGGGGCAATATTCGGTAGCGTGACCCTGACCCAGTCCCTGATCGGCGCAGTCGTCAACCGTCCGACGAGCCCGTTCGTGACCGGCCTGGCCTTTGATGCCGAAGACAAGCCTTGCGGCGTCGGTAGCTGGGGCCGCGCCACCGGTGGTCATGCGAAAGCGACCGGGGCCACGGATAATGGCGTCAGCAATATCGAGAGCACGGTCCAGGCGACCTATTACGGCATGCAGGTCGGAACGGACTTTGCATGTTTCGATGATCGTTACGGTGGCTGGAACATGGCATTCGGTGGCTTTCTGGGGGTCAACCAGGGTGATACGACTCAGCCGGTCTATGCAGTTGACGGGCGTAATTCCCAGCAAGTCACCCGGGTGTTGGCGAGCCGCAACGAATCCGAATTCGACCAGCTTTACGGTGGAGTATATGTCACCGCGACGAAGGGCCGGATGCAGGCCGATCTGCAATATCGCTATGAGCATACCGATTTCACGATCGAGAATATCGGGGTGACGGGCGGCGGATTGGGGTTGGATGATGATTTCTCCAGCAGGGGAAGCACGCTGAGCGGCTCATTCAGCTATATCTTCCCGATTGGCGATAAAGGCTGGTCGGTGGTGCCGAATGTCGGCTTCGCCTATTCGCGGCTGTCCACCGACTCGATCGAATTTTCGGGCGGTGACCGGATCGAGTTCGAGGATAGCGAGGCGCAAATCGGCTTTGCCGGGGCGACGATCGCGAAAACCTTCGTACAGTCCCAAGACAATTCGGCCCTTTACGCTTTCGCGACCGGTACGGTTTACAAGAACTTCTCGGATCCGAGCGTATCGGTATTTACGAGCCAAAGCGGCGAGTCGCAGCGATTGGAGTCGGACAACCTGGGGACCTACGGCGAAATCAGCGTCGGTGCGAATTACGTCAAGGTCCTGCAGCCCGGCCCCGGCCTTCGGCCGCGGCAGATCAGCGCCAGTGCCCGGATCGACGCGCGAACGGGTGACGGGCTGGAAAGCGTGGGCGTGACCGGGCAATTGCGTTTGCAATTCTGATTGGCATCAGCGGCCTGTATGCTTAGGCTTGCTGCATTCCAAAACGGTGCCCGGCTGGCTGAAGCGCTGTTCGGGCATCCTGCCGCATTCGATGAGAGATTGGGGGCCAAACCCGCATGTCCTGGTTCAGCAAGGTCGCCTGGAAAGAGGGGCTGTTCATGCAGCCCCAGCATTTGCAGCAAGCAGACCGCTACCACGAGCATCTGGTTCACGCGCGGACGCGGCTGATCACGCCTTATCCCTGGGGCGTGGGCGAATTGGTCGTGGATCGGGACCAGGCCCAGCAAGGCATGATATCGTTGCGCGCGATATCCGGGATCATGCCCGACGGAACGCCATTCGACGCCCCGGATACCGCTCCGTTGCCGGTTGCGGTGCCGGTGCCTGATGATGCGGCGGGGCAGTTCGTCTGGCTGACGCTGCCCGACCGATCGCCGAACATGCGCGATACCGCGCCCTACGACGAAGAAGGGTCGACAACGCGTTGGGGGATCGTGACCGAAACCGTCAGCGACTCGGCCTCGCCGATGCGGACCGAACAGGTGCTGGAACTGGCCGTGCCACGGCTGGAGCTTGCCATCCGCAAGACCCCGCGCCCCGGTTATCAGAATCTTCGTCTTGCGCGGATCACCGAGGTGCGCGACGGCGTGGTGACGCTGGACGAGACATTTCCACCTCCGTCTCTGGTGATCGGGGCGCATCCGCAGATCCTGGGCTATCTGACCCGCGTGATCGGCTGGATCGAGGCCCGGCTGGAAAGTCTTGCACGCTATGCCACCGACCCTTCGGCGGGCGGTGGATTGCAGGCCAGCGATTACCTCATGCTGATGGCGCTGAACCGCCAGATCGGCGTATTGCGGCATATGTCGCGGACATTCTCGGTCCATCCCGAGTCGCTTTACCGCGAGTTGGTTGCGCTGGCCGGGGAACTGGCGACTTTCGACAGCGGCAATCGCCACGCGCCCGATTATCCCCCATATGATCACGATGATCCCAAAGAGGCGTTCTCGCAGATCGTGGCGGATATACAGCGGTTGCTGTCGCGCGATGTGGGCCGCGCGATCCGATTGCCGCTGCGCGAAGTGCGGCAGAATTCCTATTTGGCCGAGGTGCGCGACCGCAACCTGTTCCGTGAGGCGAGTTTCGTGATCGAGGTCGAAAGTGCCAAGCCCCTGACCGAGGTGCAGCGCCAGTTCCCCGAGCTTTGCAAGGTCGGTCCCAATACCCGAATGTCCGAGATCGTGAACAACAACCTGCCGGGCATCGGGCTGCAGCACCTGCCCAACCCGCCCAGGCAGATCCGGGTGTTGTCCTCGAATGTGTATTTCCGGCTTGAAAAGAACTCCCCCCTGTGGCGCGAATTTTCGACGGCGCCCGCGATCGGGATGCATTTTGCCGGTGACTGGCCGCATCTCAAGCTGGAGCTGTGGGCCGTTCCCGAGAGGTCGTGATGGCTGGTGATGACGACGATGACAAGACGATATTCGGCGGGCCTCTGCCCGGTGGCACACCATTTGGCCAGCGCCCTGCCCCTGCTTCGGGAATCCAGCAGCCGCCGGTAAGCGATGCATGGGGTAAGCCCGCGCCGCAGCAGCCGGGCGGACCCGGTGCCTCGCCCTTCGGGCAGCAGCCCCCGGGATCGGCTTCGCCTTTCGCTGAAAGCGGGCCGGGCGCATCGCCATTCGGGGGGTCGTCGCAGAGCGGGCAGACCTGGATCGGCAGGCCGGCACCGGCTCCGGCGCCGAGCGCGGATCCGTCGCAGATCGGACGGGCGGCCGGGGCGGATTCACGCGGGTTCTTTCCCGATATCGGCCACTCTGGTCAGGCTCAGCCCGTCCGGCAGGCACCGCGGATTGCCTTGCATGAAGCACTGAATGTTCGTGATCTGGGGGCCGCGTCCTCGGCAAACCCGTTGCTTGCCTCGGCGGCCACCCTGTTGATCCTGCTGGGCCGCTTGCGGACGGGTTTGGTCGAACTGCAGGTTGCTCCGCTGATGGAGCATGTGACCCGCGAGATCGATCGTTTCGAGCGTAACGCGCTGGCTGCCGGTGTGAATCCGCATGAAGCGCTGGTGGCGAAATATGCCTTGTCGGGTACGGCGGACGATATAGTGCAGAACCTGCCTGGCAGCGCCCGCGGCGATTGGCAGCAATATTCGATGGTGGCGCGGTTCTTTCACAAGCGCGACTCGGGTGTCGGCTTCTTTCAGGAGGCCGAAAAGGCGATGCAGGCGCCCGCGCAACAATATAACCTGCTGGAATTGATGCTGGTCTGCCTGTCGCTCGGGTTCGAGGGTCAGTACCGGACCGCGCCCAATGGCGCGGCCCAGTTATCGCGCATCCGCAGCGCCATTTATGAAAGCCTGCGCCGGGTTCACCCGCGCCCGGCCGAAGATGTCTCGGTCATGTGGGAGCCCGTCGTGCAGGGGCGGGGCCGTCGCTTTGGCGCTATTCCGATCCCGGCGGTGGTGGGCATTTCTGCTGCGGCCTTGGTCGGTGTTTTCGCGGTCTTCGCGACATTGATCAACCGAGACGGTGCCGAAGCCGCCGAAGCGATGCGCCGGTTGCATCAGGGCGTGCCGATCGTCCAGGTCGACCGCACTGCCGCCGCCCCGGTTTACGAGGCCGAGATCCCGCAGCTCGAACGTATCCGCTCGGCCTTTTCGGGCGAGATCTCCGATGGCCTGGTCAAGGTCGAGGCCAAGGGGGATTACATCGCCATCCGGGTTGGCAACCTGCAGTTATTCGATACCGGCGCGGTCGAGGTGAAACCGGGCTTTGCCGATCTGGCCGGCCGTATCGCCGAGGTTCTGAACGGTGAAAGCGGGCCGATCCTGATCGAGGGGCATACCGACAATGTGCCGATGTCGGGTCGCGGCAGGTTCAAGGATAATTATCAGCTATCCACCGCACGCGCCGAAAGCGTGGCCGGCGTGCTTGGCCCTTTGCTGTCCGATCCGGACCGCGTGACGGTCGAGGGGCGCGGCGAGGATGAACCGGTCGCCGACAACGCGACACCCGAAGGACGGTCCGAGAACCGCCGGGTCGAGATCATGCTGGCACGTGAGGGCACATATGACGGCGCGCCCCCTGATGGCGGCGTGGAAGCCGCGCCGGAAGAAAGCGCCGAAACGGAGACGCCGAATTGAGACTTCTGGGGATCAGCATCCGTTTTCCGCGCTGGCGCAAACATGCCTGGTGGCGCTGGACGGTAACGATCCTTGGCATCGTCGCCCTGTGCGCCGCCGTCTGGATCGGCGGCCCGATGACGGGATGGGCGCTGCTGGCGACACTTTGGCTGCGGCTGGCCATTATCGGCACGGTCCTGTTCGTCTTCTTCCTGATCCTGTTCATCCGCTGGCGCCGCCGTGTCCGCGCAGCCCGCGAGATCGAAGAGGCATTGGTTCCCCCCGAACCCGAGGGCGACGGCAAGATCCTTGCGGAAAAGATGCAGGAGGCGCTGGCGGTCCTGAAGAAATCCGGCGGCGCGTCCTCGCTTTACGATCTGCCATGGTATGTCATCATCGGCCCCCCCGGCGCCGGCAAGACGACGGCCCTGACCAATTCCGGGCTGGATTTCCCGCTTGCCCATGACCAGGCGGTGTCGGGTTTCGGCGGCACACGGAACATGGATTTCTGGTTTGCCGAAGAGGCGGTGCTGATCGACACGGCCGGCCGCTATACGACGCAGGACAGCGATTCCGTGGCCGACAAGGCTAGCTGGGATTCCTTTCTCGAACTGTTGAAACGGACACGCCCGAACCGTCCGATCAATGGTGTGATCCTGTCTTTCTCGGTCGAGGACATGATGCGCGAGGATGCGTCGTCACTGGCGCGGCATGCAGAGATCGTTCGCGCCCGTCTGGCCGAACTGCACGAGCAACTCAAGATCGACTTCCCGGTCTATGTAATGTTCACCAAGGCGGACCTGATCGCGGGATTCCGGGAATATTTCTCCAGCTTCAGCTTGAACCGTCGCAAGCTGGTCTGGGGTGTGACCTTCCAGAACAAGGACCGCAAGGCAATCACCCACGAGGCCGTGCCAGCCGAGTTCGACAGGCTCGTGTCACGGCTCTCGGACGAGATCATCGACAGGCTCTCCGAGGAGCCCGACGGCGTGGCGCGCATAGCGATCTTTGGCCTGCCAGGCCAGATGACGCTATTGCGCGACAATGTCGCGGGCTTCCTGCGCAAGGTTTTCGAGCCCACGCGCTACAAGACCAACGCCATTCTGCGAGGCTTCTACTTCACCTCCGGCACGCAAGAGGGCACCCCGGTCGATCAGGTGCTGGGGGCGATGCAGCCGCAGGACGTGCCGATCGGTTTTCAATCGGCCTTCATGTCCGGGCGGGGAAAGAGCTTTTTCATCCATGACCTTCTGCGCCGGGTAATATTTCCGGAGCAGGGCTGGGTTTCGCACGATCTCAAGGCTGTGCGCCGCGCTTTCGCGATTCGCACCGCGCTCTTGTCGGCGATTGCCGTGATCACCCTGAGCGGCATGGCCGCGTTGGGCTACAGCTATTGGAAGAACCTGCGGCTGGTCCGCACCGCCGAGGCGGAAACCAAGGCCTACGCGCTGGCCGCGCAGGAAGAGCTTGCCCGCGATGTGATCGACGATACCGATCTGCGCCCCGTCGTGCCGCTGCTCAACGACCTGTCCTCGATGCCCGCCGGTTATGGCGACAGCCGGGATGCCAGTTTCTGGGAAGGGCTCGGCCTTGGCCAGCGCGACCGTCTGAACCGCGTCGCCACCGAAAGCTATGCTCAGGCGCTGGAGAGGATGCTGAGACCGCGACTGATACTCGATCTGGAAACCCGGATGCCCGATATCATCGCGTCGGGCGAGATGACCGAGATCTATCGCGCACTGAAGGTATATCTGTTGCTCGGCAAGCAGGGCGAGACCACCGACGACCCCGCGATCCTGGCCTGGTTCGACCAGTCGTGGCGCCAGGAATATCCGGGCCGCACCGGGCTGGAACTGATCGATCAACTGAAGACGCATCTGACCGCCATGCTGTCCCTGGACGACCGCCGTAACCTGCTGGTCGATCTGGATCAGGCCACGGTCGACCGCGCCCGCGCCGCAATCGCGCAGTTGCCGCTGGACGAACAGGCCTACGCGCTGATCAAGGACGGTGCGATCGCGGCCGGTCTGAAGGATTGGAACCTTCAGGAAGCGACGGGCGGGAATGCTGCCGCGCAGGTCTTTACCACCCGCGATGGGCAGGATCTGGCGGCACTGAGCGTGCCGGGTCTTTATACTTATGAAGGGTTCTGGTCCTATTTCTACGATCAGCTTGCCGTCGTCGGAGAGGATTTGCGCCGCGATCAGTGGGTGCTGGGCGATCTGGGCAATTCAGCCGAGATCGAAACCCGTCTGGCGCGATTGGACCGCGATCTGCTTGAACGCTACCGGGCCGAGTTCATTGCAGCCTGGAGCGGTGTTCTGGGCAATCTGACTCTCAATTCGATGGTTGCCGACAAGCCGGCATATTCCGCGCTTGGAAATGCCGCTTCGGCGCAGGCCTCGCCCATACTGGAACTGGTCAAGGCGGTTGCGACCGAGACCCGGCTCAGCCGGGAATACGAGCAGCTCGAAGGGGCCGATCTCGAGGCCCTGACCGGTGGGGGAGAGGGCGGCAATACCGAGGGCGGCGGCGGTCTCGCCGGGGCTATCGGCGAACAACTGGGTGCGCGCGTCCGGTCGCGCTCCAGCGGAGTGCAACGCATCGTGCTTGACGCAGCGGCGCAGCAGGGCGGCAAGAACCAGACACGGGCAGGCGGTGGCGACTCGGGCGAGAGCAACAGCGTGACCGCGCCGATCGAGGCGATCTCCAAGGCATTCGAGGACTGGCAATTGCTTGTCGAGGGCGAGGCAGGCCAGCGGCCTATCGACACGCTTCTGGGCAATATGGGCGCGGTCTGGGAAAATCTGCGGCTGGCAGAGCATAATCCCGATCAGGCAGCCGCGGCGCTGCCCACATTGCTGAACACGTTGACCCAGTATAATTCTCAGCTTCCCGAGCAACTTGCCCGGATGGTTAGCCGCGCTGAAAGCGATTTCCGTTCGGGCGCCTCGGATGCCAGCATCGAGACGATGAATCGCGAATTGACGGACCGGGTGACGTTCTTTTGCCGCGACGTGATCGCCTCGTCCTATCCGTTCGCGGATTCCTCGCGCAGCCTGTCAGTCGCCAATTTCTCCCGTTTCTTCGGGCCGGGGGGCGAGATGGACAAATATTACACCGAATTTCTGGAACCCTATGTCGAACGTGGAGATAACGGACTGACATGGCGCCAGGACAAGGAGATCACCAAGCGCCTCTCGGCCAATGCGCTCAAGCAGTTCGAGCGGGCCGAGCGGATCCGGCGCGCCTTTTTCGCGGGCGGAGGCACGGAACCCTCGGTTGAGATCACGGTGGCCCAGGTCGATGCTCATCCGACCGTCGAGAGCGCGGCCCTGGCCATCAATGATACGGTGGTGCAGACCGCGACCGGATCGCTGCCGCGCACTGTCGTCTGGCCGGGATCGGGAAAATCGACCGCGCTGCAATTATCGCCTCCGCTGTCGCGCAATTCCGTGATGCGCTTCGAAGGCAGTTCCTGGACCTTCATCGAATTTCTGAACGCCGCCAGCTACAAGCAGCAGCAGGGCGATACGCTGCGCGCGACCTTCATGCTGGATGGGCGCAACATCACCTATGACTTCACCATCAACGCGCTGGTCAATCCGTTCACCATGCCTGAGCTCCGTGAGTTTGAATGTCCGCAGAGCATCGACTGAATGCCGCAGGTATCTACGGCAAGCATCGGGGCTTTGGCGATTTCGTCGCCGCAGGCCTGCCGGATGCCGTGCTGAAGCCCCTGGGAGACTGGATGCAGTCGACACTCGGCGAGTGGCGTTCATGGGCGGGTGAGGCATGGCAGGACCTGTTCGACCGTTCTCCCCGCCTGTGTTTCTGGATAGGTCCGGCGCTGCTTGCGGGAGAGGCCCTGCGCGGGGCCTGGGTTCCTTCGCGCGACAGGGCCGGGCGGCGTTTCCCTTTGATCGTCGCACAATCGGGTGGTGTGGCGCCTGTCATGGAGCCTGCGCAGGATTTCTATGACGCAGCCATGCGCCAGCTGGCGGCATTGCAGGGCAGCGAGGCATTCGAACCCCGCACAGCCGCCGAAAAGCTGTGGGCAGAGCTGCCTGCTGCGACCTCCGAAGCTGTCGCATGGCCGACATTCTGGGCGCTTAATCCGCAACTGGACCCGGCATCCTTGCTGGGCAATCTTCGAGGCGCGGATCATGCGCATGCGGTTTCGGCACGCAGTTATTGGTGGTTTGCGGGGGTTGCCGACCGGCCCTCGGGCGTGTTGGCCTGTCAGGGATGGCCCGGCCTGTCCGAACTCGGCTGGCTGATCGCGGGCGGTCAACAGGCTGGCGTGGCAGGCGGAGGGGGGGATGCGGCATGACCGAGGCAAACCATATGTTCTCATTCCATGTCGGAGCGTTGACCGACAGGGGCTGTGTCAGATCGCATAACGAGGACAGTATCGCCACGTTTCCCGAACTTGGCCTCTGGGCGGTCGCAGACGGGATGGGAGGGCATTCCGCAGGCGATGTGGCCAGTGCGCTGATCGTCGAAGAGCTTGGTTCATTGGGGGTTTCCGTAAGTGCGCAGGATCAGCGCGCCAGGGTCATGGAGCGGCTTGACCGCGCACATCACCGGATAGCCGAGCATGCACATGCCAATAATCTGGGAACCGTCGGAACCACGATCGCCGCCCTGTTGATCCACGAGGCCGAGCTAAGCTGTGTCTGGGCGGGCGACAGCCGGATATACCTGCTGCGCGAAGGCGCGTTGACGGCGCTGACGCAGGATCATAGCGAGATCGCCCAACTGGTCGCCTCTGGCGTGATGACCGAGGCCGAAGCGCGTGTCGCACCCGGCAGGAATGTCATTACCCGTGCCATCGGGATCGGTGCCGAGCCGCGCCCGCAGGTTGTCAGCGGAGTCGTCAAGCCAGGGGATCGGTTGCTCTTGTGCTCTGACGGGTTGACCGAGCACCTGGATGACGCCGAACTGGCAGCCATGCTGTGCGAGCCGAGATCCGCGCCCGAGCTGGCCGAAAGATTGATTACGGCAACCCTTCAACGGGGTGCTCGGGACAATGTCAGCGTGATCGTGGTGGATTGCGAAGCGCGGGAAGTCGTGCCGGACCAGAACGAGTGACGCGATGAGCGAGATCGAGAAAGATCCTTCCCGCAAGACGGGCCCTCCCTCGGCGGATGATGGAACTGCAGAGCAATCCGGGGAACAGGTAGAATCTTCCGCAAGCGCGGTTTCCACGGATGACCGAACCGTGTTTGCGGAAGAATCCGGGCATGAGACCCCGGCAAATACCGATCCGCGGAAAACCGTGATCTCGGACGAACCAAAGGTTTCGCTTCCCTCACAGGCCGTTGAACCGACGATGATCGGTGAGCAGCCAAAGGTGCGGGGCGGAGATGTGCGGCTGGTCGAGCCGGGCACGCTGATCAACAACAATTATCGCATCCTGTCGCTGGTCAGCGCGGGAGGCATGGGCGAGGTTTATCGCGCCGAGAACGTCTTTACCGGCGATCCTGTCGCCGTGAAGGTGATCCTTCCCAATCTGGCGCAGGACGACGCAGTGCTAGACCTGTTCAGGCGCGAAGCGCGGGTATTGGTGCAGCTTCGGGACGAAGCCATTGTTCGCTATCACAACTTTGTTCTTGATACCGGGCTTGGCCGCTATTGCCTGATCATGGAGTTCGTCGAGGGGCGCCATCTGGGAACGCGCGTGAAGGAAGGTGGTCCGCTGCCGGACGACGCCGCGATCATGCTGATGCGGCGCATTGCCAGGGGGCTGGACCGCGCACATGCCCGCGGTGTCACCCATCGCGACCTGTCACCCGACAATGTCATCCTGCGGGACGACCGCATCGACGAAGCCGTGCTGATCGATTTCGGCATTGCCCGCTCGACCGAGCTGGGCGATGGGCTGGCGGGGCGGTTTGCCGGGAAATTCAAGTATATCGCCCCCGAGCAGTTGGGGCATGCCGGCGGTGAGATTGGACCCCATACTGATGTCTATGGGCTGGGGTTGCTGATGGCCATGGTTGCGCGGGGCACGCCACTCGACATGGGCGACTCGGTCGTTTCCGCTTCGGCTGCACGGCAGGCGATCCCGGATCTGTCCGGTGTGTCACACCGGCTGTTTCCACTGCTTCAGCATATGCTGGAGCCCGATCCGCAGCGGCGCCCCGGGGATATGGGAACGGTGCTGCGCATGCTGGGCGATCCGGCCATGCTGCCCGCGCAATATCGCCTGCCGTTATGGTCCGCTGCAAAGGCGGGGAATGGTGAAGACGGCATGAGCGGCAGCTTTCCGTCCCTGTCCGGAGAATCGGTCGAGACGGATTCCGAAAGCCCGTTTTCGGTGGCCCCGGGCAGCTATGCTGCCGGGCATGAAGCCTTTGCTCCTTCCGTCACCAAAGCGAAGCGAGATGGCTGGGTTCTTGCCCTGTTCGTGGCTTTGGCGGTTGCTGCCCTTGCGATCGGAGCGGCATGGTGGATACTGCGCGACACATCCACAGAAACCCCGCCGGTGGTAGAGGCCGAACCCGAGCAAGCGAACGATCTGGTCGCACGTGACCCCGCGACCCGCGAGGGATTTCTTGCCAGCCAGCCGATGCCCGATTGCAGCTTTGCGGACCGGATTGCGTCCGGGCCGAATGCTGGAATGATCTCGGTCCTGAGTGGAACGAATTTTGCACCCACGGAACTGATGGATGCCTATGAAACGTCATTCGGCGTGCGCCCCGCCACGGTCGAAACACGCGTCGTGGCCGCTCATTGTCCTGCGCTGAATTTTCTGCGTGAGGTTTCCGGTCGCCCTGCAGCTCCGCCACAACTGACCGCCAGCATCACTTCCGCCGAATCCGGCTTCAGGCTGATAGGCGAGGTGAAATGGGATACAGGACGCAACCTGTGGCTGTTCCTCGTATCGCAAGATGGCGGGGTCTATGACCTGACCGCACAAGGCACGGAAACGCCGGATGGCCGTCGCTTTGGCGTCGGCATCTCTTCGGCGTCGACAGGCGGCACCGCTGATGTCGCGCCGTTTCTGCTGGTTGCGCTGACGACCGAAAAACCGGTAACGGCTGTTGCCGCGGCCCCTTCCGGCGCACCCGCGGCAGAGCTGTTGCCGCGCGTTCTGGACGAATTGCGTGCGAATGGCGAAAACCCGGCTGCCGGTGTCCTGGCACTGCGGGCCAAGGTGGCAGAGGGTGATCAATAACCGGATCAGCGCCGACCGTTAAAGCGCACGAAATCCATCACGCTGCCTTGTCCCGGGGCAACCTCTGACCAGCTGTCGATCTGAAAGTCGACGACCAGCGTCGCTGCGGTGGGATACCGGCGGAACTCTGGTTCAAGCGGGGCGCGCGCAGGCAACATGGCCGCGAATTCCGAGATTCCGGGATTATGGCCAAGCATCATCACGGTCTGATGGCTTGCGGTGCGCAGGATGGTCATCATCTTCTCGGGGCTGGCATGGTACAGGCCGGGCTCCATCCGGACCAGGGGACGGACCTCCAGCGTGGCCTTTTCGACGACTTCCCATGTCTCGCGGGTTCGCAAGGCCGAAGAGCACAGAACCTCTTCCGGCTCGTAACCCCGGCTGGCCAGCCAATCGCCCAAGGCCAGCGCCGAGCGGCGACCCCGATCGTTCAGCGGCCGGTCATGATCGGCAAGCGTGGGGTCATCCCAGGCCGATTTGGCGTGGCGGGTCAGGATCAGTCTTCGATATCCAAGCGGAGTCATGGGGGAACTGCCTCATATGCCATGCCAATCGTTCAGGCAGCCTGCCACAGCTTTTGCCATTCGGGCAAGCACTCTGGGTAACCTCGCGCCTGCGGGGTGCCCGATTTCACAGACCGGTTTCGCCCTGTCGCAACCCACGCGGCTTCACCCTCGGCTCGGTAGAGCGGATCAGGCTGCCAGCGCCATGTTCGGTGAACAGTTCCAGCAGGCAGGCGTTGGGCACGCGTCCGTCGAGAATCACCACGGCGCGCACGCCTTCCTCGATCGCCTTCAATGCGGTCTCTGTCTTGGGAATCATGCCGCCGGCGATCTGACCGTCGGCGATCATCTCGTGAACCTGCTCGGGGGTCAATTGCGTGACAACCTCACCAGAGGAATCCTTGACGCCCGCCACGTCGGTCAGCAATAGCAGCCGATCGGCCTTGAGCGCTCCTGCGATAGCGCCGGCCGCCGTGTCGCCATTGACGTTGAAAGTCTCGTTATCTTCCATCCCGGTGGCGACCGGGGCGATGACAGGGATCATTCCCGCAGTATAGAGGTCGCGGATGATCTGCACGTTCATCTCGACCGGACGGCCGACAAAGCCCAGTTCGGGATCGTCCGCCTCGCAGACCATCATGTCGTCATCCTTGCCCGAAATGCCGACCGCCCGGCCACCGGCGTCGTTGATCGCCTGCACGATGCGCTTGTTGACAAGGCCCGACAGAACCATCTCGACCACTTCGACGGTTTCCTTGGTGGTGACGCGCTTGCCACGGACAAAGCGGCTTTCGATACCCAGCTTGCCCAGAAGATCATTGATCATCGGGCCACCGCCATGGCAGATGATCGGGTTCATGCCGACCTGCTTCATCAGAACGATGTCGCGGGCGAAATCTTCCATCGCCTTGTCGTCGCCCATGGCGTTGCCGCCGAACTTGACCACGACGACCGCACCCGAATAGCGCTGCAGGTAGGGCAGGGCTTCCGATAGGGTGCGAGCGGTGGCGATCCAGTCCCGGTTCATCTTCTGCTTTCTCATCCTTGGGGTCCCTGTCCGATGCAGGCGACCCTAAGGCGGGCTGCGCGATCAGTCCAGAGCCGCGATGATCGCGCGCAGCGCGGCGATGCCCTGTCCCTTGTCCGACGAGGTCACGACAAGCTGCGGAAAGGCGGCGGGATGCTTTTGCAACTCGGTTTCGACCTGTTCCAGCACCGGTTTGATCGCATTCGGCCCCAGCTTGTCGGCCTTGGTCAGCACGACCTGGAAAGGCACGGCCGAGCGGTCGAGGAGCGTCATGATCTCGTGATCCACCGGCTTGATGCCGTGGCGCGAATCGATCAGGCAAAACGCCCGGCGCAGGGTCGGGCGCCCCGCAAGATAGGATTTCAGCAGTGCCTGCCACTTGGCGACGATCGCGACGGGCGCCTTGGCAAAACCGTAGCCCGGCAGATCCACCAGATAGCTGTGATCGCCAAGGGTGAAGTAATTGATCTCTTGCGTCCGGCCCGGCGTATTCGAGGCGCGCGCCAGGCCCTTGCGCCCGGTCAGCGCATTGATCAGGCTGGACTTGCCGACATTGCTGCGCCCGGCAAAGCAGATCTCGGGCCGGTCAGCAGGGGGCAGGCCGTCCATCGCGACGACGCCTTTCAGGAACTCGACCGGACCGGCAAACAGCAGTCGGGCGATCTCGGCCTGCTCGGGTTCTGGATCCGGAGCGACCGGAAAGGCGACTTTCATCCGCTGACTCCGTCTCCGGCGGCGATGTCACCGCCGGTCACGACCTCGGCATAGATGCCGAAATTGGTCGCGCCATACAGCCGCTCCAGTGCTTCGATCATGTCGAGATCGCGTTCGCCGGTGCGTGTGTCGGCACTGGTCGCCTGACAGCGGCCGATCTGATCGGTGACACGCAACTCGGTATCACCGATGCGGATGACCTGACCGATCATCTCACGCTCGGCAAATGGCTCCCATCCTTCGATCCACAGATTGCCGCGCCACCGCTCGATACCCAGGGATTTGCCGGTTTGTGCTTCCAGTTCGGCGAGGCTGTCCATTGACAGGATCGAGATCCACGGCCATTTGACATCGGTCCAGATCGCAGCGCCCCTGACCAGCCGTGTGGGCGCAGGCGCGCCGGCGGGCCAAAGCGGCCGCAGCCAGTCGATCAGAAGTTCGGCTTCGGTTTCCGGATCAAAGGCCAGATCCGGGCGCGTGGGCTGGCGCAACCTGATGCGGTTACCCTGCCAGCCGCCGCTGATCGCCTGCAGCGGGGCCGAGACGACACCGCGAAGAAAACAGGACTTCGGCAGCCAACGATCCGGCTCGCCATCGGTCTCGCTGCCGCGGGCATTACGCTCTCCCGCCTCGGTCAGAACCGCCCATTCGCGGTCTCCGGGCAAGCGGCGGGCAGCCTGCAGGCGGATACCGTCCAGCCCCTCTCCGCCGATCGACTTGATCGGATGGCGGCGGATATGGGCCAGATGCGCCGTCACTTGCCGTTACCGTCTTTCGAGGCCCCGCGCGGACGTTTGGGCAACGAGGACTTGATATTGCCGAACAGATCGGGCCGGTGCCCGTGCATCGACATGATCGTGTATTGCTGCAGGATGGTGATGGTGTTGTTGGTGATCCAGTACAGCACCAAGCCCGAGGCAAAGCCCCCCAGCATGAACATGAAGACCCAAGGCATCCAGGCAAAGATCATCTTCTGCGCCGGATCGGTCGGTGCCGGGTTCAGTTTCTGCTGCACCCACATACTGATACCCAACAGGATTGCCAGTACCGGCAGCGATATCGAATGCAGCATCGTTCCTTGCGCCGGAGCGGCATAAGGCAGCAAGCCGAACAGGTTCAACAGGCTGGAGGGGTCGGGTGCTGAGAGATCGCGGATCCAGCCGAGCCAGGGCGCGTGACGCAGTTCGATGGTGACGAAGATCACCTTGTAGAGCGAGAAGAAGATCGGGATCTGCAGCAACACCGGCAAGCAACCCGCAGCCGGGTTCACTTTTTGGCTTTTGTAGAGCTCCATGACCTCTTTCTGGAACTTCATCCGGTCGTCGCCGGTGCGTTCCTTGATTGCCTCCATCTGCGGTTGCAGTTCCTTCATCTTCGCCATCGAGATGTAGGACTTGCGCGCCAACGGGAAGACCAGCAGCTTGAGGATGAAGGTCAGCGCGATGATCGACCAGCCCATATTGCCGATATGGCCGTTCAGCCAGTGCAGAAGCTGGAAGATCGGCTTGGTCAGGAAGTAGAACCAGCCCCAATCGATGGAATCGACGAAGCGATCGATACCCGGCGTTTCCTGGTAGCCCTTGATGACTTCCCAGACCTTCGCCCCGGCGAACAGGTAGCTTTGCGCCGACGATTCGGCACCGGGCTGCACCGTCTGCATCGGGTAACGGGCCTCGGTCTGGTAGATGTCGGCGCTCTCGGCATATTTGACGACCGAGGTGAATGCCTGACCGGGTGCCGGAGCCAGAGTCGTCATCCAGTATTTGTCGGTAAAGCCGATCCAGCCATTCTCCTCGACCGGGACGATATCGGCGCGCCCTTCGCGCTCGACCGGATCCAGTTCGGTCATATCGTCGTAATCCATTTCGACCAGCTTGCCGTCCTGCATCCCGACGGTGCCTTCATGCAGGATGAAGAAATTCGTGGTATCGGGCTTTCCATGCCGGGCGATGATGCCATAGGGGGCGGCACTGAACGCGGCGTCGCCGTTATTCCGGATGCTTTGCGTAACGGTGAAGAGATAATTCTCGTCGAGTTCGAACGTGCGTCGGAAAACCTGGCCGGCGCCATTGTCCCAGGCCAGGGTGACCGGTTTGCCGGGGGCAAGGGTATCGCCGGATTCGACGTTCCAGACGGTCGCCGGAGTGGGCACAAGCGAAGGATCGACGCCGGGGCCCGGGGTCCAGCCATACACGGCGTAATAAGGTTTCGATCCGGTCGTATCGATGGAGGCATCTGTCGTCGCGGAGGAGGGGGACAGCAGCCGCACATCCGGCGCGCCTTGATCCAGTGTCTCCTGGTATTTCTTCAGCGACAGGTCATCGACCCGTCCGCCAGCCAGGGAAAGCGACCCTTCCAGCGAGGGAGAGTCGATCATGACACGCCCCGCTTTCGGAGCATCGACATCTTCGCCGAGATCGGCGGTGCCCGCATTCCCGGTTGCCGGAGCGGCCGGGGCAGCAGGAGAGCCGTCGGTATTCTGTTCGGCAACCGGCTGCTGGGGCTGCTGCTGGACCGGCGGCTCGGGCGCAAAGACGGTGTACCAGATCAGGATCACCAGAAACGACAGAACCGTCGCCAGGATCAGATTGCGGTTATTGTCTTGCATTCCGTTACCACCGTGATCGCGTCAGTCGCGCCGGTTCAACAGAAGGGGCCATCAAAGGTCAAGCGGATTTGCCTGTTTTACCTTTCGCGACCCAATAAAACCTGCAAAATTTCCTGCTTTGGCGATCAAGTTCCGGCGAGCGGGACGAAACCCGCCTGCGAACGGAAAGAATATGGCGTCAACAGAAAATTCCCGATGCGATGCCGGGCAGGGAATCTATCCGATCATTATGCCGGGTCAGGAATTCCGGAGTTTGTTCAAGGGGCATGGGCCTAGCGATGGCGTAGCCCTGAACTTCGTCACAGCCAAGCTGTGCCAGATAGGCATGCTCCTGCCGCGTCTCGACCCCTTCGGCGACGGTTCCCACCCCTAACTGCTCGGCCATTGCCAGGATCGCCGACACCATGCGCTGCTGGTTGGCATCGACATCGCAGCCGGTGACATAGGTTCGATCGATCTTGATGCGATGCACGCCGAAAGTGCGAATCGCGTCCAGGCTGGCATAGCCTGTTCCGAAATCATCCAGATCCAGCCGGCATCCCGCCTCCAGCAGATGTTTCAGATTCCTGTGCGGGATCGGATCGCTGTTGAACGGCCACATGCTTTCCAGAAGCTCCAGAACAAGCCTGTGCGGCGCGATCTTGCGCTTTTTCAGCTCTTGCAGGATCGTTTGGGAGAATCGTGGATCGCCCAGCTCGACATTCGAGATGTTCAGTGAGACCGTTTCCACATGAAGGCCGGATTCGTCCCAGAATACCAGCGCATCCAACACATGCTGCAGCATGGTTGCCGTCAGGGCGCGGTGATCGGTCACTGTCATTCCCGGCATGAAGCTTGCCGGCGACAGGATCCCCTGTGTCGGGTGCCGCCATCTGGCAAGCGCCTCGAAGCCTGTCACGCGCCCTGAATTGCAGCAGACTTTCGGTTGAAAATAGGCAATTATCTGTCCCACCTTCACGGCATCAGCGACGGTAATAGGCATGTCGCTGGTCAGGCGGTCGAGAGGCGTTTCAATCATGATGACCCTGCCCAGTTCCTCCGGCCCGGCGTTTTCCAGTTGCTTTCGGCCGTATCCAAGCAATTTCGCCTTGCAGATCAGCGCGGGTTGCGGGCAGGCCATCAACAAGCCTGTCAGCACCGGCTTGATGGTTTGCCCTTTCGCTGCCAGACCCTGCTGACCATGCTGTTGCACACGCTTGGCGACAGCCTTGGCGACCGTGCGCGAGCGGCAGTGCAGCGTTATTGCGAACAGGCCCGGAGCCACGACTTCCACCCGGTCTTGCGGTCGCAGCGCCTCGCGGAGATTAATGGTTATCTGTTCCAGCAGATACGACATCCCCGCCCGCTCCAGGTGATCGGTCAGGACAGGCATGTTTTCGAGGCGCAGAAGCAGGACAAGGCGGCTGGATCCTCGACTGATTCCGAATCGTGCGGTGAAGCGGGACAGCCCGCTCCATACTGCGCTGAGAAAACGTACCAATATACCGGCTCCTTTCAGAGTTAACGGGAGCCGGTCTTAGAGACGAAAACTTGTCTTTCGGTTAATGCGTTCGATTGCCGGGCGGGTGATCCGCGCCTGTTTCCGGCTTATCCGGAAAGAGCGACGCGAAATCGAATAACTTCGGATCCAGCATATGCGAGGGCCGCACATTCGCCAACGCGCGGAACATGACCTGACGGCGGCCCGGTGTCCGCGACTCCCATTCATCCAGCAGCTTCTTGACCTGGACACGCTGCAGCCCTTCCTGGCTACCGCAGAGGTCGCAGGGAATGATCGGATAGTTCATCGCGCTTGCAAAACGGTCGCAATCAGCCTCGGCCACATAGGCGAGCGGGCGAAGGACGGTCAAATCTCCATCTTCGTTCAGTAGCTTGGGCGGCATGGTGGCCAGCCGCCCGCCGTGAAACAGGTTCATGAAGAAGGTTTCCAGAATGTCGTCGCGATGATGTCCCAGGACCACGGCAGAACAACCCTCTTCCCGCGCGATCCGGTAAAGATTACCGCGCCGCAAGCGCGAGCACAGCGCGCAATAGGTGCGGCCCTGTGGCACTTTTTCGGTGACGATGGAATAGGTGTCCTGATATTCGATCCGGTGTTCGACACCGCGGCTGGAGAGGAATTCGGGCAGGACCGTCGCCGGAAAACCGGGCTGCCCCTGGTCGAGATTGCATGCCAGCAGGTCGACCGGCAGCAGCCCACGCCATTTCAACTCGTGCAGGACCGCCAGTAGGGTATAGCTGTCCTTGCCGCCCGAAAGGCAGACCAGCCAGCGATCGCCGGAGCGCAGCATACCGTAATCTTCGATGGCATTGCGGGTTTCGCGAACCAGGCGCTTGCGAAGTTTCCGGAACTCGGTCGAAGAAGGCGCGCCCGCGAAAAGTGGATGAATTTCCGTGTCATCGCTGTCGTCCAGCATTGCAGAACCTTTCCCAAGCAGCCTGTCATCCATGTCGATGATCATCTTGATGGTCCGGACATCCCGGAACCGGATCGAAGCCATGCCCGCCCCAGGGGTGGCATCGGGCGATGCGCCGCAGCGTCAGCCAACCGCCGCGGAACGCCCCGTGACGCCGCAGGGCCTCAAGCGCATAAGCTGAACAGCTGGGCTGAAAGCGGCAACCATGCCCGACCCAGGGCGAAGCTACCAACCGATAGGCCCGGACAGGTAACGCAAGCAGATGCGCAAGCGGACTCATCGATGCACCTTGCGCAGCGCATGTGACAGATCGTCGCAAAGGGCGTCGAATTCGCGGCTGACGGTTGCGCCGGGGCGGCCGACCAGCACGTAATCCCATCCCGGTTTCGCGGCATCGAACAGCCGTAGCCGGGCGACTTCGCGCAACCGACGCTTGGCCCGGTTGCGCATGACGGCATTGCCGATCTTTTTGGAGCAGGTGAAGCCGACACGCGCCGGTGCTTCGTCTCCGCGGTCCCGGGCCTGCAGCAGCAATCCCGGCATGCCTTGACGGCGCGCTTTGGAAGCGGCCAGGAAATCCGCGCGCTTTCTCAGGATTTCGGGCGATTTTTTGCCGCTATGCGGTGCGTGAGACACGCGAAAAACCGCCACGCCGTCATCCTGTGGCCGGGTTTCAGCACAGAGATGGGGCAGGGGCGGCATGTCCAAAGCCTTTCACCGGTGGAGAGGCTCCACCGGGATGCGATCAGGCCGACAGACGCTTGCGGCCTTTGGCGCGACGGGCGTTCAGCACGCGGCGGCCGCCTTTGGTGGCCATGCGGGCGCGAAAGCCGTGACGGCGCGCACGAACGAGGTTCGAAGGTTGAAAAGTGCGCTTCATATTCCTGTCTCCGGGTCGTAGCTTGCGGGTGGCGGTCTACAGCGGGGTGGTCGACAGATCATGACCCCGCACGCTGACGCGCCGGTTGTTCGAAGCCCGCTGGATAGTGCAGGCTTCTTGCGACGTCAACTGCCAACCTGCGGCAAAGCTGCCACGGTCGCGGGAAACATATCCGGGAACTCAAGGGCGGAAAACTTTGTTCAATGTGTAAAATGCGCGCGGTTCTGCATATGTGTCAGGTTTGCCGCACTATATCCGGGACGAAATGCGACTGAACACGATCTCTGGCCGATTCGCTGCGTTGACGATCATTTTCGTCATACTGGCTGAGATGTTCATTCTCTTGCCTGCGCTATCCGGTTTTCGCCAGGACTATCTGGAATCAAGGCTGGAACGCGCCCAGATCGCCAGTCTCGCATTGCTGGCGACCGATGACGCATTGGCCAGCGATCTGGAATCAGAACTGTTGCAGAATGCCGGGGTTTTCAACGTGGTCCTGCGGCGTGACGATATCCGGCAGCTTGTGTTGTCCTCTCCGATTCCCGGGCCGGTCGCGGTGACCTACGATTTGCGGGAAACCCGGCCGTGGCAATCGATCATGGATGCCGTCGTGACCCTGTGGGAACCCAGGGACCAGGTGATTCGGATCATCGGCGCACCTGTCAATCAGGCCGGGCAACTCATCGAGATCACCATGCGGACGGCCCCGCTGCGTTCCGCCATGATCGAGTTTGGTCTGCGTCTGCTGGCAACATCGGCGGCATTCTCGATCCTGACTGCCATCCTTCTGAATCTTGCCGCACAGCGCCTGATCCTGGTGCCGATGCGCCGTGTCATCAGCCATATGTCGGCATATGCCAGCGCCCCCGAGGATCCGCGGCATATCATCAGCCCGAATGCCCGGCTGGTGGAGTTGCGCGATGCTGAAACCGCGCTGGAATCGATGCAGAAGACGGTTACATCGTCGCTGAAACAGAAAGAGCGGATGGCGCAACTGGGTCAGGCGGTGGCCAAGATCAGCCACGACCTGCGCAATATCCTGACAACGGCACAGATCTTTGCGGACCGGCTTGAGGACAGCGCCGATCCAAAGGTCAGGCGCGCGGCGCCCAAGCTGCTCAATTCCATTACCCGTGCCGTGACGCTGTGCGAAACGACATTGGCATTCGGCAAGGCCGAAGAGCCCATGCCCTCCTTGACACGCTTCAATCTTGCCCAATTGGCGGCCGAGGTCATCGAGGCCGAAACATTGGCGGCCACGACTGCGGGTCAGGTCGAGTTCCTGACCGATATTCCCCCCAGCCTCACGATACGTGCGGACCGGGATCAGCTGTATCGCGTGCTGACCAACCTTGCACGTAATGCCCGGCAGGCGATCGAGGGGACGGGGCAGCCCGGCATGATCGAACTGGGCGCGGACGAAAGTGACAGTGAATGGTGGATTCGTGTCGGCGACAATGGACCCGGTTTGCCGGACAGGGCGCGGGAGTATCTGTTCCAGCCCTTTGCCGGCAGCGCCCGTAAGGGCGGCACAGGTCTTGGTCTGACGATAGCCGCCGATCTGATCCGCAATCATGGCGGGCGACTCGAACTGTTGCGCAGCGATGCCGAAGGCAGCGAATTCATGATTCGCATCCCGCGTCATATGAATGTGCTATCGCCCGGTCAGACGGCGGCGGCGCGCTGACCGGATTCTGCTTTTTTTCATGTGATCCCCCTTGCATCTCCTGTAGTGGGGCGCTAGATCAGCCCCCTACAACGGACCCGTAGCTCAGCTGGATAGAGCACCAGACTACGAATCTGGGGGTCGGGCGTTCGAATCGTCCCGGGTCCGCCATATTTTCCATATCGTCTGTCTGAGATATTTGGACAAAGAAGAATGCGCGGTGACCAGTCCGGTCAGGCCACCGCGTCCGTTCGCACATAATTCAGGATCGGGGCCAGCCAGCGCTCGGTTTCCTCGATGGACATGCCCTTGCGCGCAGCGTAATCGCGGACCTGGTCCTCCTCGACCTTGGCGACTCCGAAATAATAGGCCTCGGGATGGCCGATATAGAGGCCCGACACCGATGAGCCGGGCCACATGGCCATGCTTTCGGTCAGTTTCACGCCCGCTGCGGCCTCTGCATCCAGAAGGTCGAACAATGTCTGCTTCTCGGTATGATCGGGCTGGGCCGGATAGCCGGGGGCGGGACGGATGCCGTTATAGGGTTCGGCGATCAGTTCCTCGGGGGAATAAGCCTCGTTCGGCGCATAGCCCCAGAATTCCTTGCGGGTGCGTTCATGCAGCATCTCGGCCATGGCCTCGGCGATGCGGTCGGCCAGCGCCTTGACCATGATGGCGGAGTAATCATCATTGGCGCGCTCGAAACGGGTGGCGATCTCGGATTCCTCGGGGCCTGCCGTCACCACGAAGCCACCGACATAATCCGGCCCCGCGCCTTCGGGGGCGACGAAATCGGACAGGGCCACATTCGGGCGCCCGCCGCGCTTGGCTACCTGCTGGCGCAGCGTGTGCAGCATGGCCAGGGTCTCGCCCCGGTCCTCGCCGGTATAAAGGCGGATGTCGTCGCCCACCGCATTGGCGGGCCAGAAGCCGACCACGGCGCGCGGGCGGAACCATTTGCCCTCGATGATCCGGGCCAGCATCTCCTGCGCCTCAGTATAGAGCGTCCGCGCCGCCTCGCCCTGCTTCTCGTCCTCGAGGATGCGGGGGAAAACGCCTTTCAACTCCCATGTCTGGAAGAACGGCGTCCAGTCGATATAGCGGGCGATCTCGGACAGGTCCCAATCGTCGATGACGCGCGTGCCGGTGAAGGAAGGGGCGGTGGCCCTGAACCCCGTCCAGTCCAGTTTCAGCGCATTGGCGCGGGCGGCGGACAGGGGCAGGCGCTGCTTGGCGGCCTCGTTGCGTTCGTGGCGGTCGGCGACCTCGGCATATTCGCTGCGGATATTTTCCACATAGGCCTGCTGCTGTGCCGGGCTGAGCAGCGAGGATACCACGCCCACCGCGCGGCTGGCATCGGTCACATAGACGGCGGCGCCCTTGTGGTAGCGTGGCGAGATCTTGACGGCGGTATGGATCTTGGACGTTGTGGCCCCGCCGATCAGCAGGGGAACGTTGAAACCCTCGCGCTCCATTTCCGAGGCGACATGCACCATTTCGTCCAGCGACGGGGTGATCAGGCCGGACAGGCCGATGATATCGACATTCTGTTCCTTCGCCACCTCGAGGATCTTCTGCGAGGGCACCATCACGCCCAGGTCGATCACCTCGTAATTGTTGCAGGCCAGCACGACACCGACGATATTCTTGCCGATATCATGCACATCGCCCTTCACGGTGGCCATCAGCACCTTGCCGGCGGTTTCGCGCTCGGTGCCGCCATTGAGGCGCTTCTCCTCTTCCATATAGGGCAGCAGCACGGCGACGGCCTGTTTCATCACGCGGGCGGATTTCACCACCTGCGGCAGGAACATCTTGCCCGCGCCGAACAGGTCGCCGACGACATTCATTCCGGCCATCAGCGGCCCCTCGATCACGTCGAGCGGGCGGGCGGCGGATTGCCGTGCCTCTTCGGTATCGGCCTCGACATATTCGGTGATGCCGTTGACCAATGCATGTTCCAGCCGCTTCTCGACGGTCCATTCGCGCCATGACAGATCTTTTTCGCGCTTCTCCTTGCCGCCCTCGCCGCGATAGCGTTCGGCGATGTCCAGGAGCCGCTCGGTCGCGTCTTCGCGGCGGTTGAGAACCACGTCCTCGCAGGCTTCGCGCAGATCCGGGTCGATCTGGTCATAGACCGCCAATTGCCCGGCATTGACGATGCCCATGTCCATTCCCGCCTGGATGGCGTGATAGAGGAACACGGCATGCATTGCCTCGCGCACGGGCTCGTTGCCGCGGAAGCTGAACGAAAGGTTGGACACCCCGCCCGAGACATGCGCATGCGGCAGGTTCCGGCGGATCCAGCGGGTGGCCTCGATGAAATCGACGCCGTAATTGTTATGCTCCTCGATCCCCGTCGCCACGGCGAAGATATTGGGATCGAAGATGATATCCTCGGGGGGAAAGTCCAGCTCTTCGGTCAGGATCCTGTAGGCGCGGGCACAGATCTCGGTCTTGCGTTGCAGGGTGTCGGCTTGTCCCTGTTCGTCAAAGGCCATGACCACGACTGCCGCGCCATAGGCCAGGCACAGGCCCGCATGATGGCGGAACTGTTCCTCGCCCTCCTTGAGGCTGATCGAGTTCACCACCGATTTGCCCTGCACGCATTGCAGCCCGGCCTCGATCACCTCCCATTTGGAACTGTCGATCATGATCGGCACGCGGGCGATATCGGGTTCCGCCGCCAGCAGGTTCAGGAACTCGACCATCGCCGCCTTCGAGTCGATCAGCCCCTCATCCATGTTCACATCGATGATCTGGGCGCCGTTCTCGACTTGATCGCGGGCGACTTCCAGCGCGGTGGCATAGTCGCGATTGGTGATCAGCTTGCGGAACCGGGCCGAGCCGGTGACATTCGTGCGCTCGCCGATATTCACGAAGGGAATATCGGGCGTCAGGACGAAGGGTTCGAGACCGGAGAGGCGGAGCTGGCGGTCAGGCATATTCGGGAACCTTTCGCGGGCTGAATTCGGCCACGGCCTCGGCGATGGCAGAGATATGTTCGGGGGTCGTGCCGCAGCAACCGCCGACGACATTCACCAGCCCTTCGCGGGCGAATTCGGCCACCTGTTCGGCGGTATCCTGCGGGCCTTCGTCATATTGGCCGAAGGCGTTGGGCAGCCCGGCATTGGGGTAGGCGCAGATCAGCGTGTCGGCCACCCCGGCCATCTCGGCCAGGTGCGGACGCATGGCGGCGGCACCAAGCGCGCAATTCAGCCCCACCGTCCAGGGCCGCGCATGGCTGACGGAATGCCAGAAGGCCGTCGGCGTCTGCCCCGACAGGGTGCGCCCCGAAGCATCGGTGATCGTGCCCGAGATCATCAGCGGCAGCGCCTGTCCATGCGCCTCCATCGCCTGAAGGCAGGCGAAGATGGCGGCCTTGGCGTTCAGTGTGTCGAAGATCGTCTCGATCAGCAGGATATCCGCGCCGCCCTCGATCAACCCCGTCGCCTGTTGCAGATAGGCGATACGAAGCTCGTCGAAGGTCACGGCGCGAAAGCCCGGATCGTTCACGTCCGGGCTGATCGAGGCGGTCCGGTTGGTCGGCCCCAGTGCCCCGGCGACGAAACGGGGCTTGCCGTCCTCGGCCGTGGCACGGTCCAGTGCCCGGCGCACGACGCGCGCGCCCTCGGCATTCAGGTCATGCACCGCCGATTGCAGCCCGTAATCGGCCTGCGCGATCGTGGTTGACGAGAATGTGTTCGTCTCGACAATATCGGCGCCCGCCTTGGCATAGCGGTAATGGATCTCCTCGACCGCTTCGGGCTGCGTCAGGATCAACAGGTCGTTATTGCCCTTCTGCGGATGCTCGGAATGATGGCGGCAGGCATGGCCCGATGCGCGCCCGGTATAGTCGTCCTCGTCCAGCCCCAGGGCCTGGATCTGAGTGCCCATTGCGCCGTCGAGGATCAGGATACGCTCGGCTGCGGCGCTGTTCAGCGCCTTGAATACGGGGGAGGGAGTCAGTCTGCCGGTCATGGTCGTCACCCTTGGTCAGGAAGCCCGCAACATAGGGAGTGATCGAGCTGTCCGCAAATTCATAATTTTCTACAAGATCATGAGTGGCGTTGATAATCCGTTAAGCTCCCGGCGTGTCCCGGATCGCTTACCCCGGGAACAGGCGCTGATGTTCGGCAATGGCATAGCGGTCGGTCATCCCTGCGACATAGTCGAGAACGATTCGGGCGCGCTCCGTTTCATCGCCAGCTTGCAGGATGGCACGCTGCCAGCTTTCGGGCATCTTCGCAGGATCCTTCATGAAGAGCGGGAACATCTCGTTGACGATTTTCGTGACGCGGTGGCGTTCATCGACGACCGAGGGCGCGCGATACATCCGCTGGAACAGGAAGGACTTGATGGCCTTGATATTCTGATAAAGCGGTTTCGAGAAGCGAATGATCGGCCCCTCCATGTCGCGGATTTCCTGCGCCGATTGCGGTTGCAACCCGGCCAGACGGTTTTCGGCTACCGCGATCACATCCTCGACCATGACGCCGAATACACGCCGCAGCGCTTCGTGCCGCCGCCGCATCCGGTCGAGGCCGGGATGGAGACGGTCAACTTCGGCGAAGGCCGGGCCGATGACCGGCAGTTCCGCCAGTTCCTCTTCGGTGAACAATTCGGCGCGCAGCCCGTCATGCAGGTCGTGATGGTTATAGGCGACGTCATCGGCCACCGCCGCCACCTGCGCCTCGGCGCTGGCATTCGTGTGCAGTTCCAGGTCCCAGGCTGCATCGACTTCGGCCAGTGCATAGGGCAGCGGCGAGGGGACGGGATCACCCGCGTCATCCCGGTCCAATATGGGACCGTTATGCTTGGCGATACCCTCCAGCGTCTCCCATGTCAGGTTGAGCCCGTCGAAATCTGCGTAATGCCGTTCCAGCCGCGTGACGATGCGCAGCGCCTGCGCGTTGTGATCGAAGCCGCCATAAGGCTCCATCAGCGCGGCCAGCGCATCCTCGCCGGTATGACCAAAGGGCGGATGGCCAAGATCATGGGCCAGCGCCACGGCCTCGGCCAGATCGGTGTTCAGATCCAGCGCCCCGGCAATGGTGCGGGCGACCTGCGCGACCTCGATCGTGTGGGTCAGGCGGGTGCGGAAATAATCGCCACGATATTCCTTGCCGTCATGCTCGACAAAGACCTGCGTCTTGTGCTTCAGCCGCCGGAAGGCCGAGGAATGGATGATCCGGTCCCGGTCGCGCTGCCATGGCGAACGGAAGGTCGACATGCGTTCGGGCCAGAGGCGGCCGCGGCTGTCTTGGGGCTGGCAGGCATAGGGCGCAGTCATGGACCATCCTTGCGAGAGATGCGCGGCAAGCCTATATTCCATGCGTGTCTTTGAGAACGGGAACGCCCCATGAACGTGCCTCCAAAAGTGACAGAACGCGCATTCGCCCAGCTTGCCGAGATCAATATCTCGGGCGAGATCCGCCCCCTGCGAGTGGCGGTGGCGGGCGGCGGATGCTCGGGTTTTCAGTATGACATCCGGCTGGACAAGGCCGAGGAGGATGATCTTGTGCTGGAAGGCGGTGGCCAGAAGGTCGTGGTCGATCCGGTATCGCTGCCCTATCTGGCCGGTGCGGTGATCGATTTCACCGACGAACTGATCGGCGCGCGTTTCACCATCGACAACCCGAACGTGACCTCGAGCTGCGGCTGCGGAACGTCATTTTCTTTGTAACGGGATAAGGGTTGCGGTCTGAGCCAAACCGAACTCGCAATCATATACTCTTTGTTTATCTATTTGCGGGACAAATCCATTTGACGTGAGTGACGTTGAATGGAGAAAGAATGAAACTGTCCAATGTAGTTGCCGCTGCAATCTGTGCGGCGACACCGGCGCTTTCCGCCGGTTACGCATCCCCGACTGCCATCGGATCGACCGGATCGGATCATGACTGGGCGGGTTTTTATGCCGGTATCCAGTATGAAAAAGGTTCTTCCGAAATAATCTTGGATAACCAGGACGAGAAGTTTGACTTGGATCTTGTCGGCCCCGGTCTGCATATCGGCTATCAGGGCGACTACAGTCGGGTCGTTGTTGGTGCCGAATTGGCTCATGCTCGCATCTCTGCGAGCGCAGACGGCGAAACCATCAAGCTTGATAACCTCTTGGTGAAAACGCGCGTTGGTTATGACCTTGACCGCTTTCTGCCTTATGTGACTTTTGGCACGGCCCGCGTTTCGTTCGACAACGATTCTTCGAGTGACGGCTACGTATTCGGGGCTGGCGTTGATTTCAAAGTGACAGGAGGTTTTACGTTGGGCGCTGAATACAGCAAGCAGCATTATAAAGAAGAAGATGAGGTCGCTAGGAATAGGGCCAATATTGACTTCAACTTGTTCCAACTACGGGCATCGTATCATTTCTGAACAGGGGCTGGGCAGTATCCGGCGCATGGGATGAAGTACAAGGAAAGCGGCCCGTTTGCGCTGCTTTTTTGTTGGAGGCAGCAGCCGCAGGTTTTTGCCCGTTGCCATTCCTGCCCAGTCCGCCCAAGATGCCGGCATGAAGATCGCATCTTTCAATATCAACGGTATCAAGGCGCGGATCGCGGCGTTGACCGACTGGCTGAACGCGGCCGGGGCGGATGTCGTGGTCCTGCAAGAGATCAAATCTCTCGACGAGGCCTTCCCGCGCGCGCATTTCGAGGATCTGGGCTGGAATATCGAAACCCATGGGCAAAAGGGTTTCAACGGTGTCGCCATCCTGTCGAAATTGCCTTTGGAGGATGTGATGTGCGGCCTGCCCGGCGACGACGGGGACGAGCAGGCGCGCTATATCGAGGCGACCGTTACCGGGGAAAAGGCGGTGCGGATCGCGGGCTTGTATCTGCCCAATGGCAACCCGGTGCCGGGGCCGAAATACGATTACAAACTGGCATGGATGGAGCGTTTGCGAATACGGGCTGCGGAATTGCTTGCCAGTGAAATGCCGGTGGTGATGCTGGGCGACTACAACATCATCCCCGAGCCGCGCGATGCCGCCAATCCCGGCAAATGGGTGGATGACGCGCTGTTCCTGCCGCAAAGCCGCGCCATGCTGCGGGCCATCCAGTGGCAAGGCTGGACCGATGCGATCCGCATCCGCGATCCGTGGTCTGCACGCGGGCCTTTCACCTTCTGGGATTTCCAGGGCGGCGCCTGGAACAAGGATGACGGTATTCGGATAGATCACCTGCTGCTGTCGCCGCAAGCCGCCGATCTGCTGGCCGAAACCGGCGTGGACCGTGAAGCCCGCGCAGCCGAGAAACCAAGTGACCACGTGCCGGTCTGGCTGCGGCTGGCGGCCTGAAGGTATGTGCCTTTCCTCCGGTTCCGGACCGGACGACGAAACCGCAATATCCATGGCAGGCTGGTCTTGTCATCAGGTGATCCGGAATGCGGGAGGTTCAGGATGAGTGTCGTAACCCGGGATGTTTACAAGATACCGATCGTCAGGGTGCGAGTGCGTCATGATCAGCTTGGATATGAAATCGAACTGGACGTGCCGCGCAGGGCCACCCACCGCCCCGCAGTGCGGAAGAGCCTTGCAGGCCGATATTACGAGCCGTTTTCCCATCTCAGCTTCAAAAAGATACTCGACTACAGGAAAAACGGTGCGGCGATTCATGCGGGCACGTTTTTCGGTGATATGCTGCATACTTACTCACGTTCGGCGAAGACACTCTATGCCTTTGAACCGGTACTCGAGAATTTCTTTCTGGCCAAGAAGAATGCCGAGAGGCTTGGTTTAAGCAATGTCATCTTGGTCAATGGAGCCCTTTCGGACCGCAATGGCCTGACGGAGATCGCGACGCATGACGCGGACGGAAAATTCTTGGGCGGTGCATCGGGCTTTTAGGATAAGCATGAGGGCCGGTCAGAGCTTGTGCCGACATTCAGGATCGATGATTTACCCTTCGAGGACCTCTGCTTGATCCAGTTGGACGTCGAGGGCCATGAAAGCAGCGTGCTGAATGGGGGCATGGCGACGATAGGACGATTCGAGCCGATCATCCTGGTCGAAGACAACCTGGAGAATTGTGCCGACCTGCTGACCGGGGCAGGATATGGGCATTGCTTTACCCGGGGCGGGTTGGCCTATTGGGCGCGTCCGGCGGATCGGGACTTCATTATTTCGCTGAATGTCTGACGCCCGGGAGCCGCTACAGCACCAGAACGCCGGAATGCTTGGCCATATGTTCCGGCTCGACATGGATGGTGATCTGCGCCTCGGGTAGTTTCGCAAGCAGTGATTGCTCGATCCGGTCGCAGATGCCATGTGCGTCGTCCACGGTGGTCTGGCCATCCACGACTAGATGGAAATCGATGAAGGTCACACGCCCGGCATGGCGGGTGCGCAGGTCATGGGCCTCGATGGCTCCGGTCGCGCGGTCCGAGATCACATCCCGGATCAGTTCCAGCGTCTCGTCCGATACCGCTTCGTCCATCAGCCCGCTAAGCGACGAGGCGGTCAGTTTCCAGCCGGTCCAAAGGATATTCAGCCCGACCAGCCCGGCCAGAAGCGGATCCAGAACGGTCCAGCCGGTCGTCACGGCAAGCACAACCCCCAGCAGCACCGCGCCCGAGGTGATCACATCGGTCAGCAGATGCCTGCCATCCGCAACCAGGGCAGGGGAGCCAAGCCGCCCTCCGCGCGATATCAACACCCGGCACCAGATCGCGTTGAGAACGCCTGCGACCGCATTGACCGCCAGGCCCGGGAATGGAGCGTCGAGCTCAGGCGGGGTGCGAAAGCCCAGATAGGCCTCGCGCATGATCAGCAAGGCCGCGAGGATGATCATGACGCCCTCCAGCACCGCGCTGAAGAATTCCGCCTTGTGGTGGCCATAGGGGTGGCTGGCATCCGCAGGGCGGGCGGCGACGCGGATGGCGATCAGGGCGGCGATGGCAGTGGCGACATTGACCGTGCTTTCCAGCGCATCCGACAGCAGCGCGACAGAGCCGGTCATCCACCATGCCAGCAGCTTCAGTGCCAATACCACGAAGCCCACGACGATGCTGCCCACGGCGATTTTCACAATATTGGTCATTGCGGCCGCCCTTCCGCTTGCCGTCACTTTTCGCACTCGTGCAGCCTTTGTCAGATCGCCTGTAATTGCTCAACCTGAAATGACCGCCGGCTTCTGATTGACCAGGCAGTCAAATCGATGATGGTTCATCATGAACTGATGGGGCACTGACCGGCGCCGGCTTGTCTGTCAGGTAGCGGATGGCGAGGCTCTTAGTCGTCCTGATCGTCACCGAAATGGGCGTCGTCGTCATATTCATCCTCGCCCTCGTTCACGTATTTCGAACTGAGCGCGATGGAGTGGTTATCGTGGATCGGGTCCATGACGATGTCCGATGGGATCTCTCCTCTCAGCCATTCGCGCAATTCTTCCCGTATTTCCGCGGGCTCCTGCCCGGTCGCTTCGGCCAGATAGGCGATGAAGGCACGCTGATCGCCATCGATCTCGTCCAGATCGGCCTCGTCGACCTCGGGCCATTTATCCGCGATGGCCTCGTAGAAAGCAGACCAGTTTGCCTGAACGTGATGCCATTTCATCAATAGCCCCCTCCTAAGAAGCCTTGACCCCATAGGGCGACGCCCGTGATATCTTCGCCCACACCTGCGACGGTATTGCAGCTGGCCAGCAATCCGCAGGCCAGCGCGACGATTATAACTGCTCTCATTCCTTTGTCTCCTGCCACCAGACCCCGGGCATGAAGCCCGGCCAGTCTCCGTAAAGAGGTTTTTGATCAGGATACAACAGCTTGGCGGAATGAGCCAGACGAGATACGGGTGGGTAGCTGACCGGAATCACATAACGCCCGGCTGTCAGCACCCGGTCCAGCGCCCGAACCGCGGCGTTGAACTCTTCGGGGTCTTTCGAATTGAGGATTTCCCCGATGATCGCCTCGGCCGCGGGGCTGTTCATGCCCATCCAGTTACGGCTGCCCGGCTGTGTCACGCCCTCATGTCCCCAATAAAGCATCTGCTCATTACCGGGGGACAGCGACAGGGCACGTTCATACCATGCCATGTCGAACTGGTAGTTATTCGTCCTTTGCACGAATTGCGCGGAATCCAGCAGTGTCACGCGCGCCGTGATCCCCAGATTGCGCAGCGCCTCGATATAGATATCGACAATCTGCTGCATTTCCGAAGCACCGCGCATCGCGCTGCCCGACTGATTCAGCAGGATCTCGAAGCTGAAGGGACGGCCATCACGATCTTTAAGCACACCATTTTGCACCGTCCAACCAGCATCACCAAGCAATTTCAGTGCCTTGCGTAATCCAGCCCGGTCGAGCGGGCGTTTGCTGCCCTGGGGCAGAACATAGCCTTCCAGTGTGCCGGGCGGCAGATCATCGGCGAATGGCTCCAGCAATTCGAGCACCCGGCCTTCGGCGGGGCCGGGATGCATGGCCAACGTGGAATTGGCGAAATAAGAACTGATCCGCGGCTCCATGCCACCGTTGAGCGTATTGTTGATGAACTGGAAGTTGAACGCCTCGATCATGGCCTGCCGAATCCGCCAATCGGCAAAGACCGGATTGCGGGTATTCATCACCAGCCCCATGATTCCCGAAGGCCGCCGATGCCCGATCTCTGACTTGATGACCTTGCCTTCATTCAGCAGGGGAAAATTGAACTCTGTTTCCCATTTCAACGGTGACAATTCGCGCCAGACATCGATATCGCCAGCTTTGAAGGCTTCGAACATGGCGTTGGAATCGCCGAAATAGTCAAAGCGGATCTCGTCGAAATTATGAAGGCCGCGATTTAGCGGAAGATCCTTGCCCCAGTAATCAGGGTTGCGCCTGAAGCTGATCATGCGCCCCGGATCGACCCGGTCGATGACATAGGGGGCCGAGCCGATGGGCCTGTCCAGCCCCGGCTGGCTGAAATCCTTGCCCTCCCACTGTGCCTTCTTGAGGATCGGCCGCATCCCCATCAACAGGGCGAGCTCGCGATCCGGTTCCTTGAAGGTAAAACGGATGGTGCGCTCTCCGGTTCGCTCCATCTTGGCCACTTTCGACCATGCGCCCAGATAGCGGGGATGGCCCTGTTCGCCGAGGGTCTCGTAAGACCACATCACATCCTCGACAGTGACCGGGGAGCCATCCGAAAACCGCGCCTCGGGACGCAGGGTAAACTCAACCCAGGTGCGATCCGGATCGGTTTCGACGGATTCGGCCAAAAGCCCATAAAGCGTGAAAGGCTCGTCGATCGAGCGATACATCAGCGTTTCGGTCACAAGTCCCGGTTGAAAAAGGATCGGCCAGACCGGATTGCCCTTCAGCACCCAGGGCTTCAGCGAGTCGAATGAGCCGGATTCCGCCAGCCGAATCGTGCCGCCCTTCGGAGCCTCGGGATTCGCGTAGGGCAGGTGAAAAAAACCGTCGGGAAGGGCGGGTTCTCCATACATTGCAATGCCATGAGCAGGTTCTGCAAGGCTTGCCAGCGGCATTGATGCAACACCTGCAATCGACAGCGCGGCAGCAAGAAACAGGCGTCTCATCGCGCAATTGTTAAGGATTTTGTAGATTCGCATCGCCGCTCGCCTCGTCATTCTTGCTTTGGTCGTGATTTCAACAGGCTTGCCCGTGATGCGTCAATGCCGGGAAAAACTTCGGTGTTGGACTCGGAGGCCGACTCGCGTATAAATAACTCACTGCTCGATAGGTTTCTTGCCTGTATGAAACCTGCCTCATGACTTGCGCCCGCCTTGTGCGGGCGTTTTTTTGTCCTCCCGGAATGGAAGCGGATAGCATTCCGCTGGCTGCCGATGCCGGAAGTGCCGGGGCGCAAGAAGGGTTCCCTCATTTCGAATGACCGCAAGTCATTGTGATCGGCAAGCCGCTCCGCAATCCGAGGCAGGCAATCGTTTCGGGCTGCAACAACCGGTCCGACCCGCTAAGCTGGCCAGAGGCGAAACGCAAGTTCGAGGACGTGATGTTTGAAAAATTCCTGACGGGCAAGACAGCGGTGGTGACGGGATCGAATTCCGGTATCGGGCTGGGCGTGGCTCATCGGCTGGCCAAGGCGGGCGCCGATGTGGTGCTGAACAGCTTTACCGACAGTGACGAGGATCACGCGCTGGCCGAGAAGATGGCGGGCGAGCATGGCGTCAAGGTGCGCTACATCAAGGCCGACATGTCCAGCGCGGATGAATGCCGGGCGCTTATCGAAAAGGCCGGAGCCTGCGATATTCTGGTCAACAATGCCGGTATCCAGCATGTCACGCCGATCCCGGAATTCCCGGTGGAGAAATGGGATGCGATCATCGCCATCAACATGAGTTCCGCCTTTCACACCACGGCGGCGGCTCTGCCGCTGATGCGCAAGGCGGGATGGGGGCGGATCGTCAATATCGCCTCGGCCCATGGCCTGACGGCGAGCCCGTTCAAATCGGCCTATGTCGCCGCCAAGCACGGGGTCGTGGGCCTGACCAAGGTGACCGGGCTGGAAACCGCGCAGGAAAAGATCACCTGCAACGCGATTTGTCCCGGCTATGTCCTGACCCCGCTGGTCGAGGCGCAGATCCCCGACACGATGAAGGAATACGGCATGAACCGCGAGGACGTGATCAAGAAGGTGATGCTGGAACGCCAGCCCTCGAAGGAATTCGCCACCGTCGAGGAGATCGGCGATACCACCGTCTTCCTGTGCAGCGACGCGGCGGCGCAGATCACCGGGACGACGATCAGCGTCGATGGCGGCTGGACGGCACTGTAACATGAGGATGCGGGGCTTCTGGCGCTGGCTTGACCGCTGGTCGAAACGGCGGGCCGAAAAAAACCGGAGATTCAAGATACCCTGTCACCTGGACGTGAAGAAGGCCGATTCGGGCAGGCGGGACGACCGGTCGGAGAAATGAGCGAACGCCGCCCCTTGTGGGGCGGCGTGCCTGCGGCGCAGGTATTTGGACAAAGAAGAAGAAGGCGGTCGCGCCCTGCGGCAGCCCTCAGGTGCAGCTTTCGCAGAAGCGGCGGATGCGGGCGATGGCTTCGGTTAGCTGCTCGTCGCTGGTCGCATAGGAGATGCGGAAATGCGGGCTGAGGCCGAAGGCCGCGCCGAAGACCACCGCGACGCCGGTTTCCTCCAGCAATGCATTGGCAAAGGCTTCGTCGCTGTCGAGCCGGGTCCCGGCCGCAGAGATCTTGCCCAGCAGACCCTTGATGGAGGGATAGACATAGAAGGCGCCCTCCGGGGTTGGGCAATCGATCCCGGGGCAGGCGTTCAGCCCCTCCACCACCAGGTCGCGGCGGCGCTGGAACGCCTCGCGGCTGGTCGAGATGTAATCCTGCGGGCCGGTCAGGGCGGCTTCGGCGGCATATTGGCTGATCGAGCAGGGATTCGAGGTCGATTGCGATTGCAGCTTGGCCATCGCCTTGATCAGCGGCTCGGGTCCCGCGCCGTAGCCGATGCGCCAGCCGGTCATGGCATAGGCCTTGCTGACGCCGTTCATCGTCAGCACGCGGTCTTTCAGGCGCGGTTCGACCTGCGCCGGGGTGGTGAATTCGAAATCGTCGAAGACGAGATGTTCATAGATGTCGTCGCTGAGCACCCATATGTCGGGATGACGCAGCAGAACATCGGTCAGCGCCCGGATGTGATCGCGGCCATAACCGGCTCCGGAAGGATTCGAGGGCGAGTTCAGGATCAGCCATTTCGTGCGTGGCGTGATCGCGGCTTCCAGCGCCTGCGGGGTGAGACGGAAACCCGCTTCGATGCCGCAGGGGACGATGACCGGCGTTCCGCCGGCCAGCAACACCATGTCCGGATAGCTGACCCAATAGGGCGCGGGGATAATCACCTCGTCGCCGGGATTCAGCGTGGCCATCAGCGCGTTGAACAGGATCTGCTTGCCGCCGGTGCCGACCGTGATCTGCGACGGCGCGTAATCCAGCCCGTTCTCTCGCGCGAATTTATCGCAGATGGCGCGCTTCAGCGATGGCGTGCCGTCCACTGCCGTATAGCGGGTATGCCCGGCATCGATCGCTGCCTTGGCGGCTTCGCGGATATGTTCCGGCGTGTCGAAATCGGGCTCTCCGGCAGAGAGGCCGATGATGTCGCGGCCTGCGGCACGCAGCTCGGCGGCGCGCGTGGTCATGGCGATGGTGGGGGATGGTTTCACCCGTGCGAGCGTATCGGAAAGAAAGCCCATTCTGCTGGTCCTGCCGGTTTGAACTTGGTCCTGTCATGGCATAGGTTGTTTGCCATCGGGCCACAAGCATCGGCGGGAACGGCAAGGAGAGCAGGGCGATGACAGAGGCCGAGAGCCACGAGACCCGGTTGCGGCGGTTGCGGATGCGCAGCTGGCGGCGCGGCATGAAAGAGATGGATCTGATCCTCGGGCCGTTTTCGGACGGGCCGCTGAAGGATCTGGACGAGGCTGACTATGGCCTCTACGAGGCGCTGCTGACCGAGAACGATCAGGATCTTTATCGCTGGATCACCGCGCGTTTGAGCGGAGAGGGAGAAGTGGCAGGGCCAGCCGCGCTTGCGCCGATGCTGGACAGGATCGCGGCCCATGCGGCCGGAAGTCTTTCTGCTTCGGAGCGTTGATCTACCCGTGAAATAGACCGCATTTTCCGTATCTGGGCAGATTTAACCGAAGATTCGCTTTTTCACGGCATCTTCGGGTCAATCGAGATGCAAGACAGGAACAGTCCGCCCATGCTTCCCCGTGTGCCACAAGCTCGGATCGTCCCGGATATGGGCGAAATCTCCGACGGGGCTTCGGAGGATGTCGAGACCTATATGCAGACCCTGCAATTGCTGGAACGGTTGCATCGGCGCCTGCTCGACCTGATCAAGGACGAGTTCGAACGTCTCGGACGGCAGGAACTGACCCCGGTTCAGGCACTGATCCTCTATAACCTCGGCGAGGACGAGGTCAGCGCGGGCGAATTGCGCTCGCGCGGTATGTATCAGGGTTCGAATGTCAGCTATAACCTGAAAAAGCTGGTGACGATGGGGTATATCCATCACGAGCGATGCGACCTGGACCGGCGCTCGGTACGGGTCCGGCTGACGGACGAAGGGTTGAGGATACGCAGGATCATGCGTGAGCTGTTCATCCGCCATGCCGAGGGGTTGCTGTGCTCGGGCATCCTGAATGAGCCGCCCCTTGCGAAGGTCAACCAGCAAATGCGCGGGATCGAATCCTATTGGGTCGAACGGATACGCTATATCTATTGAACCGGAGGCGGTTTGCCCCGCCATGAAGTTGCCGGATGGCGGGGCATGGGCTTACCAATGGCCGGTATTTTCCATGCTGGCCCATGGTTCGGCGGGCGCCAGCGCCTCGCCTTCCTGCAGCAGCTCGATCGAGATATTGTCGGGGCTGCGCACGAATGCCATGTGCCCGTCGCGCGGGGGCCTGTTGATCGTCACACCGGCATCCTGCAGCTTCTGGCACATCTCGTAGATATTGCCGACGCGATAGGCGAGATGGCCGAAATGGCGGCTGTCCGATGGCAGCCCCTCGTCTCCGTCCCAGTTATAGGTCAGTTCGACCGGGCAGTCCTCCTGTCCCGGCGGGGCCATGAACACCAGCGAGAAGCGACCCTTGTCATTGTCTATACGGCGGGTTTCCTCCAGTCCCAGAAGGCGGAAAAACTCCATCGTCTTGTCCAGATCCTTCACGCGGACCATAGTGTGCAGATAGCGGATATTCATAGCGGATCTCCTTGCTGGGTGCCGTCCGGGCGACAGATTGGCACGTGATGCAGCGACAGGCAATGGAGTGGCCGGCGCGTAATTCGGTTGAACGACTCGGTGGCTGGTGGCACAAGATAATGTGTCAGAGCGAGAGATGAACCACCATGAATACGCCAGTCACCCCTGAGCAGCAGGCCGAGATCGACAATCTGCGCCAATCCCCACGCCAAACCTTGCGGGTGATTTCCGAGGGGATGGAACGACATCTCTACACCGCTCATCCGGTGCTGGATCACGGCTTTGTCCGGGTGGTGGATTACATGGGCGACGATGCGGCGATCTGCCAGGCGGCTCGGGTTTCCTATGGGCGGGGCACGAAATCGGTACAGAACGACGAGGGCCTGATCCGCTACCTGATGCGGCACTGGCACTCGACCCCGTTCGAGATGTGCGAGGTCAAGTTCCACGTCAAGCTGCCCGTCTTTGTCGCGCGCCAGTGGATTCGCCACCGCACCGCCAATGTGAACGAATACTCGGCCCGTTACTCGATCCTCGACCGGGAATTCTATATTCCCGCGCCCGAGCATCTTGCCGCGCAATCGCAAAAGAACAACCAGGGCCGGGACGAGGTGCTGCAGGGCGAAGAGGCGGCGCGGGTGCTGGAGTTGCTGCGCGAGGACGCGATGCGCAGCTATGACCACTACGAGGCGATGCTGAGCCAGGACGGCCAGCAGGGGCTGGCGCGGGAGCTGGCGCGGATGAACCTGCCTGCCAATATCTATACCCAGTGGTACTGGAAGGTCGATTTGCACAACCTGTTGCATTTCCTGCGTCTGCGCGCCGATGCCCATGCGCAGTTCGAGATCCGGGCCTATGCCGATGCGCTTTGCGGGATCGTGGCTGACTGGGTTCCTGCCGCTTTCGCGGCGTTCCGCGATTACCGGATGGATTCGGTCAGCCTGTCCGCGCAGGCCGTTGCGGTGCTGAAACGGCGGCTGGCGGGCGAGACGGTGACACAAGAGCAATCCGGGATGAGCGCGCGCGAATGGCGGGAATTCGAGGAAATCTGGGGATAGGTATCTCCGGCGGTGCCAGGCCGGTTTCCCGCAAGGATTTAGCCAGGCAGATGCAGGATTGCGGCCAACCCGCCGAGAGAGGCGCGTTCCAGCCGCAGCTCCCCACCATGCAGTGCCGCCAGGTCGGCGACGATGGCAAGGCCAAGGCCGGAACCCGAGGGGCCATGCTCATCCAGTCTCGCGCCCCGGATCAGCGCGCGGGGGGCGTCGGTATCCGTCATGCCGGGGCCGTCATCCTCGATGCGGATGCTCAGGCGATCCTCTGCCCGGGTCACCCGGACCCTAATGTGACCGCGCCCCCATTTGACCGCGTTTTCGGCCAGGTTGCCGATCATCTCTTCGAGATCCTGGCGCTCGCCCGCGAAACCTGCATCATCGGGGCAATCGATCTGTATCGCCAGGCCCTTGTCATGAATCGGCCAGCGCAGCACCAGAAGAATATCCTCGATGACCGGGCGGATCGGTGTACGTTGCCCCATGGTCCGCGGACCGGCCGAGCGGGCGCGGCGCAGATGCCAACCGATCAGCCTGTCCATCCGGGTGATCAGCGGCAGCCCGCCATGGCCGTCCGGCAATTCATTGGCCAGCGCGGCAAGGGGGGTCCTCAGTGAATGGGCAAGATTGCCCAGATGCTGGCGCGATCGGGCCAGCAGATTGGCGTTCTGGTCGAGGCTGGCATTGATTTCGCTGGTCAGCGGGCGCAACTCGCTGACATCGGGCAGGGTGAGGCGATCGGCCTTGCCCTCTCGCACCGCGGCGAGATCCGCCCGCAGCCGGTCGAGGCTGCGCAGTCCTACCGTCACCTGCAGCAGGCTGGCTGCGGCAAGGCCCAGCCCCAGAACTGCCAGCGCGATGGCCAGCGGACGGATGATCTGGCGCAGGCTGTCGTCGATCTGCGTCTGCGGGGCGGTGACGGTAACGGCGATGCGTGATGCGCTGTCCGGGATCGTCAGTTCGCGCCGCATGACGCGCAATTCCGCGCCGTCCGCGCCGGTGCCATAACCGCCCGCGAAATCGCGCGTGGGGCCGTCCAACCGCCCATCCAGCAGTGAATCCGAACGCGCCACCGCCCGACCATCGGCCGCAACCTGCCAGTACCAGCCGCTGAACGGTAACAGGAAACGCGGATCGGAGGGGGCATCGGCAAGCCCGATGCGGCCGTCATCAACCTCCAGCGCGGCGGTCAGGGCATCCGCGATGGCCGCCACCTCGGCGTCGAAACGGTCGGTCACAAATCTTTCGAGCAGGTGAGAGATGAACAGGAATGCCGCCAGCAACGCGGCGCTCAGCCACACCGCCGCAAGGATCAGGAGCCGCCCCCGGATCGATCGCATCAGGCGGTGGCCCGCAGGATATAGCCCTCGCCGCGCCGGGTTTCGATCATACCCTCGCCGATTTTCCTGCGCAGCCGTCCGATGACGACCTCTATGGATTTGAAATCCCGGTCGGTATGGGCCTCGTACAGATGCTCGCTCAACTCGGTGCGGCTGACGATGCGGTTCTTGTGATGGATCAGGTAGCTGAGGATGCGTGTCTCGAACGAGGTCAGCTTCAGGGCCATCCCGTCACGGGTGATCAGCCCCAACTGGCTGTCGAGGCGCAGGGACCCGGCCTCGATCACAGGACGGGCATGGCCCGCGGCGCGGCGGATCAGGGTCTGGGCGCGCAGCACCACCTCGTCGAGGCGAAAGGGTTTGACGGCATAGTCATCCGCGCCCGCCCGGAAACCCGCCACCTTGTCGGTCCAGTCACCCCGGGCGGTCAGGATCAGCACCGGCATTCCGATGCCCTGATCGCGCCAACGGGTCAGGACCTCGATCCCCGGCATTCCCGGCAGGCCCAGATCCAGCACCGCCACGTCATAGCTTTCCGTCGCACCCAGGAATTCTCCCTCGGTGCCATCCGTCGCGAGATCGGTGACAAAGCCCGCATCGCGCATGGCGTTGGCAAGCTGGCTCGACAGCACCGGGTCATCTTCGACAATCAAAGCCCGCATGTTTTCCTCATTGCTGGTTTCCGACCCGTTTGCGCGCCTCGATCTGACCGCGCCCCGCGATCTCCAGGAACCGGCCCGTGCGGGCGTCCAGACGAATATTCAGCAGGTTGCGCTGCGGCGTGATCAGCCGGATTTCATAGATCAACTGCACTCCCGCCAGCCGTTCCCGGGGAAGTGGCGGGCGAACTTCCGCCGCGATGATCCGGCCCTCGTAGCGATCCGTGACCGCTTCGGCGATCCGATGCAGCGGTTGAGGGCGGAATGCCTCGATCATCGCGTGGGACCGGGGGACGGCATCCTGCCCGTAAGCCAGCGGCGGCAGAAGCAAAAGCGGGACAAGGATCAAGGCAAAACGGTGCATGGTTGCATTATGGAGGTTTTTGTCCAAACGAAAACCAAATGAAGCATTGGCGTTTCATTCGGCGCCGCGCGTCTAGAAGCGATTCGTCCGGTGGCGGATTTGCCGCCGACCGGGAAGAATGAAAGGATGACGCATGAGCAGAGAAAAATTTGTCAGCGCCGCAGCCATTGCTGCCGTGATCGCGAGTGTCGGCGGTGCTGCGCTGGCCCAGACCGAAGCCCAGAACAACCGTCAGACCGGTGTAATCGCTTCTGCTTCGCAAGCCAATCTGCCGCCGGAACTGGAAGCGCTGGAGCTGCAAAACCTGAAAAACGAGATCAAACGCGGCGGCTTCCGCGAGGTCGAAGGCACGACCAGCGACGGCACAGAAATCGAGGCACGACTGGATGATTCGGGCAAGCTGATCGCGATCGAGGCCGATGACGGTCCGCTGCCGCAGGCGCTGATCGATTCGCTTTTGCCCCAATCGGTGCGCGACAACGAGGTGATGGCGCAATTTGCCAAGATCGAGGAGGTCGGCACGCGTCATGACATGCTGGGTGTGAAGGGAGAGGACGCCGAGGGGGAAGACATGTTCGCCCTGTTCGACCAGGATGGCCGCCTGTTGCGCTTTGGCCGCGACGATGATGACGAAGGGCCGCGGGTCAAGCGGATGCATCGCGAGGGGCGGCACTGGGGGTCGGATCGTGGAGATGGTCCCGGGGAAAAACGCATGCATCGCATGGGGCCGCGCCATGAAGGAGAACGCCCCGGCCGGCCGCCGATGCCTGCACCTGAATTCGATTCGGCCGAGGTGAACAAACAGTTGTCGGATACTGGTTACAGCCAGTTCGGCTTTCTCCATATGCAAGGCCCGCGAATCCTGCTGGAGGCGACCAATCCGCAGGGAGAACCGGTTACGCTGGAACTGGATCCAAAAGGCGAGGTCATTCGCGAAACCGCCCGGTGAAGGAAGGTAAGGAAAGGGGGGCGGCGGCCTGCCCCCCGGAGTTCACTTTACCGCCAGAGGATCGGCTCGTGATGCCGGAGAGGCAGCGTTAAGGTTAATGCGGTTTATGGGTGCGGAGACTGGACCTTGCCGGCGAGTTGCGGCATATCTCGGGTGAACCTGAAAGATGAGGTCCGCGACAATGTCGTTTCTGCTTCGTGCCCTGACCTGGTGGAACAGCCAGACGATCAATACCCAGGTCTGGACTTGGCGCAACGGCACCAAGGTGGGCGAGGATGCCGAGGGCAATGTCTTTTACCAGAACAAGGATGGTTCTCGCCGTTGGGTGATCTTCAAGGGCGAGTCCGAGGCCAGCCGGGTCAGCCCGGAATGGCATGGGTGGCTGCATCACACCTGGGCCGAGCCTCCGACCAAGGCGCCTTTGCCGCACAAGCCCTGGGAAAAACCGCATGTGGCGAATATGACCGGGACTGGGAATGCCTATCACCCGGAGGGGTCGCTTTACCGTGCGGATCCGGTCGAACGGCGCGATTACGATGCGTGGCAGCCGGAATAGATGAATCTGTGGTGGCAGAGGAGAGGCGTAGCGGTTTGCACGGCGCTGCTGTTGTCGACCCTTTCCGGGGCAGGAGCGATCGCGCAGGAAAAAAGCGCGGAGGACATTGCCTCCCAGGAAAGGGTGGTCCGGGCCGGTGGCGCCTTGCTGCGCGGCTTGGACAAGGTGTCCGGACGCACCACCGATCTGCGCTTGCAGGTCGGGGACGCTGTGCGTCTAGGGAGGCTGGAAATACGCTTGGGCGAATGCCGCTATCCGGCCGATGATCCGAGTTCGGACGCGTTCGCGCAGCTTACCATTACCGATCTGTCGGAAAATGTGACGCGGTTCAGCGGCTGGATGATCGCCTCCTCTCCTGCGCTGTCGGCGCTGGATGACGCGCGTTACGATGTCTGGGTGATCTCCTGCCAGATCTGACCGGCATCCGGTAACGGATGGGCTGTGAAATCCGCCTTGTCTTGCAACGCGATGGCGAGTTGGCGGCGATAGAGGTGGCGGGGAATCTCGATCCCGCCCATCCGTTCCAGATGCGGTGTCAGGAATTGCGTGTCGAACAGGGTAAAACCGCAGCGCGCCAAGTGCCTGGATGTCCAAAGCAATGCCATTTTCGAACCGTTGGTTCGCGCCGATACCATCGACTCGCCGAAGAATGCCGTCCCAAGCGTAATGCCGAAAATGCCACCGGCAAAGCAGCCATCGTGACGGATCTCGATGGCATGGGCATGCCCGGTCCGGTGCAGTTCGTGATAAAGCCGGGCGAGCGGCGCATTGATCCATGTCTCGTTGCGGTCCGCGCAGGCTGCGACGATCCCATCGAAATCACTGTTCAGATGCGCCGACCAGTGCTTGCGACGCAGGTCACGCAGCAGTGAGCGAGAGGCATGGACACCACCCACCGGCAGCACGCCGCGCATGGGTGGATCGAACCAGAACAGCCGCGGGTCACGGGCGCTTTCCGCCATGGGAAAGACACCCTGCGCATAGCCGGAGAGCAGTTGCGCAGGTGTCAGCACGGCTGGTTCAGCCGTATTTCCTGTCCAGCCAGCGCTCGAGCCAATGGATCGAGTAATTGCCGGACTGGATGTCGGGCTCTTGCAGCAGGTCGCGGAACAGCGGCACGGTGGTGTCGACGCCATCCACGATCAATTCTCCCAACGCGCGATCCAGACGCGCCAGGGCTTCACGCCGGTCCCGGCCATGCACGATCAACTTGCCGATCAGGCTGTCGTAATAGGGAGGAATGGAATAGCCGTCGTAAAGCGCCGAATCGATCCTGATGCCAAGCCCGCCCGGAGCGTGATATTGGCTGATCCTGCCGGGGCAGGGGGTGAAGCCGGGCACCTTCTCGGCATTGATCCGAACCTCGATGGCATGGCCGCGAATCGACAGATCGTCTTGCTGGAACTCCATTTCCTCGCCTGCTGCCACGAGGATCTGCTGGCGGACCAGATCGACGCCGAAGATCGCTTCGGTCACAGGATGTTCGACCTGCAGGCGGGTGTTCATCTCGATGAAATAGAACTCACCATCCTCGAACAGAAACTCGATCGTGCCCGCGCCCGCATAGCTGATCTTGGCGACGGCTTCGGCACAGACCTGACCGATATGGGCGCGTTGTGCATCGGTTATGACGGGGCCCGGGGCCTCCTCCAGCACCTTCTGGTGGCGGCGCTGCAGCGAGCAGTCGCGCTCGCCCAGATGTACGGCGCGGCCCTTGCCGTCGCCGAAAACCTGGATCTCGATATGGCGCGGTCTCTGCAAGTATTTTTCGATATAGACATCAGGATTGCCGAAAGCGGCCTTGGCCTCGGCCCGCGCGGTGCGGAAGGCGACTTCCAGCCCCTTTTCATCCTGCGCCACCTTCATCCCGCGCCCACCGCCGCCGGCGGTTGCCTTGATGATGACTGGATAGCCGATCTCGGCGGCGACCTTTTGGGCGTCGGCCACGTCATCGACGCCGCCATCGCTGCCCGGCACGCATGGAACGCCAAGCGCCTTCATCGTGTCCTTGGCGGTGATCTTGTCGCCCATGATGCGGATATGCTCGGCGCGCGGACCGATGAAGGTGATTCCATGATCCTCCAGCATCTGCACGAAACCGGCGTTTTCCGACAGAAATCCGTATCCCGGATGAATTGCCTGCGCACCGGTGATCTCGCAGGCAGAGATGATCGCGGGCATCGAGAGGTAACTGGCCGACGACGGTGCCGGGCCGATGCAGACCGATTCGTCGGCCATGCGCACATGCATCGCGTCCTCGTCCGCCGTGGAGTGGATCGCGACAGAGGCGATGCCCATCTCGCGGCAGGCGCGGATCACGCGAAGGGCGATCTCACCGCGATTGGCAATCAGGATCTTGTCGAACATCGGCGCCTCACTCGACGACCATCAGGGGGGCGCCGAACTCGACCGGGCTGCCATCATCGACCAGTATCCGCTTGACGGTGCCGGCGCGCGGGGCGGGGATGTGGTTCATGGTTTTCATTGCCTCGACGATCAGCAGCGTGTCGCCTTCTTCGACCTGCTGGCCTATCTGGACGAATGGTGCCGCGCCGGGTTCGGCCGCAAGATAGGCGGTGCCGACCATGGGTGAGGTGACCGCGCCGGGAAGATCAGCCGGGTCGTCGCTTGCCGGGGTCGCTGTGGCCGGCGCCGTGGCAGCCGGAGCCGCAGAGAGCGCAGGTGCAGCCGGTGCCGGGGCAGGCATTGCCTGCATTGCAACTTGCTTGCCATATTTGGACAGGCTGACGGTCAGCCGGTCGTGTTCGCCATAATCACGCTTGACCGACAATTCGGCCAGATCGCTTGCATTCAGCAGCTCGGCCAGCGACTGGATAAAGGCCACGTCGCCATCGTGATGCTTGCCGTCTTTCGAATCGTTGCTCATGCCGTCCTCTGCCATGATTTCATGCCGCGCTTCCAGCGGAAGGCGGTGATCGCGCCGCTTATAGCCTCCATGCCTGCCCGAGGGGAAGGGTTTCGCGTCATTCGAGCGTATTTCAGCCTTGCGCAAGTGTGCATTATGGACCTGCTTATTCCTTGCGCTCAGCCTTTTCTGCCAGGCCCGACATCCCCTCACGTCGTTCGAGCTCTGTCTCTATATCCGCCAGCGTCAGATCCCGTGCGGCCAGCATGACCAGCAGGTGATACACCACATCCGCGGCCTCTGATGTCAGCCGCTCGCGGTCGCCTCGTGTGGCTTCGATGATCGCTTCTATTGCCTCCTCACCGAATTTCTCGGCGCATTTCTCGGGGCCCTTGGCCAGAAGCCTGGCGGTCCAACTGCTTTCCGGGTCGGCGGATTTGCGGGATTCAATCGTGGCGGACAGGCGGTCGAGCGGTCGAGCGCGGTCTGATGGCGTCATGTCAGCCTCATCGGGATACCGGCGGCGGCCATATGGGCCTTGGCCTCTGCAATCGTATAGGTGCCGAAATGGAAAATCGAGGCGGCAAGGACGGCGCTTGCATGGCCCTGCGTAACGCCTTCGACCAGATGATCCAGCGTGCCGACGCCGCCCGAGGCGATGACCGGTATATTCACCGCGTCGGCGATGGCACGGGTCAGAGGCAGGTTGAAGCCCGAACGCGTGCCGTCGCGGTCCATGCTGGTCAACAGGATTTCTCCCGCGCCCTTGGCTTCGACCAGGCGGGCGAATTCGACTGCGTCGATCCCCGTCGGCTTGCGTCCGCCATGGGTGAAGATCTCCCATTTGCCGGGGGCCACGGTCTTGGCGTCGATGGCGGTCACGATGCATTGGCTGCCGAAACGGTCGGCAGCCTCGGCTACCACGTCGGGATCGGCGACTGCGGCGGAATTGAAGCTGACCTTGTCGGCGCCGGCCAGTAGCAGGTCGCGCACATCGCGATGGCTGCGCACGCCGCCGCCGACCGTCAGAGGCACGAAGCACTGCTCGGCGGTGCGGGTGACCAGATCGAACATCGTGCCGCGATTTTCATGCGTGGCGTGAATATCGAGAAAGCAGATCTCATCGGCTCCGGCTGAATCATAGGCGCGCGCCGCCTCGACCGGATCGCCGGCATCGACCAGATCGACGAAATTCACGCCCTTGACCACGCGGCCATCGGCGACGTCGAGGCAGGGGATGATCCGGGTCTTGAGCATCTTGCATCCTCGAAAGATCAGCGCAGCGCCGCCAGCGCCTCGCCAAGGTCCAGTGCCCCATCATAGAGCGCGCGTCCGGAAATCGCACCGGCGATGACGCGGGTGGCGGCCAGCGCGGTCAGGTCGGCCAGTTTCGATACTCCGCCCGAGGCGATGACCGGGATGCTGACGGCCCGTGCCAACGCCTCGGTCGCCGGGATATTCGGCCCCTGCATCGCTCCGTCGCGATCGATATCGGTATAGATGATCGCGGCCACGCCCGCATCCTCAAACCGGCGGGCCAGATCGGCTGCCTTGAGGTTGGTTTCGGTCGCCCATCCCCGTGTCGCCACGCGGCCGGCGCGAGCATCGATGCCGACGGCGATCCGGCCGGGAAAGGCGTCCGCTGCTTCGCGCACCAGTTCGGGGTTCTCGACGGCGACCGTGCCGAGTATCACCCGCGTCAGCCCGCGTTCCAGCCAGATTTCGATAGTGGCCATGTCGCGGATGCCGCCGCCAAGCTGCGCAGGAATATCGATCGCGGCGAGAATCGCCTCCACCGCTGCCGCGTTCACCGGCTTGCCTTCGAATGCACCGTTCAGATCGACCAGATGCAGCCATTCGGCACCGGCATCCCGAAAGGCGCGTGCCTGTGCGGCCGGGTCCGAACCGAATACAGTCGCTGCGTCCATGTCGCCGCGCAACAGGCGCACGCAGTTGCCGTCTTTCAGATCGATGGCGGGATACAGGATCATTCTGTGTCTCTCAGTCGTCGCTTCGCGTCTCCTTTGCCATCTCGTTAACGAAAGGGAAAGGGTTTCACCTGACGTCATCCTTGCCTTGCCGATATTTTGGGGCACAAATTGGCAAAACTTATCCGGGGAGGAACGATAATGAGAAAACTGTTTGCCGCTGCCGCATTTCTGCTAGGCGCGACCGCAGCCGTGGCGGACCCGATCGAAGGAGTCTGGCAGACACAGCCGGACGAGGGCGCCTTTGCCCATGTGACGATTGCGCCTTGCGGCAGTGCCTTCTGCGGTGTGATCAGCCGCACATTCAAGGACAAGACCGAATATCAATCGCCCAATCTCGGTCGTCAGATCGTGATCGATATGGCTCCGGTGGGGGGCGGCAATTACGAAGGCAAGGTGTGGCGCCCTGCCAATAACAAGACCTATATGGGCAAGGCGAATGTCTCGGGCGACCGGATGAGCCTTTCAGGCTGTGTCGCGGGTGGCCTGCTGTGCAAGAGCCAGACCTGGGCTCGCATCCAGTGAAATCCGCCGGGGCCATGCCTGCGATGGCGGCTGGTTGTTGCCATGAAAAAGCCCGCCACAATGGGCGGGCTGACTGAAAACCTATGTTCCCTGCATGACCGAAGGCGCACCGGGATTAGAACTGCCTGAAAAGAAGCACAAGTGAAAGAATACCTGCTCTATATCCTCGGCATGTGACAGGCGTGTGAAGTCCGCTGCGACATGAGGATACCGGGTTTTCGAGAGGACCGGGAGGTTGCCGTCGGCACGTGAGAACGACGTCAGGCATGCGGAATTCAGGGGTGGGATCGCATGGCTGTCCGGATTGTCGGACGAGAAGATGAAGATTTGCGGTGGTACCCGAGGCCGGACTCGAACCGGCATGGATTGCTCCGGCGGGTTTTGAATTTACCCGAAAGTCAGGAAAAACAGTCGGATAAAGAAAATTCGCTACACGAACAAACCATAAACAAACAGCGAAAGTGTAGCGCCGGCAAATTCGCCAATAATCCTCCCGGGAAAAAAGAAAACCCGGCAGCGCTGGGGGGCGCTACCGAGTTAGAAGACATTCGTCGGAAGTCGGACGGATTATACATCTGGGGCGGCGCTATAGCAAGGTTGTCGCTGGCCGACAGCCTGAGCTTGAAGCCTCAAGGCTACTTTCGTATCGAGACCCGCTTCGGCGAAACCACCATCACCGTGCACCGCCCCGGAGAGCTTGAGCAGGTCATCATCTGCCTGTCTCCAGGCCACGCCAATCAGCTTCGTCAGGAACTCTCTGACGCCGGCATGTGCGGCCTCATCGAGGGGGCGCTGTGATGGGCATCTATGCACAACATGCCCCCATTTATGCGGCCGCGGGGCTGCCGGTTTTCCCGGTGGATGTCCGCAACAAGAAACCCGCGGTCAAGAACTGGCAGAACGCGACACCGAGGCAATCACGTGGCTGGGCAAGTTCTGCACGCCTTGCTGCGAATGACGGGCTGGGCATCGTCATGGGCAAGCCCTCGGGCATCACCGAGATTGACGTGGATGCGGTAGGTGATGCCTGGGTGACTGCGGCACTGGAACGCTTCGGGCAGACCCCGGTCGTGATCCGCACGGCATCCGGCAAGGCAAAGCTCTGGTATCGACATAATGGCGAGGGGCGGCATGTTCGCCCTTTCAATGGCCTGCCGATCGATGTGCTGGGCGGTGGCTTCACCATCGCCCCGCCGTCCTTCCGTGAAGACCTGGGCGCCTCTTACGCCTTCCGAACAGGCGGGATCGAGGACGTCTGCATTCTTCCGACCATCAAGGACGGCGCGCTGTCAGAGGGCTTTACCCGCGCCCCGGAGGCCGTCCAGCGCGGTGAGCGGAACGATAGCCTCTGGCGCTACTGTATGAGCCAAGCGCGTCACTGTGACGATGTGGAGGCTCTGATCGACGTAGCGCTGACCTGGACATCAGCATTCCCCGAACCGCTACCACCGCAAGAGGCCGAAGCCTGCGCCCGATCCGCGTGGGGATATGAGACCACGGGCCGCAATTACCTCGGCTTGAAGAAACCGCAACTCACGAAAGGAGACAAGATTATGGATGATCTGTTGGACGCACCGAGAGCCTTGGTTCTGCTGCAAATGTTCCAGCGTTGGCACCGAACCCGTCCATTCTTCGCCATTGCCCCAAGGGCTATGAGTGAGGCTGGAACCCCGCCTTGGCCCCGCCGCCAGATCGAGCATGCCCGAGATGTATTGATGGATCGTGGTTATATCGTTGAGGTGATACCGCCCCGGCGCGGCGTCAGCGCAGGCCATTATCGTCTCGCAGATGAAATGCCCAAATCTGCCCATAATCATAATACATTCCCCCCCTCACATATAGGTGCTGTATCTCTGGTGGAGGTGAGCCAGTGACCGACATCACCATCACCAAGCTCACCCGCATTAACGGTGGCCAGTGGAGCAAGCACGGCAATCGACTGGTCGCGATGTTCTCGGCCAATGTCGCAGGGCTATCGATGCACGGATGCATCTTGCTGGAGAGCCAGGACGGACTGTTCAAGGCGAACGGGCCCCGCGGCGTGAACCGGAAGGGTTGGCAGATCAGCACGCATATCGCGGATCGGGAATTGCAGCGGGCACTCACCGAGGAAGCCGTAGCGATCTACAGGCAGGCATGCCGATTGCCCGGCGGCAGGTTCGAGGCACCCGGGGGTGGTCGTCAACTTTAGCGATCCTCTGGGGACCGGCGCGGGGAGGCACGCGCGAGATATGACCGAATTGGAGTTTTTGAAAATGGTTCGCAACAACGAGCAGACGAACGACAATCCGCCTTTGGATCGCTGGCGCGTGGACGAGGTGCTGGAGCCTGACCGGAACCTCTGGGGGCTTCCCGAGATCGCCCAGGTGGCCGGGGTGAGTGTTGACACGGTGCGGCGATGGTATCAGAAAACGGATGCGCCGATCAGCAAACCCGGCGGGCGGTATTTCTCGACCCGAGCGGCGCTCAAATCCTGGCTCTGTGCTAGATAAACCTATGTTTTGCAAGGTTTTGCCACCTGCCGCGTTGATTCGTGGCAGGTTATTTTATGGCCATGAAGATCTGGCCATTCTCCCGCAAGGCGGCAACGCCCGAAACCAAGTCGCTCGCGTCACCTGATGCGGCGATCGAAGCCATGTTCGGCCTCACCCCGACTTCCACCGGCATCGTCGTTTCTTCGCAAGCTGCCCTTCGGGTGCCGGTCGTCGCCAATGCCATCCAGCTGATCTCGGAAGCCGTCGCCTCGCTCGATGTGCACGTGAAGCGCATCGATGGCGGGGTGGAGATGGACGTGCCGGATCATCCGGTTCTCGGCCTTCTGCGCGATGAGGCGAACGAATGGACGAGCGGCTTTGAACTGATCCGCCAGATCGTCGTGGATGCACTCATGCAGGATGCCGGCGGCATGGTCTGGGTCAATCGCGTCGGCGACGAGCCCCGCGAGCTGATCCGCTATCGCCCCGGCGTGCTGACCTTCGATCTGGACGTGGATACCGGCGAACGTCGCTACTGCCTCGCCAGCCGTCCGACGCCAGCGCGCGATATCATCCACCTGCTGCCGCCTCTTGGCCGTGCCCCGCTGACACTGGCGAGGGAAGCCATCGGCATCGCTGTTGCGCTGGACCGCCACGCCGGGCGCCTGTTCACCCGTGGCGCACGTCCGTCCGGGGCGCTGAAATTCCCGAAAGGCATGGGCGAGGAAAGCGTGAAGAAGGCCCGTGCCGCTTGGCGGGCTACGCATGAGGGCGAGGATACCGGCGGGCAAACCGCGATCCTCTATGACGGCGCCGAATTCGAATCGTTCACCTTCAACTCGACCGATGCGCAGTTTCTTGAAAACCGGCGGTTCCAGATCGAGGAAATCGCCCGCGCCTTCAACATTCCCGCCCCGATGGTCGGCGACCTGTCCCGCGCGACATGGTCGAACAGCGAACAGAAGGGACGCGAATTCCTGAGCTACACGCTTGAGCCGTGGCTGCGGGGGCTGGAGGGTGCGCTGCGTCGGGCGCTGTTCTCGGACAATGAACGCCAGACCCATGTCATTCGCTTCGATCGCGATGACCTGACCCGAGCTGATCTGTCCACCCGCGCCACCGTCATTAACTCGCTGATCTCCAGCCAGACGATCAACGCTAACGAGGGCCGGGAATGGCTCGGCCTGCCGCCACGTGCCGGCGGGGATGAATACCTCAACCCGAACATTACCGGCACCGCAAACCCAGAAACAGATACCGGGAATACCGATGCAACTGAATGACATTATCGCCGATGCGCAGGATCAGGATCGGGGCCGCGACTTCGATCTGGTCGATCCTGTCACCGGAAAACCCATTGGAATCAGCCTGCGGATCGCGGGACCGGACAGCGCCACACAGGCCCGTGCCCGGCTCCAGATGGTGGATGATCTGGCCGAGATGGCCGACGAGACAGGCCGGGTATCCGCCGCCATGCGCGAGAAAGCCCGGATCAATTCACTCGCTCGCTGTGTCCTTGGCTGGGATGTCAAAGAGGACGGCGAACCCGTTCCCTTCAACCATGCCAATGTCGTGCGGTTCCTGCGGGCGGCGACCTGGGTACAGGCGCAGGTTGATGCCTTCGCGTCCGACCGGGCAGCTTTCCGGGGGCAGTCATGAGCCAGATCGAATGCAAGGCACAGTTCAGCGTCGATGAAGCCGGCGCCGTCGAGGGCTTGGCTTGGCCCTTCGGCTCGCCGGATCGCGTCGGCGACGTGATCGAGCGCGGGGCATTCCGCAAGGCGCTGCCCCCGATCCCCATGCTGGCCACGCATGACCAGAAAGACACCGTGGGCGTCTGGGACGAGATCCACGAGACCGATGAGGGGCTGGTCGTCAAGGGGCGGCTTCTCATCAACGAAGTGCAGCGTGCGGCAGAGGTTCGCTCGCTGATCCAGGCGGGCGCGCTTCGCGGCCTGTCGATCGGCTTTGCATCCCGCAAGGCCCTGCCGCGCAAGGGCGGCGGTCGCACGATCAGCGACCTTGAACTTCTCGAAATCAGCGTTGTCGCGGTGCCAGCGCACCCCGGCGCGCGCATCGTTACAGCAAAGGATCATACGATGACCGAAGAAACCGAAAACACATTGGAGCTTAAGCTCGATGCGTCCGAATTCAAAAAGGAAATGGATGCAATCGAGAAGAAGTTCGAAAAGTTCGATACGGCCCCGCTGGTGGCCCGGCTCGACAAGCTGGAAGCCAAGATGAACCGCCCCGGCGACTTCAAGGCGGAGGACGAGCCGAGCGAAGAGCACAAGGCGTTCATCAGTTACCTGCAGGGCCGGGACTATGACCGCAAGGCGCTGACCACCACCAGCGACACGACCGATCACATCCTTGCCCCCGAGGATATGCAAACGGACTTTATCCGCAACCTGGTGGAGTTCTCGCCGATCCGGGGCATCGCGGAGGTTCGCTCGACCACCTCGGGCAGTGTGATCCTGCCGAAGCGGACCGGCGTAACGAATGCAGTCTGGGTTGACGAAACCACGGCCCGCACCGGCAGCCAACCGGCCTTCGACCAGGCGAAAATCGCGATCAAGGAAATCGCCACCTATGTCGATATCTCGCTGCAACTGGCCGAGGACAGCGCCAATGTCCTGTCCGAGGTGAACATGGCCCTGGCCGAGGACTTCGGGCAGAAAGAGGCACTTGCCTTTGTCGAGGGCGATGGCGTTCTGGAACCTTCGGGCTTCATGACGGATGCGAATATCACCTCGACCGTCGCCGCCAGCGGCACCTTGCTGGATCCCGACGAGCTGATTGCGATGGTCTACTCGCTGCCGGCAACCTACCGCAATGCCGGCACCTGGGTCATGAATGGCAGCACGCTGGCCGCGATCCGCACCTTGAAAGATGGTGATGGCCGCTACCTCTGGCAACCGTCCTATCAGGCGGGACAGCCGGAAACGATCCTCGGGCGTCCGGTGGTCGAGGCGGTGGACATGCCGGATATCGGCCTGAGTGCCGAGCCGATCATCTTCGGTGACTTCCGGCGCGGCTATCGCATCTATGACCGCCTGTCGCTGTCGATCCTCGCCGATCCCTACACGCAGCGGGTTAACGGGTTGATCCGTTACCATGCCCGTCGCCGTGTCGGTGCCGCGGTGGTTCGCCCGGATGCGTTCCGCAAGCTTGAGATGGCGGCAGCCTGATGCCGGTCTGCGCGCCTCGCATATGCTCTTGTGGCAAGGTGGTGCCTTCGGGCGCCATCTGCCCCTGCGTGGCGAAGCGCGCGGCCGAGCGGAAGGCCCGCTTCGACAAGACCCGGCCCAATAGCAGCCAGCGCGGATATACCGGTGCATGGGAAAAAGCCCGCAAGGCGTTTCTCGCCCGTTACCCGCGCTGCGCCTACTGCGGCGCCCCGGCTGCCGTGGTCGATCACCAAACCCCGCATAGAGGCGACCGGACCCTGTTCTGGGACAAGGCGAACTGGCAGCCCCTCTGCACCCCCTGTCATTCCGGCGCGAAGCAACGCGAAGAGCGCCGCCAATATAGAAAGGTCATCCAATGACGATCTATGCAACCAATGGCGCGAAGCTCTTTATCGGCGGCGTGCTGGCATCGAAATCCACCGACTTCGTGGAGGCCGATTTTACCGCCCAAAGCTGGGTCGAGATCGGCGAGGTCGAAGCCCTTGGCTCTGTCGGTGATACCTCGACCGAGATCACCTTCGACAGCATCACCGCCAACCGCACGCGCCGCCTGAAAGGCACCCGCAATGCCGGTGCAATGGAGGTGGTCGCGGGCATCGATTATGGCGACGCGGGCCAGATCGCCCTCCTGGCAGCCGAAAAGACCATCCATGACTATGCCTTCAAGCTGGAGTTGAACGACGCCCCCGAGGGTGGAACCCCTTCGGAGCGCTATTTCATCGCCAAGGTCGGCACCGCCGTCGAGGCGCTGGAAACGGCCAACAATGTCATGAAGCTGAATGCCACGCTCTGGGTCAATTCCAACGTGGTCAAGGTCGATGCGGCACCGGGTATCTGATGCTGTATCCGACTGCCGGTTCCCGTCTCTACATCGCTGACGCCCCGACCGACCGGAACGGGGCGATCAGTGGTGCCTGGGTTGAGATCGGCGAGACCGAAGCCCTGGGCGGGCTTGGCGTTGAATGGGCGGCCGACGAGGCCGAAGTGTCTGATGGCTGCGGACTGAATGACAGCTTCTACGTGGAGACGGCCAAGCGATCGCGGCGTGCGACGCCGATGCAGATCATTCTCGGCAATGTTCCAACTGATCCGGGACAGATCATTCTCTGGAAGGCCGCGAAGTCGGAATTGTTCCACCCTTTCCGGCTGGTGTTTCCCGATGGCGGCGTGAGCCGGCGATGGCTGGCCCTGGTCGTGTCGCTGGTCGAGGTCTTCGATACGGCAAACGCGGTGATGAAGCTCCAGGCCACCCTGATCCCCACGCACAACATAATTCGTAGCGAGGCCCCGTCATGATCGTCACATTCGAAGAACTGATGGCACAGGCCGGGCTCACACTGGATGCCCCGGCAGAGGATCAGACCCTGCTGCAACAGAAGGGTGACGCGGCCCAGAACCATGTCGAACGGCTTCTGGGCTTCAAGATCGAAGAGATGTTCGGTGGCGTGGATCAGGACCCGATCCCCCAAGCCCTGAAAGAGGCGGTGCTGCAGCTGGCAGTGTGGTGGTTCGAGAACCGCGAGGGGATCGAGAGCCGGGACGAGGCGCTGCCCTTCGGCGTCTCGGACATCGTCAACGAATATCGGGACTGGAGCTTCTGATGGCGGATGATGGCGGGTTGTCGAGTTTCCAGAAGCGCATGAATGCGATCCCGCGCGAGGTTCGCAAGGCGGTCGAGCCTGCGCTGATGAAATCGGCTTACGAAATTCAGGACCGCATGGAACAGCTTGCCCCCGAGGATACCGGCGATCTGGTGGGTAGCATTGCCGTCACGGGGCCGGGACAGGCGACACCCCCATATAGCCAGCCCGGCGGCTCCACGGTTGTTCCCGAGAATGCCGCCATGATCACGGTAGGAAATACCGATGTCCGCTATGCCCATCTGGTCGAATACGGCACCATCAAATCCGCCGCCGTTCCTTTCTTCTGGCCAGGCTTCCGGCTTGGCCGCAAGCGCGCAACCAACCTGATCAAACGTGCCATCGGAAAAGCGATCAAGGAGGCGCGATAATGGAACATGAAGTGCAAATCGCTCTGCGGATGCGCCTGGTTGCCACCCCGGAACTGGTCGCACTGGTCCCGGCAGGAAATATCCTCGACACCAATCAGCGGCCCGCGCCATCGCCCTCGATTATCATGGGGGAAAGCCAGGCCGTGGATGAAGGCACCAGCCTGAAACGGTCGCATACCCGCATCTACCACACCCTGCACGTCTGGAAGAAGGAACCCTCGCTGAGCGGCGTCAGGGCGATCTGTGACAAAATACGGCTGGCCGTAAAACCGGCGCGGCTGGTCCTGCCGGAAGGTCTGCACTGTGCCGATCTGCTGGTTCAGTCGATGCGCTACCTGCGCGATCCGGACGGCGAGCATAGCCACGGCGTCGTCACCGTCGAGGCCCTGATCGTGGAGACAGCGGCATGAGATCGGGCAGGCTCACCGAGGAAATCACCATCGAGCGCGCAACCGTCACCGTGGACCCGGACGGCACCCCGGTTCAGAGTTGGGTGCATCTCGCCACGCTGCGCGCCGAGAAGGTCGAACAGTCCACGACCGAATATATCCGCAACTTTGGCGCCAGCGACGAAGAGGTGATCGTGTTCCGCGCCCGGTTCTTCGATGGCATCACCAATGCCGATCGCGTGGTCTGGAATGACGACCCGTTCAATATCAAGTCTGTCGCCCCGGTTGGCCGTCGCAAGGGCGTGGAAATGCGTTGCGTGAGGATGCCGGAATGAAGGGAACCAAGCCCGCTCTTGTGGTCGATAATATGTCCTACAGGCACAATATCCCGGCTCCTGACTGGCTGGCCAAGGACGCCCGCGCCGAATGGGACCGGGTGATGCCGGTGCTGACCGAACGGCGCATCCTGACCGATGCCGATCTGGGCGGGCTTGAAAATTACTGCATCTGCATCGGGCGCGTTCGAGAAACAGAGGCGCTTATTCAGGACGGGCAAGAACCGGACATGATGCTGAAACTGGCCCGGCTCCAAGATAAGGCGATGGCCTCGGCCCGCCAGCTTGCCGCCGAGCTTGGCCTGACCCCGGTTTCCCGGTCACGCCCCGCAATCAGGGAGGATGGTGACAATGAGCCAGACCCCCTCGACATCTAGCACCTTTCCCACATGGATCTATGACGGCAGCGAGATCCCCGATCCGCTTGGCTTTGGCGAGCGCGCCGTGACATTCCTGCGGATGCTGCGGCACCCGAAATCGGGCAAGGCGTTCCAGCTTGACCCGTGGCAGGAGCGGATCGTTCGCCGCATTTATGGCCCCCGGCATGAGGACGGCAGCCGGATCGTCAAGACCGCCGTCATCCTTGTCCCGCGCGGCAACCGCAAGACCTCGCTGGCTGCCGCGCTGGAGGCCCTGCATACCGTTGGCCCCGAACGGGTGAATGGTGGTGAGGTCATCACCGCCGCCTCGGATCGCAAACAGGCCCGTATCGCCTATGAGGAACTGCGCGGCCTGCTGACCTGCCATCCGAAGATCGCGCCGCATATCCGCACGCTGGATTATCGCAACCGCATCACCTACCCGAAATATCGCAGCTTCTGCGAGGCGATCAGCGCCGATGCCGGCACCCAGCACGGGCGCACGCCGGTCTTTGTTCTCGCCGACGAATTGCACGCCTGGAAAAAACGCGACCTCTGGGACGTGCTGCGATCCGGCCTTGTAAAAACCCCCGGTAGCCTGCTGGTCGTGGCGACCACGGCGGGGCGCGGCCAGGAAAACATCGCATGGGATATCGTGAACGATGCCCGCCGCGTGGCGCGCGGTGAGGTCGATGATCCGTCGATCCTGCCGGTGCTGTTCGAGGCCCCCGCCGATTGCGATTGGAAGGACGAGGAAATCTGGTTCCGGGTCAACCCCGGCCTGCGCCATGGCTATCCCGATATCGAGGGCCTGCGCCAGCTTGCCCGCGAGGGCGAACGGCGCATTGGCGATCGCGAAGCCTTCCGGCAGCTGAACCTGAACATCTGGCTGGATCATGCCACCGACCCGTTCGTGGAGATGGCGATCTATGACGAAGGCTCCGGCCCGGTCGATCTGGACGATCTGGAGGCCACACAGGCTGAGTGCTGGCTTGCGGTGGACCTGTCCAGCAATTCCGACCTGACCGTGATCCTGGCCTGCTGGCGCGACGGTGAGGATGGCTTCCAGGTCTGGCCGTGGTTCTTCTGCCCCGAGGACAATCTGCGCGGCAGGGAAGATTTATCCGGCCAGCCCTATACGGTCTGGGCACGTGAAGGGCAGATCACCGCTACCGAGGGCAATGTCGTGGACTTCCGGGCCGTCGAGGATCAGCTGCGCGAACTCTGCGCCCGGTTCAACGTGCAGGAGATCGCCTTCGACCCGCATCTGGCCCGCAACATGCTGAACAACCTGCTGGAGGATGGTTTCCCGGCAGTCGAGATGCGGCAGGGCTGGGCGACAATGGCCCCGGCGGTCAAGGAACTGGAGCGCGCCATCATAGGCCGGCGGTTCCGGCATGGCGGGCATCCGGTCTTGCGCTGGAACTTCTCGAATATCGAGGTGCGCACGGACCCGGCAGGCAACCGCACATTTCACAAGGGCAAGAGCCGCGACAAGATCGACGGCGCCGTGGCTGCCGCGATGGCCGTGGCCCGCTGCGCCGCCGACGAGGGCGCGATGGTCACGAAACAGGACTGGTTCACCGACGACATGTGGACGGCATAGGAGGCCGAAATGGCTGTAGACGAACGCCTTGTGGTGATGCTGGAAGCCCGCATTACCGAATTTGAAAAGCGGATGCGGCAGGCCGAGCAACGCGGCACCAAGACTTATACCGGCCTGCGGAACCGGTCCCGATCCGCCACCCGTGCGATGGAAGCCGATATGATCCGCTCCACCACGGCGATCAACCGGGCGCTGGCAACCACGGCGGCGCGCATCGGTGCCTTCGGTGCGGCCTTCGCTGTCGCGCGAGGGGTGCAGGGATACAACCGGCTTGCGGACGCGGCGACCTCGATGGCGAACAGCCTGCGCGTGGCCGGGCTTGAGGGCGGGGAGCTGACCCGCGTCTATGAGCGGCTGTTCGCATCGGCACAGCGGAACTCGACCCCGATCAATGCGCTGGTGGACCTCTATAGCAAGCTGTCCCTGACCCAGAACGAACTTGGCGTTTCCTCCGAGGAATTGCTGTCCTTCACCGACAATATCGCCGTTGCCCTCAAGGTGGCCGGGACCGACGCCACGGCTGCCAGCGGATCGCTCTTACAACTGTCCCAGGCGCTCGGGGGCGGGATCGTCCGGGCCGAGGAATTCAACTCCATCCTGGAAGGCACGCCCACGATCGCGCAGGCGGTCGCGCGGGGGCTGAAAGAGGCGAACGGCTCTGTGGCCGAGCTGCGCAAGCTGGTGGTTGGTGGCGAGGTATCCAGCAAGGCATTCTTCCGCGCCTTCGAGGTCGGATCGGTCGAATTGCAGCGGCAGGCCGAGAACTCGCAAACGACTGTCGGGCAGGCAATGACCCGGATCGGCAACAGCCTTGTGACCGTGGTCGGCGAGTTCGATCAGGCATCCGGCGCCAGTGCCGGGCTTGCCCGGATCCTCGGTGATCTCTCGAATGGGCTGGATCGTTTCGACGCCGCCGGCTTCGTCTCACAAATCCAATCCATCGCGGAGGCTTTCGGCGAGGCCGAGGAAGCTGCGGCAGGCTGGTTGCGGCAGATGGCCGAAGCCCAGACCTTCCGGGACCTGAACGAGGCCATGGGCATCACCGAGGGCGGACAGATCGTCAATCCCGATATCCGCGAGGCAGAGAAGAAGATCGACCTGCTGGAACGCGAGATTGAAACCCTACAAGCCAGCATCGAGAAAAACACCCAGCTCGGTTTCGACAATACCGACTCAATTGCCAGAATACGTGAGGTTCGAGCCGAATTGGCAGCCCTTCGAGCCGAGGCCGCGAGCCTGCCCCGCTTTGTCGCCGGGCTGCGGCCTGACGGGACGCCCGTTCATGACATGTCGGATACCGGCACAGGCATTACCAGCTATTCCCCGCCGCCCATGCCTGCGGATGCCGAGCCGGTCAGCACCGCAGATTTCCCGGCCGGTGGCACTGCTGGCGGTTCTGGCGGTGGTTCCCGGGGCAGGTCGGGACGTCGCGGTGGTGGTGGATCGAGCCGCCCGAAAGCCGATGACTATCAGCGCGAGGCCGAGGCGATCAAGAAGCGGACGCAAGCGTTGCAGATCGAAGCCGCCCAACTGGTCCTTGCCGCAACCGGTGAGCGTGACCTGGGCGATGCGATGGAGTTCGCCCGCACCAAGGCCGAGCTGCTGCACGCCGCGCAACAGGCCGGCAAGGAGATCACACCCGAACTGGAGGCCGAGATCGACCAGCTGGCCGAGAGCTACATGACGGCGGGCATGGAGGCCGAGGAAGCCGCCGACAAGATGCGCCAGATCGAGGAACAGAGCCAGCGCGGCAAGGATGCCCTGGCCGAGATGTTCGGATCGATCATCGACGGCTCGATGTCTGCCAAGGATGCGGTTCTGCAACTGCTGGCCGAGATCGCCAAGGTCCAGTTCATGAACGCGATCATGGGGATACCCGGCATGGGTGGCCTTGCCAGCGGGCTTGGTGGCCTGCTGACACCGCGTTTCGCCAAGGGTGGCATGCATAGCGGCGGCGTCCGGCTGGTGGGCGAGGAAGGCCCGGAGGTCGAGGCCACGGGCCCGGCGCGATACTGGACTGCCTCGCAGATGGCCAATGCCATGCAGGGAACCCCGCAGCCATCCGGCAAGCAGGATGTCGGCGTGCATGTCACGGTCGGCGTCGATGAGAGCGGCAACCTGCAAGCCTTCGTGGACAAGCGGGTGCAGGGCGGCGTTCAGGCCGGGATCAACCGATATGATCAGGGCTCATTCGGCCGGTTCACGCGCAACCAGAAAGAGTGGGGAAACAGGATCGCATGATGAGCAACTTGAAAACCAACCTCTGCAAGGCCCTGAAAGCCCATCTCACGGGCGGCAAGGCTCGCGTGCCCGATGGTGGCCGGGAGATGCTGGACGCCTTCCAGGCTCTGTCCCGTGCCCGCTCATGGCATCAACACGGCCCGAACCCGATCTCATGGGAGGCGATGGCCGCTTGGTCACAGCTCATGCGGGTGCCGATCGAGCCGCACCATGCCGAGATCATCATGGCCCTGGACAATGTCTGGCTGAACCACGCCATGCAGCGAAACAATGCCCCCGAGGGCGTCAAGAAGATCGCACCGATATCCGAGCAACCCCTGAGCGCGGCCTTGTTCGATGTCGCGGTGAGTTAGGGCTGATGCACCCGGCGGGGTTTCTCTGCTTCCCCCGCAAACGCATTGGGATCAGACGGTGAGTGCCCGGCTCAGGAAAGGCCAAACCCCGTCAAGGCGCGGCCTGTTCTCCTGCGGGCGTGGCGCAGACTGTCACGGCGTGAAACCGGGGGCAGTCATGGGCCGGGTGGCTGCGCTGCCCGGTCCTTGTTCAAGGTTTTGCTAGAACGAATCGGCAACGATACTGTATGTTGATCTCGGGAGGGCATACGCATCAACAGGAGCTACAATGGCGACGGTATTCTTTAGTGGCGGCGACACGGCAGAGATCACGGACGTGCAAGGCCACGATCCGAGGACGTTCATCATTCCGGCGGCGTCATACGGGACATTCGCGGAAGCGATGTCTCGTGGCGATACGCTGAAATTTGGCGAGGCGGGTGAAATTTACCTGCTCACGCAGATGCGGGGCGATCTCGGCAAAGCCGTCTTGCAAACAGTTCGGCGCTAAAGTGTCTTCACGGAAAAGCCCGCCAATCTAGGCGGGCTTCAATACAGCATTATTAGTGCTTTATAGAAAATCAAGCGCACTTTGCGAGTGATTTGGTGCTCTGCTCATAAGTGTCGTCCGACCCACCATTGGCGTTCGATCGCAGAACGGCTTGAATCTGAGCATTACCCATCCACCGCGCAGTTTGCGCAGCGTGGCGCTCAGCAGCATTCACCATCAGCTCAATCTGCTGATCGCGGTTAAGTGGGGGTGTGCTCATTTTGTCACTCCTGAAATGGCCGGCATTGGCCTACATAACCCTTCCATTGGCGTAAAGTTCCTATCCTTGGCGCTTCTCAAGCATCCAAACATGACTGCCTAGGTACTCATTCCCACGACCGCCAAAGTACCCTACGCCTCTCAAGGCCTTGCATATGTAACCATACTTCGTCAACGCTTTCTGCGGAAGATACGGCACAGATGTTACGAAAGTGATAACGCTGGGATCTGCTGCTCGCGCAACTTCAACTGCCATCGAACATATGCACTCAAGCACGGCAACGCGATCCTCATCCTTTAGAAACCTTTTTGTTGCTTCCCCATCATTTATCCACTCAGGTTCACTAAGTTCCGGATCATACACAACAATTCCGAACATCAATTCTAGCGTTCCGGCAGGAAGTTGTGGTTGCGAAATCAGTGTGACAACCGCGCTGTATACTTCCTCCGTATGATCATCTTGTCCGATCAATACACGTGCGATGTGCTCCTTGTCGTTCGCTAGTACGTTAACTCGCACGGGATCGTTTAAGAGTTGATCGGAAGGAATAAATGTCATGTGATTCGTCGTTGCGCAAATGTTAGGCGGAAATTCGCCTATTCGCCGCACAAAAGCAAGGCAAAACGGGCTATTCGTCTTCTGGTGGTAGGTAGAACCGTCCTGAGGCTTTCTCGTAAACGGCGCTTCGTTCTCTCTTGCCAACCGCAATAACGGCGACCACCAACCTGTCATCGAATACCTGATAGACCAGCCGCAGGCCGGGCTTTTTCAGCTTAATCTTGTAGCGATCCGGCTGTCCGCTGAGTTTGTCAGCTTCGACGCGCGGCTCTTCCAGGCGTTCGGCCAGCTTGCGCTTGAGGCGTTCGCGCACCGTTGCATCGAGTGCGCGCCATTCCTTGAGTGCTTTTTCATGGAAGTCTAAGTTATAGGTCATCCAGCGACACCCGAACGAAGGGGCCATCGGCCCGTTCATCGGCAATCGCGTTCAACCGAGCATCTTCGAGCGATTCGTCAATCGCTTCGATCGTGAGGTTAGCATACGTCGCACGCTTCACGCCGCCTATGCGACGCGATCTTACGGGGCGTTTCTGATGGCCGCCCGTGAAGTTCATTGCGAAACGCGTGGTCATGTTCATCCTCTCTATGAAACTCAATATAGCACGATGCATCGATTCTGCTAGGGGTAGGGCGAAGAGAGGTAACAGCCCTGTAACGTCAGGTCGTCAGACTAGAAGGGTATTTCCCTATGTCCACCGGCATAGGGGTTATTCTTATCTTTTTGCACCCACTCATTGCCTTTGTCGCCTATTATGACATAGCCGCTTTCAAATACTGTCGCTTTGTCATTGCTTTTCAAAGTGAAGGTTACCGACTCATCGCCAAAACTGAGCGCCGCCACGAGGGGGTGCCCTATGAGAACATCGCGGGCTGCCTCAGAAGCAATCTTAATTTGGCCAAGCTTGGCTAACAGTCGGTTGATGATGGAATCTATGTTGTCACGGCTTTTCAGGGCTTCATCGAGCAACCTACGCGCTGCCTCAACTTCGGACGACAAGCCCTTTTCACGCTGAAATTGCGTAATGCGTTCAACCATTTCAGCGGGCAGTGCATACACGCGCCGGACATTCTCATGTCCCGTGCTTTGTTCTTCGTCTGGTTCCTTCGCCATGAACTGCTCCTGTCATCTTGAGTGGAACAAGTACATTCACTCTTGATTGACATCAATTGCACATGTAATGTCACTTTGAAGTAACATTAATATACAATGGAGATAGGAACATGGAAGTGAAGACTTCATTTCCCCTTCGCTTGCCCGTCGATGTGAAGGCGTGGCTGGCGGAACAGGCTGCAAAGAACGGCAGCAGCCAGAACAGTGAAGTGATCCGCGCTGTCCGGGAACGGATGGAGCGGGCCGAAGCCCAGTGAAAGGAGAGGAAGGATGAAGATCATAGTCAACGAGCCGGAGGTTACGCGGCACCGCGTTTTCCGGATCTCTTACCGCGGTGAGCAGGGGCCCCGTATACCCCACGGCGCAATGGACAGGCTGGCGCTGTTCTCTGAGTGGACCGGCACGACGCCACCCGAGTTCATTCTTGCCGATCAGGGTGACGGCTGGACATTCAGCGACGAGCTGCTTGGCTACGCTGTCGAGACCGGCCTGAGCTTGGACTGGTTCTGGCTCGGCAACGAGAAGGAGCTGGTCATGACCGCGCACAACGCTGCGAAGGAGACACGGACATGAACTTGAGCATGTACAACTACATCGCCGAACAGCAAACCCTCGCAATGCGTCTGCATTATGTTCTGGACGCTGTTGAACGGCTCAATTCCGAAAACATCGCCGAGGAAGCGCAAAGGACGCTGATCGTTATCGCGGCGGAAATGGCGGCGTCGCTGAATGACAACTTGGACAGCGCCCGCCTGCCGAAAGAGGAGGCCGCAGCATGAGCCGGGAACTCATTCACAAGATCAACGATACTTCGGAACGGCTGGACGAGGCGCTTATGCAGGGCGAGTTGCTGCATGACGCGCTTGTTATGCTCTGCCGGGAATACCCGCATCTGAGTTACGGCGCCGACAAGATCACTGACATCATCCGGGATGTAGATAGCCAGCTTAGGGCTATCGCCGACGAGGTGCGGACGGTCCCGGACGAAACCCCAGTTGTGAAGAAATACCGAGAATACATGTCCGCGTACGCGATATTCGAGTCCGCCGCTGGTTCAGGCCAGGACGATCTGCCGCATTATGATACGTTGAGGCAGATCGAGATCGAGCTACACGCTCTGCCTTCCCTGACGGCGCAGGACATGGCAATCAAGATGGAGGTCGGCCACAGCTTCGGCGGTCATACCTGCCTTGATTATGATGGCGAGGCATGGGCCGAGGCTCGCGCTCTGGTCGCGGACATCGCATTGGGCGACACCGCCGCCAAGATAAAGGATGCCGCCTGACCCTGATCGCCCCGGCTTCGGTCGGGGCTTTTCCCAAGCAATAGGAAAACGATGGTTTCTTTGACCCCTATATCTGTTGGCGAGGTGAAAGCGGCAAAGCTTCTGGATTTGAAGCCTGCCGTTTTTCGCGCTGCTGTTGATGCGGGCCGACTACCGGACGGAATCGAACTGATCCCCGGCGAAAAACGGTGGTCGGTGGAGATGCTGCGTCGGATTGCCAATGGAGATGCCGCAAAGCCGGTGGATGAGTTCGAGCTATGAGAAAGCCTGATCTTCCCTATCTGGTCACGAAAGAGCGCAAGGGCGGCAAGGTCGAGCCGTATTTCCGCAAGACCTGGACTGTGGACGGCAAGCGCCGCGAGCGCTGGATACCCTTGCCGGAAGATATGGAAAGTCGGGAGTTCTTGGATGCCTATTGGGATATCCGCACCGGCAAAGCCGAGGCCGTGAAGCCCAAGGCGAGGGAAACATGGAACGAGTTGATCGTCGCTTACAAATCGTCGGCGAAATATCGGAAGCTCGCCGCCAGTACCAAGCCTGATTACGACCGGGTGATGAACGAGATCTCCGAGAAGAACGGCGGCAAGCCTGTGGCCTCTATGACCCGCAAGGCCGTCATGGCGATCCATGCGAAATATGCTGACACGCCCCGAAAGGCCGATCGTTATATCCAGATGATCCGATTGCTCATGAACTTCGCGAAGGATCAGCTTCGGTGGAAGATCGAGAATGTTGCCGACAAGATCGAATTGTATGGCCGGCAGCGGGAATATGAGGACTGGCCCGACTGGATGGTCGCCAAACTGCCCGAGGCCCCGGAGAAGGTGAGGACTGCCGCCGAGTTGATCCTCGGAACCGGCCAGAGGCCCAATGCAGCGATCAACATGCGCCGGGACCAGTTCGTCGGTGACGGGATGTTCGTTACGGATGAGAAGGGCAACGAGACATACGAGGTCTACTGCCCGGATGAGCTTCGAAACTATCTAGCAGAACTGCCCGTTCGCGGCGCCTACGTACTGGCCAAGAACCTTACCCAGCCTCTCGGATACGACTCAATTGAGAAGGCTTTCCGCGCGTGGCGCAAGACCCTCGGGGACCGGGCGCAGAAATATACCCTGCATGGACTTCGGAAGCTGGCCATCGTGCGCCTTGCCGAGGCCGACTGCACCGACGCACAGATCCAGGCAATCACCAATCAGAGCGCCGAAATGGTCGCGTACTATCGGAAACGGGCAAATCGGAAGCGGCTCTCAAAGGCCGCACATACCCGCAGATCGAGGGAAGAACAGCACGGAAATGGAACGTGAAAGTGTAGCAAGTGTGTGTAGCAAACCTAGAGCAGCAAAAGGGACTTATAATGCGGAATGCTGAAAACATCAATGAAATCAGTTGGTACCCGAGGCCGGACTCGAACCGGCATGGATTGCTCCGGCGGATTTTGAATCCGCTGCGTCTACCATTCCGCCACTCGGGCGCTGAAAACCGGGTAAGGCATAATTCCTTGATACGCAAGGGGTTATATGTCACCTGCGTAACGCACAGACTTTATTGAGTTTCTGTTTTGCGGCCCGTTTGCCCGCGCCGGCCCGCGCCGATATGATTCGTCCCTTGTGTGTTCAATAGCATGCACCACCGGGGCCGAGACCGTGCGATGCTTGGTCAAACACCGATCTGACGCGGTTGATCGTCGGAATCCGGACTGGGGTTGACCTTCCGGTAGCTTGAGGATCCTTTTAGGGCTTGGACCGGATAGGGAGGAAGAGACATGCCGCAAAGCATGATGTTCATGGCTGCGCTGTTGCCGGTGTTGACTGTTTTCGTGATGTTGGTGGTGATGCGCAAATCGGCAAAGCTGTCGATGCTGGCCGCATATGTGATCACCGTGGTGCTGGCGCTGATGTTGTGGGGGGCGCCTGTAGCCAACGTCGCCGGGGCGACGGTGAATGGCCTCGTGACCGCGGTGACTCTGCTTTATATCGTATTCGGGGCGATTCTGTTGCTGTATACCGTGCAGGAATCGGGGGCGATCCGGGTGATCCGGCGCGGCTTCACCGATATCTCGCCCGATCGCCGAATCCAGGCCATCATCATCGCCTGGCTTTTCGGCTCGATGATCGAAGGGGCGTCCGGTTTCGGCACGCCTGCGGCTGTCGCTGCGCCCTTGTTGCTGGCAATCGGCTTTCCGGCCATGGCCGCGGTCATGGTGTCGCTGATCATCCAGTCCACACCGGTTTCCTTCGGTGCCGTCGGCACTCCCATGCTGGTTGGGATCAAGACGGGGCTTTCGAACAGCGAAGAGGTCGCCGCGACCATCGCACCGCAGAGCCTCGACCAATATGTTCCCGTCGTTGCGGCCAATGTGGCACTGGTTCATGCGTTGATCGGAGTGCTGATTCCACTGCTGATGGTGGGAATGCTCACCCGCTTTTTCGGGGCGAGCCGCAGTTTCGCCGAAGGCTTCCGGGTATGGAAATTCGCCTTGTTCGCAGGCATCGCCTTCACGGTGCCATATTGGCTGGTTGCGGTATTTCTCGGACCGGAGTTCCCGTCGCTTCTGGGGGGGTTGATCGGTTTGATGATCGTGGTTCCGGCAGCCCGGGCGGGGCTGTTCCTGCCGTCCGAGCAGTTCGATTTTCCGCCGCGCGAGAACTGGGGCGACGATTGGCAGGGTAGCGTCGAGCCGGAACGGATCGAGGCAGAGATGACTGCCGCCGGGCATGCGCCGCGCCGCGATATCCCATTGCTCACGGCCTGGATGCCCTATGTCATCGTGGCGGTTCTTCTGGTTCTCACGCGCACCATCGAACCACTCAAGGACTGGCTCACCGGGCCTTCGACAACCATCGCCTTTGCCGATCTTTTCGGATCGGGGATCAAGACCTCGGCCCAGTTCCTCTATTCGCCGGGCACGATGATGATCCTTGCTTCGTTGATCTCGGTGGCGTTGTTCCGTATGCGTGGATCGGATTATGCCAGGGCGTGGGCGATCTCGGGCCGAACGATGATATCGGCGGCACCGGCGCTGCTTCTTGCCGTCCCAATGGTGCAGGTTTTCATCAACTCGGGCGCAGAGGGCGTTACCTCGATGCCGATCACGCTGGCCGAGGGGATGGCCGCCGCCGCCGGCAATGCGTGGCCGCTCTTTGCACCGGTGATTGGTGCGCTCGGGGCGTTCATCGCAGGATCGAACACGGTATCCAACATGATGTTCTCGCTGTTCCAGTTCTCGACGGCGCAGGCAATCGGGCTGGACCTGCTGGGGGCGACCATCGTTGTGACATTGCAGGCGGTCGGGGGAGCTGCGGGCAATATGATCTGCGTGCATAATGTCGTTGCCGCTTCGGCCACGGTCGGTCTGACCGATCGCGAGGGCGATCTGATCCGCAAGACGCTCATTACCATGGTCTATTATGTCGTACAGGCCGGCCTGATTGGCATGGGGCTGATCCATGGCGGATTGTGGTGGGGCGTGGCGATTGTCTGGGCTGCCATCGTGGTTGCCGGCCTGGGGACGAATCGCGCTCGGGGTTCCGGTCCGCAGCCTGCCCGGATGTAGCATCTGTCGGAGCGGGCTGCCCATAGCGGAGTCCGCTCCGATTGGCGCGCAGGCAGGCAATGCTGCTGGCGGCGCCTTCATCGTGAAAAGACCGGCAGCTTCATAATAAAAAGCCCGCCGGTTGGCGGGCTGATATCCTCATGCGGTGCTGTGCCTACAGCATGTCCGGACGATGCATTACCCGCCCACGGGCAGCGCCAGCTTCTTGGTTCCGCCGCCATTCGCAAGCGGATCCTCCTGACGCTGGACCGAGCCTTCGAAATGAGCCCCGGACTCGATGGCGATGGTTTTGTGGATGATGTCGCCCTCGACCCGTGCACTCGCCGACAGGCGGACGCGCAGGCCCCGGACGCGGCCGACGACGCGGCCATTGACGATGACATCATCACCGACGATCTCGCCCTTGATCGTGGCTGATTCGCCGATGGTCAACTGATGCGCACGAACATCGCCCTCGATATTACCCTCGATCTGGATATCGCCCTCGGTGCTGATATTGCCGACCACGGTCAGATCCGTCGACAGCACCGACGGTGCCGCCCTTTGCCGGGTGGGCGCAGGCGCGCTTTCGCTGTAGCGTTCGGGTTTGGGAGGGTTTGCAGCCGCGTCGGATTGCTGCGGCGAGGCGGGATTCTGCTGAGGTTGATTCTCGGTTACACGGGTCTTAGAAAACATTGCTTGCTGCCTTGATAAAACTCATCGGATCAACCGCCCGCCCGTTCACATGTACCTCATAGTGAAGATGCGGACCGGTCGAGCGTCCTGTATTTCCCATATCACCGATCAGGTCTCCTTGCGACACCCTTTGCCCGTCTTTTACGCGAATTCTGGACAGATGCGCATAGCGGGTTTCGGTGCCGAGTTCATGGGTGACCTTGATCAGGTTGCCATAGCCGCTTTGCCGTCCGGCGAATGAGACAACCCCGTCCCCGGTGGCATAGACCGGGGTGCCCGACGGGCCAGCCATGTCGACGCCCTCATGCATGCGGCCCCAACGGCGGCCAAAGCCCGAGGTGTAGCGGAACGAGGATTTGACCGGCATCGCCAGCGGCAATTTCTCGATGGCGATGCGGTAGGTGTTCATCTCGTCCAACGTGACGATGATCTGCTTGGCCTTGGTTTCCTCACGGCTCAGCGTGGCGTCGCCGCTGGTGGAATAAGAGATCGGGTTAAGTGGCCCCCCCTGCCCGGAATAACCCTCGCGGATGGTGCTGAGAACGTCGTCGGGGTCCATACCGACCGAACGGAACACCTCGTCCAGAGGCTCGACCGATACGGTGACCGCATTTTCCAGCTGGTTCAGGATCTCGTCGTTGCGCGCGATGATCTGGTCGCGCTCGACCCGGAGTTCCTCTGCTTTGAGCGAGGCCTCCTCGGCAAGGCGCTCTGCCTCGCTGCGTGCATCGGCGGTGTTGCGCAATTCGCCCGACAGGATATCCAGCGCGACCGAAAACTCCTCGGTCCGAGCCTGATCGTCCATACCATCGCCATCCGTGACCTGAAGCTGTTCCTTCACGTCGTTACGCTCGGTGATCGCTTCGCTGAGATTGGACTGGACGACCTTGAGACCGGTTTCCAGCTCGCGCCGCTTCTCTTCCGAGGCCAGGAGCTGCGATTGCATCTTCGATACCTGCTCCAGCGCGACGGTAAAGCGGTTCTGGGCGGCCAATGCCTCGGCTGCGCGCGCATCGCGCTCTGCGGAAAGCTGTTCCAGCCGTTCTTCAAAAGCGGCTTGCGTATGGCTCATCTGTTCGTCAGAAGAGCCTGAACTGATCGCGTCGATAACCAGGATGGAACTTGCAATCACGGTCCAGCCGAAAATCAAGCCGCCGCCGAGGAGGCCCATCAACTGGGTTGCCGGTCGCAGCCGCAGGAATCGTGTTGCATCGTCCGAGCGGAGAAACAGACGTTTTTCAGGCAACCAGCGTTCCAATGACGAATCCAGGCTGCTTATTAGACGTTTTGGCAAAACATGTCCCTCGACGGTGCATCCCTGTTGTGGCCGAGATGCTGTGGTTCCATTTCCCATGGGGTAATAATGACCTGTGCCCTTAAGGCAACAGCGCAGATGTCGCAGGCTGTCGTATAGGCAAATATACGCCTTGACTGGCGGAAATCCGCCGAAACAGCTGCTTCTCTGACGAAGAAGTTACGCGATTTCATATGGCAGCGGTCCGTTGCGATCCGTCGGGATGTTCAGCGGCCGATCGATTGGCGGCACCGAGCGCTGATGACAGTCGGGACGCGGGCAAATCCGGCAGGAAATGCCGATCGGTTCGAATGCCCGCGGTTTGGACAGATCCAGGCCATCGGAATATACCATACCATTTGCATGGGCGATCTCGCAGCCCAAACCGATAGCGAATCGGCGAACCGGGGCGTTGAATGCGCCTGCATGCTTGGATACGTCGCGCGAAAGCAACAGGTAGCGCATTCCATCGGGAGTTTCCGCCAACTGGCGCAGGAAGCGGCCCGGCTGTTCGAAGGCCTGGTGGACGTTCCAGAGTGGGCAGGCTCCGCCAAAGCGGGCGAATTGCAGCCGCGTGGCCGAATGGCGCTTGGTGATGGTTCCCGCCTGATCGACGCGAACAAAGAAGAACGGCACCCCTTTCGCCCCGGGCCGCTGCATGGTCGAGAGCCGGTGCGCCACCTGCTCCAGCGACGCTCCGAACAGATGGGAAAGGCGTTCCAGATCGTGGCGCTCTTCCTGCGCTGCGGCGAGAAAGGCGCGATAGGGCATCAATGCCGCCCCTGCGAAGTAATTGGCCATGCCGACCCGCGCGATTTCCCGCGCGACGGGGGTGCGGAAACGGGCCAGGTCGAGCGTGGCTTCCAGCAGATCGGTGCGGAGTTCCAATGCAACCAGATGCAGCAGCTGGAATACGCGTGTCGGAGCTTCGGCAGCCGCATTGACCAGCAGTTCGCGGCCTTCGCGACGGAAAACCGAGTTCGCCGGCATCTCGACCAGCGAAACCTGGATGCCGCGCCTTGACAATGCCTCCACCGCAAGTTGCCACGGATCCCCCCGTTCTCCTTCGGGACAGGCGAAATGCTCGGCTGCGCGATCCACCGCGTCGATATAGTTGTCGCAGTAGTGAAAGAAATCCCGCACCTCCTCCCACGGTGTAACGACGGCGTTCTGACCCGCAGCCCCGATTGCCTCGTCCAGCGCGGCCAGTCGTTCCTGTCCCTGGCGATGGGCGCGATACAGGTCCAGAAAGGCGCGGGCCAGTACCGGGGCATTGGTTGCAGCCAGACGCAGATCGGCCAGTGGCGGGGTAGCGTCGAAAAGCGGATCGGCCAGCGCCTCCTGCATGTCGATCACCATTCGCTCGGCATCTCCGGCGGCCAGCGTGGTCAGATCGATGCCGAATTCCTGCGCCAGCCTCAGCAGCACTCCGGCAGAGATCGGCCGGTGGTTGTTTTCCATCTGCGACAGATACGGGAGCGATACGCCCAATGTTTCCGCAAAGCGGCGTTGCGTCAGGCCCGCCCGGGCGCGCGTCTCGCGCAGCGCTGTTCCGGCATAGATTTTTTGAATTGCCACGGTTGCCCCCTTGCTTTGCAAAACAGGCTCTAGCCTTTGCAAAGCATTTGGTGCAAGGGGCAGGGCAAGGGCGGCGATCATTGAGAACCATAGATCCGAGGCCGGAAGGGTGAAACAAGCGACATGCCGCGGCTTTTGCATCAGGAAAGTTAAGAAAACCTCAACAGGACTTTATCTGAGTCGTCCTGGCCAGTTGAGCCTCGCGCCTCAGCACCCACAGGATCGCGACCAGTGCCCCGGCGGCCGACAGGTTCATGATAACGAGCAGCGGAGTGGCCCCCGATCCGGGTTGCAGAAGCGCCCCCGCCAGCGCCGACAACAGCGCACCTCCGGCGATTGCCAATGCGCCGCCCAGCCCGCTGGCAGTGCCGGCAAGCTCTGGCCGGACGCTCATCATCCCGGCATTGGCATTCGGCATGACCAGACCATTGCCCAGCCCCATGCCGGCGATGGCACCAAAGAATATGAAAGGATCCACGATCCCGGACAGAAGAACCGCCAGCGAAAAAGCGAGCGAGGCGAAACAGATGCAGCACCCGGTCAGGATCATCCGGTTCAGCCCGAATCTTGCCGTGAAGCGGCCTGAAAGGAAGTTGCCTGCCAGGTAGCCGAGTGATGGAGCGGCAAAGAAATAACCGACCTCGGCGGGGGTAAGGCCGAAGACATGCTCGCCGACGAAGGGCGCACCGCCCAGATAGGCAAAGAAACAGCCGGAAGAAAGGGTCGCGGCGAGGCAGTAACCCCAGAACCGGACGGATCGCGCAAGGATCGGATAGTTCTTGACCTGCTGCCGCAACGGCAGGCCGCCGTCGCGCACGGTCTCGCCCAGGTCGCGCCACGCGGCGATGCCGACGGCCAGGCCCAGCAGTCCCATCATGGCGAAATTCGCCCGCCAGCCATAGGCCTCGTCCAGCAGGCCGCCGATGATTGGGGCAATCATCGGGACGACGGCCATTCCCATGGTGACATAACCGATCATCGAGGCCGCCTGCGCGCCGTCATACATGTCGCGGACCACTGCGCGAGGCACCAGCATGCAGACGGCCACGACCGCCTGGATCAGCCGGAAGATCAGGAAGGCGCCCGCATTCGGGGCGATGAGCGTTCCGATCGTGGCCAGGATGAAAACAGCCAATGCGGCGAGCACCACCGGCCGCCGCCCCATCCGGTCGCTGATCGGTCCACCCAGAAGCTGAAGCACCGCGCTGGCCCCGATATAGGCCGAGACCGAAAGCTGCATCACCGCGTAATCGACCTCGAAATCCCGCGCCATGCCGGGAAGCGAGGGCAGGAACACGTTCATCGAAAGTGCCGAGACTCCGGACAATGCAACCAGTGTGGCAGGATGCGGAGGTGTTCTGGCAATGGTCATGGGCGATGTTTCGAGGCTTTTGCCCGGGCGGCGCCCGGCAGGTTCAATCCCATGTGCTTTGCCGGTCCCTGGCCAGGTTGCCGAAACGGGTGAACTGTCCCTCGAAGGACAACTCTACCGTGCCGATCGGGCCGTGGCGTTGCTTGCCAAGGATCACCTCGGCCTTGCCATGCACGTTTTCCATGATCTGCTGCCACTTGGCCATCGCGTCCAGATCGCTGTCCGAGGGCTTTTCGCGTTCGCGGTAATATTCCTCGCGGAAGACGAACATCACGATATCGGCGTCCTGCTCGATACTTCCCGATTCGCGCAAGTCGGAAAGCTGCGGGCGCTTGTCCTCGCGGCTTTCGACCTGCCGGGACAGCTGCGACAGGGCGATGACCGGGATATTCAGTTCCTTGGCGACGGCCTTGAGGCCCTGGGTGATCTCGGAGACCTCGTTCACGCGGCTGTCCTTGGCCGTGGCCGGACGCAGCAGTTGCAGGTAGTCCACCATCAGCACATCCAGCCCATGCGTTCGCTTGAGCTTGCGGGCGCGGGCGGCCAACTGGTTGATGGGTAGCGCCGGGGTGTCGTCGATGTAAAGCGGGCAGTTCTGCAGCGCATGCGCGGCCTCGACGAAACGGCGAAACTCGGCTTCGTCCATATTGCCGCTGCGGATGCGCTCACTGGGAACTTCCGCCGCCTCGGACAGGATTCGTGCGGCGAGCTGTTCGGCCGACATCTCGAGGCTGAAGAAACCGACCACGCCGCCCTCGACCGTGCCATGGGTGCCGTCGGCCCGTTCGCCCAGCTTGTGGGACTTGGCGATGTTGAAGGCGATATTCGTCGCCAGCGAGGTTTTCCCCATCGAAGGACGCCCCGCCAGGATGATCAGGTCGGAATTGTTCAGCCCGCCCATCTTGCCGTCCAGATCGACCAGCCCGGTCGAGATCCCCGACAGCTTGCCGTCACGCTGATAGGCCGCGTTCGCGGTCTGGACCGCGCCAGTCACCGCCTTGAGAAAGCTCTGGAAGCCGCGCTCGGCCACGCCCTGTTCGCCCAGCTTGTAAAGCGTCTGCTCGGCGGCCTTGATCTGTTCCTCGGCATCGTCATCGACCTCGACCGTCGAGGCGCGGGCCGAGATGTCCTGTCCGAGCGTGATCAATTCGCGGCGCAAGGCGAATTCGCGGATCATCTGTGCATAGTCGCGTGCGGCATAGGCCGAGATCGCCGCCCCGGCCAGACGCGCCAGATACGGCGCGCCGCCCAGTTCCTTGAGGCCCTCGTCATGTTCCATGAAGGCCTTGATGGTGACCGGGCTGGCCAATGCGTTCTTGCGAATCCGCTCGGCGCAGATTTCGAAGATGCGGGCATGAACGGGGTGATAGAAATGCTCGGGCCTGATGGTCTGGCTGATACGGTCGAACACGTCGTTATTGGTCAGCAATGCCCCCAGAAGCTGCTGTTCGGCCTCCAGCGAAAACGGGACCGCCTGCGTCCCCGGCTCGTCCGAATCCTGTCCCGGAATGATCGCGTGCAAGCTGCTCATCCGCCTCTCGCCCCCAATATTATGGTTATTCGCGCGATGATACCGCAAGTTATGGTCACAGGAAATCCCGTGACGGCGGAATCCGGTGGGCGGTTCGGGGGATAAGCTGTGGATAACCTCCGCGTCAGCTATTCGCCGCCTGCCACTCCCGCGGGTTGGTCAGGAAGGTCTGGACCTCGTTCAGCGTGGCGGTATCGAAAGCCTCGCTTTCCCGTGCCTCGGCAAGCACGTCCCACCATGTGCACAGGTGATGCAGGCTGACGCCGTGATCGGCCAGCCGCTGCGTGGTCTCGGGGAAGATCCCGTAATAGAAGATCACCGCCGTGTGGGCGCAGCTTGCCCCGGTGTCGCGGATGGCATCGACGAAGGACAGCTTGCTGCCGCCGTCGGTGGTCAGATCCTCGACCAGCAGCACGCGCTGGCCCTCGGTCATCACGCCCTCGATCCGGGCGTTGCGGCCGTATCCCTTGGGCTTCTTGCGCACATAGGTCATCGGCAGGCCAAGCCGCTCCGCGACCATGGCGGCAAAGGGGATGCCCGCCGTCTCGCCGCCCGCGACATTGTCGAAAGCCTCGAAGCCCGCGTCTCGCATGACAGTTGCGGCCAGGAAATCCAGCAGGGTCTGGCGCACGCGCGGAAAGCTGATGATCCTGCGGCAATCGACATATGTCGGCCCCTTGAGGCCGGAGGCATAGGTGAAGGGCTGCTCGGCGTTGAAATCCACCGCCTTGATCTCCAGCAGCATGTGGGCCGAGAGGCGGGCGATCTCCTCGCGCGTGGGGTAGGGCAGGCTCATGCGTCCTCCAGATGCCAGTAAAGGGGGAAGCCGGGATCGAAGACGGTGACGGTCTCGTCCCCCGCCTGAATGGTCGCCGGATAGGCAGCGGCGGTGTCGCGGCGGGTCAGGCGGATGCGGTCCTGGTTCGGGGGCAGGCCGTAGAATGTTGCGCCGTTGAGGCTGGCAAATGCCTCCAGCCGGTCCAGCGCGCCGTCCTCCTCGAAGATATGAGCGAGGATCGACATGGTGTTAGGCGCCGTGAAACAGCCCGCGCAGCCGCAAGGCTGCAGCTTGGCGCGGTCGGGATGCGGCGCGCTGTCGGTGCCCAGGAAGAACCGTCCCTCGCCACTGGTGGCGGCCTTGCGCAGGGCGATGCGGTGGGTTTCGCGCTTGGCCACCGGCAGGCAGTAGTAATGCGGCCGGATACCGCCGGCGAGGATATGGTTGCGGTTGATCACCAGGTGATGGGTCGTGATCGTCGCGCCCAGGTCATCGCCTCCCGAGCGTGCGTAGTCCACGCCGTCAGACGTGGTGATATGCTCCATCACCACGCGAAGGCCGGGGGTCTTGCGGCGGATCGGGTCCAGAACGCGGTCGATGAAGACTGCCTCACGGTCGAAGATATCCACCTCCGGATCGGTCACTTCGCCATGCACGCAAAGTGGGATACCCGCCTCGGCCATCGCCTCCAGCACCGGGCGGACACGGTCGAAATCCGTCACGCCGCTGGCGGAATTCGTGGTCGCCCCGGCGGGATACAGCTTGACCGCGCGGATGATGCCGTCGCGATGCGAGGCCACCACATCCACCGGATCGGTCGTGTCGGTCAGATACAGCGTCATCTGCGGCTGTAATGCCGCACCCCCGGGCAGGGCCGCCAGGATCCGGTCGCGATAGGCTGCCGCTTGGTCGCCGGTGACGACCGGAGGGATCAGGTTGGGCATGATGATCGCGCGGCCGAAACTCGCGGAATATGGGGTCACGGCGGCCAGCATCGCGCCATCGCGCAGATGCAGGTGCCAATCATCGGGGCGGCGGAGTGTGATGCTGTCAGTCATGACCCGCCTCTATACATTGCGCGGCCGTATTGCCAAGCGGGCTTGGCATATTTGTCGCGGCTTGTCGGAAATTTATGGGAACAAGATACTTGTTTCACATGTTCAATTAACTCACGATGTCCCGATATGTCGCGGATGGCGGCGAAAGGAATCCTGCATGTCTCGGAAAAAGAACACGAATGGGAGGACGGAGGGACCTTTTCGGTTATGGGAGCAGATGATGCATCTCGCTATGGATTCACAGGTTGTGATATGGATCCGGGTCGCGGGAATGCTGGGAGTGGTGGCACAGGCCCCTGGCGAGCCTTTTCGCATGGTAGCCGAGAAACAGGCCGCAGCGTCCGAATCGCTGTTCGCCATGGCGCGGGCTGCCAGCCGTGGCGCAAGCCCCGATCACGTGATGTCGGCGGCGCTGAACCCCTATAGCAAGCGGACCCAGGCCAATTCGCGCCGTTTGACGCGCAGGCTGTAGGCGATCTTGCATTCAAGCTGGAACGCGGCGACAGGGATTCCGGTCGGGCACACTCTTCCGGGCTGGCGCTATAGCCGCGAATCGGCCAAAACGGCGCAGGCGAACTAGGGGAGTAGAGCAATGTATCTGGGAATCGATCTCGGTACATCAGGCGTGAAGACCGTGCTGATCGACGAGGCGCAGCGAGTGATCGGCACCGGCCATGCCGGGTTGAAGGTCTCGACACCTCAGCCGGGCTGGTCCGAACAGGCGCCGCAGGACTGGATCGATGCGACCCGCGCGGCAATCGCCGATCTGAAGGAACCTCTGGACCGGGTGGCGGGGATCGGGCTGTCGGGGCAGATGCACGGCGCGGTCTGCCTGGACGAAAGCGACCGGGTGCTGCGTCCCGCCATCCTTTGGAATGACGGCCGTGCTTCGGAGGAGGCAACGGAGCTGGACGGGCAGCAACGGTTCCGCGATGTGACCGGGAATCTCGTCTTTGCCGGGTTTACCGCGCCCAAGCTGGTCTGGATGCAGCGGCACGAACCGCACCTGTTCGAACAGGTGCGCCGGGTGCTGTTGCCCAAGGATTACCTGCGGCTCTGGCTGACGGGCGAGGCCATTAGCGACATGTCCGACGCCTCGGGCACAGCCTGGTTCGATCCGGCTGCGCGGGACTGGTCGGATGCGTTGCTGTCGGCGACGGGGATGGAGCGCGGAATGATGCCCTCGCTGGCCGAGGGCAGCGCCGTGGCGGGGCAGCTACGCGCCGATATTGCCGGCGAGTTGGGGCTGCCTGCCGGTATTCCCGTCGCGGGCGGGGCGGGTGACAACGCTGCGACGGCGATTGGCGCAGGGATCACCGGGCCGGGCGCGGGGCTGGTCTCGCTTGGCACATCGGGGGTGATCTTTGCGGCGACCGACCGTTTCCTGCCCGCGCCCGAGACCGCGATCCACGCCTTCTGCCATGCCTTGCCGGGGCAATGGCACCAGATGGGGGTAATCCTGTCCGCCGCCGCCTGCCTGGAATGGTGGGCCGGGATCGTCGGTCAGCCCGTCGCGGATCTGCTGGCGGAACTGGACCCGCAGCCCGGCCAGCCCGCGCGCATCGCCTTCTGGCCCTATCTGACCGGCGAACGGACGCCGCTGAACGATCCTGCGCAGCGGGCGGGCTTTACCGGGATGTCGGCGCGCAGCACCCGACCGCAGATGACCCGGGCAGTGCTGGAGGGCGTGGCGCTCGCGCTGGCCGAGAACATGGCCGCCTTGCGCGAGGCGGGGGGCGGTGCGGATTCGCTGATCGCGATGGGCGGGGGCGCGCGCTCGGATCTGTGGTTGGCGATGCTGGCGCAGGCAACCGGGGTGCCGGTGTTGCGCCCGGCGGGCTCCGAGACCGGGGCGGGTTTCGGCGCCGCGCGGCTTGGGCTGATGGCGGCGACCGGAGCTGGGGCCGAGGCGATGACCCGGCCCGAGATCGCCGCGCGTTTCGATCCTGACCCGGCGCTGCTGCCCGGCTGGTCCGAGGCATTGGCGCGCCTGCAGGCTCAGCGCGCTTGACACCGGCTGAAACGGGACTATAAGCGCGCACTTCATTGGTGTTGGCGGCCCCCGCAAGGGGATGCCTGTCGGGCTTCGGCCAAAGGACAACGCCCTTCGAAACCATATTGAAGGAGATCAGCGATGACCAAACGCACCGCTGCCAAGTACAAGATCGACCGCCGCATGGGCGAAAACATCTGGGGCCGCGCCAAGTCCCCGGTCAACCGCCGTGAATACGGCCCGGGCCAGCACGGTCAGCGCCGCAAGGGCAAACTGTCCGATTTCGGCACCCAGCTCCGCGCCAAGCAGAAGCTCAAGGGCTATTACGGCGACCTGACCGAAAAGCAGTTCCGCCGTATCTATGCCGAGGCCGAGCGGGTCCGCGGCGATACCGGCGAGAACCTGATCGGCCTGCTGGAGCGCCGACTGGACGCCGTCGTTTATCGCGCGAAATTCGTGCCGACCATCTTCGCTGCCCGTCAGTTCGTGAACCACGGCCATGTCGAGGTGAACGGCAAGCGCGTCAACATCCCGTCCTATCGTGTCCGCGAAGGTGACGTGATCTCGATCCGTGAGCGTTCGCGCCAACTGGCCATTGTGCTGGAAGCCGTGGGTCTGCCCGAGCGTGACGTGCCGGATTACCTGGAAGCCGACCACAACAAGATGACCGCGACCTTCGTCCGCACCCCCACCTTGGGCGACGTGCCCTACGCGGTGCAGATGGAGCCGAACCTCGTGGTCGAATTCTACGCGAAGAACTGATCTTCGCCGCATCGGAATTTTTCAAGGGCCGCGCCATGGCGCGGCCCTTTTCACATGAACTCCTGGCTGGTCCTGCTGGCAATCCATTTTTGCGAAGAGATGCCGGATCCGAGACTTTCCGTGATGCCTAACGGCGACTCGGTGTCGCGGGCCATCACAGCGTAGCTGCGACGATACCCAAGCCATTCGTTATTGCCGCAGAAATACTTGTGAGGCATCATCGGTGATGAAGTCTTGGAAATAATCCTGACGCCCCCAATGCAATTTGCGATGCGACTGCTGTTTCTGATCCCGCTGTTGTTGCCGATGCCGGCGGCTGCTTTCATGGCCCGGAACGGCATGACGGCGGTGCAGGTCAGCCCGACCGAGATCGAAGTTCTTCATGAGGTGCGACGGGACGACACCGATTATTGGTGCGCTGCGGGTGATTTCGTCCAGCGCGTTCTGGAACAGCCGGGCAAGACCCGTATCTGGCGCGCCACATCCAAGCCGCGCGAGGCTGGCAACGGTATTGTCTTCACTCTTGACCCCACGCGAAAGGCCGAAGGGGCGGGATTGTCCCAGTTCGGTTCGGGACCGCGGGACGGGTCCCTGTCGGCCGGAATGGCGGTGGCCAATTTCTGCAGCCTGCGCATCCCGCTCTGGCGGGACTGAACGGCGTCAATTCCGGGCGGGTATGTTTCGTGGCATGTTCATGAAGTTCCCTGCAGGTCGGGGCCGGGCGCGGCAGCGGTTTCGCAGCCACGGCCAATAGCGGAACCCTGTGATTCGGCCCTTTCCCTGACCGGGCCAAGTCTCTAAACCGGGCGCGCAAAGGAAAACGGTCATGACAGATATCACGCCAAAACCCGGCATCATGGATATTGCGCTTTATGTCAGCGGTGAAAGCAGGCTTGCCGGGCATGACGACGTGCTGAAACTGTCATCGAACGAGAACCCGTTAGGGTGTAGCGAGGCGGCGAAGGCGGCATTTCTGGCGGCTGCGGGCGGGCTGAACCGCTATCCTTCGACGGACCATGCCGACCTGCGCAAGGCGATCGGAGAGGTGCACGGTCTGGATCCGGCGCGTATCATCTGCGGGGTCGGCTCGGACGAGGTGTTGCAATTCGTCACCCATGCCTATGCGGGGCAGGGAGACGAGATCATCACCACCGAGCATGGCTTTTCGATGTATCCCATCCTTGCCCGGATGGTCGGGGCGGAGCCGGTCACGGCGCCCGAGGCCGAACGGCGCATCGATGTGGATGCCATATTGCAGGCCGTGACGGGGCGAACCCGGATCGTATTCATCGCCAACCCAGCCAATCCGACCGGCACGATGCTGGGCGAGGAGGAGTTGCAGAGGCTGGTAGACGGCCTGCCCGGGCATGTTATTCTTGTGCATGATGGCGCCTATACCGAGTTCGCGGGCGGTTTCGATGGCGGCGTGTCGCTGGTCGACCGGCATCCGAATGTGATCATGACGCGGACTTTTTCCAAGATCCACGGCTTGGGCGGGCTGCGGATCGGTTGGGGTTATGCTCAGCGCTCGGTCATCGATGTGCTGAACCGGATCCGGCAGCCATTCAACCTGTCATCGGCACAGCTTGCAGCGGCCGAGGCGGCGATCCGTGACACAGGTTTCACTGCCCATTGTGCGGCCGAGAACGCCCGTTGGCGCGAATGGCTGCGCAACGCCCTTGTGCAGATGGGGATCGGCTGTGACGAGAGCTTCGCGAATTTCCTGCTGGCGCGCTTTGCCAGCCCCGAAGAGGCGGAGGCCGCCGATGCCGCTTTGCGCGAGGATGGCATTCTCGTGCGGCGAGTGGGCGGCTACGGTTTGCCCGATGCCCTGCGGATCACCGTGGGCGACGAGGCGGGCTGTCGCCGGGTGATCGATTGCCTTGGCCGCTTCATGCAGGAAAGAAGGACCGAGGAATGAGCCTGATCTACAACCGTGTCGCGCTGATCGGACTGGGGCTCATCGCCGGATCGATGGCCCATGCCATGCGCGAATCCGGCCTTGCCGGGGAGATCACCGGCCATGCCCGCAGCGAGGCCACCCGCGACACGGCGCGCGAGATCGGGCTGTGCGACCGCATCTGCGACAGCGCCGCCGAGGCGGTGGCGGGGGCCGATCTGGTGGTGCTTGCCGTGCCGGTGGGCGCGATGGGCGATGTCGCCGCCGAAATCGCGCCGCATCTGGCGCCGGGAGCCACGGTCACCGATGTCGGATCGGTCAAGCAGGCGGTGATCGACGCGGTCGGTCCGCATATCCCGGACGGCGTGCATTTCATTCCCGGGCACCCGCTTGCCGGGACCGAGCATTCCGGCCCGCGCGCGGGCTTTGCCAGCCTGTTTCGCAATCGCTGGTGGCTGCTGACTCCGCTGCCCGGAACCGATCCTGGGGCGGTCGACCGGCTCTCCGGCCTGATCGCCGCAATGGGGGCCAAGACCGACAGGATGGAACCCGGCCATCACGACCTTGTGCTGGCCGTTACCAGCCATGCACCGCATCTGATCGCCTATACCATGGTCGGCGTGGCCGATCACCTTCGCCGGGTGACGGACGAAGAGGTGATTCAGTATTCCGCCGCCGGCTTCCGCGACTTCACCCGCATCGCGGCCAGCGACCCGACCATGTGGCGCGACGTGTTCCTTCATAACAAGGAAGCCACGCTGGATATTCTTGGCCGCTTTACCGAAGAGCTTTTCGTGCTGCAACGTGCGATCCGCATGGGGGACGGAGAGCAGCTTTTCGACTATTTCTCCCGTACCCGCGCAATCCGTCGCGGCATTATCGAGGCGGGGCAGGACACCGATGCGCCCGATTTCGGGCGCACGCCGGGGGCCAGACCGTAGCTCGCGCAGCCCGGGGCTTTTCATCATGCAGGTCCTCGCCTAGTTTCCTGACGGAAGAGAGGCATGTCAGGCATGGACAAGGTTTTCTGGGTTTTCGGCTATGGCTCACTGATGTGGGATCCCGGCTTTACTCCCATCGAGACGGCCAAGGCACGGCTGAAAGGCTATTCCCGCAGCTTCTGCCTGCGGTCGATTACCTATCGCGGCACCGAGGATGCACCCGGTCTGGTGCTTGGCCTTGACAGGGAGCCGGAGGCGGAGTGCAGCGGGCTGGCCCTGCGGATCGCCGAGGATGAGCATGACCGGGTCATGGAATACCTGCGCGGGCGCGAGATGGTGACCGGCGCCTATCGTGAGGCCGTATTGCCGGTTGCGCTGGAAGACGGGCGACAGGTCGAGGCGATCGCCTATGTGATGCGGCGCGATCACTGGCAATATGCCGGCAATCTTTGCGCCGATGAGCAGGCCATGATCATCGCCCGGGCGCATGGTGGGCGCGGGCCGAACGCGGATTACCTGTTCAATACCGTGCGTCACCTCGCCGAGATCGGCATGAACGACGGGATGCTGGAACGCCTTTCCGAGGATGTGCGGCGTCTGATGAAGGATCAGGCTTAAGCACGGTTTCCCAATAGGGTCGCTTGGCAAGCCACCTGCTGCGCCCTACACTCCGCGCGAATGATTGCGTACTGAGTGGAAAGGCTGACCTTGAGTGATCCGACCACCGGCCATGGGCCGCATGAACCCAAGCCCAAACTGACGGCGCCTCCGCGGCGCGTCACGGCTTCGCGTGGCGGCGGCTCGGCGGGGCATCCGCATTTCTCGCAGCCGGTCAGGCAGATTCTGCTGATGCTGACCGTATTGGTTCTGGTCCTGCTCGGCGGCTGGTTCGCATATGGACGAATCCTGCCGATCTTCATGGCCAATCGCTGGTTGAACGGGCTGATCTTCGCGGTATTCGCGCTTGGCGTTCTGGCTTGCTTCTGGCAGGTCGCGCAACTGATCCGCTCGGTTCACTGGATAGAACGTTTCGCGGCCCGGCGCCGCAATGCCGTGGAAAAAGGGCTTGCGGCGCGGGGCGCGGATGACGGCGATCAGCCGCCCCGGTTGCTAGCGCCTCTGGCGTCGCTGTTGGGTGCGCGCGGTCCGGCCGGTGGAGTGATCTCGACTGGATCGGCCCGGTCCATCCTCGAATCCGTCGCGACCCGGATCGAAGAGATCCGAGATATCACGAAATATATTGCCAATCTGCTGATATTCCTTGGTCTTCTTGGAACCTTCTACGGCCTCGCGACGACCGTGCCCGCAGTGATCGAGACGATCCGGGCGCTGGCTCCGCAAGAGGGCGAGACCGGGGTGCAGGTTTTCGACAAGCTGATGAGCGGGCTCGAGGCGCAGCTTGGCGGGATGGCGACGGCGTTCTCATCCTCGCTGTTGGGGCTTGCCGGGTCACTGGTGGTCGGGCTGCTGGAGCTGTTCGTCACCCATGGCCAGAACCGCTTCTACCGTGAGCTGGAAGAATGGATGTCGGGCTTCACCCGCATCAGCCTCACGATGGATGGCGATGAAGCCGGGTCATCAGCCGGAGCCGGTCTGCTGGACCAGATTGCCACGCAGATCGACTGGCTGCAGCAATTCCACGCCGAGCGGGACGTGGTGCGGGATGAGGCGGCGGCGATGGCCGACGAGCGGGTGCTGGCGATGGTCGAGGCAGTCGAGGCGCTGGTTCGCCGGGACGATGCGGCGGGCGAGGCGACGATCGCGCAGGCGGCGGCGCTGACCTCTGCGATGAACAGGATGGCGGATGGACAGGATCGGCTGATTGCGCTGATGCAACAGCAAGAGCCACCGGCGGGCGGGAATGGTCTGGATTCGGCCCTGTCGCGTTTTGCCGGGCAGTTGAACGAGAGCCGCGACGCCAGGGTGGCGGAACTGCGCTCGGATCTCCTTGTGCTGACCCGCGCGGTCAGGGCGGCGCGTTTCGGTGATCGGTTCCCTGATAATCAACTGCCCGATCCATCTGTCCCGCAGCAGCAGCGGGACGAATGAAATGGCGCTGAACCGCGCCTCGGCCAATCGCTTCTCGGCCACGATCTGGCCGGGTTTTGTCGATGCCATGACCGCGCTTCTGATGGTGATGATGTTCGTCCTGACGATCTTCGTGATCGTGCAGTCGGTTCTGCGCGAGCAGGTCACCGATCAGGGCAGCAGGATCGTCGAGCAGGATCAGGTGATCTCGCGGCAAGAGCGGCGGCTGAACGAATTGGGCCAGCAGGTATCCGCACTCGGTCAGGCTCTGACGGCTTCCGAGGAACGGGGGGCCGATCTGAAACGGCAACTGGCCGATCAGACCAGCGCGAGAGAGACCCTGGAAGGCCGCCTTGCCGAGGCCGAGGCGCAGGCACGCGACAGGGCCGCACATATCACGCGCCTTGCAAATCAACTGGAAAGCAGCAGGTCGGAACTGAAGGACGCGAAATCCCGGCTGACGGATTTCGAGGCCGAGGTGGCCGCGCTGATTGCGGTGCGCAATAAGGGCCAGGCCCGGACCGAGGCATTGCAGGATCAGCTGGCCAAAGAGCGCGAGCGTGCCTCGGCGGCGGAACTGGCAGTGGCCGCTGCGCGCGAAGAGGTCGATGCACAGGCGGAACAGGCCCGGCTGGCCGCTGCCCGCCGCGAGGCGCTCGAAGCACTGATCGCAGACCTGCGCAGCCGGAACGCCGGCGCGGATGAGAGGACAGCACGCCTCCGCTCCGAGCTCACCGCTGTCGAGTCGCAGTTGAGCGAGACCGAAGCGGCACGTCTGGCCGAGGCCGAGGCGGCAAAGGCCCTGCGCGAGCGGCTTGAAAAGGCCGATAGCGAATTGACGGCTATGACACTGTCGCTGGAGGAAAGCCGCAAGCGCGCTGAAGAGACGCTGACCCTGCTGGCCGCCGCCGAGGCTGCCCGCGACCGGCTGTCGAAGGAGGGCGAGGCGAAAGCGACAGAGGCGGAACGGCAAGCCGCCCTGTTGGCAACCGCGAGGGCGGAACTGGCCAAACAGGAGGAGATGTCGAACGAGGATCAGCGGCGACTCGCGCTGCTGAACGAGCAGGTCGCGTCGCTGACCGCGGAACTCGGTTCGTTGCAGGCGCTTCTGGATACTGCCGGAGGCGAACAGGAGCAGGCCGAATTGCGGGTGGCCGAGCTGGGGCAACAGCTTAACGCTGCTCTCCTGCGTGCGGCCGAGGAAAAGGAGAGGCGTCTGGAACTGGAGGAAGCCGCCCGCAAGCGGGCCGAGGAGGAGGTCCGCGATCTCGCCCGCTACCGGTCGGAGTTCTTTGGGCGGATGTCGGAAATTCTCTCGGGGCGCGAGGGCGTGCGGATCGTCGGCGACCGTTTCGTGTTCCAGTCGGAGGTCTTGTTTGCGCCGGGCGAGGCGAACCTCTCCCCTGCGGGACGCGAGCAGGTTGCCGGAGTGGCCCGGATGCTATCGGATATATCGGACGAGATCCCGGCCGAAATCGACTGGATCATCCGGGTGGACGGTCACACCGACAGCACGCCCTTGTCGGGAACTGGCCGTTACCGGGACAACTGGGAACTCAGCCAGGCCCGTGCCCTGGCTGTGGTGCGCTACATGATCGACCAACTGGGTTTTCCCTCCGACCGGCTGGCTGCGACCGGCTTTTCCGATACGCGTCCGGTCAATGACGGGGATACGCCCGAGGCGCGTGCCCAGAACCGCCGGATCGAGCTGAAACTGACCGAGCGTTAATGCCCGACCGTCTTGGAAAACAGGTTGACCACCAGAACGCCTGCGACGATCAGTGACAGTCCGATGACCGCGGGCAAATCCAGCCGTTGTCCGAATATCACCAGCCCGATCAGCGCAACCAGCACGATACCCACCGCGCTCCACACCGCATAGGCTATGCCGAGCGGCAGCACCTTGAGGCTGATCGACAGCAGATAAAAGCTGAGCAGATAGCATAATGCCATACCGATTGTCGGCCATATCCGGGTAAACTGGGCCGAACTTTGCAGTAGCGAAGTCCCTACCACCTCGAGAGCGATCGCCATTAGCAGCGCGAGATAGGGAAGGGACAGCATGGCGAATCTCCTTGGCTGGCGGGGTTTGGCGACCAAGGGAACTTGGCCCAGCCCCCGGCGCTGTTCAACCTCGGATTCGCCGCTGCCGGCGGCAGATGCCAAGACATGCAACTTGCCCCGGCGGCAGCAGAAGGCTATGCCCGCGCCAACGACAAGGAGCCTGCCATGATCCCTCGCTATGCCCGCCCCGAAATGACCGCGATCTGGTCGCCGGAAACCAAGTTCCGCATCTGGTACGAGATCGAGGCCCATGCCTGCGACGCACAGGCCGAGCTGGGGGTGATCCCCAAGGCGAATGCCGAAGCGGTCTGGCGTGCCAGGGACGTGGAGTTCGATACCGCCCGGATCGACGAGATAGAGGCGGTGACCAAGCATGACGTGATCGCCTTCCTGACCCATCTGGCCGAGCATATCGGATCCGAAGATGCCCGCTTCGTTCATCAGGGCATGACCTCGTCCGATGTTCTGGACACCACGCTGAATGTCCAGCTTGTCCGCGCCGCCGACATCCTGCTGGCCGATATGGACAAGCTGCTGGCCGCGCTGAAGCGCCGCGCTCTGGAGCACAAGGACACCGTCCGCATCGGGCGCAGCCACGGCATCCATGCCGAGCCGACCACGATGGGCCTGACCTTCGCGCGCTTCTATGCCGAGATGGCGCGCGGGCGGGAACGGCTTGAACGGGCGCGTGAAGGGGTGGCCACCGGCGCGATCTCGGGCGCGGTCGGGACCTTCGCCAATATCGATCCGCGCGTCGAGGAGCATGTCTGTGCGCAGCTGGGTCTGCGCCCCGAGCCGATCAGCACGCAGGTCATCCCGCGCGACCGCCATGCGATGTTCTTCGCGACATTGGGGGTGATCGCCAGTTCGATGGAGAACATCGCCATCGAGATCCGCCACATGCAGCGCACCGAGGTGCTGGAAGCCGAGGAATTCTTCAGCCCCGGCCAGAAGGGGTCTTCCGCGATGCCGCACAAGCGCAACCCGGTGCTGACCGAGAATCTGACCGGATTGGCCCGGCTGGTCCGCATGGCGGTGATCCCGGCCATGGAGAATGTGGCGCTGTGGCATGAGCGCGACATCAGCCATTCCTCGGTCGAGCGTGGCATTGCGCCTGATGCGACGATCACGCTGGATTTCGCGCTGAACCGGCTGGCGGGGGTGATCGACAAGCTGGTCGTCTATCCCGAGACCATGCTTGCCAATATGAACAAGTTCAAGGGCCTGGTGATGAGCCAGCGGGTCCTGCTGGCACTGACCCAGGCAGGGGTGTCGCGCGAGGATGCCTATCGGCTGGTGCAGCGCAATGCCATGAAGGTCTGGGAGCAAGGCAAGGACTTCAAGGAGGAATTGCTGGCCGATGCGGAAGTGACCGCGGCCCTGACGCGCGAGGAGATCGAGGAGAAATTCGATCTCGGTTATCACACCAAGCATGTCGATACGATTTTTGCACGGGTTTTCGGCGAAAATCCGGCCTGAAAGCCGTCGCCGGTAAATTCGGGTTAGGAAATCCATGCCAGACTGGTCCCCGGCAAGTGATCAACGGCTGACGAGGGCGGGCATGAATACGCAGACCGGGCTGAGTCCGCGGCAAAAGGCGGCGATTATCGTTCGTCTGCTGCTGGATGACGATGCGGGGGTAAGCCTGGACGAATTCGACAGCGACCGACAGACCCTGCTGGTCGAGGAAATGGCGAATATGGAGCTGATCGACCGCAGAACCCGGGATGATGTGATCACGGAGTTCTGCGACAGCCTGGAGGCCGTGGGAGTCACCTTCCCCGGCGATCTGGACGGCACTCTGGCGATACTGGCGGACCGCCTTTCCGACGATACGACCGATCGGCTGCGGCGGCTGGTCCTGATGTCGGGGCGCGGCGATCCCTGGCCGCGCATTACCGAACTGCCGCAAGAGGATATCCAGACCCTCGCGGATAACGAGGCGGTCGAACTGGTGGCCGTGATGTTGTCGCAATTGCCGGTCGAGAAGGCTGCCGCGACCTACTCGGCGCTGGAGCGTGAGCGGGCGCGGATGGTCGCGCAGTCGATGTCGTTGACCCGGAATATCGCGCCGCAGGCGCTGCGCCGGATCGGTCTGGTTCTGGCGCAGGCGGCAGACGCCCTGCCGCGCCCGGCGATGGAAACGCCGGCCAGTGACCGCATGGGCGACATGCTGAACTTCGCGAGTTCGGAATTGCGCGATGATATCCTCGAAATGCTGGATAACGAGGATGCGGAATTCGCCGTCGATGTCCGGCGGGCGATTTTCATCTTTGCGCATATACCGAAACGGGTCGAACCGCGCGACATCCCACGCATCATCCGCGAGGTGGATCAGGCCACAATGCTGAAGGCACTATCCCAGAAATCAGAGGAAGAGGCCGCCGCGGCCGAGTTCATTCTTTCGAACCTGTCTTCGCGCATGGCGGACGGCCTGCGCGAGGAGATAGCGGATCTGGGAACGATCAGTTCCGAGGAGGCGGAGGCGGCAGCAAACGAGGTCGTTGCCACGATCCGCAGACTGCAGATGGACGGTGAACTGAAGCTGATTCTGCCGAAGGACGACGAGTAAACTGGGCGGAACCGTTTTTTTCATCGCCCCGTCCGGTCTCGCCAGAGTGATCGCGGACTATCTTGCCGCTGCGTGCAAGGCGCGCCATAAACACCGCCGGAGGCCGACATGAACAATCAGGTTGCCATCACGATCGCGGTGCTGATTATCGGCATATTCGCTCTGGATTACTTCTGGCTGCACATGGACTTGCCGGTGCTGGCCGGGAAGATGTTCGACCGACTGGTAGACCACGTAACCTTCTGGAATTAAGCCCTTTCCGGAAAAGCAGACGTCAATCTGAAGCCCGAAGCGGTTCAAGAGTAAAGATCCGCAGCGCTGCCGTTTTCAGCCGATAACCGAGATACCGCTGTTTCGCGGGTCAACCCGGGACCCGTCGATCCGGTGGCAAAGAGCCGCGCCACCGGCTATCGGGGCCTTCAAGGGGATTTGCATCGGCCCCCAAGCCACGCTAGAGGAAACGCAACGTCATCTGGTCGGGAGAAAGAGCCATGGCTGTCAAAGTCGCCATCAACGGTTTCGGACGCATCGGGCGCAACGTGCTGCGTGCCATCGTGGAATCGGGACGCACGGATATCGAAGTCGTCGCCATCAACGACCTGGGCCCGGTCGAGACCAACGCCCATCTGCTGCGCTATGACAGCGTGCATGGCCGTTTTCCCGCCGAGGTCAAGGTCGAGGGATCGACGATCAATGTGGGCCGTGGTCCGATCGAGGTCAGCGCCATCCGCAATCCCGCCGAACTGCCCTGGAGCAATGTCGATGTGGTGATGGAATGCACCGGCATCTTCACCTCGAAGGAAAAATGCCAGGCGCATCTGGAGAACGGCTCCAAGCGCGTGCTGATCTCGGCTCCCGGAACGGATGCCGACAAGACCATCGTTTTCGGTGTGAATGACGACACGCTCACCTCGGACGATATCGTGGTCTCGAATGCAAGCTGCACGACCAACTGCCTGTCACCGGTTGCCAAGGTGCTGAATGACAGCATCGGCATCACCCGTGGCTTCATGACCACGATCCACAGCTATACCGGCGACCAGCCGACGCTGGACACGATGCACAAGGATCTGTATCGCGCCCGCGCCGCCGCGCTGTCGATGATCCCGACCTCGACCGGCGCTGCCAAGGCCGTGGGGCTGGTGCTGCCCGAGCTGAAAGGCAAGCTGGATGGTGTCGCCATCCGTGTGCCGACGCCCAATGTCTCGGTTGTCGACCTGACCTTCGAGGCTGCCCGCGACACATCGGTTGAAGAGATCAATGCCGCGATCAAGGCCGCTGCGGAAGGTTCGCTGAAGGGTATCCTGGGTTATACCGAAGAACCGCTGGTCTCGTCGGATTTCAACCACGATTCGCATAGCTCGATTTTCCACATGGATCAGACCAAGGTGATGGAAGGCAAGCTTTGCCGGATCCTGACCTGGTATGACAACGAGTGGGGCTTCTCGAACCGCATGTCGGATACCGCGGTTGCGATGGGCAAGCTGATCTGATCAGAGGATATCGCGGACGGATCGGGCGGCAGGATAGTTCCTTGCCGCCCTTTTACTATTGATGACGGGACATTTGGAACCAAATGCCTCTTCTTCTTTGTGCAAATACCTCGGGGGCCATCGGTATATCCAGGCATCATCATTCGGGAAATTCCGGGTTTGCACCGGTAGGGCGGTAACGGCGGTCGTAATCGGCGGCATAAAGGCGGCTGTCGTCGAAGCCTTCCGCCGCGAGTGCCGGACCGACAAGGATCAGTGCGGTGCGGTCGATGCCTTCCGCCTCGGCCTCGATCCCGGCCAGTGTCGAGCGGATCACCCGCTGATCGGGCCAGCTTGCGCGCCAGATAACGGCCACCGGGCAATCGGGGCCGTAATGCGGAATTAGCTCGGCTACCGAGCGGGACAGCGCGTGGATCGACAGGTGAATGGCCAAAGTCGCACCCGTGGCGGCGAATGCGGCCAGTGTCTCGCCCGGCGGCATGGCCGAGGCGCGGCCGGGCGTGCGGGTCAGCACCACGGATTGGGCGATGCCGGGCAGGGTCAACTCGGTCTGCAAGGCAGCGGCAGCGGCAGCGAAAGAGGGGACACCGGGTGTCACCTCGAAGGGAATATCCAGTACGCGCAGGCGGCGCAGTTGCTCTCCCATCGCCGACCAGACCGAGAGGTCACCCGAATGCAGCCGCGCCACGTCATGGCCCGCCGCGTGGGCCGAGGCCATCTCGCCGATGATCTGGTCGAGGCTGAGCGGCGCGGTATTTACGATCCGCGCGCCGGGCGGGCAATGGCTCAGCAATGCCTCGGGGACCAGGCTGCCCGCATAGAGGCAGACCGGGCAGGCCGCGATCAGGTCGCGCCCGCGCAGGGTGATCAGATCAGCCGCGCCGGGACCGGCACCGATGAAATGGACGGTCATGGGGTTTCCTTGCGTTCGGCGATGGCCGCAGTGGCGCGGCCGCAGGTGCTGGTGACACGGGTGACAATGATCCTCGCGCCCGGTCCACAGGCTGACAGGGCAGCAGCCTCGGCGATCGAGCCGGTGCCGTGCATGGCCTGGATACGCTCGGATCGCGTGGGAGTGGTGATGCCTGCCACCTCGCTGAGATGCAGCGGCAAGTCCAGCGCGCGCGCCAAGGCGGTCAGTTCAGTCTCGCGCACCGGGATGGTGGCGAGTGCCGAGAGTTCCTGCATCCCGGTCCGGGCCAGGGCATCACGCAGCGCCTCGATGGGCGCGCCCGGACGGCAGCCGAAACCTGCCACTCTCATCGCGTCACCTGCCATTGCACCACTGGCCGTGCGGCCTGCCAGCCCCGCATCCGACCAAGGGGCGCGGCCTCGGCCATTTCGATCCGGGTCAGGCTGCCGCCTCGGCGGACATGCAGATCGGTCAGCAGGGCCTCGGTTTCCAGCGTTACGGCATTGGCTACCAGCCGGGCGGCTGCGGGCAGAAGCGGCCAGAGCGTCTCGAACAATTCCCGGCTTGCACCGCCGCCGACAAAGACTGCATCCGGCTCTGCCAGACCGGCCAACGCCTCGGGGGCAGCACCATGGATAGGCTCGACGATACCGGACAACCCGTAAGCCTCGATATTCGCGCGGATATTGGCCAGCCGATCCGGGCGCGGCTCGATGCAGCAGGCGCGGCCTCCGGCCAGTGCCCATTCGACCGAGACCGCGCCCGATCCGCCGCCGATATCCCAGAGCAGCGCGCCGCGCCGTGGGGCCAGAGCGGCGAGCGTCAGGGCGCGGATGGGCGATCTGGTGATCTGGCCGTCATGGGCGAATTCCGCTTCGGGCCGTCCCGGCGCATTGGCCGGGCCGAACCCACGCGGCAGGTCGGCACCGCAGAGGGCGACGGCGACCGGGGCCTCGATTCCCGTGATCCCAAAGCCGTCTGCGCGGGTCTGTCGCACACGCTCCTGCGCGCCGCCAAGCCGTTCCAGCACCGCCATGCGCATCGCCCCCGCGCCCTGTGCCGTCAGCCATTCCGCCAGGGCCACTGGCGCCGCGCCATCGCGCAGGGTGGCGATGATCCGGCAACCCGGTGCCAGATATGGTCGCAGGCGGGCGAATGGTGCTGCGTGCAGGCCAAGGCAGGCGGTCTGTTCCTGCCGCCATCCCAACCGTGCGGCAGCCAGCGAGAATATGCCCGGCGCGGGCAGGGCGCGCCATTCTCCGGGCTCTAGCCATTCGGCCAAGGCCCCTCCTGCGCCGAAACGGAACGGATCGCCCGAGGCCAACACGGCGATGGGCCGCCCCCGGCATTCCAGCACCGGGGCGGTATCGAAGGGCACCGGCCAAGGCTGCCCCTTGGCCCCGACCCCAGCAAGCGACAGATGCCGAGGGCCGCCAAAAACGATTTCGGCCTGTTCCAGCGCGGAACGGCTTGCATCGGGCAGCCCGGCCAAGCCATCCTCGCCGATACCGATGATCGTCAACCAGGGTTCAGCCATGATCCGTATCCTTCTGCTGGGCGGCACGACCGAGGCCAGCCGCATGGCTCGCCTGCTGGCGGATGCGGGCATGGATGCGGTGTTTTCCTATGCGGGCCGCACCCATGCGCCGCTCGCACAGCCCCTGCCGCTGCGCGTGGGCGGCTTCGGCGGCGTCCCGGGGCTGGCCGCCTACCTGCGGGAGCAGGCGATCAGCCATGTGATCGACGCGACCCATCCCTTTGCCGCGCAGATGAGCCGCAGCGCGGTTGTCGCCTGCGAAGAGACGCGAACCCCGCTTCTGGCGCTGGAGCGCCCGGCATGGAGCGCCGGGCCGGGGGACCGCTGGACCCATGCCGCCGATCCCGAGGGGGCCGCCCGCGCTTTGCCCGACGCGCCCGCGCGGGTGTTCCTGGCCATCGGCAGGCAGAACCTCGCCCCCTTTGCCACCCGTCCGCATCATTACCTGCTGCGGCTGGTCGATCCGCCGGAGGGGCCGCTTCCGTTGCAGGGTGCCGAGGCCGTGATCGCCCGCGGCCCCTTCACGGCAGAGGGGGACGAGGCATTGATGCGCGCCCATGGCATCACTCATCTGGTAGCCAAGAATTCCGGTGGCGCGGGGACCGAGGCCAAGCTGGTCGCCGCCCGCCACCTGCACCTGCCGGTGGTGATGATCGACAGGCCCCGGCTGCCGCCGCGCCTCAGGGTCGCGAGCCCCGAAGAGGCGATGGCGTGGCTGCATCATGTCGCGCCCTCCGCTCGTCGCGGGGTATAGATCCAGCGCCCGACGCGGCGGGTCGCGGAATTGCCAAGCAGCACAACCGTCCGCATATCTGCCATCTCGGGGCGCGCCTCGGACAGGGTTACGGTGATCAGCCGTTCATCGGGTGTCGAGACGGCACGGGCGAATGTGATCAGCGGATCAGAGCGGCATTCCTCGCGCAGGATCTCCAGCACGCGGGCGAATTGATGCGGGCGGCTGGCCGAGCGGGGGTTATAGAACGCCATGGCGAAATCGCCCCTTGCGGCATGCCGCAACCGGCGCTCGATCAGCGCGAAGGGCTTGAGATTGTCGGACAGGTTGATGGCGCAGAAATCATGCCCCAATGGCGCGCCTGCACGCGCGGCGGCGGCCAGCATGGCAGTGATGCCGGGCAGGATGCGAATGTCGAGCGCTTCATGGCACGGATCGGCCTCGACGGCCTCGAACAGGGCAGAGGCCATGGCGAAGACCCCCGGATCGCCCGAGGAGACCACGACCACGCGCCGCCCCGCCTGCGCCAGTTCCAGCGCATGGGCGGCGCGGTCCAGCTCGACCCGGTTGTCCGAGGCATGCAGGGTCAGGCCCGGGCGCGGCGCGATGCGGGCGACATAGGGGATATAGCCGATGACATCCGTGGCCTCGGCCAGGGCTGCGCTGACCTCGGGCGTGACCATGCTATCGGCGCCCGGGCCGAGCCCCGCGACCGTGACCCGACCGCTCATTCCGCCGCCTCTGGCATCGAGACGGGGCGGCGGCCCTGTCCGTGGATCAGCACGATGGCGAAATAGGGGCAGTCGCCTGCCTCGATCTCGGCCAGCCGCACCACCCTTTCGCCCGGCATGGTGCCGCGTTCGATCAGCCATGCCTGGTCCAGCCGTCCGGCTGCCGCCAGCGCCCGGCGGATCTTGGGCAGGTTGCGGCCGGTCTTCATCACCACCAGCGCGTCCGATCCGCGCATATGCCGGATAAGGTCGGGCTCAGACAGGGTGCCCATGACCACGCTCAGCACGTCGTCGCCCCATGTGACCGGCTGCCCGGTCACGTTCCAGCAGCCCGCCATGCCCGGAATGCCGGGGATCACCTCGACCGGGGCGCGGCCCCGCAGGCGGATGTAAAGATGCATGAAGGAGCCGTAGAAGAACGGATCGCCCTCGCAGAGCACCACCACCTCGTGATCCTGCGCCAGATCGGCCAGCCTCGTGGCCCATTGGTCATAGAATGCGGCCAGCAGGGCGTTGTATTCCGGGCTGTCAAAGGGAAGCTCGGTGGTGACCGGGTATTCCATAGGGTATTCGGTCACGCCCTCGGCCAGCATGCCCTGCACGATCCGGCGCGCCTGCCCCTGCCGCCCGGCCTTGCGGAAATAGGCGACATGCCGCGCGCCCCGGATCGCCCGGTCGGCCTTGACCGAGATCAGTTCGGGATCGCCGGGGCCGAGGCCCGCGCAGATGATCCTGCCTTTCGCTTGGGTCATGGCTTACTCCTTGCGGCTGGCCAGCGCGTTGACGGCAGCGACGGTAATAGCCGAGCCGCCCAAGCGCCCCTCGATGATGAGCGCGGGGGCGGGCGGGGCAGAGATCAGCGCCTGCTTGGATTCCGCCGCGCCGACGAAGCCCACCGGGCAGCCGATGACCGCGGCGGGGCGGGGGCAGGCGGGATCCTCCAGCATGTTCAACAGATGGAACAGCGCGGTCGGGGCGTTGCCGATGGCGATCACCGCGCCGTCCAGGTGCGGGCGCCACAGTTCCAGCGCGGCGGCAGAACGGGTATTGCCCATGTCCCGCGCCATGGCGGGCACGCGTGGATCGGGCAGGGTGCAGATGATCTCGTTCCCGGCGGGCAGGCGGGCGCGGGTGATGCCCTCGCTGACCATCCGCGCATCGCAGAGGATCGGCGCGCCGCCTTCCAGCGCGGCACGGGCGGCGATGGCCATGCCGGGGGTAAAGCGGATATGCGCGGCCAGCTCGACCATCCCGGCGGCATGGATCATGCGGACTGCGGCAATTTCCTCTTCGGGGGTGAAGCGCGCCAGATCGGCCTCGGCCCGGATGGTGGCGAAGGATTGGCGATAGATCGCGGCGCCGTCCTTTTCGTAATCGTAAGGCATCACAGAACCTCTGGCAGTCGGGCGGGCGGCAGCCCTCGAAGCTGGGGAATATCCGAGGCGCAGCCGCCCCGGATAAGGTCGAAGCCCTCGGGCGTGGCCGTCAGGGTCAGATCGGCGGCGCGCGGCCAGCCGCAGCCCTTGGCGCAGCCCGAGACATGCAGCACTCGCCCCTTGGGCACGTGCGAGGCAAGCCGGCGGGCAAGGGCGCGGGTCGCCGCATGGGCATGGCGGCAGCCCGGTGCGCCGGTGCAGGCCCGCAGCCGCAGCCGGGGATCGCCGGGTTCCGCAATCAGGCCGGGCAGGGCGGGGATCTTGGCCGAACCCTCGATCAGCAGCATCCGCCACGGGGTCACGCGGAGCGGGCCGAACGCGGCGAGGGTGGCAAATGTTCCCGCCTCGATCTGGCCGAATTCGAGGCCGACCAACATCCCTTGCGGAACAGGTCCCGGAGCGGGTGTCTGCAAGACAGGGGCGGGGGCCAGCATCGCATCCGCTGGCGGCGTTCCGCGCGCGATCAACCCGGCCATTCGCCCCCGTCCTTCGGGCGCTCCGCCCTGTGCAAGGAACCATTCGGCCAAGGCCAGCGCCTCGGCAGCACTGCGGTAGAGCGCGCCATATGGGAACCCGTCGGCTCGCAGGATCAAGCTACCATCCGCACCCCGCTCCAGCCGGATATCGGCGGGGATGTCCTGCAGGACCGGGGCGGGGCCGGTATCGACGGCAAAGCCGAATTTCGAGGGCAGCGGCAGGGCAGAAGCGGTCAGAGCTGCCTCCAGTTCCGCGGCCAGCCCGTCGGTTTCGGGATCGGCGAAAGGAGTGACGATGACGTTGTGCCGCTGCTCGGCCCCGATATCCGCATCGATCAGGTCAAGCGCGCGAAGGGCCTCGATCAGCGGGGCATGGCTGGCGGGCGTCACGCCGCGGATTTGCAGATTGGCGCGTCCGGTCAGATCGATCAGCCCGTTACCATGTTCCCGCACGGCACTCGCAATCCCCGTTGCCTGCACGGGGCTCAGCCGCCCTCCATGCGGGCGGATGCGGGTGATCCAGCCATCGCCCGATTCCATCGGGCGCAGCGCGCCGGGGCACCATCCCCTGATCCCGCTTATTGTTCCGTCTCCAGCGAGGCCGCGATGGAGTTGCGGCGGGTCGCCCACAGCCCGGCATCGGACAGGCGGCGGAACAGGTCGCGCATTGCCTGCAGGGCTTCCGGGTTGGCATCCTCCATGAAACCCACGATCTCGGGCCGGCCAAGCGTCGCGTCGTGATAGAGATCGAACAGATGCGGCGGCACCGCCCCGGCCAGATGCGCGAAAGCGGCAAGGTGATCCAGCGTCGCGGCGATCTCTGCCGCGCCCCGGAATCCATGCGCGGCCATGCCATCGGCCCATTGCGGATCTGAGGCGCGGGCGCGGACCGTGCGGGCGATCTCTTCGGTCAGGCTGCGGGCGCGGGGGCGGTCGGGTTGCGTGGCGTCGAGATGGTAGAGCGAGGGCTCCGCCGCCCCGATCCGCGCCATGGCGGCGGCGAAGCCGGCCTCATGCGCGGCATAATCGGCGGCCAGCAGAAGGTCGGTTTCCGGCAGGTCCTGCGCATGGAGGAAACTGTCCGCCCCCGCCAGCCGCGATTCCAGCGCCGCGCGATCGGGGCGCGGTTTGCCATCGGCGCCGATGGACCAGCTTGACGCCGCCAGCCATGCCTCGCCCGCCGCCTGCCGTGCCTGATCGGTGAAATCATCCGCCGCCGAGCCCATGCCAAGCCCGTATCGTCCCGGCTCGGGGCCGAAGACGCGGGGGCTGCGGGCCTGATAGGGATTGTCCGCCGGATCCTCCCCGCGCCCGGCCAATGCCGCAGCACCAGTCTCGAACAGCTGCGCCAGCACCGGGAACACGTCGCGGAACAGGCCCGAGACGCGCAGCGTCACGTCGATCCGGGGGCGGTTCAGCAGGGTGAGCGGCACCACCTCGACGCCCGAGACCCGCCCTGATCCGGCATCCCAAACCGGCTTCAGACCGGCCAGATGCAGCGCCATGGCGAATTCCTCGCCCGCCGTGCGCATGGTCGCGCTGCCCCACAGATCGACGACCAGCCCCCTTGGCCAGTCGCCGTGATCCTGCAGGTGGCGGCGCAGGAATTCTTCGGCCAGCTTGATGCCTTGCGCATGGGCGGCAGGGGTCGGCACGGCGCGGGGATCGGTGCTGAACAGGTTCCGTCCGGTGGGCAGCACGTCGCTGCGACCCCGCGCGGGCGAGCCCGAAGGACCGGGCGCGACATGACGGCCATCCAGCGCGGCCAGCAGCCCGGCGCGTTCCTCGGCCCCGCAATCGCCCGAGCCGTAGACATGCAGCCCCTCGCCGAACTGGCTTTCCTTGAGATCGCAGACAAACAGATCGATCCGGGCGATCGCCTCGGCGGGGCTGGCATCGGGCGGGATGCCCAGTTCCGCCTCGACTCCCGCCGCGCGCGCCTCTTCGCGGATAGCCTGGGTCAGGCGGTCGCGGCGGGCCGGGTCCAGCCCGTCGGCGGTGGAGAATTCGTCCAGCAGCCGCTCCAGCTCGCCCAAGCCCGCCGGGATGGCCGCTGCGACCATCGGTGGTGGCAGATGGCCCAGTGTTACCGCACCAAGGCGGCGCTTGGCCTGCGCCGCTTCGCCGGGATCGTTGACGATGAAGGGATAGATCACCGGCAGATTACCCACCAGCGCCTCGGGCCAACAGGAGGCCGACAGCGCCACCGCCTTGCCGGGCAGCCATTCCAGCGTGCCATGCGCGCCCATATGGACCAGCGCATGCAGGCCCTGCGCGCGTAGCCACAGGTAGAAGGCGACATAGGCATGGCGCGGGATACGGGTCAGGTCGTGGTAATCGTCCTTGCGGCTGTCGCGCCGGCCACGCTCGGGCTGCAGCGCCAGCAGCAGGTTGCCGCGCCGGATCGCGGCAAAGTGGAAGGCGCCGTCGCTGCAATCGGGATCGGCCTGCGCCTCTCCCCATTCGGCCCGCAGATCGTCGCGAAGCTCGGTGGGCAGATGCTCCAGCGCGGCCAGGTAATCGGCCAGCGACCAGTCGATGCGCTCGGCCGCCAGTGCCTCGGCGGCAGGACCGGCGGCGATGCGGTAACCGGCATCATCCAGCATTTGCAGCGCGGCATCCGCTGACGCCAGCGCGTCCAGCCCCACCGCATGGGCCGTCTGCCAGTCGCGCCCCGGATAGGTGGACAGGACCATGGCGATGCGGCGATCCCCGGGTGCGGTCGTGCCAAGGCGATGTCGCGCGCTGACCCGGTCCACAATGGCAGCGACGCGATCAGGCTCGGCGCGATGGCCGAAGCGGCTGAATTGCAGGTCGGGGTCGCGCGGCTCGGGGGCCTTGAAGCTGGTTACACCTGCGAAGATCCGGCCATCGATTTCGGGCAGGACCACATGCATGGCAAGATCCGATGGCGACAGGCCGCGTTCCGCCTGCTGCCATTCCCGGCGGCGGTTGGTGGACAGCGCCACCTGCCAGACCGGGCAGCCGAAATCGAAGGGTTCCGGCGAAGGCGGGGGGCTGTCTGCCCCCCGCGCCCCCCGAGGATATTGGGATGAAGAAGAAGGGGAGCCGGTTTCCATGCGTGCGGAGAAGCCGGTGGCATTCACGATGGCCACCGGGGGGTGGGGGAGCGCCTTTGTCAACCATTCCCCGAAGCCCGGAGTCTTGAGCGATGGCGCGAAGACCCCGCAGGCTTTGAAACCCGCCTCGCGCAGCCCCAGGATCAGTGCATCGACCGGGCCGGTATCGACAGCGGTCAGATAGCTGCGGTAGAAGCTGACAAGGGCCAACGGGCCATCGTCGGGCGGGGCCGCGATCACGCCCTGGCCGGGATCGTAAAACCCCATCTGCGGCACGGATGTCGTGCCCATGACCGGCTCGGCCCAGAGCCCCGCCGCCATGGCCATCTGCGCTAGCGCGGCCTGTGCCGCCACCGCCCCGCCTGCATCGCAGAGCCGACTGAGCTGCCGCAGCACCGAGGCGGGCACGGTCGAGACCGACTCCAGCCGCGGGTCGTCGCGCCCGTCACCGGGCAGCACCGCCAGCGCAATCCCCCGCCGCCGCGCCAGATCCTGCACCGAGGCCAGCCCATAGGGCCAATAGGCCTCTCCGCCGATCAGCCGGATCAGGATGCCTTTCGCGCCCGACAGGGTCTGCTCGATATAGGTATCGACCGAGACCGGATGCCGCAGCGCCACCAGGTTGCACAGCCGCAGCGAGGGCAGCCCCCCGTTCGCGCGATGCCAGCCTGCCGCGAAAGCCCCCAGATCGCTGTCGGAAAACGACAGCACCACCAGATCGCCAGGTGTCTGCCCGGGATCATATGGTGTGTCGGTCTCTTCCAGACCGCGGCTTTCGCGGAAAACGATATGCATCAGGCGGGCACGGCCTCCAGCAGCACGTTACGGATCGCCGCCTCGTTCACATCGTCATGCTCGGCGATCACCACCAGCCGCGAGACACGGGGGGCATCGCCCCAGGGCCGGTCATATTGATGCCGCACCCGCGCGCCCACCGCCTGCACCAGCAGGCGCATCGGCTTGGCCCTGATGGCGACATGGCCCTTCACGCGCAGGATGTTCTGCTCGGCCGCCAGCCGCTCGATGGCGCTTGCCAGCGTCTCGGGATCGTCGAATTCCGGCAGATCGATCACCACCGTGTCGAAATCGTCATGCTCGTGGTCATCGGCGCCGTCGTGATGGCTGGGCCGGGCCTCCAGATCATCCTCGGCCGCAGCAGCAAGGCCGAGGATCACCGAGGGATCGATGGCGCCATCCGTCACCGCCAGGATCGGCAGCCTGCGCGGTGCCTCGGCCTCGATCACGGCGCGGGCGGCGGCCACACCCGCATCGCCCGCCAGATCGGGCTTGGTCAACAACACCACATCGGCGCAGGCGATCTGGTCCTCGAACACTTCCGATAGCGGGGTTTCGTGGTCGAGACTGTCATCGGCCTCGCGCTGCGCCTTCACGGCGGCCTCGTCGGGGGCGAAGCGGCCTGTCGCCACCGCCTCGGCATCGGCCAGCGCGATTACCCCGTCCACGGTGATGCGCGAGCGGATCGCCGGCCAGTCGAAGGCCTTGAGCAGCGGTTTGGGCAGCGCCAGGCCCGAGGTTTCGATCAGGATGTGATCGGGCTTGTGCGGCATCGCCATCAGCCGTTCCAGCGTCGGGATGAAATCGTCAGCGACAGTGCAGCAGATGCAGCCATTGGACAGCTCGACGATATTCTCGGCCGGGCAATTGTCATCGGCGCATGACTTGAGGATCTCGCCATCGACGCCGACGGTGCCGAACTCGTTGACCAGAACGGCCAGCCGCCTGCCCTGCGGGTTTTGCATCAGGTGGCGGATCAATGTCGTTTTTCCGGCGCCCAGAAAGCCGGTGATGACGGTGACGGGGGTCTTGGTCAGATCGGTCATGGATCACTCCTGCGGGGGGATGCGGGCAAGGCTTTGCTTGCGGAAAATCGCCGGGCGCTCGCGCCACGGCACGAGACCGTCGGGGGCGGCGGCATAGGCGCCCGCGCCGGTCAGGATGTCGGCGGCGTCGTCGGGGGTCAGGCGACCATAGACATAGGACCATTTGCCCGGCGCAGACAGTGCGACCGAGCAGCCCATCGAGCAGGCCGAGAGGCATTCGACGGGGCGCAGCTCGACGCCCTCGGGCAGGTCGGACAGGGACAGGGCGTCATGCAGTTGTGCGCCGGGGCGCGGCTCCAGCGGTGCCTCCGGGTCGATGCCCCGGCAGGTGGTGCAGACATGTAATATGGCACGCATCGCGGCCCCTTTCCCAATCGCGGCGCAAGGGTGGGGCCAGAAGGACAAAAGAGGCGCGCGGCCAGCTTTCTGCCTGCCGGTCGCGGATCACCCCGTCCGCCCGTCAACAACCAGCGCTGGCAGGTCTCCCGGCTTGCGGATTCAGGGTTTCCCCAACGGTCGGCCCGCCTTCCCGGCATCTTGCCAGTGGCTTGGGCGACCTATCCGGTCACGGTCGCGGGGGCGGCTGCGCTTGGACCAGACCTTTCCGGTCCGGCTTGTCGCATTCCCTCTTCGCCTGCCTCAAGGCAGGAACCAGCGCAACTCTCACCTGAGGCAGAGGCGAGGGCGTTGTCAAGTCCAAGGCTGGTACTCCTGCATAATCGCGGTTTGCAATCCAGGTCCTGAGACTCGTGGCACTGTTTTTCCGGTACTGGAATACTGGCTGTCATTTTCTTGCGTATTCCTGCGGGGTAATCAGGCTATAACCGGGTCATGAGCAGATCGACTTTCGCCCAGAGACTCGCCGTCAGCGGCTCCTTGCCCCGCCTTGGCGCGACGAATCGTTACCCCGTGCGGATCGGAGCCCTGACTCCGCTTTCCGGGGACGAGCAATATTGGGGGAGGCCGGGACTGGACGGTTGCCGGATATGGGCCGACTGGATCAATGATCGAGGCGGCATGATGGTTTCGGGCAAGCGCCACCGTGTCGAGATCGTCGAGTTCGACAGTGCGCAGGGGGCCGAGCAAACGCTGGAAGCGGCGCGTGACATGATCGAAAGGCTGCATGTGCGGCTGATCCTGACCCTTGGCGGCGACAGCTTTGCCCCTGCCCTGCGCTACCTGATGAAACGACGGGTGCTGGTCGCCACGCTGCTGCCCTCGGACCTGACCCCCGACACGCCGTTCCTGATCGCGCCCGCCGAGGTCCATCCGCTGTTCAACGTCACCGGAGTCGAATATCTGGCCCGCCTGTTGCCACCAGCCCGCCGTGTCGCGTTATGCAGCCAGCGCGACAGCCTGGGATTGCCCTCGCTCGCGGTATACCGCGCGGCTTTCGATGTCGTCGGCTGGTCGCGCATCAGGGAATTGCGCTATGATCCGGGTGAGACCGACGCTGCGTCCATCGTCGCCGCGATGATGGCCGACAAGCCCGATGTTTTGTGCTGGTGCTCTTCCACGCCGCCGATGATGCACGCCCTGACAGAGGCCGCTTATCGGTTGGGCTTTGATGGACATATCCTTGCCTGCACGGCAGATGACTATCCGCAGATGATTGCGCGAACCTCGCCCGGCTTCATGGAGCGATACGTTTTCCAGTTCCCGGATTTCGATGATCCGAAACTGGCCGACACCGCCTTTTTCTTTCGTCGTCCCCACGCTTTCTTCGACGCCTATAACAGGCGTTTTCCCGGGAAGTGGAGTGCCGTGAGCTGGGAATATGCCTCGATCCTCGATCTTTGGCACAACGCGGTCGAGATTGCCGATACGGTCGAGCCGGTCTCGGTTCTGGCCTCGATGAAGCATGCCCAGCAGATGCCCCATGCCTTCGGTCCCGCAATCTGGAGCGGGCGCGATCTTTTCGGGATCGATAACGCGCTGGTCGGCGACTGGCCGGTCGTCGCGATCCGTGAGGGTCGCGCCCGGATTCAGGAATTCGGCTCGGTGCCGGATTGGCTGGAACGGCATGGTGACAAGCTGGTCCGGCAGTTGGAGGATCTGGGCCAGCTCTGGCATCAGCGGCTTTGTGATCCGCCCCGGAAAGCGCGTCAGCGCTGAATGGGTTTGCCGGGCTTGGGGAAACAGGTCGTAAAGCGGAACATCGTGGAGATCATCCACGAATCCGGCCCATTTTCCGGTATCGATGCCTTGCATGAGGTCATTCCCCGCCGGACTATCCGGGATCGGATGCCGAGCTTTCCGCCAGCTTCACCTCATACCCCCACAGGCGCTTGCAGTGCTGCAGCGTCGCCTTTGCATCAGCATCATCAAGCGGCACGCCCGCGACCTTGCGATGCTGGAGATGCAGCACCCGGTCCCCGAGAAGATCGACATCGATCACCTGGATGATTGGCTGCGACAGCGACAGGTCGCCGATCCGTTCCAACGTGTCCCTGACGGTCTGGTAGCCGGCTTCGTCATGGATGCCCGAGACCGTATACCAATCGGTCCCGGCATCCTCGGTCAGCGCGAACATGCGGAAATCGCGGATGACCTTGGGGCTGAGGAACTGCTGGACAAAGCTTTCGTCGCGGTAACCTTCCCAGGCCTGTTTGAGTACGTTTCTCCAGTCGCGGCAGCCCGCGATTTCCGGGAACCAGTGGCGATCCTCTTCGGTGGGTTCGAGGCAAATCCGCTGGATATCCTGCATCATCGCAAATCCGATCGCATAGGGATTGAGGCCGCCATAGCGTGGATCGTCGAAAACGGGCTGGGTCAGGACATTCGTATGATTGTGCAGCACCTCCAGCATGGCGCCATCGGTGATACGGCCGGTCTGATGCAGCCTGTTCAGGATATGGTAATGAACGAAACAGGCACAGCCCTCGTTCATGATCTTCGTCTGCTGCTGAGGATAGAAATACTGGCCGATATTGCGGACGATGCGCAGGATTTCCCGTTCCCAGGGCTTCAGGGCGGGACTGTAGCTTTCGATGAAATAGAGAATGTTTTCCTCGGGCAGGTGCATTTTCGACTTGTATTCGTCTGCCTCCTCCGTGCTGCCCTTTGACTTGCCGCCTTGATCCAGTGTCGACCACAGGTAGTGCACCGCGCGCTCGGCCTCTTCGCTGCGTTTGCGCTCGCGCTCTTTCTCGGCCCGCATCGATGGGGTCGGCGGGCGGCGATGGCGAAAGATGCTTGAGGACATGAGCGCATGGGCCGCGTCCAGCAATTGTTCGACTTCGGCCGGGCCGTGCCGCTCTTCGCAGTTCTGGATATAGCCGCGCGCATAATCGAGATAATCAAGGATCCCCTCGGCATCGGTCCATTGCCGGAACAGGTGGTTGTTCTTGAAGAAATGATTATGTCCGCAGGCCGCATGGGCGATCACCAGCGCCTGCAGGGGCATGGTGTTGTCCTCCATGCAGTAGCTGACGCAGGGGCTGGAGTTGATGACGATCTCGTAGGCGAGGCCCCGCATGCCCTTGCGATACTGGCGCTCGTGGAAGATGAACTGCTTGCCGAATGACCAGTGGTGATACATCAACGGCATGCCGACCGAGGAATAGGCGTCAAGCATCTGCTCGGAGGAGATGATCTCGATCTGGTTGGGATAAAGGTCGAGCCCCAGATCGTCCTGTGCGATTTCCTCGATCACGTCATAGGTTCGCCATAGCGTGTCGAAATCCCAATCGCTGCCGTCGAACAGCAACCCGCCGCGCTTCGCCGCCCTAGCCATCCGATGTCTCCGCCTCGGTCGAAAACAGTTCCCGGAACACCGGGTAGATATCCGATCGCTTGGCAACCCGTTTCAGCGCGAAATTCGGCCAGTTCGCCGCGACCTCCAGATAGGAACGCCAGAGTTCGGTGCCGTTGCCGTTATTGGTCAGGATCAGTGCCTCGTCCTTGTCGATGATCTCGACATAGGCGAAATACTGGCAGAGCTTCATCAGGCCGCTGTTCAGGATCCCGACGCATTTGGCCGAGTCGCCGGAATAGTTCTCGCCATCCGAGGCCTGCGCGGCATAAATGTTCCATTCCGACGGCGCATATCGCTCGTCGATGATCCGCTTCATTTCGATCAGGGCGGTGCTGACCACGGTGCCGCCGCTGTCGCGGGAATGAAAGAAGGTTTCTTCGTCCACCTCATGCGCCTGGTGCGTATGGCGGATGAAGACTAGTTCTACCTTGTCATAACGGCGCTTGAGGAACAGGTGCAGCAGGGTGAAGAACCGCTTCGCAAGGTCTTTCTCGCGCTCGCCCATCGAGGCGGATACGTCCATCAGGCAGAACATCACCGCATTCGCCGTGGGCTCGGGCTGCATCTCGAAGAAGCGGTAACGGACGTCCAGCGGGTCAAGGAAGGGGATGCGCTTCTGCCGGTGAACGAGCAGATCGATCTGCGCCCGCAGCCGTTCCAGCCTTGCCCAGCCTGTCTTGTCGTCCGGATCGAGCGTCAGTTCCAGCCTGCGCATTTCCTCGCGCAACTCCTCCACATGCTCGTTCTTGGGGCGCTTCAGGGCGATCCGGCGACCGATGGAGTTGCGCATGGTGCGCTGGACGCTGAGATTGGCCGGCGACCCGGTGACCGACAGACCCGAACGCCGGGGCTTGTGCGACTCGGTCTGCTTCATGCTGCGCTTGATCAGGTCGGGAAGCTCCAGATCCTCGAAAAAGAGGTCGAGGAATTCGTCACGCGACAGGACGAACAGGAAACTGTCCTCGCCTTCACCCTCGGGCGCACCCTCGCGGCCCGCGCCCGCACCGCCCGGCGGCTTGTCGATGCGGTCGCCTTTCCGGTAAGCCCTGTTGCCGGGCAGGACATGCTCGCGATGGCCGCCGTCACGTGCGATGTGGAAAGTCGGCTCGTGGATGTCGCCACCGGGAACGGTGACGCTTTCGCCGCGATCAACATCGGCGATGCCGCGTTTCTGGACCGAGGCATCGACCGCTTTCTTGACCGCCCCGCGAACGCGCCGGATAAAGCGCCGCCTGTTGGCGAGACTGCGGTCCTTGGGGTTCAGCCGCCTGTCGATGAACTGTGCCATGGCCCGCCGCCTATCCGGCTTTCCGGACCCGCATGTACCATTCCACCAGCCGCCGGACCTGGCCCTGGGTGTAACCGCGATCGGTCATGCGCTCGACGAATTCCGCGTGCTTGGCATCGGTCTCCCGGTCGCGCTTTGCCCCGAAACTGATGACCGGCAGCAGGTCCTCGACATTCGAGAACATGCGCTTCTCGATCACCCGGCGAAGCTTGGCATATTTGTGCCAGTCGGGATTCTTGCCCTCGTTCTCGGCCCGGGCGCGCAGCACGAACTTGACCACCTCGTTACGGAAATCCTTTGGATTGGCGACGCCTGCCGGTTTCTCGATCTTTTCGAGCTCCTGCTCCAGCACTTCGCGGTCATACATCTGGCCGGTATCGGGATCCTTGTAGTCCTGATCCTCGATCCAGGCATCGGCATAGGCGATATAGCGGTCGAACAGGTTCTGGCCGTAATCGGAATAGGATTCGAGATAGGCCTTCTGGATCTCCTCGCCGATGAACTCGGCATAACGCGTCGCTAGTTCGGTCTTGATGAACTCGAGATAACGGCCCTGCGTTTCCTCCGGGAACTGTTCGCGCAGGATGGTTTGCTCAAGCACATACATCAGATGCACCGGATCGGCGGCGATCTCCAGGTTGTCGTGGTTGAAGGTTTCCGACAGCACCTTGAAGGCAAAGCGCGTCGAGATGCCGGTCATGCCCTCGTCAACGCCGGCCTTGTCGCGATATTCCTGGATGGACTTGGCCTTGGGGTCGGTATCCTTGAGATTCTCACCGTCATAGACCCGAAGCTTGGAATATAGCGTCGAGTTCTCGTGCTCGCGCAGGCGGGTCAGCACGCTGAACCGGGCCATGATCGGCAGGGTCTCGGGAGCGCAGGGAGCGTTCGTAAGGCTGCTGCTGGCGATCAGCTTATCATAGATCTGCGCCTCTTCGGTGGCGCGCAGGCAATAGGGCACCTTCACCACGGTGATGCGGTCCAGGAAAGCCTCGTTATTGCGATTCGACTTGAACTGCTGCCACTCTGCTTCGTTGGAATGGGCCAGCACGATGCCCTGATAGGGGAAAGCCCCGATATTCTCGGTGCCCATATAGCTGCCGTCCTGTGTCGCGGTCAGCAACGGGTGCAGCACCTTGATCGGCGCCTTGAACATCTCGACAAACTCAAGAAGTCCCTGCGTCGTCCGGTTCAACCCGCCGGAATAATCATAGGCATCCGGATCGTTCTGGCTCAGATGTTCGAGTTGGCGGATATCGAGTTTGCCGGTCAGGGCGGAAACGTCCTGGTTGTTCTCGTCTCCGGGTTCCGTCTTGGCCACGCATATCTGCCGCAGCATCGAGGGGCGCAGCCTGGCGACCGTGAATTTCGAGATATCCCCATTCAACTCTTCGAGGCGTTTCACACCCCAGGGAGACAGGGGATATTTCAGCAGGGGTTTGGGAATATTGTATTTGTCCTCCAGCAGATCGCCGAAGCGTTCGACATCGAACAGGCCGAGAGGGGATTCGAACAGCGGACTAAGCTGGTCTCCGGCCTTGAGAACATAGATCGGCTCCTGCTCTATCAGGCGCTTGAGGATGTCCGCCATGGTGGATTTGCCGCCACCGACCGGCCCAAGCAGGTAGAGGATCTGCTTTCGCTCCTCCAATCCCTGGCTGGCATGCTGGAAGAAGCCGACAATTCGTTCGATGGTGTCTTCGACGCCATGCATTTCCGAAAATGCCGGGTATCGCTTGATGGTGCGGTTCAGGAAGACACGTCCAAGACGCTGGTCCTGGCTCGTGTCGACCAACTCGGGTTTGCCGATGGCCGAGATCATTCGCTCGGCCGCGGTGGCGCGTAACGTCGGATCCTCACGACATCCAAGAAGGTAATCCTGCAAGGACATCTCTTCGACCTTCAACTGGTCGTAAGCTTCGGAAAAACGGTTGAAAACCTCCATTTTCTTCACACCATTGGTTGCTGAACGGAAACAGCGGCTGCTCATGCCACATAATAAAGATGGTAACACCGAGACCAAGATTCCACACATAAATTTATACTTTTACGTGAATCTCCCGTATCACTGGATCCTTCATGGGCAGGTAAATCCATGTGCAGAGCGCACCGTAAGCAATCTTGGCCGCCTGCCCGGAAGCGAGCGGGGTAGATTCCGAAATTGGGCCACTCTATCCTGTCGGCCGGGTATTTGCCCTATCATCGCCACGCGAGGCATTCGGAATGATTCGTTCCCGTTCAAGCTGCCCAGTATCCGGAAATTCAGAAAGATGACTGCCGTGAACCAGACAACCCAGCAGCCATATACCGGCGATGAGATCTGCCGCAAACAGGCCTTCCAGGTGGTCGACATGCTGCGCCGGGGCGAGGTGTCTCCGGCCGAGCTGATCGATGCGGCCTTTGCCCGGATCGGGGCCGTCGAGGCCGCGGTCAATGCCATGCCGATCACCTGCCGCTCTCGGGCAGAGGCCGCGGCGATAAGGCTGGATGACACGATGCGCGATCATCCCGGCTGGCTTGCTGGTCTGCCGCTTGGCATCAAGGATCTGACGGCGGTTGCGGGTGTGCGCTGCACATCGGGCTCGTTGGGTCTGGCCGATTTCGTGCCGGAGGCGAGCGATCCCCTCGTCACCATGATCGAGGCGCGCGGCGGGATCGTGGTCGGCAAGACCAATACGCCGGAATTCGGCGCGGGCGGAAATACCTTCAACGAGGTCTTCGGCCGGACGCGGAACGCTTATGACACCCGGCTGAACGCCGCCGGATCATCGGGCGGGGCGGCGGTCTCTCTGGCCACCGGCGAGGTCTGGTTAAGCCACGGCTCGGACCATGGCGGCAGCCTGCGCACGCCAGCGGCCTATAACGGAATTGTCGGGCTTCGGCCCAGCCCGGGACTGTGCGGCAGCCTCAGCAATACTGCCTTCCTCATCGAAGGCCAGGAGGGGCCGATGGCGCGTTCGGTTCGCGATTGTGCCCTGTTTCTTGATGCGATGGCCGGGTTCCAGCCTGCCGTGCCGACCAGCTTTCCGCCGCCCGCGAAATCCTATCAGCAATCGGTGATCGAGGCGGATAACAAGATCCGGATCGGATTTGCACCCGATCTGGGCGGCTATGCGCCGGTCGAACCGGTGATCATGGATGCTCTGCATGGCGCGATGCTGCTGGTCGAACGAAATGGCGGCGTTGTCGAGGAAGCCTGCCCGGACCTGTCGGAACTGGAGCCGACCTACCACGTTCTTCGCGGCCTGAAGATGGCGGCGGCCTTCAAGCGGGCTCCGCAAGAGGTAACGCGACATCTCAAGCCGACGATCGTCGGGAATATCGCCTTTGGCCGCGCGCTGAGCGTGGACCAGATCGCCGATGCGCAGCTGAACCGCACCGTGATTTTCAACAACATGCATGAATACCTGCAGCGCTATGACGTGCTGGCCTGTGCGACCGTGGGTTGCATGCCGCGCCCTGTCGAGGTCGAGTGGGTCGATGAGATCAATGGCCTGAAGCTTTCCGGCTACATGGACTGGCTGAAATTCGCATTCCTCGCCACGACGGCGGGCCTGCCGGCGATCTCCATCCCCGTCGGATTTTCGGAGGAAGGATTGCCGATCGGTATCCAGCTTATCGGTCCTCCGCGCGGCGAGGCTAAATTGCTGGCGGTTGCGGCAATGGTCGAGGCCGTTGTCGGAGGACCGAACGGGCCGATTGACCCCAATATCCGTCACTGATGGGCACTGCCCCGAAGTTTTCGGGGCAGTGAAAGGAGTGGATATTGCTTGCCATCCGGCGATGACCGGCGATGTTTTGCCCGTGTCAGGCCATGCGAGGATGGCGCCGGATTTTCGATATACGGCGGATCGTCCAATCGACGGCAAGCATCGCCAGCAGCGATAGCCCGACCAGCGGAAACAACACACCGCCGATAACCAGGATCGCCAACAACCCGCGAAACACGCGCGGATCCGATGGCATCGGTGGCACTCCCAGGCCACGAGCGGGACGGCGTTTCCACCACATCACCGCCGCAGATACGGACATGGCGATGATGGCCAGGCAAGCTGCAAGCAAAAGCAGCTGGTTGGCCAGCCCGAATTGCTGGCCCATATGGATGTTGATGCCGAATTCCAGCCATTTGCCTGCCGGGCCGTAGTCGTCATAGTCCATATCCACAAGCGCCTTGCCGGAATACTGGTCCAGATGCACGACGCGCTGTTGGTGCAGGTCGTCGGGATAGACCGAGCCGGTATAGACGCCGTTTGGCGAACCGGGCAGGCTGATCGTGTAACCGTCATGCAGCCCCAACCGGTCGAAGGTTTCGGCGGCTGCGTCGATGCCGATCGCCGGTGCCGCACCATCCGCCCCGGTGCTTTCGGGGATCTGTGCTTGCTCCAGCGTCCATGAGGTCTTGGCGGTATCGCTCAGCTTCCGGTCTGACATCGGCACATCCACGCGAACCCCGGAGGGATAGCCGAAATTCGAGCCATTTGCCCACTCGTTCACCTTGCCGCCCCAGACATTCGACCAAGGCATCCCGGTAATCGCCAGGAACACGATGACCCCGCCGACAAAGAGGCCGGTCACCGCGTGCAGATCGCGCCAGAATACCCGGCGGCGCGGGGTCGCCCGGATCGAGATCACCCCGCCCTTCCTGCCGCGCGGCCACCACAGGAAAATGCCCGTTCCGACCAGCAGGATCGACCATCCTCCGGCAATCTCGATCAAGGCCCGCGCGGTCGGGCCGAAATAGCGCAGGCTGTGCAGATATCGCACCGTCCACATGACCGTCCCCCGATCCGGCAATGTGCCAAGCACCCGGCCCTCATAAGGATCGACATAAACGGCGATACGCTCGTTATCGGCAGTTGCCACGGTGATCTCGGCCGATGCGTCGGAGCGTGGGGGATCGGTGAACTTCACCGCCTTGCCCGGATGCGCGTGAAGCGCTGCGGCGATCATTTGCGACGGTGCAACGGCTTCCGCCTGCTGAACGGCGACGCGTTTGAGATCGGCATGAACGAAATTGTCGATCTCGTCGCGGAACAGATACAGCGCGCCGGTGATCGACAGGGTGATCAGGAAGGGCAGGACCAGAAGTCCCGCATAGAAATGCCAGCGCCATACGGCGCGGTAGAGATCGGACCGGTCCGTTTCGGATACGGCGCCTTGCCCGGTGATTACCGGATTGGTCATTATGTTGCCCTCGTAAACTGGCCGCCTGGAAGTGGCGGATTTGCCCATCTGGTTGCGGCAGGCGTCATCGAAGAAATGCTGATGCGGATTGCGAAGATGGCCGGATGCAGCCCGAGGGCCGCGAGGCTTTTCTTGCGAGGAGTTCAGGCCAGTAACGGTGGCCCTCGTGCCGAGGGGGCAAGCACGGCCATCCGCCTTGCGTGAAGGGGCTGGCCGATCGACATGCGGTTGGTGAGCAAGACCGGCTCGAAATCCGGAGCATCCGAGGGTTCGGCGGTGACCGCCTGCTGCGCCAATGTCGTCCACTCGCAGGCGTTGGAACTGTCATGATCCTTTGCGGGGGGATCATCGGCGGGCTTCAGGCTGCCATCTTCGGCCCAGACCATCTCGACCTGCTCGGTCCCGGTGCACAGAACCACGATGACCCGGTTATCCGGGGCTTTGGCCAGCATCGTGTTGTCGCCGAGCAAGGATATCAGCAAAAACGGCAGCAACAGTATCGCAACTATCAGGCGCTGCGCCGAAAGAAGCAGAACGGCGCTGTTCTGACAACTTCGGTTCGAATGGCAAGTTGCCGCTTGAATATGCACGAATTTACTATTGATCGCGAGATTGCTGACAGTCCCAACTATGCCAGAGGGCGTGAGCCTGTCAAACCATGCATTTTGTCGCGCCCGAGATTTGCCGCTCGCAGAGGGCAGATCACATCCGGCCCAGGGCATTGCCGATGGTCTCCGGCATATCGTTGCGAAGCTTGATGAATGGGCCTCTAAAGCATTTCTCTTTTAACCTGAGACATATCCCGCGGCTTTGAAGAGTTCCGGCAGCAGCACGTTGCGGATATAGGCGGCGAAGGCGTCACCATCCGCCGCTCCCTTTATCACCCGGGGCGCAATCATCGCGTCGCTTGTCAGACCGGCGATGAAAGTCTGAGTGCCCCAGCTTCCAAAATGCGCATCCATGATCAACCGCTGCCCTTTCGGTGCCCGACCGCGCAACCGGGTGAGATTTGTCTTCACAGATGTTTCGCTTTGCGAACCTTCGGTTCATAAATAAGGATAATCCGTGCCGGATACTCTCGCATCACGGGCATGAGCTGACATCCGGGCAAGTCGAACCCACCGCGCCTGTCGCAGGTGAGAGCTTCAAGCGCACGGCAGCCGCCCGATCGCTCAGACCCTCCTCGATATAATGCTGAAACCGGACCCGAAATGCCGATGACAATGTTGCTGACATGATCCATCCTCCCAACAAGAACAGCATCATGAATGCGCTCGGCCGGGAAGCCCCCGATTCAGGTTAAAGACATGACGCTTTAGCTTCTGCCCAACCAAACGGAAACGCGTATATTTGCGCCCTGCGACAGTCAAGTGATGGTCATCAGCAATCCTGCTGCCAGCCGGGCACGCTCGGTCAGGCTGTCGATCTCGATATGCTCATTCAAAGTATGCAATCCCTTGCCGCGCACACCGATGGAATCCAGCGTCGGCACACCCATTGCTCCGGTGAAATTACCGTCCGATCCGCCGCCGGCGCTACCTGCGCTCAGGTCGAACCCGATCTCGGCCGAGATCTTTTTGGCGATTTCGTAAAGCTCCAGCGTGCCGGGATGGTCGGGGGACCAGACCGGGCGGGTGACGCCACGGGCAACCTCGAAGGAAACGCCGTTTTCCTCGGCCTGAAGCGCTTCCATCGCGGCAACGCCACGGTCCAGGTCCTCTTGTGTCTTTGCCATGCTGAGCACCTCGGCCCGGCATTCCGACGACACGCAATTGACCCATTGCCCGGCATGGATGACACCGACCGAAAAGGTGCAGTCCTCCGTGGTCATCGCCTCGATCTCGAGGATTTTCCGTGCCATGGCGGCGATGGCAGAGCGGCCTTCCTTCAAGGCCCATCCGGCATGGCTTGGCCGCCCCCTGGTCAACAGGTCGAAGCGGGCGATGGCATAGCGGCCGATCACCGCGCCTCCGTCTTCCTTTGCTGGCTCGGGAACCAGGACCGCGCGCATGTTCCGGGCTTCGTCCTCGATCAATTGCCTCGTCGATGGCGTTCCGGCCTCTTCGTCGGGCGTGAACAGGAAGGTGACCGGCAGGGGAGTTTGCAGACCCGCCTTCAGAATCTGGCGCATCGCCTCCAGGCAGACATAATTCCCGCCCTTCATGTCCTGTATGCCGGGGCCATAGCACAGCCCGTCTTCGCGACGGAAAGGCAGTTTCTCCAATGTGCCGACCGGATGAACCGTATCGAGATGGCCCGAGACAAGTATGCCCGGCTTGCCGCGATCCGGATGAGGAAAGCTCGCGCGGATCGAATTCCCGAACCCTCCGGTTCCGGGGATCGTCTCGACGGCCGCGCCCGCATTTGTCAGGTCGCGTGCGGCCAGCGCCATCATCCGGCTGACTGCGGCGGCATCCCATGTCGGGCTTTCGCATTCGATCCAGGGGCGGAGCCCCGTCAGCATGTCCTCGCTGTCAAATGGCAGGTTCAGGGGATTCATGTGGCCTCCAATGGTAGACGGCGCTCGATCAGCCGCGCGTAAATCGAGGCGCCAACAGGCAGAATTGCCGGATCGAGCACAAAGCCCGGATTGTGCAGAGGGATGGTGCCCGCATGTCCCAGGTTGCCATAGGCGCCTGGTATGACCTGCAACATGTCGGCAAAGTCTTCCGATCCCGTGAAAGGCCGGCTGTCGTCGTTGACATTTTCGGTGCCGACGATATCGGCGGCTGCGGCAAGCCATTCATCGGACAATGCGGGATCATTCTTGAGAACATCGAAGATCTTGCGGAACTCGATATCGACCACCACGCCGAAACCAGTTGCGAAACCTGCACATATCTCGCGCATGCGGCGCTGCATGAGGTCGCGGGCCTCGGGTTCGAAAAAGCGGATGGTGCCCGCGATCCGGGCGGTTTCGGGTATAACGTTATAGGCGCTGCCGGCGTGGATCTGCGTCACCGACAGGACGGCGCTTTCCAGCGCCGGCATGTTGCGTCCAAGAATGGTCTGGAACTGTCCGATCAGCGCCGAGGCTGTTACCAGTGCGTCGTTGGATTGATGCGGCATGGCGGCATGGCTGCCCTTGCCGGTCACGGTAATGTCGAAAAACGAGGCTCCGGCCATGGCCGTTCCCTTGCAGACGGTCGCGCGGTTCGCCTGACCCGTCGGCTGGTTGTGCATGCCGTAGATTTCATCGACCGGAAAGCGCTTGAACAACCCCTCTGCAATCATGCCGCGCGCACCGCCCAGCCCCTCTTCGGCAGGCTGAAAGATGAATATGGCGGTGCCGTCGAAATTGCGGCTCCCCGCCAGGTATTTTGCGGCACCAAGCAGCATCGTGGTATGCCCGTCGTGACCGCAGGCATGCATCTTGCCGGGATTTTGCGATGCGTAATCGAGACCGCTCGTCTCTTGAATGGGCAAGGCGTCCATATCCGCACGCAGCCCGATCCGGCGATTGCCCTGTCCACGCCCGTGCAGGACCCCGACCACGCCGGTTTTCGCCACGGCCTGATGCACTTCGTCGAAACCGAATTCACGCAGTTTATCCGCAACCACCCCGGCAGTGCGCGTTTCCTCGAAACCGATTTCCGGGTTTGCGTGCAGATCGCGGAAGATGGCTTCAAGCTCGGGCGCGGCGGATTCGATATCAGCTAGGATTGGCATGTGTCACCTCGGGCATCTCCTTGAAGTTCTGGAAGTCCCACATCCGACCGGGAGCAGCCTCGATCAACGAGCGGGTATAGGCATGGGCGGGGCTGACGAGTACCTCGGCGGCGGTGCCGTGTTCGACCACAGCGCCGCGCTGCATGACGATCACCTCATCGCAGATCTGCGCCGCGACGCGCAGATCATGGGTAATGAAGACGATGGCGATCCCCAGCTCGTCCTGCAGCTGTTCCAGCAGTTTCAGGACCTGTGCCTGAACCGAGACATCCAGTGCCGAGACTGCCTCGTCGGCGACCAGGACATCGGGACGCATCATCACCGCGCGGGCGATTGCGATCCGTTGCCGCTGTCCGCCCGAGAACTGGTGCGGGTAACGCTTCAGCGCGTTTTCTGGCAATCCAACGACGGTCAGCATCCGTGCCGCCTCTGCCATCGCCTCGCTGCGCGGAGTGCCGTAGTTCAGGGGCCCTTCGATCAGGCTTTCGGCGATGGTCCAGCGCGGGTTCAGCGAACGCATCGGATCCTGGAACACGACCTGCAGCTTCTTGCGATGGGGGCGCAGGGCGTTGCGGGAAAGGCCGGCGATATCCTGGCCGTCCAGCATGATCCTGCCCGATGTCGGATCGATCAGCCGCATGATGCAGCGTGCGACTGTCGATTTTCCCGAGCCGGATTCACCAACGATGCCGAGGGTCCGTCCGCGCGTGAGGGTGAAGCTGACCTCTTTCGCCGCGTGAGTCTGCGGCAGCTTCTTCAGGATGCCGCCGCCGCCATAGATCTTGTTCAGCGCCTCGACCTTCAGGACGATCTCGTCCCCTTCCGGCCGGGCAGGGCGGGGCGAGAGGCTGGGAACCGAGGCCAGCAGATCGCGGGTATAATCCGCCTGCGGCTGGCGCAGGACATGCTCGACCGGGCCGTGCTCGACGATTTCGCCATGTTTCATCACATAGACGGTATCGGCGATCTCGGCGACGACTCCCATGTCATGGGTGATGAACAGCACTGCCGTGCCATGATTGGCCTGCAGTTCCTCGATCAGCGAAAGGATCTGCTGCTGTGTCGTCACGTCCAGCGCGGTGGTGGGTTCGTCCGCGATCAGCAGCACTGGCTCCAGCACCAATGCCATGGCGATCATGATCCGCTGGCGTTGCCCGCCTGACAACTGGTGCGGGTAGGACCGGAACACACGTTCCACATCGGGCAGATGGACCTGCTCCATGATCGAGATGGCCCGCGCCCGCCGCTCGGCCGCGGGCAGTTGCGTGTGCAGTTCCATCACCTCCATGATCTGGCCGCCGACACGCAGAACCGGGTTCAGCGCCGTCATCGGTTCCTGGAAGATCATCGCGATACGGGCGGCGCGAAGTTCGCGCATCTGCGCCCGGCTCAGCGGCAGCAGATCCCGGTCCTGCAAGTTGATCCGGCCTTCCGTGACCTTCAGCGCCTCGGGCAGAAGTCCCATGATGGCCAGTGACGTCACGGATTTGCCCGAGCCGGATTCGCCGACAAGGCAAACCGTCTCGCCCTGCCTGATGGTCACGTCGATCTGTTTCAGAACCTGCGGCTGGCCCGGCGTATCCGGCAGATGCACGCTCAGATCCTCTGTCGAAAGCGCGACAGAGGATGTATCGAAATTCCTTGTCTTGAAACGCATCGCTTACCCCGCCCGTTTCTTCAGCCGCGGATCCAGCATGTCGCGTGCGGCATCGCCCAGAAGATTGATCGACAGGATGCACAGGGACAGCATTACACCGGGATAGAGGATGAGATCCGGCTTGATCCGGAAGAACTGGCGCCCCTCTGCCATGATATTGCCCCAGGTCGGGGTTTCCGTGCTTACCCCCGCGCCGAGGAATGACAGGATCGCTTCGGTCAGGATCGCCGAGGCAAGGATATAGGTGCCTTGCACGATAAGCGGCGCAAGCGTATTCGGCAGCAGATGCCGGGTCAGGATCTTGAAGGTGGATGACCCGAGGGCGATGGCGGCCTCGACATAGGGTTCCTCGCGCGCACCAAGGACCACGGCGCGCACCAGCCGCACGACGCGCGGGATCTCGGGGATGGTTATCGCTGCGATCACCGAGCCGACCGACGGTCCGTTCAGTGCCACCAGCGCGATTGCCAGCAGGATCGCGGGAATTGCCATCAGCGCATCCATCATTCGCATGATGATCGCGTCAGCGGTGTGGAAGAAGCCGGCGATCATTCCGATCACCAGGCCCAGGATGACCGAGACGACCGCGGCGGCGATGCCTATCACCAGTGACAACCGCCCGCCGATCAGCACCCGGCTGAGGATATCGCGGCCGTAATTGTCGGTTCCAAGGGGGTGGCCCTCCATCGGACCTTTCAGGCGCACGAGCGGGTCCATGGTCAGCGGATCATGCGGCGCAAGCCATGGCGCCAGGATCGTGGCAGCCACGATCAGCGCGAGGACGAGCGCGGCAATTTTCGGGCCGATGCCCAGATGCGGCAGGCCGATGACGCGCAAAACCGGTTGCATCGCCGAGGAGGGCTGGGGTGCCTGTGACATCAGTAGCGTATCCTCGGATCAAAGAACGTATAGCTGAGATCGATGATCAGGTTGACCAGCACATAAAGGAAACTGGTCAAGAGGATCATCGCCTGGATCACCGGATAGTCGCGGGCCAGGATCGCATCTACTGTCAGACGGCCGATACCGGGGATGTTGAACACGGTCTCGGTGACCACGACACCGCCGATCAACAATGCAAAGCCGGTGCCGATGACGGTGAGGATCGGCACAGCGGCGTTCCTCAGGGCATGACGGAACAGCACCCGATGTTCCGGGGCGCCCTTGGCCCGCGCCGTGCGGATGTAATCCTCGCCCAGGACCTCCAGCATATTGGCGCGTGTCATCCTTGCGATCAGCGCGACATAGATCGTCGTCAGGGTCAGCGCGGGAAGGAAGGCATTCTTCAGGAACGCAACCAGCCCTTCCGAGATCGGCGTATAGCCCTGCACCGGAAACCAGCCCAGTTTCAGCGAGAACAGCAGGATGAACACATATCCGATCACGAAGACCGGCACCGAGAAACCAAGCACCGAGAAAGTCATGACCGCGTAATCGGCACCGCTGCGATGTTTCCATGCCGCGATCACGCCCATCGGGATCGCGAGCGCCACCGACATCAGGATCGTCAGCAGCGCGATGGCGAGCGTTGGTCCCATCCGGTCGGCGATCATCCCGGCCACCGGCGTGCTGGAAATCAGAGATGTTCCCAAATCACCGCGCAACAATTGCCCGACCCATGTGAAGAATTGCACATGCAGCGGTTGGTTCAGCCCCATTGCCTCGCGGATACGTTCAAGCTGTGCGGGGGTTGCCATGTCTCCGGCGATGATTGCCGCGGGATCGCCGGGGGTCAGCCTCAGCAGCAAGAAGACAAAAACCGCAACCAACAGCATCACGGGAATGACGGCCAGAATGCGGCGCAGGATATAGCCTAGCATCGTGGTTCCTCGGTTCGACAGAACATGCAGGTCCGGAGCCGGGACGGCACGGGTTGGCCCGTCATCCCGGCAAAGTCGGAAGAGGAGGTCATTCCGTTTTCTTGAGGTTCCAGAACACCGGGACGGGCGAGTTTATCATGTCGGTGATCGTGCTCCGCCGCGCCTGTGGAAGGCTGTATTGGCCGAGCGGCACCAGCAGGACATTCTCGATCGCATGTGCCTGGATCTTGTCGCTGACCTGTTTTTGAGCATCCAGATCTTCGGCGGCGATATACTCGGCTTTCAGCTGCTCGATCTTCTCGTCGGTCGGCCAGCCGAACCAGGCGTCATTGCCGCGACCATTCAGCATCGGATTGCTGATCGGGTTCGAGATCTCGGGCACCATCCAGTTGGTGATGAACATGTTCCAACCGCCATCGGCGGGCGCGGCCTGTCCTGCCCGGCGGGTCACCAGGGTCTGCCAGTCCATCGGCTGCATATCGACGGTGAACCCGGCATCCCGCAGCATCTGCGACACCACGACGGGCTGGGTGGCCAGCGCCACCAGATCGGTCGGCGCCATCAGCACCACGGGGGTGCCGTCATAACCGGCCTCTTCCAGCAATGCCTTGGCTTTCTCCATACCACCGCCGCCGGTCAGCGTGTCCGCATCGGTCTCGCTGCCAAGGGGGGTGCCGCAGCCCAGCACCGCGCCGCAGATCTGGTAATATTCCGGATTGCCGATCATCGCTGCCAGCACCGGCTCCTGAGAGATCGCCGCGAGCGCGGCCTGCCGGATTTTCGGGTCGTCGAATGGCGGATGCAGGAAGTTGAGCCTTGTCATCGTCTGCATCCCGGTCGGTTCGCGGACCTCGACAACGACATTCGGATCGCCCTCCAGCAGCGGCAGCAAATCGACCTGCATCTGTTCGATATAGTCGATCTCGCCGCTCATCAGCGCATTCACCGCCGTCTGGATATCGGCCATGTTTACCCATTTGACCTTATCGACATTGACGACCTTACCGCCAGCCATCCAGTCGGCCGGTTCGTCGCGCGGAACATAGTCGGGGTTCTTTTCATAGGTCACGCTCACGCCCGGCTGGAACTCTTCCTCGACGAAGCGGAACGGGCCCGAGCCCGTGTAATCCGTGATCGGCTCGTCGGCGGGGGTTTCGGCCACCCGGGCGGGCATGATGAAAGGGGGAAGCGCCGATTGCTTGGACAACACGTCCAGCATTGGCACGAAGGGTTCGCTCAGCACCCATGTGATGGTCTTGTCATCGGTTGCTTCGAGGCTTTCGGTCCGGTCCATGATGACCTGGCCGCCCGCGTCGTTTTCGGCCCAACGTTTCAACGATGCGACCGCGTCTGCGGCGGTGACCGGTTCTCCGTCATGGAACTTCAGCCCGTCGCGCAATGTGAAGACATAGGTCTTCTGATCCTCCGAGATTTCCCAGTCAGCCATTTGCGGCTGCGGCTGAAACTCCGAATCCTGCGCGATCAGGACGTCATAGATCATGTAGGCGTGGTCGCGGGTGATATGCGCCGTGGTCATCACCGGGTCCAATACGCGCAGGCCGGAATGCATCACGGCTGTCACGGTCGTTTCGGCCCAGGCCGAACCTGCCAGTATGGATGAGGCGAGCAGAGTAGCGGTCAGTTTTTTGAGCATGTTATTTTCCCTGTTTTGTTTGTATGGCGCGCTAGCCGATCTTGGCGTCAGCTTTGCGCAAGCGAGGCGAATGGCGGCCCACCGGGCGACAATCGCATATCGGGCCGCAAATGCCGGAAAGGCAGGCTTGCCGGACTGACGGGCATGGGCCCGGGAGCGGTGCAGGTCAGGATCGCGGCGGCGATATCGTTGAAATCCGCCCGGAAATGGACCGAGCTCTTGTTGACGAGAATGGTCTGGGCCTCGGGTTCGATGCCCACGAAACGATACATCTCGCGGTCGGCCATCTGGGCCTTCCTTGACGTGACCACGACGCGCACTTCGCCGATGCGCAGGCAAGCGGATGGTCCAAGGCGCAGATGCGCGCCGCCATAAAATCCGCCGGTCGCGTGGCATGCGCCGTCGGAAAGTTTTTCGACGGTGAAGCGGCCCCTGAATGGGGCGTCGCCGGGAATACCGGAATTGCCGCCAAGGGCGATGTCGATCTCGGCCCCTTCACCGGCGGCATGTGCTGCGGCCGCAGCAGAGGGATCCGTCAGCAGGCCGAGCGCCGCGTTCTGCGCATCGCAGGCCACCAAAGCGCGCAACATCCCCGTGGTATCGGAATTCCCGCCCGCACCGGGGTTATCCTGTGTATCCGCAATCACGATCGGACGGTCCGAGTCTCGCGCAAGGCGCATCGCTTCTCGGACCCCGTCTTCGGGACTGAAGCTTTGCCCCTGAAATTCCGCCTCTGCCTCGCTGACAGCCGATGCAATCCTCCGGGCCGCCGCATCCGCCTGATCCTGTGTCGCGCCATAAGCCAGAACCGAGGGTCCGCAATCCGCGAAATCGGCCGCCGGAAAGCCCATGAACAGCGAGGATGAATAGATCCCGTCCATCGGTTCGGAGGCCAGCGCATAAAGCCGCTTGCCCGGTTGGGTCAATGTCGACTGCCAGGCAATCGCGATCAGAAAATCCAGTTGGCGGAATGCCTTGAAGTTCGGTCCGCCGTTAAGCAGCCGTTCAAGCTGGGCTGCGGCGCGGGTGCCGGTTTCGGCCATGTCCACATGAGGATAGGTCCGGAATCCGACCAGCGTATCCGAATGCTCGACCATCTCACGGGTGATGTTGCCATGAAGATCCAGCGCCGCGACGATGGGCACGGCCGGGCCGACCACTTCGCGAACCCTGCGTATCAGCGGCCCTTCGCCATCTGGGGTATTTTCGGCAACCATCGCGCCATGCAGGTCCAGAAACACGCCATCGACCGGCATGGCGTCGCGCAGCCGCTGGATGATTTCGTCCGTGATGGTGGTGTAGCATTGCAAGGTGACCGGCGCCGAAGGCACGGCGCCCGCCCATAGCAGTGGAAGCAATTGCCAGCCCGCAGCCTCGCCGAAACTGATCGCGCCTGCGACCGGCAGGTTCACGTTGCGTGCGCGTTGCAGGATCTCTGCTCCGCGCGAAAGCGGCAGGTAGCCCCCTCCATGTCTGAAAGCGTCGATATCCGCGGGGCTGGGTGCGAATGAATTGCTCTCATGGACGAAGCCGGCCACCGCAATGCGGAAGGATGCCCGATTGGTGCTTTCTTCAACAGCTCGCATAATGTATTGCAATCCGATACACCTGCATTGAATATTGACCATAAAAGCAAGTTCCAGAACCTGTCAATGGTGTGTCTCGAATGCCATCTGCGAAGTTGAAAAATGTCGTGAATTCCCATGACGACCCGATATTCGTGCAGTCTCTGGGCCGTGCGGTTCGGGTTCTGGCCGCCTTTCAGGGGGCGGATGGGCCGCTGTCGCTGGCAGAGATCGCCTCGCGTGCGGGAATCACCCGAAGCGCTGCTCAGCGGATTGCGCATAGCTTCCGGGAACTGGGATATATGCGGCTCAGCAGCGACGGGCGGGGCTTTCTGCTCGATCTCGGTATTCTGGATCTGGCCTATGATTACCTGCGGCTGAACCCGTTGCTGCGCCGGGCTAGCCCGGTTCTTCTGGAACTGAGGCGCAATGTCCGCGAAAGGGTCGATCTGTCTTTGTTCGACGGTCAGAGAATGGTCTATGCCGCACGGATGCAGAGCAAGCGGGAAATGTTTTTCGCGACGCTGATCGGGAACAGCGTGCCCACGTTCTGCACATCCGGGGGATGGGCGGTCATGGCGATGCTGCCCGATATCGAGGTCGACCGGCTTCTTGCGGCAGCCGACCTGCGGCCAGTGACACCGCGAACGCTTACCGATCCGCAAAGCATCCGCGAACAGATCGCCTTGACACGTCAGAATGGCCATGCGCTTGCGGTCGAGCAAATCCTGATGGGTGAGGTTGCCTTGGGCGTAGCGGTCCCCGGTCCCGACAACCGGCCGATTGCCGCCATCCATATCGCGGGATCCCTGTCGGAATGGCAGCCCGAGGAGTTTCGCCGCCGCGTCGCTCCGCTTGCCTCCGAGGCCGTCAATGCGATCGCATCGAGCTGAATGCCCTGGCGTTGCCGCTGGATCAAGGGACGTTTCAGCGGCAAATTGAGGCATCTTTTCAGCGCTTGGCGCAGCAACGAAATTTTCCTGGGTGGTTCGGGAATAATCGGCCATTGCCAGCCGTCTCTCTTACGGTAGCGATCCTGGGCGGGCAGAACCCGATCGGTGCCTCGACCAAGGCTGAACCAAGGGAGGACAATCATGACGGTCATGCAGGAAATCAGGCGGCGCCAATTTTTGATCGGCTCTGCGGGAATTGTCGGAGCTGCCGCATCCGGCATGCCGGCAATCGCCCAGGAGGATGCCGCAGCGCTTCCCGACTACGTGTCGTGGAAGGATGCCGATGATCTTATTCTTCATTCCGAGCAGACGCTTGAAACCAAGCGCGCTGCCCAGGGGGCCGAACTGATCACCCCCAGCAATGACCTATATATCCGCAACAATCTGCCAGCCCCGCCCGAGGATATTGTCGCCGACCGGGATGCCTGGGAGGTGGGTTTCGAGGGCGTGGGCAGCCCCGTTACGATGACCGTCGGTGAGATGAAGACGGTGGCGGTCGAAACCGTTGTATGCGTGCTGCAATGCTCCGGCAACGGGCGTGCCTTTTTCGAGCATGAGACCAGCGGTTCGCAATGGTCCGTCGGTGCGGCAGGAAACGTGGTCTGGACGGGCGTTCCCCTGCGGAACCTGGTCGAAGCCATGGGTGGTATTGCCGAAGGCATGACCTGGCTGACCGGAACCGGCGGAGAGGAAATTCCCGAAGGCTTGCCGAAAGAGACGATCCAGGTCGAACGCTCCGTGCCCAAGGAGGTTCTGGACAGGGCAATCCTGGCCTGGGAAATGAATGGCGAGCCGTTGCCACTCGCTCATGGCGGACCGCTTCGGCTGATCGTCCCCGGCTATTACGGTGTGAACAACATCAAATATGTGAAACGTATCGCCTTTACCGCCGAGGAATCGCCCGCCAAGATCCAGCAGACAGGCTATCGCACCCGTCCGGTTGGCGAAGAGGGCGACCCGTCGCAGCCGTCGATGTTCGAGATGCCGGTGAAATCCTGGATTACCGGTCCTCTTGAGGACGCGAAAGCCGGCAGGGTCCAGATCCATGGGGTCGCCATGGGTGGAGCCAGCGCCGTGGAGAAAATCGAGGTTTCGACCGATGGCGGAGAAAGCTGGACCGAGGCAGGCTTTATCGGTCCCGATATGGGGCCTTATGCTTGGCGGCCCTTCGTGCTGATCGCGGAACTTGGTCAGGGTACGCATATGCTGGCGAGCCGGGCCACGAACGCGAAAGGCGAGGCGCAGCCGGAAAACTTCGAACCCAATGAGCGCGGCTACGGCAATAACGGCTGGCGCGCTCACGCGGTCGAGGTGACCGTAAGCTGACGCCCTGCCGGCATCGCAGATACAGCGCATATCCCGATCACGAGAAACGCGGGATATGCGCGAAAGCCAACAATGATAGCGGAGTATCAATATGCCCATTCCAACGACGCCCCTCGCGGGTGCCGCCATCTCGTTTTTGCTTACGCTCGGCAGTGCTGCTGCGGCGGAGCCCGATCTTGAGGCCGGTCGTAAAATCTTTACCGAAACCTCGGAACCGGCCTGTGCCATTTGCCATGCCCTGGCCGATGCCGAGGCCGTGGGCGAGGTCGGCCCGAATCTCGACCAGCTCAAGCCGACATTGGAACAAGTCCGTGCGGCAGTCACCAGCGGCATTGGCGTGATGCCTGCCTTTTCAGAAACAATGAGCGAAGAGGAAATCGAAACGGTGTCGCAATATGTCGCGGCTGTAGTGAAGGATCCGGGCAAAGAGTGATGTAGGGCGTCATCCGTTTGCGGGTTTCGAATGGGCCGTATGATTTGCACGGGCCCGCCTGCCGGCACTGTTCCTCCTCCCGCGGTGCCGGCGGGCAAACAACGCCGTCAGGCGCAATTTTCAGCGCTTCGGGTCGCGTTGCGCAGGGCGAGCATATCTGCCGTGCCGTCCTCTAGCGTCAGTTCACGCAGATATTCCACCAGCGCCTCGAACCGCTGCAGATCCATCCTGTCGGCCAGGACCGCATAGCTTTTGCCGGAAGCTTCCCATGCGGTCGCTTCGATCTCGGGATCGGATGGCAGCGCGAAAGACTCGCTGCCAAGATACAGGGTCAGCCTGCAACCATTCTTCCCTGCGTAATGTGCCGCCGTTCCCTCCGGAATGTCCCGCGTTGCAACCAGGGTAAGCCCTGCCGGGACGAGATCGGGCAGTGCCCCGTATTCCTTCTGCATGACCGGTTGCAGGTCACCTTGCGCCATCGGGAAGGACTGCGCAGAGAATGCGTCGTGCAATTCTATCAGCGGCACCGATTGCCTGGACATGACGCCGGTATAGGCCGCGACGGCAAGGCTGGCCGCGAGCATTCCCACAGCAACCCAACCCCATCGCGGTGTATGGCGCGGAGCAGGGGGCTCTTCGGCGCGCTGCGGTCCAAGCATTCGCAGGCTATGCGACTGCGATCTGATGCTGGCCAATGTTGCGGCTAATTCCGGCTCATCCCTTAGCCGCCGCTCGAAGGAGCGCACCTCTTCAGATGCCATCTCACCGTCATGATAGGCGCTCAGCGCCTCCCAATCCGTATCGGACAAACCACTCATTTCAGATGGCTCACCTTTGCTTTCTCGTCGGTCTTGCCTTCTATGCGCTCCAGCAGGGCGCGCCGTGCACGGCTGATCCGGCTCATCACGGTGCCCTGCGGCACATTCATGACCAGCGCCGCCTCCTTGTATTTGAGCCCCATGATATCGATCAGGAAAAGCACTTCGCGGGTATCCGGCGGCAAGCCTTCGAATGCCAGCCGTACCAATATGTCACCTGATCGATCCGGGGTGCCCGGATATTCATCATAAAGACGTTTCTCGCGGGCGAGATATTCCCGCCGCACCCGCATTTTCCGCAATTCATCATAATGCAGGTTGCGGATGATCCGAAACATCCACGGGCGCAACTGTTCGAGGATTTCGGGCGGCTGTCCGGCTGTCAAGGCGCGTGCGACCGCATCCTGCACCAGATCCTCCGCGTCATCCCGCCTTTCGCATATCGAAAAGGCGTAGGCACGAAGTTCCGGAAGCAGGAGACGGATTTCATCCTTGAAGCGCATATCCGGGGAATAGCATGCGGTTCGCGCCGTTTGCCATATCCGGAATGCTTCTTCTTCGCCGATCCGGGGCTGTCCCGCCCGGCCATGTCGACGCGCTCCGGATATGCCATCGCCCTGTCGGTCGCCTCCTTTCGTTCCACGCCATGGATATGGGCCGGGACCTCGAGAACCTGCCCGAGCACGGTCAAATGAGGCCAGAATGTGAACTGCTGGAACACCATGGCGACCTTGCGGCGCAACCGTGGGTTTTCCGGGTGTCGATACGGTGGCTGTGGCCGGTGAACTCCAGTTCTTCGCCGGCGATCACCAGTTTTCCGGCCTGCGGAGTTTCCAGCAGATTCATACAGCGAAGCAATGTGCTTTTGCCCGAGCCGCTTGCCCCGATGATCGATGACACGCTTCCCCGCCTTGCGGTGAAGTTGATCCCGTTCAGAACTTTTCAGGGTATTATAGCTTTTTTCCATCCCCGAAACGGATTGGGCCAATTCGGGTTCTGCCGTGCGAGGCGCTGCGGCCCGTCGAGCGGTGGGTCCGTCGATTTCCTGTCGCATGCCGGCACATTACCAGCTGTTGAACGAATGTTCAATAATAACGCGAGCTAAGACGCGATCAACCCATGGAAGGCGCGACCAGCGCATCCACCCAAGCCTCGGACAAGACGATCCCTTCTTCCGGAGAAAAGGTTTCCGGCTCAAGACACCATTCCAGCCACAGCCCGTCCAGCAATCCGGAAAGGCCGATCGCGGCCAGGCGCGGCTCGAGACGGCTCTTTCCCTCTCTTTCTTGCAACTCGGCGATCAGACCTTCGACAACCGCCCGGTAGGCGCCGTAGCGTTCCTTGTGCACCGCCGCGATCTCTTTCGAAGTGGATTGCAGCGTCCAGAAGGCCAGCCATACCCTGAACAGATCCGCATCCAGATTTACGGGCGAGAAGGAGGCCCGGATAAAGGCGGAGAGTTTTTCACGAGCGTTTCCGCCGACATCGGCGACGCGCCGCTCGATCTGCGCAAGCACGTCATCGGCCACATGCCGATAGGCTGCTGCGATCAGGGCTTCCTTCGTACCGTAATGATGGTTGATCAGGCCGACCGATACATCGGCCTCCCTGGCGATAGCGCGGATCGAGCATTGTTCGATCCCCATCATCACTATACAGCGCAACGCGGCCTGCAGCAGGGCCTCGCGCCGTTCATCGGCGGTTTGGCGTCGGTAGCGCGGTGCAGATGAGGATTCGGTGCGGGCATGGTCAGTCATCACGTTACAGCCTTGCATGAGGTGGGCGAGGCGTCCATGAAAATCCCATATACTGTTGAACATTCGTTCAACAATAGTTAGCAGGGAGAAAAGGGGCTGTTGGAAGGTCGCCATGGAATATTCACCTCTTGTAGAAAGAATCGCAGGCGAAGGCGCAGCGGCATGGGCGATCCATTCCGAGGCGATGGCGGCAAGGGCCCGGGGCGAGGATGTGATCGTGCTGAGCGTGGGGGATCCCGACATGGATACCCCGGCGGCGGTGACCGAACGCGCGGTTTCCGCACTTCGCGAGGGCGATTCTCATTATGTGGCCGTTCAAGGCACAGCTGCCCTGCGCGGCGCGATTGCACGCCATGCTTCCGGCATAATGGGTATGCCGGTCGATACAGCCAATGTCTGCGTGACCGCCGGGGCGCAGAATGGTCTTTTCTATGCGTCGATGCTGCTTTTGCGCCCGGGCGACGAGGTGCTGATACCCGATCCCTGCTATGTGACCTACGAGGCTACGATCCGGGCGTCGGGGGCGATTCCGGTTCCCGTGCCACCCAGATCCGGTGGTGGCTTTCGCCCGGATCCCGGGGCCTTTGCCGCGCGGGTCACATCGCGCACGCGGGCCATGCTGTTGGCCAGTCCGAATAACCCGACCGGCACAGTGACCACCCGCGATGAGGCCGAGGCGCTTGCCGAAATCGCACGGCGTCACGATCTTTGGGTCATCAGCGACGAGGTTTATGCCAGCCTGACCTTCGGAGTCCCGCATGTTTCCATTGCATCGCTGCCGGGGATGGCCGAGCGGACGCTGACCGTCTCCAGCCTGTCCAAAAGCCATGCCATGACCGGTTGGCGCTGCGGCTGGATGATCGGTCCGCAAGAGGCGGTCGCCCATGCGGGCAACCTGTCGCTCTGCATGCTTTACGGCCTGCCGGGGTTTGTTCAGCAGGCTGCGGAAACGGCACTCGAAGAATTCGAATCCATCGTGGCCGATATGCGGGAAATCTATATTCGCCGCCGCGACGCCTTGCTTGCGGCGCTGGCGCATGCGCCGGGTGTCCGGGCCTTGACGCCGGAGGCCGGGATGTTCCTGATGCTCGACATCACGGGAACCGGGCTGTCCGCCCGCGACTTCTCCTGGAAACTGTTCCGCGAGACCGGGGTTTCGGCCCTCGATGCCACGGCATTCGGAGCCAGCGCGGCGGGCCATCTGCGGCTGTCCTTCACCCTGAACGAGAGCACCCTTATCGAGGCGGGGCGCCGCATCACCGAATTTTGCCGCAATCGCGTCAGCCTGAGCGTTTGAGGAGCAATCCGCGTGAGCAAGTCCGAACGCTGCGCAGGACCGTGGATCCACGATCTGTTGACAGTCTATGGCGTCGATACCGTTTTCGGCATTCCCGGTGTCCACACGATACCGCTTTACGATGATCTGGCAGAAAGCGGGTTTCGGCATGTGACCCCGCGGCACGAGCAGTGCGCCGGTTTCATGGCCGGTGGCTATGCGCGCCTGACCGGCAAGCCCGGTGTCTGCTTTGTCATTACCGGTCCCGGAGTGACGAATATCATCACGCCGGTCGCGCAGGCCTAAGCGGAATCGCTGCCCACGCTGATGATTTCTTCCGTCGGCAGCCGCCGGCATATGGAGTTCGGTCAAGGATATCTGCATGAACCTCCCTATCAGCAGTCACTGATGCAGCAGGTCACGGTTTTCAGCCACACGCTGCAGGATCTGTCCGATCTGCCAAAGGTTCTGGCCGCCGCTTATGGCATTGCCTCGTGTAAGGCGGCTGCGTCCAATGCGTTGCGCGCTGCGCTTCGCGCGGCCATTGATACCCGGAAACCCGCCCTGATCGAAGTCCCCGAAACCGAAATGTCAAGCGCGCTTGCCTGAAGCTCCGCTTTGCCGGTCACCCGCGTTGACCGACCGCGCCGCCGCAACCTTCGGCGGACCGGCCTGCATGCGCATCGACCGGTTCCTTCAGTGCGTCCGCGCCGGCGGGTTCGGGCGGGCAGGCCGGCCCCCATACCGAGGTTACGGATACTGTATTGGAGGCCCGTTCAGGTCCGTCGACCTACGGCCTGTCTGGAACCGACCGGCAAGCGATATCCCCGTCCGGGGAAGGGCGCGGAACGTAAATGAAAGGCTGCTCCGGAAAACCTTTTCATTCTGGTTTTTCGTCCGGCTTGCGCAAGCCCTGTGGCAATAGATCGACAGGAAGCGGAAACACGACCGTGCTGGTCTTGTCGGTGGCGATGTCGCTGAGTGCGTTGAAGAAGCGCAGTTGCATCGAGTTGGGCTGCGTTGCCAGCATCCTGCCGGCCTCGACCAGCTTGACGGCTGCCTGCTGCTCCCCCTCGGCGTTGATGACCCGGGCCCGCCGCAGCCTTTCGGCCTCGGCCTGTTTCGCGATGGCGCGGACCATGCTTTCGTCGATATCGACATGCTTGATCTCGACATTGGCCACCTTGAGGCCCCAGGCCTCGGTCTGGCGGTCGAGAATTTCCTGGATATCGACATTGAGCTTGTCACGCTCGGCCAGCATCTCGTCCAGCTCATGCTTGCCCAGCACCGAACGCAGGGTGGTCTGCGCCAGCTGGCTGATGGCGACGGCGAAATCGGCGACATTGATGATCGCGCGCTGCGGATCGACGATGCGGAAATAGATCACCGCGTTGACCTTGACCGAAACATTGTCGCGACTGATCACGTCCTGGCTTGGAACGTCCTCGACAAACATGCGCAGGTCGGTGCGCACCACCTGCTGAACGAAGGGGATCAGGATGACCAGTCCCGGGCCTCCGACACGGGTAAAGCGCCCAAGCGTGAATACCACGCCACGCTCGTATTCACGAAAGATGTAGATGGCATTGTAGAGGACGAGAACCACCAGCGCGATACCAGCCAGTGGGAATATCCAGCCGAAAATGTCGAACTGCATGACTAACCTATCCTTTCCGATTCCGAAGCGAACTCGACGACAAGTGTCAGTCCGATGACGTCCCGGATGCGGACCGGCTGCCCGGGGACAAGATCGGCGCCTCCTCTGGCGTGCCAGCGTTCGCCGTCAGCCAGCACGAAGCCTTCCGAACCGGACCACTCCAGCACTTTCGCCGTTCTGTCGATCATGTATGACTTGCCGATTACCGGCGCGCTCCGATAGGCGCGCAGGGTGAAACCCAGCAGCAATATCAGCACGGCGCCGCTGATCGCCGCCATGGTCCCGATCATCCACCACGATATCTGATAGGCGGGCTGATCCGTGTCTATCAGCATCGACGCCCCGAGAACGAAAGCCACCAGTCCGCCGAATCCCAGAATGCCGAAGGTCGGGGTCAGCGCCTCGACCACCATGAAGGCGATGCCAAGACCAATCAATGCAAGCCCGGTATAGGTGAAAGGAAGCTGATTGAGCGCGTAAAGCCCCAGCGTGAGGCTGATCGCGCCGACCACGCCCGGGACCGTCGCGCCGGGGTTCCAGAACTCGAAGATCAGTCCGTAAATTCCGATCATCATCAGGACCAGTGCAACATTCGGATTGGACAGAACGCTGAGGATCCGGGTGATATTGTCCATCTCGACGATCTCGACCGGCAGCCCCGCGGTGACGAGGATCCGTTCATTGCCGCCGACTTCGATTTTCCGTCCGTCAGCGGCGGCAAGCAGTTCGTCCACGTCATCGGCCTGTATGTCGATGACACCCTCTTTCAATGCCGCGTCAGATGACAGGGTTGCCGCCTCGCGGACGGCGCGCTCGGCCCATTCGGCATTGCGGCCATGCAGTTCGGCCAGGCTCCGGATCAAGGCCACGGCGTCGTTCGTGGCCTTGGCCGACATCGCATCGTCCGGTCTCAGTGGTTTGCTGTCAGGCTTCGGGGCCTCCTCATCGGCGCTATCCCGGTCCTTGCCGCTTTCGTCTGAATCGCCCTCTTCGCCGGGTGCATCTTCGGGCAGACCCTGGGGCAATCCGCCGATCTGGACGGGAGTAGCCGCGCCGATATTCGTACCGGGCGCCATCGCGGCCACATGTGCCGCGTAAAGGATATATGTGCCCGCGCTCGCGGCATGCGCACCGGAGGGGGCGACATATCCGATGACCGGCACATCCGAGGCGAGGATCTCCGAGATGATCTCTCGCATGGAATCGGCCAGTCCGCCGGGGGTGTTCAGCCGCAGGATGACAGCCGCCGCCCGCCGGTCCTCGGCAAGGCCGATGACACGTCCGGCATGTCTGACCGTCGCCGGGCCGATCGGGCCCTCGATCGCAGACATCAATACGAACGATCCGGTTTCGGAATCGTCGGATTTCTGCGCCGCTGTCGGAATTGCGGCCATCAGCAAGACGGCAAGGGCCGCAATGAGGCGACGCAACCGCTTGAGATATGGCACTTCCACCTCCCTCACAGCTATATAGGGCCCGTCGGGGCGCACAACAATGTTTTGGCGTGGATGTGTGCGCCTCTTCCCACTGTTTCATGCGAAAAGGATATCGCGGAAACATCCAGGGAGCTGCTTACATCCCGGGGTCCTGGCTATCTCTTCGTTTCGATCTCGATGAACGACAGCGGACCGGGGCCCGCATTCTTGACGTCATGCTGCACGCCTTTTCGGCGGATATAGCTGTCACCGGCTTTAACGGGTTTCTCGGTCACCTCGCCGTTTGCCTCGTAAGCCATCGTCGAGTCCGTCAGGATGACCACCGCGTAATCCATTTCATGCTCATGCCAACCGGTCGTGGCGCCCGGCGCGAAATCCCAACGGGTGATCTTCATGCGGTCGTCCTCGGCAAGCACGGTGGGGACGGCGGCGGCGGCGGCTTCGAATGTCATGATATCTTTCCTCGGCTTGGCGGAACACGGATGAGGGTAGCGATCTGCCGGAAATTGTCACCTGTTGTCTTAAAGTGTAGCGCGAAGCCGATAGTGCGATGCAGCCTGCTTGCCGCCCTGCGACCGATCCCTTGCGGCAACGATATGATGGCGAAAGGGGGACGCAGATCTCATCCTGCCATTATGCCTTTGATATATTTTCACATACAAGTATATGAGTATGGAAAAACAAGGGGTAGCATCATGGGTCACAGCTATTCGTCGCGTGTGGTCTGGACCGGAAATCGGGGCGAAGGGACGGCGGGTTATCGCGCCTATGACCGGACCTGGGATATCGCGGTGCCGGGAAAACCCGTCATGCATTGCTCGAATGACCCGCTGCTTGGTGGTGATCCCGCCAAGATGAATCCTGAAGATCTGCTGCTCTCTGCTTTGTCGGCATGTCACATGCTATGGTATCTGCATTATGCCTCGGATGCAGGGATCGTGGTGACTGGCTACGAGGACAGCCCGGATGCCGTCGGGGAGGTCGGAAAGGGTGGGGCGGGACGTTTTGTCTCTGCGACGCTGCGTCCACGTATCACGGTCCGAGCCGGGACGGATATCGAGGCGGCAACAGAAATTCACCATCGCATCCACGAGGTCTGCTTTATCGCGCGTTCGGTAAACTTCCCGATCAGTTACGATCCTGCCTTCGTGCTTGAGGACTGACGGAAGGGCCACTTCCGGAGTGAAACCGATCGGTCTTCGCCTGAATGCCGGGAAAAGTGATAACGGCGTTCCGGTTGCAGAGCCTGCGTGATCACTGGTGTTCGAACCGGGGGCCGGAGGGATCGTTATGCGTTGGCAGGCCATGGTCTCTTTCCCCGGTAGGCTTCGCCACATAATGCTGTGGTCTGCAGGCGGGATACGGCAGAAAAATGCGCGGGTTCTGCGCGACATTGGCGCAAGGACCTGATCTGCCGGCGGAGGCAGAGCGGTCAATCGCGGTATGGCAAGGTGGTGTGATCATGGCGGGCGATGGAACGGGGCAGGACGGCGCGACTCGGACGGACTTCATGCGGGTCGACAATTTCGATGTGCGAGCAAGACGGATCACCCCCGCGGATCGTGCGCTGCTGCATGAACTGACCGTTGGCGTGCTCTGGCCGCATCGGGCACATGACCTTGACGTGTTCATTTCCCTGGGCGAGGGCTATCTTGCTACTGATGAAATCGGACGGGCGTTGGGTTCGGCGATGTATTTCCGTGCGGGCGATGATTTCGCAATGCTCGGCATGATGGTTACCGCGCCGCGACTGCAAACCCTGGGAACGGGTCGCTGGCTCTTGCGCCGGGTCATGCAGGATTGCGAAGGCTGCGACCTGCGGCTGAGCGCGACGCGGCAGGGCTATCGGCTGTATGAAAGCGCGGGTTTCACGCCACTGCATACTATCCGGCAGCACCAGGGGATGGTTCGTGGCGTTGCCGTGCCGGAGTCCGTGCCCGGAATGTCCATCCGGGCGATGACCGCTGCGGATGTTCCGGCCATCCGGGCGCTTGACCATCATGCTTATGGAGCGGAGCGGCGCGTGACGCTGGACAGGATGCTGGAACTTTCTTCAGGGCTCGTCAGCGAGATCAATGGCGAGATTCGCGGCTTTGCGATGCAGCGGAAATTCGGGCGCGGCATGGTGATCGGGCCGCTGGTGGCCGAGGATGACCGTATGGCGATGGCGCTGGCCGCACCGTTGATCCAGCGCCATCAGGGCGGGTTCGTGCGCCTCGATACCCCGGTGCAAAGCGAGGACTTCTCGGCATTCCTGACCAATGCGGGCATGGGGCTTTATGACACGGTAACCGAGATGTATCACGGAGCGCAGCGGCGGCCGCTGGAAGGGTCGCAGATCTACGGCTTGGCCTCGCATTCCCTTGGCTGATGCCGTCCGGCCGTCAGGATAACCGGTCCTTCAGCCCGAACCACAGCCCGACCAGCGGCAGGAACCACGGCTTGCCACTGTGGAAGGGGATGGCGGGCCAGTCCAGCCCGTCAAGCGGGTTGCTGTCCGTGCGACCCAGTGCCATGTCGGCAAGCGCCTGCCCGACCAATGTCGACATCTGCGCGCCATGGCCGGAATATCCCATGCCATAGATCATGCCGTCGGCCTCGCCTGCACGCGGGAACCGGTCCTTGGTCATGCCCACAAGACCGCCCCAGCAATAGTCGATTTCGACATCTGCCAGATGCGGAAAGATCCGGATCATCGATGCCCGCAGGATCTCGCCCGATCTGGCATCGGATTGCTGGTTCGAGACTGCCGAGAACCGCGCCCGCCCGCCAAAGATCAGCCGGTTGTCGGGCGACAGGCGGAAATAGTTACCGATATTCATTGAGGTGACGCAGGTCCGGTTGCCCGGCAGGGTGGCCGCGATTTCCTTGGCGGTCAGCGGTCTTGTCGCGATGATGAATGAGCCGACCGAGATGATCCGCCGCCGGAAATAGCGCAGCACCTCGCCGCGGCTCTCTCTGGAATAGGCGCCTGTGGCGGCGATCACCCGCCCGGCGCGAAGCCTGCCTTTCGGCGTCACCAGCTCCCAGCCACCGGAGGTGGCGCGGCGTTCGGTGACGGGGGCATTCTCCCAGATGCGCGCGCCGTGGCGCTGTGCGGCACGGGCCAGCCCGACCACATAGCGTCCCATATGCATCATCGCGGATTTGCCATAGAGCATCGCACCGTGAAAGGCTTCCGAACCGATCTCGTCCCGTAACTCGCCGCGTTCGAGCCAGCGTGTATCTGCATCCACCTCGCGATGGATCAGGTCGAAATTCGCCCGAAGCCCGGCCACATGCGAGGGTTTCGACGCGAGTTTCAGCTTGCCCGAGCGCCGGAAATCGCAGTCGATCCCCTCTTCGGCGATGACTTGCTCGATCATGTCGATCGAGCGGTCATAGGCGTGATAAAGCGCATGCGCGCGTTCCGCGCCCAGATGGGCCTTGGCTTCGGCATAGCCATGCGCGATCCCGTTATTGAGATGGCCGCCATTGCGCCCCGACCCGCCCGCGCCCGCGTGATATGCCTCAAGCACGGCGACGCGCAACCCTTCGCGGGCCAATTTGCGTGCGGCATTCAGACCGGTGAAACCGGCTCCGATCACCGCGACATCATAGGCTCCCTCGACCGGCCCCGGTTCGGCGCCGGTGAAGGGAGAGGCGGTGTCATGCCAGTAGGACATGTATTTCATCGCGGCCTCCGGCCCTTATAGCCCGACCAGCGCGGCAAGGCCGGATGCGTCGGGAATCTCTGTATAACCATAAAAGGGATTGGCGGGCTCGTGGCCGCGATTGACCCATACCTTGTTCCTGATGCCCAAGTCATGGGCGGTCATCAGATCGTAACGGAAACTCGACGAGACATGCAGCACATCCTCGGGGCCGCATCCCAGCATGTCGAACATATACTCAAAAGCGCGCATCTGCGGTTTGTAGGCCCGCGCGTCCTCGGCTGTGAAGACATGTGCGATAGGCGCGCCGAGCCGGGCGATATTATGCGGGATCTGGCTGTTCATCGAGTTGGTCAGCGCGACCAGCGGGATCCTGTCCCCGATTGCCGCCAGCCCGGCGGGCACATCGGGATGCGGCCCCCATGTTGGCACTCGCTCGTAGATATCGGCGGCGATTGCCGGGTCGAATGCCACTCCGTTGCGCTTGCAGGTTCGTTCCAGCGCGTTATGGACCACCTCGGCATAGGGTTTCCACGCCCCCAGAACCTCGTCCAGCCGATAGGCGGCGAAATCGCGGATGAATGTCTCCATCTTCTCGGGAGACAACCTCTCGGCGTAATGGTGGCGCGCGGCGCCCGCCATGTCGAAGAAGATCATCGTGCCGTGGCAGTCGAAGGTGATGAATTTGGGGCGGAAGGTCATTATTCTCTCCGGAGGTCATCGATGTTCCAAGCATCACCGCTTTGCCGCGACAGGGATTGCCGCGTTTGGCGATTTCAGCGCAGGATATTCCGTTGCGCGGACAGCTGGCGGCAAAAGGTGCTGCCTGTCCGCCAAGATCGGCGTCGATGGTGGCGGCGAAGGGGGCATGGTCGAGATAAAGCCCGATTCAACACATGAAAGCCAAACAATGACCTTGCCGAAGCAGATCATCACCGTCGCATATATCGCATACGGAGCCGCATCATGACCGCGCGTTATTCCCCCGAAGAGATGCTGGCCCGGCTGGTCGGATTCGAGACCGTGGTAGGCCGGTCCAATACCGGGTTGATGGATTTCGTCGGGGATTTCCTCAAAGCCCATGGTGTCTCCTGCCAGCTTCTGACCGGTCCCGAGGGTGATCGCTGCAACCTCTTCGCGACGATCGGCGATGCCGGGCTTCCGGGATATATCCTGTCGGGTCATGTCGATGTCGTTCCCGCGGGTGAGCCCGAATGGCGCGGCGATCCTTTCCATCTACGCCGTGAAGGAGAACGGCTGATCGGGCGCGGGGCCTGTGACATGAAGGGTTTCGTCGCGGCGGTTCTGGCGATGGTGCCGGGGCTCGTGGCATTGCCGCTGAAATCTCCGATTCATATCGCGCTGTCCTATGACGAAGAAGCGGGTTGTCGTGGTGTGCCGCATCTGATCGCGGCGCTGCCCTCGCTTTGCACGGCGCCAGCGGGCTGCATCGTGGGTGAGCCCACGGGTCTGGTGCCGGTTCTCGCCCATAAGGGCAAGGCGGCGCTGCGGCTGGTGGCGCATGGCCGGTCGGGGCACAGCTCGCGCCCGGATCTGGGCGTGAACGCGATCCATGCCTTGCTGCCGGTGCTGGAGGCAGCCGCCGCGCAGGCCCGCGAGTTGGAGCGGGGACCGCAGGACGACCGTTTCGAGCCGCCTTGGTCCAGCCTGCAGATCGGCACGCTGTCGGGTGGACAGGCGCTCAACATCATCCCGGATCGGGCCGAGGCGCAGATCGAGGCGCGCGCCATTGCGGGGGTTGAGCCGCGCGACCTGCTGGCCCCGATCGCAGCCATGGCGGGAGAAGGGACAGAGGTGGAATGGTTGTCAAGCTATCCGGCATTGGCGCTCGAACCCGGGCATCCGCTGGCTTCGCTGATGCAGGAACTGACCGGGCGATCGCCCTTGGATGCAGTCAGTTTCGGCACCGAGGCGGGGTTGTTCCAGGCCGCTGGCATTGCATCGGTGATCTGCGGGCCGGGCGATATTGCGCGGGCACATCGGCCCGAGGAATATCTGACCCGCGACGAATTGCACGGTGCGTGCGAGATGGTGCTGGCACTTGGCCGAAAACTTGCCGCCTGAGCGCGGCATTTTCTGCGGCGCAAGACGGGGGGAGCGATGCAAACTGCCGCTGCGCGCCGCGATCAGGGCAAACATGCCGTTCTCCCTTGCCTAGGCTGAAGAGGACGAAATACGGATACAAAACTCATGACCTCTGCCGAGAATTCCTCCCCCGTCATCGCACCGCAGGATCTGCGGCTCGAACATTTCTCCGAAGAGCATCTGGACGCCGCCCTGCAACTTTCGCAGCAGGTAGGCTGGCCGCACCGGATCGAGGACTGGGCGCTCAATGCATCGGTCTCCAGAGGTGTGGTTGCGCTGGAGGGTGGCAGGGTGGTCGGCACGGCTTTTTGCACCGTTTTCGGTGACGTGGCCCTGCTCAACATGATTATCGTCGATGCGCGGATGCGTGGGCGTGGGTTGGGGCGCCGCGTGATGGAGGCGGTAATAGCGATGGCGGGCCCGCGCGAGATGCGGCTGGTAGCGACGCAGGAGGGATTGCCCCTGTATGAAAAACTGGGTTTCTCCGCGATCGGGCAGATCGCCCAGCACCAGGGGATCGCCAAATCCGTGATACCCGACCTGCCGGTGAGCGATGGGGATTCCGGGGATGTCGAACGGCTCGCCGCAATGGATCGCACCGCTTCGGGGATGGCACGGATCGAGTTGCTGCGGCGGATTGCCGGGCAAGGGCAGGTGCTGCTTGCCGAGGACGGCTTTGCGATGCTGCGCGAATTCGGCAGGGGCCATGTGCTGGGGCCGGTCGTGGCGCGTGATGCGGCGACCGCGCGTGCGTTGATCGCCGAAGGGGTAAGGCGCTGCGCGGGCGGGTTCCTGCGCGTTGATCTGCCTCTGGAACGCGGGCTGTCCGATCATGCCGCCTCTCTGGGGCTTGCCCATGTCGGTGGGGGCACCGCGATGACATGCCGGGCGGCGATTGCACCGGAACAGAAAGATTTTACGACCTATGCCCTCGTCTCGCAGGCTTTGGGCTGATTTCACGGAGATGAACATGCTGAGCAATTCCCTTGCCGAACTGGACCGCCGCCACCTCGTCCACCCGGTCTCGTCCTTCCGTGGCCACGAGGCGCGCGGCGTCAGGCTGTTGCAGTCCGCACGGGGCGCGGTCGTGACCGATGCCGAGGGGCGTGAACTGATCGACGGGTTCGCCGGGCTGTGGTGCGTGAATGCCGGTTACGGCCATGAAAGCGTGGTCGAGGCTGCCGCCGCGCAGATGCGCCAGCTTCCCTATGCGACCGGCTATTTCGATCTGGGGGCCGAGGCGCCGATCCGGTTGGCCGCCGAACTGGCCGAGCGGGCGCCGGGCGATCTGGATCATGTCTATTTTTGTCTTGGCGGTTCGGATGCGGTGGACAGCACGATCCGTTTCATCCGCTATTACTGGCATTCCAGGGGCAAGCCTCGGCGCGACCAGTTCATCTCGGTCGGGCAGGGCTATCACGGCAGTGCCTCGGGCGGGGCCGGGCTTACGGCATTGCCGGTTTTCCACGAAGGCTTCGGCCTGCCCTATGACTGGCAGCACAAGATTTCGTCGCATTACATCTATCGCAATCCCGTGGGACAGGACCCGCAGGCGATTATCGATGCATCGCTGGCGGAACTGCGCGCCAAGCTGGCCGAGATCGGCGAGGATCGCGTGGCGGCTTTCTATGTGGAGCCGATCCAGGGATCGGGCGGGGTGCTGGTGCCGCCGCAGGGCTGGATCAAGGCCATGCGCGATCTTTGCGCCGAGCACGAGATCCTGTTCGTCGCCGACGAGGTTATCACCGGTTTCGGGCGCACGGGCCCGCTTTTCGCCTGCGAGGACGAGGGAATCGTGCCGGACCTGATGACCGTCGCAAAGGGCCTGACCTCGGGCTATGTGCCGATGGGTGCGGTGTTCATGCGCAACCATGTCTACGAGACAATCGCCGAAGGCGCGGGCGCGAAGGCGGTGGGGCATGGCTTCACCTATTCCGCGCATCCGGTATCCTCAGCAGTCGCGCTGGAGGTGCTGGCGCTCTACGAGGGCGGGCTTTTCGAGAATGGCCGCCGGATGGGCGCGCGCCTGATGGAGGGGCTCGCGGGGCTGCGCGATCATCCCCTGGTCGGCGATGTGCGGGGCCGGGGCATGCTGGCGGCGGTCGAGCTGGTCACGGACAAGCACAACAAGACCCCGCTTCCCGCGGCGCTGGATCCTGCCAACCGCCTGTTTGACCGGGCATGGGAGCAGGGCCTGATCGTCCGGTCCTTTGCGCAGGGAATCCTTGGCTATGCGCCGCCGCTTTGCTGCACGGCGGACGAGATCGACGCCATCGTCGAACGCAGCCGCAAGGTGCTGGACCTGACGCTGGAAGATCCCGAGATCCGCGAGGTGCTTCGCGGATGACGCTGCTCTATCTCTCGACACCCGAGCGGATCGCGGTCTGGGCGCCGCTGCTTGCCGAGGCAGGCGAGGAGATGGTGATCGGTGAAGAGGCGGTCACCGACCCGGCTGCGATCACCCATATCGCTTGCTGGATGCCGCCGCGGGATCTGTCGCGTTATCCCAACCTGAAAACCGTGATCAGTGTCGGGGCCGGGGTGGACCAGATGCCGCCACTGCCAAAAGGGGTGGCCTTGTCGCGGACGATTGCTCCGGGCATCGAAGAGATGGTCCGGGACTGGGTGGTGATGGCGTCGCTGATGTTGCATCGGGACATGCCGCGCTATCTGGATCAGGCCGGACGCGGGGAATGGGTGACGCATCACGCCCGGTTGGCCCGGACCTGCCGCGTTGGCATTATGGGGATGGGCCGGATCGGGCGGCTTGCGGGGCAGAGTCTTGCGGCCCTGGGTTTTCCGGTCGCCGGCTGGAGCCGTTCTGGCGCACCGGTTGAGGGGCTGGAGGTCTTTGCCGCCGACGCCATGGGCGATTTCCTGGCGCGGACGGATCTGCTGATCTGCCTGCTGCCCCTGACCTGTGAGACGCGGGGGCTGTTGAACGCGCCACTATTCGCGCGATTGCCGCGCGGGGCGCGCCTTGTTCATGCGGGGCGCGGACCGCAGCTTGACATGGGGGCGCTGCGCGAGGCGCTGGATAGCGGCCGGTTGGCTTCTGCCATGCTGGATGTCACAGACCCCGAACCATTGCCCCCCGGTCACTGGGCATGGCACGATCCAAGGGTCGTCGTGACCCCGCATGTCGCCTCGCATACCGATCCCGAAGAGGGTGCGCGCCATGTCTTGGCGGTGATCCGCGCCAGCCGCGAGGGCCGGCCGATTCCCGGCCTGGTGGACCCCGGTCGCGGCTATTGAAACACCACAGGGCGGCGCGGCATATCTGACCGCCCCCCATCCCAATACAAAAGAATCTGCCGCTCCCCTGCTGTTATTCAGCGCAAGGATATCAGGAATTCCGATGATGCTGAGGGGAACAGGACGATGATCCGGGGGCTTTGCGCCGCTCGCTGACATGGAATTCGCCGCGGATGACGCTTTGCGGCACAGACAGGAAGGGGACTGCCGAAGATGGCGATAGAAACCGCTGTGAAACCGCTGACCGCGTTTTCCTATGTCAGCTTCGATGTCGTCGGCACGCTGATCGATTTCGAGGGAGCGATCAAGAACGGGCTGGCCCGGATCGCCCGGCAAGCCGGGGTCGATATCGATGGCGAAGCCGCGCTGACCGTCTATCGCAACGCACGCTATCATTCCGATGCACTGCGCTTTCCCGACGATCTTGGCCGTTGCTACAGCCAAATCGCTGCCGAACTGGGCCTGCCGGATAATGAAGAGAACCGCCGCCTGATGATCGATGCCGTGGGTGAGGCGGAGCCTTTTCCCGACAGCATCGGGGCGCTGGCCAGGCTCAAGGCGCGCTACAAGCTGATCGCGATGACGAATGCGCGCCGTTGGGCCTTCGAGAAATACGAGAAAAAGCTGGGAATGCCGTTCTGGGCCAGCTTCACCACGGATGAGACCGGCACGGAAAAGCCGGATCCGGCCTTTTTCCACCAGGTGTTCGCGCATGTAGAGCGCGATGGTGGCAGCAAGGCCGACATATTGCACACGGCGCAAAGTCAGTATCACGACATCGGGATCTCTCGCGAGTTGGGCATGACCAATGCCTGGATCGCGCGCCGCCATGCGCAGCAGGGATATGGCGGAACCATCGAACCCGCGCGGTTCACGGAACCCGATTACCGCTTCAACGCGCTGATCGAACTGGCCGAGACGGCCGATCGCGCCTTCGGTCGATGAGATCACTTCACCACAAGGCCCGAAACGGCGGCAAGAACCGGATGGGGCCATAACAACAGGGAATGCGAAAATGATCAGGAATACACCTACCAACTGGACCGGCCGTGACGATGCGATGGTCGAGAACGCGATCCGTCGCGGTGCGTCGCGTCGCGAACTTCTGAAGATGCTGATGGGCTCGGGCGTGGCGCTGTCGATGGGCAGCGGGCTGTTGCTGCGCGCGGGCGAGGCCGTGGCCGCGACCCCGGTCAGCGGCGGCAATCTCAAGGCGGCGGGCTGGTCGGCTTCGACTGCTGACACGCTTGATCCGGCCAAGGCGTCGCTTTCGACCGATTACACGCGCTGCTGCGCCTTCTACAACCGTCTCACCTTCCTGGATGAGAACGGCGATGTGCAGATGGAACTGGCCGAAACGGTCGAATCGGATGACGCCAGGACCTGGCAGGTCAAGCTGAGATCCGGCGTCACCTTCCATAGCGGCAAGACGCTGAGTTCGGCCGATGTCGTCTATTCGCTCAAGCGGCATCTCGACGAGAGCGTCGGCTCCAAGGCCAACTCGATCGCCAAGCAGATGGCCGAGATCGAGGCGGTTGATGACCTGACCGTCAAGATCGTGCTGAGCGAGCCCAATGCCGACCTGCCCACCATTCTGTCGCTGCATCACTTCATGATCATCGCGGACGGAGTCACTGACTTTTCGACCGCCGACGGCACCGGCGCCTTCATTTGCGAATCTTTCGAGCCCGGCGTGCGCTCGATCGCGGTGAAGAACCCGAACTACTTCAAGGAACAGGGACCTTATCTCGACAGTTTTGAGTATTTCGCGATCTCGGATAACAATGCCCGGGTGAACGCGGTGCTTTCGGGCGACATCCAGTTTGCGGCAGCGGTGAACCCGCGCTCGCTGCGGATGCTCGAGGGGCAATCGCATGTGGAGACATCGATCACCACGGGAGGAAATTATACCAACCTGAATATCCGGCTCGACCTGGAACCCGGCGCCAAGGCCGGATTCATCGAGGGGATGAAGTATCTGGTCAATCGCGAGGCGATCCAGAAATCCGTGCTGCGCGGTTTGGCCGAGATCGGCAATGACCAGCCCGTTTCCCCCGTGGACCGCTATCACAACCCGGAACTGAAACCGCGCCCATACGATCCCGAAAAGGCCAGGTCGCTGTTCGAGAAGGCGGGCGTGCTGGGGCAGGCGATCCCGATCGTCACCTCGGATGCCGCGACCTCGGCCATCGACATGGCCATGGTGGTGCAGCAGGCCGGGGCCGAGATCGGCATGCCCTTCGATGTGCAGCGGGTTCCGTCCGACGGCTATTGGTCCAATTACTGGCTGAAGGAACCGGTCCATTTCGGCAATATCAATCCGCGTCCGACGCCCGATATCCTGTTCTCGCTGCTTTATGCCTCGGATGCGCCGTGGAACGAAAGCCAGTACAAGTCCGAGAAATTCGACAAGATGATGGTCGAGGCGCGTGGCCTTCTGGACGAAGAGAAGCGGACCGCCATCTATTGGGAGATGCAGGAGATGGTCGCCAACGAGGCGGGCACGATTATCCCGGCCTATATCTCGAATGTCGATGCGCTTTCGACGCGGCTGAAGGGCTTGCGTCCGAATCCCCTGGGCGGACAGATGGGCTACGCTTTCGCGGAATATGTCTGGCTGGAAGGCTGACCCGCCTGCCCGACACGGCCCGCGCATGTGACAATGCGCGGGCGAACGCCCCTTCGATTCAGGGAGACAGGTCTTGCTTCGATCCAAAACGACATGGCTGCTGATCGGCAAGCGGCTCGGGATTGCGCTGATCACGCTGGTGATCGTGTCTTTCGCGGTTTTCTTCGCGACCGAACTTCTGCCCGGAGACGTGGCCGAGATCCTTCTGGGACAGGCCGCCACCCCCGAGGCCGTGGCCGGTTTGCGCAAGGCGATGGGCCTTGATGAACCCGCGCTGATGCGCTTTCTGGGCTGGCTCGGCGGCTTGCTGACCGGGGATTTGGGCACCTCCTATGTCAACAAGATGGAGATCGCCGAGTTGCTGTCCGGTCGGCTGGCCAATTCGCTGCGGCTTGCCGGGATCGTCACGGTCATATGCGTGCCGGTTGCGCTTTCCCTTGGCATCGCTGCGGCGATGTGGCGGGGAACCCTGCTTGACCGGGTGGTGTCGATGCTGACCATTTCGGTCATCTCTGTGCCCGAATTCATGGTCGCGACTTTGGCGGTGCTGATCTTCGCGGTCTGGCTCGACTGGTTGCCTGCGCTCAGCTATGGCGTCAATGTGGATAGCCTTGGCGCCATGCTGCGCGCTTATGCGATGCCTGTCATCACGCTCAGTTTCGTCGTGTCTGCCCAGATGATCCGGATGACTCGCGCGGCGGTGATCGAAACCATCAACACTCCCTATGTCGAGATGGCGCTGCTCAAGGGTGCCTCGCGCTGGCGCATGGTGCTGGTCCATGCCCTTCCCAACGCGCTTGGACCCATTGCCAACGCCGTGGCGCTGTCGCTGTCCTATCTGGTCGGCGGGGTGATCATCGTCGAGACGGTGTTCAACTATCCCGGCGTCGCCAAGCTGATGGTGGATGCGGTATCCACCCGCGACCTGCCGCTGATCCAGTCCTGCGCCATGATCTTCTGCGTCAGCTATCTGAGCCTGACGACCCTGGCCGACATGATCGCCATCCTCTCCAACCCGAGGCTGCGCCATTGATGACCGTTTCTTCCAGATCCACCCGCTTTCTCCGTCTGCCCACCCCCCGGAACCTGGGCTATTCCTTCAACTGGGCCGGCCGTATCGGTCTGGCTGTCATGCTGTTCTGGGCGGTGGTCGCCATTGCCGGACAATGGCTTGCTCCCTATCCGCCGGGCGAGATCGTCGGTTGGGATTATTTCGGTGGAATGAGCCGCGAATTCTGGATGGGCACCGATTATCTTGGCCGTGACATCCTTTCGCGTATCCTGATGGGCGCGCGCTATACCGTCGGCATCGCCTTGGGAGCGGTGACGCTCGCCGTGGCCATCGGTGTCGTCCTCGGCATGATCGCCGCGGTGCTGGGCGGTTGGTTCGACACGCTGCTGTCGCGGCTGCTTGATGCCTTCAACGGCATCCCCTCGCTGTTGTTCGGTCTCGTGGTGGTGGCTGCCGTGGGTTCATCCATCCCGGTGTTGATCCTGACGCTGACGGCAATCTACATGCCCGGCTCCTACCGTTTCGCCCGGGCGCTGGCCGTGAATATCAACACGATGGATTTCGTTACCGTGGCCCGGGCGCGGGGCGAGGGCACGGCCTATCTGATCACCCGCGAGATTTTCCCCAACATCCTCGGCCCGGTGCTGGCCGATCTGGGACTGCGTTTCGTATTCATCGTGCTGGTCCTGTCGGGGCTGTCTTTTCTTGGGCTGGGCGTGCAGCCGCCGAATGCGGATTGGGGTGCATTGGTGCGGGAGAACATCGAGGGGCTGAGCCTTGGCGCACCGGCCGTGGTGTTTCCCTCGATCGCCATCGCCTCTCTGACCATATCGGTGAACATGTTCATCGACAATCTTCCCACCAGGATCCGCGACAGGAGCGACTGATGACCGGCACTTCCCTCGTTTCCGTCCGTGACCTGAAGATCGGCGCCGTCACCGATGCGGGCCGCAAGGTCGAGATCATCCGCGGCGTAAGCTTCGACATCGCCCCCGGTGAGATCCTTGCCCTGATCGGGGAATCCGGCTCGGGCAAGACTACCATCGCGCTGTCGCTGATGGGGCATGCCCGTAGCGGGTGCAGCATCGACGGTGGCAATATCCGTGTCGGCGACCATGATGTCACCGGCATGTCCGAGGCAAGGCGGGCGGGATTACGAGGCACCGAGGTGTCCTACGTGCCCCAATCGGCGGCGGCGGCGTTCAACCCGTCCAAGCGGATCATGGATCAGGTGATCGAGATTACCGCTATCCACAAGCTGATGCCCCGCAAACAGGCGGAAGCGCGCGCCAGGGACTTGTTCCGGGCGCTGGCATTGCCCGATCCCGACGGGATCGGGCAGCGTTATCCGCATCAGGTCTCGGGCGGTCAATTGCAACGCCTCTCGGCGGCGATGGCGCTGATCGGAGATCCGAAACTGGTGATTTTCGATGAACCCACTACCGCGCTGGACGTGACAACCCAGATAGAGGTGCTGCGCGCCTTTCGCTCGGTGATGGAAAAGACCGGTATGGCGGGGGTCTATGTCAGCCACGATCTTGCCGTTGTGGCGCAGATCGCGGATCGCATCGTGGTGCTGAAGGACGGAGAGATCCAGGAGGTCGGCACGACCGAACAGATCATCCACTCTCCTCACCATCCCTATACCAGGGAATTGCTGGCCGCGTTTGAGCCCGTGCCACATGTGCCCGTCGGCGGGCGGGACGTGCCCGAGGACAGGGCGGTTCTTGAGGTCAGCGGACTCTGCGCGGGTTACGGTGCGACGATCAATGGCGAGCCCAAGGCGAAGGTTCTGAAGAACGTGAATTTCCGCCTTGAACGCGGCAGGAACCTGGGCGTGATCGGCGAAAGCGGCTCGGGCAAGTCGACATTGGCGCGGGCGATTGCCGGTATCCTGCCCGCCTATCGCGGATCGGTGCATCTGGGCGGGCAGAAACTGGAGCCTGCCCTGCACGCCCGCAGCAAGGAGGACCTGCGCCGTGCCCAGATCGTTTTCCAGCTTGCCGATACCGCCCTGAACCCGGCCCATTCCATCGGCACGATCATCGGCAGGCCGTTGAGCTTCTATCACGGATTGCGCGGCGCGAAACGCGATGCCCGGGTGGCCGAGTTGCTTGACATGGTTCGCCTGCCCGCCACTTTGCGTCACCGTTTGCCTGCCGAACTTTCAGGGGGCCAGAAGCAGCGGGTCAATCTTGCCCGTGCCCTTGCCGCGGAACCGGAACTGATCCTGTGCGACGAGATCACTTCGGCGCTGGATACGGTGGTCGCCGCCGCCATTCTCGACCTTCTCAAGGAACTGCAGGGTGAGTTGGGCCTGAGTTACATGTTCATCAGTCACGACCTTTCGACTGTCGAGGCGATCTGTGACGACGTGCTGGTGATGTACAAGGGCGAGGTGGTCGAGGCATTGCCCGCTACCCGGATGTCCAGCGAGGCGACGCATCCCTATTCCCGGCTGCTCATTTCCTCGGTGCCGCAGCTGGATACCGGTTGGCTGGCCGGGCTGGAACAGGACCCCGAACTGGTCGCGGCCTTCGCGCAGCGGTGATCGGTCAGTCCCTGTCCGCAAACAGCCGGGTCAGCGGGATCTGCGTCTTGACGAAGGGGGTCTTTATCACGACGTAGCTGAAATAGCGGTCGATCCCGATCTCGCGGTCGATCAGTGCCTCGATGATAGTCTGGTAATCGACGATTCCCGCCGTGACGAATTTCGCCAGGTAATCATAACCGCCAGAAATCAGGTGGCACTCGACGCAGCTATCGATTTTTTCCAATGCCTCCTGAAAGCGGGCGAAATCGATCTGCCGGTGGTTCTTGAGCGTGAACTCGGTAAAGACGGTCAATGTTTCGCCCAGCTTGGCGACATCGATCTGGGCCGAATAGCCCGAGATATATCCCGCCTTCTGCAGTTTCTTGACCCGCATCAGGCAGGGAGAGGGCGACAGATGCACCAGTTCTGCCAGTTCCACATTGGTGATCCGCCCGTTGCGCTGCAATTCGGCAAGAATCCTGATATCGATCCGATCCAGTTTCAGACGGGTGCTCATCGGTTCGCTCCTTCGCTCCCGGCAGGACGGGGCTTTGTTGTGAAAGACGTATAACCCTGCCAGGTCAACATGCTTCAACATGAAATGCTGCCCTTTGCCAATGATCCGGCAGATGCCTTTGGCAGAGTGCGGATAAGGTTTCGAAAAAAGATCGGAGACTGCCATGCCCGCGCCCCTCATGCATATCGAAACCGCTCCCGGCAAAATGCCTGCCGAGGCAGATTGCGTCGTCATCGGTGCCGGAATCACCGGCGTCAGCGCTGCCTACTGGCTGGCACGGGCGGGACAGCGGGTCGTGCTGCTGGAAAAGGGCCGGGTCGGCGCCGAGCAGTCCAGCCGCAACTGGGGTTGGTGCCGCCAGCAGAACCGCGACGCCCGCGAATTGCCGCTGTCCACCCGCAGCCTCGATCTGTGGGAAGAGATGACTGCCGATATCGGCGAGGATCTCGGTTTCCGGCGCTGCGGGCTGCTGTATCTGTCGGATGACGAGGCCGAGATCGAGGGCTGGGCGGAATGGGGCCGTTTCGCGCGCGGTGAGGGGGTGGATACGCGCATGATCGGCCCTGCCGAAGCGGCTGAGCGTGGAGCCGCGACCGGCAAGATCTGGAAGGGTGGCGTCTGGTCGCCGACCGATGGCACTGCCGATCCCTCGCGCGCGGCACCGCTGATCGCCAAGGGGGTCATCCGGCATGGCGGCATCGTGCTGCAATCCTGTGCCGCGCGGGGCATCGAAACCTCTGGCGGGGCCGTCTCCGGCGTTGTCACCGAACATGGAACCATCCGGACCCGGCAGGCGGTGGTCGCGGGCGGGGCATGGGCGGCCAGTTTCCTGCATCAGCTTGGGATCGCTTTTCCGCAGGCCTCGGTGCGCAGCTCGATCCTGTCGGTCGCTCCGGGGGCCAAGGGCTTGCCCGCCGCGTTGCATACCGCCGCCGTCTCGGTGACCCGGCGCGGCGATGGCGGGCATACGCTGGCTATCTCTGGCCGGGCCAATCTCGATCCGACGCCGGGTGCACTGCGGGGCGCCAGGCATTTCCTGCCCATGTTCGCCGGCCGATGGAGATCGCTGGCGCCGGGTGGACCGCAGGCATGGCGCGCCGGTTTCGAGACCCGGAGCAAATGGGCGCTGGACCGCGAGACGCCGATGGAACGCATGCGCATTCTCGACCCGCGCCCTTCCGCCCGGCTGATACGGGAAACGCTGACCCGCGCCCATCGCCTGCTGCCGGCGCTGAAGCCCCGGCCCGTGCAGGCGCAATGGGCGGGCTATATCGACAGCACGCCCGACGGGGTGCCAGTGATCGACGCCGACATAGGTCTGTCCGGGCTGGTATTGGCGGCGGGGCTGTCGGGGCACGGATTTGGCATCGGTCCGGGGGTAGGGCATCTCGTTGCCGATCTGGTCCTTGGTCGCCAGCCGATTACGGCAACCGGGCAATACCGCCTTGCCCGCTTCGATCAGCGGCAATGGGGAAAGGTGGCCAAGTTCTGACGAAACAGCCGGGATCATGCCGCGAAGCGCCGGATCGAAAACGGCGCAAGCGGGGTTTCGCATTCGCCGGTGGCGATCAGTTCGGCCATGGCGTCCCCCACGCCGGGGCCAAGCTGAAAACCGTGGCCGCAGAAGCCGAAGGCGTGGAACAGGCCCGGCGTCGTGGCCGAGGCCCCCATGACCGGCAACCCGTCTCTTACATAGCCTTCGCAGCCCGACCATTGCCGGATCACCGCCACGTCGCGCAGTGCGGGCACCAGCCGCAGCACCGCGCGAAGCTGTTCGGGCAGCCGCGCGGGATCGGCGCGCGCATGGCCGGGATCGGGATCGACCGGGACGCGCTCGACCGCGCCACCAAAGACGACATTGCCACGCTCGACCTGCCTCAGATAGGCGCCGTGGGCGCGTGACCAGACCCCGACGACTGGCAGGATACGGTGGGGCAGCGGCTCGGTCACGGCCATTTGCGGGCCAAATGTGTCCAGCGGAACATGCTCGCCGAAACGCGCCGCGATTCCGGTTCCCCATGCCCCGGCACAGTTGAGCAGCGCAGCGCCCTCGAACCGGCCCCGCCCCGTGCGAACCGCAAAGCCGGAGGCATTGCGGGTGATGTCGAGCACCGGCGCCTGATCGACGATCTCGGCCCCCGCCTCTGCCGCCGCCGCTGCGAAGGCGGGGCCGACAAGCCGGGGATTGGCCGAGCCATCCTGTGGCGAGAAGGAGGCCGCGATGGCATCGGGTCCAAGGCCGGGAAAGCGGCGGCGGATATCTGCGGGCTCCATCTCTTCGAGGTCGAGTCCGCAAGGGCGGGCTGCATCGGCAAAACCGCGCATGTCGCTCAACCCGTCCTCGTCGAAGATCAATCGCAGATGTCCCGTAGCGCGAAACTCCACGTCGCGGCCAAGCAACCTGTTCGCCTGATTCCACAAGGCCAGCGAACGATGCGCCAGCGGCAATTGCGGCAGGTATCGTCCGCTGCGGCGGATATTGCCGAAGGAGGCAACTGTGGCGCCTGCGCCGATGCGATGCCGCTCGATCAGCGTCACTCGCAGGCCGCGCCGCGCCAGAAAGAAGGCTGAAGCCGTCCCCATCAGCCCGCCGCCCAGAACGATAACATTCATTCCATCGCCTTCCGCCCGCCAGATACCTGTCCCATCAGAACGCCGCGACACCGCTTGCGTCAAAGACGAGAAACGGGGCATCCTATAAGTCAAGCCTATGGAGATCACATGCGCGCACGTCAGCTTGAAGTATTCACCGCCGTCATGCGGGCGGGCACCGTGACCGGCGCGGCGCGGCTGCTCAATATTTCTCAGCCCGCGCTCAGTCAGATCCTGATTCATGCCGAGGACGAGCTGGGCTTCGCCCTGTTCGACCGCGAGAAAGGGCGGTTGCAGCCCACACCCGAGGCGCTGGAGCTTTATCCCGAGGCAGAGCGGCTGTTCGGCGGGCTGGAGGGATTGCGGCGCAAGACCGCCGATCTGCGGCTCGGGCGGGCGGGGCTGGTGCGGATCGCCGCTTCCCCGCCGCCGGCCATGTCGCTTTTGCCGCAGGTATTGGCGGCGTTTCGGGCGCGGCATCCCGATATCCTGCTGCGCACGCATGTGGCGCCCATCGCCGCGATGGTGGACATGCTGCGTGCCGGTGATGCCGCCTTGGCACTGGCGCTGGACGATAATCTGCCGCCCGATATCGAGGTGGAGCGGATCGGCCGCACCTCCTTCTGCTGCCTGCTGCCCGGGACGCATCCGTTAGTGAGAGGCGATGCGGTGAGCTTTGCCGATCTGGTGGAGGAAACGGTGATTTCCTATCGTAGCATGACCCGCCCCTATGACGAATTGCAGGCGGCGGCGCGGCGTGAAGGAACCGGCTTCACTCCCCGGATCGAGATCGATTCCTCGATCGCGGCAGCCGGTTTCGTGCAGGCGGGACTGGGCGTCGCGGTGGTGGATTCGCTGCTTCCCTGGGCGCAGTTCTCCGGGATCGCGGTTCGTCCGCTGGCAGGTGGTCCGGCATTGCCGCTATCCCTGCTGAGCCTGCGCGGCAAGGCGCTGTCGCGCGCCGAGGAATTCATCAGAACGCATCTGCGGGCAATCCAGGTCGAACATCCATAAGTTATCCTTATGCCATGATGCAGGATGCGTCTTGGACGCGGGACGCGGTTTCTGGTCGGTTTTGGACGGCAGACCGGAAAAGGACGACTCATATGGATGGCAGCATCCCGCTTGCTGATTGGAAAGTAGGTGTCGATATCGGCGGCACTTTCATGGATTTCTGCGCGCTCGAAACCCGTTCGGGCCGGATCGCATCGCTGAAGGTACTGACTTCCCCCGATGATCCCGGCGCGGAACTGCTGACCGGGTTGGACCTTTTGGCCGAGCGTGAGGGGCTGGACGCGGCGCGGATCAGCCGTTTCGTGCATGGCACTACTGTGGGGATCAACACCATCCTGCAGCGCAAGGGTGCGCGACTGGCGATGATCACCAATGCGGGTTTCGAGGACGTGATCGAGCTGGCCCGGCTGCGCATGCCCGACATGTATTCGCTGTTCTGTCACCGCCCCGAACCGCTGATCCCGCGTGATCGCATCCTTGGCATTCCGGCACGGCAGCGCGCCGATGGCACCGAAAGCCTGTCCCCCGATCCGGAGGCGGTGGCCGAGGCCGTCGCGCAAGCGCGGAAAGCCGGGGCCGAGGGCATCATCATCACCCTTCTGCATAGCTGGCGCGATTGCGCCCAGGAGGCGGCGGTCAAGGCGATGGTCGAGGCCGCCGCGCGCGAGCTGTTCGTCTTTACCTCTTCCGAGGTCTGGCCGGTGATCCGCGAATATGAACGCAGTTCGACGGCGATCCTCAACGGCTATGTCCATCCCCGTGTCTCGGGCTACCTGACGGCACTGGAGGACCGCTTGCGGGATCGCGGTGTGCCGGCGCGGGCGATGCTGACCAAATCGAATGGCGGCCTGATGAGCGCGGGCGAGGGACGGCGCGATTGCGTGTCGATGCTGCTGTCGGGCACCGCCTCGGGCGTCATAGGCGCGGCATGGCTGGCGCGGCAGGCGGGCGAGGCGCGGGTGCTGACGCTGGATATCGGCGGCACCTCGGCGGATTTCGCGCTGATCGTGGACGGGGCGGTGCAATATGGCAGTGACGAACTGATCGGGGATTTTCCGCTGCATATCCCCTCGGTCTCGGTCAGTTCCATCGGCATCGGCGGCGGTTCCATCGCCACGGTGGACGGTCAGGGCGTGCTGCGCGTGGGGCCGGAATCGGCGGGTTCCAGCCCCGGCCCGGCCTGTTACGGGCGCGGCGGCAACCGGGCGACGGTGACCGATGCGATGGCCGTCTGCGGTTGGCTGGGTCATTCCGAGATGGCCTATGGACAGTTGCGGATGGATGTCGGACTGGCCCGGCAGGCGGTCTCGGAACTGGCTAACCGGCTTGGGCGCGGGGTGGAAGAGACCGCACAGGCCATTCTCGACATCGCCATTTCCGAGATGTTCGTCGAGGTGGAAAAGCTGTCCTCCCGCGCGGGGGTCGATCTGCGGGATTTCGCGCTGATGCCCTTTGGCGGCGGCGGTCCGATGCTGGGCGCATTCCTTGCGCGTGAACTGGGTATGCCCCGGGTGATCGCACCACGCTGGCCGGGAGTCGTCTCGGCGCTTGGCGGGCTGGTGGCGGATTTCCGGGGGGATTTCATCCGCACGGTCTATGCCGATCTGGATGCCGCCGCCTTGCAGGGGCTGGGCGCTGAGTTCCGGGCGCTTTGTGCCGAGGGGCAGGAATGGCTGGCCGCGCAGGGCCATGACGGGGCGGCGGAGCTTCGGCTGTCAGCCGATATGCGCTATGCCGGCCAGAGCTATGAGATCGAGGTAGCACTGGAGCCTGACTGGCTGACCGATGCGACCCGGATCGCCACGGCATTTCATGACACCCATCGGCAGATCTATGATTTCGATGATCCGGAGGGCCGTATCGAGATCGTCAACTTGCGTCTTTCGGCCATCGGCGCCGGCCCCAAACCGGTCTTTCCCGAAACTGATGGCCAATCAAGCCCCGCGCAGGCGGCGCGCCTTGTGCCGATCCATCTGCACGGCCCGCGCGAGGTGCCCTTGTTCGAGCGGTCGGCACTGACCGCCGGGGCACGGTTCGAGGGCCCCGCCATCGTGACGCAGGAGGATACCACCTTCGCCATCCCCGATGGCGCTTCCGCACGGGTGGACAGCCACCTCAATATCCATCTCGGCTTCGAGGAGTGAACCCGATGTATGACAGGATGACGCTTCAGGTTCTGGCCAATCATGCGCGTGCCGCAGCCGAGAACATGGCCCATACATTGCACCGCACCGCCCATTCGGCCTTCGTCAAGGAGACCCAGGATTTCACCGTGATGCTGATGGACCGGGCGGGCGATACCTTCGCCGTGCCGATGGAACTTGGCGCGACATGGTATCCGGGCCTCACCTATGGCCGCGCCATCGGGATGGTCGAGGATTACCGTCCCGGCGATGTCGCTTTCACCAACGATCCCTATTCGGGCCATGTGGCGACGCACGCGCCCGATACCCATCTGTGGAAACCCGTCTTCAGCGAGGGAGAGATCGTCGCCTGGACCGGCGGGCATATCCACAATACCGATATGGGAGGGGCCGTGCCTGCCTCCCTGTCGCGCTCGCTGACCGAGGTGCATCAGGAAGGGCTGCGTTTCCCGCCGATGAAGCTGGTGCGCGAAGGGGTCTTCGATCGGCAGATCCTGCGGATCATGGAAACCAATGTCCGCAAGCCCGCGCTGAATATCGGTGACATCAAGGCGCTGGTCGGAGCCCTGAATACAGGTGAGCGCAAGGTTCACGCGATGCTGGAACGTTTCGGAAAGCAGGGTTTCCTGACCGGTGTGGCCGCGCTGAAGGATCAGGCCGAGGCGCAGGCGCGCGAGATCCTGCGCGGCATACCGGATGGCGATTACGTCTTTGCCGATTACGCCGACGAGGACAGCGATATCGGCAATCCCTGCCGCCTCAAGCTGACGCTGTCCATTCGCGATGACAGCGCGGTGCTGGATTTCACCGGCTCGGATCCTCAGCTTGCCAGTTCGCTCAACGTCCCTTCGGGCTGCGATCCGAGGCATACCATCCTGCTGGTGGGCGTCTATTACGTGCTCTACACGCTCAACCCCCGGATCCTGCTGAACACCGGCTTGACCCGTCCCTTCACCTGCATCGCGCCCGAGGGTACGGTGCTGAACCCGGTTGCCCCGGCTGCCGTGGGAATGCGCTCGCTGACCTGTGCGCGGCTGCGTTCGGTGATCTTCGGGGCATTCAGCCAGGCCATTCCCGAGAGGATGCCCGCGGCGCCCGCCGGGAACAATTGCATCGTCAATGTCATGACCCATGACGAGCGCAGCCGGAAGATGGTGATCGCCGCCGTGAACCCGGTGGTTGGCGGAGGCGGCGGGATGCCGCATCGCGATGGCACCAACGGCTCGGGTGCGGACGCGGCCTATCTCAAGAATACCCCGATCGAGATCACCGAAACCGAGGTGCCGGTCGAATTCGTCAAATACGGTCTGGCACGGGATACCGGCGGGGCCGGGCGCTGGCGTGGTGGGCTGGCGACCGAGATGAGCTTTCGCGTCTTTGCGCCCGATACGCGGATCACCGCCCGTAACCGCGACCGCTCGGTCTTTCGCCCATGGGGAGTGCTGGGCGGCCGGGCGGCGGGGCTGTCGGATATGGTGGTCAATCCGGGCGCAGGGGACGAGCGGAGGCTTGGCAATACCGACACGGCGGTGCTTCAGCCCGGCGACGTGCTGGAGATCCGCTCCGCCGGTGGCGGTGGCCGGGGCGATCCCATGACGCGGGAGCCCTGGCGGGTGGCAAGGGATGTCGCGCGGGGACATGTCTCGGCCCGGGCCGCGCGCGAGGAATATGGCGTTGTGCTGACCGATGACGGTGAGGTGGACGAGGCCGCGACCGCCATGCTGCGCGATCAGGCGCGCGTTCATGAGGGGCATTTCCACTTCGGCCCCGAGCGCGAGGCATACGAGGCGCAATGGACTCCGGCGGCCTATGACCGGCTGACGCGAATCCTGTCGGAACTGCCGATCCATTGGCGTTTCTTCGCCAAGACCGAGATCTTCCGGCGCATGCCCGGGCGTTCCGGTGCCGAGGGGGTCGAGGCGGCTTTCGCCGAGACCTGCGCGCGCTTCCCCGAACTGCCGCGCCCGTTGCTGGTCGCCGAGGCGGCGGAATGAGTGCGGCAGGCAGTCCGGGGCGATTGCGCCGCCTCGCCGAGACCGGGCGCGAACCGTTGAGCTTCCATTTCGATGGGGTCAGGCTGCATGCGCTTGCGGGGGATACGGTGCTGACCGGGGTGCTGTTGTCCGCCGGTCATCTGCGCAAGGCCGAGTTCGGTCCGGAGCGCCGCGCCGGGTTCTGCCTGATGGGAGCCTGCCAGGATTGCTGGATCTGGCAGGAGGATGGCCCGCGTTTGCGCGCCTGCTCGACGCCGTTGCGCGAGGGGATGCGGCTTCTGTCCGGTTCGCCCCATTATTGGCCGGATCCCCGATCATGAGCCGTGTGCTGATCGTCGGCGCGGGGCCAGCAGGGATGCGGGCCGCCGAAACGCTGGCACGGGCGGGGCTGGTTCCGATCGTGGTCGATGAGGGTGCGAGGGCAGGCGGTCAGATCTATCGCCGCCCGCCCGATGGTTTCATCCGTCCGCCGAAAGCGCTTTATGGTGCCGAGGCAAAAAAGGCGGCAGCACTGCACCGGATGTTCGAGGAGATGCTGCGGGCCGGGCTGATCACCTATCATCCGCAAAGTTCCGTGCTGGGGTTTTCGGGCAATACCGCGCAGATTACCGGCCCGGAGGGTATGACCGCGATTGGCTTTGACCGGCTGATCCTCGCGACCGGGGCGATGGACCGTCTCGCGCCGGTGCCGGGTTGGCAGCACGCGGGAGTCTACAGTCTCGGGGCCGCGCAGATTGCACTCAAGGCGCAAGGCGTTGCCTTGGGGCGGCGGATCGTGCTGGCCGGTTCAGGGCCATTGCTGACGCTGGTCGCGCATCAGCTTCGCAAGGCGGGGGCGAATGTCGCGGCGGTGCTGGACACAGCTCCGCTTTCGGCGCAGGCGGTCGGTGGGTTGCGCATGGCGATGGCGCGCCCCTTGGTAACGGCGCGCGGACTCGCCATGCGCGCCGGTCTGGGGCGGCTCTATCATGCGGGCGTGCGGCTGGACCGGATCGAGGCCGGAGATGATGGTCCCTGTGCCATGCATTGGCGCGATGCGCGGAACCGGTCGCATGTCACCCCCTGCGACGCAGTTGCACTCGGCTGGCATCTTCAGGCCGAGACGGCGCTGACCGATCTGGCCGGGGTTGCCTTCGACTGGTCCGGGACATGGGCGCAATGGCTGCCGCGAGCAGATGCCGAGGGGCGTGCGAGCGGCGGTGTCTACCTGGCCGGGGACGGCATGGGCATCCTGGGTGCGGACGGGGCAGAGGTTGCCGGTCGTCTGGCCGCCAGCGCCTGCCTAGCGGATCTGGGATATGCCATTCCGTTGCGGAACCGGGGCAGGGACATGCGCCGTCTCGCCCGGATGCGACGCTTTGCCGGTGGTGTGGCCCGCGCCTTTCCCTGGCCCGCCGAAATGATCCGGAACCTGCCCGACAGCACGGTGATCTGCCGCTGCGAAGGGATTACGGCGGGAGAACTCGGCGACACGCTACCGCTTGCCGGGGCCGAGGCGAACCGTGTCAAATCCCTTGGCCGGATCGGCATGGGGCGATGCCAGGGCCGCTATTGCCAGCGCGCCGGAGCGGAGTTGATCGCAGCCCTTGCCGGAATCGCGCCCGCTCAGGCAGGCCGGTTGCGGGCGCAGCCACCGGTGCGCCCGGCGCCGATTTCCTTGTTGTGTTCAGAGACAGATAACGGCTGACATCACACAATCTTCTGCCCCGGCCCTGCTGTTTGAAAGCGGATTATGCTGCAAGGCCGGCGCTTTCGGCAGCAGGTGCCAGCCCCTCCGCGCAAAGCTGATGTCAAGACGACGAGAGGTTTCCATGACGCTTGCCTTCGATCCTTCCAGCCTGACGGTCCCCTGTGGCCATTTCATCGGCGGTCGCCATGTAGAAGGCCCGGAAGAGATCGCGGTGACGGCCCCATCCAGCGGCCTCGCCTTGCATGCCATTCCCCGAGCCGATGCCGGGACCGTCGATCGGGCGGTGACGAGCGCCCGCACGGCGCTGGACCAATCGGGCTGGGGCAGGATAGCCCCGCGCGAACGCCTGCGCGCGCTGTCGCGTTGGGCCGATCTGATCGAGGCTGAAGCGGCAACACTGGCGCGGCTCGAGGCTGTCTGCTCGTCCCGGCCGGTGGCCGAGGTGGCTGCCGGGGATGTGCCTGTCACAGCCGAACAGATCCGCTTTTTCGCCGAGTTCGCCGACAAGGAATGCGACGATCTCGTGCCGACCTCCGAGGATCATCTGGGCATGATCTCGTCCGAACCATACGGGGTGATCGGTGCGATCACACCCTGGAACTTCCCGATCTCGATGGCAGGCTGGAAACTGGGTCCGGCGCTGGCCGCGGGTAATGCGGTCGTGCTGAAGCCGTCCGAGATGACGCCCTATTCCGCGCTCTATCTTGCCGAGCTGTCGGTGCGCGCGGGCATTCCCGAAGGGCTGGTCAATATTGTCCTGGGTGACGGTCCGGTCACGGGTGCCGCATTGGTCGGACATCCCGGGATAGCCAAGATTTCCTTCACCGGCTCGACCCGTGCGGGTGGCCAGATCATGGAGAACATCGCGCATAGCGGTATCAAGCCGATGACGCTGGAACTGGGTGGCAAAAGCCCGATGGTGGTCTTTGCCGATGCGGATCTGGAACTGGCCGCGGCGTGCCTTGATCGTGGGATCACGCCGAATGCCGGACAATTCTGCGTGGCCGGATCGCGGATTATCGTCGCCCGTGAAATCGCAGATGAACTGGCCGCAAGGCTGGTCGAGCGTTTCGCCCGCCACAGCCCGGCCGCCACATGGGAGGAAGTCCCCGGTTTCTCTCCGATCATATCCCGGGCGCAGCTTGCCCGGATCGACGGCATCGTTGCGGCCTCGGTCGCGCAAGGAGGCGAGGTCCTGTGCGGCGGCGCGGAGTTCGACCGCGAGGGCAGCTATTACCGCCCGACGCTGATCGGCGGCGTCGATGCCTCGAACCCTGCTGTGACCGAGGAAATCTTCGGTCCCGTGGCAACATTCCAGACCTTTGACAGCGAGGAAGAAGCCATGGCCCTGGCCAGCCATCCAAGCTATGGCCTGTGCGCCGGGCTGTTCACCCGTGACATCGGCCGCGCGTTGCGGCTCTCGCGCCGTGTCGAGGCCGGGACTGTCTGGATCAATCGCTATGGACGCTCGCGCGATCACATCCTGCCGACCGGGGGCTGGAAGGCCAGCGGTCTTGGCAAGGATTTGGGGCGCGAAGCCTATCATGCCAACCGCCGCCGGAAATCGGTGCTGATCGACCTTTGAAGACCCGTGGAGAGACAGATGAAGACCTACAAGCTTGCCTTGATTCCGGGGGACGGGATCGGCGTCGATGTTACCAAGGCCGCAATGCAGGTGATCGAGGCCGCTGCAAGACGGCATGAATTCGCGCTGGCCTGTGAAACCTTTCCCTGGTCGTGTCAATACTATCTGGACAATGGCGCGATGATGCCCGGCGACGGAATCGAGACCCTGCGCCGTTTTGACGCCATCTATCTGGGTGCGGTGGGCTGGCCGGAAACGGTGCCGGATGCGGTTTCGCTGCATGGGCTGCTGCTGCCGATCCGCAAGGCCTTCAACCAATATGCCAATATCCGCCCGCACCGGCTGTTGCCGGGTATCGAAGGGCCGCTGAAGGCCGAGGGCTTCGATATCCTGTGCATCCGCGAGAATACAGAGGGCGAGTATTCCGGCGCCGGGGGGCGCGTTCACCAGGGCAAGGAGAACGAGGTCGCGGTGGAGACCTCGGTCTTTACCCGCGCCGGGGTAGAGCGCATCCTGCGTTTCGGATTCGAGCAGGCCCGGGCGCGGCGCGGGCATCTGACCTCGGTGACGAAATCCAACGCACAGAAATATTCGATGGTGTTCTGGGACGAGATGACGCGGCAGCTTGCCGCCGAATACCCCGAGGTGACGGTCAGCCAGATGCATATCGACGCCATGGCTGCAAAGATGGTGATGGCGCCGGAAAGCCTTGATGTGGTGGTGGCCTCGAACCTGTTCGGGGATATCCTGACCGATCTGGGCGCGGCGATCCAGGGAGGGTTGGGCTTTGCGGCCTCGGCCAATATCTGCCCCGACGGCTCCGGCCCCTCGATGTTCGAGCCGGTGCATGGCTCTGCCCCCGATATCGCCGGGCAGGGTATCGCCAATCCGATTGCGGCGATCTGGTCCGGGGCGATGATGCTCGACCATCTGGGCGAAGCGGGGGCAGCCGCCGATATCCTGAGCGCTATCGAGGCCGCCACACGGCAAGGCATCGGTATCCGCCCCGGTTCCCATTCGACGACACAGATCACCGATGCCGTGATCGCCACGCTGGAGGTCTGACCATGAAACTCGACGATCCCGATCTTTTCCGGCAGGCAGCCCTGATCGGCGGGCAATGGATCTCGCGCCCCGATATGGAGGTGACGGATCCGGCCACGGGCAAGACCCTGGGGCACATGCCTGATTGCTCTGCCGCCGAAACCACCGAGGCAATCGCCGCCGCCGAAGCGGCGATGAAGGATTGGCGGGCCCGCACCCATGCCGAACGTGCCGATCTGTTGATGCGCTGGTATCAGCTCATGCTGGATCATGCCGAGGATCTGGCACGGATCCTGACCGCCGAGCAGGGCAAGCCGCTGCAGGAGGCGCGCGGCGAGATCCTTTATGGCGCGTCCTTCGTGCGCTGGTTCGCCGAAGAGGCGCGGCGGATCAACGGGGCGATCATTCCCTCTCCGGTACCGGGCAAGAAGATCTTTGCCATGAAGGAACCGGTCGGGGTCTGTGCGATCATCACGCCGTGGAATTTCCCCAATGCGATGATTACCCGCAAGGTCGCGCCCGGCCTTGCCGCAGGCTGCACCATGGTCATCAAGCCCTCGGACTTTACCCCCTATTCTGCGCTCGCTCTTGGCGTTCTGGCCGAACGGGCGGGGATTCCGAAAGGGGTGATCAACATCCTCACCGGGCGGCCCGAGGCGATTGGGGCCACGCTGACCGGCAGCGCGGTGGTGCGTAAACTGTCCTTTACCGGCTCCACCCGGGTCGGTGCGATGCTGGCCGAGCAATGCGCGCCGACGCTGAAGAAACTGTCGCTGGAACTTGGTGGCAATGCGCCCTTCATCGTGTTCGACGATGCCGATCTGGAGGCTGCGGTCGAAGGAGCCATGGCCTCGAAATTCCGCAATGGCGGGCAGACCTGCGTTTGCGCGAACCGGTTGCTGGTGCAATCGGGCATCCATGATGCCTTTGTGGCGGCTCTGACCGCCCGCGTCGATGCGCTGCGGGTCGGGCCGGGCACCGAGGACGGCGTCGAGATCGGCCCGATGATCAACAATGCTGCCATCGACAAGATTACTACCCATGTGACGGATGCCCTGGCCAAGGGGGCAATGCGCACCACGCGGAGCCGTGACCTGCCTGCGGGTTATGCCGATCCGATGGTGCTGTCCGGTGCCGACACGGGCATGCGGCTGGCCGATGAGGAAACCTTCGGTCCGGTTGCGCCGATTTTCCGCTTCGAGACCGAGGAAGAAGCCTTGCGGATCGCCAATGGCACGCCCTTTGGTCTTGCCGCCTATTTCTACACCACCGACATGGCCCGTGCCTTCCGTGTCGGCGAGGCGCTGGAATTCGGGCTGGTCGGGTTGAATACCGGGGCGATCAGTCACGAGGTGTCGCCCTTTGGCGGGGTCAAGGCGTCGGGATTGGGTCGCGAAGGCGCCCGTGAGGGGATCGAGGAATATCTGGAAACCAAGGCTTTTCATTTCGGGGGACTGTAAGCGCCGAGTGAAAGGGCAATGGCAACGCGTCAGCCACAGGGAAAACCGGCAATGTCATCAGATCCGCTGCTGCAACCGCTCCAGATCAAGAACCTGCGGCTGAAGAACCGTATTCTCGTGACTGCGCATGAGCCGGGTTATGCAGAGGATGGGCTGCCGAAAGACCGTTACCGTGCCTATCACGTGGCGCGTGCGAAGGGCGGGGCCGGGCTGACCATGACGATCGGCTCTGCCGCCGTCGGGCTGGACAGCCCGCCATCTGCTGGCGGGGTGCAGGCATATCGCGACGAGATCACCGGCTGGATGCGCAAGCTTGCCGATGAATGTCACGAGCATGGAACGGCGGTGATGATCCAGCTGACCCATCACGGCCGCCGCACCCGGTGGGACAAGGGTGATTGGCTACCCACGGTTTCCGCCAGCCACGAGCGTGAAATATCGCATCGCGGCGCGCCCAAACTGGCCGAGGACTGGGATATCAGGCGGATCGTGCAGGATTACGCCGATGCTGCCGAACGGATGAAGGAGGCTGGGCTGGACGGGGTGGAGTTCATCGCGACCGGGCACCTTCTGGACCAGTTCTGGTCGCCGCGCTCGAACATGCTGGATGGAGCCTATGGCGGCTCGCTGGACAACCGGCTGCGCCTGACATTCGAGGTCCTGTCCGAGGCGCGCAAGCGGGTGGGCGAGGATTTTCTTCTGGGCATCCGCTATGCCGGGGACGAGAATGCCGCCGATGGCATCGATCCGGCCGAGGGGCTGGAGATCTCGCACCGCCTGAAGGACAGCGGACTGGTGGATTTCCTGAATGTCACGCGCGGACATATCGATGACGATGCCGGGCTGACCGACATGATTCCCGTGCAGGGGATGCGCAACGCGCCGCATCTGGATCTGGCGGGAGAGATCCGTGCCGCGACGCGTTTTCCGGTTTTCCACGCCGCCAAGATTCCCGATCTGGCGACGGCGCGCCATGCCATTTCGGCGGGCAAGGTGGACATGGTGGGCATGACCCGCGCGCATTTCACCGATCCTGATATTGTCCGCAAGGTCATCGCCGGCCGCGAGAATGACATACGGCCCTGCGTCGGGGCCAATTACTGCCTTGACCGCCGCTTTCAGGGCGCGGATGCGCTCTGCATCCATAATCCCTCGACCGGGCGCGAATTGTTCATGCCCCATGCGATCCAGCCCGCCCTGGTGCCGCGCCGGGTGGTGATCGTGGGGGCCGGACCTGCAGGGATGGAGGCGGCGCGCGTCGCCGCCGAACGAGGGCATGAGGTGATCGTGCATGAGGCTGCCAAGGATGCCGGCGGGCAAATCCGGCTGACAGCACAATCGATCCGCCGGCGCGAGATGATCTCGATCATCGAATGGCGGATGTCTGAATGCGCGCGCCGGGGGGTGCGGTTCCATTTCAACAGCCTTGCGGATGCCGGCACGGTCACTGCGGAAAACCCTGATGTCGTTATTATCGCGACCGGGGGACTGCCGCATCAGGTTCCCTTGCGGAGCGGGGAGGAGTTCACCGTCACGGCATGGGATATCCTTGCGGGTGATGCCCAGCCCGGCCGCTCGGTCCTGGTGTTCGACAACGCGGGCGACCATGCCGGGCTTCAGGCGGCCGAGGTGATCGCGGCGACCGGCGCGAGGGTGGAGATCGTGACCCCCGACCGCAGTTTCGCGCCCGAGGTCATGGCGATGAACCTCACGCCATATATGCGCAGCCTGCAAACGCTGGACGCGCATTTTACCGTGACCTGGCGCCTGAAATCGGTGATCCGCAAGGGCAACGGCCTGCTAGCGGAGTTGGGTAGCGATTACGGCGAGGTAACCCGCTTTCGGGAGGTCGATCAGGTCGTCGTCAACAACGGGACGGTTCCGCTGGACGATCTCTATTTCGAACTCAGGCCGTTCTCCTCGAATTTGGGAGAGGTGGATATCGCCGCTCTCACGGCCATGGCGCCACAGACTGTCACATCGAATCCGGAAGGCGGTTTCCAGTTGTTCCGGATTGGCGACGCCGTTTCCTCTCGCAACACCCATGCAGCGATCTATGACGCATTGCGCCTGACTCGGGGGCTTTGACCAAAGCGGCGGTGGATTTGCCGGGGTGCCATGCGATGGCCGTCGCTGCGGATTTTCTGCGCGACAACGGATCGGCATTCGGATGTGGTGCCGATCATAAAATTCGTTGACAAGCGAAAACCCGTCCTCCTATCATTTGCATACGAACGAATAATAATCAGCCAGCAGCAGGGGTGCGAGTGAGCTATTTCGTTCCAACAGAGTTGGGGGAAGCCATCGGGCTGATGGCCGTGCGGGACGTCAATATCGTTGCGGGCGGCACCGATTTCTATCCTTCCCGCGTTTCCGGACCGCTGCCGGACGACATTCTCGATGTGACCCGCATTTCCGGACTGACGGGAATCACGCGTGTCGGCGACGGGATCCGCATCGGGGCGGCGACCCGCTGGAGCGATATTGTCCACGCCGATCTGCCCGCCGCCTTTGCCGGGCTTCAGGCGGCCGGACGAGAGGTCGGGAGCTTGCAGATTCAGAATGCCGGCACCATCGCTGGCAATATTTGTAATGCCTCACCAGCAGCGGATGGTGTTCCGCCATTGCTGACGCTTGGGGCCAAGGTCGAGCTTGCGGGACCGGATGGAACCCGCCAAATGCCCTTGGCCAGTTTCATCAAAGGTCCCCGGCAAACCGCGTTGCGGGCTGCGGAACTGGTGACTGCGCTGCATCTTCCGTTACCGCCTTCGCATGCCCGGGGGGCGTTCGAGAAGCTCGGCAGCCGCAAATATCTGGTGATCTCGATCACGATGACAGCGGTCGTCATCGGTTGCGATGCTTCCGGCAGAATCGATTTTGCCCGCGTTGCCGTCGGGGCCTGCTCGCCAGTGGCGCTTCGTCTGACGGCGCTGGAGGATGATCTGCTTGGGCAAATTCCCGATGCAATCGTCGTGGAACCGCATCACCTCGCCGAACTGGCGCCAATTTCGGATGTCAGGGCGGATGCCGCCTTCCGTATGGAAGCAGTCGGCGAACAGATCAGAAGGGCTGTCTGCAAGGCAGCGGATGCAAATGGATAATCCGGTTGTCGACGCCATGACCCGTTTCCGGTTGAACGCGGAACCCGTTGGCGTGAACCCGGATGTGGGAGAGCGGCTGTCGGATAGTCTGCGCGAGCGCCTTGGGCGGCGCGATGTCAAGGTCGGCTGCAATGCCGGAGATTGCGGAGCCTGTACCGTCCTGATCGACGGCGAACCGGTCTGCGCATGCCTGACCCCGACACAACAGGCAGAGGGCCGCCAGGTCGAGACGCTGGCGGGGCTGGCTGGAACGGATGCCGATGCCCTGCGTCTGGCAGGCTGTTTCCTTGACCACGGTGCTGCACAATGCGGGATTTGCACGCCGGGGATGATCGTTTCGGCGGTGGCGTTGCTGCGGCGGGTATCCCGGCCGGATGCGCAGCAGGTCGAAGACGCGCTTGGGGGCGTTCTTTGTCGCTGCACCGGTTATCGCAAGATCATTGATGCGGTCGTGGCGGCGGGCGAGACTCGTGCTGCGGCGGCAGAGAACATGGCAGTCGATGACGGCCATGCCGGCGCTGCCATTCGGCGGCTCGACGGCGCGGGCAAGGTTGACGGAAGCGAGGCGTTTGGTGACGACGTGGCCCCCGCCGATGCGCTGGTGCTGCGGATCATCCGTTCGCCTTACCCCCGTGCGCGGTTCACTCTTGGCGATCTGGCGGGGTGGGTGGCCGATACGCCGGGGGTCGAGGCAGTGCTGACATATGCCGATGTGCCGGGCGAGAACCGCTTTGGCGTGATCCCCGCCTTTGCCGATCAGCCGGTCTTTGCCGAGGTCGAGACCCGCTTTCGCGGCGAGGCGGTGGCAGCCGTGATCGGAACATCTGCGGCTATGCGCCGTTTCGATCCCGAAAGCTTCCCGGTTACATGGCAGGAATTGCCAGCGATGCAATCCGTGGCCGAGGCGCAGGCTCCGGATGCCGTGCAATTGCACGAGGGGCGCGAGGGCAACCGGATGTGCGGCGGCTTGGTCCGCTGCGGCGATGCGGCCACGGCCCTGGCCGAGGCGGATGTAACTGTCGAGGGCCGGTTTCGCACCGGCTTTGTCGAACATGCCTATATCGAGCCCGAGGCCGGTTTCGCCGAAATCCGCGATGGCCGGATCGAGGTGCATGCCTGCACGCAGGCTCCGGTCATGGATCTGGATGCGCTCGAGATCATCCTGGGTATGAGCCGGAACGATATCCGCATCGTTCCGACCGGCGTGGGCGGTGGCTTCGGTTCCAAGCTGGATCTGTCGGTGCAGCCTTACCTGGCGCTTGCGGCGTTGAAAACCGGCAGGCCCGTGCGGCTGACCTATTCGCGCACGGAATCGATGCAATCGACCACCAAGCGCCACCCCGCAGAGATCACGCTAAAGATCGGTGCGGACAAGGACGGGCGCATCAAGGGGTTCGATTTTCGGGGAGTTTTCAACACCGGTGCCTATGCAAGCTGGGGGCCGACCGTGGCGAACCGGGTTCCGGTGCATGCCTCGGGACCTTACCGGATCACCGATTACCGGGCAGAATCCGCAGGCATCCATACACATTGCCCGCCTGCCGGAGCATTCCGTGGCTTTGGTGTCCCCCAATCGGCCATTGCGCAAGAGAGCCTGTTCGACGAACTGGCCGACAGGCTGGGCATGGACCGGCTTGAATTCCGTATCCTGAACGCCCTGAAAAACGGTGTGCCAACAGTCTGCGGGCAGGTCTTTGAGCAGGGAGTCGGGATCGGGGCTTGCCTGGAGGCGCTGCGCCCCGCCTGGCATGCCGAACGCGCGGCCGCGCGGGCACATAATGCCGGTGATCCGAAGTTTCGGCGCGGTGTCGGGATCGCGGCGGGATGGTATGGATGCGGCAATACCTCCTTGCCCAACCCCTCGACCATCAAGGCGGGCATCCGCCCTGATGGTTCGGTCGTGCTGCATCAGGGGGCGATGGATATCGGACAGGGAGCCAATACGGTGGTGCCGCAGATCTTTGCGACCGCTCTTGGCGTGCCGGTGCATCTGCTTACCCTGATCGGCGCGGATACCGATGTCACCCCGGACGCGGGCAAGACCTCTGCCTCGCGCCAGACCTATGTTTCCGGCAATGCCGCCCGCCTGGCCGGAGAGGTTTTGCGCGGGGATATCCTCAAGCGTGTCAATGCCGGAGACGAAGCCCGGATCGAATTTGCCGGGGAGGATATTCGTGTTATCGACGGGAATGTCGCGCATGAGCTTGATCTCGCCGGGCTTCCGGTTGATGCCGAGGGCTATGTGCTGCGCGCTGAAGAAACCTACGATCCTCCGGCCAGGGCGCTGGACGAGAACGGACAGGGCGTGCCTTATGCGCAGTTCGGTTATGCTGCACATCTTGCCGTGGTCGAGGTGGATATCGCCCTTGGAACGGTGAAGCCGCTCAAGTTCGTCGCCGCGCATGATGTCGGCAAGGCGATCAACCCGATGCTGGTCGAGGGGCAGGTTCAGGGCGGCATCGCGCAGGGGCTGGGCATGGCGCTGATGGAGGAATATCTTCCTGGCCGAACCGAGAACCTGCACGATTACCTGATCCCGACGATCGGCGACATGCCCCCGGTGGAAACCCTGATCATCGAAGAGCCGGACGCACATGGACCTTATGGCGCCAAGGGGCTTGGCGAGCATGTGCTGATCCCGACCGCGCCCGCGCTGCTGAACGCCATCAAGGACGCAACCGGAATACGTCTGACCGAGGTGCCGGCCACGCCCGCCCGGCTGCGTGCCGCCATCAAGGAGGCCGCACATGCCCAATGACCGCGCCGTTTCCGACAAGATCCGCTGCGATGCCTGTCCGGTGATGTGCTATATCGCCGAGGGTAAGGCCGGTGCCTGCGACCGTTACGCCAATCATCATGGTGAACTGGTCCGGCTGGATGCTCTGACCATCATCGAGAATACCGGTCACAAGCTGGTGCCCTTCATGAAGGATGCCAGTCCCGAAGACTGGGATGGCGACATCGTCCAGGGCAGCCGTCCCTTTGTCACCGCGGTCGGCGCCGGGACGACCTATCCCGACTACAAGCCTGCTCCCTTCATCGTCAGCCAGGAGATCGAAGGGGTGGATATGGTTACGGTCGTGACCGAGGGGATTTTCTCTTACTGCGGGGTCAAGGTGAAGATCGATACCGATCGCCATATCGGCCATGAACGCGACGTTGTGCGCGTCGAGGGCGAGCCGATCGGTCATGTGATGACCAGCGAATACGGTTCCAAGATGCTGTCTTTGGGCGGGGTCGAACATCTGACCGGGGGAAGCAAGAAAGAGGGGCGGGTGACATGCGACGCGCTGCTGCGCTTGTGCAACCGCGAGGCCGTCGAAATGGTCATCGGCGAAGGGGGTCACAGCGCCAGCGTGGTCGTGCAGGCCGGCAAGCCGCCGGTCATCAACGGGGTGGAGGAGCAATTGATGCGGGTCGGCTGCGGATCGGCCACGATCGGCATGTTCGCCAAGCAATGGGTCGGCCGGGTCGACGAGGTGGTGGTGGTGGACGACCATATCACCGGTGTGCTCTCCGAGCATCAGGCGGGCAAGCTGCTGGACGTCCCCCCCACCGGGATCAGGATCAATGGTCGCCGCTCGACCCCGGGGCGGTATTTCCAGGTGGCCGAGCCGGGGACCGGTTGGGGCGGCACCGATATTCAGGATCCGCTCTGTATCCTCGGTGCTTTCAACCCCAAGATCGCATGGGAGGGGCTGCGCCTGTTGATGGTTTCGACCACGGGCGAGCAATATGGCTATTACGAGCTGGATGCCGATCTGGTGCCGCGACCCGCCGAAATCCCCGATGCACTGAAAGCATCCGCCGAGCTGATCGCCGAGAATTGCGAGCCCTCGGTGTGCTCGGTGCTGTTCATGGGCGGGGCCGGGGGCAGCCTGCGGGCCGGCGTGACCGAAAACCCGGTACGCCTGACGCGTTCGGTCAAGGATTCGCTGACATATGTCTCTTGCGGGGGGGCCGAGGCATATGTCTGGCCCGGCGGTGGCATCACGGTGATGGTGGATGTGCTGGACATGCCGACCGGCTCTTTCGGTTACGTGCCGACGCCCGCGCTGGTCGCGCCGATCGAGTTTACCATGCGCGTGACCGATTACGGCACTCTTGGCGGCCATATCGGCGAGATCAAGCGGGTCGAGACGGTTGTTTCAGATGTTGCCCGAAAGGTGCCGCAGGCAGGAAACCAACCCGATCCGAGGGACCGAAGGAATTACCGTTGGGCGCGGGAGCGTTCGTGATGGCGCCTGTTGCTTCCCTGCTCCCTTGCGGAACGCGGCTGCATCTGCAGCACGGTCCGATCGATCTGGTGATCGGAGCAGATGGTGAGCGCGAGGCGGCTTTCGCCGCAGCGATGGCGCGATTCGAAACGGTGCTGGAGGAGCTGGTGGCGGAACTGCCGCTTCTGCGCTCGCCTCTGGAGGCTGGATCGCCATTACCCGAAGGCGGCATCGCCCGGTTGATGGACCGGGCTGCCCGGCCATATTGCGGCGAGTTCCTGACCCGCATGGCGGCAGTGGCGGGTGCGGTGGCCGACACGATACTTGCCGCGATGCGCCGGGCGGCATGGCTGCGCCGCGCCTATGTGAACAATGGCGGCGATATCGCGATATATCTGGCGCAAGGGCAGTCATTTGCGACTGCGATGGCGGATCATCACGGCAAGACGCTCGGTCGGATCGATATCGGGGCAGGGGATGGTATTGGCGGTATCGCCAGTTCGGGGCGGCATGGCCGCAGCCTGTCCATGGGTATCGCCGATAATGTCACGGTTCTGGCGCCTTGCGCCGCCGGGGCGGATGCCGCTGCCACCCTGATCGCCAATGCCGTGGATCTGCCCGGCCATCCCGCCATTCGCCGCGTGCGGGCCGACAGCCTGCAACCCGACAGCGATCTGGGCCACCGCAAGGTGGTGACGGGTTGCGCGGCGTTGCCTGCCAAGGATGTGGCTGCTGCCCTTGACGCGGGTCACCGCCGCGCTGCCGCGATGTTGCGGGACGGGCATATTCTTGGGGCGGCACTGTTTCTGCAGGGCGAAACCCGGCTGGCCGGCCATGCCGCCTTTACCCCGATACAGGAGAGATTGCTGCATGCCTGATGTCATCTTGCGAAAGACCGTTTTCTCGCTGGAAGAGATTTATCACGAGGGTGGCCCTGTTGCCGATACTCCGCTGCTGCGTGGCTCGGCCCTGGCCATCATCAGGAACCCGTTTGCCGGGCGGTATGAACCCGAGATCAAGGGTTTCATGGAGGATCTGAAGCCGCTTGGCCTGCGGATGGCGCAGCGGCTGGTTGATCTGCTTGGCGGGCCGGAGCGGATCGAGGGTTACGGCAAGGGCTCGCTGATCGGCGAGGCCGGCGAGTTGGAGCATGGCGCGTTGTGGCACGCGCCGGGCGGCTATGCGATGCGCCAGCTTCTGGCCGATACCAAGGCCATCGTGCCCTCGGCGAAAAAGGTGGGGGGGGTGGGGGCGCGGCTCGATGTGCCGATCACCCATATCAACGCGGCCTATGTGCGCAGTCACTTCGACTCGATGGAGGTGGGTTGCAACGATGCACCCCGTGCCGACGAGATGGCTTTCGCGCTCGTCATGACCACCGGTCCGCGGATACATTCGCGCTCGGGTGGGCTGGAAGCCTGGGACATCAAGGGAGAGGATGGATTGAGATGAAGGCAAGGATACGCAAGATTGCCGTCAATATCGAGGAAACCCATGCCGAGATCGGGCGGCGGATCGATCCGCCGACCCGCAAGGCGGTGGCGGTGGCGGTGATCGAGAATCCCTTTGCCGGGCGTTATCAGGAAGACCTGTCGGAACTGATGGAGATCGGTGCCGAGCTTGGCGGGCTGTTGGGCGAAAAATGCGTGGCCGCCCTGGGGATTCGTCCGGAGCAGGCTGAAAGCTATGGCAAATCCGCTATGGTTGGCGAGAATGGCGAATTGGAGCATGCCGCCGCCATTCTGCATCCCAAGCTTGGCGCGCCGCTACGCAAGGCGGTGGAAAAGGGTGCGGCACTGGTGCCATCCTCCAAGAAGATGGGGAGCCCCGGCCAGGTTCTGGACGTGCCGCTTGGCCACAAGGACGCCGCCTATGTGCGCAGCCATTTCGATGGTATCGAGGTCAGGCTGAACGATGCGCCGCGCGCTGGAGAGATCATGGTCGCCGTCGCCGTCACCGATAGCGGCCGCCCCTTGCCTCGGGTGGGTGGGTTGACCGCGCAAGAAGCCGTCGGGAAAGACGGACTGCGCTGAAAGACAACAGACAGAAGACAACAGTGGAGTAGAAGATGAATATGCGCCGTATCTTGCTGGGAGCCATCGCCTCCTTGCCGCTTCTGGGGCTGACGCCCGGCATGGCCCTGGCCGCAGAGGACCCGATCCTGCTGGGAGAGATCAACTCCTATACCCGCTTGCCTGCCTTTACCGAACCTTACAAGAAGGGCTGGCAACTGGCGGTCGAACAGGTCAATGCCGAGGGCGGTATCGATGGACGCATGCTGGAGGTCATAAGCCGGGACGACACCGGTGATCCGGCAACGGCGATCCGTATTGCCGAAGAGATGGTCACAAAGGACGGGGTCACTTTGCTGTTCGGCACCTTCCTGTCGAATATCGGGCTGGCGGTGGCCGATTTTGCCAAGCAAAAGCAGGTGCTGTTTCTTGCCTCCGAGCCGCTCACCGATGCGCTTGTCTGGTCCAAGGGGAACAAATACACCTACCGCCTGCGTCCTTCGACCCATATGCAAGCCGCCATGCTGGCCGAGCAAGCCGCCAAGCTGGACGCGGTGAAATGGGCGACGGTCGCGCCGAACTATGCCTATGGGCAGGACGCGGTAAAGGCCTTCAAGGCTGAGTTGACCCGCCTGCGTCCCGACGTGGAATTCGTCGAGGAACAATGGCCCCCGGTCTTCAAGATCGATGCGGGCTCGACCGTGCGGGCATTGGAGGCCGCCAAGCCCGATGCGATCTATAACGTGACCTTCGGGGGCGACCTGCCCAAATTCGTCCGCGAGGGCTCTTTGCGCTTCCTGTTCGAGGACCGCCCCGTCGTGTCGCTGCTGACTGGCGAGCCGGAATATCTTCTGCCCCTGGGTGACGAAACCCCGGAAGGCTGGATCGTGACCGGCTATCCGCCAGCCGCTATCGAAACCGAAGAACATGTCGCATTCGCCAAGGCCTATATGGACAAGTTCGGAGAAGAGCCGCGGACCGGCTCGATCGTCGGGTATAATTCAATCCTGGCGATTGCCGCTGCGCTGAGAAAAGCGGGATCAACCGAGACCGAGGCGCTGCTGGAGGCGATGGAAGGATTGCAGGTCGAGAGCAGCCCGACCGGCCCCTTCATGTTCCGCGCTGCCGATCACCAATCCACCATGGGTGCCTATGTAGGCAAGACCGCCCTGGTCGACGGCAAGCCGACCATGGTGGACTGGGTCTATGCCGATGGCGCCGATTATCTGCCATCCGAAGAGGAGGCCGCCAAGCTGCGCCCGGCGGAATAAGACCGACGACACCGGGCCGGAGCGGCCCTGATCGCTCCGGCACCTTTCCTTATTCCGCAATGGCAAGGATGGCTATCTCATGGGCTTTTACTTCGCGCAGTTGCTGACCGGCTTGGCTAACGCGTCTTCGCTGTTCCTGATCGCATCGGGGCTGTCGATCATCTTTGGAGTGACGCGGATCGTGAATTTCGCGCATGGCTCGCTGTATATGGTCGGGGCCTATCTGGCATATACGCTGGTCAGCGCAATGGACCTGGGCGCCTTCGGCTTCTGGTTGGGCGTCCTGGTGGCCGCCGCCATTGTCGGGCTGATCGGGCTGCTGATCGAGATGACGATCCTGCGCCGCATCTATCACGCGCCCGAACTGTTCCAATTGGTGGCTACCTTCGGCGTCCTGCTGATTTTCCAGGATGCCACGCTTGCCATCTGGGGGGCGCAAGATTTGCTGGGACCGCGCGCGCCGGGGCTGGACGGAGCCCTGCGGATCATGGGCGAGCCGATTCCCGAATACGACCTTGCCCTGATCGCGATCGGACCGCTGGTGCTGCTTGGCATCTGGCTGCTGTTCCGTAAGACCCGTTGGGGCGTGCTGGTGCGTGCCGCGACACAGGACCGCGAGATGGTTGCCGCGCTTGGCGTCAATCAGGCGTGGCTGTTCTCGGCCACATTCGTTCTGGGCGCGTTTCTCGCCGGATTGGGCGGTGCGCTGCAAATCCCGCGCGAGACAGTGAGCCTGCAGATGGACCTGTCGGTCATAGGGGAAGCCTTCGTGATCGTGGTCATCGGCGGCATGGGCAGTGTCACCGGCGCATATGTGGCGGCGGTGCTGATCTCGGTGCTCAACGCCTTTGCCATCCTCATATTTCCGCAGGTTTCCATCGTGCTGCCGTTCATCGTCATGGCGATCGTGCTGACACTGCGCCCCCACGGCCTGTTCGGCGCAGCGGGAAGCGAACACGGTGCGCCGACAGAACCCGAGCAGCCGCTGAGGCTGATGGGCGAGAAGGGCATGATGATCCTGTTTGCCGCGATGGCCGTATTCGCGCTTAGCCCTGTCATCGTCGGCGATTTCACCACTGTTCTGCTGGTCGATGTGATGGTTGCCACATTATTTGCGGTATCGCTGCACTTCATGATGGGGATCGGCGGCATGGTCAGCTTTGGACATGCTGCCTATTTCGGCATAGGGGCCTATGCGGCCGCGATGATGGTCAAGCAATTGGGCATCGGGATGTTGCCGACGATTTTCCTGGCGCCTGCCGTCGCCGGGGCAGGGGCATTGTTCTTCGGCTGGTTCTGCGTGCGGCTGTCCGGGGTTTATCTGGCGATGCTCACTTTGGCGGCTGCACAGATCCTTTGGGGGATTACCTTCCAATGGCAGCAGTTCACCGGTGGCGATGACGGCATCGTCGGGGTCTGGCCGGCGGGCTGGGCAAGCTCGGACAAGGTCTATTTCTACCTTGCCTTCGTGTGTTGCATCGGCGGCATCTGGTTTCTGCGCCGGGCCGCGCATTCACCCTTTGGCTACACGCTCAGGGGCATACGTGACAGCAGGACCCGGGCCGAGGCAATCGGCGTCGACTCGCGCTTTCATCAATGGATGGGCTTCACGCTCGCCGGAGCCGTCGCCGGGCTGGCGGGGACGATCTTCGCTTTCTCCAAGGGAAGTGTCTTTCCGGATTCACTCGGCATCGCGCAATCCATCGACGGGCTGATCATGGTGCTTCTTGGCGGTATCCATGCCCTTGCCGGTCCCATCCTCGGCGCGGGTGTTTTCGTGATGATCGAGGATTGGGTGACGCGGCTGGCCTATTGGCGTGTTATCTTCGGTATCATCATCCTCGTGGTGGTATTGCTCGCTCCCGATGGTATCGCGGGCGGGATCAATCGTCTGTTCGCCCGCATCCGGGCCGTCCGGAAGGGAGGCACGGCATGAATACCGTTCTTGAGGCCCGTAATCTTTCCAAGGCATTCGGGGGGATTCAGGCGGTTGACGATTTCAGTTTCGATCTGCGGCGCGGTGAATTCCTCGCCCTGATCGGACCGAACGGGGCGGGTAAGACGACCTGTTTCAACATGCTGAACGGCTATCTGAAACCGGATCGCGGCTCGGTCAGACTGCAGGGCAAGGAATTGGTCGGGATACGCCCCCGCAAGATCTGGAGGATGGGCGTGGGACGGACATTCCAGATTACCGAGACATTCCTGTCGATGACTGTCTTGGAAAACGTCCAGATGGCGCTGATCTCATATCACCGCCGCTGTTTCGACCTGTTTTCGCGGGCGACACGGCTTTATCGCGACAGGGCGGAGCAATTGCTTGAATTGGTGTCGATGCAAGAGCACGCGTCGCGTGCCTGTTCGGAACTCGCCTACGGGGATCTGAAGCGGTTGGAACTGGCGATCGCACTTGCCCATGACCCGGTGTTGCTGCTGATGGATGAGCCCACTGCGGGCATGGCGCCTTCGGAGCGAGTGGCGCTGATGGCGCTGACGGCGGAGATCGTCGCCAGGCAGCAGGTCAGCGTCGTGTTTACCGAACATGATATGGATGTGGTCTTTGCACATGCTCACCGGATCCTGGTGCTGAACCGGGGCGAATTGATCGCAGAAGGAACCGGGAGCGAGATCCGGGAAAATCCGATGGTCCAGGAGGTTTACCTCGGTGGCGGTGCTGTCTTTGAAGCTGAGAATGAGGCCGCCAGTGCTTGAGGTCGCCAATCTAAATGCGCGCTATGGCCGTGCGCAAATCCTGCATGACGTGTCGATCCTGCTTGGAAGGAACGAGGTGGTTGCGTTGCTGGGGCGCAACGGCGCGGGCAAGACCACGACGATGAAGTCGATCATGGGAATGCTTCGTCAGGTGGATGGCCGGATCAGCTATGAGAATCAGGATATCCTCGGCAAGCCGAGCTATATGATCTGCCGCGCCGGGATCGGCTATGTGCCCGAGGAACGGCGCATCTTCCGCGATCTGACCGTTGAGGAAAATCTTGAGGTCGGCCGCCGGGCAAAGCGCGAGAATGCGCCGGAATGGACATTGGAACGGCTGTTTGACCTGTTTCCCAATCTAAGGGAAAGGCGCAGCAATCTGGGCAAGCACCTTTCGGGCGGTGAACAGCAGATGCTGACCATCGCCCGCACGTTGATGGGCAATCCGGCTGTGGTGCTGCTTGACGAGCCCTCGGAAGGCATCGCCCCGGTCATCGTCGAACAGATGGGGTTCGTCATTGCCGAGCTTAAGCGCCAGGGGCTGTCGGTGCTCATTTCGGAACAGAACCTGCATTTCGCCCGGCTGGTCTCGGACCGTGCCTATATCATCGAGAAGGGGCAGGTTCGTTATGACGGCAGTTTCGACGATCTGGATCAGCATCCCGAGATCAGCAGGAAATATCTTGCGGTCTGACGAATGCGGCTTTGCCGGAAACTCCGGGGACCATATTGCCTGTCGGTGTAATGCGACTAAAATGTGAACGAAATCAGGCGAGAGCAGGTAAATGGGGGCAGAAGTGAACGATCCGCATGGTGGCGAATACAGTCTGGATGATCAGGTAGGGTTTCTTCTGCGTCTCGCCAATCAGAGGCACACCACGATTTTTCAGGCGCATACGCTGCACGGGCTGACCCCGACCCAGTTCACGGCGCTTATACGGGTCGCCGAACAGGGGGAGTGCTCGCAAAACCACCTTGGCCGATTGGCGGCGATGGATGTCGCGACGATCAAGGGGGTGGTCGACCGGCTGCGGGAAAAGGGGCTGATCACGATCAAGCCCGCACCGCATGACCGGCGGCGCAGCCTGATTTCGTTGAGCCCTGAAGGGGCGGAGCTTATCGGGCCGCTGCGTGAGGTCGGGCACCGGATCACGCAAGAGACCCTGCAGCCCCTGACCGCTTCCGAACAGCGCAACCTCCTGAAGATATTGCGCAAGATTTGCTGATCGGCCGCGGCTTCAGGCGACTCGTTCCGGCAGGCGCGTCGCAGGCGGCGTGTTGCGGCTGCGCTCGCTGCGGATGACGCCGTCGATAATGGTCATGCCGACGCCCGGCAGATTGCCCAGTTGCACTGATTCAAGAAGGTTCTTGCCCGGTGCGTGCTGTGCCTGATCCATCAGCACGAAATCCGCGCAATAGCCTTTCTCGATCAGGCCGGTATCAAGTTCGCGCTGCCTTGCGGTATTGCCGTTGCCGAAGCAGAAGGCGATCTCGGCGGGCACATGACCCAGTGAGGACAGCATAGCGATCATCCGCAGGATCCCCAGTGGCTGCACACCGGAACCCGCCGGTCCGTCAGTGCCCAGGATGATCCGCTCCATCTGCTTCAGTTCCCGCGCGGTGTTCAGGGTCAGCAGCGCGGCACGTTCATTGCCGTTATGCACGATCTCCAGCCCTGCCTGGCAGCTTTCGCAAAGGCAGGTGATCTGATCGTCGGGCAGTGCCGAATGGCCGCCATTGATATGGCCGATCACATCGGTGCCGGTCTCCAGCACCATCTGGGCATCGATCAAACCCGAACCGGGAATGGAGGGACCTCCGGTATGAATCGTCGATTGAATGCCGTATTTGCGCGCCCAATCGACCATCTGCCGCGCCGTCTTGCCGTCCTTTACGCTGCCCAGCCCGACTTCACCCAGAAGAGTAACCCCGGCATCGGCCAAATCCTTGAAATCCTGTTCGACCATGCCATGTTCGATCACCGGTGCCCCGGCATGCACCTTCACGCCGGAGGGGCGGAAATTTTCATACCAGCGCTGTGCCGCGATCGCCATCGCCTTCAGGCCGATCACATCCTTGGGCCGTCCGGGCATATGCACCTCTCCGGCGGAAATCAGCGTGGTGACGCCGCCATGCAGCGTGGAATCGATCCAGTGCAACTGTTGCTGGCGCGGCGTGTAATCGCCCACCACCGGATGAATATGGCTGTCGATCAGCCCCGGTGCCACGGTTACGCCATGCGCATCGACCAGCGTATCGGCCCCCTCGGTATCAAGATCCTTCTCGTTGCCCCATTCCAGGATCTTGCCGTCGGATGCTATGAGGCAATCTCCGTCGAGAATGGGCTCCTCCATCTTGCCCGACAGCAGCATCCCGATGTTCCTGATCACCAATTTCTGCGGCATGGGTTCCTCCACTGGCTCTGGTTTGCGATCCCGGCTTGTTAGTAGGCTAATGGAATTCGAGATTCCGTCAAGTGCGGATACATCCCAAACTCATATGTATACGAACGTCTTGACAGCAGGGTGCAGCTTTTGATTATTGTTAGTATACGAATGAAATGGAGTATGCCGAATGACCTATGTCGTGACGGATGCCTGCGTCAATTGTAAGTTCACCGACTGCGTCGAGGTTTGCCCGGTGGATTGCTTTTACGAGGGTGAGAATACATTGGTGATACATCCCGACGAATGTATCGATTGCGGTGTATGCGAGCCGGAATGCCCGGCAGATGCAATCCGCCCGGACTCGGATCCCGGCAGCAATCAATGGGTCGAGTTGAATCGCAGATATGCGGGGATCTGGCCGGTCATTACCGAAAGGAAGGATCCGCTTCCCGATGCCGAGGCATGGAAGGATCGAACCGGCAAGCTCTCCCTGCTTTCCGAAACCCCCGCTGCTGCCTGAGCCATAGGAGCTTTCGATGTCACTGGACGCGACTGCCAAGACCGAATTCCCGGTTCCTGCCGGCATCTTTGCCGAGACCGTTACCTCGGTCGAACATTACACCGACCGCCTGTTCAAATTCCGCCTTACGCGCCCCGCGAGTTTTCGCTTTCGTTCGGGCGAGTTCGTGATGATCGGGCTGCCCAACGCTGAAAAGCCGGTCTTTCGCGCATATTCGGTGGCTTCTCCTGCTTGGGACGATGAACTGGAATTCTATTCGATCAAGGTGCCGGGCGGACCGCTGACCGAACATTTGCAGAAAATCCGCATCGGCGACACCGTGCTGATGCGCAAGAAACCGACCGGCACTTTGGTTAACGATGCGTTATTGCCGGGAAAACGGCTGTGGATGTTCTCGACCGGCACCGGCATCGCGCCCTTTGCATCCCTGGTCCGCGATCCCGAGACCTATGAGAAATTCGACGAGGTGATCCTGACCCATACCTGCCGCAATGTGGACGAACTGAGATACGGGCAGGAACTGGTCTCGGCGATGAGGGACGATCCGCTGGTCGGAGAGATGGCGCAGAAACTGCGGCATTACTGCACTGTCACCCGTGAGGAATATCCCCGGCAGGGACGTATCACCGACCTGATGACCTCCGGCAAGATTTTTGACGATCTCGGTCTGCTTCCGATCTCGCCGGAGACCGACCGCGGCATGATCTGCGGCTCAAAGGCAATGCTGAACGATACCAAGCGGGTATTGGAGCGGTTTGGCCTGAAGGAAGGCGCCAACAATAATCCCGCGACCTATGTGGTCGAGCGGGCATTCGTGGATTGAAACAGGCGAAGGTCAGGGGACCTTGGACTGGAATATCCGGCCAGCGGCACGGCGATTGTGACCCGTTCGCGCCGCAAGGGCTTTGGTGCTGGCGGGATATCGCCGCACCCTCGCTCTGTTCCGTTATCTTCCCTCGGGTGCCGGGGAGCCGGTTGCGCGCCCCTCGACGATCAGTTGCGGGCGGCCTTTCGAGCAGGGTTCGATCCTGGCTTCCACCTCGAAAACCTGCCGCAAGAGTTCAGGTGTCACGATCTCTTCCGTCGGGCCGCAGGCGATCATGTGACCACGGTCGATCACCATGGCTGCATCGGCAAAACGCAGCGCATGGCCGATATCATGCATTGCGACGATGATCAGCAACCCTTGTTCTTTCGCCAGCCGTTGCAACAGTGTCAGCAAATCGATCTGCCGGCTCAGATCAAGTGCCGAGGTCGGTTCGTCCATCAGCAGGATCCGGGGTTGCTGCACTAGGGCCTGCGCCGCGCCGATCATCTGGCGTTGCCCGCCGCTGAGATCTCCGACATTGCGGCCGCGCAGATGAGCGATGTCCAGCAGCTCCAGCATGCGATCGACTTCTACATGGTCCTCTGCCGAAACCCTGAGATGCCGCCCCTGCATCCGTGCCAGCAGGATCGACTCATAGACCGACAATACCGGCCGCGCGCCGTTGTCCTGCGGCATGTAGGCAATAGGCCGGGGAGCGTCCGCGCCATCCACGCATACCTTGCCACTGCCTGACAGCAGGCCGAAGATCCGCCGAAACAGCGTGGATTTGCCAGCGGCGTTCGGACCCAGAAGCGCGACCAGCTGCCCACCTGACAGGGGTGGGGTCGATACGCCCGAAAGGACCTGCCGTCGGCCATAGGATGCGCCGAGATCGTGAAGCTGCAAGGTTACCATGTCGCGACCCTGCGATTGAGGATCAGATACAGAAAGAACGGGATCCCGACGATCGCAGTGACGATCCCGATGGGAATGACCGTTCCGGGAATGATCATCTTGGACAGAACCGAGCCGATCGACAGGATCAGCGCCCCCGACAATGCGGTGCCCGGCAGCAGGAAGCGCTGATCCTCGCCAAGCAGCATCCGGGCGATATGCGGGCCGACGAGGCCGATGAAACCGATCGTCCCCACGAAAGAAACCGAAATCGAGGCCAGAAGGCTGACGATCAGGAGCACCTCGAGCCGCAGGCTGCGCAGCTTCACGCCCATGCTTTCCGCTTTGGCGTCACCTAGGCGCATGGCAGTCAGCGCCCAGCCTCTCCGCGCCAGGAGCGGCAGGGATATTGCCAATACCGCGAACGATATCCACAGCTTGGGCCAGGTCGCCTTGGTCAGGCTGCCCATGGTCCAGAATACCACCGCAGCGACGGCCTGCTGACTGGCAAAGAACTGGATCAGTGACATGAGCGCGTTGAAGATGAAAACCAGTGCAATGCCCAGCAGCACGATGGTTTCGCTGCTGACGCCCCGGCGCAGGCTCAGCCCATAGATCGCCAGAGAGGTCAGCATCGCCATCAGGAATGCATTGGCCGGAATGACGTAATCCACGGCAAAGGGAAATATCACCACCCCGAAGGCCAGTGCCAGGGCCGCACCGAAACCCGCTCCGGCAGAGATCCCCAGGGTGAAGGGGCTCGCCAGCGGGTTGTTGAGGATGGTCTGCATCTGCATCCCCGCGACGGACAGGCTTGCCCCCACCACCAGTGCCATCAAGGCCACCGGCATGCGGATTTCCCACAGGATGACCCGCAACTGTTCATCGACATGGGAGGGCCGGATCAGGGCTTCGATCACCTGTCCCAGCCCGTAGCGCGCGGGGCCGAGCGCCAGATCCACGCATAGGCTGAGCGCAAGAGCCGCAGCGAGGGCGATTAGAATGAACTGCCGCCGAATGACGAGGGCGCGATAGTAATCGCGCCCTTCGATTGTCTGCTCGCAAGTATCCGCCTTACTGCTCATCAAGCGAGATCCAGTAGCCGGGCTGATAGGACACCGGCAGGAACCGTTCGTGCAGTTCCTTCAGCGTGGCTTCGGGATCCAGATCGGCGAACAGGTCCGGATGCAGCCATTTCGCGATCCGCTGCACCGCCACGAAGTAGTATGGATTGTCGTAGAACTGGTGCCATATGGCGTGGAACTGGCCGTTTTCCACTGCGTCGATGCCGGTCATGGCTGTGCGACGGGTCAAGGCCTCCAGCTTGGTGTGCGCGGCCTCCATGTCCGAGCCAGGGCCGACGCCAACCCAGGCACCGCCGGGAACATAGGCTTCCCATTGACCGCCGGTGACGATGACATGATCGGGATTCGCGGCGATGATCTGTTCCGGGTTCATGGTGCCGAAGGTGGTGGGTAATATGTCCCCGGCGATATTCGTGCCGCCGGCGATCTCGACATACTCGCCGAAATTGCCGTCGCCGAATGTCATGCAGCAATCCTCGGAGTAACCACCCGCGCGATCGACGAAGACCGAAGGCCGTTCGAACTCCTCCTTGGCTAGCACATCCGTGACCCGGGCCATCTGTTCTTCGACATAGGCGACATATTCCCGCGCCCGTTCTTCCTGGCCAATCAGCTTGCCCATGATACGCATCGACTTGATGCTGTGGGCCATGGGGTCCTCGCGAAAGTCGACATAGACGATGGGAATGCCCAACTCGGCCAGCTTGTCGTCATAGCCCGCATCCTCGGTCGCGGCCCGGGACTCCAGGTTCATCAGCACCACATCAGGCTTGAGCGCGGCGGCCTGCTCGACATCGAATGTGCCGTCCTTGAAGCCGCCAAAGGTGGGCAGTTCCTTGAGCTCGGGAAATTTTTCCGCATAGGCGGCGTAGCTGTCGGGATCGGCCTGAAGCAAATCCTCGCGCCAGCCGACGACACGGGCGAACGGTGCTTCACGTTCCAGCGCGCCCAGCAGATAGATTTGCCGCCCTTCTCCCAGGATGATGCGATCGGCCGGCGCTTCGACCGTGACTTCGCGCCCGGCGATATCCGTGATCGTGACTGGTTCCGCGATAGCGCCATGCGACGCCGCCGCAAGGGTGATCGTTAAAAAAGCGGTGGGGCGAGCGAGCATGGCGATATCCACAGTAGGGTTTCGAATTTCCTATCTGCGCCTATAAATGCCTATAGAAAGAGTCAAGTAACCTGTGGGAAAGTTCATGGCAGTCACCTCGCTGATTTCCGCCCTGCGCAATCTGCCGAGATGCGGAACATGACTTTCCTGCGTGCCGGGTTCAACGCGAATTAACGATTATGATTGCCGATCTACATAAAATGCATGCATTCCTTTTGTTCGAGGCGCAGTCATCGAAACGGTATGCAAGTTTGATATGAAAATTGCTTTAAAATAACACCTTACGTGAAAGTGCCTTGGCCTGTCCCGATGCCTGTATTGTCTTTGGAAACAGGTAAAAACAAAGAATTATAGTAAAACCGCGATTCAACGGGTTGCGGCAATGCTATAATGATGGCGATGCGATCCCGCTTTTGACGGAGGTGCAAGTAACGTGGAATCCCTGTCTGTCTTTTTCCAGCTTGCCGGCGCGGTGGCCATGCTGCTGTTCGGATTGCGGCTGGTCAGCGACGGGATGACGGATGCCTTCGGTGTGCGGTTGAAAACGGCGTTGGGACTGGGAACCCGAACCGGGTTGCGCGCCTTCTTCTCGGGATTGATCGCGACTCTTGGCCTTCAATCTTCCACGGCGACGGCGTTGATGACCGCGTCATTCGCCGAGCGCGGCCTGATCCGGGGGCATATGGGGCAGATCGTTCTGCTCGGCGCGAATGTCGGGACTGCGTTGACTGCCGTAGTGGTGTCGGCGGGGCTTGAGGCCGTTGCACCGGCATTGCTGTTTCTTGGCTATATCATGGCCCGTCAGGCAAAGCCCGTCTGGAAAGGCAGTGGACGGGCACTGATCGGTATCGGGTTGGTGCTGGTTTCCCTGACGCTGTTGGAACAAGCGACCGAGCCGCTAAGGAATGCCCCCGCAGTAGCGGTGTTTCTTGCCATGCTGGACGGCGCCTGGCCGGTGGCGCTGCTTTTCGCGGCCCTGATCGCGGTTATTTGCTCTTCATCACTGGCGGCGGTTCTGCTGATCCTGTCGCTGAATCTTGCCCCCGGCCTGACCGTGGCGCTGGTGCTTGGTGCCAATCTTGGCGGTGCGGTTCCTCCGGTGTTGGCGACGATACGGGCTGCCGTATCGGCCCGGCGGCTTGCAGCCGGTAATTTGCTGATCCGGGGAATCGGCTGCCTGGCCGTCTTGCCTTTTGCCGGGCAAGTCGGGGGCTTCCTGGAAACTTTACCCTTTTTGCAGACAGGGCTGGCGGTCGAGACGCATCTGGCCTTCAACTTGGCGTTGGCGGCGGCAATCTGGCCATTCACCGGGCTGTTATACCGGCTGATCACGCATTTCCTGCCCGATGAGGAAATCCCCGCGGCAATGACGGCACGTTGGCTTGACGAAGCGGCGCTGGAAACGCCGCCGCTGGCTCTTGCCGGGGCAAGCCGCGAGGCATTGGCCATCGGCGACGCGGTGGAGCGCATGCTGAACCAGTCCCGTATAGCCTTTCACCGGAACGATCCGGCGCCGCTTGCCGAGGTGGCCGCGCAGGAGGAGAGGGTGGACCGGCGCCAGCAAGAGGTGAAAACCTATCTCTCACGCCTTGGGCGGGAGGCCAATGAAGAAGACAAGCGCCGCTCGATCACCATTCTCGATTACGTCATCAATCTGGAGCATGCAGGTGACATCATCGACAAGGGCCTGGTGCCGATGGTGCGCAAGAAGATCGGGCTGGGACTGTGGTTCTCGGATGAAGGATACAAGGAACTGGACCGGATGTTCCTGATGACGGAGGAAAACCTGCGGATGGCGCAGACGGTGTTCATGACCCGCGACCGCGACTTGGCCCGGCGGTTGATGGAGGTCAAGGTCGATATCCGCAAGCTGGAACGACAGTCATCCCAGCACCATCTGATCAGGTTGCGAGAGGGTCAGACCGAAAGTCATGATACCTCCTCTTTGCATCTGGACATGCTGCGGGACCTCAAGCGCATCAACGCCCATATCGTTGCGGTCGCCCAACCGATTCTGGATGAAGAGGGGTTGCTGGTCGAAAGCCGGCTCCGCTCGGGATGAGGCCGGCGGCGTCACGGTCGCGTTAGTTATCATATCGATTGGAAGGTTACTTGAAGCGGGACCTGCGCCGCCGCGGCTGTCCACCATGAAATCCTCTGCACAACCCGGCACTTCGGGCAGGTGATCCGGGAGCGATTGTTGGGCTATCGCATGCGAAATCGGATCGAGGCGAAAACGCGTCGCCTCGAATTCTTCGGCGAAAAGATCGTATCACGAGACCTTGACGCGCCGGGCTGTCGAAATCCAATCCGGGTTCTTCGCAAGCTCTTCAGGACCGGTGTCCAACCGCTTCCCTTTCAGTCATTCCGGCATCAGGGGGCATATAGCTGGGCGAAGGCGTTTCGGACATTCTCCGTAATCGATTCCAGCCGGCGTTCGATATGGTTGCGCATTTCCTTTTGGGCAGCATCGGAATCCTGCCGCTTGATTGCCTCGAGGATGCGCCTGTGCGGCTCCGTGGTGACTATATCGGGCCCGTTGCGTTCGCAGAGCGTTTTCAGGTCGATGAGGCGCACATAATGGATCCGCCCGTTCATGTTTTCGAGCATCCGTGACATTTCGGCATTGCCTGAAAGCGCCGTCAACCTGAGATGAAACTCTTCGTCCAACCTGACGAGTTCGACTGGCGAGGTTTCAGGTTGATAATCCGCCCTCGACTCGATCAGGAACATTTCCAGTGCTCGAATATCGGCCGGCTTGGCGCGAATCGCCGCAAGGCGCGCAGCCTCACATTCGATAGCGGCACGGGCCTCGTAGAGATCCATGATCTCGCCCGGCGTGAGCGATCGGCAGAAGAAGCCCTGGCCGCTGCGAAATATCAGGAAGCCTTCCGCGACAAGGCGATTAAGTGCCTCGCGGAGCGGTGTGCGGCTGGTATCCAGCCGCTTCGCCAACTCGCCCTCGTTCAGCCGTGCATCAGGCTTGAACTCGTAGCTGGCCGCCATCTCTTTTAACAGCCTGTATGCGCGTTCAACGGAGCCGAGATTTTTCCTGATGTCTGTCAACCGGTTGTGAATCCCTGTGCAAAGTCCCGACAGAATGTGACGGTCGTCACCAAAAAACAATTGCCTTGTGGTCCAGCCTGCGTATTGATCTGTATACAGATCAGAACACAATTTTAGGCGCCGGGATTGGAGGTCGTTTTGGGCGAAGTGATGAACGGAGCACAGGTCATCCTGAAAATGCTGGAGCTGCATGGGGTGCAACATGTGTTCGGCCTGCCGGGTGAAACCACTATCGGCTGGTACAAGGAGTGGCAGGAGCATTCCGATATCGAATATGTCCTGACCCGGGACGAGCGGACGGCCTCTTACGCGGCCGAAGCCTACGCTAAGATCACCGGCCGTCCCTGCGTGCTCGAGGCGCCCAGCCCCGGCGTGGCCCATTGCTCACCCGGCATTGCCGAGGCGTGGCTCAGTTCGGTTCCGGTGATCTATTTCAGCTCGGATATCCCGATCAACCAGGACAAGAAGCACGGCCTGACCGGCATAGATCAGACGGCGCTTTATAACAGCATCTGCAAGGAATCCTTCCACCTTCATACCGTGAAGGAAATTCCCTTCATGTTGCGCCGGGCCTTCCGGGTTGCCACATCGGGACGGCCGGCGCCGGTTCATATTCGCGTGCCGATCAACATCTTTCACGAAACGGCCGAGATCGGCGACCTATACGCCGAACCCGAATACCGGTTCTATCCCGCGCATCGCCCGGTTGCAGATCATGGCAAGATCCGAGAGGCGATCAGGCTGCTGCTGGCCGCCGAAAAGCCGGTCATAATCTGCGGTCAGGGCGCATTGATCTCGCGCGCGTCCAAAATTGTGCAGGAACTGGCCGAACTGCTGCAGATCCCGGTGGGCACGACCACGCCGGGCAAGGGCACAATCCCCGAGACGCATCCGCTGGCGCTGCGCGTGGTTGGCGCGCGCGGCGGGATGGACTATTCCAACAGCTATGCCGGCAGCGCGGATACTGTTTTCTTCATCGGCAGCAATACCGATTCCAGCTCCACCGATCATTGGAAGCTTTACGGTGATCCGGCCAGCAAGACATTCCTGCATCTCGATATCGCCGAGGCGCATTTGGGCAATAATTTCCCGGTCAAGGTCGGCATGGTCGGTGACGCCCGCGCCAGCCTTGAATATATGGTAGACCTGATCCGGGCCGAGCATCCCGGCCTGGAACGCAAGATGCTGGATCTGACCGGGATCAAACGCACGGCGCTGGATGCGGTCTTCAATTCGAATATCCCCATGCCGGACGGTGTTGTTTCCCCGGTAAAGCTGACCCAGGTGTTGGACCGTATCCTGCCCCCTGACGCTATCGTCACGTCCGAGCCGGGTGTCAGCGCCATCTATCCCTCGGCCCTCTTGTCGGTGCGCGAGGCAGGCCGGCGCTATATCACCAACTACTCGATGGGTGCCCTGGGCTATTCCGTGCCGGCGGGAATCGGCGCGGCCTTCGCCTCGGACGGACCGGTGATCTCGTTCACCGGGGATGGCTCGCTGGCCTTCGTGCTGGGCGATTTCGAAACGGTCAAGCGCAGCGGCAAGAATATCACCGTCATCCTGACCCGCAACGACAGCTACGGCTGGATCCGCGGAGAGGCGATCCTGCTGGATGATGTCGATGCGCCCTGGGTCACTGATTTCGGTGCCGTCGATTACCTGAAAGTCGTTGAGGGTTTTGGCTTCAGGACGGCACGGATCACCTCGGAAGATCAGATCGAGGGGATTCTGACCGAGGCGATCAACAGTCCCGGTGCCAACTTCATCGAGGTCATGGTGCCATCGCAAGACAGGATCATTCCCTTTGTTCCCTCATGGGTCCGTGCCGCGAAGGAAAAGAAGCTGCCTTATTTCTACTGATCCGGCATATGTTCGAAGTGACCTTCGGCATTGGCGCAGTCTCCAGAAAGTCAACAGGGTGCAAAGTGGCTTGAGAGCGCCGCGCCTGGTGAAGCCGTGTCCTGACTGTAATCAGCCAATTCACTGAACCAAGGCGAGGTAAAGCGACAGCGTGCCGATCGACAGGACAGTCGTGATCAGCACGACACGGCTCGTCAGCAATGCCTCGCGCTCATAGAATTCCGCCAACATGAATGGGCCGGTGCCTGTCGGAAGCGCGGCAAGAAGCACCGCAATATGAGCCATCTCTGACGGAAGGCGCAGGACCGGCACGGCGATCACCCATGTGACTGCGGGCTGGGCGATCAGCTTCAATGCCACAAGATTATTCTGAACCCTCGTGCCCGCACGCGGTTGCCGACCGGAATTATCCGCGAGGAACAGGCCCAGGGCGATCAGGGCACAGGGAGATGCCGCCCCGCCAAGCAGCTTCAGATAGGTATCCAGCGCTTCCGGAACTTGAATCCCGGCCGCCATGACCATTCCGCCCAGCAGCGGTGCGACAAGAAGCGGGTTCTTCGGCAGCGACAGGCAAATCTTCCGGGTGATGTCGCGACGGCGTGTTTCGGTCTGCAGACCGCTTTCGATCAGGACAATGGCAAAGGCAAAGAGGATGCAAGCGGTGACGATCGTCGCGATCAATGTCGCCGCCATTGCCGATTCTCCGATTACGGCCAGAAGTAACGGGAAGCCCATAAAGCCGGTATTCGCATAGCTCGTGTTCAGCCCGTCGATGGCGGCATCCGCCAATTGTGACCCCTGCCGCATCCGAAACCAGATCGTGAAGGCAAAGACCGTTCCGCAGCCTGCCGTGAATGCGGCGAGAAAGCCCGGTTGCCAGATCTGGGAAGGAACGGCATTTGCGGTGATATCGAAAAGCAGTGCGGGCAATGCCAGGTAAACGACCACGCGATTGACCTCGCGCGTGGCATTCGGCCCGAGAGCACCGAGGCGCCGCGCCAGCCAGCCTGTCAGGATAAGGGCAAAGATCGGCAATACGATCAGCAGATTGGCAAGCATGGGTGCGGAACTCGTTGTGATATGGGTTTGGGTCCATGTGTCATTCCGGAAATATCGGATGCGGGCCCAGAGAATGCCTTCCCCCATCCGGGTGCAAGTGCCAACCCGAATACACCCGTGCCGGAGCCGAATAATGGCGCCAAATCCCGGCATCAGAGCCGGATCGTTTCACTTTCGATCCGATCGGGCAGATGCCGGGACCGACCATTGATCAATGGCCAGGTAAAATCGCCAGACCAATCACATCCTATCCCAAGGCAGATACCACGGGGCCGTGTATCGCGACGGGGCAGAGGCCCCCTTTAACGCCCCCGTATCCGTGGATCCATGGCATCGCGCAGTCCGTCGCCGATATAATTCACGCATAGAACCGTCAACGAGATGAATATCCCCGGCAGGATTACCCGGCTCGGATAAAGCACCATCTGGTCAACCGCGTCATAGAGCAGCCGCCCCCATGTCGGAAAATCCGGGGGAAAGCCCAGGCCAAGAAAGCTCAGCGCGCTTTCGGTGATGATCGCGGTGGCGATTCCCAGGGTTGCGGCCACCATTATGGGCGACAGGACGTTGGGCAGGATATGGCGCAGGATCATCCGGCGCGGCGGCGTGCCGATGGATCGGGCAGCCAGGATGAATTCGCGCTCTTTCAGCCCCAGCACATCGCCGCGCACGATCCGGGCCGACTGCATCCAGCTTGTCGCGCCGATGGCCGAGACGATCAGTATGAAGATACCCATGGCCGGGCCGAAGGATTGCGAAAGCGGCTCGCGGAACAGCGTCACCATCAGGAGCAGCAGAGGCAGCAGGGGTAATGCCAGGAAAAGCTCGGTCACCCGCATCAATGGTGCGTCGAGCCGGCGGAAGTAACCCGAAAGCACTCCGATCGTGCTGCCCAGGAAGATGGCGATCAGCATGGCCGTCAGCCCCACCGCGATCGAGACGCGCCCGCCCGCCATCAGCCGGGCCAGCATGTCACGGCCAAGCTGGTCCGTGCCCAGGGGATGGGCGGCGGTAAAGCCGGTATTGCGGGCGCGGATATCGACATAGGTTGGATCCAGCGTCCAGATCCACGGCCCTACCGATACGAAAAGCAGCACTCCGACAAACAGCACCAGCGCGACCATGGCACCCCGGTGGCTGCGGAATTGCCGCCAGACATCGCGCCACTGGCTGCGGGTCTCGCCGCCCGCGATCTGCGGATCATCGGGCGGCAGGGCGCTGGTGGCTGCCGCGGCCCCGGCGGTTTCCTCGATCAGTTCCCCGGTATTCATCCGTTGCTGGCGTTCTATCTCAGTCATAGCGAATCCTCGGGTCCAGCACGCCATAGAGAACATCGGCAATCAGGGTAAATGTGACGATCAGGATGGCGAAGATGAAGGTGAGCGTCAGCACCATCGGGATGTCATTGGCGTGGATGGCCGAGATCAGCAGCTGCCCCAGCCCGTTCACCTTGAACACCTGCTCGGTGATGATCGCGCCGCCGAACACGGTGGGCAGACCCAATGCAATCACCGTTACCACCGGTATCAGGCTGTTGCGCAGGACATGCTTCAGCACCACCTTGCGTTCTCCCAATCCCTTGGCGCGGGCAGTGCGGACATAGTCCTGTCCCAGGTTGTCCAGCATCGAAGCCCGCATGAAACGGCTGATCTGCGCGGCGTTATACAAAGCCAGCACCGTCACCGGCATGATCATCTGACGCACCTGCACGAGGAAACTGCTCCAGTCCGTCACCTGATGCGTGGTGTCGTAGACCGAGGGAAACCATTGCAGCTTGACCCCGAAGATGATGATCAGCACCACTCCGGTGAAAAAGGTCGGCATCGAGAAACCAACCATCGAGACGAAGGTGCCAAGCTGGTCGAACCAGCTATATTGCTTGTAGGCCGACAGGATCCCGATCGGGATCGCGATCATCACGCCGACGATATAGGACATGCCCACCACGGTCAGCGTCTGCGGCACGCGCTGCACGATCACGTCAAAGACCGGGCTGCGGGACTGAAAGCTGATAACCCGCTGCATCCCTTCGCTGAAATAGGTGCCCAGCATCTGGTCGATCCAGTAAAGTGGTTCCACCCAGAAGAACTGCTTCAGCCACAGCACGTAGCGGATATACCATGGACGCCCCAGCCCGAGCGCTTCGCGCATCTTCTCCTTGACCTCGGGGGGCACGGTCAGCGGCACATCGCCCAAGGGATCGCCAGGCGAGGCCTCCAGCAGCAGGAAGATCACCAGCGAGATGAACAGCAGGGTCGGGATCGCCAGCAATAGTCGGCGGATCGTGAAATTCAGCATCCGGAACCTCTTTTACGCGTCAGGATGGAGCCGGCCCGACCGTTGAGGCCGAGCCGGATTGCGATCATTCTTCGGCGCGATACCAATCGGCCACGTTCCAGAATTCGCTGTCCCAGGCATTCATCTGGACGCCGCCAAGGCGGTTCGAACTGACCGAGACACGACCACGCGCGATCAGCGGCAGATGAGTCATGGAATCGCGGGTGATCATGAGGTTCATCTTCTTGGCCAGTTCCGCCCGCGCTTCTATTCCCGATGTCTGCGCCATTTCGGCGATCAGCTTTTCATATTCCTCGTCGCAATAACGGGCATTGTTCTCGCCCTGCCATTGGTTCTCGGGGCTGGGGATCGCCTCGCAAGAGCGCTCGGCAAGGAAACTGCCCGGATCGGTGCCGTCATAGACATCCGTATACATCTCGACATCGGCATAGAACTTGACGATCGTATCGGGCGAACCGGGATCAGAGCCGAAATAGACGCTGGCATCCACGGTCTTGAGCTCTGTTTCCACGCCGATCTCGGACCACCACTGCTTGATCAGGGCCTGGAAATCCTGACGCACGGCATTGACCGAGGTCTGGAACAGCAGTTTCAGTTTCCTGCCGTCCTTCTCGCGGATGCCATCGCCGCCGACGGTCCAGCCTGCTTCTTCCAGCAGTGCCTTGGCTCCCTCGATATCCTGCGTCAGGCAGTCTTCGTTATCCGAAGCGTAAACCTCGGGGTTCGGAACCATGTTGCATGTCGGTTCGCCGGTTTCGCCATAGCCGATCTCGTTCAGCAATTGCCGGTCGATGGCCATGGACAGCGCCTGCCGGACCTTGAGATCGGAAAGGATCGGGTGCGGGTGCTTGAGCGTCGAACGCTCGCCCTCGGGCAGTTCCGGTGACGGATCGGACATGTTCAGCAGGATATGTTCGACCGTCGAGCCGAAATCGACCTCCAGCTTGCCCTTGCCTGCGGCGAGCATTCCCTCCAGCACATCGGGGGCGAGTTGAATATTCCAGGCGTAATCGTATTCGCCCGTCTCCAGCACCGCGCGGGCCGCCGAGGTCGAGTCGCCGCCGCCCTTCAGGGTGACATTCGCAAAGGCGGGTTTGTCCGCCTCGCGATATTCCGGGCTTGCCTCCAGCGTTACGACATCATTGGTCTTGAAGCCGGTCGCGCGAAAGGGCCCGGTGCCGATCGGGCCGAAATTCTCGTCGGTGCAGGTCGCCGCCTTCGCGCCGGTGCAATTTTCGAACTGGGCCTTTTGCAGCACGGGCGCCTGAGCCCCGACAAAGGCGGCATAGGGGTAGGGGCGCGGTGAGTTGAAGGTGATCTTGACCGTCAGCGGATCGACCGCCTCGACCGAAGTCACGCCTTCGAACTTGGCCGCCTGCGCGCAACCGCCTTCGTCATTCATGCAGTAGTCGGCGGTGAATTTCACGTCCTCGGCAGTCAACGGAGTGCCATCAGACCACGTTATCCCGTCCTTGAGTTTCCAGGTGATCGAGGTCAGGTCCTCGGAGATGCCGCCATTCTCCACCGTGGGAATTTCGGCGGCCAGCCGGGGAACGATCTCGCCATCGGGCGCGAAGGTCGCCAGCGGCTCCAGGATCAGCGACGAGGCCAGCATCTCCTTGACGCCGGTCGAAAGATAGACGTTCAGCGTGGACGGGGCCTGCCAGAGCAGCAGCTTCAACTCGCCATCCGTGCCACGCTCGGCGAACGCCGGGGCGGCAGCCAGCGTTGCCATGGCTGCGGCCCCGGTCAGCAAGCAGGCATTCAATTTCCTGATAGACATCTGATTTCCCTTCCCTGTTGAGCCATTGCAGGCCACCGTCATATGGGGACGGTTGCCTGTATGGCGTATGTCGGCCGCGATAGGCCAACATGACAATGCGTGGCAATTATTCCTCGATGCGGTGCCAGTCCGCGACATTCCAAAGCTCGGTATCCCAGGCATTCAACTGGACTCCGCCAAGCGTATTGCTGACCGCCGAGGCCGTGCCACGATAGACCAGCGGGATAATCGCGTTGCTGTCCTTGGTCAGCATTTCGTTCAGCTTCTGGCCCAGCTTGCCCCGCTCTTCCAGATCGACGGTCTTACCCAGTTCGAGGACCAGCTTGTCATATTCCTCGTTACAGAAACGGCTGGTATTCTCGCCCTGCCACTGGTTCTCGGGGCCGGGCGCCTTGTCGCAGGTGTTCTTGGCCAAGTAGGGTTCGGGATTGTTGCCTTCGAAATTGTTGGCATACATTTCGACATCGGCATAGAATTTCTGCAGCGTGTCGGGCGAGCCCGCGTCGCTACCGAAGAAAACCGAGGCATCGACGGTCTTGAGCTCGGTCTCCACCCCGATTTCCGACCACCACTGCTTTATCAACGCCTGGAAATCCTGGCGCACCGCGTTGACAGAGGTCTGGTAGAGCATCGACAGCCGCACGCCGCCCTTTTCGCGCACGCCATCGCCGCCGGGAACCCATCCGGCCTCGTCCAGAAGCGCCTTCGCACCTTCGATATCCTGCGTCAGGCATTCGGTATTGGGCGACGCCCATGCCTCGGGGGCTGGAACAAGGTTGCAGGTCGGTTTGCCCGCAGGGCCATAGCCGATCTCGACCAGCAATTCGCGGTCGATGGCCATGGACAGCGCCTTGCGCACCGCCGGATCGGTCAGGAATGAATGCGGATGTTTGACGGTCGAGCGCTCCCCTTCCGGAAGGCTGGAAGAGGGATCGGTCAGATTGACGTGAATGCGTTCGACCAGGCTGCCGAAGGCTGCCTGAACCTTGCCTCTTCCAAGCGCTTCCATCCCTGCGATTACATCAGGAGCAAGCTGCGTGTTCCAGGCATAATCGAACTCGCCTGTTTCCAGGACCGAACGCGCGGCGGCGGCGGCATCACCCCCGCCCTTCATGGTCAGCCTGGCGAAGGCGGGCTTTTCGGGATCGCGATATTCGGGATTGGCTTCGAAGGTGATGACGTCATTGGTCTTGAACGAGACGACCTTGAACGGGCCGGTGCCGATCGGGTTGAAATTCTGCTCCGTGCAGGTCGGGGCGGCGGCGCCAAGGCATTGCTCGAACTGCGCTTTCTGGATAATCGGCGACTGCCCGCCAACAAAGGCCGAGAACGGGTCGGGGCGCGGCTCGGTGAAATTGACCTTTACGGTCAGGTCATCGATTGCCTCGACACTCTCGACCCCCTCGAATTTCGCGAGCTGCGCGCAACCGCCCTCGGGATGCATGCAGTATTCGGCGGTAAAGACCACATCGGCCGATGTGACGGGCGTGCCATCGGACCATTTAAGGCCGTCCTTCAGCTTCCAGGTGACCGATTTCAGATCTTCTGCGATGCCGCCATTCTCAAGCGAGGGAATTTCCTGGGCAAGCCGGGGGAACAGTTCGCCTTCCGGCGTGAAACCGGCCAGCGGCTCAAGCGACATGCTGGCGGCGATGATGTCCTTGGTTCCGCTGGACAGATACATGTTCATCGTCGATGGCGCTTGCCACATGATGACATTCACCTCTCCGTCGCTGCCGCGTTCGGCCATGGCGGCAGGAGCCAGGGCCAGCGATGCGACGGCGCACATCAGCAAGGTCTTCAGTTTCATGACTTTCTCCCGTTGGATGAAAAAGCCGCACGGGTCGGAGCCATAAGGAATAGTAATCCATTGCTTGGACTGAATTTTTCATTTCCTGTCCCGTATTGTTCGGGTCTTTGTTATGGTACCGTTTCCCTGCGGAATGTTTGCAGTTTCAAACAATCCGCCCCGGAATGGCAAGCCCTATCCACGTTCTCCGCATGAAAGTTTCGGCTTTGACATTCTTTCGCCTGCCGTTAGCCTTCCTTCGGAGAAGATGATCGGGGATGTATGATGCTGGACGAGAAACCGCTTGTTTCCTTTGAGAACCTTCGGGTCGAGTTCGAGACCAATGACGGCACCGTGGTGGGCGTCAGGGATATCAGCTTCAACATCAAGCCCGGCGAATGTGTCTGTGTGGTGGGTGAATCGGGTTCGGGCAAGTCGGTCAGCTCGCTTTCGCTGATGCGGCTGGTCGAATTCGGCGGCGGCACGATCACCAATGGCCGGCTGATGTTCGATCCCGGCGACGGCAAGCCCATCGACCTTGCGCATCAGGGCGCTCCCGTCATGCGCGACATTCGCGGCAACCGGATCGGGATGATCTTCCAGGAACCGATGACGGCGCTGAACCCCGTCTTTACGGTCGGCGACCAACTGACCGAGGGGCTGATCGAGCATCGCGGGATGAGCAAGTCGCAGGCACGTGCCCGCGCGCTGGAAATCCTCAGGCAGGTCCGCATTCCCGAGCCCGAGCGGCGCCTTGATCAATATCCCCATGAGTTGTCAGGCGGCATGCGCCAGCGCGTCGTCATCGCCATCGCCATGGCCTGCGAACCCAGCCTGTTGATCTGCGACGAGCCGACCACCGCGCTGGACGTGACCATTCAGGCCGAGATCCTCGCCCTGATCGACCGACTCAAGCGTGAAAAGCAGATTGCCGTATTATTCATCACCCATGACATGGCCGTGGTCGCGCAGATGGCGGATCGCGTCGTCGTCATGTATCGCGGCGACAAGGTCGAGGAAGGCCCGGTCGAGCAGATCTTCGAGGAACCGCGCGAGGATTACACCCGCATGTTGCTGGCCGCCGTGCCGCGCTTGGGCGAGATGACCGGCAAGCCTGCGCCCGAGCGCCTGCGGCTGATGCGCGACGGCAGCCTGGGCGAGCCCGAGCCGATCATCGTCAAGGATCCCAAGCCGCTGCTGAGGGTCGAAAATCTCGTCACCCGCTTCGCGGTCAAGGGTGGGGTGCTGCGCCGCACCGTCGCCAATGTTCACGCGGTCGAGGATGTCTCTTTCACTATCAATTCCGGCGAAACCATGTCCCTGGTGGGTGAATCCGGCTGCGGGAAATCCACCTGCGGCCGTTCGATCCTGCGCCTGGTCGAGCCGGAATCGGGACATGTGTCCATCGGTGGCACGGATATTCTGGCATTGTCACACTCGGCCCTGCGCCGCGCGCGCCGCGACATGCAGATGATCTTTCAGGATCCCTTCGCCAGTCTCGATCCGCATATGAAACTTTATGACCAGGTGGCCGAGCCGATGCAGAATTTCGGTATCGGCAACCGATCCGAGCGCGAGGACCGCATCGCCGCCTTGTTCGACCGGGTGGAGCTGCCGCGCAGTTTCATGCGGCGCTACCCGCACGAGATGTCGGGCGGTCAGCGCCAGCGGATCGCCATCGCCCGTGCATTGGCACTGAACCCCAAGCTGATCATCGCTGACGAGGCGGTATCGGCGCTGGATGTCTCGGTGCAGGCGCAGGTGCTGAATCTGCTTATGGAGTTGCAGCAGGATCTGGGCATCTCGATGCTGTTCATCAGTCATGACATGGCGGTGGTCGAGCGGGTCAGTCATCATGTCGGCGTCATGTATCTGGGCCGTATCGTCGAGATGGGAACCCGCCAACAGGTCTTCGAGAATCCGCAGCATAGCTATACCAAGCAATTGATGCTGGCCGTCCCTGTCGCCGATCCCCGGCAAAAGAAGATCAGCGAGGACCTGAATTTCAGCCCGATCCCCTCGCCGATGCATCCGGTCGATTACCAGCCCAAGCCCTCGGTCTACCAGGAGGTCGCGCCGGGCCATCGCGTGCTGGTCGATCCGGTGACCCATTCGTGAGAGCCGACCCTCCCATCTCTCCGGGCCAGGTGCCGCGCTTCCGCAATGATCTGCCCGATGCGGCGGATGTGGTCGTGATCGGTGGCGGCATCGCGGGTGTGACCTCGGCGCTTTACCTGGTCCGTGACGGGCTTTCGGTGGTGCTGTGCGAAAAGGGCGTCATCGCGGGCGAGCAATCCTCGCGCAACTGGGGCTGGGTCCGGGCGCAGGGCCGGGACGAGGCCGAATTGCCGATCATGATGATGGCCCGGCAGCTATGGCGAGGGCTGGCACAGGAGATCGGGGAGGGACTGGGCCTGACGACCTGCGGCGTCAGCTATCTTGCATCCGACGAGGCGGCGCTGGCGCGATACGAGGCATGGCTGGCGATCGCCCATGCCCATGGCCTGGACAGTCGAATGATGGGGCGGTCGGAGCTGGACAGGCTGCTGCCCAATGATGCGGGCTGGCAGGGTGCGCTGGTCACGCCTTCGGACATGCGCGCCGAGCCGGGCGTCGCCGTTCCGGCCATCGCTAGGTTGGCGGCGGATGAGGGGGTCACGATCCGGGAACATTGCGCGGTCCGGGCGCTGGAGGTCTCGGCCGGCCATGTCTCTGGTGTGATCACCGAGGATGGACCCATCCGCGCCGATCGCGTGCTGCTTGCCGGAGGGGCCTGGTCGGGATTGTTCGCGGGCAATGCCGGGATATCCTTGCCGCAACTTTCGGTCCGTGCCACCGTTGCCGCAACCGAGCCGCTTCCTGAATTCTGGTCGGGCGCGGCCGCCGATTCCAAATTCGCCTTCCGCCGCCGTGCCGATGGCGGCTATACGCTGGCCCCCGGCACCACGCATGATTTCTGGATCGGCCCTGCCGCCTTCCGCCACCTGCGCAGTTACCTGCCGCTGATCCGCCGCGATCTGGGCCAGACCCGGCTGCAGCTTCGTGCCCCGAAAGGCTATCCGGACGCATGGGGGACTCCGCGCCGATGGTCCGCCGACCGTGCCTCGCCCTTCGAGGCGATGCGCATGCTCAGCCCCGAGCCCAACGCCGCCGCGCTGGCCCGGCTGCAAGAGGATTTCGCCGCGACTTTCCCGGCGATAGGACGCCCCCGGCTGCGGGCGGCATGGGCGGGGATGATCGACACCACGCCCGATCAGGTTCCGGTGCTGGATGAAACCACGATCCGGGGTTTCTTCATCGCCACGGGCCTGTCTGGCCATGGTTTCGGCATCGGTCCCGGCGTGGGACGGGTCATGGCCGATCTGATCCGCGGGGGAGAAACCGGCTTTGATCTGGGCAGGTTTCGCTTCGCGCGCTTCTCGGATGGTTCGCCGGTCACGCTTGGTCCCGAGTTGTGATCCGCCGGCGCCTCTTCGGCCTCTTGCAGACTCTGCATAAAGTCCGCATCCTATGCGCCGAAGGAGAACATCATGCCAGTCAAGAACCGCTTTGCAGAGCTTCTGCCAGAAATCACCGCGTGGCGACGCGATTTCCATGAACATCCCGAATTGCTTTACGACGTCCACCGCACCGCCGGAAAGGTTGCGGAACTGCTGCGTGAATTCGGCTGTGACGAGGTGACAGAGGGCATCGGCCAGACCGGTGTGGTCGGTGTCATCAAGGGCAAGACCGACAGCAAGGGGCGGGTAATCGGGCTGCGCGCCGATATGGACGCCCTGCCGATCAATGAGCAGACCGGGGTGGAATACGCCTCGAAAACGCCGGGCAAGATGCATGCCTGCGGCCATGACGGACATACCGCGATGCTGCTGGGCGCGGCGAAATACCTGGCCGAGACGCGCAATTTCGACGGCACCGCCGTGGTCATCTTCCAGCCCGCCGAAGAAGGCGGCGCGGGCGGCGATGCGATGATCAAGGACGGGCTGGCCGAGCGTTGGGGAATCCAGGAATTCTATGGCATGCACAACATGCCGGGCATCCCTGTCGGCCAGTTCGCGATCCGTCCCGGTGCGATGATGGCAGCCGCCGATCAGTTCGACATCACCGTGACCGGCAAGGGTGGCCATGCCGCCAAGCCGCATGAATGCATCGACACCACCCTGACCGCCGCGCAGATCATCGTGGCGCTGCAATCCGTCGTGTCGCGCAATATCGATCCGCTGAAGAACGCGGTGATATCGGTCTGTGTCGTCCAGACCGACTCGACGGCGCATAACGTCATTCCGCAGGTGGTCCAGCTCAAGGGCACTGCGCGCAGCCTTGCACCCGAAGTCCGTGACCAGTTGGAAGAGGGGATCAAGCGCGTTGCCACCAATGTCGCCGCCGCCATGGGTGCGACTGCCGAGATCGATTACCAGCGCGGTTACCCGGTGACGATGAACAACGAAGAGGCGACGGTCTGGGCCGCCGATGTGGCGCGCGAGATTGCCGGAGACGTGGATCTGACCATGCAGCCGATGATGGGCGGCGAGGATTTCAGCTTCATGCTGAACGAGCGTCCTGGCGCCTATATCTTCGTCGGCAACGGCGATACGGCGATGGTCCACCACCCGGCCTATAATTTCAATGACGATGCGATCCCGGCCGGCTCCAGTTGGTATGCCGGTATGGTCGAGACGCGGATGCCCGCCGCCTGAGAGAGCGGTTGGTTCGCGCCTTGCAATGGCTGGGGGGCCATACCCCCAGCCTCCGCGAGAGTTCCCATAAAGAGAGATCTGCATGGATCGGTGATCGGGTAATTGCGCAGCTTGCTGCGATTGCGATACTGTCCGGCCATGTCATCCAAATCCCCCCGATTCATTCACCTGCGCACTCACTCGGAGCACTCCCTGCTGGAAGGCGCAGTTCCCGTGGGCAAACTGCCGGTGCTGGCTGCGGAGGCAGGGATGCCCGCCGTGGCGCTGACCGATACCGACGCCATGTTTGCGGCGCTCGAATTCAGCGTGAAGGCTATGGAAAAAGGGGTCCAGCCGATCATTGGCTGCCAGGTAACGCTTCAGGCAGAAGAAACCGGCCCGGTCGTGCTGCTCGCCCAGAACCAGACCGGCTGGCTGAACCTGATGTCGCTTTCGACCTGCCTTTACCTGCGTGAGGGTAATGCGCCGGCACATGTCACCGTGGATGAGCTTTGCGAACGGGCCGAGGGGTTGATTTGCCTGACAGGGGGCGCGACCGGACCTCTGGGGCGCATGATCGCGCAGGGCCATGCGACCAAGGCTGCCGCCCTGGCGGATCGGCTGGCGGAGGCGTTCCCGACCCGGCTTTATGTCGAGTTGCAGCGTCATCCGGGAGAGAACGGCAAGCCGATGGAGGCCGAGGCTGCCTCGGAGGCGGGGCTGATCGCGCTGGCCTATGAAAAGGAATTGCCGCTTGTCGCCACCAATGACGTCTATTTCCCCAAGCCCGAAATATACGAGGCACATGACGCGCTGATCTGCATCGCCGAAAAGGCTTATGTCGATCAGTCGCAGCCCCGCCGCCGCCTGACGCCGCAACATTATTTCAAGACGCCCGAGGAAATGGCGGTGCTTTTCGCCGATCTGCCCGAGGCGCTGGAGAATACCGTCGAGATCGCCCGCCGCTGCGCCTTCGCCGTCAGCAGGCACAAGCCCATCCTGCCGCGTTTTGCCGATGACGAGGTCGAGGAACTGCGCCGTCAATCCCGTGAGGGGCTGGAGGCGCGGCTGAAGGTGATCCCCCATGCCGTCCCGGTCGAGCAATATCACGAGCGGCTGGAATTTGAGCTGGGCATCATCGAACAGATGGGCTTTCCCGGCTATTTCCTGATCGTGGCCGACTTCATCAAATGGGCCAAGGAGCGCGAGATCCCGGTGGGGCCGGGCCGGGGTTCGGGCGCGGGCTCTCTGGTGGCCTATGCGCTGACGATCACCGATCTGGATCCATTGCGGTACAGTCTTCTGTTCGAACGGTTCCTGAATCCCGAACGGGTCTCGATGCCCGATTTCGACATCGATTTCTGCATGGATCGCCGCGAGGAGGTGATCCAGTATGTGCAGGGTAAATACGGCCGCGAGAAGGTTGGCCAGATCATCACCTTCGGTGCGCTTCTGTCCAAGGCGGCAGTGCGCGATGTGGGCCGGGTGCTGCAAATGCCCTATGGGCAGGTGGACCGGCTGTCCAAGCTGATCCCGGTCGAGGGGGTCAAGCCGGTCTCGATCACCAAGGCCCGCGCCGAGGAACCGCGCCTGCGCGAAGCCGCGCGCGAAGAGGTGGTCGGGCGGCTGCTGGATTATGCCGAGAAGCTGGAGGGGCTTTACCGCAACGCCTCGACCCATGCCGCCGGGGTGGTGATCGGCGACCGGCCCCTGGATCAACTGGTGCCGCTGTACCGCGACCCGGCCTCGGACATGCCTGCGACCCAGTTCAACATGAAATGGGTTGAGCAGGCCGGGCTTGTGAAGTTCGACTTCCTCGGGCTCAAGACGCTGACCGTGATCCAGAACGCCGTGGACTTGATCCGGGGCGGTGGGCGGCATCTGCATATCGCCGCCGACGGGCGGGAACTGTATCAGCCGCCCGAGGGCGCGGTCGACCAGATCAACCTGATCCCGCTGGACGACAAGCCGACCTATGACCTCTTTGCCAGTGCCCGCACGGTGGCGGTGTTCCAGGTCGAAAGCTCGGGCATGATGGACGCGCTGCGGCGGATGGGACCGACCTGCATCGAGGATATCGTGGCGCTGGTCGCGCTGTATCGTCCCGGCCCGATGGAGAACATCCCGACCTATTGCGAGGTCAAGAACGGTTTGCGCGAGTTGCAGTCGATCCATCCCCTGATCGACCATATCCTTGAAGAAACGCAGGGCATCATCGTCTACCAGGAACAGGTGATGCAGATCGCGCAGGTCATGGCGGGCTATTCGCTTGGCGGCGCGGATTTGCTGCGCCGGGCGATGGGCAAGAAGATCGCCGCCGAAATGGCCAAGGAACGGCCGAAATTCATCAAGGGCTCGGTGGCAAATGGCGTGGATGAAAAGAAGGCGGGTGAGGTCTTTGACCTGCTGGAGAAGTTCGCCAATTACGGTTTCAACAAGTCGCATGCCGCCGCTTATGCGGTGGTCAGCTATCAGACGGCATGGCTGAAGGCCAATCATCCGGTCGAATTCATGGCGGCGGTGATGAATTGCGATATCCACCTGACCGACAAGCTGGCGGTCTACAAGCGCGAATGCGACCGGATGGGGATCGAGATCGTGCCGCCTTGCGTGAACCGCTCGGCGCCGCTTTTCACCGTGAGAGAGGGCCGTATTCACTACGCTCTGGGCGCGCTGAAAGGGGTTGGTGTCGAGGCGATGCGGCTGATCGAGACGGCCCGTGGCGATATTTCTTTCGCCGATATCCATGACTTTGCCCGCCGTGTCGATATGCGCCGGGTCGGCAAGCGTCCGCTGGAAATGTTGGCGCGGGCGGGGGCCTTCGACCTGCTGGAGGACGACCGGGCGCGGGTGCTGAAATCGCTGGATGCGCTGGTGGCATGGTCGGCGGCGGTGCAGGAGCAGGCGGCATCCTCGCAATCCTCGCTTTTCGGCGGAGGCGAGGACCTGCCGCCGCCGAGGCCGGCCGTTGCGCAAGTCTGGCTTCCCGCCGAGAAACTGGGGGAGGAACATCGCGCCGTCGGCTTCTACCTGTCCGGCCATCCGCTGGACGATTACCTGCCTGCGCTGCGCCGCAAGAAGGTGCAGACCCTGGCCGAGATCACCGCCGAGGCCGAAGGGGGGCCGCTGGTTACGCAGATCGCAGGCACGGTTTCCGCGCGGCAGGAGCGGAAATCGGCGAAGGGCACGCAATACGCCTTTGTCAGCCTGTCCGATCCGACCGGATTATACGAGGTGACGGTTTTCTCGGACCTGCTGAATGCCGCCCGGGACCGGCTGGAACCGGGTGAAAATGTCGTGTTGCAGGTCAAGGTCGAGCCTTCGGGCGACCAGGTCAAGATGCTGGCCAATTCCGTCACCGGGCTGGAGGACGCGGTTGCAGATGCCGGAGCCGGATCGCTGGCGGTCGAGATGCAAGGGGCAGATACGATTCCGCGCCTGGCCGAGGTTCTGGGCCGGATCAGGAGCGAGATCAACGTGCCGATGCGAAGCCGTGGCCCGGTGCTGCTGCGTATACGTGCGGGCGATGAGATGATCGAGATCGAGGTCGCCAGTGATGCGCCGCTGACTACGCCCGCACGGCAGGCCTTGCGCGCGGTGCCGGGCGTGCTGGAGGTAATCGAGCAATAGCGGGCAACAATCGATTGCGCTCTGCTATGGGCTGGGCACTGCCCGCCCTGACGAGAAAGACCATACCCTAAAGCGCAAAGGCGGCATGGCGAAGCAGCCGCTCAGCGGGCAGAAGCACCGGTGACTGCAGGTCAGCACATATAATGATGATGGGATATTGCTGTTTACGGACTTGACCATCCCCGATCCGCCACTTGATAACAATATGGCGCAAGGAGGGCGTGATTCGCAACTTTTGTACTCTCATGTATACCGTAACCAAAGGCTTGTGGATACAGGAAATCGCGAATGCCTTTCTTCCCGGAAATCGAAACAGAGAAGAGCGAGGGCCGTAATGGCATATAAGATACTGATACTTGGAGCTTCCTATGGGTCGCTATTGGGTACGAAACTGGCGATGGCGGGCCATGAGGTGGATCTGGTATGCCGCTCGGCTACAGCGAAGCTGATCAACGAGAAGGGAGCGGAAGTTCGAATCCAGCTACGAGGCGAAGATGCGCATCGTGCGATTCGGTCGGTGGACTTGCCCGGTCGAGTCGGTGCCGTCACGCCCGGCCAGGTCACGCCGGCAGAGTATGACATGATCGCATTGGCCATGCAGGAGCCCCAATATGGGGCCCCCGGAGTGAGACCGCTGATGACCGATATCGCTCATTCCGGCCGCCCGTGCCTGTCGATCATGAACATGCCACCCTTGCCCTTCCTGCGTCGAATGAAGGGGATCGACCATGCGATGCTGGAGGACGCTTATTCGGCGCCACGGGTCTGGGATGGCTTTGAACCGGGACTGATGAGCCTTTGCAGCCCCGACCCGCAGGCCTTCCGGCCACCCGACGAGGAAGCAAACATATTGCATGTCGGCCTGCCGACGAATTTCAAGGCGGCTGCTTTCGCGGATGATGCACATACCCGGATGTTGCGCCAGATGGAGGACGACATTGCCGCGGTAACATTCGACGGCAAGGATGTGCCGGTCAAGTTGCGCGTCTTCGATTCGCTCTTCGTGCCGCTGGCGAAGTGGTCGATGCTGCTGACCGGCAACTATCGCTGCATCACGCCGGGCGATGCGCAGGCTATCCGTGAAGCCGTGCATGCGGATATGGAGAAATCGCGCGCCATCTATGGCCATGTGGACGCGGTGGCTCGCAAACTGGGAGCGGATTCCGCAGACCAGGTGCCATTCGAAAAATATGCCAAGGCGGCCGAAGGGCTGCTGAAACCTTCTTCGGCTGCGCGTGCGGTTTACGGGGGTGCGACGGAAATCGAACGTGTGGACAAGATCGTGCAGAAGCTGGGCGAGGCCGTGGGTATGCCTTCTGCCGATATCGACGATATCGTCGCCGTGGTGGATGCAAGACTTGCGCAGAACGTCAAGAAATCCGCGTAGAACTTACCTGCAAGTAAGATCATCAGGGGCGGGCCAGACGGCCCGTCCGTCTCGTTTCAGGCTTTGCCTTCCCACAAGGCGATGACCGGAGGATGCCTTGAGGCCGGTCGGATGATTGAGCGAAGGCTGGCCCGGTCGAATACCGGCGCGAAGGCATGCCGCACCGGCAGCTACGGGCGCTTTCCTATCCGGGCCGAGGTCTCGCCTGACCGCCGGATAGACCGAGTTTCGCGACTTTTTGCCGATGTTTCTGACCGGTTCCGGGAAGTCTTTGGCCGGTATTCAATTGAATGAGTTGACGGAGCCATCCTGTGACAGGATCGGCGGACTCCTATTAACCAATCACATGTTCGAGGCGACCATGCCGGTGATCGGTCACTGGCCCGATGTCGACCGAAAGCCTCCTCTAAAGCAGTCACATGGGCTGAGAGGGGCGGCTTGCCAACGTGTGATGAGCGCAAGATCCCGGCGGCGATACGATTATCATATCGCGCTCCATCACGTCCTGAGAAACCGGCATGCTGAACCCCGGGCAATACCGCGATATTCAGGAAATTCCTTATCATATCAGACGTTTTTCTGCACCTGCAAACAAGGTGGTCTGCAAAAATAACGCTTTCGGAATTACAAATTAGTGATAAGTTATACCAAGAATATGACGAATCGCCTGAAGGTGACGGGGTGTCTGGAGATCATGTTGAACGATGCTGATCAGCGGTCGTGCGGCAATATCCGATGGGCACGGGTAAGAGGGCGTAAGTCTGCCAGCAACTGAAACGCCGCGAGGATATTTGCGGTACCTGGAGGGGAGGCAAAATGACGATTTCCGGTATGGTGAAAGCAGACAGTGCGGTGGATGTGGATCCGCTCACATTGACCGACGGTTTTCATCTGCTGATCGACGCATTGAAGTTGAACGGCATTGAAACGATCTACAATGTACCCGGTATTCCGATCACGGATCTGGGCCGTTATGCGCAGGGAGAGGGCATTCGGGTCCTGTCCTTCCGTCACGAGCAAAGTGCGGGCTACGCGGCGGCGGCTGCAGGATTCCTCACCAAGAAGCCGGGGGTCTGCATGACGGTCTCTGCTCCGGGTTTCCTGAACGGCCTGACGGCGCTGGCCCATGCCACAACGAATTGCTGGCCGATGATCCTGATTTCCGGGTCGTCCGAACGCGAGATCGTGGATCTGCAGCAGGGCGATTACGAGGAAATGGACCAACTGGCTGTCGCGCGGCCGCACTGCAAGGCGGCTTACCGGATCCTGCATGCCGAGGATATCGGGATCGGCGTGGCGCGTGCGATCCGTGCCGCGATCACCGGCCGTCCCGGCGGTGTCTATCTCGACATTCCCGGCGCGCTCCTGGGGCAGGTCATGGACGCGGTCGAAGGCGAGAAGTCCCTCGTCAAGGTCGTCGACCCGGCTCCTGCGCATTTCCCCGGCCCCGACGCGGTGTCGCGGGCGGTGGAGGTGTTGAAATCCGCGAAAAAGCCGCTGATCATTCTTGGCAAGGGCGCAGCCTACGCTCAGGCCGACGAGAAGGTGAGGGAACTGGTCGAAAGGCTCGGCTACCCTTACCTTCCGATGTCCATGGCCAAGGGATTGTTGCCCGACAATCATCCGCAATGCGCTTCGGCTGCGCGGTCGCTGGTTCTGAAAGAGAGCGATTGTGTCTTCCTGATAGGAGCACGCCTCAACTGGCTTCTGAGCCATGGCAAGGGCAAGGGCTGGGGGAGCGATCCCAAGAAATTTGTCCAGATCGAGATTGATCCGAAGGAGATAGACAGCAACCAGCCCATCGCTGCGCCGCTGGTCGGGGATATCGAGAGCTGCTGCACGGCGCTTCTCGAAGCTATCGGCGACGACTGGCAGAAGCCGTCCGAAGATTGGACGGGTATGATCCGCGGCAAGGTCGAAGCGAATATCGCCAAGATGGCCCCGCGGCTTCAGAACAACTCGAACCCGATGGACTATCACGCTGCACTCGGTGTGCTGAAAAAGGCGATTGCCGAAAATCCGGATACGGTTCTGGTCAATGAGGGTGCGAACGCGCTGGATTTGACCCGGTCGGTGGTCGATGTGATGAAGCCCCGGAAGCGACTGGATGTCGGCACCTGGGGGATCATGGGGGTCGGCATGGGGAATGCGGTGGCCGCCGCCGTGGAAACCGGCTGCCAGGTTCTGGCCGTGGAGGGTGACAGCGCCTTCGGCTTTTGCGGAATGGAGATCGAGACGATCTGCCGTTACAAGCTGCCGGTTTGCATCGTTATCATGAACAATAACGGCATCTATCGGGGCGATGACGTCAACAGGTCCGGCACTTCCGATCCGGCCACGACCGTTTTCGTCCCGGATGCGCGCTATGACCAGATGATGCAGGCCTTTGGCGGAGTCGGGGTCAACGTGAAGACTCCGGACGAGTTGAATACCGCCGTGACCGAGGCATTCGCCTCGCGCAAGCCCACGCTAATCAATGCCGTGATCGATCCGGCTGCGGGCAAGGAAAGCGGCAATATCGGCAGCCTCAATCCGCAATCCATCGTGGCACAGGCACGCGCCAGGGCCAAGGCCGAAGGCAAGTGAACGCGATATACGATTTCTTAGAAGATGGACAAAAATATGAAAGCCCTTGAAGGTGTCAAGATCCTCGATTTCACCCATGTTCAGTCCGGGCCGACGTGCACCCAGCTTCTCGCGTGGTTCGGCGCGGACGTAATCAAGGTAGAGCGTCCGGGTGTCGGTGATGCCACCCGCAAGCAACTGGTCGATATTCCGGGTGCGGACAGCCTGTACTTCACGATGCTGAACCACAACAAGCGTTCGATCGAGTTGAATTCGAAGAACGCGACCGGCAAGGAAATTCTGACCCGCCTCATCGAGACATGTGACGTGATGGTGGAGAATTTCGCCCCGGGCGCTCTCGATCGCATGGGGTTCAGTTGGGAACGCATTCAGGAAATCAATCCGAGGATGATCCTGGCTTCTGTGAAGGGCTTCGGGCCGGGCAATTACGAAAACTGCAAGGTTTATGAAAATGTCGCGCAATGTGCGGGCGGTGCGGCTTCGACCACCGGATTCCGCGATGGTCCTCCTCTGGTGACCGGCGCGCAGATCGGAGACTCGGGCACCGGTTTGCATTTGGCGCTTGGTATCGTCACCGCGCTTTTCCATCGCGAGAAGTCCGGTAAGGGTCAGAAGGTGTTGGCGGCGATGCAGGACGGGGTGCTGAATCTCTGCCGGGTGAAGCTGCGGGATCAGCAACGGCTGGAGCATGGGCCGTTGACGGAATATTCGCAATATGGCGAGGGTATCCCTTTCGATGACGCAACGCCTCGCGCGGGCAATGACTCGGGTGGCGGGCAACCGGGCCGGATCCTGAAATGCAAGGGATGGGAGACCGATCCGAACGCCTATACCTATTTCATTACCCAGGCAGCTGTGTGGGAACGGATCTGCGATGTGATCGGCGAGCCGGAATGGAAGACCCGGGAAGGTTACGCCACGCCGCCGGAGCGGTTGGACAAGCTGAACGAGATATTCGAGCGGATAGAGCAATGGACGATGACCAAGACCAAATACGAGGTCATGGATATCTGCAATCCGCTGGATATTCCCGTCGGACCGATCCTGTCGACGAAAGAGCTGATCGAGGATGAGGGGCTACGCAAGACCGGCACCATTGTCGACGTCGATCACCCGACGCGAGGCCGGTATACCTCGGTCGGATGTCCCATCAAGCTTAGTGACAGTCCGGTAGAGGTGATGCGTTCGCCACTGCTGGGAGAGCACACGTTGGAGATCCTGAAGGATGTCCTGGGCTATGATGGTACTGCGATCGAGAAAATTGTCGAATCAGGCGCCGTAGGCGCCGCGTCCAAATAATCCGCAAGAGGGAAACCCTTCACGTTATAACTTGCCCAGTTGCCCCATTTTTGAATGATATCCGTTCCTGCTTTGGAATCTTCGCCCTTGAAGCGTGAGAACGGACATCAGTGGGGCAACTGACTGGAACTACGCTGGCACGGGTTCCGAAAACCCGCCCTGGCTTTCGGTAGATCGCGCCCTTCCGCAATCATTCTTGACAGGCTGCCTTTTTGGCGCTCAGAATTCATAATACCAATAAGGCAGCCTGCAAGTGCACCTACAGTCTGATTGTTGGCGTCGCGCCAATAAGACCCTGTAAGATTTTTCCCATAGATCTAATCAAGATTAACTTCCTCACCAGTTCAACCGCAAACAGGAGAAGTCCAAGAACGAATAACAGCCTCGACAGAAATCCTCAACGTACACTCTAGGGAGGAGAACGTTATGAACTACAAAAATGAAAATCTGTCACTTGCCGAAGCTGGCAAGGTGACGTTGAGTGAAGAGGAACCGAGATACTGGAAGGCGGGGGGGCTTGATCCACTGCGGATCGCTAAACTTCCGGCAGCACCTCAGGCGATCCACATCGTTGGGCCGGCGATGATCCTCGTTGCAGTGGGTGTAGGTCTCGGCGAGACTTTCATGTGGCCGCGGCTGGTTCTCATGTTCGGGCCTGATATCCGATGGCTGTTTCTGATCGGAGTCGTGGTGCAGACGGTTGTGATGATGGAAATGGCCCGCTGGGCCATGGCCACCGGTGAGAGCATCTTCATGGGCGCCGCGCGCATCTGGAAACCCTTGATGTGGTTTTTCTTTGCGTTGGCAATGGCTACCTATATCTGGCCCGGGCACATGTCAGCGGGTGCCTTGGCGTTTCAGGAAATCACCGGGATTCACTGGCTGTGGTTTGCCTGTCTGGGCCTGCTTTCCATAGCCATGATTTTCACCTTCGCCAAATATGTATATGATTTGCTCGAGAAACTGATGGCGTTCCTTATTGGTTTCCTGGTCATCGGCTCTGCCATTATCGCCGGAATCTTAGGAACCTGGAACGATCTTTGGCTCACTCTGACGGGCATGGTTGCGTTCGGCTATATTCCCGATGAGATGATGACGGCGGCATGGTTCCCCATCATCGTGGGCTCCATCGCCTTTGCCGGACCGTCCGGCATGCAGCAGATGTGGTACACGTTATGGCTGCGCGACAAGGGTGCCGGCAATGGCGTCCATATCCCGAGAATTCGTGGGCTCGCCCATAGCGAGGAAGAAGAAACCTATCCCGTTGCCGGCTACATGGTGGATACCGACGATCCGGAAGAACTGACCAAGTGGAGAGATTGGTATCGCTGGGTCCGTTACGACGCAATACTGATGTTTTTTGGCACAACCATGATTGTGACCATTATCTTCACCATTCTGGCCATGTCGGCATCGAGGATAAGCCCTGATGTTGTAATGCAGTTCGAGCAGGGAAACCAGGAGGCCGCATTACGTGCGATGGCAAATGCGTTCTCGGAGGCAGGTGGCGCGTTTCTTGGCACCCTGTTTTTCATTTTCATGGTGCTGGTGGGTTACAAGGGGACCATGGGGATACTTGACGCCTTTGCCCGCGGCCAAGCCGACATGACCTACTTTTTTGTCCCGGGCGCGAAGAAGTTCAAGATGGGCCATATCTACTTTGCATTTTTGTGGGGTGTGACCATCTTCGGGGTTCTCATCCTGCTGTTCGGGCCTGCTGACGGACCCACCGCGATCCTGGGGGTCTTGGCGTTCTTGTCGGCCTTCTCGATGGGGGGATACTGCATCGTATTGCTGCTGGTGAACAATCTTCTGCTGCCGAAAGCAATCCGCCCGCATATTGTGTTTAATGTGCTTATCGGTGCAGGCGCGGTCCTATATCTCGGCGCGCTGTTCGTTAGCCTGGCGGTCTTCGGGGCGCTGCCGGATTGAGGGCCGATCACAATGAATAATCCCATCAAGCGATTGGCCGAGCTGCTGCTGCCCGGCTCTCTGCTCGGTGCCATCGCGGCACTCGCTGTCGGCGGGGTAGCCCTCTATGGAGGGCTGCCTACCGGCTACATCGTGGTTTCGATCCTGGCCATCGGTGTGCCTCTGGCACTCTTCGGCGCAGGCTACAGCTTCCTGCTGGCCAGTGCCCGGATCAGGATCGGAGGTATTACCCCCGCCGTGGGTTACTGGTTGATCGGATATACGGTTTCTCGCACCGTGTACGAGATAGCGGTCAATACCTATCTTGGTCAGCCGTTCCTTCTTTCCGACGGCGTGTTCGCGTTCTTCGGATTCCAGCTTCTCGTTAGCACCGGTTTCGCTGTGGGCTTCATGTGGCTCCATGAAAATATTGCTCCACTGTGGTGGCTGCGCATCCGTGATCGTAACCCGGTTGCTGCCGCATATGTTGCCGCGTATATGCAGCAAAGCGTGTACCAGGAGCGAAACAAGGAACGGGTAAAGCGCACCTGAATGGAAATCGCTCTATTCGCAGGAAGACTATGAAAGGAAGGTTAAGGCCGAATACCTGAATGTAGTCTGCCCACTTGCTTGGGCAAAGTATCGGTGACCGGGCCCCTCTGGCGATTCAGGCGGCGTTTCGTGATGTCGGCACCGCGACCTCTCAGCCGCTTCTTGAGGTGTCTCTATGCTTGGTATCGACCCAAGTTTTTTAAGCGCTTTGTTGCAGGTGATCATGATCGACCTGGTGCTGGCCGGTGATAATGCTGTTGTCATCGGCTTGGCTGCCGCCGGTCTTGCCCCCGAACTGCGCAAGAAAGCTATTCTGTATGGTATTCTGGCTGCGTCGCTTCTGCGCGTTTTCTTCGCGCTTATCACCACTCAGCTCCTGTCAATGGGTGGTGCTCTCCTGATCGCGGGCGGCATCCTGCTGCTATGGGTTTGCTGGAAGATGTATCGCGAACTCAGCGTCTCTCGGGAGGAGGAGCACGAGGCGACCGAAGCATTGTCTGATGGTGACCTTAATGCTGACGGCAGCGTGGCTAGCAAGGCACCCAAAAAGACCCTGCGGCAGGCTTGCATTCAGATCCTAATCGCTGACGTTTCGATGTCGCTCGACAACGTGCTGGCCGTTGCCGGCGCCGCACAACATCACTTCTCGGCGCTGATCTTTGGCCTTGCTTTGTCGGTGGTCATGATGGGTTTTGCTGCGAGCTTCATTGCGCGCCTTCTTCACCGTTTCCATTGGATTGCCTGGATCGGTCTTGTCCTCATCCTCTATGTTGCCATCCGTATGCTGTACGAAGGCGCTGACCAGCTGATGGACCATACTTTGCCGGCTATCCCGCTGATCAAGTCGGCAGTTCCCGCTGTAGCGGCTCACTAACCAAGCTTGGGACCGGGAATGCAGACATTCCCGGTCCGTATTGTTCTGTTGAGGGGCACTTACAGAAGCGCGGGAAAGCAGGATCTCGAGAATCTCAAAAAACCCGGGGGCTGCCGTGGAAGTGAAGAGGGCCGGATGTCGCGGGCTTACGGCCACTTCTTACAGAGGCACCGGCCCGCAGGGCGCTGAAAAGGGCGGCGAGGAAGCCGATGCGCTTAGCGGTATTGAGGGTGGGGGTGTATCGTTCGGGGTTCACGAATGCCATGATGTTTCTACTCCATATGTTTGCGAATTGGCGTATTGCCCGGTTACGCGTGCTATATAGGTGTCGCGCATAGAATTAGGTATACCAGGGTGTGCATACCGCCTTTGCACCTGCAGCATAGCTTTGCGGCGCGTGCATCGGTCCCTGAATTTGACCGGGAAGCGGTCGATTCTTGCTGGGCGGAGGATTTGCTCCAAGGTCTTGCCGGACAGGAGCGTCAGACCATCTCACAAGCGTTCGCTTCAGGAAGCGCTGTAAAACAAAATCCATCTAAAATATTGAAAATAAAAGTTTTTATTCGTTTACGTCACATGTGACCCTGCATTCCTTCGTATTAGGCCTCAACTCGGCGAAGTTTATCTTGACATTGTCCTGTTGTGGAATCCATCATTCATAATACCAGGAACATTTTCAGGCTGCGCCTTGGCGCGTTTTGAGTGAATCAAGCTTCGGGGAGGGGAACCATGCTCGACAA
>NZ_QOKZ01000029.1 GCF_003697785.1 Paracoccus alkanivorans | reverse complement strand
ACGGAACCGGCACCCGTGCGCTCGCACGCGGGATGGTGCTGGAAGCGCAGGCAATCGTCCATCATTTCAGAGCAGCTTCCGCGTCGATAGGGAGCGCCGCATCGCCGGCGCGGCGAATTTGGAATGCATCGCACCTCCATGCCGGAGGAAGTCTTTCCGGGCGGGCCGATCGAGCTGGGCGCATAGCTGATCTCGGTTCGGGAAATGGGGCGCCTCGCCAGTCTGGAAGCCCGTTCATCGACGGCGTGCTGGCGCTGGCCCGGCAGATGGGAGATGGGAGATGGGAGATCGGAAGGGGATCCCACCTCGCCTTCCCGGGAAACAGGGTCAGCAATGCCACGCCGGCAGTGCGGTTTTCGGACAGAACCAGCCTGACCTCCTCATCCGTCGCGACGCTGTCCGGGGTGCCGGGCTGGTCCAAAAGCGCGAGCCCATCTGTCGAGCAGCCAGACCGCCCCCGGCCTTCCGGGTCCCGGCGCGATGGTTTGAAGCGGGGTCATCCGTCACGGCTCTGCGCATCGTCGGCAATACCGTTTACCGGATCGAACGGGCATCGCCGGGGTGGGGTCGGCCTTCAGCCGATGAACCGGCCCGGGCGTGTCCTGTGCTCGTCGCGATCAATCGAAGAGGCCCTCGCTGTGTTTTTCGACATATTCGGCGAGTCCGAGCGTATGGTCGCGGCAGAGCTTTTCGGCCAGTTCGGTGTCGCGCTTTTCGAGCGCGCCGATGATCGCCAGATGGTCGCTGATCGATTGCCTGGCGCGGTCGTGACGGCCGATCGTCATCTTGCGGATGCCGCGCACATGCAGCACGATATCCTCGATCATCTCCTGCAGGATCGGCGAGCCGGTCATCTGGATCAGCGTCTGGTGGAACAGCAGGTTGGCCTCGGAATATTCGCCCGGGTAATCCTCCGGGGCATGGCCGTCGTGGAATTTCTCGAAGATCTTCCGCAGGCGGCCGATGTCGCGGTTATTGGCATTCTGGGTGATCAGCCGGGCGGCCATGCTTTCGAGCGCCGCCCAGATATGGATCATGTCGATCACCTCGCGCTTGGTCTTGCGCAGGACGATGATCCCCCGCCGCGGCACGGATTTCACGAAGCCCTGCTGCTCGAGCATGGCCAGCGCCTCGCGGATCGGCGTGCGGCTGACACCAAGGCGCTCGGCCAGTTGCCGTTCGTCAAGCCAGGTGTCCTCGGACACGCTGTAGATATCCATCCCCGTGATCGCCTGTTTCAGCATCGCGTAGATGCGCGTCTTGAAGTTCGGCTCCGCGGCGAAAGGCTCCAGGACGAGGTCCGGGCCTGTCTTGTCGGAAACTGGCCAGCGTGTCTGGGATCTGGAACTCACAACGCTCTCCTGCAATCAACGGGTGGTATGTATGATAACATATCTCAACTGGAACAGTTCACCGGATAATGCAAGGGCGCGGGGCGGCCCGAAAGGATCGCCCCGGGCCGGCCGCCTGCCGCCGCGAGGCCTCGTCGGCACGGCGGCACCCTGCTCGCGGGGCTTCTTCATTCCGCGGCGGTCGCCCGCGCGTCCTCCGGCTGCCCCTTCAGCAGTCCCACCAATGTCTCCCCGATCCGCGCCGGTGTGGGCGAGACCCGGATCCCCGCCTCCCGCATCGCCGCGATCTTGTCCCCGGCCCCGCCCTTGCCGCCCGAGATCACCGCCCCGGCATGCCCCATGCGCCGCCCCGGCGGGGCCGTGCGCCCGGCGATGAACCCGACCGTCGGCTTGGAGCGCCCGCGCCGCGCCTCGTCGGCCAGGAACCGGGCGGCATCCTCTTCGGCCTGGCCGCCGATCTCGCCGATCATGACGATGGATTCGGTCGCCGGATCGGCCAGGAACATCTCGAGCATATCGATGAACTCGGTCCCCTTGACCGGGTCCCCCCCGATCCCGACCGCCGTGGTCTGGCCCAGGCCCTGCTGCGAGGTCTGGAACACCGCCTCATAGGTCAGCGTTCCCGAGCGCGACACGATCCCGACCGAGCCCTTGCGGAAGATCGAGGCCGGCATGATGCCGATCTTGCATTCATCCGTGGTGATCAGCCCCGGGCAATTCGGCCCGATCAGGCGGGATTTCGACCCGGCCAATGCCCGCTTGACCCGCTGCATGTCGAGAACCGGGATCCCCTCGGTGATGCAGACGATCAGCGCAATCCCGGCATGGATCGCCTCGCAGATGGCATCGGCGGCGCCAAGCGGCGGCACATAGATGACCGTCGCATCCGCATCCGTCGCCTGGCGCGCCTCCGTCACCGTGTCGAAGACCGGTAGATCCAGATGTGTCGATCCGCCCTTTCCGGGCGCCACGCCGCCGACCATCCTCGTGCCGTATTCCAGGGCGGCCCTGGTGTGGAAAGTGGCGGTCTTGCCGGTCATGCCCTGGCACAGGACACGGGTATTCCTGTCAATGAGAATGGACATCAGCTGACCCCTCCGACCGCCTTGACTATCTTCTGCGCCGCATCGTCGAGATCGCCGGCGGAGATCACGTTCAGCCCCGACCCCTCGATGATCCTCTTGCCCTCGGCGACATTGGTGCCCTCGAGACGCACCACCAGCGGCACGGCGAGCCCGGCCTCTTTCACCGCCGAGACGATCCCCTCGGCGATCACGTCGCAACGCATGATCCCGCCGAAGATATTGACGAGAATGCCTTTCACATTCGGATCGGCGGTGATGATCTTGAACGCGGCCGCGACCTTTTCCGCGGTCGCCCCGCCGCCGACATCCAGGAAATTGGCCGGCGCTCCGCCGTGATACTTGATGATGTCCATCGTCCCCATGGCCAGGCCGGCGCCGTTGACCATGCAGCCGATATCCCCGTCGAGCGCGATATAGGACAGGTCGTGGCGCGAGGCCTCGATCTCCCTGGCGTCCTCCTCGGTCTCGTCGCGCATCTCCGCGATATCCGGATGGCGGGGCAGCGCGTTGGAATCGAAACCGATCTTCGCGTCCAGGCAGCGCAGCTCACCATCGGCCGTCAGCACCAGCGGGTTGATCTCCAGCATCTCCATGTCGCGGGCGGTAAAGGCGGCATAAAGCTTGCCCGCCAGCGCCCCGGCCTGCTGCGCCAGATCGCCGCTCAGCCCCAACGCCTTCGCCACCGCGCGGCCGTGATGCGGCATGAAGCCCGTCGCCGGATCGACGCCGAGCGTCACGATCCTGTCCGGCGTCTGCTCCGCCACCGCCTCGATATCCATGCCACCCTCGGTCGAGACGACGAAGGATGTGTAACCCGTCGCGCGATCGACCAGCAGGGACAGGTAGAATTCCCTGTCGATCTCCGATCCCGCCTCGACATAGAGCCGGTTCACCTGCTTGCCGCCCGGACCGGTCTGCACCGTGACCAGCGTATTGTTCAGCATCTGCGCGGCATGCCCGCGCACCTCGGCGGCCGACCGCGCCAGCCGCACGCCACCCCCGGCATCCGCGCCAAGCTCCTTGAAGCGGCCCTTGCCGCGCCCGCCGGCATGGATCTGCGCCTTGACGACATAGACCGGACCGGGAAGCCTGTCCGCCGCCTCCGCCGCGGCATCGGCATCCATCGCCGCGAACCCGTCGGGAACCGGCACGCCACAGGATCGCAGGACATCCTTGGCCTGATATTCATGTATATGCATTATGGGATCATCCTCTCTCGGACCACCGGGATTCCAGGGCGGCCCGGCCCCGGCACAAGGCCGGAACCGGACCGGGCAGGGAAATCAGAGCAGGCCCGCGCCGCGCGCCCATTTATACTTGGCGCCCAGCACCTCGACCGGCAGTTCCGTGGAATAGGCATAGGCCGGAATGCCGTGCTGGTAGAGATATTCCGCCGCCTCCTCGACCTCGACATCGCCGGCAAGCGAGGCGACCATCGGCTTCTCGATGCCCCTGGCGGCCATTTCCTCCTTCACCTCGACCATGAGCCTGGCAAAGACCATGGGCGGCGTGACGATGGTGTGCCAGTAACCAAGGATCAGCGAATGGATGCGGTCGTCCTCCAGCCCGAGGCGGACGGTGTTCTTGTAGGTCTCGGGAGGCTCGCCGCCGGTGATGTCCACCGGGTTGCCCGCCGCGCCGAAGGGCGGGATGAACTTGCGGAACGCCGCGTCCAGATCATCCGGCATCGACATCAGGTTCAGATCGTTGTCGACGCAGGCATCCGACAGAAGCACGCCGGAACCGCCCGCCCCGGTGATGATCACCACATTCTCGCCCTTTGGCACCGGCATGACCGGAATGCCCCGGGCGAATTCCAGCAGCTGCCTGAGCGACCGGGCCCGGATCACGCCGGATTGCCTGAACACATCCTCGTAGATCCTGTCGTTACCGGCCAGTGCCCCGGTATGCGACGAGGCCGCCTTGGCGCCGGCCGAGGTGCGCCCGGCCTTCAGCACCACCACCGGCTTGGTTTTCGAGACGCGCCTGGCGACTTCGGCAAAAGCGCGCCCGTCCTTCAGATCCTCGCAATGCTGGGCGATGATCTTTGTATTCTCGTCCTGCTCGAAAAAGGTCAGCAGGTCGTCCTCGTCGATATCGGACTTGTTGCCCAACCCGACGATCGCGGACACGCCCATCTTCGCCGAGCGCGAGAAACCGATGATCGCCATGCCGATCCCGCCGGATTGCGACGACAGCGCCGCCGAGCCCTTCACGTCGTAGGCGGTGCAGAATGTCGCGCACAGATTGTCCGGCGTGTAATAGAAGCCATAGATATTCGGCCCCATCATGCGGATATTGTATTTGCGGCCGATCCTGACGATCTCTTCCTGCAGTTCCGGCGCGCCCGCCTCGGCGAAACCGGAAGGAATCAGCACCGCGCCCGGGATCCCCTTCTCGCCGCATTCCGTCAGCGCACCGGCCACGAGCCTGGCGGGGATGGCAAAGACGGCCGTATCGATCTCGCCCGGCACGTCCTTGACGCTTCTATAGGCCTTGTAGCCAAGGATATCGTCGGCCTTCGGGTGAATCGGATAGATATCGCCGTTATATCCCCCGTCGATCAGGTTGCGCATCACCGAGTTGCCGATCTTGCCCTGCTCGTTCGAGGCCCCGATGACTGCCACCGCACGCGGACGCATCACCTTGTTCATCGCCGTGACGATCTCTTCCTGGCTGGGCCGGTGACGAGGCTCGGGCTGATCATGGTCGAGCACGATCCGCACATCGGCGGCAATCGCCCCATCCTTCGTTGCGAAGACCGGGTTCAGGTCAAGCTCCGAGATCTCCGGATGATCGCTGATCAGTTGCGAGACGCGCATGATCATGTCGGCCAGCGCCTCGCGGTTGACCGGCTCGCCGCCGCGGACCCCCTTGAGCATCTCGGCCGCCTGGATGCCATCGAGCATCGACAGCGCCTCGCCCCTGTCCACGGGCGCAAGCCGGAAGGTGATGTCCTTCAGGACCTCGACCAGCACGCCGCCAAGGCCGAAGGCCACCAGCTTGCCGAAACTGCCATCGGTCACGGCGCCGATGATGACCTCCTGGCCCGCGGGCACCATCTGCTGGACCTGCACACCGCTGATATCGGCATCCGGCTTGTAGCGCCTCGCATTGGCGATGATCGTGTCATAGGCCGCGCGCGCATCCTCCGCCGTCTCGACACCGACGATCACCCCGCCGGCATCGGTCTTGTGCAGAATGTCCCGCGAGACGATCTTCATCACCACCGGAAAACCCATGCCGGAGGCCAGCTGCGCGGCCTCATCCGCGCTCGCCGCCAGCCCCTCGTCGGGAACGGCGATGCCATAGGCATCGCAGAGCAGCTTGCCCTCCGGCGCCGTCAGCGCCCTGCGGCCCTCCGCCCTCGCCGCCTCCAGCGTGGTCCGGACTTCGATCTTGTCGAGCATGGTTCCCCTCCCCGAAGCTTGATTCACTCAAAACGCGCCAAGGCGCAGCCTGAAAATGTTCCTGGTATTATGAATGATGGATTCCACAACAGGACAATGTCAAGATAAACTTCGCC
>NZ_QOKZ01000028.1 GCF_003697785.1 Paracoccus alkanivorans | reverse complement strand
GCGACGATCCAGACTCCCCACACGCAAGGCAGCTCAACTTCTGGAAACAGGCCCTCAAAGATATCCCCGAGCAGATACAGCTCCCGACAGATCGGACAAGACCCGCAACACCAAGCTACAACGGGGCCAGCCTGTCATTCCGGCTGGATGAAAACACCCATGCGGCGCTGGACCGGCTGGCACGTGCTCATGACGCATCGCTGTTCATGGTGTTGCATACAGCCCTTGCGGCAACCCTCCATCGCTTGGGCGGATCGACCCGTTTTGCCATCGGCACCCCCGTTTCGGGACGGGACGATCCAGCCATGGCGGGCATGATCGGGATGTTCGTCAATTCGCTGGCGCTGCCGACTGACTGCTCCGGTCAACCCGGCTTTGCCGAGCTGCTGACCCGGCTGCGCGATGCCGATCTGGCCGCCTTCGATCATGCCGACCTCCCGTTCGACCTGTTGGTCGAGGGGCTTGATCTGCCCCGACGCCCCGATCTGCATCCCCTGTTCCAGGTGATGTTGTCGCTTACGCCCCTGAACCGGATCGCGCCCGATCTGGGCACCGCGCGCAGCGAAAACCTGTTTCTCTTGCCCGAGGTCGCAAAGTTCGACCTGAGCCTCGATCTGTTCGATGTCGCAGCCACAGACGGCACCCCTGCCGGGCTCGAAGCGGTTCTGGAATATGCCAGCGACATTTTCGACGAAGCCACGGCGATCCGCATCCGCGACGGTTTCACGACGATAATCACTGCTATGCTGGAGGATCCGACCCAGCCCATCGCGCGTGCACCGCTGATGCCACAGCCTCAGCGGGATCGCCTGCTGACGCTTGGGCAGGGTGGAAAGACGGGTTTTGACGGTCGCCTGCTGGGACAGCGTTTTGCCGACCGGGCCGCCGCCGATCCCGACGCCCCGGCATTGCGGTTCCGCGATCAGGCATGGAGCAGGGCGCAGCTTGACGCCCGGGTGAACCGGTTGTCCCGGGCGATGCTGGCACATGGCGCCGGACCGGGCCGAAAGGTGGCGCTGGCGGTCACCCGCTCGGACCGCGCAATCGTCGCAATTCTCGCGGCCTTCCGCACCGGCACGGCATTCGTCACCATCGATGCGGAACAATCCGTGGACCGGGCCGCCGAAATGATCCGGGAATTCGCCCCCGACCTGGCGCTGATACATGGTCCGGCATCCCGGGGGCTGGATTTCGCTTGCCCGGTCATCTCTCTGGAGGACGAGCCGGATACGAGTGACACCCCGCTGACGCAGGCGGAACTGCCCCGCCGGATCCGTCCCGGGGATGCGGCCTATGTTATATTCACCTCGGGCTCGACCGGGCGGCCCAAGGGTGTCGTGGTCCCGCAATCCTCGATCGCCACGTTGGCGCATCAGCAAGAGCCGCTATATCATATGCTGGCCCGTAACGCGGAAATCGACGGCCCGATGCGCGCCGCGCTGACCGCGCCTCTGCAATTCGATGCCGCGTTCGAGGAATTGCTGGTTCTCGTCGCGGGGCATGAAGTCGACCTGATCGATGACCGGACCCGACAGGACGGCACGGCGCTGGTAGCGCATCTGCACCACCGCAAGATCCAGTTCATCGACAGCACGCCGACATTCTTTGAAGCCCTGTGCAATTGCGGCCTGCTGGAAGGAGACGCCGCCCCCCGCATCGTCTTTCTGGGCGGCGAGGGAATGTCGCCGGCCCTTTGGCAACGCCTGCGCGAAACGCCAGGCATCGCCGCCTGCAATGTCTACGGTCCGACCGAATTCACCGTCGATGCGAGCCTGGCGCATCTGGCCGACAGCACCGAGGTAACATTGGGGCGGCCGGTGAAGGGCGCGCAATTCCTGATCCTCGACGCTTCGCTCCATCCTGTTCCTGTCGGTGTTGTTGGCGAGCTGTACATTGCCGGTGCGGGGCTGGCGCAGGGCTATCTGAACCGGCCCGATCTCACCGCCGAGCGCTTCCTCGCCAATCCCTTCAGCCCCGGGCAGCGCATGTACCGCTCCGGCGACCTGGCCCGGTGGCGCGAGGACGGACAGGTCGAGTTCATCGGCCGCGCCGACCAGCAGATCAAGATCCGCGGCTTCCGCATCGAGCCCGGCGAGATCGAGGCCGCCATCGCCCGCGAGGGATATCCCCAGGCCGCCGTCATCGCCCGCGAGGACAGGCCGGGACAGAAACAGCTCGCCGCCTATGTCGTCGCCCCCGCCCTGGACGCCGATGCCCTGCGCCGGGCACTGGCCGCAAGCCTGCCCGATTACATGGTCCCCGCCGCCATCCTGCGCCTGGACGAGCTGCCGCTGACCCCCAACGGCAAGCTCGACCGCCGGGCATTGCCCGCCCCCGGAACCGCCCCGGGCCCACGCCGCACCCCCCGCAACGAGACCGAGGAACGCCTCGCCGCGCTCTTCGCCGAAATCCTCGGCTGCGACACCCCCGGAATCGATGACAGCTTCTTCGCGCTCGGCGGGGATTCCATCTCCTCCATCCAGCTCGTCGCCCGCGCCAGAAAGGCCGGCATCACCCTGACAGCCCGCGATGTGGTACAAAATCAGACTGTGGCCAGACTCGCGCCGCTGGCCCGATCGGTTACGGACACCCATACTACCCCCACCATTCCGGCAAGCGGCGATCTGCCCATGACGCCGATCATGCTGGACATGGTGGCGCAGGGTGGTGACTGGTCGCGGTTTCAGCAATCCGCGCTGCTGGATATCCCATCCCCCGATCCCGATGCACTGGCCGCTGCGCTGAATGACCTACTGGCGCATCATCCGATTCTGGGTGCCCGTCTGATCGACGAAAATCGGCTGCATGTCCCTTCGGAACCGCGTCAGGCCGATATCCTGACAGTGATCGAGACAGACCTGCTGACCGGCAGCGAGTGGGAAATCGGGCTGCGAGCCGCCGCTTCGGAGGCGGCAGACCGGCTGGATCCGAAACAGGGCCGGTTGATGCAAGCGGTGCTGTTCCGGTCTGCGGATGCGGCCAGGCTGCTACTGACCATCCATCATCTCGCAGTCGATGGCGTCTCGTGGCGTATCCTGCTGCCCGACCTGGCCGAAGCCCTTGCCGCGCGCGGAGCCGGCAGGACTCCCGTTCTGCCGACCGTGGCGACCCCGTTCCGCGCATGGGCATTGGCGATGCCCGGGGCCGCGCAGTGTCGGCTGGATCAGCTGCCACTCTGGCAATCCATCCTCTCCCACCCACGATCACCGCTGACAACACGCCCGCTTGATCCGGCCAGAGACCGTTTCGGCAATCAGTCCCTGCTGCATGTCGCGCTGGATGCCACTACCACCGAGGCGTTGATGACCCATGCCACGCGCCGCATCGGCGGCGGCATGAACGAAGTGCTTTTGACCGCCCTGGCCCTGGCCGTGGCCCGTTGGCACGGGCATGCCGGGCTGACGCTGGATATCGAGGGGCATGGGCGCGAGGACATTCTGCCCGACACTGATCTGTCGCGCAGCCTCGGTTGGTTTACCAGCCTGTTCCCGCTGCACCTGGATGTCGGCCAACCTGGCGATCCGGCGCGGCTGCCCGCACCCGCAATCGAGGTCGCGCTGAAATCGGTCAAGGAATCCTTGGCCGCTATCCCCGAAAACGGCATTGGCTATGGTCTGCTGCGGCACCTGACGTCCGAAGGCGCGGTGCTGGCCGGTCATTCGGCACCCGAGATCGGCTTCAATTTCCTTGGCCGCTTCGACACCGGCGGCGATCTGGCAGGCTGGCGAATTGCCCCGGAGGGACTGGCCCTCTCGGGCGGCGCGGCAGAGCAGCCGTTGGCCCATGCGCTGGAACTGAACGCGCTGGTCACTGGCGACACGCCCCGACTGCTGGCTGACTGGACATGGGCGGGTGATCTGTTCGACTCGCACGATATCGCCGAACTGGCGGAATTGTGGCTGGCCGCCCTGCGCCGCATCGCCGAAGTCTGTGTCGCATCCGATGGCCGGCTACTGACACCATCGGACCTGCCGGGTTGCGCCCTGGATCAAACCCGGATCGACGCCATCGAGGCCAGCCATGCGCCCGTGGCCGAGATCCTGCCGCTGTCGCCACTGCAGCAGGGTTTTCTGTTCCATTCGCTATACGACCGCGATGCCGAGGATATCTACCTGTCCCAGATCACCTTCACGCTGGAAGGAGCGCTGGATCCGGACCGCCTGCACCGTGCGGTAACGGCCCTGCTGGCCCGCCATCCCGCCCAAACGGCCAGCTTCCTGCATGAGGATCTGGATCACCCGATACAGGTGATCCCGGCATCGCCGGATGTGCCCTGGAGGCTGGTTGATCTGGACGGTCCCGCCGACATCGCACTGTCTGCCTTGCAGGACGAGGACATGGCACTGCCTATGCCGTTGCATGAGGGCCCGCTGCTGCGCTTTACATTGGCGCGCGAGACAGCGCAGCGGCATCACCTGGTGCTGACCAATCATCACATCATCATGGACGGCTGGTCCACGCCGTTGTTCCTGCGCGATCTTCTGGCGTTGTATCGCGCCGATGGTGATGACCCCGCCTTGCCCACGCTCCCGGCATGGCGCGACTATCTCGCCTGGCTGGCCACACGTGACGAACAGGCCGCAATGCGAGCATGGCATGATGCCTTCGAGGGATTGGAGCAACCCGCCTTGCTCGCCGGGGGCGTTGTGCCAAGGGCTCCGGCGCGGCTGCATGTGGATCACCTGCCCGAGGAGCTCGGCCACGCGCTTCAGGCACTGTCGCGCCGGCTGGGTGTGACCCTGAACACGCTGATCCAGACCGCATGGGCGCTGGTCTTGCGGACCGAGTTGGGCCAGGACGATCTGGTGCTGGGTTCGACCACTTCGGGGCGTTCCGCCGATCTGCCGGGGATCGAGCACATGGCGGGTCTGTTCATCAACACCATTCCGCTGCGTTTTACCCTGCACCCGGCCGAGACACTGGCCGACATCCTGCTCCGCATCCAGCGTGAACATGCGCTGCTGCTGGATCACGACCATCTCGGTCTGGCCCGGATTCAGAAGGCAGTTGGTCAGGGCAACCTGTTCGATACGCTGGTGGTATTCGAGAACTACCCCATGGGCGAAAAGCCCGAAAGCGGGCTGGAGGCACGGTTCCGCGACAATCGCGGCGGTGATACCTCGCATTATCCGGTCAGTATCGGCATCACCCCGGGCGAGCGGTTCGAAGTAAAATTCAGCACCCGCCCCGATGTGATCGGCGCCGATCGCGCCGACCGGCTGCGCCGCCGCCTGATCGCCGCGCTGGAACTGCTGGCCCATCACAGTGACCAGCGGCTGGCCCGGCTGAGCCTGCTCGAGAAAGGCGAAGCCTCGCTGTTGACCGGTCCGTGCGACGACCGTCCCGCAATCTCGCTGACCGAGGCGTTTCGCAGCCAGGCCACCGCCACGCCCGACCAGATCGCACTGGTCTGCGGTGACGAGCGCCTCGACTGGACCGTGCTGTCGGTCCGCGTGAACCGCCTGGCCCGCCACTTGGTGATGCAGGGCGCCGCGCCGGGACGGACAGTCGCCATCGCTCTGCCCCGCAGCGCGGAAAGCGTGATCGCGATGCTCGCCGTTGCCCGCAGCGGCGCGGCATGGGTGACACTGGATATGGACCAGCCGGACGAGCGCCTTCGCGACATGTCCAGCCGGGCCGGTTGCGCGCTGGTCCTCGCCACGGCGGCAACTGCCGCGCGGCTGGATCAACCGGGCATGACCGCGATCCTACTGGACGACAGGGACACGGCATCGCGGATCGCAACATTGCCGGAGGATCCAACCGGGCTGCCGGTCGCGGCGGAAGACGATCTGGCCTATATCATCTTCACCTCGGGCTCGACCGGTCAGCCAAAGGGCGTCCGCATCACCAATGGCAATATCGCCAATCTTCTGGCCCAGCACCGCGGCGCGTTTTATGATCCGATGCGCGTGGCCAAAGGCCGCCGGTTGCGGATGGCCGTCAGTGCGCCTTTCAGCTTTGACACCGCGCTGGCGGGGCTCCTGTGGATGGTATCGGGGCACGAGCTGCACGTGTTGTCCGACGACGATCGCCGCGACGGCTTCCGCATGGTGGCCTACTGCCGTGACCGCCGAATAGACGCAATCGATGTCGGTCCGACCCATTTCGAGCAGCTTCGCGAAATCGGCCTGCTCGATGGAGATCAGAAATACCCCAGCATCGTGGCCTTCGGCGGCGAGGCCGTCAGCCCGGCGCAATGGCAGGCCGTGCAGGTGCCCGGCGTCACAGCTTTCAACGCCTACGGTCCCACCGAAGGCACCATCGACTCGACCTTCGCCGAGGTGACGGGTGAGGAAGTGGTGATCGGCCGCCCGTTGCGGAACGGCCAGATCGCGATCCTCGACGCATCTCTCCATCCTGTTCCTGTCGGTGTTGTTGGCGAGTTGTACATTGCCGGTGCGGGGCTGGCGCAGGGTTACCTGAACCGGCCCGATCTCACCGCCGAGCGCTTCCTCGCCAATC
>NZ_QOKZ01000027.1 GCF_003697785.1 Paracoccus alkanivorans | reverse complement strand
GGAGGCCTATTCGATGCGCTGCCGGGTCAGCCAGAGCTGGGCCGGGGGTGGCTGGGGCGGCATGGTGATCCCCCGCATCGGCATGGAGGTCGTCGTCGAGTTCCTCGAAGGCGATCCCGACAAGCCGCTGGTCACGGGCTGCGTCTATAACGGCAGGAACAAGGTGCCCTACGATCTGCCGGCCAACAAGACCGTCAGCACCTTCAAATCCGATACGCATCAGGGCAGCGGTTACAACGAATTCCGGTTCGAGGACGAAAAGGATCGCGAAGAGGTCTTTCTGCATGCGCAGAAGGATCACAACACGATCATCGAGAATGACGAAAGCCACTCGATCGGCCATGACCGCAGCAAGACGGTGGGCAACGACCAGTCGGAAGCCATCGGTCACGACAAGACGATCAGCGTCGGGAACGATCATCGCGAGAATATCGGCAATGACATGTATTACACGGTCGGCCGCAACCAGCAGGAGGATTACGGCAAGGACCATATCCACCGGGTCGGCAACAGCTACAAGCAGGCGATCTATGCCGATCACCTGTATGAGGCGGGCCGCAATTACGAGGGCGAGGTCTTTGGACGCTACACGCTCGATGTGGGCGAAGCGATCACCAACAACACCAAGCGGCACACGCTGATGGCCTATCAGACCATGCAGGTCAAGGGACCGGGCGGCAAGATCACCATCGATGCCTCGGGCATCACGCTCGAAGCGCCGACGATCCGGCTGAAAGGCAACGTGATCATGGGCGGCTCTGGCGGGGCACAGGTTCCGACCTTGCAGATGGCCGCGCGCGAGGGGCTGCCGCTTTGCGAGGAATGCGCGAAATTCGACGAGGAGAAATCCGGATGATCGTCGCGCGTGTCGGGGACAAGCATATCTGCCCGCTCCATGGACCGAATGCGATCATCGAGGGAGGCAGCAGTTTACTGGACGGCCTGCCGGTCGCTCGTGTGGGCGACAAATGCGCCTGCGGCGGCATCATCATCGAGGGCAAGCCGGGCGCGTTGCTGGACGGTCGGCCTGTCGCCTACCTGGGGTCAAAGACCAGTTGTGGCGGGGTAATCGCCGAATGCTCGGGCAGCGCAAGGTTCTCGTGAGGACCCCGGTGCAATACATGAGATGGAAGGCGGAGGCTGTGGGCCATGAAATGGCGCATATCCTTCCGGATCATGTTTTCGGGGCCTCCGCCCTCATCTTCTGAATTATTCGATGAGTCATGGTCATGAAGGGTATCTTCCCCGGTCCGGTCAAGCAGCAGCCAGAGCGGTTTTCCACCCCTATCGGCCGATAGGCAGCCATCGAACGGCTCGCATTTTTCTGCTTCCGCGCTCGTGCCCGAAGCTATCGCAGCGAGTGGGCGGCCGTCCGATATATCGAAGCCATCGTTGCCGGATGTCATCCGGCGCGGCAAGGCCGCAGATTACGCATCCAGACGGGATTTCCTGAATTCCGGAAATGCTGTCGGGGGCGCCGGACGTCATCGGCATCGCCTGCCGGACCCCGTGGCAGGGCCTTCCATCACCGGAATGAATCGATCAGCCGTTTTCGATTCAGAATACTCGTTGGACAGCATGATGGTGTCGCAGCAATATATGCCTCATGATGCAGCCCTTCTGCTATTCCCACCTCACGCGTCATGATCCGGCCCGCAACATGGCCCGTTTCTACCGGCTGGAGATCACCGCCGATCTCTTGGGCGGGGCGATGCTGATCCGCCGGTGGGGACGTGTCGGGACTACCGGGCGGGAGATGCGTCATTGGTTCGCCGATCCGGATGCCGCCCTGCTGGAGCGGAACAACTGGCGGCAACGCAAACTCAGGCGAGGCTATCTTGAGCATCCATGAGTGCCGCCCCCGGCCGGCCATTCACCGCAAGGCGACCGACATGATCCAACCTGCCGGAAACAGACCGCCCGATGCCACGAAACACCGGATCGGGATCGCCGCGATTGTCTGGTCTTCACCGCTTCGATGGCGCGGCCAGCCCGTTTTCATGGAGAATAGGCTGACCATGCGGGGTGGCCCGTGCCGCCCGTTTCCAGCTCTCGGCCATCTCTTCGATCCTGCCGTGCTCTGCCGTGCCCGCCTCTTCCAGGAATTGCTCCAGCGTCCGCATCCATGCGGTGTAGTAATGCGCCGCATGCTCGGCCCCGCTCGCGTCAGAGGGCAGCTGCACCGCCATCCGCAGATGCGTGGCAAGGCGCCCGGTCCAATCCGGCCAGTCGAACAGGCCGCCTTGCTGCAGTGACAGGGTGAGGGCAAAGAGCCTTGCCTGCCAGGGGGCGTGGAAATGCGGTTCCGTGGCATCGGACAGGCCCGGAATGCGCGGCATTGCTTTGGGGTTGCTTTCAGCAGGGTTCAAGATAGGGCTCCCACGCATCTATGACCACCTCATCGCCCGTTGCGGCATCGCCTCCCCACAGTTCCCGCGCATCGAAAACCACGGCATATAACCATTCCGCCGCCGCATGATCCCCCCGGGCGCTGGCATCGGCAAAGACGTGAAAGCCGTGAACAGAGGCGATCCGGCCGGTCTTGCCGCGCGCATAGGATGGCAGGCGCGTATGGCCGGCAGGCTGCAGGTTCCTGGTCCTGACCCGGTTTCCGACGGCAAATGCCGGACGGCGTCCCTGCGGATCCCGGCTGGCGGGAGCGCCGCGCGAAAGGACGGCGGCGACCTCTTCTGCCCCGAGCCTGCGATTGGGAGGAACGGTCGCCCGATCGCCGGCCTGCCCCGAGGCAAGCTCTTCTCCGGTGACGAGCCCCTTGTCGAGAAGGAGCCGCGTCAGCCCGGCAATCCAGATCTGGTAATAGCTCAGGCGGTAATACTCGGCTGGCGAGCGGTTCTCGCGGGCAAATCGCGATTCATCGATGCTCCAATGCCCGGCTGCGCCTGCGGCGACGGTCAGCGCCAGGGCGCGCGCCTCCCAATCGGCGTGAAACAGCGGCTCGTCCGGTTCGGGAGCAACCGGGCCGAAACCGTGCCGCCCTCCGACATCCTGCGGCCCGTTCATGTCCGGGCCTCCTCCTTGCCGGCAAGATCGGGCAGGATGGCCGTGCCGATCATGGAATCGCGCGTCACCAGCCCGGCAAGCTCCTCGACGGACATGCCGTCGCTGCCGCCGGGCCGCATCGGGATCACCAGGTAGCGCATCTCGGCGGTGGAGTCCCAGACACGAATGGCGGTTTCCCCGGGCAGGGTTACGCCGAATTCCTTCAGCACGGCGCGCGGCTCTCTGACCGCGCGCGACCTGTAGGGCATGGATTTGTACCAGACCGGCGGCAGGCCGAGCAGGCTCCACGGATAGCAGGAGCACAGCGTGCAGACGACCATGTTATGCCGTTCGGGCGTGTTGAAGACCGCGGTGACATGCTCGCCCTGCCGGCCGGTATAGCCGAGTGAATGGATGGCTTCGGTCGCGTCCCGTTCAAGCCGGTCCCGGAATTCGGGATCCGACCAGGCCAGAGCCACGACATGGGCGCCGTTGCGGGGGCCGATCCGGGTTTCGTAGCTGTCGATGATCCGGTCGAGCGCGGCCGGCTCGACCAGCCCCTTGTCGGTCAGCAGCTTTTCGAGGGCCATGACCCTCGCGCTCATCTCGTCCAGATCGCTTCCGTGATCGTGGTCATGCGGCATATCGGATTCCCGCTCTCATCCGGTGGGATGGAAACATGCAATCCCGCCCGGTGCAAGCCCGCCGGGGCTGGGGCGATCCGTCCCGGGTCATCCGCGCCGCCCGGAATGTCATTCCGGAAACGGTGTTGTCCGGCCGATATCCGGCACGGGCCCGGCAGATCCTGTTCGGGGCCGGAGCCATTCCGGCTCTTCGGCCCACACGGCTATCAGGCACAGGATCGACGCCCAAGCGTAAGCCGAACTGATCGTCAGCTGCATGGCTGGCGATTGTGCCGTCTGTTCGATGATGACCGAGGGAGGGATGATCAGGACAAGGAGGGTAATCCATATCGCCGGCTGCATTCGGCGGCTAATCAGCACCGGAATGAAAAACAGCGTGTAATGGATCCAGCCGAGAGGGGAGGCAAGAACAGCGGCAAGCAGCGCCATCTCGCTTGCCCGCATCGGCTCGGGGCGGCGCCAGACTGCCCAGGCTGCGAGCGCCAGCAGCAGGCCGATGCTGAGATACAGTCCGAACATGGGCACTCCGGCGCGGGCCGCCAGGCCGACGAAAGACACGTTGGTCGGAAAGGCCTTGCCGTCGCCATCGGGCACGATCACGTCAAGCCATTGCTGATAGACCTCGGGCCCGAATACGATGACGGGCACAAGGCTGATCAGCCCGGCTGCCGCTCCGGATACGAGTGCCGGCCGATGATGGCCGGACAGAAACAGGAGCACGGGCCAGACCAGGAAATTCGGCTTCATCGCGATGAGGATGCCGATAAGCAGCCCCGCCCAGATAAACCGGTCACGTTCGAGCAGCAACCAGGCGCTGACCGCGCAGAGGACGAGTGGCGTGTAGATCTGGCCGAGCAGGAGCGTGTCCCACACGCCGGCCAGGCCAAGGCATAGCGGAAGCAGCAATATGGCCTCGAAGCCCCTGGCATACCGCCTGAGGAGCAGCCCCACGGCGACCAGATAGGTGACGAGCGAAACGCCGCGCCACACGCGAAACGACATATCGGGATCCAGCAAGGTGAATGGCTGGAAAAGCAGCGCCGAGATCGGCGGGTTCAGGTTTTCGTTCCAGCCCTCGTATCCGGGAATCACCGCGTGATAGGTGAGCGGATAGATGCCATAGGGGTTCAGACCCTCGGCCGCCGCCTTGGCGGATGCGAAGAAGGTCCCGAAATCCCGCAGTTCCTGTGCAGGCAATACGCGCTGAAGCTCGGTCGCGATTATGACCAGGGAAAGGAGCGCAAGGGCGGTGAGCGCCAGCAGTTCCACCCATCTCGTGGGCGCAATTTCCATATGGGTTGTCGGCGTCGTCATGGTTCCTCCCCCCTGGACCTGGCGGCGGTTCCGCCGGGGCCATGGTTTGTCGTGTTGGAATTCGGCCAGGCAGTCCTTGCCTCCGACGGATACAGGCTATCGGCCTATGCGGATGTCATCCCCCGATCTCCGGGCCGCAGCTTGGCGCGCCGTTCTCGAAGAAATCCCTTGGCACATAGCGTGCCTCGGTAATGACGACGTTCTGCTCGGCATCCCATTTGAAATGCCGCTCCCAGACCAGTTCACCTTCGGGCGTAACCTCCAGCACGCGCCCGCCCTCGGCCTCGGTCAGAAGGATGTTGCCATCGGGCAGGAACTGGTGCTTGCCCCGGCGCCAGGTGTAGAACGGCAGTTCGTCCGATCCCTCGAACAGCGTTTCGACCTTTTCCTCGCCGGGGCGGATGGCGAGGATGCGGGACTTGCCGGTGCCGGTGGCATTGTCGAGCAGGGTGATCCGGCCATCGGGCTGGAAGTCGGGATCATGCTGCTTGAACCACGGCCCGTAATGCCACCATTTCATCCGCCCGGTCTCGGGATCGATCACGGTGATCAGGTTGAGTTCGCGCAGGCTGAACAGGACGTCGCCCGCCTCGAACATCGGGAAGGCATCGGCCATCTCGGCGCGCAGCGGCTCGGCATCGTTGGTATGGAACGGGTCGGCCAGATAGGTGACCGTTTCATCTGCATTTTCCGGCGTGCGGGTGCGGATGTGCAGCATCGCTCTTTGATCCGCGTTCCCGCCTTCGACCATTTCCTTGCGGAGGCCGACGCTGCTGAGGATCTCGCCCGTATTTTCGTCAAGGCGGACGACATCGTCGTTGCGCAAGGTCACCAGCCGGCCTTCGCCGTCGCGGTTGATGCTATGATGGTAACCGTCATGCAGCGACCACATCGACTTGCCGCAGGCATCGATCCGGGCGATGGCGTGCCCTTCGTCGAAGGTCAGCGCAAGCGAGCCGTCCTCGAACACCTCCATGCCGTGCAGCATCACGTTCTGCGGCCTGCGCTCGGTATCAAGCAGGTCGTAATGCACCGGCCAGCGATGGACCTCGTTGCCCTGACCGTCATAGAGGCGGACGACATGGAAGGTGTCGTCCTGCGTCTCGCTGAGGCCGGCAACGAGAACATAGCCCTCGGCGGTGCTCCCCGCCGGCTTGCCGGAAAGCCCGCGATCGGGCCCCGAGTTCGCCGCCACGGGAGTGACCAGGTGCCGCGTGGGTGCCAGGCCAATATCGTTTTTCCAGTTCGCGGCGACATCCTTCAAGGTGTGATGTGCCAGGCCGATCTGCGGCGCGGGAAACCAGTTCCACCAGGTTGCCACGGTGCCGTAGACCACTGCGATCACCGCGAGCGAGACGACGGACATGATGGGGCCGATGCTTTCGGACAGTTTGTATTTCACGGCCGGAACGATCTTTCGTTTTATTGAGGGCAATGGGTCATGGCACCCGCGACGAGCGCAAGGACCGTGATCATCATCGCTGTTCTTGTTTGTCGCTGGTGGCGTTGTTCTTGCGCAGCAGGCGCTTGAGCGGGTACCAGACAAAGCCGACCAGGGCCAGGATGACGACGGC
>NZ_QOKZ01000026.1 GCF_003697785.1 Paracoccus alkanivorans | reverse complement strand
TGCGCGTCCTTCCGCAGCTCGACGGCTTCGACATCGTTCCACAGCCGTTCGCGATCCTGCCAAATCTCCGGTGCGTTCTCCGGCAGCAGCACCTCGGAATGCACGACGCCGCGTTTCCTGGAAAAGTTCTGCTCGCGGTCGAGGCGGTTGTCGCGCAGTCGCGCCCCCGCGCGGTAAGCGGCCGCGGCCACCGCGCTGCGGCCCGTCTTGCGGGAGATGACCTGAACGGAGAGGTGATAGATCGCCATGATGGCAGGTGATCTATGCCGTCGCGGCACACGTCGGAACGACGTATAAGCGCGCCCTTCCTCGAAAAATTCTCGGGCGGGACCGGGCCGTCCCGCAGCGTCCCGGCGACCCTACAGCCTTCCGACGGGGGCGCCGTTATCATTGTCCCATCAGCAACTCATGGAGGACGACATGCGCAAACCACGGGATTTCGATTCGGAACTGAAGGCGCTGGAGGCAAAGGCCAAGGAGCTGAAAGCCCGCAAGGTGCAGCAATTGGGCGAACTGGTCATCGCCACTGGGGCCGATGCGCTCACCGCCGAGGAACTGGCCGGGGCGCTGGTTGCGCTGGCGGAAATCACCGATACTGGGAAAAAGGAGGCCTGGGCGAAGCGCGGGGACGCGTTCTTTCGCGGTAAATCGCGGTACTCTGCAAAACCGCCTGATCGCGACGGCGGCAGCGCTCAAACGCAACAAAGCGGCGCGCCACCGGCATCAGGCGGCACGGGCGCAGCATGATATGCGATCCTGGCAGGTCGAGCGCCGCAAGCGGACACAGCACCTGATCGAGCTCGGCGGCCTCGTGGTCAAGACCGGGATCGTGGAGCTGACCGGCGATGATCGCGCCATGATCCTCGGCGCGCTGATCTGGATGGCCGACAAGCTCCAAAGCGAGGACAGTGAACGGGCGCGAAAGCTATGGGCCGGAAAGGGAAAGGAAGCATTCGCTGGAGGAACGCGCAACAGATAAACCAATTGGATCGCGGGCCGGGCCGTGTAAATTGCCACGACATTCGTCTTTTTCTGCCACATTCCCTCCTTTGAGGCAGGAAGACTGACCCACCTGTCATCGGCTGAAGCGCAGTTGGAGCCCTGATGGCAAACTGAATTCGAAGTCGGCCCAAACCCGCCGGTCGGCTTAACCCCATGCTGCGAGGCAGTAGTTCGACTATTGTTGCAGAAAAATTCCATTCGTCGTGAGCCGAGCAATCCTTTCGGCGTCGTTGAGCGTTCTCGCGAATGGGAATAGAGACTGGCAGTTTGGTCATGAATTGACAAGTTATGAGCTCGACCCGATGTTATGTCTAAAAGCCACACAGATGACCGTGACATGAGACGACTGGCTGATTGACGAAACGGACAGACACACCGTTCGAGATCGTGCAGAAACATCTGCGCCGTTTTACCAAACTGCCCGTTCTCGACGATGGGAAGATGCCGTTTTTCCGATTTTGGGATCCCAGGGTATTACGCCCGTTCCTGACAGTTATTGCCGGGGATGCCGCACGAATGCGGCGCATAATGATGACGGATGCCGGGAAGCCGCTGCATTACGTGTTCCGCCACGGCGAGACGGATATCCGGTTTTCGCCGGAGGCCGGGGAGATGGCCGAAACTCCGATTGCGCCGATGTATCTGCGTTTTGCCGATTTCGATCCGATCGCCCGCGCACGAGCCGCAGAACGCCGCAGGCGCATGGCAGACCAGATTCAGGCAGATTTTTTGCCCGTGAACTGGAGCACCGGCCCCGCAAGGCTATCGAAGCGGCTTTGGAACATGCCGTGCAACGCTTCGAGGCTTACGGCTTCCGCAAACATGCCCATCTGCATTTCTTTGCGGCATGGTCGGTGTTCTACGGTCCGGAGTTCGAGATGCGGGACACGACAGGCAAGCTGAAAGAGATTTGCCGGGCGCCTGATCCGGAAGCAGATCGGTTCCAGGCGTTCCGGGACCGGTTTGACAGTTTTTCGATGAAGGCTGCCTGAGATGGCTCCGCGCTTACCCCAGCTCCTGGAAGAAATTCGCGTTTCCAGCGTTTTCAACTGTATGATTAGGAAATAGGGGCAGGTCACCCGGGCTATAGATTTCAATGCTTTACAGGCAGCCCTGAAAACCGTGATCGCGTTGGAGTGAACAATGCGACAGAGGTTGAACATCTGGTTTTTCCGCGCCAATACCGCCGCATTCACAGCCCGGTTGACCTGTCTGGATCATGGGCGGTGTGGCTTAATCCGACACATGCACACATCAGAAGGAGCGCGTTTTCGCTTGTAATCTTAGGCGGCCTTAAACAGAACTCCGTACGGCCACAGCGCGATTCTTCAATTATCCAGATCTGTCAGGTATCAAAAATGAAAAAACTCATCGTTCACCCAGGTTCGCCCAAGACAGCGACATCAACGATCCAGCATGTTCTGCGGCAAAATCGTGCAAAACTCGAGCAGGCTGGCATCGGGCTTATCTTGCCTGGCGACATCAGAGGTCACTCGTATCTAGGCGCCTACCTTGCCTCGTATCGGTCAGACGAACCCTTCGACATTTCCCATGCTTCCGCTGAATTCTACGAGAAATACATAAGCCAGTTCGATACCGTGATCGTCAGCGAGGAAACATTCTGCCACGATTTCATGCCATCGAAGAAATTCGGATACGGCGGTATTGATCGCGCTGAGACATCCGCAGAACTCATCTCCCAAAATCCCTTTGACAAAACGGAGATCGTGCTGACGATCCGCCCCCATGTCGAATTCATAATCTCGACTTACACCCATTTCGTGCATCGCCACCGTGAGGGCAGAAGCTTTGATCACTGGTACAAGGATGTAGTGGGCCTGCATAGATTTTCATGGGAAACCGCCGTTAGTGCATTCAAATCACAGTTCTCCCCGGAGGACGTGAAAGTCGTGTCCATGAGCACGGCCAAAGAAAACGGGATTGGTCACTATGTCCGCGATGTCATTATCGCACTCGGTTTAGAAGGTGTTTTGCCGGATCCGACAGTTGGTGAAGTTCACAACCCATCCCCTTCAAAACGGGCTGTTGAGCTTTGCACGATGCTCAACCAGACCATCGTTAATCCGAAAAAATCCAACCTTGTGAACACGTTCATTGTTGAAAATTTTCCGACATCAGAATTCGGGAAATTCGCTCCAGTAGTGCAGCTGCAGCCAGAGGTCAGGCACATGTTCCACCGGGACTATGCACTAGCTGTCGGAAAACCCGAGGCGTTATCTGAATAGATCAGTAGCAGCAATTTACCGTCAGTCATTCTGCTACCTTTCGGGCAAAAAACTGCCGGACCCGACTTCGCCACGCGTGCCGGATCCGGGAGGGATGCTGTCATCGCGCGGGACCTTCCTTGAGCGAAAACAAATTCAACTCAAATTGGGCGCGCTATCAATTCTGGCCACAGATGGAAGATATGCCGGACAATATCACTTTTGCTCTCATATATATCCTCATGTGAGATCATAATGGCCCTTCCATTAGCTTGCTTCGCAGCCTCCAAAATTAGCGACAAAATTTGGCTTGCTGACGACAGGGCCTCATCCATATTTACACCGCTCGCCATAATCTCTTGAGTCAAAGCGACTTGATCACTGCTCACTATCAAAAGATGAGCCTCAAGTTCCAACGCCTTCTTTAGTAGCGCGCTCAGATCCTCGACATTATCGCTTAATGTTATGGCCAAAATTGTTTTTGGAGAAATCCCAGATAAGGCAGCTCGCGCAGATCCTGGCCATACTACGGCCTCACTTCCGCCGCCTTGAACAATCTCGTTCGAAAGAACCATCAAATCTTCAACAAAAACTCCGAGCAAAACAATTGCTGGCTTGCTGCGAGATTCAAAATCAGAGTGCATCGTGCAAGCGCTTATACCATTCAGCGGCGGGCCGGAACCCGTAACCCTGCAGTATGTCCAGATCTTTACAGATTTTATGACCGAAAGACATGCACACGTCATTTTCAATAGGTTTGGGAGCGCTAGTATTAACGGCTTGAGAAATTTCCATGGTTCCTTTCGGTTTCTCTACATTCAGAAAATTCCCAACATCTAACAGTACCGAATGAGGGTCGGATTTGACCTTCTCGAAGTCGATGAGCAAGATATCCTCTGGGCTGAAAACTTCATAAAGCTTTTGCAGGATTATTCCATACATGCCGTCAGACAATAAGTCGAATTTATTGACAAAATTGACTTTCTCGCTTGTGGTCATGGCCATCACTTCTTCAAGTTTTCCAATCCAAGTGGCGTGGAATTTTATGTGAGACCATAGGCGATCGATCGGGTCGCGAAGCATATATATAATCTTTACGTTTTCGTCAGATTCTCGCAAAGCCCTCATGCCGATGACGGAAATTTTTGATGTTGACGGACTGAAGTCACATACCCACTGATTGGCCTCTGCATCCTTGAATAAGCTTCTATACCAACTGTCCGTCACAGGGCCTCTGGAAAAGTTCAGATACCAATCCAAGTTTTTCTGAAACAAATAGAAATTCCTGTAAAATTCTGGCTCCGGCTGCGGATGGCGATAGTTGATTGAAGACTTCTCCACGAACCACTTAAGCTTAGTAAACCTGTCAGACGTTGTGAGTCTGTTAAAATCTCCATACCTAGTGAAGTAGTAGTGTATCTCCTTTTCAGGGGTAAAATAGAAGTCTCGGCTGGTTGAAAGCTGACTGAACAGCCAGGTTGTCCCAGCTTTAGCTGCGCCGATGCAGTGGACGATACCCTTCATGTGTTGTCCCTAGTGCTTGGGGTGAGGCTACTTCAGCAGTTTTACCGAATAGTGCATCGGTATAAGGGTGTCAAAGTCAAACCAGCACCGACCCAGTGCGTTGTTACTGAAGGCTGCCCGCCGCGATCCCAGCGCTATAGCTCTGATTTGGGCTCTATGGCCTCCAGATCGTAGAGCCCAGATATTGGGCCGCTCAAAGGATTTCGTTGCGAGAAGGGGCGTTGGCACTCGTCGGCTTCCATGGTTTGGCATTTTTGAGCGGCAGGATGATGGCGATGGCTTTGCTGATGCACAAAGTCGTGCGGAAATCAGGCGCTGGAAGCCATGGAGGTCGGAAGATCGGCAAACTTGCGAGGCGGCAATGAGGCCATCGTACTCCACGCAAGCCTAGTGGATAGCGAACGCACGCCTCATATCTGCAATAGGTTTCTATAGCTATTGACTCTCTGAGATCGATAACGCCAAATCGCTTGGGCGGCCGTTACTGGTTGATAACGGTCTCTGACTGATGAGGAACGGCCGCCAGGAAAGCACAGAAGTATAGAGTAGAGGCGTGAAGTGATAAGAAAGACCCTGCACGCCACAATTGGCATGTCGATCCTCGCAGTGACCGTTGCGGCATGTGGCATGGAATTGACGGACAGAGAGATTGCTCAAATCAATGGCGAATACAGCCCACTGATCAGCGCCCTGATCCCGGCCTGTATTTCCACCGGCTTGGGACAGAAAGCTGATTATGCCAACTTGAAGGCCCTCGGATATCAGCAGCGAGACGCGATCCTGCGCTCCGGGGACTATTTCTATAGTACGGATGGCAATGTCCTGTTCGGGTCCAAGACGGGCATTAATTTCGTGCCCGGTGAAGGCTGCACTGTAAATGTCCCGGCTGATGACGCCAAAGCCTTCCACGAGATCGGTAGCATCTGGCGCCGTGCATTAGAGAATAGCGGATATCCTGATTCTAGCGATGCCGTGTCTGAGTATAGCTTTACGGTCGATGGCACGGACTTCTATTTTTTGGGAACGAAGAGGCTGTCTTCAAGTCCGGGAACTGGGGTGCCCATTTACCAAACAGAGATAACTTATCTCCTCAAGCGCAAGCGTTGATTTAAGATGGCGAACGAGTCCATGGCTGACCTGAACGACGATAGAGCTTCGACATTCCTGACAGATGACAAGACCTTTGCATCCGTGCTTGGGCAAGCAGTCTGGTTGATGTCGATGGACCCCGCTTACAAGAACCTCCCTATCAGCATGATCGAGGGGCGAATCCTACCACCGATCATCCTGCGGCAGTTTAAGCTGTATTCAAAAGGCAAACAGCCGGTAGCGTTTCTGACCTGGGCTGCGCTAGACGAGCACGCTGCGGCAACACTTGATCGCAGTGGGTTAACCGGGAATGATCTGAAATTCTGGCGATCGGGTAAAAAAATAACTGTGGTGGACTGTGTCTCCCCATTTACTCCATCCGAATCATTCAGAAAGACCTTCTTTGAAAAATCAAATATTCCGAGGGATGTGGAAAAGTGAAGCCCGGCAAAAAGTTAGCAGTGATTTTCCTTATGAGTACGGTATTGCTCGTAATATTTTACGCAATAAAATATTATACTATGTACGATGATAATATTGAGATGATCGCAAGAATGGATCGAGAAAATGACTTTACATCTGATGAGATGATGCGGCATTTTAGCAGGTTAAGCGCCTTTAGGTCTGCTGAAGTGGCGCTTTATTCAATTTTTCCGATCACCTCAATGCTTATAGCTAATATTGTAATCAACATTAAGAACACCATTGCGGTATTATTTATTTCTTTTTTTGGTGTTATTATGGCAAATTTTATCTCCCCATGGACAAGCTTATCCATGGATGCGATCAGAAATTATTTGGTGGTAGCTACAGGTTATATTTTAGCTATCGCTGCTTTGGAAATCTCTAGAAGGTTGCGTTGATATGGCTGGCCCAGATCCTTTGCAAGATATGTTTGATGAAGCGCTTGATATAGCGATAGATGCTAAGAACTTGCCCGCAGATTTTAAGCTGGCGTTACGTACCTTTAAGACCATGTCGGACACTTCTAACCTTCCATATACAATGGAAGGCTTCTTTAGGTCGCTTCATATCAACCATGATGCCGCATATGTTGAGCAGTTGAAGTTGGTGTCCATCTCTGCAGGCCTTTCTGAAATTAAGGCAAACATGATAAGGTCGCAGATTGCCCAAGCCTCCAATAACGGGCCTTATTCATTGGAGGAGTGGGAGAGGATTAAATCGGGTATAAAAGATTCCATTGACGAATATTTTGCGCCAATTGAAAGCCAAGTAGACGGATATATCACAGGCGTCGGTGCGCGCGTTGCTGTAGGAGAGGTGAATGAGTTTTTAGGTGATGTAGTGGAGGCTGCAGGGAACTTTTTCTCAACGATTAAGAATGCTCCTCCTGCGATATTCGAAAGTGTCTTTGGTGCGGAACAATGCTTCCCCGCCGGCACTATGATCTCTCTCGCTGATGGCTCTCGTAAACCTATCGAGTATATCCGCCACGGTGATCTTGTCCTGTCGCATGACCAGGGCGGCAACTTGGCACCTCGGACCGTTACCAAGCTGTTCACCAACACAACTGACAGCTTTATTCGCCTGTCGTTCGATGATGAACGCGATGACCTACTTGCAACGCCTGGCCACCACTTCTTGACCGAAACCGGTGACTACCTGGAAATCGGCCAAATGGCACAACTGGGCGGAGGCACTGTTCGTGTCGTCGATACGGATGGAAGCATTGTAACCGCAAAGGCTGAACGTATCGTCTATAGCGCTGAAACCGCCTCAATGTTCGAGGAAGCTCAGACACAGACCATCGCATTTGCTGGAAATGCTATTCTCAAGGAAGAACAGGCGCAAGGCTGGAAGACCTATAACTTCGAGGTTGCCGAAACGCATACCTATATCGCTGGCGGGATTCGCGTCCATAACAGGTCAGTTCTCGACTTTCTTGAAGACCATGAATTGCAGAACCTGCAAAATCTGAGAGACACCAACGGCGACGGGAAGTATGATTTCGCTGTTGTCGATATCGACAACGGCAATGTCGAGTACGAGGTCTCGATGCGAACCGTTTCGGGGGATTCCGTTCAGGTAATCAGAGAAATGACCGCCTATGACAAGAACGGCGATCTCTATTACAAGCGGTTCATAAAAGATGCGAATGGGAACGTGGTCCGGGTGGTCAATAGTGATCTCGAAGGGCAGCAACTCGGCGAAGATGTCGGCAAATCTCTGACACCGATTTTCGCCCAGTCCTTCATCGATGCTGACAGTTCTGTTTTCGAGCGCGTTGCGGGTAATACCGTTATCGATACTCTCCTTGGCAATCTCGGCGAAGTGATGGGGGGCTATGCCCACAGATTTGCTGTCGACGGAAACTCTTTCTCGGTGTTCGAACAGTTGGATACCATTTCGGACGGTGCGTTCCTCGACTTGGGAGGTGATTTTGTCGTTGCTGGCATCGATTCGAGTATTTCGGTTATCAATCAGCTGATCGTCAGCGAAATTTTCGAGGGTTTGGAGCTTGATGGGATAGATGGTGCGATCTTTGAGCGCCTCACCTCATATGGCATCAACGAAGTGTTGCGCGGAGCAGCCGGAAACCTGATCGCGACAGATGCATTCCAAGATATTCTGACTGCGACCGGGTTCTCCGATGCCTCAATCGACACGATTAATAGAGCGTTCGCTGGCGATGCCTTCGATAATTTTACACCGGTGAATGTTTCGAACATCATCTTCTCGGCCGTTTTCCATGAAATCGTACCGCCAATCGAGTCCCTTGAAGGACAGGCTGCATCTGTCATTACTAGCGCACTTGTGAATTTTCTTGAGATCGCGGGGCAGTTTGGCGGGCCTATTGGGGTAGTTTTAGGCTACGTTGTTGGAAGGGTCTTTGATGAACTCTTCGGCGATGAGCCGGAACCACGGGCTTTTGCACATATAGGATTTGACAAGGATACTGGTCATTTCAAGATTCTCGATTCCTATTCTGCGGATGGTGGAAATGAGGGGCTTGCACGCGATCTTGCGCAGAAATACGTTGATGGAATCAACGGATTTGTCGATGTTGTTAAATCTAACTCCAACAATTATGATGAAATTGGGCAATGGTCGATCGGACATTTTGTTGATCAATTGAAGAACGCTGGAAAGAATGGAAAAACATTCGATGATTTCCAAGCGCTCTATATAAATTCTTATGTAAACACTGTCGCTGACGCGCGTCATGACGATGGGCAGATGGCAGCGGTCAGGGTGCTGAATAAGTTGAGCCTCCCAAAGATGATTGATTCTGCGGAATCAATATATGGTTATGCTCTCGCATGGGCAGACAGTTTTGATGCGGAAAATGCTCATGGAATCCAATATCCGGAGCCGTCAAAAAGCTATGAGGAAAATATCGAGCGAGCTCTAAACTGGTACCATATTAATACTGGTCCAAATCCCGTATTTCCAACTCCGACAAACGGAGTATATGTGCCACCTGAATGGCATCAAACTGCTAGACTATACAACGATTTTATGGCGCAAAATGGTGATCATACCAGGGCGGAATTTAGAGAGTTTTTGAAATCAAGATATGGAGACACGGTATATGCAGAAACCGATGTTTTCCAAGCAATTGGCATGGCTTTAACCATAGCCGATGATTATCATCGCTATTTGGAAAACCAAAGCGAGATCGATACGCAAATTGCCATCAATCCAGACAGCGCCTTCGCCGCGGGCTGGCTAACCACTCTCCTGCAGGCTAGGGAAATGGGTCTTGCCAACCCCTATAATCTGTCCGGTGATTCCATCGGCAATAATTTCTTCACGGCCGATGGAAACGATAGCGTTAACGGCAATGGCGGCAATGATGATATCCGCACCTATGGTGGCAATGACACCATCCGGGGCGGCATCGGTGCAGACAAGATCCGTGGCGGCCACGACCATGATCGGCTCTTCGGTGATGACGATAATGACATTATCTGGGGTGGCGATGGCAACGACAGGATCTATGGCGGCGGCCAATACGACACAATCCATGGCGGCGACGGAAATGATACGGTCTGGGGCGACTATGGGCGCGATGTTATCCGACTACAGGGCGGTAATGATGTCTTCCATGACGATACTCAAAACGATTGGAACGGACATGACGATGTCGCTGGCGGCCTTGGAAACGATACGCTGAACGGCAATGGCGGCAATGATACGCTTCACGGCGATAATGGAGAGGACCTGGTCAACGGCGGCATTGGAAACGACAGTATCCGTGGCGGCGGTCAGCATGACACGATCTACGGCGGCGACGGCAACGATACGGTCTGGGGCGGCTATGGTCGCGATGTCATCCGGCTCCAGGATGGCGATGACATCTTCCATGATGATAGCCAAAATGACAGCTACGGATATGACAATGTCGCTGGCGGCTTCGGGAACGATACGCTGAACGGCAATGGTGGCAATGATACGCTTCACGGCGACGATGGCAGTGACCTGATTATAGGTGGCCTCGGAAACGACAGTATTCGCGGAGGCAACCAAAATGACACCATCCGAGGCGGTGTCGGCAATGACACCGTCTGGGGTGGAAACGGCAATGACAGGTTACTGGGTGATGCGGGGACAGACCTGCTGACGGGCGGCGCGGGGGCTGACAGCTTCGACTTCAATGCCTTGTCCGACAGCAAGCTTGGTCCGCAACGCGATGTCATCACGGATTTCGTGTCGGGCACGGACGAACTTGATCTGAGCGGCATCGACGCCAACAGGAATTTGGACGGAGACCAGAGCTTCAAATATTCAGGCACGAATGGAAATCAGGCCAATTCCGTCTGGTATGTGCGTATGGGTGAAGATGTCTTCGTCCGGGGTGATAATAACGGTGATGGCGATTTTGACTTCGTCATCGAGCTGCGGGATTTGGCTGGCCTGACAGCAGGTGATTTCATCCTGTGACGATCGGGCACGGCTTTCCTTTTCTGCCCGCGCTTTTCATTGACGTGGGCATTTTTCGCCGCACCCTCTTCCACCAGTAGGGCAGCACGCGCCTCACCCCCACCACGCCCCCGCGCGCTCCAGGGCCTCCGTCAACCGATCTCGGCCGGTGATCGCATCCAGGCGTTCCCGAAGCTTCGCCCGCGCCATCTGTTCCAGCGACGGCCCCAGCCTGCGGATCGCGCCGGGCACCGACATGCGCACATAATCCACGATCTCGCCGATCGCGCGATCCGGAACGGCGACAGCCGGGTGTTTCTGTATGGTGTCGATTAGCAGTTCAGCACCGCTATGGAGAGCCCGGTGCAGCGCTTCGCGGTGCTTGGCTTCGATTTCGATCCGCCACCGCTCGGGCAGACGGCGGAAGAACCATCCAAGCGCCCCGAGGATCAGCCATGCGGCATAGTCCACGATGATCGGTTGCAGGATGTTCTGGATGCTGTCGATGATACTCATGGCTTAACCTCCAATAGCTGAGAGACAAAGTTTCTGTTCGGCTGCGCGGCGGTTCACGAGGCCCTGGACAACCCGGCCGCCGGCCAGTTTCATCGTGGCAATTCATTGCAGGCATCTCGCCATCGGCCAGAATTGGCGCGCTTAGCCAGCATCGAGCTGCAGGCGGCACCTGTGCCCACGTTGTAGGACCAGGACACCAGCGCGACCTGGACGCCTTCGGGTTGTTGCGGCAGGGAGGGAATGCACGTAATCAGCCGATCCCGAAATTCGTCCAAGGCCTCCATCAGCATCGCGCTACACTCGGCCGAGCTGTATCGATTCCCTGCCTTCACGCCGCGTGTCTCGCCATAGCAAACGGTCCAAACAGGCGGGCTGGCCACGCTATCAAGATAGGCTTCGGTGCGTTCACCTTCCCAGGGACCGACAAAGGCTGCAGCGGCGGCCAGGATCGCGGCAGTGCCGGTTGTGGTCGCAGCCTTGCGTTTCGTCGAGACAAGCGATTTCAGCCACGCCAGAAGCGTGGACAGGAACTGAAGTATGATGTTCTCCATGAGATGAGAAAAGCCCGCCTTTTGGCGGGCTTGGTGGCAAGAAAGCCGATATGCTATGTGGAACTATCAACAGCAAAAGTAGGGAGGTCAGTGCAGGCCTATGGGTGATAAGCCTGCCCCGGTCCCTTCACGATTATGGCCCCCGATCGATCTTCGCCTCGATCTTGCGCAGGCTGTCGAGGATCAGCCGCTCATCCTGCCGGGCCGTCGTGTATTCCACCGATCGGATAGGTCCAGCGCCAGCCTGGTGCGGGGGCAGTATTGAGAGTCAGGCGAACGATATTCCCGGATGCGGTGACGGCATGACCAGGTGCAGGTACTCCATTCGACAGATTTGTTGTTCATGTTCCCCCGTAAAAATCGAGCGCCCTGTGTGAGAACACGGGGCGCTTGGCTCATACCGGCAAAGTGCTGATATCGACCAAAGCTCGCGGAGCAAAATGTCGCGGATCTGTCAATAGGCGACCATGTAGCTACCATAGCCAATGTTTGATATGGTCGGCGTTCGACCGGCCATGCAGATCGGCTTCGCCAATCACCGCCTAAGGTATTGTTATATTTGCACGATCAGCGAGTTATGCTGGCATTGGTTGCGGGGGTAGGATTTGAACCTACGACCTTCAGGTTATGAGCCTGACGAGCTACCGGGCTGCTCTACCCCGCGCCAATTGAGCTTTTGTCAGTTTTTGTCCGACAAGGGTGCTCTGCCCTG
>NZ_QOKZ01000025.1 GCF_003697785.1 Paracoccus alkanivorans | reverse complement strand
ATGCTGCGCTTCCTTCCTGATGCTTGTGACTGCTTCACACAGACCACGTTCTATCATCAGCTCGAGGCGCAGCACCTACCGGAGACCGAGGCTGGAAGTGGAGCGCAAGCCGAATACCCCATCTGACCCTAGTAGTGCGTCAGTGAATGAGCAGTGTGCTGATACTTTGCGCCATGAAGAAGGCAAACTTGCTTAAAGAAGAATTTTTTCTTTTAGTAATAAAAAATTGTTGCCACGAACATTTTTTTCGAGTTGGCTAGGCCTTAGCGCTGCCTTGCTCGCTCAGCGCGCCGAAATTGCAGCGTGTTGCCGAGCAATGCTCCAGTGTCAGCTTTGGAAAGAGGAGACAGCATGAGTTCAGAGATCCAAAAACTGCATGACAGTGCGATCTTGATCGACGCGGTATGCCCGCTGCTTCAAAACATGTCGAACGTTGACGATTACCGCAAAGGCGGCTTTACGGCGGTCGCGCCGACGGTTGGGGCTTGGAATGGTTGCGGAGACGCTGTCCGCAATATCGGTCAATGGTACAAACTGATCCGCGAACGTGACGACCTTATGCTGATCAAAACCGCCGCGGACATCCGCACGGCAAAGGTAAGCGGCAAGACTGGGATCATCCTGCACTTTCAGGGCACCGGCCCGATTGAAGACAGCCTTGACCTGATTGACGCCTTCCGCGGCATGGGCGTAGGCGTCATGCAGCTCGCCTATAACATCAAGAACCGCGTGGGTGACGGCTGTGAGGAACGCACCGATTCTGGTCTTAGCCGCTTCGGCCTGCAGGTCATAGAACGCATGAACAAAGCGAAAATGATCATCGACTGCTCGCATACGGGCCAGCAGACGACCTACGATGCAATCGAACATTCGTCGGCGCCAGTCATCATTTCCCACGCCAATGCGCGCGCCGTTCACGACTCTCCACGCAACTTGCCGGACGAACTGATCAAAGCAATCGGCGCCAATGGCGGGACGATCGGCATTGTGGGCTTCCCGGGCTTTGTTTCCGGCGATAAGCGTCCGACAATCGACCAGTTCATCGATCACATGGCCTACATGGCCGACATGATCGGGATCGACCGCGTGACGTTGGGGATTGATTATTATACCGGTCAGGACCCCTACATCGACGTTGAAGCAGCCAAGGCTGCCTATAACGCGCGGATCGCCGACAACACCTGGAGTCCGAAGGCCTACCCGCCGCCACCGCACCATTACCCGGCGGGAATTGAAACGCCCGCGACGATGCCCGCTCTGACCGAAGCGCTGCTGCGCCGCGGCTTCACTGAAGAAGACATCCGCAAGGTCTACGGCGAAAACCTGATCCGCATGTACGAAACCGTCTGGGGCGAATGACCGCGCCCGGGATCGGACCCGCCACAAGGCTCCGCGAGAAGAGCCTGTGGCTCGACCGCCCGGAAGAGCAACAGGCCAACAAGGAGTAAAATGATGCAGATGAAGTGGATTTCCAGCTTGCTGGCCGTGACTGCCGTCGCGACACCGGCATTTGCCGACAAGGCCAGCAATTCTTTCAACGGCGCGTTCGGAAACGACGTCGCCATGCTTGATAACTACATGGCGACCGGGCGCGAAGAGCTGGTGCTGGCGCGGCTTCTCTATGACGGTCTGGTTTCGAAGAACCACGAGACGGGAGAATTCGTACCCGAACTGGCATCTAGCTATGAGATGGTGTCCGATACCGAAATCGATTTCGTGATCCGCGACGGGGTCAAGTTCCACAACGGCGATACCCTAACCGCAGACGACGTGGTTTATACGCTGAACACCGTGTCGAAACCGGAATATGGCGCGCGGTATCAGATCGCCGTGAACTGGATCGAAAAGGCCGAAAAGCTGGAGGACAATACGGTCCGGCTGACAATGAAAGAGCCTTATCCGATGGCTTTGGAAATGTTGGCGGGTAACGTACCAATCTATCCCGCCAAATATTATCAGGAAGTCGGCCCCGAGGGCATGTCCGTCAAGCCGGTCGGCACCGGACCCTATCAGCTGGTCAGCCAGACCCCGGGCGCCGAATTCACGTTCGAGAAGTTCGACGACTATTATTCCGGCGGCCAAAAGGCCAATGCGCAGATCGAAACGCTGAACTTCCGCATCCTGCCGGAACAGAACACGCAATACGCGGAACTGCTTAGTGGCGGGCTGGACTGGATTTGGCGCGTGCCGGAAGACGACGTGGGGCGGCTGGACAGTCAGCCGGGGGTCAAGGTAGAATCGGCACCGGTCATGCGGTTTGCTTATCTCGCGATGAACCCGCAGCGCCCGGACACGCCGCTTGCCGATCCGCGCGTCCGTCAGGCGATCAACCATGCCGTCAACAAAACGGCGATCCGTGACGCGCTGGTCGGCGCGAACTATGCCCTGATCGACACGGCCTGCAACCCGCTGCAATACGGATGCACAACCGACGTGACCGCATATGAATACGATCCCGAAAAGGCGCGCGCCCTGCTGGAAGAAGCAGGCTATGGAGACGGATTTGACATAAGCCTGGTAATGAGCGACGCCTCCGCACAGACGCAGGCGCAGGCGATCGCTGCCGACCTCGGCAAAGTCGGGATCAATCTGGAAGTGAACATGCTGACCTACGCCGCAGCCTCTGATCAGTGGCGCAATAACCAACGCGACATGGAGTTCACCAACTGGGGCTCCTACGGGATTGGCGACGTCGGAATGAGCGTCGCGGGCTTCTTTTCCGGGACTGGTGACGACGTCGCTCAGGATCCCGACGTGATCAAGCTCGTGACTGAAGCCACCAGCATCGTCGATCAGGAACGCCGCGCCGAACTCTATGCTGAAGCGCTGAAGCTGATCGCCGAACGCGCTTATTGGGTGCCCCTCTGGACCTTCGCCATGAACACCGCGATGGCCGAAGATCTGTCGCTATCGGTCAGCCCGGATGAGTTCGTACCCTTCTGGGATGCCACCTGGAACTAAGCGGACACAGCGGCTGGCCCTTCGTCCCGACGGGCCGCCACTGTTCCGGGTTCCGCGATCCATAGAAACTGAACCTGACGGAGACTGGCGATGCTGAACTATGCCTTGCGCCGCATCTTCATGGCGTGCCTCTTGGCGCTTTTCGTGTCCTTCCTGACCTATGCGTTGATCTTCACGGCCGGCGACCCTGCCGCAGCCATTGCCGGAAGTGCCAGCACCGCGGCAGATGCCGAAAACATCCGGCAGATCTACGGCTTCGATGATCCCTTGATCGTTCAGTATCTGCGTTGGGTCGGCAATGTGCTGCAGGGCGACTTGGGGAATTCGCTGTATTTCCGTCAGCCGGTGTCCGAGATTATCCTGTCGCGTTTTGCCGTCACAGCGCAGGTCGGGATATTTGCCTTGATCTTTGCAATGCTGATCGCCGTGCCGCTTGGCGTGGCGGCAGGGCGCTGGCCGAATAGCCTGATCGACCGCGGTGCACTGTTCATTGCGGTCGTCGGACAGGCGGTGCCGTCATTCTGGTTTGCGCTGCTGCTAATCATCGTTTTCAGCATCACCTTTCCGATCCTGCCATCGTCGGGCTTGGGCACATGGCGACACTACGTGCTGCCGGTGCTGGTTCTGGGCTATTTCTCCATGCCCGCGATCATGCGTCTAACACGGTCCGGCATGATATCGGCACTGGAGACCGATTACATCCGCACGGCGCGCGCGATGGGGCTGTCTGAACGAAGGGTGCTGTTCGACTATGCCTTGCGCAATGCAGCGCTGCCGTTGATCAGCCTGTCCTCGGCGCAGTTTGGGTTCATGCTGGCCGGATCAGTCGTGGTGGAAAGCGTCTTTGCCATTCCCGGCGCGGGTAGGCTGGCCTGGGAGAGCATTGGCCGCGCGGATCTTCCCACCGTGCAGGCGCTCGTCCTGTGCTTCTCGCTTTTCTACGTGTTGCTCACCCTGCTGGCGGACATGCTAAACGCCGCACTCGACCCCCGCATGAGGATGAAATGACCGATATCGTCGCTTCCACTCCCCCGGCGCAGGATCGGGCGGCCCGCAGGATGCGGCGCCCGCGCTGGATGGGCCATGCCGGGCTGATCATCGGCCTGGCAATCCTGCTGACCTGCCTGCTGATGGCCCTGTTTGCACCGCTGGTGGCGCCCCACGATCCCTATGCGCAAGACCTTCTGTCGCGCTTCGCTCCGCCCGTCTGGCACGAAGGCGGCAGCTGGAACCATGTCTTGGGTGCCGATCACCTCGGGCGCGATTATCTGTCGCGTCTGCTTTACGGCGCGCAGATTTCTCTGATCATCGGCATTGGAACGGCGATCGTGTCGGGCATCATCGGCACCACCATCGGCATCGCTGCCGGCTATTTTGGCGGCAAGGTCGACAGCATCGCCATGTTCTTCATCACCGCCCGCCTTGCGATGCCTGTCATCCTGATCGCACTGGCCGTAGTCGCGCTGTTCGGGTCGTCGCTTACCGTTGTCATGCTTACCTTAGGCCTGCTGCTTTGGGACCGGTTCGCGCTTGTCACGCGCGCCTCGACCATCCAGCTCCGCTCGCAGGAATTCGTGACCGCTGCACAGATCCAGGGTGCGTCCACGCTGCAGATCGTTCGGCACGAGATCCTGCCCAATCTGCTGAACAACCTGCTGATCGTGGCAACGCTGGAAATGGCGCAGGCGATCGTTCTGGAGGCTGCTCTGTCCTTTCTTGGATTGGGCGTGCCGGCGCCGCTTCCCTCTTGGGGGCTGATGATTTCGGAAGGTAAGGCGTCGATCCTGTTCGAACCGTGGCTCATCACCATTCCCGGCATCGCGCTTTTCCTGCTGGTTCTGGGGACAAACTTGCTGGGCGACGGGCTGCGCGACATCACAACGCCGCAGGGCCGGAACTGAGGAGCGCCGATGCTACTGAACGTCCAGAATCTGAATGTCATGATCCCGACGCAAGGGGGGCCGCTTCATGCCGTGCAGGACGTAAGCTTCAGCGTCAGCAAGGGCGAAACGTTGTGCATTGTCGGCGAATCCGGCTGCGGGAAATCCGTCACAGCGCTGTCGCTGCTTGGCTTGCTGCCCAAGTCGGCCAAGCGCAGCGCAAGCCGTATGACCTTCGACGGGCAGGACATGATCACCATGTCCGACAAGCAGATCCGCGCGCTGCGGGGCAACCGTCTATCGATGATTTTTCAGGAACCGATGACTGCGCTGAACCCCCTACACACGCTCGGGCGCCAGTTGACGGACGTCTACATGGCCCACCGCCGCGGGAACAGGGAAGCGGCGCGCCAACGGGCGGTGTATCTGCTGGAACGCGTCGGGATCGCCAAGGCCGCCGAGCGGCTGGGACAATATCCGCACGAGCTTTCCGGCGGGCTCCGCCAGCGCGTTGTGATTGCCATGGCGCTGATGTGTGAACCCGAGCTGATCGTAGCGGATGAACCCACGACCGCGCTTGACGTGACAATCCAGGCCGAATTGCTGCGCCTGCTGGCCGAGTTGCAAAAATCCATGGGGCTAGGAATGATCATGATCACCCATGATCTGGGTTTGGTGTCGCGCATCGCCGACCGGGTGGTGGTGATGTATGCAGGCCAAGTTATCGAAAACGCCCTGGCCAAAGAGCTTTTTGAAAATCCAAAGCACCCCTACACGCGCGCGCTATTGGGGTCGGTCCCCGATCCGTCGCATCCGCGCATGCAGCCCCTGCCATCGATCCCCGGTACCGTACCGTCGCTGGTACAAAAGATGGAAGGCTGCCATTTCCGCGACCGCTGTGCCTTTGCCAGTGAAGAATGCCGGGTTCCTATTCCGCTGGTGGGGGTCGGGGCAGAACACGTTGCCCGCTGCATCAAGACTGGGGCCCAAGCTCCTAACGCGAGGAGCACTGCACCATGAGCAAAGACGCTATCCTCTCGCTCTCCAACGTGACACACGATTTCGGCGGGCGCCGGGTGATTACCGGCCGCAGCCCCACGATCCGCGCGGTCGAGGATGTCAGCTTTGACGTGAGAAAAGGCGATATCCTTGGCATCGTCGGCGAATCCGGTTCGGGCAAGACGACATTGGCCAAGATCATGCTAGGGCTGTTGCCGCCGACACAGGGCGAGGTTCTGCTGGACGGGACCCCCATTATAGAGATGTCGCGCAAGCGCATTGCCGAGCGCATCCAGTTCATCTTTCAGGATCCCTATTCGTCTCTCAACCCGCGGCAGAGCGTGGGGCAGATCGTGGGCTATCCGCTTTACCTGCGTGGCCAGGAGAACGCGGCGGAACGTGACCGGAAGGCGCGGGAGTTGTTGGACATAGTCGGCCTGTCATCGCGGTTCTTCGACGCCTATCCCAGCCAGATGTCCGGCGGACAACGTCAGCGTGTCGCCATCGCGCGCGCGTTGATTACTAGGCCGGACCTGCTGATCTGTGACGAGCCGACTTCGGCGCTGGATGTTTCGGTACAATCCCAGGTCCTGAACCTGCTGCTGGAGCTGCGCGAGGAGTTCGGCCTGACCTATGTCATGGTCAGCCACAACATGGCGGTGATCCAGCACATGACTACTCGCGTCGCCGTCATGTTTCTGGGCCGGATCGTGGAAATGGACACGTCCGAAAAAGTCTTTGGGACACCGCAGCACCCCTATACGCGGTTGCTGCTGAATTCGACACTCTCCGTCAATCAGGGTGCCGGGGTCCCGGATCTAAACGTCGATGCGGAGGCGCGCCACGCGATGCGGGATCATCCGTCTTATGTGTCGCAGCGGGTTTGAACGACATGACAGGAGAGCAAGCCCTGGACACTCAAAGGACGGGCCAGAGGATTACCGAATGTGATCTGGCCTTTCTGCTGGCGCGCATCTTTCGTCGTAATGGCTGCAGCGAGCGGACCGCGACAGTTTTGGCCGCAAATTGCGCCAGCGCCGAAGCCGCAGGATCGCTGAGCCACGGCATCTTCCGGATTGACGGCTATGTCTCGACCCTGCGCTCCGGCTGGGTGGACGGAGCCGCCGAGCCGCAGATCGAAGCCCCTGCTCCCGGCTATCTCCGCGTTGACGCACGCAATGGGTTCGCCCAGCCTGCATTCCTACAGGCGCGCGAGGATTTCGTCGCGCGCATCCGGGCCAACGGGATTGCCTTCATGGCGATCAAGGATTCGCATCATTTCGGGGCACTCTGGCCCGATGTCACGCCCTTTGCAGAGGAGGGGCTGATCGCGCTTTCGCTGGTCAACAGTTTCGCCTGCTCGATCCCGGCGGGCGCAGAAAAGCCGCTCTTCGGCACCAATCCCATTGCCTTTGCCGCTCCGATTGAGGGCAGCGCCCCATTGGTCTTCGATTTTGCCACCACCTCGATGGCCAACGGCGATGTTCAGATAGCGGCGCGCGCGGGGCGGATGCTTCCGCCAGGCATGGGAGTTGACAGCAATGGCACCCCGACCTGCAATCCCAAAGAAATCCTTGACGGCGGCTCACTGGTGCCCTTTGGCGGGCACAAGGGTTCGGCGATCTCCATGATGATAGAGCTTATGGTGGCGGGGCTGACGGGAGGACAATTTTCTTTCGAGGTGGATTGGTCCGCGCATCCGGGTGCGCAGACGCCGCGAACCGGCCAGATCTTCATCGGGATCGACCCGGAATTTTCCGGTGGCGCGGGATTCGTGGAAAAGGCGGGCGAATTCATCTCCCGCCTGTCTGATGCAGGGCTGACGACTTATCCGGGCTACAGGCGCTGGAAAGGCCGTGGCACGCAGGACATCGGTATCTCCACAGAGGATTATCGAAGGCTGAACGAATATGCGCAGGGAGAACTCTAGCTTGGCCCAGACAGAGAAATCGACCCGGGCCATTTCCCCGCCCATTGGGGTCACGGTGCAGGCGCTTCGCAAGAGGTCCGGCTTGACCCTGAACGACCTCTCGCAAAGCGCCGGGATTTCGCTGTCGGCCGTTTCCAAGATCGAGAACGGACAGGTTTCTCCGACTTATGACACTATTCTGAGGCTGGCCACGGGGCTCAAGGTCGAGGTGGCGGAACTGTTTGGCAGCAAGCCACGCGAAGCCGCAGCCGGGCGGCTTGTCGTCACGCGTGCGGGCGAGGGGCCGCGCCAGTCCACGCCGCATTACGAATACCAGATGCTATGTGCCGGACTGGCCACGAAAGAGTTCACGCCGCTGCTGACCCGGATCAGCGCCCGATCGATCAGCGAATTCGACGAATTGCAGGGCCACAGCGGTGAAGAGTTCTTTTACGTAATGAGCGGCAGCGTCGTCCTGCATTCCCACCATTACGCAATGATCCACCTGAATTCAGGAGACAGCTGCTATTTCGATTCCAGCATGGGGCACGCACTGACGTCGTCAGGCGAGGAGGATGCGCTCGTCCTCTGGATCGCAACCCGTGTGCATGGCATCCTAGAGAAAAACGGCTGAAGTTATGCCGAACCGCAGATCGGGCTCGAATTCTGTGTCGAGATTACCGTCGACCTTGATACCTCGCTCGAAGGCGATCCGGGGCCTTGCGGCACGTGGCGCATCGCTCCCATCATCGGCGGGGAAGTCGCCGGACCTCAGACTGACCGGCAACGTGGTTCCGGGCGGGGCCGACTACGCGTCGATCCGGAGCGACGGCAATGCCGAAGTGACAGCGTACTATACGCTTATGACCGAAGACGGGACTCCCATATATCGTCAACCGGGGGCTGCAAATCGCCACACCCGGCATTTTAGCGCGGATGTCGCAGGATGAGCCTATCGCAGGCGACAACTATTATTTTCGCTCTACGCCTGTATTCGATGCACCGCGCAGCCCGTATGAATGGCTGACCGAAGCCGTCTTTGCCGCACGTTGCTAACGCCGCGGCAACCGGGTCAGCGTGAATGTCTATCGCATCACATAACATCCGTGGCCCACAGAAATGAGACGTTCATGTCCAACACTTTCGACAGTTCCGACCAGCCGATCGCGATCATCGGCGCGGGCGTCGTCGGCACGATGACTGCCCGTTCCTTGATGAAGCGGGGCCGACGTGTGGTTCTGATCGACGCGCATGACGGCCCGGCGGCATTGTGCAGCCGCGCCAATGCCGGAATAATGGCGGTCGGCCATGCGGATGCCTGGGCCTCTCCCGGTGCTGTGGGCTCGGTGCTGCGCGCTCTTGTGGGACGGGAACCGGCGCTGAAGGTCACACGCCTTGCCGATCCGGCGCTCTGGTCCTGGGGGACAGCTTTTCTGCGCAATTGCACAGGCAAAGCTCACCACCGCAATTCCGACCGGCTGCAGCGGCTCAGCCGCTACAGCCGCAACTTGCTTTCCGCGGCGGAGGCGGATCTGGGGCTCCCGCAGGATACCCGCCATGACGGCGGGCTATATCTGTTTCAGAACCAAGCTCAGTTCGATACCCGCACCGCATCACTGACAGGCGACGGGCTGGAGGTTATGTCGCGCGAGCGTTTGCTCGAAATCGAACCTGCCCTGCGCAAGATGGGCGACCGGCTGAAAGGCGGGATCTTCAGTCAGGAGGATTCTGTAGGCGATTGCCGCTTGTTCACGCAGCGCACGGTTGAGACCCTTCGCGGCAGCAATCGCCTGCAGGTTTGTTTCAACCGCCGCGTTACCGGCCTGCATCGTAACGGTAACCGGATCACCGCTGTCGAGACGGATCAGGGGCCAGTCGAGTGTGGCGCCGTGGTCCTAGCCACGGGTGTCGAAACGCCTCAGCTGACCCGACCGCTGGGGTTCGTCCCGCAGATTTATCCGGTAAAAGGTTATTCCGGCACTTGGCAGGTGCGCGACCCCGACGGTGTGCCGCGCCTGCCCTTCGTGGACGAGACCGAGCTTCTGGCCGTGGCAACCTATGGCGGTAAACTACGAGTGACGGCGATTGCGGAATTCGCCGGTATGGACCGCAGCCTCCCCGAAAATCGCAAGCGGCTGCTCGACACCTATGTCCGGCGGACTTTTGGCGATGCGGTGTATCATAACAACGCCACCTACTGGAGCGGTTTGCGGCCGACGACGCCCGGCGGCCCGCCTTTTCTGGGTCGCGTGCGCAGATACGACAACCTGTGGGTCAACGCTGGTCATGGTCAGCTTGGTTGGACAATGTCCTTGGGTTGCGGGGAGCTAATTGCGCAGGCGATGGGCGGCGAACCCGGCGCACTTCGGGATGTGTCAGAACCAGCACGATGGCTCGTCCCGATCTAGTCGCCTGCCGCGGCATCAGCACGTCTGAGAACGAAGGTGAGAAAGTCGCACGGTAGCGGCGGGATGGCGGGAGGATTTCACTTAGACTTAGGTTCGGCTGCCTGTGCGGAGGGTGTGAGCCAACGCGAGGCAGCGTGGCACTTCAACATCTCGCGCGACAGCGTTAGCAGGCATTGCCAAGTTGTTGTGTCGTGAAGCGCCTGCTACAGGATCTCGGATGAAAACGCCATCATCCATGCCGCGCCTGAAGGGGTTTCGCTTTCCCCGTGAGATCATTGCCTACGCCGTCTGGGCATATCACCGCTTCGCCCTGAGCGGGGCTGACGTCGAGGACCTTCTGGCAGAGCGCGGCGTGATCGTCAGCCGCGAGAGCATCAGGCTTTGGGTTAACCGCTTTGGCGCGCAGTTTGCCACCTGCATCCGGCGCGATAGGCCGGGGCCGTCGGACAAGTGGCATCTGGACGAGGTCGTCATCCCGATACGCGGCAGGAAACACTGGCTCTGGCGGGCGGTTGACGCCAATGGCCACACGCTCGACATCCTCGTGCAAACCCGCCGGAACGCCAGAGCCGCGAGGCGCTTTCTGGCAAGGCTCATCGCGCAATTCGGCCAGCCGCGTGTGATGATCACCGACAAGCTGCGCAGCTACTTCAAGCCAATCCGGAACCTGGCTCCCGACGCCGACCACAGGGCACACAAGGGGTTGAACAACCTGGTCGAGGGCTCACACAGACCAACGCGACGGCGAGAGAAGATCATGGGACGCTTCAAGTCCCAACGACAGGCGCAGAGATTCCTCGCCGCCCATGACCAGATCAACACCCTCTTCCGTCCCCGCCGCTATCGTCTCACCGCATCTTCATACCGCCACGCACGGGCTGACGCCTTCAGCCTGTGGAACGACTATGCGCTCGAGATGAACGCATAAGCGCTCACGCTTCGCCCCCCTTTGCGCCCACAATTACCCAACTTGGCAATGCCGTTCAAGCCTCTGCGCGAGGCTGAGATGCGACTGGTCGCGGCGAGGCACGGTGCTGTCTTCGGGATCACCTTCGATCAAGAAAGTCTGGAAGGCATCGAGGCACTCGCCGCCGTGATCCGCCTGACCCGGGGCAACCTCCGCCTCGTTGAACGTCTCCTCGCGCAGATGCGGCGGATCATGGACATCAACGCCGCCGCAGAGGTCACGCTGGAAGTTGTCGAGGCTGCCCGTGACCGGCTCGTGATCGGGCCGGGTGACTGACAAATAGCGCCAGCAGAACCCTGCCATTTAGCGCAGAAATCTACAACTCGGAGCCGCTCGGAGGTGGTGAGGCGTCCGCTGACCGATCCCCTTGCGGACAGAAAGGCGCGGATGTTGCGGGACGCCTGGTCCGTGGCCATCCGGTTCGAGCCGGATAACGGACCTGACCCGCATTTCCGCGCAGATCGCAGCGGCATATGGTCGGATGCGTGGCTCAAAATTGCGGTGCATGTGCGTTGCCGAGTAAGCGCTCATGCTGCGAACCCAAAGGATCTTGGCAATCCGGCTGACCATGTATTATATATTGGTACAAATCGTCAAGTTCAGGTAAGCCCATGCCTCGCAACACCTCTGTCTCTCTCGGAGAGCATTTCACCGGCTTCATCAGCGCGCAGGTCGAAGCGGGCCGCTATGGCTCGGCCAGCGACGTGGTTCGCGCCGGGCTGCGGCTTCTGGAAGAACATGAAGCCCGCGTCCGTGCCCTCCAGGCTGCCCTCGACGAAGGTGACACTTCCGGGACACCCGAGCCCCTCGACATTGCTGCCTTCAAGGCTGAAATGCGGGCCGCCCGCGCAGGATGACGAAGCTCCTGCGTTTCACACCGGCCGCCCGCGCCGATCTGGCCGGGATCTGGGACTACACGGCGCGTAACTGGGACATGGACCAGGCCGATCGCTATCTCGACGCGCTGTACGGGATCTGCCTGTCTCTGGCCGCGGGCGACACGGTCAGCCGGCCGGTCGACCTGCGTCCCGGGATACGCAAGGCGCGGGCTGCCTCACATATGGTCTATGTCCGGGAGGGCGCGGACACGCTCGACGTGATCCGCATTCTGCACCAGCGCCAAGACGTTGAGCGGCATCTCTAGCTGTTCACCATGGCAAGAATGGAGCGCAGCGAGCTGATCGAGGCGGTCTGACGGCAGCCGTAAACCTGTTCTCGTTACAGGTGCGAGTCAACGATGCCGAACGGACCACCGCAACGCCGGATGGAGGCAGCGGTCTCATGGCCATGCCAACCCGCCGGCTACGGAACGGCGGGAAACGGCGGCCTGGTAATGACACCATACCATCCTGTATTTATACAGAAATATGCTATTCGTTCCATAATATATATTATTCCGGAAAGCGATTATAGCAGCAATGCTAAAATGTCCCACATTGGCAAAGCAGGAATGTCACACTCCCCCGACGAGCCAAGCAAATAACAATTCGGGGGACGGTCATGGGATGGGTATTGATGAGCGAACGCGATCTGA
>NZ_QOKZ01000024.1 GCF_003697785.1 Paracoccus alkanivorans | reverse complement strand
TACAAATCCGCTGCGCCGTCATGAACCGTTACACAGCTCTCGGCACGCCCATGACAATGGCCGTAGGATAAATCTGTCCAAGAAAAGGGGAACTATACCCAAAGCTCCTTTTGCGCAACAAAGCCAGCGAGAGGGCAGAAGAGGGAGGCTGGGTGTTGATTATTCTTTGGATAGGTCGAGATTCGGCCCCTTATCATTGATATGGCTTGTGATTACGGCCTTCAATCCTTCCACATCCCGGCGCCTGATCGCATCGACTATCCGGAAATGATCTTCGGTGGCCTTGGCCAATTGCGCCACGGTACGCCAGCGGGTGACGGGTGCCGCCGGCCCTCGTTGGCGCAACTCCATGATCAGCTCGGTAAGGGATTCATTAGTGCATAGCTCCAATAACCGGTTGTGAAAATTGCGGTTGGCGTCAATTTGCTCCAGGATAGTGCCGTAATAGGCGGCTTGCTTGAAGTTTTCCGCCAAGACCGTAAGCTCCTCTATATCCTGTTTGGTCGCCTGTTCGACGATTCCTCCCGCCGCCGCAGTCTCGAGCAAGGTGCGGATTTCGGAAACTTCGCGCCGCTGTTTCGGGCCAAGCGCATAGACGCGGTAGCCGCGATTGTGGATGTGTTCGACCAACCGCTTGGCGACCAGTTCGTCCAGAACCCGCCGGACAGCGATCCGCGTGACGCCGTAGCGTTGTTCAAGATCGACTTGCTTCAGCCACTCGCCCGGGCCGAATATTCCGATATTGATATCCCTGACGATCAACTCTGAGAGGTTGATGTTCTCGCCCTCGGCGTCTTCCGGCGATTTTGCCGTATCCTGCAACGTTTCACCCTATTCTTACTGTGCTGGCGCCTCTTTCGGGTGAGGCGCCGTTCCGGCGCTTATAGCCCTAATCCTCTGTTCTTGCCACAGAGCTGCGCGATTCGCATGGCCAGCCCTGTCACCGGATTTCGCAGGGCGAAAGCGCCACCTAGTATGTGAATCATATTGTATTTATAAATTGGCGCCAATATTGACAACACATAACGGACGCGCTAGCGTCCCTGCGAACCATGACAAAAGGGAGAAGTCTGTGCTGGCACAGTCGACTCATTCACCCGAGGATCGCCGCAAGGCAATGTACAAGCGCGGGAAAACGACCATATTTGCCTGCAAGGCCGATCCGCGCTTCAGCTATTGCCTTTATGTCCCGGAGGATCTGGACACGGCAGGGCAGCCGGATTTGGTTGTCGCAGTGCATGGCACGGCGCGCATGCAGTTCCAGTATCGCGAGGCCTTTGCCGAATTCGGCCGCTACAACAACGCGGTGGTCCTGGCACCGCTCTTCCCCGTCGGTGTGCGGGGGGATGACGACGCGGATGGTTACAAATACATTCTCGAAGGCGATATCCGCTATGATCAGGTCCTGCTTTCGATGGTCGCCGAAGTCGAGGTCATGCTTGACTGCCGATTTCCGCCATTCCTGATGTTCGGGTTTTCCGGCGGAGGGCATTTCACCCATCGTTTCCTGATCCTGCATCCCGACAAGCTGAAAGCGGTCTCGATCGGTGCGCCGGGGTCGGTCACGCTGCTTGACTCGAGTCGGGATTGGTGGGTCGGTATCCGCAATCTGCGCGAGCTTTTCGGCCGCGACCTTGATGTCGAGGCGCTTCGCCGGGTGAAAGTCCATCTGGCAGTTGGTGCCGCGGATGTCGAAACCTGGGAGATACAGCACCAGGTCGGTAGCAAGCGCTACATGGAAGGCGCCAACGATGCGGGCCGGACCCGCATCGAGCGCAATAACAGCCTGAAGACCTCACTGGAGCAGCATGGCATCACGGTCATGCAGGATATAGTGCCTGGGGTGGCCCATAGCATGCATGGAGTCTTACCTTATACGATGAGGTTCTTTCGTGGCATCGTTCAGCCAAGGGAGCGTTTGGCAGCACAATGAACAAGGTTCCTCCTCCTCCCCGGATCGAAATCGAAGGGACTGCAGAGACGCGTGGGCTCGCCTATGGGCGGGCAGCCGATGGGCTCATCAAGCTTGGGGTCGAGCGATATCGAACCCTTCTCTCCGACCGGGGCTGTCACTGGGATTCAGTTGTCCGGGCAGGCCGTCTCCTGGCAGGCAGGCTCGAGGCTTCCTATCCCGAGCAATTCCGCGAATTGAAGGCCATTGCCAAGGGCGCAGGGGTCGATCTTACCGATATCCTGCTGATAAACGGGCGCAGCGAGATCCTCAACGCCACGGAAATGGCCGTCAATGCCGAGGATCGTACGGCGCTGGATGACGGCTGCACCGCCGCGGTGGCCATGCCCGAGCGGACCGCCGAGGGTCGGCTGCTTCATGGGCAGAACTGGGATTGGCGGCCTGAATGCGAAGAGACCACCGTCGTGCTGGTTCTGCGCCGGGACGATGGTCCGGATATCATGACCTATGTCGAAGCGGGCGGTCTGGCCCGCGCGGGCTTTAACGAGGCAGGCGTTGCCATTACCGGCAACAATTTGCAGACGGCGGATGAGAGCTGGTCTACCCCCGGCATACCGTTGTCGGTCATCCGCCGTCTCGCGCTGGAGGCGGACGGTTTCCCGGCGGCCATGCAGGTCGTGGCGAAAGCGCCGCGTACCGTTTCCAACAACATGATGATTTCCTGTGCCACGGGTGGTGGCGAAGCCTTCGATCTTGAAACCACGCCGCAGGAAATTTTCTGGATTGCGCCTGAGAACGGGTTGCTGACGCATGCCAATCATTTCGTCTCGCCGGCCGCGCAGGCGAAAGTGGTGGATGCCGGATTGCTTGGGGGGATGGACACGCTCTACCGAGATCGCAGGGTGCGTGCACGGCTTGACCGGGCCGGAACGAATATCACGCTGGCCGATTTCGCGGACGCGTTTTCCGATCGTTTCGGCGATCCCTGCGGAGTGCTGCGCTTTCCGGTGTCGCGCAACAGGAACCAATCCATATCCGCCACGGTCGCGACCATCCTAATGGATGCCGGGGGGGGGGTAATGCAGGTGCGGCAATCCCCCTACAAGAACGAAGACAGCCTGACCTACACGCTTTGACAAGAACTGATCATGCCATAGCGAACAAGAATCGGCGATACACAGCACGGGAGACATGACATGCTGACAGCAACTACAGGACGTTTCGTCCTATCTTCCCTCACAGCGGCGCTGCTGTTTTCGACAACCGGGTCGGTGCAGGCTGAAGTCGTCCTGAATGTGGCATATACCCAGGATCTTCGCGGCACCAATCCCGGGGTTGATCGGGATGGCAATACCGATACAGTCCATATGCATGTGGTCGAAGGGCTGGTGGCCTATGCCGCCGATTTTTCTATCAAACCGATGCTTGCGGAAGCATGGACCGTCAGTGATGACGGGCTGACCTACACGTTCAAGCTGCGAGAAGGCGTGCCGTTCCACAACGGCGAAATCATGACATCGGAACACGTTAAATGGTCCTGGGACCGTTTCATGGCCCCCGAGACGAAATGGCGGTGCAGAAGCTATTTCACCGGCGAGGACGGCCCGGAAGTCGTTTCCGTCGAAACCCCGGATCCGTTGACGGTGGTCTACAAGCTCGCCAGTCGGAGCGCGACATTCCTGGGCAATCTCGCGCGTTTCGATTGCGGCAACACCGCGGTGCTGCATACCGAATCCGTTGACGCCGACGGCAATTGGCTCGAACCTGTCGGAACCGGGCCGTTCAAGTTCGGGGACATCAAATACGGGCGCTATATCGACCTGCTCAAGTTCGAGGATTACGCAAGCCGCAGTGACCCGCAAGATGGGTATGCTGGGGCGAAAGAGGTCCTTGTCGACAAGGTGAGATTGCAGATCCTGCCCGAGCCTTCGGTTTCCAAGGCCGCCTATCTCGCCGGCGATATCGACCTGTTGTCGATCGAGCCGGCGGATCTCGCCGAGATGGAGCTTGCGCCTGATACACAGATTCTCAGCGCCGAAACGGCCGTGTGGGATACGCTGCTCATCAATACTGACGATCCGGTCCTGCAGGACAAGCGGATCCGTCAGGCCATGGCGCAGGCCATTGACCGTGAGCAGATCATGGCCATCGTTTCGGAAGGGCGCGGGCGTGCCAACCCGTCGCCTCTGCCGCCGGTATCCTCGTTCTTCACCGATGCCGAATGGGAACAACTGCCCTTCGATCCCGAAAAGGCGAAAGCGTTGCTGGATGAGGCGGGATATGACGGGCAACCGATCGAGTTGCTGACCAACAAGCGCTCGGGCGCCTATTACGAGCGGGCGCTGATCGCGCAGTCCATGCTCAAGGAAGCAGGGATCAATGCAGAATTGAAGGTGCTCGAATGGGGGACGCAGCTCGATGCCTACACCTCCGGTGAATACCAGATGCAATCCTTCAGCTATTCACCGCGGCTCGACCCCGCCCTCAGTTTCGAGATGATTACCGGTGAACAGTCGCGCAAGGTCTGGAACAGCCCCGAAGCGATCGCCTTGCTGGACCAGGCCATGGTCGTTTCGGACAAGGTCGAGCGGCAGGGGATCATCGACGAGTTGCACCGCCGTTTCATCGACGAGGTGCCGGCCATCGGTATCGGGCACCGTGTCGAATTCTACGCGATCAGGGATAGTATCGACGGCTTTAAACCATGGGGTGCCGGCAAGCAGATATTCTGGGGTGTCGGCCCGAAATGACATTCGTCGCGGGCAGAATGGCTACATCGCAGTCTTTTTCCTGCCCCTGTTCTCCATCGCCGAACTGATGGGATGCCCATATGTGGAGCTATATTCTCAAGCGGTTGTTGACGGCCATACCCACCATATTCCTGGTGCTGTTGATCGTTTTTACGCTGATCCGGTTGATCCCGGGCGATCCGGCGGAGCTGATGCTTTACGAGTTGGACGATCCTGCGGTGGTTCAGCAAATGCGCGAGGAGCTGGGGCTCGACAAACCGATTCCGGTGCAGTTTTTCATCTGGTTGGGCAATCTGGCGACCGGCGATCTGGGTGTTTCGATCCGTACGCAGGAACCGGTCTTGCCGGCCTTGCTGGAGCGGTTCAGCGTCACTGCCACTTTGGTGTTCCTGGCTGTCAGCATGGCGGTCATGATCGCGGTTCCCGCCGGAATGATTGCGGCATCGAAGCAGAACTCCCGAACCGATTTCGCCATCGTACTGGTGGCAATCCTCAAGCTGTCCCTGCCCAGTTTCTGGGTCGGCCTGATGCTGCTCCTGTTTTTCGGCGTATATCTGCAATGGCTTCCGACCGTCGGCTACGTCGAACTGAGCACGGATTTCGGATTGGGGGTTCTGTACCTGATCATGCCCGTCATCTCCCTTGCGTTGACGGAAATCGCGGTCCTGACCCGGATGATGCGCTCTGGCACGCTCGAGGTGCTGCGACTGGAATATGTGACGCATGCACGGGCAAAAGGTCTGTCGGAAGCCGCCGTTCTTTCACGTCACGTCTTCAAGAACGCTTTTGCTCCTGCATTGACCATGCTGGGCCTCGTGATGGCCTCGCTTCTGGGCGGTGCCGCGGTGACCGAGACGGTGTTCAGCCTGCCGGGCATCGGCAAGCTGGTGGTCGATTCCATCTATGCGCGTGACTATCCGATGCTGCAGGGCGCATTGCTGCTGATCGCTGGCGTCTATGTCGTCGTCAATCTGCTGGTCGATCTTCTTTACGGCTTCTTTGATCCGCGTGTGACCCTGAAATGAAACGACTGCTGAGAATCCTTTCCCGTCCCAATGGCTTGATTGGCGGCCTGATGCTCGGATTTGTTCTGCTGATTGCTGCGACCGGGGCTGTCTATACACCCTATGACCCGACCGGCCAGGACTATCTCGCCCGGTTCGAAGGGGCCTCCGCGACACATCTTCTGGGCACGGACATGTTTGGACGCGATCTGTTGTCCCGCCTGCTGGCCGGTGCGGGCGTATCAGTCACCGTCTCGTTCCTGACAGTGTTGGTGGCTGTCACCGGCGGCGTGATCATCGGCGCCTTCTGCGGCTATTGGCGCGGCTGGTTCGACCGCATCGTCATGATGGTCATCGAGGCATTGATGGCGTTTCCGGGCATCCTGCTAGCGCTGGCACTGATGGTCGCCATCGGGCCGAACAAATATGGGGTAGTTCTGGCGCTGGCGCTGGCCTACCTGCCTTCAGTCACACGGCTTGTCCGTGGTACGGTCCTGTCATTGCGCGAAAAGGAATATGTGGAAGCCTCGGTCGCTCTGGGCAACAGCACCTTCTATACCCTGATCCGCCATGTCCTGCCCAATAGTCTTGGCCCGCTGATCGTGCTGTCCACCACCATGTTCGGCTGGGTTCTGCTTGCGGAAAGCTCGCTGTCATTCCTGGGACTCGGCGTCCCGCCACCGGCCCCGACATGGGGCAACATGCTTGCCGAGGCGCGTGGTTATCTCATGCGCTTTCCCTGGCTGGGCATCCTGCCCGGGCTCTGCATCTCGTTTGCACTGCTGGGGGTGAATCTCTTCGGCGATGCGCTGCGCGACGAACTCGACCCACGTAACAACTGATCGCAAGAAGGACCGGTCCGGTGAACAGCATGTCTTCCACGCCCTTGTTGCAGATACGTGATCTCAACATCGTCTTTCCCTTTCGGAAGAGATCGATAACCGCGGTGCATAAGGCAAACCTGACCATTGGGCACGGGCAGATTCATGCCGTTGTCGGTGAATCGGGCAGCGGTAAAACAATGCTTGCCCGGTCTGTGCTGAAGCTTCTGCCACCTCCGGCCACCATCGCGGGCGGGTCGGTCCTGTTTCGGGGCAGAGATCTGGCTTCGCTGGACGACCGGCAGATGCGCGCGATACGAGGTGCCGAGATCGGCATGATTTTCCAGGAACCTCTGGTGTCGCTCAATCCGGCGCTCAGGGTCGGAAAGCAGCTGTTCGAGGGGCTGCGCCTGCATAGCGATCTTGACAAGGGCGAGATCCGGGAACGTGCGATCGCGATGCTACGGGCGGTCCGAATTCCCGATCCGGAGGATTGCCTGAAACGTTTTCCCCACGAGTTCTCGGGCGGTATGCGCCAACGTATCATGATCGCTTCTGTCATGACGCTGCGCCCCAAGCTGCTGCTTGCGGATGAGCCAACAACGGCGCTGGACGCAATCGTGCAAAAGGATGTGCTCGACATCATGCGCGACGTGGTCGGCGAATTCGGCGCGTCCGTCATGCTAATCAGCCACGACCTCGGACTGGTCGCACGCTATGCCGACCAGGTAACCGTCATGGAAAAGGGTTTGATCGTCGAGCAGGGACCGGCGGACGAGATTCTGAGAGCCCCAACGCACCCCTATACGATCAAGCTGTTGGCTTCGTTGCCCCATGGTCCGCAGGAAAAAGGGAGAGTGAGCGAAACCGCAGAGAAGGTACCTTTGCTGACCGCACGGGATATAGAAGTTCACTATGAAATTCCCTCCCCGTGGCCCTTCGGTCGAACGAGACACAAGCGTGCTGTCGCGGGCGTGTCGCTCGATTTGCGAGAGGGCGAGATGTTGGGGCTGGTGGGGGAATCGGGCAGCGGCAAAAGTACGCTCGGGCGGGCCTTGATCCGATTGAAAAACCCAACGAATGGGACTGTCAGTTTCCGAGGCAAGGACATTCTAGGGCTGTCCGGCAGTTCGTTGCGGACTGTGCGCCGGGACCTGCAGATCGTCTTTCAGGATCCTTATTCGTCGCTTGATCCGCGCATGAATGTCGCACAGCTGATTGCTGAGGGTATGCGCCATCTGCCGGAGGCCACGCGATCGGAAAAGCACGAGCGCGTGGCCGAGATGCTTGATGCGGTGGGCTTGGGGGAAATTTATGCCAGCCGATTCCCGCATGAATTGTCAGGCGGTCAGCGCCAACGTGTCGCTATTGCACGAGCACTTGTAACACGCCCGGCGGTGGTTGTCGCCGACGAGCCAGTCTCTGCGTTGGACGTAACCGTGCAGGCACAAATATTGACGCTCCTGCAGCAGTTGCGGGAACGCTTTGGCTTTTCTTGCTTGTTCATCAGCCACGATCTCGGCGTAGTGGAATCGCTTTGCGACCGTGTGCTCGTCATGTACCAGGGCAGGATCATGGAGCAAGCGCCGACCTCACGCCTCTTTGAGCAGCCCCATCACCCTTATACCTGTCGACTGATGAATGCCGTGCCGGTACTTTCAAACACCGAACAAGGCTATCGGTTGCGTGAAACTGCATTGACGGCGCAACCTCTGGTACAAGGTGACGATTACTTCGACCCCATGACTGATCGGGGTAGCAAAGTGCGTTTGCAGGAAGTCGCGCGAAATCACTTCGTAGCATTGCAGCATGGTTAAAGCGTTTCAGCTTCTATCACTGGGGAGTGGAAAGAAGGTGGGGATTAGGTCGCTTTAAGTCGACCGGCCGAAAGCCTTCCATCGAGGATAGCGGCTCTCACCTGTCCGTCGTCAGAACAATTGGCACATCTCGGGGCGTAAATTAGCGGAGATTTTGCCTCGTAATTGGTTTGATCTTATGCGGTGAGCTTGCGGTGTTGCAAGCGCCGTTGTTCGATGGTCTTTCGCTTGATCCTTTCGCGTTGTTTGATGATGGTCTCGGCCCTGCCGAAGTAGGCATCAGCGGGCGTCACGTTGTTCAGGCTTTCATGGTATCGCCGGTGATTGTAATGTTCGATGAATGCCTCGATCTGGGCTTCGAGATCGCCCGGGAGGAAGTAGTTTTCCAGCAGGATGCGGTTTTTGAGGATCCGGTGCCACCGTTCGATCTTGCCCTGGGTCTGGGGATGTAGTGGCGCGCCACGCACATGGCTCATACCTTGCGCCTCGATGAACTCTGCCAGTTCGCCCGCGATATAGCTGGGACCGTAGCACCTCGGGACGAATTGCTTGTTTGAGGTTATGGCCACGCGCGCAGCCCTCAAATAGCGTAGCGGGTGGCCATAACCGGGTCTCAGGTCTCAACAGTGGTTTTGCACAAACCACACCGCTGAGGAGACCGGCTATGACCGCCACCGATACTACCGTCCCGACCTTGTTGGTCGCCATCGACATTTCCAAGCACCGCCACGAGATGCTGATTGGCGTCCCTGGCAAGAAGCGCCGCCGTCGATTGACGATCACGAACACGCTTGACGACTTTCGGCGCTTGGCCGCCATTCTTATGGATTACGGTCTGCCCGTGAGGATCGGGTTCGAGGCGACCGGCAACTATCATCGACCGTTGGCGCATCATCTTGCCCAGGCCGGATTCGATCTCAAGCTCGTGTCCTCCGTCGGGTTGGCTCGGACGCGCGAAGCCCTGCACAACAGCTGGGACAAGAACGATCCGAAGGACGCCCAGGTGATCCTGCACATGCTGGAGATCGGCGCGGTGCAGTTCTTCCACGATCCGCTGGTCACCGGCATCCGGGACACCGGATGCCTCATGACCTGCTGACCTAAGCAGCCAGAACTTCCCGATATAGGACGTTGTCGCTGAGCAACTTTGGCTTGTGTAGCACTGCCGCGCTGTCGCAGCCCGAGGCTTCCAGGGCCAGTTCCAGCGTATCGGTCACATCCTCGGCGCGCATGGTGGTGCACAGTTTCCAGGCGATGATGTAGCGCGAGTAATCGTCGAGCACGGTCGACTTATGCGGATAGCAAGGTGATCTCGGCTTTTCTCCGCGATATCGGAGCTGTCGGGATTGTTTCGCGGAAGGGCTGCTGGACGTGAGAGCTTCTGCTATCCGCAACCGGATACGGAAAGGGGCCGGAAACCGGTCCCTTCACATCGTCCGGTCTGGACGTTCAGTGGCTGTCAGAGGCGGCGCGGACCGTGGCAACATCGGTGGCGGTCACCGTACCCGCCTCATTGCCCCAGGCCTTGCGCAGCCAGCTTGCCAGTTCGGCGATTTCCTCGTCCGACATGCGGTCCCTGTAGCCCTGCATGCGCAGGGTCATCGGGCGCTTGGCGGTACCGGGCATCTCGGCGCCGTTCAGGATCACTGAGATCAGCGGCCCGGTTTCCGAGCCGGTCACCAGATGGTTGTTCTGCAGTTCAGGAAAGATCCCGGGCGCACCCTTGCCGTTGGCGAAGTGACAGCCGATGCAGTTGTCGCTGTAGAGACGCGCGCCAAGCGGCATATCCGGGTTCGCCTCGATCAGCATCGCTGCGGTCGCTTTACCGGCGGCATCGGTCTCCGGTGCGGGCAGCGGCGTGGGGCCGGTCGCGGCGAAACTTTTGGGAAGCTCGACCTCCGCCCCGTCCAACCCCTTGAGGAAGGCGGCCATGGCAAGGTTGTCCTCGTCCGTGAGGTGCTGCAGCGAGTGCTCGACGACGAGGCCCATCTCGCCGTTGGCGGTGGAATGGGCGTTGCGGCCGGTGGCGAGATAGGCCGCCAGTTGTTCGACCGGCCACGCCTGCGATACAGAGCCTTCGCCGCGCAGGGCGGGGGCGTTCCAGCCATCGATCACCCCGCCGGTCAGGAAACCATCGTCCGAGGTACTCACCCCGTCCTGCGCCATGAAGGGCGTGCGCGGGCTGTGACAGGCAGCGCAGTGGCCGGGACCTTCGACGAGATACTGGCCGCGATCCTGCAGATCGGAAGTGCCAACCGGATCGAAACCCACGTCATGGGTCAGCGCCAGCCAGTTCCAGGCACGGATGCCAAAGCGCAGGTTGAAGGGGAATTTCAGATGCGTTTCCTGGACCTCGTTCTGCACCGGGGCGATGTCGGCCATGATGTAGTCGTAGAGGGCACGAATGTCCTCCTCCTTCATCAGGCGGTAGTTCTCGTAGGGCATTGCGGGGTAGAGATGCGTGCCTCCCCTGGCGATGCCGTCGACCATGGCGGCACGGAACTCTTCATAGGACCAGTCACCGATGCCGGTCTCGGGATCCGGGGTGATGTTGGTGGACCAGATGGTGCCCATGGGCGAGGCGATGGCGCGGCCGCCGGCAAGCGGCTCGCCGCCCTCGGCGGTGTGGCAGGCCACGCAGTCCGAGGCATGCAGGACGTATTCACCCTGTCCCGGTTCCGGCTGCCAGTCAGCGGCCAACTCCCTTGCAGGCTTGCTCACCTGCACCGGCACGAAGATGAAGGCCAGCAGGGCGATCACGCCCGCGAGGGCCAGGCCGCCGATGATGCGGAGGAAAGTCTTCATCTGCGTTCTCCTCAGACCAGCGGACGGGGGTTCGAGAGGTACTGCGTGCGGATCGCGTTGACCGTCCAGTAAGCCAGGCCGCCGACGAGCCCGGTCGGGTTGTACTGGGTGTTCTGCACGAAGTTGCCCGCGCCCATGGCGAAGACGTTATGCGCCTTCCAGGTCTGGGAGTAGCGGTTGACCGCGCCCTCGCGGGCATTCTCGGACATGATGTGACCGCCGGTGTTGTGCGTGGTCTGGTAGGGGCGAACGTCGTATTGCGCGCCTATATCCTTGAACCCGGCCTGCATGATGTCGGGGTTCATCGAGGCGGCCAGCGGCTCCATCTTGCGCTTCATGAACTGGTTCATCCGCAGGTCATTGTCCTGCCAGTTGAACGTCATGCGCATGAGCGGGCGACCGTGCCGGTCGGTATAGGTGGGGTCGAGGTCGAGGTGGTTGTTCGCATAGGCCATGTGGGAGCCATGCGAGCCGATCGACATCGCGTGGCCGTACCATTTGCGGATGCCCTGCTTCCAGCCCGCGCCCCAGCTTGGCGTGTCCTTGGGCAGCGGCATGTTGCGGATCGGCTGGCCGTTGAACGTGCCCGAGCGCCAGTAGGAACCGCCGATGAAGCCCTCTGCGCCGAAGTCGTTCTGGCTGATCGAGAAATCGTCGATGACCATGCCGTTGGCGCCATGACCGACGAACGGGTTGAAGTTGTCATCCTCGAAGAACATCGAGATGCCGCCATTCATCTGGTAGGCGTAGTTCTTGCCCAATGTGCCCTCACCGGTCAGCGGGTTATAGACCTCGCCCAGACCCGACAGCAGCATCAGGTGCACGTTGTTGAGCTGGTAGCTCGACAGGATCACGATGTCGGCGGGCTGGAACACCTCCTCGCCTGCCTCCTCGTCCCAGTAGGTGACACCGGTCGCGGTCTTGCCGTCCTCGGCCAGATCCACGCGCAGCACCTCGGAATTTGTCCGGTACTCGAAATTCGGCATGCGCTTCAGCGCGCCGAGGATCGCGGTCTGCGGCGAGGACTTCGAATACTGATAGCAGCCGTAGCGCTCGCAGAAGCCGCAGAAATTGCACGGACCCATCTGCATCCCATAGGGGTTCACATAGGAGGTCGAGGCGATGCCTGCCGAGGCCGGGAACGGGTGATACCCCATTGCCTTTGCGGCGTCCCGGAACTTCGCTGAGTCGTAGGTTGTGGGCAGCGGCGGCATCGGGAAGTCTTCCGAGCGCCAGCCCTCGAACGGGTTGCCGCCCTCGCGGATCTCGCCATTGAGGTTGCCCGCATAGCCGGAGATGCCGGCCACCTTCTCGAATCGGGTGAAGAACGGTTCGAGCTCGTCATAACTGACCGGGTAGTCACGCAGGTCCATCCCCTCGGGAATGATCCCTTCGCCCCAGTTTTCGAGCACGTGGCTGCGCAGTTTCAGCTCGATTTCCTGCGGGCGCCAGTTGAGGCCGTTCCAATGCGTGCCGGCGCCGCCGACGCCGTTGCCGGGCAGAAACGAGCCGAGCGAGCGGTAGGGCAGCGCGGTCTCGCCATCGTTACGGCGCACCGTGAGGGTCTGCTGCGACGGCTTCTGCATCATCTTCAGACGCACGCCGTATTTCAGTTCATCGATCTGCTGCGGGTATTCGAAATTCGGAACCGTCTCCTGGTCATGGCCGCGCTCGAGCGCGACGATGTCGAGACCTTCCTGTGCCAGTTCGATCCCTGCGATCGAGCCAGTCCAGCCGAGGCCGACGATGACCACGTCCTTTTTCTTTTCCTGACGTGCCATTCCTATGCCCTTTCGCCGCTGATCGAGACCGGACCAAGCGGGTATTTCACATTGTGGCGCTCGGGCCATTCCCGATAGGCCGCGCGGGCACCGGGAAAGCCGATATAGACCCAGGACTGCATGTCGTGGTTGCCGCCGTATTGCGGGTCGGCGAAATAGCCTTCCTTGGTGTTGGCCAGCAGGATGCCCCAGAACTCGCGCAGTTCGGGCGCCAGCACGACGTCGCCCTTCTGCAGTGAGGTGAGAGCCGCATCCTGCTGCTTGGCGGCCAGTTCGGCGAAGACCGCGCCATGGGTCTGTTCGCACCACGCGTTGAAGGCGGGAATCGCCTGGCGGTAGACCTCGGCCGGGTTCAACGGGGTCTGCCAGCCGCGCGCCGGATCGGCGTCCGGATCGTGCGGGCCTTCCATGTACCAGTCATCGGCGGTGCCGTAATCACTGGCGAGCTGACGGTCGATGAATACCGGCACACGGGCCTCGATGGCGCCGGGACCGTCATCCTCGGACGGGATCAGCCGTGCGGTCGCTGCCATGATGAACGCCCATTCGTCGGCATTCAAATACTCGCGTTGATAGTCGTCGAGGGAAACGGGCTGCGGCGTCTGCTGCGCGGACGCAGAGTGCGCAAGCCCGGAAAGAGCGGCCCCGGCGGCGGTAGCTTTCAGAAAGCTCCGGCGGCTCGGGTATCCGGGAAGATCGGTCATATTCTGAAGTGTCCTGCCGGGATAGGTGGAACATTTGTGCGCAAGTGGAGAGCGACACTTTGCCACCCTACGCCGCGTCATTATGAGGTGCAAGCGGGGTGGCCCCAGTGCAAATCAGCTATGATCACAGATCATAAGGCGCTGTTCTTACGCCATGAAAACGTAGGTTCAGGATGCATTGATTTTCACTGCACTGCATGATTCACGGCTCGAAAAACGGAGCGGTGACATGAGCGACCTGTATTGGCTGAGCGACGAACAGATGGCCAAGCTTGCGCCTTTCTTCCCGAAGTCGCACGGCAAGCCTCGGGTTGATGACAAGCGCGTCTTAAGCGGCATTATCTTCATCAATCGCAATGGTTTGCGATGGCGGGACGCCCCCGAAGCCTACGGTCCGCACACGACATGGCGTGATTGCGGCGCTCGCTCTCTGGGGGCGAATGAGGTTCGGTATGTTGGCCTCATGGATAAAAGCCGTGAGGAGAACGACCTATGGAACACTATGCGGGTTTGGATGTTTCGCTGAAAGAGATTTCGATCTGTGTTGTGGATCGTGATGGCAAGACGATCGCGCGCGGCGCTTGCCCGTCCGATCCCGAGGGTGTGGCAGACTGGTTTCGAAACCGCTCGCTCATGCCGCGTCGGATCGTCCATGAGAGTGGGAACTTGTCGATTTGGCTGCAGCGCGGAATGACGCGGCTCGTGCTTCCGGCCACCTGCGTCGATGCGCGCAAGGCTCACAAGAGCCTTTCGGCCCGGCTCAACAAGTCTGACGCCGCCGATGCCGAAGGGTTGGCGCAGCTCGCCCGAACCGGCTGGTTCACTGCGGTGCATATCCGCAGCGAAGAGGCCGACCGGCTGCGGTGCCTTGTCGGTGCCCGTGAAAGGTTGATCCGGTTGCGCAAGGACCTCGAAGGTCACATCCGTGGCGTCCTCAAAACCTTCGGTATCCGTATGATCGGCATTGGCCAGGGGCAACAAAGGCAGGCGTTCCGCGATCAACTGGCGGCAGCGGGCGAGACCGACCCGGTTCTGCGGGCTATAGCCGATGCCTTCATCGCTACCCATGCCAAGCTGTGCCACGTGGTGGACGACTTGGACAAGGCGGTGAAGAAAACGGCCAAGGCCCATCCTGTCGCGCGCCGCCTGATGACAATCCCCGGTGTTGGTCCGGTTAACGCGCTCGGCTTTATAGCCCTGGTTGATGATCCCGGTCGCTTCAGCCGGACGTCGGATGTGGGCGCTTTTCTTGGGCTAACGCCAAAGCGGCATCAGTCTGGCGAGGTGGATTGGTCGGGGCGGGTCTCGAAATGCAGTGACGGTGCGATGCGCGGGCTACTGTTCGAGGCGGCGTCATGCGTGATCCACCCCAAGTGAGACGTTTCTCGCGGCTGAAAAGCTGGCCGTGCGATTGGCCGGACGGCGCGGCTTCCGCAAGGCGGCGGTCGCGACGGCCCGCAAAATCGCCGTGCTGATGCTGGCGCTCTGGAAAAAAGGAACCGACTATCAATGGACAGAGGAGGCCACCGCCTGATCTGAGTTCCCGCGCCTGAAGCGGGAAGCGTAGTCCCGACGGGACGGAGGTTGATTGATCTCGCTGTAGAGTATGGGATGGCCAGGCGCCACACCCCGCACAAGACATTGGAGACGATCCGCCGCCGAAAACCATCATGAGGCGCTCAATGCGACCTCGGAGAGAAACATGACCCCGGACGGACATCACCCTCCCACGCTTGACAAGGCCGCAATCAGAACCCTCTACAGCCGGTGGAAGCGTTGGAGCGAGCCCCCGCTGAACAGGTGTTGAAAGATATCCGCCGCAAGACGCGGCGCCACTTCTCCGCGGAGTACAAGATCCGGATCGTGCTGGAAGGCCTGCGTGGCGATGACAGTATTGCCGAGCTATGTCGCCGCGAAGGGATCGCTCAAAGCCCCAAGCTTAAGCTTGTTACTGTTGCGCCTATGCATTACATTGTAAGACACGAGAAGACAAAAGCGGAATCCCGTTATGGCGACCACCTCGTTTACCACCCGGATCGATGCGGAGCTGAAGGCCCAGCTAGACCAGATCGCACGCTTCGAGGATCGATCCGCCTCCTACATGGCGAACCAGGCGATCCGCGCCTTTGTTGAAGAGCGGCAGGCGACCCGGCAGCTCGTGGACACCGGTCTGACCCTGGTCGAGCGGGAAGCGCCATCGCTGGCCAGCAGTGCCGTCCATGACTGGCTGACGGCCGAGGATGACCGTCCCTTCCCGACGCCTGATCGGTAAGCATGCAGCTCCGCTATCTCGAAACCGCGGAACCCGGGCTCCGCTGGTTCCGGGCCTATTACCGGCAGAATCCGCAGCTCGACCTGAAGAAAGCCGCCGGCGCCTTGCGCCAGGCGGAGGCCCGGCTGGTGGAATTTCCGCTCTCCGCCCCGCTTTATGAGGACTTCGCCACCGTCCGGGAATGCAAGCTCCAGGGAACGGCCTTCTCGCTGCTCTACACCATCGCCCATGACACGATCTATGTCATTGATCTTCGAGATCAAAGGGGACAGCGTAGCGCGGCCGCCTTGACCCTGTTCACGCAGGAACTGTGGACCCGGTACGGGCTTGGCGGAAAGAACTGACGGCGCTGTCATGGGCGCCTGAAGCGGAATCGTGAACGATAAGCCTTCAGCTGGTCTGATACGATAAAGGAAGTGGCAGGAAATGCGGAATGTGTACAAGCTATCTGCCCAGCTGAAGGAAGTGTCGAGATGTTTCGAAAATCGCTCACGAAATCCCAGAGGGATGAGGCTTTGCGGTAATTGAAAGCCGGCGGGTCCGTGAAGAACGTTGCCGAAGCAGTGAACGCAAATCCGGACAGTATCTCGAAAGAAAAAGCCCCCCGTCTGCGCCAATCTGAGGCTACAACGACCTATGGACGCGCCATCACTGTGCTTCTTTCGCCCGAGGAATCCTGACCTTCTGTATCTCGTTGTTGCTACTCTTCCCCCACCCCAACCTTGGCCAAGGTTGGGGTGGGGCGGTGTTTGGCGTCTGAGCCTTGTGGCTGTGACCACGTTTGTTAGCGAGCCAGCACCGTCTCTCTTCATCGTCTCGAACAGTTGAATGCGGCCGATCAGGACCGCGGAGTAGAAGGAAGAGAGCATGGGCAAAATATCACGCGCAAGGATCATCGGGGCTTTGTTGCGCAAAGGGTTGACGGGATTCATCTTGTGAATCCAGCGTGATATCTTTGGGCATGAGCAGCTGGACCCCGACGAAATACAAGACCACGAACTGGTCGTTCTATAATTCCGCCCCGA
>NZ_QOKZ01000023.1 GCF_003697785.1 Paracoccus alkanivorans | reverse complement strand
CAAAAAATGCCAACGGCACAAGCACGGAACTCTGGTCGGGCTACGCCCTCCCGACGTTTCGTGCTTGTGCCGCCAACTGGCAGACTTTTGCGCCGCCGCGTGGCCGGGTTTTACTCCGCCGTTGACAGCCCAGTACGCACGAAGGGGGTCAGAAACGGCAAGATTTTATGAGAGCTGAGTTGACCGCTTAACTCTGTCGATTGTTGCGACGCCGACATTGAAGTGCCGGGCAATTGCGCGAATGGCCTGTCCTTCCCTGAGCATTGCTTTGACCTGGTCTTGCTGATGTGAGGTGAGTTTGGATTTTCGGCCGAACTTCACTCCTCGTTTTTTTGCAGACGCCCGTCCTTCCGTTGTTCGCTCATTGATGAGATTTCGCTCCAACTCAGAAAGTCCTGCAAAAACAGTAAGCAGGAACTTTCCCATGGAACTCGTGGTATCGGCCCAGGGTTCGCGAATAGATCGGAATGACGCGTCGGCGGCCTCTATCTTTTGGGTAATGACAAAGAGGTCGTGAGTAGATCGTGCCAGCCGGTCGAGGCTTGTGACCAGAAGCACATCACCTGGCTCGATCTGCTTCAGCATCTTCTCGAGTTGCGGGCGCCGACGGTCAAACCCAGTCAGTTTCTCCTGGAATATCTTGTCACACCCCTCGGCCTGAAGATGTTCAACCTGGCTTTCCAGGTTCTGTCCGGTGGTGGAAACACGTGCATAGCCGATCAGCATGGTTTTATGCCTGTTTTTCGGGTGTAAAAACGGAACAGAATTGCGGATTCCGCAAGGCGTTGATTTCGCGCCCGGAAAATATTGTTCCGTATATTATAAGTTTCGGAACAGATCATGCCGCCACCGGCATGTCGTTCGGAGGCAGGCGCGTGGTCATATCGAGATCAAAGACTCCGTATGGATTGATGTGGCTGTGTGGCAGAGGGTTCAGTGCCGCCATGTCGCGGGTGGTCATTTTCTTGCGCCAGACCTGATCCGCGAGGATATCCTGGATCATGAGCGTGTTCACATAGACCATGCTGGCCTGCAGTAGATGCAGTGACAGAACCGAGATCTCCTGGTCGTCGCGCCGGTTGGATACCAACTCATTACCGTTGCCATAGAAGATGAAGTCATTCACCCCGTTCCAGCGCTCAATCACGTTGAGGCCAGAATTGATTTCGCGCCGCAAATCCTTGTCGCCAAGGTACTTGCACAGAAAGATCGTCTTGGCCGCTTTGCCGAGTTCCAGAAGCGCCGCAAACACCGGGTGGCTTTGGCCGCGGATGAAACGGCGCAGAATGGCCTCTGGTTCCGCAGTCCGCTGTTTCAGGGCCGTCGCCAGCTTGACCATCTCGTCATAATGCTGAGCGATCAGATCCCAATTGATCGGTTTGGGCACAAAAAGCGGCTCAAGATTTGGATAGGCGCGTTCGGATTTAGGAAGAGCACGCACCAGCTTTTGACGCGCTATACCTTTGAACCGGGGCATGAGCTCAAATCCCAACAAATAGCATAAGGCAAAACCGACAACGCTCTGACCGTGGGTGTCAACAAACTGGCGGTCGATCTCCAAATCGGTGCCGTGGTGCAAAACACCCTCGATCATTGACGCCACTTCTGACGAAGAAACCTGCTTCAACTGCGAATGGATGCAGGTCGCCCTTGCATCGACATGCCAGTAGATCATGACGCCGCGCCCGCCATAACGCTGATGCCATTCGGTCATCAGGTTTTGGTCCCAGGACCCGAGCTGGGTAGAATCTGACGCGCAACTGCTGCTGCCATCGCCCCAGATGTCTGTGGCGCGAACGCGGTTTGTGGCATCGGCAATGGCACGGGTTGCGGCGCGCAATGCATTTTTGTGAATGAAACGCTGGCGAATGTAGAGCAGCTCTTTGTAGGTCACATTATGCGGCCCGGCCGCGATGGCTTTGAGCCCGATATTGGTCCCGATCCCATAGAGCGCCAGTAGAAGCCTGCGGGACACCTCATCGCCGGACAGGGCTTGTCGTGCGGCCGCCGTGGGGAAGGATTTGGTGAAGCCGATACGCAGGTCGACTTCCTTGAGCACATCCAGCAGGTTGGTCATGGGCCATCGGCGGGTCAATTCCTCCTTCAGTGCATCCAGCATGGCCGGATCATCCTGGGCCTGCAGTGGTTTGAGCGATATCCGGATTTTCCCGCCCCGCGATTTCAGTGCCACGTCCTTGTTCGAAGGCAAATCACGGTTGAACACATCCAGGGCGGCGATGAGATCACCCTTGAGGCGTTCGACGAAAAAACCCGCTTCCAATGGCTGTCCAAGATCCTGAAAATACTGCTCGCGTCGAGCGTCAAAATCCTGGGGCAAGTCCTGGTCAGGATTGCAGTATCTGGCCGCACCTTCTATCCATACCTCCTTGGTGCGCAGACGCTCCCTCAGGCTTTGAAGGACACAAATCTCATAGTTGAGGCGGTTGATGCGGGATTGCCCGCCGGGTCCAGGTTCAATGACAATATCTCGCCACTTGGGTCTGACAACACCGTCAAGTGGCACTTCATCGAGAGAAAAGTATTGCGGTTTCCTGCTTGTATCTGCGGCCAAAACCTCAATGGCATCCAAAAGCGTGCGCCAGTTCTGATTGTTTGACCTGAAGGTGAGCGTCTTGAGGATCACGGGAAGAATGCGCCGGTAATGCTGAGCATAGGATCGGCGTATCTTGCGATGCACGCGGTATGAAAATGACGGGTTCTCCGTACGATATTCGTTGGCCAGATCGCTGATCGTCTTCTGGCTGACCACCGGGAAAATCACATCGCACACGCGACCGGTCGGTTCCGCTTCTGCCGCAAGCGCCATCTTGAACAGCAGCGTCGTCTTACCCTCGACCTTGCGAAACTCGGCCACAAGCTCCTTGATGACCTTGGTTTCCGCACGGGCCGATATCTTGTGGGTGATGCTGATCAGAAGATCACCGAGTTCGTCGGTCAATTCAGCAGCGCGAGGAATAAGAAAACAGCATAGCAACGCATATCTCGTCTCATCCGGGTGTCGGCGCATGTCCCACGCATCTTCTGTGCCCGCCCGCAACCGAAACCGTTCAATAATATCAGGATGCACATCCGCCAGGATCGTTCGATCCAGGCGGACTGCACAAACGGTTTCCAGGCGTGTCACCGTTCTGAGGACATTTTCCACGCTGGCTGCACCAGAACTGCGTGACACTTCGGCAAAGGGAGAAAGGCCATCCGCCGTCTCAAGCAGGGCATCAAGGCGCGCCCGATGGTCATCGGAAAGTCGCCCTGCGATCCTGGCAAACAGACTGCGCTCAAACCGGCGCTCTGCCTTCGCCATCAGATTGGCCAGGGCTTTGGCCTTGGGGCGGATCATTCGCTTCGACAAGAACCACCCTGTGATGGCAGCGTCCGATGTCGCCTCATTAGGGGCGGTCGGCAAAACGGTCTCGACCAGCCACTCCAGGAAAACCGCGCGGGCCTCCTTGTCAAAGTGCTGAATATCGAGAAACGCAACAACCTGGCGACGATAAAAACGTGCCGTTCTCTTCGGAACGACGGGAAGCCCATTATCATCGGCGCTGCCAATCTGGGACGCCAGAAACTCAAGCACCTGAGGAGAGACAAAATCCAACGACGTGGGAAACCGCGCGTGAAGTTGGAAATACTTGAGGTAATAGCAAAGCGTCAGGCGTCGCGGCTCAGAAATGCCCTTCAACAGGCCAAGCTCCGCGTCACTTACAATCCAGTGCGCCCTCAGTTCCACATCGGACCAAATCTGTTGCATGCACATTCCAATTCAAACTAATATCGGAATATACTTACGGAACGACGCCCGATGTCAATAGCTCAAACCAAACTCCGAAATCTTGCCGTTTTTACCCCACTTCGTGCGTACAGGGCCGGCTTCCCGGATGCGATCACCGCCGCCTTTCCCGAGGCCACGGTCCAAACCTGCATCGTGCACCTGGTGCGCCATTCCCTGAACTTCTGCGCCTGGAAGGACCGCAAATATGTGGCCACCGATCTGCGCCGGATTTACGGGGCGGCGACCGCCGATCAGGCCGCCGCTGAACTGGATGCATTCGAGGAAAAATGGGCTGGCAAATACGCTTCCATCGCCCCGGCCTGGCGGCGGGCGTGGGCCGAGGTGATCCCGTTCTTCGCATTCGATCCCGCCATTCGGAAGATCATCTACACCACCAATGCCATCGAAAGCCTGAACCGGGTGATCCGAAAATCCATCAAGACGCGCGGCTCGTTCCCGACCGACGACGCCGCCACCAAACTGATCTACCTCGCCATCCGCAACTTCGAAAAAGGCGGCAGAAATGTCCGCCAATGGTTTGCCGCCCGCAACCAATTCGCTATCATGTTCGAGGAGCGCTTCAATGCGTGACCGTATCTGAAACCCGCATGGGCCAGCCAAGATACACAGAGTTCATGACACTCCCATATGGAATGCTTCAAGTAAATTTGAACTGTCGAGATTGCCCCCCGCAGGCATTGTGCAGGTTTTGCTTTTCGGGGACTCGCCCCAGCGTATTTCATTGCCTGCAAATGTCTTCGGAACGCGGTCGAGAGAGAACTGTGCGCAACGACCGCCCCGGAGGTGCGTGTTCTGCCAGGAAACGCTTGATCCGACAAAGTGCACGTCATGGCTCCGTTTGGTTGACTGCGGCCTGAAGCAGGTCGCGCACCAGCGGATTCGGAAACTTGCGATCGAGCGTCACCGCGTAGAAGGTTTCCGCGATGCTAGGCAGCTTGTCGGCCTCCACCAGCCTTCCGCTCTCCAGTTCGTCCTTCACGACGATCGGCGGCAGGACGGCCAGCCCGTTACCCTCGCGGGCCAGCAGACGCATCATCGCCATGTCGTCAACCTCGGCCGCGATCTGCGGGCGCACGCCAATGCGGTCCGTCAAGACGTCGAAGCCTGTGCGCACTGCACTCTCGAGGGGCGGCAGGATGATCGGTTGAGACGCAAGAAGCGTCTCCAATGAGTCATTCTCGGCCAGGCGTTCAGGGGTGCCAACCAGACTGACCCGCTGCACGGCCAGCCGGCGTGACACGAAGGCCGTGACCGCATCCCGGGCAAGCGATTGATTGGTCAGAACCAGATCGAGGTTCAGCGCTTCGAGCGCGTGCAGCAATTCTACGGGACCGCCCGAACGCAGGATCACCTCGACATCCGGGCGGTAGAGCACCGGCCGGATGAAATCCAAGACGAAGTTGCGCGACAGCGTGGCAAGCGCACCGAGGCGCAGGGCCTGGCGGGTGCGGCCGGTCTGATCGAGTGTGCCGAGCAGTTCCTTTCCGGCGGCAAAGATGGTGTCGGCATGATCGAGCGCGATGCGCCCGGCCTCGGTCAGATGCAGGGCCCGGCCACGCCGCTCGAAGAGCGCATGGCCGAGCCGCTCCTCGAGCTTGCGGATCTGCACCGACAGCGCGGATTGCGACAGATTGAGCCGGTCGGCCGTCCGGGTGAGGTTGCCGTCATGGGCGACGGCCCAGAAGTAGCGCAGGTGATGATAGTTGAGGTCGGCCATATCGTTCATAATAAATGAACGATATGGCGCATGCAATGTATTTTAGTCTTTCAGACGGACCGGCTAAGTCTGGGTGACACCGTCATTACCGGAAGGCCATGTCCATGAATCATCTTCTGCCGCTTGCCGCCCCGGCCGCGCTGATCCTTGCCGCGATCTTGGCCTATCTTGGCCCCGGCCTACGTCCGCGCAGATCGGTGTGGCTTTCGGAGGCGATGGCACTGGTGGCGCTCGGGATTACAGTGCTCTCGACCGCCCAGCTGATCACGCACGGACCGGGGACGAGTCTCTTGCTCGGCACCTACGGTCTCGGTCTGTCGGTGCGGGTCGATGCCCTAAGCGTGGTGATGCTACTTCTGGTGTCTTTCGTCGGCTGGGTGGTGCTGCGCTACGCCGCGACCTATCTCGATGGCGAGTCCCGGCAGGGGGTATTCACGGCCTGGCTCTGCGCCACGCTGGCTTCGGTGTTGCTGCTGGTCCAGTCCGGCAACTTGCTCCAGCTTGTCGCGGCCTGGTTCGCCACGAGTTTCTTCCTGCACAAGCTTCTGCTGTTCTATCCCGGGCGGGCCATGGCGCAGCGGGCAGCGCGCAAGAATCGGGTGACCGCACGGCTTGGCGATGCGGCCCTGATCGGGGCGGCGTTCCTGCTGGTGAGTGCCTATGGCACTGGCGATATCGGCACCATCCTCGCCGAGGCGCGCGGCGGCCCGGCACCGGCCTATGCGCTCTGGGTCGCGGGGCTTCTGGCGTTGGCAGCCCTCTTGAAGTCAGCCCAGTTTCCTACCCATGGCTGGCTGACCGAGGTGATGGAAACGCCCACTCCGGTCTCAGCTCTGCTGCATGCCGGGGTGATCAATGCGGGCGGCTTCCTGTTGATCCGCTTCGCCGATGTGATGCTGCTGGCACCCGGTGTTCTTGCCGGTCTGGTGATGATCGGTGGCTTCACGGCGATCTTCGGTGGGCTTGTCATGCTGACACAATCCGCAGTGAAGACCTCTCTTGCTTGGTCGACCGTGGCGCAGATGGGCTTCATGATCCTGCAATGCGGGCTAGCGCTCTTCCCGCTCGCGCTCCTGCACATAGTCGCCCATTCGCTCTACAAGGCGCATGCCTTTCTGGCCTCGGGTGCTGCGGTCGACGGGGTGGTTGCGATCCGGCGACCGGGCCCGGTCGCCATCCCGAACGGCGCGGCGGTGCTGCGCGCCTTCCTGATCGCCCTGGTGATCTACGGGGTGGTGGGTGCGCTCTTCGGCTTCGCGGGGAAGTCGCCGCAAGCCATTGCCCTTGGCGCGATCCTGATCTTCGGCGTGGCCTATCTGCTCGCGCAGGGGCTGGCCGATGCGGCGCCCAGGGTGCTGACGCAGCGCACGGCGCTCTACTCGGTGGCAGCAACAATAGGGTATTTCGCGCTGCAAACGGGAGCTGAGTGGCTGATGTCGGGAACGCTGCCCGCGACGCCCGCGCCGGGACCGCTGGAGAGGGCGCTGATCGTGCTGGCGGTGCTCAGTTTAGGTCTCGTCGCGGTGGCACAGGCAGCGTTCCCGCTCTGGTCGCATCACCCTGCGGCGCAGGGGCTGCGGGTGCATCTCTCGAACGGGCTTTACGCCAACGCGATCACAGATCGACTACTGGGCGGCTGGACGAGAAAAACATTATCCAGGACGGGAGAGGCCCTATGAAGATGGAGAAGTTCTCGGCTTATACGGGCGAGCAGCTCGAACTCATCGCAGCAGCGGAGGCGGCAATACGCGCCATTCCGCCGCTGTGGCCTCTGTCGTCCTCAGTGGCCGTCAATCCGTTCCTCGGACAGTCCGATCAGAACCTGGCGCAGGTGGCGGCCCGGCTCGGCCGGGTGGCGGGATTGGCCGTCACAATGCCGCGCGGCTGGTTCCGCGCCCAGATTGAGGCCGGGGACATCACGGATGCCGACCTCACCGGTGCGCTCGCGGCGGCCCTTGAGGCTGGAAAACCCGACGGCCTACCAGCGCTGAAGTCGGCCCTGGCGCGGGACCGGCAAAAGGAAGCGGCCCTGCCCACCGTAGCCGAGCTGGCCGCAGAGGTTTCCGGTATCGATTGGCCCGGACTTATGGCCGAGCGGATTGGCGCATGGGCATCGGACTATTTCGACCGGGGCCAGGCTCTCTGGCAGACCAATCACGGGACGACGGCGTTCCAGAGCTGGCGCGCGTTTGCCAGCCGCGATCTGACACCCGAGATCATCGGGCTTGCTGGGTTCGCCAGTCACGTGGCGGGCGGCCCTGAGAACCCGCGGATAGCTCTCACCTTGGCATGCAACAATCTGGGTGTGCAGATCGAAAGTGCGGAAACGTATTTTCACCAGTTGCTGCTCGGTTTGGGTGGCTGGTCGCAGTTTGCGCGCTACCGGCTGTGGCAAGCGGAGCTTGCAGGCGACATGGACGCCACAACAAGCGATCTGTTGACCATAAGGCTGGTCTGGGAGGAGGCTCTCTTTGCTCAATATGCACCACGGATCGCAGACCGTTGGGTGGAGAGCCGCACGGCTCATGCGGCGCCGGTCGTGTCGTCACCGGACCAGATCGCTGATGCCATCCTTCAGGAGGCAGCCGAGCGCGCGGCACAGCGGCGCCTTGCAGAAACGCTGGCCACGTCCGCCGAGGCAAACTCGGAGGGTGAGGAGAACCGTCCGGCCCTGCAGGCTGCGTTCTGCATCGATGTGCGCTCGGAGGTGTTTCGCCGGGCGCTAGAGGCCACCGATTCCGGTATCCGTACCCTCGGCTTCGCCGGCTTCTTCGCTGTCTTTACCAAGCACCGTTGCTTTGCCTCCGATGTCGAGGAACTGCGTCTGCCCGTGCTTCTGAACCCCAGCGTCACATCGAGCTCGGGCGATCACGACAGCGAAAGGGACGATCTCGCTGCCCGCCATACAGCGCGCGCCAGACGCGCCTGGGGGCGCTTCAAGTTGGCGGCCGTCTCCTCCTTCGCCTTCGTCGAGGCGACGGGGCCGATCTATATCGGCAAGCTCGTGCGTGACGCGCTGGGGCTCAATCCGATGCCGATGCCGAACGACCCCAAGCCACGCTTCGATCCCGACCTCGATCTTGCGACCCGGATCGAGTCGGCCGAGACCATCCTGCGCGCCATGTCTCTGACCCGCGGCTTCGCGCGTGTCATTCTCCTTGCCGGGCATGGGGCAAACGTGGTGAACAACCCGTATGCCAGCGGGCTGCATTGCGGTGCCTGCGGCGGCTATTCCGGCGAGGTGAACGCGAGGTTGCTCGCGGGCCTTCTGAACGACGCAGACGTCCGCGACGGCCTTGCGTCCAAGGGGATCAGGATCCCGGCGGACACCCTGTTCGTGGGTGCGCTGCATGACACGACCACCGACCGGATCACGCTCTACGCCGACGACCACCCGTGCCCGGACCATACCGCCGACCTGACCCGCGCGCGCGGATGGCTGGCCACCGCGGGCGCGGTCACCCGGACCGAACGGGCGCTCCGGCTGCCTCGGGCCGAACGGCAGGGCGACATCGACATGCGCAGCCGCGACTGGGCCGAGGTGCGGCCCGAATGGGCCCTGGCGGGCTGCAAGGCCTTCATCGCCGCGCCCAGATCCCGCACTACTGGTAAAAGTCTCGAAGGCCGCGCCTTCCTGCATGACTACGACTGGATGCAGGACAAGGGCTTTGGTGTGCTGGAACTGATCATGACCGCGCCCGTCGTGGTGGCGAGCTGGATCAGCCTGCAATACTACGGCTCGACGGTTGCCCCGCAGCTCTTCGGGTCAGGCAACAAGCTGTTGCACAACGTGACCGGAGGTATCGGTGTCGTCGAAGGCAATGGCGGGCTGCTGCGCGCGGGACTGCCTTGGCAATCGGTACATGACGGCCTGACCAACGCCCACGAACCGCTGCGCCTGTCGGTCTGCATCGAGGCCCCGCGCGAGGCGATGGGCGATATCCTGAAGCGTCACGCGGGCGTGCGGGCGCTCTTCGACAACCGCTGGCTGCATCTTTTTGCGCTCGACGAGACCGGTCGCATGGCCTGGCGTTATGCCGGTGATCTGGACTGGACCCCGGAGGCCGAGGTTGTGGACAAGCCCAGACTGAAAGCCGTGGAATGAAGGCGGACGCAGCGGAGACCCTCTCGCTCGGCAGCAACGGCCCGTATCGGGGACGTTGCGCGGTCCTTGCCACGATGCATGGCAAGGAGGCCACCATCGCGCCGCCGTTTGCCGAACGGCTTGGTCTGAGTGTCGAGATTCCGCCGGGTCTCGACACCGACAGTCTGGGAACGTTCAGCGGCGAGATTGCGCGCACCGGAACGATCGAGGAGGCCGCCATCGCCAAGGCCCGACTGGGTATGGCGGTCACCGGTGTGACGCTCGCGATCGCCAGCGAAGGCAGCTATGGCCCGCATCCGCAGATCCCCTTCATCGCCGCCGGGTTCGAACTCATGGTACTGGTGGACGATGATCGCGGTATCGTCATCCGTGAACACCTCATTGATGAATCCCCGACATATGAACATGCGAATGCCGAAAGCGTCCGGGAGTTGGACGGCTTTCTCAGCCGCATCGGCTTTCCCGATCATGCCGTTATCGTCCGGCCGAACGGTCCCGACGGAAGTGCGCCGCCGATCCATAAGGGCATACGGTCCTCCGCAGACCTGCAAACTGCGATCGAGGACTGCGCCACGCGATCGGACGATGGCCGCGCGTTCGTGCAGACCGACATGCGCGCGCACATGAACCGGACCCGCATGGCGACGCTCGGGCGGCTTGCAGAGCGACTTGCCGCTCGCATCTCCTGCCTCTGTCCCACCTGCCGGACCCCCGGATATGGTCTGACCGGTGTAGACAAGGGACTGCCATGTTCCTGGTGCGGCGGCCCCAGCATTCTCGTCCGTCACCAGATCCTCGGGTGCGTGTCTTGCAACCACGTGGAGAGGCGTGCGCGCCCGGACGGTTTAACCCATGCCGATCCCGGACAGTGCCCCACCTGCAACCCGTGAGATCCATGAACATGGGGGCTGTTCCGGCTGGGTGCAGAATGACACCTTAAGCTAATTTCGTAAATTAGCTCTGCGAAATACGCCGATGATCCTACTACCCACCCCAACCCTGCAACCGAAAAGAGATCGCCTTGACCAATCCAAATGCCGTCCTGATTGACAATCACCCCGGCCGCTCGACCCAGACCATCGGCCTTGCCGTCGAGATCGGGACCGATCCGGCCCTTATCCATGAGCCGTCTGTCGGCGTGGTTGGCACCAAGGGCGACAGCCAATGCTATCTGGGCGTGGCCGCCAAGGTCGAGGCGATCCACCAGGCTCTCAAGACCCGCATCGGCACCGAGCCGGGCCAGTTGAAATATCGCCTCGTACAGCCTGAATTCACGATTGCTACCTCGGACGGCATGCGCAACGGCACACCTGAGATGCGCTATTCGCTGATCGGGCGCGAGGTGACGCATGATGCCTTGTGCGAACACCTAAGCGCAACGGGCCTTGCTGGTACTATTGCCGTCGTCGCTTGCGACAAGCCGCCCGTCGGCACACTAGCGGCCATGCTGGAACATAACCTGCCCTCGATCATCATGTCTGATGGTCCGATCCACCCCGGCACCGATCCCAAAACGGGCGAAAAGCTAGATATCGTCAGCGCCTTTCAAGTCGCGGGCCATCCGGACCCCGAATACCGCCACCACATCGCCTGCCATGCCTGTCCGGGCTTTGGCAGCTGCGGTGGCATGTTCACCTACAACACCATGCAGACGTTCATTGGGGTTGTAGGAATGCAGCCCCTGCACATGGTTGCACCCCCGTCGGACGATCCACGCCGCCTAAACGAGTTTCCTGCCGAACTGGTCACGTTGCTGGCCCAGATGATCGAGAACGACCTCAAGCCCCGCGACATCGTTGGGCGCGACAGCCTGCGCAACGCCACGATTGTGGCCATGGCCATCGGTGGCTCCACCAATGCACTTTTGCACGCGCCCGAGATTGCCCGCGCCGCAGGTTTTGCCGATTTCTGGAAAGACATCATCACACCCGAAGAGTTCAACCACCTATCACAACACGTCGTTCCTGTGCTGACCAACGCGCGACCTTATGGCAAGTATTCCATGGTTGATATCGACAAGGTGGGCGGTGTGCAGATTATAGTGCGCGAATTGCTGGAAGCGGGTCTGCTGAACGGCGATGTGCTGACTTGCACGGGCGAGACGCTGGCCGAGCAAGTCACGCGCCTTGGTGCCAAACGTGCCGACGGCGAGGTGATCTATCCCGTCGAAGCACCCTACAAGGCCACTGGTGGGTTGCGCATGCTGGGCGGTAACCTATCACCCGAGTTTTCGGCCATCCTGAAGCTTGCAGGGGTCGAGGGCGGGCTAGAGAACAATCTGTTCCGCGGCAAGGCGCGAGTCTTCGACGGTCAGCAGGCGCTGCTCGACATGTTGGACCAGACACCCGAGGGTTTTGAAGACGACGACATGATCATCGTGCGCTACGAGGGGCCAAGTGGTGCGCCTGGCATGCCCGAAATGCTCGACCCCACCGCGCGCATCACGACCCTGTGCCGCGAGCGCGGCATCGTCATCGCCCTGATGACTGACGCGCGCTTCTCCGGTGGCTCGATCGGCCTTGTGATTGGCCATGTGGGGCCCGAAGCTGCGCTTGGCGGACCAATTGCCTTTGTCGAAAACGGCGATGAAATCGTGGTGGATCTAAATCTTAACGAGATCAACTGCACCGCCCTGAGCGATCCCGCGATCCTTGATGTCCGCAAGGCCGCGTGGGACAAGGTGGTGGCAGACAATGGCGGCTTCCATCCGAGTGCGGGTGTTGCCGATACCCGCCTGCTGCAACGTGCTCGGCACATGGCTGTTCCGGCGCGGCGTGGGGCGGGTCTGCACCCCAACCGAACCGTCTGGGTACGCAACCCGCGTGACGCGACCGCGTCGGGCTTCACGCCGCGAAACAAGTTCCGTCCCGAAACGGACAGGAGGCGTGAGATAGCCGGAATCGATCCAAAGGCCTGATCTGAAATATCGCCGTGTCAAAGGGGGTCTATCCCAACAAAGGTACGAAACGCGACATAGGACGTCTGGCCGTACATGACAGCCATCCTATGCTGTTGGAAAAGGGTGTCCGAGAGCAAGGTAGTGTCCAAAAGCTCGTTTTCCTAGTTTTTGCCGCGTGTGCTAGACCCTGTCCGCAACCGCTCCTTTCCGGACAGGTCACATCAGCTGCTGGTGCATGAGTTCCCGATGACGCCCATCGCGAAGTTGAGTGTTCACGACGCGCCGAGAGAAGGATGTCTCCAAGTACGGCTCACGGGCTTTCATGCGATCCAAGACGTATTCCAGATCATCCAGGGCGAGGTCCTCCAGCGTGCGGTCCGTGTCATGGCGGTCCAGCAGATCTTGGCCAAAAGACGCCAAGGTCTCCAGGTCCTGCCAGGCGTCATAGCCACTGGCCTCGTCCCGCCGCGCCAAATAGCCTTGGGGCCCACCGCATTCTTCAGGCGGGCACGGACCCGCGCCACCTGTGCAAACGGGATAGAATTTCTCGGGGTTTGCAACCAATATGGTGCACCCCGGCATCCGGGTGGGAGAAGGGTCAGGTTGAGAACCAGGTGGGTGTGATTCGACGGCGCTTCTTCGTGCCGCGCCCGAAGTTCAAATCCTATGCCGAGTTGAACGCGTGGCTGGAAGACCGGTGTCTGGCCTATGCGAAGGCAAACAAACACCCCGGGATACGCGACAAGACAATCTGGGAGGTGTTCGAAGACGAGCGCCCGAGCCTCGTGCCCTATGTCGGCCCATTCGATGGATTCCATGCGGTTCCGGCCTCTGTCTCCAAGACCTGCCTCGTGCGGTTCGACAAGAACAAGTACTCGGTCGATGCCCGTGCTGTGGGGCGGCCGGTCGAGATCAGAGCCTATGCCGATCGGCTGGAATGCTGGCAGGATGGCCGGATTGTCGGTCGTCACACGCGTGCCTTCGGGCGGGACAAAACCATCTTTGATCCCCTGCATTACATACCCGTTCTGGCCCGCAAGCCCGGTGCCCTTCGTAACGGCGCACCCTTCAAGGAGTGGGAACTACCAATCGCGATCCGCCGCGTGCAGCGCAAGCTGGAAGGGGTGGATTCCGGTAGGGGGCAGGATCGTATCACAAGGAACTCTGTCGCTGCCGCTTCATAATATCGAGCACAGTATTTTTGCTGATCCCAAGGTCGCGGGCGATCCATCGGTATGATCGACCGTCTTCCACGGCTTGAATGACCTTTGGCGCGAGCTTGTCGGATTTTGGGCGTTGTCCTGGCTGGCGACCGAGCTTCTTTCCTCGCGCCCTTGCGGCGGCGAGCCCGGATTTCACCCTTTCGCTGAGCAGATCGCGTTCAAACTGAGCAATCCCGGCCAGCATGGTGGCCATCATTCGACCATGTGGCGTCTCTACTTCGAAGGTCATGCCGCTCATGGCTACAACGGAGACTTTCCAGCCGGCGAGCCTGTTCAGGGTATCCAGCAGGTCCTGAGTGGACCGCCCCCACCGAGAAAGTTCGCTGACCAGGATGGCGTCGATTTGTCGTGCCTGCGCTAGGTCGAGTACCCGGTTGCGCGCAACGCGATTGTCGGACGCGCCAGAGGCTTTTTCCTTGAACACTCCCACCACGTCATACCCGCCGCGCTCGGCGAACGCGGTGAGCTCCGTGACCTGCCGCTCGCAGGACTGGTCGGACGTGGAAACCCGGGCATAGATAGCGGCGCGCTGTCCCATTTGAACCCCCTTTGAATCGGGCCTTGCAAGTCGTTGGTTTTGCTGGTGCGGGAATTGTCCTGAACAGACTAATGACTAACAAGGACAAACTCGTATGCCAAGACGCTCTATCCTGACCGCGCGCCAGCGCGCGGCGCTGTTCGATCTGCCGACAGACGAAGCCACCATCCTCTACCACTACACACTGGCGGACGATGACCTCGAATTCATTCGAACCCGTCGCCATGCACGCAATCGCCTCGGCTTCGCCCTTCAGCTTTGTGCTTTCCGATATCCTGGCCGACTGTTGGCGTCGGGTGAGGTCATTCCAGAGGCCATCAGCAGCTTCATCGCAGCACAGCTTGGCGAAGAGATGGATGAGCTTTGCCGATACGCCGAGACCGACGTAACGCGGCGCAGGCATTTGGTCGACTTGCGCCAGCTCTATGGCTTCAAGATGTTCTCCGGGCATCGCGCGCGGGAACTGAAGGCCTGGCTGGCAGGCGAGGCGGAGGTGGCAACCTCCAACCATGATCTGGCCCGCCGGTTTGTCGAAGAGTGTCGCCGGACCCAGACGATCTTGCCGGGTGTGTCCGTGATCGAGCGCCTCTGCGCGGATGCACTCGTGGCGGCGGAACGCCGGATCGAAAGCGCCATCGTGAACCGGCTGGATGAGGATAGAAAGGCCCGCCTGGACACCCTGCTCACGGAGATGGTCGATGGCACGGTCAGCCGGTTCGTCTGGCTGCGCCAATTCGAGGTTGGTCAGAACTCGGCCGATGTTGGCCGCCTCCTCGATCGGCTGGAGGTTCTGCGGGATCTGAACATCTCGCTAGATATCCTCGCGGGCATTCCACCCCATCGGGTGACCGGCCTGCGGCGTCAGGGCGAACGCTACTTTGCCGATGGTCTGCGTGACATCAGCAGCGACCGCCGCCTGGCCATTCTCGCGGTTTGCGCCGTCGAGTGGTGTGCCGCGATTTCCGACGCGGTGGTCGAGACCCATGACCGGATCGTCGGCAAGACCTGGCAGGGCGCGAAGAGGCTGTGCGACGCCAAAATCGCCGACGCAAAGGCGGCGGTGCAGGACACCCTGCGCGCCTTCAAATCTCTCGGGTCGGCCCTGCTGGACGCCAGAAGCGATGGGTCTTCCTTGGATCAGGCGACAGAGCTGGCTTGCGGGTGGGGTCGGCTCGAAGGGCTGGTCGCCACCGCCGCCGAGTTGACGCACACGATGGCCGCAGACCCATTGACCCATGTTGGCCAAGGTTATCTTCGGTTCCGGCGCTATGCCCCGCGCATGCTGCGCGTTCTCGATATCGAGGCGGCGGGTATCGCAGCTCCCTTGCTGCAGGCGACCGCGCTGATCGCAGACGATGAAAAGCCCGAAACCCGCCCAGTTGGCTTTCTGCGGCGCGGCTCGAAATGGCACCGCCATCTGAACGCTGCCGCCGGTGACGGCCATCGGCTCTGGGAGGTTGCGGTGCTGTTTCATTTGCGGGAGGCGTTCCGGTCGGGTGACATCTGGCTCCTCCATTCCCGGCGCTACGCTGATCTGAAGCAGGCCCTGGTTCCTGCGGAGGCGGTAGAGGGCGCGCCAAGGCTGACGGTGCCGCTCGACCCGGAAACCTGGCTTGCCGATCGCAAGGCGCGCATGACCGACGGGCTGGCGCGACTGGCCAAGGCGGCTCGCGCAGGGGCGATCCCGGGCGGGTCGATCGAGAATGGCGTCTTGAAAACTGACCGCCTGAGTGCGGCGGTGCCGCAAGAGGCGGACGAGCTGGTGCTCGATCTCTACGACCGGTTGCCGACCATACGGATCACCGAACTGCTGCAGGAGGTCGATGCAGATATTGGCTTCACGGAAGCCTTCACACATCTGCAGACCGGCGCGCCCTGCAAAGACCAGATCGGGATGCTGACCGTGCTGTTGGCTGAAGGTTTGAATCTTGGGCTCAGCAAGATGGCCGAAGCGACCAGCACACATGACTACTTCCAACTCTCCCGCTTGTCGCGATGGCATATGGAGAGCGATGCCATCAACCAGGCCCTCGCCTTGGTAATTGAGGCACAGGCCCGGCTGCCCATGGCCCAATTCTGGGGCGGGGGCGTCACCGCGTCCAGTGACGGGCAATTCTTCCCCGCCGCCCGGCAGGGCGAAGCCATGAACCTCATCAACGCGAAATACGGCTCCGAGCCAGGCCTCAAGGCCTATACCCATGTCTCCGACCAGTTCGGCCCCTTTGCCACCCAGAACATTCCGGCCACCGTGAGCGAGGCGCCCTACATTCTGGACGGGCTGCTGATGAACGAGGCCGGACAAAAGATCTCGGAGCAGTATGCCGACACCGGTGGCTTTACAGACCAGGTCTTTGCCGTGACCGCGCTGCTGTCCTACCGGTTCATTCCGCGCATCCGGGATCTGCCGTCAACGCGGCTCTATCTCTTCGATCCCGCCACCGCGCCGAACGAGTTGCGCGGCTTGATCGGCAGCAAGATCCGCGAAGGCGTCATCGTCCAGAACTGGCCTGGCGTCCTGCGTGCCGTGGCCACCATGGCGACGGGCGTCCTGCCGCCCAGTCAGTTGCTCAAAAAGTTCGCCGCCTATCCGCGCCAGCACGAGCTGGCCGTGGCGCTCCGCGAAATCGGCCGCATCGAACGCACCCTCTTCATCATCGAGTGGCTACTCGACGCCGACATGCAGCGCCGGGCCCAGATCGGCTTGAACAAGGGCGAGGCCCATCACGCCCTGAAAAACGCCCTGCGCATCGGGCGACAGGGCGAAATCCGTGATCGCACCGCCGAGGGGCAGCACTACCGCATGGCCGGCCTCAACCTGCTCGCTGCCATCATCATCTACTGGAACACCAAGCATCTCGGTCAGGCCGTCGCCGCGCGTCAGCGGGCCGGGTTGAATTGTGCGCCCAATTTACTGGCGCATATCTCGCCGCTCGGCTGGGCACACATCCTGCTCACTGGCGAATACCGGTGGCGGCGGCAAACCGGGGCCAGCTTGTGAAGTAATCAGCCCTATTTCTTGCCACCGTCACGGCTCCCAAACGGACGCACCGCGATCATCGCCACCACAAAGGCGGCACAGAGTTCAAAATGGAGGAAAGAAGGGGGTGTCAGGGCCTTGTGATACGATCCTGCCCCCTACCGGAATCTACCCC
>NZ_QOKZ01000022.1 GCF_003697785.1 Paracoccus alkanivorans | reverse complement strand
CTGATCCCATGATGGGAGAGCCAGCGTGCTGATCCCGAAGAGAAGCGAGGGCCCGCGAAAGACCTGAAATCCCGCCACGAATAATTGCTCGAAGGCGCTTGACGAGGGAACGCCGAATAGAGAAGGACCCATTGATTTCAGCCGCGCGGCATGATTCAGGCTCCGCAAGGAGACTGGATCATGAGCAACCTTTTCTGGCTGACGGATGCGCAGATGGCCCGCCTTCAGCCGTTTTTCCCGAAGAGTCACGGCAAGCCGCGCGTCGATGACCGGCGTGTTCTCAGCGGCATTATCTTCATCAATCGCAATGGCTTGCGGTGGTGCGATGCGCCCAAGGAGTATGGTCCACCGAAGACCCTCTATAATCGTTGGAAGCGCTGGGGCGAGAAAGGCGTCTTCGCCCGGATGATGGAAGGCCTGGCCTCCGAGGCGGCCGTTCCGAAGACGGTGATGATAGACGCGACCTATCTGAAGGCGCATCGCACGGCCTCCAGCCTGCGGGCGAAAAAAGGGGGCCCGGCGACCAGAGGGGCCGCCTGATCGGCCGCACCAAAGGCGGCATGAACACCAAACTGCACGCCGTCACCGACGCTGATGGGCGGCCGATCCGGTTCTTCATGACTGCAGGTCAGGTGAGCGACTACAGCGGTGCTGCGGCCCTGTTGGGCAGCTTGCCGGCGGCAGAATGGCTGCTGGGCGACCGTGGCTATGATGCCGATTGGTTCAGAGATGCGTTGAAAGACAAGGGGATTAAGCCCTGCATACCGGGACGGAAGTCCCGTGGAAAACCCGTCAAGTATGACAAGCGCCGCTACAAACGCCGCAACCGGATCGAGATCATGTTCGGGCGGCTGAAGGACTGGCGACGGGTCGCAACCCGTTACGATAGATGCCCGAAGGTCTTCCTCTCAGCCATCGCCCTCGCCGCAACCGTCATGTTCTGGCTATGAATCGAGAACGAGTCCTGACCCTAGGGAATCAGCATGATGGCGTCGCCCTGTCGGGCCGCGCCCCCGGTTCCGGCCTTCGGCCTCCACCCGAGCTGATCGGCGCGATGCGCGCGGCTGCGGCGCCCGGTTGAACGTCTCGTTCCGAGCCGTCCCCCCGAACCCCGGTCCTGCGCGCCCTGCCCCGACGATCTCGGCCCTGACGGGCGGGACCGCTGACGCAGGCGCAAGGCGCAGAGCGAGACAACAAGGATCGAGCGATGCGCCGGGTGGCGATCGGGCACCTACGCTACCGTCCGGCAATCGGCGGATGGCGGACAGCAAGCGGCAGATGGCGAATTACCCGTTACGATTAACGCGGAACGCATAACGCGAAACGAGCCGGGTTCGGTGGTCCGCTGTAGAAGGAACCCGGAGACCCGCGCGCAGGCGCGGGCCATGATGGACTGAGGACGTGGCGGGGGATCGACGCGTGCTGCGCCCGCGCTCACCCCCGCCCCGACGATCCTTTCATTTCCTTTTGTCCGCCACGCATCCCTGCGTCTGACGGTCAATGGCCTAGCGCCGCGCGATGCGCGTCGTCGTCCAGGCGGACCGTGTCCTCGGCTTGGCCTGCGGGCCGCACCATCCCGCCTTCCCGAGCCTTGACAGTCAGCCCCAGGGCCGCGGGCAGGGCTGCGCCCTCCCCGCTTTGCCGTCCGAAAGGCATGGGGCCTTTCGACGACAAGCAGAAAGGTCTCGCCCATCGGCGGAAAGCAGGCACCAAGCGCAACAGCAACCGGAAAGGAGGTGAGAACAATCAATCAATGGCTTGAGGCGCGGATCGCGGAAGCGTGGGCGCTCATCAGGAAGGGCGGTCACTCCGCCAAGATCGGCCACGCCTTCCTGACCCAGCACGGGGCCATGTGACCCCCTCGCCTCACCCGATCACGGGTGAGGCACCGATAACACGAACACAACGTCGCAAACAAGGAAAAGACCCCATGAAACAAGGTGCCATCACCACCGCCCCGATCCAGTATTTCCCGCTGGACGCGCTCTATCTCTCGGACATGAACCCCCGTCAGGACGTCGATGCCGACCGCATCGACCAACTGGCCGACAGCATCGTGGCCGTGGGCCTGTTGCAGAACCTTGCGGGCCTTGCCGACGAGGCCGGACATGTCGGGATCGTCGCGGGCGGTCGCCGCCTGCGCGCCCTGATCCGCGCTTTCGAGAAACACGCCGACCTGCTGGACCGCCGCCCGGAACTGGCAGAAATCCCCGTCCGTCTGGCCCCCGACGAGGCCACCGCACGGGCATGGGCCAGCGTGGAGAACGCGGCCCGCGAGGATTTGCATCCCGCCGACGAAATCCGCGCCTATGGCCGCATGGCCGAGACGGGCAGCGATGTGCCTGCCATCGCCCGCGTGTTCGCCGTGACCGAGGCGCATGTTTACCGCCGCCTTGCGCTTGCGGCTTTGCCCGCCCCGATCCTCGATGCGCTGAAAGCGGGCGAAATCACCCTTGAGGCCGCGAAATGCTTCACCGTGGCCCAGGACGAAGCCCTTGCACTCGATGTGCTGGACCGGGTGCGCGGTCAGGACGTGTCGGCCCACCGCCTGAAACAGCTTCTGCAACCCGAAGCGATCCGCGACACCGACCGCCGCGCTGTCTATGTCGGGCTTGATGCCTATCAAGGTGCGGGCGGCACCATTACCCGCGACCTGTTCGCAAACGAGGTGTTTCTGGACGATGGCGCATTGCTGGATCGATTGTTCGCGGAAAAGCTGGCGATGGACGCCGAGGCCATCGGCCACGGCTGGAAGTGGGTCGAGACCAGCCCGGAGTCGTGGATCAGCTATGATGTGGTGCCCTGCTTTATCTCCTCTCACAGCCCGAAGAAGAGGAAGCCTTGCCGACGGCCACTCCGGACGTCTTCCAAAACGAAGGGGATGGCTTTGGCGCTATCGAGACCTTGCCCCCGCCCGAGCCCGAGGTTGTGTTCGTCGGACCAGACCCCGTCGAGCCCAACGCGGAGCTTCTGGCGCAGATCACCGCCCTGCAGGCCCAGATCGAGGAGTTGCGCAACGCCCCTGAACCAGTTGTCGAGGAAGACACCGCCGCCGCAGAGGCAATTGACGCGCTGACTGCTCAGATCGCGGCGCTACAAGCCGCCTCGGAAGCAGCACAGCAACGATTTCAGGACGAACTGACGGCGCGGGATCGCAGCCTTGAGCAACTCCGCATGGATCTGGAATTGGCCCAACTCGAGGCCAGCCGACCCCAACCCGCGCCAACGGGCCCCACGGAAGATGAGCTGCGCGCGCGCGAAGAAGAGCGACTGCGCCGCGAGGAAGAAGCCCGGCGCATGGCCGAGCTGGAGCGCCGCGCCGCGGAGGAACGCGCCTTCCAGGAGCGGCGCATCGCCTCGCCCACCATCGCGTTTGGCGGTGCCTCCGGAGCGAATGAAACGGCTCTGACCGAACGCACTTTTGGCGAGGTGACAGATTTCGTGCTGAACGGCGCGCTGCCCTCGACCGTGACGCAGGCCGAGGTGATCGCCAATCCCTCCAACACGATTCTACAGGGCACCATGATCCAGGCCGTGATGGAAACCGCCCTCGACAGTTCGCTGCCCGGCCAGACCCGTGCCGTGGTCTCCGAGGATGTCTACAGCGTCGACGGCACGCGCCTCCTGATCCCGCGCGGATCGCGTCTCATCGGGCGTTACCGCGCGGGCGTCGATATCGCGCAGCGCCGCGTTACCATCGCCTGGGACCGGATCATCCTGCCCGACAACCAGACCGTCCAGATCAGCTCCTTCGGAGGTGATGAACTGGGCCGTTCTGGCGTCACCGGCCTCATAGACACGCGCTTTGCCGAGCGTTTCGGGTCAGCCGCCCTGATCTCTCTGATTTCCGCCGCGCCAAGTGCCGCCGCCTCCGAGGTCCAGGATGAGACTGCCGCCGACGTTCTCGAAGACGTTGGCGATGATCTGGCAGATGCCACGGACAGCGTCATTGGCGACTATCTCTCAATCGGCCCCGTCATCTATGTCGACCAGGGTGCCCGCGTCACGGTCATGGTCGACCGCGATCTGGAGATATTCTGAGCCCATGTCGCTGAGCTATCTCGAAACCTCGCTCGACCGGATTAACGCCGCCGCCCGCGACGACGTCATCGAGATCTGCATCAATCCCGACGGGACCTGTTGGGGCGAATTCCAGGGCGATCACTTCATGCGCGCGCTGGACCAGAGGCTGACCGGCGTTCAGGTCAGGGACCTCGGCAACCAGATCGCCTCATCGGCCAATACCACGATGAGCAAGGACCGCCCCATCGTCTCGGTATCGATCACCTACAAGGGGCGCCCGATCCGCGCACAGGTCATCACCCCGCCCGCAGTGCTCTCGGCCATGTCGATCAGCCTGCGGTTCTTCTCAAGCCTGCCACTCGAGGGCATTGCGCTCGATTTCCTCTACGGAAAAGAGCGCAAGCTCGAAGACCTGCGCGTCGAAAAAAAGCGCGCCTTGCGCGCAGTGGTGGCCGCGGGTTTGATCGATGATGCGCTGGCCTTCTGCGTCGAGAACAAACTCAACATGATCGTCTCGGGTGGCACCTCCACCGGCAAGACCGTCGCCGCGCGCAAGATCCTCTCTCACGTACCGGCCGAGGAACGCATCGTGACCATCGAAGAAGCGGCCGAGCTTCTGCCGACCCAACCAAATGCCGTGACCCTCATCGCCAATCGCGACGCAGAATTCCAGACCGCCGAAGTGCTTCTCACCGCCACGCTGCGCATGCGCCCCGACCGGATCATCCTGGGCGAGGTGCGCGGCAAGGAGGCCATGACCTTCCTCGAGGCCATCAACACCGGCCATGGCGGCTCGATGACCACGCTCCATGCCGAAACCCCGCAACTCGCCGTGCAGCGGCTCGCGATCGCGGCACTGAAGACCGAAATCCCGATGACCTATGCCGACATGATCCAGTACATCGAAAATTCCATCGATGTGATCATCCAGGCCGGTCGCCATGACGGCAAACGCGGCATCACCGAATTCTACCTCCCCGGCGCAACCGAGATTGGAATTTCCCCATGAAGACCTTTGAATACAATATCCTGACCTTTCCCATGGCCCGCAAAACCAGCCTTGCCGACATGCAGACCTGCCTGAACGAGAAGGGCGCAGACGGCTGGGAGGTGGTGTCGATCAGCTCCTCGGAATTCGCCAATATCGGGCACACCGTTTTCCTGAAACGCGAAATTACACCCGCTGGAGCCACGGCATGAGGCAGGCGCAGCACCTCACCTTGGCCGCGCTGGCCCTAAGTCTGACGCCCGCCTTCGCCGTTGCCGAGCGCAACCTAGTGCCAACCCTCGATCGCAGCTTTGACGTCTGTCCGGACCGGCCCGCCGAGCCCGTCTGGATGCAGGAAATCCCGCTCCGCCAAGCCTATCAGCGGGTTCTGGTTCAGGACATCTATCGCGCCCAGAATCTCGAGCGGGTCGTCGAGATCGGCAACTGCGACTGCGCGACTCGGTTCCCGTCCTGGGACGCGGCCGAGGCCGTGTTTCGGGAGAGCTACGCGAGCGACGAACGGTGGGAAATGCTGCAATCCTCGGACGCCTACAACCGCCGCGCCAACGCCGCCCGAACTGCCGCCCAGGCAATCTGCGACGCAGCAGGTAATTGGTAAGGCAGCCCCGCGATGAGTGTCGTCACCTACTTCGTTGAAACCTCCCAAGCCTATCTCGACACCGCCGCTGAGACCCAGTTTGGTGCGGTTGCGGCAACGGTCGGCACGCTCCTGGTTTTGGGGACAACGCTGGTGGTGATCCTCGTCGGCATCAACATGATCTATCAATATCGGGCCATGGATGGGCACACAGCCTTCTGGCTCGCGGTCAAGATCGGGCTCATCGGGATATTCGCGACCAATTGGATGCAGTTCAACGCCTTCTCGTCTGCCATTCTCTATGGGATCGACAGTATCGCGGGCGCGCTGGTGGCCTCCGTCGGCGGCGGCAGCCCGGGGCCCTCTGGAACTTTCGCTGAAGAATTCGACCGGCTGATCGCCGAGCTCGGCGATTACCTGAATGCCGCCGGGTCCGAGCTGAACTGGATGGCTGGCGCCATGCTCGACATCGTCGGTGTGCTTCTGCTCTCGATCCTCGGCGGACTGGCCGCCTTCATCCTCGTGGCCTCCCGACTGATGATCGCGCTTCTGATCGGGATCGCCCCGGTGATGATTTTCCTGACCCTCTTCGAGGTCACCAAGGATTATTTCGCGCGCTGGCTGTCCGCGCTGATTTCCTTTGCGCTATACCCCATCGTCGTCGCAGGCGTGTTCGCAACGATCACAGGCGTTTCCTCCGCGCTCATCGGTGAACTAGGCGATCCCGAAGGGGCCTCAAACATCGGCGCGCTCATCCCCTTCTTCATGATGGTGCTCATGGCCAAGGGCTTCATTATCGCCACGCCCTTCATCGTCCGCGCGATCTCCGGCAACATCATGATGCCCGCCCTCTCCGGTGGCCTCGGCGGCGGCTACAGCTTTGCCCGCGCCGCCATGGGAAGCCAGCAGGCCTACAATCGCTACCTCATCGGCGGGGCCAGTGGCGCAGAATACGCAGCCCTCAGGGCGCGGCAGTTCTTTGGCGTGCAGCAAATGCCAGTGCGGCAAGGCATGGGACAGACGGGTTCCGGAGGCGGCACAGGATCCGCAGACTCGGGATCAAAAATGCTGGCGCAGCTGGCGAGACTGGGACGGCTTGGGCGGCGGTGACAGGTCTAATGGGCACGACGTGTGAGAAACTAATATTTCGCTACACTTGCGCCAACGTCCGGTTCATTACGCTTTGCGATCCTTTAGTACGAATTGCACACGATTTGAGCATCCTCACTGGTTGCAGACCTGATTTCGTAGGACTGTCTGACCGTTCCTCCATTCCAGAGCCAGCATTCGTTCTCCAGTAGATGCTGAAGGGAACGGGACTGAGCTCCAACGTTCTCTGGGTCCGCTAGCCCGGCTGAGTTCGGTCAAAGGCAAGAATAACAATCCAAATTCAGTAGGTTGCTACAGGTGCAGCGCCTCCGTCATACCGCTCGCTTCCAGATCCCACAGCGCGGTCCAGTTCCCGGCAGTCCGTTCGAGAACCAGATAGTTCCGCTCGGCGATGTATCTGCCGGGTTGCCCGGGAAGGCGCTGCACGCGGATCGGGTGCTCGGGCAATGGGTCTTCGCCCAACCATGACAAGGCTCCCAAAAATCGTGCCCAGCCCTTGGGTGGCGCGCGATGGGCGATTCCGGAGGCAACAAGCTGGTTCAGGTGCAGGCCGCCGCCGAGGTCCATGACCGCGCGTGTCGCCAGGTGGATTTCGCCCGAGACCGCCGTGATGTCGTGCCTGTCCCGTCTTGCAAGGTCGCGAACCAGCCGCAGCATCCGGCGCCATTCCTTGCGATGAGCACGGCTCTGCCATTGGTCGCGCAGATCATCCTCGTATTTCTGCATCCGCGGGATCACCACCATGAGCGCTTCCAAGAGCGATAGCCGGGGGCCAAGCAAGGGAACGCTGGACATCAGCAAGGTATGCCCCTGCACCTCCCGCCGTGCTTCCGCCTCCATCATTGCCCAGCCGCCCATGCCCATGATCTGGCGACGTGTGCGTTCGGAGCGGAGGTCGGGGGCGAGGATGCGCAGGTCGGGGCCATGGACAGACCAGCCCATATGCTGCCCTTCGGGGTCGGCAAAGCGCGTCGGCAGATCGCCATCAGTTGTCGCCTGCTGAAACACCAGAAAGCTTTCGCGTGCGACGGCGAAGAGCGTCTGGCCCACCGGGGAATAGGTGCGGGACCGTCTGAGCGTGCCCCAGCCGTCGCAGATGTCGTGATCGTCCCATTGCATGAGTGACGGCACGCGCGCGCAAAGCCAGGCGAACTGCGGCGCGGCGTAGAGAGCAGCGTAGCGTTCCAGGAACCTTTCGCGCAGGTGATGGCGAAGATCGTCCAGCGCGGCGCAAGAGGGGTCGCGCGGGATACGCTCCGGCCAACCATGGCTGAGCTCGTGCCCCTCGGTCACCTCATCGGCATAGACCTGGTCGCCGCCGTGCAGCATCAGCGCGAAGGGCCGGTGTTGGTGTTCGCTCTTCAGCCTTTCCCACATGGCGTTCCGCTCGGAACCTTCGCGGTCCATGTCCCCCACTTCCTCGCCGTTGCAAGAAACGTACGCCAGACGCAGATCGTCGGTCAGGTCACCGGTGACCGCGTAGGTCGCGCCGTTCCAGCTGTATTCCGACTGGCGATCTGCCGGCAGCGTGAACCGCGCGCGCCAGACGCAGGCATGGTCATAGCCGGCCAGCCGTGTGGCGCGCGTCTCGCCCGCCGCAGTTGCGATCGGCGGCGGCTCATCGTCCCGCGCAGTGATGAACAGTGCGGACAGCAGCAGTTGGCTGCCTGCGACATCGTCGAGGAAAAGAACGGGGCCAATGGGCGATGTGATCCGAAAGGGCACTCTCGCATGTGTCGAGCCTGTCGCGACATCTTGCAACGGACGGCTCACGGGTGCGTCACGCTCCCGTGCCGTTTGAGAACAGGAACACCATATAGGCGGCGTAGGCGGCCAGCATCAGCGCACCCCAGAGCCGACCGATCGACTTCGTGGCAAAGAGCAACGCCAGAAGCAGCAGGGCGGCTCCCAGCATCACCGGCGTATCGATGAAACGGAACCGCGCCGTGACTTCGATGGGTTGGATCACGACCGTGACGCCGAGGATCGCGAGGATGTTGAAGATGTTCGAACCGATTACGTTGCCCAGCACCACGTCGGAATGGCGCCGGATCGCGGCGACGATGGCGGTGGCAAGCTCGGGCAGCGAAGTGCCAATGGCGACGAGCGAAAGACCGATCACTGCATCGGGCACACCGAAATCGCGCGCGATGTTCACCGCACCCTCGACCAGCATGTCCGCCCCGAACACCAGGGCGACGATGCCGCCGATGGCCAGAACCGGCGCAAGCCAAGGCCGCGGCAGTGGAATGTCCTCGAATTCCTCCGCCTCGTGCTGAAACGTCTTCGCCTCGCGATCCCGCTTTTCCAGCCAATAGCTGGAGAACAGGTAGCCTGCGAGGACAACGAGCATCGCAATGCCCTCCATCCGGGTGAGGACCTCGCCCTGAACCAGCACAAAAGCCGTCAGGGAGACGAGCGTTGCCACCAGCGCCTCGCGCACCGCCGTGCGGTCCCACCCGAGGATCGGCGTGATCACGGCCGCCACGCCGACGATCAGCAGAACGTTGGCGATGTTGGACCCAACCACGTTTCCAAGTGCGATTTCGGGCGTACCGTCGAGTGCCGCATTGACGGAAACAAGGAGTTCCGGCGTCGAGGTGCCGAACCCGACGATGACCAGCCCGATGAGAAGCTTCGAGATGCCGAGGCGCTCCGCTATCGCAACAGACCCACGCACGAGTCCCTCGCCGCCGAGGAAAAGGAGAACAAGGCCGGCGGCCACAAGAAGTAAATCGTGAGACATTTCTTATCCTTATTTTTCAGAGCCAGCCGTGGCGCTTGAAATAGACGTAAGGCAGGATTGCCGACAAGATCATCAGCCCGATGGCGAAGGGATAACCGAGCAGCCATTTCAATTCGGGCATGTGCTCGAAATTAATGCCGTAGATCGAGGCGATCAGAGTCGGCGGCAGGAAAACGACCGCGGCCACCGAGAAGATCTTGATGATCGCGTTCTGCTCTATGTTGATCATGCCGAGCGTCGCATCGAGCAGGAACGTGATTTTCTGGCTGAGGTAGCTTGCATGATCCGCAAGCGAACGGATGTCGTGTGACAGCGTCTTAATCCGTTCGCGCAGTTCCCGCGGGCTTTTCATCTCCAAGGATTGCTGGCCGAGGAACCCTGCGACGCGTTCAAGGGTGACGAGACTGTCTCGGATATTGGAGGTCAGGTCGCCCTTGCGGCCGATGGACTCGAGAGTTGCCTGGAAGTCCTGCGCTTTCGTGGGCTTGCCGTTCGAGCGGCGGAATACCTGGCGGGAGATCGCATCGATTTCCCTGCCGTCGCGTTCAAGGATGTCGGCGAGACGGTCGACAACGGCCTCGAGGAGCGCGACGAGAACGCCTTCGCCGGTCTCGCTGCCCATGGACACCTTGGCAGCCCGCGTCGGAAAGGTCGTGAAGGCGCGGGGGTCGTGATACCTGACCGTGACCAGCGTCCTGTCCGAAAGCACGAAGGAGACGGGCAACATCTCTGGGTCATCGCCATCGGCATGTGAAGGCAGGATCGCCGTCATGAAAAGCGCGCCATCTTCAGTGTAGAGACGGGAGGAAATCTCGATCTCCTCCATTTCCTCACGGGTCGGCACGTCGATGCCGAGCAGTGCCTCGATCTGGGCTTCCTCGTCGCCTACTGGGCTGAGAAGATCTATCCAGACAGCGGTCGCGTCGGGTTTCGGGAGCCCCTCGTGGCGGCCAAGCCTGCCGTCCTCATGCACATATGCTGTGATCACGCGCTAAGCCTCCCCTCGGTCCGATGATTGTCGAGGTGTCGCGCGCACCCCGTTTCTGATGGCAAATAAGCTGTCGGATCAGAGAATTACAGGGGAGTATTGTTGTTTTGTGTTCCTAGCGGAGATATCTGCCAAAACACAATACGAGGGGCATCCAATGCAGGAAGAGAAACAACAGCGCCAGAATGGCCAGGCGACCCTCTGGGGCAAGCCATCAGCCTGGCTCGTTTCGGCCGCCTTGTTCATCGGCCTGACAGCGACCGGCTTTGTCTTGGTCTCATCGATGTTCGGAGGCGAACTTCCACGTTTCGACGCAAGGTTGGTCCAACCGCAGGCTTTGGCCCTGATCCTCGGTTTTCTGGTGGTCTACTTTGTGTCTGACGGGCTGAGGCTCTACTTCGTCCTGCGCACGATCGGAGTCGGGGTGAAAATTCGTGAGATTTTCCCCCTTGTGTTCATCAACATCCTTTTCTCGAATGTGACACCCCTTGCGACGGGCGGTGGTTTCGCGCAGGTCTGGTACCTGCAACGGCATGGCGTGGCCGTTGGCAGTTCGGCCGCGGCGACGACGATCCGGACCATTCTCGCCATGCTGACGATCTTCCTTGTCGCCCCGCTCTTTCAATTTTTGCACCCGGGATCTTCGCCGAACGGATTTGCAAGGATCACCCTGCAGTCGCTGTCAGGATTCATCGTGCTCTATCTCGTTGGCTTCCTGATTGTGCTGCGCCGCCCCCACTGGATCGCAACACTACTCGGCCGACTTCTCGCGCTTACGTCTCGCATTGGTTTCCTGGGCACAGATAGACGGGACCGCTGGGCCAATGCGGTGCACCGCGAGACGGCGGAATTCTCGGCAAGCTTTGCACGCTTCGTCCGGGGATCGCATCTTTATGCCCTAGCGGCGGTAGCTTGCACGCTCGTGTTTCTACTGACGCTTTTCGCGTTTCCGGCGCTCTTGTTGGAAATTCTCGATTATAATGTGGATTGGTTGACGGTCATCGGGACGTTGTCGGTGGTGACGTTCCTGATGTATTTCGCACCGACCCCTGGCGGTGCTGGATTTGCGGAACTGGCCTTCGCCGGGTTCATGGCAGGCCGCATGGCCCCCGATGACCTTCTGCTTGTCATCTTCGCATGGCGGTTCCTGACCATTTATCTCGGCATGGCGAGCGGAACAATCGTTTCGATCCTCGTCCTTCGGCGGAAAGCGCAGCCAGGATGAACCGTGCCCTACTCTCTCTCTTCTTCTATGCAAACCTTGCAATCGTACTGACAATCGCGGGATACCGTGTCTATCTCTACGCATCGGCGCCGGATTCCAGCGCTCTTCTTGTCGGTCAGATTGAAGCGATCGAGGCCGAGGTCGCGGCGGATCGGGGAGTGGACAAAACATGGGGGTCATGCGGCGCGTTTTCTGTTTGCGACGGTCAGCCGACCATCGAGAACTGCGGCCCTTGTGACGGCTACTCGGTGAGCCCCTTTGGGCGACCACCGCATCCTTCTGCGCTTTCCCATGCGGGCATTGGCAATGTCATCGACTGATCCTTCGGCACGAGATGACGAGATGGGCAGCCCGTTACGGTACCGTCGACCATAGTCGACAAGGGATTCCATGTTGTTCGCGAGATAGGTGTACAGTGTCCCGCATCGGGCCTGCACACGAGCGGCAGCGGTGCGGACAGCCAAAGGTTCTTCCGCAAGGCGGGTGCAATCGTGCATGAGCCCTTTCAGATAAGTTTCCGCGACCCGTGCTCTGCCATGCCACAGCCACCAGCGAAGGCTTTTCGCGGGGCGCTGGAACAGCACCGGAATTCCAGTGAATCCCGGTATCTGGACCAGACCCTGAACGGCGGCCTCGACATGTCGAATACGCATCGAGATGTGCCACCAGTCGAGGATATGCTTCACCTGGCCGTCGCCACCCATGGCATTCCGTATGAGGTTCGGGAGAGCAAGCTCGCCATCAGAGATTACCGTCAACAGACGGCCCGGCTTCCATCCAAAGTCTGACAGCTCTTCTCGCATCCGGCTGCCTGGCGATGCCGTCGCATTGGCGACCAAGCCAAATCGTCGGCACATATTGCGACTTTCAATCTTACCGACCACAAGATCCAGGTGTCGCTGCTGATACTCCGGTCGACAGCGGATATGCGCACCGTCCAGAAAAACCGTCAAACCCCCTTTGGGAAGTGCTTCAGCGGGATCGCCTGATGCCCTTCGACTTTTCTCGAGCCCCGTGGCTACTCTTCCCAACCGGTCACGCACCGTGGTGTGATGGGGCGGATGGCAGGGGAGGAAGCTTTTCATCAGCCGCGCGGCTTCGCGAAAGGAATGCCGGGACCCGAGTTCCGCATGGAGCCGCTGCAGCTCCGGGGTAGCCCGGTCAGGAAAGAAATAGGCCAGCGGAGAAATAGGTCCGCCGGGCATCGCCGCTGACCTGGCATCACACGAACAGCGGCGCAAGCGCGCGGCTTTGACCCGAACCCGCCCAAAGAGCGTGTCGAGATCGCGCGTGCGATAGTCATGAATGGCACGAACCGAGGCGCAATCCGGGCATACGCGGCTTTCTCGGATGATTTCCTCAACCTGATCGCAAAGAATTGCCCGCTGAATCTGTTCGACAACCCTCTTCCCATCCTCGAGGCGCAACCCGATCCCGTCTGGACAGGTCACCCGGTAGGGTCGTGAAATGCCGTCAAGCTGATGAGTGCGCTTCTCCCCGTTGTCGAAGGTAGTTTCGATTGTAATCCGTACGTCCATGGCAGCCCCACACGCAAAGAACTCACCTTAGCACGGGCCGCAACGACGAAGATGACCCCCATGTTTTGTCCACTCCCTATACCAAGCCAGTGAGAAGGGCTGATATTTCGGCTCAATCTCGTGAGTTACAAGGACAAGTATCCTTCCTGCACAGTTACATACACGATACTGGCGACCAATACCGCGACACCAACAATCGCCACAGTATCAAGAAAACAATTTTCGTGAGCGGGACGGCGGCGCTTTAGAATAAACAGACCCAACCTATAGAGGACAGAAGAATGTCGGATGATGTTCATAAAAAGTCGTGACATTTCTGCGTCAGATCGTGAAACTGGTGGAAGTTGGCGACCTGGAACAAATCGCTCTCGAAGTTCGACATGCGCGGCAATTATGCGAAAAAGGTAAGTAACCTTGATAGGACTGGTCAACTATGAGGAAAGCAAGCGCCCCGCATGCCAGGGGAAAATCGAATTTACTTATGAGCTTCAGCTAACCCGGCCAACGGGACGAAAAATGACTTATCGTGCTTGTGTTATTGACGGAAAACTAATCGAAGTACTCGTGACTCGCAACAATTCAACTGCGACTTCACACTGGGTAAGCATGAACCCAAATCATCACCGTGCTCTTTATGCAAAGATAGAAAACGAGTTACACTACCATAAAGCAAATGGATTAATCACGCCTGGCAAACAGAAGTAAACGCTTACTCATCAATTGAAAGCGCATAATGAATAATAGATCACCTGACTCCAGAACATTACTTGATGGCATTTTGATAGGCGTGGCTCTTTCCTCCCTTGTTTGGCCTCTCTCACAATGGATCCTTGGACTCAATGCATATGAAGCATGGGGTGGCGTATGGGGCGCATATTTCGTGATTGTTATTGCTGTAAAGGTTTTCGATAATAGATAAATATCTATCAAAAAAAGGAGCCGTTCGTTGTGCGGCACACGAACTGCAGCAACAATTGGGGGAGCAGAGCAACAGCCGAAATATCTATCGTCAGGCGGCCCGAAGTTGCAGAAAAGCGACTGAAAATACGTATTACAGTTTGTGATGACAGCGAATCAGGGGTTAGGGTTGAACCCAAGTGGTTGGTAACAATATCAGGATAGGTACTGTGTCGAATGAAACGATTACTGCGCGGGTATTCACGGCGCTGAATGAAAATCCAGATATCACGATTGAAGAACTCGAAAAGGACGACAAGCGATCCACGGTAACTGCTGCGCGCAACTTTTGGCGCAAGACGCGACACAAGATCTACATGTCTTCGTCATCGGTTTCGGATCCAGTTGAGACGGCCCGGAAAACCCTTCTTAGGGCGGCGAAGCAGGGACTTACCGAAGCGCAAGGACGCGATCTTGCAATTGATGCGGGCGTTGCTCACGGAACGGCTTTTGCCGTTGCTGCACAAGTCTATCGAGATTTTCGGCGCCAGCAACCAAATCTGAAAGGTTCTCGCGGAAGCTGGACTGTTGTGACGGAAAACGGCCTAGAAATCCCCGTCTGTCACAACATCCGTGTCGATTGGACACAAAATCCTCCCCACTACAATGATGCCTTTAAGAAGGTTAGCAAGAAGTACGAACACTGGCTGTTGGCTCTTAAGAATGGATATGCCGTTATTCAAAAGGGCAAAGTGGAGGAAGGGGTCGAAACGCGAGCGCGTGACAGCTACCTGGGCATCTACAGGATTGATCAGCTTAAAGAAAGACTTGCACCGGATGGGAAGACTGCCACAGTTACCTTCCGATTGTTAGCAGAAGAATCAGGAGTCCCGAAAGTTGCAATAACGACCGGTGGAATGCGGGTCACCACCGAAAGGACGGACGACCTTCGCAATGCACTTCTGACCATCGCATACAGAGCAGAGCGGACAACGAAACAATCCGGCAAAGAGACCACGACTATCAGCAAGTGGAAGGAATTCGGCTTCCAAAGTGCCGATGCCATGGCGGACCACCTGGAAGGCCTCTATCATAGGCAGGAGGGATTATGTGCGCTGTCTGGAGTTCGTATGACCCTCACGGCGGGTGAGTGGTGCGTAAGTCCAGACCGCATCGACAGTAATGGGCATTATACCCCGGACAACCTCCAGCTCGTCGCAAATTGTGTCAATATGATGAAAGGGGCTACGCCGAACGATCAATTTCTGGTTCAGTTGGAGACAATTAAAAAAGTAGGTAGTTAGGCGAAGCGGCGTGCAATGCTGGCCAACTCTTCATTCCCTTTAACATCTTCCCGGCCCTGAAGGACCAGGATTTTCCCTCTCCCAGGCCACGGCATCGAGCCGCTCCCCGAGAGATCGAGTTGACGCTTCACAGGGGGCCTGCGCCTTACCCTCCACGTCCAGTAACGGAGTGCTCCCCCGCCGATACCTGTCCGGATCCAATGCCAGGGACAGGATGATTTTCGCCGCGTTGACATCGGCATTGGCGGCCGCGCCGCAGGATGTGCAGGAAAATATCGCTTGGCTATCGCGATTTCCCGCATCGACATGTCCACAGGCGGCACAGGCCTGGCTGGTATAGGCGGCAGGAACCTTGACCAGGACCCCGCCGCTTTCCTCGAGTTTGTAGGCCAGCATCCGCTCGAACCCGAACCAGCCCACATTCAGGATCGCCCGGTTCAACCCGGCCTTCTGGGCAACGTTCTTACCCGGCTCCTCCATCGTGCCCCGGGCGGAGCGGGTCATGTTCCGGATCCGCAGATCCTCGATCGCCACCATGCCGTGCTCATTCGCCAGTCGGCGGGCCAGGACATGGGCGGTATGCGCCCGTGCCCTGGCATCCCGCGCCTTCAGCCGGGCCAGCCGCCGACGGGCCTTTGCATGGCGTTGTGAACCACGGCGCCGGCGGGACAGCTGTTTCTGCGCCCGCCGGATCGTGGCATCGCGCTTCTCGACGCTGCCGGGCAGATGCTCGAGCTGGCCTGTCGAGAGCGCATAGGGCACGGCCACGCCACGATCGACACCGATGCAGGCCTCTGGGACAGGCCGTTCCGCGATCTCGCAACGCGTGGCGATCGAGATCTCCCAGCCCCCACCGGCTACACGGCGGATGGTTGCATTGCGGATATTCAGCCTGCCATCGCCCATTTTGCGCAGGGTCCGGCAATCGCGGTAGCGGATCCAGCCGATCTTCGGAATCCTGACCTCCGACCAGCGGCTGTTCAGCCGGCGAATCGAGATCTCGCGGCCGACATGGCGGAAGACGTCATGGACATTACGCTTTCGGGGTTTCGGGTAACCCGCACGGCCCTCGAAGAAATTGGCATAGGCGCGGTCGAGATCGATCAGTGCCTGGTTCTGGGCCGTCTGGCTGACGGAGCCAATCCAGGAAAATGCTTTGCGGAGATCCGACAGTTCCCCTGACATGCCCCTGGCGCCGAAGTTCCGCGACGCGCCACCACCATAGGGACGACCGCCCCAGGTACGGCGCTGTTCGAGGGCGAGGTTGTAGACGAGGCGCACCACCCCGGCCGTCTGTGCCAGAAGTACCTCCTGCTCACGTGTCGGCTTCAGCCGGTAGACATGTCCGCGGATCGCCTCCATGTTCTGAAAATAGGCAACTGGAGCCCTGACCTCAAAAGAAACAGTGCGTTTTCCACAGCTGTCGACTCGAAGAGGTATTGGATCGCCAACCATGGCGACACTGCTGTATTCTTTCCCTGTCCCTCCCCGACCTGAAGGAAGGGGCTTCAAGGGAAATTGGGTGATTCATCCAGCTGTTGCTGCTGAGAAGCCCCAAATCTCTATTAGGAAAGTCGGCTACATGCTCAAATTCGTAAGGACACTAATTATCTGGAAGGAAAACCTTCAGTTGGTCCAACTGCGACCTCAGCGCATCAGTGGTGATCGGGACGTAATACGGCCATTCCATCAACAGGACCTTGTTCATCGCGAGAAGATCACGCTTCTTCTGATCGCGTGCCTGTGCATTCTTGAAGCCCTCCTCCCCACCGAACAGTGAGATCGGTTCATAATGCTGCTGCCCCTGGTATTCGATGGCTAAATTTATCTCAGGTATGTAGATGTCTACCGACTGCCTGCCAAGAAAATGCGGCCGCCATTGATGCTTGGCGTTTGGCCAAAACATCTTCACAAGATCATACAATGCAACTTCCGAAGCCCAACCTTTCCCGATCTCAGGAATAGACCTATCGCGACGGAACGCATCTTCTGCTTGGATCATATAGCCCGCAAAAAGCTTCTCAATACCTCCGAAGTCATTAAGTATGTTGAGTGAGAAGATGCGCCCACGAGGAGTCGTATAAAACGTGAACTGCCGGTAAAGTTCCCGTAAAGCTTTGTAGTCTGAGGCCGGGGGCCTCTCGGGCAACATTAACTTGCCGTAGTCAGGGCTCAGGACGCCGATGCTTTCAAGTAACGGCGGGTAGTTCTGGATTTCGTTATCCAGATAGTTGAGGAACTCATTGAATTCTTCTATCAGGCGACCAGAGACCAGGGAGTTCCGCGCGTGTTTCCGTGCAATGAGACGGATGTCGTCGGACTTGACTGGGCTGTTAGTCAGGTACCTCAGGTAAATAACCTCATCCAATAGAACCTCCCGGTCAGCGCCGGGTATGGATTCAATGATGGCTAGAGCCTCATGGAGCCGGCCTGAATCAGTAAGGTCCAAGCAACGCTGATAGAGAGGATCAGGATCCCATGGCGGGGAGTTCCGCATGTCTGGCAGATCATCAGGCAGTCCATTTCCATCATATCCTCGAAATTGATCACCCAACACGCGAGCCCTGGTACTGTATCGAGACGCGTTGTTATTGTCGGACCAGATCCGAGCAATTGGCAGGTCAGGATCAAGAGGCATTGCTGTCCAGGTGTCTCCTTGCTGGACTCCTTCCGGCCGTGCCACATAGCCGGTGTTAAAGCCTTTTGAACTCAAGTCTCCGTCCCCCCCGCCGCCGAGTGTTTCGACCAAACGTTCAAACAGCATCACCTGGTCCTTTGTCGTGCCCAAAGAGACAAGGACACGACCCGTTCCCGAGATCTGTCGAAACGAGTATTCGGCATATCGCACCAACTGTTCTGCCCGAAGACGTCGTGCGCCGTGCCCCTCAAAAAAATGCAGCCTGTGAGTTATTTCGGACGGGAAGTTGGGATAGTTGAGTGGGGCCAGATGGTCCGCTTTAGGTTTGCGTTTCTTTGGAGGGGGCTCAGGGCCAAACTCATCAAGCAATCTCCCGCAAAGCTCTGAAAGTTTGGAAAAGTGCATGGCTGCTTGACTGCCCGCAGTACGCTTTGCAGAAAGCGTGTCGTAGAGTTTCATCCACTTGGCCAAATCGGCACGATGCGATTCCCGGCTCCACTTGTTCTTCAGAGATGTCTCGTGCAACTTCACCGCTTTAGTGAAAGCGACAAGACCGTCATCACCGAGTGATGGTGGGGGCGGCTTGATCATTCAATAAGCTCCATCACATATGTGGCGTCCTGGTGCGCATTGCCGTCAACGATATTATGCAAGCCAGACACTATGTTCTTTAAGTCCTTGTCGTCCAGAATTTCCTGCCTTCATGCCAATTATCAGCGGATCGCTTCCAGTGCTAAGCAATGGTTAGACCTGCTATAACGGGTGTTGCAACCATCCAGAATTGTCGCATGCGGCGCAAAGCAGAAATGTCACCGCAGACCAGCAGGGCCGGCAGCCGGGCAGGGCGGAGACATCAAATATCGCAGCGCTGACCGGCTGCCTTGTAGGAA